>OZ257144.1:0-3350000 GCA_965279205.1 Hyphomonadaceae bacterium
GCCATTCCGACGGCGAGATGCTCAATCTGCTCGGCGATGAAGCCAGCCTCTGGCAGAAGCATCTGTCGGAAGGCGCGAAGGTCCATCTCTACGGCAAGCGCCGAGCCGCCGATGGGCGGAAGATGGGGCATGTCACGAAGCTGAAGCCGCGCGGATCCTGAAGCGGATCACTTGCGCTGGCCGAACAGATCCATCGGGTCGGGCATCTTCGAGACGGCGTCCTTGACCTGTCCCTTGAACTTCTCGAACTGCATGACGTTTTCGATGCGGCGTTCGAGGAAGTCGTCGATCTGCTGCTGGTCGTCCGTACCGAGCCAGACAGCCAGGGTCGAGCCGATGACGCCGGAAAGGATCATCCGCTTGGTGTACCAGTTGAAGTCGGTCGATTTGTCGCCAAGCCCCGACCAGATCGCATCCGCCGCCGCCCAGACGCCCTTCGGCCCGGTTAGCAGGTTGGCCGGCGAGGCAGCCGCCCGCTTCACCGCGGCCTTGTGACGCCCGAGTTCAGCCAGCCAGGCCTTCACCCCCGCCGCCACCTTCTGGCGCACCTTCATGGCGGCGATGTCTGGATCATTGAGGCGGGCGCCGGGCGCCCTGGCCGCCCTTGTCCCGAATGCCTCCAGCAGGTCGGCTACGCCATTCGGCGCCGCCAGCAGGGCCTGGCCCTCGGTCAGACCGGCTTTTTGGGCGGCCCGGGCCAGCCCGGCCTGCGTCCACCCTGTTTCGGGGGCGAGTTCCAGCAGGGCGTCCAGGAGCTGGTCCCGGAACCGGTCACTGGGGGCTCCGTCCTTGGACTCGGTGTCGCTCATTGGTGAAATCCTGAGCCAAAGGACAGTAGGCAGGCCCGTTTTCCTATGATATCGGACCCGCGCCTGCCCGTCATGGCCTAGTCATGGGGAGCGGTCACAATCACCCGTCGAACGGGCCAGCGCATCCTCAAAAGGGAGCGATCAGGGCCTTTTCGGCGTTTCTGCATTCCAAGAGCCAACCCCCGGGGCCGGCCGGGAAACCGATGGAGAGTTTCAAATAGTTCAGATCGTGGTCCGCGATAACAACGTCGATCAGGCGTTGAAAGCGCTGAAAAAGAAGATGCAACGCGAAGGTCTCTTCCGGGAGATGAAGCGCCGCAACCATTTCGAGAAGCCCTCCGAGCGCAAGGCGCGCGAAAAGGCTGAAGCCGTCCGCCGCGCGCGGAAACTGGCTCGCAAACGCGCCCAGCGTGAAGGCCTCCTGCCGAAAACCTAGACGGCCCGGGATTCCGGCCGGATATCCCGAACGAACACATGACGCCGGCGATGCACCCTGCATCGCCGGCGTCTGCATTTACGGTACAGCTCTTGCGTCGCTTCATCGCGCAGGCATTAACCGAATGACCAAGGCTGGGGAGCTGTCTTGAAACTTTCGCCGGCCCTCGCCGCCAGCGCCAAGGCAACAACGCTCGATCGCATCGACGCAGGCGGCATCGACGCGATCGTCGTCGGCGCCGGCGCAGCAGGTGGACTCGCCGCCCTGCTGCTCACCGAATCCGGGCTCACCACACTTGTGCTCGATGCTGGTGTCAGCGGCGCGGTGCGCCGCCCGTTCACCGCGCCCTTCTCCGCCATCGTGCGCACCGTCGCGACGCCCGAACTCTTCTCGGCGCTTCCGCCGGCTATTTCGAATCTGGGCCGCAAGGGCCTGCGCGCCGCCGGCCTGCTGCGCCAACCCATGCAGTCGCGCTGCTTCGCCTGGCAGATGGATCCATCGCAATTCGTCGACGACCGCGACAATCCCTACACGTCGGAACCGGGAACGGAGTTTACCTGGTTTCGTGTCCGCCAGCCTGGCGGCCGCATGATCGTGCCTGGGCATGGCCGGCAATACTATCGCCTGTCGCCTATGGACTTCCGGCCCGACGATGGCCTCAGCCCCAACTGGCCCGTCGAACAGGGCGAACTCAACGATTGGTACGCGTCGGTCGAGCACCGCCTTCGGCTGTCCGGCCGTCGCGACGGCGTCGACTGGACGCCAGACAGCGAGATCGCAAACGAGACCAGCGCCACGTCTGCCGAGCAGGATCTGATCAACACAGTCTCCGCACGATGGCCCAGCGCACGCCCTGTGCTTGGCCGCTTTGCCCAGCCACTCAACTCGCTCGATCAGGCAGCCGCGACCGGCAAGCTGCTCTTCCGAGGCGGCGCGATCGTTCGCGAAATCCTGACCGACGGCAAAGGCAAGACAACGGGCGTCGCCTTCGTTGATGACGCCAGCAGCACAACGCGCACTGCCATGACGCCGCTCGTCTTCCTCTGCGCCTCGACGCTGGAGTCGACGCGCATCCTGTTGCTGTCGGGCGGCGACAACGGCCTTGGCCGCGCCTCAGGCGCACTGGGCCATAACCTGATGGATCACATCGTGATGAGCGCGCAGGGCCAGGGCGCGCCTCTGCCCGGCGGCCGTGTGACGCTCGAGAGCGGCCGCAGTGTCTTCCTGCCGCGCTTCGATCGCCGCGATGGCGGCACCGGCGAAGGCCAGCGCGGCTACGGCGTGCAGCTCTACCGCTCGTCCCAGGGCCAGGGATCCTTCTTCCAGGCCGTGTCGTTTTCGGAGATGACACCGCGTCCGGAAAACCGGGTCGAGCTGGACATGAACCGCAAGGACCGCTGGGGCATCCCCACCCTTCGTATCGCCTGCGCTCTCGATGAGGCCGAACTCACTCGCGCCAACCGGCAGGCGAACGCCATCCGCGAGATCGCCGAGGCCGCAAAAGTGAAGCTCGCGGACATCAACACGCGCCCGTCTCCGCCCGGCATGGCCATCCACGAATGCGGCACGGCGCGCATGGGAGAGACCCCGGAAACCTCCGTTCTGGACCCCCACAATGAGTGTTGGGACGCGCGTGGGCTGTTCGTGACTGATGCCTCGGCTTTCCCGTCGCAGGGCACACAGAACCCCACGCTGACCCTGATGGCGCTGACCGCACGCGCCGTTGCCAGAGCCACTGGCAGCGCCAGGCCAGCTGCGTAGCGTCGTTGAATCGCCGCGCAGCCCGGTGCAGCTTCCGGCCATGGGTGTTGTGGGCTGGATCCTGATCGTGAAGGGCGCGCTGTTCCTGTTCGGAGCGCGCTATGTCGTCGAGCAACTGCTCGCCGTGCACCCGGTCACCTTCGGCCACGCGACTCAGGGCGAGAACGGATTTCGCCGCTACACTGGCAAGCTGCGCCGCGCAGGCCTCAGCCTCATCCTGATCGGCGCGGCGATGGTCTGGCTGCTCGGATAAAAAAAGAGGGACAGGGCGAAGCCCCGTCCCCCACACCTCAACAAACCCGTTCAGAGACAGTCCTAGCCCACGTCTTCCAGTTCTTCGCCGTCACGCACGCGCAGGTCGTATTCACGAACCTTGCGATAGAGCGTCGAGCGGCCGATGCCGAGACGGCGCGCCACTTCCGACATGTGGCCCGAATAATGATCGATGGCGAACTGGATGAGATCGCGCTCGATCGCTTCTAGCGTGCGCAGTTCGCCCGTCGGATCGGTGATCAGCACGGGTTGGTCGGCCGCATCGTTCGCCGGCGTCAGCACGGCAGAACCCGCAACCGGCGCCGTCACGGTGAGACCCGAAATCTGCGGGAAATCTTCCGGCTTCAGCACGCCGCCATCCGACAGCACGATGGCGCGGAACACGGCGTTCTCGAGCTGGCGAACGTTGCCCGGCCAGTCAAAGTTCATCAGCATCGACAGCGTGTCGGGGGCCACGCCCGGCACGGCCTTGCCCTCTTCCGCATTGAAGCGGCGGACAAAATGTTCGACCAGTGCCGGCAGGTCTTCGCGACGCTCGCGCAGGCTCGGCATCTCGATGGGGAACACGTTCAGGCGATAATAGAGATCCTCGCGGAAGCGGCCTTCCTTGACCTGCTGGGCGAGGTCGCGGTTGGTCGCCGAGATGATGCGGACGTCGATCTTGGTGGGGCGGCGCGAACCGACAGCGTCGACTTCGCCTTCCTGGAGGACGCGCAGGAGTTTGACCTGCATATCAAGAGGCAACTCGCCGACTTCATCGAGGAACAGCGTGCCGCCGTCGGCTTCGACGAACTTGCCGAGCTTCTTCTCGTGTGCGCCCGTGAACGAGCCCTTCTCGTGGCCGAACAGGATCGACTCGACGAGGTTTTCCGGAATGGCGCCGCAGTTGACCGAGATGAACGGCTTGCCAGCGCGCTCCGAGGCGCCCTGGATGCAGCGTGAAATGACTTCCTTGCCGACGCCCGATTCACCGAGGATCAGGATCGGAATGGTTGACGCGGCGGCGCGCTGGCCAAGACGAACGACCTGGCGCATCGAAGGCGCGCCAGCGATCATGTCATCGAAGCCCATCTTGCCGTCGGACTTCTTGGTGAGGCGTTTCACCTCGCCGCGAAGGTCGGACAGCTTGAGCGCGTTGCGGATCGAGATCCCGATACGTTCAGGGCTCGCCGGCTTCACGAAGAAGTCGACCGCGCCAGCGCGCATGGCCGAAACAACGGTATCGATGCCGCCGGTGGCGGTCAGAACGATCACGGGGAGATCAGGACGGCGCTCCATCAGGCGCTCGAGCGTTTCCATGCCCGAGAGGCCCGGCATCACCAGGTCGAGAAGGACGACATCGACGCCGTTCTTGGCGTCGGAAGCTTCCTCGAGCGCGCGTTCGCCATTCTCGACGACGCGGGCGCGGAAGCCCTGCTTCTCGGCCGCGGCCTGCATGAGACGACGCTGGGTAGGATCGTCATCGACGACCAGAACGGTCTTAGCCATGTCCACACACCATCATTGCCGGGGGCTCTTGGGCGGCCTCCCTGTTCCGCATCAAACTGGCACGAAGGGTTGAAAGTGGGTTTAAGCGGGTCCCGCGAATTTCACGCAACCGGCGGAATCCGCAGGGTTTTGGCCCAAACTGGCGCGAAAACGGCTCTCCTCGAGCGCTTACAGCCGCCGATTAGGTAAACCCCGGACGGCGCCGCGCCTGCTTCCTGAACAGCAGATTAAGCAGATCGGGAGCAGCCGGGTGTCCTGGCGTCGCCTTTCAGGCGCAACACTGATGATCCTCGGCGCCGCCGCCATCATGACGGCGGTGATGATCGCGTCTGTCATCGTTGGCCGCTTCGTCGACTGGAATGATCCGGCCCGCATGCTGCCCACAACTTCGATCACGCTCGCCATCCTGTTTTCTGGTCTGGGCCTCATGGCTGGCGGACGCTGGATCTATGGTAGCTGGAACGGACGCTCGCCGATCGCCAACGCTATCGCCTATGGCATCCGCACGGCGGGGCTGATCCTCGCCTGTGTCCTCGGCCTGATGCTGGTCTTCGTGTTCGCGACCGGCATGAAACCGGAAGACGCGCGTGTTGCAATCACGCTCATGTTCGGCCTTGCCGCCAGCATCGGTCTGATCCTGATCGGCTTGTGCCTGCCCACAGGCAGCGGCCGCATCTATCTCGACTGATCCTGTTTCAGTCTTCTTTCGCAGGCCCGCCCGACGCAACCGGCCGCGCCGGATAGCCGCCAAGCGCCAGCGTGCGGTCGTACATTACCAGCGCGCCCGCCAGCGAAACATTGATGCAGAAGCGTGTCGGGATTTTCACGATGTGGACGCAACGCGCCTGCATCTCCGGCGACAGGTCGCGCGCCTCCCCGCCCATCACATAGGCGGCCTGCAGCGGGTGGCGGAAGGTCGGTAGGTCGATCGCATCGTCCGTCAGTTCGATGCCAACCAGCTGGCAGCCGCGCGGGAACTGCATGTCGGAGACCTTGTCCCAGAGATACCAGGGAATGTGCAGGTCGGACTTCGACGTGTCGGCATGGTGCATAACGCGGATTTTCGGCGCCGCCGCGACCGAAAACGTGAATGCCGCGCCGAACGCATGCGCCGTGCGCTGCAGCGCGCCGAGATTCATCGGCTTGGACAGGGATTCAACGCCGATCCCGAAATATCCACGAACGGTCTTCATCGGCGGATGAATGGCGCCCGCTGAAACGAAGTCAACGGCAAGGACTATTGCCGGGCTGCAACAGCGTCGACCACGTCCGCCGGCATCATCGCCACGGTAACGTGCTTCGGCCCGTCGCCGCCCTTGATGCGTGCGACTTCCTTCGCCTCCACCAGCGAGATGATCGAGATCGTGTCCGCCCGGGTGTTGGGAACGATGCATGCCCCGTCGGCCTGCGCGATCGTCGCCCAGCCTGGCGCATCGTCCACCGGTATCTCCCTGATCAGTTCCATCTCCGGCGCCTTCACCAGCGCAACATAGTCCGACGCCCGTCCAGCGAGGCACAGCGTCTTGCCGTCCTGCGTGATGTCCAGCCCGTGATGCGGCGCCTCGAAATCCCAGTCTTTCGCCGTCGCCCCCGGCTTGATCGACAGGTCCAGCCGCTTCGTCTCCTTGCCGGTCGCGAAATCGAACGAAGCCACCGCGTGGATGTTCGACATCTGCGCGTAGAACACCGTGCCTTCCGGATTCATGTGCCAGGGCCGGATGCCGAACGGCATCACGATCTCTCGCGTGACCTCCAGCGTCTCGATGTCCGCGACGGTGAACGTCATCGGATTCTTCGGCGTCGCCTTCGGCACGGCCCCGGCCGGCAGGCCGGCGAGCTGGCCAAGGCTGGTGTTGTAGACGGATTTCCCGTCCTTCGAGATCTGGTTGTCATGCGGATAGACGCCTGACGGGAACCGTCCCTTCTCTTCGCCTGTCGCTGCGTCGATCTTCGCAACCTGATTGTCGAACATCACCGACACGAACAGCCACTTGCCGTCCGGCGTGATCGTCATGTGATCGGAGCGGCCGGTATCCAGCTTGCGCACCCAGAGCGGCTTGCCGGTCGCGATGTCGAACGCCGCGACATCACCCATGTATCCGCGCGAGACATAGAGCGTGCTGCCATCGGGCGAGATGTCGGTATCCTGCGCGTAGTTCGGCGTGCCCGGCCGCTGGACGATGACCTTGTCGGGATTGATGTCGATCGTTCCAATGATCGTGCGCGCCGCGACATCCAGCAGGGAGACAGTGCCGCCCTCCGCATTGGCGATGAGCGCGATCTCGCGTGTCGCCGGTGCGACGGGCGCGGTCACCTGCTGTGGAGGCGCTGGCGTCCCGGGCTGGCATCCGGCGATCGCGAAACAGACACCCGCCAATGTGACAAGCCGCATTTCGTCCCTCCCCTTGCCGGCAACGCGGCAAGCTCGTGCAACCCGACGAACCGGTCAAGGAAACCTTCGATTGGCTGCGTCCGGCGCAGGCCTTGTTAACCGGGCCAGGACTAGGCTGGCGACGAATTCAGGGGCTGGGCGTGACGCAGCATCGTTTTCTGGCGCTCGACGGACTGCGCGGCATTGCCGCTCTCGCAGTCTTCACGGTCCATCCGGCCGATCACACGCTCGCAACGCTGCTTCCGGGAAGCTACCTCGCGGTCGACCTGTTCTTCCTGCTCAGCGGCTTTGTCATCGCGCATGCCTATGGCGACAGGCTGGGACGCGACATGGGCGTCCCGCAGTTTGTTCTCGCGCGCTATGTCCGGCTTGCTCCCATGCATCTGCTCGGCGCAGCGATCGGCTTCGCAGTGCTTGCCTGGCTCGCGCTCGACGCCGGACGGAACATCGCGCCGCTGGCTGGCGCCGCTGCATCGTCCCTCGCCTTCCTGCCGGCGACGCCATTCGTCCCGGAGCAGGCGCTGTTTCCCCTCAACTACCCGGCCTGGTCGCTCTTCTTCGAGATCGTGGCGAACACGGCCTTCGCACTGATCCTGGTGTTTGCGCCACGGCTGAAGCTGTGGCCGCTGATCGCGCTGGCAGGCGCATGCCTCGTGGCGGCGGCCCTGTCCTACGGCTCGCTCGATGCCGGTGTACGGTATGACGGCTTCCTGCTCGCGCTTGCACGCGTGGTGTTCTCCTTCTTCGTCGGCGTTGCGCTGTTCCGGTTGTGGAAGCGGAAGCCCATGTCCGTTGGCGTACCAGCGCCGATGTTGGCTCTGGCCATGGTTGCTGTCTTCGCCATTCCCGCGACCGGATTCCGGAGCGCGTTCGACCTCGCGGCGGTCACGATCATCTTTCCCGCCCTGATCTTCCTCGGCGCCAGCAGTCAGCCGAAGGCGCTGGCCGGCGCATGCACGACGCTGGGCGCCGCGTCCTATCCCTTCTACGCGATCCACGTGCCGATGCTGCTTCTGCTCGACGCCTGCATTGCCGCTACCGGCCTCGCTCCATCGCTCGCAACATTCGGTGTCGCCGGCGTTCTTGGCGCGGCGGTCCTGATATTTGGCGCGGCGCTGATGCTGGACCGCGTCTACGACCAGCCCGTGCGCCGCCAGATTAACCGGCTGCTCGCCGGCAGGCGCAGTCGCGAGACGCAGGATCTGTCTGCCAGCTAGGAATTCTCAGGGCGGCCTGCTGGCGTGCGATATCAGCTCGTCGCGACAGGGCGTGCGGGAGGCGAGGAGCTTCCCTGAATGCACCGTTCGAGCAGGTCGTCGTGAGTTTGCGCGATCACTTCCTGCAGTGCCCGATTGAGCGAATCGCGCGCCTCGTTATCGCCGCTGCCCCAGTTCACCTCCGTATGGTCGCCGCGAAAGATCTTCTCGCCGATGGGCGTTCCGGACTTCGCATAGCTCACGCGGACCACGACCGTGGCGGACTTCGCCATGGCGGGGCTTTCCATGTAGGACTTCAGCAGCGCGACGTTCAGCACGAAGCCGTCGCCGACGTTCGCCGCTTCAACCATGCGAATGCGTTTGTCCATCGACAGCGTCTCGAAGCCGGATCGGAGCCAGCCGATCGTATCGTCATGTTTGACGAAACGGCCGCCGAGATGACCCATGGTCTGGGTGTCAGAGCGCGCGTCGGTGACGTCGCCAACGCTGGCGCTGCAGACCGGAGGCGTATTGGCCTTCCTGGGCGTGTGGGCCCACGGATAGTTTCCCGCGGGCGCAAAAGACGAACTGAGCTGCACGGTTTCCCTGCTTGCGCAGGCTGACATCGCGACCAGCGCCAGGATGGCGCCGGCCGCGAGCGGGGATCGAGCCTTCATCCTAGCGCCACCGCGGATTGTCTTTTTTCTCTTTCGGCTGGGGCGGGGCCTGCGCCAGCGGCGCAAGCGCGACGTGGGTGACATAGATCTGTCCGCCACTGGCGAGCGCGACCTGCGTGCCGACATCGTCCTTGGCCACGACATGACCCCAGATGAGTTCGGCTTCGAACGGTTGCAGCTTGGTCGTCTTCGGATCGAAAGCGGCCGCGGGATCCGTCACGAGGTCAGCCGCGAGCATCTGCGTCAGCTTGGCCGAGCCAAGCTTCAACGCCTCGCGCATCGGGGCGCCGCTGTTGGCCGCCCAAAGCGCGATGTTGGCGTCGCGGTTGTTGGTGGCCTTGGGAATCGCGGTCCGGAAACTGAAATAGTTGCGGTAGAGATCGTTGGTATTGGTGACCTGCGACGCCTTGGGATCGAACTTCTCAGGCAACAGGGCCTGCAGGTCGGATGTTTTCGGCAGAACGCGGGGCGCGATCGTGATCGTGAGCTCGTCGGCGTTGAAATTAAGTTCGTAAGAGGCCGGGACGAGCAGCATGGCGCTGGCTTTCGAGTCCTTGAGGACCTTTTCGAGGTTCGCGGGCGTGATTTCCTTTACAACCCTGGAGTCGCCGGAATTGAGCCAGGCGGCCTGCGCCAGGGCGACCTTGAGGTCGGTCTGGATCATGTCGTCGAAGTTGAGATCGACTAGCGCATTGCGCAGCGGCTTGACCGATGTTTCGGCGGCAGCGGCATTGGAGGCGTCGATACCGGCTTCGACCAGCGAACCGACCAGGGCGCCCAGCAGGCCAAAGGAAGCCGCCGCGCCTGCCGAGGCGCCCGCGGTGGTAGGTACGGCGATCGTGATCTCGTTCTGCGCGATCGTCGTGACGACTTCAGTCGCCGCGATCTTGTCGCGCGCCGCCAGCGGCATGTTGCGATTCATTGGTCCAGGCGTGGCGCACGCAGAAGCGAGCACAACGGTAGCGAGTGCGGCTAGCGCCGCCTTGTACATGTTCATGATGAAGTCCCCCGAGATCTTGTCTTGTTGCGTGGATAAACGCACGTCCCCGTATGCTTGAACCCTAGGCGAACTTCCGGGGGGAATTCAAGACGGTCCGAAACCGGCGGCCGGGGTCAACGAATTCGGCGCTACAGGATGACAGTCCCGGACGGGTCAGCTAATCGGGTTCCGACAGTCCTGAGCGTCGGAGCGACCACCCATGAAAGCCATCCTCTCCAAGGCCCCTGGCCTGCCTGATACGCTGGTGCTGGAGGAAGTCCCCTCGCCCACCGCAAAGGCTGGCGAAGTGGTGGTCTCGGTGAAGGCGGTTGGCGTCAACTTCCCGGATTTCCTGATCATCCAGGACATGTACCAGTACAAGCCCGCCCGGCCATTCTCTCCGGGCGGCGAGATTTCCGGCATCGTCAAGTCGGTCGGCGAAGGCGTCACGTCGCTCAAGGTCGGAGATAAAGTGTTCGGCTCGACCGGCGCAGGCGGCATGGCCGAAGAGATCGCTATCCCGGCCAACCGCATGAACCTGCTGCCCGACTTCATGCCCTTCGATGAAGCCGCGGCTTTCCTGATGACCTACGGCACGTCGCACTACGCGCTGAAGGACCGCGCCTACATCAAGCCCGGCGAGAAGCTGCTGGTGCTCGGCGCCGCCGGCGGCGTCGGCCTCGCGGCGGTCGAACTCGGCAAGGCGATGGGCGCGGAAGTCATCGCCGCCGCCTCGAGCCAAGAGAAGGTCGACTTCTGCATTTCGAAAGGCGCCGACAAGGGCTTCGTCTATCCCGAAAATCCGCTGAGCCGCGACCAGCAGAAAGCCTTCTCCGAGCAGATCAAGGACATCTCGGGCGGCGGTGTCGATGTCATCTATGACGGCGTCGGCGGCGACTATGCCGAGCCTGCCGTGCGGGCGCTGAACTGGGACGGGCGCTTCCTGGTGATCGGCTTCCCGGCCGGCATCCCGAAACTGCCTCTCAACCTTACACTTTTGAAATCCTGCCAGATCGTGGGCGTTTTCTGGGGTGCTTTTGTCGCCCGCGACCCTAAAGGCCATGCTGAAAACCTCGCCGACCTGTTCAAGCTCTACAAGGAAGGCAAAATTCGGCCACATGTGTCGAACAGGTATCCGCTCGAACGCGCCGCCGACGCCATAAAGGAGCTGTCGGAACGCCGCGCAAAGGGCAAAGTCGTCGTCACGATCTGAAGCCAGACAGCAACTCGCAGACTTCCGCCGAAAGGGACCCACCATGTTCAACCGTATCGCACTGCTAGCCGCCACCGCGCTGCTCGCCACGGCGTGCGCTTCCAACCCCGCCCCCGCAGGCGGCGCGGTCTCCGCGGGCGGCGCCGTCCCGCTGACGCCCGGCGCCGGGACCACCGTGACTGTCGCCAACATGGCGGCAACCACGCACTGGCTCGCCGACGAGCGCCTGATGCCGCAGGACCCGCTGCTCGCTCTCGTCAACAACTCCAGCAACACGGTCGACAGCCATGCCGGAGTGCTGATCAGCTGCAACGCCGCCAACGGCAAGATCACCGCCCGCCTCGGCAAGCAGTCGGCCACGCGCGTCGGCCAGAGCGCGACCTACAGCCTGCGCACCGGCGCCGGCGCCCGCCCGCTCGAAGGCAAATTCGAGACGAACCCGAAATCGCCCGACGCCGACTTCGTCTTCCCGCTGGTCTCGGCTGATCTTATCGCGATGGGCCAGCTCGACATGATCTCGGTGCTGACCGACCAGGGCGAAGCACAGTGGGCCTTCGTGAAGGACCCCGCCGCCCAGGTGCAGGCGAAATATGTCGGCTCGCTGAAGGACCTGTCGAGCCAAGCCCGCGACTTCATCGAGTTCTGCAACCCGAAATAGGTTTTGCCACAGCCAGACAAGGAAAGGCCCGGACCCACGTCCAGGCCTTTTCTATTTGGGGGCGGAGACTTTCAGCAGCGCCTCGAGATGCTGCTTCCACAGCGCCGCCCAGGTGTGCGTGCCATGGCCGCGCGTGTCCTTGCTCGCAGGGATCAGGACGAACTTGCCGGTCTTCAGACGCTTCGCAAACTGCTCGGCTAGCCCCAGCTCCGGCGGATTGATGAAGTCGTCCGCTGAATTCACCCACGTCAGCTTCGCCTTGATCTTCTCCAGCCCCTTCGACGGGTCATAGGTCCGCGAGGCCGCCACCTGGTACATCAGGTCATTGGCATCGACCGCCTTCATGTTGTTGGCGACATAGGTCTCCGCATAGGCGTCCGCCTTGTCGCGCGTCGGATAGTCGTTCTGCATCACGATCGGCGCGCCGCCCGCCAGAAGCAGCAGTCCCTCCGCCGTGCGCAGCGCCCGCCATGGCTGTTCGACATAGTCCCCGCCCTTCCAGTCCGGATCGCTCTGGATCGCGTCGATCAGCAGCTTCCGCCAGATCCGGTTGCGTCCCGCAATCTCCGTCGGCAGGCAGGCCAGTGGCATCAATGCATCCATGAAGTCGGGATACATCTCTCCCCACACGAAGGAATGCATGCACCCCATCGAGGTGCCCATCACCAGCCGCGCGTGCGAAACGCCAAGTCCCCTTGTCAGCAGCTCATAGTCTGCCCGCACCATGTCGTCATAGTCGTACTTCGGAAACTTCGCCCGCAGCCCGTCGCTCGGCTTCGACGATTTGCCGTGCCCGATGCCGTCACGCAGGATGATGAAGTATTTCGCCGGATCGAGCAGTCCACCGGGCGCAAACAGCACATCCGCGAACTGCGCTCGCAGGAACTGTTTTCCGTCCCCACCCGTGCCATGCATGATCAGCACTGCATTGTCGACCTCGCCCTTCGCATTGCGATGCGGCGTTCCCAGCGTCGCATAATGCAGCCTCAGTTCGCCGAGTTTCTCTCCGCTTGCGAACGCGAAATCCTTCGCGATGTGGTCGCCTTCCGCAGGCGACAACTTCAATGCCTGCGCCGACGCTACCGGCGCAATAGCGAACAGAAGGCTCGCGACGAAGACGATGAAACGCATAGGCTGGCTCCCATTCCTGGAAGCCAGCCTACATTGCGAACATGCCTGGATGAAACCTAGTTCGGCGCAGGAACAGGCTTGTCCGCATCCTCGTGCGCGCGGCTGATGATGTAGGCGCGGACAGACTCGGCGTCATTCGCCGACAGGGTCGCGGCGAAGTTTGCCATGCCGGCGCTGGCGTATTTGCCCTGCAGCAGCACCTCGGCAAACGACTCCTTCGTCGCCGGCGCCTGGGCCCAGCGCAGGTCCTGCACGGTTCCGCTCGAGACGACAAGCGGACCGTGGCAGACTAAGCAGTTGCGGTCGTACAGCACACGGCCGGTCGCCAGTTGCTGGGCGCTGCCGAAGTCTTCGGCCACGGGAACCTTGTCCAGCTCCAGCACTTCGTAAGGCGCCAACTTCGCGGTTCCGCCGATCTTGTAGACGATCACGCGGCCCATTTCCGGTGAGCCGATTTTCGGAATGACGTCGCCTCCGCCGGTCAGCGGGAGGGCGGTCCCCCAACCGGCCGTGACGGCCACATACTGATCGCCATCGATTTCGTAGCTCATCGGTCCGGACATGACTGGATATTGCGCTTCGGCCTCCCATTTGGGCGCGCCGTCAGCCGCGCTGAAGGCTCGGAACTTGCCGTCGAGGCTGCCCTGGAAGACAAGGCCGCCAGCCGTCGCAAGCACGCCGCCATTCCACGGCGTCGCGTAGTCGTGCACCCAGCGCGGCTTCTTCGCCACGGGATCCCATGCCACGAGCTGGCCCTTGAGAGCGGCCCGCGCGGCCAGACGCTCGTTCAGCTTCGGCGTTGGACCGACGCCGGCGAACTCGATGCCGGTATTCCAGAAGCCCGGCCGATAGGCGAAGTCCGCCTGGTCGGCATAAAGCTGCGGCAGCGTGTGCGCCGGAATGTAGACCAGTCCGGTGTCAGGGCTGAACGCCATCGGGTGCCAGTTGTGGCTTCCCAGTGGCCCCGGCACGGCCTGGAAGGGGCTGTCGAGATAGCGCGCGTTTGCCGCTTCGATCGGGCGACCGGTCTTCAGGTCGACGCCGGTCGCCCAGTTGATGGGCTGGTAGGCGTCCGCCGACAGGAGTTCACCCGTCGCGCGGTCGAGCACGTAGAAGAAGCCGTTCTTCGGCGCCTGCATCACCACTTTGCGCGTCGCATCGCCCATCTTGAGATCGGCGAGGATGATGTGCTGCGTCGCGGTGTAGTCCCACGTCTCGCCCGGCGTCGTCTGGTAGTGCCAGACATATTCGCCCGTGTCGGGCTTCAGCGCGAGAATCGAGGACAGGAACAGGTTGTCGAGACCGTCCGGATCGCGCAGGCGGCGGTTCCAGGGCGACCCGTTGCCGACGCCGACATAGAGGATGTCGAGTTCCGGATCGTACGCCATGGCGTCCCACGCCGTGCCGCCGCCGCCAGTCTCTGTCCAGTCGCCCTTGTCACCCCAGGTCGCGTTGGCTTTCTCGGCGAACACCTTGTCGGATGCCGCGCCATCCGCTGCCTTGGTCGGGTTCGGCGTCGTAAAGAAGCGCCAGGCCTGCTCGCCGGTCTTGGCGTCATAGGCGGTGATGTAGCCGCGCACGCCCAGCTCGGCGCCGCCATTGCCGATCAGCACCTTGCCCTTGATGACGCGCGGCGCACCGGTGATTGTGTATGGCCTCGACTGGTCGACCGTCACTTTTTCCCAGACGACCTTGCCGTCCGCAGCGTTGAGCGCGATCAGGCGCCCGTCGATCGTGCCGACATAGACATTGCCTTCCCAGATCGCGACGCCGCGATTGACGACGTCGCAGCAGGCCGACACGCCGCGCGCCTTGTCGACGCCGGGATTGTAGGTCCACTTGCGCTCGCCTGTCTTCGCATCAAGCGCATAGACCACCGACCACGCCGACGTGACATACATCACGCCATCCACGACGATCGGCGTCGCTTCCATGCCGCGATTGGTGTCGAGGTCAGCGGACCACGCCAGACCAACCTTCGAAATCGTGTCGGCGTCAATTTGCTTCAGCGGCGAGAAGCGTTGCTCGGAATAGGTACGGCCATGCGAGAGCCAGACACCCGGCCGCTGGTCGGCGGCGATGATCGCCACGCCATCGACCTGTGCGGCGGTAATCGCGGGAAGCGTTTTGTTCGCCTCCGAACAGGATGCGATCGCCAGAAGCGCTGCACCCGCAGCCAAGGCCACGCCGAACTTCATGAAACCCTCCCTGACGTCCTGTCGCCGGACGTACCTGCTTTTCAGCACCAAAGAGAGCGTTTGGCAAAGGGCGCCACGAGTGTCAGGATCTTCTTGACGCTTTGATTTTGTCAGGACAGTCTTGACGAAACTGGAGACGCGCGATGGCTCGTGAGAAAGCAAAGGACAAATCGAAGCTGTTCTGCAGTTTTTGCCGCAAGTCGGCAAAGGAGGTGCCGTCGCTTATCGCAGGCCCCGGCGTCCACATCTGTGGCGAGTGCGTGAAGACCTGCAACACAGTCCTGGCAGGACTTCCTTCGGACGGTTTTGCCGGCTGGGACCAGCTGGCTGACGACGCCTTGCTCGCGAACCTCGATCGCTCGCAGGCTGCCTTCGAAGCCTCGCGCGCCGTGCTGCAGCAGCAGATCGACATTCTGAGGAAACGCGAGGTGAGCTGGCAGAAGATCGGCGACGCGCTTGGCGTCAGTCGCCAGGCGGCCTGGGAAAGATTCGGCTAGCCGTTGACGATCTTGTCGAGGTCGCCAAGCAGGTCGTCGAAGGCGTCGGCCGCCACGCTGGCCTTCGGTGCGTCCGTCGTGGGGGCGATGATGCCTCCGCCGCCCAGAACGCGGCCGATCTCGGCCAGCAGCTCGCTCTGGTCGATCGGCTTCGAGACATAGCCCGACATGCCCAGCGCCAGCAGACGCTCGCGGTCGCCGCTCATGGCGTCCGCCGTCAGCGCCAGCACGGGTAGCTTGTTCCAGGCCGCGCCCGATGCGCGGATGCGCTGGATGGTCTGCTTGCCGTCCATGACCGGCATGTGGACGTCGAGCAGCAGAAGATCGAACTCGCCCACGGCCAGCGCATCGAGCGCCTCCTGCCCGTTGCAGGCCTCGGTGATGATCGCTCCCTGCGGCTGCAGGAACAGGCGCGCTACCTGCCGGTTGATCGCGTTGTCGTCGGTCAGCAACACGCGCGCGCCACGCAGGCGAACGCCGCGGCCGAGTTCAGCCCGTGTTTCGGGGCTCGCCGCACCGCCCTGGATGGCGTCCGCGATGAAGCTGAACGTGAACACCGAACCGATGCCCGGCGTCGAAGAGGCGACAATGTCTCCACCCATAAGGCGAGCAAGACGCCGCGAGATCGTGAGCCCCAGCCCGGTGCCGCCAAACTGGCGCGTCGTCGACCCGTCAGCCTGGGTGAACGCCTCGAACAGCCGGCCCAGCGCCCGGCGGTCCATGCCGATACCGGTGTCGACCACGCTGATCGCAACCTTTGTCCGCCCGCCTTCGGCCGGCGTGAAGGACACATCGACATCGACGCGGCCTTCGCGCGTGAACTTCACCGCGTTGGAAACGAGGTTCGACATGCACTGGCGCACGCGCACCGGATCGAAGCGGATGCGGTCGTCGGGAACCATTGCGCCTGACAGGCGCAGCTCGATTCCCTTTTCCTCGGCCTTGGGCAGGAAAAGCTTGTGCACCTGCTCCAGCGTATGCAGCAGCCGGCCGTCGATCGGCGACACGTCCATGCGGCCTGCTTCGATCTTCGACAGGTCGAGCACGTCGTTGAGGATCGCCATCAGCGAATTGCCGGACTCCTGGATCGTCAGGACCATGTCGCGCGAAACGCCGTCGAGCTCGCGCGCCACCAGCGCCTGCGTCATGCCGAGCACGCCGTTCAGCGGCGTGCGGATCTCGTGGCTCATGTTGGCGAGAAATTCGCTCTTCGCCCGCGTTGCCGCTTCGGCCTGGTCACGCGCCGCTTCCATCTCAGCCAGACGTGTGACCCGCTCGGCGGCCAGCGACGCCTGCACGCTCTGCATCCTGGCCTTCTGATGGATCAGGTAGAAGGAAAACGGCGGCGCCACCAGGCAGGTGATGGTGGCCGTAATCCACCCGTCATACGGCTGGCCATCGGACAGCAGCACGCCCGTGATAGCAAAATCGACCGCGAGGACGACGATCAGAATGAGCGTCGAGAAAATCGCGGCGTACCACATTTGTGTCCGGAGCATGGCCCCTCACCCCCGAAAGTCCCGGACATCAATGACAGGAATAGGTAAAATTTTGGCGGATTGGCCTTTACGCTGCGAAAGGCCGATTTTAGCGTGGATTCAGGCTCTTGCTGCCTCGACCAGCTCGGCCTGCGCCGCGGCAATCGCCAGATCGATGGCGCTTTCCCAGTCTTTCGCGGCCGAGGCGCTTTTTGCGCTGTCCGGCATGGCGACCGAACGGGACGCATTGACCACCCCGCCCTCCATGCCTTTCGGACCCTGGACGAAACCTGCCAGCGCTTCGCGCGCGCCTGCCCCCTGCGCGCCATAGCCCGGCACCAGGAACAGCGCCTCGCCAGCGGCCGCCCGCAACCGCGCCGCGTCCTGCGGACCGGTCGCGCCCGCCACGATCATCAGTCCCGACCAGCCCTCAGCGCCACGCAGCCGCGTGATCATCGGTCCCAGCGCGCGCGCGACATGGATGTAGAGCGGCTCTCCCCCTCCTGAATCAGACAGGATCAGCTTTGCCTGGAAATCCTTCGACCCCGGATTGGACGTGCGCGCGAGGACAACGACGCCTTTCCCTTCGCGCTCCGCCACCGAGACAAACGGCTCGATCGTGTCGATGCCCATATAGGGGTTCACCGTGATCGCATCGCATGGACAGGACGACTCGGCCCCGAGATAGCCCTCGGCATAGCCTTCCGCGGTCGATCCGATGTCGCCACGCTTGGCGTCGAGGATGACGATCAGGCCGGCCCGCGTCGCTGCGCGGCAGACTTCCTCGAGCGCGCGCAGCCCGCTTGCGCCCCAGCGCTCGAACAGCCCCGCTTGCGGCTTCACCACGGCGGCGCGCCCGACACAGCGCTCGACCAGCGCCACGCCCCACTTTGCCGCGGCTTCCGGACCCGGCTTTCCGAACAGCGCCGGAATCAGCGCCGCGTGCGGATCTATCCCCACACACAGCGGACCCTTGTCACGAACACCTGAGATCAGCCGGTCGGCGAAATTGCCCCTCACCGGTCGCTCACCCGGCAGAGTACTTTCACCACGGCGCGCGAGTCCCGCATCTTGTCGGCTTCCTCGGCATAGGACGACAGCGCCAGCGGATGCGCTACGCCGCCGAACGGCGCGACGCCCTGGTCATCGAGGAAACGGCGGATCGAGTCGGGCGACGCCGAATAGATCCGGTCCCGGCGCGGGCTCTCCGCTACCGTGATGCCGATCACCGCGCCATCCTTGTCGAACACAGGCCCGCCGCTCATGCCCGAGAGCGTGCCTTCGATCCCTTCGGACCTTTCCCGTTCGCTCCAGGCCAGCACCGGCTCCTCCATCGCATAGCGTCCGCGGGTCACCAGGTTGGACCGGGCCTGCAGCAGCGACACCGCCTCGCCCGACCGGCCCTGCGGGAAGCCGACATGATACCCCGCTTCGCCGATTCGAAGCTCGCGGTCGAGATCAAGCACAAGGGCTGCCGGCGCCCGGTCGGTGATCAGCAGGGCCAGATCGCTGTCGTGCGATGTCTTCACCTCGTCGACCCGCACCATCCGGCCATCGCCCACGGCGAGACCAACGCGCGAACAGCCGTCGACGACATGGCGCGCCGTCAGCCAGGCGCCGGATTCGTTGATCGCAAAGGCGGTGCCGATGCCATCCTCGGCATCGCCGACCTGGACGATCACGCGCTCATCGAACGGATCGGACCCGGGCAGCAGTGGGCCAGCCCCGTTGCCTGTTTCGGAAATGACCGGAAAAGGAATCGCGTCGTCAGGCGCCCGGCCAGCCATCTCGCGGCGTGGCGCGCTCCATTGGTCGCTGCCGCCATCGCCGCCCCTCGAAAAGAGGGCGCCAACGATGACCACAATCACAACCGCATAGACCACCCAGTCGGGGATTCTCATGCACGTCTCCGCGACGCCTTATATTTTGCCGACGGGGCCAACCCACAAGGCCGCAGCCATAACCATTGCAGCCCGCCCTTTCCCCGCCCTGTTTCATCCGGTTTTGCGTAGCCTAGGTCATCCCCCAATGTTCACGCAACGGCATTACGTCGGCGGCAAGTATTCGCGGGTAAATCCGGCCATTCTCTGTTTGACATCTTTGACGCCGAACGGCCTCCATTTGCACGCGGACCATCAAGATCCGCGAAGAATAGAGGGAGTGTCGATGAAACGTCCGGTTTCACTTGTAGCGTCCCTTCTGCTTGCATTGACGACGATCAGCGGATGTGGCGCCGCGGCTGGAAAGCCTCAGCTCACCGAGGCTTGCAACGCGAAAATGAGCTCGGCGCAGAAATGTACCTGCTTCGCCGACACGCTCGAAAAGGGACTGACGCCCGAGGAGTTCGGGAAGGTCGCCCAGGCGATAGACGACAACAAACGCTTCTCGGAACTTGTTCCGGGCAGCGTGCTCAAGGACGTCAAGCTGAGTTCTGCAATCACAGAAGCGTCCCTCGCCTGCTTCAACTGATGCTATAGCGCGCCGGCCAGCCTCCCGCCGGCGCGACAGTTTTCCAGACCGCTCAGATACCGATCGCGGCCATAACGCCAGCGGCCATCGCCACCATTGTCATGATCAGCGTCAGCGCCACCGCGACCACGCGCTGTGTCGAGTTCTTCTTGCGCAGGCCATCCGGCGCCTTGTCGCGGCGCGGCGCCAGCGTCCACACGTTCGACAGGAAGCCAAGCGCACAGACCCCCGCCACGATCGCCGCCGCCCGCGCGCCGGACAGCAACGCCGCGCCGGCCGCAATGCCCAAGAGGGCCGCCTGGAACCCGGCCGTTGCCGCGATCACCTTGCGAAGCATCCGGTCGGCGCGGCCATGATCCAGCCCGTCGAACGCCGTGTTGGCGACGATCACCGCCGCTGTCCATCCGGACGACGCCGCGCCCCCGCAGGCCAGAGCCGCGACCGCGTGCAGCAAGGCTACAAGATAAGGAATGTCGGCCATGGCTGGACCCCCGCTGAAGACGCAACTCAGGCTCTAGAGAGATTCGCCCCGGAAAAGCACCTCACGCCAATTCTGCAGCCGGGCTTGCCCAAAGGGGATTGCCACCGCCATCGCCCGGCCTGACTGTACCGGCAGGACAAAAACACGGGGACTTTCAATGAGCATCAAGGCAATCGCTGCAGCTGCCGGACTCGGTCTTTTCGCTGCCGCCTGCAACCAGCCTGCCCCCGAACCCGCCAAGCCGGAGCAACCTGCCGTGGCCGACCAGCCCGTCCCCGCCGCTGAAGACGCCGCCTTTGCCCAGGCGCTCAATTACGAATGCCAGGGCGGCGGCAAGCTCGATGTCGTCCTCAACCAGGGCGCCGACACCCACGTGCTCGCCCGCCTCGATGGCGCAGCCGCCGTGAAGCTGCCGATCGACGCCGCCAGCCAGACCGGCCTGTCCTTCACCGACAAGACGACAACCGTCTCGTTCGAGGATCCTGGCGTCGTCTACAAGTCGGGCGCAACCACCAAGGCCTGCACGTTCGTCTCCCGCTCGCTGCCGCCTCCGGCGGTCGACGGCGTGGTGCGCGCCCTCACCGAAGCCGACGCCGGCGCTGCTGTCACCATGAAGACCGGCGAGAAGATCTCGATCGCGCTCTCGGGCGTGCCGACTGCCGGCTATGTCTGGGCGGCCGCCTCGCCGCCTGCCTTCGTCAAGGCGACCGAGGGACCTGGAGGCGCAACCTCCAGCTCGCAATTCCAGCCCGGCTTTGCCGGCGGCAATCACTGGGAGGTCATCGTCATCGAAGCGGTGGCCAAGGGCGAAGGCGAGATCACGCTCGTCCAGCGCCGCCCCTGGGAAGACAAGGCCGAGCCGGACGCTGAGACGTTCAAGTTCAAGTTGAAGGTCGACTAGGCCGCTTTCGCCCCGCCGGGGTTCCTTTCGACGCGCATCTGGCCCTATGTCTGAAGGGATTGTCGGGGACATGGGATGCTCCAGCGCAAGCGGTGCACAAAAGCAGGCTGGACGTTGGCGCTGACCGCGCTGGCGCTCCTCACCGCCTGTGAGCCGAAGCGCGAGGAACCCGATCCGTCCCTGATCCTCTCCGCCCGCAAAGCTGCTCTCGATTTCGACATCCGCCTTCGCCGCGAAATCCTCGACCGGCTGGAGCGCGATGAAGACCCGGTTGCTGTCTATCTCGCCTATGCCGACAACGTGCCCGGCTGGGGCCGCGAGATCAGCGACACCAGCAAGGTCGATCTCAGTCGCACCGCGCTCGGCGTCCGCAATCCGGCCGATGCTCCCGACACCTGGGAACAGCAGCAGATGCTGACCTTCAACTTCCTCCTCGAGACCGGCCTCGACCCCACGACCTTCGAGTCGTCCGAGATCGTCGTGGAGAATGGCCAGAAGGTTTTCCGGTGGCTGCGCCCCGTGGTGATGGTCGAGCAATGCCTGGTCTGCCACGGCGAGAACCTCAGCGCGCGGATCAAGCTTCTGCTCGGCCAGGAATACCCGCTCGATGAAGCGGCTGGCTATTCCGAAGGCGCGCTCGGCGGCGCCTATTCCGTCCGCATCCCGCTCAAACCCGACGGCAAGCCAGCGCCCTATATCCTGGCGCCGATCGCTCCGCCTGCGCCTGCCGATGCGCCCTCCTCCGCCGCCCAGCCAGACCCGCCTCCGCCCATCGAGCTGCAACCAGACCTGCCGCCATTCGAGCCGGACCCGCTTTGACCTGCGGCATCCCATCACATCGGGCTCGCCCCCGATTGGAAGCTTCTGCGGCGCAGGCCATATTCGCCTCATGACTGATCTGAGCCGCCATCACGAGGCTCAAGGCCTCTCCGACGGGATCGCACTCGGCATCACGCGATGCCTGCGCTTCTTCGCCGACACCTTTTTCGCGAAACGCTACGGCCACCGCGCCATCGTCCTCGAAACAGTCGCTGCCGTGCCTGGCATGGTCGGCGGGATGATGCAGCATCTCAAATCGCTGCGCCGCATGCGTGACGACGATGGCTGGATCAAGGAGCTGCTCGACGAGGCCGAGAACGAGCGCATGCACCTCATGGCGTTCGTCGCCCTGTTCAAGCCGAACTGGTTCGAGCGCATCCTCGTTCTCTTCGCGCAGGGCGCGTTCTGGAACGCCTACTTCCTGCTCTATCTTTTTGCGCCCCGCACAGCCCATCGCACGGTCGGATATTTCGAGGAAGAAGCTGTCATCTCCTACACGCAATTCCTCGCCGAGATCGACGCTGGCCATTTCGAGAATGTCCCCGCGCCGCAGCTCGCGATCGACTACTGGAAGATGGCGCCGACGGCCCGCCTGCGCGACCTCGTCATCGCTGTCCGCGCCGACGAAGCCAAACACCGCGACGTGAATCACGGCTTCGCCGAGAAGCTCGACGCAACAAGAACGCCCGGCGAGAAACTCGGCGAAGCCGACGCCACACTCCCACCTGGCCCCACCACCGAAAACGAAACGACCGAGCGCCCGGCGGCTTAGCGACGCCTCACCCACCGCGTGTCATCCCGGCTGAAGCGAAGCGGAAGGCCGGGACCCATTGATCAAGCGGGACGATCCGAGAAATGGTTCCCGGACAGCGAGTTCACCCTGAGGGGCCGCCGAAGGCGGCGTCTCGAAGGGCGCTTCCGGGATGACAGCCGAGGGTAGCAACCCAGCACATTCCGATCGCCAGATAGGCGGATAACTCCCGTCCAACCCGCGCGTTTGCAGGCCTTCCAGCACAATCGTTGTGGGATAGTCGGAAAGCTCCATCCCCACCCTCAGCCCGCCATCCGATAGTCGCGCCATGGCGCAACTCCGCGACATCCTCTGTCAGATCTTCTTCCCGCTCGGGCCCCTCGCCCGGGTGTGGGCGATCATCCTTGGCTATCTGCGCGCCATCGAGACAGTGCTGGCCGATGAGGACTACCTTGCCCAGTTCCTGGCTAGTGCGAAGGACCGCGCCATTCTTGAGCAGCACATCGCCCTCGCCGAGGACGGCATCGCCATCCTGATCGGCCAGCGCACCCGCGAGCTGCTGGGTCTCCCCTTCCGGATCGACCGCTGCTGGCGGTCCCAGACACTCGCAAAGACCGGCTCGCTGGAAGAGGTCCTCGCGCGCTACGCCCGCATGCGGGCCTCCCTCAACCAGATCGAGCGCATCGCCCGCCGCAGGGCCAATCGCATCCGGCGCGAGCGCGCCACCCTCGGCCCGTCTTCATCCACACACCCGCCGGTGCTGCCGGTGTCGGTGGCGCCGGTGTTGCCGGTGTTGCCGGTGTGGTCGCGATTTGCGAAACGCGCGGCCGGACAGATCCGCGCGCCACCCGATTCCAGTGCGATTCCCCACTGCCTACTGCCCATTGCCTTGGACGCCCTGCGTCCGAGGTCGCAGCCCCACCTGCGAGAACGAGAGCCTATGCCTTCGCGCCCTTCTTCCCGCCGCCATAGGTCGGCGACACCAGCGCAGACGCCTCATCCAGCGGCCATCTCGCCCGCGCCGGCGTATCCAGCGGATCGCTCGCGCCGAGACGCAGGCGCTCGGCGCCTGCCAGCGCAATCATCGCGGCATTGTCCGTGCACCAGCGCAGTGGCGGCGCAAAGAAGGAGAAATCCAGATGCCGCGCTTCGGCTTCCAGCCTTGTCCGCAGCGCCTTGTTGGCGGCAACGCCGCCCGCCACCACAAACCGCCGCTCGGTCGTCAGCTCGGAGACCAGCTCCATCGCCCGCTTCGACTTCTCCGCAAGGATGTCAGCAACCGCTGCCTGGAAGCTGGCGCAGATATCCGCGCGTCGCTTGTCGGTCAGCGCTTCTTCATCTGCCGCACGCCGCACCGCTGTCTTCAGCCCGGAGAAACTCATGTCGAGCCCCGGCCGGTCGAGCAGCGGCCTTGGCAGCTCCACCGCTTCGGCATTGCCCCTCGACGCCTCGCGCTCCACGGCCACGCCGCCGCCATTGGCCAACCCCAGCAGTTTCGCTGTCTTGTCGAACGCTTCGCCCGCCGCATCGTCGATCGTCGAACCCAGCCGCCGGTATCGGCCAACGCCTTCGACAAACACGAACTGGCAATGCCCACCCGACACCAGCAGCAGCAGATATGGAAACACCACCGCGTCCGCGAGGCGCGGGCTCAGCGCATGACCTTCGAGATGGTTCACCGCCACCAGCTTCAGCCCGCGCGCCAGCGCGATCGCCTTGGCGGTCGACAGGCCGATCATCACCCCGCCGATCAGTCCCGGCCCTGCCGTCGCCGCCACGCCAGAAAGCCCGCTCCAGCCGACGCCGGACTCCTCCATCGTCAGCCGCACCAGCGAATCCAGCCGCTCGACATGCGCCCGCGCGGCGATTTCCGGCACCACCCCGCCATAGAGGGCATGCTCTTCCGTCTGGCTCGCCACCCGCTCCGCCAGCACCTCCGCCCGTCCGTCCGGCCACAGGCGCACCACCGCAGCCGCTGTTTCGTCGCAGCTGGTCTCAAGTCCCAATACGGTGAGGGCGTCTTGCGTCATCGCGGCGGCGCTTGTACGCCGCGAGCGCCCCAAAAGCCAACCAGAGCCCGCATGGCCATTTCGAGAACAGTCCGTATCGGCACGCGCGGTTCGCCCCTCGCCCTCGCGCAGGCGAACTATTTCGCCGAGCGCATCGCCAGTTTCTCCAAGGGCGCGATCGCCTCGACGATCCACGCCTTCACCACCACAGGCGACAAGATTCTCGACAAGCCGTTGCAGGATGCTGGCGGCAAGGGCCTCTTCACCAAGGAGCTCGACCGCGCCCAGGAACTCGGCGAGATCGACATTGCCGTCCACTCGCTGAAGGACGTGACGGTCACCCTGCCCGCGCACATCTATCTTGCCGCCTACCTTCCGCGCGAAGACCCACGCGACTGCCTGATCGGCCCATCTGCGACCATTGCCGATCTTCCGCACGGCGCGGTCGTCGGCACGTCGAGCCTCCGCCGCAAGGCGCAGCTTCTCTCCATCCGTCCCGACATCAAGGCCATCACCTTCCGGGGCAATGTGCAGACGCGCCTGCGCAAGCTTGCCGAAGGCGAAGCACAGGCCACCATCCTCGCTGCGGCCGGCCTTCGCCGCCTTGGCATGATCGACAAGGCCAGCGGCATTCTTTCCATCGACGAGATGCTGCCCGCTGGCGGACAGGGCATTATCGGCGTCACCATCCGCCTCGATGCGCCCGACTGGCTGAAGGAAGCCGTGATCGCGACCGACGATCGCGACGCGCATCTTGCCGCTGTCGCCGAGCGCGCCTTCCTTCGCCGTCTCGACGGTTCCTGCCGCACGCCGATCGCCGCGCACTTCCGCTTGCTCGACGATGGCGCGGAAATGGCTGGTGAAGTTCTCACCGACGACGGAGACCGCCGCTGGCGCGGCGAAGGCATCATCGAGGGCTTCCCCAGCACGTTCGATGCAGAGGTTCTCGGCAACGCACTGGCCGAAGATGTCGCTGCCGAACGCGAAGAAGACGGCTACTGACCATGAGCCGGGCGCCGCGCATTCTGGTCACCCGCTCGGAACCCGGCGCCTCTGAAACAGCGGATCGCCTCAGGGCCGCCGGCTACCTCCCGATCGTCGAGCCGGTCTTCGCTGTCGAACCGATCCCAGTCACCCTGCCGTCACATGACGCCCTCGCCTTCACCAGCGCCAACGGCGCCCGCATTTCCGCAACCCTGTCATCATCGCGTGACGTCCCTGTCTTCGCCGTCGGCGCCCGAACTGCCGAGGCTGCTCGCATGGCCGGCTTCACCAACGTCACCTCTGCCGATGGCGATGTCTCCGCCCTCGCCGACCTGATCAGCGCGTCGCTGCCGCCGGCCGCCCGGCTGCTCCATGCCGGCAACGAGGAAAGCCGTGGCGACCTGGCCGGCACGCTTCGCCAGGCAGGCCGCGAGGCCCAGTTCCTCGCAACCTATCGCGCCGTTCTGGTCCACGGGCCGGGTCCAGCCCTCGCCAGCCATCTCGCCGGCGCCTCGGCTTTCGAGGCCGTCCTCGTCCATTCCGCACGAGGCGCTGCGATCCTGGCTGATTTTCTGGCCAAAGGGCCATCACGGCCTGTTCTGGCAGCCGCCATGTCCGTCGCCGTCGCGGCCCCGCTCGAACACCACGCCCAAAGGCTGGAAATCGCCCGCTCGCCCAACGAAAACGAACTGTTTGCAGCCCTCGAACGACTTTCACTTTCCAGTTGAGACAAGACCCGGCGCACTCCTATTGTGGGGCGGGGAGCGTGAGTTCAGTTGGCGGCCGATGAGCATGAGACGGCCTGTAGACGAGCCTGAACCTATCGACGCCGAATTCGAACCGGCGGACGGAACCGAGCCCAAGCGCAAGCGCCGGATCGGGCCACGGCCCATGCGCAGCCGTTCGGTCAGCCTGCCCCAGCTTCTGATCGCCATGCTGCTATCGACGGTGGTCGGATCAACCGTCGCCATCATCGTCAGCAACGCCAACTCCGGAGCGCCCACCGGAACGCTTGCCCGTGAGATAGACGGCCTCGTCCGTTCGCAGGGAGATCTCGCCGCACGGGCCGAACAGGCCTCAACCGATGTCGTCTCGCTCCGGTCACGCCTCGACGCCCAGGGCGAACGCCTTGACCAGCAGGACAGTATCGACCTCGCCCTTCGCGACGATCTTGCCGCCTTGGCCAGCCAGCTGTCGGCTGTCAGCGGTATTGGAGACGGCCAGGCGCCGGCTGATGCTTCCGCCGCCAAGACGCCGCTCGGCGTCCTGCTCGGACGCATCAATCGCATCGAATCTATCGTCGCCGAAGACTCGACCGCGCCGGAGACCACACGCGAAGTCCAACGCGCCATCGCCGATCTCTCCAGTCAGGTCGCAGCCCTCGATCTTGCTAACACGACTCTGGTCGAAGCCTTCGACCGCCGCGAAGCCGCCCTCGCCGCTCTCGAAAGCGGAATGCAGGCCGTCGCCTCCGGTCTCCCGCCAAAAAGCACGACGGTCATTGGCTCCGCCCTCCCGGCCGCAACGCCGCCGCCGATTCTTGCCGCCACATACCGCTCACAAGCCATTCGCGCCCTGTCGGCCCTTGAAGCCGCGGCCAAGACTGACCAGCCCTTCCTCAAGGAACATGGAGCACTCACCGCTCTGCTCCCCGACGAAGCGGAACTGGTTTCGATGGCAGGCGCCGCAAAGACCGGCCTTCCGACGCTTGCCCAGCTGCGCTCCGACTTCGACACCGCTGCAAACCGTGCAACGCGCATAGCGACCGACGAAAGCGACGATGGCTGGAACTGGCTGCGCACGTCCTTCACCGGCCTCGTCGATTTCGCACCCAGCACTCTCGTCGCCTCGAACGCCGAAATCGTGCGCAACGCCCGCCGCCAGCTCGAACTCGGCAATGTCCGCGGAGCGGTGGAGGCAACAACCAGTGTCGCCGGAGGCGCCGCCGAAGCGTTCCGCAACTGGCGCAACGAAGCCCTGAAGCGCGCTGCCCTCGACGAGGAACTCCGCAACCTCAACGGCCGCCTCCTCGGAACCGCCTACACGGCCAGCACAGGCGGCTAGCCTTCCAGACAAAACGAAATCGCGGTTACTTACGCTGATGTCATCGCGCTGGCGCGGATGTGTCCGCTGTCCGTCTTGTTGCCTGCCAGCGGCCCGCTTAGCTCGACCCAGCACCCCGGACGGGGAAAGACTTGCTTGGGAGGACTTCAGTGAAACGCTTCACCGCGCTTGCGGCCTTTGGCGCCGCCGCACTTCTCATCATGCCGGCCGCCCGCCTGATGGCGGACGCTCAAACGCCGGCCACATCGGCGAAGGCGGATGCTCACCTCGGCGCGTCGATAGACAATCCGGCGCGCCAGGCCTCCCACAAGATGCGCGATGCGCACCGCCACCCTGCCGAAACGTTGGCCTTCTTCGGCCTCAAGCCGGGAATGACAGTCGTCGAGATCGCGCCTGGCTCAGGCTACTACGCCGAGATCCTGGCGCCCTACGCCAAGGCGTCCGCCGGCAAGTATATCGCAACCGGCAATCCCATCGCCGCCATCTCTGACCAGGCCGTCTGGGGCGCGCAGACCTACGCGCCCTTCAACAAGGATTCCGGCCCGCTCGCACCGGCGGGATCGGCCGACATGGTTGTGACCTTCCGCAACATCCATAACTGGATGTGGCAGCCGGGCATGGTCGACAAGGCGATGGCCGACTTCGCCGCTGTGTTGAAACCGGGCGGCGTTCTCGGCGTCGAGGAACACCGCGCCGACCCGCGCCCTGAAACCGTTCAGGGGACACGCGCGGCCAGCGACGGCTACGTTTCCAAGGCAACCATCATCGCGGCAGCGAAAAAGGCCGGCCTCGTTCTCGAAGCCGAAAGCGACATCAACGCCAACCCGAAAGACACCAAGGACCACCCATTCGGCGTCTGGACCCTGCCGCCCAATTCAAGGACCTCGCAGAACGGGGTTGTCACACCCGCCGACTTCAACCCGGAGAAATACAAGGCAATCGGCGAAAGCGACCGCCACACGCTACGGTTCCGGAAACCGGCCTGATCCCATTTTGCAAGAAAAACCGGCCGCTGGCGTGAGTCAGCGGCCAAACCTTGCGCCCCTCCCCCGGTCCGGGGTATAGCGCCCGCCATTCGGCACATTGCCGGGCCGCCTTAGCTCAGCTGGTAGAGCACCGCATTCGTAATTAGCGGGTCACCGCGAAATTCACGAAGTCGCTCAGTGAGTTGGACGAAGCGTGGTTGAACGAGTAGTGGATTAGTAGGTCTTCGGGCCGCGTTAGCTCAGCTGGTAGAGCACCGCATTCGTAATGCGGGGGTCAGGTGTTCAAGTCACCTACGCGGCACCACTTTCCGGACCTCTCTCGACTCAAACGGACCCTACTTTCCCCTATTTTTCTTCCGCCAGCGCTGCGCCGAGAGTAAGAAGCTCCAGCTTAGCACCGGCTGGGGCGGTTGCCTCCGCTTGTTGTTGGACACCCCAAACGTCTCAACGCTGCGACGCTTTGGCTGGCCAGATTGAGCGGCTTGCTCAACTCAATTTGTTCCGGCAATGTTCCGCATTCACAGATTCGCGGATAGCCATGTCTGGTTCGAGCCAACTGCACCTTTTCGCGCAGGACGAGTTGCCCGCCTCTCCGCATAGCACGAGCACACATAGCGTCGAGCGTGATCGCGTTAGCCGCCACGTTCGGCGTAGCGACGGTACAGTCGCAACTTCATCGATCCCAACAACGAAAATTTCGGGCGACCTTTCAGCAGACTTCGATCGTGCGTGGCTGACCTCTTCGACCATGCCAAAAAGCCAATCGCAAAAGTCGGCGGTGAAGTTGGCGGATCTTTTCGCCGGTTGCGGGGGAATGTCGATCGGGATCAGAGAGGCATGCCGTCAGTTGAACATCGGGTTCGACGCAAGAATTGGCGCTGAGTTCGATGCAATCAAGGCGGGGGTGTTTGCCGCGAACTTCACGCCTGAGGTTGTGGTAACCGAACCGCTTGAATTTGTGCTCGACGGGGCGCTCGGTTCCGCCACAACGGCAAGAGAAAAGAAGTTGGTCAAGGCCGTCGGTGAAGTGGACCTTTTGGTGGGCGGCCCCCCCTGCCAGGGGCACTCTGATCTCAACAACCATACTCGCAGGAACGACGATCGAAACTCGCTCGTTACAAGAATGGCACGATTCGCTGAGCTGTTTGAGCCGACGAGCATCGTCATCGAGAACGTTCAAGGCATACGGCACGACAAGCGCGGCGCTAGCGTGGCGACGGCGAAGTACCTCGGTGGTCTTGGGTATCAGGTCGAAGAGGTGCTGCTCGACTTCAACAAGTTTGGCGTCCCGCAATCGCGCCGGCGCTACATGCTCATCGCAACGCGCAAGCCTCTCGACTTACATGCCGAGCTCAGTGGTCTTCAGCGACCGGAGCGTACCGTCGCGTGGGCGATCGCTGACTTAGTGCGGCTAAAGGGCAAGGACACTTTCAACACATCCGCGGTTCACTCGCCGGAAAACACGCGTCGGATCGAGTATTTGTTCCAACATGATCTATACGATCTCCCGAACAATCAGCGCCCTGATTGCCACCGACTGAACGCCCACTCATATGTGTCGGTGTACGGCCGGATGCGCTGGGACCGACTGGCACCGACAATCACGACCGGGTTCGGTTCGACGGGCCAGGGCCGGTTCGTGCATCCACTAAGACCGAGGACGTTAACTCCCCGTGAAGCAGCGCGACTGCAAACTATTCCAGATTTCTTCACTTTTGGCGAACTGGGGCGCACGCAATTGCAGAAGATGATCGGAAACTCTGTTCCGCCCCTCGCGATGTGTGCGGTCGCAACGACGTTGCTTCGGTGATGCGCATCGCTAGCTTGTTCTCTGGTATTGGAGGCCTTGAACTTGGTCTCCACACCCAGGGGTTTGACACGCGGCTGTTCTGTGAGAACGATACCGCGGCTCAGGCAGTACTTTCTGCCCACTTTCCGCACGTGCCAATACACGACGACGTTCGGACGCTAAGATCGCTTCCTCAGTGCGACGTGCTGACTGCCGGCTTCCCCTGTCAGGATTTGAGTCTTGCTGGCGACAAGGCAGGATTAAAAGGGTCGCGCTCAGGGCTTGTATCCCACGTCCTCAGGCTCGTGAACCGCGCGACCAGAAAACCAAACTGGCTACTGATAGAGAACGTGCCGTACATGCTGCTCCTCGACAAGGGTAGCGGCATGGCCTCGCTTACAGACCTGCTGGAGGACGCGGGTTACAGCTGGGCATATCGCGTAGTGGATGCGCGGAGCTTTGGTCTTCCGCAACGCCGTCGTCGCGTGATCCTGCTGGCTTCAAGACGCGATGATCCGCGCGAAGTGCTGTTCGCCGACGACAGTTCCCGCAAGTTCGTCGAGGGGCGGCCAAGCGATGTGAACATCGGCCCCGCTTATGGCTTCTACTGGACAATGGGGAAGATGGGCGCCGGATGGGCGCGTGAGGCCACGCCTCCAATTAAGGGCGGCTCTGGAATCGGCATCCCCTCTCCTCCAGCAATCTGGCTCTCGTCGAAGGACTTCTTCGGCACGCCTCAGATCGAGGATGCGGAGCGTCTCCAAGGATTTGAAGCGGGATGGACGGAGCCGGTTCTAGAAGCCGGCCTTCGCGCGAGTACACGCTGGCGCTTGATCGGCAACGCGGTCTGCCCGCCGATGGCCGAATGGGTAGCTACGCGCTTGCTCGACCCTGACCACTACGACGCGAGCCGCGATGCGCCGCTAGCGGCAGGCAAATGGCCGCGTGCTGCCTACGGCATGAAGGGCAAGCGCTCTGGCGTCGAAATCTCCGAGTTCCCGTTCGCACGCCATGCCCCGCGCCTGCGTTCTTTCCTCAGCATGCCGCTCAAGCCGCTGTCATTGCGCGCGACAGTCGGCTTCCGCTCGCGCGCGATGGTCTCACGAGAGATCGCGTGGGCCCCTGAGTTCATCGAGTCTCTGGCCACGCACATCGAGGCAGTGCGAGGCACAGAGCAAAGGGAAGCGGCTTAGTCTTTCACTACGTCGTCAATCGTCAGCTTAAGCGTTTCCGCGAAGCCGGTGTCCTTACCAGGAATAGAGCCTATTGCACCAACTCGAGCGCCGCTCGCACTCTCAAACTGTCGCGTCACGCTACCGGGATAGATAATGTAGGCGCCTGCCGTGTTGTAGATGCCGGCCGCGTATGCGTGCATCTTGTCGAGGTCGCTGCCGTGGTACGTCTTCTCGTCCGCGAGCGACTCCACGCTCTTTACCTTGTACTTCGCGTCGAAGTGCACGAAACGCTCGGCGGCCCCGAGAGCGTTTTTCAGGGCGATCGTATAATCTGGCTTCATCGGTTTTGACCACGTTCCGACGCCGGATTGGTGGACCCGTACTGCTCCATGCATGGTCGATAACGTTGGTGGGAAGGTTCGATTGTAGTGAAGCTCGATTGAGTGAGGCACTCCATCGATCATGATTGGGACCGATGACCTTGAATGTGAGCCCCGGCGCAGCGAGAGAACCTCGCCAGCCGCCAAGAAGTCTGAGAACGCAAGCGACGATCCGTACAGACCGTTCACTGTGTCGCACATCTGCGCGAGACACCAATACTCGTAGAGCGTCGCGACATCCCTCGTCTCCGCAAAAACGATCTGGCTGAGCTCGGGCCAAGAGAGTGCTAGGCCTGCGCGAACGTCTAGGAATGCCTTGAGCACCGCCCGGTACTCTGGTCGACGCTGCATCGCCGGGCTTCCAAGTGGAACGTGAGAGGGAAGCGTTAAGCTCTTGAAGAATGGCCGCGCGAGTGTGTTTCGGAGTTGAACTGCGGTCAAAGCCGCCCAGCGAACGGCCTCGCTTTCTACATAGGCGTCCAATCGCCGCGTCGCCTCATCGAGTAGCCCTTTTATCTGCACGGCGACAAGCTTCGCAAATTGATTCTCTGGCGCGTTGGTGGTCTCAATCTTCCTTGCCGAAGGGCTCTTAATAGGAAGCGTCGTGACTCGGCTGGCGAGATAATGCGATGGCGGCACGACGGCTCTTTCGCCAGGCGCTCCCAAGTACCGACCAAATCGCGCGGGGTCCATTCGCTCGCGACCCAGGTGGGCCATCTCATCGTTGCGGTCTAGACGTACGCGCGCACGTTGCTCAATCGTCTCGAGACTACGAAAGAAGTCGTTTCTTGTGACGCCCGCCCGCACTACTGCAATGAGCTCATCAGGTTGAAAATCCGTGCGTCTTTCGCCAAGCGCCCAGGGGGCAGATGTGAAGGCGTGAAGGTTCAGTGCGAGAGATGTCCTCGCCGAGCAAAGGTCAGAGACCATCCGCTCGAATTCAGCATCCTCACCAAACTTCTCCGGCCGGATTGAGATCGCATGCTGCCAGAGCACCTTCTGCTGGGCGTTGATCACCGAGAGTCGAACAATTCCGAGGCCGCCCTGGCTCTTGAGTGCACCTAAAACTTCCGCGGATGCCTGCACGGGTGCAGGAGTAACGGGGGGAGCCAGCGCGAGCTGTTCTTCGACCAGCGGTCGAAGCATGATCAGGTAGTCAGCCAGCTCTGCGACTGACTTGATTCTGCCATCGCGCTGAAGCTCGATACTGGACTTCCCTGCCGCGTCGGCAAGCGTCAGCTCGCAAATCTGCAGGCCGGCCGAATCCCGACATAGCAGTCGCGCTGTCGAGATCAGTTCCACCTACGCCTCGATGGCAGTTGTGAAACCATGCTCCGAGAGGCGCTTCAGCATGCGAGTCACCTTGCTCGACGTTATCGGCCAGCTCTCCTTCAGCTTGGCGCATGCGGAGTCGATCGCCTGCACATCTAAGCTCTGGAGCTCCGCCCATCTCTTCTCCATGTCTCCGCCGATCTTTGAATGCTCGATATCTACCGCTTCGCAGAAGGTGATGATTGCCAGCAGGATGGGCTTCAACTTGGCTCCGTCACCGCTGAGGCGAGGCAATATGCGCTGCGCGATGAGTGCGTCGAACGCGCTGAGAGGATGCCACGACTCACCTGACAAGTAGCGGTGTGCGATCACGTATCTCACCATCTCGCGCGTGGTTCGATACGCGAACTGGAGGCCGGCTCTGTCCGTGGCTGCAAACAGTTTGACCAGAGCCTCTCTCACTGCTCCGCTCTCGGTTTCGTCGGTAAGCTCGTCGATGCCTAGGGGCTGAATCGAGAAGTCTACAAGTGACGCTCCGTACTCCTTTCCCTGGCCCGCGACTGCGCCAAGATTGAATTGTCCACCTGCGGCGAGGTAAGCGCTCAGTTGCACTTCAGAAATTGTGAACTCCAGCACGTTGGCGCGGTCTAGGACCTTCGGCGAGAACATATAGGTCGTCTCGTCCACGTTAATCGTGCCTACGATGAAGAGGTTCTGCGGGAACGCTATGCTTCCGGGTACGCCGTTTCGCGCGTCGGCGCCGCCGTGAAGGTCGATTGGCTGGCCACTCTCCATCGTTGACAAGAAATCCGAGAAATACCGCTCGACGTGCGAGAGGTTCATCTCGTCGAGGACCAGGAAGAACGGCAGCTCAGGAGACGCATTTGCTTTTATCAGCAGATCTAGCGCAGGGGTGCGCACATAGCCGTTCGGATCCAAGGCGTCGGCGTATCCGAGCAGATGGTGCGAGCTGGTCCAGTCGGCACCGACAGCAACAATTTGGACTTGATCCTTCTGCGTCGCCAGCCAGTGCGCGATCGCGATGGCCAGCAGCGTCTTTCCCGAGCCAGACAAACCGGCAAGGATGAGAAAGCGCTTTGCTGCGAGCGAGCAGATCACGCGTGAGCTTAGGCCCGCAGGTGCTCTGTAGTTTGCTTCGGAGAGCGAGGACTCTAGCGCGCCGAGAAGAGCGCCGTCCAATGGCTTCGATGGCACGTGGTGTTGCTCGGGCGACGGCGCGACCGGCTTGAGCGGAGGCTGCGTGCTTCGTGTCCACGTGACCGTCCGCAGCCTTGTCCCCGGAAAGAGGTCGTCCAAGCCTTTTGCGACTTCGCTGCCCGGCAGCGCGAGTATCGTATGAGCCTTCAGTATCGCCGTGCCTGGCGGCTGGGCGAAGATGATGATGGCCTCGTATGAAGTCGGCCGTTGCCCGTCAACGAACTTCACGCTCGTGTTCGCGGCCTTCTCGACGAGTTCGTCTGTGTCGTTTCCCTCCGGTATGCTCAGGAAGCCGATCCCGAGGGGCACGTGGCTTCCCGAGAAGGCGTTGTTCTGAGACCACCTCGAGCCGAAGTTGTGCGCGATGCCGGCGGAGCCGACTGCATAAGTGTACCTTTCCCAATCGCCGAGCTTGAGCGCGCCAGCCAGGTATTCCCGAAAGGCGTCGAACTTCCCCATGCTCGACGTGGCGAACCCTTTCGGTTGCTTCGCAAGCAGGTTCGCGAAGAGCTCATTCACTTTCTTGATGGCTGCCGTTTTGCTTGAGCCGGCAGGGAGCGCTTGGTCGGGCATTCTTCATCCGCGGTGGCGCGCCGTTATCAAGCGCGGAGATATCTTTCGATCTTCCGCCGAAGATTTTCAACCGATTCCATCTCGCATTCCCAAATTACAAGCGATTTCCAGCCGAGCGCGGACAAACGGGCGCGTACAGTTTCGTCCCGAGCCACATTGGCCTGGAACTTATCTCGCCAAAAAATGCGCCGCGTTTTCGGGATAGTGGTGCGGGCGCAGCCATCGTGCCGATGCCAAAAGCAACCGTGAACGAAGATCACTTTCCTTAATCTCGGAAAGACGAGATCAGGCGAACCCGGCAAGTCACGCCGGTAGAGACGAAAGCGGAAACCCAAACCATGCGCAACCCGCGGCTTTCAAGACACTTGGCCGTCTCACTACTCGGGACCACGGTAAGCGTGGCAGGTTTGCGGTTGCGGACTGGTGGGTTACTTGAGCGCTATTCGATCGGAGGGACGGGATGGCGCTCGCACCACAGCCAATACGCCATCACTATGTTCAGCGGGCTCACCTAGCTCTGTTCACGAACGACGATGAGGTGCTGACAGTCCGCGGGAAACAGGGGAATGTATTTGTCGTATCCCCAGAAGCCGTGTTCGCCGAGAACAATCTCTACTCCTACGAGAGCGAGCAAGGAGTCACGGCCGCGTTTGAGGAGGCCATCACCTATCTCGAAAACCAAACCTTTCCAGCACTGAAAGAACTAGCAGATTCTCAGGTCCTGGCCGCAAACTTGCTTGGAGATATTCAGACCTACTTGGCCGGGTCGTACCTTCGCAACCCGGCGTTTAGGTCTTCCGTATTGGCGCAACACATGGCGATGCAGGGGCATGCTCCAAATGCAGCGTTCCTCGGACATATCGCCGACCATATAGATCGTGTTGCCGATCACATCGGCCTGTTTCGCTTTTCGCTCCTCAACTCGCCGCAAGGCGAATTCCTGGTTGGCGATCATCCACTCACCTTGGTCCATCCTGGCGTTGACGTCTCCGCCGGCTATTCGTTCATGAGCCATTCGACGGTGACTGATGGGTTTCCGTTCCTGCGGCCCACCAACAAGTGCGAACTTACTTTTCCTGTATCAAAGCACGTATGTTTGATTGCCCGGCGCGGAACCGCGCTGCCGAACTCTCAGGCTGCTGCTGCCGTAGAACAGGCAAACAAACGGCAGGCTCTCTTTGCCAAAAGGCACTTGGCGGCGCACGAGGACTCTTTGTTCCTGGAGAACGTCGCTGCGCGCTACGCGGCAATGTCCTTTCGAGGAGATGTCCAAAAGTTCGTATGCGCGAATGGAATGGGCATGCAGGCGCGCCAGGGAGTCTTCCCTCTCGCCGAATGGAACACGGTGAAGGACGATTTTGTGCCGCTCGCTACACTGGTTTGATCGCCTTTGCCGGTTGATCGTGCTTCGCGGGGAGGCAGAGTAACCGTTCTTCATTCAGCTTGCGAGCGCGCACGGATCGTCGTCATTTGGATGACGTAGCGCAAGACGTGCCATCGCCGATCGTGCGCCCGCCGGTCGACTAGGCCGTGCGGTTCTTCCAGCCCTGGTACGAGGCCCATCCCGCCGCAATGATCAGACCTACAACCGCGTAAATCTGACGATCCACTGCGCCTGGCACGTAGCCCGGCCAGAGCGTTGCACCGTCCATGAAGAGCATCAGCGTGAAAGCGACGCCTGCGACGAAGATTGTGCTCCACTCAGGAGAGAAGTACTTCTTCGCAGGCGGCGCTGGCAGGGTCGAAAAATACCGGCTCACCAGGGTGAGTCCCAGCAGGGCCCACGCGATCACAATCAGCAGCGGACTCACGGGAGGTATCGTCCCCGCGTGCAGCTGCTCGGGCGTCGGCGGGGCCGGCGAGGTCTGCGCGAAGAGGCCCTTCACGTAATGATAAAGCCCCATCGTCTCCGCCGGGATCAGCGCGAAGAACGATCTGAAGACGTCGTTGCTTCCATCAATGTCGAAGGCAGCCGGGTTCTCACCCGGGGTTTTGCCAAGCCGAAAAAAGCCTCTGATAGGCATCCTGTTCCCCTTACCCATATCGGCCGATCACTCGACCGATTCCCCGCGCTGCATCGAAATGCGCGCTAGTGAACTTTATTGGAGAATGCTAATTCCGTCCAGACTTGCGGTTGGGGAACCACATGACGCTGGACTGCGCCACGATCACGGTCGGCTTGCTGCCAAGAAAATCCGAGACGCCAGTCGGGGCGGGCTGGCTTCTCGAGGATGGACGCATCCTCACCTGCGAACACGTGATCAAAAGCATCGACCGCGGCTATTCGATCGGCAGCGAATTTCGCGTGAGACGGCACGGCGCGGCGCTTGAGGAAACGCACGCCTACCGTCTGGAACGTGTCGAACCGTTGCGCCGCGACACTGCGGGGATACGGATTTTCGACGACCTTGCCCTGCTCGCCCCGGTCGATGCAAACGCGTCGCTCAAGGGAGCTCTCGTAAAGCAATCAGATCCCGCAGGAGGCCAGACAATTCGCGCTGTAGGTTATCCAGCCCGCGAGCGAATGGGGACGGACGGAGCCGGCGTTATCGGCGCAGTTCATACCAACGAACGTCTTCTGGTCATCCAGGCTCCCATTGAAAACCAGCGGCTGGAGGGTGGCTTCAGTGGCGCACCCGTCGCCTCGAACGATGCCATCGTCGGCCTGTTCGCCTCGGCAGACCCTGTCGCCGGGCGCGGCTACATCATCACGCTCAAGACCATCAACGACTGGCTCAAGACCGCCTGGCTACCTCCGCCCCTCGCGCAGTATCGAGCCGTTCTCGCCACGCTGTATCAGAAGAGCAAGGAGCCTGCGGCATGGTTCGACGTCCGCGCGCGTCTGATGACCTCCGGGACCCGCCACGTACAGTCAGCCGCGTATCTGCCAGATGACCTCGCGCCGCGGGAATTCGCGTCGATCGCGATCCGCCAGCGTCGTACGATCATGCTGCAGGGCGACGGCGGTAGCGGCAAGTCAAACTATTTGCTGAAGGTAGCGCAGATTCTGGAGGAATCTGACCTCAACTACATCTGGCTCGATCTAAAGAAATTGACCGCGAACAAGGACCGGCTCGGCGTCGCGCTGAGCGACAAAGACTCAGCCTGGATCTTTGAGCAGTCGTATGTCGACAAGTGGGAAAAGGATCCGCGCGGCTGGGTCATTCTGGCTGATGGGCTCAATGAGGTTGGCGACAAGGCGCAGCAGCTGCTCGACATCTTGGATGCATATGCACGTCTCGTCAAAAGCACGCTGATTGTGACAGAGCGCGCCTCGGCGCCAATTTCGCCGACACAAAAAAACTTTGAGCGCTTCGGGGTCTCGCCTCTGCCAGTGGAGCTCATTCGCGATGAGGTCAGCCGGCGGCGCACTGACAATCCGGAGCTTTCCGAAGACATGCTGAAGGTGCTCGCCAGTCCGCAACTTCTTCTCATGTATACGATGGGAGACGGAACAGGGCCCACGACCCGCCCTGGCCTGTTCGAGCAACACTTCGGGAGATACGACCTCACGGACCGCCTCGATGCCCTTTCCCTCCTGGGGGATCGCCTCCTGCGCGATGGCGGCGCGCTCAGCTTCCAAGCCGACGTCTGGAAGGAGGAGCTCAAGCTCAGCTTCCTTCACAAGTCTCCAACGCTCAAGCAATCGGTAGCAGCCACGAAAGCGAGAGCTCTTTTGAGGCAGCTGGAGCGAGTCGGGTTGGTCCTGCGCAAGGATCAGGACATGCTGGAGTTCCAGCATTCGCTCTTCATCGAGTGGCTCGCAGCACGCTGGCTCATTCAGCAGCCGGAGAATGCCTGGACCAATGCCGCCTTCACCGCACTAAGCATCCAGAACTCGTCAGACGATGGCCTCAAGCTTGCGGTGGAGATGCTTTCCGACCCCAAGGAACGCACAAAGCTCGAAGCCTTTCTCAATAAGATGTACGACTGGAACTGGCAGAGGGTGCTCTCCATCATTGCCGATCCCAAGCTCGACATGACAGTCGTTTTCCGTGACGCGATCATCGGTCTCAACGCGCTGCGCTTCTTCGACCGCTTCAGCCACACGCGTGACGCAACCAGCAGAGATCTCGACGACTATCTGTCTGGTGACGGCCCCTTCTGCGTGTTCATGAAGGATGCGCGTGCATCGGCAGCCAACGAAGCCGGCATGATGGCTAAGCTGCTTGAGCATTTCGGTAAGCGCGAAGCCCCGGCGATGCCGCAATGGCAGGACCTGATCAGGATCGCACTGGACACCACGGTTTCGGCCAACGCGGCGTCGCTGGTTCTGCATCTGACTTCTGTGGACCCATTCATGGCCTGGTCAGCCAGCAATTTCATGCGTGCTTCCGCGCCAACCTCCAGCATGATCGATCAGGTGATAGCCGCCTATCACGCCTCCGCCTCCACGGCGCGGGCAACCCCTCACCCTGCAGCTGAGTCCGCGAGATCCTTGATGGAGCTAGGCGTCGGTCTCCGCTGGCGGCTGGTGCACGCAATCAGCTGCAATCCGCCGGAGGAACGCGCAGACACGGTGATTGATTTCATGCTGGAGGTCTGGAGAAACGCAGAGGAACATCGTGACGTCCGCTTCGGGGCCGGCCGATGCCTCATCGAGCTTTCATTCGACGTCAAGGCCAGGCCCCCGGGCAAAAACGGGCCCGACATCAGCAGGCGGGTAGATATTTTCCATAACGTCCGGGCCGAGATGGAGCACTGGCGCTCCAACCCGATTGCCGAATCCGATTGGCGGCGCGATACCCGACAGGCCTGCAAACAATTCTGGCGCGCAACTCAGCTCGCGACAACCGATGGCATCGAAGACGTCGCAGGTTGGCGTAGCGAGATGACTAAAGTCGTCGAACTCGCGGTCGAGCTGGCTCCGGTCCTCGGGTGGGACAAGATCGAGGAAATCAAGGACGGCCTAAAGCAGCTTCGGAAGGATACGGCGGAACCAGACAAAACCGAGTCCGACGAAACAGAGACGAAAGCCTTGCAACCCGCCGACAACAAGCCAGGGTGACTTCCATGCCAAAGCGTCCTCCTCTCGCCCCTCCCGCTCCCACGAACTGGGACCGTCGCTTTCTCGGGCTCGCCGACACTGTCGCAGAGTGGAGCAAGGACCGGTCGCGCAAGGTTGGATGCGTCATCGTCGGGCCCAACAACGAGGTCCGGGCAACGGGCTTCAACGGTCTGCCACGCGGTGCGCGCGACGATATCGAGGAGCGATTCCACCGGCCGCTCAAATATCTTTGGACCGAACACGCGGAACGGAATGCCATCTACAACGCAGCCTATGTCGGCATTCCGCTCGCCGGCTGCCGGATCTACGTGCCGTGGTATCCGTGCGTCGACTGCGCCCGCGCCATCGTGCAGGTCGGCATCACCGAGATGGTGGCCTTTGAGCCGGACTGGGACGAGCCAACCTGGGGAGAAGGTTTCAAAGTGGCGCGCCAGCTCTTTGAAGAAGCCGGCCTCACGGTGAAATTCGTGGATCTTTGAGATCCTACCCGGTTCGCGGCGGCGACAGTGCATTCCACATCGTGAAGGAAAAAGCGCTCGCAGAGGAAGCGCGACGGTACGGCACCGCCGGCGCACAGCCTCAGGTGATCTGGCCCAACGGCGTGCTTGCCTCAAGCGCGGTAGGATTGGTCATGCAACTCATTGCGCCTTGGCATGACGCGCCGGTGGACGCGGCGTGTCTCGAATACGATGGAAATTCCGAAGCCGTAACGCCGAGCGATCGCTTGAGGATCACCCGAGACCGTGAACTCACTCACTACCCGCTCGCGAACGCGGAGATCCATCGTTCGACATCCGTGATTTCGTCGCGCCTAAGCCTGTGGCAACCGATCGCCATCCATCAACTCTGAACGTTGGCTGGCTGCGCCGGCTGGCACGTTAGTTTGGTTCCCCTTGGCGAACCCCGTCCTCCACCATTGGCTAGCATCTGCCGCCCCGAAAAGTGCCCCCCAAGTGGGCTTAAAGTAGCTTGGAAAAGTTGACGTCTGCTCCAAACAATCCTAGTCAGTTGCCCGGCGGTTCGGGGGGATCAATTGTCCGATCAATCGTTGAAAGACGATGTGAACTTCTTTTGGAAGGATGAAGGGGCCGCTCAGGCCCTCAAATCGGGCATTCGGGCAATCATCGAGCACAACCTGAATGGCGACCTTAAAGAAGAGGACGCTGCCGAAGCGACGCGGCAATGGATCTACGGCAACCAGTCCCACCTTCGGCCAGACAAGAAGCGATGGCTTGAATACGCTTCGGCCACGGGAACTCTCCGGCTCAATCCCCGTCTTCGCCTGAGTACGCTACTCGTCCTATGCGCGGAGCGGCTCAAGATCCACCCCAAGTTGGAAAGCCTTTGCCAGGAACCACGCATCGTTGACTTTCTCCAGCTGGCGGATCGCCACCATCAGCGGTTCGGTGAGAGACAGGCAGGCATCGTAGATCTCGATGTCGATGATCGCACAGCCAGCTCCTTCGTTCCCACCTCCGAGGCTGATATCACCCTGGCATTTCTCACGAAGATCCTCGGCGCATCACCAAAGCAGCTTTCCTCAGCGGCCAAGACGTTCTTCCCGGACTGGTCCGAGCCTGGCGACGAGCCCCGGATCGCACATTTTGTGTCCTATCGCTTTGAGGCCAAGCCCATTGGCGTCTTCCGGACAGCGATCACAATCTCCTCGCCGACGAAGTCGCGCCCCTACCTCGAATTCGCAGGCTCCATGCTGCATCAGGATGGACCGACGGACTCCCGCGGGATCGTGGTTCCCATGGCGCGCGCAACCTACCTGATCGGACGCCTCGCCCATGGCGATGGGCTTCAAATCTTCCAGATTCCGCTGCCATGGTTCCAGCAGGAAGCTCAGGAGCTCGACGACTACGTTCCCGGGCTGGTGCTCAGTTTCGACGATGGGCAGGTGGCGATCGCCGCCCGCGGAATTCTGGTGCCGGTCAACTCTGCGAAGGAAGCGCAGAAGCGCCGAGGGCGAGCGGACTTTTCGACGGCGCTGAAGGAGCTGGGTCCCTTGCGCATCGAAGCGCTCCGCAACCGCATCGACTTCGATGAGGAAGGAAATATCACGCGCGCGGGAGAGCCGGTCGACCGGGCCCAGATCCGTGAGCTCACGCAGGACGCGCTCCTGGCCCATCTCCCGGCCGCCGGACTCAAGCTCAAGCGACACGGGGTGGACAGCAGCGTAGAGGATTTCAACCCAGCGGCCAGCGAGCACTATTCCTTCAACGGAGCGCTGCGCGCGCTGAGCATCAAGCCGTATGGCCGGGCGCGGCCCGCGGGCGACGGCGACGCTAGGACTCCTTCTGAACCGGGAGCGTGAGCCCTTTGGCAACCGTCGGGCCGATGCCAGTGTCCACGCTACAGTAGAATTCGTGGCTCTTGTAGACGAGGTCGGGTTTGCGCTTGGCCCACTTCGCCTTCGCGGTCAGCGTCTTGTAGTGCCGGCACGAGAACGCCGATGTCTCAAGAAGGCCGGTGCGCCAGCCGCGCAGGATCGCCAGCGCGATCGGATAGACGATTTTCGCGTTTTCGCGGATGTCCCTGGGACCGCTGTTCGGGTTCGCCATCATCGCCAGCAGGTCGTCGCGCACAGCACTGTCCTGGTTGAAGATGCTGTAGGCGAAGGGATAGAGCAGCACGCCCCGGATCGAGCCGCCGCCATACGACCAGTGGTTGACGCAAGCGCGATTGATCATTGTCTCCATCGCAAGAGCCATTCCGAGCGGCCCTTCGCTGCGGGCCTCGCCGGCGCCGGCGACCGATATGTCCCATGCAGCGACCTCCGGCGGCGCGCCGACATCACACTGGATGCCCGTCTCGACGCCGCCGCGAAGGACGCGCTCGACCACCGGCTGCGCCGTTGCCGGGAGAGGCGCAGCACAGGACGCGAAGATCATCACGCGTACGACATGCTTGAAAGATCTCGATGCGAGCCGGGTCATGTCTTGCTCCTTTTCGAGCGAACATGCGCCTAGCTTTTCGACCCGTCTAAATAGAAGAAATCAGCTCTGACTTGTTCACGTCAGCGCGCTTCACCTGCTGCAAACACAGGTGACAGAGCGCGACATTCAGTCCTCGGAGCGGATGGTGTTGGGACCGTGGAGCGTCTGCTTGCTCCGCATCGCTTCGTACTCCATCAGCGCCGCGATGAAGTCCGTCCGGCTGAGAATGGAGAGATCGAGGAGACGTTCGCCGATCGTCTCGGCGACCAGCTTCAAGTCGATCTGGTCTCGCGTGACGCCACAGCGGGCGAGCAGTTCAGCACGGCGCTTCACGATCAGGAGTTCGATCTCCTGTTCCGCGAAGAGGATGTTCACCGCGAAGTCCGTCGCGATGTTCTGCGCGCCTTTTTTCTCGCCCTGCTTATAGTCGCGCTTGAGGACGCCCTTGCTGATCGCCAGATCGCGGATGGATGTCCAGGTCGGAGTGGAGATGACGCGGCCTAAGACCTGCTCAAGTTGCTCTTTGAGCTCGCTGTCCGAAAAGGGGCGGCGCTGGCCGGTCCGGTAGGTCAGCATTACGCAGGCCCGCACCAGCGACCGCATCCGGGCCTGCTCGCCCAGACCCTGGCATCCCAGGGGCCGGTAAAGCAGTTTCTCGACCGCGAAGGCATCGGCCGTACAAAGCCGCGCAACGCCTGCGATTACGTTCTGGTCTACCTGTTGTCCGACTTGAGCCTTCTCAAGAGCTTCTTTGAGGGACAGTGGTTTTGGGTCGTCTGCGTCTCCTACCATCGCGCGCTCCCGCGAACGTTGCTACTCCCACCATGACAGACTCTATGGTTAGCGACCCCAAAACCATTCTCAACATAGCAAATTTGCGGTGACCGCACGTCAGCGTGAAGAAGGCCGAGCGATGTAGGGCGATGGCGCGTCGGCGCCGGGTGCCGGTGACGGGCACCCCCACGCCAACCGTGCTACTCGTGCGACCCGTCGTCCGTGCGCGCGCGGCCGCACGCCAGGATCAGGGCCTTGAGCGTGTCGTTGTCGCCGGCCTGATGCAGGAGGACTCTGGCGTCGGCAGAAAGCGGCGCGACTTCCTCGACGTCTTCATCCGTCTCGTCTGGGAAACGATCCAAACAATCGTCGACACTCCTAGCGGTCGTGAACTTGATCTCGAAAACCTGGAACTCGATGATATTGCCGGGAAATTCCTCGTCCAGCGACTCAATGAAAAGCCGGCCGAGCAGTTCCTGGTCCGTGTCGATCAAATTCCGCAGCGTCTCGGACGCAATGCCATCGAGGTCCGGAAAGCCGTATCTTTCCAGTCCCCACGCGTGCAGGATATCAATGATGATACCCATGATCGCTTCTTCGGTCTCACTACGCGCATGGCACGGCCTTGGCCCCGACGTCACACCGCGCGCTGGCGATGGGTCCGTCAGTGTTACGAATAGCTTGCTCATACGATTCCTCGGGATAGCGGGTTGCGTTTGATGGCATTCGCGAGATGAGTGTGCCCCAATCCCCGTACAGCACGCAGGCGCGCACGGCTGATCGAGACCGCTGGGTCGTCCCCGAAGCATGCGCGCCGCACAAGATGTGATGCTCTCCCGTGTCTCATCGCGCCCCCCACCAATTCCATCACTGTGCTGCTTGATATCGGTACGCGTTAACCGCCATCAACTTAGAAATCTTTAGGTGGTCGCCGCCAACTATTTACCAAGTAGCAATGATCTCTCCTTCCATCTGCCTGCTACTCGCATCGCACTTGCCGAGACTATCCAAATACATGTGCCGATTCGTCGGCATTCTCGCCTATTGGGCGAACATGGGGTCGAATGAACCCGCCGCGTCGGGAAGTAGCGGAAAGCCGGTGGGAGTGACGGCGCAAGCAGATCTTTGGGAATAACCTCGTGGGCGCCGAAGCTCAAATCCGCGCCTCCGCAAAAAGAACACTCGACGACTCCGTCCTCATCTCAGCAGTCTATGCTCACGCTGGCGGAGCGCGCAGCGTGTTTTCGTCTCAGCGCCTCCGAAGAAGGTCAGACCACAGGTTACAAGTGGCCCGACAGCACGCTGCCCCAAGCCTTCGCGACAGTACTAGTAGGGCAAAAATAGGTGGACGGAATCAAACGGGCTGCAACACAGGGCCATAAGGACCCTGACCAACGCGATGAATCTACCGATAAAAGCAAGCGGGTAGTTGTAGACAGCGACGCGCTGCAGCGCCGCCGAACAAAATTCGTAATGCGGGGGTCAGGTGTTCAAGTCACCTAGGCGGCACCACTTTTTCCTGACCGTTGAAACAGCATGACCCGCCTCACCGATGTCCTTGTCATCGGCGCCGGAGCAGCCGGGCTCATGTGCGCCATTGAGGCCGGACGGCGTGGACGGTCAGCGCTGGTCATCGATCACGCTGCCAAGCCGGCCGAGAAGATCCGTATTTCGGGTGGCGGGCGGTGCAACTTCACCAACCTTCATGCGACGCCGAAACAGTTCCTATCGGACAATCCCCACTTCTGCGTCTCGGCGCTGAAGCGCTTCACGCAGCACGACTTCATCGCGCGCGTCGATGCACGCGGCATCGCCTGGCATGAGAAGACGCTCGGCCAGCTGTTCTGCGACGGATCCGCCAACGAGATCATCGCCTTGCTGCTCGACGACCTGCGCGATGCGGGCGGCGTGCTGGAACTGGGCGTCGAACCCGGCGCCGTGACTCGCAATGCCGATGGCTTCGAGGTCGCAACCCAGGTCGGCGCGATCCGGTGCAGATCGCTGGTCGTCGCCTCGGGCGGCAAGTCGATCCCGAAAATGGGCGCCAGCGGTTACGCCTACGATGTCGCGCGCAGCTTCGGCCTCGGAATCATCGAACCCCGGCCGGCCCTCGTACCCTTCATTCTGCAGTCGCCGAAGCTCGAGCCGGTGGCCGAACTGTCGGGCGTCTCGGTCGAAGCGCGGGTGATGCACGACAAGACATCCTTCGAGGAGGGCCTGCTGTTCACCCATCGCGGCCTGTCAGGCCCGTCCATCCTCCAGATCTCGTCCTACTGGCGCGAGGGCGAGGAGATCGTCATTGATCTGGCGCGCGGCCACGATGTCTTCGAAACACTGCGCCGGGAGCGCACCGAACGTCCCAAACTCCAGCTCGACAATGCGCTGGCGCATTTCATTCCGAAGCGACTGGCCGATCAGATCGCCCAGCGCACGCATGGCGTCTCGCGGCTCGCTGACCTGTCCGACGCGAAACTCCGCACTGTCGCCGATGCCGTTAATCGCTGGCGCATCACGCCGGATGGAACGGAAGGCTGGCGCACGGCGGAGGTAACGCTCGGCGGCATCGACACCACCGCCCTCTCCTCCCGCACGATGGAAGCTACATCCGTTCCGGGACTCTATTTCATCGGCGAATGTGTCGACGTCACCGGCTGGCTCGGCGGCTACAATTTCCAGTGGGCTTGGAGTTCTGGCTGGGCCGCCGGACAGGCCGCCTGACGATCAGCTCGCTTCGTCGACCCGGCGTGACAGGGATTCAATTCGCGCGGCCGCGTCAGCCAGCATCGTTGCAGCTTTCTGCTCAAGCCCGCGAATCCGGTCGTCGAGCGCCTTGGTCCCGTTGCCGGCCGCCTGGGCGTCGAGTTCGTCGAGCAGGGAAAGGCCGGCGGCGAGGAAAAGGCGTTCAGCGCCAAGATCGCCAAGGGCGTTGATCAGTTCCTTCACGCGTTGGTCGAAACGCGCGCCGAGTTCCTCCAGCCGGGCTTCCTGCCCGGGGGCGCAGCTCAGCGCATAGCGCTTTCCGGCAATGGAGAGTTCAGCCTTGGCCACGAAGCGTTCCGCCTTTCCCGTCCATAATAACTCGTCCCCCGCTTTCCCCTAGAGATTTCGCCTAAACCTTGCCCAGCGCTTCGCGGACTTCGCTGATCGCGGCCCCCAAGGCCTCGGAGGCCTCATCCGCCAGCCTCTGGAGCTCTCGTTCACGGGCTTTTGCGGCGTCCAGGTCTCCGGCGAGACGAGCCCGGTCCACGCGCAACGCGTCAGCCTCCCGCTCCTGAGAGCGGTGAGCATCAAGCCGTTCGAACAGCCCATCCAGGCGGCCTTCGAGGCGGTCGATCGCCGCCTCCAGCTGCTTGAGAGCGTCGTCCAGTTCCGGCGGTTGTTCAGGTCCCTCACTCATCCCCTTATACTGTGAGGCCTGTGAGCAAGCCGCGCAATGCCGAGGTGCGGCTTGGAAACCCCTTTGACGCAGCCCGCAAACCGTTTACCAGCCGACGAAATTGGCCTGGAGGGGATCTACCCATGCCGACGCACCTGCCGCTCGCCAACGCTATCCGGGCGCTTTCCATGGATGCCGTGGAAAAAGCCCAGAGTGGGCATTGCGGCCTGCCGCTGGGCTTTGCCGATGTGGCGACGCTCCTGTTTCAGGAATTCCTGAAATTCGACGCCTCGACGCCCGACTGGCCGGATCGCGACCGGCTGGTGCTGTCGGCCGGTCACGGCTCGATGCTGCTCTATTCGCTGCTTTATCTGACCGGCTATCCGGAACTGAGCCTCGACGAGATCCGTAACTTCCGTCAGCTCGGCTCGAAGACGCCAGGCCACCCGGAATTCGGCCACACGCCAGGCGTCGAGACGACCACCGGTCCGCTCGGCCAGGGTCTCGCCAATGCCGTCGGCATGGCGATCGCGGAGCGCCATCTCAATGCGCGGTTCGGCGATGATCTCGTCAATCACAAAACCTATGTGATCGCGGGCGATGGCTGCCTCATGGAAGGCATCAGCCAGGAAGCGCTGACGCTGGCTGGCCACCTTCGTCTCAAGAACCTGATCGTCCTTTTCGACGACAATGCCGTCACCATCGATGGCTCGACATCGCTGTCGGACTCGACCGACCAGATCAAGCGCTTCAAGGCGTCGGGCTGGAATGTCGCGCGCGTCGACGGGCACAACATGGATGCGGTGCGCGGCGCGATCCTTGCCGCCCAGACCGCCGACCGCCCGTCGCTGATCGCGTGCAAGACCATCATCGGCTATGGCGCGCCCAAGATCGCCGGCACCGGCCCCGCCCATGGTGGACCCTACGGCGCGGAAGAGATTGCTGGCATCCGGAAAGCGATCGACTGGCCGCATGACCCCTTCGTCGTGCCGCCGGAAATCCTCGCTGAATGGCGCAAGATCGGCGCGCATGGCGCCAAGCATCGCGACGCCTGGAACAAGCGGCTTGCCGCTTCGACCAAGCGCGGTGAGCTCGAAGCTGCTCTGTCCAGCAAGCTGTCGCCCGAACTCGGCGAAGCGCTGGCGACCCACAAGAAGAAGATCGCCGAGGCTCCCAAGGCTGACGCGACCCGCAAATGGTCTGGCGCGGCGCTGGAAATCCTGACGCAGCTGATCCCGGAAATGGTCGGCGGGTCGGCCGACCTTACCGGCTCCAACAACACACGCACCGGCACGGCCAAAGCGCCGCTAACGCCGGAAAGCTATGGCGGCCGCTATCTCCACTGGGGCATTCGCGAGCACGCGATGGCCGCCGCGATGAACGGCATGGCGCTGCACGGCGGCGTCATTCCCTATTCCGGCACCTTCCTAGTGTTCTCGGATTACTCGCGCCCCGCCATCCGTCTCGGCGCACTGATGAACCAGCGCGTGATCCACGTGATGACGCACGACTCGATCGGTGTCGGCGAGGACGGCCCCACCCACCAGCCGGTCGAGCATGTCGCCTCGCTGCGCATGATCCCGAACCTGCTGGTCTTCCGCCCTTGCGATGGCGTCGAGACGGCCGAAGCCTGGGAGGTCGCGATCAACACCACGACCGGCCCATCGCTGATCGCGCTGACCCGGCAGAACCTCGCGCCTGCGCGCAAGGAACACATTTCCGAGAACCTCGTCGCCAAGGGCGGCTACATCCTGAAACCGGCCAGCATCAAGCCAGAGAAGGTCGTGCTGGTCGCGACCGGCTCCGAGGTCGAGATCGCTCTCGAGGCGCAGCAGAAGCTGGAAGCCGAAGGCATCGGCGCGCGTGTGGTCTCGCTGCCCTGCTTCTCGCTGTTCGCCCAGCAATCCGACAAATACCGCAAGGACACGCTCGGCGGGAAACTGCCCAAGGTGGCGGTCGAGGCTGGCGTGCGCGACGGCTGGGACCGCTGGATCGGCCCGGAAGGCGGCTTTGTCGGCATGACGGGTTTCGGCGCTTCGGCCCCCTACAAGGCGCTCTACAAGCACTTCGGCATCACTGCGGACGCTGTCGTGAAGGCCGCCAAGGATCGCCTGTAATTCCGGTTCCATGGCTGCCTGGGGGCGCGCTCACGGAACGCGACGATCCATTGCATCATTTTCACCGCCGTGTGCTCTCGCATCGGTCGAAAAATCCGCTATTAGGCCCCGACAGAAGCGGATTGGTCGGCCCCGATCCTGCACCCCTCTCGATCTCTCTGGGGCCGCGATGGAAGAGCTGAGGTAGCGGAATGGCTGTGCGTGTAGCGATCAACGGTTTTGGCCGGATCGGAAGACTGGTTCTGCGCTCTATTCTGGAACACGGTCGCAAGGACATTCAGGTCGTCGCGGTTAACGACCTCGGCCCGGTGGAAACCAACGTTCACCTCCTGAAATACGACAGCGTCCACGGTCCGCTGAACATGGACGTGAAGGTCGAGGGCGATACGGTTTCGGTCGGCGGCCAGACCTTCAAGGTCACCGCGATCAGGAATCCCGCAGAACTGCCGCACAAGGACATGGGCATCGACATCGCCATGGAGTGCACCGGCCTCTTTACCGCGCGCGAGAAAGCCGCCGACCACCTCAAAGCCGGCGCCAAGCGCGTGCTGATTTCGGCCCCGGGCGAGAACTCCGACCTCACCGTCGTCTATGGCGTGAACCATCAGAAGCTCACCAAGGAGCACCTAATCGTCTCGAACGCCTCATGCACCACCAACTGCCTTGTGCCGGTGGTGAGTGTCCTTCACGAAGCCATCGGCATCGAGAAGGGTATGATGACGACCATCCACTCCTACACCGGCGATCAGCCGACGCTGGATACGATGCACAAGGATCTCTATCGCGGCCGCGCGGCTGCGCTGTCGATGATTCCGACATCGACGGGCGCGGCGAAAGCAGTCGGCCTCGTCCTGCCGGAACTGAACGGCAAGCTTGACGGCATATCGATCCGCGTGCCGACGCCGAACGTCTCGCTGGTGGACTTCAAGTTCATCGCCAAGCGCGCGACCACCGCAAAAGAGATCAACGATCTCATCCGCACGGCGGCGAACGGCAAGCTGAAGGGCATTCTCGGCTACACCGACGAGAAACTCGTCTCGTCGGACTTCAACCACAACCCGCATTCGTCGATCTTCCACACCGATCAGACCAAGGTGATGGACGGCACGTTCGTGTCGGTCCTCTCCTGGTACGACAATGAGTGGGGCTTCTCGACGCGCATGAGCGACACAGCCGTGGCGTGGGCCAAGCTGATCTAGTGGCGAAGCCCAAAACCCCTGAAACGAAGAACGCGACGGCGACCCCAGAGGTCGCCGTTCACGCTTCTGCCTCCCCGCCCTATCATGTGAAGGATGGCGTGGTGGAGACGCCGGACGTGCCCGCAACGACGGAAGAAAAGCCTTACGATCCAGCCGCCTGGATGCACCAGCGCCTCGTCCATCAGGTCATGGAGTTCGAGAAGAATCTCGGCCCCGACCATGAGGTTGGCGGCCGCTTTGTCGAAGGCCCAAGCAGCGAGCCCCTGCATCTGTCGAACGTCGCCAGCTGGGGACCGGACATGATCCTGTTCATGGGCGAGTTCCCGGACGGTCGGAAATGGGAGCTGGTCCAGCACTACAGCCAGGTCAGCATGCTGCTGGTGGCCGTACGGAAGATGAACGAGGAGCCGCGGCGCATCGGCTTTGAGCTGCTGAAGACCGTGAGAGAGCAGATTACCCCTTGGGAAGATCCGATCACCTAGACACAACGGCCCTGCTCGGCTCGGGCCATGCAGACGCCGCACCACCGCTTTTCGACTTTAGACTGAGCTACCAGGACAGGACTTGAGACCATGACTTTCCGCACACTTCAGGGCGCAAACCTCAAGGGCAAGACAGCGCTGGTGCGCGTCGACTTCAACGTGCCGATGGAAGACGGCAAGGTCACCGATGACACGCGCCTGCGCGCCGCGCTGCCGACGATCGGCTTGCTCTCGAAGGCGGGCGCAAAGACGGTTCTGCTCGCGCACTTCGACAGGCCGAAAGGCAAGCGCGTGCCAGAGATGAGCCTGAAACCCGTCCTCGACGATCTGGCTGCTCTCGTCGGCAAGCCCGTGGCGTGGGCCGACGACTGCATCGGCGACGCGGCGGCCGGCGTCATCCAAAACATGAAACCAGGCGACGTCGCCCTGATGGAAAACGTTCGCTACCACGCGGGCGAGGAAAAGAACGATCCCGCCTTCGCCGCCGAGCTGGCGAAGCTGGGCGACATCTATGTCAACGACGCCTTCTCGGCCGCCCACCGCGCGCATGCGTCCACCGAGGGCGTGGCGAAGCTGCTGCCGGCCTATCCGGGCCTGTCGATGGAGCGTGAGCTCAAGGCGCTGGAACTGGCGCTGGGCAAGCCGGAGCGACCCGTGATGGGCATCGTCGGCGGGTCGAAGGTCTCAACCAAGCTCGACCTCCTGAAGAACCTTGTCAGCCGGCTGGACAAGCTCGCGATCGGTGGCGGCATGGCCAACACCTTCCTCTACGCGCAGGGTCATGATGTAGGCGCATCCTACTGCGAGAAGGATCTCGCCGGCACGGCGCGCGAAATCATCCGCCTCGCCGGACAGAACAACTGCAAACTCTTCCTGCCGCTGGACATTGTAGTCGCCGAACAGATGGCGGCGGGCGTGCCCACGCGCATCCGCAATCTCGGCAATGTCGACGACCATGAGCGTATTCTCGACGCCGGCCCGGAAACGGTCGCCCGCCTGAAACGCGCAATGGGCAATTCGAAGACGCTGATCTGGAACGGACCGCTTGGCGTGTTCGAGATCCCGCCATTCCAGCGCGGCACGATGGAAGCCGCCTGGCATGCCGCACAGCTCTGCCGTGAAGGCAAGCTGACCGCCGTCGCCGGCGGCGGCGACACCGTCTCGGCCCTGAACGCTGCAGGCGTGGCAATCGACTTCACCTTCGTCTCGACCGCCGGCGGCGCCTTCCTCGAATGGATGGAAGGCAAGGTCCTGCCGGGCGTCGAGGCTTTGAAGGTCTGACGGCGCCGGGCGCCCATCCCGCGTATCAATCGATAGGCCTCTTGCCAGCCGCTTCCGGCTGCGCCATCGGCTTGGCGCAAACGCGCGTGCATCAATGAGGATCCCACATGACCATTCGATTTGACGGCAAAGTCGCCATCGTGACCGGCGGCGGCAACGGCCTGGGCCGGCAACATTGCCTGCAGCTGGCGGCGCGCGGCGCGAAGGTCGTCGTCAATGATCTCGGCGGGTCGGTCGATGGATCTGGCGGGTCGGTTTCTGCCGCTGAGGCCGTGGCCAAGGAAATCCGCGACGGTGGCGGCGAAGCCATCGGCAATGGCGCGGACATCACCAGGCTCGATCAGGTTGAGGCGATGGTCGCCGACGCAAAGGCGAAGTGGGGCCGCGTCGACATCCTGATCAACAATGCCGGCATCCTGCGCGACAAGACGTTCTCGAAGATGACGATGGATGACTTCAAGAAGGTCGTAGATGTCCACCTCTTCGGCACCGCCAACTGCACCAAGGCGGTGTGGGAAACGATGCGCGAGCAGAACTACGGCCGCATCATGCTGACCTCGTCGGCCTCGGGCATTTATGGAAACTTCGGCCAGTCGAACTATGGCGCGGCAAAAGCCGCGATGATCGGCCTGATGAACGTGCTTCACCATGAAGGCGCGAAGAACAACATCCGCGTCAACACGCTGGCACCCACGGCGGCAACGCGCATGCTGGAAGGCCTGATCCCGCCCCAGGTCGCCGACCTGATGGCGCCGGAACTGGTGACGCCGGGCGTGCTCTATCTTGTCTCGGAGAATGCGCCATCGAAGACGATCCTCGGCGCGGGCGCGGGATGCTTCTCGGTCGTGCACATCTACGAAACGCCGGCTGTCTTCCTCGGCGGGGCGAACGCCACGGTGGACGATGTCGCTGCCAACTGGGCCAGGATCATCGATCCGGCGAACGAAGCGCCGATCGACGCCGCTTTTGCGCAGACCAACAAGTTCGTGGCGGCGGCGGCCGAAGCGCTGGGCGCCAAACTCGGATAGACCCGTAAAGCCTGGCTGATTGGACTGTAACAGCTGTTATGGTCGCCCTTGTCGTCTCCGCGCTTTGCCTGATGCGGCTAAAGCGCCGATTTGAGGGTTAAAGGCCCTTCTGGAACGGGTGTTGCTGAGGCACTGTTGACCGTCATTCTCTGTGCCGCCAAAACGCGGAATACAGCTCGTAGGGGAAGTTAATCATGGCCCGCATCACGCTTCGTCAGCTGCTCGACCACGCCGCCGAGCACAGCTACGGGCTGCCGGCCTTCAACATCAACAACATGGAACAGGCCCTCGCCATCATGGAGGCGGCCGAGAAGGTCGACGCCCCCGTGATCATGCAGGCGAGCCGCGGCGCCCGCTCCTACGCCAATGACATCGTGCTGAAGCACATCATCGACGCCTGCTCGGAAATGTACCCCTCGATCCCGATCTGCATGCACCAGGACCACGGCAACGGCCCGGCGACCTGCGCCACCGCCATCCAGTTCGGCTTTACGTCGGTGATGATGGACGGCTCGCTCAAGGAAGACGCCAAGACGCCGGCCGACTACGCCTACAACGTCGACGTCACCCGCCGCGTCACCGAGATGGCGCATAGCTGCGGCGTGTCGGTCGAAGGCGAACTCGGCGTGCTGGGCTCGCTGGAAACCGGCATGGGCGAGGCCGAGGATGGCCATGGCGCCGAAGGCAAGCTCGACCATTCCCAGCTTCTGACCGATCCTGACCAGGCCGTTGATTTCGTACGCGCCACCGAAGTCGATGCCCTTGCGATCGCCATGGGTACGTCGCACGGCGCCTACAAGTTCTCGCGCAAGCCAGACGGCGCGGTTCTCGCCATGAACGTCATCGAGGAAATCCACCGCCGCCTGCCCAATACCCATCTTGTCATGCACGGCTCGTCTTCGGTCCCGCAGGACCTGCAGGACGAGATCAACAAGTATGGCGGCAAGATGCCCCAGACCTGGGGCGTGCCGGTTGAGGAGATCCAGCGCGGCATCAAGCACGGCGTACGCAAGATCAACATCGACACCGACAACCGCATGGCCATCACCGGCGCGATCCGCAAGATCCTCACCGAGAAGCCGGGCGAGTTCGACCCGCGCAGCTATCTGAAGCCCGCCAAGGAAGCGATGCGCAAAGTCTGCACCCAGCGCTACCAGGAGTTCGGCTGCGAGGGCATGGCTTCGAAGATCAGGCCGGTGTCGCTGGCGGTCATGGCGAAGAAGTACGCCGCTGGCGAACTCATGCCCCGTATCGCCTCGACCGCGAAGGCCGCCGAGTAAGCTCGCGTTTCCTCACAGCCTGTGACTCGCGTTATCTGAGAACGGGTGTGAATTGTTCGCGCCACGCGCGTGTCCCACTTATCCTAAGCGTATGACGTGGAACCTCTTTCGCGCGCCAGGTTAATCGCGTGGCGCTGTGAGTACCCCTGTGGACAATCCGCTCGCGCATTCGGGGAAGTGCTGGAGGGTTAAGCAGGCATGTCAGGCGAAGATCGCTACGATCTCAGTGCGTATCCGCTGTTCCGCAGCGTGATCGACGGCGAGCCCAGCAGGGCGAAGCCGAAGCGCTGTTTCGTCATCGCGCCGTCGGACGATGCGAGCGCCGATGTGCGCCAACATGCCGACACGCTCTGGAAGTATGTGATCCAGCCTGCCCTGCTCGACACCGACTATGCACCCTACCGCATCGACCACGCCGTGATGAATGGCTCCGCCGAACCCGCTACCATCGACGGGTTGCTCGATGATGACCTGGTGATCTCGGTGTTGTCCTTCCGAAGCGCGCGCGTCTTCTACGAGACGGCGCTTGCCCAGGCTGCCGCGCGCCCGCTGATCCTGATGATCCAGGACGGTGAAGACCTCACCTTCAATGCGCGCGGCTCGAAAGTACTGCACTACGCGCTCGACACCGACAGCATCGTCTCCGCCGTCAACGTCGGAAAACTGCAGGCCGCAATTCGCGAAACCGACGAAGCCGGCACGCCACAAGCCAACGGGTTCCGCCCCGGCACGCCGTCCCTCGGCGGAGGCGGCATCAGCGAAGCAACCGTCTTCGGCCGCTCGCCACAGTTCACTTACGACCAGCGGCTCAACATGATGCGGGAAGCGAAATCCCGCATCGACATCATGGGCATCGCCAACCTGGCCATCGCGCTTCACCCCGATACGCTGGAAGTCCTCCGCTCGCGCTCGGGCGAGAACATGGAAATCCGCATCCTGCAGTGCGCACCATCGAATCCCGGACTCCTCCCGATGTTCGGAGGCCGCAACGGTCCGTCGCTGGAAACCATCTGGCAGGAGATCGAGGCCGCTTCGGACGCCTGGCGGCGTATCGTCGACGTTGCAAATCTCGAACTGTCGATCACGGTCCGTCGCGCGCAGTCCTCCCTGCCCACCGCCAACGCGCTGATCACCGACCGCGCCATCGTCGCGACACCCTATCTGCGCAGCCGCATCACGGCAGAGAGCCCAACGCTGCACGCCTATGCCGGCTCGGCCTATCACACCGCCATGAGCCAGGAATTCGACCTCATCTGGAGCGAAGCAGCGACCGTGTTCCGCGCTGAGCCGAAGCTGGCGACCAGCTCGTCCCAGGAACCCCCGCGCCGTTCCCTCTTCTCGAAGGAGAAGACCGACTCGCGCGGTTTCGCGCTGATCCGCGGGGTCAGCTAGGGCGAGCGCTCCGCCGGCTCAGCCCGTCCGGTTTTGAGGCCTCTTTGTCCGCTCACGGGCTTGTTGCGCGACCAGCGGCGAATAGACTTCGGTCATGCTCGAAATGCGCCCCAACTGCGAATGCTGCGACAAGGACCTTGATCCGTCGGGACACGAGGCGCGCATCTGCTCATTCGAGTGCACGTTCTGCGCGACCTGCGCCGCCGCCACGCTCAAGGGAAAATGCCCCAACTGCGGCGGACTTCTGGTTTCACGCCCGCCCCGCGCCGCCGACAAGCTGGCGAAATTCCCGGCTTCGACCAAGCGGATCGTCAAGGCCAAGGGATGCGAAGCGGCCTGACATATGTCCGTGACGCCCCGCTTGACGTCAGCGTCGGCAGGCGTACCCAACGCGCATGTCGAGCCGCTGCCGTCTCTATCTGATCACCCCGCCCGAAATCACGGACATCGCGGCGTTTTCCCGCGAGCTGGAGCAGGCGCTCGACGGCGGCGATGTCGCCTCGCTCCAGATCCGGCTGAAATCGCGCGATGGCGTGCCGGCGCCCGACCACCACATTCTGACGCTCGGCCGCCACATCATTCCTCGCGCACAGGATCGCGGGGTCGCGGTGCTGATCAACGATCGTCCCGATCTCGCCATCGAACTCGGCGCCGATGGCGTTCATATCGGCCAGGGCGACACGCCCTATGCGCAGGCGCGCAAGCTGGTCGGACCCGACGCTATCATCGGCATCACCTGCCATGACAGCCGCCACCTTGCGATGGAAGCCGGGGAAGCCGGCGCGGACTATGTGGCCTTCGGCGCCTTCTACCCAACCGGCACCAAGGACCCCGCCGCGAAAGCGGAGCCGGAGCTCCTGACCTGGTGGCAGCAGATGATCGAACTGCCCTGTGTCGCCATAGGCGGCATCACCCCGGACAACGCCCGGCCACTGGCGGAAGCCGGCGCCGATTTTCTCGCAGTTTCCGCAGGCGTCTGGCTTCATGGTAAAGGCCCGGGCGAAGCCGTTCGGGCTTTCAATGCTATTTTTGACGAGCTTTCGGCCTAGCCGCCGCACCCCCGAAAAGCGAACAATGCTTGCGCTTTGGCCCTGCCCAGCTATGGGAAGCGCCCAAGCCGAGGCTGTTTGAAATGTCCCGTCCTTCCCCCACCGTCACCGTCATGATGGATGCCGCGCGCGCTGCTGGCCGCCGCCTCATCCGCGATTTCGGTGAAGTCGAAAACCTTCAGGTCTCGCGCAAGGGACCGTCCGATTTCGTCTCGGCCGCGGACCAGAAGGCCGAAGAGATCATCCGCAAGAGCCTTGAGAAGACGCGGCCCGGTTACGGCTTCCTGCTCGAGGAAGGCGGCGAGGTCAAAGGCTCGGACAAGACTCACCGCTTCATCATCGATCCGCTCGACGGCACGTTGAACTTCCTGCACGGCATTCCGCACTTCGCCGTGTCGATCGGGCTCGAGCGTGATGGCAAGCTGCGCGCTGGCGTCGTCTTCGATCCAATGCGCAACGAATGTTTCTGGGCCGAGGAAGACCAGGGCTGCTGGCTCGAGAACAAGCGCCTGCGCGTTGCCTCGCGCCGCAAGCTCAACGAAGCCGTCGTTACCACCGGCATCCCGCAACTCGGCAAGGACGGCGCCGAGAAGTTCATCGAGGAACTCACGGCCGTGCGCTCGGAAGTCGCCGCTGTGCGCCGCTTCGGATCTGCTGCGCTCGATCTCGCATGGGTCGCCGCCGGCCGCTTCGACGGGTTCTGGGAACGCGGCCTTGCGCTGTGGGATATCGCAGCCGGCTTCGTCCTGTTGCAGGAAGCTGGCGGCATGCTGATCGGCCTCGACAAGAAGGAACCGACCAAGGGCTCCTTCGTTGCCGCCAACACCAGCCTCGCCCCCAAGCTGATCGAGCGCATCGAAGGCAAGATCAAGAAGCACGCAACCTCGACGACCGGCAAACGGATGCTGCGGCCGGAATAGTACTCTGGGGTTTTGCGTTCGCCGCGATGAACGTTAGGTTTGGCTGATGACCGCTCCGCTCCGCCTCAATCCGGATCTCGACATTCCGGCGCTGCGCAAGGCCTTCGACGCGGCTGGACGCCTGCACATCCCGAACATTCTCGACACTGCTTCGGCCGAGCGTGTGCATGCCGCGCTTGCCGCTTCGCGCGACTGGGTGTTCGTGTTCAACCGCGGCAACAAGCATTTCGAAGTGTCGCCGGAGAACTTCGCGCGCATGCCGAAGGAAGCCCTGCTCCAGATGCAGAGTGACATCTTCGAAACGGCGCGCGATGGATTCCAGCTGGCCTATGACGTGGTCAACGTCTCGAAAAAAACGGATGCCGTGCTGACGAAGGATCCCGTCCTGGTCGAACTGCATGCCTTCATGAACGGCCCCTACGTCGAATTCCTCAACGCCGTGACCCGCCAGACGCGCGGCGCCTGGTGCGATGTCACCGCCACTCGTTACAAGCCCGGCCATTTCTGCGAGATGCACGATGACAGCGCCGACGATGGCGAGCGGCTGATCGCCTTCGTGCTCAACCTCACGCCGCGCTGGCGCGTGGACTGGGGCGGCCTTCTTCTGTTCATCGACGAACGCGGCCACGTCAGCAGCGGCCTTACACCGGCCTTCAACGCGCTGAACATCTTCCGTACGCCGCAACCGCATACGGTGTCAGCCGTTGCACCCTTTGCCGGCGCGAACCGGCTGTCGATCACGGGCTGGCTGCGGCCGAAGGTGTGAGCGTCTAGGCCTTGGCGTTTGACGCGCCAGCGTCGATCTGGGCAACGAGGCCTTCATCAAGACCCAGCGCCACTGCCAGGTTCATCAGGAACGCCTTTTCCTTCATGCCATCTGGCTCGATCGCGATGCGAGCGGCTGTATAGGCCTGCGCAGCCAGGGCTGGCGTATTCGCTGCCGCTGCGAGTTCGGCAATCGTCGCGGGCTTTGCGAATTCCGCATCGAGGAATTTCGCGGCGTGGACATCGAGGCCCGCGCCTTCCAGCGCACCGATGATGCGCGAGCGTTCCGCATTGTCGATGACGCCATCGCTGGCTGCCGCGGCGATCATGGCCCGCAGCACCAGCATCGCGGTCTCATTGTCCTGCGCGGGATTGCCGGTTTCGCCAAAGGGGCTGGCGTCAGGCGCCGCCTCGACCTGCGCGGGCGCCGCTGGCGCCTTGCCAGCCTGATGGTTCTGCCACGCCTTGTAGGCAAGGCCGCCCACCATAGCGAGACCGCCCAGCGTTGCCGCGCTGCCGGCAAGGCCACGTCCGCCGCGCGTTCCCAGCAGCAGCAATCCCAGACCGCCTAGCGCCGCGCCGGTCACGGCCTTGTTCTGTCCAGCGAAGGCCTTGGCCTGTTCGAAGAGATCGCCGCCGGACTTGCCGGTCGCTCCTTTCAGCGCCGCATCGGCCTTGGCGCCGATGCCGGTCTTCTGTTCGATCGCGGCCGCGCCCTCCTTCATGCCAGAGACGCTGTCGTTGAGCAGGCCTCCGAGCATCCCGCCGATCTGGCCAAGAGGGTTGTTGGCGCCTCCAGCTCCGAACATCTGGTTGAGCAGCTTGCTGGCGTCGAACATGAGAGCCTCCATTGCGGATCGGCTCTTCTACACCGGCACGCCGAGGCAACCAGCGGTGAACTGCATCTCGCAAGATGGAAGAGGTTGCGGCTACCCTTCCTCGTCCGGCCAGAACGCCCGCACCTCGATCCGGCCAGCGCGCGCCATGGGATGCTTCGCGGCGATCTCGATCGCTTCGTCGATGCTGTCGCATTCGAGAATGTCGAAGCCGAGGATCACTTCCTTGGCTTCAGTGAAAGGGCCGTCGGTCACCATCTTGCGGCCACCACGGACGCGAACTGTTTTCGCGTCGCGCACGCGCAGCAGGCGGTTTCCGGTAACACGCTTGCCGCGCCGATCGTTATCCTCCACCCAAGCCTCGATCTCGCCCGGCGCTTCGGGCTTGCTGTCAGGTTCGTTGTCGCTGGCGACGAACATCATGAAACGCATCGTTCCGTCCTTTCCTGGGTAAAACCACAGGACGACGGCGCCTATCGCCACCCGACATTCTGCGCATCAGAAAAATCGTCAGGCGCTGGTGAACTGCATTTCCGCCAGCTTGGCGTAGAGCCCGCCTGCGCGGACGAGGCTTTCATGGTCGCCCTGCTCCACCACGCGGCCCTGGTCGAGCACGACGATGCGGTTGGCCTTGCGCACGGTGGCGAGCCGGTGGGCGATCACCAGCGTTGTGCGACCCTGGCTCGCCTGATCGAGCGCCTTCTGCACCAGCCGCTCGTTGGCGGCGTCCAGCGCGCTGGTGGCTTCATCCAGCAGCATCACTGGCGCGCCGCGCACCAGCGCACGGGCAATCGCGATCCTCTGCCGCTCGCCGCCCGAGAGCTGCCGCCCCTTGGCGCCGACTTCCGCCGCCAGTCCTCCGCGAGGTTCGAGGAAAGCGAACGCCTCCGCCTTCTTCAGCGCCTCGCGCACCTCCTCCTCGCTCGCATCCGTCCGGCCGAAGCGAACGTTGCCGGCGGCATCACCCGAGAAGATCGGTGCCTCCTGCGGCACATAGGCAAAGCGCGCACGCCATTCGCTGGGATCGGTTTCGCGGGCATCGACGCCATCCAGCGTCACCGCGCCTGTCTGCGGATCGAAGAAACGCAAAAGCATGCGGAAGACGGTCGACTTGCCGGCGCCCGATGGTCCGACGAGGGCCACCAGCTCGCCCGGCTTCGCCTCGAACGTCACATCCTTCAGCGACGGCCCCTGCGCTTCGGGATAGGCGAATGACAGACCGTCGAGCTTCACATGGCCAGCAATTCTCGCCGGCATCGGCTTCGGACTTGGCGGCGCTGCGATATCAGGCTTCTGCTCGAGGATCTCGACCGCACGCTGGGCTGCGCCCGAGGCGCGCATCGCATCGCCGAACACTTCGGCCACCGTTGCGAAGCCGCCGACGCCAAACACGGCAAGCAGCACGAACTGGATGAAAGCGCCGGCAGTCATCGAGCCAGCCATGACTTCCAGCGCGCCAAGCCAGATGATGCCGGTAACCCCAGCGAACATCAGCGCGATGATGATGCCGGTGAGCCAGGCCCGTGCCGACACGCGCGCCAGCGCCGCCTTGAACGACAGCTCGATAGCCGTGCGGAACCGCCCTTCGCGTTCCCTCTCCATGCCATAGGCCTGCACGAGGTCGATGGCGTCGATCGTCTCGGTGGCTTCAGCCGCGGCTTCAGCGATGCGGTCCTGTGCATTGACCGAGAGCTTGCGCACGCGCCGCCCCATGCCGAGGATCGGCAGGATCAGCGCCGGCGCCAGCACGAACAGCATCGCTGTCAGCTTCCAACTCGCGAAGAACATCAGGATCAGTGCGCCAATCGACGTGACCGCCGAACGCACCGCCATCGAGAAGGTCGAACCAAAAAAGGTCTCGATCAGCGTCACATCCGCGGTCAGTCTTGAAACAGCTTCGCCGGTCTTGAGCTTGGAGAAATAGGCGGGCGACAATGTCATCAGCCGCGCATAGACGTCGCCGCGCAGGTCCGCCGCCAGCCGCTCGCCGAAGCGCGAGAAGTAGTAGAAGCGGATCGCCGAGGTCACGCCGAGCGCCAGCGCGACACCGATCATGGCGAGGAAGCCCGAATTGATGAGCGCGGGGTCCGCATTCTGGAACGCGGTGTCGCCCAGCCAGCGCGCCGGATAGGTAATGGCGAGGTTGAAGGCGGCCGCCACGAACAGGAAGATGACGGCCAGCGTCGCTGTCGTCCGCTGCCGTGCGATATACGGCATCAGGCCCATGAGGGGCCTCAGGGAGCGTGATTTGGCTCGCTCCGGGCCGCCCTCGCCCCAGCGCTGGGCCCCGGCTGTACGGTCGAAGCTGGCGCCTCCCGCAGGAGTGGTGGAAGGACTGGATTGACCGGCGCCGTCGCTCATTCAGCCCTCAAAAGCCCCGGGTTTCGGGTGTCTGGAGGCCTGCCTTGCCAGCAAAGCCCTGTTCGGGTATGAGCCCCGCTCCCGAATTCAGCAAGGCTTTGCAGGGCCGACGCCCCGCGACCCGCCCTGCCCAGCCGCCAGAGACTGCGTCATGAAGAAAGAAGGCCATCCCGACTACCACTTCGTCGAAGTGGTGATGACCGACGGGACCAAGTTCAAGACCCGCTCGACCGCTGGCAAAGAGGGCCATGTCATCGCGCTCGACATCGATCCCAAGACGCACCCGGCCTGGACCGGCGGCAACGCCGCCATGCTGGACCGCGGCGGCCGCCTGTCGCGCTTCAAGGACAAGTTCAAGGGTTTCGTGAAGAGCTGAGGCCGTTCACCAATCCGGATACACAAAGGCCCGCTGGAACCAGCGGGCCTTTTGCTTTTCGAATTCCTGAAAGACCCTACTTCCGCCAGACCGCCAGCGGATCGAACGCGCCGCCTTCGGCAGCCTGACGCAGGCGGTCGATCTGGCGCATCACCGGGTTCTCGGCGGGTTGCGGCGTTTCCGAGTAGAGCGCGGCATCGAACCGCCAGACGCGCTCGTAGAGGGCGCGGCTGCGGTCAACCAGCGCCATCAGCGGGGCCGGCATGACCGTGCGATCGCACGGATGCGGCTCGCCCGGCTTCGCGATGCGGTATTTCTCGTCGCCGGCTTCCTCGACCTTCATGTCCTTCTCGCGCACGGCGCGCTGCACCACCAGCCAGCTGGCGGCCTGCATCAGGCGCGTGGTCACTTCCATGCTCTCGGCAGCGTAAACCAGGGCGAGTTCGCGGTTCAGCTTGCGGGAATCCGTACGGCCGGGACCGTCCAGGTACGAGGCGGCCTCCTCGACCAGCGACATGCCTTCCTTGAACAGCCGGTCGAACATCTCCGACCCGGCGAACTCCGAAACGCGGCGTTTCCATTCGTCCCGCGTCGGATCAACGGATGGCATTGCCTCGTGCATCATATCCTCAATATACACCCACCCAGCGAACCAGTCTCGGCCCGAGACCTTGCACAAGCCTTAGCGGCGGATCCCTCATGGTTCGAACCGGTATCACGCAAGACCCTTGCCGGAGTTGTGTGCCACTAGTGCGACCCGGTGTCCAAATTGTGTGGTTATCAGCCTAGGTCTTGAAAAATGCCGCTTCTGCGGCCTTTCGGGTCGCTTCCTTCTTGGTGATCATCGCCTCGCAGGCGGCAATATCTGCTTTGAGCGCCTCGATGCGCTCCTTCAGGTCCTGGATCGACATGTCGTCCAGTAGCCGTTTCACCATCCTTACCGGCTCTTCTTCGAACATTGCCATGGCCGCCTCTCCTCCGGTCTCGTTTCCGTTCCCGCCCCTCCCTGCTTGACCGCGTGGCTTGCCAGCGCTCAAGACAGTCCGCAGCCCCACGTCCTTAATGGGTGCGCGATTAAAACCCGGGATGTCGAAATGTCCAAATCGATGATGACGGCGGTGAAGTCCGTTGTGGGACAGCCTCTCGTTCTGCACGAGATCGACAAGCCTGCTCCCGGGCTCCACCAGGTGCTTATCCGTGTCCACGCCGCCGGCGTGAACAGGCCAGACATTGTCCAGCGCGCGGGGCGCTATCCCCCGCCCCCAGGCGCGCCGGAAACGCTGGGCCTCGAAGTCGCCGGTGAAATCGAAGCCATCGGATCGTCCGTCACACGCTGGAAGGTCGGCGACCGCGTCTGCGCGCTGGTGCCCGGTGGCGGCTATGCGGAATACGCGGTGGCGCACGAAGGTTCTGCCATGTCCATCCCGGAACCGCTGGGGTTCAACGAAGCAGCGGGCCTGCCGGAAACAGTGCTGACGGTCTGGAACAACGTGTTCGAGATGGGAAAGCTGAAGTCCGGCGAGACCCTGCTGATCCATGGCGGCGCCAGCGGCATTGGTACCACCGCGATCCAGATAGCCAAAGCCTGGGGCGTGAAGGTCTACGCAACGGCGGGTACCGACGAGAAATGCCGCCTGTGCGAGAAGCTCGGCGCGGCGCGGGGCATCAACTACAAGACCGAGGACTATGAGGAAGTGATGCGAGCCGAAGGCGGTGTCGATGTCATCCTCGACATGGTCGGCAAGCCGTATTTCGACAAGAACCTCGCCATCCTCAACGATCTCGGCCGGCTCTGCTACATCGCCTTCCTGCAGGGCTCCAAGGTCGAGGGCGACCTCATCCGGCTGATGATGAAACGCATCACGATTACCGGCTCGACCCTGCGTATCCGCACCGACGACTACAAGGCGATGCTGGCCAGAGGCGTGGTCGAGCACGTCTGGCCGATGATCAAAAAGGGCGAATTCCGGCCTCTGGTGACCCATGTCTTTCCGTTGGGAGAGGCCGACGCGGCCCATGTTCAGATGGAGGCCAGCGACCATGCCGGAAAAATAATTCTTCAGGTTCGGGCCTAAAGCCCTGATTCTGGGTCTCGGGAACCTGTCGCCGGAGGTTCACAACCCGGAAAACCTGAACTATATCAGGCGCCGCTCAGGACTATCCAATCCGTACAGTTTCGGAAGCCCGGCCCTAAGCGCCGGGTTTTTCGTTTTTCAGACTACAGAGGCGCCCAATGGCCAAGATCCTCATGCCCAAAGCGACAGCCGTCTGGCTGATCGACAACACCACGCTCACCTTCGAGCAGATCGCGGAATTCTGCGAACTCCACCCGCTCGAAGTCAAAGGCATCGCCGATGGCGAGGTCGCCGAGAACATGCGTGGCGCTGATCCCGTGGCCTCGGGCGAACTGACCCGCGAAGAGATCGAGACGGGCGAGAAGGACAAGACCTACACGCTCAAGATGCCGCCGCTGAAGCACGCCAACGTGCCGGAGCCCAAGAAGAAGGGCGCCCGCTTCACGCCGGTCTCGCGCCGCAAGGACCGCCCGGACGCCATCGCCTGGTTCCTGCGTCACCACCCCGAAATCACCGACGCCCAGATATCGCGCCTGATCGGAACCACCAAGTCGACGATTGAATCGGTGCGCTCACGCCAGCATTGGAACGCAACGAACCTGAAACCCGTGGACCCTGTGACGTTGGGCCTCTGCTCGCAGATCGAACTCGACGCGCTGGTCTCCAAGGCTGCCGCCAAGCGCACCCAGACGCGCGAGGAAAAAGATGCACGCCTCGCTGGCCCGACGCTGCGCAAGGTCGTTACGCCGCCGCCGGCTGCAGACGTCGCCGTGACCGCGGATAGTGAGGAAGCCCCGGCCCGCGAGAACATCACGGCCGAACAGCTCTTCGCCAACTTCGGCAAGAACAAGTCGGCAGGCGAATAGTTCAGTCTTCGACCGGATAGGCCGGTCCATCGTCGCTCGCGCGAACAGCAGCGGGACCGTTGGGCTGGACTGCCGGACGCGGTGCCGAAACGACTGCACCCTCGCCCAGCCTTTCCTCGATGCCTTCAAGGCGGTCATGCGAGCGGTTCAGCACCGTCAGCATGTCCGCCAGCATCTTGAGACTCAGCCAGATCGCGAACGGTAGCGCGATCCCGGCCGCAACCTGCAGCGCCGCAGCGACATAATTCCCTGCCAGCACGTTTCCGACGGCCACCGCGAGGATCAGGGCGGCAGTCAACGCCAGGAATCCGCCGACCAGCGCCATGGCCGATCTCAGCAGGCTGGGCGACAGGGGTTGTTCGTGATCCCACAGGCCTCGCATCGGTCAATCCTCGTCGCCAGGCCCCCGAGCCTTGCAATCATGCACATTTCGCAGGTGCGCGCGCGCCGTCAATCAAGACTTCGGGCACGAGCCACGATTGCAGCCAGCCATCGCGGTCGCGGAGCCGTTGTAGCCGAATGCGAGGGAGCGTGAGGCGAGCGCAGGACGCACTCGCTAGAGCGGCCGCCTAGTTCGTTCTAAGCGAGGCCAGTTCGTCCTTTATTCGAAGCTTCTTCCGTTTGAGTTCGTGAATTCGCAGGTCGTCACCGGCCGGATGTTTCAGTTCGGCATCAATCGCTGCTTCCAGCCGCTTGTGACGCTCACTCAACTCCCGAACGCGTGCTTCCAGGTTCATGAGGTGTCTCTCCTGTTCAGGGGTCGGCCAGACCTTGTTCCGCAAGGAATTTCAGCCCAGCAACAACCCGCCCCGACCACATGCGGACGGGAGGCGTCCGCAGCCGGTCTCGGGGAAATTCAGGGAGACCGATGCGGCTCGCTTACCAGCCGCGATCAGGAGTGAAACACGAAGAAATTCGCGCGTCACGACTTGAAAGCGGTCGAAAGCCTCCTCCGCATGAAAAAAATGCAAGCCGCCGGAATCCAGCGTCCCACCGCCTCTGCGGAAGGCGCCCGACGACACGTGACGCTCCTTCCCGGTCGGCCCCGAATTTGATATGCCGCGCACCGGCGGGAGGGCGGACAGGCAGTGCGCCGGGTCCACCACTTTCTCCGTTCCAGCGCCTTGAATCGTGATCGGATTCCCGATGCGACGGGCGCCTGCCGAATCGATCTGGAGGCCGCGGGTTGAGCGACATCGTTTTCGACCCCACCGACATGGACGGGATGATGATGCAGCTCGAGGAGCTGCGCGCCCGTCATCGCGCGCTCGACGCGGAGATCGAACAACTTGAATCGACAGGCCTCGACGACATCAAGGTGATGGGACTGAAGCGCGAGAAGCTGCGAGTGAAGGACCGCATTGCCTGGCTGTCCTCCAAACTCACGCCGGACATCATCGCGTAGAAGCCCCCACTTCACGTCTGACACGCCTGCAATCCTTCGCGTCACGCGCGAAATGCAGCACCCTTGACGTGACCGGAGCCGTGTCGCGCTTGCATCGAATTGTCACAAAACGACGTGGGCGGACGATTCCACGCCTGCCGCGCAAGACTCATCGCGCGCGTTGCGATGATGTCCGCGCCAGAATTTCATCCAGGGAGTCCCCGCCATGTCCCGGTCCACCGGAGCGAAACTGATCGCGAGCCTGATGGCCGCGGTATCCGCCGCCGCCCTGTTTGCGGCGCCTGCCACGGCGCAGGAAACGGACGACTCGCGCCTCGACGTCATCATCATCACCGCCAACCAGCGCGAAGAAGATCTGCAGACAGTTGCAGTCTCCGCCGCCGCTCTTCCCTCCGATCAGATTGGCGCCATCTTCTCGGGCGGCGAGGACGTGCTGGCGCTCGCAACGCGCGTGCCGGGCCTCTACGCCGAAAGCTCCAACGGCCGAGTGGCGCCGCGCTTCTACATCCGCGGTCTCGGCAACACCGACTTCGACCTCGCTGCTTCCCAGCCCGTCTCCGTGATCATGGACGACGTGGTCATGGAAAACGTGGTCCTGAAATCGACCCCGCTGTTCGACCTTGACCGCGTTGAGGTCTATCGCGGTCCACAAGGCACGCTGTTCGGCCGCAACACCACGGCTGGCATCATTCGCTTCACCACCGCGCGCCCCACTGAGAACTTCGAAGCCCGCGCCGCGGCATCGGCCGGCACGTTCGGCACGATGTCGTTCGACGGCGCTGTCTCTGGCGCGATCGCGCCGGGTCTTTCGGCGCGCGCCTCCGTGCTCGTGCAGCACCGCAATGACTGGATCGACAACACCTTCACGCCAGGCCGCGAAGATCTGGGCGGCTATGATGAAACCGCCGGCCGCTTCCAGCTGCTCTATGCCCCCAACGACCAGCTCGACGTGTTGCTCAACGTGCACGCTCGCAATCTGGTCGGCACATCGGCCGTCTTCCGCGCCAACGTGATTACACCTGGCACGAATGGCCTCAACGGCAATTACGACCGCAACAGCGTCCGTTTCAACCAGGGCGGCGGCAACCCGCAGGAATACAATGGCTGGGGCTCGTCGCTGAACATTGGCTATGACTTCGGTGACATCGAGCTGACCTCGATCACAGCCTACGAAACCACCGAAGGCTCCAGCCGCGGCGACATCGACGGCGGCGTCGCTGGCTCCGGCCCGGGATTTATCCCGTTCGATAGCGATACGCGCGACGGCCTCGACGAACTCGAACAGAAGACTCAGGAAATCCGACTCGCCAGCGACACGGGCGGACCGCTTTCCTGGCAGACCGGCGTCTTCTTCTTCGACTCGTCCTTCACCATCACCACGGTGGGTCCACTGGGCTTCCCGCCTCCGACCACTGTCACGCACGACAACACGTCGTGGGCGGTCTTCGGTCAGGCAAGCTACGACCTCTCCGAAGCGCTCACAGTCACAGGCGGCCTGCGCTACACCGACGATGACAAAGACTTCTCCGTCCTCGGCGCGCCGGCCAACAACCGTTCGGTCTCGGGCGATCACGTCAGCTGGGATCTCAGCGGCATGTACGCGCTGAACGACGGTGTGTCGGTCTATGCGCGCGTCGCCGACGGCTTCCGTGGTCCTTCCATCCAGGGCCGCGACGTCGCCTTTTTCAGCCCGCCTTCGGTTGCACAATCCGAGACGGTTCTGTCCTGGGAAGCCGGCTGGAAATCGACGCTTCTCAACGACACGCTGCGTCTCAACGGCGCGGTGTTCACCTATGAGGTCGAAGACATCCAGTTCTCCGCCGTGGGCGGCGCCGGCAATACGGTGCAACTGATCAACGCCGACAAGGGCAAGGCCTGGGGCCTCGAAGTCGACGCCGAATGGGCGCCCCTCGACAACCTCGTCTTCACTGGCGGCTTGGCCTATACCGATACGGAGATCGATGATCCGAACCTGGCGGTCGGCATCTGCGCCCAGTGCACCGTCACCGACCCGACGGTCGTGATCGCCGCCACCACTCGCGCGCTGATCGACGGCAACCCCTTCCCCAATGCGCCGGAGATGACGGCGGACATCACCGCCCGCTACTCCATGCCGTTCGGCGACGGCGGCGAACTCTTCGCCTTCACCGACTGGGCCTGGCAGGGCGACACCAACCTCTTCCTCTACGAGTCGACCGAGTTCCAGACCGATGGCCAGTTCGAAGGCGGCCTGAAATTCGGCTGGGCGCGCACCGACGGCTCGTTGGAAGTAGCGGCGTTCGCCCGCAACATCACGGACGAGGACAACATCAAGGGTGGCATCGACTTCAACAACAACACCGCCTTCGTCAACGAGCCCCGCGTGCTCGGCATCTCGGTGAGAGTGACGAACTGACCTGACTGATTGCTGTAAACGGGAAGGCCGGCGCCAAGCGCCGGCCTTTTCTCTTGGCCATCACCGGCCCGGCTTCAGCTGCCGCGTGCCCGCGACTTCGTGGATCTCCACTACTGGTGCATTGATCGCCAGCCGCTGCATCTCGCTCACCAGCAGCCGGCTGTAGTCCTTGGCGAAGTGGATCTGCACCGCAGCCTGGTCTCGCCAGCGCTCGACGAAAACGAACGTGTTCGGCGCCATCACGTCCTCGTTGCAGGTATAGCCGAGACACCCTTCTTCCTGCCGCGAATGCGTCACCTGATGCTCTGCCGCCTTGAGAAAGGCCGCGCGATTCTCGGGCGCCACCACAACCGTTCCGGTGATCAGGATCATTCTCGTCCTCCAGCGGGCCACCTTACGCCTGCTGCGCCTGCCGACACGCCAAAAAAAGGCGCTTGACGATTTAGAGTAATAGCTCTACATCCAATTAGAGCAAATACTCTACAGGATGCGCCGGATGCCCTCGCCCAAGGTCAGGACTGAAACAAAGGCAGACACGCGCAGCCGTATTCTCGATGCGGCGCTTGACCTGTTTAACGAGCGCGGCTCGGCAAATGTTACAACCAACCATATTGCCGAAGCGCTCGGGATCAGCCCGGGCAATCTCTACTATCACTTTCGCAACAAGGCCGGGATCGTGCGCGAGCTTTTCGCACGCGTCGTCGCGGAGTGGGCGGCGAACTACGCCCTGCCCGCCGGCAAGGCTCCGAGCATTGGAACAATGGCAAGCATGGCGGCCGGCAATTTCGACATCCAGTGGCGCTACCGCTTCTTCTTCCGCGACCTCACCATGCTCCTGGCTGCCGACGAGGATCTCGCAGGCGAATACCGCTCTAACCGCGAGGCTGGCATGGCCGACACGGTCCAACTCCTCAGGCACTTCGTCAAAGCCGGACTGATGACCAGTCCCGGCGATGACAAGGCCTTCGACGAGATTACGCAGCTGCTCTGGCTGGTTGGCGATTTCTGGCTCGTCTTCAAGGACGCGGGCGGGAAACAGCTATCCCCGGCGGACATGGACCAGGGCGTCCGCATGTTCCGCCGCATCCTTGCTCCCTACACCAAAGGAAAATCGAAATGACCTCGGCAAAAGGCGTGACCGCCGCTCTCCTCATCACTGTTCCACTCGTTTTCACCGCTGGCTTCACCGGCCTGCAGATGACGTTCGATTATCCGGACATCCTCCGCCACCCGGCTGGCGAAGTGCTGATGCGCTTTTCCAGCGCCGGCGCCGATCTTCATCTCTACTGGTATACGATGATGGCGGCGGCGCTCGGCATGATCCCGGCGACCATTGGCGCGGGCCTGATGCTATGGAAGCGCGACAACTTCCTTGCCTCGCTCTCGATCGGCTTCGGCGTACTCGCCGGCCTCGTCCAGGCGCTGGGCCTGCTGCGCTGGGTGATCCTTACCCCAAGCCTTGCTGCTGCCTACGCCGGACCCGGCGCAACCGATATCGACAAGGCGATGGCCATCTCGATCTTCGACGCCACCAACCTTTATCTCGGCCTCGGCGTCGGCGAACACTTTGGTTATCTGTTCACCGGCCTCTGGACGCTGCTTGTCTCGGCCCTCGTTTTCGACCGCCGGCGTATCCTCGCTGTAGCGGGTGTCGCGCTCAGCTTCGGCGTCATGGCCGGCATGCTCGAGCCGTTCGGCGTCCCCATGGCCGCAATCACCAATGCGATCAGCTTCTCGCTCTGGGCGCTGTGGACCCTGGTGCTGGGCGTGACGATGCTGCTCAGCGAGAAACAGGCCCGCGGGCCGGTCGCCCAACATGCCTGACGCCAAAAGCAAAACGCCGCCCCCCGTCGGGAGCGGCGTCTCGCTGAGTAGACTAGTCTAGAACCGAATCGTCAGCCTTACGACGACTGGGCGGGGGTCTGCGGCGCAGTCGGTTGCGGCACAACCGGGGTGCTGGCTTCGGTCTGAACCGGCGCCGGACCCGTGGTGCAGCAACGGACCTGCATTTCGAGGACCTTGTCGTTGAAGCGGCAGCCTTCGTCGCTGATCTCACGCAGGATCGACGGAGCGCCGGCGCTATACGTGAAGCGCGTCTGCACGCAGCTCAGCACGCGATAGCCTTCACCGCACGTGCCGGTTTTCGACCGCTGGACGGTTTTGGTTTCGCAGTTGAACTGGGCTTGCGTCATCGCCGCATCGGCCGTGGCCTTGGCGGCGTCAGCCGAGGACTGGGCGTTGTTAGCGCGCGCGAGCGCATTGTCGGCAATCTGGCGAGCCTGGCTGAGGCTCATGTTCGTTTCGGCAAGCGCGCGCTTCTGGCCGTCGATTTCGACGTTCACCTTGCACACGTCCTTGTTCAGGTTGTCCGGGCTGGCGCAGTATTCCACCACGGTCATATCTTCAGGGATCTGCTGACACGCGGTCGCAGCAATTGCGAGCGCGATAGCCGCGCCGATAGTTTTCAAAGACATTGAGTAAACCTCCATCACCTCGTCGGGAACATGGACCGCCGAGGGGAGGCGGCAAGTGAAATGACCGCAAACCTTCACGCTTTCAGCACGTTGCAGCGCGACAGGCTCGCGTCAGACACGACAAAAGCACCTCGCTCCGATTACACCCAGTTCATCCGGATGCGGACATTGTTGATTCTCGTATGAATCTTTTCGCGACCTCGATCGCAGACACGAAAACCGTGCCGCGACAGGCGTGTGCGCAATCGCCGGTGGATATTTCTGCAGTTCGCGCATGAACTTTTGGCCACGTCCCGATTCAGTACACATTGCTACTCACGCGCGAGCGCTTCGGTGGGATCGAGCTTCGATGCGCTGCGCGCCGGCAGGAAGCCGAATGCCACGCCGATCGCCGTCGAGCATGCGAAGGCGACGATCGACGCCAGCGAGAAATCGAGCGCGAATGTCGAGTTGAACAAAAAGCGTGTCGGCCGAACTCCGAGCGCGCGTTCAGGCCGATGTGGTCCAGAGATCAGGAAACCGCGCCGCCAGCCAGCGGGCAAGATGAGCGCTGACCTCCGTTGGCCGCTCCTGCGCCATCCAGTGGCCAGTGTCGACGATGGCTTCGGTGAGGTCCGCAACCGACGCCCGCATCGGATCGGCAAGCCGGGTTCCAACTGTTGCGCAGACAAAGTCATAGCGCCCGTGCAGGAAGAGCACCGGCATCTTCAGCTGCCAGTTCTGCTTCACCTTCTGCGCATAGCGAAGATTGTTCTGCGCATTCATGTAAAGCGAGTTGGGTCCGAAGAAGCCATTGCGCGTCAGGGCCTCGCCGTAGAGTGCAGCCTCTTCCGCTGACAGCACTCGTGTATCAAGCGGGACCTCAGGAGCACGGCCAAGCGGGCCGAACCATCCGCCATTGGCGCGCACCGCCGCGGTTACCGCTGGCTTGCCCTGCATTGCCGGGTTGCCACCCCGGAACAGCACGCGCACCGTCGCTGCCGCATCGGCTTCCATCTCCTGCTGGGCGGCCGCGAAATTCTCGCGATAATGCAGCTGATAGTCCCACTGCCCGGCCGGATACTTGTCTTCCGGATAGATGCTGCGGTCGACCAGTGGGATCGTGTTCTCAACGGCAAAGCCTTCGGGCTGATAGGGAACACAAAGCCCGGCGACGCCATGGCACCGGTCCGGATGCTGCTGTGCGATCGACCACACGACCGGCCCGCCCCAGTCATGTCCGACCCACACCGCCTTCTTCGCGCCGAGGCTGTCGAGCAGCTCGATCATGTCGCCAACGATAGGCTCGAGCGCGTAGTCCTCATGGCGCGGATAGACGCTGGAGCGTCCATGTCCCCGCAGGTCCGGCGCGATAGCGCGAAAGCCCAGCCCGCCAAACACCGGCAGCTGATGCCGCCAGGAATGCGACAGCTCGGGCCAGCCATGCACGAAGATGATCGGCGTCCCGTTTTCCGGCCCGCATGCGAGATAGTGGCTCGTATGCCGCGCGCTGCGGTGATCATGTTCCGTCACGGCAAGGCTCATGGGCGTAGTCCTCGGACTTTCTGTTCCCTCACCCTATCGAATCCGGCCCAGCCCGCACAGACACGCCCCATCTTGGCCGGTTCGAGAAAGGGAGTAGGCTCCGCCGCAAAAGAAACGACAGGGGAGCGAACATGAAAGTGCTGTTTGCTGGAGTTGGAGTGGCGATCCTTGCGCTGGCGGCGAGCCCCGCAGCGCTGGCCCAGGCAAGTTATCAGCCGCCAAAGACAAGCTGGGGCGCGCCCGATATCGAAGGCGTCTGGACCAATGCCTCGATCACCAAGCTCACGCGTCCCGCTGGCATCGACAAGCTGGTGCTTACCCCGGAAGAGGCCAAGGCGCTTGAGGCCAGGGACTTCAACAACGCCCGCACCGCCGCCGAGAAGCTGCCTACCGACCAGTCCACGGGCGCGCCGGTGAAAGCCAAATCGCTGCCCGGCGTCGGCAACTACAACGCCGTGTGGGTCGATCCCGGCTCGAAGATCGCGACGATCAATGGCGAGCTGCGCTCGTCGTGGATCACCGAGCCGGCGAATGGCCGTGTGCCCATGTCTCCCGCCGGCCGCAAGAAGCTCGAAACCTGGCGGCCCAACGCCACGCGCGACGGAACCTACAAGCCCGCTCCGGAGTCGCTCGCCTTCACTTCGAAAGTAACGGCGTCTGCGAAGTCCAAGGCGCCGCCGAAGGTGAAAGCGACGCCTGTCAAGGCCGGCGATCCCAAGCCCTTCATCGACGCGGTCGAAGCGCCCAAATCCTCAGACGGCGGCGGCGCGGCCGACGCCTATCTCGGACCGGAATCGCGCGGCACGGGCGAGCGCTGCGTGCTCATGGGTAATCTCGGTGGACCCGTGATGCTCAGCGGCCTCTACAACAACAACATCCAGGTCGTGCAGACGCCCGGCTATGTGATGCTCGAGGTCGAAATGATCCACGACGCGCGCATCATCCCCGTCTTCAAGGACGCTGCGGAGGCCGCGCGCGGCCGTGGGCCCAGCGCGATCGCCAAATGGATGGGCGATTCCGGCGCCTGGTATGAGGGCGACACGTTGGTCGTGCAGACCCGAAACTACAACCGCCAGCAGGCCGGCCAGGTCTTCATCTCCGACACGGGAACGCTCACGGAACGCATCACCCGCGTCGGCCCCGAGGACATCGTCTACGCGTTCACAGTCGAGGACCCCGAGGTCTACACGCAGACGTGGAAAGGCGAGATCGCGTGGCGGAAGATCGACGGCAATGTGTACGAATACGCTTGCCACGAAGGCAACTACGGCCTGTTCAACATCCTCTCCGGCGCCCGCGAACAGGAACGCACCGGCCGCGCGCTGGAAGTAACCGCGCTGGAGGAATAGGGACATCGCTGCCCAGAGACCCGTGCTGAACACCCGGACACCTGTTGGCGTTGGCCTGACTCTGCCCTATCAATCGACGCTCCCGGGCGTGCATTGGTGCAAATGCATCCAGGGCTGATCGGCTTCAGGACAGATATCGGATAACCGGATCCAAACCCTTGCACCTCGGGCAGACAACGCAGCAAAAAATCGAGACCGCACGATGAACCTTGCGCACGAACCTGCGCTACGGCTCGGTGGACTCGAGGTGAGGCCTTCGACACGGGAGGTCGTGTTCGCTGGCGGCCGCGAGATCGTGGAGCCTCGCGTGATGGCGGTCCTGATCGTGCTTGCGCGGGCCGGCGGCGAGGTGGTGACCCGCGACGAACTGATCGAAGCCTGCTGGGAAGGACGCGTCGTCAGTGACGATGCGATCAATCGGGTGATTTCCCGCATCCGCCGGCTGGCTGAGCTGACGAACGGCCAGGATTTCAGTGTCGAGACGATCACCAAGGTGGGTTACCGGCTCCTCGTGACAGGCGTCGCTCCAGCTCAACCTGCGGACCGGCCTGCCTCGCCCGCCACATCGTCAGGCGTCGCCGCCCCCTCGGAAAGTGCTATGCACGGCGATCTGCCATCGCACGGAAAGTTCCGCCTCGGCCGCAGGGCCCTGCTCGCCTCCGGCGTGGGCATCGCCATCATAGGCGCAGCGGCAGCGTGGCGTCTCACTCAATCACCGTCGCTGCCTTCGCGCGCCACGGAACTGTATCGGCGCGCCATCGAAGTCGGGGCGACGGACGATGCGGCAGCGGTCGCGCAATCCATTTCGTTCCTGCGGGAAGCCGTCGGTCTTGCCCCAGACTATTCCGACGCGTGGGCCGCCCTCGCGCTGGCCTACATATATGGCTTCGCGACCAACCCTCCTGAAAAGCACGGGGCGTTCTCCGCGCGCGCCAGGGATGCGGCGGATCGAGCGCTGGCTCTCGATCCCGATAATGCCGATGCGCTAGGAGCGCTGGCCTTGCTTCCACCTATCTATCAGCGATGGGAGGAGGCTGAGGCAGCCTACCGCGACGCGCTGGGACATCAGCCTCGTCTGGCCCCTGTCAGCCGCGCCCTCGCGGAACTTCTTGGCTCCACTGGTCGGTTGCGCGAGAGCGTGCCGTTGGCCGAGCGCGCTGTCACGCAAACACCTCTGATTGCACGTCGGCATTTCGAACTGGCAATCGTCTACTGGTATTCCGGTCGGCTGGAGGATGCAGAGCGTACCATCCAGAAGGCGCACGAGCTCTGGCCGCTCGACATTTCAGTGTGGTTCGGACGGCTCTATCTCTGGATGCATGGCGGAAACATTCGCGCCGCACTCGACATGCTGGCCGACAAGTCCAGCCGGCCGCCTGGCGTTCCAGTATCCGATTTCGAGCTCGTGGAAGTCGCAGCGCGAGCCCTGCAGTCTGGCTCCGCAGCGGACCGCACCCGCGCCGTCGACATGAACCTTGCAGCCGCTCGCAACGGCCTCGGGTACGCACGAAACGCCGCGCTGTTCGCAGGCGCTCTCGGCGATTTCGACGCTGCTTTCGATGCCGCCAATGCCTACTTCTTCGACAAGCCCTTCCCGGTCGCGCAAACCTACTTCACGCCGGAACAGGGCGAGTATCTTGGCGTGCGCTCGCGCGAGACACTGTTCCTTTTCGCTCCGCCTCTGAGTGTGTGGCAACACGACCCGCGTTTCGAACAGCTTGTCTCGACAATTGGCCTGGACAACTATTGGCGCAGCACAGGCGTTGCTCCTGACTATCGCCAGACCGCCGCGCGCTAAAGGCGACGCGCCGCGCCGCATATCAACGTCACGTCGTTGCGAACGTTGTCTCGTCTTGTCAATGCAGCCGCTCCAAAGCAGGTCTTGCGACATCTTGCGACAGCGATGAACGTAACTAAACGCAGCTCATAACGTCCATTCACGCGCTCAGGCGTTCTCTGGTCTCACACCCGCACCGCCATTCCTCCCCGGCGGCGACGGGCGAAAAATGGAGATCTGATATGAAACGCATCCTTCTCGCCGCCGCGGCCATCCTCACGATGACCGCCCCTCTCGCCGCCCCGGCCTTCGCCGATCAGGGCCGTGGCTCCCAGCAATCAGACGATCGCCGTGACGACAGGCGCGATGACCGCCGCGACGACCGGAGAGACGCCCGCCAGGACAACCACGGCAACAGGCTGTGGCGCGATGCGCGCCCGAACGCCCGCTGGGGGACGCGAAGGTCCACAACGGCTACTACGTCAAGAATGTGTGGCACTACGGGCCGCCGCCTGCCTCTGTCTATCGCGTGAAGGGCTTCCAGCTCGGCTTCAAGCCGTGGGCTCGCGGCGATCGTCTCGGCTATTACGGCAACCGTCATGTCGAGGTCGACTATCGCGCCCGCCACCTGAAGGCGCCGCCGCGTGGCTACCACTACGTGCGTGACGACAACACGGGCGAGATTCTCATGGCCGCCATCGCGACCGGCATCATCGCTTCGATCCTTGCCAACTAGGCCATCCCATCGGCCCGAACCAGGCCGCCCCGGAGAAAAGCTCTGGGGCGGTTCTGTTTATAAGGCCGCAGCCTTCTGCCCGGCGAGCAGGCTTTCCGCGCAATCGATCACGGTCTCCGTCGCCGGACGCGTCGACCAGCCAAGCACGCGCCGCGTCTTGTCCGCCGAAAACCGGTGGCTGCGCTGGACCAGCGGCTTAAGCGTCTTCAGCGCATGCGAGAAATTCGCGCCGATGTTGACCACAAAATCCGGCAGTCCCTTCGTTGGTATCTTCGGCGCGCGGTCTCCGAGCCTCGCACGCAAGGTCGCCGCGACCTCCTTCATCCACATGAAGTCTCCCGCGGTGATCAGGCGCTGGCCCGCCGCGCCGGGCGCTGTCATGGCCAGCACATGGGCGGTCGCACAGTCGCGCACGTCAATCACGTTGAACCCCACATTGGGAATGCGGGGCAGACGCCCATCGATCAGGCGCTGGATGAACTGCACGGACCCCAGCCCCTCCATCGACAGCACGGGGCCGAACACAGCGGCCGGCAGGATGGTCACCAGCTCCGTCGCGCCACTCTCCACACGCATGAACTCCCACGCCGCACGCTCCGCCAGCGTCTTCGACAGACGGTAGTGGTCGCCCTGCTGCGCCACCGGATCGCTCCACACCGTCTCGTCGCTCACCGTGTTCACACCCATCTTCGCCGGTATCGCCGCGCCACAGGACGACGTCATCACCACACGCTTCACGCCGGCCTTCACCGCGGCGCGCAGCACACGCAGTGCGCCCTCGCGCGCCGGCCGCACCAACTCGTCCGCATCCTTCGTCGGCGCGCCACCCAGCGGGGATGCCACATGCAGCACATACTCGCACCCCGCCACAGCCGCGTCCCACCCATCGTCCCGCATCAGGTCCGCCGCCACACACACCAGCCGCGCGCCACCACCCCCCTCCACCTGCGTCGCCACCGCCGCACGCACCCCCGCCTCCCGCGCCACGCTCCGCACAGTGGTCCGCACGTCGTACCCGCGCTGCAGCAGCTCCACGATGCACCAGCCAGCGATGAACCCCGTGCCGCCCGTCACCAACACTGTCTGCGCCATGTCATGCCCCGATCTTCAGTTGCGGCCTCTCCGCCCTGGCAAAGACGCCGCCCGCCACGCTGCAGAAACTGCTCGCGCCGGTGATCCAGCAACTCGTGGACGGCTAGCATCGCACGTTTCCTCATGACCGGTCAGCCATGAGGAAACGTCATGCTCAGGCGAAATAGTCTTCCGGCCGCAGGATCGGAAGAATTGCCGGACCTTCGCTCAGCGCCTGCTGCGTAGCGAAGGGCGACTCCCTGCTCTTGAGAGCGGTCGGGAAACGGATGCCGGTCTTCTGCTCCAGGTCATCGAAAGTGATGCGGGCCCAAACCCAATCATCGAAGTCGAGACCCTGCGGCTGCGGCAGATTGGAAACGAGGCTGGCCTGGGTCAGAAGGAAGGCGAACGACTTCTCCTTGTTGTCCTCGTCGTCGACATAAGCGACGACTTTCCAGAACTCGCGAGGGAGAAAGCATTCCTCCCCTTCCTGCGTGAACCGCTTGTCGCGGCTGGAGAAGACAGGCCCGCCCATCAGCGAGACCTTGAGATCGTGTGGCTGCTCCGTGTCGAACACCGTGTTCTCGAGCCTGCCCCAGACGCCGCCATCCGGGTCGGCTGACCGGTCGTCGCTCTGGTTGAACGCTTCATGCTGCGGGGCGATGTTGGTGTAATAGAAGCTGTCGTAATTGCCCTGCTTCGCCTCCTCCATCGACCCCCAGCACAGGTCGGCGCGCCGCGCGATGTGCCCCTTGTCGAGAACGTTGTCGCGATAGATGTCATTGGTGAGCTGGTAGTCGACCAAGTCACCCCGGCGATCTGTCCGGAAGCTGACGCGATTGAGGCGCTTGAACGCCGCGCCGTCTATATTCCACGCCACGCAGAGCGGGTAGCGCCGCGCCTGGCTCAGCCAGACCGAGAAGTGGCAATACTTGATCTCGTTCGAGCCCGAAAGATCAGCAAGATCGGCACGCCGCTTCTTCGTGAAGGTCGGCCTTGGAACGGCAAACGGCAGGAAAGCCGTATCGAACCCCGTGCGAAATTCGTCGGCGTCTTCAGCCGAAGCCGCCATTTGCGCAATGGTCCCGACAGGCTCGATCTCGAGCTTGTTGAAGACTGACTTCGCGTAGCAGGCCAGCGCGATCTCCGATGCGCCGCCTTCGTCATTGTCTCCCGCAAAATGCAGGCCCAGCATCACGCCAGGGGCTGTAGTCTTTTTGGGCGTCTTGGCTTTCTTTGTTTTCTTGGTCGAACTCGCGCTCTTGGCTGCACCCGCCGCCAGCCACGCCGATCCGGAATCGCCGCCCCGGCTGATTTCGTTGTTGGCGGCGGGATGATCCGGATCAGGCCCGATCTCGAACCCACCGATCGTTTCCTGAACACCGCCGCCATAGTTGATCCGGGTGTTCACATGGACGCGGGTCACGACGCCGTAGGTTACGCCTGTCGTTCGACCGCTTTTCACAACGCGATCATCGAGGTCCGGCTCCCCAAGCAGGGAAAAGGTCGTGTTGATGCCGAGGATGTCGTTGGCGATCGTCCGGCCGGACACCGACGCGATTGCGCAGTCTCCTGCGGGACCAAGATGGCTGCGGATCAGCTTGCCGATCTTGTTGCGCTCAACCCGGTTGTCGTCGAATTGCCCGGGCTGAACGACGTCATCGCCGATCTGTCCGTCCGGTCCGTTGAGCACGTGCCAGTTCGAGAGAATGACGATCTGTCCGCTGGTTCGATCGCGCACAAAAGCGCCAAGCGTACCGGCTGTCGTTCTGACGCTGCCTACGCTGATGCCGGGACGTATCGTATCCGCGCGCTCGCGCCGCGGGTCCTTGGCCTCGGCCTGCACAACCTTGTAGGCTGGCGAGAAGCTGCGCTCGAGCACATCGGTGGGCACTTCCACACCGCCAACCGTGATGGTGCGCGGTATCGGCGTTGTACCAAGCGCGCCCAGCGCTTCGGGCCGGACTTTTTCTCCGACCGTGAATTGCAGGGATATCTGCTTCGTTCGCTTGCCGCCGGTACTCTTGTAGCCGATGCCGACGCTGGTGATGTTCGGATCCGCCAGGAAGCTTTCGGCATTGGCGCGGACGTAGGACTTCAGCTTTGTGATCAGCGTGTCTTGGGCGCTTTCGTTCGTCGCTTTGGTCGCCTTCGTCGCCTTCGCGGCCTTGGCCGCCTTGGCGGTTTTCCCGGCTACCGGCTTCTTCGCCTTTGCCGATGCTTTGCGAGTGGCTTTCTTTACAGGACTGGATTTCGGACGCGCTGCGCGCGTCCGCTTTGCTTTGGCCATGATATTCCCCTAACCCAAACAGCTAACGACGCGGGCTGTACGTTCGTTCAGCCCGCCGATGACAACGCCAAGGGGAATGGCGGTCAACACAATTCTCGCGCCAGTTGCGTGGCCGCCAGTTCCTGAGGCGCTACTTCTCGTACTTGAAACTGACGCGCAGCTTGGTGCGGAAGGTCTCGATCTTGCCGTCATCGCCAAGCGCAATGTCCTGCGCGATGACTTCAGCCACCCTCAGGTCACGCAGGGATGCCGCGGCCGTGGCGAGCGCTTCTCGCGCCGCATCCTCCCAGCTCTTGCTGCTCGTGCCGATGATGTCGGTGACGCGATACACGCTCATGTCAGCCTCCTGTCAGTAACGGAAGCCAAGCTGACGCCTTGTTGTACGCGAGCGTCAAGCTGACGTGCACGGAGCCCTGCAATCTTTTCCTGATCCCTCGTTCAGCTTCCGCGTCGCGACAGCGTCATCCGGATACCGTCGCGGGGACGCAATGTGATGCGGACGCGGAGGGCGATATCCTGGCCCGGCACGAGGCTGAGGCTGTAGCGTTGCGCCACCGTCGCCAGGATCAGGCACGCCTCGGTCATCGCCAGGCTTGCGCCGATGCAGACGCGCGGCCCGCCTCCAAACGGAAGATAGGCAAAGCGTGGCCGCCCCTTGCTGCGTTCGGCGGAAAAGCGCCCGGGATCGAAAGCGTGAGGGGCATCCCACAGCTTGTCATGATGATGGATGATCCACGGCGCGACAAAGACCTGCGTGCCCTTCTCGACCTTGTGGCCGCAAATCACGTCATCGGCCGCAGCCTGGCGGCCGCTGAGCCCCGGCGCTGGAGGATAGAGGCGCATCGTCTCTTCGATCACCATGCGCGTGAAAGGCAGATTCTCGAGATCCTCGTAGGTCGGCGCGCGCCCAGCGAGAACGCGATCCAGCTCCTCGTGCAGCCTGGCTGCCTCCGCTGGCCTTTGCGCCAGCAGATAGAAGGCGAATGTCATCGCCACTGCGGTCGTCTCATGGCCAGCGAAGAAGATGATCACCATCTCGTCGCGCACTTCCTGATCGGTCAGCGCAAGGCCGGTGTCCGCATCGCGGGCAGCGACCAGCCGGCCCAGCAGATCGTTCGCGCCCTCGCCGCCGGCTTTGACGCGCTCCTGGATCAGCTTGTGCATGGCCGCATCGAGCTGGCTGAAAATCTTGCGGATGCCCGCGATCTTGCCGCGCATGCGGATCGGGCCAACCACCGGCAGGATGTCCAGCAAGCCGAAATTCATTGCTCCAAGCCCGCGCTCGAACGTCGAACCAAGCAGCCCGCCAATCTCCTCGCTGTCGGCGGAGAACATGGCGCGGGAAATGATCTTCAGGGTCAGTGCGGTCATCGCATCAGCGATGTCGATCTCGGCCCCCGGTCCCTTTCTGTCCCATTCTTCCAGAAACTGCTCGGTCGCCTCCACCATCCCGGACGCGTAGGAAACGATACTGCGATGGTCGAAGGGCGGCGACATCAGGCGGCGGTGCGCGCGCCACTTCTCGCCATCGAGGGTCAGCAACCCATCGCCGAAGGCGGCAGAGAGGAAGGGCGTATCCTCTGGCGTCTTGGGATAGTTGGCGACGTTGTCCAGGAGAACGCGCTTCACGCCCGTCGGATCGCTGACTACCAGCGCCCGCCCACCGCCGCCCTTCATTTCGTAGATCAGCTCTTCATAGGCGCCGCGCGGGATCGTCGCCATGCCGTTTTCGCGCGCGATCTTGATCATTTTCAGAAGCGAGAGCGGCTTTTCAGGTGGAGCGAAGCTGACCAGAGGCGGCTCGCGAACGCTGGCGTCACCCATGGTGTCCTCCGCTTCCCGAGGCGCCCGCGCCTTCAGCTTGCGAACCGTACGTCCACGCGGAGAACGGGTCCAGCGTTCGCCGGGCGTGGCGAGAGCCGGGCAAAGGCGCGTTCACAGCCTTCCGAACGTCGCCTTCATGACATCAGAGATTTCACGAGCAGCCGCAATCTGCGCCCGCTCATCAAAGGATTCGAGCATCACGGCTCCCAGCCTTGCCCGTTGGTCTCTCCGGCTCGATCGCAAATAGGAGGGATCGTAGTGAAGCTCCACGACTTCCCTCACGAGGCTGGAAAAATCTCCGGCATCGGCCAGAAGCCGCCAGCTCTTGAGCCGCTTGCGTCCGGGATAGACCTCAAGGCGCGTCAACGCTGCTTCAAGCGCGGGCCGGTCCTCGATGATCTCGGGATAGGATTGGAGCAGATAGGACACCCGCGCTTCCAGCGGCGCGCTCAGCTCTATGCGTTGGGCGCGCAGCATCGCATTCCACAGCGCCGGCGGAATTGATCGCTGGCCGACCTTGCTGGACTCAGCCTCCACCAGCAGGGGCCGGCCAGGATCCATTCCATCGAGCAGATCGAGAAGGGAGGACTCGAACCATTTCTGCGAAGGTTGCGCCGTTCCGGCCAGCGCACCGAACAGCGATCCCCTGTGCCGGGCCAGTTCTTCGAGATCGATGACCTGGACACCCAGGTCCGCCACACGCTTCAGAATGGCTGTCTTGCCTGAGCCCGTGCCGCCATCGAGAAGAACGACCTGAAGAGGAAGCTCGGTCTCGTAGAGGCGGGCCTGCGCCCATCTGCGGTAAGTCTTGTAGCCGCCCTGAAGCACCATGGTTCGCCAGCCGACCTGCGCAAGAATCGTCGCCATGGCGTTCGATCGCTGTCCACCACGCCAGCAATAGACAAGCGGCCGGAAGTCGGCGGACATTCCGGACAGCGCGGTCTCGAGATGCCGCGAAACGTTTCGCGCAACCATGGCCGCACCCACGCGGCGCGCCCGGAAGCGTGACTCCTGGACATAGATCGTGCCGACGATCGCCCGCTCTTCATTGTCCAGCACCGGCAGGTTTACCGCGCCGGGAATGTGGTCCTCGGCAAATTCCCCGGGACTGCGCACGTCGATGATCATGTCGAATTGAGACCGTGACCGCCGGTCGATGGCGTCAGTGGCTCCGGGATTTGTCATTGCGCCTGGCCAGCCACGTGGTCCTGTCGATTCCTGCGCCCTGTTGGCCGCATCCACGTCCTGCTATCAAACTGCCGTCGACTGGCAAGCAGAAGGACCCGCCATGCCGGAAACCGTTCGCCTGACATCGCTTGCGCATGGCGGCGGCTGCGGCTGCAAGCTCGCTCCTTCCGTGCTGCGCGACATCCTGGCGACCATGCCGGTCCCGGCGCCGTTTGCGGACCTGATGGTCGGCACGGAGACTTCGGACGACGCCGCTGTCTGGCGCCTCAACGACCAGCAGGCGCTGGTGGCGACCACGGACTTCTTCATGCCTGTCGTCGATGATCCCTTCGAGTTTGGCCGGATCGCCGCGACCAACGCGCTATCAGACATCTACGCCATGGGCGCAACGCCCATCCTTGCGCTGGCGATTGTCGGCATGCCGGTCGGCGCCATGCCCGTCGAGATGATCCGGCAGATTCTGGTCGGCGGCGCATCTGTCTGCGCTGCGGCCGGCGTGCCCGTCGCCGGCGGCCACTCGATCGACAGCAAAGAGCCGATCTACGGACTTGTGGCGCTTGGCCTCGTCCACCCCGACAAACTCCTGACCAACCGCACGGGCCGTCCGGGCGACCTGTTGATTCTCACCAAGCCGCTTGGCGTCGGCGTCTACAGCGCCGCCCTGAAACAGGATCGCCTCGACGCCGTGGGCTATGCAGCACTCATCGCCTCGACCACAAAGCTCAACATATTCGGCAAGGATCTGGGAGACGTGGCGGGCGTTCACGCACTGACCGATGTCACGGGCTTCGGCTTGCTTGGGCATGTGCTGGAAATGGCGCGCGGCGCGGGCCTCACCGCCGAGATCGATGCATCTTCAGCGCCCCTTCTCCCGGGCGTCGAAACCCTCGCGCGCGAGGGCGTGCGCACAGGCGCCGCGACCCGCAACTGGTCCAGCTATGGCGATGCGGTAAGCCTGCCTGCGGGTTTCGAAGACTGGCGGCGAGACGTACTCTGCGACCCCCAGACCAGCGGCGGGCTCCTGATCGCGGTCTCTCCCGAGGTCGCGCCCATCGTTCTGACCGGGGCGATCGAGGCTGGCTTTGAGGGCTCCGCCATCGTTGGCCGGCTCACTGCCGGACCGCCCAGGATCATGGTCCGGCGATAGGCCTGTCGCCTATTTCCCCTCGATCAGCTTCCTGGCGAGATAGGTGAATTCCAGCGCCGAGCGGCGTGCGGTTTCGCGCTGGTTGGCGGCGGCCGAGTGTCCACCGTCGATGTTCTCGTAATAGAGGAAGGGCTTGGCCAACTCCTCGAGGCGCTTGGCCATCTTGCGAGCGTGGCCGGGATGCACGCGGTCGTCCTTGGTCGACGTCTCGAAGTAGATTTCGGGATAGGTCTTCGCCGGATCGACATTGTGATAGGGCGACAGCTTCTCGAGGAAGGCGCGCTCCTCAGGCACATCGGGATCGCCATATTCCGCCATCCATGAGGCGCCTGCGAGCAGCAGCTGGTAGCGCAGCATGTCGAGCAGCGGCACCTGGCAGACGATCGCGGTGAACAGATCCGGACGCTGCGTGTACATAACGCCCATCAGAAGCCCGCCATTCGATCCACCCATCGCGCCGAGCTTGGCCTTCGACGTGATCTTCTTCGTGATCAGGTCTTCGGCCACGGCGATGAAGTCGTCATAGACGACCTGGCGCTTGGTCTTGAGGCCGGCCTGGTGCCAGCTCGGCCCGAACTCTCCGCCGCCGCGGATGTTGGCCATCACATAGACGCCGCCCTGCTCCAGCCACAGCTTGCCGACCGTGCCGGAATAGCTCGGCGTCTGGCTGACCTGGAAGCCGCCATAGCCGTAGAGCAGCGTCGGGTTCGAGCCGTCGAGGACGATGTCTTGTCTGTGCACGACGAAGTACGGGACTTTGGTGCCGTCCTTCGATGTCGCCTCGTACTGGTCGACCTGATAGGGCGCGGCGTCGAACCAGGCCGGCAGCGACTTGATCTGCTTCACCGCGCCGGTCCACGAGTCGTAGGTAAAGAGCGCGTCCGGCGAGAGATAGCCTTCATAGCCGAGGAAGGCCTCGCGCTCGCCCTCGTCCGCGAACACCACGCCGGCCGAACCGTTGGGCGGCAGCGCGACGGCGCGCGTTTCCCACTTGCCGCGGCTCCAGCCGAACGCGATCACGCGCGTTGCGACATTGTCCGAGATCGAGAGCAGCATCGCGTTCTTCGTGATGCTGACGCCCTGGATCGCCTGGCGCTCTGTCGGATGGAACAACAGCTCCACATTCGGCAGCTTTCCGTCGGCGACGAACGACGACCAGCTGAAGGCGATCAGGTCGCCTGCCTTGAACGCCTCCTGGCCTTCGGGCTGCCAGTCCTGCTCCAGTGTGGCCATCAGCCTGTCGGCGAAGATGCCCTGCGGCGTCGCCTTGAGCGGCAGCGGAATCTGCACCGGGGCCGATCCCGACTCCGGGAAGAAGAAGTATTTCGCTTCGTAGAAATTGACCGCCCGCGCGGCGCCGAACCAGCGCTTGCCTGTCTCTTCCTCCATTGCGAAGGGAGACGTCGCCACGTCCGTCACTTCGCCGCGGAAGACCTCGACCGCCTTGTCCAGCGCCTGGCCGCGATAGAGACGCTTCACCACGAAGGGATAGCCGGATTCCGTCAGCGTCGGCTTCTCGCCTTCAGCTCCCCAGTCGGTTGCGATCAGCAGCGTGTCCTTGTCCTGCCATTCGATCGAGCTCTTGGCTTCGGGAATGTCGAACCCGCCGCCCACGAAGCCGGCCTTGGCGCCGCCTTCGGCGATCGAATACTCGCGCACGCGCACCGCATCCTTGCCGCCATCCGACAGCGAGACGAGGCAGTCTACGTTGGCCGGCGGCAGGCAGCCGACGCCCTTGTAGACCCAGTTGGCGCCCTCGGCCTTGGCCAGCGCATCCACGTCGAGCAGCGTTTCCCATTTCGGCGACGCGTTCGAATAATCCGCCAGGTCGGTGCGCCGCCACAGGCCGCGCTCGCTCTTCTCGTCCTGCCAGAAATTGTAGACCTTGCCACCGCGGATCGATCCGTACGGAATCCGCTCCTGCGACGTCGCGATCTTCAGCGCCGCGTCGTAATAGCCCTGATAGCGCCCATCGGCCTGCAGCAGGCCCAGCGTGCGGTCGTTCTGCGCCTTCACCCAGTCGAGCGCCTGCGTACCCTCGACCTCTTCGAGCCAGAGATGCGCTTCCGAACCCGGATCGAGGGGATTAGCCAATTTAACTTCCTCCTTGGGACCGCATGAGGCGAGCACACCCGCCGCGGCCATCGCCAGCATCCAACGCATCGGCCATCTCCCCGCTTTTGCGGACAAGGGTTAGCGGCCGGGCATAAGCCCGGCAAGGCAATAGGCAGTGGGCAATAGGCAGTGGGTAGCAAACAAATTTCGCCCGACTGCCTATTGCCCACTGCCCATTGCCCTCCCTCCCCACCCTAGCGTCTCCGCCCCAACCCCCTTACATCTCGCCGCATGAAGTTCTGGAAGATGAATGGGGCCGGGAATTCGTTCGTCATCTTTGACGACCGCAAGGGCGTGCTCGGCCTCAAGCCGGAGCAGATCAAGGCCATCGCCAACCCGGAAACCGGCGCCGGCGCCGACCAGGTCATCGCCATGGAATCCACCCTGCGCGGCGACGTCTTCATGCGCATCTGGAACCGCGACGGCTCCAGCGCCGAAGCGTGCGGCAACGCCACGCGCTGCGTCGCCTGGCTCGTCATGGAGGAGACCGGCAAGGAGAAGATCGTCGTCGAGACCGTCGCCGGCCGCCTCAAGGCCGACCGCATCGGCCCGCAACAGATCTCCGTCGACATGGGCTCGCCCCTGCTCAAGTGGGAGGAGATACCGCTCGCTGAACGGATGGACACGCGCGGCATCGATCTCAAGATCGGCCCGATCGATGCGCCCTACCTGCAGCTTCCCGGCGCGGTGAACATGGGCAACCCGCACATCGTCTTCTTCGTGCCCGATCTCGACGCCGTCGACGTGAAAGCCGTCGGCTCGCTCTGCGAGTGGCACCCCCTGTTTCCGCAGGGCGTCAATGTCGGCTTCCTCGAAGTGATCTCGAAATCCGAAACGCGCCTGCGCACCTGGGAGCGCAATGTCGGCCTCACGCTCGCCTGCGGGTCCAACAACTGCGCCGCCATCGTCGCCGCCGCCCGCCGTAACCTCACGGATCGCAAGGCCCTCGTCCACAATGACGGCGGCGACATCACCATCGAGTGGAGCGAAGCCACCGACCACGTCATCATGACCGGCCCGATCGAGCTGGAGTATGTGAACGAGGTTTGACTACTTTTTCTTGATCGGCGACGAACGGCCAGACTTCGGGATTCTTTCCACGATCGTCGTTCGATCTCGTGACCTTGCTTTTGCAACGGTAACAAATTGACCGCTCGCAGCATCTCGTCCGAAAACCGCTCGCTCTTTTGAGCTTCGACCACCTGCGGCACCCACGATCTTCTTTTCCATGCCGCGAATAAGAAAGTCTGTATTAATTTCCGTATCTTCGACGGCCGTTTTTGAGCGCCGATCCCTTTGTGCACGCCAGCCTCGAGTGGCCAATAGCACCGTCTTCGGAATCGCTTTCTCACCGCTGACGTAATACGCGATCATGCGACGAGACAAACCAAGCGCCGACGCAGCGCTATCCAGAGTGAGGTTGTATTTGCCCATCCAATCTCGAAAATCAGATGCTGGCATCACCTCACCAGACTGCTCATCCATCCATCGACGAAGTTGAGGAGCACCAAAATCTATGCCTTCCGGCCACTCGACCGACCAGCCATCATCACTAAGCTCGGCTTTGGCAAAATTCTTCGCAACTCGAATTGGCTTGAGCGCGGGATGCAATGCCAGAATCTCAGACAAATCCACTTGCCCGATGAAACCATCATCCCATTCCAATTCCAGTGACTGAGGGCCTGTAACAACCAGCGAAGTCAGTTTTCCGATAGTCATTTGTGTTCTCCTTCTCCGCTAAGTTCGACCCACTTCGTGCGCAGCTTCCTCTTATTGCTCTCCGCCCATTCCAAAGCTTCCCGCAAGTCGATACGGCCGCTCGATGCGAACACCTCCAGCGTTTCGATCTCAACCAGCGCCTGACCATCCGGCCCACGAACATGGAAGTGTGGTGGGGGATGGTCCAAGAAATACATCGCGATCTTTATTGATCCGAATTTCTGAATAACAGGCATGACTCCATATAGTGCAACTGTTGCACTACAACAAGCGCTGATGTGGAATGAGGGACCGGCGAGAGCGTTGCCGCTCTCGCCAGGTTGGAGACTTAAGTTCGGCAACCACTACTTGCGTTTCGTGTCACCGTGGCCCGACTTCGGCATACGTTCGACGGTCGTCGTTGACGGTCGGCTCTTCGCTTCCTTCACGGGGATGAACTCCCCTGTCTTGGAATCGCGCCCAATCGGGAACGTCTTACCGTTGCTCATGCGAGTTTCTCCTATGGAGAGCCCGCCCAGCCGCGCCGATTCCTCAGCGCCCAGTCACAATACAGCGATTCCACGTTCGTCAAATGTTCCGCGCACGTAACTGCGAAAATTTCGTCTGTGTAAGCAGCGACACGCACACCCCCTACCCCACCTTTCCCACCGCCACATCCACCATGATCTCGCCCGAGATCGCCTCCAGCGCGGCCTGCACCTTGGCCGCCGCCACGCCCGCGGGCAGCCTCAGATGCGCGGCCATGTGGAAGAGCGGCGCGCCGGAGTGGGCTTCCATGCTCAGCCAGGTCTCGAACGTCTCGATGTTGGCGCCGAGATCGCTCACCGCCTTCGTCACCTGGTTGACGATGCCGGGTCGGTCCTGTCCGACGAGGTTGAACTCCAGCGTCTCGCCCACGGCCGTCGCGCCTGTCCCCGCCGGCGCGATGCGCACCTCGAGCCCCTGCGCGTCGACGGCGGCCACGGCGGCGCGCAACGCCTCGACCTTGTCCCCCGCCAGCTCGACCAGCACCGAGCCGACATAGAGCCCGCCAAGGCGCGAGAGATGGCTTTCGAGCCAGTTGCCGCCCGCCGACAGCACGGCGGCAGCCAGCGCCTTCGTCAGGCCGGGCCGGTCGCTGCCGGCAACGTTCAGGACGAGCAACGCCATTGGTGACCCCATCGAACAGTTGAGGCGTCTTGTTAGGCCAAGGCGCAACGCCGCGCCATGGCCAGCACTCTGCCGCATTCCCCGCGAAAGCGGGGACCCAGGGCTGACGCCAAGACTTGTCCCGCTTTGCAGCTTCAAGCCCGAACAAGGTTCGAGACGATCACTGGACCCCCGCTTTCGCGGGGACACGGATGGAAGGAGTCGAACCCTATCTCGGTGGCGGCAGCTTCTCGAATTTGGGCACGCCCTGCGGCACGAGGTGGAAGGCCTGCTCCTCCTCCGTGTAGATCGCGATCGACGGGCCGCCATACTGCGCGGGCTCGTCCAGCGTGCCGATCTTGAGGATCACCGCCGGCAAGCCGGGACGGCTCGTCGTGAGGTGCGTCCCGCATGTCCCGCAGAAGGAGCGCGTGACGGCGTCCGCCTTGTCGGGCCGCGTGTAGGTTTTCGGCTCGCCCTTCGTCCAGCGAAAGCCGGGCAGCGGCATCAGCATGAAATAGTTCGGCGCGCCGCCCGTGATGTGCTGGCACGCACGGCAATGGCACTGCGCCTTGAGGATGGGATCGCCATCCGCCTCATAGCGAACCGCGCCGCAATAGCATCCGCCCTCTAGCTTCATGGGTCCGCCCTTCTGCTGATGGGCAAGACTAGCAAGCCGGAGGCGGCGCGACGAGTGAGCCCTGCTTCGCGATTCGAGGAGCGCGCCTTCAGGCCTTGCGGATCAGCTGTGGCAGTTCTCGTAGGGGCCGCCAGCGGCGCCGTTGAGCAAGGCCTCCTTGCCATGCTCCCAGTATTCGACGTGGCCATCGAAATAGCGCACGCCCGACGCAGCGATCACGCCCGGCAGGCGATAGACCTTGCCGCCTGCCTTCACCTCGGCATTGCCGCCTTCGGTGTTGCGCGCGCTGAACGAGACGCCGTCGCACTGCCAGACAAAGCTTGGGCCCGTCGGCGCATCGGTCGGCGCGCATGCGCCCAGTGCGAGACACGCCGTGGCGATGACAAATCTGACCATGGCGGGAATTCTAGGCTGCGGGCGGCAAGCGCGCGACAGATTCCTGCAGCACACTTGCAGCAAGACACGCCTCGGTCTGTCATCCCGGAAGCGCGCAGCGCTGTCCGGGATCCATTTCTCATGCGGGACAATCTGCTGGATGGTTCCCGGCCTTCCGCTTCGCTTCAGCCGGGATGACAGCGGACCCGGAAATTCCACACCGCGCCAAACACAGCACAGAGCGCTTGCCATCGCCGCCAACGCGAACCACTAAAGGGCCGGGATCAGACGTGGAGTTCGTGATGCGCGCCGTGATGCGTTTCCTGGCTTTTGTGACGGTGGCCGTCGGCCTTCTCCAGCCGTTGGCGAGCGCGCAGCCGCCAGCAACGACGCCGGCGCCCGTTGAACAGCCCCTTCCCGCCCAGGTCGCAGCCCCGACGCCAACTTCCGTTCCCGAGCCGGCCGTTCCCGGCAAGCCGTCGGAAGTGAAGATCGGGCTCTACATCAACGACATCCAGTCGATCGACCTGCACGACTATTCCTTCGTCGGCGACGTCTATGTCTGGTTCCGCTCGAGCGATCCGGCGATCGATCCCGGCAAGACGTTCGAGTGGATGAACATGGTCGCGCCTGACGATCACGTTCAGACCGCGATCTACGAAACGCCCCAGCCGCAGCCGGATGGCTCGTTCTACCAGGTCTTCCGTCACCAGGGCCCGTTCGCGGCCAAGTTCTCGGTCAAGACCTATCCGTTCGACGCCCACCAGCTCACCATCGAGATCGAGGACCAGGAGTTTGATGCCGGCCGCCTCGTCTATTCGGTCGACCAGGTGGCGATGAACCCGGAGATCGAGCTGCCGGGCTTCATCATCGGCGAGCCCCAGCTCACCGTGGTCAATCGCCCCTACCCGACCGCGTTCGGTGATCTTTCCGCGCCGGATCCCGCGCCCTATTCGCGCGCCATCGTCTCGATCCCGATCTCGCGGCCGATGCTGTCGGGCATCACCAAATCGCTGCTGCCGGTGTTCATCGTCGTGCTGGTCGCCGCCGCGGCGCTGCTGCTCAGCCCCGAACACATCGAGGCCCGTGTCGGCCTGTCGATCACGGCGCTGCTGACGCTGGTCGCCCTGCAGTTCAGCGCGCAGGCCGGCCTGCCGGATGTCGGCTACCTCTTGATGCTCGATCAGGTCTATCTCGCCAGTTACGGCTTCGTGCTGCTGGTTGTCGGCTTGCTGGTGATGACGACGGCGAAGGAAGCAGAAAACCCGCTGCCCGGTGTCCACACCATCGCGCGGGGCGGATGGGGAACGGCGTTGCTCTCCGTGCTGCTCTACGCGGCCGTGATCAGCGTGGTCCTCTGGTACAACCTCTCCAACCCGGCGATCACCTAGGCTCTCTCTCCTGCTCCAAGGTCCAGGCACCTGCGTATCGCGTGCAGCGCATGAGCATGGCGACAAGGCGCAATTCATATCCGTATGGATATGATAAATCCGAATGCTCTCTCAAATCTGCACCCTAGAGCGGGATCGTTTTGGGTGGAAGCGTTCGGTGATGCCGAGACGCATCATTGGTTGTCATCCCGGAAGTGCGCCAGCGCTGTCCGGGAACCATTGCTCAACGTTCGGACAAGCATATGAATGGTTCCCGGCCCTCCGCGACTGCGTCGCTGCGGCCGGGATGACAGGTTGAGGGTCTGTCCGCATCAGCGGCCACAGACGCTTCCATCTAAAATGATCCCGCTCTGGTCCCATTGGATTTGGCCCTTCCTACGCATCCCGCTTGACTAACATATAGCTGTATGGCTATACGTTGTGGACAGCCAGCGGGTATCGAATGCAGAACGCCCAGGACGTGCTCTTCAAGACCCTCGCCGATCCAACGCGCCGCGCGCTCTTCGAGCGGCTGTGCCGCGAAGGCGAGATAACGGTCAGCGCCCTGACGGCTCGGGCCGGCGTCTCGCAGCCGGTTGTCTCTAAGCATCTCGGCGTCCTCAAGCAGGCCGGGCTGGTGCGCGACCGCCCCGATGGCCGCCAGACGCACTACAGCGCGCAGCTCGGCGCGCTCGCTCCACTGATCGACTGGACAAGCCAGATGGCCGGGTTCTGGGAAAACCGGCTCGACCGCCTCGAAGACCTGCTCAAAAGGATGGACCAATGACCAACGCTGCGACCGGGACACGCTCCGTCGTTGTCGAACGCGAGATCGCTCATGCGCCGGAAAAGCTCTGGCGCGCGCTTACGCAACCGCACCTGATCGAGGAGTGGCTGATGAAGAACGACTTCAAACCTGATGTGGGTCACCGTTTCAGTCTTCGCGGCGACTGGGGAGGCGTGCTGGACTGCGAAGTGCTCGCTGTCGAGCCGAACAGGACGCTGTCTTATACCTGGGACTTCAAGCACGATGACCCGGCCTACGGCCTCAAGAGCGTGGTGACGTTCACGCTGACGCCGACGAGCACAGGCACTCACCTGCGCATGGAGCAGTCGGGCTTCCGGCCGGACCAGAAGCAGGCTTTCGGCGGCGCTCATGCCGGCTGGAAGCAGTTCTTCGACAAGCTGGACCAGATCCTGGCCCGGGAAGGCTGACGACTGCTGGCTGAATTCAACTCGAGGAGGTCAAATTGAATATCTTCATCCGGCAATTCCATCGCTGGACGTCCGCGGCCTTCGTGCTGGCGGTCGTCGCCACAACGATCGCTCTGGCGCAACCGCAACCGATCGTGTGGATGTCCTACGTGCCCCTGCTTCCGCTCGCCCTGCTCGCGCTGACGGGCATCTACATGTTCATACTGCCGTATGTCGCCAAGGGGCGCAAAGGCCGAAGCGAACAGGCATAATCCATGGCGACCAGGCCCTCGAAGCCGCCGGCAAAGCCACGCAAGCCAGCGGCCAAACCGTCCGCGGCCAAGGCCGCGAAGCCGAAACTCCTGTCGGGCGGCAATCCGCAGATACCGAAGGGCCATGGCGATGCGCCTGTGCAGGCCTACATCGCCGCGACGCCGGGCTGGAAGCAGGACATCGGGCGCCGCATCGACGCGATCGTCACGCGCGCCATCCCCGGCGTCAGCAAGGCCGTGAAATGGAACTCGCCATTCTATGGCCTCGAGCAAGGGATCTGGTTCCTCAGTTTCCACTGCATGACGAAATACGTGAAGGTGGCTTTCTTCCGCGGCGCATCGCTGCGCCCTCTCCCACCTGGCGCCTCGAAGCAGAAGGACGTGCGCTATCTCGACATCCACGAGGACAAGGGCTTCGATGAAGCGCAGTTCGCCAGCTGGGTGAAGCAGGCGAGCAAGCTGCCGGGCGAGAAGATGTGAGCGCGATGGACAAGGACGATCTGTTTCACTTCTCCAGCGCCGTGCGGCGCGATCCTCGCGTCGAGGCGTGGTTCATGAGCGTCACCGATCCGATGCGATTGATGGCGCGAGAGTGGTTCGAGCGCATGAGGGCGTGTGGCCCGGATGTGCGCGAGCTTCTGCATGAAGGATATCCCGTCGCCTGCGTGGACGATGCAGCGTTTGGATACGTCAATGCGTTCAAAGCGCATGCAGGCGTCGGCTTCTTCGCTGGCGCAACGCTTCCCGATCCTGCCGGGCTGCTTGAGGGCGAAGGCAAGCGGATGCGGCATGTGAAGCTGCGGCCCGGCAAGAAACTCGACGAAGACGCTCTCGGCGAGCTGATCACCGCCGCCTATCGCGACATGCGGCAGCGGCTCGGTCGTCCGGCTCCATCACCGAAGAAAGCAGCGACCATGAAGACATCGACGAGTGCGGCGACCAAGGCAAAAACGACAGTGTCGCCCTCGAAGCTGATTGACGCGCGCATCAAGGAGCTAGGCGACTGGCGCGGCGAGATGCTGGCGAGGATCCGCAAGCTCATCCACGAGGCCGTTCCCGATGTGGTCGAGGAGTGGAAGTGGATGGGAACGCCGGTGTGGGAGCACAACGGCATCATCTGCACCGGCGAGAGCTACAAGGACTATGTGAAGACGACCTTCGCCAAGGGCGCCTCGCTGAAGGATCCTTCGGGCCTCTTCAACTCCAGCCTTGAAGGCAATGCCCGCCGCGCCATCGATTTCCGGAAGGGGGTCAAGATCGATGAAAAGGCCTTCAAGGCGCTGATCCGCGCAGCCGCGGACCTCAACGGGGCCAAGAAAGCCAAGCCGGCCCCTGCGCGGAAGAAGCCCAAGGGCGCCTGAGCCTCCGGCAACTGGACAGCGTCCAGACTCGAACGGTCATCACTAATCCCTGTTTCGCCCCAATTGGCGCCGCTGCTCGGCCCCAATCGGCTGCGACAACCTGTCCATCGCAAGCGCCAAGGGCCGGCGCCGCGAAATGGGGAGTGACGTGACGACGACCGTGAAGACCTCGATCCGCCTCGCTCTGACCTCGCTCGCTGTCTGCGGCATCACCTTTGCCGCCTCGGGCGCTCCTCTTCCCTTCACGGGCGATGCTCACCAGCAGGTCGCCGTGCTCGTGGCCCCTCTGCCCCTGAACACGCCCGACACGGCCACGTCAGACAACCCGGCCTCCGTCGCGGTCCAGTTCGGACAGTTCAGCCTGAACTAGCCGCCGCAACCTTCATCCTGGGGACTTCCATGAAAACCCGCACCGCTCTTGCCGCCATCCTCGCCCTCGCCGCTGCTCCCTTCATGGTGAGCTCCGCCGTGGCCAAGCCGCCGAAGCCGGCGGAAATCCACTCCTACATCCTCCTCGACCGCACCGGTTCGATGGAGCCGATGTGGTCCGAAGCCCTTTCCTCCGTGAACGCCTATGCCGATGGCCTCGCCTCGCTTGACGGCGGGCCCAGAGTCGATGCCGACATCACCCTCGCCGTGTTCGACGCCCAGGACGGCCTGCAGTTCGACGTTCTGCGTGACGATGTCGACGCCGAAAACTGGCATGACGTCACCAATCGCGAAGTCTCCCCGCGCGGCATGACGCCCCTTTATGACGCCATCGGCCGCCTGGTGACGCTCGCCGAGAAGGACAAGCCGGGCAAGGCCGTGCTGGTGATTATGACGGATGGCGAGGAAAACTCCTCGACCGAGATGACCAAAAAGTCAGCCAAGGCTGCGCTCGATCGCGTCCGCGCCAAGGGCTGGGAAGTCGTCTTCCTCGGCGCCGAGTTCTCGAACTTCGACGACGCCGAGGGCGTCGGCCAGTCCTCGTCGCGCAACATGGCGGTCTCCAAGGACCAGCTCAACGACTCGATGAACCGCCTGGCCCAGAAATCAAAGGACTACGCTTCGGGCGCCGCTCCGACTGTGGAATGGAATGCGGAAGACAGAGCGGCCGCAAAAGAAGAAGAAGTCAAACAGCGCAACAACAACAGCAACAACAACCGCTGAAACAACAACCGGTGACGTGGGAACGCACTTCCGCTTCTTGAGCCTCCAGGCTCGATCGCGGAAAGCAGGTGCGGCCAGTGGCGGCTTCTCCCCCGCCACTGGCCGAACTCTTTTTGGGGACCCTTGAGTTTGGTCCCGGCTTGATGACGGATAGGCCCGCTGGAAAATCCGCGGGGAACATCAGATGACATTTCGCAAGACTGCTTCGTCCCTGCTCGCACTCGGGATCGCCGCTCTCGCGCTCGGCGCCTGCCAGCCGCCAGCGACGGAAACGGCAAAGCCGGATGAAACTGCTTCTCCCGTGGAAACCGCCACGGCGGACACAGGCTGCAATGTCCTCGTCGAGAAGGTGTGGATCGATCAGGAAACGCCGATCCGCCGCTACACGGCGGAAGCTTCGGTCATCGGCCCGACCTGCCAGCAGGGTGTCGCTGTGCTGGTCATCCGGCAGCGCGAAGGCACGCCGATCTACACCTGGTCTGGCCTCGTCGATTATCTCTTTGGCCTGAAGGACGCGGCCGATCCGGCTGCGATGAAGACCGCGCTCAACGACTGGATCGACCAGGGCAATTCCGCTGAAAACACCACCGCCACCCTGCCGCCCTGGGAAGAAACCGAGGGCCAAGCCAAGCGCGCGGAATTCCCCTTCATGCCGGCCGAAGGCATCGACAAGGCCACTTGGGATCAGCTTAAGAAGGACAAGCTCGAGATGTTCTGCTTCCCGCAGGGCATGGAGAGCCAGCAGTGCGCCGTGCTGCGCCCCGGCACGGATGGCGCGCCGACGTCGATGGAAGAGATCGGCCTCCAGCTCTTCCCTGGCTGACGCCTAGAAGTCCGTACAGGCCATCCGGTCGGTCCGCAGGACGGCATCCTGCGTGAACGCCTTGATGTAGGCATCGCGGATCGCCTCGATATTGGCCGAAGCAGACGCGCTCCCGTCATGGAAACGCACAAGCACCCGCGACGGCTCGCGCTCGGTGATGTGCCGCTGTTCCGAGAACCACAGCCCGCTGGCTTCGAGGATGGTGAAGCCTTCCTTCCAGCGCGTGGCCACTTCCGCGTCGACGAACTGGTTGAACTCGGCCTGGGATACCATCCCGTTCGGCCGGGCCATGCCGAGGAACAGCATCGTCTCGACCATCGGCTCGCCCTGCAGGCACGCCATGACGGGCGCAGGCGCCCTCGTCTCCGAAACACTGACGCAGCCGGTCGCCGCCAGCATTCCCAGACCCGCAACCCATTGACGCATGCTCATCCCCGCAAGCTGGCCTTTGCGCAAAACCTATGACGCCTGCATCTGCTCCGGCAACATGGTCTTGATCCTTCGAAAACGGGGCTTTTCGACCAATCTTTGGGTTAAAGACCCGTGCGGCGCCTGGGGTGCTCGCTTTATTCACAAAACCCCTGTATTGCGCCGCAAAACCCGCCCTCCCCGGCAAAAGAACCTGTCATGCAATTGCGTAACATCGCCATCATCGCTCACGTCGACCACGGCAAGACCACGCTGGTCGACTGCCTGCTGAAACAGTCGGGCTCGTTCCGCGAGAATGAAGCCACGTCCGAACGGATGATGGATTCGAACGATCTCGAGCGTGAGCGCGGCATCACCATCCTTGCCAAGGCTACGTCGGTTGTCTGGAATGATATCCGCATCAACATCGTCGACACGCCCGGCCACGCCGACTTCGGCGGCGAAGTCGAGCGCATCCTCAACATGGTCGATGGCGCGATCGTGCTTGTGGACGCTGCCGAAGGCCCGATGCCGCAGACCAAGTTCGTGGTCTCGAAGGCCTTGAAGGTCGGCCTCAGACCCATCGTCTGCATCAACAAGATCGACAAGCCGGAAGAGCGTCACGTCGAAGTGGTCAACGAGGTGTTCGACCTTTTCGCCAACCTCGACGCCACCGACGAGCAGCTCGATTTCCCGATCATCTACGGCTCGGCCAAAAACGGATGGATGAGTACCGATCCGGCGAAGAAAACCGACAGCATGGCGGCGCTCTTCGAAACCGTCCTCAAGCATGTCCCGCCACCGCGCGTCGACAACGGCCCGTTCCGCATGCTCGGCACCACGATCGGCGCCGATCCGTTCCTTGGCCGCATCCTGACGGGCCGCGTTGACTCGGGCTCCGTGAAGCCGAACCAGACTGTCAAGGTTCTCTCACGCACCGGCGAACTGATCGAACAGGGCCGTATCTCGAAAGTGCTCGCCTTCCGCGGCCTCGTCCGCTCGCCCATCGACGAGGGCAAAGCCGGCGACATCATCTCGATCTCGGGCCTGACCAAAGCGACCGTCGCCGACACCATCTGCGATCCATCGGTAACTGAAGCCATGCCAGCCCAGCCGATCGACCCGCCGACCCTGTCGATGACGTTCCGCGTCAACGACTCGCCGCTTGCCGGCACCGAAGGCAAGAAAGTCACCAGCCGCGTAATCTGGGACCGCCTGCTCCGCGAAGCTGAAGGAAACGTTGCGCTGCGTATCTCGCGCGCGCCGGATAGCGATGCGTTCGAAGTCGCCGGCCGCGGCGAACTCCAGCTTGCCGTGCTGATCGAGACCATGCGCCGCGAAGGCTTCGAACTTGGCGTGTCGCGCCCGAAGGTCGTGATGCAGAAGGACGAGCTGACTGGCGAAACGCTCGAGCCGATCGAGGAAGTGGTCATCGACGTTGACGACGATCATTCGGGTGTCGTCGTGTCGAAACTCTCCGAACGCCGCGCCGAGATGATGGACATGCGCCCTTCGGGCGTCGGCCGCACACGCCTCGTCTTTCACGCTCCGACGCGCGGCCTGATCGGTTACCAGGGTGAACTTCTCTCGGACACGCGCGGCACCGCCGTGATGAACCGCCTGTTCCACGCATACGCCCCGCACAAGGGTGAGATCCGCGGCCGGCACACCGGCGTGCTGATCTCCAATGGCGCGGGCGAGTCTGTCGCCTTCGCACTGTGGAATCTCGAAGACCGTGGCCCGATGATGATCGACCCGGGCATCAAGGTCTATGAAGGCATGATCGTCGGCGAACACACGCGCGGCAACGACCTCGAAGTGAACGTGCTGAAAGGGAAGAAGCTCACCAACGTCCGCGCCTCAGGCACGGACGAAGCTGTGCGCCTGACGCCGCCGCTGCGCATGACGCTGGAAAAGGCCCTCGCCTACATCCAGGACGATGAGCTGGTCGAAGTGACGCCGGAGAGCATCCGCCTCCGCAAGGTCTATCTCGATCCGAACGACCGCAAACGCTTCTCGCGCGCCGCCGTCGAAGCCTAGCGCGATCGCTTGAACCGTCCGACCGGAAACCTGCATGAGCGACCTGCCGCCCTGCCCGAGCTGCAAGTCCGCCCTCGCTTATGAGGACGGAGCGATGCTGGTGTGTCCCGAGTGCGCGCATGAATGGCCGCCGTCCGTCGCGCTCGTGGCCGAGACCGCGCGCGTCTACAAGGACGCAAACGGCAACGTGCTCGTCGACGGCGACACGGTCACTCTCGTCAAGGACCTGAAGCTCAGGGGCTCGTCGCAGGTCCTGAAACAGGGCACGAAGGTCAAGAACATACGGCTGGTCGACGAAGACCACGACATCGACTGCAAGATCGAAGGCTTCGGCCCGACGAAGCTCAAGTCCGAGTTCGTGAAGAAGGCCTGAGCGCGATCACGCGCCGCCAAACTTGCCCGGCGTCACTCCGAACTGTTTCCGGAACGCCGCGATAAACGCACTAGGGCTGTCATAACCGCAATCCATCGCTGCCGAGGTGACGCTCGCCCCGCCTGCCAGCGCCGCCGCGGCATGAACCAGCCGCGCCTTCTGCCGCCAGGCGTCGATGGTGAACCCGGTCTCGTCCGCAAAGCAGCGCTGCAGCGTGCGCAAGCTGGCGCCTGCCTCCGCCGCCAGATCTTCGAGATCGCGTTTCTCCGACGGATCCACTCGCAACCGGTCCGCCAGCCGCATTGCGCGTTCGTCGCGCGGAAGCGGCAGCGCCAGATCGATGCGCGGGGCTGCGTCGATCAGGTCGACCAGCACAGCCGCCAGCCTGTCATGTTCCGGAAGGCGCGGATCGAGCATCTGCTTCGACAGGATGTGCAGGATCATCTCCGACAGCAGCGGCGAGACCTCGAACGCCTCGACGCCGAGCTTCACGCCGCCCGCCCGCTCGCCGGCGATGTAGAGCGTACGCAGCGCAACCTCACCCTTGACGCCGATCCGGTGCGGCGTGCGCGGCGGGATCCAGATCGCCCGCGTCGGCGGCACGAACCAGACGAGTCCTTCGACGGCGACATTCATGACGCCGCTGCGCGCGTAGATCAGCTGCGCCCATGGATGTGTGTGCACACCCATCAGGAAACCGTCGCGATAGGTGATCGCGAGTGACCGGACGTCGAAACCATCGCCGCCATCGGCATTGGCGCCGACGCCGTCCGTCACGGCCAGATGCCCGGCAGGTACTGGCCCACGCCGCAGATATTGCCTTCGCTATCCTCGAAATACGCGATCTCGCCGACGCCCTCGATCCGGTAGGGCTGCGTCAGCGCGCGCCCGCCCGCCGTCTCGACCGCCCTCAGAGTCGCGCGGATGTCATCGACCTGCACGGTCGCCTCGAAGCCATACATCGGCTTGCCGGGAACCAGTTCACGTCGCTCATGCAGCGCACCAAGAAAGCCCTGCCCGGCATTCCAGACTTGATAGAAGTTCGGCGGCCCCCAAGGCTTGAACTCCCAGCCGAGCGTCTGCTCGTAGAACGTTTTCGCGCGCTGCACGTTGTCGGCGTTTATCGCGAAGTGGCGGAAAGTGCCCGGCATCCCTCATCTCCCTGCTTGCGGGAGGTAGTATGCACCGGATCCGCCTGTCGCACTCGCGCCATCGCGACTGAGAGTGTCGCGCAGGCGACAAACGCTATTTCGCACCCTTTGCCCGCTCCGCGGCCTCGCGGATCAGTTCGTGCGCTCGCTCCGGTCCGTGCAGGCCCTCGATCTTCACCCACTTGCCCGGTTCGAGATCCTTGTAGTGCTCGAAGAAGTGCACGATGCGCTCGACCAGGATGTCGGGCAGGTCGGTGTAGTGTTTGATCTTCTCGTAATAGCGCGTCAGCTTGGGATGCGGGACGGCCAGGATCTTTTCATCCTGGCCCTTGTCGTCCGTCATCATCAGGACGCCGACCGGCACGACGCGAACGACGCAGCCCGGCACCAGGGCGCGGTTGCCGACCACCATCACATCGATAGGATCGCCGTCGAGCGAGAGGGTGTGCGGCACAAAGCCGTAATTGCAGGGATAGCGCATCGACGTGTAGAGGAACCGGTCGACGAACATGGCGCCGGACGCCTTGTCGATCTCGTACTTGATCGGCTCGCCGCCCAGCGGAACCTCGATCACAACGTTCACGTCCTCGGGCGGATTCACTCCGGTCGCGATTTTCGAGAGGTCCATGGGATGTCCTGCCTGTGTCAGTGCGGCGCGCTGCAATAGCGGCGCTCCAGGCTCCCGGCAAGCGCGGCGTCAGGCCGCCTCGGCCACCGCCTGCCGCATTGCCCGGATATCAATCGGCTTGGCTAGCACGGCAGCAGTTCCGCTTTCCTGTAGGACTCGACCTGATCAGGCAGCCCATTCACCGTGCAGGCGATGGCCTGGCCTGTCACGATCGCTTTCGCCTCTCAAAGCGGCAGCGAGAAGCCGTGAAGTATCACAGCCGGATCTGGTCCTGCTTGCGGTCCCGGATCGGCGCGCGCGCCACGGCAAGCACTAGGTTTGCAGTGTCGATCGGCTTGCCGATGATGGCGGTAATTCCTGGGATTTCCGCGAGCTGCTTCCTCGCGAGCGTCATGTTGGCGGTGCAGATGATCACGGGCGTCTGCGGGTTGAACTGGCTCTCGCGTATCAGGGTTGCAACAGCGAGGCCGCTGACTTCGGGCATCACCAGATCCAGCACCACGACATCAAAGTGACGCGTCTCGAGCCGTCGCAGCGCCTCGGCGCCTGAACCGCAGGTTTCGACATCGTGGCCGACGCTAGAGAGAATGGTGGATAGGATGTCGAGATGGCGGTCGTTGTCATCGACGACCAGAACGTTGCGCGCCGCCGCAACGCAAATCCAGTCGGCTGCGGGGTGAGCGCGCTGTGGGGCTTCCTGCGTGCTCAAGACGCCATCGGCGGACGCTCCGCTGGTCTGGGAGTCCGGTTCCGCTTCACGAGGGAGCGGTGGCGTATCCATCGCCGCTGCCCTTTGCCCTACAAAATTCAACCCAACAGGGAATCACTAGCACAGACGTGCCGATAGCATAATTAACCTTTGAGTAGCAGTTGCCAACAGGGGTTACGGTCCTTTTGGGTCACTTTCGGGCGATGGAACCCGCGATTTAAAGGGCAATTCCCCAAATCCAGGATTTCGCGCGTCGCGCTAGTGCTTCCTGCTCTGGCCGAGCAGGCGCAGCCGCAGGGCGTTGAGGCGGATGAAACCTTCGGCGTCCTTCTGGTCGTAGGCGCCGGCATCATCCTCGAACGTCACATGCGCAGCCGAGTAGAGCGAATAGGGAGACGCCCTGCCCGTGACGATCACGTTGCCCTTGTAGAGCTTGAGCGTGACCGTGCCGGTGACATTGCTTTGAGAGGCATCGATCGCCGCCTGCAGCATTTCGCGTTCAGGCGCGAACCAGAAGCCGTTGTAGATCAGCTCTGCATAGCGCGGCATCAGTTCGTCCTTGAGATGGCCAGCGCCGCGGTCGAGCGTGATCGACTCGATCGCCCGGTGGGCCTGCAGCAAGATCGTGCCGCCCGGCGTCTCATAGACGCCGCGGGATTTCATGCCGACGAAGCGATTCTCGACCAGGTCGAGCCGGCCGATGCCATTGTCGCGGCCAAGATCGTTCAGCTGCGCCAGCAGCGTCGCGCCGGAGAGTTTCTTGCCGTTGATCGACACGGCATCGCCGCGCTCGAAACCGATCTCGATTTCCGTCACCTGATCCGGCGCTTCCATCGGCGAGACGGTGCGCTGGTAGACATAGGGCGGCGGCTCGACAGCGGGGTCTTCCAGCACTTTGCCTTCAGACGACGAGTGCAGCAGGTTGGCGTCGACCGAGAACGGCGCTTCGCCGCGCTTGTCCTTGGCCACCGGAATCTGGTGCTTCTCGGCGAACTCGATCAGGTCGGTGCGCGACTTGAATTCCCAGGTGCGCCACGGCGCGATCACCTTGATCGACGGGTTCAGCGCGTAGGCCGACAGCTCGAACCGCACCTGGTCGTTGCCCTTGCCGGTGGCGCCGTGCGCGATCGCGTCCGCGCCGGTCTCTTTCGCGATCTCGACGAGGCGCTTGGCGATCAGCGGCCGCGCGATCGAGGTGCCCAGCAGGTACTGGCCTTCGTAGACCGCGTTGGCACGGAACATCGGGAAGACGAAGTCGCGCACGAACTCCTCGCGCACATCCTCGATGAAGATGTTCTCGGGCTTGATGCCCATCAGCTCGGCCTTTTTCCGGGCCGGCGAAAGCTCTTCGCCCTGGCCCAGATCGGCCGTGAAGGTCACGACCTCGCAGCCATACTCGGTCTGCAGCCATTTCAGGATGATCGACGTGTCCAGCCCGCCCGAATAGGCAAGGACGACTTTCTTGGGCGCGGCTTTGCTGGCCATGACAGTGCTCCCGAAAAGGGCTGGCGGATCGCGCGCTTATAGCCTCGCGTCGCGCGCCCGCAAGCAGCTGTTACGGGCAGCTGTTGGATATGGTGCGGGACGGTCCACATGTTAGACTCATGCTCCGCGGCGGGGCTCACCGCCATGACACACCGGGGATCTCCCATGACCCGCCTTGCCGCCCTTTATCGTCATGCCCGCAATGCGCTCGCAGCGGCGACGGCTGGGTTGACACTGCTGGGCGCAGCCGCCCCGGCCTCCGCCGACCCAGCGCTGTTTGTTATCAAGGATGCGGATTCAACCATCTATCTCCTCGGCACGGTCCACCTGCTCAAGCCCCAAACGGTGTGGCGCGGACCAAAGCTGGATGCGGCGCTCAAGCAGGCAACCGAACTCTGGCTGGAACTGCCGACGACCAATCCCGCCGCCATGCAGGGCGAGATGATGGCGCTGGTTGCGCGCTACGGGCTCTCACCAGCGAAACGCCTGTCTGCACGCCTGACGCCTGCCGAAATGAAAACGCTCGACGCAGCGGCGAAAGTCGCAGGCCTGTCCGGCGCGCAGCTCGACGTTTTTCGCCCGTGGTTTGCGGCGTTGACCATCTCGACTGCCGCAATCTCCCGCGCCGGTTACGATCCGGAATCCGGCGTCGACGGCAAGGTTGAGGCCGTCTTCAGCGAACGCGGCATCAAGCCGATCGGCTTCGAGACCGCTGAACAACAGATCCAGGTCTTCGCCAGCATGAGCGAAGAGCAGGAGCTCGAATATCTTCGCTCCACGATGGAGGACTATGAAGAGGCGCCGACCGAACTCGACCAGATGGTCGTCTACTGGGCGGCCGGAGACATCGCCAATCTCGAGAGGATCGTAGTCACCGACATGAAGGACAAGGAGCCGGATCTCTACCAGTCCCTGCTGGTCAACCGGAACGCCAACTGGGTGACAAAGATCCAGGAGCGCCTGAAAGGCTCCGGCGTGTCGTTCATCGCCGTCGGCGCCGGCCACCTGATCGGCCCGGACAGCGTGCTTGCCATGCTGAAGGCCAAGGGCGTCGAGTCGAGCCGCGTGCAGTAGGCTCAGACCTCCGCCCAGCGGCGCAGCAGGTTGTGATAGGCAGCCGTCAGGCCCAGCACGGCTTCGTGGGTGTCGCCCAGATCGGCGCGCGCCCTGATGATCGACTGGTCGAGATCGTAAAGCAGGCCTCGCGCGCCATCGTCCTTCACCATCGACTGGATCCAGAAGAAAGACGCCCAGCGGCTGCCGCGCGTGATTGCCTCGACGCGGTGGAGGCTGGAGGCCGGATAGAGCACCATGTCGCCGGCAGCGAACTTCACGCTCTGTTCGCCATAGGTGTCCTGGATCACCAGCTCGCCGCCATCATAGTCGGCCGGATCGGTCAGGAAGAGCGTCGCCGAAAGATCCGTGCGCACGCGGATATTGGGCCCGGCGATGAAGCGGATCGCGTTGTCGACATGAGCGCCGAACTTCATGCCGACATCGTATCGGTTGAACAACGGCGGAAAGACGCGAAGGGGAACCGCTGCAGAGTTGAAGGTTTGCGACCGGGCAAGCGCCCGCAGGACGACCTCGCCCATCGCCCTCGCCTGTGGCGCATCCTCCGGGACCTGCAGGTTGTGCTTTGCCAGCGCCGACTGCGCGCCCGCCGTGATGCGGCCGTCGACCCATTTCGTGCCTTCGAGGACCGAGCGGCAGTGCGCCACTTCATCCTTTGTCAGAACGGCTTCGCATTTCACAAGCATCGGTAGTTCCTAGCAGCCCGTCTGGTCCAAAAAAAGAAGGGACGGACCCAAAGGTCCGTCCCGTTCAGTAAAGGCGTGATCCTTGGGGAGGATTAGTAGACCACGCCGAGGGTTGCGATGAAGGTGCGGCCCTGGCCCGGGGTCACCCGGTTGCCGTGCACCTGTGCGTAGTAGGTCTCGTCCGTCAGGTTGTAACCGTTGAGCGACAGGCGGAAGCGATCCCACGAATAGGAGACCAGACCGTCGAGCGTCGCGTAGCCGGGGACCAGCGCCGTGTTCTGAACGTTCAGCCAGACATCGTCCTGATAAGTGACGCCGCCGCCAGCTTCCAGGCCAAGCAGGGCCCCGGTGAAGTTGTAGGTCGTCCACAGGCTCGCGGCATGCTTCGGCGTGAAGGCGATCTCGTTGCCGACAACCGAGCGCGTGACGCCCCGGAAGGTGTAGGTGGTGGCCGAGTCGGTCGTTTCTGTGTCGAGGAACGTGTAGTTGGCGTTGATCGACCATTCGTCGGTGATGGCGCCGGCAAGGCCGAGCTCGATGCCCTGCACCTGCTGGCTGTCGCCCGAGCGGGTGATGTTGCCGAGCGGGTCGCTCTCCTTGGCGTTGTCCTTCTTGGTCTGGAACACGGCACCCTGGAGTTGCAGCCTGTTGTCGAACAGTGCAATGCGGCCGCCTATTTCGATGTTGGAGTTTTCTTCGGGGTCGAGATCCGCCGATCCAACGCCAGTCGGTGTCGTCGGTCCCGCAATGGTGTCGGCGTTGGCGACCGAAACGCCCGGCGGCTTCGCGGATGTCGAGTATGAAACATAGTAGCTCTGTCCGTCGGCCGGCTCGAAGATCACGCCGACCTGCGGCGTCAGGAAGTCCGTGTTCGATCCGGTCTTGCACGCGAAACCAGCGCCGACCGCAACGCCATTGCAGGTGGAGGCTGCAACAGTAGTGATCGTCTGGTCGACTTCGTAATAGGACTGGCGCAGGCCGAGCGTGACCGACCACTGATCGGAGAACCATAGCCGGTCCGACAGGAAGACCGAAACGTCCCTGCCCGTCGTGTCGCGCACGTTGGCGAGCAGGCCGCGCACCGGCGTGTTGCCCAGCACGGGGTTCAGCAGGTTCTTGGTGGTGTCACGCGATGTGTAGGCGCCAAAGCTGTTGCGGCTGTTTTCCTGCCAGGACACGTCCGAGCCGATCAGTAGTTCGTTGCGGAGCGAGCCCAGCGGCGCGTTGACCGACAGCGCCGTGATGTTCTGGACGCCGTAGGTATCCTGCTCGTAGGGGCCGGGACCGCCGACGGAGCCCAGCGGGATTGTCGCTGCATTGCCATCCAGCAACGCCGTCACACAGGCTGCGTTGCAGGTCACGGGCGTATATTGAGAGTAGCGCTGGTAGTAGCCGTACTTGGTGTCGCTGGTGAGCGTCATCCAGTCATTGACCGTGTGGCGCAGGCGCGCCGTGATGGCGTCGACAACCGTGTCATCGATGTCGGCGGAGAAGCCATAATAGTTGGTCGGATCCACGCCGAATTCGGGCGAGGGCAGCGCATAGTCGTTCGCCGTCGGCTGAACGGTCGGGATGCCGTAGTCGGGAACCTTCTCTTCGTCCTGGTGCAGGTAGGCGAATGTGATCGAGGTGTCGCCATCGAGGCCGAAGCCGATCGACGGCGCGATGCCCCAGCGATCCGAATAGATGTGGTCGCGGCCCGTGTTCTCGTTGTGGTGAGCCATCACGGCGATGCGCGCCGCCATGCCGTTGCCGAGATCCTGGTTCCAGTCGCCGGTGAAGCGCATGTACTCGGCATCGCCATACGCGAGGCTGGCCGACCCGCTGGTGTCCTCGTAAGGCGTCTTGGACGTGGTGTTGATGCCGCCGCCAGCCGCGCCGCGACCGAAGGCGGATGCCGACGGCCCCTTGAAGACTTCGACCTGGCCGTAGTTGAACGAATCGCGCGTGAACACGCCGAAGTCGCGCAGGCCGTCGGTGAACACGTCGTTCTTAGCCGACAGGCCGCGGATGAAGAACTGGTCGCCGCTCATCACGCCGCCCTCGCCGATCTGGGTGGTGATGCCCGGCACGTTGCGCAGCGCCTGCTCGAGCGAGGCGACGCCTTGCTCCGCCAGCGTCTCGCCATCGATGACGTTGATGATCTGCGGCGCGTCGACCGTGTTCACCGTCGCCACTGACGACTGAATGCGGCGGCCGAGCACATAGACACGGTCAGGTTCGCGCTGCTGGCTGCCGCCATCGGCAGCCGGCTTCTGATCGTCGTCGGCGCCTGGTTCGGTTGTCACGCTGTCCGGCGCCGATTGCGCGAACGCGGGCAATGCGCCTGCGGTGGCGGAGAGCACCAGAGCGAGCGCTGCACCTGCACGGAGGCTGGAGAGGTTGGCCGAACGTGCAGCCCCGAAACCACGCGACATGTAGATCTTCCCCGACTGTTCCCCTGATACCGAACCGCTCGGCTCTGAGATTGAGAACTATTTGCAAGTAGAGGGTCGTCTACGGCTTCGCCGATGCGAATGCAAGTGCCTCGCATTACCGATCAGGAGAATCTTCGAAGACGAGATGCCGCAACGTTGTCGGGCGCGAAATAAAAAGACGCCGGCCTCGTTGGAGACCGGCGTCAGGCAGCGTCTGGAACGATTGGGGAGGAGAGAGTCGTTCCGCGCGAGATGCCTTGCGGCATCGAGATAAACTCAAGAGGAGCGGCGCCCCGCGGGCATCGGGGAGGAGAACCCGCGGGCAGCCAGCTTCCTGGACGCTTAGACCGACAGTCGGCCGCCAGCGTCGAGGAGGAAGAAGAGGAAACCGGTGCCGACGAGCGACAGCGGCAGGGCGATGAGGAAGGTCAGGAGTTCCTGGCGAGCCTCGGCAGTCCGGGGGAGGAAGGTCATGTGCAGCTCCGTTTTTTTATCCGGGTCTCTATCGGCCCGGTGGGTTTGGCGGTTGGCGGGTTTGTTCTGTCCCGTCCATGTCCAGTCATATAGATCAGCTCTGAGCGGAATGCAATGAACAAAACTCTAAACGTTCATTATTTCTGCTGCACGAGCGATCACGTACTCGCGACTTCATGCTGCGCTTGCTAACAGAAGGGCGCTTAAAGGTAGGTTAAAGCGAGATCACGGCTCGGCGATCGGCCTAACGGCGCGCAGAAAGTCCTGTGAAAACAAGGCCAAGAACGCCCTCGAGCTCCGGTGTCAGGGCGTCCAACTTCTCTGTTGTCCACAGCTGTGGGATCCGGAATTTCATCATTGCGCACTGGACCAGGTCAGCCGTGATCGTCAGATCGGCCGGCAGGGCAAAATCCCCTGATTTCTGGCCTTCTTCGAGGATTCGCTCGATCTGGATGCGCTCCTGGGCGTGTTCTTCGGCCAGATATTCGGGCCGCTCGCGACCCATGATCTCCGCCAGCTCCATCAGCTTCGGGTTGGCCTCGAACACGCGGAATGTTCGTTCCAGACGCGCAACGAAAAAATCGCGCAGCTTTTTGGTCGACGAGCGGGCCGCGTCCCGAATGATGTCCTCGTAGAGAGCGCGTGAGGCATTGCCGAATTCCCGCGTCATCGCCTCGGCGATGTCGATCTTGGAGGGATAAAAACGATAGATATTTCCGGCAGACATGCCGCAATCGGCAGCGATCTCCGACATCGTGGTCTTGTTGTATCCATAGTGCAGGATACGGTCGGCCGCGGCCTTCAGGATGGTGACCCGGGGGTCGGCCTTGTCGGGGGGCTGGCCGGAAGTGGTCTGGGCTGTGGTCATGAGCACTTGTACTTTGGAACGCTGAACGTTCAATGAAATCTTCAGCCGATATAGCTCAAACCGAAACGACTTTCCAGCGTGTCGGCGTCGCAGGGGCCGGCGCATGGGGAACGGCGCTGGCAATCTGCGCCCTGGCGGCCGGCCGTAAGGTCAAGATCTGGGCTCGCGAGCCCGAGATTGCAGACGCTCTCACCCAGGGCCAGGGCAATCCCGTTTTCCTGCCGGGCGTCGCTATCCCCGCCATCGCCGCCTCAACTGACATGGCGCAACTGGCGGACTGCGACGCGATCCTTGCCGTCGCCCCAGCCCAGCATCTCCGCTCTTCGCTCAGGGCGCTGGCGCCTCTCATCAAGCCGGGCACGCCGATTGCGCTCTGCTCCAAGGGCATCGAACGCGGTTCGCTCAAGCTGATGACGCATGTCCTCGCCGAGGAGGCGCCACACGCATCGCCCGCCGTGCTCTCGGGACCATCTTTTGCCATCGACGTCGCGAAGGGGCTGCCAACCGCTGTCACCCTCGCCTGCCCCGACAAGGCTGTGGGCGAGGCATGGATGCGTTCGATCGGCCGACCGCATTTTCGCACCTACTGGAGCGACGACCTCATCGGCGCCGAAGCCGGCGGCGCGGTGAAGAACGTGCTAGCGATCGCCTGCGGCGTCTGCGAAGGCATGGGCCTTGGCCGCTCCGCGCACGCAGCTCTCATCGCGCGCGGCTTCGCGGAGATGACACGCCTCGGTGTCGCTCTCGGCGGTCGCGCTGAAACGCTCGCCGGCCTGTGCGGCCTCGGCGATCTTGTTCTCACATGCTCCTCGCCCCAGTCGCGCAATATGAGCTTCGGCATGGAGCTGGGTCGCGGAAAGTCCGCGGCGGAAATCCTTTCCTCCCGCAAGGCCGTCACCGAAGGCGCAGAGACTGCGCCGGCGCTTGCCGCCCTCGCGCGCAAACTCGAGGTCGACCTGCCGATCTGCGACATCGTGCTCGAGATGATCGAAGGCAGGCTTGATGCGCGATCGGCGCTCGGCGCCCTCCTCAACCGCCCGTTCAAGGAAGAAGCCTGATGCCTCTCTTCGCCTTCCACGGCCTCGACAAGTCCGGCGCGCTCGAGATCCGCAAGGCGACGCGCCAGTCGCACCTTGACTGGATCGCCTCGCTTGATCCCATCGTGAAGATCGGCGGCCCGATGCTCGCCGAGGACGGTTCAACGCCTGTCGGCTCCATGCTGGTGATCGAGGCCAAAACCCTCGACGCTGCAAAGGCCCTCTTCGCGAAAGACCCCTACGCACTCGCCGGCCTCTGGGCCTCGACCTCCGTCTGCCCGTTCAACTGGCTCATCAAGCAGTGATGCGCGCACTCGCTCTCGTCCTGGCGCTCGCCCTGGCTGAACCCGCGATCGCGCAGGATGTTGAACCACGCACCGACGTCGCCGAGCTTCGCAAGGAGGCGAAAGCTGATCCGGCGATCAAGGCGGCGCTGGCCGACAAGTCTCGCTCCATGGAATCGCGGCTGCGCGACGACACCCGCATGGTCGAACTCATCCTGCGCGCGGCCCACGTCAAACCTGGCGACCGTGTACTTGATGTTGGCTCGGGCGGCGGCTATCTCGCCCTGCTCTTCTCGACGCTCGCGGGCAAGACCGGCCATGTCGACATCCACAACACACCGGGCTGGATCGTCCAGTTCCCGTCCATGGATCCCGACCGCCAGAAAACCTACATCAAGCAGCTCAATATCGGCTGGATCACCGAGCCGTGGAACGGCATCGCCGGCCCGCCCAACAGCTACGACGTCATCGTGCTGGGTCAGGTCTATCACGACGTCATCCTCGAAGCCGGCAATTGGGATGCACTCAACGAGGTGATGTTCGGACTCCTGAAGCCCGGCGGACGCGTGGTGATCGAGGATCATGACGCGATCCCCACCATGCCGCTGGCCCAGCAGGTCAACCTTCATCGCATCAGCCGCGGTGATACGACCGCTCACCTGATCCGGGCAGGTTTCAGGCTCACCGAGATGGTGCTGGTCGAGACAGGCAAGGATGATGAACGCTTCAACGTGTTCCGGCCCGGCATACGCGGCCGCACCAATCGCTTCATCGCGGTGTTCGAGAAGCCCGCCGATGCCAAGCCGCCGGGCTAGCTGGCCGCCTCGATCGCCTGCGCCATCGCGCTCACAGCGGCCGCCTGACCAACCGAAAGGTTGGGCATCGTCAGTCCCGCACAAAATCCAGGAAGACCGGCGCGCAATCACCGAGCCGCTTTTCCTGGTAGCGCGTCGTGACGTGATCCGCAGGCGGCCTGCGCCAGTCATCCGCGCACCCCGCCGTCCACGTGAAGCGTCGGTCGCGCAGCACGTCGGCCAGCGCACGGTTGGCATAGTCCGCCCAGTCGGTTGCAAAGCGGAGGCGCGCGCCAGGTTTCAAGATGCGCGCCAGCTCGATGATAAATTCTGGTTGCATCAGGCGACGCTTGCGGTGTCGGGTCTTGGGCCACGGGTCGGGGAACAGGATGAAAGCGCGGTCGATGGATTGACCGGAGAACTGCGCCGTCAGGTCGCGTGCATCGCCGCGCCGGACGCGGACGTTCGAGAGTCGCCGCTCCTCGATCGCTGTCAGCAGTTTCGCCACCCCGTCGATAAACGGTTCGGCGCCGATGAAGCCGACATCTGGATGGAGGGCCGCCTGCCCTGCCAGATGCTCGCCGCCGCCGAAGCCGATCTCGAGCCAGACTTCGCGCTTGGCCTCGAACAGCGAGCCGGGGTGCGTGTGGCCGGGCTCTGTTGGCGGCACACCCAGCGTCGGAAGCACGTCGTCGATCAGCGATTGCTGGCGCTTCGACAGCGGCTTTCCGGCCGCGCGGCCATAGAGGCGGTGTTTCTGTTGCTCGCTCATCGCGCCCTGAAATCATGGCGCGGACGGAACGGCAACAGGGGGTCGAATCCTGCGCGGGCACAGATTCTCCTTCGCATCCCCTTCGCCTTTCAGCGCGGCCTGTCATTCGGACCAGCTGTCGCTGTCCGGGATGCTCTGGCTCTGCCCTCAGAAGGAGGGCCGGGGACGCGGGATGCCCTGCTGGAGTGGCTCCGTCTTGCGACGGCTGCCGGCAGTGGAAGAAGAGAAGCGGTTCCCCGCGTCCCCGCGCTCGTTGGTTCGCCGGCCTCGGACAAGGAGATGTTTCACTCCTCTGCCGTGGGCTTCGCCGGCGGCGTGCGGGCCCTTGGGGTGTTCAGCCAGGGTCCCGGATATCCTCCCTCCGCTTGGCCAGCCCGAAGACCGGCATGCGCGGGGGCTGAGCTCGGCCCCTCGGATAACAGGGGCGCTGTGCTCCACGCTCGAACGCCTCGCCCCCGCGCCGTTGAACAGTGATCGGCTGCCCTCCCAAGCGGAGGCGATGGGCAGGACTATAAGTTGGGCTGGATGCCGGCGGAATCTAACTGGCTCTGTCCTACAATTTCTTCGGCCAGAACCTTGGATTCAGGCGGCAAGATTTCCGGCCATCCTCGGTTTTGCGGACAGCTCTGTCCCACACAAATGGCGCCATCCTCGGCTTTGAGCTGAGGGTGACGGCTGAGGTTGGGCTGACGTCCGGCAGTCTAGGATCAGAGGATGGTTAGACCAGATCCTTCAAGGCCGACACGAGATCGGTCTTCTCCCACGAGAAGCCCCCGTCGGCATCCGGCTCGCGGCCAAAATGGCCGTAGGCGGAGGTGCGGGCATAGATCGGCTTGTTGAGCGCAAGGTGCGTGCGGATGCCGCGCGGGCGCAGATCCATCACCTCGCCGAGGCGCGCTTCAAGCTTCGCCAGATCGCATTTCTCGGTGCCGTCGCAATTGGCGTAGATCGACAGCGGCTCGGGCACGCCGATGGCGTAGGAGAGTTGGATCGTGCAGCGATCCGCCAGACCGGCCGCAACCACGTTCTTGGCAAGATAGCGAGCGGCATAGGCGGCCGAGCGATCGACCTTGGTCGGGTCCTTGCCCGAGAATGCGCCGCCGCCGTGAGGAGCTGCGCCGCCGTAAGTGTCGACGATGATCTTGCGTCCGGTGAGGCCGCAATCGCCGTCGGGTCCGCCAATGACGAACTTGCCGGTCGGGTTGATGTGCCAGACGCAATCCCTGGCGATCGGCAGCGTGTCGCCGAGCGCCTGGCGGATATAGGGCTCGACGATCTCGCGGATGTCGTCGCTCGTCTGCCGTTCATCTGTGTGCTGGGTCGAGAGGACGATCGAGACCGCTTCCTTCGGCCGGCCATTCTCGTAGCGCACAGTGACCTGGCTCTTGGCGTCCGGAGCGAGCGTCTTCTCCTTGCCGGAGTGACGCGCGTCGGCGAGCAGCTTCAAGATGCGGTGCGACAACTGGATCGGCGCCGGCATCAGCTCGGGCGTCTCGTTCGTCGCATAGCCGAACATGATGCCCTGATCGCCAGCGCCCTCTTCCTTGTTGCCGGTCGCATCGACACCCTGCGCGATGTGCTCGGATTGTCCGTGCAGCAGAACCTCGATGTTCGCCGTTTCCCAGCTGAACCCTTCCTGGGCGTAGCCGATGTCCTTGATCGCCATGCGGGCTGCATGGGCGATCATGTCCTTGGTCACCTTGTCGGTGCCGCGGTATTCGCCCGCGATCACGACCCGGTTGGTGGTAGCGAGCGTCTCGGCGGCGCAGCGCAGGTTCCAGACGTCGAGACCGTTCTCGATCGTTGTGCGGTAATACAGGTCGACGATCTCGTCCGAGATGCGGTCGCACACCTTGTCCGGGTGGCCCTCGGACACGCTTTCGCTGGTGAAGATGTAGTTGGAACGAGACACGCCGAACTCCCGAAAAAGACGTCCGGTGCAATACTCCGGCCATCCATATAAAGAAAGCTTTATACGATTTAGCTCGCCGCAACCCTGTTGTAAGCGGGCTATCTGGTCCGTTTCTGAGGCTTTCCCCCTAAGCGGGCCTGCCTTCTTACATCAGCGACTATGGATTTGCGGAGGTTCGGGTCCTGAATCTGGCGGAAGGCGTTCGTCAGGTCGACTTCATCCTTCGCAGCCGGACCTTCGAAATTCGCTTGATCCTCCTGAAAGGCGCGCCGCGATGTCGCAGGTTCAGGCTCTCCGCCTTCGAAGAAATACAGGAGCGACGTCTTCAATGTCCTGGCGATTTCGTAGAGGCGTCCCGCAGAGATGCGATTACGCCCGCTTTCGTATTTCTGCACCTGCTGAAAGGTGATGCCGAGACTGCCGGCAAGATCCGGCTGAGACAGCCCCAGCTGCTCCCGCCGCTGACGGACGCGGCGGCTGATGGCCTTGTCGACCGATGTCGGGTCTCTCGTTTCTGAGGGCATGTCTCATCCCGCTCTGGCACAGATTGCATCCAGAGGTTGAGCTAACAGTAAGCTCAGCGGCGCGGCAGGACGAACAACCCAAGGTTGAGTCCCAGCAAAATCAACCAGAACAATCCGTCGCGCCAGACGCCGTAAGGCGTCGGCTCAATTGCGGGCGGAATCGCCGCGTCGACGATGCTCGACGTCCAGCCCTCCGGATCAGGTCCGTAGAGGGCGGGATCTGCTGGCTTGCCCTGAGCTGTCCAGCGTCCGTAAGCGTCGATCATGCCCGTGAGCCCAAGGCTGGCGACGCGGGCCATGGGCAGGCCTTCCTCGATGGCGCGATATCGCGCCTGAGCCGCGTGCTGTTGCGGACCCGACAACGTACCGAACCAGGCATCGATGGAAATGTTGACGAGCCATTCCGGCCGGTCGGCGCCTTCCGGCGTCAGGCCAGGGAAGATTGCCTCATAGCAGATCAGCGGACCGAAAGCCGGAACGCCAAGCACGCGCAGCGACGATGGCGGCGGCCCTGCATCGAAACCGCCTGGGGCCAGATCCTGCAGCGTCTTGAGGCCGATGCTCTTGAGCACGCCGGCAAACGGCATGAACTCGCCGAACGGCACAAGCATGTGCTTGTCGTAGACCGCCAGCTGGCCGCGGACATCGCTGTCGCCGCTCAGCACGGCGAGTGAATTGTACGTCTTCTCGTCCGGCGTTCCGATCTTTTCCCGGCGCGGCACGCCGATGATCAGCCTGCGCCCGCCAATGGCGTCGGCAACCACGTCGAGCGCCTCGGGCCATTCGAACAGAAGGTAGGGCAGCGCGCCTTCCGGCCAGATGACGATGCCGGGGGTGTTGACGACGTTGGGGCCGGTAAGGGCGAGATAGCGCAGCACCACCTGCTCGGCGACGCCGGCCGTGTGCTTCACATTCTGCGGTACGCCGATATCGACCAGCCTGACGATGGGGCGGCCGGGCGGCGTCTCCGGAATTTCGCCCAGCCTGCGCGCGCCCCAGCCCCAGATGGCGCCGAACACGATGGCCGCGACGATTACTGGTGCAGCCCGCGATCCCGTCGTTCCCCTCGCCCGGGCGTCGGCGAGCGTTGCTGGCGCCGCCATGGCGACAACGGTCAATACAGAAAGACCGTAGATTCCCCAGATCGACGCCGACTGCGAAATCGCCTCGCCAGGCGCCCAGATCATGCCCGGCATGTTCCATGGAAGACCGCCAAGGCCGAACAAGCTCGCCCTGAACCACTCGGCGAACATGAAGGCGACCGAGAAGATGATCAGTCGCGCCGGGCCCGCGCACCAGAACCTGAACCCGATACTGAGCCAGCCCGCGAGGAGCAGCGCCAGTCCGCCCGGCAATGCGATCAGCGGCATCCAGATCAAAAACAGATGCGCGCCGGGACTCACGAGGAACGCAAACGCGATCCAGTGCAGGCCGATAAAGTAGTAGCCGAACCCGAATGCGAAGACGCGCCAGAAGGCCGCCCTGCCCGGTCTTTCGGCGAGCTTCGCCGAATCGAGCGTCCAGACGAGGCCGGTCAGCGCGATAGCGAAAGCCGGCCAGATGTAGAAAGGCGGCAGTGCAAGATTGGCGATCGCGCCGAGCCCGCCGCACAATGCAAGCGCACGCCAGCGCTGCTGTCCGGCAACCCACATGTAGAGCGGTGTCAGAAAATTGCCGCGCATGTGCGGTGGCGTGTCTGCGGAACGGGTCTCTGTCATCGCCCCTCCCGGGCCGCCGCTGCGGGCGTGCTACCGGTCTATAGCGGCCGTCTTGTCCTCGGCAAGCGTTGGCGGCTGTGGCTTTGGCGCACGCAGACGCAAGCGGATGATTCGACGCGGATCAGCGGCGGCAATCTCGATCGTCGGGCCGCGCGGATGTTCGATCGAATCGCCCGTCTGGGGCATACGTCCGGCAATGGCGGCAACCAGGCCGCCTATGGTGTCGACGTCCGATTCGAAGTCCTCGACGCCAAGCGAAAGGCCGGTTTCACGCTCGACGTCGGCAATCAGCGCCAAACCATCGATCTCCCAGGTCGAGCGGCCACGCCGAACGATCAGGGGCCGGGCCTCGTCGTGTTCGTCCTCGATATCGCCGACAATGCCCTCGACGAGATCCTCGAGGCACACCATGCCGCCCGTGCCGCCATACTCGTCGACGACGAGGGCAATATGGATGCGGCTCGCCTGCATCTGGATGAGCAGGTCCGGCAGCAAAGTCGATTCCGGCACGAACATGATATCGCGCAGAAGACGCTCCAGCGGACGCGACGCAAGTGTTTCCGGTTTCCAGCCGCAGCGTACGCCCTCTGCGACCACGTCCTTGATGTGAACAAAGCCGAGCGGCTCGTCGAGCGAGTCGCGGTAGACCGGCATGCGCGAGTGAGCCTCGGTAGCGAACAGGCTGAGCACATCGCCGAGAGTCGATTCGACGTCCGCCGCCGCGATGTCGACGCGCGAGGTCATCACGTCGCGCACACTCGACGTCTCGAATTCCTTGAGCCTCAGGCGGATGGCGCTGGGCGTCGCCGCCGGCGCTGGCGTCGCCTGCCGTTTCGGCTCGGCCGCACCCGCGATCAGGCGCGCGAGTCGCTTGCGGATGGTGTTGCGCTGCGGAGGTTCTGCGTCATTCGGCATGACTCAGCCCTCCCCCGGATCGGCATAGGGACCGGTCGCGTAAGGATCAGGCCAGCCCAGGCCGGCAAGTATTCTGGCTTCCAGAGGTTCCATGACCGCAGCGTCTTCAGTTTCGATGTGGTCATAGCCGAGAAGATGAAGGAAGCCATGAATGAGCAAATGGCTGACATGGGCGTCAAACGGCCGCCCCATCGCCTCTGCGTCATGCAGCGCTGTTTCAAAGCCAAGCGCAAGGTCGCCCAGAGGCTCCGGCTGTCCTGGCTCGCCCGGCCCTTCGGAGGGAAAGGAGAGAACGTCCGTAGGTTTGTCGAAGCCGCGCCATTGCCTGTTGAGCGCTCGCATTTCCGCGTCGTCGGTGAACAAAACTTCGACGCCCCCGCTCTCGCCCATCACCGCCGCCACCTGGTTCAACGCTCGCGACAGAAGCGCTTCGACGTCGCCGAGCTTTTCGCTCCAGCGTTCATCGGCGATACGAGGCTCGATAGTGGGAGGCCGAGTACTCACTTGCGCGAGGCGCCTTTGGCGGCGTCCTTGTCATAGGCATCGATGATGCGGCCGACGAGCTCATGACGGACCACATCGGCGCGAGTCAGCTCCTCGAGCGCGACGCCCTTCACATTCTTCAAAATTGAGATCGCGTGACCGAGACCGGACTTCGTATTGTTCGGCAGATCGGTCTGCGAGGGGTCGCCAGTAACAATCATGCGCGAGCTGCGGCCGAGGCGCGTCAGCACCATCTTCATCTGCGGCACGGTGGCGTTCTGCGCCTCGTCGATGATGACGAAGGCGTTCTTCAGTGTGCGGCCACGCATGAAGGCAAGCGGCGCCACCTCGATCTCGCGGCGCTCCTTGCGGCGATCCACTTCCTGCGCACCGAGGCACTCGTTGAGCGCATCCCAGATCGGCAGCATGTAAGGGTCGACTTTTTCTTCCAGCGCACCAGGAAGAAAGCCGAGCTTCTCGCCGGCTTCAACAGCGGGACGCGCAACGATCAGACGCTCGCGCTTGCCCGCTTTCAGTTCCGCGGCGCCGACTGCGACGGCAAGATAGGTCTTGCCGGTGCCTGCGGGACCGACGCCGAAGACAAGTCCGAATTCATCACGCTGCAGCTTCTCGAGATAGGAGCGCTGGCCCGGCGTCTGCGCCATCACCGGCTTGCGCAGGCCAGCGACCACGTCGCCAGATGCGCCCGAAATACCGTGGCTCTGCGTCAGCTTGATGGCCGCTTCCAGCTCGGCGGCGCTTGCCTCGGCGCCATTGGCAATGCGGTTGGCGAAGGCTTGCAGCGCGTCGGCGGCGGCGCGGGCGCCCTCGCCATTGCCGGTCACGACGATCTCTCCGCCCTGACTGTCGACGCGCACATTGTCGTCGGCGAATGCAGACTCGGCCATCTGAAGATGCGCATGCGCGGGTCCGCAGACATCGCGCAGCTGCTGCTGGCTTGCGACGGGCACGGTAAAGCGGTTGGCGCGGGTTTGTTTGGGCTTCGAACTCACGCGAAAGCCTCGGTAAGCTGCCCAGCCAGGCTTGTCGCTGTCGCGCCGACAATCTCGACAGTAGCCATGCGGCCTATCAGGTGCGCTCCGTTGTCGATGTGTACAGGCTGCATATAGGGCGAATATCCCAGCGCCTGAGCCTTGCGCTTGCCCGTGCGCGTGAAAAGCACGTCCAGCTTGCGGCCAACGGTTGCGCTATTGAAAGCGACCGCCTGCTCGCCAAGCGCCGCCAGAAGGCGGGCCAGGCGCTCGTCTTTCACCGCTTCCTCAACCTGCAGGTTCATGCCGGCAGCCGGCGTTCCGGGGCGCGGCGAATACTTGAAGGCGTAGGCCTGCGCGAAACCGGCTTCGCGCACCAGCGTCAGCGTGTCCTGGAAATCCTTTTCGCTCTCGCCCGGGAAGCCGACGATGAAGTCGGAGGCGAAAGCGATGTCAGGACGTGCGGCGCGGGCCTGCTCGATGATACGCATATACTCGGCGCCAGTGTGCTGGCGGTTCATCGCCTTGAGAATACGATCCGAACCCGACTGCACCGGCAGATGCAGGAAAGGCGCGAGTTGTTCCACGTCGCGGTGCGCGGCAATGAGATCGTCATTCATGTCGCGTGGATGCGATGTCGTGTAACGGATGCGCTCGATCCCTCCGACCTTCGCGACGTGACGGATGAGATCGCCCAGCGTCCACGCGCTCGCCCCGGCTTCGTGCGCAGGCGCAGCGCCATGCCAGGCATTCACGTTCTGGCCGAGCAAAACGATTTCCTTCGCGCCCTTACGCGCCAGTTCGCGCGCCTCAGCAACAATGGCGTCAACACCACGCGAGAACTCGGCCCCGCGCGTATAGGGCACCACGCAGAAGGAGCAGAACTTGTCGCAACCTTCCTGCACCGACAGGAAAGCGGAGGGACCATCGAGTTCGCGCGTCTTCGGCAGGGCGTCGAACTTTTCCTCGGCGGCGAAATCGGTTTCGAGCACATCGCCCGTCTTGCGCGACAGTTTCGCGATCATCTCGGGCAAGCGGTGATAGGATTGCGGGCCGACGACCATGTCGACGGCTGGCTGACGGCGCAAGATTTCCTCGCCTTCGGCCTGGGCGACGCAACCGGCCACGGCAATGCGCAGCCGCCCGCCAGTCTCCTGTTTGAGATCTCGCAACCGGCCGAGTTCGGAGAACATCTTCTCCGTCGCCTTTTCGCGGATGTGGCAGGTGTTGAGCACCACCAGCTCAGCCGCTTCGGGAGAATCCACCAGCTCATAGCCAAGCGGCTTCAGAACGTCCCTCATCCTTTCGGAATCGTAGACGTTCATCTGGCAGCCATAGGTTTTGATGAAGAGGCCCTTCGACTTGCCTGTCGGCGTCCCGGGCTTCTGCGACGTGTCAGCCACTTACTTCTTCTCGTCCTCGGTCAATGGCACGCCATAAAGTTCGAGCCGGTGATCGACCAGGCGATAGCCGAGCTTGCGAGCGATCTCGATCTGCAGCTTCTCGATCTCCTCGGACTTGAACTCCACGACCTTGCCGGACTTCGCGTCGATCAGGTGATCATGGTGCTCTTCCGGGGCCTCTTCGTAACGCGAACGGCCATCGCGGAAATCATGGCGCTCGATGATGCCCGAATCCTCGAACAGCTTCACCGTGCGGTAGACCGTCGCCAGCGAAATGTTGGAGTCGATCGCGGCGGCCCGGCGGTGCAGTTCTTCTGCGTCTGGATGGTCCGCAGCTGTCGAGAGCACACGCGCGATCACGCGGCGTTGGTCGGTCATGCGCAGACCCTTCTCGACGCACCTCTGCTCGATCACTCGGACCTCCTCCGTGGAGCGCCGGCCAGATCTGGCCGGAACGCGGGGCACATATGCGGGTCAGGCGCCGTCATGTCTACTGACAAGCCCAACCGGCCGGGACATGACGAGCGCGTCCACTCGACCATCCCTTTGGCGATAATAGTCTTTCCGAATGCCAATTTCCACGAATCCCTCGGATTTATAGAGGCCGATCGCGGGAAGATTGTTGCGTGCTACCTCGAGCACCCAGCGATTGAGCCCGCGTTGGCGGGCGTTCGCGTCAAGCGCCTGGAAAATCTGCCTGCCCCAGCCGCCCCGCCGTTCGTTCGGGGCTGTGGCTACGGTGAGCAATTCGGCATCGGCGCCGGCGGCAAGGGCGAGACCGAATGCAACCGCTTCTCGTTCGCGTGAACCCAGGATCGCGATTGCTTCCGACCGTCCCAGCCATGTCACGAAATCGTCTTCGCTCCAGCCTTCGTCAAAGGATGCGCCGTGAAGGCGGGAGAGCGCCGCGGCGTCCGCATTGATTGCGAGACGAAGGGTCACCGCTGCACCATCGGCTTGGCGTCGGGCGCACGGATATAGATCGGACGTGGCTGCGGGAGGTCATCTTCCGACAATCGCGCGGCGAAAACGGCGGCGGCCTTCGCGCTAGGTGCGGCGATGATACGCTTGGAGCCAAGATCCAGGACGTCCGCGAGCCCGCCGCAGATCGCATCGACACCTGACGCGAGTGACTGCAGCTCGCCTTGCATCGCCTCGAAGGGCTCTGCTCCACCCCTGCCCTGATCGATAAGCTGACCCCACCAGCTGAGTTCTGGCGGGCGGCGCTTGGCAGGAAGAAGGCCGAGCACGCGACCCTCTTTCGGCAAACCATCGAGCGCCTCGAGGCTGGTGACGCCGACCGATGGAATATCCAGCGCCAGCGACAAGCCACGCGCAAAGGCGACACCGACGCGAACGCCCGTGAAGGAGCCAGGGCCGACAACAACAGCAATGCGTGCGAGATCGGTGAACGCCTTACCCGACTCTGACATCAAGCGTTCCACAATCGGCGCCAGGCGCGTGTCATGGCCTTGCTGCATGGGTTCGGAAATATTCGACACAAGCCGCCCGTCGGAGACAAGCGCAGCCTCACAGGCGTCCGCTACCGTATTGATGCCGAGAACAAGCATGTCAGAGGATGCGGCAGGCTTCGTCGAAATCGAGCCTCGGCGCACGCGGACGCACGCGTGTGTCGTCGCCATGGCCAAGATTGACAAGGAAGTTGGAGCGCCAGGATTTCATTGCCGGGTCGCTGGCGAAGAACTCCTTGTCGACGCCATCGCGCCGGAAGCCGTTCATCGGTCCGCAGTCGAGGCCCAGCATGCGTGCAGCGATGATCAGGTAGCCGCCCTGGAGCGTGCCGCTCTGGATCGCATTCCAGTTGGCGTTGTCAGGATCGGCGAACCAGTCCTTCGCGTTGGGAGCATGCGGGATCAGCTTGCCGAGATGATCGGCGAAAGCGAGGTCGTAGGCTACGATCACTGTATAGGGCGCAGCCATCGTCTGCTTGCGATTGCCCTCGTCGAGATGCGGCTCAAGTTGCGCCTTGGCTTCCTTCGAATGCACGAAGAGAAAGCGCGCGGGACAGATATTGGACGCCGTCGGCGCAAGCTTCAGCAGTTCATAGGTCGCGCGGATCAGGACTTCTGGTGTTTCTTCATCAGTCCAGCCGCGGCGGGTGCGGGCCGTCCGGAAAGCCTGGTCGAGGGCATGGTCGTCGAGCGGCTTGCCCATCAGGCCGCGGCCTCGACCGCTGTAACCTCCGGCACATAGTGGCGCAGCAGGTTCTCGACACCCTGCTTCAGGGTCAGCGTCGAAGACGGGCAACCCGAGCAGGCGCCACGCATCGTCAGATGAACGATTCCGGTGTCGACATCGAAGCGCTTGAAGATGATGTCGCCGCCGTCATTGGCGACAGCCGGGCGAACCCGGGTGGCGATCAGTTCCTTGATCTCGGCGACGATCTCGGCGGTCTCGCCGTCATAGACGACGTCATCCTCGACGGCAGGCGCTTCAGCTTTCGCCACATCAGCGATCACGGGCGCACCGGAAACAAAATGATCCATGATCGCGGCCAGCGCCTGGGGCTTCACATGGCTCCAGTCGGCTTCGTCCGACTTGGTGATCGAAACAAAGTCCGAGCCGAGGAATACGCCGTTCACGCCATTGATGCCGAACAGAGCGGAGGCCAACGGTGAAGCTGAGGCCTCATCGATCGAGATGAATTCATAGGGCGTGACCGGAGACACATCCCGGCCTGGCAGGAATTTCAGGGTCGCCGGGTTGGGGGTCGGCTGGGTCTGGATGAACATTGGAACCACCTGGCGGGAAACCGCCTGTTTCTAGACGCTAGATGGGCCCAAGCCGCATCGGGCGCAACCGTCTATGCCCTGACCGGCGAGCCTAGCCTGCAAGGCCACCGATCTCGTTGAGCTGCGCATCCGTGACGTCGCCCGGGATCACGGTTACCGCGATAGGCCGGGACCCCAGCCGTTTACCCTTGGCCAGACGCGAAACCAGAGGACCTGGGCCTCCCCGGCCAGCTGCGGCAAGGATCAGCACCTTGATGGTGGAATCCTTGTCGATGAGCCTGCGGATGGCATCGACCGTTTCGTCCTCGCTGATCACGAGTTCGGCTGTCACGCCTGTGCGCGCCTCCACGATGTCGGCGTGGTGGGTCGCCTTGAGGCGCGCGCTGTCGATGGCGTCCTGGCTGATGTCCTTGTCGAGGCCGATCCAGCCGCCGAGCCCCGGGACCCGGGCGCAGCGCAGGATCACCAGTCCGGCGCCGACAGCTTTCGAGCGCATGCCGGCGAACACCAGCGCGCTCATGCATTCCTCGGTCTCGTCCGAGATCGCCAGGAATTTTCGTGACAATTCGGTCATGTTCCCATCAGGCGCTGTCGCGACCTTCCGGTCAAGTGCGACGGATCCAGGATGAAGGTGACGAAGCGGATTACTTTACCGCGCCGGACACGGCGACATTGCTGATCGCCACCGGCACCGGGACGGCAGCCGGAACAGGCGACGCCGCGGTAGCCAGCGCGAGGAATGCGTCGGTTGCCTTCTGCGCCTGACCGATGAGGAAACCCATCGACGCAGCGTGGTTGCCGAACAACGAGCCGTCGGGCGTGCCGTTGAGCACGATCAGCGGGTGGAATTCGGCGGCGGCTTCCCATGCCTTGAGCGCGGCGGCGCGCGCTGTGGCGACCGGGGCATCGCCGGGCCACTGCATCGCGTCGAGGAAGGTGAAAGCGGCCATGGCGCGGCCCTTGGCGGAATAGACGGCGCGCGTTGCGGTGGCGTCGATCGGACTGCCGCCCATGGAGGCGGATGACGCCGCGATTTCGGTCTGGCTGATCACAGCCCAGGACGAGATCAGTTGCAGCTGTTCGACAAGCTGGGCCGAAGTCGTGACCACGGGCGTTGCCCGCCGGCGCAGGCGGCGATCGTAATTGACCAGGGCATCGCGCGCGGCGCGCAGCTGAACGCCTGTGGAAACCGTTGAAACCAGGCGTGAAGCGGCTTCGAGATCCGCGTCGGCGCGGCCCGCGGCAATCGCCTGGCGGTTCTCAAGCTTGAGGAAATCGCCAACCGATCCGGCCATGGCGGTCTGGAAGGCAGGCTTGCCAGTGAGGCGCGCCAGCGGCGCCCAGCCCGGTGCGTCGCTCGCCCAGCCCAGTTCGTTGAAATGCTTTTCCATCAGCGCCGAAGCGCCGCCCACCCACGGAGCGTTCCAGTCGGCGCGGTCGACGGCGCTGGCGATGTCGCGGTCGCCGACGTCGCTCGCGAGCACGGTCATGACCGGATAGATCGCGATGGCTGTCAGAAGGATGATGCCATTGATCCAGAAGCGGACGATCTGGAAGAACGACTTGCCGTCGGCTTCGTCGTGATGGTCCTCGTCGGAAATCTCCGTCAGCTCGCCTTCAATGGTGTCGTGATCCAGGGTGCGGAGCGGGAACGGCTTCTCGATCTCGATGACCTCATCGGCCGCCGGCTCGTCTTCAACCACGACCTGGTCGCGGCGGAGTTTCAGCACAGACATTGACCAGCCCCGGTCCCGTTGTCCCGGACCCTGACTGGGTCCGCTGTTAACCTCAACCCAACAATAACTAACGTGGCGTTACTGACGCTCGCCCGACCCCATTAACGCAGGATGGAACGGAACGGTTTCATTGCGGCCAGATTGAAGTTCGATTTGGATCGGAAATGTGGCGTCTGGAGCCATGGAGCGGGGCGAAAACACCATCAAATGCATGCCGCCAGGCCCGAATGTGACGGTTTTGCCGGCCGGTAACTCCACCGAATCAAGCCGCTTCATCGAGGTCTGTGTTCCGGCGGTCACCGACGCGTGAATCTCGATGCGGTCAGCCTGCGGCGACGAGACGCCGATGATCCGGTCGGTCACGCCCGATGTCACCGACACGTAGGCAACCCCAATGCCGGTCACCCCCAGCGGCGGGCGGAATTCGGCGTCCTTGATCGCGAGCCCGGGCCCCTGCCCGCAGGCGGCCAGGCCAAACATCAGTGCAGCAGCAAGCGTGCGGATCACATCAAGTCTCCCGGTCTGCACCAGATAGGCAGCCAGACCGGCGGAAGGAATGCGGCGCAGATGCCTAGGGCCGCCAGAAGCCGACAATGCGCCGGACTTCTTCCATGATGGGCTCGGCGATGGCGTTGGCGCGCTCGCCGCCGTCCTTCAGCACGCGGTCGATCTCGGCGGGATCACTCATCAGGCGGCGCATGGTGTCAGCGACCGGGCCCAGCTTGGCGACCGCCAGGTCCGCCAGCGCCGGCTTGAACACGCCAAACCCCTTGCCGCCGAATTCGGCCAATACGTCCGCTTCCGATTTTCCGGCCAGAACGGCGTAGATGCCGACGAGGTTGGCGGCCTCGTTGCGGCCTTCGAGCCCCTTCACTTCAGACGGCAGCGCGTCCGAATCACTGGTCGCGCGCTTGATCTTCTTTGCGATGTCATCGGCCGTATCGAGCAGGTTGATGCGCGAGGCGTCGGACGGATCCGACTTCGACATCTTCTTCGAGCCGTCCTTGAGCGACATGATCCGCGCGCCAGGTCCCTGGTACATCGGCTCGGGCAGCGGGAAGAAACCGGGGGCGTTGAAGTCGCGGTTGAACTTGCCGGCGATGTCGCGCGACAGTTCAAGGTGCTGTTTCTGGTCCTCGCCGACGGGCACATGCGTTGCCTTGTAGGCAAGAATGTCTGCGGCCTGCAGCACGGGATAGTCGAAAAGGCCGACCGAAATGTTCTCGGCGTCCTTGCCGGCCGACTTGTCCTTGTACTGTGTCATGCGCTCAACCCAGCCCATGCGGGCGACGCAGTTGAAGATCCAGCCAAGCTCAGCGTGCGCCGTGACGGAGGATTGAGCGAACACGATCGACTTCTTAGGATCGATCCCTGACGCGATGTAAGCGGACGCGATTTCCCGCGTCTGGGCGGCTAGCAGCTTCGGATCCTGCGGTACCGTAATCGCGTGGAGGTCCACGACGCAGAATATGCAGTCGTGCGTCTCCTGCATGGCGACGAATTTCACCAGGGCGCCGAGATAATTGCCAAGGTGAAGACTTCCCGAGGGCTGGACCCCCGAGAAGACACGCTGCGGACCGGAATACTGGACGGGCTCTGACATGGGAGCGGGACTTATCAGCCCTCGCCGCCTCCGGGCAAGGCAACGCCTGGCGCGCCTTGTTCACGGCGCAGCGATCCCTTGATCTCGGCCAGCGTCACCGCCCGGAAAGCGAAGACAGCGATACCGTAGATCAAGACGCCAACCACTATGACCACAAGGACGGCGATTTCCTTCTTCCAGAGAAGTGTGGACAGGAGCGGATACTGCCAGGCGCAGACCCCGACAAAGACACCCATCAATACGCTGGCCAGAAGCAGCCGCACCATGCGTGACCAGACCTTGGCGCCCATCCGGTAGGAGCCTTCCGCCGCCAGGGTCCCAGCCAGCAGGAGAACGTTGACCCAGGCCGAAGCACTGGTTGCGATGCCAAGGCCGATCGCTCCGTCGACGCCGACGGTCGGCAGCCAGAACCACAGCGTGGTTCCAACCGCAATCGTGATGCCGACAGAGATCAGCGAGAAGATCATCGGCAGCTTGGTGCGGTGCTGGGCGAAGAAGGGCGGCGTGAAGACTTTTGACAGCACAAAGGCTGGCACGCCCCAGGCAAACTGGCGCAGGACTTCAGCGGTGCGCTGGGCGTCCGCACTGGTGAACGCCCCGCGCGTAACCGTCGCGTCGATGATGAAGAACGGCATCAGGAGCAGCGCGACCGTCGCCGGCAGGGTGAAGGCCATGGAGAGGCCGATGCCGTCATCCATCGTCCGGTCGGCGCCGGCGCGATCGTTCTCGGCAAAATGGCGGGTCAGTCGCGGCACCAGCGCCAGGCCAACCGCGACGCCGATCAGTCCGAGCGGGAGCTGGTAGAGCCGGTCGGAATTGTAGAGCACGCTGCGCGCGCCTTCATCCGAGCCGGACAGCATCTGGCTGACCAGCGTGTTGACCTGCAACGCCCCACCAGCGATGGCGCCAGGCACGGCAATGGCGAGCATCTTCCGGACAGCCTTGCTCAGCCCCGGAAGGCCGACCCGCAGATTGACGCCCAGCTTCCTCGCGCCCCACCACAGCAACGCGCATTGCAGAAGACCGGAGACGGTAACGGCTGCGGCCGTGATTTCCGCCGCCATCGTCCTGTCTGGAACAAGGAACAGCGGAACCAGCGTGCAGACGTTGAGCAGGATTGGCGCACCAGCCGTCAACGCAAACTTGCCCATGGTATTGAGGACGCCGGACAGCAGCGACGCCAGCGTCATGCAGGCCAGATACGGCATGGTCAGCTGCGCCATCAGGGTCGCGGTCGCCAGCGTATCCTTGTCATCGACGTAGGCAGACAGCAGGAACGGCATCAACCATGGTATCGCGACCTCGAATACGATGCAGAGCAGCACCACGATTGTCATGATGAAGGCCATGGCTTGCGAGGCGAGCCGGTCGGCCTCTTCAGGACCATCGACCGTGCGCGACTTGGCGAAGACCGGCACGAAGGCCTGCGCGAAAGCGCCTTCGGCAAACAGGCGGCGGAACAGGTTGGGCAACATCTGGGCCGTGGCCCAGCAATCCATCAGCGGGCCCTGCCCTCCGAACCGGTAGTTGAGCGCCAGGTCGCGGGCGAAGCCGAGCACACGGCTTCCCAGCGTGAAAACGGTCTGCACGAAGACATTGCGCGCAAGCGACATGAAGGACCCGGAGCTATCTGTCGAACGAGGCTGGTGCGCGCGCCAGCGTGTGGGCTGGAATGCGCGGCGCGGTCGGCGCGTTGGATCGGAGAATGTCTACCAGCCGAGACACTAATGCTTCGTCCACTTCAGGAGGCATGGCCCCACCCGCCAGCTGCTCGACATAGAAGACGTCGTGCACGCGTTCGCCATAGGCGCCGACATGGGCGGAGCGGATCGAAAGATTCGTATCGGCCAGCTCGCGGGCGATGTCATAGAGCAGGCCCGGCCTGTCGCGGCCCGAAACCTCGATGACGGTACAATCGGCGGACGCCGCACGGTCGATAAGCACGGTCGGCGAGATGATGAAGGCGGCATGGCGACGGGTCGGCGCAGGGGCCTTGCCAGGCTTCTTCATGCTTTCGCCGCCAGCAGCCGCGATCCGGAGATCGGCGAGAAGACGATCAAGCGCGCCGGGATGATCGGCGCCAATCGGCTGTCCGCGTGAATCCTGTACGTCAAAGACGTCGAGCACGCGGCCCTCGCCCGATTCATAGAGGTGGGCCGCAACGATATTGGCGCCCGTCGCACTGAGCGCGCCGCACAGGTCGGCAAAAAGCCCTGGCCGGTCAGGCGCTGCTACCAGGATTTCCGTGGCAGAGCGTCCGGCGTCGACGCTGGCGGCGACCGTCACCGGCTGTCCGTGGTCTTTTGCAAGCGCGGCGGCGTGGCGCGCCTGCACTTCCGGCGTGAAGCCGATCCAGTAGGCATCCTCGATCGAGGCAAGCGCAGGCGTGGGGCCAACACGATCAACGAGCACCGCGCGCGCCGCCTCGGCGCGGTCGACAAGCTGGGCGCGGACGGCATGTTCGTCGGTGCGCCCACCACGCAGGGCGGCTTCGGTGGCGTAGTAGAGATCGCGCAGAAGCTGACCCTTCCAGCCATTCCACACGCCGGGGCCAACCGCACGAATGTCCGCGACTGTAAGGATCAGAAGGAGACGCAGGCGCTCGAGGTTGCCGACGCGTTCGGCGAATTTCGAGACTGTCTGCGGATCGGAAATATCGCGGCGCTGCGCCGTGTCGCTCATCTCGAGGTGGTTGCCGACCAGCCAGGCGGCGAGTTCGGCCTCGTCCTCGGGTAGCCCCAGTCGCAACGCGGCGGCGCGCGCCTGCTTGGCGCCTTCGACCTGCTGATCGCCTTTGCCCTTGCCTGTGTCGTGCAGCAGCATGGCGAGATAGAGAGCGCGGCGGTTCTGGATCTTCGGGAAGAGTTCGGTCGACAGCGGATGCAGGTCCTTCTCGGCCCCGCGCTCGATGTCGTGAATGGTCTGGACCGCCTTCAGTGTGTGCTCATCCACGGTGAAATGGTGATACATGTTGAACTGAGTCTGACCGACGATGCGGCCGAACTCCGGAAGGAAGCGGCCAAGCACGCCCGCCTCGTTCATCAGCGGCAGCACGATCGGATTGTGGTTCTTGCCCGACACGATGTCGAGGAAGAGTGCGCGCGAGTCATCGTCCACGCGGGCCTGGCGGGTGACAGCCCACAGTGAGCGTCGCGCTGCCGTCATCGCCTCGGGATGGATGTCGAGCTGGCGTTCGTTGGCAAGCCAGAACAGGCGCAGAAGCTTGCGCGTGTCGCTGACGAACATGTCGGGGTCGGTGATGGTGAGGCGTCCGCTATCGATCGCGAAGCCCTGCTCTTTCAACGGCTTTGCCGCGGCAGCGGGGATGAGGCGTGGACGTCCGCCTGGGCGTTTTTTCTCATCGACTTCAAGTTTCGCGCAGAGAATGCGGGTCAGAGCGCCGACTTCCTTTGCTGCAAGGAAGTATCGCTTCATGAAGCGCTCGACCGCGTTGACGTTCTGCCGCGCGGTATAGCCCATGCGCGTCGCCATCTCGGGTTGCAGGTCGAACGACAGACGCTCCTCGGGCCGGCCAGTCAGGAAGTGAAGGTGGCAGCGCACAGTCCACAGGAAGCGCGCCTCGCGCAGGAACACCGCCTTGTCGGCGGGTGTGAACGCGGAGTTGTCGAGCACCTCGGTCAGACTTTTGCCGCCATGAATGTACTTCGCGATCCAGAACAGCGTCTGCAGATCACGCAGACCGCCTTTCCCGTCCTTCACATTGGGCTCGACGCGGTAACGCGAGTCGCCTTCACGCGCGTGCCGATCATCGCGCTCCTGCAGTTTCGCTGCGACGAATTCCGCGCCACGGCCGGCGATGACGTCCTTCTGGAACCGCTCGGCGAGCTTGTCGGCGGTCGCCTGGTCCCCGAACAGGAAGCGCTTGTCGAGGATGGACGTGCGGATGGTCACGTCTTCCTTCGAAAGCTTGACGCATTCATCGATGGTGCGGAAGGCGTGGCCGACCTTGAGGCCCATGTCCCACAGCGCATAGAGCATGTACTCGATCACGCTCTCGGCCCATGCAGTCTGCTTGTAGCTGCGGACGAACAGCAGATCTACGTCGGACGACGGCGCCAGCACGTTTCGGCCATAACCGCCAACCGCAAGAACGGCCATGCGTTCGGCTTCAGTCGGATTGTGGGCGCGGAAGATGTGGACGACGGTGAAGTCGTAGAGCGCAGACAGCGCCTCATCCATAACGGCTGACAGCAGCCCGGCTGTTTCGAGCCCGTCGGCGCCCTCCTCGAGTCTGTCCTGCGCGATCATGCGGCCCCGGAAAAGCGCAGCGTGGATCAGGTCGAGCGCTCGCTTCCGCTGGGCGATCGGATCGGAGCCGTTGTCGAGCGCGGCGGCCGTCAGCTGGATCCGGAGCTTGCGACCATCGACGATGTCGGCAATGCGCCAGGGGCCCGGCTTGGGCTGGCCGGCCTTCGCGGCGGCAGGCGGATGGGAAGCCGGTTCGGCGTCGATCATGGCGGTTGTCTAGCCGTGTTTGACGCGTTGCAACAGATGGCGGAGCACCGCTCGCCCATTCGTTGCGCGGCCTGAAAACATCGAACAAAGGCAATCGTTTCGGAGATGGTTGCTATCGCGGCGCCTCCCGGGGCAGGGTCGAACCGGGGAGAGGCCGGGCGAAACAATGACGGATCCGCTGGAGATCGCTGCAACCGCGTTCACGCTTGTTTGCGTGATCCTGTCGGTCAAGCGCAGCCTGTGGCAATTCCCGTTTGGGGTTGTAGGAACCGGGCTGGGCTTTTTCGTATTCTGGCGAGCCAATCTCTACTCCAGCGCCGCGCTCCAGCCGTTTTTCCTGGCGGTGCAATTCTATGGCTGGTGGTACTGGCTCAGGGGCGATCACGGCTCGCGGCCAAGAATCAAAACGACCGAACCGTGGCTGATAGCCATTCTGTGCCTTTCAGCCCTGTGCGCAGCGGCCGGGGCGGCGATTGCGCTTGACGCTTTCACAGATGCACAGCTGCCGATCGCAGATGCAGCGATCTTTGGGTTAAGCGTCGTCGCCCAGTTCCTGCTCGACCGGAAGCGGATCGAGAACTGGCCGATCTGGGCGGTGATCAATGTGATCTCTGTCTACGTCTACGCGACGCAAGGGCTGTGGCTCTACACCGCTCTCTACGTATTCTTCTTCTTCAACGCCTTCTGGGGTTGGTGGGAATGGCACAAGGAGTTGCGCGGATATTCCGCCGCGCAGGGGCGCGCGGCGTGAGTTTCCTGACGCACCCCAAACGCGGCTTCGTGCTCGGCAAATTCATGCCGCCGCATGCAGGCCACGTCTATCTCTGTGACTTCGCACGAGCCTATGTCGGCGAACTGACGATCCTTGTCTGCTCGCTGCCCGATGACCCCATTCCCGGCGCGCTGCGCTTCCGCTGGATGAAGGAGATGTTTCCGGGCACGCGTGTGGTCCACTGCGAGGAAATCTTGCCGCAGCTGCCGGAAGACGACCCGGAGAATTTCTGGCCGATCTGGCGCGATGTGATGAAGCGCTATCACCCGGAACCGATCGATATCGTCTTTGCTTCCGAGCCCTACGGCCACAGGCTTGCGGAAGAGGCTGGCGCGCGGTTCGTGCCTGTCGATGAAGCGCGCACGGCGTTTCCGGTGTCGGCAAGCGCAATACGCAACGACCCTTATTCCAACTGGCGTTTCCTGCCTGGGCCGGTGCGCCCGTACTATCTGAGGCGCGTGACGTTGTTTGGCGCAGAATCGACCGGCAAGACGACGCTCGCGGCCCAGCTGGCCCGGCATTTCGACACGGTGGTGGCGCCCGAATACGGCCGGTTCCATACCGAGGCGTTCGGCGCGAACGCAACTTCGTCTGAAGACATGCGCCAGATCGTGATGGGGCATCTTGCGGGCGTCGCGGCCGCAAGCCTGCGCGCGAACCGCGTCCTGATCGAAGACACGGATCCGGTGCTGACCGCCATCTGGTCGGACACGCTGGCGGGCGACCGCGACAGATGGTTCGACGACTATCGCGACTATCCGGATCTCTATCTGTTCTGCGACATCGACCTGCCCTGGGTCGATGACGGCACGCGGTATTTCTCCAATCCGGAAGATCGCCGCAGATTCCATCACGCCTGCGAGCGCGAGCTGGAGAAGCGCAAGGTGAATGTCGTGCGCATCCAGGGGACGCCGGAACAGCGGCGGGCAAAGGCCATCGAGGCTGTCGAGGCGCTGCTGGGCTGAACCCCAAAAGCAAAACCGGCCAACCGGGGGAGCGGCTGGCCGGTCGTTGGCTGGTCAATCGACTTGAGCGTGGGTTCAGGCCACGCCGCCGCCGGTGAAGGCCGTCGCCATCACGTAGAGCACAGCCGAAACACTGCAGAGGGCGATCGAGAGGCTGCCGATGAAACCGATGTCGCCGAGCTTCGAGGAGGTTTTGATCAGACCGTACATTTTAGTCTCCGTTTCTTTTTCGGCTGCATCCTCTGCGGGACCGCCGTTAGTTCTGGGCAGGCTGGCCGCTAGGCCAGGCCGGCGCCGCCGTTGAAGATGATGAAGAGGACAGCCGAGACGCTGCAGAGCGCGACGGCCAGCGAACCGAAAGAACCGATGTTCGCGAGCTTCGGGGTGTTGATCAGACCGTTCATTTTCTGTCTCCGTTTCTTGTTCTGTCGACTGCGCCCTCTGTCGGGGCCTCGCCGGATGCATAGGTGTTTGCAACTGGCGTGCCAGACTTTCTTAACTACGTGTACTACTGATATTATTAGATTTTCGGCGTGAACTCGCATGAGGCTTCACACATTACGGGCGGGTTTCGCCACTGTAGTGGCGGATTTTGCCATAGATGTGGTAGTTTGCGCCTCGCCTATTCCGACGCCTTTTTCAGGCGGTAAACCAGCTCGAGCGCCTCCTTGGGCGTCAGGCTGTCGGGGTCGAGTTCGGACAGGATCCGGTCGGCCTCGGAGAGTTCGCGGATCTCTACAGGCGCCGGGGTGAAGGCGGCGAACAGCGGCAGCTCTTCGAGACGCTTTGCTGATCCTTCCTTGGCCTCGAGACGCTTCAGCACGGCCTCGGCGCGGCGGACGGCGATCGACGGCAGGCCGGCAAGCTTGGCGACCTGGACGCCGTAGGACCGGTCGGCCGGGCCCGGCTTCACCTCATGCAGGAAAACGAGGTCCCCGCCCCATTCCTGAGCGCGCAGGCTGGCGTTGGCGCAGGCCGAGAGTGTGTCAGCAAGACCTGTCAGCTCATGATAGTGCGTCGCGAAGAGCGCGCGGCACTTGTTGACCTCATGCAGGTGTTCGACTGCCGCCCAGGCTATGGCGAGACCATCCCAGGTCGACGTGCCGCGACCAACCTCGTCGAGGATGACGATGGAGTTGAGTGTCGCCTGGTTGAGGATGGCCGCCGTCTCGATCATCTCGACCATGAAGGTGGAGCGACCGCGCGAAAGATCGTCGGACGCGCCAACGCGCGAAAAGATCCGGTCAGCAAGACCAAGCCGCAATCTGCGCGCCGGGACGTAGCAACCAGCCTGAGCCAGGATCGCGAGCAGCACGTTCTGGCGCAGGAAAGTTGATTTGCCGGCCATGTTCGGACCGGTGATCAGCATCAGGCGCGGACCGGAATCGCCCGTCGCATCAAGGCGGCAGTCATTGGCCGTGAAGCCCTGCCCGCCGGCTCGCAGCGCAGCCTCCACAACTGGATGACGCGCGCCCTCTGCTTCGAATATCGGCGTGTCGGCAAGCTCGGGACGGACAGCGGAGGCTTCTGCCGCCCATTCCGCATTGGCGGAAGCGACATCGAGGCGCGCGAGGCCATCGGCGACCATCGCCAGCTCTGGTCCCAGCGCGTCGGCTTCGGCGAGGAACCGGTTGAAGATATCCATCTCGCGCGCCAGCGCCTCGTCATCGGCGCGACTGATCTTCGCTTCGAGTTCGTTGAGCTGCGTTGTCGAGAAGCGCATGGCGTTGGCCATGGTCTGGCGGTGGATGAAGGTCGCCGCCAGCGGCGGCTTCATCATCGCCTCGCCATGCCTTGCATTCACCTCGATGAAATAGCCCAGCACGTTGTTGTGCTTGATGCGCAGGCCGGAAATGCCTGTCTCGCGAGAGTATTCCGCTTCCAGCCGGGCGATAACGCCGCGCGCATCCTCCTTGAGCGAACGCGTTTCATCGAGTGCAGGATCGTAGCCCGCCGCAACAAAACCGCCTTCCCGCGCCTGCACAGGCAGCTCGGCCGCGAGCGCGGCTTTGACCTGCTGGGCAAAGGCCGCGAGCTTCGGCTTGTCGGCAAGGGTAAGCGCGGCGCAAGCCGAAGCGATCTCAGCCGGCGGGCTGTCGTGCGAAGAGATGTCCGCGCAAATCTGCTCGCCGACGGACAAGCACGCCGTCAGCGCCGCAAGGTCTCTTGGACCGCCGCGGCGGAGCGAGAGGCGCATGCGGGCGCGCTCCAGGTCGCTGGCGCGCTTGAGCGCGTCACGCGCAAAGTCCCGACGCTCGGACGCATCCAGGAAGAAAGCGACTGCGTCGAGCCGGCGCGTGATTTCTGCGCCGTCGCGGGCTGGCCGGCCGATACGGGCGGTCAGCAGACGAGCGCCACCCGCTGTGACCGTGCGGTCTATGGCGGCGACGAGCGACCCCTGTCGCTGGCCGCGCGACGAGCGCTCGATCTCCAGACTGGCGCGGGTCGCAGGATCGATTGCGAGGAAGGCATCCGGCGCCGAACGCAGAGGCGGATCAAGCCGGGCCTGCCCGCCGGCCTGGGTCAACGCCAGATAGTCGAACAGCAGCGCACAGGCGATCAGTTCGGCGCGCGAGAAGCTTCCGAAACCATCCAGCGTCGATACGCCATAGGCCGCCTTCACCAGCCGCTCGCCGATCTTCGGGTCCGAGCGGGCGTCCGGCCTTGGCGTAACGGTCAAACCCTGCGTCGCGCGGGAAACATCGGCATGGGTGAGGAAGGAGTCCGCGACCAGCACTTCGCGCGGGCTGGTGGCGGAGAGGACATCTTCGAGGGCGGCGACCGGCAGGTTGAAAACCTCGAACCGCCCGGTCGAGACGTCCGCCAGCGCCAGCGCGGCCTCGCGCCCGCCTCCGGCGATGCCGACAGCAGCAAGGCAATTTGCCGAGCGCGCCTCAAGCAGCGCTTCCTCGGTGATCGTGCCCGGAGTGACCACCCGGACGACATCGCGGCGGACAACGGCCTTGGAGCCGCGTTTTTTTGCTTCGGCTGGATCTTCGGTCTGCTCGCAGACCGCGACGCGATAGCCGGCCTTGATCAGCCGCGCGAGATAGCCTTCGGCGGCGTGATAGGGCACGCCCGCCATCGGAATGGGCTGGCCGTTGTGCTGGCCGCGATGCGTCTGCGTGATGCCGAGCGCCCGGCCCGCGATGATCGCATCCTCGAAGAAGAGTTCGTAAAAATCGCCCATCCGGAAGAACAGCAGCGCGTCGGGATGATTGCGCTTCATCTCGAGATATTGGGCCATGAAAGGCGTTGCACCCTCGATCGAGGGCGGCGTCTGAGCAACTTCTTGCTCGCCTGACGTGGAATCGAGACCCTTCACGCTTGATTCGAACCCCGTTTACGGCTGAATGCCCGCCTGCCTCGCCCAGCCTCTATCTTTCCGGACGAGCCCCTGCCTAGTGACCCGCGCCTTCGCCCTCAAGCTCAAAAGCCCGCCAAGTTTTAGATGACATCCAAACGCCCCAGTTTTACCGACGAAGAAGCGCTGGCTTTCCACCGCTATCCACAGCCCGGAAAGCTGTCGGTAACGCCGACCAAGCCGATGGCGACGCAGAAGGACCTGTCGCTTGCCTATTCGCCGGGCGTGGCCGTGCCCGTGCTAGCGATCGCGAAGGATCCGAACCTTGCCTACGACTATACGTCGAAAGGCAACATGGTCGCCGTCATCACGAACGGCACGGCAATCCTTGGCCTCGGCGATCTCGGACCGATGGCGTCCAAGCCGGTGATGGAGGGCAAGTCCGTACTGTTCAAGCGCTTTGCCGACGTCGATTCGATCGACATCGAGGTGGACGAAAAAGACCCGCAGAAATTCATCGACTGCGTGCGCGCCATCGGTGCGACCTGGGGCGGCATCAATCTCGAGGATATCAAGGCCCCCGAGTGCTTCATCATCGAGAGCGAGCTGCGCGAGAAGCTCGACATCCCTGTGTTCCACGACGACCAGCACGGCACCGCGATCATCGCGACGGCAGGCCTGATCAATGCGTGCGAGATCACCGGCCGCAAACTGTCTGATGTGAAGGTCGTGATTTCGGGCGCGGGCGCGGCTGGCTTGTCTGTCGCCGGCCTGATCCGTCACCTCGGTGTCAAACGTGACAATATCCTGATGGTTGATCGCACAGGTGTCATCTATGAGGGCCGCACCGAGGGCATGGACCAGTTCAAGTCCGGCTTTGCGGTCAAGACCAAGAAGCGCACGCTGGCTGAAGCCTTTGAAGGCGCCGATGTGTTCATGGGTCTGTCGGCCAAAGGCACGGTCAGCAAGGCTATGGTCAAATCCATGGCCAAGAACCCGATGATCTTCCCGATGGCGAATCCCGATCCGGAGATCACGCCGGAAGACATTCGCGAGGTCCGCTCGGATGCGATCATAGCGACAGGCCGGTCGGACTATCCCAACCAGATCAACAACGTTCTTGGCTTCCCCTACATCTTCCGCGGCGCTCTTGATGTGCGCGCGCGGACGATCAACGAAGAGATGAAGGTCGCCGCAGCCCGGGCGCTGGCGCAGCTGGCGCGCGAGGACGTGCCGGATGAAGTTGCAGCCGCCTACGCAGGCGCACGCCCGACCTTCGGGCCCGACTACATCATCCCTGCCCCGTTCGATCCGCGCCTCATCTGGTATGTGCCGCCTCTTGTTGCACAAGCTGCGATGGATACAGGCGTGGCGCGCAAGCCAATCGCCGACATGCAGGCCTATCGCGACTCGCTGGCTCAGCGCCTCGATCCGGCGGCGTCCTTCCTGCAGCGCATCTACGGCAAGGTTCGTGGCGAGAAGCGCAAGCGCATCGTGTTTGCCGAGGGCGAAGAACCAGCCGTGATCCGCGCCGCCTGGCAGTTCAAGACACAGGAACTGGGCGAGCCTATCCTGGTCGGTCGCGAGGAACAGATTGCGCGCAACATGCAGCTTGTCGGCCTGCCTGCCGGCGAACTGACGATCGTCAACGCACGTATTTCCGAGCACAACGAGGCCTATACCAGCTTCCTTTATCAGCGCCTGCAGCGGCACGGCTATCTGCAGCGCGATGCGCAGCGCCTGATCAACCAGGACCGCAACGTGTTTGGCGCCTGCATGGTCGCGCTTGGCCATGCCGATGGCATGGTGACCGGCGTCACGCGCAACTATGCGACGTCGCTGTCAGACATCCTGCTGGTGATCGACAAGCGTGAGGACGTGCGGCCGATCGGCGTCTCGATCGTGATCGGCAAGCAGGGTCCGATGCTGATCGCGGATACCAGCGTAACCGAAATGCCGGGCGCGCAGGACCTCGCCGAGATCGCTATCGCTGCTGCGAAAGCGGCCAAGACACTTGGCTTCACACCGAAGCTGGCCTTCCTCTCCTACTCCACCTTCGGCAACCCGCCGGGCGAGCGGATGGAGAAAGTGCGCGACGGCGTGGCGCTGCTCGATGAAAAGGGCGATGTCGGCTTCGAATACGATGGCGAGATGGCGGTCGACGTGGCGCTGAATCCGGAAGCGCGGCGGCTGTATCCGTTCTGCCGCCTGACAGGCCCCGCCAACGTACTGGTGATGCCGGCGATCCACTCGGCATCGATCTCGACCAAGATGGCTGCGGCTCTGGGCGGGGCGACCGTCATCGGTCCGCTGCTGGTTGGCCTTACCTCGTCGGTGCAGATCGCGCAGCTTGATGCAACGGCGCAGGACATTGTGAACCTGGCGGCGTTCGCGGCCTACAACACCAACGGCTAAAGCTTATTCGGCGGGCGCTGGCGGAGCTTCCGCTTTCACGTCGGCCTTGCTGAGGCGCGACTGACGCCACCATTCGGCGGCCGAGAGCGCCACGGGTATGAGGCCGATCGCGGCGGTCAGCATGAAGACGTAGACGAAGCCGTCGCTTTCGATGAGAGCGCCGAGCCACGGCCGGCCAAGCTGTCCGATCAGCATGGTAAGCGAGCCGAGCAGCGCGGCCTGAACCGCCGCATACTTCGGATTGATCATCGACGTCAGGTAAGCGAGGTAGACGACGCTCGCGAACCCGACCGCGAGATTCTCGCCCAGGATGGCAAGGGTGAGCCGCGCCATGCGATGCGCGTTGTCGCCAAAGGCGCCGAACAGCCCGTCGAGGTGAGTGAGACCCAGAAAGCCGTCCATCCCCGGCGCGCCGGCGGCAAGATCGGCGAACAGCAGATTGGTTGCGGCGGCAAGCGCAGCGGCGACGACCAACGCTGGCATGCGGCCCATGAATTTGAGCAGGAGCCCGCCGCCGGTGATGCCTGCGATGATCGCGACGACACCGATCATCTTTGAGGCAAACGCGACTTCCGTCGCTGTGTGGCCGAGCGCACCGTTTTCGGCGCCCATGTAGAACGGATAGGCGAACGAGCCCCAGATATTGTCGGCAAAGCGGTAAGACAGGATGATCGCGAGCGCGAGCAGCGCCGCCCAGCGCAGCCGCTCGATGAGGTCGATCATCGGCTCGATGACGGATCCGAACAGGCCGTCCGACGCGCCCTGAAGCCAGGGCGGAATGGCGCGTGCCGGCGCGGCGTCGGCCGCGCGCGGCTTGCGAAACCAGATCAGCCAGACCGCACCAAACGCCGGGCCCAGCACGGTAGTGGCGACGATCAGCGGCCCCATGGTGAGCGTGAACGGTCCGGGCTTGGACGTCTCCGGATGCATCAACGAGTCGACCATGAAGGAGCCGAGCATCCAGAACGCCCACAGCCATCCCAATGCGACCAGGCCGACGACAATGTTGCGGCCGTTCTGGTCGAAGCGGCGTTCTGTTTCCACGCTGGCGGCCTTGGCCGAGATACCGGCGTATTTCGGCTCAGGCGCGATGATCGACCCGGCGAGCGTAAGCGCCATGATCAGCGCAAGAATGGCGATCACCACGTTCCAGCTCATGTGGTCCGACAGGATCAGCGCGCCGGCGCCGCCGACGAAAGCGGCGCTGCGGTATCCCGCCTGAACCAGCGTGGACAGCGCGTCGACATCGTCCTTGTTGCGCGCGGTCTCGATCCGCCAGGCATCGAGTACGATGTCGAAGGTTGCGGAAACGAACGAGGCGAGAACGGCGATGCCCGCGATGGCGAGCAGGTTCGTTGTCGGATCCAGCGTCGCGAACCCGAACAGCAGCACGGCCTGGATCGCCTGCAGCGGCAGGAACCAACCGCGCCGCAAGCCATAACGCGCGAAGAACGGCGCGGCCGTGCGATGCAATGCTGGCGACCAGAGGAATTTGAACGAGTAGGCCAGCGCCGACCAGGACAGGATGCCGATGGTCGCGGTGGAGACGCCATTGGCGGTGAACCAGGCCGCCAGCGTGCCGCCAACTACGGTGAACGGCAGGCCAGACGCGAAGCCCAGCATCAGCATGGCGAGGCGGCGACGGTCGTTGAAGATCGATGGCTTGCGCACCGGCACCGGCGCGGCGTCCGCAGTTGGTGCGTCGGCGGTCATTCCGCGGCTCGCTTGTGGTGATTGGCCCAGCGGTTGGCAAGATCGCGCAGGCGCGGCGGATCAATCGGTTTGGAGGCGAGTTGCGAGACGCCGGCTTCACGGGCAAGGTCTTCGAGCTCGGGATCGATATCGGCGGTCAGCGCAACGATCGGCGTTTCGGACGCGGGACCAGCGAGGCGGCGAATGCGTCGCGTCGCCTCGAGGCCATCCATCACCGGCATGCGGATATCCATGAAGATGACGGAGTAGATGTTTTCACTCATTCTTTCCAGCGCCTCGGCGCCGGTTCCTGCAGTATCGACGCGGTAGCCTGCGGCCGCGAGGGCGCTGCGGGCCAAGAGCGCGTTGACGGCGTTGTCGTCGGCAATGAGGACGGAGCCGGCTTCGCCGGGTTTCCGGCTCTCTGCGGCGGGCTCGGCCTGGACGGCGCCGGCGAGCGTGAGGCCAACGCGTTCGACGATGGAGGAGGCGCGAAGCGGGCGGATGAGATAGCCGGCGCAACCCATGGCGCGGAACTGTTCGAGCCTGGAACGATCTCCGGGGCGAAGCACGACGAGGGTGCGGTGCTTGGCGGCAACGGCTTCGATGTGGGCCGGCGGCAGGGCGGCATCAAGGATGACGAGGTCTGCGTCCGCGGTGCTGCTGACAAGGCGGGCGTCCTTGCGGGCGAGGGCCGCGACGCAGGCGAGGCTGGAGGCGGGGGGGAGGTCGAGGGCGACCTTGAGTGGGCGTTTGCGGGCGATGCGGCCGGGAGAGGCGGGCTGGGGGCCGGCTTCGAGCGGGAGTTCGACGCGGAACATGGCGCCGTGGCCCCAGGCAGAGGAGAGGTTCACCCTGCCCTTCATGGCGGCGACGAGACGGGCGACGATGGCGAGGCCGAGGCCCACTCCGCCATCGCGGCGAGCATCGGCGGCGCTGACCTGGCTGAAGGCCTCGAACAGGTGGGTGCGGGCATGGTCCGGGACACCGGCGCCGGTGTCGCGGACGACGAGTTCGAGGCCCGAGCCGTTTTCGCCGGGGCGCGCCTCGATAAGGACAGCGCCGTTTTCGGTGAACTTGATGGCGTTGCCGGCGAGGTTGAACAGGACCTGGCGCAGGCGGCCCGCGTCGCCGACCATGCGAAGCGGCAGGTCGGGATGGACGATGGCGGCGATGTCGAGGCCGGCAGAGTGCGCACGGGGCGCAAGGAGTTCGGCGACGTCCTGCACGAGATCGGCGGGGTCGAAGGGTGCAGCATCGAGTGGGATGTCACCGGCTTCCATGCGTGAGAAGTCGAGCACGTTGTTGAGGAGGTCGAGCAGGCGTGCGCCGGACTTGCGGATGGCGCCGGCATAGTCGCGCTGGGCGGGCGAGAGGTCGCCCTCTTCGAGAAGGGCGGCCATGCCGAGGATGCCGTTGAGAGGCGTGCGGATCTCGTGGCTGACGGCAGCGGTGAAGCGGTGGGCGGTGTCGGGCTCCTCGCGCAGGTCGGCGGTGGCGAGACGGATGCCGGAGACCGGGGCGGAGATGCGCCAGCAGCGGCCCGCGCCGTCGACGATCTGGGCGGCGATGGGAGCGGCGGGAAGATCGAACGGCGCGCGCATGCCGGCGGTGAGACCCGAGAGCGGGCTTGCGGCGATGACGCGCCCGTTCGACGCAATGGCCAGGGCCGCGCCCGGCCAGCCGCGCGCCGTTTCAGACAGGATGTCCGCAGCAGGATCGCTCATCGCGCCGACCCTGTAGGCGCCCTGCTGACCAGAGGATTAACGGACTGCCCGGGACGCATGGGTTGGGCCGGAAAACATGAGGTTTTCCGGGTTTCAGGCTGTAAGGCCCGGAACGCCGGCGGAGCGGGACGGCATGGACGGGCCGGCGGGACGGAAGCGGTAGGTCAGCGCCTCGGCAGCGTGGACGCGGGCGACGTTCGCCGCGCCATCGAGGTCGGCAATGGTGCGGGCGACTTTCAGGACGCGATGCCAGGCGCGGGCGGAGAGCGACATCTGCTCGGCTGCCTTGGCGAGAAGCGCGCGGGCGCCGGCATCGAGACCGCAGAGATTTTCGATATCAGCGCCCGGCGCATCCGCATTGATAGGACGGCGGTTTGCGTGGGCGTCGCCGAAGCGCTTCATCTGGCGGTCACGCGCTTTCGCGACCCGTTCGGCTGCTTCGGCTGTGCCTTCGGCGGGGGGAGGAAGGGAGAGATCGGTGGCGGTGACGGCGGCGACATCGACGAAGAGATCGATGCGGTCGAGGAAGGGACCAGAGATGCGCGAGAAGTAGTTGGCCTGGCAGGCAGGTCCCTTGCGGCAGGCGAAAGCGCCCGGCCCTCCTCCGCACTTGCAGGGATTTGCGGCAGCGATGAGCTGGAAGCGCGAGGGGTAGCGGACATGGCGGTTGGCGCGAGAGATCACCGCCTCGCCATTCTCGAGCGGCTGGCGAAGTGAATCGAGAACCTGGGCGGTGAACTCCGGCAGCTCATCGAGGAACAGCACGCCGTGGTGCGCCATCGAGGCTTCGCCGGGGCGGGCCTTGATGCCGCCGCCGACCATGGCGGGCATCGACGCGGAATGGTGCGGCGCGCGGAAGGGGCGTGTGCGCGAGAGCTGGCCGCGCTGGAGCAGACCGGCGATGGAATGAATCTGGCTGACTTCGAGAAGCTCGCGCGCCGACAGCGGCGGCAGAAGGCCCGGCAGGCGCTGCGCCAGCATCGACTTGCCCGAGCCGGGAGGGCCGATCATCAGGAGGTTGTGACCGCCAGCAGCGGCGATCTCGAGCGCGCGCTTGGCGCCGTCCTGGCCTTTGACATCTCGCAGGTCGGGAACCGGCGGGCCTTCCGCGAGCGGGCCGGATTTTGCCGGCATGATCGGCCGCGTGCCGTTGAAATGGTTGACCAGCGAGATCAGCGTCGGCGCGGCCAGCACGGTTCCGCCCGACCACGCGGCCTCTGCGCCGCACGAAGATGGGCAGACCAGGGCAAGATCGAGCGACTCTGCCGCCATGGCGGCGGGCAGCGCGCCGGAGGTTTCGGCAAGACCACCATCGAGCGCGAGTTCGCCCATCGCCGCAACGCCTTCGAGTGCATCGCGCGGGATGGCGTTGATCGCCGCGAGGATTGCGAGCGCAATGGCCAGATCGTAGTGGCTGCCTTCCTTCGGCAGGTCGGCCGGTGCGAGGTTCACCAACACGCGCTCGGGCGGCAGCGACAGGCCAAGCGCCGTGAAGGCGGCACGGACGCGATCGCCGCTTTCCTTCACCGCCTTGTCCGGCAAGCCGACGATGGCGAAGTAGTTTGCGCCACCAGACAACTGCACCTGCACGTCGACCGGGCGCGCCTCAACGCCCTCGAACGCAAAAGTGGTTATGCGGCTGATCATGCGCCCGTCCCCAATTCCCGCTTTCGTCAGGAACCCAACGGGAAATGGCTAGCAGACCAAAAAGAACATTTCAAGAACGATTTTGCGGGCGGCAAAATTCCGATTTCACATCACCACCGACAACACTGACAACACCGGCGCCGGCGACACCGGCGGTTTCAACTCTGGCGGAAAATTCGCCGGATTCGGCGCGCTCACATCACCTCGCTCGGAAACCATGCGCGCAGCATAGGCCGGGCGCCGGGGGTGTCGGATAAGTTCTGGAAGCGATTTATTTTGTCCCACGGCGGAGCGCGGGTTTCTCGGGGGAAGCGCTGCTTCGGGGGGCGATATTCCGCACAGTTCGAGCAGGGTCGCGGCTCTGTCCACGGGTCATTCTCGGGCTTGTCCCGAGAATCCTGGTTCGGGAGGCCGGGGAACTGGTCGCTTTTCCCGATGACGATCCAGCCGGGTTTCTCGGGACAAGCCCGAGAATGACACCGGTGATGGGGCGGCTTACCGAACCTTCTTCTCGATCACGTCCCACATTGCGGCGACGGCATCGATGCCGGAGAGGTTTTTCAGGGCGCGGGCGCCGGTGGGGGATGTGACGTTGATCTCGGTGAGCTTGCCGCCGATGACGTCGATGCCGACGAAGATGAGCCCGCGCTTTTTCAGCTCGGGGCCGATGGCGGCACAGATCTCGCGCTCCTTCGCGGTGAGTTCGGTCGCCTCAGCTTTGCCGCCGACGACGAGGTTGGAGCGGATGGCGCCGGCGGGCGGACGGCGGTTGATCGCGCCGACGGGTTCGCCATCGACCATGAGGATGCGCTTGTCGCCTTCGAACACTGCAGGAAGGAAGGCCTGGGCGATGAACGCCTCGGGCCACATCTGCGAGAACAGACCGACGATGGCTTCGAGATTGCCGTCTTCGCGGCCTAGCTTGAGCACACCTGCCCCGCCATGGCCGTGCAGCGGCTTCAGCACGATGTCGCCATGGCGGTCGCGGAACTCCCGTACCAGACGCACATCGCGCGTGATCAGGGTCGGCGGCTGGAGTTCGGGGAACATCAGCGGCAGCACTTTTTCGGGCGATGAGCGCACGCCGCCCGGATCGTTGACGACGAGCGTGTCGGGCTGGACGAGTTCGAGCAGGTGGGCGGCGGTGATGTAGCCCATGTGGAAGGGCGGATCCTGGCGCATCAGGACGACGTCGATGTCTTTCCGGAGATTAAGCGAGACAGGGGCTTCGAAGCTTGCGTGCGGCGTCTGGCCGGGGAAGACTTTCGCAGCGCGGGCGCGGGCGGAGACGAGGCCGGCGTCGTAGGCGAGATCGCCGACGCCATAGACGAAAACACGATGGCCGCGCTTCTGCGCTTCCTCGATCATCATGAAGCTTGAATCGCCGGCGGGGTTAACCGTTTCCAGCGGGTCCATCTGGACAGCGATGCGCAGCGACATGTCGGGCTCCCGAGCGGCCCGCCTTACCTAGGTTGCCCTGCCCCCATGCGCAATTGGGCGCGCAATCTGGCGCGCGCAATCTCGTCCAGCGACCGGTCAGTTCGCGGGCGGAAGCGGCGCGCTTTGCAGGCCGAGGCTGTTGTTCGAGCCGGGAGGCGGCGCAGCGCCGGGAGCGTAGGGATCGCCATACTGCTGGCGAGTGGTCGGCGTCCGGTCGGGCCCGACGATAGGCGCCGCATCAGGCGCGGCCGGCGCGAGGCGGATGGCGCCCTGCGTGGTGTCGGGCGGAACAGGCTGGCCCTGCGCGGTGCTGGGCGGGGCGGCAGCGACACTGATGTCGGGCGGAGGCGAGCCACGCTCGCGCATCTTCACGTAGGAGACGACCTTGCTGACGCCGCCGACGACGCTGGCGTGCTCGGCGGCGCGGCGCAGCTCGTCCTCGGTACGCGCGAGGCCAAGCAGAAAGACCACGCCATTGTGGACTTGGATGTTGAAGTTCGTGCCCTTGATGTCGTTGTCGGCGATCAGGCGCATGCGGATCTGCTCGGTGATCCACGCATCGTTCACATCGCGGCCGAGATCCCAGTTCTCGATCTGCAGTTCGTTGGCGACCTCGTCGACGGAAGCAACCTGCCAGGCGATGCGCTCGGCTTCCTTGCGATCGGCCTCGGAGGGAACGCGACCGGACAGAAGGACGAAACGGTCGACAACGGCGACATCGACCTCGCCATATTTTCCGAAGCCGCCGGCGCCGAACAGGCGTGTCTTGATCTCGGTAGCGGCAGAGGTGTCATCCAGCGACTCGCCGAACGTGCGGTCGGATAGGCAGCCGCCGAGAAGAGGCGCTGCAAGCAGCAGGCAGGCGATAAGGCGTGCACTCATAGTCCCGATAGCTCCGTCCAGTTGGTCCCCAGCAGTCGTGCTAGATGCAGCATGCGGCGATTTTCGGGCGATTTGAAGCGCATACCGGTGAACCGGCCATGAACCCTCATCCCGATGGCCGGTGTTCAGCGCGCCAGGCGTCTTTCATATGCCGGGGCAGCCGTCCCGGGGCGAGAAGCACCACGTCGAAGCGCCAGAAATGGTCCTTGAGGTTGCGGCGCCGGCTGACCCAGAGATTGGCGGCGCGCTCCAGCCTCTGGCGCAGGTCTGGCGTGACAGCGTCGAGGGCGGCGGCCTGCGTCTGGCGCGATTTCACCTCGACGAAAACCAGTGTCCTGCCTTTCGTTGCGACCAGGTCGATCTCGCAGGCCGGCGTGCGGGCGCGGCGGTCGAGGATGCGGTAACCCTTGATCTGCAGCCACAGGGCGGCGGCGTTTTCCGCGCGGCGGCCGCTGCGCTCGCGCAAGCGGCGGAGGATCGAATGATCAGACTTCTTCGTCATCGCCTGAATCGTCATCGCCTGAATCGTCGTCGCTTGAATCGTCGTCTTTGGCGCGCAGTTCGAGCGCGCGTTCATAGACGTCGCGGCGCTTGAGGCCGAGGGCTTCGGCGATTTCGGCGGCGACATCCTTCAGGTGACGCGATGGATCAGCTGCGAGGATGGCGGCGTCGAGCGTATCGGCGTCCGGCGCTTCTGCGTCGGCAGGTGGACCGACAAGCACGACGATCTCGCCGCGCGGCGGACCGGCCTCGGCATAGTGAGCAGCAAGATCGGCGAGCATGCCGCGGCGGGTTTCCTCGAACTTCTTGGTCAGCTCGCGGGCGACAGCGGCCTCGCGCGAACCCAGCACCTCGGCCATATCGGCAAGGCTGGCGGCAAGACGCGAGGGGCCTTCGAAGAAGATCAGCGTTCCTTGCGTCGATTTCATCTCGGCAAGGAAGCGCTTGCGTGCTGCGGACTTGGGCGGCGGAAAGCCAGCGAAAGTGAACCGGTCGGTCGGCAGGCCGGAGGACGTCAGCGCGGTGAGCGGCGCTGAGGCGCCAGGAATAGCGAAAACGCTGATGCCGCGCTCAACGGCTTCGCGCACCAGCTTGTAGCCGGGATCGGAGACAAGCGGTGTTCCGGCGTCTGAAATCAGGGCGATGCGGGCGCCGGTTTCCAATTCGTTAAGCAGGCCGGGCCGCGCCTGCGCGCCGTTGTGGTCATGATATGGCCGCAGTCGCGCTGACACTCCGAAGGCTGACATGAGCTTGCCGGTAACCCGCGTGTCTTCCGCGCAGACCACATCGACGGACGCGAGAATGTCGAGGGCCCTGAGCGTGATGTCCCGCAGGTTGCCTATGGGAGTCGAAACAACGTAGAGCCCGGGCGCCAGCCTGGGATCGGCCCGGAAAAGGCGCGAGGAACCGGCTTCTTCCGATTGCCGGGAATCATCCTCCAGCCTAGCTTCCGCCTCGTCCACTACCGCCTTTGTGGGGGCCGGGTCCGAAGACGCATCCTCAGGAGGGGTCGCGCATGCCATCTGAACCTCGAGCCCGCCGGCTAGCCGCGGTTTCCATACTTGCGCTGGCTATGGTTGCAGCGTGCACCAGCGGTCCGCCGCGTCCGACGACGCCGACATATAGCGGTGTCCTGCGTCCCGATCCAAGCCGTCCGCCGCGTCCGGGCGATCCGCTGCCCTCCGCGCCGGTCTCGGATGTCTATGCCGAGAGCCGCAATGCGTACATGCCGCGCCATATCCCGCGCAGCGAACTGTCGAACGTGAAACGGGTGGCGGTGCTGCTGCCCTTCTCCTCGACCAATGCAGAAGTCCAGAAACAGAGCCGCGGGCTCTACAACGCCATCCAGATGGCGCTGTTCGAGCGGAATGTTCGCGATGTCGTGCTGATGCCGCGGGATGCGACCTCGAGCGACGCCCAAACGATCGCCAATATCACCGAGCAGGTGGTGCGCGATGGCGCGATCGCCGTGATCGGCCCGGTGTTCGCCCAGCAGGTTCCGGCGGTTGCCAGCGAAGCAGCGGAAGTGCGCGCGCCAGTGCTGGCCTTCTCGACGGACGCCTCCGCCATCGGGCGCGGCGCCTATCTGATGTCGCTGACGCCGCAGACGGAAGTCGAGCGGATCGTCGACTGGGCCGCGACCCAGGGCATCAACCGCTTCGCGATGTTCGGACCAGACACGGCCAATGGCCGCTCGATCGAGGCGGCGCTGCGCCAGGAAGCCGCCGAGCGCGGCGGGACCGTGATCGGCGTCGAATACTACCAGGCCGGCAGCGCGACGCCGCAGACCGAAGCGCGGCGTCTTGCAACCGTGATCAAGGCCGAGCACGCAGCCCATCCGGGCAAGGTGGCGGTGCTGATTCCCGAACAGGGCGTGCAGCTGCGCTCGGTTGCATCTCTCTTGCCCTATTTCGACGTGAACCCACGGGAGGTGCGCTTCCTTGGCACCGGCCAGTGGAACGATCCGGACGTGTGGCGCGAGCCGTCGCTCTATGGCGGCGCCTTCCCGGCGCCCGATCCGGCCGCGCTGGCGGATTTCGAGAAGCGCTATCAGGCGATCTTCGGCGAAGCTCCGCCCAGGCTGGCGAGCTTCGGCTATGACGCCGGCGCGCTGGCGGCGACGCTGGCGGATGCGAACCGGCTCGATGCGGCGATGATCCAGCGGCCGCAGGGCTGGGCAGGCGTCAACGGCCTGTTCCGCTTCCTGCCGGATGGCAGTGTCGAGCGGGCGCTGGCGATCATGCAGTTGCAGGACCGCGGCGGCATCAGGATCGTCTCGCCGCCGATCCAGGCGTTTGCGCCGGGAAGCTGAGCCGGAAGCTAGGGCGAAATCTCCGCAGCGATCCGGTCCGCCGCGAGGCGGCCTGATAGCGTAAGCGCGATGCGGCCGGCGCTGTGGTTGAGCAGGCCGAGCTGTTCGAACTCCGCTATGCGGGTGTCGTTGAGCGACAGGTCGAGTTCTTCGATGTCGGAGACAGCGAGGCCTTCGATGACGCGCAGGCCCATCGAGACGCGCTCGCGCGCCTGCGCCAGCGGATCGAGCGCATCGGCGGCGGCCCAGCCAAGGCCAGTGGTTTTCACTCTTTGCAGGTAATCACCGGGTTTTTCGGCGGCTTCGATGGCGAGGCGATCATTGCCCGACGTGAGGCGCCCGTGCGCGCCGGGGCCTGCGCCTACCCAGTCGCCTGAGGCCCAGTAGATGCGGTTGTGGGCGGATTGGTGGTCGGGCCCGCGCGCATGGTTGGAAATCTCGTAGGCGGAGTAGCCGGCGCGGTTGGCGATCTCCTGTGTCAGCTCGTAGAGGTCGGCGGCGCGCTCATCATCCAGGGGTGTCCAGTCCTCGCGCTTCACGGCGCGCGAGAAGGCGGCGCCGGGTTCGATGGAGAGTTCGTAGAGCGAGAGGTGATCGGCGTCGAGCTCGACGGCGCGGTCGAGTTCGGTGCGCCAGTCGTCGATGGTCTGGTTGGGTAGAGCGTAGATCAAGTCGATCGAGACGGAGCGGAATTTTCCACGCGCTTCCTTCAGGGCGGTGAGCGCATCGGCGGCGGAATGCGTGCGGCCGAGGAATTTCAGGCGGGTGTCGTCGAGTGACTGCAGGCCAAGCGACAGGCGGTTGACGCCGGCGCTGGCGAAATCGGCAAAGCGTGTGGCGTCGTCCGGATTGGCTTCGAGCGTGACCTCGGCGGCGGGTCTGACGCCCCAGAGCGCATCGATCTTCTCAAGCACCTGCGCAACCTGATCGCCGGTCATCAGCGAAGGCGTGCCGCCACCAAGAAAGATCGCGTCGACCGTGCGGGCGCCGGTGCGACTGCGCCAGCCTTCGAGATCGGCTAGGATCGCATCCAGCAGCGGGGCGGTGTCGCGCGCCTTGGCGGCGTAGACGTTGAAGTCGCAATACGGGCAGATGCGGGCGCAATACGGCCAGTGGATATAGACGCCGAAGCCGCGGGTTGGGTTGAAGCCGGTCATGGGCCAAGCGCTGACGCTGAAATCGCGTTCAGGTCAACCGGCCTCGCCTGCGCCGCTGGCCTGAGCCGCCGGCTTGTCTGGCAGGGTGAATTCGATCCGGGCGCCATTGCGGTAGCCGGGATCGACACGGATCTCGCCGCCATGGCTCTGGACGATGGTGCGGCAGGTGGACAGGCCAATGCCGCTTCCCTCGCCTGCGGTGTGGACGCCCCGGGCCAGGGGGTTGAAAGCGACCACCGCGAAATCGGGATCGAAGCCGACGCCATTGTCCTCGAGCGAGACCTTCCAAACATCGCCTTCGCGCACGCCATCGATCCGGATCGCGAGTGGCCGGTCCTTGCGCCGGTTCTTGATCGCATTGGCGATCAGGTTCTGCAGGACGGTGGTGATCAGCGTTGAATCGCAGCGCAGGCGGGCCTCGTGCAGCACCGTGACCTTCGCCGAAATCTTATCGAGATCGGCGGCGTGCTGAGCGGCGGCGGCCTGAACGAGTTCGCCGAGCGAATGATTGCCGAGGGACACGCGCGTAAAGCCCGAGCGGGAATAGTCGAGCATGCCGTCGATGATCTTCGGCATTTCCAGCGCGCTATCGTGAATTGACCTTGCATGCCTGCGCGCGGCGTCCATGTCGGCCTTGCCAAGCGCTTCGGCGAGCAATTCGCTATAGAGCATGATGTGGCGGGCGGGCGCCTTGAGATCGTGCGCGGCGGAGCTGGCATATTGCTCTAGCGCCTCGTTGGCGCGCGACAGGCGGGCTGCGCGATCGTTGGCTTCGGCCTGCCAGTCGGAAATTATCCGCGACAGCCACCACAGCAACAGAGCGCCCATGATGACGAAGATCGTCGCATCAGCGGCAAAGAGCGCCTCCTGTGACCAGCCGAGCATGGCTGTGAGCCCGAGGCTGGCCGCCGCCGCGGCTACCGGAAGAAGAACCGCGACAGGAAGCGCGCGACGAAGAAGGCGCCCGCGCAGGCTCGGCTGGAGCAGCACGCGCGCAAAGCCGAGCTTCGGATGCAGCATCACACACACGAGCATGAACCACACAATCAGCGTGGCGGTGTGCAGCGCCATGGTGTTGAGCGGGCTGTTCTCGTCCGGCGCGCCCTGAAACAGCAGCAGGCCGAGAATACGAAACAGCGCCGGCGTCGCCGCGACCAGCGCCAGGACGCCCGCAGCCAGCGACCAGCGCCGGGCGTGGTTGATGAGCAGCGGCGTTACGCCACCGGCCATCAGACCAAAGATCGTGGCGTTCGAGGGAGTGATCGACCAGGGATCGGTCTCGACTCCGGACTCGCGGGTCAGGCCCATCCACGCCGTAACGATCACGACGCCTGCGGCCAGTCCCGAGGATGCCCAGAGCGCGCGCTGCGATTGGCGCAACGACAGGAGATAGCTGAGCGACAGCGCCATCAGCACCGCGGCTGTGCGCGCTTTCATTGTGGGGAAGCCGGGGATGATGGTCTGCGCGGCTTCGACATTGAAGCCGTAGCCAATGATCAGCACCGCAGCGGCGATCGTGCCGATGGCGGCTGCGTGCCATTCCAGAGCCGAGAAATATCCGCGACGCGGCAGGCGAAGATAGTTTTCAGGCGATGTCTGCGGGGTCATGGCGATCGGTTATTGCCGGTCGTAACAATCGATTTTGCTTCAGGCGGGCTGCGTGGCCTGGAACGGGAGCGTAAACTCGATGCGCGCGCCGCCGCGATAGCCGGGGTCGACGCGAATCTCGCCACCATGACTCTGCACGATGGTGCGGCAGGTCGCGAGGCCGATGCCGGCACCCTCGCCCGCCGTGTGAACGCCGCGCGCGAGCGGATTGAAAGCGACAACCGCGAAATCGGGATCGAAGCCGACGCCATTGTCCTCGATCGAGACTCTCCAGGTCTTGTCCTCGCGCACGCCATCGATGCGGATGGCAAGCGGCCTGTCCTTGCGCCGGTTCTTTACGGCGTTGGCGATGAGATTCTGGAAGACCGTCGTGAGCAGCGTCCAGTCGCAGGGCAGCCGCACCTCGTGAAGCACGGTGACCTTTGCGGCAGCGGCTTCAAGTTCGGCGGCATGCGGGGTGGCGGCGGCCTGCACGAGTTCGCTGAGCGAGTTGTCGCCGAGCGTGATGCGGGTGAAAGCCGAGCGCGAATAGTCGAGCATGCCATCGATGATCTTCGGCATTTCCAGCGCGCTGTCGCGGATCGATGCGGCGTGCCTGCGCGCGGCGTCCGCATCGCCCTTGGCCAGCGCCTCCCCGAGCAGTTCGCTGTAGAGCATGATGTGGCGGGCGGGCGCCTTGAGGTCGTGCGCGGCGGAACTGGCGTACTGCTCCAGCGCCTCGTTGGCGCGGGACAGACGGGAGGCGCGGTCATTCGCTTCTGCCTGCCAGCTGGCCACGAGCTGCGACAGCCACCAGATCAGGCTGACGCCAAGCGTGACGCTGACGATGGCAGAGAGGGCGAACAGAAGCTCGACCGACCATCCGAACGCGACCGACAGGATGAGACCGCCAGCCGATGCAAGAACCGGCAGGAGGACGACGAAAGGCAGCGCGCGCCGCAACAGGCGGCCGCGCAGGCTGGCCTGTTGCACCGCTGCGCCGAAACCGAGATTCGGGTGCAGCAGGATGCACACGCCCATGAACCAGACGATCAGGATGGCGGTGTGAATCGCCATGGAGCCGAGCAGGCTCGCTTCCTGCGGCGGCGCGCCCCAGAAGAACAACAGCCCGAGTATCCGGTAGAGCGCCGGCGTCGCGGCAAGGAGCGCCAAGACGCCTGCCACAAGCCGATAGCGCGGCGCGTGATTGATGATCAGGATTGAAACGCCGCCGATGACCAGCGAGAGCAGCGTCGCCTGGATCGGCACCAGCGCCGATTCACCATTCTCCTCGATCCCCCAATTGTTGGCGACCAGGGTGCCGATCCAGATGACCGTGCCGCCGGCGACCAGTGAGGAGAGTATGTGCGCGTTGCGCGACGGCCGCAGCGACAGCATGTAGGCGACCGCCAGAAGCATGAAGGCGAACGCCGTGCGCGGACGCATCGGCGGGAATCCGGGAATGATTGTTTGGGCCGCTTCGACGTTGAAGCCGTAGCCTATGAAAAAGACGATGGCGGCGACGCTGCCGATGGCGACGGCATGCAGCTCAAGCGCCGAGAAGTATCGGCGTCTTGGCAGGTGGAGATAGCTGTCGACCGCTTGCGTCATGGACCCCCTGATCCGGCGCCTGCATTAAGGAAGTCTAGTGATTGGGAAGTTCGCCCCGGCGCCAATATTCCACGATGGCCCCCGCCATCGACCTGTAATCCTCAAGCGTAGCCGGCTTTTCGACATAGCCGCTGCAACCGCCGGCGTAGGCTCGGTCGACGTCCTTCTGCAGGGCGGAGCCGGAGCACATCACAACAGGCACGGGATTTCCCTCACCGCGCAGCATGGAAAGCACACCGAAACCGTCGAGATCCGGCATCTTCACGTCGAGCATCACAAGATCAGGCTTTTCCGACCGGATGCGGTCGAGCGCGGCGACGGGCTTCAGCTCGCCCGTTACCTCAACTCCGCCATGCGCCGAGAAAGCCAGCGTCATGAATTCCAGGCAGCGGGGATTGTCATCGACAATCATCACGCTTGCGAGCTTCGCCATCAAACCCCCCAAGGGTAACGCGTAGGCCTGAGTCTACCGCGATGAACAGTTCTGTGAACCCTCGGAATTTTCAGGGTCACGCAATTGCTATTAGTGCGAACGCGCCGCGAAACAACAATTACTAAGTTAGAAACGCCTTGAGACGCTGGAATGCGACGGCGCGATGACTCATGCCGTGCTTCCTTGCGGGTTCCATTTCACCGAAGGTTTCGGTCTCGCCCTCGGGAACAAAGATGGGATCGTAGCCAAAGCCCTTGTCTCCCCGTGGGGGAAAGACGAGCTGGCCGCGCACGACGCCCTCGAAGCTTTCGACATGACCGTCCGGCCAGGCGAGCGACAGGACGCAGACGAAGCTGGCGCGCCTGTCGACTTCGCCGTCGGAGGATGTTTCGGATTTGAGCCCGTCCTCCACCTTCTGCATCGCGGCGCGGAAATCCTTCTCCGGCCCCGCCCAGCGCGCGGAATAAATGCCGGGAGCGCCTGAAAGGCCGTCACATGACAGCCCGGAATCGTCGGCGAGGGCTGGCTCGCCGGACGCGCGGGCGGCGGCGAGCGCCTTGAGCTCGGCATTGCCCCGGAAAGTGTCGGCAGTCTCATCTGGTTCGGGCAGGCCAAGCTCGCCGGCGGATACGGCGGTAAAGCCCGCATCAGCCAGAAGATCGGCCAATTCACGGACTTTTCCGGGGTTGTGGGTGGCCGCGATAAGCCGTCCGGGGGGCAGTTTGCGGGGAGACGTCATGCGCAGCTGCGTCCTTTCGTCCGCTGGGTGGCCAAATGGGTAGACCCACATATTGTTTTTCGATATGGTCCGAATCCATCCCGCCAGACAAGTTGGCCGCTGGCAAGGCAAACGCTCGGCCGCGGGACTGGTGGAGTATGGCTGCCTTGGCGCGGCCCGGGTCGGATTGGAGACCAGTTTTCCTATGCGGATGCTCGTATGCTGATGCGCGCGACCGGCCGCGGGTCGATTTCCTCATTCCTGAAGCTGGCGGTTGATATCGCCTGGGTCATAGCGTGCGCCCTGCTCGGCTTCATCTGGATCATCGCCGCGCTGTCGCTTCTGAAAATGCCGATGTTTGAGCGGATCGTGATCAACAACCCGCGCGACCTTGCGGTGTGGACGCTGAACGGGTCGATCCTGTGCGTCGGCGGAATGATCGTGTGCGCCTATCTGCGCGGCGTGTTCGAGACACTGGTAAACCGCGACCCCTTCGTGCCGGACAATGCCCGCCGCTTTTCGGCGATCGGCATCGTGCTGGCGATCATGGAAGGTGCGAGCATGTTCGTGACCACGATCGTCGGCCTGCTGCTGACGGCCTTAGGCATGATGGGCGAGAACGCGCCGTTTGTGTTTCCCCGCGTAAACTGGCCGGTGTGGTTCGCCGTACTGACCCTGATGGTGCTGGCGCAGGTGTTCCGCGAAGGCGCTGCGATGCGCGAAGAACAGAAGATGACGATCTAGGTCCGAAGGGTCCGATCGTTGCAGGTTCCGGAACATCTGGTTCCGGGTTTGGTTAAGGGCGAGCGCGGCCTTCGACGGCGCAGAGGACAGGCCAAGCCACGAGATGGCGATTCGCGTCACCCTCGATCGGGTCCTTCTGGACCGCCGCATGTCGCTCACCGAGCTGGGCGATCGCGTGGGCATTACGCTTGCGAACCTGTCGATTCTGAAGACTGGCAAGGCCAAGGCGATTCGCTTTTCGACGCTGGAAGCACTGTGCCGCGAGCTGAACTGCCAGCCGGGCGATATCCTGGTCTGGGATCCGGATGAGGCGGCCGCCTCGGATGACGAGGAAGACGGCCAGGCCGTGGCGGCGGAATAGTTCTCGCCCTCACCCGTAGGGAAGCCTTGACGGATGACCGGAGCGTCTTGATCTCGTAAGGCTGGATCTGATCACGAGCTTTCGAGCCCGGGGACATAGATGACCGGCGGAACGACCGGCGATTTTGCCCAGCTTCTGCTTGGGCTTTGCGCAGGCTCGATGCTCGCGATGGCGGCAGCCATGTTGCGCGCGCCACGGCCGGCCGCACGCTGGAGCGGGTTTGCCTTCTTCCTCACCGCGGCTTTTTTCGCCCTCAAGCTGTGGTGCGACGAGACCCAGACGGTTCTGCCAGAGCTGAGAAGTATCGTCAGCGTCATAGCGATAACGTCCGTCGGCTGGTTCTGGCTGATGGTGATGGCGCTGTTCGCCGACTGCGACACCTACCGGCCGCGTGTGTTTGCTGCGCCAGCGGCCCTGCTGGCAGTCGGGATCATCTACCAGTTTCATCCGATTCACCCCCTTGTCTGGGCGACTGGAACGGGGCTGCAGGCGGTGCTGGCGATCGCCTCGCTCGTCATTGTCGTGCGCAGCTGGAAGGGCGATCTGGTCGAATCGCGACGGCGTCTGCGCGGGCCGTTCATGGTGGCGGTTTCGCTCTACATTCTTTCGCTGAACGGGTTCGACATATGGGACATGTTCGGGACGGTTCCGGCCTGGTATCCGATGGCGAATGCCGGGCTTCTGGCTGCAGTGACGCTTTGCGGTGCTTTCACTTTTCTTGATCCCCGCAGCGAAATGTTCGGCAATGCCGAAGCTCCCTCTTCCGTGCGCCAGCCGGAACCGGCTGTACGCAGCGCAGCGACTGCCGGCGCGGCGGCCAATGGTCATGCGAATGGCGCCGCCCACGCCAATGGCGACGGCCGGGGCGATGGCGCAGCGCTCGCGCTCGACCGCGCGGCGAAAGCCGATCTCGACCGGCTGGAATGCCTGATGGCGCGCGACCAGGTGTGGAAAGAGGAAGGCCTTACGATCGCCAGTCTCGCCCTCCGCGCCAGCGTGCCGGAAACGCAGCTGCGGCGGCTGATCAATGACTGTCTCGGCTATCGCAACTTCCCGAGCTATGTGAACGCGCACCGGATCGCTGCGGCCAAGGGCCGGCTGTCGGATCCGAATGGCGCACGCGTCTCCATCTCGACCATCGCCTATGACATCGGCTTTGCCTCGCTCGGACCGTTCAATCGGGCGTTCAAGGAAGAAACCGGCCTGTCGCCATCGGAATGGCGGCGGAAAGAGCTCAACCTGCCCTCGCCGATTCCTGAAGACGCCTGATCGATTTCTGAAAAGCCCAGCACTTTCAGCGAGCTGAATCGGCGATGTCCGGCGGTCGCGTGACAAGTCGCTGAACTGCGAAAATCCCTGATCGAATTTTGCGATCCTGCGCCGTTTCCCGAAAATGGCGAGCAGAGCGTCGCGTTCGTCCCCATCCTTGGTTCATCCATAGAAGGAGAAAACCACGTGGATACGAAAGCAGCCTCCCCGAACTACCCGACCTTCAACTCCTCCTCGACTGCTACCCGCATTCTCGGCGGCGTCCTCGCCCTTGGCGTCGGCGTCTGGCTGACGGCTGTCGCCGGCGGCATCGCCTATGCCCAGACGACGCCCGCGCCGGCCGTTTCTGTCAGCTATGCCGACATCGACGTGACGACGGTTGACGGCGCGGCGACCCTTGCGCACCGCATCGACGTCGCGGCCAAGACCGCCTGCGGCGCGCGGGTCCACAGCCCGCTGCTGCCGCGTGAAAGCAGCGAGCATCACAAATGCGTCGTCAGCGCGACCGAAGCGGCTCTCTCCCACGTCGACTCCGTGATTGTCGCGCAACTGAACAAGGCGCCCGCCGGCATCAGCCTAGCGGCGCGCTGAAAACAGGCCCTGGCGGTCTCCCGCCCGGTCGCCTGACGGCGGGCTTTCCGGACCCATCCGATTCCCGGAAAGCCCGCCGTATCTTTTCTAGCGGGCGGCTTTTCTGCGCGCCGGCTTGCCATTCTTCGGCTGCGACTTCAGCCAGAAGCCGAGCGTGTTGAGCTTGGCGTCGTCGAAGCCGGCCTTGTCGAGGCGCTTGAGGAAATCCTCGCGCGCGAACTCGACGCGTTTCACGTCTTCCTTTTCGGCGGCAAGGCCCGAGGCCCTGGGATCGACGAGGTCTGCGGTCTTCACCGGGGCGTAGTAGAGAAAGATGCGCTCCGAACTGGCGCCGGGCGAGGCGTAGCCTTTTGCGACAAGGGTGAGATCGCCGGCGCGATAGCCGATCTCTTCCATCATTTCGCGGCGGATGCAGTCCTCGGGATCCTCGCCCTCCTCCACTGACCCGGCCATGGCTTCGAGGATGTAGCCCGGCCCCTTGGCGTGGGTCGCCATGCGGAACTGTTCGGTGACAATGATCACGTCGCGCTCGATGTCGTGGACAAGGGCGGCCGCGCTGTCGCCGCGCTCGAAGATCTCGCGTCTGGAGTCGGTGATGCGCCCCTTGCCGGCGGCGCGGTCGAAATCGAAGACGACTTCCTCGATCCGGTAGCGGCCCTTGTAGGCCGTGCGGCGCGACTTGATGTCGACCTTGCGTTTCTTCGTCGCCATGGACGCCTATTCGAACCGGACAGCGATGCCGCTGCCCGTGTCGCCGGCCTTCGACATCATGCCGTTGGTCATCACGTACTTTGTCTCAATGACGGCGTCCGCACCCATCCTGAGAGCGGCGGCGCGCAGGGCCTCCTGCGTCTGGTCCATCTCCGACTGCTTCGGGAACATGGATTTCTGGTGGACGGTGACGCTAACGGGACCGAGACGCATGTAGCGCCGGCCCGGCAGATTGCTTTCGGTCAGGATGATCTGATCGGCCGACGTCGCATGCGCGATCGCTGGCGGTGGTGCGGCGGCAGCGACGACGACTGGCGCGGGTGGCGGCGACGGGACGGCCGCTGCGGGTGCAACAGGCGTGGGCGGCGGCGCAACAGCGACCTGCGGAGCTGCGATCGGTGGCGGGACGACTGGCGCCGGCGCGACCGGAGCGGCGGCTTGCTCGCGTGTGTAGCGGATGGCGACGCCGGAGGCGCGGTGCGCGACTTTTGGCGTGACAGGACTGGTGAGCTGGTAGGTGACCAGGATAACGGCGTCGGCGCCGAGCTTCTTCGCTTCGGCGCGGAGCATGTCGTCGAGCTTCTGCTTCGGCAGCGTCGTATCTGTAGCGGACGCCAGCGGGATTTCGGCGCTGACTACGCCTGCGGCGCGATAGGCGCCGGTCGCATCGCCATCCATAACCGCGATCTGGGTCGGGGCCGTCGGCTGGGCGAGCGCCGGGGCGCATGGAACACACATTGCGGCCAGCAGCGCAGTGACCGTCACAAGTCTTGTCGGGATCATTCGATCTCTCCTCCCAGATGGCAGCATAGCCGATCAGGGCGGTCCGGCAATTGAACGCAACAGGCGGGAGAGTGGGCGAGCGGAAGCCAGTTAGCGCATCAGAGGCCGAGCGCCTTTCTCTGGGCAGCAAAGAGATCGTTGCAGCCGGCTTCAGCCAGATCCATCAGCGCGTTGAATTCGGCGCGCGTGAAGGAGCGCTGTTCCCCCGTGCCCTGGATTTCGATCAGCTTGCCACCCGAAGCCATGACAAAGTTGGCGTCGACCTGGGCCGCGGAATCTTCCGGATAGTCGAGGTCGAGCACCGGCACGTCGTTGAAGATGCCGCACGAGACGGCAGCGACCTGGGCCGAGAGCGGATCGGACTTGATGACGCCTTCGTCCTTGAGATAGCGGCAGGCTAGCGCGAGTGCGACATAGGCGCCGGTGATCGCAGCGGTGCGGGTGCCGCCATCGGCCTGCAGCACATCGCAGTCGAGAGTGATGGTGTTTTCGCCGAGCGCGCGCATGTCGGTCACGGACCTGAGAGCGCGGCCGATGAGGCGCTGGATTTCCTGGGTGCGGCCTGACTGCTTGCCTTCAGCGGCTTCGCGACGGCCGCGTGTGTGCGTGGCGCGCGGCAACATGCCGTATTCGCCGGTGACCCAGCCCTCGCCCTTGCCCTTCTTCCAGCGCGGGACTTCGCCTGCCCAGCTGGCGGTGCAGAGGACATGGGTGTGCCCGAACTTCGCGAGGCAGGAGCCTTCGGCATAGCGCGTAACGCCCGCCTCCAGCGAAATCGGGCGGAGCTGGACAGGTGTACGGCCGGAAGGGCGCATGAAATCAGGTCTTTCGAAGTGTTTGGGTCGGAGCGGGGTTGTTGAAACCTCGCCTCTAGCCCCATACCTTCCCGGCGTCATGCCCACCACCCCCCGTTCACCCGGCAATCCCCCTACGCCGTCCTCGACCGCCTTTGCGGCCATGGACAGGCGTTCGCGCGATATCTTCCGGGAGATCGTGCAGTCCTACCTCGATACGGGCGAGCCGGTGGGATCGCGGACGATCTCGCGGCGAGGCGTGCAACTCTCGCCGGCTTCGATCCGCAATATCATGTCGGACCTTGCCGAGATGGGGCTGATCGACAGCCCGCATACCTCTGCCGGGCGGGTGCCGACCCATGCCGGCCTCAGGATTTTCGTCGACTCGCTGATGCAGCTGGGCGAACCAGCCGAGACCGACAAACGCAACATCGAAAGCCGTCTCGCGGGCTCCGGGCGGCGGATGGAAAATGTGTTGTCGGAGGCGTCTGAGATTCTTTCCGGGCTTGTTGGCGGCGCCGGCCTCGTCTCGACCCCGGCAGCGGATGCACCGATCCGGCATGTCGAGTTTGTGCGTATTTCTTCCGAGCAAGCGCTGGCGGTGATCGTCGCCGAATCCGGCGATGTCGAGAACCGCGTGCTTGCCCTGCCCGCTGGCCTGCCTGCGTCCGCGCTGGTCGAGGCCGGCAACTACCTCAACGCTCGCATGAAGGGCCGCACCCTGGCCGAGGCGCGTGAAGTGGTGCTCGACGAGGTTCGCTCTCGCAAGGCGCTGCTGGACCAGACGACCGCCAAGCTGGTGGAGGATGGGATGGCTCAGTGGTCGGGCGAGGATCCCGCGCGCGGCCGCTCGCTGATCGTGCGGGGGCGCGCCAACCTGCTGGAAGACGGCAGCGATGCGGAAGACCTCACCCGCGTGCGCGACCTCTTTGCCGAACTGGAGCGGTCGGAGAACCTGCTCAACGTGCTCGATACGGCGCGGGACGCAGAGGGCGTCCGGCTGTTCATCGGCTCCGAAAACCCGCTGTTTTCACTGTCGGGCTCGGCGATGATCGTTGCGCCCTACATGAATGCCGATCGCAAGATCGTGGGGGCGCTAGGCGTGATCGGGCCAACGCGGCTCAATTATGCTCGCGTTATCCCGATGGTGGATTATACCGCGCAGGTTGTCGGCCGCCTTCTGGGCGAAGGCCGGCCCGTGACGGGCAAGAGAGAGTAAGGCGTAATGACGGGCGATATCCCTTCTGGTTCCGATGATGACGCGGTGTTCGCCGCCGAGAACGAAGGCATGGACGAAGCCATTGGCCATCAGCGCGCTCAGGCGCAGTCGCACGCTGTGAACATCCTGGCCGAACAGGTCGAGGCGCTGGAAAAGGAGCGCGACGAGCTGAAGGACAACATGCTGCGCGCGCTGGCCGAGACCGATAATGTGCGCAAGCGCGCCAACCGGCAGATCGAGGAAGCGCGTGTCTATGCGGTCGAGAAATTCGCGCGCGACCTGCTCAACATCTCGGACAATCTTGCGCGGGCTGTGGAGTCGGTGCCGCAGGACAGCCGCGGACTGATGACCGATGCGGTGAGGGCTGCGCTGGAGGGCGTGGAGCTGACGCAGAAAGAGCTGGTGACGGTTCTGGCGCGTCATGGCGTGACTGCGATCGATGCTTCGCCTGGTGCGGCGTTTGATCCAGCCCTGCATCAGGCCGTGACGCAGATCCCCTCGCCTCACCCGGCCGGCGCCGTGGCGCAGCTGTTCCAGTCCGGCTGGCGCATCGGCGACCGCACGCTGCGGGCGGCGATGGTCGCAGTGTCGGCGGGACCTGGAACGTCTGCTCACTAGTTTCAGGCTGATCTGAGCTTCGAAAGCTGCATCAATCCCTGCGTCATTTGCCGGGCAGTGGCGCCTGCGATAGGTTCGCCATCATGGATGTGGGGCACCGGCATGGCGCAGCAACCTGAGTCGCAAGCAAGCAAGCGGCCAACGCTTGGCCGCGAGGGCCTGCAGGCGCTGAACTCCCTGGCCATCTATCTGATCGTGATGATCGGCATCATGTTCGGCGCAGCGGGAACGTTCGACTGGCTGCGCGGCTGGATGTTCTTCGGCTGGTATTTCGTGATCACCATCGCCGCCTGCATCTGGCTGTGGGCGACCAATCCGGAAATCTTCGCGGCGCGATCGAAATTTCAGAAAGGCACCAAGTCGTGGGACGTGGTGCTGACGGCCATGATCATCCTGTGCTTCGGCGCGCTTATCCTCGTTCCCGCGCTTGATGATGGCCGCTTCCACTGGGCGCCGCAGCCCGACTGGGTGCTGATGGTTGGCTATCCGCTGTTCACGGTCGGGTTCGTTGGATTTGCCTGGGCGCAGTCGGTGAACCGCAATTTCGAGGCAACGGTGCGCATCCAGACGGATCGCGGGCACCAGGTCATCTCGACGGGGCCTTATGCCGTGGTGCGCCATCCCGGTTACGCCTTCGGGATTCTGATGGTGACCGGCATGCCGCTGGCGATGGGCTCGCTCTACGGACTCATTCCGGCAGGCATCGGTGTCCTCCTTGTTCTTGTTCGCACGCTGGGCGAGGATGCGACGCTGAAGGCGGAGCTGCCGGGCTACAAGGAGTATGCTGCGCGCGTGAAGCAGCGCTGGATCCCGTTCGTCTGGTAAGACGGCCTCAGGCCTTGTCCTTCGCCTTCGCAAAACTGAAGTCGCTCTGAAGCGCGAGGATCGCCTTGGTCGCCAGCGTACGGCCATCGAGCGGCTTGCGCAGCAGGCCCGCGAGTTCGAGCATGATCGGGCCGTGCATCGCCGCCCAGTAGATGTGTCCGATCGTTTCCACATCGCCCTTGATCAGGCCGCGGGTCTTCATGTGTTTCCAGCCGGCCGTCATTGTCGCCTTGGCGCGGTCCATCGCCTTGAGCAGGTCGGGATAGTGTTCGACGGTAGGCTGGTTGGTGTCGAACATCATGCGGTAGGCGGCGCGGTTGTTGAGCGCGAAATCGATATAGGCGCCGCCAGGCTGCGAGGGGACTTTCTTCCCGTCCCTCATGCGCTCGAACGCATCCTCCATCGCCTGGGCGAAGCGGTTGAAGGCGCGAGCGCGGACAGCGGCGAGGATGGCGTCCTTGTCCTTGAAATAGCGGTAGGGCGTCATTGGCGAGACACCCATGGCATCGGCAAGGTCGCGCATCGTCACGGCGTCAGGGCCATGGGCGGCGAAATTCTCTTCCGCGATGTCGCACAGCTTCTCGCGGAAGGCCTCGATATCGGCCGCTGACAGGACCTTGGGCACGCGCCTGATTCTCCTCGACAAAAATCTGCTTGCCACACTTTATGATTTACGTCATAAATTTACAACGTAAGAAAACAGGGAGCGACTTATGGCCGCCGACACCCAGCAGACGATTCACCCCCACCTCTCCGGAAACCTTGCGCCCGTGCGCAGCGAGGACGATTTCGACCTGAAGGTTGAGGGCCGGATTCCGGACGCCATGCGCGGGGCGTTCTATCGCACCGGGCCGAACCCGCAGTTCGACCCGCGGGGCGGCCAGTACCACGCCTTTGCCGGCGACGGCATGATCCACGGCTTCTATCTCGATCCGGAAAGCAACAAGGCGCACTACCGCAATCGCTGGGTGCGAACGCCGAAATGGCAGGCAGAGAACAAGGCGGGGCACGCCCTATTCGGCGCGTTCGGCGCGCCGTCCGATCCGTCGGTCGCCAACGTTCCGCCGGGCACGGCCAACACCAACATCGTCTACCACGGCGGCAAGCTGATGGCGCTGCAGGAAGCCAGCGAGCCGTTCGAGCTGGACCCGATCGGCCTCGAGCAAGGCGGCTTCATGAAGACCGGTGGGCGCTTCACCGCGCACCCGAAGGTTGATCCCGAGACAGGCGAGCTGGTGTGGTTTGCCTATTCGGCAGGGCCGCAGCCGATGAACAACATGATCGACTATGGCGTCACCGACGCGACCGGCAAGGTTCTGCGCCGCGACAAGTTCGCCGCGCCGTACTGCTCGATGATCCACGACTTCATGGTGACGAAGAACTACGTGATGTTCCCCGTGCTGCCGCTGACTGGCGACATCCAGCGCGCCATGAAAGGCGGGCCGATCTTCGCATGGGAACCGGGCAAGGGCGCGTTCCTTGGCGTGATGAAGCGCAACGCCTCGGTCGACACGATCCGCTGGTTCGAGATGGATCCGAACTATGTCTTCCACCCGATGAATGCGTGGGAAGACGGGACCAAGATCCATTGCGAACTGGCCGAATATCCGACCGCGCCGCTGTTCCCGAATGCGGACGGCAGCAAGGGCGAGAATTCGGAAGCCAGGCTCACGCGCTGGACGATCGATCTAGCGGATACGACGAACCGTGTGAGGCGCGAGCAGATCGACGACCTCTATGCGGAATTCCCGCGACTCGACGAACGCTTTACCGGCCTGCCCTATCGCCATGGCTGGTATGCGGCGAACGTCGGCAACAAGAACATGCTGGTGTTCAACAGCGTAGCGCACATCGATCTCAAGACCGGAAAGCGGCAGGAGATGGTGCTGCCGGCGGGCGACTCGGTGGGCGAGCCGATCTTCGTTCCGCGCTCGAAGGATGCCCCCGAAGGCGATGGCTATGTCATCGCGCTGGTGCATCGCGAGGCGACCAATCACTCCGAACTTCTCATTCTCAACGCGCAGGATATCGCCGGAAAGCCGGAAGCGGTTCTGAAAGTCCCGCGCCGCGTGCCCCAGGGCTTCCACGGCAACTGGGTGCCGGGAATCTAGGACGACCTCCTCCCCCGAGACGCCAACGAGGCGCCAGCAATGCGCAGAGCCGCGACCCCGCAGACCATGCATCTGCGGGGCGCGGTTTTTTCCGGGTGAGGATTCAGATTGTTCCGGCCTTGCGGTGCGATCCAAGCGACCACGCCTTTTCGTGCGCCATGTAGGCGACGGTTTGCACCATGGGTTCGATGACGCCAACGCCGAGAGCGATGCGCCAGTCGCGCGTGAGCGCGTAGGCGACAGTGATCGCAACCGACAGGTGCATTGCCGAATAGGTCAGCGGCTTGAAGGCGGTCGGACGCAAGCGGGACAGCCAGCGCCGGGCGGCGCCGCCAGAGGACGAGACCCTGTCTTGCACATCGGGGTCTGACCCGTTGGACGGGCTGAGCCCGGCGCTGGAAGAGTGTTCGGAAGCTGGTTTGGCGCACATGCGGGCTGATTCCGTCGATCCGCCGCATATATATGCAAGTTAGAAGCGTTTCAATATTAGATGTGCTGCCTCAGCTTTATCGAGATAAAACAGGGACTTGATACTTCCTCGGCGCGGCGTCGCTGGACGTGCGGAACGAACATTTAGGTCGTTGCCCGGCACATCCGTTGCAGACCTGAGGGTGCAATGCCTGGACGCTGCTGTCCGGGTACGCCTGCCGTGCAAGCAGGCGAGATACGGGCTCCGGAATGCTGTTTCACACGGACCTTTTCATCTTCGGCTTCCTGCCGCTGACGCTGCTGGCGTTCTTCGTCGCGGCGAGGGTGAACCGGCGTCTGCCAGTGTTCGTGCTGATCGCGGCGTCGCTGGTGTTCTACGCCTACTGGATGCCCGAGGTGACGCTGCTGCTCCTCGGCTCGATCGTGTTCAACTATCTCGCGGGTCTCTACCTGCAGGGCGACAAGCCGAAGGCGCAGCGCCGGCTCGCGATCATCGCGGCGATCACGGTCGACCTCGGCCTGCTCGGCTATTTCAAATACGCCAACTTCTTCACCGGCACGCTGCACGCGCTGACCGGGATCGGCGGGCCGATGGATGTGATCCTGCCCATCGGCATCTCGTTCTACACCTTCACGCAAATCGCCTACCTGGTCGACAGCTACAAGGGCGAGGTGAAGGAGCGCTCGTTCTCGAGCTATGTGCTGTTTGTGACTTTCTTCCCGCACCTGATTGCGGGTCCGGTGCTGCATCACAAGGAGATGATGCCACAGTTCGCGAACCCGGAGACCTTCCGGTTCAACTGGCTGCGCACCACGCTGGGCGTGCTGCTGTTCGCGATCGGTCTGTGGAAGAAGGTGGTGTTCGCCGACACGGTGGCGCCATGGGCGAACGAAGCGTTCAATGCAGCTGACGCTGGCAGCGTACCTGAACTCTTCACGGCATGGGGCGGCGCCCTCGCCTACACGATCCAGATCTATTTCGACTTCTCGGGCTATTCCGACATGGCGGTGGGGCTGGGATTGATGTTCGGCATTATCCTGCCGATCAACTTCGACTCGCCCTATCGGTCATTTTCGATCGTCGAATTCTGGCGGCGCTGGCACATGACGCTGTCGCGCTTCCTGCGCGACTATCTCTACATTCCCCTGGGAGGAAACCGGCATGGCGAGGTGGCGCGCTATCGCAACCTGTTCCTGACCATGCTGCTGGGCGGGCTGTGGCACGGGGCGAGCTGGCTGTTCGTCGTCTGGGGCGCGCTGCATGGCGTCTACCTGGTCATTGCGCACCTCTGGAGCCAGGCCGGGCTGAAGCTGCAGAGCTTCGTTGGCAAGATGGCGGCGCCGTTTGCGGGCTGGGCCATCACGATGCTCGCTGTGATCGTCGCCTGGGTGTTCTTCCGATCGACCACGATCAACGGCGCAGCCGACATGCTGGGCGGCATGGCGGGAATGAATGGCGCGAACTTGAATGTGCTCAACGGCTTCCTCGCCGATCCGCGCCTGTGGGGCACGGGATCGCCAATCGTCGCCGCGCTTGCGGCAGTGCTGCTGCCCAACTCGATGTGGATCGTGGCGCGCGCAGAAAAACTTCTAACGGAAAATCGCAGGCTGGCGATCGGCGGAGCAGGCGTGCTCGCGGGCGCGGCCGGATTTGTCGGACTCATCTTTATCGGAGCGCACAATGAGTTCCTCTACTTCCAGTTCTAGGGCTGGCGGCCCTGAAACTGAAGGCCGCGAGGCTCTGGGCGCTGACCCGGAGAAGCGCGGCGCGAAGGGCGCACGGCTGTTCCTCGCCGCCATGGCAGGCGGCGTTGTGCTGTCGGCTGCGATCGCGTCAGCTGCGCCTGAAAGCTGGATCCATACCGGACCTGAATACGGCATGGCGGAAGCGTTCGAGGATCACGTCGAGCGTGTGTGCGCCGAGGAGGCCAAGCCTGAGATGCTGATCATCGGAGATTCGCGCGCGGTTGCAGGCGTGGCTGTGAACGAGATCCGTGAGGCGGGCATAACCGCCGAAAAATTTGCGCTGGGCGGATCGGGCATCTTTGCCGGCTGGGCGGTGCTCGACCGGCTCATCGATTGTGGCGTCAGGCCAACGACGGTCGTGATGGCGTTCGGCACGGTCCACATGATCGAGACCGGCGCGATCATGGACCGCACCGCCAATTATGACCTGCTGAAAGGCCCGCGCGCCGGGTATGCCTATGCAATGGCGAGCGAGTGGGAACAGCGGATCGAACGCAAGCTGACGTTCAAAGCCGTGTCCATGCTTGGAAACGAACTGACCGTGGTGGATCTTGCGCTGCTGCGCCCCGCCCTGCGCAATGTGCTGGAAAAGCCGCCACTGTCGCTGGCGAACCATGACAGCAATGAAAGCGAGCGTGCGAGCTTTCTCGCCAGCAATGGCGACCGTTTCTATGGCCAGGGCGAAAAGACGCCGGGCCTTCCGGACGAGGTCGAATTCGGCGAGCGGACCTGGATTCCTCCGATCAACTACCGTGCTAGCGAAGCGATCGCGCAGCTGGGCAAGGACCACGGGTTCAACGTGCTGTTCTACACCCTGCCGGTGAGCGAGCTGGCCAGGGCCGGTCTGCCCTCGTCGATCTTCGCGACGGCAGAGAAATTCCACGGTGATCTTGCTGGCATGGGCGTCACGCCCATCAACGACATCTGGGTGTTGCCCGACACTGATTTCGGCGATCCGAGCCATGTGAATGCGCGCGGACGCGCGATCGTCACCACAGACTTCCTTGCGCGATATGCCGCCAATACGCCGGCAAAGGCGCCCTAGCCAGAAACTGGCTTCGCGCCGGCAAGACGGACGACGCGATATCCCTCGCGACCGAGAAATTCGATCAAAGCCGGCAACAACACCACCGTGCTCGCCTGCGTGTCGTGCATCAGGATGATGCCGCGACCCTTTTCAGTGAGTTCTGCCTTGATGCGAGCGAGTGTTGCTTCCGGCGGATCTCCTGCCCAATCCCGCGGATCAATGTCGGCGCTGACGGCTGAAAAGCCGTGCTTCTTCAGCCAGGCCAGAAGCTCCGGCGAGGAATGCAGCTGCGGGAAACGAAACAGCCTCGATTCTGCGCCGGCTGCGATCAGCGGAATGAACCCGTCCGAGATGTCTTGCGTCGCCTGCTTCAGGGGCATGTCGGATAGCGAGCCATGATGCTCGGTGTGTCCGCCAACGGCGTGGCCTTCCGCCAGTACACGCCGGACAAGCTCCGGATGATTGCGCGCCGCGGAGCCGAGCACGAAGAACGTTGCCGGCAGGCAGTTCGCCTTGAGCAGGTCGAGGATCAGCGGCGTGGTAGTGGCGTCGGGGCCATCGTCGAAGGTCAGCACGACTTCATGATCGCCAAGCGGCAGCTGCGTGAAACCCGGCGTCAGCTCGCCGACACTCTGGCCTGGAACAAGCGTGATCGTTCGAGGCGGCGACGAAGCCTTGCAACTCTGGGCCGAAGCGTGCGGCGCGATCAGCGTCGCGAACGCCGCCGCCAGTGCCGTTGCAAATGCCCCTGCCCTGAACATGATGTGTCCCGGCCGGTTCTCGGACCGGCGCCGTCGCTGCACGGTGTATGAGCCACGCACCAGAACCTACGGCAATCCCCAATGGGCGAGCCAGGCCGACAACTGCGATCGACGTGGAACAGATATCAGGCGGTCACGCCGCCAAGACCGCCATTGAGGCGGATCAGGTAACGCTCCAGCAATCGGTCGACATGAGCGTCGCTCTTGAGCTGGGAAACATTGAGGCGCGAGGAGATCGCCTTTTCCTGCGCCACGATGGACTGCAGCGCGATCTGCCTGGAGATGCCGAGTGCGGTGGTGACCACGTCCCGGCCGAGGGGCGAGCCGAGGATCTTGAGCGGCGTGTCGAGATTCTTGGCGATCTTCTTGAACATCACAGCCTGGCCAAGGCCGGGCATCTGCTTGTCGAGATTGTCGAGCCGTTTTTCGGCGACGTAATTGCCCTTGATCGTCTTGATCTCGTCGGCGGTCCCGAGGACGTTGAGACCGAAGAGGTGGAAGTTGTAGGTCTTGGCCGCTTCGTACCAGCCTGAGTTGACGCCGGACAGCTTGTTGGCAAGGCCGGCAGGGTCGGCAGGGTCAGATGCCAGCGCCCGCTTGGCGAGGACGACCGCATCGACCTGATCGCCAAGACCGTTGGCTTTCAGGAACACCTTGCGGGCGACCGGATCGTCGAGCAGTTCCTGGATCGACTTGGCGCTCTTGAGGACTTTCTCGTAGCGCGCGAGGTCCTTCACGACCTGCGGGTCCTTGGCGGCGGCCTCCAGCTGTTTCTTCTCGTTGGTCTCGGCCTTGGCGAGGGCGTCTTTCGCAGCGCCCGGGCTGACGGCGGCGGTAGTCACGCCTGAGCCCGAATTCCGCGCGAGGATGCTGAAGTCGAAGCCTCCCGAGGAGGATCCGTTCATCAGCTGGAACAGAGCCGAGTTGAGGTTGGAGATAGACGACATCTCCCCCAACCTGCCCGGGCGTGATTAACTGGCTCTTAACCCGGTCGTCGCGTTTTTGCCCCGGCAGCCGCCTGTGGTCAGATAACACCGTAACCGCAAGATTTTTGCGCGGGCGGGAACGCGGTTGCAGATCGTCCGTTGGTTTGCGGACGTCGGCGCTGGGCCGAGGGATGGTGGGTCTTGCCGGAAGGGCTGAAGCATGTGGCCGTTTGAATCTCGCCGGAAGAAGGCAGTTGTTGTCTTCCACATCGACCATAACGGGCTTGCCAAGGGCGCCTATTTCCGCGGCGAGGCAGACGTTCTGATCATCGACGAGCGCGATCCGAAGAACCGGGTCTATCGGATGGGTTCCGAAACCCCGGATGACGAACTGCGCCGCAAGATCGGCAAGCACCCGCTGGGCCGCATCCTTGACCAGGTACAGGATGATTCCCGGCAGTCCTCGCCAGTGCTGAACCTGCACTGGCGGACAGACCCGGCGAACGCCGGCTGATCCTATCGGCCAACCCATGATAATTCGAGCGCCCTGGATCGATGGTTCGGGGCGCTCTGCATTCAGGGCGCGGTTACGCGCCGCAGGGTGAGATTGATGCGCCCTCCCCCGGGAACCAGCGTGGAACTCTCCGGATAGATGCGGTCGACTCCATGATAGGCGCGGCGGGACTGTCCGCCGAGGACAACGACATCACCTGAAGCAAGCCGCATGGAACTGGTCGGGGCGGAGCGCTCGAGCCCACCGAGACGGAACACGGCGCGGGAACCGAGCGAGACCGAGACGACGGGCGCATCCTTCGCGGTCTCGTCGGCATCGATATGCAGACCGAGGCGGCTGTCGCCTTCGTACCAGTTGACCAGGCAGGCCTGCGGCGGAGCGGGATAGTCCGAGACGGCGTTCCAGAGATCAAGGAGCGCTCGCGGGATCGGCGCCCATGGGTCGCCGGTCGCCGGGTGAGTGGGCTGATAGCGATAGCCCTTGATGTCCGACACCCAGCCGAGCGGACCGAGATTGGTATTGCGCACGGACATGGGCTTGCCGGTGCGAGGCATCGCGCCACGATAGAGCGGGTTGGTTTCGAGAATGGCGAGGATATCCGCGACCAGCGCCTTCTGGGCTGGCGGCGGAAAATACTCGGGCAGGAAGCGGAAGCCTTCGACCATGAGTGCAATGTAGGCGCGCTTGAGCCAGCCGTCGCCGGGAATGCGACATCAACACTTGCGTGGCTACTGCGCCGAGAGACGGGCGATTGTGGCCTTCGCCGCCGTGATGGCCCGGAGCTGGGCGGAAGTCGGCGTGTGATCGGGAGCGCCATTTGTGTCTCTCAGGGCGAAGCCGCGCTCGTCCGGTTCTTCCTTGTCCAGACTGCGCAGGCCGGCGCTGACCGCCTCACGCAGGTAAGCCCTGATCTCTGCGATCGAGCCCGAGGCGATGTAAACGTGCTTGGGAATCAGCGGCTGCTCATTGGGCAGCCGAGGCGGCTGGCCTTCATTGGGATCGACCATGACTAGGCCGGGGTGGCGCGCGGCAATCGCCTTGAGCTCCGCATCGGACGGGATCGGGCCGATGAACAGCGCCTCGTCCGCAGCGATGAAGGGCAGTATCTCGAAGCGGCTGTCTTGGCCGGGCCACTGCGCCGCGAACAGATTTTCTGCGAGCTTCACGATGGCTACGTCTGTTTCCCGTCCCTCCTCTCCACGGTCCCTCGACAGGTCCACCATGTGAAGCTGCCGCGCGTCCGGTTTCCAGGTGAATCGCAGGCAGCCTTTAGAAGAGGACATGACGAGCGGTGGTCCGGTCTCGCGCGACAACCCGCAATAATCGCCATCAGGCATGGCGGCCATTGTCGGCCGGTCAGTAAAGGGTGCGATGTCAACAGCGGAGCCGTAGCCGCAGGCCGTGAGCGACAGCATTGCGAATGCAAACAGCAGCTTGCGGATCATCGGTCCCTCCCGGATGACGCATGAGCACGCTGGGTCATTGGATAGGCGGAATGAAGGCGCCGGGCCGGAATTCGGGACCGCTACCTCCCCATCCTGTTTTCCGGGAATGCGGCTCATGGTTCACTCCTGCCCGAGGAGATCCGTCGTGGCATTCGATTTCTCGGCATCGGCAGCACGTGCGCGGGCCCGGTCGACGGCCCTGGGGACGGCGCGTGAAGTCATCGTTGGCTGGCGAGAACGTCGTGAGAACGATCTGGCGGAGCTGGGCATCGTGCTGCCCCTGTCGATCTGGCTGGGACACAATAACGGACCTGACATTCTGGAAAGCCTGCTCTTCAAGGAGTGGCGCTGGCGCAAGGCGCAGGAGGAGGCGTTTGCGCCCCCAAATGCCGAGACAGGTCGCCGCTGGGCCGAAAAGGCCGAAAAACTTGGGCTTTCTTACCGCGAATATCGACTGGAACTGCTTGAACGCGGACGCCATCCGACGGATGAAGACGCTGCACGCATCCGCGCGGCCCGGCCTGCTTCAATCTAGCAGGCCGCCGGGGCGCCTGGATGGGTGTGCCTGCCTATTGAGCCTGACCGGTCGCATCCCATATGAGCCCCTACCGCGGACCCCCTGGGGCTCCTGCGGATAGTCAAATTTACTGGACCATGGGGTCGTCCATTCTGGGTGCTGCACGTCAGGCCCGATACGGGGAATGGGGCGACCGCCGCAGAAAGGACGTTTGTAGTTATGGCCAAGATCATCGGCATCGACCTCGGGACGACCAACTCCTGCGTGGCCGTCATGGACGGCGGCAGTGCAAGGGTGATCGAGAATTCCGAGGGGGCGCGAACGACCCCCTCAGTCGTCGGATTTCAGGAGTCGGGCGAACGGCTCGTCGGCGTGATCGCAAAACGCCAGTCCACAGTGAATCCGAGGTTCACGTACTCCGCCATCAAGCGCCTGATCGGGCGCACCTATGACGATCCGATGGTGAAGAAGGACAAGGACCTCGTCGCCTACGAGATCGTCAAGGGCCCGAACAGCGACGCGTACGTCAAAGGCCGCGACAAGGATTATTCACCGCAGGAAGTTTCCGCCTTCATCCTCGGCAAGATGAAGGAAACAGCTGAAGCGTACCTTGGAGAAAAGGTCACGCAGGCAGTCATCACCGTCCCCGCCTACTTCAACGACGCCCAACGCCAGGCGACCAAAGACGCCGGCCGGATCGCTGGCCTTGAAGTGCTCCGCATTATCAACGAGCCCACGGCGGCCGCCCTCGCCTACGGCCTCGACAAGAAACACGACGGCAAGATCATCGCAGTCTACGACCTCGGCGGCGGCACGTTCGACATCTCGATCCTCGAGATCGGCGATGGCGTGTTCGAAGTTCTGTCCACGAACGGCGATACGTTCCTTGGCGGCGAAGACTTCGACAACCGTCTGGTCGACTATATCTGCGATGAGTTCCAGAAGCAGAACGGCGTTGATCTCCGCAAGGACCTGATGGCGCTGCAGCGCGTTCGCTCCAAGGCCGAAGAGGTCAAGAAGGAGCTGTCGACCGTGCAACAGGTCGACATCACCGAGCCTTACATCACCGCGGGTCCGTCTGGCCCGGTCCACCTCAACATGAAGCTGACGCGCGCGAAGCTCGAGGCCCTCGTCGAGGACCTGGTGAAGCGCACGATCGAGCCCTGCAAGAAGGCGCTCGCCGACGCCGGCAAGAAGATCACCGAGATCGAGGAAGTCGTTCTCGTCGGCGGCATGACCCGCATGCCGAAAGTGCAGGACGCGGTGAAAGCCTTCTTCGGCAAGGAGCCGCACAAGGGCGTCAACCCGGATGAAGTCGTCGCCGTCGGCGCGGCCATCCAGGCCGGCGTGCTGCAGGGCGACGTGAAGGATGTCGTGCTGCTCGACGTGACCCCGCTGTCGCTCGGCATCGAGACGCTCGGCGGCGTGTTCACGCGCCTGATCGACCGCAACACCACCATCCCGACCAAGAAGTCTCAGGTCTTCTCGACCGCGGATGACAACCAGTCGGCAGTGACCATCCGCGTGCTGCAAGGCGAGCGCGAGATGGCGGCGGACAACAAGCTGATGGGCAACTTCAATCTCGAAGGGATTCCGCCGGCGCCGCGCGGCGTGCCGCAGGTGGAAGTGACCTTCGACATCGACGCCAATGGCATCGTCAACGTGTCCGCCAAGGACAAGGCGACGTCGAAAGAACAGAAGATCACCATCCAGTCGAATGGCGGCCTGACGGAAGCCGAGATCCAGCAGATGGTGAAGGATGCCGAGGCGAACTCCGCCGAGGACAAGAAGCGCCGCGAGACGGTCGAGACCAAGAACCAGGGCGAGAGCCTTGTGCACGCGACAGAGAAACAGCTGGCCGAGCATGGCGCTTCGGTAAGCGCGCAGGTGAAGACCGACATCGAGACCGCGATCAAGGATCTGAAAGCGGCGCTCGAGAAGGACGACACGGCCGCCATCAAGACCAAGAGCCAGACCCTGGCCGCCGCCGCCATGAAGATGGGCGAGGAAATCTACTCCAAGTCCCAGGGCGCGGAAGGCGGGGCTGACGCTGCGGGCGCCGCAGGGGCTGCGCCGGGCGGCGACGATGTGGTCGATGCCGACTTCGAAGAAGTCAAAGACGACAAGAAAAGCGCCTGATCGCTAGGCTTTGGCTATCAGGTGAGGTGAAGAATCGTATGGGCCGTGGTCAGACAGGGGGCTTTAATCCCCGCCGATCACGGCCCATCTAGTTTCAGCGGTTGCTAAGGTTCGCCTGCAACAAGTCTCATAAAGCGCTCCCCGGCAGGCGGGCAGGTACGGCAGTCATGGGTTCGATTGGCATGGATACGGTCCGGTCGTCACGATGAGCGAGCGCTCCTATTATGATGTTCTCGGCGTCGAAAAAGGCGCCGACGAGAAGGCCTTGAAGGCCGCCTTCCGCAAGAAGGCGATGGAATATCACCCGGACCGCAATCCGGGCTGCTCGGTCTCCGAGGGCAAGTTCAAGGAACTGTCCGAAGCGTACGAGACCCTCAACGATCCCGAGAAGCGCGCAATCTACGACCGCTTCGGCAAGGCCGGCCTCAATGGCGGCGGTGGTCCCGGCGGCATGAACGGCCGACCGGAAGACATCTTCCGCGATGTGTTCGGCGATGTGTTCTCGGAATTCTTCGGCGGCCAGCGCCAGCAGCGCGGCGGTCCGGCGCGCGGGGCGGACCTGCGCTATGACTACGAGATCAGCCTCGAGGACGCCTATCACGGCAAGCAGGCCGACATCACCGTTCCCGCGACCGAGAAGTGCGAACCCTGCCACGGTTCCGGCGCCGAGTCGGGTACGCAGCCGGAAACCTGCACCACCTGCCAGGGCCATGGCCGCGTGCGGGTGCAGCAAGGCTTCTTCACGATGGAGCGCACCTGTGGCCGCTGCCAGGGCACAGGCAGTGTGATCAAGACGCCGTGCCGCACCTGTGGCGGACGCGGCGCCGTGCGCAAGGAGCGCACCCTGTCAGTCAACATTCCGGCAGGCATCGAGGATGGCCAGCGCATCCGGCTCGGCGGCGAAGGTGAACCCGGCGCTCGCAACGGCCCCAAAGGCGACCTCTACATCTTCATCTCCGTGAAGGAGCACGAGATCTTCGAGCGCGACGGCCAGACTCTGTTTGCGCGTACGCCGGTTGCGATGTGCACTGCGGCGCTAGGCGGCGAGATCGAGATGCCGACCATCGATGGCGGCCGCATGCGCGTGTCGATCCCCGAGGGCTCGCAGACCGGCAAGCGCATGCGCCTCAAGGGCAAAGGCATGCCGACGCTACGCGGTGGCGCGAATGGCGACATGGTCGTCGAACTCTTCGTCGAGACGCCGACGCATCTGTCGTCCAAGCAGAAGGAACTGCTCAAGCAGTTCGCCGCCGAGTGCAGCGACAAGTGCCACCCGGAAAGCCAGGGCTTCTTCAAGAAGGTGAAGAAGCGGTTCGAGCAGGACTCGCGGGCCTGATCTGGCGCACCTGACTCAGATCTCCATCAGGTAGGATTTGGCGCCAGCGCTTCCGGCTGTGGCGCAGGCGGCTCGATCAGATCGCAGTCGATCTCGACGGGTTTCTGCTGCGCCATCGAGACGGGACCTTCATAGATCCCGCAATTGATCAGGTTATCCTCGTGCGCGCGCCGCGCGGTGTAGACGTTCACCAGCACCTGCGGCGCGCCTTCAATATCCTCCAGCATCTCCGGATCGATGGCCGAGCCCGGCACTGTGACGGTGCGGCTGGCAGGCTGGACCACGATGTCATCGGCCCCGAGATTGATCTGGCCGACCTCGTCCGCACGGGCTCGCGCGGCTTCCTTCGGCTCGCCCCAGTACATGCCAGAGACGGTGACCATCTCGCTCATGCCGGCAAGTTTCTCGATCGTGCGCGGGGTCAGCGTCAGCTGGACGTCGAAGGCATAGGGCGCGGGCTTGGCCTCAGCAGCCGATTCGGCGGCTGGGCCCTGGGCCGGAGCACAGGCCAAAAGGCAGGCAGCGGGTATCGGCAGGGCAAAGTGCTTCATGGACAACGAGACTCGCTTCCCGGGGCGAGACGGTCAACTTTCAATCCGGAAAGGCCGGCCCTCCCCCCTCCATGAATTTCCCGCTATAAGCGGCGCATGACGATCAGGATCGCAATCGCCGGCGCAGCCGGACGCATGGGACAGGCGCTGGCAAAAACCGCTGGCGACGGGATCGCTATTGTCGGCGGCAGCGAACGAGCGGGAACGCCGACCATTGGCCAGGCCTTCGGCGGCGGGATCATCAGTGATTCGACCGCCAAGGCGGCTGCAAGCGCCGATGTGTGGATCGACTTCACCACGCCGGATGCGTCCCTTGGGGCGCTCGAACAGCTGAAACTGACAAAGGTGAAGGCTGCGATCGTCGGCACGACTGGCCTTGCCTCCCAACAGGAGCAGCAGATCGCCGAGCATGCGAAGCGCATCGCCATCGTGCGGGATCGGAATTTCTCGCTCGGCGTCAACCTCATGATCGGCCTTGTCGAACAGGCTGCGGCCCGGCTCGGACCCGACTGGGACATCGAGATCTTCGAAGGCCATCACCGCCGCAAGGTGGATGCGCCCTCCGGGACAGCCCTGATGATCGGCGAGTCGGCGGCGAAGGGGCGCGGCAAATCCCTGAACGAGCTGCGCACGCCGCCTTATGACGGGCTGACTGGCCCGCGCAAGGAAGGCGCGATCGGCTTTTCCGTGGTGCGTGCTGGCGGCATCATTGGCGATCACGACGTAACCTTTGGCTCAGACGAGGAAATCCTGACCATTGGTCATCGCGCGCTCGACCGCACCCTCTTTGCCCGAGGCGCTCTTGCCGCTGCCAAGTGGGCGGTCGACCAGAAGCCAGGCCTCTATTCCATGCGGGATGTGCTGGCTCTCTGAGTTCCCTCGCGACCTTTCGTGGCTTTCACTTTGATTGTTGCGCCATGCGCGCATAGACGTGGCATGGGCGCTGGATAGAGCGGCCATACGGAGGGGAACGCGGGAGACGGGGGCTTTGCGCACACATGGCGCAGGCGTTTCACATCTATGAGTCGGCCAGAACGCTTCTGGACCGCGTGGCGTCCGGTGAGCTGAGCGCCGTCGACCTGCTTGAAGAACACATCGCCCGGCATGAAGCGGTCGACCCGGTGATCAACGCCGTGGTCCGCACCGACCTTGCCGCGGCGCGAGCGCGGGCGCGGGAACTCGACCGCCTGATGAAGGCGGGGATACCGTCTGGTCCGCTTCACGGGCTGCCCATCACCATCAAGGACACGTTCGACGTGGAGGGCATGCCGGCAACCGCTGGTGCGCCTGAATACGCAAAGCGCCCGGCCAAGACACCTGATGCCGAGGCGGTGCAGCGCTTGCGCGCGGCTGGCGCTGTGATCTGGGGCAAGACGAACACGCCCTATCTCGCCGGCGACAACCAGACCTTCAATCAGGTGCATGGGCGCACGTCCAATCCATGGGACATCAGCCGGACGCCGGGCGGATCGTCAGGCGGCGCAGCGGCGGCGCTGGCGACCGGCATCACACCGCTGGAGCTTGGGTCAGACATTGGCGGGTCACTTCGGTTGCCGGCGCACTTCTGTGGCGTTGCCGCGTTGAAGCCGACCTTTGGGCGAACACCGATTCTTGGCCACGTACCGCCCGCGCCTGGATCTCTGGCCATACGCGATCTCAACGTTGCGGGGCCGATGGCGCGGAATGTCGGCGATCTGCGTCTGATGTTTTCGGTGCTCACCGGCGATGTGGCGCCCGCTCCCCGGCGTCCGGGACTGAAGGCGCGGCGCATCGGCGTCTGGGCGGAGGACAAGGCCTTCCCGGTGTCGGCCGAATGCCTGGCGGCGGTCGAGACAGCAGCCGAGGCGGCGGCGCAGGCAGGCGCCCAAGTGATCGTCGCCAAGCCTGAGATCGAGGGCGGCGCCCTGATGGATCTCTATCTGCAGCTACTGCTGCCGATCCTGGCGAGCGACATGCCATCGCCGCTGGTGAAGGCCATGGAAGTGGGCCGGCCGCTGGCGCGGGTGCTCGCCCGGGGCGAGCCCTTCTCGTTCGGCAAGTGGGCGCTCTATTCGGCAGCGACCCACCATGACTGGCTGAAGGCCGATGAGGCCCGACGCAGGTTGAAGCGGAGCGTGTCCGAGTTCTTCTCGCGCTGGCATGCGATCATCACGCCGGTCGCGCCCTCGACGGCGTTCGAGCATGTCGAGACAGGTGATGCGGTGACGCGGCTACTGACAGTCGACGGCAAGCCAACGCCCTACCACGCCTTCCATTCCTGGATTGCGCTGGCGACGGTGTGCCACCTTCCCTCTGTCGTGATCCCCGTGCCGCGCGGACCGGGCGAGCTGCCGGCCGGCGTCCAGATCATCGGACCCGAAGGCGGCGATCTCGACGTGCTGGCGATCGCCGAAGCACTGGAAGCGGAAATGGGTGGCTTCCAGCGCCCGCCGGAAGAAAACCTGTCCGCGCCGCTGGAACTGACGGTGGCGACCGGAAAGAAGAGGCCGAAGGACAAGCCAGAACCAAAGGCAGTCAGGGAGAAGCCGGCCAAGGCAGCGAAAGCCGCAAAGCCGGTGAAACCGCAAAAGGCGCCGAAGCCGGCTAGGGAAAGGCCAGTCAAGGTGGTGAAGCCGAAACCGGTGAAGCCCGAGAAGCCGAAGAAGCCTGCGAAGAAATAATCTCGTGGTTCGGCGGCCTACCAGCTGCCGATGTTCGGCGCGCTGGCCCAAGGCTCGGCGGGCGGTTTCGGTTCGCCCTTCTGCAGCAGCTCGATCGATATGCCGTCGGGCGATCGCACGAAGGCCATGCGGCCATCGCGCGGCGGACGGTTGATCGTGACGCCAATCTTCTGGAAGCGCTCGCAGGCGGCGTAGATGTCGTCGACCCTGTAGGCCAGGTGTCCGAAATTGCGGCCGCCGGCATATTCGTGCTCGTCCCAGTTGTGGGTGAGCTCGACCATGGGCAGGCCGGTCGGGAATTTCCCCTCGCCGGCCCAGCCGGACCGAGCGACGTCTTCCGGCGAGGCGAGGAAGACCAGCGTGTATTTGCCCTGCGGATAGTCATTGCGGCGAACCTCGACGAGACCTAGGCCGTCGCTGAAGAATTTCACCGCCGCAGGCAGATCGCCGACGCGCACCATGGCGTGCAGGAATTCGACACTCATCTGGCGTCTCCGTGGTGGCGCTCGCGCTTTGCGTCGCTGAGCGCCTGCATCAGGCGACGGGCAAAGGTTTCGCGCTCGCGCGGGGTCAGGAACTCTCCGAGCGCGTAGGCGCGGTTGGAGGCCGCAAGACGCAGGGCGTTGGGGCCATCGGCGGTGCGGTCAAATTCGACGCGGGTAAAACGCGAGGCAAGGCGCGCCCGGCGCTCCCTTCCCCAGCCGTCCACCTTCCGGACGTCGACCGCCTCAGCGGTTACGCGAACATAGGTTCGGGCGGACTGGACGCGGAAGGAGAAGCGGAACACCAGCCAGAGCAACAGGACTTCGAGGCCCATGAAGCCGAGCACAGGCCAGGCGCCAGCGAGAAGAAACGCAAGCCCCGAGAAGAAGCTGAGACCACCCAGCAACAGCATGACGCGGTTGAACCCGCGCGGGGAAAGCGACCGCGGCGGCTCCAGCACAGCGTCGAGATAGATCTGGGCCATGTCGGGAAGCTTAGAGCGGCTGCCTGAGCCTGCAAGTATCAGAGTTGTCATCCGTGGCGGTGCGGCGCGCAGCGCCGGGATGACAAGCTGCAAAGTCTGATTAGGTTGCCGCCATGGCGAAGGCGTCGACGGAAAAGAACAAACCAACGAAGGCCAGAGGCTTTCCGCCCGAGAAGGCGGCGGAGCTCTACAAGCGGCTGGCGAAGGCTCGGCCGGATCCCAAGACCGAGCTGGTTTACAGGGACCCGTTCACGCTGGTCGTGGCGGTGGCGCTGTCTGCGCAGGCGACCGACGTGTCGGTGAACAAGGCGACGGTGGGCCTGTTCAAGGCGGCAGACACGCCCGCCAAGATGGTGAAGCTGGGCGAGGCGGGTGTCGCCGAGCACATCCGCACCATCGGGCTGTGGCGCAACAAGGCAAAGAACGTTGTCGCGCTGTCGAAGCTCATTCTTGAGAAGCATGGCGGTGTGACGCCTCGCACGCGGGAGGAGCTGGAAGCTCTGCCCGGCGTCGGCCACAAGACAGCCAGCGTCGTGCTGAACGAGGTCTATGGCGAGGCAACGATCGCGGTGGACACTCATGTCTTCCGAGTATCGAACCGGACCGGGCTGGCGCCGGAGACGACACCGGAGAAGGTCGAGGCGTTGCTGCTGGAAGTGACGCCCGACAAGTACAAGCGCGGGGCGCATCACTGGCTGATCCTGCACGGGCGCTACACCTGCCTCGCGCGCAAGCCTGGCTGTCCGGAATGCGTGATCCGGGACCTGTGCGAATACGAGGCGAAGACCGGCGAGTAGGGCCTAGCTTCCGACTACTAGCTTCTTTGGGCGTAGGGATAGCAGCGCTCGCGCGGCAGCGGCAGTTTGTAGTGGCGGGTCAGCGCGGCGATGGCGTCGCTATGGTCCTGATAGGGATCGGCGTTTTCAGGACCGACGATGATCGTGGGAAACTCCGCGATCGGCTTGCCGCCCGGCGGCAGCATGGCCGTGACCAACGGCGTTCCGTCATCCGCGCGCAGCGTCAGGAACAGTGGTGAAGTACGGGCAATGTGCGCCTTTAGCTGGATGTCGCGTTCGAGACCCTGGCCCGGCAGATAGGATTTGCGCGCTCGCGCCTGCTCGCGTCGAAAATGCTTTTCGACAGCATGGCGCATCAGGCGGGTTTCTTCTTCGGCTTCCGCATCGGTGTCGATTCGGAACCAGGTGCGTCCTTTCAGTCCGTCGCAGACATATTGCATCTGTCATGACCTCCCGACCGAAAGGTAAGAGGCCGAGGCGCCACAAAAAAGAGCGGAGTGCAGTTAGCCGACGCGCCGCTTCAGCGCCGCACCGAGCATCGCGCCAATGCCCGGACCATCGCCCGGGAACAGGAACGGCTCGATCACTTCGAGTTCCATCAGCAACAATTCGCCCGTGGCGCCACGCACCATGTCGACCCGGGCATAAAGCGGCGGTTCGTCGAGCGCCTGCAGCACCGCCCTTGCCTGCTTTTCATCAGCGGCGGTGGGATCAATCCGGAGCGACTTGCCGCCATAGGCTTCCTGGATCCGGTAGTCGCCATCCTTCGCTCGTTTGACCAGCGCGTGGCTGAATTCGCCGTCAACGAAGAGGAAGGAGTATTCGCCTTCCGTGGCGATGGACGGGATGAAGGGCTGGATCATGCCCGGACGATCCATCACCGGACCGGGCGCAGGCATGTTGGCGTGGGTGTAGCGGACCTGGGCGCGGGCGCCGCCGCCGACCTGCCGCTTGAGAACGACATCGTCGCTGTCGAACGCGGCCATGGCGTTGCGTATGTCCCGGTCCGTCGGGTGTTCGGGCCAGAGCGTCGGAATCACCGGAACGCCCCGAGCCTCGAATTCCTGCAGGTAGGTCTTGCGGATGTTCCAGCGCACGACCTCAGGCGAGTTGAACACGGGCACGCCGAGGCCGGCGATGTGGTCGAGCTTGGCGAGGAAATGCTCGTGATTGTCCTGATAGTCCCAGGCGCAGTTAACCAGCACGGCGCCATAGCGCTTCCAGTCCGTTCCCGGCTCGGCCCAGCGGACGATCTCGATCTTGAGGCCGTGCGAGGCGAATCCCTTGCGCAGGATGTCGAGCTGGATGTCGAACAGGTGGGCGTCGGCGCGGCGATCTGGCGCATCAGACGCAATGTTGGCGGCGATCAGGAGGGCAATTGCCGTCATCACTGGGTCCGTAAGCTGGCGTTCACTTGCATCAGGCAAGTCCCCGGTCTTTAAGACCACCCAGCCAGTCTTTCCATTGTCGGCGCGGTCATCGCGCAGGGAATTTTTCTCATGCCAGTGAAGTACGACGTCGTCGCTCTCGGCAACGCCATCATGGACGTGATCGCGCAGGTCGATGACGACTTTCTCGTGCGACACGAGATTCCCAAGGCCCGCACCAACCTGATCACGCCGGAGCGGTGCGACTATCTGTACAACGCCCTGCCGGCGAACCGGGTCGAGACGAGTGGCGGTTCGGCGGGCAACACCGTGGCGGGCCTCAGAAGCCTTGGCGCGCGCGCGGCCTTTCTTGGCAAGGTTGCCGACGACAAGCTGGGCGAAGCCTATGTCGAGGACATGCGGCGGATCGGCGCCGATTTCTATGGCACGCCGCTGAAGGGCGGGCCGACCACGGCGCGCTCGATGATCGCGGTGACGCCGGATGGCGAGCGGTCGATGAACACGTATCTCGGCGCCTCGACCGAGTTTGCGGCCAACGATGTCGACGTGCGAGCGGTGGCGAGCGGCGAGTGGCTCTATCTGGAAGGCTATCTGTTCGACAAGCCCGCGGCGAAGACGGCGTTTGTCCATGCATCGGAAGTTGCGAGATCCTCGGGCCGCAAGGTTGCGATCACCATGTCGGACGTGTTCTGCGTCGATCGGCATCGCGAGAGCTTTGTCCACCTGATCCGCACGCACTGCGACCTGGTGTTCGCGAACGAGGCGGAGCTGCTCGCGATCTACCAGACCGATGATTTCGATCAGGCGGCGACCCAGATCCGCAATGACAGCCAGATCGCGGCGATCACGCGATCGTCCAAGGGGTCGGTGATCGTGTCGGGGTCGGACACGTGGACGGCGCCAGTTTCGGCAGCGCATGTCGTCGATGCGACGGGTGCGGGCGACCAGTATGCCGCCGGCGTGCTCTACGGGATCACGCACGGGCTTTCGCTGAAGGAGTCTGCTGATCTCGGCAATCTCGCGGCGCGCGAGGTGATCTCGCACATCGGGCCGCGTCCGGCGGTGAATCTGCGCGAGCTGGCGATGGCTGCGGGACTAAAGGTCTAGGCGTCAGATCTTCGGCGTCGCGATGTGTTCGACGCCCTTTTCGCTTAGCTTCGTGATGCAAAGCCAGCAGAAGCCGACGATGCCGGTGGCCCCCGCGGCCCAGACGGCAAGGCTTGTGATCCAGCCCAGAAGATAGAGAGCGGCCATCAGCACAAGCCAGAGGGCGCCGCCCAGCAGGCTCGCGAAAAGAATGATGCAGAGCGGGAGTCCGATGATGTTGGCCTGGGTCTCCTGGAAGAAAATCGTTTTGCCTCCCGAATTGAGGAAGTTCATCACGACCACTGCAAGCGCCCCGAGGGCAAGCTGGACGATGGCGACAATTCCGCCAGAGTCGATGATCCGCCCCGCCGTGTACCAGAACGCAAGGAACGGGGCGCCCACGCCTGCAGACGTGGAACGGATGCCATGCCCGTAGTCGGTATCGGCCTTGCCATCGCCCATGGTCGCGGTGATCTCGTCCCAGTAGATGGTCGCAACGCCGATCGGCGAACTCTCGCCAACTGCTGCGATCCATTGCTTCTGAGCGGCGTCGGCCTCGGCCAGCCATACGGGATCGCTGACGACCTCGACGACCTTGCCTACGGCGAGCGACACGGCGAGTCCGATCACGACGCTGGCGATGCGCCGCATCCAACGTCCCATCGGCTTCGGCGTGTTAGCCGTCTCCCCGGACATCCCGTCTCTCCCGAAGACCAGATTAACACAGATCAGGTTGGGCGGGAAACCGGCTACTTAGAACATCGCGCTAAGCCCGCAGCGCCTCTTCCACGAAATCCAACCGGTCCTGGCCGAAATGCATTTCGTCGCCGACGAAAAAGGTCGGCGCGCCGAAGACGCCGCGTTCAACGGCTTCGTCGGTCGTGGCTTTCAGTTTTTCCTTATTGGCGGGATTTTCCGCGGCGGCGAAGAACTCCTCGGGCGAAAAACCAGCGGTGGTGAGAATTTCCGCAAGGGCAGCCTTGTCCGCGATGTTCTTTGAATCGCGCCAGGCGGCGTTGAAGATCGCGGCGAGATATCTGTCGAAGTCCGGTCGCGTGATCCATTCCTGCGCGGCGCGCTGGACCATGAGCGTCATCATCGGGAAGTGCGGGTTGAGCGCGTAGGGCGTGTTGAACCGCCTAGCCCAGCGCTGGAGATCAGACGCCATCCACTTCGCCTTTGCCGCGACCGTGCCCGGCGGGCGGTTGCCGGTGGTCTGCATCACGCCGCCAAGGAACATCGGGCGATAGACCAGCTTGGCGCCGGTGCGCTGGATGATGCTCGGCAAGCGGGCCCAGGCGAGATAGGCCGTGGGGCTGGTGAAATCGTAGAAGAACTCGACTTGTTTCGGCATTGGGCCCTCGTTTCTGCATCCGCCGCCTTCGGCGGCGGCCCCCTCCGTCCGCGCACTGCGTGCGCAGCCACCTCCCCCGCCTTCGGCGGTGGAGGACTAGTAATCGCTCACGCCATCTTCTCTATCCAGGGGCGCAGATCCAGTTCGTGCGTCCACGCATCGCGCGGCTGGGCGTGCAGCATCCAGTAGGCGTCGGCGATGTGGTCGGGGTTGAGGATGCCGTCCTGGTCCTTGAGCGCGTGGCGCTGCGGGAAGTTCTTTGCGATCCATTCGGTGTCGATGGCGCCATCGATGATGGTGTGGGCGACGTGGACACCTTGCGGGCCGAGTTCGCGGGCCATGGATTGCGCAAGAGCTCGCAGCGCGAACTTGGCGCCAGCGAAGGCGGAGAAGCCGGAACCGCCGCGCATCGAGGCGGTGGCGCCAGTGAAGATGATCGTGCCGCGTCCGCGCGGGACCATGACTTTCGCCGCCTCGCGCCCGGCGAGGAAGCCGCTGAGGGCCGCCATCTCCCACACCTTGCGATAGACGCGCTCGGTGGTTTCGCGGATCGGGAAGTTCACGTTCGCGCCGATGTTGAAGACGACCGCTTCGAGCGGAGCAATGTCGCGCTCGATCGTCTCGAACAGCTGGATCACCTGCTCCTCGATGCGAGCGTCGGAGCCGAAGCCGTGCGCTTCGCCACCATCGACGCGGATCTTCACGAGCAGCGGATCGAGGCTGGCGACTTCGCGGCGAGTGCAGACAGCGATCAGGCCTTCGCGGGCGAAGCGGCGGGCGATGGCGCCGCCGGTGGCGTCTCCAGCGCCGACGACCAGGACAGATCGCTTGTCTATTACGGCTTCCGGCATCTCAATGCTCCGTTCAGAAAAAGAACCTACATCCTTTGCAGATCGAGGCAATCCGTGCAGGGTATCCAAATGGAACGAACAGCTTCCAAGACCAACCGGTGGGACGACCTGGCAGGCGACTGGTGCCCGGTGGCGCGCGCCATGTCGGTGATCGGCGACCGCTGGACCCTGCTGATCGTGCGCGACTGTTTCCTCGGAAAATCAAGGTTTGACCAGTTCCAGGCCAGCCTCGGGATCACCCGACACCTGCTGTCGGACCGGCTGAAGCGGCTGGTCGAGCAGGGAGTTCTGGAAAAGAACCCATACTCGCTGAAACCGCTCCGCTACGACTATCGGCTGACCGAGAAGGGCCGGGACTTTGCGCCGGCGCTGGTCGGACTGAAGGACTGGGGGAAGAAACACCTGCCAGTTCGCAAGGCGGCTGGGTAGGTCCATTCCGAAAGAGAACCTACTTGTTCGTGTTTGCATCGGGTTTGATCCCGGCGCGCTCAAGCCGGTTCAGGTTGAGGACCCAGTTCGGCGTGCCTCCCGGAGAAAAGCCTTTCGGGTCGAGCATGACGGGGCCGGCGGCCTTCGAGGGAGCGGCGGCGGACTCCTGTTCCCCGGCGCACAGCTGGTCCATCCGGCGAGCCATGGCGAGGTGGCGTTCAGCGAGGCGGGTCCATCGGTCAGCCGCTGAGTGATCGCCGGCGCGCGTGGCTTTCCGGGCCTTCGCCAGGGCGCGGAAGAAATCGTGTTGTGGTGCGAACATGGAAACTCCTTGGGTCTGGGTGCGAGGCCGCATTCGGACCGGTTGAACCGTCCGGGATGCTCTGGCTCTGCCCTCTTCAGGAGGGCCGGGGACGCGGGATGCCCCGCGTGGTTTGGGCTTCGCCGATTGCTCGACGTTGCCGGCAGTGGAAAAAGAACGCGATCTCCCGCGTCCCCGCGACCGTTGTTCGCCAGCCCAGAGCAGGGCGCTTGTTCACGCCCCTGACATGGTCGCCGACGGCGTTTCGGGCCGGATGAGTCCGCATCCGGTCCCCTGCGCAAGCATCCAGCCTTTGAGCGCCGGATGTTGATTACTCCCGGCCTTGGCTGCCCAATGCAGCGTTCCCCGGGACTTATACGCTCGGTCGCATCGCCCCCGCGCCGTTGAACAGTGATCGGCTGCCCTCCCTGCGGAGGCGATGGGCGCAGTATAGGTGAGAGCGGATGCCGGCTGAATCTGCGCGGCGCTGTCCTGCAGTTTTCTGCGCTAGCGGGTTGGATTCAGGGCGGAAGATTTTTCGCCATCCGCCGTTTTGCGCACACACCCGTCCCACACAAGGGGTGTCATCCTCGGCCTTGAGCCGAGGATGACTGCGGTGGGGTTGGCGAGCTCGGTGAGCCCGCCCTCGTCCTTCGAGACGCGGACTTCGTCCGCTCCTCAGGATGAGGGCTGCAGGTCCGGGATCAGAGGATGTACTTCGACAGATCCCGATCGCCGGCCATCTTCTCGACCTTCTCGCGGACATAGGCGCCGGTGATGCGGAAGGCTTCGCCGGGTTTTTCTGACGCCGTGAAGCTGATCTCGTCGAGGACGCGTTCGAGGATGGTGTGGAGGCGGCGGGCGCCGATGTTCTCGACCGAGTCATTCACCTGCACCGCGATGTCGGCGATGGCGTCGATCGCGTCGGGTTCGAAGGCGAGGTCGACGCCTTCGGTCTTCATCAGCGCCACATATTGCGTGATGAGGCTGGCTTCCGGCTCGGTGAGGATGCGGCGGAGATCGTCGCGGCTGAGCGCCTTGAGCTCGACGCGGATCGGCAGGCGGCCCTGCAGCTCGGGCAGCAGGTCGGACGGCTTGGCGACGTGGAAGGCACCGGAGGCGATGAAGAGGATGAAATCCGTCTTCACCGGGCCATGCTTGGTGGCGACGGTGGTGCCTTCGATCAGCGGGAGCAGGTCGCGCTGGACGCCTTCGCGGGAAACGTCCGCGCCGGCGCGCTCGGAGCGCGAGGCGATTTTATCAATTTCATCGAGGAAGACGATGCCGTCCTCCTCCGTGACGCGCAGCGCCTCGCGCGTGACGGCGTCATTGTCGAGCAGCTTGTCGGACTCTTCGGCGATCAGCGGCTTGTAGGCTTCCTTGACCGTGGTGCGGACGCGCTTGGTCTTGCCGCCAAAGCTCTTCGAGAGCAGGTCGCCGAGATTGACCATGCCGATCGAGGCGCCGGGCTGGCCGGGAATGTCCATGCCGCCGAAGGGCGAGGCGTTGTCGGCGAAGTCGATGTCGATGTCCTTGTCGTCGAGGTGCCCTGCCCGCAGCTTGACGCGGAAGCTTTCGCGGGTTGCGGGCTGGGCCGTGGCGCCGACCAGCGCATCGAGCACGCGGTTCTCGGCGGCGGCTTCGGCCCTGGCTTCGACATCCTTGCGGCGGCGGTCGCGCACCATGGCGATGGAAATCTCGACCAGGTCGCGCACGATCTGCTCGACGTCGCGGCCGACATAGCCGACCTCGGTGAACTTGGTGGCTTCGACTTTCAGGAAGGGGGCTTTCGCCAGTTTCGCAAGACGCCGCGAGATCTCGGTCTTGCCGACGCCGGTGGGGCCGATCATCAGGATGTTCTTGGGCGTCACTTCCTCGCGCAGCGCGTCGGGCAGCTGCTTGCGGCGCCAGCGATTGCGCAGGGCGAGGGCGACAGCGCGCTTCGCCTCCGGCTGGCCGACAATGAAGCGGTCGAGCTCGGAGACGATTTCGCGTGGAGTGAATTCGGACATGGCTACCTAGCTAAGGCGTGAGGGCCCGCTTCGCTAGCTCATGGCCGTTGATCGCAGCAAGCAACTTCTGAGACGGGGCAAGGCCGCGCCTTCCCCTCCCCCTTGTGGGGAGGGGTGCAGGGGTGGGGGGGCGGATTGGCGTGCGAGATGACGATAGGACTTACCGTCCTGCAGCCCCCCACACCCTACCCTCTCCCCACAAGGGGGAGAGGGAGTGAGGACCAGCAATCGCCGGCGTCTGACGTTGGCGGGTTGCTATGCCGGTTCTGGCGGGAAGATGCGGCCCAGCGTTCCTTCCTGCGGGAACACCTTGAGGATCGCCCGGCGGGCCGTGCGCCAGCCGCCGCCGAGGAGGACGATGGCGCCGCCGACGATAAGCGCCGTCAGCATCAGGCTGTTAAGGCCGCTCCAGCCCGAACCGTTGACCAGCACCCACAGGGCGTAGGTGAAGGAGATCAGGCCGGAAACGATCAGCGCCCGGCGGTTTAGCGCCAAGGACATGAGGCCGAAGGCGATCAGCACGACGAGCATCACCGTGGCGTCCGCGGTCGACGCCTCCTCGAAGCCCGATCCGAGCACCAGCCCGCGGACGCCGAAGATGATCTGCGGGGCTGCGGCCATGTGGAGCCAGAAGGCGTGGTCGGCGTTGCGCGTGGTGCGCGTCGGGTCACGCATGTCGAAGGCGACGGCGAAGATCAGCGTGGCGATGCCGATGCCGAGCATGGCTGCGCCACTGAACAGCTCGTTTGCCCCGCCGAGCTGGGCGACGGCCGTGTAGAACAGGCCGGCGATGGAGCCCGCAAGCAGGAACAGCGAGAACGGAAGGCGGAAGCGCCAGAAGATCGCGGCGGCGGCAAGGGCTGCAGCAGCGAAGCCGGAATAGCTGACGCCGGCGAGGATGCTCCACGGGTCGAAGTCGCGGTCGACGCGCGTTGCGGTCTGGATCGGATCGAGGAACCAGCTTGCGAGACCTGCAGCGACAATGGCCGAGGCCCAGACGATCGCGACGCTGAGCGCCATCGACGGCAAGAGCAGGCGACGCTTGCCGCAGAAGTATTCCGCAAGCAGCCAGGCGCCCACGATCACCGGGATCGGCGAGAGGATGATGGCGAAGCGGATCCGGTTGGTCAGCCCGTTCGCGTCCTCGATCGTCTCCGGATAGAACGGACCCGACAGGCCCAGCATGTTGATGACCGAGATGGCCGAGAGAAAGCCCAGCCCCGTCATCAACACGACGATGCCGATGGTGAGGAAGACGTCGTTGAAGTTCGAGAGGAAGCGCAGGTTTTCCGGATCGAGCATGCGCTCGGGGTCGTTGCGGGCCTTGAGGAAGGCTTCGAGGCGCTTTGCGGCCTCATCACTGATTGCGCCGCCTTCTACGGCAGCGCGTATGTCGCTCTTGTCAAACATTGAGAGTCTCCACGACGAAGTTGCTGTTTGTGTAGACGCAGACTTCCGCCGCGATGGTCATCGCCTTGCGGGCGATCTTCTCGGCATCGTCTTCGTACTCATACAGCGCTCGTGCGGCGGACAGCGCATAGTTGCCCCCTGAACCAATGGCCGCGATCGGATGCTCCGGCTCGAGCACGTCGCCCCTGCCCGTGATGACGAGCAGGGAGGTCGCGTCGCCCACGATGATGAGGGCTTCGAGGTTGCGGAGGTATTTGTCAGTGCGCCAGTCCTTCGCGAGTTCCACGGCGGCGCGCTGGAGATTGCCGGGGAAGCGTTCGAGTTTTTGTTCGAGCCTTTCAAAGAGCGTGAAGGCGTCGGCAGTGGCGCCGGCGAAGCCTGCGAGAATCTCACCCTTTTCCCCGATCCGGCGCACCTTCCGGGCGTTGCCCTTCATGACCGTCTCGCCCATCGACACCTGGCCGTCGCCAATGAGGACGAGCTTCTTTCCCTTCTTCACCGCAAGAATGGTGGTGGAGTGCCAGATGGGCGTCGACGACATGCGGGTACTTTCCTGACCGGGAGCACATTATCTCGTGCGAACAGTGCGCACAAGCAGATTTATCGTTTTTCGATATGACGTGGGCGGAAACCCGAGCGGTCTGGAGGCCCGGCGTCTCGCCCGCGTGTTCGCCAAGGCCGCCGGGATGCGACGCCTGCAGGGCCACCACGGCCGGGCCGCGGATGGTGTCGACGCGCCGCGCGGACATCCGGCGGAGTGCAACTCCACCCGCGGAGGCCATTCATGCGACATTCAGCTCACGGATGATCCGATGCCCTCGATCGGGGACTGAGCGCCGCATAACTGCGGCGGAAACCTTTTGGCAGGGGGCCTTGCCCAGATGAAAATACAAAGCTGTGTCGCCGTCGCTGCATGCGTGGCGTTGACGTCCGCGTGCGCCACGTTGCCCGATCGCGTTGGCCCGTCGCACATCGCCTCGTCCGAGGAACGATACGCCCACTATGATTGCGGCCAGATCCGGCAGGAGATGGCCCGCGTCGATGTCGAAGCGCGCAAGGCCGCCGGCGTCCAGGGACGGCTGGCGGTCCAGGACTTTGTGGTGTTCGGCGCGGCGGTGACGACGTTCTGGCCGGCGCTGTTCCTTCTCGCCGGCGATGACGAGGAAGACGAACTCAGCCACCTCAAGGGCAAGCAGATCGCGCTTGAAAGAGTCGCCATCGAAAAACGCTGCCCGGTCGCCGAGGAGCTAGCCCGGGCGCGCGAAGCCGCCTGAGCTAGGCGGCGAAGCGGTCCGCCGGGCGAGGCCGGTAGGAGCGGACGAAGGCGTCGAATTCGTCGGCGGGGAGCGGCGGGGAATAGTAGTAGCCCTGCCCGATCGTGCAGGCGCGGCGCAGCAGGAAGTCGGCCTGCTCCTTCGTCTCGACGCCCTCGGCGACGGTTTCCTGGCCAAGCGCTTCGGCCATGGCGAGGATCATCTCGACGATGGCGGGAGCATGCGGGTCGGTGTTGAGCGCGCGCACGAACTGCTGGTCGATCTTGAAGACGTCGAACGGCAGGCGGGTGATCGACGCGAAGTTGGAATGGCCGGTGCCGAAATCGTCGATCGCGAGGCGCACGCCGCGATTGCGCAGCGGCCACATGATGCGTGCGACGCGATCAGGATCGCTGACGGCGGCGGATTCGGTGATCTCGAGTTCGAGCAGGTCGGGGCTGAGGCCGGAATCGTCGAGCGCCTGGTAGACCGACGGGATGAAGTCCGGATCGTCGAACTGGTGCGGCGAGACGTTGACCGCGACGCTGGAGACGATGCCCTTGCGGTTCCAGCCGGCGGCGGCGAAACAGGCGTCGCGCATCACGCTTTTGCCGAGCTTCGAGATCAGGCCCATCTCCTCGGCGATCGGCACGAAGACGCCGGGCGAGACGACCATGCCGTCGGGCCGGCGCCAGCGGGCGAGCGCCTCGGCGCCGACAAGCTCGCCGGTCTCGAGTCTGACCTTGGGCTGGAACACGGCGACGAACTCGCCACGCTCAAGACCTTCACGCACTTCTTCTTCCAGCTTCGATTGCGCGCGCGCCTTGTCGAGCAGGCGCTGGTCGAAGAAAGCGCGGCGCATGGCCGGCATGTTCTTGGCTTCCTTGAGCGCAATCTCGGCCTGCTTCATCAGGTCGCCGCCGGTCGCGGCATCGGCCGGCGCCGAAGCGCCGCCGAAGGATGCAGTAACGCGGATAGTCTGACCTTCGATCACCATGTGTTCGGCGATGGCGCGTTCAGCGTTGGCGAGAAACGCCTGGAAGGCGGAAAGCTCCATGCCCGGCGCAGCGATGCCGAACTGGTCGGCGCCGAGGCGGCCGATGAAGAAGGCGCCGCCCGGGGTCTGCGAAGCGCTGGCGCGCAGGCGTTCGGCGACAGCGGCAAGAATGCTGTCGGCGATGCGCGGACCGAATGTCACGTTCACTTTCCGGAAGTCGTCGAGATCGCAGATGGCGAGGTGGACAGGCTGCCCTGCCCCGCGATCGACCAGACCTTCGAGCTTGGACATGAAGCGCAGGCGGTTCGGAAGCCGCGTTGTCGGGTCGGTATAGGCCAGGGTGAGCGCGCGGCGCATGGCGTTTTCGGACCGCTCGTGAACGCCGTCCACGGCGGCCAGCAGCGGCTTCAGCAGCTTGTCGTCGGAGGAGTCGGCAAGGCGCGACTTGTCCTTGCTGTCGCGCTTGCGGAGATTGAGCTCAAGATCAGTCACCGGCCGGAGGGCGTTGCGTGCGATCGGCAGGAGGAAGAAGGAGAACACGCCAAGCGCCAGAACGAAGACCAGGGCGTTATAGACGAGCACGCCGATCCAGGTGGAGATCAGCGTGCGCGGCTCCATCGACAGAACGGCAAGGCCGATCTGCTCGCCCTGGCTGTTGATCACGGGGTGCACGCCGATCAGCGATTCGCCGCGCTTCATGACGCTACCGGCGGGGTTGTCGGCGAGGCGCCTGTCGAGCGTCCGCGCCAGCTCTATGGCGCCTGGCGTGGCCGAGATGATCGCTCCGTCCATGCCAACGATGGCGGCCTCTCCCCCCGGGAGCGGCTTGGCCATGCTCCTGACGAGGTTGTCGACGCGGGCCAGATTGTTGTTCTCGAGTCCGCCGACGACGATCAGGGCGAGCTGTTCCGCGGCGCCGGCCGAATAGGTCAGGCGGGAATTGTCGAAGCTGTTGCGCAGCAGAAGCGGCGTGATGATCCATTGGGCCAGCGTGGCGCATATGGCTGCGCCGACGGCGATAAGCGCCACCCGCCCGGCAAGACCGAGCTTTTTCCCCTTCCTGGCCGTCTTGGCAGGCATTTCGCTGCTTTCGCGGGATTCCGGTGGCGTTCGTGGGGGCCTCGGACTAAATGCTCCCCGCTGCATTCAGGATTCCTCGACCGTTCGCGTGCAAAGCTAGGTTCGGGAAGCGAACACGCAGTTAATGCCGGAGGGCCGTCATGGCCGCACACACGCGCAAGGCGGAGGTTGTCCGCGAAACCAAGGAGACCCGTATCAAGGTCTCGCTGGACGTCGATGGCTCTGGAAAATCAGTGATTTCCACCGGCGTCGGGTTCTTCGACCATATGCTGGAGAGCTTCGCCAAGCACTCCGCCATGGATATTAACGTCGAAGCCAAGGGCGACCTGCACATCGACCAGCACCACACCATGGAAGATGTCGGCATCGTGCTGGGCCAGGCTTTCCGGGAAGCCGTGGGCAGCTATTCGAGCGTGATCCGGTTCGGCCACGCCTATGTGCCAATGGACGAGACCCTCGCGCGCGCCGCCGTGGACCTGTGCAACCGGCCCTATCTGATCTGGAAGGTGGGCTTCACCCGGGACAAGGTCGGCCAGGTCGACACCGAGCTGTTCAAGGAATTCTTCCAGGCGTTCGCCATGAATGCGGGCATCTGCCTGCACCTCGAGCTGCTGTACGGCGAGAACTCGCACCACATTGCCGAGGCAAGCTTCAAGGCGCTGGCGCGGGCGCTGCGCGATGCGGCAGTGGTCGATGGCCGGCTGAAGGGCCAGGTCGCGAGCACCAAGGGCAGCCTCTAGGCAACAACTGTCGCTGACGCTTTTCTTCTCCCGCTTCGCGGGGGCAGACGTTCGTCACCGCTGGTGCTAAAGCCCCAGCATGACCCGCCTTGCCATCATCGACTACGGCTCGGGCAATGTCCGCTCGGTGCAGCGCGCGCTGGAAGCGGCGGCAAATCATTTTGAGCTTCCGCTCACCGTCACCCTGACCGATGACCCGGATCGCATCCGGCAGGCGGACCGCATCGTACTGCCGGGCGTCGGCCACTTTGCCGATTGCGCCGCCGGTCTTGCCGCGCGCCAGGGCGTGACGGAAGCGATCACCGAATCCCTGTTCCGGAGCGGGCGGCCATTCCTCGGTGTGTGCGTCGGCATGCAGCTGATGGCCGATGTCGGCCGAGAGGATGCCGAGACGCGCGGACTGGGCTGGATACCGGGCGTTGTCGAACGCATCCGCCCATCCGATCCAAATCTCCCCGTGCCGCACATGGGATGGAATGTGCTGACAGACATCAAATCGCATCCGGTGCTGGCTGACCTCGGCCGGGATCCGCACGTCTACTTCGTCCACTCCTATGCAATGACGCCGGAGCACCGCGATCACGTTGCGGCGCGCTGCGACTATGGCGGGAAATTTGTGGCGGTTGTCGCGCGCGACAATCTGATTGGCACGCAATTCCACCCGGAGAAGAGCCAGCAGGCCGGCCAGACTATCCTCGCCAACTTCCTGCGCTGGAAACCCTGAAGCTTCAGCTGACGAAATCGTGTGCTGCCGCTGCGCGTTGACAAGGCCAGTGTTCCCGCCTCCAAGGAGCGCCCCCCGACAGCGCCCAAAGCGGCAAACAAAAACAAGAAGAGCAATGAGACTCTATCCAGCAATCGACCTGAAGGACGGCGTGTGTGTCCGTCTCCTGCGCGGCGACATGACGACCGCGACCTCGTTCAATGACGACCCGGCCGACCAGGCCCTTCGCTTTTCCGCGATGGGCTTCGAGGCGCTGCACGTGGTCGATCTCAATGGCGCCTTCGAAGGTCATTCCGTGAACCTCAATGCGGTCGCCTCGATCCTCGACGTGATGCGCGCGCCTGTGCAGCTCGGCGGCGGCATTCGCAACATGGAACAGGTCGAACACTGGCTGGACGCTGGCATCTCGCGCGTGATCCTCGGCACCGCCGCCGTGCGCGATCCGGCCTTCGTGAAAGGCGCCGCGCGCGCCTTCCCCGGCCAGGTGGCCGTCGGGATCGATGCGCGCGATGGGCGTGTCGCTGTCCAGGGCTGGGCCGAGACAACCGACATGCGCGCGGTTGAACTCGCGAAAGCGTTCGAAGGCTGCGGCGTCGCCGCGCTGATCGTCACCGACATCGGCCGCGACGGCCTCAAGACCGGCGTCAATCTCGACCTTACGGGCGAGATGGCGGATGCGGTGTCGATTCCGGTGATCGCCTCGGGCGGTCTTCGCGATGTCGATGACCTTCGGGCGTTGAAGAAGCGCGCGGGAACCCCGATCGAAGGCGCGATCCTCGGCCGGGCGCTGTACGATGGCGACATCGATCCGACCGAAGCGCTGCTGGCGGTCAGATAGACAGACGCAGCGCGGATCGGCTATATTCGAGCATTCTCAATCGTCCGGCGCCCCGCGCGCAGGACCTGAAGCCAGGGAAGGAGACGTCCATGACACACGCTCGTCTCCTTCAATCCCAAGCTTCAGGTTCACATGGACATAAAGAGATGGCTCGCGCGCTGCGCGGCTGCATTTGATCAACCGCGCCCACGGGCGCGGGACTTTCCGGATACACACCAGGATCGAAGGCGAGCGCACCGCTCGCTACTTACGAAATTGCCGCCACATATCCGCCGGGATATTGGGGCCGATGATGGGTAGCCAGCACGGGGACTGGCGTCCCGTCATTGGGTCTGCGTGAAGAAGCTCTCCACACGTTTGCTCTGGATCGTCGCCGTCGGGGTTGCGGTTGCAACCCTGCTGGCGCAGCTCGACCGCATCGATCTCGGCGAAGCCGGGTGGCTGTTCGATCTTCTGGCGCACTTTCCGCGGCAAGCGGCTGTGGTCGCCTTTCTGGCCGCCGTCGGCGCTGGCGCAATGAAGATGTGGCGGCCGGCCGGGCTGGCAGCCGGCGTGACGGCGTTCAATCTTGCGATCGTTCTGGCGACACCCGGCTTCGCGATTCCGCAGCCGGCTCCGCAAGACTCGGTGTTGCTTCGTGTCGTCAGCGCCAATGTGCATGCGAGCCCCGAGGCGCTGGCGAAGCTTTCGGCGCTGGCGCAGGAATATGGCGCAGACCTTGTTTCGGTCTATGAAGCGCCTGCGATCAACGATGAAGAGTTGAAACCGCTGTTTCCCGGAATGGCGACCAGCGCGATCCGGACATCGACAGACGGACGCGATCTTTCCAAGAAAATGCTGGCGATGTCTGCAAAGCCCGTCTCGCCGATCATGGTCGCCTCGCCCGGCGGGCGCAGCAACCGGGCGGTGCTGCGCTATCGCCTGTCACTGGCGGGAGACGAAATCCAGATCGTGGCGGCACATCCCGTTTCGCCTGACAGCCCGGCGGGCATGGCGGACCGCAACCGGTTGCTCACGACGTTGGACGACGGGCTGGACGAAGCATCACCCTTCATCGTGATGGGCGATTTCAACGCCTCTCCTTGGTCACGCATCTATGGGCTGACGCCCGGCAAGCGGGCGGGCGATCCGCGCTTCGAGGCGACCTTCCCGGCGCCGGCTCTCCTGCTGGGCATTCCCATCGACCACATCAAGTTCGGCGGCGGCTTGCGCCTCGTCGAGCATCATGTCGGTCCCGATATCGGATCGGACCACCTGCCTGTCTTTGCGACCTTTGCCCTTCCCGCCGATTGACCTGCCTCGTGCTCCGCGCGACTAACAGCTTATGCTGAAGGTTCGCGTCATTCCCTGTCTGGACGTGAAGGACGGGCGCACCGTGAAGGGCGTCAACTTCGTCGACCTGCGCGATGCAGGCGATCCGGTTGCGCTGGCCCGCGCCTATGATGCGCAGGGGGCGGACGAGCTCTGCTTTCTCGACATCACGGCGAGCCATGAAAAACGCGGGGCGATGATCGATGTGGTGGAGCGTACGGCGGACGCCTGCTTCATGCCGCTGACGGTCGGCGGCGGCGTGCGCACACCGGAAGACATGGTGGCAATGCTGAAAGCCGGCGCCGACAAGGTGGCGATCAATACGGCAGCGGTGCTGGAGCCGGAAATTCTCAGGCGCTGTGCCCGCAAGGTGGGATCGCAGGCCGTGGTGATGGCGCTGGATGTGCGGCGCGAGGCCGGCGGCGATGCAAAATGGGGCGTCTTTACTCATGGCGGCCGCAACAGCACTGGGCTTGACGCCATACAGTTTGCCAAGCGCGCGGCCGAACTTGGCGCTGGCGAGATCCTGCTGACATCGATGGACCGCGACGGAACCAAGGACGGCTACGACATCGAGCTGCTTCGGGCCGTGAGGGATGTCGTGCGTGTGCCGATCATTGCTTCGGGCGGCGCCGGCAATGTGCAGCACATGGCGGATGCCGTGATCAAGGGCGGCGCAGACGCGGTGCTTGCAGCGTCGATCTTCCACTTTGGCGAAGCATCCGTGGCCGACGCCAAGCGCGCGCTGGCGAAGGCCGGTGCGCCGGTGCGGATGGTGGAGGACGCATGAGCATGCAGCATGACCCGCTGGGCAGCGCGGCCTTTCTCGGTGAGGTGCTGACGGAGCTGGCCAAGACGATCGACGCGCGTGTCGGCGACGATCCCGAGAAGTCATGGACGGCGAAACTGCTGATGGGCGGGCCGAACCTCACCGCCAAGAAGCTGGGCGAGGAAGCGGTCGAGACGGCGCTTGCCATCGTGAGCCAGGGCGACAAGGAGGTCGCCGCTGAAGCTGCCGACCTGGTTTATCACTTGCTGGTAGCGCTGCGTTCGCGCGGCGTGCCGCTGGATGCCTTGGCCAAGGCTCTGGAAGCGCGCCAGGGCAAGTCGGGCGTCGACGAGAAGGCCAGCCGCAAAAGCTGACGCGTCACCGCTGTCCCCTGCTCGCTCAAGGTGGTAGATTGAGCCATCCAGTCAGGGGGATTTCGATGCGCATGTCCCGTTTTGCCGCTGCTCTCGTTTTCGCACCGCTTCTTGTGGTTGCCTGCGCAAAGGCGCCTGAAACCAACACCGAGCTTGTCGCCCGCGCCGGTGCACCGCTGTTCAAAGGGATGGGCGAGTTCCATCGTGTGATCGACACCAAGGATGCCGGCGCCCAGCGCTATTTCGACCAGGGCATGGTGCTGGCCTTTGGTTTCAACCATGCCGAGGCGATCCGTTCCTTCCGCGCCGCGCAGAAGCTCGACCCCAATTGCGCCATGTGTTTCTGGGGTGAAGCGCTGGCGACAGGCCCCAACATCAACGTGACCGCCAAGGGCAAGGCGATCATGTCGCCGGACGAGCAGAAGGCGGCGTGGGCTGCGCTCGGCAAGGCGCAGGCGGTTGAAGCCGGCAAGCCCGAGGCGGAGCGCGACCTGATCGCGGCGCTGACCAGGCGGTATGCGCTTGAGCCCTCGGAGGATCGCGCGTCGCTCGATCATGCGTTTGCGGAAGCTCTCGGCGAGCTCGTGAAGAAATATCCCGCCGATGACGATATCGCCGCGATGTATGCCGAGGCGTGGATGAACACCATGCCGTGGAATTACTGGTCGGACTCGACAACGCCGCGTCCGGAAATCGTTCCGGTGATTGCGGCGCTTGAATCCGTGATCGCACGCAACCCGAAGCATCCGCTGGCTTTGCATCTCTACATCCATGCGATGGAGGCCTCCTCGACGCCCGAGAAGGCCGAGGCGGCGGCGGACGCTCTCTATCCGCTGGTGCCAGGATCGGGGCATCTGGTGCACATGCCGGCGCACATCTTCTACCGCGTCGGCCGCTACAACGACTCGGTCAAGGCCAATACCGAAGCGGCCAAGGTGGACGAGGACTACATCAAGCAGTGCAACGCGCAGGGCTTCTATCCGGCGATGTACTACCCCCACAACATCCACTTCCTGTGGTCGTCGGCATCGATGCAGGGCCAGAGCAAGGTGGCGATCGAAGCGGCGCGCAAGCTGGCCGACAATGTCAGCCTCGAACAGATCGATCAGTTCCCGACGGTGGAGTTCTTCAAGACCGTGCCGTTGCTGTCGCTGGTGCATTTCGGGCGCTGGGACGAAATCCTCGCCGAACCGCAGCCGCGCGCTGACCTCGGCTTTTCCAACGCCATCTGGCGCTATGCGCGCGGGATCGCCTACGCCAACAAGGGCGACCTCAAGGCGGCGCGCGCGGAACAGGCAGCCCTGGTTCCGCTGAAGGCCAACCCGAAAGTGATGGTGCTGGACGGGAGCGACTATCCGGCAAGCCAGCTGCTGACGGTTGCGGACAACCTGCTGCTGGGCGAGATCGCGCTCAATGCCAAGGACATGAAGACCGCGATCGCGAAGTTCGAGGCGGCCGTTACTGCGCAGGACGTCCTGCCCTACACCGAGCCGCCCTTCTGGTATTATCCGACGCGCCAGTCGCTGGGCTTTGCGCTGATGAAGGCCGGCAAGGCCAAGGAAGCGCAGGCAGTCTACGAGGCCGACCTGAAGCAGTACATGCACAATGGCTGGTCGACCTTCGGCCTGATCCAGGCGCTCGATGCGCAGGGCAGACAAGCCGACGCCGACATGCTGCGTGAACACTTCAAGGCGATGTGGCAGTTCGCGGACATCGAGCTGAAAGGCTCGCGCGTCAGCGGTTCGCCGACCTGAGGAAGAGGTAGACCGCGCCCGATCCGCCGTGGCGCGGATGGGCGGTGGCATAGCCGGCTATGAAGGGGCGCAGGTCCGGATCGCCGATCCAGTCGAACAGGCGCGCGCGCAGCACGCCTGTGCCCAGCCTGCCCTTGCCGGTGATGACGAGAACACAACGCGCGCCGAGGCCAGCCTGTCGCAGGATGAAGTCGACGACTTCACGATGGGCCGTGTCCTGCGTGTGGCCGTGCAGGTCGAGCCGCGCATCGATCTCGCTCTGGCCGCGGCGGATGCGGCGCTGGCCGGACAGGTCGTCGGGTGGCGTCGGACGCTTTGGCGCTCGCGGCGCATCCCCTGCCCGCGCGGGCTTTACCGCTTCGACGCCGGATGAAGGCGCGGGTTCCGGCTCGGCATCGGCGGGATCGAGCCTGTGCCCGGGCGCCAGCCGCACAGTGCGTGCGACGCGATGCCAGAGACGGCGTTCGTCAGGGGTAAGCCGGCGACTCATGTGAGGGAACTAGCACAGCGGCTGTTACTGAAATCAGGACGCCGCAGCGACCTCGTCCAGCAGCCAGTTGGGATCCTGGCTCGTCAGCGAGCGCTTGAAGGTCCAGATTTCCTTGGCTTGGCGCATATTGTCGCCATCGCTCAATTCGCTTTCGAACGACACCAGCACGCGGCCCATCTTCGCGGCGTCGACCGACGCCTCGACAATGCGGGCCTGGCGCAGGCGCGCGAGGCGCATCGGCTCGGTTCCGGCCTTCTCGCGCTCGGTGATCGCCTGACTGTAGACCTCGAACACGTCGTCATCGACGAGCTGCTTGAGCGCGTCACGGTCGCCGTCGGCGAAGGCGCCCACGATCAGCTCATAGGCGCGGCGAGCGCCCTTGGTGAAATCGTCAGGCGCAAAGCTGGCGTCGCTTGCCGCGATTTCCTCAAGCCCAGCCGCAGCAGGGCCAGTAAAGGCGGCGCGCAGTTTCGGCCGGTCTTCGCTGTTCACATCGTCTTCGCGCTCAGGCGCGCGCACGGGGGCCTCGCGAAGGCGGCGCGCCGGCGGCTCGGCCCCGGTTTTCTGGCCAAGGACGGCGTACAGGCGTGAAATCACGAAAACCGCAATCGCCGCGAGGATGATCAGTTCAATATTCAAGCGAGACCTTCGCAAGTTCCAGAAGAAGAAAGACACAAAAGCCTTTCCCGTTTCATCAATATAGACACAAAACTCGTGAAGTCAGCCCGCTGTTGCGGGGGTCGCGCCAGCGTGATAGCGCCCCACGCTTCAAGACACGCCAGTATCGGACCAGCCGAAAACCATGACTGACACGCCTTCTTCGGATCAAAACGCGGCCCCCGCCGAGGGCGCAGGCGCTCCCGTTCTCCGGGTCCTGGCGCAGTACGTTAAGGACCTTTCATTCGAGAATCCGGGCATCTTTGCCGCCCAGCAGTCCACCACGGCGCCCGAGATCGAGCTCGGGATCGACGTGCGGGTCGAGCCGGGCCCGGCCCAGGAACAGATCTTCGCCGTGGAACTGAAGCTGTCGGCCCGCGCCAAGCGCACCGATGCGGTCGTGTTCATTGTCGAGCTTGTCTATGCTGGCGTCTTCCAGTTGCAGGAGGCCAAGCGCGAGGACGTGGAGCCGATGCTGCTGATCGAATGCCCGCGCCTGCTCTTCCCGTTCGCCCGCCGGATCATCGCCGACATCACCCGCGAGGGCGGACATCCGCCGCTGATGATCGATCCGATCGATTTCGTCGGCCTCTACCGCCAGCAGCGCGCCCGCGCCGATGCGCAACCGGCGTCGGCCTAGAAACTAGCCGCAGGTCAGCACCATCTTCAGCGCGCCGTCGCGGCGCGCATTGAACATGTCGTAGGCCTCGGCGCCTGCGCTCAGCGGCATGCGGTGTGAAATCACCTGCTCCGGCTTTAGGCGGCCGCCCTGCACCAGCGCGATCAGCTCCGGCCAGTGCTTTACCACCGAGCAGAGGCTGGTGCGGAAAGTCAGCCCCTTGTTGAAGGCAAGCGCCATCGGGAACGGAAAGGATTTCGTCTGGCTGACGCCGATGGTCGAGACCGTCGCCTGCTTTCCGGCAAGCGCCAGCGCCAGTTGCAATGTGGCGTCCGCGCCGACCGCCTCGATCACGCTTTCGGCCATTCGCCCGCCTGTCAGCTCCTTCAGCTCGTTGCGTTCGTCGCCCGGCGTCAGGACGATCGCGCCAAAGCGCTCGGCCCTGGCGCGGCGTTCGGGCACGAGATCGGCCGCGTAGACTTTCGATGCGCCGAGCGCGAAGGCAATCTGCACCGCCATCAGGCCAATGGGTCCAAGACCGACCACCGCGACCACGCCGCCCGGGCGGATGTCGGCATTGCTGGCGCCGAGATAGGCCGTCGGCACGTTGTCGGTGAGCATCAGCGCCTGCTCGAGCGTCAGGCCTTCGGGTATCGGCGCGGCATTGCTGTCGGCGTGCGGCACCATCACCGCTTCGGCCTGGCAGCCTGGAAGCTTGTGGCTTAGCCCGTAGCAGTTCGTGGCGTTGAACTCGCAACGAACAGCGTCCCCTGCCCGGCATGGTGCGCACAGGCCACAGCTGACAGCGGCGGAGATCATCACCTCGTCGCCGACTCTCAGGCGCTCGACGTTTTTGCCGACTTCAACGATCTCGCCGACCGCCTCGTGGCCGATGCAGTAGCCGACATCCTCGCTGAAGCCGTGGCCCTGATAGATGTGGAGGTCGCTGCCGCAGATGCTGCAGGCCTTTACCCGCACCAAAGCCGCGTGAGGCGCGGTCACTTTTGCGTCGGGAATTGTCTCGAAGCGAACGTCCTTCGGACCATGATAGGTGATTGCTTTCATGAGGCGTGTCCCGATGCAGGCTCACACCTTATGCGTCGGGTACATGGACACAAGCCAAGCGCGCTAGGCGTATTTCTTCCAGATCGCGGCCTCGCCCAGCTCGCCGACGAAGGCAGAGTGAGCGGCTTGTTCCTCGGCGGAAAGCCGGGACGGAAGCGGCTTCGGGCGTTGCCGGCGCGGCGCGTGCGTTGCTTGCCCACCGCCCGCCGCGCCCGAGGAGTTTGCAAAATCGAAGGCGCGCTCGCGCCCGCCGCGCAGTTCGAGATAGGCCCGCGCGAGAAGCTGCGCGTCCAGCAGGGCGCCGTGCAGCTCCCTGCCCTCGATCGAAATGTTGAACCGCTTGCAGACGGCGTCGAGCGACGCGGGCGAACCCGGACGATGTTCCCGCGCCAGGATCAGCGTGTCGATAAACCGCTCCTTTGGCAGCGGCGCACGGCCTAGAAGTTCGAGTTCGTAGTTGAGGAAGCCGCGGTCGAATTCGGCATTGTGGGCGACGATCGGATCATCGCCGAGGAATTCCATCAGGCGGTCGACAACGTCCGGATGCTCGAAGCGCTTCTTGTCGCGCAGCGTCTCGTTGGTAATGCCGGTGATGCGGACGGTTGCTTCCGAGACGGGACGACCGGGATTCACATAGATCTGGAACTCGCGGCCGGTTGGCAGGTAGTTGACCAGCTCGACGCAGCCAAGCTCTACGATGCGATCGCCCGAGCGGGGGTCGAGGCCGGTGGTTTCGGTGTCGAAGATGACTTCACGCATGAATCGGCCTGTTCCTGAGCCGCCCTGATCCGGGTCCGCAGCGTCTCGATGATCGCATCGACCTGGGCCTCGGCGTAGGGAAAGCCAAGCCCGGTATTGATGACGAAATCCGCGCGCTGCCGCTTCACCGAATCGGGTGTCTGACGCGCAAGTATCGCCTCGAACTGCTGCTCGGTCATCCCGCCGCGGGCCAGCACGCGCTGTCTCTGCACATCTGGCGGGGCTGTAACCACAGCTATTACGTCGGCTCGCTTGTCGCCGCCGGTTTCGAACAGAAGCGGGATATCGAGCACAACGATGTCGGCCTTGTCGGCAATCGCCTTTTCGAGGAAGGCGCGCTGGGCGCCGGCAATGATCGGGTGGACGATGGATTCCAGCTTCTTCATCGCCTCGGGATTCTGAGCGACGCGGTCACGAAGCTTGGCGCGGTCGATGGCGCCATCGGCGCCAAGCACGCCGGTAAACGCCTGTTCCAGCGGCGCAACGGCGTCCCCGCCCCTGGCATAGGCGGCGTGGACAGAAGCGTCGGCGTCGTAGACGGGCACGCCACGCGCAGCAAAGAGCGCAGCCGTTGCGGACTTGCCCATGCCGATCGAGCCTGTAAGTGCGAGCCTGATCATGTCCGCGCCGCTATCACCTCCCGGCAGGATGCGAGCGCCTCCTTGAAATCAGGTGAAATTCCGAACCAGATTTCAAAGGCGGCGGCCGCCTGTGCAACCAACATGGTGAGGCCGTCATGCGGCGTCCAGCCAGCGGTTTGTGCAGCTGCCAGCGTGGGAGCCACTGCCTTGCCGTAGGAAAGATCCAGAAAAGGACGGCCTTTTCCGGCCGGAAGATCCGGCAGGCTGGCGCCGGAATGACCGAGGCTGGCCGAATTGACGATGATGTCCGCGTCTTTCGCCAGGGCCGGAAGATCGTCCAGACCGGCGATCTTCGCACTCAGGCCAAGGTCGCTCGCGAGGGCCTGCGCATTGGTCTTTGACCGGTTGACGATCGTGAGCGTGACGCCGAGCCGCCCTAGACTCGCAACAACCGCACGTGCAGCGCCGCCCGCGCCAATCAGGATAACGCGCAGTCCTGCTGTCTTGCCGCCGGCGGCGACGCGAAAAGCTTCCGCAAAACCAGCTACATCGGTGTTGTGCGCAAACCAGCTTCCGTCCGCCTGCCGCGCCAGAGTGTTGGCGGCGCCGATTGCACGCGCTTCCGGTGACACGTCCGCCGCGGCGGCAAGCGCGGCGATCTTGTGCGGCAGCGTGATGTTGAGACCAGAATATTCGCCCGCAAGCGAGCGCAGGCTCGGCGCTGCGTCCTCCGCCTGCAGGTGGATCCTCGAATAGTGCGCATCAATCCCCGCATCCTTGATCCAGCGATTGTGGATCAGGGGCGAGAGCGAATGCGACACCGGATCGCCGACCACCGCATAGAGCTTCGTGGCGAATGACGCGCTCATGGCGCAAGCGTTCCGCGATCGCGCAACCACTGAAGCAGCGGCAGAAGCGGCATCCCCAGAATGGAGAAATAATCACCTTCGATGCGGTCGAAGAGTTGCGCGCCCCTGCCCTCGATCTGGTAGCAGCCGACGCTTTCGAATGCCGCGTCGCCGATGGCATCGAGATAGTCTTCGAGGAAGATGTCGGAAAAATCGCGCACGCGCAGGCGCGGCCGAGAGAGATGTCGCCAGACCGGCGCGCCTTCGATGCACGCAACGATGGCTGACTGCAGGATGTGGGTCTTGCCGCGCAAGCGTCTTAGAATTTCGCGCGCCTCATCGCGGGTGGACACCTTGTCGAGCCCCTGACCATCAAGATCGAGCATCTGGTCGCAGCCCAGCACGACGCCGCCATGCGAGATCGAAACCTTCAGCGCCTTGGTTTCAGCCAGCAAATCCGCCTGTTTTGCGACGGTTGCGCCTTCGGCGCGCAACCCATCTTTAAGCGCGTCCTCGTCTACGCCGGATCCGATCTGCGTGAACTCGAGGCCAACGGCTTTCAGCACGGCCGCGCGGGATTTGCTTTTGGAAGCAAGGATCAGGCGATGCTCTGGGCCCGGGGTCATCTTCACCGGCCGCCATGCTCCTGGATGATATTGAGGATCGCCGCGGCGGTTTCCTCGACCGAGCGGCGGCTGACGTCGATGGTCGGCCATTTCATCCGCACGAACAGGCGATTGGCCTGCACGATTTCATCGCGGACGGATTCCTCATCGGCGTAGGACGTGTCGGCCTGCTCGTTGAGCGACAGCAGGCGATGCCGGCGGATCTGCACAAGACGATCAGGCGAAATCTTCAACCCGACGACGAGTGGCGCGCCTGGCCCTGTGAGAATCTCCGGCACGTCGACGCCCGGCACGAGCGGGACGTTCGCGGCCTTGACGCCGCGGTTGCCGAGATAGACGCAGGTCGGCGTCTTTGACGTGCGCGAAACACCAACAAGAACGACGTCGGCTTCTCTCAGTCGATCCGTGTGCTGGCCGTCATCGTGTTGCAGCGCGAAATTGATGGTCTCGATCCGCGCGAAATATTCGGCGTCGAGGTGATACTGGCCGGCGACCTTGTGCGCGGACTTGAGCCCGAGATAGCGCGACAACATGTTCACAGCCGGATCGATGACGGCAAGCGTCGGGGAGCCAAGTTCCCGGCAGCGCTCTTCCAGGCGCGAGCGCAGACCCTCGTCGGTGATGGTATAGAGCACGACGCCGGGCGCGTTCTCGATCTCCTTCAGCACGCGTTCGAGCTGCTTGGGCGACCGGACCAGATAATAGTTGTGTTCAAGCGGAGCGATGTTGTCGAATTGCGCGCAGGCGGCGCGCATCACGGCGTTGAGCGTCTCGCCGGTCGAGTCCGAGACCAGGTGCACGTTGAAATAGGTCTCGAAGGTCATCCGGAGCTTGTCGCCGCCTCGCTCCTCCTGGGAGCGCTTTCCCCAATAGCGCTGGGAGTGGATTGTGGACAAGCTTGGAGGCTTTTTCCGCTCACGACTCGCTCACACGGTTCTCGACAGGTGGAGAGGCTGGAGAAGACTCATGAATTCGGCGCCCATGAGTCGCGGCCTGGGGACTCGACTCTCGTTAAGGTGTTGTTAACGAAGGCCTTAACGAGAGGTTAAACTGCGCCGCCCTGTCGGAACGTAGCGAGATTCTCGGTGAGTGGCTGTGTGGAGCGTCTGGGGATGGCGCGTTGCACGCACTTATGAACCGACTAAACACCACCAGAGTCTTCTTAGATTCAGATTCAATAAGAAGACTCTTTCTTCTCTTCCTGGGTGATGCGTGAACGACAGACGTCTGCTTAGAGTACTCAACGGGGAACGGATGGATCCGGTTCCTGTCTGGATGATGCGTCAGGCGGGACGCCATCTTCCGGAGTATCGCGAGCTGAGAGCGAAGGCGCGCGATTTTCTCGATTTCTGCTATTCCCCTTCCCTCGCAGCAGAGGCGACGCTGCAGCCGGTAAGGCGCTACGGAATGGATGGCGCCATCCTGTTCGCCGACATCCTGCTGGTGCTCGACGCCATGGGACGAAATGTTCGCTTCGTGGAGGGTGAAGGTCCGCGTGTTGATCCCGCGACGAAAGCTTCGGAACTTGGACAGGTTCCGATGGAGAATGTTCTCGCGCGGCTTGCACCGGTTGGCGAGACCGTCGAGCGGGTACGCGGATCGCTCGACAGCAAGACGACGTTGATCGGATTTGCCGGATCGCCATGGACGGTTGCCGTCTATGCAATCGAAGGCCGCGGCGGCACGGACAAGTCGGATTCCCGCAGGTTTGGATACGAGAATCCGGCCGAACTCGATGGCATGCTGGAACAGCTGGTCGAGGCGTCAGCCCACTATCTGCTGATGCAGGCAAAGGCTGGCGCAGATGCGCTGATGCTGTTCGAAAGCTGGGCTGAAGGACTGGCCGAGGACGCATTCGACCGCTGGGTCATCCAGCCGACTGCGAAACTCGTAAGACGCCTGCGCGCGATGGGAATAACCCAGCCGATCATCGGATTCCCGCGCGGCGCTGGAGGCCTCGTCATTGATTATGCGGAGAAAACCGGAGTGACGGCGGTTGGCCTCGATACGGCGATCCCGCTTGCGCGGCTGAACGCGTTGCTTCCAAAAGGCATGCCTGTGCAGGGCAATCTTGATCCGATGCGCCTGGTGGCGGGCGGGCCGATGCTGGAAAGCCGTGTCCGGGAGATCATCGACGCGCTGAAAGGCCGGCCGCACATCTTCAATCTCGGCCATGGCGTCACGCCGGAAACGCCGATTGCTCATGTGGAACAGGTGCTTCGCGCTATCCGGAGCCATGCGTGAGCGCTGAAAAAATCGCTGTCGTGCTGTTCAATCTTGGTGGGCCGGACGGGCCTGCCGACGTCCAGCCCTTCCTCAAGAACCTGTTCAGCGATCCGGCGATCATCCGCTCGCCGGCACCGGTGCGCTGGTTCGTCTCGCGCCTGATCTCGAAATCACGGGCGCCATCGGCGCGGGAAAATTACGCGCGAATGGGAGGCGGCTCTCCCCTGCTCCCTGAAACGCGCAAGCAGGCCGATGCACTCGACGCCGAACTCACGCGGCGCGGCAGAACGGCAAAGAGCTTTGTCGCGATGCGCTACTGGAAGCCGTATGCGGCTGATGTGGTGAGCGAAGTTGTCGCCTGGGGCGCAACGAAGGTGGTGCTGCTGCCGCTCTATCCGCAATTCTCGACAACGACGACGGCGTCCTCGTTCAAGTCGTGGAAGAAAGCTGGCGGGCCCGCTGGCGTTGCAGTCTGCTGTTATCCGGACGCGCCGAAATTCATCACAGCCCATGCGCGAAAACTTCTCGCGGCGTGGGAAGCGGCTGGCAAGCCGCCGAATGTCCGGGCGCTTCTGTCGGCGCATGGTCTTCCGGAAGTCGTCGTGAAATCCGGCGATCCGTATCAGTGGCAGGTCGAGCGCACGGCTGCCGCGCTGAAACCCCTGCTGCCGTCGGATTGGGAGATCGAGATCTGTTACCAGTCGCGCGTCGGGCCGCTCAAATGGATCGGGCCGGCGACAGACGAGTCGATCGTGAAGGCGGCGAAAGACGGCAAGTCGATCCTGATCCTGCCGATCGCTTTCGTTTCGGAGCACATCGAGACGCTGGTCGAACTCGACATCGAATACGCCCATCTCGCCGACCAGAACGGCGCCAAGACCTACATTCGCGCCCCTGCTCTCGGCATCGAGACCGGCTTTATCGAGACGCTGGCGGACCTCGTCGAAGGCTCACTGGCCGATCCCAACGCCTCGCCCGTGCGTTCATCGTGCGGCAACCGTATCTGTCCGCTAAACTTGCGCGACTGTCCCAACCGCCGGCCGCAGGCCGCCTGAAGGAGCCCCAGCGATGTACGACTGGTTTCGCGCCATCCACATCATCGCCATCATCGCCTGGATGGCCGGCCTGCTGATCTATCCGAGGCTGCTGGTCTACCGGCTGGAAGCGCAGGGAGACGCCCGTTTCGAGGCCGCGATGGATAAGGCGGCCGGCTCGACCCGGAAAATCATCCTGATGCCGACCATGATCCTGGCCTGGTTGATGGGCCTCGCACTGATCGGAAATAACTGGCAATTTTATATCACGCAGGCTTGGTTCTGGGGCAAAATCCTGCTCGTGGTTGGCCTCTCCGGCATCCACGGTTATCTCGTGGGCCTTGGCGCGAAGATCGCCGCCGGCGAGCGTCCGGTGGAGCCCAAACGACTGCGGATGCTCAACGAAATTCCCATGGTTATTGCGATTTTTGCGGTGATCCTGGTGGTCGTTCAGCCCTTCGGCTGACCTCTGCGCTGAGCGAATTGCGGCCAATTCTATTGACCGTTCGGGCATTTCGCGGTCTAAAGCTTCGTCGGCCGTCCGGTCGGCGTCCTTTCCCAATTTGCCCGTGAACCACCCCGCGCTCCGCGCCGTTTCCCGGGCAAACCGCAACTGAAATGTAGTTTTCGATGACAGATGACGTAGCTGAAGTGCACGAGCGCGTGCTCCTCAACGATCTCAAGAAAAAAACCCCTGCCGAACTCCTGGCGATGGCCGAGGAGCTCGAGGTCGAAGGCGCCTCGCTGCTTTCCAAGCAGGAATTGATGTTCGCCGTTCTCAAGGAACTGGCTGAACGCGAAGTCGAGATCATCGGCGTGGGCGTGGTCGAGGTGCTGCCCGACGGGTTCGGCTTCATGCGCTCGCCGCAGTCGAACTACCTGGCCGGTCCTGACGACATCTACGTCCAGCCGCAGATGATCCGGAAGATGGGCCTGCGCACCGGCGACACGGTGGAAGGCACGATCCGCGGACCGCGCGATGGCGAGCGCTATTTCGCGCTGGTGCGCGTCGCTACCGTCAACTTCGAGGATCCGGAACGCGCCCGCCACAAGGTGCCGTTCGACAACTTGACGCCGCTTTACCCGGACAAGCGCCTCCACATGGAGCCACAGGATCCGACGAAAAAGGACCGTTCGGGCCGCGTGATCGACATCGTCGCCCCGATCGGCAAGGGCCAGCGGGCGCTCATTGTCGCCCCGCCCCGTACCGGTAAAACCGTCCTCCTGCAGAACATCGCGCAGTCGGTCGCTGAAAATCACCCGGAATGCTACCTGATCGTGCTCCTCATCGACGAACGTCCCGAGGAAGTCACCGACATGCAGCGCTCGGTGAAGGGCGAAGTCATCTCCTCGACCTTCGACGAGCCTGCGACGCGCCACGTTGCGGTTGCCGAAATGGTCATCGAGAAGGCCAAGCGTCTGGCCGAGCATGGCCGCGATGTCGTGATCCTGCTCGACTCGATCACGCGCCTCGGCCGCGCCTACAACACGGTTGTCCCCTCTTCCGGCAAGGTTCTGACCGGCGGTGTCGACGCCAACGCCCTGCAGAAGCCGAAGCGCTTCTTCGGCGCCGCGCGTAACCTTGAGGAAGGCGGTTCGCTGACCATCATCGCGACGGCGCTGATCGATACCGGCTCGCGGATGGACGAAGTCATCTTCGAGGAATTCAAGGGTACGGGTAACTCCGAGATCATCCTCGACCGGAAAGTCTCGGACAAGCGCGTCTTCCCCGCGATCGACATCATCAAGTCGGGCACACGGAAAGAAGAGCTGCTCACCGATCCGAAAGAACTGCAGAAGATCTATGTTCTGCGCCGCATCCTCAACCCGATGGGCGCCCAGGACGCGATCGAGTTCCTACTCGACAAGATCAAGCAGACCAAGACGAACGGCGAGTTCTTCCAGGCGATGAACAACTAGGCTCGTCTCTCTTCCTTTCTGTTTCCAGTCGCCCCGCCCTCCTCCATGGAGGGCGGGGTTTCTGTTTCAGCTCTTCCCGTCAGCCCGCGAGCGCTTCGCGCCGCCACACGATCCGTGGCCGTGATCTTTCCTCCGCCGCTGGCGCAGTCCTCGCCGCCGGCCGCCCCGCGCCAGCGATACCCAGCCTCTGTCTCAACTCGTCGATCGACAACACGCGTCTGCTCCCTGTTCCTGGGTCCTCGCGCTCCGGCCGCCACACCGCTTGCGCCTGTTGATGGTTCATCCGCATTCACCAGTCCTCTCGTTCTGCCGTATTGCCAATATCGGCGAACGGAGTTACCAAAGCACAAACAAGATAGGTACCTTGGTACCAAGGTAGAAAATCATGGCGGATTACGAGACGGATCGCACGCAGACGGGGGTGCGCATCGCAACGCCGGTGCTGAAAGTCCTGCGCGCGCTGGCCGACTACAAGAATATGAGCCTTGGCGAGCTGATCGAAGGCGTCGTGCTGCATGCGTTCGACAACAAGACGCCGTTCTCGAAGGAGACGCTGCGCGTGGTTGCACAACTGCGTGAGGTCTACGGGCTCGAACTCACCAGCGCCGATGCGCACGCCGTGAAGAAAGACAAATGAGTTCGCTTACAACTGATGTGGAGATCGAGCGAGTTGCCGGCGCGATGATGGCCTGCGCCTTGCCCGCAGTCGAATGGACGCATGCCGCGCACTGGGCGACAGCGCTCTGGCTGATCGCACGGCGGCCGGACCTGCATCCGCCCGCCGTGATGCCCGGCCTCATCAGCCGCTATAATGAATCCTGCGGCAACCAGAACACGGCGCAGCCGGCTATCATGAGACGATCACCCAGGCCTCGCTTCGGGCTGGCCTTGCCGTCCTGGCCGATGCTCCGGCGAGAGAGCCGGTGTCGGCGTCGCTGCAGCGACTGCTCGCCTCCCCTCTCGGCCGGTCCGACTGGCTGCTCGCCTACTGGAGCAAGGGACTGCTGATGTCCGAACGGGCCCGCCGCGAATGGGTGGAGCCGGACCTCGCCCCGTTCGCGTTTCCCGACTATCGGGACCGGCCAGCACGCGAGGCCTGAAGGCGCCGCTCCCAAAGGTGTGATAGCAGGACCCGCATGTCGCCATCGCCGCTCTTCGTCACCGACCTTTACCGCGCCGCGCTCAATGACAGCCGCGAGCTCAATGCCGACCTTCTCGATGCGGCGAAGATGCTGGCGAAGGAGGACAAGGCGGGCCGAGCCTGGTGCAAAGAGCATGGGTATCAGGGGTACACGTCCTACGCGTCGCTGGATGACCTGGTCACGCGGGCGACCTGCTTCGACCAGCTGGCGCGCCTGATGAAGCTGCATGCCGACCGGTTCGCCGACCAGCTGCAGATGGACCTGCGCGGCAAGCGGCTGAAGCTCGACAATATCTGGGTCAACGTCCTCGAGCCCGGCGGATCACACAGCGGGCACATCCATCCGCACTGCGTCCTTTCGGGCGCCTACTATGTCCGGGTTCCTGACGGCGCTTCGTCGCTGAAGTTCGAGGATCCGCGCCTGCCGATGATGATGTCGGCCCCTGCTCCGCGCGAGGATGCGGACGAGGCGCGGCGCCGGTTCGTCTATGTCGCTCCGAAGGCTGGCGACCTCCTGCTGTGGGAAAGCTGGCTGCGCCACGAGGTTCCACCGAACCGGGCGGCTTCCTCCCGCGTCAGCGTGAGCTTCAACTACCGGCTCTGAACGGCCCGATCCGTAATTCACGTTCTGCGGAGCCGCCACCTGCACAGCTTGCGGGCTGTGACCACGGGCCTACGCTTCGTCCCAGTCCGGACCCCGTCAGAGGGTTTTGGGGGACACCGTCAGGGAGAGGAAGATGAAGACGTTTGCCAAGTTGGGCGCCAAGGCAGGGATACTCGCAGCGACGGCTCTGGCTGGCGTGATCGCTTTCGGATTCTCGGCCAGCGCCGCGCCCGGAGACAAGACGGCGCTTCAGTCGGCCGGCGCCCTCGCCTTCGCGCCGGGCGGCGTGCTGCTGATCGGCGACTCGGCCGGCGGCCAGATCATCGCCGTTGAAACCGGCGATACCGCCAAAGGCGGACCCGGCAAGGTCGAGATCGCCGACCTGTCGGCCAAGATCGCCGCCTTGCTTGGAACCACGGCGGACCAGGTCGCGGTCAATGACGTGGCGGTGAACCCGGTCTCCGGCTCGGTCTACCTGTCGGTCTCGCGCGGCCTCGGCGTCGACGCCAAGCCGGTCGTGCTGAAGGCCGACCGCGCCGGCAAGCTGACCGAGGTCAAGGTCGACGCCTCAAGCACACCTCGGTTGTCCTTTCCGACGCGCCGGCGCCCGACGCCAAGAATGCGCGCGGCCAGCTTCTGCGCACCGACGCGATCACCGACATCGGTTTCGTGAACGGACAGGTGCTGATAGCCGGTCTCTCGAACGAGGAGTTTTCCTCCTCGATGCGGACCTTCGCCTACCCGTTCAAATCCGATGGCGCCAAAGGCGCCTCGATCGAGATCTATCACGGTAGCCACGGCAAGTTCGAAACCGCGTCGCCGGTGAGGACCTTCATCACCTATGACATCGCCGGCAAGCCGAACGTGCTTGCGGCCTATCTCTGCACGCCGCTGGTCAAAATCCCGGTCGAGCAGTTCCAGCCGGGCGCCAAGATCAAGGCGACCACCATCGCCGAGCTTGGCAACATGAACCGGCCGCTCGACATGATCTCGTACAAGAAGGGCGGCAAGGACTTCATCTTGATGACCAACTCCGCGCGTGGGGTCATGAAGTTCGACACCAGGAACATCGACACCTACGGCGCCATCGAACAGCGCATCCCCGACAAGGCGGGCATGCCTTACGAAGTGATCGGCGAACTCGCCGGCGTTACGCAGCTCGACAAGGTCGACGACACGTCGGCCGTGATCGTGGTCGCCGCGGCGGACAAGTCGACTTCGCTCAAGACCATTGCCCTGCCCTGATCATCCGGACGGCATGGGATACGGACCAGACAGGAAACGGGCGGAAGGCGTGAAGCCCTCCGCCCTTTCTTTTGGTCTCACTCTTCTCTTCGCTGTGGTGAGCCCCGCCGGCTGCGGCGCTCGCGAGCCGACACTCTCTTACAAGGACGGTGTCGTGCGCGCCGAAGGCTGGAGCGGACCCGCGCCGGCTAACGGATGGGAAAGCGTTCTCACTGTTCGTGCGAGTGAGGACGCTTCCGCGCCGTCACTGCTCGGTGAGTATAAGGAGAGCGGTGGCGCACTCATCTTCACGCCGCGCTTTCCGCCTTCACCCGGCGTGAAGCTGCATGCGGTGTTTCACGTGAACCAGCGGACATTCGAAGCGACATTCGGCGAGCCAGCGCAGGCGCTCGCATCGACGACGACCGTCGCACATCTTTATCCGTCCACGGATCTGTGGCCGGCCAACACACTCCGAACCTATGTCGAGTTCTCGGCGCCGATGTCGGCGGGCGACGCCTACACATATATAAGAGTCATCGGCGCCGACGGTCGCGCGATCGAGAAGCCGTTCGTCGAGGTCGAGCCCGAGCTGTGGTCTCCTGACGGAAAGCGGTTGACGCTTCTGTTCGATCCCGGTCGGCTCAAGCGCGGACTTGTCGACAACGAGACGGCAGGCCCTCCGCTTCTTCCGGGCGTCACGGTCACCGTCGAGGTCGATGCCGGCATGCGCGATGCGCGCGGCGCCTCACTCGCTGAGTCCTTCCGGCGCGAGATCCATGTCACCGATGCGCTACGGTCCGTGGTTGACCCGCAGAGATGGCGCGTGACGGCGCCCTCTTCTGTTGATGGCGACATGACGATCATCTTCGACCGGCCGCTCGATCATGCGCTCGCCCGGCGCGCCATCTCGGTGACGAAGGACGGCGCTCCGGTCGCGGGACAGATCTTGCTCGAGGACAACGAGACGCGGTGGCGTTTCACACCGGAGGCGGCATGGAAGCCAGGCGTCTATGCCGTCAAGGTCGATGGCGTGATCGAGGACCTGGCCGGCAATCGTCCCGGCAAGCTGTTCGATGTCGACACCTCCGACCCCACGCAGTCGACCGAAGCGCGCCCATCGACGGCGATCGGGTTCAAGGTTCCCGCTCGCTGAGGGCCCCTCCCCTGCCCTGCCGAAGACGGGCGACCCCGGCCATACCGTTACCCGGGGGTTAAAATTCAGGGCGCGCGACGAGCGTCGGGGGAGAGCCGAGAGACGGCGCTACCTAGCCGAGATGCTTCCGGAAGAAGTCCGTCGTCCGGCTGTTCGCCTTGTTCGCATCGCCTCGGTGGTAGTGCTTGCCGCCGTCGCGAGCGAAGGCGTGGTCGCGGCCGGGATAGGAATGGAGCTGGTAGGTCGCTCCCGCGAGTCCGGCCTTCATCTTCGCCTGACTGTCCTTCGAGACGAAGCCATCCTCTTCCGCGATGTGGAGCAGGACCGGCTTCTTCGCCTTGGCCGCTTCGGCCAGGTAGTTGTCGATGCCGACGCCGTAGTAGCCGACCGTCGCGTCGATGTCGGTTCGCGTGGCCGTGAGATAAGCCAGCAGGCCGCCGAGACAGTAGCCCTCTGCGCCAACCTTCTTGTGACCCTGTGCGCGGACCCAGGCGATCGTGGCGGCGATGTCCTCGACGCCTTTGTCGACGTTGAACGCCTTGAAGTAGGAGAACGCCTTCTCCCATTCGGCGTCGGTCTTGTCGGTGATGTCGATGCCAGGCTCGATGCGCCAGAACAGGTCTGGCACTACCGCGGTATGACCTTCCTCCGCGAGTGAATCGGCGACGTCGCGCATCACCTGGTTCACCCCGAAGATCTCCTGGATGACCACGATGGCCGGACCGTCCTTCTTCTTGGCGTCCGCCACATAGGCGCCGAATGATCCGTCCCTGCCCTGAATGGTCACCCGTCGGCCCATCGTCGCTCTCCCGCACTGGATTGTTGGCGTGTTCTGGATTGTTTGCGGGCTGAGTTGTAGTGCTCGTGAGGGCCGGAACAAGCGGAAGCCGGCGGCACTACCGGGGATCCATGGTCGGGCCACGCGGCACTACCGACACGATCATCGCCCTTGCGAGCGGCTCGGGCCGCGCAGGGGTCGCGGTCATACGCGTGTCGGGCCCGGGAGCGCTGGGCATACTGGCGCACTACTCGAAACTACCCGCGCCGGCCCCGCGCCAGGCCGCGATCCGGACGCTCCATGACGGCGATGGCGGCTTTCTCGACGAGGCGATCGTCCTCTGGATGCCGGGTCCCAACTCCTACACCGGCCAGGACGTGGTCGAATTTCACGTGCACGGTGGTCCGGCGGTCATCGAGGCGGTGCTCGAGGCGGGACTGAAATCCCGTCTCTGCCGGGTCGCGGAACCCGGCGAATTCACCCGCCGGGCCTTCGAGGCTGGGCGCCTCGATCTCACCCAGGCGGAGGCGATTGGCGACCTGATCGACGCCGAGACCGAGGGCCAGAGGCGGCAAGCGGCGCGGCTCTATCAGGGCGAGGCCGCCCGGACATTCGAGAGCTGGCGGGGGCTTCTGGTATCGGCCATGGCGGCTCTCGAAGCTTCCATCGACTTTCCCGATGAGTCGGACATTCCCGGCGAAATCGACCTTGCTGCGCTTGAGCCGATCGAGGCGCTGGCGGCCGACCTGGAATCCGCCCTGGGCGACGCCGGGCGGTTGCGGACGGTCCGGGAGGGGTTCCGGGTCGCCATCCTTGGTAACCCTAACGTCGGCAAGTCGAGCTTGATGAACCGGCTGGCGCGGCGCGAGGCGGCGATTGTGTCCCCGATCGCCGGGACGACGCGGGATGTGGTGGAGGTGCGGCTGGTGCTTGCGGGGTACCCGGTGTGGGTGGCGGACACGGCGGGGCTGCGTGAGGCGGCGGATGCGATAGAGGCGGAGGGGATAAGGCGGGCGCTGGCGCGGGCGGACGAGGCGGACCTGCGGATCTGGGTAGCGGACGCGTCGGCCAGGGTTTCACGTGAAACACGGGCGGGTGCGGCGCCACGCGCGGGTGATCTGCAGGTGCTCAACAAGGCTGACCTGATGTCGGCGGCGCCGGCGCAGGCGGGGGGTGAGGACGTGTTCGTGGTGTCGGCGCGGACCGGGGCGGGGTTCGATGCGCTGGAGCGGCGGGTGGCGCAGATCGTCCGCGAGCGGCTCGATACGGACGAGGCGCCGCTGGTGACGCGGGCGAGGCACCGGGAGCTGGTCGAGGAGGCGCTGGCGGCCGTGGAGCGGGCGCTGGAGGGGGCCAGGATCGGCATCGGGGCCGAGCTGGTGTCCGAGGACCTCCGCCTGGCGGCGCGTGCGCTGGGCCGCATCACGGGCTCCATAGACGCCGAGGACCTGCTCGACCGGATCTTCTCCCAGTTCTGCGTCGGCAAGTAGGCTGTCCCGAGCCCCGGAATGTTTCATGTGAAACATGGTCACCGGGCCAGAAACCACCCTGTGGGACATCCGGACCGTCTCGTCAGTTTCCGGGACAGGTGATCTGCACAAGTCTGGCGCCTCACCCGGAATCACCTCGACGCCCGGCCCGGCCTCCCTTAAATGACCCCGGTCATCCACAGGCAGCCGCCGCCCATGCAACCGCCCACACAGACATTCGACGTCATCGTCATCGGAGGCGGCCATGCCGGGGGCGAGGCCGCCGCCGCGGCCGCGCGCTTTGGGGCCCGGACGGCGCTGGTCACCCACAAGCTGTCGACCATCGGCGAGATGTCCTGCAACCCGGCCATTGGCGGCCTGGGCAAGGGACACCTGGTCCGGGAAGTCGATGCGCTCGATGGCGTGATGGGCCGGGCGGCTGACCGGGGCGGGATCCAGTTCCGGATGCTCAACCGGTCCAAGGGGCCGGCGGTCAGGGGTCCACGGACCCAGGCGGACCGGAAACTCTATCGCGAAGCCGTCCAGTCGATCCTGTCGGAATACGACAACCTGACCCTGATCGAGGATGGGGTCGAAGACCTGATCGTCGAGAATGGTCGGGTCGCCGGGGTCATCGGCCAGTCTGGCAGGTCCTGGCGGGCCGGAGCCGTGGTGGTGACCACGGGCACCTTCCTGAAGGGGCTGATCCACATCGGCGAGAAGCGCATCCCGGCCGGACGGGTCGGCGAGGCGCCGGCCATCGGATTGTCGGATCGGCTATATGGAATGGGCCTCCGGATGGGGCGGCTCAAGACCGGAACGCCTGCCCGCCTCAATGGCAAGACGATCAACTGGACCGGCCTCGAGATGCAGGACGCGGACGCCGAGCCGATCCCGTTCTCCTTCCTGACAGATCGAATCACCACTCCCCAGATCGCCTGCGGGATCACCTGGACGTCGGCCGAGGTGCACGCCGTGATCGGCGACAACCTCCACAAGTCGGCGGTCTATTCCGGCGCCATTGCCGGTAGGGGTCCGCGCTACTGCCCCTCGATCGAGGACAAGGTGAAGCGGTTTGCCGATCGCGACAAACACCAGATCTTCCTTGAGCCCGAGGGGCTCGATGACGACACGATCTATCCGAACGGGATTTCGACCTCGCTGCCCGAGGACGTCCAGGAAGCCTTCATCCGCAAGATCCCCGGCCTCGAGCAGGTCGAGATCAAGCGGTTCGGCTACGCCATCGAATACGACTATGTCGACCCGCGCGAGCTGGATCCGACCCTCGGCGTAAAGCGCATGCCGGGCCTCTACCTGGCCGGCCAGATCAACGGCACTACAGGCTATGAGGAGGCGGCTGGCCAGGGGCTGGTCGCGGGCCTCAATGCAGCTCGTTTCGCTTCCGGAACGGATGCTTTCATCCTCGACCGGGCGCGGGCCTATATCGGCGTGATGATCGACGACCTGGTGACCCGGGGCGTTTCCGAGCCCTATCGGATGTTCACCTCGCGCGCCGAATACCGGCTGAGCCTGCGGGCGGACAATGCCGACCAGAGGCTGACGCCGGAGGGCATTTCGGCCGGGGTTGTTGGCAATGTTCGCCAGACCGCTTTTCACGTGAAACGTTCGGCCATCGAAACGGCGAGGGCGAAACTGACCGCCCTGACCCTCACCCCCAACGAGGCCCGGACCCACGGCATCACCATCAACCTCGATGGCAAGCGGCGCACGGCGCTCGAGGTCATGGCCTATGACGGGGTCGACTTCGCCAAGCTGACCTCGATCTGGCCGGAGCTGGGAGACACCTCCCGGCAGGTGGCCGAACAGATGGAAATCGAGGCGGCCTATGCCGGCTATCTCGACCGGCAGGAGGCGGACATCATCGCCTTCCGGAAGGACGAGGACCTGCGCCTCCCCGCCGATCTCGACTACCGCTCGATCGGCGGTCTCTCCAACGAGGCCAAGGAAAAGCTGTCGACCGCCCGGCCCGCCACGCTTGGCCAGGCATCCCGGATCGAGGGCATGACCCCCGGAGCGATCACCGCTGTGCTCGGCCACCTCAAACGGTCGGCAAAGGCGCGGGCGTGAGCTTTCCAGAAACCGACGAGGACGGGTTCGGCCCGGCCGACGTGATTCGGCTGACGGGTGTTTCACATGAAACAATCGCCCGCATCCGGTCCTACCTTGCCGTGCTCGACGACTGGCGGGAGCGAATCAACCTGATCGGGCCGGGGGAGGGACGCCATCTCTGGCGCCGCCACGTGCTCGACAGCCTGCAGTTGCTCGACCAGATCGGGCCCGACGATAAAAATATTTGCGACCTCGGTTCCGGGGCCGGGTTCCCGGGGCTGATCTTGGCCTGTGCTTTCGTGGAACGTCCGGGCGCCACAGTGACCCTGGTCGAGAAGAGCGTCCGGAAATCCCAGTTCCTGGAAGCCGCTAGCCGGGCGGTCGACCTGCCGGCGAGGGTCCTGAACCAGCGTCTGGAAGAGGTTCCCAAGTGGGTGGAAGACCGGAAATTCGATGTGATTACGGCCCGGGCGCTGGCCCCTCTCCCCAAGCTTCTGGGCTATGCCGACCTCTGGCTGAAACCTTCTGGTAAGGCCCTGCTGATGAAAGGGAGGGATGCGGCCGACGAATTGGCCACGGCGCGCGAGAGCTGGACGTTCGATTTGTCCACTCGTGCGAGCGCCAGCAGTCCCGAAGGACAGATCCTGATCATCACTTCGCTGGGTCCGCGGAGGACTTGAAAATGCGCGTTATCGCTGTTGCGAACCAGAAGGGCGGAGTGGGCAAGACCACTACCGCGATCAATCTCGGCACGGCCCTCGCGGCTGTGGGCCGGCGCGTGCTCGTCATGGATTGCGACGCGCAGGGCAACGCATCGACGGGACTTGGCGTAGAGCCGGTCGCACGGCGCAAGACGAGCTATGATGTTCTGGTCGGGGAGGGGACGCTCGCTGAAGCTGTCATCCCGACCAAGGTGCCGAACCTCAACCTCGTGCCGGGTGATGAAAACCTCGCCGGCGTCGAGACGCTTCTGCACGACGATCCGAAAAAGAATTTCCGCCTGCGCGAAGCCTTCGAGTCCTATCGCAAGAGTGGCGCGGGCGCGGCCTACGACACGGTGCTGATCGACTGTCCGCCGTCACTCTCTACCGTCACCATCAACGCCATGGTTGCGGCGAACGCCGTGCTCGTTCCGCTGCAATGCGAATTCCTTGCGCTTGAAGGCCTGTCGCAACTTCTGCGCACGGTCGATCTCGTGCGCTCGGCGCTCAACCCGGATCTCGAAATCCAGGGCGTCGTTCTCACCATGTACGACAAGCGCAACAACCTCTCCGACCAGGTCGCCGGCGAGGTGCGCTCCTTCTTCGGAGCGAAGGTCTACCAGACGGTAATACCCAGAAACGTGAGGCTGTCGGAGGCGCCGTCGTTCGGCCTGCCTGCGATTCTCTACGACCATAAATGTTCCGGTAGTGAAGCTTACATAATGCTTGCGCAGGAACTCATGCAACGTGAACGCGAGAGGACTGCGGCGTGAACCAGCCATTGAAACAAGCGCGACTCGGACGTGGTCTCTCGGCCCTGCTCGGCGATTATGCCGGCGCCCGCAACGCCATCGACTCGCCGGACGCCGCGCCCGGCGTCGGCGCCTCTGCATCTGATGATGGCGTCAACGCGTCGGAAATCGCGATCGACCGCATCGTCCCGAATCCGAAGCAGCCGCGCCGTACCTTCGTTGAGGCCGAGCTCGAGGAGCTGTCGGAATCGATCCGCGCCAAGGGCGTGCTCCAGGCCATCCTCGTCCGCCCCGATCCGGCGAACGCCGAGATGTTCGAGATCGTCGCCGGCGAGCGCCGCTGGCGCGCCGCGCGCCGCGCCGGTCTTACCGTCATACCGGCGGTCGTGCGCGAGATGGACGATCGCGAGATGCTCGAGATTGCGATCATCGAGAACGTCCAGCGCGCCGACCTCAATGCAGTGGAAGAAGCGGAAGCCTACAAGGCGCTGATCGACCGTTTCGGCCGCACGCAGGAATCGGTTGCGACGCAAGTCGGCAAGAGCCGCGAGCACGTGTCGAACACGATGCGCCTGCTCGGCCTGCCCGACGATGTGCGCGAGCACGTGAGGGAAGGGCGCCTGACCGCTGGCCATGCGCGCGCGCTCCTCAAGACATCCGATCCGTCGGGCTTCGCCACGATGGTGATCGCCAAGGGCCTGTCGGTTCGCGAGACTGAGGCGCTATCGAAGGCGGACAAGTCTGGCGGCAAGGTCGAGATCAAGTCGATCTCCACCGACGACAAGGACGTCGACACCAAGGCGCTCGAACTCGACCTGCAGCGCTCGCTCGGTCTCGACGTCGACATCCGTCACGTGAACGGCAAGGGCGGCGAGGTGCGCATCAAGTATGCGCAGCTCGAGCAGCTCGACGAGATCTGCCGTCTGCTGTCGCGGCCGCGCATCGTGCTGCCCGAGATCAGCAACAGCAATGAACCTGTCGCCGAGCCGGACGCCGAGTTCTAGGCAGTCGGTTTCTAGCCAGTCGACTTCTAGAGAGTCCGGACCGCGATGCGGTGGATGAGCTGACGGACGATTGCGTCCGCCGGAGCGCCTGCCTGCTTGCAGGACTTCTCCGCTTCATAGAGCCGCGTGAAGGCGCGATGGATGGCGGGCGCCGACCAGTCGCGCAGCGCGCGCGAATAGGTCGGCCATTCACGATCGAACACCGGCGGCCGCAACCGCGCGCCTGAGCCTGCGCCGGATGATACGGCGTCAGAGACGCGCATCAATCGAAAGTGAAGCGTGCGCAGCGCCGAGATCGGATTGCCGCCGGCGTCGAGATAGCGATTGACCGATAGCGTAGCGGCAGGCGCATCGCCTGCAATGGCGGCGTCGGCCGCATCATCCGCTCCGCGCGGCTGTTCGGCCGAGGCGAGCAGGGCGACATCGGCGGCGGTCACCGCGCGGCCAAGGCCGGTTGCATAGAGTTCCAGCTTCTCGAGTTCGGATAGCGCAAGACGCCGGTCGCCCGGCAGGTCGGACACAAAGGCGCTGAGCGCTTCGGGTTCGATCGTAACGCCTGCGCCAGCGAGACGTTTGTTGACCAGGTCAGCGATCGAGGCCTCGTCGTCGGCATAGAGCTGGAGCGCGACCGCGCCCTGCGACTCCTCGAAGCCGACGCGCAGCTTGTTCGACTTGTTGAGTTCGCCCGCCTCGATGATCCAGAACGCCTCGGGCGTCAGCGCTCCCTTGTCGATGTCGGCAAGAAGCTCAAGCAAGAGTTTCGAGCTGCCGTCCTTCTCGACGCGCACGCGCACCAGACGGTCGCCGCCCATCAGCGAGCGAGCGACGAGTTCATCGGCCAGCAGCTGCGGGTCGCGTTTGAGGTCGTCATCGCTGAGCTTGATGATGTTGAAAGGGTCGGCAGCCGGCAGCCAGTTTCCGGCAAGCGTGTCGGCGGAGGTCGAGACGAGGCCGGGGTCGGCGCCGAAGATCAGGGCGATGCGCGTCTTGCCCTGCGGCTTTTCGCAGAACGCCAGGGCGCGGGGGCCGGCCTGTTTCATTGCCCCGGAGGCGGATTGGTTGGGGCAGGGGGTGTCGTCACCGGGGTCACGGGCGCCGTCACCTTGGCGGGGTCGACCGGCTTGCCGGCCGACACGATCATCTGCGAGCGGATCGTGCGGGCAAGAAGCGTCGCAAGACGTTCCTGCGCGGCGGTCTGGGCTGCGAGGTCGGCATAGGCCGCGTCGGCGAAGTTGAAGCTGGCGCGCTCCTGGGCGACGCCGGTTCCAAGCACGGTTCCGTTGGCCGCACGCAGGGTCCAGGTTGCGCTGCCGACATAGTCGGAGCGCGAGGCCGCCTGATCAGGCGCGAAGGCGAGACGCTCGACCGCCTGCGTCAGCTGCACTTCGAGCTCGCCCGCGGAAAAGCCGGGCACGCCCTGGCCGATGGTGCGGACAAGTTCCTGGCGCAGGAAGTGGCCGGTGCGACCACTGGCTGAGCCCGACGTTGCCTTGGCCCGGATCTCGGGAATGCGGATAGGGCCGGAATTGGCATAGGACGCGCCTTGTCCGCCATAGACCGGCGTGAAGCCGCAGGCGGCCAGCGGGGCAAGAGCAAGGGCTATCAAGCCTGCCTTGAAGAGGGGGGCTCTGATCATGACGCCACGATATTCACGATGCGGCCGGGTACGACAATGACCTTTCGCACGGTCAGGCCGGCAAGGTGCGGTTTTACATTCTCGTCGGCCTTGGCTGCGGCTTCGACAGCCGCGGCGTCGGCGTCGCGCGGCAGCGTGATTTCTGCGCGTTTCTTGCCGTTGACCTGAACGGGCAGAAGCACCGTGTCCGAGACCAGCAGGGCAGGGTCGGGTTGGGGCCATTGCGCGGTCGTGACCATCCCTTTTCCACCCAGAACCGCCCAGCACTCCTCGGCGATGTGGGGGGCGAAGGGGGCGGCGATCTGGGCGAACAGGCGCAGGGCTTCGCGGCGGGCGGTCGCCATGCCAGGGACATTGCTCTGCTCAGCCTTGCGCAGGGCGTTGCCGAGTTCGTTCATGCGGGCGATGCCGACATTGAAGTGGAACTTCTCGATGCCCTGCGTGACATCGCGCACGGTGCGGTGGGCGAGGCGGCGCAGGTCGAGGGATTCGCCTGAATCTGCCTGGCCATCGTCGGCCGCGGGTGCGGCTTCGACCAGCGCCCAGAGTTTCTGGATCGAGCCCCAGGCGCCGCGCACGCCGGCGTCTGACCATTCGAAGTCGCGCTCGGGTGGCGAGTCCGACAGCGTGAACCAGCGGGCGACGTCGGCGCCATAGTCGGCGATGATCTGCAGCGGATCGACGACATTCTTCTTCGACTTCGACATCTTCTCGACGCCGCCGATGGAGACGGGCGCGCCGGTGGAGATTTCGAACAGCTGTCCGTCGCGCTTCTCGACTTCTTCCGGCAGCAGCCACAAGCCGGACGCGGCCTTGTATGTTTCGTGCGTGACCATGCCCTGCGTGAACAGGCCCGAGAACGGCTCGCCCGATGGCAGGTCGAGCAGACCGATGTCGCGCAGGGCGCGGGAGAAGAAGCGGGAATAGAGCAGGTGGAGAACGGCGTGCTCGACGCCGCCGATGTATTGATCGACGGGCAGCCAGTAGGCGGCTTCTTCCCTGTTGATCGGCTCTTTCGCTTTCGGATCGCAGAAGCGGGCGAAGTACCAGGAACTGTCGACGAACGTATCCATCGTGTCGGTTTCACGCTCGGCCTTGCCGGAGCATTTCGGGCACGTGGTGTGCTTCCAGGTCGGGTGGCGGGCGAGGGGATTGCCCGGTTCGGAGAAGTCGGCGTTGTCAGGCAGCAGAACGGGCAGCTGGTCGTCCGGGACAGGAACGACGCCGCACTTGGCGCAACGGATCACCGGGATCGGGCAACCCCAGTAGCGCTGGCGCGAGACGCCCCAGTCGCGCAGGCGGTATTGCGTCGTCGCCTCACCAGCGTTGCGCTTCACCAACTCCTTGATGGCCGCGCCGACAGCTTCCTTCGTGGTGAGACCATTCAGGAAGTCCGAATTGTAGATCGTGCCTTCGCCTGTGTAGGCCTCGGTCGTGATCGTGTGGGTCGCGGGATCGGCGCCGGGCGGCAGCACGACCGGCCTGAAGGGCAGGCCGTATTTGTTGGCGAATTCGATGTCGCGCTCGTCGCCCGCGGGCGAGCCGAATATTGCGCCCGAGCCATAGGTCGAGAGCACGAAGTTCGCCGCCCAGACGGGCAGCTCCCAGCTGGGATCGAACGGGTGCTTCACCTTTATGCCGAGATCGATGCCGATTTTCTCGGCCTTCTCGATCTCTGCTTCGGACGTGCCCTTGCTGGCGGCGTCGGCGACGAATTTCGCGACGTCGGGACGCGACTTCGCGATCTCCTTTGTCAGTGGGTGGTCGGGGGCGAGGGCGACGAAGGCGGCGCCGAACAGCGTGTCAGGGCGCGTGGTGAAGACCTCGATGGGATCGGTGGCGTGGTTGCGGCCATGGCCATCCTTGTCGCGCGACAAGGCGTCAGGCGCATGCGCGATCTCCCACCAGATCTTCGCGCCTTGTGATTTGCCGATCCAGTTGCCTTGCATGATCCGGACTTTTTCCGGCCAGCGGTCGAGGCCATCCAGCGCGGCCAGCAGGTCATCGCCGTATTTCGTGATGCGGAAGAACCACTGCTCCAGCTCGCGTGATTCCACGACGGCGCCGGAACGCCAGCCGCGTCCGTCGACGACCTGTTCGTTGGCCAGGACCGTGTTCTCGACCGGATCCCAGTTCACCTTCGCCGAGCGGCGGTAGACCAGGTCGTGGTCCAGCATCTTCAGGAAGATGCGCTGCTGCTGGGCGTAGTAGTCAGGCTCGCAGGTGGTGACTTCCTTCGACCAGTCGAAGCTCAGCCCGAGCGGAGCGAACTGGTCTTTCATCGCCTGGATGTTCTGCAGCGTCCATTGACGCGGCTGCGCTTTTTTCTCGATCGCGGCGTTCTCGGCCGGCAGGCCGAACGCGTCCCAGCCCATCGGGTGCAGGACGTTGTAGCCATTGGCCAGGCGATAGCGCGCGACGACGTCGCCCATCGCATAGTTGCGGACATGGCCCATGTGGAGCCGGCCCGAAGGGTAGGGGAACATCTCGAGGACGTACGCCTTCGGCATGTCGCCGGCTTCCTTCACCGACTTGGCGCGGAAGACATTGGCGCGCTCCCAGGCCGCGCGCCATTTCGGCTCGGTCTCTTTCGGGTTGTATCGGGTCGCCATCGAAGTCGCCTGCCTAATGCGTAGCCTACGCCGGAGATTGCACGTCTCTGGCGCTAGCCCAAGAGGCGCACCAGACGGTTACTCGTTGGAAAGTCGAAGCTGGCGGGCTTTCGACAGGATGGCGTTCTCGAGCGCGACGTTGGTGTCGGGGCTGACCGACGCCGGCGTCCACTGGCCGTTGACCATCGTCTCGCGGAAGACGGCGGCCGAGACGCCGTCAGCGCGCAGGCGCGTGTCGAGGATGTAGACGGTCGCCTTCATGCGCTCGTCCTTCTTGTCCGGATTGGCGTACCAGTCCGTGATGATGACGCCGCCATACGGGTCCGCCGAAACCAGAGGCAGGAAGGACAGCGTGTCGAGCGAGGCGCGCCACAGATAGGCGTTGACCCCCAGGGCGCCGTTTTCTTCCGGCCCGATGTCGGCGCTGGACGCCGTCGAAGTGTTCGCCGTCGACGAGCCGAAGATGGAGCAGCCGCCCGTAGCCAGCGTCACGGAAACAAGAACGGCCGCAGCCGCCACGCGAGAAAACATCGAGTCACTCCGTTGCCCGGCGCCTGTTGCGCCCCCGGGGAAGCCGGCAGAGCCGCTTCCTTAGCTGTGAGGCCGTCCCAAGGGCAAGGGCTGGTAGCCGTTAGCCGGGTCTTGAGACCGCCTCATATAGGTGTCCAATGAACGGAGATTGCGGAGGAATTCTGTCATGCGGCGATCCCTGACGCTCGCTGCCGCGGTTATCGGCGCCGCCGCGCCTGCCTTCGCGCAGGATTCCGATGGGGAATGGCAGGTGGATGCACGCCTGACCCTTGCAGGATCGGCTGTAGAGGATGAAACGCTGCTGGCGCCCGCCGGGGATGGGCTTCTGGGCTCGGCCCTTCTTGCGGTTTCGCGCTCTGACACATTCGAGAACGGCCTGACGCTTGGCTGGCGAGGTGCGGTCCGGTTCGAGCGCGACGCTCCGTCGCGGCCTTCCTTCATCGGCGTGCTCGGGAATTGCCCGGCCTCGAACGCACTATGCCCGCGCGTGTCGGGACCAGGCGGGTTCGTCTCACCGATCAGCCCCGCGACGGGTCTGTCGGCGAGTGGCATTCACCCGGACGATGATGGCTTCATCGTTGTCGAAACAGCCGCTGTGTCGCTCGAAGGCGCATGGGGGGAGGGCGCTCTGGGCCTTGATTCAGGCGCCGCAACGCGCCTCGACGCCCGTCCACCCACTGTGCTGCAACGCGTATCGGCGTTTTCGCCCGGGCTCGATGCGACCGGCGCGGTGGTGACGCGGGCGCGCAATGACGTCACCGGCTCATCGCTCAAGGCGACCTATCTGAGCCCGCGCTGGATCGGTTTCCGGCTCGGCGCCTCCTACACGCCGGAGGCAAACCAGCGCGGCGCCGACTTCGATCCTGATTACTCCGGCGCTGGCCTGGGCGCGGCAGGTCTCGAGAATGTCTGGGAAGGCGCTGTCTCGTTCGCGCGTCAGTTCGCCGAACAGGATCTGCGCATCCGCGCCGCGATCACCTATTCCACCGCCGACAGCGGATCGGGGATCACCGGCTTTGGCAGCTACGAAGCGCTGGGCGCGGGACTGGAGCTGGAACAAGGCGCCTGGACCGGCGGTATCCGGTGGCTTTCCAGCAACAACGCCGTGGATTCCGGAAATGGCGACTACGAGGCCTGGGAGGCCGGACTGGTTCACCAGGAAGGCGAGTGGCGGTTCGGGGTCGAGGGCGGATGGGCCGAAGATCAGCTTACGGGGATCGAAGGCTCGTCGTGGCTGGTCGGCGTAAGCCGAAAGATTAACGACAATCTCGATATCGGCCTCGCCTGGACAGCCGCAGACGCCGATATGCCGGTACTGTCCGGACTCAGCGTTAGTCACACAAATGCCAGTAATGACGGGCTAGTTCTTGAACTGACTGTGCGGAATTAGTGACACTCTCCGGCTAATTATTGCCTTGCAGGGTCCAATTAATTCTCGTTAACTTTTGTGAAGCGACTCGGGCGTATTATCTCGGACAGGAGGGCAGGACATGCGCATTACCGCACAACTTTTTTGTCTCGCTGCCTCCCTGGTCGCCGCGCCCGCTTTTGCGCAGACCGGGAAGGATAGCGGACCTATGTCCGCTTCCCCGCAGACCCTCGCACAGGCCCCGAAATCCAGCCTGACCTCGCAGCAGCAGCCTTCACCGCAGCTGAATCTCGGTCTTGGCTTCTCCAAGGGGGCGACCGAACGAACGCTGCTGCCACTGGCGCCGATCGAGAAGGACCAGCTCGAACTGTCGTGGAAACCGGCCAGCAACTGGGGTCTGACGCTCGACCTCACCAGCCGGTCGCAGAACGACTTCTTCGCACGCGAAGAGATGACGGCTGGCGTCACCTACCAGGTCACGCCGCGCTTCCGCTTTGGCGGCGGCGTCACCGTGAAGGGCGACCGCCTGTCGGAATCGCTCACAAATCCGGCGGCGACCTTCAACACCAAGGATGCCGAGGCTTCGGTCCGCATCGAGTCGGCGTTCTCTTTCTAGGGGTCGCCCCAGCCTGACATCACCGCATCGATCGCCGCCCATCCGGCAGCGTGCGGCATTGCGCCTGCCGCATTGTCCGCCGTGACGCCGCCGAGGGCGTAGACGGGCAGGGCGGCGGCGCGGGCAAGCTGGCGGAAGCGAAGCGCGCCTATGGGCTGGCCGGCGGATGCGCTGCGGCTTGGAAAAACCGTCGAAACGAGGACGGCGTCGACGCCCAGTCTTGCAGCGTGGGCGATCGCGGCGCGGGAATGCGCAGAGGCGGTTTCGATGAAATGCGGGCTTCGCGCGCGGACACCGCGCAGCCGCTGTTCCGGCCAGTGGACGCCGTCCGCGCCGATGCAGCTGGCGAGGGCGGGGTCTGCCGACACAAGCAGGATGAGGCCATGCAGGCGGCAGGTGCGGGCGAGGCGTGTGGCGATGGTGGCGCGGTCCGTGGCGCCGTGGTGGCGGTAGATAACGCCCCAGCCGCGGGGCAGGCGGGCGGCAATGGTGGCGGGGTGCGGGGTGCGCGTGGGGTCGGTGACGAACCATGCGGTGGGCAGGGTGCGGCCGTTGCGTGCGACAGCGGGGGTGGCGAGGCGCGCGGCCGCGAGGAGCTTGCGGCGGGTCGCGGCTTGGGGTTGAGACTGAGGCATGGATGATGTGGTTGTGCAGGAGATGAGGGCGGCGCGCGCCGATGTTCTTGCGCGCATTGCCGCCGCCGCCAAGAGCGCGGGGCGCGATGCGGGCAGCGTGCGGCTGACCGCTGTGTCGAAGACGCAGCCAGACGAGCGGGTCGAGGCGATGCTGGCGGCGGGCCAGCGTGTGTACGGCGAGAACCGCGTGCAGGAGGCGATCGCGCGCTGGCGGGCAAGGCGTGAGGCGGGGCTGGATGTGGAGCTGCGGCTGATCGGGCCGCTGCAGTCCAACAAGGCGAGGGAGGCGGTGGCGTTGTTCGACGTGATCGAGACGCTGGACAGGCCGAAGCTGGCGGTGGCGTTGGCCGAGGCGAGCGCGAAGGCGGGCAGGGCGCCGCGCCTGTACGTGCAGGTGAACACGGGCGAGGAAGACCAGAAGGCAGGCGTGGCGCCGCACGATGCGGACACGTTCATCGCGGCGGTGCGGCGCGACTACGGCCTCGAGGTGGAGGGACTAATGTGCATTCCGCCAGCGGACGAGCCAGCGGGCCCGCACTTTGCCCTGCTGGGCAAGATCGCGGCGCGGAATGGCCTGTCGAACCTCTCCATGGGCATGAGCGCCGACTACGAGCTCGCGGTGATGTTCGGCGCAACGCATGTGCGCGTTGGCTCGGCGTTGTTTGGCGCCCGCGATTATCCCGCAGGTTAGGCCCGGCGCGTGAAGCCCCAGGCCAGCATGATCTGGGCCGCGGCGTAGGTGATCCACACGCTGCCGGGGATCACCTGGATCCCCCCGAACTTTTCAACCGCGATCAGGCCGTCGGATAGCATGAAGATCACGGCCCCGGCGCGCGCAATCGAGGATGCCTTCGACAGCATCGCTGTGATCACCATGACCGAGATAATGACCTGGTAGATCAGGCCGGGAACAAGCAGTTCAGCCATGCCGGGCGTCAGCCACACGCCGAGCGCGATCGAGATGACCAGCACAGCAGCGGCAAGCAGCCAGCCGGACTTGTTGATGCCGTCGCGGCGGATGATGTTGGCGAATGCGACGATGTAGCTGATGTGCGCCAGCGCGAACGCCGCCATGCCGGCCTGGAAGTAGATCTCGAGCAGCACATCGCCGACCGAGGACAGAACAAGGCCGATGCCGACTGCCCAGGCGCGACGGCTCAGCGCGTAGAGCCCGAGAATGGCTATGCCTGACGCCTTCCACACGAGGCCCCATGGTGCGGCGAGCGCCGCCCATTCATTGGCAAGGTGGGAGAGGGCGATCAGGGCGCCGGCGATGAAGAGAAAGCGGGTCGCGTCAGCGGGGCGTGCGGCCGTGTCTGTCATGGGGACTGACTAGCCCCGGCTCGCGCGCATGTCGATTTCACCTTGGGGAAGGATTGGCGGGAAGGATCAGCCGGTGATGGCGAGTTCGTCGCCCGGCGCCGCCGCTTTCAGGAGATCGAGCAGGTCCTCGCGCGAGCAGGCAACGCATCCTTCGGTGGGCGAATAGTCCGGGCGGGCAATGTGCAAGAAGATGGCGCTGCCTTTGCCGGGGACGGGCGGGGCGTCGTTGTAGCCGAGCACGACGATGAGGTCGTAGATCTCGTCCTCGCGCCAGAGCCTCTCGTGGCTGGCGGGGTAGGGCAGCATGACGGGAAGATTGTAGAACGGGTCCGCCGGAGCATCGCACCAGCCGGCCTCGGGGATCAGTTCGACCGCCGGCAGGCATGTCTCGGGCGCGGCGAGCCGCTCGGGCCGCCAGAAAACCTGACGCATCGGCCAAACGCCCAGAGGGGTCGCGCCGTCGCCCTCGCGCTTCGATTCTGCAGGCGTAACGCCGCTTCTTCCGAGGCTGCAGCGGACCTCGCGGTCGCCCCATCGGAGTATTCCCGAGGAAGTTGCTTCAAAAGCCGGTGTTCGGGTCGTGGCCATGGCTTCCTTGCTCGCCCCATACTCCCTAGACTTGACGCAGCGCACACGGAAGATGCGTCTCCCCGGGAGGACGGCCACGAATGACGACTGCCAAGACGATCCTGCTTGTCGACGACGATGCGGAACTGCGTGAGGCGCTGGCCGAGCAGTTCGAGCTGCATGAGGGATTCAGGATCGAGCACGCCAGTTCGGCTGGCGAGGGCATCAAGAAGGCCGAGGAAACCCGGGCTGACCTGGTGATCCTCGATGTCGAGCTGCCGGACATGGATGGTCGCGACGCCTGCCGGCTGATGCGCAAGCACGGCATCGCCGCGCCGATCGTCATGCTGACCGGCCAGACGACGGATGCCGATGCGATCCTTGGACTGGATTCAGGCGCGAACGACTACGTCACCAAGCCGTTCAAGTTCTCGGTGCTGCTTGCCCGCGTGCGCGCTCACCTGCGCACGTTCGAACAGAGCGAAGACGCCACCTTCCGGCTGGGGCCGTATGAATTCCGCCCGGCGGCAAAGCTGCTGATCGACGAGAAGGAACGAAAGATCCGCCTCACCGAAAAAGAGACCAACATCCTCAAATATCTCTACCGGGCAGGGGGCAAGCCAGTGGGACGCGAGGAACTGTTGTCGGAAGTGTGGGGCTACAACGCCAACGTGACGACCCACACGCTGGAGACGCACATCTACCGCCTCCGTCAGAAAATCGAGCCCGATCCGGCGAATGCCCGGCTGCTGCTGACAGAGAGCGGCGGGTATCGGCTGCAGGCGTGACATGCGGGTAGGCGGAGTTCTTTTCGCCTTCGCATTTGGTTTGCACGGATGTGCGCCCTCAGGATCCGCTGCAGTGTCTGCAACAGATACTGTTGTTTACGTGACGGACCCTGCTGACCTCTCGGAGCCTGCAATAAAGACTTACGTCTGCGCAGATCGCGGCGCGAACTCAGCAGATGCCTTGCGCGCGATGGCAATGGTCGAGTCAGCTATTCGAGCGGAGGGCCGCGACCCGGCGGCCATTTATTTGAACGCGCATGAACCTTTGGACGCAGAACCGTCGGTGTGGCGGGTTCTTGTGGGCGGTGCCTGCGGTTCACCCATGCCATTTTTCCATCAACACTCGATTTATTCGGCGGATCTTCGGACTGGCAAAATACGCATTTGGCTACCGAACTGATCGGGCTGTTCTTCAGGCCTACGCACACCCCTCGACATACTGGATGCTCGGGCCGCCGGCGTGGATGGCGCCGACCTTACCCGTGCCGTCGATCTCGTAGACGATGCCGCGTGCGGCGTCGTCCTCGACATAGGGCTCGGAGCGCGGGGCGCCTTTCCACCAGGTGATGTATTCAGCGGGGTTGTCCTGGTATTTGTGCGGGCTGGCCTTCGCGTCGGCGCCGTAGGCGGCCTTGACCGCGTCTGGCGTGTCGCCGAGGCCGAGGCCCTTGTCGGTCTTCACCGTCGACAAATCCCCAATCGTGATGCGGGTCAGCTTGTCTGATTCCAGCATGACCCAGAGACCATCGGGCGCACGCAGCGGCTGGAACTCTATGCAGTCGCCCGGAATGCCGACCGCGTCGGGCGTTCGCGTGTCGCCGACCGCGGCGATGATCTCGGCCTTCGACATGCCGATCTTCAGCGGGCCGAGTCCGTCGGCGGTCAGCATGTCGGCTGCAGCCGGCGCAGGAGCCGTTTCCGCTGCCGGGGTTGGCGTCGGCGCCAGAGGCTCGTTGCTCGCCGGTGCGCAGGCGGCGAAGGTTAGGGCAGCGGCAAGAGCGAGAGGCTTCAAGGCGTATCTCCAGCTGGCGTGTTGATGTCGATATATGCGGCCGTTGCGGTTCGGCGATGTCCGGCAGGGCAGGCGGGAGTTGTTCAGGCTGGCGGCTTCTCCACCGACCGCATGAGGCTCAGGCCGAGCAAGAGCCATCCAGCGCCAATCACAATGCTGGAGCCGATCAGCGCGATGGGGCCGGACACCGTTGCCGCACTAAGTATCGGCGCGACGAAGAAGCCGATCGCGACCAGCACCGCTCCGATACGCGAGAACACCTTGGTGAAGAACAGCGACAGCGCGAACAAGAACCAGCCGAGGAAGAACGCGGACGCGGCAATCAGCGCGCCAATGTCGAAAGGCGTAAGGCCCTTGGCGTCCTCCACGGCTTCAAGCGTCGCGGGCGCCTGCTGCGCGAAATCGCGGATGGTGAAGGCCTGATTCCACTCCACCGAGAACAGGGCGACCGCCCCTGCAACGGCCAGCGCAAAGGAGACGGCGCCGAAGGCGCCGGCGCGATGCATCTGGCCGAGATGTAGCCCGATGACGCCGAAGAGCATCAGCAGCGCGGTGAGCGCGGCGAGTATCTGACGAATGAAAAAGACATCTGAGGCGGCAAGCTCAGCGAAACCGCCCTGGGGCAGCATGGGCGAAAGCACGGCATTGATGCCGATCAGAAGCAGGCCGGCCAGAACAAGCGACAGGCCCGTCGCCACGGAGAAAGGTCTGCTTGCCATCCCACACCCGCCGATTTGTTAGAGCAACCCTAGCTTATCAAGGGCGCATGCCGCCAGCGCAGCCGGTTTCTGCGCCGGTTACGCAGCGGCAGTCACTGTAACGGTCACCGGTACGTGGTCGCTGGGCTTTTCGCCGCCGCGCTCTTCCGGGTGAATCCTGTAACTCTGGATGTCGACCAGCGGCGTTGCGCGTTTGTCGGCCCACCAGTGGTCGAGGCGCCGGCCGCGGTTCGAGAGCTTCCAGTCGGCGGCGCGATAGCTCCACCAGGTGTAGAGTTTTTCTTCCGGCTTGTGCTTGGCGCGGGCGATGTCGGTGAACTTGCCGTCGGCCAGGATGCGCTTGAGGCCATCGGTCTCGACCGGCGTGTGGCTCACCACATTGAGCAGCTGGCGATGCGACCAGACATCATTCTCTTCGGGCGCGATGTTGATGTCCCCGGCGACAAGCAAGGGAGGGGCGGAGCGCTTCGCGGCGCGCGCGGCGTAGAAATCATGCATGCGCTCGATGAAGTCGAGCTTGTGCGCGAACTTCTCGTTCAGCGCCGGATCGGGAATGTCGGCGCCGGCGGGGACATAGAGATTGTGGAGCTCGAAGCCCGCAACCTTCACCGCGGCGCAGCGCGCATGGCCGTGACGGCAGAAGGGCGGCGGCTCGGTCTCCTCGATCGCATGCTTCGAGACGATCGCGACGCCATGCATGCCCTTCTGGCCGGAGAGCTTGATGTGTTTGTAGCCGGCCGCCTCGAAGGCTTTGCGGGGGAACTGGTCCTCGAGGCATTTGATCTCTTGCAGGCACAGGACATCGGGCTTCTCGCGCTTGAGGAAGGCCGTCACGCGGTCGATGCGAAGGCGGACTGAATTGATGTTCCAGGTCGCCAGAGAGAGGCGGTTCATTGCGCGGGGAGACGTCCGTTTCGGGGGCTGCAGGCAGCGAGACAATCGGGTGCGCCGTCCCTCAAATCAAGGAAAAGCGCCCGGGGTTCGCGTGTTTCTGGCGGGGTGCGGCGGTTACCAAACAAACGCGCCCAGCCGCGGGGACAGCCAGGCGCGTTTTGCGCCCCGGGGGCGCGATGGGGCCGGGGGATAGCTCCGGCTTTCGAACCGCTCCAGCGCCCGCGGGGGGAAGCTCGAGCACGAGCAGCATCGATCCACAGTGGCAATTACGCCACGAACCTCAAGATTTGTCATCTGTATGATGGTTAAAATTTGTGTGTTGCCCCGCCGCGACGTCAGGCCTTGACGCACCGCGAACCCTGATTTCGGCGAATCGCTGCGCCTAAGGGTTATCCCAGGGCTAGTTGCGGCGATCGTCGTCGTTGGGGTCTTTGACCACGAACAGGGATGGCTTCATCGTGACGTTCTTCTTGATGTCGCTGAGTTGCACGCGCGTTTCCGCGCCCGTGCCGTCGAGCTGGCGCCAGCCGAGCAGTTCGAAGTCCGACGTACGGAACTGGAGGATCATCTTGCCCTCGGCTTCGCCGGTCTTGTCGACCAGCGTCACGAAGTAGGAGCCGTTCGACGTCTGCACGTCGGCGACACTGCCGTCCTTCTTGAGGTCGATGTTCGAGCGCAGGAAGAGATGCAGCGGCGTTGAGGACAGCGGCACGGCATCATACGCCTTGCGCTTGGGCTCCTCGATCGAGACGGTTGTGCCGTCCGACACAATGAAAATGGGCTCCGGCGAGGTGTACTCGAAACGCACCTTGCCCGGACGGTTGATGTAGAACGCGCCGGAAGACGGCGAGCCGGTAGGATCGACCTGGGTGAAGCGGCCCTGCACGGTCTTCACTTCGGTCATCGCCTTGCCGACGCGATCGATGATCGTGTTGCGGTCCATCGCCGGGACAGGCGAGGGCGACGGACTCTGGATCTTGATGAGCCTGGCATCGCCCGGTCTTGCGATCGCGGGCGTCACTTTGACCGGCGTCATTGTCGGCTGTGCGACGATCGGCGCAGGCGCCGCCAGCGGTGCGACAGGGGCGGGCGGGGCGGCTTGCGCGGTCAGGCCAGCGCCGGAAAGGGCAAGCGGGATAAAGGCGGACAGGATGCTCATGGAGCCGAACCTCGTCCTCGCGACCGGCGAAAACAAGACGCTGCCAAGGTTTTTTCGCCCTGTTTTCATGAACATCGGTTCAGTCCTAAGGTGTTTGTGAGGGGTCATGGGGATAGCTAACGCGATGGGACCGAAACAGTTTCATGAGGTGGTGATGGGCTTTCCGGAGACGGAATACGCCACCTCCTACGGTCAGCCGGCCTACAAGGCTTTCGGGAAGTTTCTCGCTCGCCTCAGGAAAGAGGACGACAGCGTGGTGCTGGGCCAGGTGCCGCTCGATGAACGCGAGATGCTGTGCGAGGCGGATCCCGGGACATTCCACTTCACCGATCACTACAGAAGCTATCCGTATGTACTCGCGCGGCTGAAAAGGCTCGATGCGAAGACGCTGCGCGGGTATCTGACACGGCAGTGGCGCCATAATGCGCCCAAGAAGTGGCTGAAGGCTTGGGACGAGGGGACGCCGCTTCCAGCGGTTCCGAAGAAAGCCGCGAAACCGAGGGCGAGGAAGAAAACACGATGAGACTGTTGCTGATCCTCCTGCTCGCAGGCGCGCTTGCCGTGGGCGGCTATCTTACCAAGCCGACGCTCGAAGCTCACCGCACTCACGCCAACGAAGTGTTGGCGGAAAAGGGCAAAGAGGGCGATGTCATTGGCGACCTGATCGGCAGCGTCATCAACGCTGCGACCCGCAAGGACGATTTCGAAGACTTGCTGGTCGCGACGAAATACACGGTGCGCTCGGGCGACACGGTGCTGGTCGAGTGCCTCGGCGTGTTCTCGCAGTTCTTCTGTTCGACGCCGGAGAAGAAGTAACGTGATCCGCCGTTATCTCGTCGTTGTCGGCATTATCCTTGTGGCGCTGGTCTCGATCGGGCTCTTTACCAAGCCGAAGCCAGACGATTTGCGCGAAGCTGTCGAGGAGAGCGTAGCAGCGTACGAAAAGGCGCAAGCCACGTCGGCTGATGTTCCCGACAACAAGCTGGCGCAGCTGCAAACCATCTCGGAGGCGCACGACTATTTCGTGGCTCTGTCCTACAGCGCCAAGCTTGCAAACGGTGTCGAGGTCTTCTGCATCGGCGCGTTCAAGGTCACCTACTGCCAGTCGCCGGACTGAGGCGTCCGGACTGAGGCGTCCGGACTGAGGCGTCCGGACTGGGGCGTGACGTCTCGGTCCAAATGAAAAGGCCGGCTCTTTCGAGCCGGCCTTTCCTGTTCGCGAGCTGCGGCTGCACGCAGCACCGCGTTAGCTCAATCAGACCGCGCGAAGGTTGACGGCCGACATTTTGCCGGAGCGTTTGTCAGCTTGTTCTTCGAACGTGATCTTTTGGCCTTCATTGAGGCCGCGCAGGCCGGCGGCTTCCACCGCGCTGATGTGGACGAACACGTCCTTGCTGCCGTTGTCCGGCTGGATGAAGCCGTAGCCTTTGGTGGTGTTGAACCACTTAACAGTACCCGTAGCCATGGAAAGTCTTCCTTAAGTGTGTGACGACGTCCGCGCGCACGCGACCGCCTAGTGCATCAAGTGTGGGGATGTCGTCAGCGTGCCCGGGTGGGCGAGGCCAAGTCGTCGGCCGAAACTCGATGGCGGCCTTATACACGAGAAGGCCCCTGCCGCAAAGCGCGGCAACGGGGGTAGGCGCAGGCGGGCGATTTTTCTTGATTAAGTTCTGTCCAGAACCCATCTAACAAAGGTCGTTCTAGAGAAGGTGGGCCTTATTTCCCCGCAGGGACGTCAGGATTGACGATCCGGCAGGCGCGTCGCCACCGGCCGTTCCAGCGCACAGGAGCCGCGCGTGACCATCGAAGAGCGAATTCCCGAGATGAACCAGAAAGAGCTGGAAAATCTCCAGCTGAACGCAGAGCGCCTGGCCAAAAGCGGGTCGCCGAAACAGCAGGCCGACGCCGCGGGGCTGTTGCCGATCATCGCCGCCGCCATGGAGACGCGCCGCACGGAGCGGGTCGTTGAACTCGCCGAGAAGAAAGTGGCGCGTCAGCGCGACCTCGCCGAAGGCCGCGCGAAGAAAGCCGCCCGCAAGAAAGCAGCCGACGCCGAAGCCGAGGCGCGCTGAGCGGCCGCCGGCCGACCGAGATATGAAAAGGCCGGCTTGGTGGAGCCGGCCTTTGTCGTTCTGGGGAGGGCAGGGCTGGCCTAGGCCGCCGCGTCGCCATGATCCCGGCCATCGCGCGGGATGATCTGGCGTTTGCCTGAGTGATCCGCGCCGGAGATGATGCCTTCGCGTTCCATGCGCTCGATCATCGAGGCGGCGCGGTTGTAGCCGATACGCAGGACGCGCTGCACATAGGACGTGGTCGGGCGCTTGTCGCGGACGACGGCGGCGACAGCTTCGCGGTACATGTCCTCTTCCGGATCGCCTGAGCTCGTGCCGAAGGCGGCGTCGGCGACCGAGGCTTCTTCTTCCACCTCGTCGGTGATGCCTTCGATGTATTGCGGCGTGCCCTGGTCCTTGAGCCACGACACCACGCGCTCGACTTCCTCGTCCTTCACGAACGGGCCGTGGACGCGGGTGATCTTGCCGCCCGACTGCATCCAGAGAAGGTCGCCCATGCCGAGAAGCTGTTCGGCGCCCTGCTCACCGAGAATGGTGCGCGAGTCGATCTTGGTGGTGACCATGTAGGAGATGCGGGTCGGGAAGTTGGCCTTGATCGTGCCGGTGATGACGTCGACCGAGGGGCGCTGCGTGGCGGTGATGAGGTGGATGCCGGCCGCGCGCGCCATCTGGGCAATACGTTGCACTGCGCTCTCGATGTCCTTGCCGGCGACAAGCATGAGGTCGGCCATCTCGTCGATGATGACCACGATGTGCGGCATAGGTTCGGGCTTGATGAGCTCGTTTTCCCAGATCGCTTCGCCGGTTTCTTTGTTCCAGCCAGTCTGTGTCTGGCGGGTGAGGTGCTCGCCCTTCGCGGCGGCTTCCTCGGCCTTCTGGTTGAAGCCGGCGAGATTGCGCACGCCCATCTTGGACATGATCTCGTAGCGGCTCTCCATTTCACGCACGACCCACTTCAGGGCCAGCACGGCCTTCTGCGGGTCAGTGACCACAGGAGCAAGCAGGTGCGGGATACCCTCGTAGATCGAGAGTTCCAGCATCTTCGGGTCGATCATGATGAAGCGGCACTTCTCGGGCGGCAGCTTGAACATCAGCGACAGGATCATCGCGTTGATGCCGACCGACTTGCCCGAGCCGGTGGTGCCGGCGATGAGCAGGTGAGGCATCTTGCCGAGGTCAGCGATCATTGGCTGGCCTTCAATCGACTCACCCAGTGCGAGCGGGAGAGCGGCGCGGCTGCGCGAGAACTCGTTCGCGTTGAGCAGGTCGCGCAGATAGACGGTCTCGCGCGTCGGGTTCGGCAGTTCGATGCCGATGGCGTTGCGGCCGGGGATAACGGCGACACGTGCCGAGGTCGCTGACATCGAACGCGCGATGTCGTCGGCGAGCGAGATGACCTGCGAGGACTTCACGCCCGGAGCGGGCTCAAGTTCGAACAGCGTGACGACGGGACCGGGGCGAACCTCGGTGATGCGGCCCTTCACCTTGAAGTCGTTGAACACGGCCTGCAGGCGGTCGGCCATGTCGAGCAGGCGAGCTTCGTCGACGTCGGACGAGCGTTGCGGCGGAATGTCGAGCAGTTCGATCGGTGGAATGGCGCTGTTTGCAACGCGCGCCGCCTGCTGCTGGGCCGCGGCAGCGCGTGCGCCGGGCTGCTGTGAGCTGGAGCGTGTAACATTGCGCGGCGCAGGAGCTGCGGCCGTAGCGGCGTCCGGAATGGGGCGGCTTTCGAGAACGCGTGGCGTGATCGGGCGCGTGCGGCCATCGGCGCCTTCGGCTTTCTCGACGGCAGTGAAGAAGCCGCGCTCGCCTTCCTCGAAGCCATCCTCTTCAGTGAAGACGATCGGCTCGATGACTTCTTCCGGCTTCTTGCCAAACAGACGGGCGACGCCTTCGACCATGCCGCCGAGACCGCCCGACGTGGCAGGGCGAGAGGCAAGGGCAGGGACACCGACGATGGCCGGTGCGGGCTCGCGCTCGGTCTTGCGGGTCAGTGCGCGCCACAGCGAAGCGCCGTCGCTGGCGCCAAGACCCATTGCCATCGCGGCGAAGAGGATGGCGGCGACGCCGGATAGTGCGGACGCCCACAGCTGGGGCTCGGGAATCTTGACTGCGGCAAACGGCGTCGCGCAGAGCGCGAGCATCAGTTCGCCGATGACGCCGCCGAGGCCCGCGGCCATGTCCCACGAACGCGGGATAGGCCATTCAGCAAGACAGCACGCCGCGAAGAGAATAGCGGCAAAGCCCCACATCCAGGCAGCCGGATCCTGCTGGCCGATGCCAAAGGCACGGCGAACGCCGGCGACCATCAGCGCGAAGCCGATCAGGATCGCGGTCCAGCCAAAGCCCTGCATCATCAGGTCGCCGCCAATGGCGCCGAGATGGCCGAACATGTTGGCGGGCGCGACCAGGATTTCCGCGCCTGTCTCCGGATCGATACCGGACGGGGCGAAGTTGAAGCTCGGATCATCCGCCGAAAAGGACGAGCATGCGCCACAGATGAAGACGCCAGCCGAGAACGCGCCGAGACCAGTCAGGAAACGGCTCAGCGCGCCAGACCCGCGCGCCTCGTAGCCGTCGTCTCCAGAGTGGGGCGCACGCGGATGCGGCATGCCTTCGTCCTCGCTCGAACAAACAGGGGAAGTGAAGCAGGACGACACTGGCGCGGAGGGGCTTAACGGGGCGCTACCAAACCGGCTTTTCCACAGGCTTGGACCGGGAAAATATCGTTACGCTGGCGTTGTGAATTGGGACAAAAAAGGGCCCCGGAAGCGCGTTTCCGCAGCCTCCAGGGCCTATCCCCATGATCCAGCCTTGCGGTGGTTCACATCGACAGGTTTAGCGGGGTTTTCCGGCGGCGCATGCAAGCCGGTAACGGCGGCCCTTTCGCCGGACGTCCATGCCCTGTTCCAAAGCGTGCACACGGGCAGGCGCCCAAAACTTGTGCAGTTGCGAAGGAGTCCAAGACGCCGCGCCCCCCTTTGCTTGTCCAATGGGCAGCCTGACGCCCCTATCGGCGTCGCATCGTCCGGGGGCGGATCACGTCCGTGTGGTGGGTGCGTTTGAGCTTTGGCGCCGGTTGCTAGTCAACCTCAGGGGAGACAAATGACTAATAAAATCAGTCGACTGGATCGACTTTCACTTTGGGGGACTGGTCTGAAAGCCGGTTTGGCGGCAATGGCCGCCGCTTTCGTGTTCACAACGCTGACGCCGGCAGTGGCTCAGCAGCCTGCTACGCCTCCGGCAGCGGAAGCGCCTGCGGCGGAGGCCCCGGCGGCAACCCCGGAGGCGGCGCCTGCACCTGAAGCAACGGTGGCGGCGGAAGAGCCTGCGGCAGCTGCGGGCGCGATCGAAGCTCCGGCGGCGACCGTGGACAAGGGCGACGAGACTTGGATGCTCGTCTCCACCATCCTCGTTCTTCTGATGATTATCCCCGGCCTCGCCCTGTTCTATGGCGGCCTGGTCCGCTCCAAAAACATGCTGTCGGTGCTGATGCAGGTCTCGACCGTGACCGTCATCGGTATGATCGCGTGGGCGCTGTGGGGCTACAGCCTCGCCTTCACCGATGGGGGCGACCTCAACGAATTCATCGGCGGAGGAGGGCGACTGTTCCTCAACGACGTGGTCGACGGAACGGTGACGGATCTCTCCGACAACCTCGCGGCGACGTTCTCGACCGGGGTCTACATCCACGAGATCGTCTTCATCTGCTTCCAGATGACCTTCGCGTGCATCACCGCAGCGCTCGTCCTCGGCGGTCTCGCCGAGCGCGTGAAATTCGCTGGCATCGTGGTGTTCTCGATCGTGTGGCCGCTGCTCGTCTACTACCCGATCGCCCACATGGTCTGGTTCTGGCCCGGCCCCGATCTGGTCGCAGCCAACCCTGAAGACCCGATCCGTGCAGGCTTCATCTGGGGCAAGGGCGCGCTCGACTTCGCCGGCGGCACCGTCGTCCACATCAATGCGGGTATCGCCGCTCTGATGGGCGCCATCGTTCTCGGCAAGCGCACCGGCTACAAGAAAGAGCCGATGCCGCCGCACTCGCTGACGATGACGCTGATCGGCACCGGCCTTCTGTGGGTCGGCTGGTTCGGCTTCAACGCCGGCTCCAACCTCGAGTCGAACTACTATGCCGGCCTCGCCATGACGAACACCTTCCTCGCCACGGCTGCGGCAGGGTTCTCGTGGATGCTGGTGGAGTGGGTCCTGCGCCGTCGTCCCAGCCTGCTCGGCATGTGCTCGGGCATCGTTGCGGGGCTTGTTGCTGTCACGCCTGCCGCCGGCTTCGCCGGTCCGGTCGGCGCGATCATCCTCGGCCTCGTCGTCTCGCCGGTCTGCCTCTTCTTCTGCTCTACGGTGAAGAAGGTGCTCGGCTATGACGACTCGCTCGACGTGTTCGGCATCCACTGCATCGGCGGCATCATCGGCGCGCTGGGCACCGGCCTCCTGGTCAATCCGGCCTGGGGCGGCGCTGGCGTGGTCGACTATGTCGGCTGCTCGGAAGCCGGCAAGGTCCTCGCGACCTGCCCGGTCGCCGAATACAACCTTGTTGCGCAGATGACGGCACAGGCCACCGGCGTGGTGATCACGCTGGTCTGGTCCGGCGTCATCAGCTTCGCGATCTGGTTCGCACTTCGCGTGCTTGGACTGCTGCGCGTGTCGCAGGACGTCGAGGAAGAAGGCCTCGACATCAACGAACACGGCGAGTCGGCCTACCACGTGTAGGATCGGCCCGAGTTACCTCGCCCCGCTGGCGTTGCCGGCGCGACGCCCGAAACTTCGGAACTGGGGTGAGGCAGAGGGAATGGGGGCGCGGCTTAATCGCCGCGCCCCTTTTTCTTTCCGCGCCGGCTGGCTTATGTCTTGGCCATGGCCGCTGCCCGGACCCCAAAGCGCTGTGACGTCGCCATTGCCGGCGGCGGGCCAGTGGGACTGACGCTGGCGCTCGCACTCGCGCGCCGCGGGTATGAGACGGTAGTGGCCGACGCCATGGCGCCGCCGAAACCCGGCAAGCCTGTTGCCGACAGTCGGGCCTATTTCATCGCCTATGGGTGCTGGCGGATCTTCCGGGCGCTCGGACTGGAAGACCGGCTGCTGGCCGATGCCGAGCCGGTGACGCAGGTCGAGGCCGAGGGCCGGATCGGCGGCATTTCCTTCATGGCGGAAGAGTGCAGCGAGCCGGTGCTCGGCTACATGATCGAGGCCTCGCGCCTGCTGCCTGTGCTGCATGAGGCGGTGGCGGCGGAGCAGGGCGTCAGCCTGAAGGCGCCGGCAAAGGTCGAGAGCGTGTCGTTCGGTGATCCGTACGCGGTGCTGCAGCTAGGCTCGGGCGAGGTGCGGGCGTCGCTGGTCGTCGGATGCGATGGCGCTCGGTCGGTGGTGCGCAAGGCGGCGGGACTGAGATTCGAAGGCTGGGACTATGACGCGACAGCTATCTCCACGACGGTGAAGCTCGGCCAGCCGCACAACGGAGCGGCGCGGCAGGTCTTCCTGCCGGGTGGACCGATGGCGGTGCTGCCTCTCAAGGATGGCCGCGCCAACCTGATCTGGATGGAGAAGGCGGCGGTGGCGGCAGCGCTGGTTGCGCTCAGCGAACGGGATTTCGAGCTTGAGCTGGCGAAGAAGGCGGGCGCTTTCCTGCCCGACGCCAGACTGGCTGGACCGCGGCATGCGTTTCCGGTCGGGCTCTATGTAGCAGAACGCTTCCATGGATCTCGCGCGGCGCTGGCAGGCGACAGCGCACATGTGATCCATCCGTTGGGCGGGCAGGGGCTCAATCTCGGACTCAAGGATGCGGCAGCCTTGGTCGATGTGATCGTCGAGGCCGGCCGGGTCGGGCTGGACATCGGGGCCGAGAGCGCGCTGGAGCCCTATACGCGCTGGCGGCGGGCCGATGTGGCCGCAACGGCGGCGGCGATGGAAGGTTTTGCGCGCGTGTTCTCCTCGCCTCTGCCAGTGAGACTGGCGGCTGGCCTTGCGATGTCGGCGGCGGGCTCGCTGCGCGAGGCGCGCAAGCTGTTTGCGAAAGAGGCGGGTGGTGATCTGGGCGAACTGCCGAGCCTGATGGCGCGGACATAGGTTCGCGCTCTCGCTGGCGGGGCCGGCGGGTTGGGTTTTCCGGAAATGAGCGCGCGGCCGCCTAGGCGGGCGCGGTTTCGCCTCCCCCTGGAAGGGGGAGGTCAGGTTCTGACGCAGTCAGAATCTGGGTGGGGGTCTTTCTGGCCGGCGGGCGCGGGACGAAGTGATCCCCGCCCGGATTTCGGCTTCGCCGAAATGCCGACCTCCCCTTTCCAAGGGGAGGTGTTCCCCTCGGACCAATGTGCGTGAGCACGCCCTCGTGCTTCGAGACGATCGCGTCGCGATCCCTCAGCATGAAGGCTTCGATAGTCTGGCTGTTCGTTGCAGCCGGTTTGCTTTCCTGGATGATGCCGGTCCATCCTTCGGGCAGCGCGGTCGGCGTCACGTCGCTGTGGCATTCAGCGGGAAGACGGCGGGCGCGCATCTGGACGAAAGAACCAACGTTGAGCACAAGCTCGACGAACATGCGCAGCAGCGCTGCCAGCCAAGGCTGGGGAAGCGATGGGGTTACCAGCCCGTTTGCGCAGGTTCGTGCCTGGGTCATGGGCGCGAGTATCCGCCCGGTCCGAGGGGACGGGGATAACTATTGAGTCGCGCTCAATGGATTCAGGGCCGTAAGGCCTTTGGCTGTGGGATAACCGTTCTAAAATCTCGGTGTCATCCCGGAAACGGCGAAGCTGTTGTCCGGGATCCATTCATCAAGTGGGACGATCAGAGAAATGGTTCCCGGACAGCGCTGCGCGCTTCCGGGATGACAAGCGGAGGAATACGCGTTTGCCGAACCGTCACTCCCGCGAAAGACCAAGATCCTTCAGCCGGCCGAGATAGGCCGCCATGCGGGAGGTCTTCTGCTCGGAGAGCTCGCGCAATAAGGCCCAGGTGAAGAGGCCGGTGTCGTGGCCGTCGTCGAAGCGGATGCGGAGGGCGTAGCGGCCGACAGGTTCGGCGCCGATGACGCCGACATGTCGCTTCTTTGTGGGCGGGGGTGGGCGGTCACCGCCATGGCCCTTGGTTTCGGCGCTGGGGCTTTCGACCCGCAGGAGTTCGTAGGGGATCGAGGCCTCGTACCCGTCGTCGAAGCGGACGAGGAGCTGTGCTTCGGCCTTCTGGAAACGGAGGTCGACAGGCCAGGGCGGATCATGGCGCGGGGCGGCCACTAGTCCTGGGCGCCGATGTCGCGCGCCTCGTCGCGAAGCATCACGGGGACGCCGTTGCGGATGGGGAAGGCGAGACCCGCGGCGCGGCTGACCAGCTCGTTCGCCTCGCGGTCATAGGTGAGCGCCGAGCGCGTCACTGGGCAGACCAGGACTTCGAGAAGACGCGGATCGACGCCGGGGTCGGCGTCCATCGGCTCATCGGATTTCTTTGCAGTGCTGCTCATTGAACGTATCCGCCACCCTGACCCGGCCGCTCCATCATTAGCAGAGTTATGAGCGCCGTGCACCGCTCTTCGAGCGTGCGCGCCTCAAGAAGCGCCTGCTTCTCCGAATTCGTAAAGGGGCAGCCTGCCGAAAGGGAGTTGATAAGGGTGTCGACGGGCGCCTCTTCCACCGCGGACCAGTCGGCCTTCATGCTGCCGCGCTCGAGGTAGGATCTGAGCGCATCGGCGAGCCGGGCGCGGGCGGTGTCAGCGAGCCCGGGGTCGCGGACAAGGTCGGCGGCAAAGGGCTCCCAGTCGGCGCGGGCGATGCGATAGGCCCCCTCGTGGACGATCTCTTCCTTGACCCGGAAGCGCGAAATGCCCGTCAGAGCGATGAGATAGCGGCCGTCCTCAGTCTCCTGGAAACCGGTGATTCGGCCCGCGCAGCCGACCATCGCCAGCTCGGGAGTGTCCTCATCGGTGGGTGTTATGAGGCCAGCCGGCTGGATCATGCCGATCAGCCGGTGGCCTACGAGGGCGGCATCGACCATCGACAGATAGCGGGGCTCGAAGATGTTGAGCGGCAGGACGGCGCGCGGAAACAGCAGTGCGCCGCCCAGCGGAAAGACCGGAATGGCGACCGGAAGGTCGGAAGGTTTTCTATAGGCGCGCGGCACTGAGCAGCCTCTGAACCGGACGGCGACCCCACACGATACGGCGACACCCTAGCATGACATGGCGTTGCCGTCGCCCGAGTCCAGTCACGGGGTCTAGTCCTGCGGGTCCAGCGGCCTCCGCTCAAGGCGTGAAGGCGTGGACCAAAAGCGCCCCAGCGATCGCAAGATAGGCCAGCAACGTGCCCATCGTCCCCGCGAGGCGGCCGAAGGAGAAGCCGCCGGAGGAGGCAAGGCCGGTCGCGTGCAGGATGCGCGACACGAACAGAACGAGGCCCGCCACGTGGATGTACCAGGCCGGCATGCCGAGAAGAGCAAGACCTGCGATGCCCGCCATCAGCGGCGGCACGTCTTCCACGGCGTTGAGCTGGACGCGGGTGATGCGGCTGAATTCCGGTGTGGTCTCGCCGGAGGGAATTTTCATGACGCCGCGGCGGTTGCCGACATAGAGCTTGAGCCCGAGCATCAGCACGATGAGCAGGCCGATATTGAGCGCAGCCGCCTGCGCCGATGTCATGTTGAAAAAGATGTCCACTCTGTCCTCCCCGAGACCGGCCTCCCAGACCGGCATGATCTGGGAGGACAGTGGGCACGAAAGGCGTCGGGGAGAAAGAGGCCTGAGAGAGGCCGAGATCATGGCGCCGAGGGGTCGAATCTCTGCGCCATGACAAACACTGTCGCTGGGGAAGATGACACCGGGATTGCAGGCACATTATTTCCGCGAGCGATGACTTCCGCGATTTGCGGGCCCATCTTTCTCCTCACGGACAGGGACGCGCCGGCGAAAACAGACGGACTTCGCGACCCGACGAGCCCAGGACTGTCCGATCAAGTGTCCCCGTGAGCCCGACAGAGGGCAGGGGAAATGAGGACGCCTCTCCCATGAAACCCTCCAGCAAGATCGTACTCGCCGCCGCCGCTCTCCTGACCGCGGCGCTTCCGATGGCTGCGTTCGCCGCGCCGCCCAAAGCCAAGCCGCATGCGGCTCGTCCGCATGAGGAATACTCGACCGGCGCCATCACCAGCGTGAGCGCCACCGAACTCAAGCTCGCCTCGGGTGACACGTTCAAGTTCGCGGCGGGCGCTTCGGCCGGCGCCTTCAAGGCCGGCGACAAGGTGAGCGTGCGCTGGCAGCTGAAAGACGGCGCTAAGCTCGCCGACCAGGTGATGGCCGCCAAGAACTGATCCGGCGACCCGATCTGAACGACCCGATCCGATACCGCACGACTAAGGCTTGACCTCCGAGGGAGCCTGCGGGCGGGACGAAAGTCCCGCCCGTTCTGTTGCGTGCTTGATCGGGCGCGGCGCGCAGCCTAGGACGGGACAGGTTGCGAAGGAGCGCGTCTTGGCCGGACAGGCATCGGGCGGCGACAGGCTGTTCAGATCGATCGTGGCGGCAAAGCCGAAACTGGTCACAGGCGTGCCCGACGGCATGCTGGCGCAGACCATCATGCTGTGCGAGGCCGCGGCGGATTTTCCCTACATCGCCTGCGCGCGCGAGGAAGAGTGCATCGGCGTCGCCAGCGGCGCCGCGATGGCGGGCGAGCGCGCGCTGGTGATGGTGCAGAACGCCGGACTGCTCAACTCGCTGGGAGCGTTCGCAACGATGGGGCTGCGGTATGGCCTGCCCTTCGTCGTGATCGTGACCAACAGGGGGGCGCTCGCCGACCCCAATGGCTATGACATCGAGAAGCGCGAGGCGTTTGATGCGGGTGTGCGACCGATGGCGCGCGTGTTCGACTTCGATGCGGGCGATTTCCCCGACGACCTGATCCCTGCGGCATTCAAATGGGCGGAGGCGGCAAGGAAGCCGGTGATCATCGCCCTCGAGAAGCGGCTCGGCGCGGAGGCCGCAGCATGAGCGCGCCCATTGGCACTCAGAGCAATCTTCCTTCGCAGAAGGATGCGATCGCGGCGGCACTGGCGCTCTATCCGGCGCGGCCGTTCGCGGTGTCGGACATCGGCTCGCAGTCGGGCTGGCTGAAAGCCAGCGGACATGATGCGCGCAACCTCTACGTCTCGGGCCCGATGGGGCTGGCGACATCGGTGGCGCTGGGTCTCGCGGCGGTAAGGCCGAACGAGCAGGTGCTGGCGATCGCGGGTGACGGGGCGCTTGCGATGAACCTGACGTCGCTCGCGACGATCACGGGCGCAAAACCGAAGAACCTCTCGATCCTGCTGGTGGACAATCGCGTCTACGAGTTCACCGCCTCGGTGCGCTCACCAACGCGGGAGCTGGACTGGCTTGCCGTGGGACGCGCCTTCTTCGGGGCAGAGCAGTGCCTGCGGCTGTCGGATTTGACTGCCGAGCGCTGGGCGGGTGTCGCGCGGCCCGCGATGATCGTTGCGGACGTTGCGCCTGCGCCGGGCAAACCGCCTGCGCTGGGCTTGACGCCCGCGATGATCAGGATCGAGTTCGCGAAGGCGAGCAGATCTAGCTGAACAGCCAGCTCTGCAACGTGCGGCCGGTTCCGGGCGACAGCGAGTAGACGCCGTTGGTGTAGGATTTTCCGTCGCTGTGGAAGTGCGCGGGCTTCGAGAAGTGCGGCTGCAACGACGACCCGTCTGCGGCGAAGAAGAACGTGTCCTTCTCGGCGATTTCGATGCCGGGCGTCTGCTCGATCGCTTCAGCCATGGTTGCGTAGGTCGTCACAGACCACATCACCGAGTTAAAGACGTACACGCGAGTATCCGGTGGATTCCACGCAGGATCCCATACCGGATCGCTTGTCATCTCGAATGACCTCTAGCGGAACAGGATCGCCGACAGCCGGCGGCGGCCTTCCTTCGTTACCTCGGCTTTGGGTCCGGCGGCTTCGAAGATCTTGAGCAGCTGCTCTTTCGCTGCGCCTTCCTTCCAGTTGAGATTCTTCTCGAGGATGGCGAGCAGGTTTTCGGCGGCGTCCTCGTGCTTGCCCTGTCCGGCGAGAATGGCGGCAAGATCGAAGCGTGCGTCCCAGTCGGTGGGCGTGTTGCGCACGCGCGTCTGCAGGTCCAGCGTTTCGTCGGGCGCGAGAACGTGGCTCGCGAGTTCGAGCGTCGAGAAGATGCCAGCGGCCGACGGGTGCTTGCGGTTCGCCTCTGGAATCAGCTCCGCGATCTGGCGGGCGCGCTCGGTGTCGCCGAATTTGAGATAGCAGCGGGCAAGGCCGGCGAGGGCCTCGATATTGTCCTTCTCCTGATCGAGCACAGCCGCGTAGATCTCGGCGGCGGCGGTGAAATCGCTGGCGTCGGAGGCATCCTCGGCAGCGGTGAGCATTTCGGCGACGGTCGGGCCTTCGCTTGCGCCATTGCCCTTCTGCTTGTTGATGAAGGCGCGGACCTGGCTTTCGGGCAGGGCGCCCATGAAGGCGTCGACCGGCTGGCCGTTCTTGAACGCGACCACGGTCGGGATCGACTGCGAGCCCGTCATCTTTGCGATCTGGGCGAAGACGCCGGGGTTCTTGTCGACGTCGATCTTGACCATCTTCACGGCGCCGTCGTTCTCGCCGACGACTTTCTCGAGCGTCGGGCCGAGCGAGCGGCAGGGGCCGCACCAGGAGGCCCAGAAATCGACGATGACCGGCACGGTCTTCGACGGTTCGATCACGTCGGCCATGAAGGTCTGGTCGGTGCCGTCGATCACGTGCGGGCTCTTGGGTCCGCCGGCCGGGGGGCGTCCTGCGCCTGCGCCGATGATGTCCACGGAAAGGCTCCTTGAAGTTTGGTCGGGGAAGTCTGGTCAGGCCGGCATCCGGCCGTTTGCGCCTGCATAGATGGTCGTTCGGGTCTGAAACAGCAACGTTTTCAGTTGCCGGCCAGTTTGGTGAAATCGACGCGGGTCACCGTATGCCCCGTAGCCCCTGCAAAAGCGAGGAAATCTGCCCGGGATATCGAGGTCGTCATGTCGTTGCGCAGGGGGTGGAAATTGAGGGTTTCGTAGGCGAGCAGGGCCTCGTCCATGACGAATTTCACGCGTCCCGCGGGGTCATTCATCAATGCAAAGCCGGTGACCGAGCCCGGGGTGACGCCTAAGCCCTCCCACAGCACCGGGGCGTCGGTGAAGGACAGGCGCTGGGTTCCGAGGGCCTTGTGGACCTGGTTGAGCGGAAGCGTGCTGGTACCCAGCGCCGAGATCAGCACCAGCTGGCCGGACTTGTCCTTCATGAAGAGGTTCTTTGTGTGCCCGCCGGGGATATCGGTCTTGACCAGATTGCTTTCAGCCACGGTGAAGACCTTGGCGTGGGTAGCGGTGGTGGTGCGGATGCCCAGCCGGTCCAGCAGGGCCAACAGCGGCTTTTCCGGTTCGCGGCTGAAATCATCAGGGGCGGGACTCGGGCCGCGCTCTCCTGTTGGGGCGTTTTGATCTGTCATGCCGGGTGGTCTAAATGGGCAGACCGGGCATGAGAAGCCCACTAGAGGCCCACTGGCCTCGCCGATCCATACGGGAACAGCCGCATGCGCCTCGACTGCTACAAGATCCACGACTGGGCGCCGCAGATCGTGCCGGGCGAGGGCAGACGCAACTGGATGGACGCGTTCCAGGATCGCCACCCCTATCGCTGCCTGCCGCTGACCATGGCGAACTGCACGGGCTGGGAAATCCTCTGCCCCGTCGGTCTCACCATCGAATGGGATGGCGGGATGATGGAAGCCAACATCAAGATCACCGGGGACGAAGCCTGGCCGCCGGTGAAGAATGTCGCCGACAGCCATTTCCGGCGCGGCATCGTCACCTTCCACACCGGCCACCTGTTCCGCACCGATCCGGGCTGGTCGGTCTGGGCCATGGGACCGCCGAACGAGCCCAAGGACGGCATCTATCCGCTGCAGGGCCTGATCGAGACGGAGTGGCTGCCGTTTCCCTTCACCATGAACTGGCAGATGACGCGACCGGGCAAGGTGCGCTTCGAAAAGGGCGAGCCGTTCTGCTTCATCACGCTGATGCAGGACAAGAAACTGGAAGAGGTGCAGCCGAGCCTGCGCCTGCTTTCCACCAACGAACCGCTGAACGAGGAGTTCAAGGTCTGGGCGGAAAGCCGTGGCGACTTCAACAAGCGCCTGATGAACCGTGAGGCCGAGGCGATGAAGGCCAAGTGGCAGCGCCACTACATGAAGGGCGAGAATGTCGCGACCGGCGACACGGCCGACACCCATATCACCAAGCGCAAGCTGAAGACGCCGAAGGCGCCGCTGCCCGGGCTGGGCGGCTAGGTGGGACGGGTTAACCGGCCTGGGAAAGCCCGACGCCGCTAGCCCCTTGCATCCCGGACCCCTTTCGGCTTAAAGACCCGCTCCCCGGCCCCAAAGGCCGGGCACCCCAAGGATGCGGGCGTAGCTCAGGGGTAGAGCACGACCTTGCCAAGGTCGGGGTCGAGGGTTCGAATCCCTCCGCCCGCTCCAGGTTTCTTCAAGACAGGTCAACGGCTTCCAGTGTCGCTTCGGCGCACTGGAAACGTCGTGGCTGTATTCGCGGGGCGGCAGGTGACGGGCGGGGTTGACCGGTCTATCTCGCCTTGGAGCGGGACCAGCCCGGCAGCTTGCGGACAGTCATGAAAGTCGTCGTCGCGGGAGCAGGGATAGGCGGGCTAAGCGCCGCGATCGCTCTCGCCAAGGCTGGCTTCGAGGTCGAGGTGATCGAGCGCGCGCCGGAGCTTCGCGAGGTCGGGGCCGGCCTGCAGCTCAGCCCCAATGCCATGAAGGGGCTGGAGGTGCTGGGTGTTGCGGAGGCCGCGTCCGCGGTCTCGTGCGAGCCAGAGGCGCTGGAGATGCGCATCGGCAGGACCGGCGCCAAGGTTTTCTCGATCCCGATGGGCCGGGCCGCGCGCAAGCGCTATGGCGCGCCTTACCTGCACATCCATCGCGCCGACTTCATCGAGATACTGCGCCGCGCGGCACAGTTCGCCGACGTGCGCTTGCGCTTTGGCGCGCGCGTAGCGGCCTACGTGCCGGAGGCGGCGGGACTGAAGATCGGGCTCGATACTGGCGCGATCATCGAAGCGGACCTGCTGGTCGGCGCGGATGGGTCGCGCTCGACTGTGCGCAAGCAGATGCTGGGCGAGGATCAGGCGCATTTCACCGGCGCGGTTGCGTGGCGGATCACCGTCGATGCCGACGTTGCGCCTGACCTGCCGCATGCAGCGATCGTCTGGGCCGGGCGCGGCAAGCATGCTGTCACCTACCGGGTGCGGCGCGGCGAACTGATCAATTTCGTCGGCGTGGTCGAGCGCGATCAGTGGCGCGATGAAAGCTGGGACCAGGCAGGCGATCCGGCGGACCTCGTCAGGGATTTCGGCGAGTGGGCGCCGCCCATTCCGGACATCATCGCCGCGGCGAAGACATGCCATGTGTGGGCCCTGTTCGACCGCGATCCGCTGCCGCACTGGTCGAGCGGACGCGTGGTGCTGCTGGGCGATGCCTGCCATGCCATGCCGCCTTTCCAGGCGCAGGGCGCCGCGATGGCGATCGAGGACGCCGTCGTGCTGGCGAGATGCCTCGCTGCGGACGGGGTCTCGGAAGCGTCGTTGAAGACATACGAGAAGCTGCGCAAGCCGCGCACGTCGAAGGTACAGGCCAGCGCGCGCTCGAACATGGGCGTATTCCATCGCTCGAACGCACTGACACAGGCGGCGACCTACGGGCCGATGAAAATGGCGAACACGCTTTTCCCCGCCTTCGTGCGGTCACGGCAGGACTGGATATACGGTTTCGATGTGCGGCGCGGCTGAGCTAGGGTGACGCCATGCGGATGATCACTGGACTTGCGGTTCTGGTCCTGACGGCATGTGGACCCGATGGTCCCCAGCGCGTCGCTTCCGACAAGGTCGCGGAAAAAGCAGCCGATCCTGGCGCGATGTGGCCGGTGATGCTGCAGCACTGCCAGCGGTCTCCATCGTGCGATCCCACCAGTGATTTCGGGCAGGGCGCAGGCCAGGCGTCAGGGCTCGTCGGCGCGGTCGTGTGGCTGACGGAAACCAAGGATGTCGTGAAGGAGGGTGGGCAGGACTATGGCGCCGCCATCACCCTCAGTCTTTACGCGCAACACGGAATAGGCGGCCCCGCGGGACGGCCTCTGACGATCGATGAATCGCCGGACAGCCTTCGCGGCGCCGATGCGCGGCGGTCGACCCTGTCGATCGAATACCGGACGCCGGGGGGCGGCGCGCCCGAGCCCTATTTCCTGGCTTTCCATTCGGCGCAGCTGGCGCTTGCAGACGCGAAGATCGATGAGGCGAAGGTGGAAATCCGGGGCAAGGCCGGCCTTCTTTATTCGGGCGATGCCGCCGGCATGGAGTCGGCTGCCGACAGCAAGTCCGACCTCAAGCCGCTGGTTTTCTATGCGCCGCGCAACCTGCGCGACGAACCTCTGCCGGCGCTGCTTGCAGCATTGTCGGCGGGCGAGACGCTGTCGCTGAAGGTGACGGCGCGCGATGGCGCACTGATGTTGTCCGATGCGATCTATTCGATCGGATATGACAGCGCGCTGGCGCAGGCGACAGCGGCGCTCGCCGATCCGGAAATCAGCCGGACAATCCTCGAGCGGTGCGAGCGCTTCGCGAAGGAGCCCGACTCGTTCTGGAAGATCGCGGATGTGACGCCGGCCCTGCTGGTATGCGACCCGCGCACGTCGGAGCAGAGGCGGCTCGCGGAACAGTAGCTTCTAGCGTCCCTGTCTTTTCAGCTCAGGGCCGATCAGCTCGATCCGGTTGGTCCAGACACGGCCGGCGAAGTGATCGGGGATCGCGCTGATCTCCTCGATCGAATCGATACCGCGCGATCCGATGTCCCCGCTCTCGAACGGGCCGAGCAGGATGACCGTCGACCCGGCCGCCTCCATGCGCCTGGTGAACTTGTGCGGCCAGCCCCAGATAGCCCAGGCAAGATTCGACGGCACGACGACGACCGTGTTGCGGCAAGACTCCGGAACCATGCCGGTCCAGCCGGTGAGTTCGTAGTCGAGAACGCATTTCATCATCGACTTGGCGGTATAGCCCCGCAGGCCGTCGACAAGCTCGATACTCCTGTCGGTCGGCTCCGCGCCGCCATAGCTCGCCCAGATGGCGTTGCGCCATTCGGGATGCGCTTTGATGAGTTGGGCCAGGGCCTCGCCTTCTTCGGCGCGGCGGCTCTTGAAGTTGATGAGAAAGCGCTTGTCGGGAAAGCGCGTGAGCACTTCCTCCAGCGTGGGCATCAGGCCAACGCCCTTGCCGCGTAGCGGGAACGTCTTTCCGCCATCGGCGGTGTAGCCATGGCCAACATCGAGCGTCTTCAGCACGCCCATCAGCGTCTCCTCGGTGACGCCCTTTGCCGCCGTGCGGCACTCAAGCGCCCAGTCATGGATGACGGCGAACTGCTTGTCTGGCGTGAGGTGCACGTCGAGTTCGACAACATCTGCGCCAGCGGCAAAGGCGGCTTCCATCGATGGCAGGGTGTTCTCGATCAGGTCATGCGTTGGCGGATAGATTCGCTCAGCCGTGCAGGTGTCGTTCTCGAGGTTTTCGCGGTGAAAGGTCTGATGTACGCCGCGATGCGCCAGCAGGCTGATATGACCATCGCCATGCGGGCTTTCGAACCACGACGCGTTGTAGACCACGACGCCAGCGAAAAAGACGAGGAGGGCGCCGAGCGCCCAGAGCAGGATCCTGCCGACCTTCTTCATGCGTGTCCCTCAGCCGAAGCGGATGGAGATCGCCAGCGGACGGCGCCGGGATTTTGACGAAAACAGGCTCAACGCGCGATTTTGCGTTGCGCGCCGGTTAACGGGTCGCGGGCGGGACGGTCGCTGCCCGCGTCATGCAGGCAGCAAACGGTATGCGCAGAGTCTTCGCCGCATGGTCGGTCTTTGCTCTGGCCGCATAGGCCAGCGTGAAGCCCGCGCCGTTCTGTTCGGTGGCGACGCCCTCGCCGACAAGTTTGGCAAGGCCAGCCTGATCGAGCGCCCGCATGGCGTCGATCTGCTTCGACATCTCGTCGGGATGTTGCGTGCCGTTGGCGTCGAATTCGGCGCTGATCACGCCGGCGCAGTACATGTCGTACCTGGCCGCCTGCGAGCCGACATTGAGGTAGTCGGGCTGCCCGGGATAATCGAACGTGCCCGTACCGGCTGGCGCCGGTGACGACAGGTCGAGCGGCGGAACCGGTGTCGGGTTCGAAAGCTCCAGCGGCGGCATCTGTATGTCCGGAATGCTCGGAGAGGGAAGATCGCTGAGGCGAACACCGCTGGGCAGCAGGTCGGGATCGCGTGGACCCTTGAGAAGCGTCGAAACGAGAATCCCGCCAAAGACGACGATGGCGAGAAGGCCGACAACCTGTCTGGGTTTCAGTTTCATCGGCCGGCCCCGCTCCTGTGGCGACTACTGCGGAACCGGAATGGCGGCCGCGCGCTTGTTGCAATCATCCAGCGAGATGCGGAGCTTCTTCGCCTTGGCATCCTTCTCGACCCGAGCCGCATAGGCGTCGGAGATGATCGCGGCGTGGGTTGCGTGCGCGGCCTTTTCCTCGACCAGCTTGTTGATGCCGGCCTCGCCGATGATGAAGCCGAGCATCTGGGCCTTTCGCAGTAACGCCTCGTCGACCGGCGCAAGCGCATCCGAGACGTCGGGGTTTTCTTCGTAGATCACGGCGGAGCAGTAGAGATCGTCCTTCGCGCCCTGCGAACCGACGCTCAGCGGATCGGCCGGAGGTGGCGGGGGCGTGACGGCTTGCGCAAGCGTGGCCGGTGATGCCTCGACAGGCGGCGCGGCGACTGAAGCCTCGGACGACTGCGCAGTTTCGGGAGTGGATGCCGCAGTGTCGCTCGCGGGCTGGCCATTGCACGCAGCCAGCAGAAGGGCGGCAACACATATCCCGGCGCGCATGGCGTTCTCCAGCGTTGGTCTCCAGCGTTGGAGCTTTTGATAGCGCAGGACGCGGCGAGGGCAACTGGCGCGGGAGGCCTGTCGCATCGCCTCGCAAAACCGTTATACCCGTGGCATGGAGTTCGGGGCCTGGTTTGCCTTCTTCACGCTGTTCCTTGCTGGCGGGCTGACGCCCGGCCCGGCGGTGATGCTCGTGACGACATCGTCGATCCGCTACGGCTTCTGGACGTCCATGACGCCGGCCATCGGGATATGCGCCGGCAACCTGATCTGGATCGCGCTGGCAGTGACAGGCGCCTCGGCGCTGGCGCATGCCTTTCCCGAGGCCTTCATGGTGCTGCGGCTGGCCGGCATCGCCTTCATCCTGTGGCTGGCGTGGAAGACGGCCTTCGGAGGACCAGTCGACCTGATGCGGCGTGAACCGCCACCGCGCACGAAACTGTTCGCGCATGGCGTTGGCCTGCAGCTCGCGAACCCCAACGCGCTGGTCTATTTCGGTGGACTGATGCCGGCCTATCTCAAGGCGGACGGCAACCTCGTGCTGCAGGCCGCGATCATTATGGTGACCGTGACGCTGACCGAGATGCTTGGCCTGATCGTCTATGCACGGGGGGCGGATGCGCTGGCGCGGCGCTTCCGGTCGGCGTCGTTCGCAAGATGGTTCTTCCGTATCGCGGCATTTGCGATGGCGGCGTCGGCCAGCTTCGCGGTCTACGCGACGTGGGCAACGACTGGCCGCTAGTCGCTGGGCTGGCCGGTGCGGATCGGCAGCTGATGCGGCGAGGCGTCGGGAACCGAGTCGCTGCGGCTTTGCGCCGGCACGCGGCAACGGGCGCGCTCGACCGGATCATTCTCGAAATGCTGGAGGCAGGCAGCCTCCTGTGTGAGTTCCTGCGGCGCCGTGCCGTCGGAGACGCAGCCGGCGGCCAGAGCGGCGAGGACGAACAGCACGGCGAGAGCGAGGCGTTTCATGTCCGGTACTCCTGTACTCACTAAACGCATGAAGCCGCTTAGTGCGTCGAATCCACAAGCGGGCGATCGATCAAAACAGCGAGAAACATTGCCGGGCCGCCATGCGCTTCCCAGCCATGGCTGGTTCCACGCTGGATGACAATCTGGCCAGGCTTAATTCGCGTGACCGATTTATCGAGGATCAAGCTGGCTTCGCCCTGCAGCAGGCAGATGACGTCGATCGACTCGGTCTTGTGCATGGCAGGATGCTTGGATTGGTCGGTCAGATGGTCTTCGGCGTCGAAGGAGGCAAAGCGCTGGCGCACCATCGCTTTGAGCTGGTCGTCCGGCACGCCGGGCGGGCGCGGATTGATGACGAACCAGCGGACTTTCACATTGCCTGATGCTGGCGAAAGAACCGGACGCTTCGGACCGAGGTCGGAATGATCCTTCGGATCGAGCGAGCCGGACGCCTTGTCGTGCCAGATGTCGAACAGCCCGCCCAGTTCGAGCGGGCCGGTGGTGGAGGCGGGCGGGCCATCGATGATGACAACCGACTCGCCCGAGGCGTCATCGCCGGTGATGATCCGGCGCATGGCCGTTGCCAGGTCAGTCATGATCCGCCGTCCTTCTCGTCTTCGTCTTTCTGGTTCTTGAAAAGTTTGGGATAGGTCCGCCCCGTCTGCCCGGCGATCTGTTTGTCGCGTTCGATCTCGCCCTTGCGCACCTCGTAGGGTGTATCCGGAATCTTGTCCGCCTGGCCGGGCAGGATGATCCCGCTGTTGGAGGTTGGGCGCGGTACCGGCGGGTAGGTGGGATACTGGTCAGGATCGTAGACGCAGGCCGATAGCCCGAGCGCGGCAATTCCAGTCAACACCAGGCGCATGCCTAACCCCCTTTGCGCGCGGCCTTCTCAAGCCGCTGGATCTCCCTGTGGCGCGGGCACCTTACCTCATGATCGTTGACCATGCCCATGGCCTGCATGACGGCATAGACGATGACGGGTCCGCAGAACTTGAAGCCGTGCTTCTTCATGTCCTTCGCGATGACTTCGGATAGTTCCGTCTTCGCCTGGACATTGCGCCAGTGGTCGAGCTTGTTCACGATCGGCTTGCTGCCGACGAAGCTCCACACGTATTCCGAGAAATCCTCGTCGCGCTCCGCCATGTCGACATAGAGCTGGGCGTTGCGGATTGTCGCCGCGATCTTGATTGGGCTGCGGATGATGCCCGGGTTCTTCATCGCCCGGTCGATGCGCTTCTGCGTCCAGCGCGCGACTTTTTCCGGCTCGAAACCGTCGAACTCTTCCCGCATGGTCTCTCGCTTGCGGAGGATGGTGATCCAGGAGAGTCCGGCCTGATGGCCGTCGAGCTGGAACTTCTCCCACAGCGCGCGGCTGTCGCGCTCGGGCACGCCCCATTCATGGTCGTGGTACTGGCGATAGAGCTCGTCATGTGCCGGCGCCCAGCCGCAGGGAATATCGTCGAGTTTCTTCATGATCTGGCGTCTTTGGCCTCGGCGATAGCGGCAAGTTCGTCGGCAAGCCAGCCCGGCTGGTCGAGCAGGATCGGCTTGTCACCGGCGGTGATCGCCTCGCCCCTGGCATTGGCTTCGGCGACGCGGTCGATTCGCACGCGCGCCAGCGCGATAACGCCGGAAATCGACGTCAGCATTCCGATTTCGAGGCCTCCGGCGAGCACCGGCGAAGGGGCGGTCGCGCCCGCGCGAACGATGGCTTTCAGCGTGCGGCGGCGCGCCGTGCCTCGGCGTTTCATGCGCGAGACGACTTCCTGCCCGACGAAACAGCCCTTCCTGAAATCAACGCCGTTCTCGATGTCCATGTTGATGTCGGCGGGGAAGACTTCTTCTGGTCCGAAATCAACGCCCTGTTCGGGAAGGCCGCAGGCGATGCGCTGCGCATGATACTCTGTGGGATCGCCGGTGGGCGCCGCGGCGCGAGCGGCGATGCGGCGGCGCGGGGCATCAGCTCCGCGCGGGTCGGGCGCGCCCTCGAATGCGATGACGCCGAGGTCGGAACGTTCTTCGATCGCAACGGCCGCGCGCAGCTTGAACATGCGCAACCGCTTCAGGAGGGCAGGCGCCACGCCTGCATCGCAGTCGATGAGAAACACATCGCCATCTCGCGACAGCAGCATGTCGGCGATCACCTTTCCCTGCGGCGTCAGCAGGGCGCCGTAGCGCATTTCACCGGCCGCGATGTCCAGGGTTGAGACAGTGACAAGTCCCTGCAGGAACGTTTCCGCGTCCGCGCCGCTAACCGCGATTACGCTGCGATGGTCGAGGAGAACAGGAGACGTCATCAGGTCCAGTTAGGCATGCGCGTGCGTGCAAGGAAGCGCTGCACAACGAAGAAAGGTCGGCTCGTTCCGTCCGTGAACAGCCTAAACTCTATGTCACCCTTTGGGGCCTGTCTTTTCAACAGGTCATCTGTGTGCGATAGGTCCGCGGTCGAATTTTGAACAGGTTCGGGTTGCTCTCCTTGCTCGCCTAAACGGGTATCCCCGATGGATCGAGCTCCGGATCTGGCCTTCCGAACAGTCTGGTTTGACGGCCCCCCCGGGCGCGGCTGCAAGCGCCCCCTAATAGTCCATGGGTCCCCCCGGTCTCGTGGACACGTATCGAAAGACTAGATCTACATGGCTACCGGCACCGTAAAGTGGTTCAACGAGCAAAAGGGCTACGGCTTCATCCAGCCCGAGTCCGGCGGAACCGATGTGTTCGTTCACATCTCCGCCGTTCAGCGCGCGGGTCTCGCAGGCCTCAATGAAGGCCAGCGGGTGAGCTTCGAGCTCGAGAAGGACAAGCGTTCGGGCAAGATGGCCGCGACGCAACTCCAGACCCTCTAAGCGACCCGCAAACAGCGCCTGACGGGGCGCCGTTCGCACCAGACTTCTGAAACGGGTCGGCCTCTGGCCGGCCCGTTTTTCATTGTGCGGGGTTCAGCTGCGGTCGTCATCGACGAGGCCCCGGGCCTTCAGCTGTGCGGCGAGAGGCGTGCCGGGCCGGACATACAGGCGCGTAAAGCCTTTCTCGCCGAGCCGGTCGAGCGCCGCCTCATAGGTCTCGTTGCGCGCAAGATCGAACTCGCCGTCATAGGTCGAGGGATCGGCGTCGATCGCCAGCCATGGCCGGCCCGTTGCGATGGCAGTGAAGAATCCAACGTTCAACGCCTCGGCCTCGGCGCGCATGATACCGAGCATCACTTCGACACCGGCCGCGCCAAGCCGCGAGACGCCGTGTGCGGCCAGCGGGTGCGGATCCTCGCAGGCGACGACGACGCGGCCGATGCTGGCCTCGATGAGGCGCTGCGAGCAGGAGACAGACCCGGTTGAGCGGGCGTTGCAGGGCTCGAGCGTGACATAGGCGGTTGCGCCATCGGCCCGGTCGCCGGCCATACCCAGCGCGACCTCCTCGGCGTGCGGACGGCCGCCTCGGCCGGTGACGCCTTCGCCGACGATCTCGCCATCGAGCACGATCACGCAGCCAACCGACGGGTTCGGCGCCGTCTTGCCCAGTTGCGCGCGCGCAAGCTCGATGGCCCGCGCCATGAAGCGCTCATCGCCCTCGTGGGCCGTATGAACGCCAGCGCTCATACGGCTGGAAGCGGCTTGGCCCGCGCCGCGTCGAGATAGCGGGCTGATGTCACGTTGAGGGACGTATCGAGATCGATCAGCAGAGGGTCGCCGGTTGGGATCTCGACGTCGGTGATTTCGGAATCGGGAACCTTGAACAGGTGCTTCACGATCGCTCGCAGCGAATTGCCGTGGGCGGCGATCAGGATGTTCTCGCCTGCCTTGAGCTTCGGCGCGATCTCCGCCTCCCAATAGGGCAGGACGCGGGTCAGCGTCGTCTTGAGGCTTTCGGTTTTCGGAATGCCGAGGCCGCGATAGCGCGGATCGCTAGCGAGGTCGAACTCGCCGCCGGGCTCGAGATCGGGCGGGGGAATGTCGAACGAGCGGCGCCAGATCTTCACCTGGTCATCGCCGTGCTTTGCCGCGGTCTCCTTCTTGTTGAGACCGGTAAGGCCGCCATAGTGGCGCTCGTTGAGGCGATAGTCCTTGGTCACCGGCAGCCACAGCCGGTCCATCTGTTCGAGTGCAAGATTGAGCGTGCGGATGGCGCGCTTCTGCACTGAGGAATAGGCGCGGCTGAATTCGACGCCCGAGGCCTTGAGCAGGCGGCCCGAGGCGCGGGCTTCTTCTTCACCAAGGGGCGTAAGGTCGACATCCCACCAGCCGGTGAAGCGGTCTTCCAGGTTCCACTGGCTCTGTCCGTGCCGCACCAGCGCCAGCTGCGCCATGTCCTGATCTCCCGAAATCTTCCGCGCTTACAAGCACGTTCGGAACCGCTGGGGAAGCGGCTCGCGGGGACAGGTCAGGCCGGCTTGGTTTTCTGCCACGTATCCAGATGAGCCCGGGCCTGGTTCACCCTGGGATCCATCTTGGCGTCGTGGTCCGCATGCTTGCCGGTCAGTTCGATCACATAACCATTGGGGTCGCGAAAATAGATCGAGTCGATCATGTTGTGGTCGGCAATGCCCCGCACCTTCATCCCGGCCTTCTCGCCCTTGACCTTCCAGGGCGCGAGATCGTCGTGCGGCACTTCCAGCGCGATGTGCAGGTCGAAATCGTGCTGCTCCTTGAAGACGAAATCCCTCCCGTCTTCGCCGGGCACCTCGAAGAAGGCGAGGCAGGAGCCATCTGTCATCTGGTAGAAGGAATGCAGCACGCGGGTCTCGCGACCTGTCTTCGTTTCCCTGATCTCGAAGGCGTTCACCAGCGGCAGACCGAGGAAATCCTCGTAGAACTTCCTCGTCTCTTCCGAGTCGCGGCAGCGATAGGCGTTGTGGTGAAGGCCCCTGATATTCATCAGACCGTCTCGAACTGCTGGCCTTTGAGCGATCCGGCGAAGCCGTACATCACCTCGTTCACGCTGGCCCAGCTCTTGAGTTTCTTCAGGTTGCTGATCCAGCGCTGGATGTTCGGATAATCCGCGAAGGTGCAGCCGACGATTTCGCCTGCCGTCAGGATGCAGCCGCCGAAATAGTCGGCGATGGAAATCTGGTTGTTGGCCAGCCAGTCCTGCTTGCCGAGGATGTCCCTGTCGAGAACCGACAGCGTCGCCTTACACTTGTCCTTGCCCCAGGCGACCACGCCCTTCTGCTGCTCGTCGGTTGGCCGCTTGTGGTGCGGGAAGATCTGCGGATAGAGCAGGCCGTAGCCAAAGTCGCGATAGAGCTGCGTGTTGACCCAGTCCATCGCCGCATCGACCCTGGCGCGCTGCTTCAGGTCCTTGGGATACTCCGGACAGTCGAAGCGCGAGGCGAGGTATTTCAGGATCGCAGAGCTTTCCGGAAGCCGGAAGTCGCCTTCCTCGAGCACTGGCACCTGACGCTGAGGATTGATGGCGCCGTAGTCCGGCTTCATGTGCTCGCCGGTCATCAGGTCCACGACCTGTTCGGTCACCGGCAGATTCTTTTCCGCGATGAACAGGCGAACGGGGCGGCTCACCGTAGAGACAGGGTGCATGTAGAGCTTCAGGGTCATGGCAAGGCCTTCGTAGAATGATGCGGCATCCTACTCCGGAAACGACTAGAGCCGAAACAGCCCCGCACCACCGTCTCGACGGCCAGCGTCGCTAGAGGTCGCCGTCGACGAACATCTCGCCCTCGAGATCGTCGAGCTTGCCCTGCATGTGGGCGCGGACATCCTGGACGGCCTGATTGTAGACGGCGGGACCGAGCGTACGCAGCATGAGGTCGACGATCTCTGCGGCGCGGAATTCACTCAGGCTCTCGTCGAATTCCTTCGAGAACAGTGTCTGCAGGTGGGCAATGACGCGTTCGCGCCGCCCGGTGTCGAGCTTGATCTTCATGGTCCCGGCTCCCGTCGGTGACGGCCGCTATCTCGGGGTCGACGCTACCACGAAATTGTCCGCGACCTGCTCGCCGTCGTTGCTCTCGCGACGCTTGTAGGCGGCGAGCAGTGAGGAATAGGGCGGGGCGTACTGCCAGCCATTTTCGGTCGTGTTCAGCTTGATCTCGAAATGCAGGTGCAGCGTGGTGGGCGTTCCGCCGAAGTCGTTCGACACGTACCCGACAACGTCACCCTTCTTCACCGTCTGGCCGGTGGCGATTTTCAGCTTGGCCATGTTGAGGTGGAGATAGCGATAGATGCGACCGCCCGAATTGGCGCGCAGCGTGATCGAATAGCTGCCAACGTTCGAGATGACGCCGTCCTCGACCGCGACGATCTCGTAGCGTGCGCGGTCCGCCGCCTTGGTCTTCACCTCGGCCTTGCAGCCCTCGGGCGTGCCGACGCGGATGTCCTGGCCAAGGTGGACGCCTGTCTTCGAGCACCAGGGCGTGGTGTTTGTGGTTGTGCGGCTCTCGCAGTAATTGTCGCGCCAGGGCGCGGAGAAGTTGCGCACGTCGCACTGGTCGCCGCCCTTCACGCCGCCGCCATAGCGATAGACCTGTGTCTGCGCGACCGCTGGCGCGCTCTTGATCGGAAACATCATGTCGGGAACGAGCGGCGCTGCTTCCAGCGCGCCCGTGCCAGTGCTCGGCGCGAGATTGCCGGGACGGAAAAAGTAGAACGAGGCCGGCACAGGTGTTGGCGTCGCAGGGGTCGTCGGGCCTGGGGTGGCTGGTGTTTCAGGTGGCGTGGCCGGTGGTGTCGCGGGCGGGGTGTTGGATGCTTCTTCGGTTGGAGGCGGCAGAGGCGGCAGGGTCTCGCCTGTTTCCGCGCTCTCCAGTGGCGCGCCGTCTCCTGTGTTGATGGCGGGATTCTCGGGCTTGTTCTCGAACGGCGTACCGGTGTCGGGGGCCCCGCTATTGGCGTTGGGATTGGGCACGGATCCGTTGGAAGTGTTGGACGGATCCAGTGGATTGACCGCATCGAGCGGCGGTGGTGGCGGAGGCGCGCCCAGATCTTCGGGCTCGTCCTTGGCCGCGATCTCAACCCACGGCCACAACAGCACGCTGCCGGCGTCGCACGCCGACAGGGACACCGCGCCGATGAGCGCTATCGCGGCTACACGCATCGATGAGAGATTCATCCCGCCACTCCCCACTAACACTCGCCTCTTGTCTTTCCGGCCCGTCCCTTACTGGGTCTGGGCGACGAACAGGCTTTCGGCAAATTCCTTGGCTTCAGTTTCCTTGATGCAGCTGTCGGCGCCGTCGACTTCGCGGCACTCGAATTCGATCAGATAGTCCGCGCCATAGCGCGAGAAGGACAGCTGGGCGCTTGCTTCGCCGGTTGTGAACTTCATCGTCTCTTTCGAGCCCTGCGTGGCTTGGCCAGCCGCGGGGCGCGACACCTTGGAGCCGTTCACGATCGCATCATAGCGGGGCAGGTGGTAGGTCGCGAAATAGCCGTCCGCAGTCACGACAGGCGGCGTCGGGCGGTCGCTGGCTGTCTGCACGATGCCTGACGGCAGCAGCATGGGCACAGGCGAAGGTCCATCCTGTCCGGCGGTCTGCACCGTGACTGGCGCATCAGCGGGGCGCTTGGCGAGGTCGGCGCGCGCCTCATCCCAGTTGATCGTACCTTGCACAGCCTGTGGCGCCGAAGCGACCTGCACGGCGCCATCGGGCGGCGTCTGTGCGGCCTGCGCTGGATCAGGCATAGCGGCCTGCTCGCTGCATGCGGCGGCAATCACCGCGACGCTGGCCAGAATCAAAAATCTCATCACTGTCCTCCGGCTTGAGCCGTCATGTTCGGCTCGGCATAGGATATCTCGGGCGCACCATTCAGCTTCTTGGCGATTTCGCGCATCGCAGCAAGGCGTCCGGCGGGCGGAGTCGCGCCATCATTCACCAGCACCAGCTCGTTCGAATAGGTCACGCGATCGAGTTTGAGACCAGCGAACACAGGGTGGCTGGTCTTGAATGCCTCGAACTTCGCTTTCGCTGAAGGCTGGTCCTTCCAGAAGGCGTCGATGATATCCTTGATCTTCGAATCGTCCTTCAGCTTGACGACAATCTCGATGCCCATCTGCATGCCGGGCGGAGCGCCTGCGGGCGCCTGGTCGAACTGGACGCCAGGCAGGGCCGAGCCTGGCTCAGGCGCTGCGGGCGGAACGGCGGTGGTCGGAGCTTCGATGGATGCATTCGCGCGCAGGGGTGCGGGTTCGTTCGGGTTCTGGGCAGTCAGAAGTGAGCCGCCGACAACGGCTGCAACGATAGCGATCGCCACCACGCCGGCTTGCGTGGACGCCTTTGACCGGCTGACGCCGGGTCCGCCCTGCTGGGCTTCAGTCACAGCCATCTCCCTACTCCTCAGACGTGCTGCACGGCGAAAAACCGCAAGGAATACAGGTATTCCAAGTCAGGCAGCGCATCCCCTCCCTCAAAACCCCTACACGTAACGCCTACTGGGCCGGAGCGTTCGCCAGATTCAGCATTTTGCCCCCGCAAGGCCGTGAACACATGCCGTCCGAACCAGCGATCGGCGTCGTTCCCGGATAGCTTGTGCATTTCCCGGAACATTGCAAATCAGTCCGCGGCATCGATGAGGCCAGCAGCTTGTTGCGCAGATCCGAAGGCACTGCCGAAGGGTATTTCGCCTTCAGAAGCGCCAGCGCCGCCGAGACATGCGGCGCCGCCATCGATGTGCCGTTCTCGTAGGAATAGTAGCACTGCGAGACCTGCGTTGTCGGCTTCGCCGGGTCGTAGCAGTTCTTCGAGAACTTGGTGGAGAGCACGCCGTCCGGACGGCCGTCCTTGTCATCGTCGCGTGTCATATCGCCGCCCGGCGCCATGATCGTGACCTTCGGTCCGAAGTTGGAATACGGCGTCAGCACGCCCCGCGCATCGTTGGCGGCGACAGAGATGACATTGTCGCATCCGCCGGGGGCGAAATATTTTGCATCGACGCGGGCATTGCCAGCCGCTGCGACGACGACAGCGCCGGCGGCGACTGCGTCATTGATCGCCGACTGCATCGAGGCAGGGCAGGGCTCGAACAGGCCGATCGACAAGTTGATGATGTCGGCCGGGTGCGAGTTCCAGATTTCCTTGCCCTGCAGGTCGCGCGCCGGAACAGTGCCAGCCGCCCAGCGGATCGCGTCGTTGATGTCCGACAGCTTGCCGCCGCAACGGCCAAGCGCACGAACAGGAACGATGGTCACATCCCACGCGCCGCCTGCGACGCCGGCTGCATTGTTGGTCGAGGCAACGCCGATCGTGCCGGAGACGTGCGTGCCGTGGAACGTGTCTGACGTGTTGGCGTCGTTCGGATCGCACTTGTCGCCAGGATCGTTAGGATCGGCGTCGCGGCCATCGCTGTCATTGCCCATCATCGGGTCGGAAACCATGTCGTAGCCCGGCGCGAGATTGGCCGAGCCCTTGATGTCCGGGTGGTTCATCTGGATGCCAGTATCGACGACAGCCACGGTGACCTTGCGCGATCCCGTGTCCTTCGTCCTTGCCCAGAAGCCGCTGAAGCCAGAGCCGCCAGCCGATTGGCCTGCGGCCACGCCATTGTCCTTGAAGTGCCATTGCAGGCCGAACAACGGGTCGTTGGGCTTGAAGCCAATGGCGGTGACCGGCTTGGGCTTGTCAGGCTTTCTCAGCATCTGGTTGGTGAAGATGTAGTCCTTCTCGACATATTCGTAGTCACCGGTCTGACGCAGCACCTTCACGACGCATTCGGTCGCGAGCACGGGGTCCTGCTTCATCTTTTCCATGTCGGGCGTGCCCGAGCACTCTTCGGCGGCCTTCTGCTTTTTCGGCGCGAACAGGGCTCGCATCGCGTCGACCTTTGTGGGGTCGATCCGGTTGAGGCGAAGCTGGGTCGGGTTGACGCCGATCGTGATGCGCATCTGTCCGCCTTCGCCGGGCGTGACGATGCCGGAGAGGCCCATCTGTTCGATCTGCTTGCCAAGCTTGTCGCGGGCCGTGATGGCGACATCGACATTGAGCTTGGAGCGAACGGCCAGCAGTTTCGGGATCGGCGCTTTCTCATCAGAGGCCTTGCGCGAGATGTCGTCGCCGACCGACTGGGCCGTCTTGGTGTTGGCGGCGATCGCCTGTTCGCCGGACTGGCGCGCGATGCGCAGCGAGTTCTTGTCGACGGCTACGCCGGAATCGCGCACGGCCTGCTGCAGCGCCTTGGGCGCGACGACTTCCGCCTGCTGCTTGAGCTCGACGGCGGTCGGCAGCTTGACCATCGGTGCGCGCACCGGGGCCTTGATGTTGGGCCTGGAGGCGACGGACGGCGCGCCGTCGGCAGTGCCGCGTGACTCAACGGTAGTGGCTGACTTGGCGGCTGTTGGGGCCTCGGCCACAGGCGGACCAGCTGGCGCCGCAGCCGATTCGGGCAGGGGCGCGCTTTCGGTATTGAGTGTTGAGGCCGCCTCGGCGGCTGTTTCCGGCGAGGTAGGCTGCGCAGCGGCGAGATCGAACGTCTCCGGCTCGAGGACCGGCTCCACCATCTGCACCTTGGGCATGGCGATAACCGAACCCACAGCGAAGAAGCTTTGCGTCTGAAGCAGTTCTTCCAGGCTGACGGGCGGCAGCTCCACCGCAGCTTGGGTGACGCCGAAAAGGGCGCGGGCCTCGACAGGAGCTGATTCGAGAAGATCGACCTCGGGAGCTGCTGCGGTCTCGATCTGTCCACCGCTGATCTGTTTCAGCACGTCGCCGGTAAGCTTTGCGAACTCGTCCAGGCGGCCCTGAGCGCCATCGCAGGCCGAAAGCGTGACCAGCGCCGCCCCCATGGCGAGCCATGTCGCATACCGTTTCGCAGCCATACCCCACCTCACGCCATTTCAACCGTTATGGCGGGTGTTTACCATGCCAATGCCGGGTGGCGAATGCTTTGAACGCAGGGCGGGGGAACTCCCCGGTTCCCGTTCGCCCGATATGATTAAGGCGCATCGCCCCAATTGGTCCCCAAAGGGCCCCATCGCCGCCCAACGCCGGCGCAACCGGGGGCGCTCTCATTCGTTCTGGGAGCGGCGGAATGATCCGCAAAAAAGCCGGTGACGTAGAGACCGGCACGCAGAATGCAGGACGGTCAAGATGACTGGCGGCGCAAACAGCAAGTTCTTCTCGCGAATAGTGGTAGTGGCCCTCGTGGCGCTCGCTCTCGCAGGGTGCGCGGCGATGCTAACCCAAGGCGACAAATCCCTATTTGCCGACGTGTCCTACTCGGACCTCTCCCGGTAGACCCGGCTTAAACCTCGTTTCCACACATCACAGGCTATACCTGCTCAATATTGCGGCGCGCTTCGGGGCTATGTATGCCCCTGCGCGGGAGCGGCTCATGAGCTACAAGAGCATCGTGGTCCTGACAGGCGCCGGCGTGTCCGCAGAAAGCGGCATGGGTACATTCCGCGACAAGGACGGCATCTGGACAAGGCATCGTCTTGAAGATGTCGCGACCCCTGAGGGGTTCGCGCGCAATCCCCGCCTGGTGCATGATTTCTACAATGCCCGACGTCGCGCCCTGCGCGATGCGCAGCCCAACCCTGCGCACTTTGCGCTGGCGCGCCTGGAACAGACGCTGAGGAAGGCTGGCAGCGAGCTGATGCTGGTCACCCAGAATGTCGACAACCTGCACGAGAAGGCCGGGTCGCATTCGCTCCTGCACATGCATGGCGAGCTCTCTCGCGTGATGTGTTCGGCGTGCGGGACAAAGGGCGTGTGGGACGAGGATCTGTTCACCAACACCGAGTGCTGGCGCTGTGGAGCGCCTGGAGCGCTTCGGCCCGATGTCATCTGGTTTGGCGAGATGCCCTACGGCATGGACGACATCTATGGCCGGCTGGGGTCGTGCGACCTGTTCGTGTCGATCGGCACGTCGGGCGAGGTCTATCCGGCAGCGGGGTTTGTGCACGAAGCGCGGCTGGCGGGAGCGCATACGGTCGAGCTCAATCTCGAGCCATCCACCCATGCGCGCACGTTCACCGAGGGCCGCTATGGCCCGGCGACGCAGATTGTCGACGAATGGGTGACAGACCTCATCCGCAGGATCGAGCTCTAGGTGGGCTGTTTCCGATAAGCCTTGAGCAGCAGCGTCACCACGCGTTTGGCTTCGGCCGCGATCTTTGATTGCGGTAGCGGCGCCGCAGCCCCTACCAGCGCCCGGAAATAGAGATCGCCGCGCAGAAGTCCGATGAAGTCGGCAGCGAAGCGGTCATAGTCGGAAACGTGAATCCGGCCCTCCTTTGCCAGTTTCCAGCCCAGCGCCTTGACGATTTTGAGGCTGGCGGCTCGCGTTATCTGGTCGAACAGTTTGCCGATCTCGGGAAAACGCGGGCTGGCGGCGGCGACGATGCGCATCAGGTCGATCGATTCCGGCCGCATGATCGCGGCAAGCACAGCCTCGGCATGGCGGACCAGCATGGGTTCGGCGTCGATCCGGCCTGTGGGCAGGCCTTCCGGCAGGTTCTCGCGGCAGCCCCATGCCAGCAGGGCGCGGAAAAGATGCGCCTTGTCGGAATAGCGCTCGTAGAGCGTCCGCTTCGACACACCGGCGGCCACGGCTATCTCGGCCATGGTTGCGCCATCGAAGCCCTTAGCGGCGAAGGCATCGAAGGCCGCGGCTAGAACCTTCTCGTCCCAGGGATCTGGCAGGCGCGCCAGCCAGTCCGGCCGGCCTTCGAGTTTCGAAGGTGTTACCTTTGCCCGCTTCATGCCGTTGACTCCTTCGAAAGGTTCTATAGAAAACCAAACAGTTTTGCAAAACCATTTGGTTTTCACGATGAACATTCTTGTTGGTATCGGGCTATTTCTCGTTGCTCTTGGATGGGTCCTGTTCGGCGTGAACCGCCGGGCCTTCGCGTGGAGCTCGCCAGCTCCGGCGCCTGATGAAAGGCGAGGGGACGCCACGCGCTCCACCGTTTACATTCCAGCAAGGTCCGGCGAGCGCATCGAAGGCTGGCTTTATCATCCGGGCGGCGCGGCGTGTCCCGTGGTGCTGATGGCGCCGGGGCTGGCTGGAACCAAGGAAGGACCGCTCGAACGCTTTGCCTGGGGCTTTGCAGAGGCCGGGTTCGCTGTCCTGTCGTTCGACTTCCGCAGTTTTGGCGGCAGCGAAGGCGCGCCGCGCCACAATATCGATCTGCGTGCGCAAGTGGCCGACTATGAAGACGTCATCAGCCACATCCGGGCAGGGCGCGTGGCGGGCGTCGATCCGGCCCGGATAGCGCTGTGGGGAACAAGCTTCTCCGGCGCCTCGTCGATATGCGCGTCAGTCCAGACGCCCGTCGAGGCGATCGTGCTCAACGTTCCCTATCTCGGCCGGCCGGGAAGCAAGCCGGGCATCGTCCAGATGGCAGGTTATTTCACTCTCGTTCTGGCGGAGATGACTGGCGATGCGATTGCTCGCCTGCTCGGCGTCCGGCTCGATCCGGTCTACATCACGGCGTATTGCCTTCCGGGCGAGCGAGCGTTTGCGCCCAGCCGCGATTGTCCGTCGCGATCGACCGGGATGTCGCCGCATCCGTTCTGGGCGCTGCTTCCGGAAGCGTATCGTGGCGGATGGAGCAATCGCTTCCTTGTTCGCGGCCTGCAGCATCTCGACGCGATCGATCCGGCCAAGGCGCTGGCGGAAACGCCGGCACCCGTTCTGGTCGTTGCGGCGGTGAAGGACGACATGATCCGTATCGAGGATACGCAGGACATCTGTTCTGCCGCGAAAGGCGCACGGCTCATCCAGATAGATGCAGGGCATTTCGATCCCTATGTCGATCCGTACTTCGGGCCGAACCTTGCGACCCAGATCGCGTTTCTTCGCGAAGCGCTTGGCATGGACGCACAGAAAGCCGCCGCTATCTGACGGATCAGTCTTCTCCGAGCGCCGCATCCATCTCCTCGTCGGACCAGCCGAAATGGTGGCCGAGTTCATGGACAACGACGTGCGCCACGAGTTCTTCCAGCGTGATGTCGCCCGTCGCTGCCCATTCATCGATGATCGGCAGGCGATAGAGCCAGACCATGGGTGGGATCTGCGACGGCGCCGAAGGCGTCTCCAGCGTCATCGCCACGCCGGAATAGAGGCCGGTAAGGTCGTACGGGCTCTCGATCTTCATCGTCTCGAGGGTTTCCGCGTCGGCAAAGTCCTCGACCTTGATCGCCACAGCCTTTGCATGCGTGCGGAACGGCTCATCCAGCGCATCGAGAGCGTTGCGGGCCATTTCCGCGATATCGTCGAGGGAAGGGGCAGGCCCCCAGGCGGTTCGGACAGGCTGATCAGCGCTCATGGCATGCTTGTAATGCACGCGACGCTGCGGCGGAACCGCGCTTGCCACCCCCTAATGCGCGTACGGGGCTTCACTTTTCGCTTGTGACGCGCTTTGTAGCCGGCTGTCGAATCCCCTGGAGCCTGGTCCGCCATGTCCTTCGAAGGTCTGCGCAATTTCGCCACCACGCTGCGTATCTACCAGCGCAACGTCCAGGACCGGAAATGGGAGCCGGAAGCCCCCTACATGAAGGAGGTGGTGAAGCCGGGCGACATCTGCCTGCACTTCGGCGGCTCCGACGGGCGGCACTCCTACCTCATGTCCCAGCAGATCGGGCCCGAGGGCAAAGTCCACGTCTACGAACCCTCGAACTATTCCTATGCCATCATGAGCCGGCTGATCCGCTGGCATCGTCTCAAGAATGTGACGCCGCACAACGCCGCGATCGGATCGTCGGAAGGCAGCATGATCCTGTCCGTGCCGCGCAAGATGTCGGGTCACCTTGGCCGCGCCTACGGGGTGGTGACGGACAAGGGCGGTTCGGCTTCCGACGAGAAGCTCGCAACCGGCAACCGCACCGAGTTTGTCGACCAGCCGACCGCGGTCGTCTCGCTTGATGGCCTGATGGCCGCCGAGAAGCTGCCGCGCGTCGACTTCATCCGCTGCGATGTCGAAGGCGCCGAGATCCGCTTCATCGAGGGCGGCCGCAAGACGATCGAGCGCGATCTGCCGAGCATCCTGATCGAGATCCATCCGTTCTCGCTGCAGCGCAACTTTGGTTCGTCGGGCGAAGCAGTGCGCGACTATTTCACCGGTCTCGGCTATCGCATGTGGCAGCTTAACGACGACAACACGCACATGTTCGAGTCGACCCAGATCGATCCCAAGCGCCGCTGGAAGGATTATTTCCTGATCCATCCCAAGCGCGGGCCCGGCCTGCCGGACGGCATGTTCAAGAAGGCGTTCGCGTCCTAGGACACCGGCGCCGGCTCACGCCGCTTCATCGTAGCAACCAGCACCAGCACGCCGCCGAGCGCTGCGCCAGCAGCGAGCGTCAGGAATGCTGCGTCGGCATTGCCGCCATTGGCGTCGCGGATGCGGCCGATCAGGTCCGGTCCGAAATGGCCGCCGAGATTCCCGATCGAGTTAATCCAGGCGATGCCGGCTGCTGCTGCGGCGCCTGACAGAAGCGAAGTCGGGATCGACCAGAACGTCACCACCCAGCACAGCGCTCCACAGCACACGATGGTCAGAGCAGCCAGCTGCAGCACAGGCTGCCCGTCGATCGTCGCCAGCATCACCATGCCGACAACGCACATCCCGAAGCCGCCCGCCGTATGCCAGCGCCGCTCGCCTGTACGGTCGGAATTCCACGCCCACAGCACCTGAACGACAGCGGTGACGCCCCACGGGATCATGCTGAGCAGGCCGACCATGAAGAAGTCGGTTGACCCGACGCCGAACTCCGAGATCAGCGTCGGCATCCAGAAATTGGTGGTGTAGAGGCACAGCGCGCCAGTGAAATAGACGAGCCCGAACGCCCAGATGCGGATGTCGCCGAACACCTGCGCGATGCTGTGTTTGCTGTGCGCCTTGCCGGCTTCCTCCTCGGCGACACGCGCAAGAACGAGGTCACGCTCTTTCGGGGTGAGCCACTTCGCGGTGCTAGGATGATCGGCAAGGAACAGGAAGATCACGACGCCCATCACGAGCGAGGGAATGCCTTCCAGCACGAACAGCCATTGCCAGCCCTGCAGGCCATTGGCGCCGTCCATGTATTGCAGGATTGCGCCCGACAGCGGCGAGCCGATGATGTTGGAAATCGCGATCGCGGTCATGAACCACGCCACCATCTGCGCGCGGCGCGCCGCCGGGAACCAGTAGGTGAGGCAGAGGATCACACCGGGGAAGAAGCCTGCCTCGGCCGCGCCGAGGAAGAAGCGCAGCACGTAGAAGGTGAGCTGGTGATCGGTCAGTCCCAGAGCTGTCGAGACCGGTCCCCATGCGACCGAGCCGGTGAACACGAACGCCGACGAGATCAGGCCCCAGGTGATCATGATCCGCGCGATCCAGATGCGCGCGCCGACTTTCCTGAGGATGAGATTGCTCGGCACCTCGAACACGAAATAGCCGATGAAGAAAATGCCCGCGCCGAAGCCGTAGACGGCGTCGCTGAACTGCAGGTCCGCCGCCATCTGCAGCTTGGCGAAGCCGACGTTCACGCGATCGAGGAAGGCGACGATGTAGCCGAGAAAGAGCAGGGGAATGACCCGCCAGGCCACCTTGCGAAAGGTCGCAGCCTCGAATGGCGCGTCTGGCGCAGCGTCGGTCATGGCGTCCCCGTCCGTTTTTGTTTTCGTGTTTCGCAGCAATCGCCAAAGGCTCCTGCAGGTCAATTCGCGAGTCTGGTTGCCCTCGCGAACCGGCGGCGCCATAAACGGTACGTAACAGGAACACCGCAAATGGCCGTGCTTAACGCCCAGACCAGCTTCGTCCCTGGCTCGCAGGCCTTTGGCGATCCCGTGCCCGCGGGGCGCGCCGCCGAGATCGTGCGCGGCGCACAGCGCATGCTGGCCGAAATGGGACTGGCCTCGCTGACCGAGGTGACGCTGGCCAATGGCCGCCGCGCCGATGTGATGGCGATGGGGCCGAAGAACGAGGTTGTCATCGTCGAGGTGAAATCCTGCTTGCAGGATTTCGCGAGCGACCAGAAATGGTCCGAATACGCGCCCTACTGTGATCGCTTCTATTTCGCCGTGGATTGCGACTTTCCGAAGGAGCGCATACCGGACGACGTCGGGCTGATGGTGTGCGATGGCTTTGGCGGCGCGATCCTGCGCGAAGCGGCGCCGGCGCCTCTCGTAGCAGCGCGGCGCAAGGCCGTAACGCTTTCCTTTGCCCGGCTTGCCGCGGCCCGATTGATGCGTGCAGGCGAGAGCGCTGGCAATGCGTCCGCGTCCGAACCTGCCATCGACTGATCCAGACGAGTATTGCGTTAGCCATGCCGCTTCAGTTTCCCATCGCCCCGAACCCCCGCGCAGCGCTCGATGCCGAAGGCGGCGCGCGCACGGTTTCCGAAGCGCGCGAGCTGGCGAACGGGCCGGTGCAGCTTGTCTCCGAATGGCTGCGTCCGCAGCCAGCGGAACGCGAGGATGTGCAGGGCAAGGCGGAAGCCGGTATCTCGCGCGGCTTCGTGCAGCTCTATGAGGACGCCAAGGGCCGCCCGGTGATCGCGGTCACGTTCTGGAAGCCGGTCGGAGGCTCCAAGACAAAAACGAAGAAGGCGAAACCTGCCGGAGAAATCTCGGCCACGGGCGCCGAGGATCACACCGACGATCTCTACTTCACCAAGCGGGGCGCCAAGGTGAAGCGGAAGAAGAAAGCCGCCGATCCCAACCAGCTCGATCTGTTCGGTCCTGACCAGCAAGGCGCCGAAACGCCCGATCCCCACAATCCGCTCGTGGTCATTGTCGACGAGGAAGGCGATGGCGCAACGTTCGGCCTTGGGCCGAACCCCGACGCTGAGCCGCAGGGCTGAAGGCTTCACGCCCTTGGCTGGACGTGCGTACAACTCAGTCATGCGATCTGATGGACCAGACGCCAAAGGTGCGGGGGAGGGACGAGCTGGCGAGGTGCTCGGCGAGGCCGACCGCGCGCGCTTTGCCGACCTTCTGGTTCTGGTCGCCGAGCGGCAGGATCGTCCGGCATTCTCCGAGCTGTTTGAATATTATGCGCCGCGGGTGAAATCTTACCTGATGCGCCTTGGCGCCGACAACGCGCAGGCCGAGGAGATAGCCCAGGATGTGATGGTCACAGTCTGGCGCAAGGCTGGCCTGTTCGATCGCCGCCAAGCTTCGGTTTCCACCTGGATCTTCCGCGTCGCCCGCAACCGCCGCATCGACGTATTCCGGCGTACGCGCATGCCGGACCTTGATCCGGATGAGGAGATGCTCCTGCCAGCGGGGGTCGAGGCGCCGGACGCGCGGATCGAAGCCATGGAAACGGAAGCGCAGGTTCGCGGCGCGATGAAGGACTTGCCGGAGGAGCAACTGCAGCTGCTGCAGCTCGCCTTCTATGAGGGGCTTTCCCATCGGGAAATAGCAGAAAAACTGGATGTTCCTCTCGGAACCGTGAAGTCACGAATCCGTCTGGCGTTCAGCAAGATGAAATCGAGGCTGGACGATGAGTGATCGGATGGCTTCGAGCGTGCGTATCAGGAGGCGGGCCAATGAAATGCCCGCCCGTAGCGTGTCGAGATGATGAAGGTCAGATCAGGCCAGATCATGGATGAAGCCACCCGCGCCGCCCTGGCGTCGGGACGGGCGGAGCCTGCGCTGGGCCTGTTCGTCGATAGCCTTATGGCGATCAGGGGCATTTCCGTCGCTGAGGGCGATGCGATCGCAGGCGCTGCGCTTGAAGCGGAAGTCATCGCCGAGATGGCGCCGAACGCGCTCGACATGGTGTTCGCTGCGATCGAGCGCGGCGGCGCCGACAAGCCCGTTGCGGCGCCGCTGAAATATTCCGATCTGGCGGGAATGCCGTCCTTCCTGCAGGACGCGATCCTGAACGCTGAAAGCCACAGGGCATGGACCCAGGCAGGTCCCGGTATCCGGACGCTGGCGCTGGGCCTCGAAGGCAAGGCGAGAGCCGAGATCATCCGCGTCGAAGCTGGCGGCGCCGTGCCGTGGCACACGCACAAGGGACAGGAACTGACGCTCTGCCTTGTCGGCGAGTTTTCCGATGGCCGTGGTGTCTACGGCCCCGGCGAGTTCTCGGTCGCCGATCCCAGCATCCGGCACCGCCCCAAGGCCCATGACAAGGGGCCGGTATACGCATTGGCTGTCACCGACGCCGGCCTGAAGTTCGGAGGCCTGCTTGGCGCGCTGCAAAAAATGTTCGGCGGCTAGCCGGCGGCCGCGTCTGGCGCCTTCGGCTCACGGCCGAAGATCAGCCGCTGGTAGAGCAGGGCGATCCCGATCAGCGCTATGCCGAGGCCGAAGAAGGATGCGGCCCTGAGCACGCCTTCGAGCGATGCCATGTCGAAAACGAATACCTTGACGACCGACAGCGCCAGAACCGCCATCGCCGCATGGCGGATCGAGACCTGCTTGCGCGCGATGCCGACGAATAGCGTTGCGACCGAGAACAGGATCCACGCGACCGAGTAGGCATAGCTTTCAGCCTGCTCTACCGGAGCATCCTGCAGCGCCAGGTCGGCATGGAAATAGTTCCGCACTTCCAGTGAGACATAGAGGAAGACGAGCGCTAGCGCGGTGAAGCCTGCAATGTGTCCAGCGGTCACGCGTCTCTGCTGACGGCGCAGCCAGCCATAGGCGGTCAGCAGCGCGGCGGGCGCGAGATAGCTCGGCGCCATCAGGTTGAGCAGGATCGGCCCATCCTGCGCGCCCGGGATGGCATTGGGTGCGAGCAGCGGATTGAAGGCGAAGCCCAGTCCGAAAATCGCGATGACGATCGCCACGGTGGCGACGAGTTGGGTTGCCGCATCGAGCCACAGACGCGGCGACTTGCCTTGGCGCGCAGCGAGCCCGAGCGCGAGGCCGGTCCAGGAGAGGCAGTAGGCGCCAGTCTCGACCAGACCCTCGTAGTCTGCAGCGAGATTACCGCCGGTGACGAGGTGGCGCACCTCGACCGACAGGAAGACGGCCGTCAGCACGATGGCGCCGACATCGAAGGCCTGCACGATCGTATGCTGGGCATCCTTCAGGCTCGACTGGAAGATGCGCGCCGCCGCCCAGAAGGACAGGATCGGAACAACGTAGAGCGGCAGGAGCTCGTTGATGATCGGGACGGGCGAGATCGTGTAGGACAGAAGCTCGCCGGGAATGACCAGCCTTGCCGTGGCGACCAGGCCGGCGATCGAGGCTGCGAGTTTCAGCGCCGGCAGGTTGAAGCGCCGGTCGATCAGCGCGATAGCGGGCAGGTGGAGCGCGAACAGCGCCGTCATCCACATCTGCTGCAGCGAGGAGGCAACCGCGAACATCGAGGCGGCAAAGGCGCCAAGCGCATAGGCGGAAGACGCAGCCTTGTGCGCATCGAGTCCGCCCGGTCCACGCGACAGGCCTTCGAGCGCAAGAAGGTTGAGGAGGGCGATCAGGCCGCCAGCCATGCCCCACTGGAAGCCCTGCTCGAAATTGCCGAGACGCACGAAGGCGAGCGCCAGCAGGATAATCGGCGTGAAGGCCGAGATCGCCGCCATCAGGCCCTTGCTGGGCATCGCGCGCATCGCGAGCCAGCCACCGACGCCGGTGATCGCCGCGCCTGTCCACGCCAGCATCTGGAAGCGCCAGGCAGAGGCGGGATCGTCGGGCTGCATTGCGGCGGTGGCGATAACGAGGGCAGCGGCGCCAAGGAAGGGCGTCAGGACAAAGCCAATTCGCTGCCAGCCCGCAGCCATCGCGCCAGCTGCATAGACGACGACACCAACGAGGATGGGGTCGAGATGGCCGCCGCGATCGCCTTGCGACAGCGGCAGCAACAGGCCTGCCGCAGCCAGCAACCAGAATCCGTTGGCTGCGAAGACGGTCTGATTGGGTGGTGTAGCGGGCGTGTTGGCATCGTCCCAGGCCAGCCAGCACGAGGCGGCGACCAGTGCCAGCAGATAGATCGTCAGCGCCAGCGGGCCGGTGTCGTAGTTGCTCCAGGTCCAACCGATCAGTGTCCACATTGCCGCGCCGCTCAGGGCAACCCAGACCAGCCGACGCCAGTCGAAGGCGCGCACGAGCACGAGGGCGCCGAGCGTGACGACCAGCACATAGCCCAGCACAAGAAGTGGCTCAGGCGTTCCACCGCCGACCAGCAGCGGAGCGAAATAGGCGCCGGCAAGGCCAAGCGCGGCGAGGAACACGCCATGCACCATCGCCAGAACCACTGCTGCGACTGAAGCAACGACGAAGCCTGTGAGCGCGACCATGGGCGGCACGAGGCTGTACAAGGGTCCGGCAGCGTAGGCGGATGCGTAGAGCGTCACGGCGCCCGCGGTTGCGACCGCGAGCGGGGCGTGTGGAATCTGACCGCGGGCGTCCGGATCGGCGCGGCGGCGGATCCATTCACTCCAGCCGATCATGGCAGCGCCCGCCGCGACGGCTGTGATGGTTCGGGCTTCCGGACCGAAATAACCCTGCTCCCAGGCGAAGCGCACCAGGAAGATGCCGCCCAGCGCCAACGCAAGCGCGCCGACCCAGATTAGCCAGTTGGCGACAACGAGGCGCTCGAAGGTCGAGCTGGCGCGGCCCCAGTCCACGGGTGGCCGTGGTGGCGGCGGTGGTGGCGGCGAGGGGACGGGCGGGTGTGGTGGTGGGACCGCTGCGGCGCTGGGCTCAGCAGCGGCGGGCTCCGCGCGAGGAGGCGCTGGCGGAGCCACAATCACGTCGGGCCTGGGAGGTGCGGCTGCTGGCTGCGGTTGAGGGCGAACTTCTTCTCGCACCATGTGTGGCGCCGGATCGGACGTGTCGCGCCGCAGCCGCGCCAGCTCTGCCCTGAGCTGTGCGATCTCATTGCTCTGGGCGCCCGTGCGCATGAATGCGGCCAGCGCGAGGATCGGTGTTGCGATGGCGATCGCCGCGACGATCAGAGCGAGCAGTGTAAAATCGTACATGGCTCCCCCAAACCCGGTCCCCGCGCAGATGGGTGACCTGGGTCTCAACCAGCGCCAGTGTCGGGCGCCTTGTCTAGCGCCGGGTTAAGCAGACGTGTTGAAAACGTTTACAGGACAACGGTCTGCGTCATGCCGGACGTTCCAATGAGCGGGTAGACCGCCACCTCGACATAGCGGCTACCGGCCCGCGTCGACCATGACGAATACATGCAGAAATGGTCGACCCAGAACTTGTCGGTCCGGAAGACGCTGGCGTCCTCGAGAAACTGCGCGACGTCCATATCGCTCGTCCCGTGGCAATAGGCGAGCGTGATGTGCGGTGTGAATTTCCTGGTTTCGGGGGCGAGGCCCGCACGCCTGCAGGCGCGCTCGCATGCCGATGCCAGCCTTGCGAGATCCGGCGGCGCATCGACGCCAGCCCACAACGCACTTGGTTCGCGGCCGCCAAAGCTGCCGGCGCCTGACAGCGCCATCTCGAATGGTGCGGCGGCGATCTCGCCGAGTTCGTGATCCACATCTCGCGCAAGCGCTTCGTCGATCTCGCCAATGAAGCGCAAGGTCAGATGGAAATGCTCTTGCAATCGCCAGGACGCGCCGGGGACTTCCGTCTCCAGCTGCAGCAGCCGGCCGGCGATCTCTTCTGGGACCGGGATGGCGATGAAGAGACGAAGGCTCATGGTTTCCGATTAGCTGAGAACCGGAATGGCGAAAACGAGCCCGCCGCTGCGTAATTTTGCTTACGGTCGGCGGAGATCGGCGTTTGGCTGGAATCAAGGGTTAGCGGCTGATTCATCGAGATCACAGAACCGCCAACGCCGCCCGGAAACCCCAGTTTTCCTTGCATTTGCATCTCGCCATGCCCATTATTCAACGCAATTGGCTGCGCTTACACGCAGCGTCGACAAAGGGTTGAGACAAACACCATGGCTGACTTCCAGTATGCCCAGTCGCGCGGTGGCGCCCAGACGGGCGATATGGCCACGGACGCGGGCCTGCGCAAATTCATGCTCGGCGTCTACAACAAGCTTGGTCTCGGCATCCTGCTGGCGGGCGCGCTTGCCTATGTGGCCGGCACCGTTCCGCCGGTAACCGAGCTGGTCTTCAACACGCCGCTCTATTTCGTCGTTCAATGGGGCCCGATCGTTCTGATGCTCGGCTCGATGTTCTTCATGAAGAACCCGTCGCCGCTGGCGACAGGCATCATGTACTGGGCCATCGTTACCATGCTCGGCCTCGGCCTCGGCATCTGGGTTGCCGGCGCGCAAGCGGCGTCCATGGGCGTTCCGGTGGACTTTGCCAGCCGCGGCGGCATCCAGTTCGACAATCTCTCCTACGTCACGATCGGCAAGGCTTTCCTGATCACAGCTTCGGCCTTCGGCGCACTATCGCTGTTCGGCTATACCACGAAGCGCGACCTGTCGGGCATCGGCTCCTTTGCTCTCATGGCGCTGTGGGGCGTGGTCGCGATGTCGCTGCTGAACTTCATCCTGCCGCCTTCGTCCATGTTTGAATGGATCATCCTGGGCGCCGTGTTCGCGCTATCGGCGGTGCTGATCGCGGTAGAAACGCAGCAGCTGAAAAACGGCTACTACGCCTTCGGCGGCGACGCCCGCTCGCTCGCGGTGCTCACCAACTGGGGCGCGCTGAACTTCTTCATCTCGTTCATCAACATGTTTCGCATCGTGCTGATGTTCCTCTCCTCGCGCGACTAGGACGCGAGCAGGCCAGAAAACAGAGAGCCCCGGCCCAAAAGGCCGGGGCTTTTCATTTCGGTCGACACACAGCTGTGAATGGATGCCTGTGGAGGAGCAGGGGATAACTCGGCGTGTCAGTCGACGACTTCGAACCGCTTCTTGTCGAGCACGCGCAACACCTGCGCGAGGTCGTGACCGCGCTTCAGGATCAGGCCGGTCGAATTGGAAACCGAGAATGCGCCCTGACGGCGCGCCAGCTCCGGCCGCTTCTCCACGGTCCAGGAAGGCTCTTCCGAAGCCCGCTTGTGCATGCAGAAGACAGCGTAATCGCCAAAGGCGCCGATGGCGTAGTCGCGGCACTCGCCCTCAGCAACGAGGCGGCCATAGACTTTGAGGATCAGATCAAGCTCCCGGCGGTCGAACCAGATTCGCTGCTTGTCGGCGCCACCGGATTGTGAAGGATATCCGGCCAGGCTCTGATCCGTCATGTGCGCTCCCACGTGGGACTTAACCGCAGATATGATGAAGCTGGGATCATTACAGAGATTTCGCAATACAGCCTCATTTAGGGCTAGCCAAAGCCTTCAACCCCCGCCAGATTAACGAAGTCGGGCGGATGGTTAAGACGCCGACCTTGGACCCAACAGCCCCCCAGCCCCCCAGGGTTGCGACTGACGGTTCGCCCGACACCTAATCTCCCCAAAATTCAGATACTTGGCGCGAGTCGCAACGCTTTCGTGTTTGCGGCCGTTGTGTCGTTGAAAGCGCTGGAAGGTAACGAATCACGCGCTCGTATTGGGCGAATTTTCACCACCGGTCTGCTTCCTTCCCTGGCGCCTCCGGCCTAGCAATGGAGGGCTTAGCAGGGCGACCCAGCCCCTCAGCCGATGGATGTCCATGGAAGCGCTGAAGGTCGACCAACTGGCCAAATCATTCGGGTCGAGGAGCGCCGTGCGCGGCGTGACCCTGACGGTGGCCAGGGGAGAGACAGTTGCCTTTCTAGGCCCCAATGGAGCGGGCAAGTCGACCACGCTGCGTATGATCGCTGGGTTTCTCGAGCCGGACGCGGGCGATGCATTCATCAACGGCGTCTCGATCCTGTCCGACCGCACGCGGGCGCAGCTTTCGCTGGGCTATCTTGCGGAAGGCGCGCCGCTCTATCTCGACCTGTCGGTGCGCGACTTCCTCGGCTTCCTGGCTCACACGCATGGCCTCGACCGCAAGTCGGCGAAGGCGGCAATTGCGCGTGTCGCGGAAGATGCGGCGATCACTGATGTGATCTCGCGGCCGATCGAGACGCTGTCCAAGGGCTATCGCAGGCGCGTGGCGCTGGCGGGCGCCATCGTGCACGACCCTCCGGTGCTGATACTCGACGAGCCGACGGATGGCCTCGATCCCAACCAGAAGCAGGCGATGCGGTCGCTGATCGCCCGCATGGGCAAGGAGAAAGCGATCCTGATCTCGACGCACCAGCTCGACGAGGTCGAAGCGATGTGCTCACGCGCCGTGGTGATCGACCGAGGCGAGATCGTTGCGGATGCAGCGCCAGGCGAACTAGCCAGGCGTGCGCCCAGCGGCCGGCTGGAGGATGCCTTCCACGCGCTGACGAAGTCGGAGAAGGCGGCGTGAGCGATGGCGCCTTCCAGTCCCTGCGCCAGGCCGGCAACGCGCTGCGCGCCGTCTATGCGCGCGAGATCGCGGCTTACTTCCTGACGCCGCTTGCCTATGTGTTCATTGCGATCTTCCTGATCGCGATCGGCGCCTTCACCTTCGAGATCGGCCGCTTCTTCGATACCAACCAGGCCGACCTCGCGCCCTTCTTCCTGTTTCATCCCTGGCTCTATCTCGTCTTTCTGCCGGCGATTGCGATGCGTCTCTGGGCTGACGAGGCGAGGGGAGGGACGCTCGAGCTGCTGTTGACGTTGCCAGCGCCGACCTGGTCGCTGGTGCTCGGCAAGTTCCTCGCGGCGTGGACGGTAGCAGCCGCGGCGCTTCTGCTGACGATGCCGATGTGGCTGTCGGTCAACTGGCTGGGCCATCCAGACAATGCCGCGATCCTGATTGCCTATCTGATCAGCTTCCTGATGGCGGGCGGATATCTTGCCGTCGCCTGCGCCCTGTCGGCTGCAGCGGGCAACCAGGTCGTGGCGTTCGTGCTGTCGGTTGCGGTCGGCTTCCTGTTCACTGCCGCGGGGCTTCCGGTTGTCGCGTCTGGCGCCGGCGCTGCATTTGGTCCGGGCTTTGCCGAAGCGCTCGCCTCCTTCTCGCTGCTGACGCATTTCGAGGCCGCGCAGCACGGCGTGCTCGAGATGCGCGCGCTGGTCTTCTATGCCGGCTTTATCGCTTTGTGGCTTGCGCTCAACGTCATCTGGGTCAGCGCAAGGAAGGGCGGCTGATGCGCAGGAGCCATTACGCCATCCTTGCCAGTCTTGCCGCAGCAGTGGTGTTCGTGGGGCTGAATCTTGCTTCGTGGAAATGGCTTGCGCCGGCGCGCCTCGATTTCACGGGCAACGGACTCTACACGCTCTCGACCTCAGCCCGCCGTGTTGTCGAACGACTGGTAGAGCCCGTGGAGCTGGAGCTGGTCTATTCGCGCGAAGCCAGCGCGGAGTTCCCGGCGATCCGAGCGCACGCTGCGCGCGTGCGCGAGCTGATGAACGAGATCGCGGCGCGCTCGAACGGCAAGGTGAAGATCCGCGAGACCGATCCGGAGCCTTTCTCGGAAACCGAGGATCGTATAGCGGCCCTGGGCCTCACACCCGCGCCGACCAATGGCGGCGACCCCGTCTATTTCGGGGTGGTCGGCCACAACACTGTCGCCGACAACATCGTCATTCCTTTCCTTGCGCCCGAGCGCGATGCGCTTCTAGAATACGAGCTGGTGCGGTTGATTGCGCAGCTTGATGATCCCTCGCCGCCGAAAGTGGCGGTCATCTCGTCACTGCCGGCCTATCAGAAGGATGGGCTAGAGGAGGGATCGGCCTTCATCCTGCGCGAGGCGCGGCGGGCCTTCGAGATTGCGCCCGTGCCTGCAGATTTTCGCGCCCTGCCGCCAGGAACTGACGTACTTCTGATCGCGCACCCGGGACCGATGGATGACTGGCAGCTCTACGTGATCGACCAGTTCCTGATGCAAAAGGGCAGGGCGCTTGTCGCACTCGATCCGGTCTCGCGTGTTTCGATGGCGCAGCTTGGACGACGGGCGATTCCGTCTTCGACTCTTGGCCGTCTTGGCGAGTCGCTTGGCGTTACCATCGGTCCTGACACGGTGGCCGATCGCGTGCTCGGTTTGCCGGTCAATGTCGATGCAGGCGGTGGGCGGCGGGACATCGTGAACCAGCCGCTCTTTCCGGCTGTGCCGCGCGCCTTCATGTCGACAACGGACCCGATCACAGCGGATCTTTCCCGCGCCATCAATTTCGGCGCGCCGGGGCATCTGGTGATGAAGCTTCATCCCGGAACCAATTTCGATTCGCTGGTTGAAACCACGCCCCAGGCCGCGCTGATCTCGGCTGAGATCGCGATGCGCGATCCTACGCCGCGTGTGGTTATGGAGTCGTACGTTCCAGGCGAGGCGCCGCTTGTGCTGGCGGGACGCCTGTCCGGTGAGCTCCGCTCGGCATTCGAACGCCCGCCCGAGCCGCCGCCGCAAGCGGACCCTATGCTTGCCGATCTGGAACGGCAGGAGATGAGCCGCGTCGAGCCGTTCGTGTCCCGGTCAACAGCGCCAGCCGATGTGATCTTTGTCGCGGATACGGATGCGCTGGATGACGGCTTCTACGTGAACCCGTCGAACAACACGCCGATCGCCGACAACGCGGCTTTCGTGCTCAACGCGCTGGACAATCTCGGAGGCGATCCAGCGCTGACGGCGCTGCGTTCGCGCGCTCCGGCGGCGCGTCCGATGGAACGGGTGGACGAACTGCGCAAGTCGGCGCGCGAGCGGCTCTATGCGGAGCAGCAGCGGCTTGAAGGTTTGCTGGCGCAGGCTGAAGCAAAGGTCAGCGAGTATGAGGCGCGGCGGGCGGGCGGCGCCGTCTCGACACCCGAGGATATCGCGCAGCTTGCGGGCTATCGCGACCAGGCCGCTGGCGTACGCGCCCAGCTGCGGGCTGTGGAGCGCGAGTTCCGTCGCGATATCGATGCGTTGGCGGGGCAACTTGAGCTGGTCAACATATGGCTGCCGCCACTTCTTGTTGGCGCGCTGGGCATTGGCGTCTTCTTCTGGCGCAGCCGTCGCCGAGGAGGCGGGCGATGAGCGGCGTGGCCGCGGCGCAGCGTCGCCGCAACCTGATCATTCTTGCGGGCGTCGCTGCTGCGTCGGCGCTGCTGGGCGGAGCGTCCTTCCTGCCGCCGGCCGAGGATCGGCCGCGCGCCGAGGTCGGGCAGAAGGTGCTGCCGGATTTTGCGGATCACGCCGACAAGGTTTCTCTGGTGATGGTGACGACGTCGGAGGAGGCCTACCATCTTGTCCGCAATGCCGACGGCTGGGTGCTCGCGGAAAAGGGGTCCTATCCGGTCGCCGCGCCGCGCGTGGCCGAGCTGGTGCGCACGCTGGGTGAGATCACCTATGCCCAGGCGATGACGCGCGACGAGAAGAAGTTCGACCGCATCGGACTTGGTGATCCTGCGACAGGCGGCACAGGCGCTCTGCTCGAAGTCGGCGATGGCAGCGGGACGAGTTTTGCGAAGGTGCTGGTCGGCTATCGCGACGGTCGCAGCTATGTGCGCATGCCGGACGATCTGCAGGCTTGGGCGGTGAAGGATAGCGTGATGCCGCCACTGCAGCGCGGCGCGCGCTGGCTCGACATGGATGTCGCTCCGATGACGTCCGAGGAAATCGCTGGCGTTGATGTGCGGCCGTCCTTGGGCCCGGCCTATCGGCTGGTTCCCGATGGCAAGGGCGGGTTTGCGCTTGCGCCGCCTTACAGCAATCGCCGCGTTGTTGCGGCGCTTGCGCCAACGATGGCGGCGGAGTCGCTGACACGCTTTTCCGCTGTCGATGTGGCCCCTGCACTCGACATTTCCATTGGTGCGCCGCTCGGCGAGCATATCACGCGGACCAGGGACGGCATCGCCATCGTCGTTCGGTGCTGGAAGGCCAGGGGCCGCTTCTGGGTAACGATCGGCGCAGCGACGTCGGAAGCGGCGTCAGCGGAAGCATCCGCGCGCGCGACGGCGATCAACACACGCGCAGCCGGATGGGCGTTCGCTCTTACGGAACTGGACTGGAATGGGTTTGCAACGCCGCTCGCGGCGCTGATCGAGTAGCGCGCCTACTTCTTCTGGGCCGCGCCGACGATCAGGCCTTCCATGCCGTCCCTCTGGATGAGAACGACGCAGCCTGTCGGGCACTTCACCGGGAATTTCTGGACGCCGCCCTTCCACTCGCCGAGCGATTCAAGCGACGTGACCAGGTTGAAATATGTCATCGCCTTGCCCTTGTTGGCGCCGGCGCCCGGCGTCACCGCTGTATTGCCTGGGCGGAATTTGACGAGCACGACGCCCGCCTTCGTCACGTTCTCGGGCAGGGCGCCAGAGATGGAAACAGTGTCCTTGTCGAAGGTCACAGTCGCCGGATAAGGGCTGATGTCGCGGACCGCGAACTTTTCCTCGATCGTCTTGATCTTCGTTCCCGAGCCATGGAGGCGGCCGGAGTAGACGACCTGCGGCGTGTAGGGCCCGCGATAGCCGAGCACGCGGTTGTAGCGCTTCTGGCGCTCGGTGAATTCCGGTTTGGCAAAGGTGTCGTCCCAGCCGAGATAGTCCCAGATGCCGACCGGGTAGGTGAGGGCGATCACGTCAGAACGTTCGGCCAGTTGCGCGATGTTCTTGTTGGCGACCGGGCAGTTGCCGCAGCCCTGGCTGGAGAAGAGTTCCATGACCACGGGACGGGTCGCATGCTCCGGCACGTTCATGCCGCCGCGCTGGCCGAAAGCGGCAGGCGCGAGAACCAGCGCCAGCATGGCGCAGAACAGACGTGCAGAAACCAACCTCATTCCGATCCGGATATCTCGCAGTTGCACAAAACTGCGAATCAAGAGGGCGTGACCCGACCTCACGAACCCTCACGCGTTCTGGGCGAGGCCCCTGAGCACATAATGCAGGATGCCGCCATTCCGGTAGTAATCCAGCTCGTTTTCCGTATCGATCCGGACTTTTGCTTCAAAAGAGCGTTTGGCGCCGTCGGGATAGACCACGTCGACAGAGACAACCTGCCGCGGCAGGAGACCGGCAATACCGCCAATGCTGACGGTTTCCGCGCCGGTCAGGTTCAGTGACTTCCAGGTAATGCCTTCAGCGAACTGAAGCGGAAGCACGCCCATGCCGATCAGGTTGGAGCGGTGGATGCGCTCGAAGCTCTCGGCAATGACCGCCCGCACCCCAAGGAGACGCGTACCCTTTGCGGCCCAGTCGCGCGACGAGCCGGTTCCGTATTCCTTGCCGGCGAAGATCACGAGTGGCGTCTTCTCGGCGATGTAATCCATCGCCGCGTCGTAGATCGCTTCCTGCTTGCCGCCCTTCATGGTGACGCCGCCTTCGACGCCCGGGACCATGTGGTTCTTGATGCGGATGTTGGCGAAGGTGCCGCGCATCATGACTTCATGGTTTCCGCGACGGGCGCCGTAGGAGTTGAACTCGGTCACAGGAACCTGGTGTTCGCGGAGATACTTGCCAGCCGGCCCCTTGGCCGAGATATCGCCGGCAGGCGAGATGTGGTCGGTGGTGATCGAGTCGCCGAACAGCGCGAGGATCTTCGCATCCTTCACGTCGGTGACGGGCTCCGGCGTTATCGTCATGCCCTCGAAGTAGGGCGGGTTCTGAACGTAGGTTGAGGCCATCGGCCAGCCATAGGTGGCGCCGCCTTCGACCTTGATGGCCTGCCACTGCTCGTCGCCCTTGAAGACGTCGGAATAGCGCGTGGCGAACATCTCGGCGGTCACGACGGTGCGGACCGTCTCGGCGATTTCCTGTGAGGTCGGCCAGATCTCCGAGAGGTAGACCGGCTCATTCTCGTCGTCATAGCCGATGGCGTCCTTGGTGATGTCGACGTTCATCGAACCGGCGAGAGCATAGGCGACCACCAGCGGCGGCGAGGCGAGATAGTTCGCCCGCACGTCCGGGTTCACACGGCCCTCGAAGTTGCGGTTGCCCGAGAGGACCGAAGTCGCGACCAGATCGCCCTGGGCGATGGCGGCGGAGATGTTCTCAGGGAGAGGGCCCGAGTTGCCGATGCAGGTCGTGCAGCCATAGCCGACAAGGTTGAAGCCAAGCGCGTCGAGATCTTCGGTGAGGCCAGCTTTGTTGAGATAATCGGTGACCACCTGCGAACCCGGCGCCAGCGAGGTCTTGACCCAGGGCTGCGACGTGATCTTGCGCTTGCGGGCATTGCGCGCCAGCAGGCCGGCCGCGATCAGGACGCTGGGATTGGACGTGTTGGTGCAGCTGGTAATTGCCGCGATCACGACGTCGCCATGGCCGATCGTGTATTTCTCGCCTTCGACCTTGGCGCGGACGTGCGACTTGTCGAGACGGTTGAATTCCTTGTCGAGGCACATGGCGAAATTGTCGGCCGCATCGCGCAGCACGATGCGATCTTGCGGACGTTTCGGGCCAGCGATCGAGCTTTCGACCGAAGCGAGCTCAAGCTCCAGCGTGTCGGTGAACACCGGATCCTTCATATCCGCGCGCCAGAAGCCCTGCGCTTTCGCATAGGCTTCGACCAGTGCAACGCGTTCGGCGAGGCGGCCGGTGGATGAGAGGAAGTTGATCGTCTCTTTCGAGATCGGGAAGAAGCCACAGGTCGCACCATACTCTGGCGCCATGTTGGCGATCGTGGCCTGATCCTCGAGTGACAGATTGTCGATGCCGGGGCCATAGAACTCGACGAACTTGCCGACGACACCCTTCTTGCGCAGCATCTGCGTGACGGTGAGAACGAGGTCGGTAGCGGTCGCGCCTTCCGGCAGCTTGCCGGTCAGCTTGAAGCCGATGACTTCCGGGATGAGCATCGAGACCGGCTGGCCGAGCATGGCCGCCTCGGCTTCGATGCCGCCGACGCCCCAGCCGAGAACGCTGAGGCCGTTGATCATTGTCGTGTGCGAGTCGGTGCCGACACAGGTGTCGGGGAAGGCAACGATTTCGCCATCCTCTTCTTTCGTCCACACGGTCTGGGCGAGGTATTCGAGGTTCACCTGGTGGCAGATGCCGGTGCCGGGCGGCACGACGCGGAAATTGTCGAAGGCGCTCTGGCCCCACTTCAGGAACTCGTAGCGCTCCATGTTGCGCTCGTATTCGCGCTTCACGTTCTGGCCGAAGGATGAGGCCTTGCCGAAATAGTCGACCATGACCGAGTGGTCGATCACGAGGTCGACTGGCACCAGCGGGTTGATGGCCTTGGGGTTGGCGCCGAGCTTGGCGGCCGCATCGCGCATGGCGGCGAGGTCGACCACGGCCGGAACACCGGTGAAATCCTGCATCAGCACCCGGGCAGGGCGGTAGGCGATCTCGACCTCGGCCTTGCCCTTGTCCTTGATCCATTCGGCGAAGGCACGGATGTCGGCCTGGGTGACCGTCTTTCCGTCCTCGAACCGCAGGAGGTTCTCAAGAAGCACCTTGAGGGAGACCGGCAGGCGGGAAATGTCGCCAAGTCCATTTTGCGCTGCCGCTTCAAGGCTGTAATAGACGTACGTCTTGGCGCCTACCTTGAGGGTCTTGCGGGACTTGAAACTGTCGAGGGACGGCATGTCTGGGGCGCCTTTCGGGGCATCGAAATATCGACGTTCGGGAGAGCCGGCGGCCCCCCGCTCCGGCGGCGTTCCTACAGGACGCCGTACCGGTACGCAATTGAACCCCAAGGGGTAAAGGAATTGTCTGGCCTGACTGCCTCATCCCTGGTCCTGAAGGTCGAAAATCTCGCCGCGGCGAGGGGGCTTCGAATCCTTTTCGAAGAGCTGACTCTGCGTCTTTCGGGCGGAGACGTGCTGGAGCTGCGCGGACCCAACGGGTCAGGCAAATCGACTCTGCTTCGCATTCTTGCCGGGCTGACCCGTCCTCATGCCGGGACTGTGAATATTTCCGGCGCCAGCGGCGAGGCGCCGCACCACTATCTGGGCCATCTCGACGCGGTGAAGCCGTCCGAAACTGCCATCGAGCAAGCCCGCTTCTGGGCCCGCTATTTCGGCCGGGACCAGGCCAGCGTCGGCCTCGCCATGAAGCGTGTCGGTCTCGTCAGCCGCGAACAGGTGCCGGGGCGCGGGCTTTCGGCTGGGCAGAAACGCCGTCTGGCCCTAACGCGCTTGCTGATTGATCCGCGGCCGGTGTGGCTGCTGGATGAACCAACCGCCGCGCTCGATGTCCAAGGCCGCAAGCTGGTTGATATGCTGGTGGCGGAGCATCGCGCCGAAGGCGGGATTGTGGTTGCCGCTATCCACGGCGATGGGTTTGCTGGATCGCAGACGCTCGACCTGTCGAAGCTGACCGCAGGCGTCGTGGCATGAGTGGCGCTGTTGCGGTCTTTGTACGCGAACTGAAACTTGCCTGGTCTGGCGGGGGAGGCGCTGCACTGCCGGTCGGCTTCTTTGCGGCGGCTTCGAGCTTGACGCCGTTTGCTGTCGGCAACGAGATCGAGAACCTCAAGATCGCTGGACCGGGTGTGATGTGGATCGCGCTCTCGCTGGCGAGCCTCCTGCCGATGGAGCGGATGTTCCAGGCCGATCTCGAAGACGGCACTCTTGATGCCTATGCGGGCTCGGGTGTTGCCATGGAAGGCGTCGCGCTTGCCAAGACACTAGCGCACTGGATCGCGACCGGCATTCCGCTCGCGGTTATCTCGCCTGTCCTCTGGATCATGCTGCAGGGACCGCCGGAGACGACGCCCTTTGTCATGTTCGCTGCTCTGATCGGATCGGCGACCTTCTACTTCCTGGGTTCGATCGGCGCTGCGCTGGCCGCTGGCGTTCGCCGAGGTGGCCTGCTCATCGCGCTGGTAACTTTGCCGCTCTACGTGCCGACCATGATTTTTGGAGCGGCCGCGCTTTACGCCGCGGCGGCAGGCGAAGGGTGGCAAACGCCCCTGATGTGGACCGGGGTTGCAACGCTGCTCGGTATCGCCACATCGCCATTCGCGGCGGCAATGGCCTTGCGGACGGCAATCGACTAGAGGGTTTGCCGCACCCTGATCCGGAAGATGTGAACGGCGGAACCGGATCGTATGACTAGACTGGACCGACTTGCAGGAGCCCGGCATGGCCGTGATGTCCATCTTCGCCAACCCGCACCGCTTCATGGGCGTATCGAAGTGGTTTGCCTGGGGTTTCACTGGCCTGGGCGCGGCCGTCGTCCTGATCGGCGTCTATATCGGCCTTTTTGTCGTTCCTCCTGATGCGATCCAGGGCGATTCCGCGCGCATCATGTTCGTGCATGTGCCGGCGATGTGGCTGTCGCTGCTGGCCTACGCTTTCATGGTTGGCGCGAGCCTGATCTCGATCGTGTGGCGACACGCTCTGGCGGATGTCGCCGCGAAGTCGGCGGCGCCGATCGGTGCGGCTGTGACGGCGCTGGGCCTCGTGACCGGATCAATCTGGGGTTATCCAACCTGGGGCACATGGTGGGAATGGGGCGATGCGCGCCTCGTCTCGGTGCTCGTGCTGTTCTTCATCTATCTTGGCTACATCGCTATCTGGCAAGCGATGGAAACACCGCAGAAGGCTGCGCGGGCCGCGGCAATCCTGTGCCTTGTCGGCGCGGTGAACCTGCCGATCATCCATTTCTCGGTAGAATGGTTCTCGACGCTTCACCAGACGGCGATGAATGCGTCGCCGGAGTTCAAGTATCCGATGTACATCGTTGCGTTGGGATACCTCGCGCTGTTCGGCGGACTCACGCTGCTCAACATGCGCGCTGAAGTCATGTCGACGCGAGCCGACATGCTCGCCATGCGCAAACAGGCGGCAGGCTGACCTCATGTTGGATTACGGCAGGTACACGCCCTACGTTTTGACCGCCTACGGTATTGCCGCCGTGGTAGTGATCGGCCTCATTGTCTGGTCCGTACTGCGCGTCATCAACGCGAAGAAAAAACTCGACGCGGTCGAAACGGAGAAGGCGCCGTGAAGCGTTGGTGGGCGATCATACCACTCGTGCTGTTTGCGGTTCTGGTGGTCGTCGCGTTTCTGCAGTTGACCGGCAAGAATCCGGCGCCCGCGACGTTTGCTTCGCCCGCGCGTCCGTCGCCTGCTTTCGATGTCGAAGGGCTTGATGGCGGGCGTGTGACGCTGGCCGATTTCAAGGGGCGACCGGTCGTGCTCAACATGTGGGCTACATGGTGCGCCCCCTGCAAGCTTGAGCATCCGCTGTTGGTGAAGATGGCCGGCGAAGGCGTCGAGATCGTCGGGATGCTCTACAAGGACCCGAACGGCAAGGAAGCCGCACGCCAGTTGCTGGTGAGGGATGGAAACCCGTTCGCGCATATCGGTCTCGACCCGCAAGGCGATCTTGGAATCGAGATTGGAATTTCCGGCGTTCCGGAAAGCTTCCTGATCGACGCCAACGGCATGATCGTGAAGACGAAGCGCAATTATTTCACGCCGGAAGACGCGGAAGAGTTTGTTGCCGCCTATCGCGTTGAAGTCGCCAAGAGCGGCGCAACGCCTCGACCCGCGCTGGCGCCGACAGGCGGCTAGCGGCTCTTCTTCTTTTTCGCCGAGCGAGGCGTCCGCTTCACCGCGGCTGATTTCCGGCGCGGACGCTCTTCGTTCAGCTCGGAGCCGTGCGCTTCAGCGGTTTCGGCGAGGGCAAGCAGCGTCGACTGGAATGCTGCTCGCTTGGTACGGGGCAGGGCGGTGAGTAATGCCTCGTCGACCTTCTTCATGGCGGGGAACGCATCATCAAGACGGTCGCGGCCTTCGGACGTGAGGCTGACGGACTTGGCCCGTCCATCATCGGCGGCGGCCGAGCGCGCGATCAATCCCTTGCGCTCCATGCGGGCCATCATCTCCGCGAGTGTGGAGCGGTCGACGCCGGTGGTTCGCACGAGATCGGACTGGCTGGCGCCCTCGGCTTCGGCGATCGCCGCCAGAAGTACGGCCTGGCGAAGGGTGACGCCATCGGGCAGGCCGGCCTTCAGGAAGGTCTCGGCGGCAAACTGTTCTATGCGACGCAACAGGTGGGATGGCGATTCGCTGAGGCGGAAGACTTCGCGGCGCGTAGTCTTCCGTGCTGGCCGCCTCGTGACATCCGCTGCGGTCATGCCCAGCCTCGTGTCAGAATCAGGTTCGGCATAGGGAGCCCATTGGCTGAATGTTGACCCCCACCTTGGTCAATGTAGCGCGCCAGCTTTGACAGTGCACAGAGAAACGTCATGCTGAGGCAGTGACACAGCAGCGAACGCCCGTTTCTTTTTCAAATGAGGTTCCGCCTGGCGAGGACCGCGAGCGCCGCGTCTGCCAAACCTGTGGTTACATAGATTACATAAACCCGCGGATTGTTGCCGGCGTCGTGGCCCACTCAGGTGGCCGCATCCTGCTTTGTCGGCGCGCAATCGAACCGCGCAAAGGGTTCTGGACGCTGCCTGCCGGCTTCATGGAACTCGGCGAGAGCGTCGAGGAGGGCGCGAGGCGCGAGGCGCAGGAGGAGGCGCGCGCTGAACTCGAGATTGAAACGCTGCTGGGCATGTATTCGATCCCGCGTATCGGCCAAGTGCAGATTTTCTTTCGTGCGAAGCTGCTCAATGAGCCTTCGCCCGGGCCCGAGAGCCTCGAAGTGATACTGGTCGAATGGGATGATATTCCCTGGAAGGAACTGGCTTTTCCATCGGTCCGTTGGGCGCTCGATCACTATCGCGAGACGGAAGGGCGGACGGGCTTTGCGCCTTTCGGCAATCCGCCGGGCACCGATCACATGACGCGATAGGCGGCGTCATGTCCGATGCCGCGATCATCATTTCAACGCTGCAGGATGTTTCCGATCGGCACGGCGACCCGACGAGCTTGATCTATCGGCATCTGTTCGCAAGGCATCTGGAACTCGAGGCTTTGTTTCACATGGATCGCGATGGCGGCGTGCGTGCCTCGATGGTGCAGCAAGGGTTCGAGTGCATTCTGGACTATGTTGGCCCGAGGCTGACTGCCCCGCAGATCATCTCGGCCGCACGGATGCACCACGAAGGCTATGGTGTTCCGGATGGACGGTTCGATGAGTTCTTCATCGCCATGCGCGATGCATTCCGCGAAATACTGGGTAAGGACTGGACGCCGGTGATGGAAGCCGAATGGAGCGAACTTCTGAAGGAGTTCGCCGCGATCCGCTGATCAGGCGTCGTCGCCGGCTTTCTTCTCGGCAGGCGCGTCCGGCTCTTCGATATTGTGCTTCATCAGGAAGGGCAGGTTGAGCACCATGAAGCCGATCGCCAGGGGAATGGACAGGAACAGTTTCGAATTGACCCAGAACTCCTTCGAAAAGTTCCGCCAGATCACCTCATTGAGGATGGCCAGCACGACGTAGAACACCGCCCAGCGGATCGCGAAAATCTTCCAGGCGCGGTCGGGCAGGCTGAAAGCGTGCTCGAACGCCGTCTTCCAGATGTTGCGCCCAATCGCGAGACTGCCGAGGATCGTCACAGCAAACAGCGTGTTGATGATCGTCGGCTTGATGAAGGCGAAGGTTTCGTCCTGCAGCCATATCGTCAGTCCGCCGAACGTCATCACGACCACGCCGGTGATGATCAGCATGGGTGGCAGCGTGCGGCCCTTCATCAGCGTCCAACCGATCGCCAGAGCGACGGTTGCCATGAACACGCCGGTTCCCCAGAAGATGGCCGTTTCCTTGGAGACGGGACCGGTTTCCGGCGCAAAGTTCTGCATGACGTTGAAGACGATCACGAAGGCGAGCACGGGACCGATGTCGGTCCAGATGTTTCCTGCCCCCTTGGGCATCCTGTTTTGTTGCGGTTGGGAGGCGGTGTCGGTCATCAGGGTCACTTAGCGGGCATGAGGCGTCGGGGTCAAACCCGACGCGCACGGCGGGCTGCGAACTGCTGCTGCATCAGCAACTTCGCGATCTGGGTCCAGTAGACACCAAGCCCGTTCATTAAGCGTTTCCGCCCCCGAAAATCTCTTGAGACGCGATCGCTATTTCGGACGAAGTAGTGCTGCCTGGATGCGACGGTCGGCGGTACAGCGTAGTCAACCGAACTGCAGCAGCAGAAGTCCGCCGACAAGAACTGTGGCGGCCAGCGTTCGGCGCATGCCGAAGCCTTCCTTGAGGAAGCGCCAGCCCATGATTGCCGCAAAAACAACCGCAGTCTCGCGCATCGCGGATATGTATGCCACCGGCGCTATGGAGAAGCCGTAGAGCGCCAGCGAGAACGAGATGAGGCTGCAGACGCCGGCGCCGATGCCTGGCCTGATCGCGCGGCGCGCCGAGGCGACGAACTCACGCGGACCGCGTGTCGCGATCATGATGGTGGTGATGCCGATCCAGTCGAGCACGAACAGCCAGACGATGAAGCTGAGCGCCTCGGGCGGTGCCCGTACGCCTTGAGCATCGATCACGTTGTAGATCGCGACGCCGGCGCCGGTCGCCATCGCCCAGAGCAGGGCGGAGTTACGCACCTTGCGCGAGCCGTCAAAATCCTTTTCCGGAAGGGCAAAGGCGATGGTTGCGAGACCGGAGATCGCGAGGCCAGCGATCGCGATCGGGGACAGGTGCTCGCCGAGGACAAGCGATGCGGCGATGGCGGTCAGCAGGGGGGCGCTGCCACGCATCACTGGAAACACCAGCGATAGATCTCCGCGCGACAGGGCGCGCACCAGCGCCGTCTGGTAGAGCCAGTGCGCGGGAAGCGAGAAGCCCAGGATCATCCACATCTGTGCGCTGGGAAGCGGCGCAACGAACACCATGGGCAGCATCAGGATGGACGACGAGATCGTCATCACTGTACGGCCGCCGAGGATGTCCTTTGCCGCTTTCACGAAGGTGTTGGCCCCCGCCAGCGTCACCGCTGATCCGAGGCCAAGTGCAAATGCGAACAGGGTAGGGTCCAACCTAGTCGCCCAGCCCCACTAGCGCGCGAGCGAAAGTCTCGGCGCTGAACGGGTGGAGATCCTCCGCCTTTTCGCCGACGCCGACGAAGTGGATCGGGATGGCGTGCTGTTCGGCGATAGCGACAAGCACGCCGCCCTTGGCTGTGCCGTCAAGCTTGGTCATGACGAGGCCCGTTACGCCGGCCGTATTGCGGAAAGCTTCGACCTGGCCAAGCGCGTTCTGGCCGACCGTGGCATCGAGGACGAGAATGACGTCGTGCGGGGCCGTCGGATCGATCTTGCGGATCGCGCGAACAACCTTGGCGAGCTCATCCATAAGCTGCGTCTTGTTCTGCAGCCGACCAGCAGTGTCGATGAGGACGAGGTCGCGGTTCTCGTTCTTCGCCAGCTCGACGGCTTCGTAGGCGAGACCCGCCGCGTCGGCGCCATGCGGCTTGGAAATGAAGCGGGCGTTGGCGCGCTCGGCCCAGATCTTGAGCTGTTCGACGGCCGCGGCGCGGAAAGTGTCGCCGGCCGCAAGGACGATGTCCGCGCCCTGGGCCGAAAGCTTTGAGGCAATCTTGCCAATCGTTGTGGTCTTGCCCGAGCCGTTGACGCCGACGAACAGAACGATGCGCGGCTTGGGACCTTCGCTGAAATCGACGAGCTTTTCCCGAGGCTTCAGGATCGCGGCGATCTCGGAAGCGAGTGCGCCCTTGATCTCATCGCCTGTGATCTCGCGGTCGAAGCGGTCTTTCGAGAATGCTTTCGCGATACGGGCCGCAACCTTGGCGCCCATGTCGGATGTGATGAGAAGCTCTTCGAGTTCCTCGAGAGACTCGCGGTCGATTTTGCGCTTCGAAAGCCCTGCCAGGCCTTCGGCAAGACGGGAGGACGAGCGGCGCAAGCCCTCGCTGAGTTTCTGCAGGACAGAGGCGTCGCGCGCCGCCGCTTCTGCCGCGCGTTCCGCGGCGATCCGGTCCGCGGCTTTCCTGAGGCCGATCGGATCGTTGTCATCGGTCAAGGACGCAGCTGGAACCGGTGGCGCATCGCCAAACAGCTGCTTGTCGAGGCTCGCAATCGGCGATGCCGGACGTTCGCCCGGCTTCAGCGGTTCAATCGCCGTCTCACCGGTCTTGGAATCCGGCTGTTTCTTCTTGCCCCACCAGAGGATCATACAGGCGTTCCGATCAGTTCGCTGGCGGTGCGCGAAGCGAGGCGGAAGAGGGCGGGGCGGCCAGGTTCGGGCGAGACACCGTCGATGCGCACAGGAGAGAAGTCCGGGAGGCGCGCGCGGTTGCCTGCTTCCACCAGAGCCATCGTTGTCGCGCCCACATGCGTATCAAGACGAAGCGCAAGGCGTTCAGCACCCTTCTCCCGCAGGCGGGCGGCGCGGGCCTTGATCAAATCGCGTGCGACTTGCGGCATCTTCGCGGCCGGCGTGCCGGGGCGGGGCGAGTAGGGGAAGACGTGAAGGTAGTCGATGCCGCATTCATCGACCGAAGCGAGCGTGTTGGCGAACATGTCGTCGGTCTCGGTCGGGAAGCCGGCGATGAGGTCGGCGCCGAACGCCGTTTCCGGCCGCGCCGCGCGAAGTCGATGGCACAGATCGATCGCATCCTGCCGCGAATGCCTGCGCTTCATGCGCTTGAGGATCATGTCGTCGCCGGACTGGAAGGAAAGGTGCAGGTGCGGCGCTATGCGCGGCTCATGGGCAAGAGCTTCGAACAAAGGCTCGTCGATCTTGATCGCGTCGATTGAGGAAAGCCGCAGCTGTTTGAGGTCGGGAACCAGTTTCAGGATGCGGGCAACGAGATTGCCGAGCTTGGGCTGGTTCGGAAGGTCGGCGCCCCACGAGGTGAGGTCGACGCCGGTCAGCACGATCTCGTAGTGGCCGGTGGCGACGAGGCGCTTCACCTGGTCAACGACTTCGCCTGCCGGGACTGAACGCGAATTCCCGCGGCCATAGGGGATGATGCAGAAGGTGCAGCGGTGATCGCAGCCGGTCTGTACCTGCACGAAGGCGCGGGCGCGGCCGTCGAGGCCATCGACCAGATGGGCAGCGGTTTCACGCACCGACATGATGTCGTTGACCTGCACGCGCGGCGTGTCGGGCAGGGCGAGCGGGGCGAAGGTTTCCACCTTCATCTTCTCGGCATTGCCGATGACATGGGTGACTTCCGGCATTTCCGCGAACGATGCTGGGTCAATCTGGGCAGCACAGCCAGTGACGATGATCGACGCGTTCGGGCGTTCGCGGCGCGCGCGGCGAATGGTTTGGCGAGCCTGACGGACGGCTTCGGATGTGACCGCGCAGGTATTGATGATCACGGCGTCCTGGAGGCCGGCTGCCTCGGCATGGCCGCGCATGACTTCCGACTCGTAGGAATTCAGCCGGCATCCCAATGTCAGAATGTCGACTGCCGCCCGTTCCTGAACGGGAGAAGTTGGGGATTTGGCGGAGGTAGGGGCGCCGTCGGCCATGGCCGGGGACATAGGCCGTCAGGCTGGGATTGTCACGTTTGACGGATGTCTCAGCCTTTGTCGCCGCACTCGACGTGCTCGATCCCGCCCAGCTTGTTGAGCAGGGCCGCCAGCTGCAGGCTCTCGGCATCGGAAATCCGCTTCATCGCCTCGTCCATGGCGGGGGCGTAGACCGCCCACATGGTCTTGCGCAGGGCATAGCCCTTGGCAGTTGGCTCAAGCATGTGGCCGCGCTTGTCCTCCTTGCACTGGATGCGCTTCAGGAGGCCGTCCTTCTCCATGCGATCGACCAGACGCGAGAGCTGGTAGGGCGGGATGAAGAGCGGAATGGCGAGGTCCTTGGGCCGGGTCGGCTTGCCCGCGCGTTCCAGCTCCCACAGCACGGTATACCAGGACAGTTCCGGGAGATCGGCGTTCTTGAGCGCCTCTTCGACATGACACTGGACCGATTGGGACACGCGCCCCAGGGCCACCCAGGCCCGCTGGACCGGGTCTGAAGGAATCCTCGTCGGAGCCTTTAGCTGGGATTGTTGCAAACGCAACCAAACCTCCTACATGTTGCAAGTGCAACAAAGTGACGAACGCAGCGTTCGTCAAGGACCTCAACAGCCTCCCGGCTCCTCAGTCGTCAAAGGACCCTACGTCATGACCCGCAAAATTGCTGTCATTCTTGGTTCGCTTCGCAACAACTCGAATTCGGAGCGTATCGCCCGCGCCATCGCGGCGGAAGCGCCCAAACATATCGCCTTCGACATCGTGCCGATCGGCGACCTGCCTTTCTACAACCAGGATCTCGAAACGGCGTCTCCGCCAGCCGCCTGGACGGCCTTCCGCAACCGCGTGAAAGCGGCTGACGCCGTGCTCTTCGTGACGCCGGAATACAACCGCTCCGTGCCCGCCGTGCTGAAAAACGCGATCGATGTTGGCTCGCGGCCCTATGGCGGCAGCGCCTATGCCGGCAAGCCGGCCGCGGTGGTTTCCTCGTCCGTCGGCCCGATCTCGGGCTTCGGCGCCAACCATCATCTGCGGCAGTCGCTGGCCTTCCTCGACATGCCGACCTTGCAGCAGCCGGAAATGTATCTCGGCTCGGTCGGCGACTGGTTCGACGAAGACGGCAGCGTGAAGAGCGAACAGACACGTGCATTCCTTGGCCAGTTTGCCGCGAAGTTCGCGAACTGGATCGAGCTCACCGCGCCGAAAGCAAAGGTTTCCGAGGCCGCCTGAGGAGGCGGAGGTCAGCCTGCGGGGCTCGCGAAAGCGGGCCCCGCTTTTTTTGCCTGCGGGCGCCTATCGGAACCTGATACCGCAGACGCCGCACTCATGAAAAATTGGATGCTTTTTCTTAACCAATGGGGGCGATAGTTGGGGGCAGGAGTAGAGGGGAGCCTGCCTTGGACACTCAGTATCTTCAGTCCGCGCTGAATGTGACGCAGCTGGCGCTGCGATCGCAAAAAGCGCCCTCCAGCGAGACTGCAAGCCTCGTGATCCTGCTCATGCTGGCCGAACTGGAAGTGCGCTGGAAACAGCTGCGCGAAACGGCAGGCTTACCCACCCCCAACGAAATCCGGGCCCTGGTTCAGTAGGTCTGGACGGCTCCGCTTCTCAGCTTGCGCTTGCTGGCGCCGGGTCTGCGATGCGGCGCAGGATGTAAGTTTCCTGCAGCAGGCCGTTGTCCTTCATGAAAGTGGCCATGGACTCATAGGTTACGGTCATGATCGGTCCACGCTGGTCATCGGTCTTCAGGCGTGAATCCGCTATCGGACCCAGCAGGCGCTCGATCAGGTTCGTTTTCACTTCCGTCGGCTTGAAGTGCTGTTTCAGGTTCGCCTTGATCTGCTTCATGTCGTTGGTGTGCCAGGCCGCCGCAGCGATCACGTCCAGCATGAACTCGTTGCAGTTCTGGTACTTGATGTCGTGCGGGTTGGAGACGAGCGAATACGGTTCGATATGCAACGCCTTGTAGGTCGGACTGGCCATGACCTCCATGATGCGGCGCTGCATTTCGGGTGAGGGAATGATCACGGCCATATCATCGACCGCAGTCGGGGCCACGAAGTCGAGCGGAAAATCCTGGTGCAGGTAGGACTTGTCCTTCGCCAGTGTTTTGCCGTCGCCATGGTAGAGATTGTAGACGGCATAGCCGTTGATCTCACGGCCATCATCCAGATTGATCGGCACGAAATTCCAGAACGCGCCATGCGTGTACGAGATCCCGTCTGGCAACTCGCTCCGTGGACGGCCGGTGCGGAAGACGATCGCGATGCGAGCACCTTTTGCGGCGAGATCGCGCTCGACCTGTTTGGAGAAGGCAGCCGCCTGTTCGCCCGTGAGGTGGGTAGCGACGGCGCCTTGTGCGCTGAAGCCGGAACCATCAGCCCGGCCGGACGGCCCGCCCGTGCTTGCGCATGCGGTGAGGGCAATCGCCGCGACTGCGGCGGTGAATGTGATGCGCATTACCGGGCCGGCGTGTACGGAACAGCGGGCGCGGGCTGCGGCTTGCGTCCCACGATCACTTCATCGGTAATCCTCAGCGGCGCGTTGGAGAAGTCGACGAGCGCCTTGGCGCCCTTGGTGGCGCTGGCTGCGCCCTGCGAGAAGCCGAGACCAATGTCGGTGTGGCCCGATGCATTAGCAGAAAATCCGACTGCCCCGGAGGTGACTGCGACTGCGCCGAGCGGGATGGCGACCACGCCGGAAGTTGCCTTGAGCCCGCTTTCACCGATCGCGCCGATAGCGACACTGGTCTGCTTGGAGGCGTTGGAAGCGTTCTGGGCGGATTGCGCCCACGCCGGCATCGTCAGGATGAAAACCGCAGCTGCTGTCAAAACACCAAGTCGCATGGGACTCCCCTTTGATTGACAGTGTCAAGTTACCGGGGAAATCGGGCCAGAGTTGGGCCGATTACGATACTGTAAGGTAGCTTTAAGCGCGCTTTTTCCAGCGCGCGCTACGTCAATCGGGAAATGTGATCGGCCCCGGTGCGTTTCGGCGGTCGCCTCCGCAGCTCTCCGATGGGAGGTCTGCGGAGGAATTCATCGCCAAGCCGAAAGCCTAGGCTTTCAGGCCGAGCGGCAGTTTCGCGTAGGTCTTGCCGGTTGCTGCCAGCAGCGCATTTGCAACAGCAGGCCCGATCGGCGGAACACCGGGCTCGCCGACACCCGAAGGCGGCTCGGTCGACGGGACCATGTAGACCTCGACCTTCGGCATCTGCGCCATGCGCAGCGGCGCATAGTCGTAGAAGTTGGTCTGTACCGGCGCACCGTCCTTGATCGTCAGGGCTTCGCCGAGGATCGCGGAAAGGCCGTAGCCGATGCCACCTTCCATCTGCGAGCGCACAATGTCGGGGTTGATTACGACACCACAATCAACCGCGCATACTACACGATCTACATGGAATGTGCCGTCTGGGTTGATCGTTACGTCGGCTACTTCGGCCACATAGGACGAGAAGCTGTGATGCACGGCGACGCCGCGTGTCTTGCCGGCGGGCAGGGGGCCGGCCTTCTCGACAGCGAGATTGAGCACGCCGAGCTGTCTGGGTTCCTTGGCAAGAAGCGTGCGGCGCAGCTCGACCGGGTCCTTGCCGAGCTTCTTCGCCACCACGTCGAAGAAGTGCTCCTTGGCGTAGGCGGTGTGGGTGTGGCCCACCGAGCGCCACCACAGCACCGGCACCGGGTTCTTCACGAGGTGCACATCGACGCTGATGTTCGGGATGGCGTACGCGATGTCGTTGGAGCCCTCGATCGAGGAGAAGTCCGGCACGCCCGGCGGCAGGAAGGGCGTGCCTTCCATGATCGACTGGATCGCCGTGCGGTCGCCCCACGCCTCGATCGCGCCATTGTTCACGCGCGCGGTCATGCGGTGGATGTTCATCGGGCGATATTTGCCCGAACGGATGTCGTCCTCGCGTGTCCACATCAGTTTCACAGGCGCCTTGCCGTTTAGCGCCTTGGCGATCTGTGATGCTTCGGAAACAAGATCCGCGTCAGGCGTCGCGCGGCGGCCGAACGAGCCGCCGGCGAGCATCGTGTTGATCGTCACCTGTTCGGGCTTGAGGCCGAGAATGGCGCAGGCCGCAGCCTGATCGCCGGTCGGCATCTGCGAGCCAGAGTGGATGACCGCGCTTGTTCCGGGCGTGTATTCGATGGTGCAGTTGAGCGGCTCCATCGGTGCGTGGACGAGATAGGGGAATTCGAAGTCTGCCGTGACGACCTGGCCCGCGCCCTTGAGTGCGGCGGTGCCTTTGCCTTCCTTGCGTGCTTCCTGGCCCGGCTTGTCCAGCATCTTGCGGTAGTCGGCGAACATGGCGTCGCTCGAGCGCTTTTCAGCGGCTGCATCATTCCACGTGATCTTCAGCGCATCGCGGCCTTTCTTCGCGGCCCAGAAGTTGGAAGCCACGACAGCGACGCCGTTCGAGATCTGCACAACGTCAGTGACGCCCGGCACAGCCTTGGCGGCTGCGTCGTCGACGCTGCCGACCTTGCCACCGAATTTCGGACTGCGCGCGAGCAAGGCGACCAGCAGGCCTTCCGGGTGATAATCGAGTGCGTACTGGGCCTTGGCGTGAACCTTGTCCGCCGTGTCGAGGCGGCCGAAGGCGATTGCGGGATCGCGCTCCTTGCCGATGAATTCGTAAGACGACGCGTCCTTGAACTTCAGTGTCTTGGGATCGGGCGGCGTGATCGCAGCGGCTTCGGCGGCGAGTTCACCGAAGGTCGCTTTCTTGTTGCCGGACTGGACTTCGCCTTTCACGACGAGAACGTCGGCAGGGTCGACGCCCCATTTCTTCGCCGCAGCCTGCCGCAGCATTTCGCGAGCCGAGGCGCCGGCGGCGCGCAGTTGTTCGAATGACGAAAGGATCGCAGTCGATCCGCCCGTGCCCATCATTCCGCCGAAGGCCGGGTTGCCGTATTTCGCATTGTCGGCGGGCGAGTGCTCGAAGCGCATCTGCTTCCAGTCTGCATCGATTTCCTCGGCGACGATCGTCGTGAGGCCGGTCGAGACGCCTTGGCCGAATTCGATGTGGCGCAGATAGACCGTGACCGTGTTGTCCGACCCAATTCGCACATAGTCGCCAAGCGCGGTTTGGGTAACCGGGCCCGCTGCGGCGCCGGACGAACCCAGGTCGCAGCCGACCGCGAAACCGGCGGCGCCGAAACCGACAACGCCAAGAACCAAGCGGCGGGAAGGGGAGAAGGTTGCTGTGTCAGCCATGACGGTTACCCCATGATCTCGGAAGCGCGCGCAACGGCGCCACGGATGCGGTGATAGGTGGCGCAGCGGCAGACGTTCGACGTCATGCCGTCAGTGATCTGCTGCTCGGAGGGTTTGGGCGTCGTGGTGAGCAGCGCCGTCGCCGCCAGAATCTGGCCGGACTGGCACCAGCCGCACTGAACAACGTCCAGTTCAGCCCAGGCTTTCTGGACGGCCTGGCCGGCCGGCGTGTCGAGCCCTTCGATCGTGGTGATCTTCTTGCCTTCGAGCGACGCGGCAGGCGTGACGCATGCCCGCGTCGGCTGGCCGTCGACCAGCACCGTGCACGCACCGCATGCAGCGACGCCGCAACCGAATTTCGTACCCGTGAGTTTCAGATCCTCACGCAGGTACCAGAGGAGTGGCCGGTCCTCCTCGCCTGCGTATTCCTGATCCTTGCCGTTGATGTTGAGCTTCATGGCACCCTCCGCCGTCGGCTTTTGCTGTTTGATGCAGTGTTTCAGGCGCGCAGCGCGGCGCCAATGCGTTGATGTGAGTATTCGCTCACATCATGCAAGCCCACGAAACGCTTGCGGCGCAACGTGTTGCGGCAAAGCGATATCTGCGAAGAACTATAGCGAAGCGAAATTAGTGCTTCGTCGGAGCCTCGCCGCCGCCCTTCGCTTTGCGTTTGCGCGAAGCGAGATTGAGAATCTCGACGAAGGCAGAGAAGGCCATTGCGGCGTAGACATAGCCCTTCGGCACGTGGACGCCGAGGCCATCCGCGATCAGCACCATGCCGATCATCAGCAGGAAGCCGAGCGCCAGCATGACGACGGTCGGATTGGCGTTGATGAAGCGCGCCAGAGGGCCGGAAGCCAGCAACATCACGGTCACGGCGACAATGACCGCGGCGAACATGATCGGCAGGTGATCCGTCATCCCGACGGCGGTCAGGATCGAGTCGATCGAGAAGACGAGGTCCAGCACCAGGATCTGCACGATTGCCGCGCCGAAATTCATGACCGCCTTGCCCGCGATCGGGACGCCGTCCTTGTGATCGACATCTGGATCCATGGTGTGGTGGATTTCCGTCGTAGCTTTCCAGACCAGAAAAAGACCACCGGCGATCAGGATCATGTCGCGCCACGAGAAGTCGGTCTCGAAGGTCGGATGGCTTGTCGAGGGATCGATCTCGCCGTGGAAGCCGAGGCTCCACACGGTCTGGTCGAGGCCAACCAGCCAGGCGATCGATCCCAATAGCGCCAGGCGCATGATCAGGGCCAGGCTGATGCCGATATTGCGGGCGCGAGCCCGGTTTTCTTCCGGCAGCTTGTTGGTGAGGATCGAGATGAAGATCAGGTTGTCAATGCCGAGCACGACCTCCATGACGATCAACGAGACCAGCGCCGCCCATGCTGCGGGGTCGGACAGTAGCGGCGCGATATCGAAGTCCATATTCGGGTGATCTCCCTCGGCCCAGCGAACTATCTAGGGTGATTGCGGGTGCGAGTTAAGCGAGTAAGCGGCGTTACGCGAGGCGAAGCCGCATGATAAATTCGTCATCGAGCGTGTCGCCGACCTTGAACCTGTAGCCGCCGACCTTCTCGAAACCGCGGCTCTCATAGAGCGCGATCGCGCGTTCGTTGGATTCCCACACGCCGAGGAAGAGGTTTTTCGCCCCGCGCTGGCGCGCACGCTCGATCGCCCAGGCGAGCAGGATGCGGCCGACACCGACGCCTTGCCGCGCCTGCGAGACATAGACGCGGTGAAGCTCAAGCGCAGGCTCCGGACCAATGTCAAAGGGCAATTTGCACGGACCGATCTTGCAATACGCGGCCATGCGTTTGCCGGAATAGGCAATGCGCACCTCGACCTCCGGGTCGTTGAGGTCGGACATCATGCGATCAACCGAGTAGGTCTCGTCCAGATACTGTTTGAGATCTCCGGGGGGATAGAGATCGCCGAACGTTTCGACAAACGTCTCGCGGCCGATCTCCGCGAGACCGGCGGCGTCCGCTTTCTGGGCGTCGCGGAAGGTCAGGTCGCGGTCCACTCGTTACTCCAGTTAGCGCTTGTCCTGCGCTGCTTCCGTTCGGCAAGCATACGCGAATTCACGGACTGCGTCGCCCAGGAGAACGAGTTTTGCAAGAGACCACGCGCCCTGGCGATCAAATGCGCCCATGGGCTGAGTGAGCCGGTCAGCCAGCCCCCGGTGCGGGGCAATCCAGCCGTCGACAAGGGCCCGCGCGCCTTCGCGGTTGAGCCCGGCAGGCGCCTTGCTCATCCGGGTGAGGCGGATGGCCGCGATCGCCAGTTCACTCTGCTGGCGCGGCAGGTCGTCGGCCACGCGCTGCAGCGCCAGCCTGTCCCAGGGATCGCGCGGCTCAAGATCGCGCGCGGCCGCCCGCATGCGATCAAGGCCAAGTTGTTCGCCGACCTGGTGCTGCACCAGCAGCGCAGCCGACAGCGGCCAGCCGGTCTGTTCCGCGATATCGACTGTTTCACGGGCAGATGCGAGCGCCCGGACCAGCGCAACATCGTGCGCGATATCCGCCGGCGCGCCGGCGGCGCGGTATTTCTCCGCCCGCGCTTCGACCCGTCCCAGAACAAGCGGGGAGAGGGCTGACGGCAGCAGTGCCCGGATTTCGACCATGGCGGCGCGATAGCGCTCGATCACCTTGCCGGCCGAACCGGAATTGACCAGCGCGGGTTCGTTGGCGATCGCGCCCGTCAGCATGCGCAGGTTGGCGGATGTCTCGACCGACATAAGGGCCTGCGCGGCAGCCGGCGCCTTGCCATCGAGCACATTGATGCGCGCGAACAGGTCATCGAAATGGAAGGCGGCGTGGGCCGCTTCGAACGCCTGGGCAAGGTGGCCAGCATCGACGCTTTCGGCGTCGCGCTTCTGCAGGGCGAAGCTGGCGCCCGTCAGGTTCACGATCCGGTTCGACAGGCGCGTGGCGATGATCTCGCGGCGCAGGCGGTGGCGTTTGCGGGCCTCACCGAATTTCGCGAGCTCGTCGGGGAAGTATTCGATCAGCAGCGTTTCGAAGGCCGGATCGTCTGGCGCTTTGGAGGCAATAAGAGACGAGAACAGGTCGAGCTTGGCATAGGCCATGATCACGGCAAGCTCTGGCCGGGTCAGGCCAAGCTGGCGCTCGCGCAGCTGGCGGAAGGTTTCGGTCGAGGGCAGGCCCTCGACGGCGCGATCGAGCTTGCCTTGGGCTTCCAGCGATTCGATCAGCCGCTCATGGCTGTCGAGATCGGCGGCCGCCGTGACCTGCATCATGCTCAGCGCGCCGGTCTGGTCGTAATTGTTTTCCAGAACGAGATGACCGACGTCCTCGGTCATCGACGCCAGCAGGGCGTTGCGATCCTTGTCCTTGAGCACGCCCTCGTTGATCGCCTCGGTGGTCAGGATCTTGATGTTGACCTCGTGGTCGGACGAGTCGACGCCAGCGGAATTGTCGATGGCGTCGGTGTTGATGCGGCCGCCCTTGCGGGCAAACTCGATACGGCCGGCCTGGGTAACGCCAAGATTGGCGCCCTCGGCGATCACTTTTGCTCGCACGTCCTTCCCGTCGACGCGGAGGATATCGTTTGCCTTGTCGCCGACATCGGCATGGCTTTGCGTTGAAGCCTTGATGTAGGCGCCGATACCGCCAAACCAGAGCAGGTCTATGTCCGCTGTCAGCAGGGCCTTGATCAGAGCGTCTGGCGTGACGGCTGCCTCGGTGATGCCGCTCAGCGCCTTGATCTCCGGCGTGAGGGTGACCGATTTCGCGGAACGCTCGAATATGCCGCCGCCCCTGGAGATCAGCTTCTTGTCGTAGTCCGCCCAAGACGAGCGCGGCAAGTCGAACATGCGCTGGCGCTCGTTGAACGAGGTTTCGAGGTTGGCGGGGCTGGGATCGAGAAAGATGTGGCGATGGTCGAAGGCCGCAAGAAGCCGGATGCATTTCGACAGCAGCATGCCATTGCCGAAGACATCGCCCGACATGTCGCCGATGCCGATGACCGAGAAAGGCTGGCTTTGCGTGTCGTGGCCGAATTCGCGGAAGTGGCGTTTGACAGCTTCCCAGGCGCCGCGCGCGGTGATGCCCATCTTCTTGTGGTCATAACCGGCCGAGCCGCCCGAGGCGAACGCATCGCCCAGCCAGAAGCCAGCGTCTGACGAAAGTCCGTTGGCAATGTCGGAGAAAGTCGCCGTGCCCTTGTCGGCGGCGACGACCAGGTAAGGATCCTCGCCATCCCACGGCACCACGCCGGGCGGATGCACGGTCTTGCCCTTGACGATGTTGTCGGTGAGCTGGAGCAGTGCGCCGACGAAGACCTTGTAGGCTGCAACGCCGGCGGCCTGGATTTCCTCACGCGTGCCCTTGGCCGGCAGTTGCTTGGGATAGAAGCCGCCCTTCGAACCCACGGGCACGATCACGGCGTTCTTCACCTGCTGCGCCTTCACCAGGCCAAGGACTTCGGTGCGGAAGTCGTCGCGCCGGTCAGACCAGCGCAGGCCGCCGCGTGCGACCGGTCCAAAGCGCAGGTGGACGCCTTCGACATCCGGCGACCAGACGAAAATCTCGCGATAGGGGCGCGGCGCGGGCAGGGGGTCGGCCTCGCGGCTGGCGATCTTCACCGCGATATGGCGGTGCGGTTTTCCGGCCGCGTCGACGAGATAGAAGTTTGTGCGGAGCACGGCCTGGACCAATGACAGCAGACGGCGCAAAGCGCGATCCGCGTCGAGCGCTGCGACGGCTTCGAGCTGTTTCTGGATTTCCGCGATGACGGGAGCGGCGGCCGCCGAGCGAGCGGCGAGGTCGCCCTTGGTCGAGGGGTCGAATTTGGTTCCAAACAGTTTGAGCAGGTTGTTGGCGATTTCCGGATGATCGCCGAGCGCCTTGACCTGCACCGGCTCTGACGGGTCGAGCCCCGACTGGCTGCGGAAGCGGCACAATGTTCTCAGCAGCGCGGCCGAACGCCAGTCCGTTCCCAGCGCAACGACCAGGCTGTTGAACCGGTCGTTCTCGGTGTCGCGGGCCCAGATCGCCTCGAACGCCTTTTCGAAACGCACGTCGAGGCGCTTCTGACCAGCGGGGCGGTCGATCGCGAGATCGTGGACATAGACGAGGCCCGCGGGCTCGTCGTCGGTCGCCAGGAGGCGGACCGGATAGCCAACCTCCGCCCGCACCCGGAGGCCCATGCGTTCCAGCACAGGCACGATCTCTGCGAGGTCGAGCGGCTGGTCGCGGTGATAGATTTTCACGCGGCTGACATTGGCCTCGAAGTCAGGGCCCCATACGCGGGCGCGCAAGGCGCGCCCAGGGGGCAGTGCGGCGATCGCCAGCAGGTCGGCGAGACCTTCCTCGGACTGGAACGCCTCCTTGTAAGCAACCGTGAATTGCGCACGCGCCGCGAGGGACTGGTCGGCGCGGGTCGAGCGGGCGACGCGGCCAAGCGCATCTTCCCATGTCTCGAACAGCTGGCGCATCTGCAGGTCGAGGCCATCCTCGTCCGGCTCCGGATGACCGCGCGTGAGGCCGATGATCAGGTGCACGCGCGCCAGTGGTCCATCACCGAAGGATGGGTAGAAGGCAGACGTGCGCCCGCCATAGGCGTCGGCCAGCATCTTGTGGGCGCGTGTGCGCAGTTCCGACGTGTAGCTGTCGCGCGGGGTGTAGAGCAGGGCGGAGACATAGCGGTCGAAACGGTCGCGCCGGATGAACAGGCGGGTGCGCGGCCGGAGAAGGAGGCGCAGAACGCCGTTCGAGATGCGGTCGAGATCGGCTTCAGAGATCTGGAACAGTTCGTCGCGCGGATAGGTCTTGAGCACCTGATCCAGCTGTTTCATCGAGAAGCGCGAGCCCTGCGGGGCTGCTGCTTTCACATTCTCGATCTTGCGCCGGATCAGCGGCACTTCATCGGCTTCGCGTGTGTAGGCTTCCGACGTGAACAGGCCGACGAAGCGTGTCTCGCCGATAACCTCGCCGCGTTCGTCATAGCGTTTGACGCCGACATAGTCGGCATGGTTGCGGCGGTGGACGCGGGAGACAAAGCTCGCCTTGGCGACGATGATCGGCGATGGCTCGTTGATGAAGGCGCGGATCGCGGGTGTCAGCATGGTCGGCTCGGCGCCGCGCGAGAGCACGTTGCGGGCCGGATCACGCAGGATGCCAAGGCCGGACGCCTCATCCACGATCGGCTCTTCGTTGGCGAGACGGCCCTGGGCGTCGAGCGCGAAGGTGTAGTCGCGCGCGCCGAGATAGGTGAAATTCTCGTCCGCCAGCCAGGCCAGGAAAGCCCGAGCCTCGGTGATTTCGCCTGACGTGCGGCCGGCCGTGGCCTTCAACTCGCCCAGGCGCTCGCGCGCTTCTTCCATCTTGGCGCGCATGGCGTTGAAGTCGGCATTGACGACGGCGACGTCAGCGAAGGTTTCCTCGAGCTTCTTCTGCACGTCGGCGAGGAGAGTGTCGTCGATCGCGGGCAGGTGAATCTGGATGGTGGAACGCTTGCCGGCCGGTCCATCGATGATCGGGTGAAGCACGGCGCGGATTTCGACCTTGGCGTCCTGACAGGCGCCGATGGCGCTGTCGACGAGGAAGGCGAGGTCCGGTCCGACGATTTCGGCAATCGCAAGCCGCAGCTTTTCGCCGCTGGCGCCGGTTGCGCGGCGCGTGCGGATCACGTGGCTCGGTGACTTGTTGTTCTTCTGGTCGAACTCCCAGAGGTCGAGCGCCAGGGATGCTGCGTCCTCGACGGTCAGCGCCAGGAAGTCCTCGATGAAGGCGTCGGCACGGTATTGCTCAAGGAAAGGCAGGAGCGCAGCTGCGGCCGGCTTTCCGGCGCGGGTTGGCGCGAGCTTTTCGGCGGCGGCCAGAAAACTTTCGCGGGTGAAGGCCAGTTCGCTGGATCGGGTCAAACCGGCACCGGAAGCTCGAGTAAGGCTCATGTGAAATTCTAAAGCGGATGTAGGGAGAATCGACGCGGAATCGAGAGCTAGACCCGCATGGGTGGCGCGGGCAAGCCATCGACGAGGGCATAATTTTGCTGCGATGCGATGACATTCAAGCAGACGCGTATTCGCGGGCCTGCACGGCGATGACCGTCAGGGCTCGATTTCAGTCAGATGTCGGTGGTTTGCGCGTGACGCTGCTCGTCCGTCGGTTCGTCATGCTTCACGGCGTATTCGCCGGGGTTTCCGTCCGCGGACATCAGCACAGCGATCCATCGCGCTCCGGGAATCTGTGCGAGCACGATCATGATGAGAACGGTGAGTGGCGCCGACAGGAACATGCCTGGCAACCCCCATAAGGCCCCCCATACGGCAAGGGAGAGCAGGACAATCAGCGCTGACAGGTTGAGGCTGTTGGATGTCATCCTCGGGCCGACAAAGTTTCCGATCAGGAACTGCCAGATGCTGACGCCGATGAAGACCGCGATCGCGCTCAGCATCGGGTCCGATGGCATGTAGGGCGGCCAGTTCGGTTGCACGATAGCGAACAGGGCAGGCAGCACGCTTGCGACGATCGAGCCAACCGTCGGAATGTAGTTGAGCACGAAGATCACGAAGGCCCAGAACAGGGCGTTGTTGAGGCCCAGCGCCAGCAGCGTCACATAGGTCAGCGCGGTGTTGATGATCGACAGCGCGGTCTGCACCCACAGATATTGCTCCATGGTGCGGCGAACGTCGGCGCCGATGAGCCGGGCCCGTTCGCGGTCGGTAGCCCGAATGAAGATGCGGTCGAGCTTGCGCGAGAAGGAGTTCGCTGTGACGTACAGGAACGCCACATAGATCATGATCAGCACGATGTCGCCAGCGAGCCCCTGAGCCGAAGACAGGACAGGCTCGATGAAGCGGACAGTCGCGTCGCTGTAGAGAATCGTCGACAGGAGCGGCGCGTTGTCGAGGCCCAGCAGGGAATAGACGTGCTGGATCATCTCATTGATGCGGGTCTCGTAATCGTTGGCGTTGGCGCCGAATTCCGCGACCGCGCCACGAAGGACAGCGACAAACACGATGATGCTGACTGCTATCACGGCCATGGCGAAGAGATGCGCCACCCAGTCGGGCAGGTTGGGAAATGGCCGGCGGATGGCGCGGGCGAAACCTTCCATCACCAGCCAGACGAAGATCGCCATGGCGAACGGCGCAAGAATGTGTGCGCCCTGCGCGAGCACCATGCCGATCGCGACGGTGGCGATGATCCACACCCCCGCCGTCATCCATGTCCGGTTGGTAATTCCGCCCGACTGCTGCATCGACACAGACTTAAGCCGTCTCGGGAGCTAATGAAAGCGTGCCAGCGCGTTGATCGCCTTGCGGGTCATCCCGCCTCTGCTAGCAATAGGTCTCCCCGGAGTTTCGACCCATGATCGACAGCGTTTTTCTCGGCGGCGGCGGGCCTGACCACAAACTCGCTCAGACTCTGTTGCTGGCCCGCGCCAACCGGCATGGTCTCGTCGCCGGAGCGACCGGCACCGGCAAGACGGTGACGCTGCAGGTGATGGCCGAGCAGTTCGCGGCTGCGGGCGTGCCGGTTTTCTGCGCCGACGTGAAGGGCGACCTGGCCGGCATTTGCGTGGCGGCAACGCCCGTGGGCAAGGGATTGGAAAAGATCAACGAGCGCGTTGCCGCGATCGGCATGGATCCGATCGTCTATGGGGCGGGGCCGTGCATCTTCTGGGACATCTATGGCAAGCGCGGCCATCCCATTCGCGCCACCGTCTCGGAGATGGGGCCACAGCTTCTGGCTCGCCTGCTTCAGCTCAACGAAACTCAGGAAGGCGTTCTGACCATCGCCTTCCAGTATGCGGACGACAACGATCTGCTTCTGCTCGACTTCAAGGACCTGCGGTCGCTTCTGACCCATGTTTCGACCATCGCACCGGAAATCCAGCGCACCTATGGAAACGTGGCTGCCGCCTCGATCGGCGCGGTCCAACGCCAGCTTCTGCTTCTGGAGCGGGAAGGGGCGGAGACATTCTTTGGCGAGCCGGCGCTGGAGCTGACCGATTTGATGCGAACCGCAACTGACGGGCGCGGTTACATCAACATTCTCGACGCCACCACGCTGATCAATTCGCCACGACTTTATTCTACCTTCCTGCTGTGGCTGCTTGCAGAGCTTTTCGAACGGCTTCCCGAGGTCGGAGATCCGGACAAGCCGAAGCTGGTGTTCTTCTTCGACGAGGCTCACCTGCTGTTCAACGACGCGCCCAAGGCGCTGGTCGACAAGATCGAACAGGTTGTACGCCTGATCCGGTCCAAGGGCGTTGGCGTCTATTTCGTCACCCAGAATCCGCGCGATCTGCCGGAAAACGTGCTGGCTCAACTCGGCTGCCGCATCCAGCATGCGCTGCGCGCCTATACCCCCACCGAGCGCAAGGGCGTGAAAGCGGCGGCGCAGAGCTTCCGTCCAAATCCCGACCTCGATACCGAGACGGCCATCACTGAACTTGGAACCGGCGAGGCGCTCGTCTCGTCGCTCGACATCAAGGGTGCGCCAACGGTCGTCCAGCGTACGCTGATCCGGCCGCCAGCCTCTCGGCTCGGTCCGGCGACCGACGCCGAGCGTGCGGCCGTGCAGGCGCTGAGCCCGGTTGCGACGAAGTACGACGCAACGATCGATCGCGAGTCGGCCTACGAAATCCTCACCGGGCGCGAAGCCATCGCTGCTCGCGAGAAGGATGCGCTGGCAAAAGCCCAGAAGGCAGAGGCCGAAGCCGCCAGGGCCCGTCGCGAAGCTGCGAAATACACGCCGAAGGCGCCGCCCGCGCCTCGCGCGACCACGGCGCGCAAATCCACGCGCCAGACGCCGGTTGAAGCTGCCAGCAGTACTTTCATGCGCACCGCTACTCGCGAGCTTACCAAATTCGTTTTTCGCGGCATGTTCGGGAACAGGAAGCGCTAGCTGGCCATGTGCGGCAAGTTCACCCAGCTTGTGCAGTGGGAGGACGTCCTCGCATTCTTCGACCAGACCGTCGTGATGCCCGAGGATGCGCCGGTCACCTTCGCAACACCCATGCGGATGGCGAAGGTCATCCGGCTTGGCGAGGACGGGCGACCCGAACTGACGCCAATGAAATGGGGCTTCTCGAAGCCTGAAAACCCGTCATTCAAGTCCGACCATATGCACGCCCGCAGCGAAACAGTGGAGTCGAAGCCCACCTTTGCCGAGTCATTCGAGGAGCGGCGTGGCATATTGATGGTCCACTCGTTCAACGAGGGGGAAGAACTGGCCGGCGGCAAGACGAAGCAATGGGTGTTCAGCCCGAAGGACCGCAAGCCCATCGCCATCGCCGTGATCTGGCAGGACTGGGAAGACGATGCCGGCATTGTTCCGTGCTTCATCCAGCTGACCGTTCCGGCAAATCCACTGGTTGCAAAGATCACCGATCGCATGCCCGCGATCCTGCGCCGGGAAGACTGGTCTGTATGGCTTGGCGAGACCGATGTGCCGCTGAAGGATGTGAAGTCTCTGCTTCGCACCTTCGACGACGAAGGCAATTGGGAGATGAGCGAACAGGCGCCGTCGAAGTCCGCGAAGGCGGCGAAGGCGAAGCCGCAGATGGATCTGTTCTGATCTCGCACTCGCTCTGATCTCTCTCTTCGCGTGAGTCATCGCGCCGCGAAATTTTTCCAAAAAAAGTTTCGGGGAAGACTCGCGCGCCTGATTTCAGAAACTTCGCGTTCAGCTTCTCGCGTCAGTTTGCATCTCATCAGATCACGACGAACGCGATCGCTTCGTCGACCAGCAACAGAGAAGCAGGAGTGCAGAATGCCTACCTCGAAAAAAACGAAACCGATGAAGAAGTCCACGGCAAAAGTCATCGTGATGCCCGCGCCGATGCCGTCAGCCCCGATGCCGACAGCGTCTACGGCGGTTGTGCTGCCGATGCGCTCGAAGCCCATGCCGACCAAACACGCCGTCAAGAAGAAGTCCGCGAAGAAGGCCCGCAAGATCGTCGCGAAGAAGACGATGAAGGCCGCCGCGGCGAAGAAGATGGCCGCTGCTTCCGCCAAGAAGCCCGCCCGCAAGGTCGGTCCGAGAATGAAGAAGTAAGCGTCGCGCGCTAACACCCTCCGACATTGCTCCGGCGCGGCCCCAGCGGGTCGCGCCGGTTTTCATTTGGGGCCGTTGATCAGCACAAACCAGAGGCCGGCGGCCAAGGCCGCGGCGATGGCGAAGCCGGTGAGGGCCCAGCCCCAGCCGCTGGTCTGTTTCACGATGACGGGGGCGGGAGCAGGTTGTGCGGCGCGGTTGAGCGCGGCGTCGAGCTTTTCCAGCGTTTCGGGCAGGCGGCGCAGGCGCGACAGGGCCTCGCGGGCGGTGGCGATGGCGAGCTTGCGCAGGCCCTCCGGCCCGAATTCGCGGCGGGACCAGCGGTCGACCACGGGCTTGGCGGCCTGCCAGATGTTGTGCGCGGGATCGATCGAGCGAGCGACACCCTCGACCTGGACCATTGTCTTCTGCAGCAGGATCAGTTCGGGCCTCAGGTGCATGCCGAACTGGCGCGTGATGTCGAACAGCTGGAGCAGGACGCGCGCCATCGAGACGTCGGTCGCGTCCTTGCCGAAGATCGGCTCGCCCACCGAGCGCAGCGCCTGCGCAAACTCATCCATCGAATGGTTGGCGGGGACATAGCCGGCCTCGAAATGGACTTCGGAGACACGCTTGTAGTCGCGCTCGAGGAAGCCCTTAAGGATTTCGGCGAGGAACAGGCGCTCGTCAGGCCCGATGCGGCCCATGATGCCGAAGTCGACCAGGACCAGACGGCCGTCCGGCGCGAGGATCATGTTTCCTTCGTGGAGATCTGCGTGGAAGAAGCCGTGGTCAAGCGCGCAGGCGAGGAAGCCGCGCGTGATCCGGTTGGCGAGGTCGATCCGGTCAATGGCGCCGATGGCGCCGGGATCGGTAAGGGAGCGGCCCTCGATCCATTCCGTGGTGAGCACGCGCTGGCTGGTGCGCTCCCAGTCCACCTTGGGGGCGTAGACGTAATTGTCGAGCGCGGCGATCTCACCGAATTCTGACGCAGCGCCGGCCTCGAAGCGCAGGTCCATCTCGCGGGTGAGGGATCGCGCCATGGTGTCGATGAAAGCAGCAGGCTCCATCCGCTTGACGTCGGGCGGTCCATGCTTCTGGGCGGAGTAGGCAACACGGCGCATGGCGCGCAGTTCGAGCTCCATCTGCCGCTCGATGCCGGGGCGCAGGATTTTTACCGCGCGGGCGCCGTTGGGTGTTTCCAGCCGGTGGACCTGGGCGACCGAAGCTGCGGCGACGACATCGCCGAGTTTCGGGAAGAGGCTTTCTGCATTGTCGCCGAATTCCACGCGCAGCGTCTTGATTGCCTGCGCTTTCGGGAAGGGCGGGATCGAATCCTTGAGACGCGACAGGTCGGTGGCGGCCTCGACGCCGATGACGTCGGGCCGCGTCGCCATGAACTGGCCGAGCTTGATCCAGGCGGGACCGAGCTTTTCGAGGGCTCGGGCAAAGCGCTGGCCGGGGCGGCCCTTGCCGCCGTCGCCCGGCAGGACGCGGAGGACGGCGCCGGCAAAGCGTGCGAACCAGGGCAGTCGCGAGCGATAGGGGCCGGGAATGATGACGTCATTGCGGGCCATGACGGCGCCTGCGCGCGCCAGCCGCATATAGTCGGAAAGCGCATCGAACATGTCGCCTACACCGCCCAGCCGGTGTGAAGGCAGGCAGCGCCGCCGGAATAGTTCTGGTAACCGACCTGTCCGAAGCCTGCCGCCCTGATCCGGGCCGCGAAATCTTCCTGGTTCGGGAAGCGGCGGATGGATTCGATCAGGTACTGGTAGCTGGCCCGGTCGCCGGTGACGAACTCGCCGAGCGCCGGGATCACCGAGAACGAGTATTTGTCGTAGGCGTCCTGCAGGATGCGATGGGTCATGTGCGAGAATTCGAGGCACGCAAAGCGCCCGCCAGGTTTCAGCACGCGGCGGAATTCGGACAGGGCCTTGTCGATCTCAACGACGTTGCGGATGCCGAAGGAGATCGTGAGCGCATCGGCGCTGTGATCGGGGAAGGGCAGCAGGGCTGCGTCGCAGGCGACACGCGGCATGTCCTGGTCGGTGGGCTTGATGCCCGCGACGAGCATCGCCTCGTTGATGTCGGAGACGACAGCAAAGGTCTTCGCGTCCGAATGGCGGCGTTTGCCGACCTCGCGGGCGCGTTTCAGGAAAGCGCGGGCGACATCGCCGGTTCCGCCGGCCACATCGATCAGGCTTTCGCCGGGTTGCGGGTTGAGCCAGGCGATCATGTTGGCCTTCCACACCCGGTGGACTCCAGCCGACATGAGGTCGTTCATCAGGTCGTATTTTCCGGCGACGGACGCGAATACGCCCTTCACGCGGCGGGATTTTTCCTCGCGGCTGACATCCTCGAACCCGAAGGAGACCTTCTCTTCGTCCATGATCCCCAAGACATAGGCGAACGGCGTTACCGGGGCTATATGCGCCTCGATGCCTGAATTGCCCGAAGTCGAGACTGTTCGTCGCGGACTGGCGCCAGCGATGGAAGGTAAACGCATACTTCGCGTCGAGACGCGGAGAAAAAACCTGCGTTTCCCGTTCCCGGAGAACTTTAACCAGCGCATCGAGGGCGCACGGCTGAAGCAGCTGGGCCGCCGGGCAAAATACCTGGTGGGCGAGTTGTCCACCGGGGAGGCGCTGATCATGCACCTGGGCATGACGGGAAGGTTCACGGTTGCCGGCAAGAAGACCGGCAAATTCCATCACGAGGCCGGTGAGAGCGAAAAGCACGACCATGTCGTCTTCGGCATGCAGGGCGGAGCGACCGTCACCTTCAACGATGCGCGCCGTTTCGGCTTCATGGACCTCTGGCCGCTGAAAGAGCTCGACCGCTATCCCGCGTTCGAGGGCATGGGACCGGAGCCGATCTCGAACCAGTTCTCGGGCGCCTATCTCGAAGAGGCATTTGAGGGAAAGAAGGCGCCGGTGAAGGCGGCCTTGCTCGACCAGAATGTGGTGGCCGGGCTCGGCAACATCTATGTCTGCGAAGCGCTGTTCCGGTCGGGCATTTCTCCTAAGAAGCTGGCGGGCGCAATCAGGCGCGACCGGCTGGAAAGACTTGCCGTCGAAATCCGCAAGGTGATCGAGGAAGCGATCGTGGCTGGCGGATCGACGATCTCCGATTTTGAATCCACCGACGGCGAACTCGGCTATTTCCAGCACCGCTTCCAGGTCTACGACCGCGAGGGGGATGCCTGCCTGGTGTGCGCCAAGCCGGTGAAGCGGTTGGTGCAGTCGGGGCGGTCGACCTTCTTCTGTGCGAGCTGCCAGCGTTAGATGCTGTTGAAGTCGCCGCCGCGTCCCTTGCCTTCGGCAAATCTTGCGGCGCCGGAGCGGCCTTCCTTCGAGACGATCGGCGCGCCGCGGCGGGCTTCCTGCTTGAGGGCGGTGTCGAGATCCTGGCTCCAGCCGGAATAGGCGCTGGCGCGGTCGGCGCGCAGGCAGGCCTGCGGGAAGCGGGCGATCTCCTTGGCCAGTGCGATAGCGGCGGCGAGCGCTTCACCGGTTTTGACGACGCGGTTGGCGAGGCCCCAGCTCAGCGCTTCCTGTGCATCGACCGCGCGGCCGGTGAGGATCATGTCCATGGCGCGGCCCTGGCCGATGATGCGGGGCAGGCGAAGCGTACCGCCATCGATGAGAGGCACGCCCCACCTGCGGCAATAGACGCCGAAGATTGCCGTTTCGGACGCAACGCGCATGTCCGCCATGCAGGCGAGTTCGAGGCCGCCAGCGACAGCGTGGCCCTCGACCGCGGCGATCAGCGGCTTGGACAGCGAGATGAATTCTTCCGGCGCCTCGCGGTCGGCGAGAAGGCGCGTCGGGCCCATCGGCGCCTGTTGCGGATGCTTTTTCACCGGCGGCGTGAAGTCGTGGGCGCGGTTGGCGACAGCCTTCAGGTCTGCGCCGGCGCAGAAGGCGCCTTGCGATCCGGTCAGCACGGTCGCCAGCACCGCCTCGTCATGCTCGGCGTCACAGAAGGCGTCATAGAGCGCAGCGGCGGTTTCCGGATCGACGGCGTTGCGCGCCTGCGGGCGGTTGATGGTGATGATGGCCACGGGGCCGTCGCGGTCCGCGATGATCGACATGGGCGCCTCTCAGCTGGCTTTGAACCTGATAAGGCTGCAGAGCCACCTATTGGGCAAGGGCGTCTGTCTTGAGGGGTGAATATGACGATAGAACTCTGGTGTCTGTTTGCGGCGATGGTGTTGGCTCTGGTCCACCTCACGGCTGCGTCGTTCAGTTTCAAGGCGCAGGTTGGCAACCGCTACACCGTTGGCGCCCGCGACGAGGAGCTGCGACCAACGGCGGTGGCGGGCCGGCTCGACCGGGCGCAGCGCAACTTCCTCGAGACCTTCCCGGTTTTCGTGGGGGCTGTGCTCATCGTCACCTATCTCGGCGCCACAAGCGACCTCAGCCGCTGGGGCGCCATCATGTATATCGCTGGCCGAGTACTGTTCCTGCCGCTCTACGCAGCGGGCCTGCCATGGGTCCGCACGTTCAGCTGGAACGCGGCCACGCTGGGCCTGGTGCTGGTGATGGCCCAGATCGTTGTCTGGGCGCTCGCGCATTAGGACGCCTGCAGTCCTTGTTTGCCAGAGCGGTCGAACTCCGGGAGATTAACGGAGGCTCGGGAGACCCAGGTGCTCAGGCGGTTTCATCATCTTGCAGTTCTAGGGGTCGCGGCGGCAATCGCCGCCACGCCGGCCCATGCGGGCGAGTTTCTGAAGGCCATCGACGATGTGCCGCTGCCTGCCGGCCTCACCGAGACAGCCGAACCTCTGGTGTTCGAATCCGACCAGGGCCGCGTGGTGAGAACAAACGCTTCGGGCAATGCCGACTACAGCACGGTGCGCGACTTCTATCTTGCCTCGCTTCCCTCGCTGGGATGGGAGCGGGAAGGCGATGGCGCCGGCGGCGTCCTGGTCTTTGCGCGCGAGCATGAGCGCCTGACGCTTTCGATAGAGCCTGCAGCGGGCGTGGACTCGCCGCTGAATGTGATCTTCGAACTCGTCGTGAAGCTCGCCTCGACGAAGCTGCCGGAGTAAGTCATCGTCCAGAAAAATTCTGGAGGATGCGATGGCCTACGAGACGTTGCTGGTCGAAGTCGATGGCGCGGTGGGCATCATCACGCTTAATCGTCCCGATGCGCTGAACGCGCTGTCGAGCAAGCTATGCGCTGAAGTCGTTGACCAGCTGGCGGCCTGGGAGAAGGACGCGAACATCGGCTGCGTGATCATCACCGGCGCGGGCCGGGCGTTTGCCGCGGGGGCGGACATCAAGGAGATGGCGCCGCAATCCTACATGGACGTCTACAAGGGCGACATGTTCGGCGCGTTCGAGCATGCGCTTTCGTCCTTCCGCAAACCCATCATCGCCGCGGTGAACGGCTTTGCACTTGGCGGCGGGTGCGAGCTGGCGATGCTGTGCGATTTTATCCTGGCGTCCGAGACGGCCAAGTTCGGCCAGCCCGAGATTAACCTCGGCGTGATGCCCGGGATTGGCGGGTCGCAGCGGCTGACGCGCTTCGTTGGCAAGTCGAAGGCCATGGAGATGTGCCTCACCGGGCGGATGATGGATGCGGCCGAGGCCGAGCGCTCAGGCCTCGCCTCGCGAGTCCTTCCGGCGGACAAGCTGATGGAAGAGGCGAGGGGGGTGGCCAGGAAGATAGCCTCCCAGTCCCGGCCGATCGCCATGATGACCAAGGAGAGCGTCAATTCGTCCTACGAAACCACCCTCCGGCAGGGGATCATGTTCGAGCGGCGGTTGTTCCATTCCATGTTCGCCACGGATGACCAGAAAGAAGGCATGGCGGCCTTTGTAGAGAAGCGTCCGGCGAAGTTTTCGAACACGTAATGCTAACCATGCTGGGGCATGTGACTGGCGACGCTCGGGCAGCCGATCAAATCGTGCAGGCTGCGAATTGACCGGCTAGCCGACCGCTGTTAAGACGCCGCTCCCCAAAACCCCCGGCTTATGCCCCGGGGAGGGGACAAACGGAGCTTGGAAGACCGATGGCCAATACGAAATCCGCCAAGAAAATGGTGCGCAAGATCGCGCGGCGGACCGAGGTCAACAAGTCGCGCAAGTCGCGCGTTCGCACCTATGTGCGCAAGGTCGAGGAGGCCGTCGCTTCGGGCGACAAAAAGGCCGCCGTCACCGCCCTGCGCGCTGCGGAACCGGAACTGATGCGCGGCGTCCAGAAGGGCGTGATGCACAAGAACACCGCCTCGCGCAAAGTGTCGCGCCTGGCCGCCCGCGTTAAGGGCATGGCGTCGTAAACTCGGGGGAGCGACGGGGACCCCGATCAGGGCGTTCCGGGTCGTCTTTTTTGACTCCCAACAGTTGAGTTCCAGACACCGCTCTGTATTCGCAGAGCATCACAAAAACGCGCGCGGTATTGCGCCGCGGGCGCAGTCATTTCCAAAGCAGAAAGTGTCGCAAGCGGGCCACAGAAACAGGGCCTTTCGCCAATGAATACAGTGGCAATAGCGATTGCGACGGTTTGGTTAAAAATAAAATCTCAGGTGCGGCTTTTGTCGCTGTTGACGACCCGCTCTGAACGGAGAAAAACTCTCCTCCGTAGCGAGTAACCTTCCTTCGTTTGGACACGTTCTGCGGCTCTGGGGCTAGAGCCGTCGGGGAGCCTTTTTGTCCGAATTTTGGGGGGAGGGAACATCGACCAGAAGGGTAGATGAGGGGCCATGATAAGCAAACAGAACACGACACGATATGCGCCGGGTGGGGTTGGCGGAGCGTCTCTTGGCGCGGAGTCCGCCCTTCGGAAACCGGTGTCTTCAGCACAGGGCGTCGAGCAGGCGTCATCCTCCGTTCAGGGCCAGGTTCAGACCCAGATTCCGGCCCAGACTCCGGCCGTCTGGGGCGCCGTGCGCGATGCGCTGCGCCGCCGTCTCGGTGACGCTAAGTTCGACGCGTGGATTTCGCGTCTTGAGCTAGTTGCCGAGGTTAATGGCGAAGTCCTCCTGGCTGCGGCCAGCGAGCACGAGCGCAGCCGCGTCGACACCGATTTCGGCCATCTGATCCAGCAGGCTTGGGACCAGGTCGACCGCGGCGGCCGCTCCGTGCGCATCGAAGCGCGCGATCGTATTCCCGCCGACGTGCTGGCGCTTGCCGGCGCGCGCGCCGAGCGGGACGAGGAAATCGAGGAGGGCGATGAAGCCCTGGCGGACGCGGAACACGCGGCCGAACCGATCAGCGACGAGGTCCAGACCCTCGAGAACTTCCTGGTTGGCGATTCCAACCGCATCGCCTTCGGTCTTGCCCGCCGCCTTGCCATGGGCTCGAGCGTATCGGCCAATGTCGTGACGATCGTCGGCCCGCATGGCGTCGGCAAGTCGCACCTCCTCAAAGGCATCGAAACCAGCCTGAAATCGATCCGCGGCGAAGGCAGTGTGCTCTATATGAGCTCGGAAGCCTTCACCGTTGCGTTCGTCGATGGCGTCAAGCGCAAGGACACGTCGGACCTGCGCACGCTGGTGCGCCGCGCCAAGGTGGTGCTGCTCGACGATTTCCAGTTCATCTGCTCGAAGCCGGGCACGCTGGTGGAGTTCTTCTCCCACCTGCGCGCGATCGTCGCCAATGGCGGCGTGGTGGTGCTCGCCTGCGACCAGACGCCGGTGGTGATCGAACAGCTCGATGATCGCATGCGCGACGAGATCCATGGCGGCGTGATCGCCCAGATGGAACTGCCGGAGCGCAATCTCCGCCGCGAGATTCTGCGCGCCAAGGCTGACGCCGTGGCGTCGACGGACGCGGAGTTCGCTCTTGAAGAAGAGTGGATCGACCTTCTGGCCGACCGGCTGCCTGCATCGGGCCGCGCGCTCTGCGGCGCCGTGAAGAACGTCTATGTCGGCACGGTTCTCGCCGGAAAGCCGGTCGACAAGGCGGCGGTCGAGAAATCGATCCAGCTGCAGCTCGGCGGATCGCCTGCGCGTGCGCCCAAGATCGACACGATCAAGGACGTCACCGCCAAGGCCTATGGGATCTCGAAGCAGGATCTGGAATCGGCCTGCCGCAAGCGCCAGTTCGCCCAGCCGCGCCAGTACGCCATGTATCTCAGCCGGCAGATGACCAAATGTTCGTATCCGCAGATCGGGCGGATGTTCGGCGATCGCGACCACACCACGGTGCTGTTCGCGTACCGGAAAATCTCGGGAATGGTCGCCTCGAACGAGGGCATGGCCGACGAGCTGCGCCAGCTTGAACAGCGCATCCTCGCCGATCCTCGGAATAACCGCTGAACTGCTGTTGAAAACGGGCCAAAATCCGCTTTGACAGCGACCGCAATGAGTTAATGTCTCGGCCCGCCCTCAACGGCGGGCCGAAGTCTTTTCGGACAACTGCCACACGGCCAGACAGGGCCGCCGTCTAACAGGATTGGGCGAATGAAACTGACCATCGACCGCAACGCCCTGATGCGTGCGCTGTCCCACGTCCAGGCCGTCGTCGAGCGGCGGAACACCATCCCCATCCTGTCCAACATCCTGTTGCAGGCGGAGGGCGACCGGCTGAGCCTGACCGCGACCGACCTCGATATTGAGGCGACGGATGCCGCCGAGGCCAAGGTCAAGAAGGCCGGCGCGGTGACGGCGCCGGCTCAGACGCTGTTCGACGTCGTCCGGAAGCTTCCCGAAGGTTCGGAAATCGCGCTGGAGCTGGGTGAGGGCAGGCTGTCGATCTCGTCGGGCCGTTCGAAATTCGCTCTGCCGACCTTGCCGGCGTCCGACTTCCAGACCATGGCGCGGGAAGCCTCGCCAGTGAAATTCGAGATCGAGGCGGCTGAGCTGCGCCGCCTGATCGACAAGACGCGCTTTGCGATCTCGACCGAAGAGACACGCTACTATCTCAACGGCATCTACCTGCATCACGCCAAGGGTGCGAAGGGCAACGTCCTGCGCGCGGTGGCGACCGACGGACACAGGCTGGCGCTGGCCGAAGGTGATGCGCCCAAGGGATCGGCCGGGCTCAAGGGCGTGATCGTGCCCCGCAAGGCCGTTGCCGAGGCCCGCCGGCTTCTGGATGACGCGCCCGAGACCGTGACGGTCGAGGCCTCCGATTCCAAGATCGTGTTCCGCATCGGCGAGGCTGTTCTCACCTCCAAGCTGATCGACGGATCCTTCCCGGACTATCAGCGCGTCATCCCGAAGGAGAACGGCAAGATCCTCGTTGTCGACAACAAGCTGTTCTCGGCGGCCGTCGATCGCGTGGCGACGGTGTCGGCGGAGCGCTCGCGCTCGGTGAAGCTGTCGCTGGCCCCGGGCAAGCTGACGCTGGCGGTCAGCCATTCAGAGAGCGGGCAGGGCACGGAAGAGCTGGAAGCCGACTATGACAGCGATCCGATGGAGATCGGCTTCAACGCCAAATACCTGCTCGATGTCGCCCAGCAGATCGAGAGCGACGAGACGCGCATCGAATTCAACGATGCCGCCTCGCCCGCGCGCGTACTCGACGCCAATGATGCCGGCGCGCAGTACGTGCTGATGCCGCTCCGTGTATGAGACGGCCAGCGGCTATTTGCTCATGCCGCTGAAGCCGGAATCTTCTGTTCGCGTGACTGTGACGGGCCGCTGGCTCGCTTGCCTGCATGCAGATGGTCGATTTCAACGGATCGCACGGGACGATATTCAAGCGGTCTATTTCGAATCCAGTGCTGGGCCGTTCGATATCGACTGGTGGATCATCGAAGGCGCGACGCCGGACTTGCATTGCGTCTTCCCGCTTGGAGGTACAGGCGAGACGGACGCGGTGGAATGGTTGAGACAGCTGCCAGGCTTCGAAATCAAGGGCATGAACTCCACGGACAAGGCGCGTTTCCTGTGCTGGTCGCGGGATGGCGGCGAGGACGAGCCGCGTGACTGACCTCGACATCCGCCGTCCGCATGTCCGGCTCACGCGCCTCGCGCTGGAGAATTTCCGCAACTATGCATCGGTCGCGCTGCGGCTGGATGGACGGCATGTCTGCCTCTACGGGGCCAATGGCTCGGGCAAGACCAACTTGATCGAGGCTGTCTCGATGCTGTCGCCGGGCAGGGGTCTGCGCGGCGCGGACCTTGTCGACATCATCCGGCGCGCGCCCGACGGCGCCTCGGCGGGTAGCTGGGCGCTCTCCGCCGATGTAAGGGATGGCGAGATCGACCGGAAGCTTCACCTTGCGCTGGAGCTGGACGAGGCCGGACGCTCGAAACGCAGTGCACGACTCGATGGCGCCGCGACCAGCCAGGCGGATCTCGGCGAGCTGATGCGGATCATCTGGCTGACGCCATCGATGGACCGCGTGTTCGCGGGCCCTGCGGGCGATCGGCGGAAGTTTCTCGATCGCCAGGTGCTGGCGCATTTCCCGAGCCATGGCGCGGCGGGCGCCGCCTACGAGAAGGCGATGCGCCAGCGCAATGCGCTGCTCGAACAGCGCAGGGCTGATCCGGCCTGGCTCGATGCGCTGGAGCTCGGCATGGCGTCGGCCGGCGCCGCGATGGCGATCCACCGTGTCGATGCCGCGCGGCTGATGCAGCACGCGATCCTGGCGCGGCCCGAGGGCGCGTTTCCTAAGGCAGACATCGACCTCGATGGCGAGTTCGAGAAGCGCGCCGCTGACGGCGTTGCGCTGACTGATATCGAGCGGGAAATTACCGACCAGCTGCGCCAGAACCGTGCGCGCGACCAGGCTGCTGGACGCACGACGGAGGGCGTTCACCGCACCGATCTGAGGGTCGTTCACGCCCCCAAGGGACTGCCCGCCGACCAGTGTTCGACAGGCGAGCAGAAGGCCCTGTTAATAGGGCTTATTTTAGCGAACGCACAGGCGCTTTTCGGGCGTGATTTTGCCCCTTCTCCCCTGCTACTATTGGACGAGGCGGCAGCCCATCTCGATTCGGATAGAAGGGCCGCGCTCTACGACGAACTGGCCGCGCTGGGCGGCCAGGCCTGGCTCACAGGAACGGACCGCAATCTGTTCGACGCCTTCGGCGATCGAGCGCAGCGGTTCGAAGTGTCCGACGGCGTCGTACGTGAAGATTGAGCGGCCTTCGCAAGCGGGACCGCGACGAGGAAGTTTGAATGTCTGACGTGACCGAAACCGGCGGCGACGAGCCCGCGAACAACGCCAAGGGCTATGACGCCGAGTCCATCAAGGTGCTCCGCGGCCTCGATGCTGTGAGAAAACGCCCTGGTATGTATATCGGCGACACCGATGATGGCTCGGGCCTGCACCACATGGTTTATGAGGTGGTGGACAACTCGATCGACGAGGCTTTGGCGGGGCATGCGGATCTGGTTGGGGTGACGCTGTATCCGGACGGGTCGGCGGAGGTGACGGACAATGGCCGCGGCATTCCGGTTGATATTCACTCGGAGGAGGGGGTGTCCGCCGCGGAAGTGGTGATGACCCAGCTGCACGCGGGGGGCAAATTCCAGAACACGGACGAGGGCGGCTCCTACAAGGTCTCGGGCGGACTTCACGGGGTTGGTGTTTCCGTCGTCAACGCGCTTTCCGAAACTCTTGATCTGACCGTCCGCCGCAATGGCAAGGTGCACCACATGCGCTTCCGGCTCGGCGAGCCCGAGGCGCCGCTGAAGATCATCGGCGATGCGCCCATGAAAGCCGACGGCAGCCGCCACGAGACCGGCACCATCGTCCGCTTCCTGCCCTCGACCGCCACCTTCACCATGACCGAGTTCAAGCGCGAGACGCTGGAGCACCGCCTGCGCGAGCTCGCCTTCCTCAACTCCGGCGTCAGAATCGTCTTCCGAGACCTGCGCGGCCCCGAGCCGTGGGAAACGGTGATGCAGTACGAAGGCGGCGTCGAGGAATTCGTCCTCCACATCGACAAGCAGCGCACCGCGCAGATCCCCAAGCCGATCCATGTCGTCGCCAAGAAGGACGGCATCATCGTCGAGGCGGCGCTGCAGTGGAATGACGGCTATTACGAGAACGTCCTCTGCTTCACCAACAACATCCCGCAGCGCGACGGCGGCACCCACCTGGCCGGCTTCCGCGGCGCCCTCACGCGCGTGATCAACAAATACGCGGCCGACACCGGCATCGCGAAAAAGGAAAAGGTCGACATCTCGGGCGAGGATGCGCGCGAGGGCCTGACCTGCGTGCTCTCGGTGAAAGTGCCCGACCCGAAATTTTCGTCCCAGACCAAGGACAAGCTGGTCTCCTCCGAAGTGCGCCCGATCGTCGAGAGCCTGATGACCGAGGCGCTCGGCTCGTGGTTCGAGGAGAACCCGCAGCCGGCCAAGGCCGTCGTGCAGAAGATCGTCGAGGCCGCCGCCGTGCGCGAGGCCGCGCGCAAGACGCGCGACCTGATGCGCCGCAAGTCGGCGCTCGATATCACCTCGCTCCCGGGCAAGCTCGCCGACTGCCAGGAGAAGGATCCGGCCAAGTCCGAACTCTTCATCGTCGAGGGTGACTCGGCCGGCGGCTCGGCCAAGCAAGGGCGCAACCGTGAAAACCAGGCGGTCCTGCCGTTGCGCGGAAAAATCCTCAATGTCGAGCGCGCGCGCTTCGACAAGATGCTGTCGTCCGATCAGGTGGGTACGCTGATCACCGCGCTGGGCGCGGGCATCGGCCGCGACGACTTCAACATCGAGAAGATGCGCTATCACCGCATCATCATCATGACCGACGCCGACGTCGACGGCGCCCACATCCGCACGCTGCTGCTGACCTTCTTCTACCGCCAGATGCCGGAAGTGCTGGAGAAGGGCTATCTCTACATCGCCCAGCCGCCGCTCTACAAAGCCGAGCGCGGCAAGACCGAGCGCTACCTCAAGGACGGCGCTGACCTTGACGAATACCTGATCGACGAGGGCGTGAAGGGGCAGGTGCTGATCCTCGAGAGCGGCGAACAGGTTGCGGGTGCGGACCTGCGCGCGCGCGTCAAGGAAGCCGCCGCCTTCAAGGGCACGCTGTCGCGCCTCGCCCTGCGCGCGCCGGCCCAGATCGTCGAACAGGCAGCGCTTGCCGGCGTGCTCAAGCACGGCGCGGGCGCAGCCGAAGCGCAGGCCGCAGCCGCGCGCCTCAACCGCGTGGCCGAGGAGGGCGAGGACACCTGGACCGGCCGCATCGAGAACGATGCCGCGCTGTTCGTGCGCCTCGTGCGCGGCGTGGAAGACCGCACCGCGCTCGATCCGTCCCTGCTGGCGACGCCGGACGCAAAGCGCCTCGCGGAGCGCGCCGATGCGATCGGCGATCTCTATGCCGGGAGATGTATCCTGCGGCATGAAAAGACCGGCGAAGCACAGGTGTTCGGCCCCGTCTCGCTGCTCGCCGCCGTGCTCGAAGCCGGCCAGAAGGGCATCAAGATCCAGCGCTACAAGGGCCTTGGCGAGATGAACCCGGAACAGCTCTGGGAAACCACGCTCGACCCGAACGTGCGCACGCTCCTCCAGGTCAAGGTCGAACACGCCGACACCGCCGACGAGATGTTCTCCAAGCTGATGGGCGACGTGGTCGAACCACGGCGCGAGTTCATCCAGGAGAATGCGCTCGATGCGCAGGTGGATGCTTAGTCGATAGGGGACTCCCACGATTGCGTTTACCGCCCGCAAACCGCCATATCTGATAGACTAGGAACGGGGCCGGATAGACTTCCCGGGGTTGCCCAAGCGGAAGCACGATGAAATACGATCCACTTCCAGTCACACCTAAGCTGGTCACTTGGGCCAGAACTAGAGCTGGCTTCACGATTGAGGAAGCGGCCAAAGATTTTGCGTCGATTTCAGATTGGGAGAGTGGGAAAGGTGGCCCGTCTTACCCCCAGTTGGAGGCGATGGCTGACAAGTTCAAAGTTCCCGTCGCAGTTTTCTTCTTTCCGGAGGAGCCGAAGCTCCCATCCGTTTCCGAGTCCTTCCGGACTCTGCCGGAAGCAGAGTTCGCAAGGTTGCCGCGGCGGGTTCACTATTTGCTTCGGAAAGCAAAGGCACTTCAGCTCAACCTACGAGATCTCACGTCCGGGACGCTGCCCGCAAACCGGTCGATCTTGCTCGAACTGTCGGCCCAGCGAGGATCTGATCTTGCCGGGTTCGCGGCGACGGTTCGTCAGTTCTTAGGCGTGACCGTTGAGGACCAATCGTCATGGTCCGACGCAGAGAGTGCGCTTAAGAACTGGCGACAACGTCTGTATCAAGCCGGTGTTTTCGTTTTCAAGGACGCCTTCAAGCAGGAAGGTTTCTTTGGCTTCTGTCTTTACGATCGTGATTTCCCACTAATCTACGTCAACAACTCGTCGACGAAATCGCGTCAGATATTCACGCTGTTTCATGAACTGGCTCACTTGCTTTTCGAGACCAGTGGCATCGACGTTCTGGACGACGACTACATCGACAGGCTGCCAGAAAACGCAAAAAAGATCGAAATCATCTGCAATCGGTTCGCCGCAGAACTCTTGATGCCTGACGCAGATTTTGTCGTGGCGTCACGCGGAATGCAGCCATCTGAAGCGACCGCGTCACTCCTGGCCGAGCGGTATCACGTCAGTCGAGAAGTCGTTTTCCGACGGTTTTTAGATAAGGGCCGCATTTCGCAGGCTACCTATGAGGCCGCCGCCAAGAGGTGGAAGGACGAGCGCAAGACTGGATCGAGCGGCGGAAATCCATACTGGACGCTGATCAGTTATCTCGGTCGCGAGTACATAGACCTCGCATACAGCCAGTACGCCCGTAATCGCATAACGGAAAGCGAGTTGGCGGAATTTCTAAACACGAAGCCCCGTCTTCTCGGCACCCTTGAGGAGTATCTGGATAGGGGCGCGGCTTGATCTATGTCTTCGACAATTCGCCGCTGTCGCACCTCTTCAAAGGGTTTTATCGAGCGCGGTTTCCCAGCTTGTGGACGAAGTTTGATGCGTTCGTCGCTAGCGGGCGACTGACATCGACGCGAGAGGTGCAAAGGGAAATCGAAGACAGTTCCATTTCTTCCTTGGTCGATTGGTGCGCTAACAACAAAGCCGTCTTTACGGTCCCCGGTTCAGAGGAGGGGGCGTTTGTCGCGCGCATCTATGGGGTTGCTCATTTCAGACAGAACATTGAGCAGAGAAAATTGCTCAAGGGCGGGCGCTGCGCAGACCCCTTCATAATTGCCAAGGCCGCGGCGGTGAATGGCACCGTGGTGACCCTTGAGCAGGAAAAGACCGGCGGGTCGAAGATACCAAACATATGCAAGCATTTTGGAGTGCCGTGCGCCTCGCTGGAGCAGTTCATGGAAGCGGAAAATTGGCAGTTCTAGCGTGCTAGCTGCGTCTTAGGATGCGCCCTACGGGGTGGCTTCGCTGTTGGCGTCCGTGAGCACGTTGTCGCCGGAAGGGTTCTGCTGAGCCTCTCCACCGCTTTCCGCTTCCGCTTGCGCTTCCGCAACTGCGGCTTCGCCCTTGACCTCAGCTATTCTCGACTCGCTCGCCTCCAAGCCGAGAGTGTGGAGGAGTCCTTGCGTCGATTTGCTCTTGCGTCCGCGAGTTGGAGCGGTGACGTGAGGAATGAAGAAGGAGGGGCCGCGAGTGCCGCGCTTGTTTTCCAGATCGGCATTCGTCCGCGACGCCAGGGTGATCAGCTCGCTCTCGCAGTCGGCTATCGCGTTCAAGTTCACACGGCCTCTGCGATTTTCTGCAACAACAAAGAAAAGAACCGGCGTGCCCTTTCGCGTGTTCAGCATGTACCGTTGATATGCAGCGAGCTTATGGTCGGTGAAGACCTCTTGCTTGAACCCCTTTGTCGCCTTCCCGACGTATCCCGGAAGGACTCCGCGAGAGGCGCGCATAGCGAAAATGTAGCACCCCACCCGGTCGCAAAGGTGCTCGTGCTTGTTCCAAAACTCGCGAATGTTGCCAGTTTCAATTGCTGAGCCGCCCGGACGCCGAGTTCTTGGAACCTCGTATGGGCCTTCAACGTCGAATTTTACCGCCATCCCGTTTCCCCCAAACGTTCGGCAAGTCTATCAGGCAAGTCCGACCGCCTCAATGAGAGGCGCTTTACATCGCGAACCGGCCCCCTCCGTCTGGCGCGCGAGGGCGCGCCATCCACTGCCGGCCGTCGCTTACGCTCCGGCGTTCGTCACTCGATTTGGCCCACCGGACCAAATCGCGCTTTCGGCGCCGCTCCTCACCCCCACACGTTGCGTGGGGGCGGCAACTTCTCCTTCGTCTCGGATATGGGGACAGGCCTTGCGCAAAACGGCGGAGGGTCCGAGCGCGCTCTCAATGAATTCAGGCGGGTGACGCGCGAATTCGGGGGATGGCGCGGCGTGGATCCGGCCGGGGTTCTGGCGGGCGCAAACTGCGCCGATGGACTCGAGAGATGTGGAAGTCCCTGTCGAGGGCGCCAGCGAGATGCAGGCGCGCGAGAGCGGGGCGAATGAGAGCGGGCGCAAGTCGCGGGTGAGGTTCACCGAGGCGATCTGGGCGGAGGCGGAAGCAGCCTATTTCGACGGCGCGACGGCGAAGGAGGTGAGCGCGCGGTTCGGCATGTCGGAGCAGACGATCTATTTGCGCGTGGAGGGGCGGGGGAAGAAGCGCGTCGCTCGCGATCTGAAACTATCCGCCGACATCACCATGGCTTGTCATCCCGGCCGCAGCGAAGCGGAGGGCCGGGATCCATTCATCGGCCTGGACAAGGAGAGACATGGGCCCCGGACAGCGCTGCGCGCTTCCGGGGTGACACCGTTTGGGGGAGGGGAGGGCGGGCTCATCCATCTATTGGCGCGGCTGTTCGCGGAAGTGGGCCGCCAGTTGCTGGCGGCGGGGGCGGTGCGGGTGGAGCGGCAGGTGATGCGCGATGGGCGCATCAGGGTGCGGCGGCATCATTCGGAGGAGATCTGGAAAGCGGCGAAGCGCGATTTCGAGGAGGGCGATTTTACCGCCCCGGCGATCGCCGAGCGCTATGGGATGACGACGCATGCGGTGAAGCGGCGGGCGCGGGTGGAGAAGTGGAGCAAGACGGTCACGGAGGCGCCGCTGCCTCTGCTGCCGCCGCCGGATCCGGCGCAGGTGGACGAGGCCGGCGGCGTGATGGTGAGCGCGTGGGCGCGCGTGGCGCACGCAGCGCAGCGGGCGCCGGAGGGCGCGTGGTCGACCTGGCTGTTCCAGGGCGGGCGTGGCGCGGGCAAGACGCGCGCGGGCGCGGAATGGTTGGCGTCGCGGGCGGAGACAACGCCGAACGGACGCTTTGCGCTGGTGGGACCGACGCAGCACGATGTGCGCGAGGTGATGATCGAGGGGCCGTCGGGGCTGCGCTCGCTGCCCGGGCGGGAGATTCCACAGTATGAAAGCTCGCGCCGGAAGCTGAAGTGGAAGAATGGCGCGGTGGCGTATGCGTTCTCGGCCGAGGAGCCGGAGCGGCTGCGCGGGCCGCAGTTCGAGGCGGCGTGGGCGGACGAGTTCTGCGTGTGGCCGAAGCCGGACGCGACGCTGTCGAACCTGCGGCTTGGCTTGCGGCTGGGCGGCGATCCGAGGCTGGTGGTGACGACGACGCCGAAGCCGGTGGCGAGCCTGAGGCGGCTGAAGGCGGAAGTCTCGTGCGTGGTGACGCAGGCGGCGACGGGGGCGAACGCCGCGCACCTGACGCCGGGCTTCCTGTCGGGGCTCGAGGCGCTCTATGGCGGCACGCGGCTGGCGGAGCAGGAGCTGATGGGCGTGCTGCTTGATGGCGCAGGCGCGCTGTGGCGGGCGGAGGAGCTGGCGCGGGTGCGTGGCGCGCGGCCGGAGAAGCTGGAGCGCGTGGTGGTGGCGGTCGATCCGCCGGCGGGGACGATATCGGGCGAGCCGGGCTCGGCGTGCGGGATCATCGTGGCGGGGCGCAGCGGCGAGCGCGCCTATGTGCTGGCCGATCTTTCAGCAGAGGGTCTGTCGCCGCTGGGCTGGGCGCGCAGGGCTGCGGACGCGGCGCGGACGTTTGGCGCGCGCAGAATCGTGGCGGAGGCCAACCAGGGCGGCGACATGGTGCGCACGACGCTGGCGTCAGCTGGCGCCGGGTGCGCGGTCGAGCTGGTGCGGGCGCGGCATGGCAAGCGCGCGCGGGCCGAGCCGGTGGCGGCGCTCTACGAGCAGGGCAGGGTCACGCACTGCGGCGCCTTCGTGCAGCTGGAGGAGGAGATGCTGGCGCTGGGCGAGAGCGAGGAGGCGAAGAAGCTCGACCGGGCCGATGCGCTGGTGTGGGCGCTGACCTCGCTGATGGTCGACAGGCAGGCGCCGCCGCCACGCGTGTGGCCATCCTGGGAGTGAGGTGTTCTGCGCGATGGCGGGGCGGGCTTGCGGATTGTCTTCCCCAGATCGAAGATGGGCTGGCGACCGATGGAGTCGGCCGAGCAATGCGGTGAACGCGGTTTCGCCGTGTCGGGGGCAGCCCATGAAGAAGCCTGCTATCGTTTCGTTTATCGAGTGGTGCGGAAAGCACCCGTTCGCGACCGGACTCATGGCGCTTGTGGGCCTGACCGGTTTTGTACTGTCGATCTTCTGGCAAACGCAGAATTCCGGCGACACGGCGCGGCTGCAGGCGGCGGTCGAGAACGTCCAGGGCTATGAAGCGGACGCTGAGAAGAACGCCCAGTCGCTCCAGCAGAGCGTGGATGAGGTGCAGCGGGCGGTGCTTGCCGACTGCCAGCAGGCGCCATGCTGGACCGCTGCGGACGCGCTCGATGGGCGGCTCTACCAGGCGACGCGGGAGATGGTGGACCGGAAGATGCCGGCGCCGGTGTCCAGGGATGGATACGGCTCGCACTACGAGCTGGAACAGTGCCGGCTGACGGTGCATTTTTCCGAAGAGGTCGTGTCGTATTATTCGATCGCGCTCGGCAACGGGGCGTGTCCGTTCTCCTGGTCGACGCTCTTCAATCCCGACCTGCGGCTATCCGCGGCATCGATCGTGACCGTGGGAGACGTGCTGGGGCAGGAGTATGCGCTGCCCTATCATCCGCCCATCCAGGTTGCGGCCGGATGCATCGATTGCGGCAACGCGCACGAACCGTTTGTCGAGTTCGGCTTGCCCGGATCGCACGCGGCGAATTTCTACACGCGGTACATCACCGTGGATTTTTCCGGCAAGCAGGAGGATGGCGAGTACCGGGCCCGGTTCATCGATGCTCTCCGGCGCCAGTATCCGCAGGCTGACTATCTCTACATCGAGCAGTATTGCGAGCTGGACCTGCAGGACAGCGTGATGTCCGCCCTGAGGGACGCCAACGTCACATCGGTCGGCTTCGGGGCTGGCTGGCGCAGCGACTACAAGGCTGACCCCTGCAATCAGACGGCGTCGCCACACTAATCCTTCGGGCGAGGTGTTCGCGGTGGAGCGCGTCTAGCGATCGGCGCGCGCTGAGTCGCTTTGCTCGCGCTGGCCGCCATTGGCCTTGGGGCGGCCGATATGGTCTTCGTGATATCTGAGCTTGGTGCGCAGGGCGTTGGCGCGGCTCGAGTTTGGCCGGGAGGCGGCGATGGCCTCGGTCAGGCGCGCAATCTCGGCGTGGTGGTAGGCGAGGTCGTTGTCGCCAGAGACCAGTCCTGAACCCAGCCCTGAAACCTGCATTGTCCGTCCCTCGTGTGAAGCCAAATCGATACCACAGGCGCGCTCGGGATTTTGTCCAATACCGAACAGAGGCGAAGCGAGCGGCCTGAGCGGCCCGCCTCTTCGCCATCTTCGTCGTCCAAATCGTTGCGCAAAAGCTAACGGGGCGCGCGCGAGGTCCGCAGGGAGCGTGGGAATAGCCCATGATGCGCGGGGCGCGGCACATATGGCCGCAGTCAGGGAACCAGCGGCTTGCCGCCGCGTCTATCAGATTGGCAGGCGAGGCTGGCAGCATGACCGCGTATTCGAGCACCGAATTCCGTCCGGTGATGATCCGCGCCAGGGCGGTCGGCCGCGCGCTTCTGAAGGTCTATGGCGAGGACGGGGAGCAGACACCCGCGGAATTTCTCGACCTGCTCGATATCGCGGAGCAGCGGCTGGCCGATGCGGGGCATCCGGTGACGCCCGGTCCGTCCGGACGGCCGCAGCGCGGCTGAGTGTTGCGCGTCTGCATCTAGGAAAGGGCAGGGACCGCGCCCACGTCGGATGGAACGCCGGAGGCTGCGCTGGATATTCTGGTCTGGATCATCGGCATTGGCGTGGCGCTGTTTGCGCTCGACCGGCTGTTCCTCTGGATGGAGGCGCGGGGCTGGCTCTACTGGCGCAAGGTGAAGCGCAAGGCGTCGGCGGGCGGGACGTTCATGTCGGTGGGCGGGATATTCGATCCGGGCGTGCGGCACCTCACCGAAGCGCAGGAACAGCAGGCGCAGGAAGACGAGGAAGACGGCGACGATGACGACAAGCGCAAGGCCGAGGATCAGGTGAGCTAGCGCCTGCGATCAGGCGAGCCCGGCGCGCGCACCGCTGCTTCGTTGCTGCGCCAGTCGGGGCCGTGGATTTTCGTGATGATGCGCTCGCCGCCATCGGGCGCGCGTTCGACCCAGGCGAAGGCGCGGTAAGCGCAGGCGCTGCCGGGCAGGTCGAAGACGCGGACGACGCGCTCCTCGGGACGCTGGCCGGGACGTTCGACGAGGACATGGACTTCCTCGCTGCTGGCGGGCTCGAGGCCGTGGCGGCGTTTGACCAGCGCGGCAAGGTGCGATTTCGACGGTTCACTCATTGTGGTCTCCCACGCACATCATGCGCCTGCGCGCGAGGCTCCGCAAAAGATCAGAGCAGTTCGCCGTGCGCTGATTGCAAGGCGGACGGCGAAGTGCTCACTCTGCGCGGGCGGCAGGGAGGCTGGAATGCGGGGCGTTTTGGGAGTGGCGGTGTTGGCTTTGGCCGGCTGCGGTGGGCCGATGACGGCGGTGGAGATCTACGAGCGCTCGCGGCCGGCGATCGTGATGATCGAGACTGCGCCGACGCAGGATGCGCCGGCCGCCGAGGCGGATTCCGCCGACTGCCAGGACAAGCCGTTCGGGCGCGGGTCGGGCTTCGTGATCGACAGGTCTGGCTTCATCGTCACCAATGCGCACGTCGCCGAGCCTTGCCCGGACAGCTGGCCCAATCCGCAGCTCACCGTGAAGACGTCCGACGGGCAGACACTGATGGGGACGCTGGTGGGCGTCGACCAGATCGGCGACGTCGCTGTGATCAAGGTCGAGCATGAGTTCGGCACGGTCTTGTCGTTCGCCGACAGTGCGAAGGTGAAGCCGGGCGAGGACGTGGTGGCGCTGGGCTTTCCCGGCTTCCTCGATGGCGAGGCGACGATCACGCGCGGCGTGGTCAGCGTGGCCTCGCGCTCGTGGGGCGACTATGGCGGCGTGGTGCAGACGGATGCCGCCGTGAACCACGGCAATTCGGGCGGGCCGCTGATCAATTCGCGCGGCCAGGTGATCGGGATCAACACCTTCATCTATCGCCCGCAGGAGGATTTCGAGGCGATCAACTTCGCGATCTCGGCGCGCGTGGCGAGCCGGGAGGTCGCCGACATCCGCGAGTTCGGCGAGGTGAGGCGCGCCGATATCGGACCGCTGGACGTGTCGGTCTTCGACGAGATGGCGACCGTGCAGTCAAGCGTCGAGGCCAATCCCTATGCGCTGGGATTGCTGCTGACGGCGATCGGCGATGGTTCGCCGCTCGCGGACAAGCTGCGGCCTTGCGACATGATCGACAGAATCAATGACCAGCCGGTGCGCAGCTTCGGCGACTATTACAACGCGATGCTGTGGGCGAAGCCGGGCGAGGAGATGCGCATCGACTACCTGCGCTATGCCGAACAGAAGTGTCACATGCCGGACCCGTGCGCGTTCAAGACCGGCCTGTCGTCGTGGGGAACTGGATGCCCGCTCGATCCGCTGACGCTGAGCACGCGCTCGCCGTCAGTCTACGGCCTGCTGTCCGAGACCAGCCCGCCGCAAAGCCCGTTGGGAACCTTCTCGATCTCGGGCTTTCTCGAGGATCAGGCCAAGGCCAACAAGCAAAAGCAGATCGACGAGGAAGCGACGCGCATCCTCGAGGCGCACCGCGACCAGGGCGAGCCGCAGTCGGTGACGGTGATCGCGAACTGAAATCCGTTTCTCTCGCGCCCACTCGACAATCGGGCGCAAGAGGCAGAGCGTTGGACAAAAGCAGGGAAGGAACCCCAATGAGACAATCGTGGATCGCCGCCATCATCGTTGCCGGCGCGCTTGGCGCCGGCTGCACGACCACGGCCACGGCGCCGGTGACAACGCAGTCCTACACCGCGACGCTGGCGCCGGGCGCCGGCATCACCTCGTCAGGCAAGGGGGCGGGAGCGTTCACCTTCGACACGGTGACAAAGGCGCTGACCTACACCGTCACGTATGAAGGCCTCTCGGGTCCGGCGCTGATGGCGCACATTCACGGTCCGGCCGATCCGGGCGCCAATGCCGGCGTGGTCGCGCCGTTTGCCAATGCAGCCAGCCCGATCACCGGGACCGTGACGCTGACCGACGCGCAGGCCGCCGAACTCGCCGCAGGCAAGTACTATGTGAACGTCCACACCGGCGCGAACCGCGGCGGAGAGATCCGCGGCCAGATCACGCTCAAGCCCTGAGCTGACGAATGTCCCGAGCCGGGCGCGCTTTTACGGCGTGCCCGGTCCCGGACGGTCGAGACGGCCGATCGGGCCTGTTACCGCAGCCTTGCGGCCGGTGCGTTCCATCTCGCGTGCGCCGCCGAGGATGTGGGGCACGGAATAATTGCCCTCATGGCAGGCGTATTCGTAGATGCGCTCTGGGCTGCGGCGGAAGACAAGTTCGCCTTTCCACGGCTGGGTATAGGTGATCGTGTCTTCGACCGTGAACTGGTAGAAGATGGTGTCCTTGTCCTGCAGCGTGAAGCGTTCGGTGACCTTCGCATCCGGCGAGACATAGACGAACAGGCCGAAGTCGACGCGCACGGCTTCCATCGGCTTGAAGCCTTTGGTCTCGACCACCAGCGTGTCGCCGTCCCACTTGCCGACAGACGTGCCGAGATACTGGCGCATCGCGTCCGGATTGTGCTGGCCGTTCATGCGGATGATGCGCGTGTCGTGGATCATCTCGACATTGATCGCGATGTTGTCCGGCGTCTGGATGATCTGCTGGTGGTTGTTGTAGAGCGCGTTCAGCATCGGCGGGCCGCCGGTGGAAGCAAAGCCGATGAGGCAGCGCTCGATCGGGATACGCTCTTCCGGGTTGTCGAACTTGTTGTAGGTGGAGACCGGCTTCATCATCGCCTGACGGCCGGCTGGCGTGTAGGGCACTTTCCCGTTCGGCGGATCGGTGATCCAGGACGAGCGATAGGTGCCGTTGACCTTGCCGACTTGGCGGCCGGGATCGATCCAGAAATAGTTGTAGCCGGCCGGGTCCTCGCCGGCTGCGGGGGCGCCCTCGCTCTCCGGCGTCGGAGCGCTGTCGGCTGCGGCAACGCTGGCGGCGTCCTTCTCCCATTGCTTCGCATCGGTTTCGGAGATCACGAGATCCTTGAACTCCGGCACGCGCTCGAGGCGGGTGATCGAGGAGTTGGTCCACACGCCCTGGAAGTCCGGCTTGCCATCCGGCGTGCGGGGCAGGGGATCGCCAGCCTGGGCGAAGGCCGGCAGGGAGATCAGAAGGGCGGCAACGCAAACGACCGGCAGGCGCATCATCGGGCAGCTCCATCGTCGAAGAGGTTGACGTTAACGTCGCACACTTCCGGGGCGAGCAGCAGGTGTGTCGCGGGGTCGTGAAGTTCCGCCACGTGAGGCCGAGTGCGTGACGCCAAAGTCGGAATCGAGATGAGGGCTCTCGCGGACAATGTCGGTGGCTCGTCCAAAAGGAGAAAAGTGGGAATCGACCGGTCCCGGGAGGCGTATTTTGGATTACGCGGGGCCTTGGGAGAACCCTGATGTTTCTCGGGGCGCCCTCTGCCGCCTCATTAGGGCAAAATGAGGCAAGAACGTTCCTCACAGAGAGATATCTGACATAGCAGATACCCTGACTTTGAGCGCTCCTTCGAATGGGAGTGGAATATTCTGCCTGCCGTTACGTTAGCTGATGCAGAAATGCTGCATTCACAGGCAGGAATATGGAAAATCTTTCGTTTACATCCGCCCGCCAATTGACGCGTTCGACAATATGACTGGAATGTGTCCGATCCGTTTGCGCGACCAGAACGAAGGGCATTCGTTTGGCGGCCGTAGACGGGCTTGGGGTCGCGATAGCGCGGTCCAGGGTCAGGTTCTCTAGAGGGGTCCACATCGTGAAACCAACCGTGAAGGCGCAGCTATTGCGCTCAACTCTGCTCGTTGCGCTATCCGTGGCGCCGGGCGCCATCTCAAGCGCGTTCGCGCAAGCGCCTGCTGCTGACGAAGAAAAAGATGTCGTCGTCATCACCGGTTCGCGTATCGCGCGCCAGGACTATGTCGCCAACTCGCCGATCGTGACGGTCGGACAGGAAGACATCCAGGCGACGGGCGTCACCACTCTCGACACGCTGCTCAACGAAATGCCGCAGTTCGTGCCTGCGATTAACATGACCTCGAACAACCCGTCGAACGGCGGCCAGGCGAACATCTCGCTGCGCGGCCTCGGCACCAACCGCACGCTGGTCCTGATGAACGGCCGCCGCGTGGTTCCCTCGAACAATGACGGCACGGTCGACATCAACCTGATCCCGGCCCAGCTGGTTCAGTCCACCGAAGTGATCACCGGCGGCGCCTCGGCGACCTACGGCTCCGACGCGCTCGCCGGCGTGGTCAACTTCATCCTGCGCGACATCGAAGGCTTCGAAGTCTCCACGCAGTACGGCATCACCGACCGCGACGACGGCGAAACGTCCTCGATCTCGCTGGCCGCTGGCGGCAAGTTCGACGAAGGCCGCGGCAAGGCCTCGATGATGCTGTCCTACAACGACCGCGGTTTCATCTATAACGGAACGCGTCCGTTCTCCTCGATCTCCGGCGCCTCCGCCGCGAGCCCGCTCGGCAACACCATCTTCGACACCAACAACCTGCCGACGCTTGGGTCGGTGCAGGCCGCCGTGCCGGGTTCGGTGCAGGGCGATACGTTCGGCTTCAACAACAACGACACGCTGTTCACCTATGTGCTGCGCCGCGACTTCGTGAGCCCCGGCGGCATCACCTATGACGGCTTCGCGCAGCCGGGTCCGTTCTTCAACCCGAACTTTGCGTTCAACACGGGCGCGCTCAACTATCTCGCCCTGCCGCAGAGCCGCTACAACGCGTTCGCCAACGTGTCGTACGAGATCGCGCCGTGGGCCGAAGTCTATGGCGACTTCCTGTTCACGCAGTATGAGTCGGCCCAGGAACTCGCGGCCTCGCCGGCCGCCGGCTCAACCACCGGATTCCGCGTGCCGGTGTCGAACCCCTACATCCCTGCCGAACTGCGCACCATTCTGGCAACCCGCTCCAACCCGCTCGGCTCGTTCCTGCTCGACAAGCGCTTCACGGCGCTCGGACCAAGGAGAGGCGCGGAACTGTACGATGCCTACCAGATGACGACCGGCGTCCGCGGCGACCTGCCGTTCGGCGACTGGACGTATGACGCCTACGGTTCGTACGGCCGCGTCGACCGCACCACGGTCCAGACCGGCAACGTGTCGCGCTCGGCCGTCCAGCGCCTGCTGAACGCCACCGACGGCGGCGCCTCGCTCTGCACCGGCGGCTTCGACTGGTTCGGCGACACCACGCTGTCGCAGTCGTGCAAGGACTTCATCGGCAAGACCGCGAAGAACCTTGTCATTGTCGACCAGCGCAACGTCGAGATCAGCGCCCAGGGCACGCTCTTCGCACTGCCGGCCGGTGATGTGAAAGTCGCCGTCGGTACGAACTATCGCGAAGACACCTACCAGCGCATTCCCGACGCTTCGCTGACCGGCCCGATCACGCAGCAGCCCTGCATCGCGACCGTTGCCTATAACGGCACGCCTGGTTCGGGCGTCTGTGCGGCGTTCACGACTGTCACACCTGCGGTTGTCAACCAGCCGCCGCTCACCGGCAACGACGTGGCAGGCTTCAACCCGTCCGGCCCGATCAACGGCGCCACCGACGTGGTGGAATACTTCGCCGAAGCGCTGATCCCCGTCCTCAAGGATATGCCGCTTGTCCAGGAACTGAACCTCACCCTGGCCGGCCGTATTTCCGACTACTCGACCGTCGGAAGCGTCGAAGCCTACAAGGCCGACATCGACTGGACGATCGTGGATGGTCTGCGCATGCGTGGCGGCGCCCAGCACGCTGTGCGCGCACCCGCCATCGGCGAGCTGTTCGCTCCGCAGCTGCTCGGCTTCCCGAACGTCGGCAACCCGAACAACACCACGACGTCGCTGTTCTCTGGCGACCCGTGCGACATCCGTTCGGCCTACCGTTCGACCAACGGCTCGGGCGGCAACCTTGCCGCCTCGACCAACGCGGCGGTCCGCGCTCTCTGCGTCACGCAGGGCGTGTCCACCTCGGTCGTCGACACCTACACCTTCACCAACCAGCAGGTCTCGGGCTTCTCGGGCGGCAACCCGCTGCTCTCGGAAGAAACCGCCGAGTCGTGGTCGATCGGCTTCGTGTGGCAGTCGCAGTTCGAAGAGCCGCTGCTCGCCAACCTGACGGCCTCGGTCGACTACTACAACATCGAGATCACGGATGCGATCGGATCGCTGGACGCTGCGCTGGCCATCCAGGCCTGCTACAACGCTCCGGTTGCGCCGTTCAACCCGACGCTCGATCCGACCAACTTCTTCTGCACGCTGTTCTCGCGCAACCCGCTGAACGGCAACATCGTCAACGCGCAGTCGCTGAACCAGAACCTCGCTACCGCGGTGACCTCTGGCGTCGACTTCCAGGTTGACTGGTCCTACGACATCGGACCCGGCACGCTGGACATGGGCCTTGTCGGCACCTGGCTCGAGAACTTCGAAACGCAGTCGCTCCCGGGCGCTCCGTTCACGCAGTTCGAGTACAAGGCCGGCAACAACGGCCCGCTGGGCTCGGGCGTCGGCGCCGTCTTCCCGGAATGGAAATTCCTGGCCGACGCCAACTACACCTGGGGTCCGGCGAAGATCGGCGTGCGCTGGCACCACATCGGCGAGGTGACCAACCGGTCGGCCCCGACCGATGCGATCCCCGCGATCGGCTACTTCGACATCATCGGCAGGTACGATCTCACCGACAACCTGTCGCTGCGCTTCAACGTCAACAATGTGTTCGACGAACTGCCCCCGACCTACTCGCCGGCGGTGCAGGCGAACACCGACCCGTCGACGTACGACCCGCTCGGCCGTCGCTACACGGTCGGCCTGACCGCCCGCTTCTAGGGCTGTCGGTTGCAGAACTGAGGGAAGGGCGGATCGAAAGATCCGCCCTTTTCGTTTGGGGGGTGGGGCGCGAAGCACAAAGAGACTGGTGAGCCCGCCCGTCGAACCACGAGGGCGTGGGCTTCAGCTGTCGCCGATGGAATGCAGCGCCGAGCCGCGTTCGTGGAGCCAGGCGCGAGCTTCTCTCCAGTCGGGGAAGCAGCGCTCGACCTGTTTCCAGAAGCGGCCGGAGTGGTTCATCTCCTTGATATGCGCGACCTCGTGGGCGGCGACATAGTCGAGCGCAAACGGAGGCGCGCAGACGAGGCGCCAGGAGAAGTTGAGACGCCCCTCGGAGGAGCACGAGCCCCAGCGCGAGCGCATGTCCTTGATCGAGATCGAGCGCGGGGTGACTTTCAGCGTGGCGGCATGGACGGCGACACGCTCGGCGAAATCGGTGCGGGCGGCGGCGCGGAAGAAGCCACGGGTCTTGTCGGCGAAGGCGTCGCGCGGGCCGGGGACGAGCAGGATGGGCGTCGGGCCGCCGCGGTCGACGCGGACGGCGCGTCCGGTCTCGACATGCTTTAGCCGGTGGATCACGCCGCGCAGCGGAATGTAGACGCCGGGCTTGAACAGGATGGGCGGGGGCAAGGCGCCGAGCCGCTCGGCGATCCATTCGACACGTTCGGAAGCGAAGGAAATAGCCTCCAGTGCATGTCGCGGGGCAGGGGCGGTCGCGACAGCCTCCCTCGCCATCGGATCAATGCGCACGGAGACGCGCCGGGCGCGCTTGTCGATGTGCACCCGCACCGGTACCGACACGCCTGATTTTGCTATCAGAAACACGCGGTGATGCGATTCCGAGGCGATCATGCTAAGGGCGTATCGTCCTGGAAGGCGTGAAGCAACAAGACCCAGCAAGGGGGACTTTTCATGAGGTTTTTGCTCGGCTGCGCCAGCGCAATGGCGCTCACGGCAGCCTGTTCCACCAGCCAGGAAGCGATGCAGGCCCTATCGGCCATGCAGATCTATGACGCCAAGACCGGAGGCTCGATCACCTATGCGAGCCTGTCGGGATCCGGCAACGACGTCACCCTCAAGAATGTGAGATTCGGCGAGGCAACCGGCGACCAGGTTGCGAAGGGCGAAGCCACTCCGATGGAAGGCGCTCTCAAGGCCGCCACGATGGACCTCAAGGGTCTCCGGATGAAGGACGGCAAGCCGGTCGTCGGCTCGCTCGTGATCAAGGACCTCAAGCCGGATTTCGAGATGGGCGGCGTCGACCTGTCGCTCGGCTCGGTCGGCATTGAAGGACTCGATGATGTGACGGGCGGCTTCGTCGCCAGCGCGTTCACGAAGGAAGGTCCCGGCGAGATCCCGCCCTTCGCTCAGTGGCGCTTCAAGAAGGCTTCGTTCAATGACCTGTCGATTGCCGGACCCATTCCGCAGGACGAAGGCAAGCCCGGCAAGATGAAGGTCGAGCTGGGCGAGGTCTCGGTGACCGACCTCAAGGACACGATGCTTGGTCTCAGCAGGTTCGGCGCGCTGACGGGCGAGATCGATATTCCCGGCACGCCTGCGATCGCGGGCACGTTCGATCTTGGAACTGTCGAGGTGAAGAACATCAGGGGCGGGATCATCGACAAGGCGGTGGGCCTGAGCCTTTCCTATGTGATGCCGTCCCCGACGCCGCCGGACTTTTCGGCTCTGTTCGGCGAGTTCACCAGCCCGCTCGAGGCCGGGTATGACGCCGCCAGCTGGAGCGGCGCCAAGGTCAATCTGTCGGGCCTGAAGTTCGACGCCACGAAGGCCAGCCATACCGTGACGCGCAATGCCGAGGGCGTGGTGATCGCAGCCTCGACGCCGCGCTACACGATGAAGCTGACGGCGGACGCCGAGGGCGGAACGCTTGGCGCGATGGGCCTGATGCTGATGGCGCTGGGCGGCTATCCGTCGAACGCGGTCGAACTCTACGCCGAGGGCAGCGCGACCTTCGATCCGGCCAAGGATGTGACGCGCTGGACCGGCTACAATGTCGGGATCACCGACATGATCGACGTCAAGGTCGACGCGGGCCTGATCGGCGTGCAGCAGGCGCTGCCGACCGTGCTGACAGCGCTGACGACCTTCATGTCGGAAGTTGCGCCGTCCCTGGAGGAAATCGCCGTTGTTGACGGGGATGAGGACGAAGACTCCGACGATGGCGAAGACGCCGATGAGGATGATGACGCAGACGACGCACCGGATCCGGCGGACGCCAAGCGGGCCCAGGCTGCGCAGGCGATGATGGGAACGATGATGATCGGCCTCATCGGCCTGCAGCTCACCGATCTGGATGTCTCCATCACCGACAAGGCGCTAGGCGATCTGGTTCTGGCGCAGATGGCCCAGCAGGCTGGGCAGAGCGTGGGCGCTTATCGCCAGGATCTCGCAACCATGGTGTCCTCGGCCGGCCAGGATATCGCGGCGGCCGGCGTCGATGCCGAACTGGCGACGGAGCTGACCACGGCGGTCGCGAGCTTCCTCAAGGCGCCGGGGACGCTGCGGCTGCAGATCAAGCCGAAGACGCCGTTCGGGATGATGAGCGCAATGATGGCGCCGGTGACCAAGCAGAGCCTTGGCTTCTCGGCGACGTTCACGCCGCTGCAGCCAAAAACGAACTAGGCTGGAGCCAACTGAGGACGTTAGCCCAGGGCCGCCAGGCAGTCGGCGATGTCCTTGGGCGTTTCAGCGGCGGTGAAGAACGTCTTCAGCTTCCAGTTCTCGTCCATCAGGTAGAGGATGGAAGAATGGCTGACGACATAGCCCGCCGCGCTGTCCGTATCCTCGTCCCGGCTGAAGGGCGCCACGAAGGCGTCGGCGACCTGCTGCAGCTCGTCGATTGTCCCGGTGAGGCCGATGATGTCCTGCGGGAAGCCGTTGCTCCGGATGTACTGGCCGATGGCTTCAGGCGTGTCGCGCGCGGGGTCGACCGAGATGAAGACGGTCTTCGGCGGCGTCCTGCCCGGAGGCAGCAGGCCAATCGCCTTGCCGAGCCCGTAAAGCGTCGTGGGGCAGACGTCGGGGCAATGGGTGAAGCCGAAGAAGACCAGTGTCTTGTGACCCCGGAACGAGGTCTCGGTCGTCGGAGAACCCGTATGCGAGGTGAGGTGGAAGGGGCCGCCAATCTGGTCGGACGATCGCTTGAAACAGGCCGGCTCGCTCGCGGAGGCGGTGACCACGCCGCTTTCCGCGACGGGATCGGTTTTGGCCGCAGGCGTGCACGCGGCTGCGAGAGCGGCTATGGCAAGACACAGCGTAAGGCGCATGGCGCGATATGCTCATGGGCCCCGCGAAAAGCAAACTGCGGCCTGATGACAAAGCAGCGACTTCGTGCGAGCGGCCATTATGGCTGATGCAAGATCAGACACGGCGGGTCTGTCGACGGCGAACCTTCCGGTCGCTTCGACGATGGAGCCTGCGCGCGAGGCGCTGAAGAGCGTCGGATCGGCGTTCGGGCGCACGCGCCTGCGCACACTGGTCTCGCTGCGCTGGATGGCGATCGCGGGGCAGGCGGGCGCCGTGCTGTTCGTCAACTATGTGCTGGGCTTCGACCTGCCGCTGGCGGCGTGCCTGGCGGCGATCGGCGCATCGGCGTGGCTCAACGTGGCGCTGATGGCGGTGTTTCCTGCCCAGCACCTGTCATCGCCGGCCGAGACGGCGGGCCAGCTGGCCTTCGACGTGGTGCAGGTGTCGGTGCTGATCGGGCTGACCGGCGGCCTGCAGAACCCGTTCCTCCTGATGATCCTGGCGCCGGTGACGGTTGGCGCCTCGCGCCTGCTGCCGGTCTATGCCGGATTGCTTGCAGTTTTGGCCCTCATCTGCTGCGCCGGCATGTGGATGTGGGGGCTCGACCTGCCCTGGGGATCGGACCAGCTCGAGATCCCGCCGCTCTACCAGATCGGGCAGCTTGCGGCGGTGACGATCGGCCTGGTGTTCTTCACCGTGTCGTCGTGGCGGACGGGGCGCGATGAGGCGCGGCTGGTGTCGGCGCTGGATGCAGTGCAAGCCGTGCTGTCACGCGAGCAGCAGCTCTCGGCGCTGGGCGCGCTGGCTGCGGCGACCGCGCACGAGCTGGGGACGCCGCTGGCGACCATCCACCTCGCAGCCAAGGAACTGGCGCGCGGGACCAAGAAAGACAGCCCCTCGCGCGAGGATGTCGATCTCATCGTCGAGCAGTCCGAACGCTGCCGGGTGATCCTGAAACAGATCTCGCAGCGCCGGCACATGACCGACGCGGCCCTGTCGCGCACGCCGCTGCCGTCCCTGATCGAGGAGGCGACGGAGCCGCACATGGGCCGGGGCATTCACATCCAGTGCTCGTGCTCGCCGCTGGCCGGCGCCAACGACCGTGACGGCAAGGCGCCCATGGTGGTGCGCAAGCCGGAGATCATCCACGCGCTTGGCGCCTTTGTGGAAAATTCCGCCAGCTTCGCCACCAAAGAGGTCAGCGTGAACGCGCGCTGGTCCGAGCACGAGGTGCGGATCTACATCACTGATGACGGGCCAGGGTTTGCGCCTTCCGTGCTGGCCAAGCTGGGCGAGCCCTATTTCAGCGAACGAAAGATCGAGCAGCGGGGCGGGGGCATGGGCCTCGGCTTCTTCATCGCCGTGACCTTGCTGGAGCGGACCGGGGCCCGCGTGACGCCTTATAACCGCCAATTGCCAGCAAAAGGGGCCGTGGTTCGCATTGTCTGGCCGCGAAACGCCATCGAGGCCCCTCCAGGCTGGATCGAAGGATAAACGCGGACGGGCAAGGATAGACCCCGTCAAGACGTTGGCCTAAGGACGCGCGGCCGATATATAGCCTGTATCGACAAGCCTCTTACGGGAGACCCAGGGTGGAAGAGCCTGTTGAATCTGACCCACGCGTTGCCGCTCTTGAAGACAAGACGCTGCTGGTATTGGACGACGACGCGCCGTTTCGCGCGCGGCTCGCGCGGGCGCTGACGCAGCGCGGATTCGACGTGACCTCGCTGGGAACCGTCGCCGAGGCGAAGGACCATCTCAAGAAGGCGCAGCCTGCCTTTGCTGTGGTCGACCTGCGTCTGGAAGACGGGTCGGGTCTCGACGTGGTCGAGGTGTTGCAGCGCGGACGCGAGGACACACACGCTGTGATCCTCACCGGCTATGGCGCCATCTCGACTGCGGTTGCCGCGGTCAAGGCCGGGGCGATCGACTACCTGCCCAAGCCCGCCGACATCGAGGATGTGGTGAATGCGCTGCTGACCGGCCGCTCGGACCGGCCGGAGCCGCCGGAAAATCCCATGTCGGCAGACCGGGTGCGCTGGGAACACATCCAGCGCGTCTACGAACTCTGCAACCACAACGTCTCGGAAACGGCGCGCCGGCTGAACATGCACCGCCGCACGCTGCAGCGGATTCTGGCGAAGCGCGCTCCGCGCTAGGGCATTCGGACAATCGGCATACGGAACCTGCGCCGTGGCGTTGCCGCGTGCGCTCCTCTCCCCCTTGTGGGGAGAGGGTAGGGTGAGGGGGGCTGCAGGACGGCAAGCTGCCGGCTCGCACGCTGGACCGCCCCCACCCCTGCGCCCCTCCCCACAAGGGGGAGGGGATTCCTCTTGCAGATCCGCCTGGATCAGACGCAGCTGCATTAAGGCTTGCGTCAAAGTTCGTTCGTATTCAGTCCTAACGGATACGGGCTGGAGATCTTGTTGATGATACGCGTGACTGCCGTTGTTCTGATTGCCCTTGCAGCCGCGCTTGCGCCGGCAGCGAGCGCGCAGTCGAAGGCGATCGGGCGGTACAAGGACTGGCGCGTCTTCACCGAAGGCTCGGGCAGGGACATGGTGTGCTTTGCCGCTGCCGATCCCACCGACAAGGCGCCCAAGAGCGTCGATCATGGCGAGGTGACGTTCTACGTTGCGACGTGGAAATCGGGCGCCGCGTCGAACCAGCCCAGCTTCAAGGTCGGCTATACGTTGAGGAAGGATCTTGCGCCGGAAGCCATCATCGGCCGCGACCATTTTCCGATGTTTGCCGCTGGCCCGGAAGCCTTCGTCAAGGATGGACGCGACAGCTCGCTGGTCGCCGCGCTGAAGAAGGGATCCGAGCTGCGCATCGAAGCTGCGTCGGTGAAGGACGCGCGCACCGCCTACCATTTCTCGCTCAAGGGTTCGACCGAGGCGATCGACAAGGCGAAAGCGCTGTGTCGCTAGGCTCGCCCCTCGGGCGTCGCGTTCCGACCCGGCTCGGGCCGGTCTGGTTCGACAATGCAGTGACGGACGCCGACCTCGACGTCATGGCGGATTATTTTCATCGACCGGACCCGCATCTCGACACGCTCATCGACCGGACGAAGTTTCGCGGCGCAGCCGTGCTGCGTGAGCGCTACGCCTCCTGGGTGTGGAGCGGCGATCCCGCGCAGATGAGCAGCGTGTTCGCGCTGCGGGTGGAGAGCGCGGGCGCAAGCCGGCTGATCGGCTTTACAAACCTTCTCCGCAAGACGCCGGAGGAAAACTATTCGCACTGGCACATCATCGATCCCCCGGATCGGGCAGGCGGGGTCTCTTCAGCGATCTATCCAACCCGGATCGACCTCTATTTTGACCTCTTCCCGATCGAGCGGCTGATACACCAGACGCGGGTGACCAATACCGGTGTCAACCGGATGCTCGACAAGTTCGTGCCGATTGCGAAGACGGAGTTCGTCGCCCGGCCGGATGGCCTCGCCAAGCCGGGCGACTTCCACATGCGGTATGTTACGCGCGCCGACCTTCCGCGCATCCGCGAAACAGGAGCGCGGCTGGCCTCGTCGTGACGCCGGCGCGTGGTCACCGGCTTGCCGTTCGCGCGTCGACCACACGCTGGCCGGAGAGGATGTTGGCGAGCGAATAGTTCGCCTCATGGCAGCTCGATGCGTACATCCGGTAGGGCGCGCGGTAATATGAATACTCGGCGAGCCAGGGCGCGGTGTAAGCTTTCGGATCCTCGACGGTGAACTGGTAGACGAGTTCATCGGGACCGGCGCGGGTGAAGCGCTCGATCACTTTCGCTTCTGGATTGACGATGAAGGCGCCGCCGAACAGCGGACGCACGCGGTCGCGCATCAGGAAGCCGGTGGTCTCGATGACGAGCGTGTCGCCGTCCCAGCGCGCGCCGGCGCCGGCGGAGCTTCCCGAGCTCAAACTTCCTGAAAAAGGGACGATGCGCGCGTCGGTACTGTACTCGCCGCTGATGACGATATGGTCCGGCGTCTGGACGAACGCGATCGGAAGGTCGAAGACGACGGCGGTGGGCGGAGGCATGGCGAGGCAGCGCTCGCTGGGGGCGCGGTCTTCGGGATTATCGGCTTTGCCGACAGGAATGTTGAAACCGACCGGCACGTCCTTCCGCGCTTCCGGCGTCAGCGGCAGCTTGCCGTCTGCGGGCAGCACCAGCAGGCGAGTGTGACGCTCGCCGCGGACGAGCGGGAAGCCCTTCATATCCTTGATGAGTTCCGCCGCCTGGGGATCGATATCTTCGATCATCTTCTTCACGGCGGGGGTCATGAACATCGCCATGATGCGGCCGAACGCTTCCTGCGCCTTGTCTTCTGGAAGGACAAGCTGCGCAGGAGTCATCGGGGAGGATTCGAGCGGAGCGAAGAAGTTCGACGTCGCGGTCCACACCACGCCCTGAAAATCGGGATGGCCATCCGGGGTGCGAGGAAGATCGGCGGGTGCAGCGAGGCTCGTGCCCCGCACCGGCGAAGTCTGAGCGATGGCCACGGGCGCGGCGAGCATGGCGAGGCTGACGCCCGCGACAACGCGAGCAGCGAGGTGGAGGCGAAGCATGGGAGCGTCCCCTTGTCGTCGGCCGCATCCAGATTGGGCGGCTCAAGGGTTAGTCGCCGCTGGTCTTCCGGCTGGATGCAGTCAATTGCGGAAACGCCGCAGGATTTGTTCGAGCTGTGGCGAATAGAGAAGATATCCCGCCGCCAGGCTGGCGATCACGACGAGGCCGGCCACGTCGAAAACCTTCGCGCCCACGGCGATGCCGATCAGCGAAACGAGGATGACCGCCAGGCCGACGCCCAGCATTTGCAGCGAGCGGCTGCGGAACCGGTTGCGTTCGCGGCGTTCCATCACGCTGAGGCGGAACATGGGGTCGTGCGCCGGCGGCGCATCGCCGCGCAGTAGTTCCCCGATACGGTCGTCGTCCGTTTCCGGCGTCATGTCTGGTCTCCGAGCGCCTGGCGCAGCTTTTCACGGCCGCGCGCCACATGAGATTTGATCGTTCCCAGCGGAATGTCGAGCGCTTCCGCTGCTTCTGCATGGGTGAATCCATGCGCAAGGCACATCATCACCGCCGCTCTCTGGTCCGCTGACAGCGAGGACAGCGCCCGCTGCAGGGCGGCCCGTTCCGGCCGCGCTGCATCCTCGGCGCTGGCGGGGGCCTCGGCATCATGCCAGGCGGTGTCGCGCTTGCGTCTGCGAAACCACCAGCGCTGTGTATCCTTGGCCTTGCGCCATGCGATCGAGAACAGCCACGAGCGCACGCTTGATCCGCCGCGGAAGGAGCGCGCCTGCGTCCACGCCGCAAGGAAAGTCTCCTGCGCGATGTCATCCGCATCCTCCCGCGCGGCGATCCCGCGCAGGAAATTCCGGACGGCCTGCTGGTGTCGGTCGATCAGGCGGTTGAACGCCCGTTCCGAACCGTCGCAGACCTCGGCAAGCAGGGCTGCGTCATCCTCCATCTATTTTGCGGGTGTGGTGATGACCGCAACAAGCCGCGCGGCGGCGCCGGCCACGCAGGCGATGGTGACGATGACAGCGCCGTAGAACAGCCATTCGGGCGCCCGCCCTTCGGATGCCCACCAGGCAAGGCCGCCTGTCAGACCCGCGGCGAACAGGCTGCCGACAAAATGGGAGAGGTGGACGCTGGCGCGCACCGCCGCCTGCTCGCTCGCCTGCTTTGCCGCCGCCTTGTGCTGCTGGGCTTGTCCGCTGAGCGCCTCCACGATAGCCGGGGGCGGCTCGACCCCCTTCTCGGCATAGGTCCTGAGGATATCGAGTTCCTTCAGGCGCGCCCTGTGGGCCAGGATGCCGCCGAAGATCATCCCTCCGAAGGAGATGATCACGAAGCCGATCCAGAACACGTACCAGTAGATTTCGGGTAGTTTGCCGTCCATTCGTCGCCCCTTCCGTGTCCGCCCGATGCGGGCGAACGATCTCACGGATAAGTCGTCGCCGGAACGGCTGGCGGATGCAGGGTGGCTGGCCTTCTTTCGCTCGGGAACGCCGCGGCGCCGGGCTTACGATCCGGGCGAGACGTCGTCCGCCCGTTTCAGCAGGAAGGTGCGCTCGCGCTGGTTGGTGGCAAGGCTCGCTGCCCGGGTGAATTCGGCCTGCGCCTCGGCATTGCGGCCAAGCTTCGACAGGAGGTCGGCGCGCGCCGCGGGCAGGAGATGGTAGGCCTTGAGCGCAGGCTCGGCGGTCAGCCGGTCAAGGATGTCGAGGCCGGACTGCGGGCCTTCCGCCATGCCGACCGCGATGGCGCGGTTGAGCTCCACCACTGGCGATCGGGTCAGCGCATGGAGCCGCGCATAGAGCGCCGCGATCCTCGGCCAGTCCGTGTCGGCGGCTTTCGACGCGCGGGCATGGCAGGCGATGATGGCGGCCTGCAGCGCATAGAAGCCCTCCGCGCCGCCAAGCTGTTCGGCGCGGGCAAGCGCCGCAAGGCCGCGGCCGATCAGCAGACGATCCCAGCGCGCGCGGTTCTGGTCGAGCAGCAGGACAGGCGCGCCTGTCTCGTCGATGCGCGCCGGCGTGCGCGACGCGTGCAGCTCCATCAGTCCGAGCAGGCCATGGACTTCCGGTTCATCGGGAGCGAGAGCGGCAAGGATGCGGCCGAGGCGCAGCGCCTCGTCGCACAGCTGCGGGCGCATCCAGTCCTCGCCTTGCGTGGCGGCATAGCCCTCGTTGAAGATCAGATAGACCACTTCCAGAACGGCGGAGAGCCGCGCGGCGAGCTCCGCTCCGCGCGGTGTCTCGTAGGAGAGGCCTGAGTCCGACAGCGTACGCTTGGCGCGCACGATGCGCTGGGCGATGGCGGATTCGCTCGACAGGAAGGCGCGCGCGATCTCCTCCGTGGTGAGGCCGCCGACCAGGCGCAGCGTCAGCGCGGCGCGCGCCTCGGTGGAAAGCACCGGATGGCAGGCGGTGAAGATCAGGCTGAGACGTTCATCGCCGACATCGTCGTCCATGGCCGCTTCGATCGCCTCGACGCTGCTGTCGCTCTGGTCTTCCAGGTCCCGGCCGATCTCGGCGTGCTTGCGTGCGAGCATCTTGTTGCGGCGGAAGCCGTCGATGGCGCGCCGCTTGGCCGCCGCCATCAGCCAGGCGCGGGGATTGTCCGGTATGCCTGTCTTCGGCCAGTCGGTGAGCGCAATGACGAGCGCGTCCTGCGCCAGCTCTTCCGCCAGGCTCACATCGCGCACCATCCGGGCAAGGCCGGCGATCAGCCGGGCCTGTTCGATCCGGAAGACCGCCTCGATCGCCTGATGGGTTTCGGTCGCCGCCACGCTTCCCGCTTAGACACGGGAGAGGGGGAGGGCAAGTCGCGGCGGCTGAAGCGATATCAGCTTCCGCCCATCTTCTGGCGCGTCCGCTCATGCAGGTCGGCGACCGCCGGCGTCAGGGCCTCGCCGAAATCGGCGGCTTCGAAAATCGGGCGGATCTCGATCTCGCTCGGACCGGGCATGGGATTGGGGCACCGCTTCAGCCAGGCGATGGCCTCCGCCATGTCCTTCACCTGCCACATCCAGAAACCGGCGACGAGTTCGCGGGTCTCGGTAAAGGGGCCGTCGATGACGGTGCGCGATGCGCCATCGAAAGCGACGCGCTTACCCTTCACCGACGGATGCAGGCCGTCGCCCGCAAGCAGGATGCCGGCATTGACCAGCTCTTCGTTGTACTTGCCCATGGCGGTCAGGAGTTCGGTCGTGGGCATGATGCCCGCTTCGCTTTCCTTGGTCGCCTTTACGAAAACCATTACGCGCATTGCCGTGTCTCCCTGATCTAGTGCTGCGGGTCGTGCGGGTTGCCCATCATCGGGCGCATTTCGCAGGTGCCTTCCCAGCCTTCGCCGAACTCCCTGTGGACGTTCATGAAGTCGATGCCAGACTGGATGGCCTCCTCGCGGGTCTTGAATTCGAAGATGGCGTAGCCCCCGACGACTTCCTTCGATTCCACGAAGGGGCCATCGATGACGCTGACCTTGCCGCCTTCGAGCTTGATGTGCGCTCCGCCCATCGGCAGGGGCATCAGCCCGCCGCTGTCGATCATCGCGCCGGACTGGATGGCCTTGGTGGCCATCTTGTCGAGTTCCTCGAACAGGCGCTTGGGCGGCATGCCCGACTGGCAGGATTTGACGAGATACATGTAGCGCATGAGAACTCCCTGATTTCGTGTCTTCACCCTGAGGACGAACGGGACACAAGCCTATCGACAGGCTCGATCGAATATTTCTTATCCCGGCAGGAAAGCTTGTCCCAGAAGGCTTCCCGCCTAGTGTTGTGACCAGACAATCCAGCAGCGAGGACACGCCATGGCCTATGTCGACGGTTTCATCCTTCCCGTTCCGGAAGCGAACCTGGAAGCGTACAAGAAGGACGCCAGGAAGGCCTCCAAGGCGTGGATGAAGTATGGGGCGCTGCAGTACTGGGAATGCCTCGCTGACGACGTGCCGGTGGGCAAGTCGACCGACTTCTGGAAGGCGGTGAAGAAGAAGGACGGCGAGACCGTGGTGTTCGCCTTCGCCGTCTACAGGAACCGCAAGCATCGCGACGAGGTGATGAAGAAGGTGATGGCCGATCCAAGCATGCAGATGGATCCGGCCACGATGCCTTTCGACGGCAAGCGCATGTTCTGGGGCGGCTTCAAACCGATGATCGAGCTGCAGGCGAAGGAATAGGGCGCCGCCACTCCCGTAACAGCTGCCAACGGACTGTCAGCATGCTTTGCGGGAAGCATGTGGGATGGCGCGCGTCTGCGCTATGCCTCCTCCGGTTCGAAGGGGAGTGCAACCGCATCATGGGTAAGACAGTCGCGATACTTGGCGCCAGCGGCGTCTATGGGCGGCACCTGATACCGCGCCTTGTGCGGGCGGGGTACGCGGTGCGGGCGCTGGTGCGGCGTGTGGAGGCTGCGGGTGTGGCGCGCGGGTGTGGCGCGGACGTGTGTGTGGCCGATGTGTTCGACGCCGAGGCGCTACGCGTGGGGCTGCACGGGTGTGATGTGGGCATCAACCTGGCCACGTCGCTGCCGGGGCCAAGCGGGCGTGGCGACTATGAGGTGAACGACCGTGTGCGGCGCGAGGGTGCGCCGTTGTGGGTGGAGGCGTGTCGTGCGGCGGGTGTGGGGCGCGTGGTGCAGCAGAGCATAGCGATGGTGAACGCGGGGGGCGCCGTGCTGGCTGACGAGGAGACGCCGTTCCATGCGGGCGGCAACGAGGTGGCGACCAGGGCGGTGGAGGCCACGCTGGCGATGGAGCAGGCAGTGCGCGAGTCGCGGCTCGACTGGATGATCCTGCGTGGCGGGTTGTTCTATGGGCCGGGCACGGGGTTCGACGATGACTGGTACGCGCGTGCGGCGGCGGGCAAGCTGCGCGTGCCCCGTGGTGGCGAGGACTATGTGTCGCTGGTGCACATCGCCGACATGGCGGCGGCGACGGTGGCGGCGCTGGATGCGGGCGTATCGGAGCGTGCGCTGATCGTGGCGGACGACCATCCAGCGCAGTGGCGCGACGTGTACGGCTATGTGGCGGAGGCGGCGGGCGCGCCGCCGCCCGCTGTGGGCGGGCGCGCCGGCTTCCCGTCCTGCCGTGTGAGCAACCGCCGCGCGCGCGAGGCGCTGTCGTGGTCACCACGCTACGCAGACTACCGCGCAGGCCTGGTGCGCTGAACTACCTGATGCGTATCGTGGTGGGGTCCTTCATGTGTTCGCCCCAGATCACGGCTACGACCGAGTCGGGCATGTCATTGTACATGCGGAACATGTCCTGGACGACGAGGCTGTTGAGGCAGGGCAGGCCCTTCTCGCAGTTGGCCTTGTTCTCGGCATTGCCGACAAGCGCGACGGATATGTAGGCCTTCTTGCCCTGGCCGATGATGTCCTGCTCGTCGAAATAGAGGTTTTCGATCCCGATCTTCTGCAGCTTCTTGTCGTGGATCGCCCAGATGGCGGTGCGGGAGATCACCGAGAAGACCGGCTTGAAGTTGGCGGTGAGTCCCTCGTCGCCGCCTTTGACCGGCCGGTAGAGTATGAGGGCGCAGGGCTGGCGCGGCTCGGCCAGCTTTTTCGGCGGACAGCGGCCATCCTTGGTGAGCAGGTTGTAGAGCTCGTGGATGTCCCTGAAGGCGACGAGGCTGTAGTCCGCCGGTTTGAAATTCTTCAACTCAGCCGACAGGTCCCCTGGTGTTCCGGTCGCGGCCACCATTTTTACGGGAGTCTTTGGCGCGAGCGCCTCGTCGAGCAGCACGAGGCCGTCAGCGATCCAGGTCGCATCCTCGCAGGTCCTGTTGCAGGCGCTGTCAAGGTTGACGAGTTCTTCGCGGAGTTTCCTGGCGCCGTCCGGGTTGTTGAGCTTGGCATAGACAAGGCCGAGCCGGGTCTTCGGCTCGGGGCGCAGCGGCTCCTTCTGTATTGCGAGTTCGAGGTAGACTTTCGCGCCTTCCCATTTGTCGAGGCCGATCTTGGCAAGGCCCATCAGGAAGTTTGCGTCGGTGGTGGTGGGACTGCGCCTGACAAGGTCGGTCAGTGTTTTCTCGGCGGCGACGAAGTCTCTCGCCTGCAGCGCATCGACGGCGGTCTTGTGAAGGGCGAGGAGCTCGATCCGCGTGCGCTCGTCGACCCGTCCAGCCTTATCGGTTAGGTCGTAGTCGACGCCTTTGCTGAGACCTTCGCCTCCGGGCACGGTTATCCGGGTCTGTGCGTGCGCGGCAGGCGTACCGATCCAGACCAGAGCGGCAACGAGCGCGGCGAGCTGTCGACGGAACATGCGAACGCCTCCGATCGATGAAGGCCCAGCATGCACCAAATCCAGCCGTGTGTAAGAGGTCAGGCGCCGCCGTTACGCGCTCGGAATGACCTTTCGACAGCGGAGCGCGGGCGAGTTCGCTGCGGATCATTCACGCGGCAGGAGACCGCATGGCGATGACGCCTTCCGTGCGGGCGCGCGTGTCTGGCGAGCCAAGACATGTGGCCACGGCCTCGTAGCCGGGCGCGCCGGGATAGGGCGCAACGAAAGTGGGCGGGCTGTGGTTGGCCGGGCAGAGGATGATCGCTTCGTCCGCGCCAACCGAGGCGAGGTCCAGCATGGCGCTCGACCGCGTCATCGCGAAGATTGGACGCGCGCCGGGGCCGCGCCGCTTCAGGTGGGCGATCAGGGCGAGCTGCGTGGCTTCGTCGAGCCCCTGTTCGATGAGATCGAAGACGAGCGCACTGGGTTCAGTCCATTCCAGCGCAACCAGAAGCGCGGTCAGGGCGTCCGAGCGCGTGGCGCCGTCTTCCACAAGCCACGCGAGCGTGAGGTCCACACGCTGGCGGTGTTCTGCATCCATTTGCGCGGGCGTAGCGCGGTCGAGGCCGATGAAGGCTGTGCCGGGGATGGACTCGGCAAGGCGTTCAGCGAGCCGCGTCTTGCCGCTGAACAGCGGGCCGACAATCCAGGTGATGGCGCGTATCTCGCGCAACTCGAAACGCTCGCCGCCCCATGGCCAGGGAAGGTCGAAGGCGGTGACTGGCTCGATGGGCGCTTGCAGGCGGGCGAGCTCCGCGATGGTTGGTGTCGCGCCGGCGTCGATCCGGTCGCGAAGGTCACGCACGCGGCCGATGGCGCCGGTCAGGTCATGCAGGCGGGATTCGAGCACGGACTGATGAGAAGCGAGGGCTGGCGCAAGGCCACTGGCGTCGCCGTCGAGTGCGCGAGTGATCTGCGCAAGGCTGAAGCCGAGTGCGCGCAGGGCCGCGATCTCGGCAGCGCGCTCCATGTCGGCAGGGCCGTAGGCGCGCCAGCCGGCCTGGGTGCGGCCCGGCGTCAGAAGGCCGCGCTCCTCATAGAGGCGAAGCGCCTTGGCGGAGACGCCAAGCTTCCGGGCAGCGTCGGCGGGAGAGAGGAAGGTCTGGCTCACGAATCACCTGTGTCTGTTGGGCAGACAGGGTTATCGGAGCGGCCGCAGGGACCGGGTCAAGCGACTTTCCGAAGCACCGGCAGCGCCGGGTATCGCGTGCTTTACGGGTTTGAGGTATGAGCCGCGCAAATGTCCGTTGAACTCGATCTTTCCAGGAAGCCTGCCGCGCCTGCGGTGGCGAACCTTGCGGGGCTTTCCCGTGAAGGGCTGCGCCTTGCCATGGTTTCAGCAGGGGTCGAGGAAAAGAAGGCCCGGATGCGGGCGAACCAGCTCTGGCGCTGGATCTACCATTATGGCGTGACTGACTTCGCGAAGATGACCGACGTGGCCAAGGAGCTGCGCGCCGTTCTTGGCGGGAAGTTCGTCCTGCAACGGCCGGAAGTGGCGGCGGCGCAGACCTCGGTCGATGGAACACGGAAGTGGCTGATCGGCTATGGACCGAACGTCGAAGCCGAGTGCGTCTACATTCCCGATGTCGGCAAGGCCGGGGCGCTGTGCGTCTCGAGCCAGGTTGGCTGCACGCTGACCTGCACTTTCTGCCACACGGGCACGCAGAAGCTGGTGCGCAACCTGTCTGCGGCCGAGATCGTCAACCAGGTGATGGTGGCGCGCGATACGCTGGGCGAATGGCCGACATCGACGGAAGACCGGCTGCTGACCAACATCGTCTTCATGGGCATGGGCGAGCCGCTCTACAATCTCGACAACGTTGTCGAGGCGATTGAGACGATTACGGACGGCGAGGGGATTTCGATCTCCAAGCGCCGCATCACGGTCTCGACCGCGGGCGTTGCGCCGAAGATCCCGGAGCTGGGCAAGCGCACCGGCGCGATGCTGGCGATCTCGCTGCACGCAACGAACGACGACCTGCGCAATGAGCTCGTGCCGATCAACAAGAAGTACAACCTGAAAGAGCTGTTCGATGCGATCCGGCAGTATCCGGATCTCGGCAACTCCAAGCGGGTAACGTTCGAATATGTGATGCTGAAGGGCGTCAACGACACGCTGGCGGAAGCGATGGATCTGGTGCGGCTGCTTAAGGGCGTGCCGTCGAAGATCAACCTGATCCCGTTCAATCCGTGGCCGGGCACGAAGTACGAATGCTCGGACTGGGAGACGATCGAAGCGTTTGCCGAAGTCCTGAATCGCGCGGGCTATGCCTCGCCAATCCGGACGCCGCGCGGTCGGGATATTCTCGCTGCCTGCGGACAGCTGCGCTCGGAAAGCGTCAAGGAGAAAGCCAGCGAACGCCTGAAGGCGCGGCTGGCGGAGAAAGAGGCTTCGGCCGAGGGCTAGGGTTCACCGGGGCGGAGCATCATGACGGCAATCTCTGAGCGCGCACCAACAGCGCGGGTGCTGACCGCGAGCCTTGTGGGCACGGCTGTCGAATTCTACGATTTCTATATCTACGCGACGGCGGCCTCGCTGGTGTTCGGGCCGCTGTTCTTTCCGTCGGATTCGCCGTCGGCGCAGCTGATGTCGTCCTATGCGACGTTCGCGATCGCCTTCATCGCGCGGCCAGTGGGCGCTGTGGTGTTCGGGCATTTTGGGGACAAGATCGGACGCAAGTCCACACTGGTCTGGTCGCTGATGCTGATGGGCGGATCGACCATGGCGATCGCCTTTCTGCCGACCTATGCGCAGGCGGGGTGGATTGCGCCGCTGCTGCTGTGCCTTCTGCGCTTCGGACAGGGATTGGGACTGGGCGGCGAATGGGGCGGGGCGGCATTGCTCGCGGTAGAAAACGCGCCTCCAGGCTGGAAAGCGCGCTTTGGAATGTTCCCGCAACTGGGCGCGCCAGTAGGGTTCATAGCGGCCAATGGACTGTTCCTGCTGCTGGGACTGTTGCTGTCCAAGGACGACTTCCAGACCTGGGGCTGGAGAATTCCATTCCTTGCAAGTGCCGTACTGGTTGCAGTGGGACTGTGGGTGCGACTGAAGCTGACCGAAACACCGGCATTCAAGCAAGCACTGGAACAGGCGCCGCCCCCACCAGTCCCCCTGGGAGAACTGTTCCGCCACCACTGGAAAGCCACCCTCGGCGGCACGTTCGGCGTGGTGGCGTGCTTCTGCATCTACTATCTCGCGACGGCGTTTGCGCTCGGCTATGGCACGACCACGCTGGGCTATCCGCGCGAGACGTTCCTGCAGGTGCAGCTGGTGGCGATCCTGTTCATGGCCGGCGGCATTGTGTGGGCGGGGTACTGGTCGGATGCATCCAGCCCACGCCTGGTGCTGAGCGTGGGATGCGCGCTGGCGGTGGCTGCGGGCTTCCTGCTGGCGCCAATGATCGGGTCGGGCGACCTCTGGCTGGTTGGCGGGTTTCTTTCGATTGCACTTCTGCTGATGGGATTTGTGTACGGGCCGCTTGGCGCCTGGCTGCCAGGACTGTTCCCGGCGCGTGTGCGCTATACGGGCGCCAGCGTGGCGTTCAACGTTGGCGGCGTGATTGGCGGGGGCTTCACGCCGATCGCGGCGCAAGCGCTGGCGGAGCAGGGCGGGCTGCCATTCGTCGGCTTCTATCTGAGCCTCGCGGCAGGGCTGAGCCTTGTGGCGCTGTTGCTGCTGCGCAAACCGGCGGTCGACTAGCCTCACTTTCGCGTGGCAACGTGCGGGCCGCGCTTGCGATTTGCGGCAGGCTCGGCTTCACAGGTGAGGTAACGGAGCTGCCGATGAAACACGCATTTCTCGCACTGGTCTTCGCTGTCGCCGCGCCTGTTTTTGCGCAAACGCCGGGCGCGACGCAGATCGAGGTCGAGGGGCGCGCGCTGCTGGACCGCTGGATCCTGTTGTTCAACCGGGGCGATGCTGCGGGCCTGGTGAAGGACGTTTATTCCACTGCGGACGAGGCTGCGCTGGCGGCGAAGTTCACGGCGTTGCGCTCGGACAGTTTCGGCAAGCTCGATGTCTATTCCGCCGCCTTCTGCGCGAGCGGCGCAACGCATGGCAAGGCAATCCTCAAATTCGGCCGGCTCTATACGTTCGGCGGGCTGATGGATGGCGACGAGGCGAAGGTGTTCGATCTCGTGAAGACGGATGCTGGATGGCGCATAGGCGGGGAAGCAAATGTCGCCTACGAGACCGTGCTGAACTGCAGCTGAGGCGAGCGACCCCGTGCCGGACATGCTGGACATTAGATTGCCGGACGGGATGCGGGCCGCGACAGCACAGGACTGGCGGCGTGTTGGCGCGATCACGGCCGAGGCGTTTTCCGAGGATCCGGTGAATCTCTGGATTTTCGGTGGCCCGGCTGCGCTGGCGCCCGTGTTCAGCACGCTGGCGCGCAGCGTCTATCTTCCGCGCGGGACGTGCCACCTGATCGGCGATGCCGGCGCGACGATGTGGTGTCATTCGTCCGCGGATCGCGAATTGCCGTTTCTGCCGACGCTGGCGCTGGTGGCGTCGGTTATGGGGAAGGGCGCCAAAGGGTCGGTGAAGCGGGCGCTGGGCGCAAACGCGACGATGGCGCGAGAGCACCCGAAGGCGCCGCACATGTATCTCTTCACGATCGGCACGCGGAAGGCGTCGCGCGGCAAGGGGCTCGGCAAGCAGCTGATGGCGCCGGTGCTGGACGCCGCCGATCGCAAGGGGTTGCCATGCTATCTTGAGAATTCGAACTCGGCGAATACCGGTTTCTATCGGTCGCGCGGGTTCGAGCGTGTGAAGCTGTTCGAGCCAGGGCCCGGTGCGCCGGTGCTGGAAGCCATGTGGCGCGAGCCACGTCAGGTTGAGGAGCGGTGATGAGGTCTTTGATCGGAGTCGTGGCGTTGATGCTGGCGGGATGCGCAAGCGCGCCGGAAACATTGTCGCCGGAGAAGGCCGTCGAGCAGTTCATGTGGGACTACACGAAAGCCTGGAACCGGCACGATTCGGCCACGATCGGGCGTGACTTCTATCGCACCGGGCCGAGCGTTGAGGAGCAACAGGCCAATCTCGAACGCGGCTTCGAGAATCTGCGCAGTCAGGGCTATCACCACTCCGACATTTTCGAGGTCAAGGCATGCATGACCGGGCCCGACACGGCCTGGGCCGGCATGAAGTTCTCGCGGTTGAAGGCGGACGGTGAACCGTTGCCGCCGAAGGATCGTGCGAGCGCGTATACGCTGGCGAAGTTCGCAGATGGGTGGCGGATCACCAAGGTTGGCGCGGGTGGCGTTTCGGCCGACAGGCCGCTGGCGTGTCCGGCGAGCTAGCCTAGTTCGGCGGGCACTGCATGCTGGCGCCTTCGGGCAGGCCGGCCATGCTGGTTGCGCGCCAGCCATCCTCGAAGCGCCGGACCTGGTAGACAGACACGCGGTCCTTCGGCGGCATGAAGGTACCGTCGGTCTTGAGGCGCGTGAAACGCAGCTCGACCTGGCCGGTACCGGCGGTGATTACGCAGCCGGTAATGCCGTGGACCTCGGAACGATCATAGCCGTCCGCCTTCAGGCGATCGAACTCGGCCTGCAGGCCTTCCACCGTGCTCCAGCGATGGCCGGGGTCCAGGTGGTAGAAGTCCTTGATGATCTTTGCGGCGTCATGCGCGTTCCAGGCGCGGAGATACTCGGACATGAAGTATTCCATCTCGCCTTTCAGGTCCTGCGCGTAGGCGGAGGCGTGAAGCGCGGCCGCGCTAGCGGCGGCGAGACCGATGTGAAGCAGCTTCACGCGCAAACTCCCGTCTAGATCTTGTTGTCCTGGTCGATCGCGGCGTCTTCAGCAGCGACGACAGTGAACTCGCCGGTCTCAGGATTGCGCCAGTGGAGCTCGCCCTTGCCGATCGAGAACCAGGCGCCATCCATGTTGAGAGCGCCACGTTCATAGGCCGAGCGCACGAAGGGGAAGCTCATCAGATTCTTGAGCGACTGGCCGACGGCGCCGTGCTCGACGGCTTCCTGCCAGTCGGCGCGCGGAATGGATTCATCGCGCAGGACCGCATCGCGGGCGTCGGCGGCAAGTTCGACCCAGGGGGCGATGAAGCGGCCGACGGGGCGGTCGGCGGCGGCGGCGAGGCTGGCGGCAATGCCGCCACAGCCGCCATGGCCCATCACCACGACCTGCTTCACTTTCAGCTGAGTGATCGCGAATTCAAGCGCAGCCGAGACGCCGTGGAGGCCTCCGCTCTCGTCATAGGGAGGCACAAGCGCAGCAACGTTGCGCACCGTGAACAGTTCGCCGGGCGCGGCGTCGAAGATCATGGCGGGGTCGGCGCGGCTGTCGGCGCAGGCGATGATCATGGTGGCGGGTTGCTGGCCGTCGCGCAGGGTGCGGAACAGGTCGCGGGCTTCGCGAAAGCGGCTCGCCCGGAACCGGCGGTAGCCAGCGATCAGATCCTGTGCGTCGTCGGCGAAGTCGATCATCGTGGCGTGTCGCTAGCGAAGAACAGGCTGTCATGCAAACCGGAAGCAGGGCCGCCTGATCGCTGTGCACAAGTCAGCCGGATTTCCAGCCTTTCGAGTCGGGAATTGACCGCGAGACGGGTTTGGCAGACAAGGAACGCCAAGTTCCGTTAGACCCTGCCGACAGCAAAACAGCAACGCTGGCGTTCCCTCCAGACTGAGGCCGACACGGGTGAACGACATGGATGACGACAGCATGCCGCCGGCGGCCGAAGAGGCCGAAAAGCGCCGTGTCGGCCCCAAGCGCAGCGAAGCCTCGACCAAGGCCGTGCTGGACGCGGCATACATCGAGCTGTCGGAGCATGGCTGGCGCGGGTTTTCCGTCGACCGGGTCGCCAAGAACGCCAAGGCGTCGAAACAGACCATCTATCGCTGGTGGAAATCAGCGGCGTGTCTTGCGGTTGACGCGGCCCTGGCGACGCTCAGCGAGCCCAAGCCCGCCCTGCCGTCCAGCGCCGATGTGAAAGACCGCATCGCCTTGCTGATCGAGCCGATGCTGGTTGCGGTGCGCACAGGCGATGGGGCGCATGCCTGGCGCGGCGCCCTGCTGGCGGCGGCGGACGACAGCGAGGCAGGCGAGACGTTCCGGGCGTGGTTTTCCGAGAGCGTGAAAATCCCGCTGCGTCACATACTTGCCGAGCAAGCGCTCAAAGGCGCCATACGGCGCGACTGGGATATCGACCTCGCAACCGAGCTTCTGTTCGGGCCGATCTGGCACCGGCTGATCGCCATGCGCGGGCCGGTGCCGGAAATCTATTCGCGGCGGCTGGTCGAAAGCGTTCTGAAAGCCCTTTCGCCGGGTTGATGCGGGTCATGCTGGTTGGCGTTCGCGTCAGTTCAATTCCTTGCGTTCGCGCAGGTCATGCGGTTTTTTCGTCTGGCGTTCCCAAGGGGCAGGCGTAGGCTTTGCCGGTTCGCCGTGACCCGGTTCAAGGGATCACGCGGCATCCGGTTGGGAGGACCGAGCCATGAAATACGGTCGTACGCTGCTTCTGGCGGCTTCTGTCATCGCACTCCTTGCAACGCCTGCGCTGGCGGCCAATGGCGGCGGTGGAGGCGGCGGCGGGCCAAGCGCTTCAGGCGCCAGCTCGGGCTTCGATCCGGCCAAACGCTATGGCCAGGGCGTCGATTATCTCAAGGCCGGCAATTACAAGCAGGCGGAGAAGGCGTTCGATGATGTGCTCGACGTCGCCGCCAAGGATGCAAACACCAACTACATGATGGCGCTGTCGCAGGTCGGGCAGCAGGACTTCAACAATGCGCGTAAGTATTTTCGCAATGCGGTGAAGTATGATTCGAACCATGCGCTAGCGCGCGGATGGCTCGGCGCAGTGGAAGCGAAACTCGGCGATGCAGGCAAGGCGGCGGAGCAGAAGACGGCGCTTGAGGCGCTGAAGGCGAAATGTGCGGGAGCGTGTGGGGAAGCGGCGACGATTGATGCGGCGATCGCACGGATCGACGCGGCCGTTGCGAACCCGGCGGGGCCTCTGCAGGTCGCCGGCGAGATGACCCGATTTGCGTCGGCGAAGGATGGCGATGCGGCCTATCTGCAGGCGTCGGCGCTGATCAATGAGGGGCGCTATGAGGACGCGTTGTGGTCGCTGCGTGAGGCAGGCGCGGCGCTGGGTCCACATCCGGATGTGCTGACCTATCAGGGCTTCGCCAACCGGAAACTGCACAATTACGATGTAGCGATCAGCTACTATTCAGCGGCTCTGAAGCTTGATCCCCAGCATCGCGGCGCGAACGAATATCTCGGCGAGTACTATGTTGAGACCGGCCAGATCGCGAAAGCGAAGACGCAGCTGAAGACGCTGGATGCGATCTGCAAGTTCGGCTGCGAGGAAGCCGAAGAGCTGCGCCGGTGGATCGACGGGGCGAAGTCCTGAGAACTTTCGTTGCGGGGGTCGCACTAGCCGTAGCGGCGTGCGCGAGCGCGCCCGAGGCAGGCGACGCGCCGTTGACGCGCGACAGTCTCCGCGCGCTGCGCTGGATCGCACCGGGCGCGGACAAGGTGAAGGCGCTGACGATGCTGCCGGCCGACTGTTCACCTTTTCCGATAGGCGTTGGAAAGGCGGATAGCGATACGGCGAATATGAACGTGCGCGGGTTAGGCAAGCTGGCGTTCGAATCGCCAGCGTTGCTCGGCGGGGCGGCCGCGCGGATGGGACTGTCATGCTCTTCCTGCCATCTCAACGGGCGCGGCAATCCGGACTTCTTCGTCGAAGGCGTGTCAGGCGCGCCGGGCACGGCGGACGTGACGTCCAGCCTGTTCTCGAAGGTGAGGGGAGACGGAACGTTCAATCCGGTTCCGATTCCCGATCTGGCGGCGAGGGACGGCAAGCAAATCAAGGACCGCAAGAGTCCGGAATTCCGGTCCAAGGTGCACGGCCTAGTCGTGGAGGAGTTCGACGGGCAGGAGCCGCCGCCGGAGGTGTTCGAAGCAGTGCTTGCCTATCTCGATAGTTTGGATATTGCGCGCTGCCCCAACCCGGACGCGCAGGCGGCGCAGACCTATGGGCTCGACGTGGAGGCCGCGATCAATGCGTCGATCGATGCGCAGCAACCTGATACGATGCCTGATGTTGCTCTCTTCAATATCCGCGTTGCACGCGAAAGGCTTGAGCGGCTTCATGAGCGATATGCGGGCGACGAACTGGAAGCGACGCGACGCAAATTGATGACAATGAGTCAAGCGATGGCAAACAACGCGGCGCGGATCAGGGATGGCAAGTCGCCAGCGCCTCTCGACGAGTGGGTGAGTCTGTCCATCGCGCTGGAGGCCGGCGCGAAAAAATCTCTCTACAATCCCGGTGTGCTGAGGGCGGCGCTGTCGAAGTAGGCGTGAGCTCAAAACAAACAGGCCCGGCGGTGAGCCGGGCCTGTTGCGTTCGATCAGCGAGAAACCTTACTGCGGTTTCGCCGGAGCGGCTGGCGCTACAGGCGCCGCGGCCGCGGCAGCCGGGTCCTTGTAGCCGCCATAGACCCATTCGCGGAGCTTGCCGGGGTAGTGCGCCTGGGCGTCGCTGTTCTGGACCATGAACACCATGGTGATGTCGTTCTTCGGATCGACCCACATATTGGTGGCGGCATAGCCCGACCAGGAGAAGACATTGCCCTTCGATGGGTCCGCCAGATCGATAGGCAGGAGGCCGAAGCCGAGGCCGAAGCCGCCGAGGGGGCCGTAGAACCAGTTCGTGCGGTTCACCTTCGGGCCGATCTGGTCGACCAGCATTGCGTCGAGCGTTTCCGGTTTGATGATGCGGACGCCGCGATATTCGCCCTTGCCGCGCAGCATTTCGACGAAACGGAAATAGTCTTCCGTAGTCGAGTTGAGGCCGCCGCCGCCTGACAGCATGGGTTGGGGAACCTTTGGTGTCGAAAGCGCCGTCTTCAGCGAGGTGGGCGGCTCGGCAAGGCGCGGGAATTCGTCGGCCTCGAGATAGAAGTGCGTGTCGTCCATGCCGAGCGGGGTGAAGATCTTCTCCTGCAGCAGTAGGTCGAGCGTCTTGCCGGAGGCGACTTCCAGCACAGCGCCCAGGACGTCGGTCGAACGCGAATAGCGCCAGGCCGTGCCGGGGTCGGATTCGAGGGGCAGGGCAGCGATGGCCTTGGCGAGGTCGAGCGCGGAGAAGTCGAAACGCGTGTCGCCGGCGGCCATGTAGAGTTTGCCGAGTTCGGATTGCTGGTCGAAGAAGCCGTAGATCAGGCCTGACTCATGGCTGAGCAGATCGCGAATGGTGATCTCGCGCGCCGCCGGATGGGTCTTGCCCTTGCCTTCGAGAACCTTCGGGCTCGCGAACTCCGGGATGAATTTCGACAGCGGGTCTTCGAGCTTGATCTTGCCTTCCTCGACCATCTGCATGACGGCGACCGAGACGATCGGCTTCGACATCGAGTAGATGCGGAAGATGGTTTCCGGCGACATCGGTGTGGGATCGGCCGGACCTTGCTGGCCAACCGTTGTGACGTTCACGACCTGGCCGCCCCTAGCGACGAGCAGGACCGCGCCCGGGATCAGGCCGGCTTTGACGTCGGCTTCGAGATCGGCCTTGGCTTTCGCGAAGATCGCGGCATCGAAACCGAGAGAAGCGGCGTCGGGCGCCATGGTCAGCGAGGTGACGGCTGGATCGGCGACGGTCGGCGCCGGCGCGGCAGGCGCTTCGGCAACCGGCTTGGTTTCCGGCGCGCAGGCGACGGCAAGTGTGAGGATGACAGCGGAAGCCGCACCCCATAGCTGGTGCTTGATGGATCTGGCTTTCGTGATGGCGTACATGGGCGGACCTCTCCCGGCTGATTTCCCGGGGACTTGAGTAGCCGATGGTGAATGCAGGCAAAAGACGGTCCGGGCGCAAGAATGGGGGCTCGACAGGGCCGTAGTTCGCGCCTATATGCCCCCTCGAACCAGTTCTCACATCGAAGCGGCGGCCCCGGGAACTGGGCCGCCGCTTCGCATTTACGGTCCGGTTTTCGGACCAAACCTGAAGGAATTGCACCCCGCATGCGGGCGCAGAGTGAACTTGAGATCCGTATCCTCGACCTGATCGAGCCAGTGGCGAAGTCGCTGGAGCTCGACGTTGTGCGGGTGCGCGTCACCGGCTCTCAGACGCCGACGTTGCAGATCATGGCCGAGCGGCCTGATGGCACGATGACGGTCCAGATGTGCGGAAAATTCTCGCGGGCGATCTCGCCGGTGCTGGAAGCCGAAGACCCGATCTCAAGCGAATACCATCTTGAAGTGTCGAGCCCGGGAATCGACAGGCCGCTGACGCGGGTCGGCGATTTTGCCAAGTGGCTTGGCCAGGAAGTGAAGGTCGAGATCGGCGCGCCAGTCGATGGCCGCAAGCGCTATCACGGCCATATCGTTGCCGAGACCGATGGCGTTGTAGAACTGGCATTGAAGGATGGCGGCTCGGCCACGCTGGCTGTCGCCGACATGGTCAGGGCGCACCTGGTGTTCACCGACAAGCTGGTGCAGGCCGCCCGCGCGAAAGGTCAGGCCCCCGCCGAGATCGAGGAAGACGAGGAGCTGGCCGACAGCCTTGGCGATGATTTCGACGATGTCGACGTCGCTGACGATCTTGAGGATGAAGACTCCGAGGACGGCGACCTCGTGGACGACGAAGACTTCGACGACACGGAAGACGAGTTGGACGCAGAGGCCGAGGGCCCGGCGTCAGCAAAGAGGAAATAGAGAATGGCTACCGCAGGTATTTCCGCCAACAGGCTCGAGATTCTCCAGATCGCCAACGCGGTCGCGGCGGAGAAGTCGATCGACAAGCGCATCGTGCTTGAGGCGATGGAAGAGGCGATCCAGAAGGCCGCGCGCTCGCGTTACGGCTTGGAGCACGACATCCGCGCGGAGATCAACCCGGATAGCGGCGATACCAAGCTGTGGCGCGTGCAGACCGTGGTCGAGACGGTCGAGAACCCGGTGACGCAGCTGACGCTCGCCGAGGGCAAGAAGATGGATCCGGATGCCGAAGTCGGCAACGAGTTCCGCGAAGAGCTGCCGCCGTTCGAATTCGGCCGCGTCGCCGCGCAGACCGCCAAGCAGGTCATTACAGGTAAAGTGCGCGAAGCCGAACGCGCCCGCCAGTACAACGACTTCAAGGACCGCGTCGGCGAGATCATCAACGGCACGGTGAAGCGCGTCGAATACGGCCACGTGATCGTCGATCTCGGCAAGGCCGAAGGCGTGATCCGCCGCAATGACGGCATTCCGCGCGAGAATTTCAACACCGGCGATCGCGTGCGCTCGTATCTCTACAAGGTCTCGTCGGAAGCCAAGGGCCCGCAGATCTTCCTGTCGCGCTCGCACCCCTCGTTCATGATCGCGCTGTTCGCCCAGGAAGTTCCCGAGGTCTACGAAGGCGTGATCGAGATCAAGGCCTGCGCCCGCGATCCGGGTTCGCGCGCCAAGATCGGCGTGTTCAGCCATGACAATTCGATCGACCCGGTCGGCGCCTGTGTCGGTATGCGCGGTGCGCGTGTGCAGGCGGTGGTTTCGGAGCTGGGTGGAGAAAAGATCGACATTATCCCGTGGTCGGGCGACGACGCGACGTTCATCGTCAACGCGCTGCAGCCGGCGGAAGTTTCCAAGGTCGTGATCGACGAGGACGAAGGCCGCGTCGAAGTCGTGGTGGAAGAAAGCCAGTTCCCGCTGGCGATCGGCCGCCGGGGCCAGAACGTCCGCCTCGCATCGCAGCTGACCGGCTGGCAGATCGACCTGATGACGGAATCCGCTGACTCGGAACGCCGCCAGCGCGACTTCAAGGAGCGCACTGACCTGTTCCAGAAGGCGCTGGATGCCGACGAGACGCTGGCCCAGCTGCTGACGTCCGAAGGCTTCGAGACGGTTGAAGAGATCGCCTATGTCGAGATCGAAACCCTCGCCTCGATCGAAGGTTTCGACGAGGAAGTCGCGGGCGAGTTGCAGCAGCGCGCGCGTGAATATCTTGAGAAGCTGACGGCCGAGCTGGTCGCCAAGCGCAAGGAGCTGGGCGTTACCGACGAGGTTGCCGACCTGGAAGGCGTCACGCCGGCCATGGCGGTCAAGTTCGGCGAGAACGCCGTCAAGACGATCGACGACCTTGCCGGCCTGGTGCCGGACGATCTCGTCGGTTGGAAAGAACCGGGTCCGGATGGCAAGCCGAAATTCGTGGCCGGCCTTCTCACCAAGAACGAGATGAGCCGCGAGGATGCCGAGTTGTTCATCCTGAAGGCGCGTGTCGTGGCCGGCTGGGTTGAACCGCAGGCTCTGGAAGACGCGCTTGCGGCGCGTGCGGCTGCACTCGATGCCGAAGAGGCCGAGCTCGACGCAGCGAGCCAGGAAACACCAGCGGACACGGCCCGCAGCCGCGGCGATGAACTGTTCAACCTGAAAGGCGCAAATGCCGCCTCCAGCGAACAGTCATGATGATCTGACGGGCGCAGAAGAAGCCGTCGACCCCCCCGTTCCTGAAACGGATGGGGGGCCGCCCCGCGCCGGCAAGGCGGGTGCGCGTGAAGCCGCCCAGCACGAGAACGGACGCCGCTGCATCGCGACCCTGGAGCGGCGGCCCCAGGCCGCCATGATCCGCTATGTGCTGTCGCCTGACGGCGCGGTCGTGCCCGATCTCGCGGCCCGGCTGCCGGGCAGGGGCGCGTGGGTGACGTCCTCGCGCGAGGCGGTCGAACTTGCCGTGAAAAGAGGCGCCTTCCCGCGCGCATTCAAGATGTCGGCGAAGGCGGGGCCTGAGCTGGCGGCCCAGGTCGAGCAGCTTCTGGTCAGGCGCCTGATGGATCAGCTGGGCATGGCAAAACGCGCCGGTGATCTCATATTGGGCTTCGAACAGGTGCGGGAATGGGTTCGCGGGGAACAGCTTGCCTGCCTGATCGAGGCGTCCGACGGGTCCGGTGACCAGCGCGGAAAAGTGCTCAGTCTGTTACGCGCCGTTCATGGCCCGGACCTCGATCCGGAGGGCCGCCCTGAACAGGGTGAACTGGCCGGAAACCGTGAACTTCCGCCTGTGATCGGCTGTTTTTCGGCCGATGAATTGGGCATGGCCTTGGGGCGCGGGCGTGTGATACATGCATGCCTCAAACATGGCCGTATTGCACACGCCTGGATGGGGGAGCTGGCAAGGCTTTCCGGTTTCAGGCGTGTTTGGCTTGAAGGCTGGCCGCCGACCAACGTGACGTTGGAAAGCGCCGCTGGACGAAACATTGAAGACACCCAGGCCCGTGTTTCCGGGGGCAATCCTCCGGACACGCCGGCTGCAACCGAAGTGAGTGAATGAGCGATACCAAGGACACGGACAACACCCAGCGCCGCCCTCTGACTCTCAGGAAGGCGGATTCTGGAACCGTGAAGCAGAGCTTCTCGCACGGCCGCTCCAAGCAGGTCGTGGTCGAAACCAAGAAGAAGCGCGTGGTGGTGACACCAGGCGCACAGCCCAAGGTCGTCCGCCCCGAGCCGGAGAAGCCCGCCGCGGCGCCCGCGCCGATGTCGGCTGCCGAAGAGGCGCTGAAGAAGAGCAACCTCTCCGAGGCTGAACTCAAGGCGCGCGAAGTGGCGATCCGCCAGCGCCGCGCCGATGAGGAACGCCGCAAGACGGAAGAGGCCGCGCTTGAGGAAGCCAACCGCCGCCGGCAGGACGAAGCTCGCCGGATTGCGGAAGAAGAAAAGCGCCGCGCCGATGCAGTCCAGCGCGGCGAGAAGCCGGCCGAGCCTGACGAAGAAGATGCAGGCGGTCGTGGCGACAGAGGCGGCGCGTTCCGCCGTGATACGCGTGGCGCTCCGCCGCGTGCTGGCGCAGGCGCTGCGCCGCGGGCGGGGGTTCCTCCTCGTGGTCCCGGTGGGGCTGTTCGTGTTCGTCCCGATGGTGACCGTCCCCGTCCGGGTGGTGGTCCCGGTGGGGATCGTCCTCGTCCTGCTGGTGATCGTGGTCCCCGTTCCGGTCCGGGCGCCGGTCCAGGCCGTGGTCCAGGCGGACCTCGCCCGCTTGCCCCGCTTGATCCAGATGAACTGACACCGCTGAGCGAACTCGGCGGCCGCGTCAAACGCGTCAAGACCGCAGGCGGCGACGAGCCGACTGGCGAAGCGCGTCCGGCGCGCAAGGACGAACCGAAGCGCCGCCAGGGCAGGCTGACCATCTCGGCCGCCCTCGGAGACGACGAGGACAAGCAGCGCTCCTACGCCGCCGTGAAGCGTGCGCGCGAACGTGAACGCGAACGCCGCCTGAAAATGGCCGGCGGCGGCAGCGAGAAGGTTTCGCGCGAAGTCGTGCTGCCGGAATCGATCACAGTCGCCGACCTCGCCAACCGCATGAGCGAGCGCCAGGCCGACGTCGTGAAGTTCATGATGCAGCAGGGCGAACTCGTGCGCTCGACCGACGTGCTGGATGCGGATACCGCCCAGCTCATCGTCGAGGAATTCGGCCATACCGTGAAACGCGTGGCGGAATCCGACGTCGAGATTGGCCTTGAAGGCGAAACCGACCATGACGATCACCTTGATCCGCGGCCGCCTGTGGTCACGGTCATGGGTCACGTCGATCACGGCAAGACATCGCTGCTTGACGCTCTGCGCCAAACCGACGTCGTGTCGGGCGAGGCTGGCGGCATCACCCAGCACATCGGCGCCTATCAGGTTCAACTCAAGTCAGGGGAAAAGATCACCTTCCTCGACACGCCTGGCCACGCAGCGTTCTCGTCGATGCGCGCCCGCGGCGCCAACGCCACCGACATCGTGATCCTCGTGGTCGCGGCGGACGACGGCGTCATGCCGCAGACGATCGAGGCGATCCAGCACGCGAAGGCGGCCAATGCGCCGATCATCGTGGCGGTCAACAAGATCGACAAGCACGACGCCAATCCGGACAAGGTGCTCACCCAGCTCCTGCAATACGACGTGCAGGTCGAGGCGATGGGCGGCCAGACGCCGGCCGTGAAGGTCTCGGCGCTGAAGAAGACCGGCCTTGATGAACTCACGGCGACGATCTCTGCGCTTGCCGAAGTGCTCGAACTGAAAGCCAACCCGGACCGTGACGCCGATGGCGTCGTGATCGAATCCAAACTCGACAAGGGCCGTGGTTCGGTTGCGACCGTTCTGGTCAATCGCGGCACGCTGAAGCGCGGCGACATTGTCGTTGCGGGCGCGCATTGGGGCAGGGTGAAGGCGCTCAACAACGAACGCGGCCAGACGCTGGAAACAGCAGGTCCTGCAACGCCGGTCGAAATCCTCGGCCTCGATGGCTCACCCGATCCGGGCGATGCTCTGGTCGTCGTGGACTCAGAAGCACGCGCCAGAGAGATCATCGACTACCGGGTCCGCACCAAGCGGAACAAGGTTGGTGGTGGCATGCGCACCTCGCTCGACCAGATGCTGGCACGCCTCAAGGAAGGCGGCTCGGCTGTCGGCGGGCAGCTCAAGGAGGCGACCTTCGTCCTCAAGGGCGACGTCCAGGGTTCGGTGGAAGCCATCACGCAGGCGCTCGAGAAGCTGTCGACCGAGGAAGTGCGCGCACGCGTCGTTCTCGGCGCGGTGGGCGGCATCTCGGAAAGCGACGTGCAGCTCGCCGTCACAGCGAATTCGCCGATCATCGCGTTCAACGTCCGCGCCAACAAGCAGGCGCGCGACCTTGCCGAGCGCGAAGGCGTGGAGATCCGGTACTACTCGATCATCTACAACCTGATCGACGATGTGAAGAACACGCTGTCGGGCATGTTGGCACCGGAACGTCGCGAGACCTTCCTGGGCTATGCGGAAATCCTGCAGGTCTTCTCGATCTCGAAAGCAGGCAAGGTTGCCGGCTGCCGCGTCTCCGAAGGCATCGTGCGGCGCGGTTCTGGCGTCCGCCTGCTGCGCGACAACGTGGTGATCCACGAGGGCACGCTATCCACCCTGAAACGCTTCAAGGACGAAGTCCCGGAAGTGAAGCAGGGCATGGAATGCGGCATGGCCTTCCTGAACTACCAGGATATCCGCGAAGGCGACCAGATCGAGTGCTTCCAGGTCGAACTGATCGAGCGGAAGCTCGACTAGGGCGGAGCGAGCGGGTTGGGGCCACGGTTCAGCTACGGCTATCGGACGGCCGACATGGTCAAGGCCAGCATGGCGCTACATGCTGAACTCTATCCGCTGCGCATCCAGCTTTTGTGTCTGGCAGCAAGCATCCTTCCGATGTCGGTCTTTGTCTTTGTCGGGACTGTTGCCGGCACTCTGCTGACGCCCGAAATCGCGCCCTTTCTTATTTTTGCGGGCCTAGTGATCGGATGGCTGGTGGCCCGCCCGTTGACCGCACGGGTGAACAGATGGGCAGCCGCGAGAATCGAAAGCGCAAAAGCAATAGAAGGCGAAGCTGTCAGCTTCGAACTTGGGGACGACGCTCTGCGTCTAACGATGCCGAACAGCGAGACAGTCCAGCGATGGAGCGGCATCCATCGCGTGTTTGAGAAGGATGGCGCGATCTATCTGGTTGTGGGCTTGAGCGTAGTAGTGATTTCAGAGAGGGCGTTCGCGACGCCTGAAGATCGCCCTGCGGCGGTCGACTGGATCCTGTCGCATCTTTCGCCAGAGGCGAGGGCGCGAAGCAGGATTGCGAGCGCCTCCAGGTCGAACTGATCGCGCGAAGCTCGACTAGGGACCTCAGCCATCTCAATCAGAATGCGTCATCCCCGGGCATTGTCCCGGGGATTTCGTTTCCGGGGCAGCTTGATTGGTGGCGTGATCGGCGAGTGGTCATCTTCATGACCGGTCAGGCCAAAACCGCATCCTGCATGATTTGGCGCTTTTACCTTTTGGCTTGAGGGGTAAGATCGCGGCCGTCATGCTGCGGGTCGCCCGCCGAGAGCGGCGAGCGCGCTTTCTGCATGCGGCGCCAGAGAAGGTGATCCGATTTGTCCGACACATCCGGCTTGAACGTTTCTGCAGCAACCGCACCCAGCCGCGACCAGGTCGTGTTCCTGCTCTGCGAGGCGGCCGAGCTCGAGCACAATCTGATGTGCACCTATCTCTATGCCGCCTTCAGCCTGAAGCGCGGCGTCGAAGAGGGGCTGACGGCGGAAGAAGCAGAGGCGGTGGACCGCTGGCGCGGCGCCATTCTCGATATCGCGATCGAGGAGATGGGGCATCTCTCCGCAGTGTGGAACATCACCAGCGCACTGGGCGGATCGCCACGCATCGGGCGGATGAATTTTCCAATCGACCCCGGATACCTGCCGGCAGGCGTTGTCGCCAAGCTGGCGCCATTCAACGCCCAGACGCTCCAGCATTTCATCCACTTGGAACGTCCGCACGGATCGGCCGAACCCGACGGCGAGGGCTTTGCGCTGGGCATCAGCTATCAGCGCGGCACCGCTGGCGCGCGCCTGACGCCCATGCCGCTCAACTACGACACGGTCGGTGATTTCTACACCATCCTCAGCAACAGCCTGCGCGAGCTGGTTGGCGGCCTAGGCGAGGATGCGGCGTTTTGCGGTGACCGGTCGCTACAGCTTTCGCCAGCGGAAATCGACCTCAATGGCGCCCGCCCGGTCATATGCCTGAAGACGGCTCTTCAGGCGTTCGATGCGATCGTTGCGCAGGGAGAAGGAGCGCAGGGCGATACGGTCGGGTCCCACTATCAGAAGTTCGCCGCCATTCGCGCGGAGCTGGCGCGCTTGCTCGCAAAGAACCCGGACTTCAAGCCGGCGCATCCCGCGGCGACCAATCCGGTGCTGCGCCGTCCGCCGAAACCGGAAGGCCGCGTCTGGCTGGAAGATGAAGCCGCGGTCGAAACCGTCGATCTCGCCAATGCGTCCTACGGCCTGATGCTGCGCCTGCTGGCGCATGCCTACATCACGCCAACAGGCCCCGAAAAGTCGCTCGCGGTCGACGTCGGGATCGGCCTGATGCGCGCAGTGGCGCCCCTGGGCGAGCGTGCGGCGCGCCTTCCGGCGGGTCCATCAAATCCGGGGTGCAATGCCGGCGTGTCGTTTGCGACGCTGCGCGATTCAGGCGCGCTTCCTCCGGGCGCCGCGGCATGGCGTTACTTCAACGAGCGGCTCGCAGCCTTTGCCGCGGCCGGCGCGAAGCTTGCCGCGGACGGAGATGCGCGCACAGCGGTAGCTGCGCGGGTCCTGGCTGACCTTGCTTCGCGCGCGGCGAGGGGCGCAGAGCTCGCCACGGCGGCGCGAACAACCAGCAAGCCAGCAGCGGCTCCACCTCCGGTCGCGCATGCGCCCGAGACGAAGATCAGCCACGGCGTCGAGACCGTCGAAGGCGAGGCGCTTACCCTGATGTTCGAGGCCAAGCGCTGTATCCACGCCCGCTTCTGTGTGACCGGCGCCCCTACGGTCTTCCTAGCGAATGTGAAGGGTCCGTGGATCCACCCGGACACGATGGACGTGGAGCGCCTTGCCGATATCGCGCATGCGTGTCCGTCCGGCGCGATTCAGTACACGCGCAAGGACGGCCGGCCGAACGAGGCGTCGCCGCCAGTCAATCTCATTTCCATCCGCGAGTCCGGTCCCTATGCCTTCCGTGGAGACCTGAAGCTTTCCTGCGAGCCCGCGGGCAAACGCGCAACTCTTTGTCGGTGCGGCGCGTCGAAGAACAAGCCCTTCTGCGACAGCTCGCACCACGACATCGGCTTTGTCGCGACGGGCGAACCGGCAAGTGGCGAGACGGACATGCTTGCCGTGCGCGACGGTCCGCTTGAAGTAGACCCGCAGACCGACGGGCCCCTGCAGGTTCGTGGCAACATGGAAATCGTCAGCGGCACCGGGCGCGTGGTCTCGCGCCGTACAACCGCCAGGCTCTGCCGCTGCGGCGCCAGCGCCAACAAGCCGTTCTGCGACGGCAGTCATGTGCGGGTGGGTTTCCGGTCGACCTGACGCGCGTTGGACCGAAACGAAGCAGCGCAAGCAGGGGCATGACAGGACGTTGGCCGCAGTCGAAGCTCGTGCCGCCGCTCGACCTCGCTGAAAATTCATCTACACTTTCGTGAGTTTGAGGCGTTGGTCCGGCCATCGATATGCAGACACATATTTCTCTCGGATCGCGCCGGCTGGATTGCACGCGAAACGTGCTGATCGCTGAGAGCGGTGAAATTCAGCTGTCCCCCATCGCTTCCAGATTTCTCCAGGCGCTTGCAGATCATCCGGGTGAAGTGGTGACGCGGCAGGCGCTGATCGACCGATTGTGGGACGGAAACGCGCTGGTGGGAGAGCCGGCGCTCAACCGGGTGGTAAGTGAGCTGAGGAAAGCGACTGGCGATACGCCCGGGTCCCCGACGCTGGTGCAGACCATTCCGCGCAAGGGATATCGGCTTGTGCCTGTCGGCGCCGAAGCGGCGCCAGCGCCGCGACGAACCGGCTGGCCAGGCTGGAAAGTCGCCGTCGCAGCACTTGTCGCCGTACTGGTTGCAGGGGTCGTCATCAACTGGACGCTGGATACAGCGATTGGCCTGATCTGGGTTGCAAACCACCCCGGCTGATCACCTTCGATCTTGTTCGGAATTGTTCGCGCCTGTTGCCGCCAACCGGGACGCATGGACGGATGCATTCTCAGGCCCTGCGGAGAATGCCATGCGCCGAACAGCGGACAGACGTGCAGCATTTGTCTTGCTGTTGGCCATCACCGCATGTGCGCACGAACCGCCGTCGCTCCCACACAATCCGACCCCGCCAGCGGTGAGCCCTGCAACCAGTTACCCCACGGAACTGACCGAGGGACTTACAGCTGTCGGGGCGAACTATCCGGGCGTGGCCTTTGCGGTCGCCGGGCCGTCCGGCGTCATCTGGCAGGGGGCCATTGGTGTAGCAGACACCGAGGCCGGCGCAGCCATCACCGCCCAGACGCCAGTCAGCGCCTATAGCGTCAACAAGCCGATGACAGCTACTGTCGCCATGTGGCTTGTGGAACAGGGAAAACTCGACCTTGATCGCCCGATCGGCCAACTCGCTGCCGTGCCGGCAGCATTTGCAACGCTTACCTCGCGCGAGCTGCTCACCCATACAAGCGGCATCAGGGACTATCGCAGGGGCGAATGGTTGCCGAACGCTCTTCGGCCATGTGCGGCGCCAAAGGACGCGCTGGCGGCGTTTTCGTCGGATCCGCTGGGCGCACGTGGCGCCTACCAGTACTCCACCTTCAACTTCGAGCTGCTGAGCCATGTGCTGGAAAGCGTCGCTGGCGAGCCTTTCAACGAGTTGATGGCTCAACGGATCTTCGCTCCGGCGGGCATGTTGCACGCATCGTTGTGGCAGGTGGGGCTCCGCAGGCCGCCGAACGGTCATGAACGGATCGGATCAACGTTTCGACCGGCGCGCGCGATCGACAATAGCTGCAAGTATGGTGCTGGGTCCGTGATTGCCTCGGCCGAAGATCTCGCGCGCTTCGGCGCGTCTGTCTGGGCAGGCCGCCTGATATCGAAAGGCTCGTGGCGCACCATGACGGCCGGCGTCAAGAATAGCTACGGACTGGGCTGGGGTGTTGGCGCGCTTGAAGATGGCTCGCCTGTCGTGTCGCACAGCGGCAGTGCGATCGGCGGCACATCGGCGATTGTTATCGATCTGGAGCGGGGCATTTCGGTCGGGATCGTAGGCAATGCCGAGGGACCATCGCTTGTGGCGGAAGCAAGGGCGATCCTGACGTTGGCCCGGAAATCATCTGGCCCTGTAGGCCAGGCTGCACGGTAGTGACCGTCACGTCTCGGCGAAGTCCTGCCACATGGCTGACTATTCCCAACCTCAGGCGAACATGTCGAACGGCTTGAAGCTGCCGTTGAGCAGGTCTGGGGTTGTCTTCTGCTTCAGCCAACCTTCGACCATGGTCGCATAGACACGGCGGAAGTCGGTCGTGAATTGCAGGTTGTCGCCGGCGTCGAGCTTTGTGAGGCTCGGCAGGTCGCCATAGTGGCCGCCCTTGACCCTTTTTCCGGCGACGAACATCACGTTGGCTGCGCCATGGTCGGTGCCGAGGCTGGTGTTTTCGGGCACGCGGCGGCCGAACTCGGAGAAGATCATCAGCGTGACATCGTCTGCCCGGCCGATGCGTTCCATGTCCTGCATGAAGCCGGAGATGGCGTCTGACGTGTAGGTCAGCAACCGCCCGTGCAGGTCGTTCTGCGTGACATGCGTGTCGAAAGCATTGTTGGCGTAGGACGTGTAGTACAGCCGCGCCGGAATCCCCGCATTGATCATCGCAGCAACGCGGCGCAAGCCGAGGTCCGCAATGCCGTAGTCGATCGGCGAGCGGTAGTTCGACCACGCCTTGCGCACCATGGCGGAGGCATCGTTGGCGCTCTTCGCGATGTCGAGCAGGTAGCGCTGCGAGGCGTTCGTCACCTTGCCGGACTCGGGCAGAGCCGCCAGCGCTTCCTTCTCCTCGAAGAACATCTCGCGGGCGAAATTGTCCGGATTGTTGAAGACGACGGGAACGTGCTTGTGCGCCCGCACGGCGAGCGACTGGTTCGCACCGACATTGATCAGGAAGTTCGGCGGCGCAGCGGGCGCCATCGCATCGGCGAGACGTCCGACCCAGCCATACTGCTCACCGCTGTTCGGCGCGGCGGTGTGCCAGTAGGCCATGGAGGTGAAGTGGGAGAAGGACGGGTTGGCATAGCCGCAGCCGTGAACGATCGCGAGCTTGCCGTCCTTGAATAGCTTCTCCATCCCGACCATGCCGGCATTGAGCCCGAAATGATCGTCGAGCTTGCGCAGCCGCTCTTTACGGATGCCGATCTGCGGACGATGACGGTAATAGGCATCGTCAGCATAGGGCACGACGGTGTTGAGCCCGTCATTGCCGCCGGAGAGTTCCAGCACGACAAGGATGCGGTCCTTCGAGTTCTGCGCCGCCTGTGCCAGCGCGGAGGGGCCGAACATCAGGGAAGGGCCGGCAAGGCCCGCCGCGACGCCGGCCTGGAGCAGGCCACGCCTTGTCTGATCGAAGCGCGTGTTCTGGGTCATCGCATCAATCCAGCTGGTATTCCGGAAGGCTCATGATGAGGTGCGTGAGCATTCTCAGCGAGTCTTCCATGTAGGTATCGGCGACCCTGATGTCGGTCGTGCCAAGGTCGCCATCGAGGAATTTCACCAGCTTCGCGCGTGCATCTGCACTGGGCTGAACTCGCACAAAGCGGGCGAGGAGATAGTCGACCACTTCCGACGTCGTGCGCAGGTTCTTCGCGCGCACCATCGCGCTCATGTCGAGCTGCGCGGTGTCACGTGGGATGGGTTTCACCTTCTGGATCGCCATCTGCCAGCCGCGATAGCTGGCGTAGCGGGTGTTGAAATCCTCGTCGCGATCCGCCGCCATGTTGGATTCAGCGACGACCACGCCCTCGGCCTGGCTGGTGGCGGTGGTGATGTCAGCGCCGTCGCGGATACGCGTCGACACCTGGCGGATGTCGGGGGAGAAATTGTAACGGTCGGGCGGAATGAAGTTGATGTCTGGGAAGAGCACGTCGCGCGCGAAGTTGCCGCGTTCGAGCAAAAGGCCCGGCGTGATCCAGCTTCGCCCCTGCGCCCAGCCGGCGACGGTGGGCGGCGCAAACAGTCTCTGGCCAAGCGCTCCGGTCGCTGCGTTGAAATCGGGCACGCCTGGCACGGCCTTGAGACCAAGCTTCTTGTAGGTGGAAATGGCGAGCTCCACCGGGCCCTGAATCTGCGCGCCGACGGAGGAGGGGCTGTAGAAATCCTTCGACAGGAAGACTGCCTCGAGGAAGGGCGCGATCTGGTATTTGTTCTTGCGCAGGATGTCGCCGAGCTTTGCCTGCAGCTTCGGATCGAGATCTTCGCGCACGAAGAAGCGATAGAGCTTGCCGGCCATGTAGTTGGCGGCGACCGGCTGGTCCATGATGATGTCGATGATCTGGACGCCGTCGAAATTGCCAGTTCTGCCGAGGAAGGTTTTTGGGCCGTCATCGTGCTGGGCGGCGTTGATCACGAATTTGGTGTCGACATAGTTCCAGCCAGTGAAGGCTCGCGCCGCCTCGCGCACATCCTTCTCGGTGTAGTTGCCGACGCCCATGGTGAAGAGTTCCATGATCTCGCGGGCGAAGTTCTCGTTCGGCGCGCCTTTGATATTCTTGCCGGCGTCGAGGAAGGTCAGCATCGCCGGATCCTGCGCGACAGCGACGGTAAGATCGCGGAAGCTGCCTGTTCCCTTGCTCTGGAAGAGTTCGAGCTGGTTGAGCAGCTTGCGATAGTCGCGCACCTTGTCTTCGTTGTTGGCGAAGTGGCCGTGCCAGAAGAGCGCCATCTTCTCCTGCAGCGGCGCGTTGCTGGTCAGCATGCGGTTTGCCCACCAGTAGCCGACGCGTCCGGTCTCCAGCGCGCTGGCGCGGAGCCAGTAGAAGAACTTGTTGGCGACCGGCTGGACACGCCGGTTGCCGGCAGGCTTCACCTTCACGCCCATCGACTCGCCAGTCTTCTCCGCGTGCTCGGTCGCGGCGGGCCGGCTCTCGGGGAAGGGTTCGATCCCCGGATCGTGGATGCCCGAATGGTCAAACGGCTTGAGATGGCTGTTATCGACGCCGTCAAAACGGACGAGGCTGCGCACGGCATCGGCCGGACTCATCGCCGCGAGGCGCGCGACATCTTCCGGTGTTCCGCCGAAGCCTGCGCGCGCCAGCAGGTGCGCGGCCATGCCGGCATTCCAGTCTTTCGTCGAAATCGGGGTCAGGTCATCGCGCCATTTGTCCGGCGGGGCGGACTGGGCTGCGGCGACAGAGACAGACACGGCGGCAACGCATGCAGCCACGACAGAAAGGAGCTTTCGGCGCATCGAACAGGACCTCGGTATCAGCAAGTCCGCAGGCTCAGGCAAATGACTGTCGCATCTTCCGCGCGGAAGCAAGCGGGGCAGGGCTTGCGCCGCCGCCTCCACACGGACGCGTTATTTCATTCCGACTGCACGACCCGAGGTCAGGCCGATGGTCCTTGAGCGGTCTGCCGGCTCACTGTCCGGGCCAGCCTTTGTCGATCGGCAGGGCGGGATTGGCGGTGAGCTTCAGGTCAGCGCAGTGGTGGTAGGTGAAGTCACCCTCGCGGTTGAGCCCATGCTCTTCCATGAACTGGATGACCTGCACTGTGCATTTCTCGCAGTTGATGTTGGGCAGCTTCACGTCGGTTTCCCAGAACGAGCCCTGCTCGGGGCGCTGGGCGTGAACGAACAAGCCATCGGCAAGCACAGGCGCCTTGGGCGCCGGATCGATTTTTCCGGAGACAGAAATCGGCCCGCGCGGCGACTCGCGCGTCACGGCTTCAGGGTCCGCCGGCAGTTCGCTGCGATCGAGAACGGAGAGAGCAACGCGATAGTGGCCCGGATGATAGATCGTCTCCTTGACCTTGATGTGCAGCGTGTCGCCGCCCCTCATCGCAGTGACCTTGCCGGTCGGCGTGATCGTGGTTGTAGCGGAGGCGCCGCACGGACCAGCCTTCTGCGGATCTCCGAGAACGTTCTCGACGATCCAGGAGTCAGGCGACACCAGAATGAAGTGGGCAGACGCGGGGCCTGCGACCAGCAGCGCAGCCGATACGCAGAGCAGAGCGGAAATGTGGGGCTTCATGTGCAGTGGCGCCTTTCTCTCAGGGTCATCCGATTGACGCCATGTGTGCGCCCAAAAAAGCCCGCGCGGGAGCTGCACGGGCTAAATTCTTCGTGTCTATCTGCTGATGGTATGACCCCGGCCGCGACAGGGCTTTGGATGTCCGTGCAACAATGCGACCGGCCGGTACGATCTATTCGGCCTTCACCTGCCGGATGGCGGTTTCCATCAGCTCGGTCATCTGGCGGTGGATCTGGTAGTCTGTCATCGCCACGCCGGCCTTCTGGAGATCGCCGCGCACCTTGTGGAAGACGGTCTGATCGCTGGACGACTGGAAGTCGGTTTTCAGGATCTCGGTCGCGTAGCTGGCAGCCGCTTCGCCTGTTTTGCCGATAAGGCCGGCGGCCCAGAGGCCCAACAGCCTGTCACGGCGCGCCATCGCCCGGAAGCGCAGCTCTTCGTCATGCGCGAACTTTGCTTCTTCGGCTCTTTCCCGGTCTTCCAATCCGCTCATATGGACCTCCTTCGATATGGCCCCACAAGACGTTCAGAGTTCAAATGTAGTGCAGGCGGTGGTCAAGCGCCATCCTGACCGTACAGCGGGGGAGGCGTAGGAACGCAGCCCCGTTTCGCCTATGAACATGACAGACAGTGTCATGAACCGTTCGCTGGGACGCGATGGATCACATCATCAGGGCTGTGCTCGCAAAGCGGCCACAGGATCTCGTCAGCCTTCTGCGCAAGACACCGGCATTGGCCGCGCTGCGGTTCGATCACGAGTTTCTGGTCGAGGAGATTCCACATCAGTTCTATGTCGGCGATACGCCCCTGCATCTGGCGGCGGCGGCGATCCGCTTGCCGGCGGTGAAGGCGCTGGTGGACGCGGGCGCTGACGTCGATGCCGCCAATCGCCGTGGCGCGCGCCCACTTCACTATGCTTGCGATCCCCGGCCCTCTCATGACACCAGCTGGCGTCCGGAGGAGCAGGAGAGTGTCATGCGTCTGCTGCTTGCACATGGCGCGGACGCCGACGCGTCTGACAAGACGGGCGTGATGCCTCTCCACCGCGCCGTACGTGCGCGAAGTCCTGTCACCGTCCGTGTGCTGATCGAGGCTGGTTGCAATGTGTGGGCGCGCGCCGGGAAAGCGGGGTCGACGCCCCTGCATCTGGCGATGGGTCCGACAGGCGCGAGCGGCACGGCGGGGCGGATGGATCTGCAGGTCGAGATCATCGAGCTGCTGGTGCGCCGGGGGGCGAAGCTGACTGATGTCGATGGTCAGGGTGAGGCCGCCATCGACCGGATCAGGAGCGCATCTCTTCGGCAGGCCCTGTCGAAGCTTGGCATGCTGCCCTAGCCGGCTGGCCCTTCCGTTATGCAAGATTCCTTCGGTCTGACTGAATTCCACAGGCCATTCGGTGAAGTTTCACGGACCGGCTGAACCGGATGTTCACCAACAGTTGGCATGGTTGCGCGCAAGGTAATCCTTCCGCAACGCGTGGAGGGAAAACGCGCAGGAGGCCCACATGCACCAGGCTTCGATCCTGATGACCGCGCTCGTGATGATCATGGGCGGCGCGTGGTATGCCATGCACGAGATGTCGGCTGACAAGGCGCCGATCGAAGCTGGCGAACCGATCGTCATCGCGTCGGTGCAGACGGACCTCGTTGCCGAATAGGCGGTCTGGTTTCTGACACTGTCATTGTCTGAACGCTGCTTTTGCTGCGATTTCGCGTGCGCGAGATCACCGAATTGTGCCTGACTTTCGCGCGGCGCAGCCGTAAATTCCCGCCCAACGGACAGAAGTTCCGGTGGGAGAGACATCCATGACCAACACGAAAACGCGCGTGCTTGCCGGGTGCGCGGCGATCGCGCTAGCCGCTGGCGTGGCGCCCGCGCTGTCGCAGACCGCAACACCGCCGCCTGTGCAGGGCAAGATCGACGTGAAGGTTCTGTCCTCGCGCTACGATCTGGTGTCGGGCGGGGACGCATTGGTCGAAATCAGGGCAAGCGAAGGCGCGAAGGCGAGCGAGCTGAAAGTCTGGCTCAACAGCCGCGATCTCGAGACGCCGCTGAAATTCGACCAGCCGACCAACACGCTGCGCGGTGTGGTGACCGGGCTCGATAAGGGCGCCAACTGGCTGCAGGTGAGGGGCCCCACCGGCTACTCGGTCAGCCAGCCGCTGGTGAACTATCCGATCTCGGGTCCGATCCTGTCGGGTCCGCACATGACGCCGTATGAGTGCCGCACCAAGGAGTCCGGACTCGGCGAGCCGACGGACGCCAACTGCTCGGCGCCGACGCGTTTTGACTGGTTCTACAAGCCGGCGGGTGGCGGCGCCTACAAGCCGCTCGATCCGAAGGCCGCGAGACCCTCCGACGTTGCGACGACGACAACGATCGAGGGCAAGACCGTGCCCTTCATCGTGCGCGTCGAAAGCGGCGTGATCGACCGGTCGATCTACCGTATCGCGGTGCTCGACGACCCTGCGACGCCGGGCATCAGCGCCAGTGAAGGCTGGAACGGCCGCCTCGGCGTGACGTTCGGCGGCGGCGCCGGCACGCAGTACAACCAGGGAACCAACCAGGCGACGGCTGTGCTGAGCGATCTCTATCTCTCACGCGGCTTTGCCTATGTGGCTTCAACAGAGCTGGTGAACCAGCAGCACGGTAATGCGGTGCTGCAGGGCGAACACCTGATGATGGTGAAGGAGCACTTCATCGAGACCTATGGCGTCCCGAAATGGACGGTGGGTACGGGCGGATCGGGTGGCTCGATCCAGCAGATGGTGATCACGCAGATGTATCCGGGACTGCTCGACGGCCTGCAGCCGTCACTGTCCTTCCCAGACTCGACCATGAACACGGCTGACTGCGGCCTGCTGCAGAATTTCTGGAAATCGAAAGACGGCCAGAAGTGGAGCCAGGAGAAGAAGACGGCGGTGGAAGGCTACAGCCCCGGCACATGCGGCTCGTGGGAGCGGTCCTTCGTGCCGGTGATGGTCGCGACCAATGCTCCGGGCTGCGCGCTCAACGACAAGAGCATGATCTACGATCCCAAGAAGAACCCCAAGGGCGCGCGCTGCACGATCACGGACATGCGCGTCAACGTCTATGGCCGCGATCCCAAGACAGGTTTTGCGCGCAAGCCGCAGGACAATGTCGGCGTGCAATACGGCTTCAAGGGCCTCAACGATGGCCAGATCACGGTCGACGAATTCCTGCAGCTCAACGACAGGGTCGGCGGCAACGATATCGACGGCGCCTTCGTCGCCAAGCGCTCGGTCGGCGATCCGGCCGCGCTGGCGGCGGTTTATTCGTCCGGCCTGATCAACACGTTCGGCGGCGGGTTGAAGAACGTGCCGATGCTGCACTATCGCAGCTATACCGACACGACGACGCCCGGCGACATTCATGACCGGCATCGCGATCTCACCATCCGCGCACGCCTGGAGAAGGCGACCGGCCGTTCGGATAACGAAGTGATCTGGGTTGCGGACCGTGCAGCTTCGCGCGATCAGCCTGCCGCGGTGAATCTCGCCCCGATCGCACTCGAGGTGATGACCAAATGGCTCGATGCCCTGGCGGCCGATCCTGCGCCGCTGTCGCCGGACAAGGTGGCGAAGACCAAGCCGGCCGATGCGGTCGACGCCTACTGGACGCCGGACGGCAAGCGCGTGAACGAGAAGGCGAGCTGGGACGAGACGACGTCCTGGAACAAGACTTATCCACTCCACCTCGAACCGCGCTTGATCGCGGGCGCGCCTATCACCAACGATGTGATGAAGTGCCAGCTGAAGCCGGTCGACTTCAAGGACTACAAGGTGACGTTCTCGAAGGCGCAACAGACGCGGATGAAGAAGATCTTCCCGGACGGCGTGTGCGACTGGAGCAAGCCCAGTGTCGGCTATTCGATGATCAAGGGGACGTATCAGCGGTACTGATGTTGGCCTGAGCTGGGATGAAGAGCCGCCGGGCCGAAAGGTCCGGCGGCTTTCTTGTCAGTCGTTATCGTCCACGAAGTCCTCGATCCGTCTGATCAGTTTTGGCGCCAGCGGAAGCGAGGGATCGGAATAGGTGGCGAGGTTGGCAGCTCGCTCGGACGGGGCCTTCTTCAGCACGTGATTCATGTCGTTGATGATCTGCAGTTTCGTCTTCGGCGCATTGTTGAGAAGCTTTGCGTCCTCGACCGTCACCTGCAGGTCCGTCGCGCCCTGCACGACCAGCGTCTGCTTGCCGGCGCGGCGCACCGCCTCGACGGGATCGATGCCGAGCAGCTTCATGAGATAGTCCTGCGCCGGCGGGTTGAAAAGCGGCAGCAGGGCAGGCGTCATGTTGGCAGTATCGACCCGGCGCCCGGCTTCCAGCTCGGCCAGCGCGGCGAGGGCTTCATCGAGCACCGGTGCATTGGCTGGATTGTCGCGCAGCTGCTGGCGGACGACGTCGCCCATTTTTCGTCCCATGCCAGCGACGAGGATCAGACCGCAGACATCATCCCGGCCTTTTGCTGCAAGCGAGACTATCAGCGCGCCCTCCGAATGGCCGAGCAGGAAGACACAGCCTGAACCCGGTCCGCGTTCGACCTTGATGGCATCGATCCAGGCGTGGATGTCGGCGACATAGGCCTCGGGCGAGACATCGTTCGGATTGCCCGCGCCGGCGCTGCCGAACATGCCGCGCTTGTCCACGCGCACGCTGGAGATGCGCTCCTCCGATAACTTTTCAGCAAGCAGCTTGTACGCGTCCGTCTTGAGGCCCATCGGGTTGTTGCCGTTCCTGTCGGTGGGCCCCGAGCCGGGAACGATCAGCACGACGGGATCGCTGTTGCGCGCATTGACCATCGTGCCGTGCAGTTGGCCGGCGGCTATCTCGGAAATGACCGGTTCGATGTCGCTGTCATTGAATCCCTTGGCGACGCCAATGATGCCGCCAACAACGGCGAGGCTGGTGAAGATGCCGACAATCGCCTTGGTCTGTTTCTTCGTCTTGTCCGCAACTTCTTCCGAGGTCGCGCCAACCGAAACGCCAAGCGCCTTCGCAACCGACGGCGGAAGGTTCGTCTTGATGGCGGGGCCGCCCTTGTCCATGCGGCGCGCCATGCCGACGATGATCAGGAGCATGGCCAGCAGCGCTACCGCGCCACCGAGCAGCCAGAGCATCAGTACCGTGTCCATCGTCCCTGCCTCGTTCGTTCGCCAGCCAACAATGTGCTTGACATTATCGGGAGTCAATATCAAAGTGATATCACTTCGATATTGCACGTGGAGGACCAAATGACCGTCATCAGCCACAAGAGAACACAAGAAAAGCCGGCGAGCACAGGCAGCGGCGGCTTCCTGCTGGTGCTCGCGCTGGCGGGTTTCATTGCGGCGGCCTGGTTGTTCATCCAGGGCATCATGATGAAGGAGAGCGGCGGGGATGGCGCGACGCTCTTCGCCTACATCCTGGGCGCTGTCGTAGTGGCGCTCGTGTCGATCCTGGTCCTGTCAGGTCTGTATTCCATCCAGCAGAACGAAAGCACGGCGATCACGCTGTTTGGCAACTACAAGGGCACGGACAAGAAGCCGGGTCTGCGCTGGGTGGTGCCGTGGTATTCGCGCAAAAAGATCTCGCTGCGCGTGCGGAACGTCACTTCGCAGACACTGAAGGTGAACGACAAGAAGGGCAACCCGATCGAGATCGCGGCCGTCATCGTCTGGCGCGTCGTCGACACGGCGCAGGCGCTGTTCGACGTCGATAACTACGAAACCTTCGTCAACATCCAGATCGAGACATCGCTGCGCGAGATCACCTCGCACTTCGCCTACGACCATGGCGAGGGAGATGAGCCCACCCTGCGTGCGGATGGCGTGAAGGTTGGCGAAATGCTGCAAGCGAGGCTGCAGGAACGCGTCGCCATCGCGGGCCTGGCCGTGGACGAGGCGCGTCTCTCGCACCTTGCCTATGCTCCGGAGATCGCCTCATCGATGCTGCGCAGGCAGCAGGCGGAAGCAGTGCTTGAAGCGCGGGCCAAGATCGTGCACGGCGCGGTGTCGATGGTGGAAAGCGCGCTGCAGCAACTCTCGGAGCGCGACATCGTGGTGCTGGATGACGAGCGTAAGGCGGCCATGGTGTCCAACCTCCTGGTGGTGCTCTGTGCAGACCGCGAGGCGCAGCCAATCGTCAACGCCGGCTCGCTCTACTAGGTCCAACGCTAGACAGGCGCCCCCATGCCTTCGCCCGGCAAGAAAGCGTTTCCTCTCAGGCTTGATCCAGCGCTCCACGCCGCGGTCGAGCGATTGGCTGCGCAGGAGCTGCGCAGCGTCAATGCGGAGATCGAATTCCTGCTGCGCGAGGCGTTGAAGAAGCGGGGCGTGAGCGTGAAGGAAGAGAAGTAGGAACTAGGCGATGATGCTCAGGACGTCGCCGAGCATCTCGTCTGATGTTCGCAGCACCTGGAGATTGGCCGCAAAGCTTTGCCTGGCGGTCATCAGCTGCAGGAATTCACTTGCCAGATCCACGTCTGGCATGGTCACGAATCCAGCGCTGTTGGCGTAGGGCGCGCTGGGGTCGTAGGCCAGAAGCGCTTCGCGTGCGGCAGGGGCGAGCTTCGCGTCCACGCCGCCATATCCGGTCGCGGCCTGCTCGACTTCGAGAGGCGTATAGGCCGCAGGACCTGCAGCGCCCGGCGCCGCGCCGTTCGAGCGCACGTTGGCAATGTTGCTCGCGGCGGCCTGCGCGCGCAGTGTTGCGGCATTGACGCCTGAAAGCGCGATAGAGCTGAGCGTGTTCATGGTTCGCGTAGTGTGCGGACGCTGGGCGAATGGCTGGTTCGCGTGACCCCTCGAATTTCTCCGAAATTTTGCCCTTGGCTGGCCTACAGCAGCGTCTTGCCTGTCACGCGGCGCTCGTGATCGAGCAGCCATTGCTTGCGCCAGAGACCGCCGGCGTAGCCCGTGAGCGTGCCGTCCGAGCCGATGACGCGGTGGCAGGGCAGGATGATGGCGCAGCGGTTGAGGCGGTTGGCGTTGGCGACAGCGCGCATGGCGGTAGGGCGGCCGATGCGTTTCGAGACGTCGAGGTAAGAGCGGGTCTCTCCCGGCGGGATGCGGCGGAGCTCGTCCCACACCGTGTTCTGGAACTCAGTGCCGGCACTGGCGATCCTGGACGTGAAGCCGAGGTTCTTGCCCGCGAAATAGTCTTTCAGTTCCTTCTTGATCAGTTTCAGCGCAGGCGTCTCGCCGGGCAGGACCGTAGCGTTGAACTGTTTGCGGTAGCGATCGACGTGGGATTGCAGCGTCTTGCGTTCGGCGAACTCCAGCATGTGGAGCTGCTTGTCGTCGGCGATGGCGAGCATCGGCCCGAGCGGCGTATCGATCCAGTCCATGGCAAAGGTCAGGGCCTTGCGTGATTTCTGGGGCGCCTCGCCGAAATGGCGGGAGAAGGCTTCGCGGAAGCCGGAACCGGACTCGAAGCCGGCATCGAGCTGAGCAGAGATCACGGCGTCACCCTTTTTGATCGTGTTGAACGCGTGGCCCAGGCGGCGGGCTCGGGCGTATTGCGAGAAGCTCATGTCGAAGCGTTTCTGGAACTGGCGACGCGCGGTCGCGGGCTCTATCCCTAAGTCGCGCAGGTCGTCCTCGCTCCAGCGGCGGGACGGATCGGATTCAACCAGTTGCAGCAATTTTTCCAGGACGACGCCGGGCGCGTTGGGATCATCCAGCGGACGGCAGCGCTTGCAGGGGCGGAAGCCGGCGACCAGCGCCTCGTCTGGTGAACCGTAGAAGGTGATGTTCTTCGACAATGGCGTGCGGGCCGGGCAGACCGGACGGCAGAAGATGCCTGTAGTCTTCACGCCGACATAGATCACGCCATCCAGCTCCGGATCGCGGCGCAGGATGTGTTCGTAGAGTTTGTCGTGGTCGGGGAGGCGGTTCAGCATGGCTGGCTCTATGTGGTGTCCGTTGGTGTATCTCCAACCTAGGCGTTTCGGCAGCCGCCGGGGCCGGAAAAACGACATGGCCATTTTCAATTCAAATTAGGCATGCCATGCGGGCCTTCCGGGGACGCGGTCAGGCATTCTCAATGCCGTTGCGGCGTCCCTTTGAGCTGAGAAAAACAAGAAACGACCGGAGCTTCCTTTCCATGAAACGTCTGACGATGACCGGCGCCGCCCTAGCGATGACCGCGCTTTCCGCCTGTGGCATGATCAAGCCCGCCGAGATGGCGCGGCCCGCCGCTTTGCAGGCCGCCAGTTCGACCCCGATTACCGGCATTGGCGGCGGCGAGACCGGCGCCTTCACGGCGGGCCAGCACAAGGGATCGTTCAAGCGGTCGGCGTCGCGGCTGTCCTTCTTCGAACTCTACAACATGCGCGATGGCGGATCGGCGTTCGGCCTGAGCGGACCGGCGTTCGCGAAGGGCGTCGACGCCAGCTGCACGATGAAAGAGCGCTCGATCACGATCGACATCGTAGAATTCAAGCCAGCGCCGATGGGCTATGTCTGCGACTTCCGCGCGGAAGGTCAGAAGATGGTTGCGGCGCTTGAGGTGCAGGAGTCCACGCCTGGCCTCACCAACAAGCATGAGCGGCGCGGCAGGGTGATGGTCGAAGGCGCCGTCCTGGATGTCCACTCGGTCCATGAGATCGCGGGATCGGTCCTGCCGGTATCTGCGCCGATCGGCTATGTGTTCGAGCGAAATGGCGTCGCCGTCGGCGGCGTCGAAATCAATGGCAATCCGGTGATGTTCGAGGCGCCGGGCGCCAGCGAGGCGGACCGCCGGGCGATCCTGCTGGCCGCGGTGGCGCTATCAGTATTCTGGGATCCGGCGAATCTGGACTCCTAGGCCAAGGCATCTGTCTGCCGGCGGGCGCCATGCCTTGACATCGCGGCCCGCCGGTACTTTGACATCCCGATGAAACCGCCCACCCAGAGACAGCTTCGCGCCGGGGAACTGATCCGCCATGCGCTGACGGATATTTTCGCCCGCGAGGAGTTCGCCGACCCCGATCTGTATGGAAAATCCATCACCATTACCGAGGTCAGGATCTCGCCTGATCTAAAGAACGCGACGGCGTTTGCAGCTCCGCTCGGCGGAGACGACATGGCCAAGACGGTGGCGGCGCTGAATCGTGCTGCCGGCTTCCTGCGCGGCCGCCTGAGCCGCGAGATCGACATGCGCTTTACGCCGATCCTCCGCTTTGTCGCCGACGACAGCTATGACGAGGCGCGGCGCATTGACCAGCTGTTGGCGTCCGAGCGCGTGAGGCGCGACCTGGCCGACCGGCAGGAGGACTGAGGCGGAATGGCCGGCTCCTTCATGATCGCGGTCACCGGCGGATCGGGTTCCGGCAAGACAACCTTGGCGCGCGCGCTACATGCGCGGCTGGGCGAGGGCAGGTGCCAGCTGGTCACCGAAGACAACTACTATTTCGGTCGCGCGCACTATGGCGAAGCGGCGCTCGCCATGAAGAATGCCGAGCTTGAGCGCGCCTTCAATTTCGACGATCCGGCCAACAAGGACATGGTGCACCTGCGCCGCGACATCGAAGCGCTGAAGCGAGGCGAGAGCATCGAGCAGCCGGTCTATGATTTTCCGAGCCACGACCGGAAGACCGGCGTGACCAAGCGCGTCGAGGCGCGGCCGGTGGTGATCATCGAGGGCATCCACGTGCTGTCGGATCCGTCCTTCGCGGACCTGTTCGATCTCACCGTATTTGTCGATGCGCCGGCGGACCTGCGCCTGATCCGCCGCATCCGCCGCGACGAGGCGGAGCGGGGCAGGAGCGCGGAAAGTGTGATCCAGCAATACCTGCGCTTCGTGCGTGCAGCCCAGGCGCGCTTCATCGATCCGGCCCGGCACTATTGCGATATCGTGGTGGCTTGCGAGGCCGGACCACCGAACCGCGACGCGACGCCGGATGCGGATTCGATCGACCGGCTGGTTGCCCCAGTGTGGACGCAGCTGCAGAAGCTGGGCGTCGCGGCCCGAGCCTAGGCGCCGGCAAGTTCCCGAGGAACCAGCAACGGAACAGCGTGTTCCATTCCTGCAGGCCCTTTCGTGACGGGCGACGCGTACCCCACGCCAGTCACGCCGGAAACTGCGCAGTCTCCAGGTTGAGCCACAGCGAGAGTGTTGCGCTCTCGTTTGCGTGGGTTAGATTGAGCCATCGAGCCGGGAACGGCGCGACACAGAGCCCGAAGGCGTAAACGCCAAAAGGCCACCTCCCCAACGAGCATCTCCCCGGCGCAAGCGGGCATTCGCCCGCGAGCTTGCGGCATTGGCTTGCGGTCAACTGACCGATGCCGTGTGACGGACACAGCGCGACGAAGCGCGGTCCGGTGTGAGGAGACGGACTATGGCTTTTGAACAATCGGCTTCCGGCGAACACCGCGGGCTTCATGTCAGCGACAGCGTTCGCGGCGTTCTTGTCGTGGTGCTGAGCGCGGCAGGCCTCGTTGGTCTTGCCTACGGCGCCATGCTGGTGCTGACCTCGCCGGATGGCTGGGTCATGCAGGCGGCAAACCAAGCGATGGCGACGGCCCAGCAGGGCACGCTCGCTTCCTACAGTCTCGCCGACACGCAGTAGGTCCTAGGCGCCAGCGGGCCCGTTGGCGCCGTCAATGTCCGGCACGCCCACAATGTGGAAGCCTGCATCCACGTGCACGACCTCGCCCGTGATCGAGCGGCCGAGCGGCGACAGCAGATAGAGCGCGCAGCCGGCCACGCCCTCCATCGACGTATCTTCCTTGAGCAGCGACCAGTCGCGGCCAGTGCTCATCAGCGTCTTGCCGCCCTTGATGCCGGCCATGGCGAGCGTGCGCATCGGACCGGCGGAAATCGCATTGACGCGAATACCCTTCACGCCGAGGTCGCGCGCGGCGTAGCGTGTGGCGGCCTCGAGGCCAGCCTTGGCGACGCCCATCACATTGTAGGACGGCACGACGCGCTCGGCGCCAAGATAGGTCATCGAGACGATCGAACCGCCGGGGTTCATGATCTCGGAGGCGCGGCGCGAAGCGTCGACGAACGAGAACACCGAAATGTCCATCGCGCGCCGGAAGCCTTCGCGCGTGGTGTTGGCGACGAACGAGCCCTGCAGCTCGTCCTTGCCGGCGAAAGCGATGGCGTGAACGAGGAAGTCGATAGTCCCGTATTTTGCCTTGAGCTGGGCGAAGGCCGAATCCATCTCGGCGTCGTTGGTAACATCGGCTGAGATCATCGTGTTCATGCCGATCGATTCGATCAGCGGACGCACCCGGCGCTCCAGCGCCTCGCCCTGATAGGTGAAGGCGATGTCGGCGCCCTGCGCTGCAAGCTGCTGGGCGATGCCCCAGGCGATCGACTTGTCATTGGCGACGCCCATGATGAGGCCGCGCTTGCCCTTCATCAGGTCGCCTTTGGGGAAGGTCCAGTCGGCCATGGGACGGCTCCTATGCTGAGGTTCGCGGGGTAGGGGGAGGCGGCGGGCCAGTCAAGCGTGCTGGCTTGCAGTTGCGGGAAGGCGGTCTCCGTCGCAAGGTCCGCCCCGGCCGGATGCAGCCTCAAGGGCGGCGGGCCAAGGGAGAGGTCAGGTCGTGGACGCGAGCAGGCGCTATCGCGCTTTCATCAGCTATAGCCAGACCGACATGCGCGCGGCGCAGCGCCTGCACCGGGCGCTGGAAGACTACCGCGTTCCGCTAGGCATCTCGCCCGACGTGATCTCCAGCGATGTTTCGGTCCTCGGCCGTGGCAAGTCGCGACGGCTTGGCCGCTTCTTCCGCGACATGGACGAAATGGGCGCCGCCACCGACATCAGCGCCACCGTGCGCGGCGCCATCGAGGATTCGGAAAGCCTGATCGTGGTCTGCTCGCCACGTTCGGCGCAGTCGCGCTGGGTCAGTTCGGAAGTCGAGCACTTCAAGTCCACGGGACGTGGCGATCACGTCTATGCCGTGATCATCGATGGCGAACCAAATTCGGGCGATCCGGCAACGGAATGCTTCCCGCCGGGACTGCGCGCCGACTTCAAGTCCAGCGCGATGCCGATCGAGCCGCTCGGCATAGACTTGCGCAGGGATTCGCTCAACCGCGCCTGCACCCGCATCGCAGCGGGACTGCTGGGCGTGAAGTTCGACGACCTCTGGCAGCGCAACCGGCGCGAGGAGCGGCGAAGAATGCTGCTGACTGGAGGAGTTGTCGCGGGCGTGGTGGCCGTTGCAGCGGGAATTGTAACGGCAGTCTGGAGCGGCCAGCAGCGCGAGGCAGGCCGTCTGCGCAGCGCCCAGCTTGCCGAGGCTGCGCGCGTCGCGTCCGATCTCGGCTTTTTCGACCGCGCGGCGCGCTACGCAGTGGCGGGTCTGCGAGGTGCGTCTGATCCGCTGACCGGCTTCGATGCAAAGGCAGCCGAGGTCGAGTTGCGCCGCGCCTTGAGCGGCGGGCTCGATTTTGCGACCACCGAGGCCGCAGCCGACGCCATGCTGCCGGATTCCGGACCGGTCTTCTTCAGCATTCAGTTCAGCCCGGACGGCAAACACCTTGTCGCCGGTACAGCCGCGGGCGAGGCGGCGTTGTGGGATGCCTCGACGGGAAAACAGCTAGCCATCCTGGGCGAGCACGAAGGCGCCGTGCGCGCCCGCTTCAGCCCGGACGGCCTCAAGGTTTTCACACTGGGCCAGGATGGTGTGGGGAGGCTGTGGGATTCGGCGACGGGGAAAGAACTTGCGAAGCTCGCCACGGGCGGGGGCAGCTTTCAGGAGTTTGCCTTCAATCGCGATGGAACGCGGATCGCCATCTCCGATGACAACCAGCGCGTGACTGTCTGGGACGGCGCCGGCAGGAAGCTCGCCGACCTGCTGCAGCCTGACGCCGTTGGCCAGGTGATGCTCACGCCCGATGGCGGCGAGGTCATCACAGTCTCTGCGCTGGGACAGGTGCGGCGATGGAATATCAGCGAGGGGCGCGTTGTCGGAGACTGGGAGCTCGGCCGGGACTCGTCCGTCGAGATGAATCCCTCGGGCGACCGCCTGCTTGCATTGCGAGGGCTGGCCGAAGAGCTGGTCCTGTTCGACCTTTCCGGCAAGCGGGTCCGTTCCTACCGCAATGTTGGGCATCAGATTTCAAGAACGGCCTTCAGCAATGATGGCAGGCGGATCGCGGCGGGATCGTTCGACGGCAGTGTCACGATCTTCGACACCGCGACCGGCCGCAAGACCGGCAACTGGTTCGTCGACATCGAGCCCGTGTACCATCTCGAGTTCAGCGGCGATGACACTCGCCTGCTCACCGGAACCGAGTTCACTCCGCCGGTTGTCTGGACGCTGCAGGGGACCAGCATTGCCACGCCGGCCTTCGCGGCAGGCTTTACCAACGGCGCCGTTCTGAGCCCGGACGGCAGGCGCGTTGCGGTGGCCACGGAAGATGGACAGGTGCGCGTGTGGTCGATCAGCAGAGAGGATGAGGGGCTGGTTCTGGATGCGCGCGCCAGCCAGTTTCCACCAACCCTCAGCGCGGATGGAAAGCGCATCGCAATTCCGGTGGGCGATGGATCGGTAAGTGTGTGGTCGCTAGAGAACGGCGGGCGGCTGGCGACATTCAAGTATGGCGATCTTGTTTCTCACGCAGTTTTCAACCCCGATGGCTCGCGGCTCCTGACCTTGTCAGAGGACGGCGCCGCCGCGATCTGGGACATTGCCGGCGGCAAATCTGTTTCTCGGACCAGCTCTGATAGCGGCGCCGGCCTGGCCTTGATCTGGGCTGGAGCGGGGCCGCGCGTGCTGGTCTATGCCGCGGACGATGTGGCGATGTGGGACGGCGCTGGCGCGCAGGCGGCGAGGATGCCGGATCTGACGACCGCCGGAATCGGCTTCGCAACGTTCAGCGCAGACGGCAGTCGCATAGCCAGCTTCCCGATCTGGACAGATGGGCTTGAGGATACTGGCGCCGTTGCACGCTCGGAAGTCACCAGGGTATTTGACGCCACGACGGGCAAGGAACTGACGGTTCTGCGCGGTCATGGCGGGCCACTTCTGGACATGGCGTTCAGTCCTGATGGGCGGTTGATCGCGACGACATCGTCGGATCAGACGGTGCGGGTATGGGATGCGGCAACCGGCGCCCAGCAGCGCATGTTCGAAGGGCTTCCCCTGGCTCAGGGGCCGCCCGTGTTCAGCCGGGACAGCCGGATGGTCGCGTTGCCGATGAGTGATTTCGCTATCCGGCTCATGGATGTCGGGGCTGGATCGATCCAGATGCTGACCGGCCATGTCGCTCACATCAGGCATATTGCTTTCAACCAGGATGGGTCGCTTCTGGCCAGCGCGGCGGAAGATGGCGAAGCGCGGGTGTGGGATGCCGCCAGCGGGCGCGAGGTCGCGCGGTTTCGCGACGGGCAGGGCGACGTCACCTTTGCCGGGTTCACAGCCGATGAGCGGCTCGTCACGATCACGATCGATGGCAAGGTGCGCGTCCGGAAACTGCCGACCGCAATCATGAACGCGCGCGACGATCTGGTGATGCAGTCCTGCTCTCGGCTGTTGCAGGGCGGGGCTTCGCGCTTCTCGCCGCAGGAATTGAAGGCGGCGCCGGTGCTTGATGCTGTGCGCGATGCCGACGCCTGCGGGCGCTAGCTGGTTCTGCGGAAACCAGCGGTCGAGACAATTTGCGACGATTGCCGTGCCATTCGGGATGCATGCGCGACGTCTGCTCCGCACGTTCGGTCGCAAGGGGCATCCGGACTGGTGGAGCACAATCCATGTCTTCGAGATTTTCGCTGCTGCTGGGCGGCGCTGTCGCGCGGCTTGCACTGATCGTGTCGGCTGCCTGCGCCGCACCGCTTGGGGCCAGCGCGCAGGAACCGTTCGCGCCACTGCCTGAGATCGAGGTTCTGGAAAACGGCATCTCCATCCAAGCTCACGTCAATGTAACCTTCCAGCCGGCCTACAGCGGCGGGGTCACGATGATGCAAAACAGCTTCGCAGCCGGCGCCATGGGGCAGAACGCAACCAGCGAGTACGTCTTCGAGATTCTCAATCAGGCTGCGCTGGTGGGCCTGAACCAGGCGCTGGCGCAGGGCGCGACCAGCGGGCGCGTCACGGTCGTAGCCGTCGGCTGCGAGATCGGTGTTGCGGGAAGCGCGATCCGCGACTGGTCGCCGATGGGCGTGTTCATCAACACGACGGACATGGATGTCGGCGAAAACGGCGTCGCGAACTTCTACACTCGCATCCAGTTCATCCCGGACGGGTCAAGAGAATTGAGGCAACCGTTCCAGGAGTTCCAGCCCGGAGCAGGACAGGAAGATGACCGCTAGACCTTCGCTACTGCGATCGAGCCGTTCGTTCCGCCGAAGCCGAACGAGTTCGACATCACCATCTTGATGATGGCCTCGCGTGCCTCGCGGATGATGTTCACGCCGTAGGCGAGCGGATCGAGGTTGTCGATGTTGATGGAGGGCGCAACGAAACGCTCCTTCATCATGATCAGCGAGTAGATCAGCTCTTGCACACCGGCGCCGCCCAGTGAGTGGCCGGTCATCGATTTGGTGGCCGAGATCATCGGCTGGTCAGCCGCCTGTTGGCCGAACACGGCGCGCACGGCTTCCAGTTCCTTGACGTCGCCGACCGGCGTCGAGGTGGCGTGCGGGTTGAGATAGTCGGGTGCGCGGCCGGCCTGCTCGATCGCGATCTGCATGGCGCGCACGGCGCCTTCGCCGGATGGCGCCACCATGTCGTGGCCATCCGAAGTTGCGCCATAACCGACGACTTCGCCATAAATGGTCGCGCCGCGGCGTTTGGCGTGTTCGTATTCTTCGAGCACCACCATGCCGGCGCCCCCTGCGATCACGAAGCCGTCACGGTCAGCGTCGAAGGCGCGCGAGGCGCGGGCCGGATCGCCATTGTACTTGGATGACATCGCGCCGAGACCGTCGAACAGGCAGGACAGCGTCCAGTCGAGTTCCTCGCCGCCGCCGGCGAACATCACGTCCTGCTTGCCCCACTGGATCTGCTCAGTCGCGGCGCCGACGCAATGCAGGGAGGTCGTGCAGGCCGACGAGATCGAATAGTTTACGCCAAGAATCTTGAAGAGGGTCGAGAGCGTCGCCGAAGCAGTGGACGACATCGCCTTGGGCACGGCAAATGGCCCGATGCGGCGCGGGGAGCCTTTCTCGCGGGTCGAGTCCGCCGCGGCGACGATGGCGCGTGTGGACGGTCCGCCCGTGCCGACGATCAGCCCGGTGCGCGGATTGGTAATATGGCGCTCGTCCAGGCCCGCGTCCGCGATCGCCTGTGTCATCGCCATGTGGCACCAGCCGGCGCCGTCACCCATGAAGCGCATCGCGCGCTTGTCGACATGGTCCTCGGGACTGGCTTTCGGCTTGCCATGGACCTGGGACTTGAAGCCCTTATCCGCATATTCCTGGCTGAAGGTGATGCCCGACACGCCGTTCTTGAGACTGTCGGTGACTTCACGGATCGTGTCGCCGATCGAGGACACGATTCCCATGCCTGTCACGACTACCCGGCGAAGATCTGGGCCATTGACGGCCATTGCGGTAAAACTCCCTGTGAGCCGCGAATGCTACGCGGCCTGCCTCATCAAGCCAACTCTCATGTCCTTGGCGGCGTAGATTTTTTCGCCATCCAGGAACACGCTTCCGTCGGCGATTCCCATGGTCAGTCGCGTACGGATGGCGCGGCGGATGTCGATCTCGTAGCGCACCAGCTTCTTCTCCGGCGTGACCTGACCCGTGAAGTTGCACTCGCCGACGCCAAGCGCGCGACCCTTGCCGGGCGATCCGGACCAGCCCAGCCAGAAACCAACCAGCTGCCACATTGCGTCGAGTCCCAGGCAGCCCGGCATCACGGGATCACCCGGGAAGTGGCATTTGAAGAACCAGAGATCGGGATTGATATCCAGCTCCGCAACCAGGTGACCGCGCTTGTGCGGGCCGCCATCGAGCGAGATCTCGGTGATCCGGTCCAGCATCAGCATGGGCGGCGCCGGCAACCGGGCATTGCCCGGCCCGAACAGCTCGCCGACGCTGCTCTTCAACAGCTCCTCATAGCTGTAGGACGCCTGCGGCTTGTGAAAAGCGTGAGGAGAATCTGCAACTTGCGTCATGGGCCGCTCCGGGAAGGAGAGGCCCGTTAACACACAGGGGCAGGGCGGCCAAGCTGGGGCTGGCCGAAGCTAGAATCAGCCAAACAAACAGGGTGTCAGCCGGCAGGCGACAGCTCGTCCGCGCCCCACAGCCGGGCTTTGGAGACCCAGCCCGGGCGGCCTTCGGCCTCGACCCGGCACCACTCGCCCGAACAGCCCGACAGCGACATCACCGCGCCGGCCGCAAAGCGAGCCACCGCCGCGGAACTGTCGTTCGACTCACGATAGATGATGCCGGTATCGGTCGTAATCGCAGTACGTTCTCCGGCTAGCTGGGACTTGTTCACCCACACTTCGTCGCCCATCGGATCGCGGATCTTCCGCCAGTCCTGGCTTTCCCGGACGATCACGACCGGCAGGCCGAGACGCTCATAGGTCCAGCGGACGGGGTAATCGAGGCTGGGGCCGGCGCGACCGTTCACAGTGTCATGCCGCAGACTGGCATAACGCGGCACGGGCTTGCCCGAGAAGTCGCTGACACGGGCTTCTGCGCCCGACGGCGCATAGGCCTTGAAGCTGCCAGGTGCGAGGGCTTCCTGCGCCAGGGCAGGCGCGGCGCCGAAAATCTTCGCAACAGCCAGCAAAATGATGAGTCGGGTGCGGATTTCGCTCACGGCGCGACCTCACTCATGCTGGAGAGACAGGGAGAACAGGAGAACCATGACAGGGTGAAAGTCGGCTTAACCACGGCGCTCAAAACGAGGTAAATCCCGCATTTGCCATGCGGATGTCACAAGAGGCGCGCGCAGTGGATAGTCAGGCCGCCAAGGTTGGCCCCGACGGCCCCCTTTGCTACACCGCGCGAAAGGTGAGACGGGAAGACCCGCGCACCGGATAACGAGGAACGTCCCGAGAAATGCCCATGTCCCGCCCGAAGGTGAAGGTCATCGTGACCCGCCGGCTGCCCGAGCCGGTCGAAACGCGCATGAGCGAGCTCTTCGACGTGGAACTAAACACCTCGGACCAGCCCATGACCATCGACCAGCTGTGCGACGCCGCCGCGCGTTGCGACGTGCTGGTGCCGACGCTGACGGACAAGATCGACGGCCGCGTTCTTGCGCGGGCAGGAGAGAGGCTCCGGCTCATCGCGCAGTTCGGCGTCGGCGTGGACAATATCGACGTGCAGTCCTGCGTCTCGCGCGGGATCACCGTCACCAACACGCCGGGCGTCCTGACCGAAGACACCGCCGACATGACGATGGGGCTGATCCTCTCCGTGCCGCGCCGGATCGTCGATGGCGTCAACGCGATCCAGCAAGGACAGTTCACGGGCTGGTCGCCGACCTGGATGTTGGGGCGCAGGATCCACGGCAAGCGGCTCGGCATTGTCGGCATGGGCCGCATCGGCACGGCCGTAGCGCGGCGCGCAAAAGCCTTCGGCCTGCAGATTCACTATCACAACCGCAAGCCGGTGCGCCCGCAGGTCGCCGAGGAACTCGAGGCGACTTACTGGGAAAGCCTCGACCAGATGCTGGCGCGGATGGACATCGTGTCGATCAACTGCCCGCACACGCCAGCGACCTTCCACCTGCTTTCGGCGAGGCGCATCAAGCTGATGAAGCCCGACGCCTATCTGGTGAACACCGCCCGCGGCAGCGTGATCGACGAAGCCGCCATGATCCGGGCGCTGGAAGCTGGCGAGATCGCCGGCGCCGGGCTCGATGTGTTCGAGAACGAGCCCAATGTGAACCCGCGCCTCAAGGCGCTTCGCAACGTCGTGCTGCTGCCCCACATGAGCTCCGCGACGCTCGAGGGCCGGATCGACATGGGCGAGAAGGTCATCATCAACATCAAGACCTTCGCCGACGGCCACAAGCCGCCGGATCGTGTTATCCCGGCGATGCTCTAGGCCGGAGCACCGGCTATCCGGCTGGATTGCGCCGCACTCCAACGCCAACTAGCGTCCTTTCGGGGAAGCGGGGACGCATATGGATAGGCGGCAAGGGCAGGCAACGTTCCTGAGCAGCGAAACGCTTGCCGGCGTTGCAGCGGTGTGGCTGCTGCTCGCGACTGTCTTCTCCTTCTTCTTCGAGGCCATCCCGAAGACCGGACCGGGCTCGCTCAGTTTCGGACTGACCCTTCTCCTTCTGGTTCTTGGCCTTGCGCCGATCATCTGGGTGAACGTCTACCGCGCCGGCTGGCGCAGGACGCAGACGCGCCTCAACGGCCATTTCAACGACGTTGTCGCCGAAGGGCGACCGTTCATGCTGTATCTGCGCCCATTCGTGACATCGGGGCGGATCAAGGCGCCGAACGATTGGCCGCATTTCGGCCAGCGTATGCTGCTGGGCGATCCCTGGGAGTTGGAGCTAGCGCTCGCAACAGTGATCGGGACAGACACGCCCCTCATCGCCATAGGCGACGTCGAAGGGGGTTATGGCGCGGCGAAGCTGACAACGTCGGATGACGACTGGCGCGGCCACATGCAGAGACTGGCGCGCGACGCGCGCCTCATCATTGCCGTTCCGCTCGACCGGCCAAGCACGCTCTGGGAGATGGAGGAGATCGGGAACAACGATTCGCTGCGCGAGAAGGCTGTGTTCGTGATGCCGCCGTCTTCGCGCTTCTATGACTTCCTGTTCTTCTTTTTCCGGAGATCGATCGCAGCGCGCTGGCGGCGGTCGGCGCGGCGTCTGAAGGAAAAGGGTCTTGTGCTGCCCCGCTATTGGCACAGAGGCGGTTTCTTTCTGGTCGGTCCGGACGGGCGGCCGTCGAAGATCGCAGGCTTTCGCTTGTTCAAACCGGACTATGTCGACAGCATGCTGACCGAACTGTCGACAGACGGAGCAAGGCCTGCCAACCGCGTCGCCTGGTTCAACGCGGCCTATGGCGGGACGCGTTGGCTGAGGCCGCGTCTGTTCGGTGAGTTGTCGCTGATGGGGTGGTACACGCCAGCGGGGGTCAAGCGCGTCGTGTTGTTCGGACTGTTCTGGCTGGTGTTCTCGACGCTGGCTTTCCACTTGCGCTCGATACCGTCGGAGCACATGGCGCCCTCGCTGCTGGTCGGCGACCGCGTCGCAGCGTCGAATTTTGCCTATGGCTACACACGCGCGTCGATACCCTTCGGTCTTGGCCTTCTATTCATTCCTGACGATCCAGATAATCCGGACGAGCGGCTGTTCGGCCAAGCACCGAAACGCGGCGATGTGGTCATTTTTATGCACACGCACAACGATCTCATCCACATAGAGCGCGTGATCGGTTTGCCCGGCGACACTGTTGAGATGCGGAACGGCCGCCTCATCCTGAATGGAGAGATGATCGAACGCGGGCAGGTTCGCAGGCTTACCTACGCTCCCGACGACTCTGAAGGACGCGTGACAACTGCGATTGAGTACAGTGAGCAACTTCCTGGCGAGCAGAAGCCGCACCTGATCCACGAGTGGAGTGACAACAGCGACCTTGATGAAACACCCGTGTTCAAGGTGCCTGCTGGGCACGTCTTCATGATGGGCGACAATCGGGACAATTCCGAAGATAGCCGCGCGCCCAGCGGTCATCGTTCCCTGGTCGCGCAGTTTCCGGAAGCCTGGCCTTATCGTGGCGCGCCTCCGGGGGATCCGAAGGATGATGCCATGGGCTTCGTTCCATTCGATCACTTGATCGCCCGGGCTGAAACCGTGCTGTTCTCGCTGCACAGCTGTCCGCAGGTCGCGGGAGCGGAGTGTCTGAATAGACGGCTCTGGCAGAAGCCCTAGTGGCCGCGATTCCGTTCCAGGCACAACTGTAGTCTGCTCTGATCTTGCCACGGTTTGGCCGCGGTTTTTCGGGAGGCTGCCGCGCTGCGGGCTGTTCCTTGCCCGTGAAAAGATCAGGTGTGGCGATGCGCGTTCTGGCTGTGACGGCGATGGCTCTGGTTCTGGCGTCCGGCACCCCTACGATGGCGCAGATTGCTGGTCAGCCGACAGCGGCGACGATCGCCTATACGGTGGAACCGTACACGCCTGCCGGGCAGGTCGTTATCCAGGGTTCGGGCGTGCGCCTGCGCGCGGAGCCTTTCGCCAACCAGCAGACCCAGGTGCTCAGCAGCGGCAGCACGGGACTCGTGCTGAACGTTGTCGGCATTGCGCGGTTTCCGGGCTGGAACTGGTATCAGGTCGTGCTCAAGAACGGTCAGAAGGCGTTCATCCGGTCTGACCTGACCTCGGCCCCGTCACAGGGCGGGGCGCAGGCGGTCCAGTATCCCGTGGCGCCGCAGCCGATTGCGACGACGCCGACTCCACCCGCCACGACCGCCCCCGCGCCGACGCCCTCCGCGCCGGCCCGCTACACGCCGTCCGAGCCCTCGGATTCGATCCCGATCCAACTCACCCCGCCGCCCTCAAGCGGACTGGTTTCGGTCGATCCAGGCCAGATTACCCCGCGTCCGAACTAGGATCGCAGGTCCTTCCGGGACTGGTCTTGCGTCCCGACCTCATTCAAACTGGGTTCAACCCTGCCGGGGGATGATCCGGGGCATTGGACGCAGGTGGGACAGATGAAACTTCGCTCTATCGCATTCGCCTTTGCGGCGGCTTCCTCATTCGCGCTGTCAGCGTGCGTAAGCGAGGAAGGCTATCGCCAGCACATGGACCTGCTCACGGGAAGGTCGAGCGACGAGATCATGGTCAATTGGGGGCCGCCCCAAAACAGGTCCACGTTGTCTGACGGACGCGAACTGTGGAGCTACACCAAGGTCACGGTGACCGAGCAGCCTGAATACGTGTCCGATGAGCAGCGCGAAGTGAAGCGCACCTTCACCGACAAGGACGGCAAGCAGAAGACCGAGACCATCACCGAGACCTATCCGGTGCGCCACCCGGCCCAGACGCTTCGCTCGACCTGCACCACGCGCTTCGTGATGGCGGGCGGCCGCGTCGATTCGGTGGCGTTCGATGGCCCCGGCTGTGTTGCCGAGGAACTGAACTAGCTATTGCTCGACGGTCTCGCGGCTCACCACGTGGGCTTCGACGTCCGCATCGGAGAAGAGCAGGTCGTCCCAGCCCTTCTGCGAGTAGAGACGCGTCTGGTCCGAGTGATGCGGCGACGTTGAGTCCGTCGATTCCGAATAGGTGAGGATGCCCTGGCTGACGGGGCCCTTGTCGGTGAACTCCACCGTCATGATCCAGCTTGCGCCGTGGCGGATGCTGGTCCAGCCGAGCTTCGGCTCCAGGCTCTCGACCGTGATGACGTTGAAGACGCCTTCAGGCCCTGCGCCGCCATGGATAGGAATGCGCTCCTCGCCACGCGTCTCGCGCTGCACGTCGCCGAGGCGGGCGTCGGGCGCGATCTTCAGCTCTGCCAGTTTTTCGGTGGCCTTCGCGAACGCTTCGAGCACGGCAGGATCGGCGACATCGAGCGTGTTGGGCGTATGCACCGGATCCTTCGCGTCGAACGGGACCTTGAACTTGAGGCCCTTGTTCTCGGCGAACATGTGGAAGAGGTGCGCGCCGCGGCTGTCGAGGTCGACCTTGCCGTCCCACGCCGCGATTGCCTTGCAGGCCGCGGGTATGCCTGGCCGGGCTGATTGCCAGCACAGCTTGGCGAGATCCTCTTTGGTCAGCTCGGCGCCATAGTTGCGGTTGGAGTATATCGCCTGCTGCAGCGACTTCAGGTCGAACTTCGGCGCGCCGAAGCCGTCCTTGCCCGCGATGCGGTCGGCCACCTGGATAAGGCCGAGCCGCGTACGCAGGGAGCGTGGCGTAGCTTCATCGCCCCAGATCGGGCTGTAGCCAGTGAGGGGCTGCGCGGGGTTGGTCAGCCAATAGCTGTCATTGCTCTGCGTGACGTAGTCGGTGCGGAAGAGGTGAGGCGAGGCGGCTGGGCCGAACACGCCGGGCGCTGATGCGTCCGGATCCGTCTTCCAGTCGCAGGCGGCGCGCGAGCCATCGAGCACGGCCACGCGTTCCTTCTTCCACTGCTCCTTCGCAAGGTCGGAGATCGAGCAGGCTTCGGCCAGTTCGCGCGACACATTCGGGATCATGCCGAGATCGCCATAGAGCGTCTCACCGCCTGAATCGGCTGCCGTCGTGTTGAAGCGATAGGACTGGTAGCGACCGAGCACTTCGCGCAGTTCGCGGACGCTCTTCGACTGCCAGACCGTCATGTACTGATCGACATCGCGCAGGCCGACGCGCGGCGTGCGCAGCGCGAAGGCGTGTTGCGAATCCCACGGATAGGTCTTTGAGGAGACCACCATGCCCCAGCGCGTCGAATAGAGCGTGCGGGTAACGTCTTCCAGCTTGTCGCCGCGCTTGACCTGGACGGTGACATCGACGCGATCCATCGGCGTCGACTGGCCCTCATACATGTATTTCGTGGGATCGGCCGGATCGAGCGTTAGCTCGTAATAGCCAAAGCGCCGCGCCGTGGAGACGGTATTGCTCCACGCGATCGCATCCGTATGGCCCATGCGGATCAGGGGCATGCCGATATAGGAGACGCCGACGACGTTCAGCTTGCCGGGAATGGTGAAGTGCACGCGATAGAAGCGGTTGGGGCCTTCCCAGGGATAGTGCGGATTGCCCAGCACCATGCCGCGTCCGCCCTTGGTCACTTCCTTGCCGAGACCATAGGCGTTCGAGCCAAGACCGATCTCGTCGATGAAGGCGTCAGGCGCGGCTTCCGCGCGTTGTCCTGTCGGCGGCGCCGCTTCGGTTGTCGGCGCGATGAAACCATCGATGGTCTGGCCGACGAACATGTGACGCCAGAAATCGATCTCGGCGATTTCCTTGACCCATGGCTGGCCCTTGCAGCGCGGGTCGGTAATCGCGGCGCCCTTGTCACGGATGAAGCGGTTGAGGCCGGCGACATAGCCTGAAGCGATCGCGCGTGCATCTGCCGACGGCGTGTCGGGAGACTCCGCCGGGCCGGCCAGCAGCTTCTCCACATCGCCGGACTGGTTCACGCGCTGGTGATAGAGGTCGCTCGCAATGTTGGCGTCCTTGTCGCCGGGGCCGAGATAGCGGGCGCGTGTCGCCGTGACGGTGAGCATGCGGTCTAGGATTTCGCAGAGATTGTCCTCGGCGCTAGCATAGCCGAAGCCATATCCGATGCCGCCGAAATCATCCGCCTTGATATGCGGTACGCCATAGGCGGTGCGGCGTATTTCAGCCTTGAAGTGCTGTCCCGCCGAAGTCGCCGCCTGGGATGCTGTGCAACCGGCCAGCGCGACCAACGCCACTGCGAGGCATGTTCTGATTTTCATGGAGGCTCTCCCGTGCCTGCAAGAAGCCTAGCACGCGATGACAAGACGGAAACCTCGACGTTTTTCCTTGAACTCACACGCCAACAAGGGTCTGCTCCACGGCAAGCGTCTTGGGAGAACACAATGAGACTGGCAGGCTTTGCGATTGCCGCAGCGTTTTCTGTGGTCGCTGCGTCCAGCGCCTTCGCGCAGAACAATCCACCGGCGCCCAAGACGACGGATCTCGGCGGCGGCATCTACGTGATCTTCGGACAGGGCGGAAATATCGGCGTGTCTTCCGGGCCGGATGGCGTCTTCGTGATCGATGACCAGTATCCCAACTCCGCGCCCGCCAATCTGGCCAAGATCAAGGAGTTGGCCGGAGCGGGGCCGCGCTATCTCGTGAACACCCACTGGCATGGCGATCACGCCGGCGGCAACCAGGCGTTCGCCGAGGCCGGCGCGATGATCTTCGCGCACGAGAATGTGCGGAAGCGATTGAGCGGCGAGGTGAAGTCGATCGGCTTGAACGGCCAGCCCGCAGCGGCGTCGCCCGAGCCGGCCTGGCCTGTCGTCACCTTCACCGAAGGCGTCGACTTCCATCTAAACGGCGAAGCTATTCGCGTGTTCAAGGTGCGCGCAGGCCATACGGATGGCGACTCGATGATCCATTTCGTCGAGCCTGACATCCTTCACATGGGCGATGTTTTCTTCAACGGACTTTTCCCGGTAATCGATCCCGGGTCGGGCGGATCGGTCCGGGGCTATCTCGATGCGATGAAGGATACGCTCAAGATCGTCGATGCTGATACGCGGATCATTCCCGGTCACGGCGACATGGGCAACAAGGCCGCTCTGGAAAAGCAGATCGCCATGCTGGAAGGCGCGATCAAGGCGGTCGAGGCGCGCATCAAGGCCGGCGACACGCTGCAGCAGGCCATCGCGAAGAAGCCGCTGAAGCCATGGGCCGGCTTTGGGTGGAGCTTCATCAGCGAGGATAGTTTCACAACGACGCTCTACAACGGCCTGAAGAAGTAGGGGGACACAATGAACAGGATCATCCTTTCAGCCGCGAGCCTCGCTGTCCTGGCGCTCGCCGCATGCACGACAACCGAACCAGCCGCGCCATCCGCGCTATCGGTTGCGCCCGCTCAACCGGTCGCCGCTGCACCGCCCGCGCCGACGCCGCCACCGCCTGCGCCGAACAGTCAGGCGGTCAGCCGCGTGGTTGATCTTGGATCCAGCATTTCCATGCTGATGGGGCAGGGAGGCAATCTTGGGCTCAGCGTCGGCGATGATGGTGTCTTCCTCATCGACGACCAGTACGCCACCAACGCCGTGGTCAACCTCGCCAAGATCGAGGAGCTTGCGAAGGGCAAGCCGAAATACCTGATCAATACGCACTGGCATGGCGACCACGCCGGCGGCAACGAAGTCTTCGCCAAGGCCGGCGCTACGATCTTCGCTAGCGACAATGTTCGCAAGCGGCTGACCGGCGAAGTGAAGTCCGTAAGCCGGACAGGCGCAGTGACGCCCGCATCGCCGAAGGATGCCTGGCCGGTCGTGACGTTCTCGAACGGCATAGATTTCCATCTCAACGGCCAGACCATCCGCGCCATTCGCGCGCCCAAGCCCGCGCACACCGATGGCGACACATTCATCTACTTTGTCGAAGCCGACGTGCTGCATACGGGCGATACCTACATGAAGGACCGCTATCCCTTTGTGGACACCGGGTCGGGCGGCATGCAGGCCGGATTCATCGCCGCTCTTGAAAAACTGGTCGAGATCGCGGGACCCAAGACAAAGGTGATCCCGGGCCATGGCGAAGTGGCCGCGGAAGCCGATCTTCAGGCCGCGCTCGATATGCACAAGGGAGCGCGTGCGGCGGTCGAGGCGCAGGTCAAGGCTGGCAAGACGCTGGAGCAGACCGTTGCGGCAAAACCGCTGGCGCAATGGACGCCGCGCTTCGGCGGCGCCGGCAGCTTCATCACCGACGACGCCTACGTCACCGTAATCTACAACGAGTTGAAGAAGTAGGGATCAGGCGCGCGTCCAGTCCATGATCCAGTTGTCTTCCCAGGTCCTGCTGCCATCCCGTGAGACCGACTGACGCCACCGGCAGGTGGCGGCGCTGATATTGTCCCACACGCCGCGCACCTTGATGGGCGTGTCGCCATCCATGTCGTCGGCGCCGAAAACGCCTGCGCCGTCGATGAAGCCGCCCGTCTGGCCCGGGGTCGCAAGAACGCCGCTCTTGGCGTTGACCCAGAAATCGTTCCAGAGGTTAGTCGTCTGGTCGAGCAGGCGAATGCCCATGCCGCTGAAATTGCGGGCCGGGATACGCAGCTCCTCGATGCTGCCGACGCCGGCGAGGATCGTCCAGCACGTCGCCTCACCATCGAACAGGTCCCATTCCTTGCTGGCGAGCAGGCGGCGATTCTTGATGCGCCATTCTCCCGCAAGCCAGTCGAATTCGCCCGGCTTGCCCGGTGGCGGAGCCGCAACCGTGCCCGCAGCTTGCTCCGGCGTTTGCGCCGATGCGCATCCCATCAGGGCGGTTGCGCTGAGCGCGGCGCCAGCGTTGAGAATCGCGCGTCTCTGTTCGTCCATGTCGGTCCCCTGATCTGAAAGCCGGGGCAAAGCTAAACCCCATAATATGACATCTCGTGTCAGGTATTTTCTGCTAATGTCAGGAAATGCGCGCGAGCCGGCTCCTTTCGATCATGATCATCCTGCAGATGCGGGGGCGGGTGAGCGCCGACGCGCTGGCGCGGGAATTCGAGGTCTCGGTCCGCACCATTTATCGCGACATCGACCAGCTCAGCGCCGCCGGCGTGCCGGTCTATGCCGAGCGCGGCCGGCTGGGCGGTTTCGAGCTGATGGAAGGATATCGTACGCGGCTCACCGGTCTGACGCAGGCGGAAGCGGAAGCACTCGCGCTTGCGGGTGTTGGTGGCGCGGCACGCGATCTGGGCATCGGCGCGGAGGCGGCTGCGGCGCAGCTGAAACTGATGGCCAGCCTGCCGCCCGATTCCGGCGCCAGCGCCCAGCGCATATCAGCGCGGTTCCATGTCGATCCGATCAGCTGGTATGCGCGCGCCGAGGCGATCGAGATCCTGCCGGCGCTGGCCTCAGCCGTCTGGAAGGACCAGCGTGTCCGCGTCCAGTACGAAAGCTGGAAGGACAATGTCACACGCGTCCTCGATCCGCTGGGCTTGGTCCTCAAGGGTGGGATCTGGTACCTGGTCGCGGCAGTGGACGGGAAACCGCGCACCTACCGCGTCTCGAGCATCCGGTCGCTCAACGTGCTTGATCAGGGGTTCCAGCGGCCGTTCCGGTTCGATCTTGCGCGCCACTGGTCCGGGTCGACGAAGGAGTTCGAGGAGCGCCTGCTTGGCGATCGCGCGGTCGTGAAGTTGTCACCGGCTGGCGTGCAACTGCTGCGCGATGTCAGCTCTGCCGCCTCGCAGGCTGTCGCGGCCGATGGCAAGCCATGCAAGCCAGAAGGCTGGACAAAGGCGCGCATACCGGTCGAGAAGATGGAGCAGGCGGCGCGCCAGCTTCTGCGCCTCGGAACAGATGTCGAAGTGCTGGCGCCCGCCGCGCTGCGCAACGCCATCGCCCGTGAGGCAAGGCAGATCGCGGCGATCCATGCGCGCCGTCAGTCCTAGTCTTCGAGGATGGCGCTCTTCAGTTTGGTGTCGCGCATGAAGATGGCGACGACGCAGGCGATGGCCGACATCGCGCCGACATAGATGAAGAAGCCCTGTTCGGCGCCGATCGACTTGAACCACAGCGCGACATACTCGGCGGTGCCGCCGAACATCGCATTAGCCAGCGCATAGGGCAGGGCGACGCCCAGCGCGCGCACATTGGTCGGGAACAGCTCCGCCTTGATAACGGCGCTGATCGACGTGTAGGACGACTGCACCAGCAGCGCGCCAAGCAGAAGGGCAAAGGCGAGCTCGGTCGATCCGTTGGCGCCGGCTATGCCCATGAACACCGGCCAGGCCATCACCGCGCCGATGCCGAACGCGGCGATCAGCATGCGCTTGCGGCCGAGATGATCGGACAGCCAGCCCATTATGGGTTGCGCCATCATGAAGCAGATCAGAGCCGCCGCCGTGATCTCGCTCGCCGAGTTCTTGTCGAAGCCCGCGCTGTTGACGAGGTATTTCTGCATGTAGGTAGTGTAGGCGTAGAATGACAGCGACCCCGCCGCCGTCAGCCCCATCACCATCAGCGTCTCACGCGGGTGTTTCAGGAACAGCAGTTTCGATTGGGATTTGGCGCCGCCCTCGGCGCGCGCCTTTTCCCACGACTCTGTTTCCTTGAGTCCCAGGCGGATCCAGAACACGACAACGGCGAGGCCTGCGCCGATGAAGAACGGAATGCGCCAGCCCCAGTCCTGCAGCACTTCAGGCGACATCGTCCGCTGCAGCAGGATCAGCACGCCCAGCGCCAGCAGTTGGCCGAGAATGAGTGTCACATAGTGGAAGCTCGACCAGAAACCGCGCCGCGCTTTGCCAGCGACTTCTGAGAGGTAAGTGGCGCTGGCGCCATACTCGCCGCCAACGGACAGGCCTTGCAGCAGCCGCGCAATGAGCAGGATGGCCGGCGCCGCAGCGCCGATGGCGGCGTGGCCCGGCGTGAGCGCGATCACCAGCGAGCCAAAGCACATCAGCGCAACCGAAACCGTCATCGCCGCCCGCCTTCCCGCACGGTCGGCATAAAGACCCATCAGCCAGGCGCCGAGCGGCCGGGCGAAGAAGCCGACCGCGAACACGGCGGCTGTCTGAAGAAGTTGCGAGGTCTGGTCGCCTTGCGGAAAGAAGACCGGTGCGAAATAAAGCGCGAAGGAAGCGTAGGCGAACCAGTCATACCACTCGACAAGGTTGCCAGCTGAGCCGCCCAGAATAGAACGCAGGCGCTGGGCGTTCGACATCGGCCGCGCGGTCTGTTCGTTTGATGCTGTGGTCAAGACCGTCTTCCCCTATCCTTGTCCGCACACCGCACATCGTGGGTCAGCCGACAGGCCAACCATGCGTGAGTCACCCGTGAGCCCGTCGAACAGCCAGAGCTTTCCGGCAAGCGATGTTCCTGCGCCCGTGATTTCCTTGACCGCCTCCAGCGCCAGCCGGGCCCCGATCATGCCGGTCAGCGGACCGATGACGCCGACCGCCGCGCAGGTCTCCTCGCCTTCGGGCGCTTCGGACACGAGACAGCGATAGCAGGGCAGGCGTTCTTTCGCAGGCTTGCCTTTGGTCAGGCCCGACTTGAACACCGACACCTGCGCACTCCATCGCCCCACGGCGCCGGAGACAAGCGGCAGACCAAGCGCATGGCAGGCTGCGTTGACATCAAAGCGCGTCGCGAAACTGTCGGAGCCGTCGATGACGATATCGGCGCCCGAGAGCAGGGCATGCGCATTCGCGGCGGTAAGACGCTCGCGCTTCTGGTGAATTTTCACATTGGAGTTGAGTGCACCCAGCCGTTCGGCGCCGGCCACCGTCTTGGGCGCGCCTACATCACCGGCGTCGAACAACACCTGACGCTGAAGGTTGGACAGGGACACGGTGTCGTCGTCGATGACGGTCAGGTTTTCCACACCTGCAGCGGCAAGGAACAGCGCCGCGGGCCCGCCAAGCGCGCCAAGGCCAACCAGCGCCACATGCGCCTTCACAAGCTTCTGCTGGCCCGGTCCGCCGATCTCCCGCAGCATGATGTGCCGGGCGTAGCGTTCCAGCTGCCCAGGAGATAGAATCATGGCGTTAGACTCATGTTCGCGCTCATTCCTCCCGGAGCAGAAACCATGGCCGATGCGCAGGTTCAATGGACGATTGAACGCCTGTTCGGGCGGGTAGCGGCCCCGTTGAGGTGAGCGCTGGCGCCAAATCCGACGTCTACGCCCCGCTGATCTCCGAGATCGTCGAGGGGCGGCGCAACGTCTTCCTCACCGGCCGCGCCGGCACCGGGAAGACGACGCTGCTGCGCGAGCTGATTTTCAATTCCCTGGAGAAGGCCGTGGTGCTGGCGCCTACGGGTCTGGCCGCCGTGAATGTAGGCGGCCAGACGATCCATTCCTTCTTCAACTTCCCGCCGCGCCTGCTGGACGCCGGCGACACGCGCAAGATCCGCAACCAGCGGCTGGTGCGCGCGATCGAGACCATGGTGATCGACGAGGTCTCGATGGTGCGCGCCGACATGATGCAGGCAATCGACAACACGCTGCGCCTCAATCGAGGCAACAAGCAGCCCTTCGGGGGCGTACGCATGATCCTGTCCGGCGACCTGCATCAGCTGCCGCCCGTGGTCGGCAATGACGTCGAGCACATTCTGCAGGAAAGCTATGGCGGCGCCTGGTTCTTCAAGGCGCCGGGGTTCGAGGCGGGACAGTTCCGGCTGGCGGCGCTGAAGCGCATCTTCCGGCAGGAAGACGCAGCTTTCATCCACATCCTCAATGGCCTGCGCAGTGGGCGGCTGACCGTCGAGGACGAGAAGATTCTCAAGACCCGGGTGTCGGATCGTTCGTCGGCCGAGGCCAGCACCACGCATGTCGTTCTCACGCCCAACAATGCGGCCGCGTGGAAGATCAACCAGCTGCGGCTTGCCGAACTGCCGGGGCCCGCGAGGGGATACACAGCCGCGCTTGAAGGAAATTTCGACACCAAGGCGTTCCCGACCGAGGAGGTGCTGGAGCTGAAAGCCGGCGCCCGCGTGATGATGATCCGCAACGATCCGTCGGGCCGGTGGGTCAATGGTTCGCTCGGCGTCGTCTCTGGCCTTGGCGACACGGACTGCTTCGTGAAGATCAATGGCGAGGTTCACCGCGTCGCCCAGGCGGCGTGGGAAAAATTCCGCTACGAGTTTGACGCTAACTCCAAATCCGTGTCGCGCTCTGTCGTCGGCTCCTTCAAGCAGCTGCCCTTGCGGCTCGCCTACGCCACCACGATCCACAAGAGCCAGGGCATGACGCTCGACCGTGTTCACATCGATTTCGACCGGGGCATGTTCGCCCACGGCCAGGCCTATGTGGCGTTCTCGCGCTGCCGCACGCTGGAAGGGCTGGAATTGTCGCGGCCGCTACGCCCGCGCGACATCATCATCGATCGCTCGGCCTTCGATTTCGGCGCTCTCACAACTGTCAGCGACACCGAACACTATCTTCTGGCCGACATGGCGAAACCGCAGCTCGACCTGAAGGGCTAAACCGGGCGTCTATTGCGTAACATATATGTTACGCGTATACTGCCTGTCGTTCAGTCGGGAGGCGGCCATGGGCATGACGATCGGTCACCTGCACGTGCGGCGAAGCATACTGATCCATGCATCGCCTGCTCGTGTGTGGCAGGAGTTCGAGACGTCCGAGGCGCTGAAGGCGTGGTTCGGACAAGGGCACACGCTCCACACATTTGAGCCGAAGCTGGGCGGCAAGGTGGAGATGAGCGTTGAACACGATTTCGGAAATGGTCCCGAGCGGCGCGGCTACGGTGGCCGCGTGATCGTGTGGGAGCCACGGCGCGAGGTTTCGGCCGAGATCAACTGGAACAAGCCCCATAACTGGCCAGTGCCGATGATCTGGACGATCCGTCTGACGCCGCTCTACGACGGCACACAGGTTGAAATCTTCCATCATGGTTTTGAGCGCCTCGGTCCTGACGCAGCCGACAATCTCGAGGACTATGAGGAAGGCCGGACCGTGCGGCATCTCAAGGCGTTGCGCGGCATCATCAAAGCGGCAGGCTGAAATGCGTGACGCGTTTGTCGCCATCGCCGATCCCACGCGCCGGGAAATCCTCGACCTGCTGCGCACGAAGGGAACACTGCAGGCCGGCGAGATCGCCGCTAACTTCAGCGATGCATCGCGGCCGGGCATCTCCCGGCACCTGCGAGTCTTGCGGGAGTGCGGCGTCGTCGCCTCGGTAAAGGACGGCAAGACACAGGTCTATTCGCTCGAGCTCACGCCATTGCTGAAGGTGAGGGATGGCTGGTTCGGCCGTTTCGGCGACATACAGGTGAAGAGCCTGAAGGCGTTGCGCCGGCGCGTGGAGCGCTAGCAGTCCGGTTTGCCGTCGTGACGTTTGACGGCGCTGATCACCAGCACCGGGATCGATTGCGGCCACTGGTCCGAGCCAACCGCGTCGCTGCGAACCGTGCAGGTTGGAAGCGGCTGCGCGGCGTTTGGCTGCCGGGCTTCGTAGTTGATGTCATTCGCGAGTCCCGAATTGAACTCGACCAGCGTGCCTAATTCCGGATTGTAGCTCATCGCCACCGCAACCTGTCCCGGATTGCGCGGCACAGGCGCATGCGGATCCTCGCTGACGCTGAGGATCGTGAGCTTGCCGTCGGCGGTCGGTGCGAAGATCACGGTAAGACCCGGCGCCATAAGGAAAGACTGCAGCGTCTCTCCGGCGATCGGCAGCTTGTCTGGCGTCTGCGCCACTGCAGGCGCGGCAAGTACAAGGCCAAGCAATGCTAACAGGCGCTTCATGGTCATCTCGGTTCTGGCACGCGAGCCTGACCGAAATCCCGTCCAGCGCCAAGCGCGCCGCTCAGCGCCCCGTCGAGCCGAACCCGCCAGCGCCGCGCTTTGTCTCGTCCAGCTCGGCCACGAGTTTCATCTCGGCGCGCGTCACGGGTGCGATCACCATCTGCGCGATGCGTTCGCCGCGTTTGATGACGAACGGCTCCTGGCCGAGATTGATCAGGATGACTTTCACCTCGCCGCGATAGTCGGCATCGATCGTGCCCGGCGAGTTGAGACAGGTGATCCCGTGCTTGGCCGCCAGGCCCGAACGCGGGCGGACCTGCGCCTCGTAGCCAGGAGGCAGTGCGATGGTGAGACCGGTCGGGATCATTCCGCGCTCACCGGGTGTCAGCGTAACTGGCGCGCCATCCGCAACCGCAGCCCGCAGGTCCATGCCGGCCGCATCCGCTGTTTCATAGGCGGGCAGGGCGAGTCCTTCAAAATGAGGAAGCGGGGCAACGCGAATGGTGACGGTCATGGTAGGCTCCGATCAGAAGTCCATGCCTAGCGCGCGGCCTGCCTAAGCGCGAGGCCGGCGCGCCGCGATCCACAGCTCATCCCGCCTGAACGTCCGCCGCAAAGCGCAGCTCGCGGCGGGGGCGGACGGTGTTGGTCACATCCATGTAGGTCGGGTGTTTCTTGTAGGCATGCAGCGCGTCGATGCTCGGGAATTCCGAATAGACCACGATGTCGATCTCGTTGCCGAACAGGTCGGCCTTCCGGTTATGCGTCACTTCGAACAGGGTCGAACCCGGAATGGTCCCGAGCCGCTTTAGGTGGCCGACGATTTCGGCGGCTTCGCGCGGGTCTTTCAGCGTGAAGAAAACGATGTGGCGGATCATGGGAATTACCTAGGAGGCGCAGCCCTCCACGGCTATCTCCCGGCCCCGCGTTATTCCGCCGCGCCTAAAGCATCGCGCGGAAAAGTGGACACCGGTTTTCCGCAAAAGCGATGCGTAAAACAAGAATCTGGAGCGGGCGCGCGAGTCTTGAGTCGCGCAAGAAGCGCTAGTCGGCGGAACGGGTCTTGGGCGCGTCCTGGAAGGCATCAGCGATGCGTTCCGCCAGGCGCATGGCGACTTCCGCCTTGCTCATGCGCGGCCAGCGGTCCGTACCGGATTTGGTGACCAGCAGGACTTCATTGTCGGCCCCGCCCATCACGTCGCCCGAGACATCGTTGGCGACGATCCAGTCACAGCCCTTGCGGGCAAGCTTCGCCCGCGCGTGCTTTTCGACATCGTTGGTCTCGGCAGCGAAGCCGATGACGAGACGCGGTCGGCCCTTCTTCTTCGAGGCAACCGATTTCAGGATGTCAGGGTTCTCGACCAGGTGCAGCGCGACGCCGGCTTCGGCAGCGCCCTTCAGCTTGAGCTTGGTCTGGGCGCGTGTGGCCGGGCGCCAGTCGGCGACAGCGGCAACCGAAACGAAGATGTCAGCGGGCATCTGCGCCTTCACGGCATCCTGCATCTCGACGGCTGTCTCGACCTTGAGGCCGGTGACGCCGTCTGGGATCGCCAGCTGCGTCGGGCCAGTGACCAGCCGCACATCGGCGCCGAGCCGGGCTAGTGCATCGGCGATTGCGTAGCCCTGCTTGCCGGACGAATGATTGGTGATGAAGCGCACAGGATCGAGCGGCTCGCGCGTCGGTCCCGCAGTCACGATCGCGCGGAAGCCTGCAAGCGGACCCACCCCGGCAGGCGAGTTCAGCAGCTTGCGGATCTGCGCGGCAATGCGTTCGGGTTCAGGCAGGCGTCCCGGGCCGAACTCTCCGCATGCCATCGGGCCGACATCGGGTGCCATCACATGGACGCCGTCGGCTTCAAGCTGCGCCACATTGCGGCGCGTGGCGGCGTGCTCCCACATGCGGACATTCATGGCCGGGACCATCAGCACCGGCTTGTCGGTTGCGAGCAGGGCGGTCGAGGCAAGGTCGTTGGCTAGGCCGTTGGCCGCCTTGGCCATCAGGTCGGCGGTCGCTGGACACACGACGACAAGATCGGCCGAGCGCGACAGCTCGATATGGCCCATCTCGGCTTCGTCCGTGAGATTGAACAGTTCCTGGAAGACCTTTTCGCCGGACAGCGCGGAGACCGACAGGGGCGTCACGAACTCCGCGCCGGCCTTGGTCAGGATCACGCGCGCGCCAATACCGTCCTTGGCAAGCAGCCGGATCAGCTCCAGCGACTTGTAGGCGGCGATGCCGCCGCCGATGACCAGAAGGATGCGTTTGCCGTCCAAGACGCCAGCTCCGGGAAATACCCGCAATAGATAATGAATCTTGGTCAGGATTGCACGAAGCGGGCCCTCTGGATCGCCACCATTCCATAAAGGTTTGGGCAAGAAACGGGGTTGGGATTGGCCGAAAAGCCCTGCCAGCCCTAGATTCAGGCGCATGAGCAAGGCCTTCACGAAGGAAAGCGACGAGGACGGTGTCACTGAACTGCCGGATCGGGAGGTCTCGTCTTTCCCGAATCTTGTCACGCCGGCGGGCCTCGTCGCCATCGACGCCGAGATCACCCGCCACAGCGCGTTCAACGCCGAAGCCCTCGCCGCGGGCGATCGGGAGGCGGCCGCTCGCGCCGCGCGGGAGCTGCGCTACTGGACCCAGCGGCGCAACTCCGCCGAGGTGCAGCCGGCGCCAACCTCGTCCGATACCGTGAGCTTCGGCTCGACCGTCAACATCCTGCGCGAGGATGGCCGCCGCTCGAGCTGGCGCATTGTCGGCGAGGACGAAGCCGATCCGTCGAACGGGCTGCTCTCTTACGTTTCGCCACTGGCGCGTGCGATGACGGGAAAGGGGATCGGCGAGTGGATCGAGGCCGGCGCCACGGAAGCGAAGATCGTCGCGATCTCGACCTAGGAACGAACAGCTAGGACTGGTTGCTTTTCATCTTCGCGAAGAACTCTTGCGCCGCGGGCGAGTCGCCTGTGCGCTCCTCCGGCACGTCCTCGCAGAACTCGACCCATGAGATCTTGGATTCGATCCCGTACTGGATCTCGATGTCGGCCAGCTCCGGATCGTCCATCGACCCGATGGTGACGTAGATGCGCGCGGTCGGGTCATTGTAGGAAAACGTCAGCGGCGTTCCGCACGTCCGGCAGAAGCCACGCGTGGCGAGATTCGACGAGGCGAAAAAGGCAGGCTCGCCCTTCGTCCACTCCAGCCTGTCCTTGGCGCATCCCGCCAGCGACGCGAACACGCCGCCGGTCGCCTTCTGACACATGCGGCAATGGCAGACGTGCGGCTTCTCGACCTTGACGACATGCAAGGCATAGCGGACCGCGCCGCACTGGCATCCACCGACGATGGGAGAGTTCATTGACAGTCCGTAAGATTCAACTCGGCGGTAACGGTTGGCATGCAATATTTACCCTGAGAAGCGCGGTTTTCTCATGGGTAGTCAGAAGGCGCCCGGAACTGACTCGCGCGGTTGGCGTGTGGCCCGCCCTGTGCTGGCATACGCCCCGAAGGGACTAGACTATGTTCGGCAGTAAACCGAAACCGACCATATTTTCTCGGACACTTGTGGGCGAATGGCGCGCCGACACCTCCTCGGGCGACGTCCGGGGCGAGATCACGGCTGTCTTCAATCTGGACGGATCCTACCTGACCCGGAACCAGATGGAGATCAGGGGCATACCCGCCGATCCCGTCACCCAGACCGGCCGTTACCGGATCGAAGCCGTCGACAGGCAGCGCTTCAAGCTGTTCACCATCGACGAAAATGGCCAGCCACTGTCCGCCACAGTGCGCACTTTTGTGGACCGCAACACCATGGTCAACGAGGTTGGCCGCATCACCTTCAAGCGGGTCGAGCAGCCGCAACAGCCGCTGTTCTGACTTTCCCGGGCTTCCGAAACGTGGCCTGATGCCTCCCGAGCCGCCCCGATCGAGTGGGCAGCCACGGGGAGATATTTCATGAAAACCATCATCGCCGCCACCTTCCTTGCGCTGGGAGCGGTGGCCGTATCCGCGTCTGCCTTCGCCCAGGAAGCGGACATCCAGGTGCGCTCCATCCGTGTGCTGGCGACCGACCCCGAAGCGCTCGCGAAATTCTACGCCGCCGCCTTCGGCATGTCCGAGACGCGCCGCCCGGTCGATACAGCCACCTTCAAGGAAATCGTACTCAACTCCGGCTCGACACCCGAACTGGCGAAGAAGGCGACGACCACCCCGATCGTGATTGCAACACGCGCCAAGACCGGGCCGGCAGCCGGCGGCATGGCGGCGCTGATCCTCGAAGTCCCCGACATGGACAAGGCGATTGCGCGCGCGACCGCTGCTGGCGCCAAGCTGATGCGCCCGGTCGCGAAATCAGGCGAGGGGCTTTCCTATGCCTTCCTCACTGATCCGGACGGCAACCAGGTCGAGCTGCTGCTGAAGCAGTAACGACAAGGAAAGATCCGTGCTCGGCTTGCGCCACGCTTTCCCTGTTTTCGGAGGGGAAGACGAACCTCTCCCCATTCGCTGAAACATCGACTATCTAGGATCAAACCAAACGATCCTGCCGAGGAGATTTCCCATGCGCGATTACCTGAAATTCTACATCAACGGCGCCTGGGTCGACCCGGTCACCCCGCGCACGCTGGATGTGCAGAACCCGGCCAATGAGGAAGCCTACGCCCGCATCTCGATCGGCTCGAAAGCCGACGTAGACAAGGCCGTCGCCGCTGCCAAAGCCGCGTTCCCGGCCTTTGCCGCGACCACGAAAGAGTACCGCGCCGACCTGCTCGACAAGATCATCGCTGTCTACCAGAAGCGCCTCGGCGACATGGCCGGCGCCGTCTCGGAAGAGATGGGTGCGCCGATGTGGCTCGCGCAGGCAGCCCAGGCCCCGTCGGGCCTCGGCCATCTGATGCAGGCCGCTGGTTATCTCCGCACCTTCGAGTTCGAAGAGCGTCGCGGCAAGCACCTCATCCGGAAGGAACCGATCGGTGTCTGCGGTTTCATCACGCCGTGGAACTGGCCGCAGAACCAGATCGCCTGCAAGGTCGCCCCCGCTATCGCCGCCGGCTGCACCATGGTGCTGAAGCCGTCCGAGATTGCGCCGATCGACGCCATTATCTTCGCCGAGATCATGCATGAAGCCGGCGTGCCGGCTGGCGTGTTCAATCTGGTCAATGGCGACGGCCCCGGCGTCGGCGCCGCGCTTTCGGCTCACCCGGATGTCGACATGATGTCGTTCACCGGTTCGACCCGTGCGGGCGTTCTCGTGGCGCAAGCCGCCGCTCCGACCGTGAAGCGCGTCAGCCAGGAACTCGGCGGCAAGTCGGCCAACATCGTGCTCGACGACGCCGACATCACCAAAGCTGTAAAGTCCGGCGTCATGCAGATGATGACCAACACAGGCCAGAGCTGCAACGCGCCCTCGCGCATGTTCGTGCCGCGCGCCAAGAACGAGGAAGCCAAGGCGATTGCGAAAGCCACTGCTGAAGCCGTGAAGGTGCAGGACCCTGCAACGGCGGAGAAGGGCGCCATCGGCCCCGTCGTCTCCGAAGCCCAGTGGAACAAGATCCAGGGCCTCATCAAGAAAGGCATCGAGGAAGGCGCGACGCTCGTCGCCGGCGGTCTCGGCCGCCCCGACGGTCTCAACCGCGGCTACTATGTGAAGCCCACCATCTTCGCTGACGTGCGGAATGACATGACGATCGCGGTCGAAGAGATCTTCGGACCCGTGCTCTGCATCCTGCCCTACGACACGGAAGCTGAGGCGATCGCCATGGCCAACGACACGGTCTATGGCCTCTCGGGCTACGTCCAGGGTGAGCAGGAACACGCGCAGAAGGTCGCGCGTCAGCTCCGCACTGGCATGGTGCACGTCAACGGCGCCGGCTCCGACCAGACCATGCCCTTCGGCGGCTTCAAGCAGTCCGGCAATGGCCGCGAGTGGGGCGTGGAAGGCATCCACGAATTCCTTGAGACCAAGTCGGTCTTCGGCTTCGCCACGGCCTGACGTCGCTGATCCAGCGCGCAGTCTGAAACGTAGATCAAATCAGGCCGGTCCACTGCTGGCGGGCCGGCCTGTTCCATTGGCGTTCACCTTCGCGCTACTATGTGAGAGGGTGCAGGACTTCGTCCTCCAACCGGAGACACACCATGTTTCGCAAGCTGATGGCCATCGCCGCGCTCGCAGGCGCGATCGGCCTGGCCGCATGTGAAAGCGGCCCCACGCCCTACCAGCCCGGCGGCGGATCCGATCGGGGCTATACCGAACAGAAGATCGAGAACGACCGATACAAGATTTCGTTCAAGGGCAACTCGCTCACCGACCGGGAAACGGTCGAGACCTACATGCTTTACCGCGCTGCCGAGCTGACACTGCAGAGCGGCTTCGACACCTTCACCATCGTCAATCGCGACACCGACAAGGATAGCCGCACGCGCGAGTATGGTGGGTTCATGGGCTCGCGCCTGTCCTATGTTTACTTCGTTCCGAACTATGGCTGGGTTGGCGCCTGGGAGCCCTACTGGACGCCCTCGCGCTATGAGCGGGTCACCCGCTACGAAGCCTATGCCGAGATCATGATGGGCAAGGGCGCCAAGGGCACTGATCCCAACACGTTCGACGCCCGGCAGGTCTCCCAGAACCTCGCTAGCCAGATCCAGCGGCCGGCGTCGTAGGCTTTTCCGAGGCTTCGAAGGGGTTTTGACCGTTTCAGCGGCGTAAACACCCGCGCAACCTGGCGCGGGTAGGGTCCCGCATCATGACCGCCGCTGTGTCCATCATCATCCCGACTTTCCGCCGCCCCCAGCGGGCGGTCGAGGCTGCGCGTTCAGCGCTGGCCCAGGATATCGCGATGACATTCGAAGTGGTGCTGGTCGACAATGATCCGGAAGGCTCGGCGCTATCCGCGCTGCGTGCGCTGAAAGACCCTCGCATCGTTGTCGTGCACGAGCCGCGCACCGGCGTGGCCAACGCCCGCAACGCCGGCCTGCGCGCCGCGCGGGGAGATGTCATCGCTTTCCTCGACGATGATCAGGTCGCCCCACCGGAATGGCTCTCCGAACTCATGCGCGTCCAGCGCACGGCGCGTGTCGACGTCGTCTTTGGCCCTGTGTGGTCGAAGCTCGCCACGCTGCCACGCGACCACGAGGAATACTTCAACGCTTTCTTCTCGCGCGACCCTGGCCATGCCGAAGGTGAGATCGACGCCTTCTACGGATGCGGCTGCAGCCTGGTGCTGCGCGGCGCGCTGCCATCGGCTGAACCGTTCTCCGCGGCGCACGACGAGACCGGCGGCCAGTGCGAGTCGCTGTTCGAGCAGATGCAGGCGCAGAGCGCGCGCTTTGCCTGGGCGCCCGGCGCCCATGTCTGGGAAACGCCTGAGCCGTCTCGCGTGACACTCGGCTATACACTCAAACGCGCCTTCGCTCACGGGCAGGGGTTCACGAGAAAAGCCTGGGCCGGGCCGAAGCGCGATCTTGCCGCCGTCGGCGCTTCGATGGCTGCGGGCGCCGGCCAGTGCATCGTCCACGGCGTCGTCGCGTTGGGTTGTTTTCTCGGCAAGACACGGGAACGCGCCTTTGCCTATCGCCGCCTTGTCGAAGGCGCAGGCAAGCTGTTCTGGTTTCCGCTGTTCAAGCCGCGCGTCCGCGCGACAAACATGCCGAAAGTGAAGACCGCTACGGCCTAGCCGCAGTCCGATCCACCGGCGCAGTCCCCGACCTCGATCTCGATCGTCGCATGGCCGATGCCGTGCTTCTCCAGCAGCCGCGCCTTGATCCGCGCTACCACACTCGGTCCCGAAGCTTCCGCCGCGACCCTGGCGTGCAAGGTCATCATCGAACGCCGGCCATCGAGCGACCACAGGTGAGCATGGTGGATGTCGACAACGCCTTCGACAGCGTCCGCCAGGTCGTGCGTTACCGCATCGATGTCGAGATCGTCCGGCGCACCTTCCAGTAGGATGTGTGCGCTTTCCCTGGTCAGCATCCATGCCGAGCGCAGGATGATCAGGGCGACCAGCATGGACAGGATCGGATCGGCCTGAACCCAGCCGGTCGCCATGATCACGATCGCGGCTACGATCGCCGCCAGCGAACCAAGCAGGTCGCCGGCCACATGGAGCAGGGCGCCACGCACATTGAGATTGTTGCGGTCGGCGCCGTGCAGCACGGCGAACGAGGCGACGTTGACCGCAAGACCGCCGGCCGCCACCCACAGCATCAGGTTGGGCTCGATCGGGTGCGGGGTCATCAGCCGCCCGATCGCTTCGACAACGATCCAGACGGCGATCGCGAACAGCGTCAGCCCGTTGACGAAGGCCGCCAGCACCGGAAAGCGCCGGAAGCCGAACGTCCGCCGTGCATCGGCCGGACGGCGCGCCATGCGGAAGCCGATCCAGGCAAGCGCCAGCGATCCGAAGTCCGACAGCATGTGGCCGGCGTCGGCGATCAGCGCCAGCGAACCGGCGAGCAACCCGCCCACCAGCTCGACGCCCATGAAGCCGCCCGTCAGCAGCGCCGCTATGGCAATGCGGTTGGCATTCTTCTCGTCGCCGCCATGATGATGAGCGTGGGCATGGCCGTGGTCGTGACCGCGATCATGGCTGTGATCATGCGCATGGCCGCGCCCGTGATCATGTGAATGACCATGTCCCCCATGCGAATGCGTGTGATCGTGCGCCATGGCCGGGAGGTAAGCTGCCCGCCACCGAAACGCAAATGAATACAATGGTATGATATACCGGCCGCTCTTGTGTTGCACAGCGCGCGAGCACCCGCCTAAGGTCCACCCATGCTGGACGGGGCGATACTGGTCGGGGATGCGGGCGGCACCAATGTGCGCTTCGCGCTGGCGCGAGCCGAAGGCTCCAAGATCATCCTGTCCGATATCTGGAAACGGCCCGGCGAGGACTACGCAACCTTCGACGCCGCGCTCGAAGCATTCCTGCTAGAAACAAGGCCGAAAATATCAGGCGCCGCGTTTGGCTTGGCCGGCGTCGTCACGCACGGCCAAGTCGACTTGCTCAATCGTGGATGGAGCGTCGATCTTGCGCCGATCCGGGCGAAGCTCGGCGTTGGCCGCCTCGTCGCGGTCAACGACTTCCACGCCATGGCGCGCTCCGCGCCCGAGCTTGCCGGCGACCAGTTGCGCAGCCTTCATCCCGGCAAGCCCGATCCGGAAGGCTCGCTTGCGATCGGCGGCCCCGGCACCGGCTTCGGCATGGGTGTGCTGCGCCGCTTCGCGCACGGCTGGATCGTCATGGGCGGGGAGGGCGGCCACCAGGCTTTCACGCCCCAGACCGAGATCGACTGGAAGCTCGCCGAACATTTCCGCCGCGCCGGCCACTACCTCTCATACGAGATCGCTGCCGCTGGCGTCGGCTTCGAGGAAACACTCGAGGCGCTGTTCGACGTCATGGGCCTCAAGCCAAAACCCCTGTCGCAGGCCGAGGTGATTGCGGCCGCGCATGCCGGCGATCCGGTCGCGCTGGAATTCTGCCGTCTGCGCGCCCGCGCCGTCATGACCGCGATTGGCGATCTCGCGCTTGTCTCCAACGCGGCCGGAGGCGTCTTCATTGCCGGCGGCGTCGCGCAGCACCTTGAGCCGTGGCTGAAGGAAAAAGCAGCTCTCGATCGCTTCTACAAGCGCGGTCAGCGCTCTGACCTCATGAAACCGATCCCCATCAGCCTGATCGCGTCCGAAGCAGCGCCGCTGATCGGTGTTGCTCACCTGTGGCTCGACGAGCAGGCGAGGGGATGGCTGTGAACCGCCGTCTCGCTCTGGTCACCGGCGCCTCCGCCGGCATCGGTGCGGCCTTCGCGAAACTCTATGCCCGCGAAGGTTTCGACGTCGCGCTTGTTGCCCGCCGCGCTGACCGTCTCGAAGCGCTCGCGGCGGACTTGAAGAAGAGTCATGCTGCTGAGACCATCGTCATTCCCATCGATCTTGCCGAAACGACGGCGCCGGACGCCATCCTGAAAGCGATCGCTGGCCAGGGCCGCGCGGTCGATGTGCTGGTCAACAACGCGGGCTATGGCCTGCCGGGCGAATGGCTCGACACGCCCTGGGCTGATCAGGCGCGCGTGCTGCAGGTGATGCTGACCGCCCCGCTCGAACTCTCGCACAAGGTGCTGCCTGGCATGGTCGAGCGGAAATGGGGCCGCATCGTCAACATCGCCTCGCTGGCTGGCTTCACGCCCAGCGCCCGCAGCCACACCACCTATGGCGCGGTCAAGTCGGCGCTTATCAAGTTCACCCAGTCGCTCAATGCCGAAATGCAGGGGACGGGCGTCCACTGCACCGCTGTCTGCCCGGGCCTCACCTGGTCGGAATTCCACGACATCAACGGCACGCGCGAACAGCTCAAGTCGACGCCGGGCTATCTGTGGCAATCCGCGGAGGATGTCGCCGAGGCCGGCTATCGCGCGGTCGAGCTCAACCGCGCCATCGTCGTCACCGGCGGGGTCAACAAGCTGCTGGCGGGGGTATCGAAAGTGATGCCGGATGCGCTGGGCGCCGCCCTCGCGAACCGGGTAATGAAGCGCTATCGCAACCCGAACGAAGGCTAGCCGGCTTGTCTGCGCAATGGCGGCTCAGAAATCGACCGCCAGTCCCTTTTTCTCCCAGTCGCCATAGCGTGTCGGCTCCTCGCCCTCGCGGCGGCCATTTATCTCGGTAGGCAATTCTTGCCGGGGCGCGGCCTGGCGTCGCGCTTCGGCTTCCTCCAGCGCCCGGATCGCCTCCGGGCTCAGCGCCTTTCCGGGCGCAGCGCCCGGTACAACCGGCGTTTGCGGCTCGGTTCCGGCCTCTGAGTCCGGGACGCCACTGCTTTCGTTCATTTCGGTTTTACTGCTGCTCATCCTGTGACGTTCACCAATTTTTTCAGGTTTGGAAAGGAAGCTTTCACCAAGATCACCAAACCTCCCTTTTCGGGGACGACGACCTGCGTGAGAGAGCCGTTATGAGCTACGTCAAAGCCGCCGGACTGATGCTGCTTATCCACCTCGCTTTCGCCGGGCTGGGCTGGTCAATCGCGCAGAAAGAGGGCGCGCTGGTCGCGACCGTGATCGCGTTCGCCTTCCACCTGGTCGTCTTCTGGTACGCCGAGAAGATCATGTTGAAGCTCCACAACGCCCGCGAGGTCGGCTCGGACGACGCCTCGCCGATGATCCGCGCCTTCGTGGCCGACTGCGACAAGCTGGCGATGAAGGCCAACATGCCGCGCCCGCGCACCTACATCGTCGACGCCTTCCAGCCCAACGCTTTCGTGGCTGGCCGCGACACCAACCATGCCTCGATCGCTGTCACCGACGGCCTGCTCAAGACGCTGTCCCGCGCGGAAGTCTCCGCCGTGGTCGCCCACGAGCTGGCTCATGTGAAACGTGGCGACGCTCTCGCCATGGGCGTGTGCTCGGCGCTGGCCGTCCTGATGACCACCATTTTCGGCGGGCTTGCTTATCCGCTGGGCCAGCGCAAGCGCGTCTCGCGCATCGTCGCCGGCCTCGTTGCCCGTATCGGCCAGAGCCACCACCGCGAATACGCCGCCGACAAGCAGGCCGGCGAAATCTGCGGCGCCCCGATCAACCTCGCCAACGCCCTGCTGAAGCTCGAGCGTCATACCGCCTCGCTGCTCAACCCGCTGGCCGAGCGCAGCCCGGCCACCGCCCACATGTTTGTCATCGACCCGCTGCACGGCAAGCGCCGCACCGCCAGCGCCAGCCACCCGCCAACCGAACGCCGCATCGCCCGTCTGCACCGCCAGGCCGCCGAGATGGAAGGCGTCGAATAAGCCGCCGCGTCTTTCGGATGACAGCCTAGCCTCAAGCGGGTAGGGACCCGCCCATGGCGCGCCCACCTGCAGAAAAACGAACCGAAGCCGCCGGCTGGCAGAGCCGGCTGGCCGCCGCCGAACTGCTGCTACACGCCATCGACAATGGCGTCGATCTCGAAACCGCTATGGACAAGAGCCGCGCCTTCAAGCGGCTCGAAGGTCCCGACCGGGGTTTCGCCCGCGCTATCGCTGGGGCCGGCCTGCGCGGCGTCGGCCGCATCAGCTGGTCGCTCGGCGGCATGCTCGACCGCCCGCTTGCCAATATCGAACCGCCTGTCCGGGCGCTTCTGGTTGCGGGCGCCGCCCAGCTCTGGATGCTCGGCGTCGCTGACCATGCTGCCGTTTCGGCAACCGTCGAGGCCGCCGGCAAGTGGCCCGAAGCCCGCCGGGGTGGTGGCCTCATCAACGCCGTGCTGCGCCGCGCCAGCCGCGAGACTGACGTGTTTCGTAACGCCCCTGCCACATCGGTCTGGCCGGACTGGATGGCGGCCAAACTGAAAGCCGCAATGGGGCCTGAGCGTGCCAAGGCCATGGCCCGGCTCCAGCTCGACGAGCCGCCGCTCGACCTTTCCCTCAAGACAGGCGAAAGCCCCGAAAGCTGGGCCGAGCGCCTCGAGGGCCGCGCGCTGCCGAACGGCTCGGTCAGACTCCAAAACGGGGCGGCGATCATCGGCCTGCCGGGCTATGCCGAAGGCCAGTGGTGGGTGCAGGACGCCGCCGCCGCGCTGGCCGCGCCGCTGCTGGGCAATGTCTCAGGCAAGGCCGTGGCTGACCTCTGCGCAGCCCCTGGCGGCAAGGCGCTGCAGCTTGCCGCCATGGGCGCGGATCTCTCCGCTGTCGAGATTTCTAGCCAGCGTGTCGTTCGCCTGCGCGAGAATGCCGAGCGGGCAAGGCTGCCGATGCAGATCGTCGAACAGGACGCTCGCACCTGGCGTCCAGCCACTCCGCTCGACGCGGTATTGCTCGATGCGCCGTGCTCGGCCCTCGGCATCATTCGCCGTCATCCCGAAGGCGCCTGGCGGCGCGCCCCGAAAGACCTCGCGCGCTTCCCGGCTGTCCAGTCCGCGCTGGTCGCCGCTGCCGCCGACATGCTCCGTCCGGGCGGCCGTCTGGTCTACTGCGTCTGCACGCCGGTTACGGAAGAGGGGCGAGACGTTGTCGACGCGGCAGTCGCGACAGGAAGTTGGCGGAGAGTAAAAATCACGCCTGAAGAGGTCCCCGGCTTCGTCCACGCGTTAACGGATGAAGGAGACGTAATGACTGCGCCGCCAGCGCGTGTCCCGGAAGACGCGGCTTCTGACGAAATCGTCGCAGACCCCGTTAAATCGGACGTTTTCTACATCGCCCGGCTTGAACGCACGGGCGCCTGATCCCATTCCATTTGTCGGACTGTCGCCTGCATTGCGGTAAGGATTGACACAATCCCGCCACCGAGAAGCAACGAAACCGGTCGATTGGGTTCAGCCAGGGTTCAGCGCGGTCGAGTATAACTTTGTGTGTAGGGACGGGGACCTCCCCAACAACCGTCCCACGGGAGTAGTCCAGATGGACGGATCAAATTTCACGCAGGACTCTGAAGTCCGCCACTCGCTCGAGGCCTATCAGGGCCCGGTGATCGCCAAGCCGCAAAAGGCCTTCGCTGTTGCGTTCGGCGTCCTCGCGCTTGCCCTGGCCGGTTGCGCCAGCGGCCTCGGCGCGAACACTTACGACCGCTCGTCGATCGGCACGGTTGCCCGCGTCGACGAAGGCACGGTTGTCGGCGTGCGTCCCATCACCATCGAAGGATCCGCGCAGGGCGCCAAAGTCGGCACCCTGGCCGGCGCGGCGCTCGGCGGCCTGGCCGGCAGCGAGCTTGGCGGCGGCCGCAAGGCCAACACCGCTGGCGCCATCGTCGGCGCGGTTGCGGGCGGCGTGCTCGGCAACGCGATCGGCAATTCGGCGACCCAGTCGACCGGCTATGCCTACACCATCCGCCTGCGCTCGGGCGAACTGGTCTCGATCACCCAGGCTGGCGACTACGCCATTCCCACCGGTACGCCGGTGGTCGTGGAATACGGCGCCCGCGCCCGGGTCATCCCGCAGAACGCTTCCTACTACTGATCCCGGAATACAGGACGAGCCGTTCTGGCCTGATTTTCGAGCCGCCCGGGGCCAGCTCCCGGACGGTTTCGTTTTACTCGCGCCATTCGCGAACCTTGCGCCCGCAAACCCCCGCTGGTAGGCCCAAGGCCATGTCGGATGTCCTGATATCGCCCTCGATTCTGGCGGCTGACTTCGCCCGTCTGGGCGAGGAAATCCGTGCCGTGGACGAGGCCGGATGCGACATGATCCATGTCGACGTCATGGATGGACACTTCGTTCCGAATATCTCCATCGGTCCAGCCGTCATCGAAAAGCTCCGTCCGCACACGGCCAAGCCGTTCGACGTCCACCTGATGATTGCGCCGGTCGACCTCTACCTGGAGGCATTCGCCGCCGCCGGGGCCGACATCATCACCGCCCACCCCGAAGCCGGTCCGCACTTCCACCGCACCCTCCAGGTGATCAAGAAGCTCGGCAAGAGGGCCGGAGCGGCGCTGAACCCGTCGACACCCGCCGACGTGCTCGATCCGGTGCTCGAAGAGCTCGATCTTATCCTGGTGATGAGCGTCAATCCGGGTTTTGGCGGTCAGAAATTCATCGACAGCCAGCTCCGCAAGATCGAGGCGATCCGCAGGAAGCTCGACCGCGCCAACCTCAAGACCATTCTCGAAGTCGATGGCGGCGTGATCCCCGAGAATGCCGGCGCCGTCATTTCGGCCGGCGCCAGTGCGCTAGTCGCCGGCTCCGCCGTCTTCGGCAAGGGGTCGAAGAATTACGCAAGCGCGATCGCCGCTCTCCGCGGTCCGGCAAAACAGCGCGGGTAGGGGAGCATGGCTCTCCCTCCCAGCGGCGCCAGCGCGCGTGAGGCCGAAGACGCGCAGTGGCTCGAGCTGACCGGCAAGTCGGGCGCGGCGATCAATGTCTCGCCCGTGCATCGTCTGCGCATCTCGGGTCCGGGCCCGACAGGCCTTGCGGCCCTGCCCACCGACAACCGGCCCGTCCATCGCGAGCGCGGCGAAGCGATCCTGAAAGGCAAATGGAAATTCGGCGCCTCGTCGATCGAGACGCCGCCGGGCCATGCGCCATGGGGTCCCGCCTTCCCCTCGCTGCACTTCTCCGACCGCATCCACCGCTTCCACTGGCTGCGCGACGTTGCGGCGCTGGGGGCAACAGGCCAAGCCTATGCGCGTGCGCTCGCCCTGACATGGACCGAAGCCTACGGAAAGTGGGAGAACTTCGCCTGGCGCCTCGCCATTACGGCCGACCGGCTGATCAACCTGTTGTCTGCGGGGCCTTGGCTGCTCGCAGGCCTTGAAGGCGATTCACGCGCAGCCCTGCTCGACACGATCGGACGCCAGACGCGCCATCTCTTGTTCTCCGGCCCGGAGGAGACCGATCCCGTAGCCCGTTTCCGCATCGCAGTGGCGCTCTGCCTCGCCGGCGCGATCACCGAGGACGGCAGGAAGACGCTCGAAGCGGGCCTCGCCAGTCTCGAAGCCGAATGCACTGCCCAGATCCTGGCCGATGGCGGTCATGCCAGCCGCAGCCCCGACGCCCTCGCCGAGGCCATGCTCGACATCCAGTGTGTCGAAGAGCTGCTGCTGCGCCTCGGCCTCAACGCGCCAGCCTTCCTCACCAAGCTCCAGCCCCGCATGGCGGCGATGCTCAGCTTCTTCCAGACAGCCGATGGCGGCCTCTTGACCGCGAATGGCGGTGGCGATGGCGGCGATGATATCGCCCGCGCGGCGATGCGACCGCACGGATCGGTCAATTCGAAATTCTCGTTCGCGCGCCTGTCGGCCTATCAGCGTGTCCAGGCCGAGGGGCTGACAGTCTATGTCGATTCAGGTCCAGGCCCTGACCGACCGCATGGCGCCCGGGCGCATGCCGGCGCTCTGGCGCTTACCGTGGATGACGGCCCCGACCGGCTGATCACGTCGTGTGGCTCCAACGCCGATCTCGAGCCGCAGCTCCGCGACGCCGCCCGCCGGACAGCCGCTCATTCCGTACTGTCGTTGAACGGTGAAGATTCGGCGGTATTCACCCTCGACCCGGTCACCGGCGTCCGCGCTCCCGAGGGGCCGGCCCAGCTGGCGATTCGGCGCCTGGAGGAGGGCGACCAGTATCTCCTTGAAGGCCAGCATGGCGGCTGGAGGATACGGCACGGTCTCATCTACCGGCGGAGGCTCTACGTGGCGATGAACGGAGGCAGGATCACCGGCGAAGACAGCCTGTCCAGGCCGGTGTCCGAAGCCGCTTCCGCCTTCCAGACCGGGCTTATTCCCTTTGAAATCCGCTTTCACCTCCACCCCGACGTCCAGGTCGCGGACGGGCCCGACGATAGGACTGTTTTCCTAGGATTGCCTCGTCGGCAACGGGTCTGGAGATTTCGCAGTGAGACTTTGCTTTCGGTCGAGAATTCGCGTTATTGGGGTAGGGAGGCTGCGCAGAAGACGCGGCAACTTGTGATCCGGGGAGTAGCAGATCCAGCAGCTGATGGGTCTCAGGCGCCAAACCGCGTGAGGTGGGCGCTTTCGCGGATCGAGCCGTCCGTGCCTGAGCCTGGTGTGTAGGGGGAGCGTGCGTGAACAGCGTTGAAAGTTCAGCCCGCAGGGCTGCCATTGAGGCGAAGGCCGTCTGCTTCGGCTATGACGTCGTCACCGGCATGGTGGCGATGTATCTCGCCCCCCAGATTATCTACTTTTTCCAGGGCCGCGGTTCGCCCGGCTGGCTCGACATTTTCGTGGCGATCGCCTTCGGCCTTGCTGCCGCGGCCTCAATGTGGCTGCGCGGCGTCCACCGCCAGGTCTGGCGCCATACCTCGCTGCGTGACGTAGTGCGCATCTTCCAGGGCGTGGCCCTCGCCAACCTGATTTCGCTGCCGATCCTGATCCTCGCCAAGACCTTGCAGGATTTTCCGCTCACCAGCGTCTATCTCCAGTTCCCAATCTGGCTGGGCTTGCTGATGGTTGTGCGCCTGTGGGCCCGCGGCCGTGCAACCGGCGACCTGATCGCCATTATCCGCCGCGAGCCGCCCTATGCGCCGCGCGCTCTGGTCGTCGGCCCCGCCGGCCATGTCGCCGAGGCGCTGCGCGCCGCCCGCAAGGCGCCGTCCGGCCCTCCGATCCGCGCCATCGGTATCGTCGAGACCACGGGCGAACATTTCGGCCGTGACATCGAAGGCGTGCAGGTGATGGGCGGCATCGGCCAACTCGCCACCCTGTTCGATCACTACACTGCCCGCTTCGGTGAACTGCCCTGGATCGCCATCGCGGCGCCGCCGGAAGATCGCCGCACGATGGAAGCAGCCCTTGCCGTCACCTCGGCGCGCAAGGCGACGCTCCTGCGCATCGGCTCCAAGGCGATGCTCGAACAGATCCGCCCGGCTGACCTGCTTGCCCGTCCCGAACGCCGCCTCGACGTCGCGCCTGTCGTCGAACTCGTTTCCGGCGCGCGCGTCTTCATCACCGGCGGCGGCGGCACGATCGGCGGCGAGCTGGCGCGCCAGTGCGCGGCGCTCGGCCCGTCCGAACTCACCATTTACGACTCATCCGAATTCAACGTCTTCGAGATCGACCAGGAACTCTCGCGCGCCTATCCGAACGTCGTGCGCCGCATGGTCATCGGCGATGTGCGCGACGAGGTTCGCCTCGAACAGTCGATGCGTGAAGCGGCGCCTGACGTGGTGATCCATGCCGCCGCGCTGAAGCATGTGCCGCTGATGGAGCTCAATCCGAACGAGGCGATCCTCACCAACGTGCTGGGCGCGCGCCGCGCAGCGACCATCGCGTCCAATCTCGGCGTGAAGTCGTTCACTTTCATTTCGACCGACAAGGCCGTGAACCCGCAGAACGTGATGGGCGCGACCAAGCGCGCCGCCGAACTCTTCATCCAGGCCTTCGCGCCGACCGCTCCGGGCACGCGTTTCGCACTTGTCCGCTTCGGCAACGTGCTGGGCTCGAAGGGCTCGGTCGCGCCGCTGTTCGAAAAGCAGATCGCCGATGGCGGTCCGGTCACCGTCACCCATCCTGACATGACGCGCTATTTCATGAGCGTGGAAGAAGCTTCCGCCCTCGTGCTGCAGGCGGCCGCGATGTCGGCGAAATCCCCGTCGGACGAGGCTGCGCTTTATGTGCTCGACATGGGCGAACCGGTTCGCATCGTCGAACTTGCCGAGAAGATGATCCGCATGAAAGGCATGACGCCCGGCCAGGACATCCTCATTCGGGTTACCGGCCCGCGTCCGGGCGAGAAACTCACCGAGACGGTGTTCTACGACAAGGAGCAGGTCAGCAAGACACGCGTCGACGGCATTCTGGAAGTCGCCTGGTCGAAGTCGCCTCCGATCGTGGAGGTTCAGGCGCGAATCGATGCGATCGTCTCCTATGCCGCCCGCCGCGACCCCCAGGCCTCCCTCAGCATGATGAAGGCGCTGGCCCCGGAATTCTTCTCCGAAGAGCCATGGGGCGAGCACCAGCCCCGGGTGCATTAGCGGCGTACTCTGCGCAACTCCGCCCTCACGAAGCGGCGGGAAGCGCCGAGTCGAAGGGAGCGAGTCGGTTTCACCGGGTTGCCGTCATGATCCGCTCTTAGTCAAGGAAGCTCGCGAATCCCCTCCGAACTCGCCCGTCGACGCTGCGCGTCGACCCCAGGCTTCGCCGCACTTCCTCCGCTTTGCAGGGGGAGGAGTTTCCCAAGAACTTGGCGGCTGCGTCACAGATGAAGGTTTTGCGACTCGCGCGGGAGTGCTATCGCGCGGGCGCACAAGCCGGAGTCGCGCATGTCGCCGCCAAAAGCCGCCCCCAAATCGGTCCCTGATCGCATCGCGGTGAAGCGCGTCCTGATCTCCGTTTCCGACAAGACCGGGCTGGTCGAACGGGCAAGGAAACTCGCTGCCCTCGGCGTCGACCTGGTCTCGACCGGCGGCACGTCCAAAGCGCTCAAGGAGGCTGGCCTCAAGGTTCGCGACGTCGCTGATCTGACCGGCTTTCCCGAGATGATGGACGGCCGGGTGAAGACGCTGCACCCGAAAGTCCATGGCGGGCTTCTCTATCGCCGCGACCTCGCCACCCACACCAAGGACGCAACCGACCACGGCATCGAGCCGATCGATCTGGTCTGGATCAATCTCTATCCGTTCGAAGCGGCCGTGCAGTCCGGCGCAGGCTTCGATGATTGCGTCGAGAACATCGACATTGGAGGCCCCGCCATGCTGCGCGCCGCCTCCAAGAACGCTGACTTCGTCGCTGTCTGCACCGATGGCGGCGATGTCGACGCGGCTATCGCTGAGATGGAGCAGGGTGGCGTTTCGCTCAAACTCCGCCGCCGTCTTGCCGCCAAGACCTACGCCCGCACCGCCGCCTACGACGCCGCCATTTCCGAATGGTACTGGAAGCAGCTCGAAGAAGACGCTGGTGATTGGCGCGCCTTCGGCGGCAAGCTCCAGCAGACGCTGCGCTATGGCGAGAACCCGCACCAGAAGGCCGTCGTCTATGCTGGCCCCGACAAGCGCGCCGGCGTGCTCACCGCCCGACAGGTCCAGGGCAAGGAGCTTTCCTACAACAACATCAACGACACGGATGCCGCCTACGAACTCGTGGCCGAGTTCGATCCCAAGGCTGGCCCCGCGGTTGCGATCATCAAGCACGCCAATCCTTGCGGCGTCGCCATGGGCCGCACCGCGCTTGAGGCCTACAAGACCGCGCTGGCCTGCGATTCCACCTCGGCCTTCGGCGGCATCATCGCCGTCAACGTGCCGCTCGACGGCCCAACCGCCGAAGCGATCACCGACATCTTCACCGAAGTCGTCATCGCTCCCGGCGCTGACGAGGCTGCGCTCGCTTTCTTTGCCAAGAAGAAGAACCTCCGCCTGCTGCTTACCGATGGCGTCCCCGATCCCTCGAAGGCCGGCGTGATGGTGCGCACCGTAGCGGGCGGCCTGCTGGTCCAGGACCGCGACATCGGCCGCATCACCAAGGCCGACCTGAAAGTCGTCACCAGGCGCCAGCCAAGCGCGCAGGAAATCGACGACATGCTGTTCGCTTTCCGCGTCTGCAAGCACACCAAGTCGAACGCGATCATCTATGCGAAGAACGGCGCCACGGTCGGCATCGGAGCAGGGCAGATGTCTCGCGTCGACTCCGCCCGCATCGCGCGTCGCAAGGCGGAAGACGCCGCGGCTGCTCTTGGTGGGAAAGCCGAACCGCAGACCATCGGCTCGGTCTGCGCGTCCGACGCCTTCTTCCCGTTCCCCGACGGCCTCATGCAGGCCGCCCAGGCCGGCGCCACGGCGGTGATCCAGCCCGGCGGTTCGGTCAATGACGACAAGGTCATCGCTGCCGCCGACGATGCCGACCTCGCCATGGTCTTCACCGGCATGCGCCACTTCCGGCACTAGGGAAGAAAAATGGCGAGCGGTTGCCCGCTCGCCATCGTCAGTCGGTCAGTTCCAGAGCGTTACCTCTTGAGCTTCGACTCCTGCGCTACCGCACGGTCTTCCTGGTCGAACTCGATCGGCGCGGCGCCGGGCGCCTGGGCGCCATAGGCGCGCGATTTCTTCGCCAGGCGCGCCATCGACTCGTTCATCGTGCCGGCCGACATCGCCATCTGCTTGCCGCCGGCAACACCTACGGACGAGGCGTCCGAGATGTTGTCGAAGTTGGCGCCGAGGAAGACGACTTCCCAGCCCTTGGCCTTCACCCGCTCAAGCGCTGCTTTAACGCCATCCCGTGTCACTTCCTTCGATGCGTTTTCCTGTCCATCCGTCATCACGACAATGACTGCCTTGCCGGGATTGTCCGCGTCCGCCAGCGCGATGATGCGAATCATCGCGTCGAGCAGGGGCGTCATTCCACGCGGAGAGGCGTCGCTGTCCGTTACCTTGTCCCAGTGCAGGGCCGGCTGTTTGCGGCGCAGCACGTCGAATTGTAGTCCTGCCTGTTCGTCGAACACGGCGAGCGTCACATGGCTGTCGACGGCGTTGCCGTCATTTTTGTTTGCAAGTTCCTTTGCGAATGCGTTGACCGAGGAGAGCGCCTCGACCCAGAGCGACTGCATCGATCCTGAGCGGTCGAGAAGAATGTACGCTTGCATGCACTGTCCCCTTTTCTTTGGTCCCCAGACCCACGGGCGATGACCCGTCGCGGGGACATGGGAGGCGCGCGAAAAGGCGCCAGAGGCGTACTGCAAATAATCTGGAGGCCGCTTGCCGCGCCGGTCAGGCGCCCAGGCGTCAGATTTTCAGGCCGGCCTCGCGGCGTGTGGCGAAAGGCGGGCCTTTCGCACCGGACTTAACGGCCCGTATCGACTCGACAACAGTCGCAACCTCATCGAGCCCGTCTCCGGTCACGGCCACCGCTGAAAATCCGTCGGCAAACACAGCCGCCAGCCCGCGCGTAAGCTCGATAGGCAGGATGTTGCAGTGGTCCTCGTCGAACAGTGTCTTGCGGTATTCGATCTCGCGCTGCACCCACCCCTTCTGGCCGTCGGGACCCGTTGCGCGGTCGGACACGAAGGGCGCCATCACGAGCGATTCCGCCAGCGCGAGTTCGATCTCCTTCTTGAACTTCCGCATCGCGTCCGGGCGGCTCATGTAGACGCGCAGCCCTGCCTGCTCCAGCGCCGTTCGCCATGCGCTGGCGATCTGCTCGTCGCGATTGGAATAGCTGATGAAGACGTCGAACGAGAACTGCTCGGCAAGCCTGCGCTTCAGGTGTTCGACCAATCGGGCAAAGACCGTCGGGCCGAAGGCGCGGAGCGAGCGTTCGGAAATCCGCACAACGTTCACGATCGACCCTCCGGCATCCGGATCGATATGGAAGGCATGGCTGGCGCTGACGAACGTCCCCGGCAGGTTCACGCACACCAGCGGAAGGTCGGCTGCATCCAGCTTCTTGGGAACGATCTCGTCCTGTGACGCCTCGATCAGCGCGCCGCCTGCGAGGATGTAGACGCCCGGAGCGGCAAAGCGGTCTTCCGATGCCAGCGTCGCGGCGGCCTGTTCCCAGTTGAGCTTGAACTGCTCGGCGTCCGCCGCGATCGTCTCCCACGGGTCGCGTATGCCGGCGAGCGGCGAATCTGGCCCCTTCGCCAGATAGGAGCAACTCTGGCACAGGAAGCGCAGCGACCGTTCGAGCAGGAAATCGCTGAATACTCGCTGCAGGCGTCCCCCTGCTCCCGAATCCAGAAGGCTGCGCAGGATGTCGTAGTTGATCGACAGGAACGCGGTTGGCCCGATGGCCTGCAGCGTTGCTGTGCGCCGCCGGTTCAGCGCCAGGGCAAGCTCCCCGACGATCTGGCCTTCGCCGAACCGTATGCTCGGCAGCGCCGTTGCGGCGGGCGCGTCCGGCGGCGGCGTCGCGGCAACGCCGATCCCGCCCTTGAGTACGATGAACATGGCGTCGCCCGGATCATCCTGCGCGCAGATCGTCTCGCCATCCTCGCGTTCCACCAGCTGCGCTGCTCGGATCAGGTCCTGCAGCGACTGGCGGTTCAGCGCAGAGAGCAGGGGATGGGCCTCGAAGCCATCGCCGCTGCGCGCGCGTAGCACCAGCTGCGACGGGTTGATCATCTGCAGCGCGCCGATCGCATGCGCATCCGTCGAATCGACCTGCAACAGGCGCTTGGCATGATAGATCGCCGCCCAGAATCGCCCGCGCCTCATCGCGTTTTCGATCTGCGCTTTCTCGGGATGGATCTGGCTGGTCTCAGGGGGAGCGATCAGCCCCTCGATCGACATCGGCATGACGATCGCCGCGCGGTCGTGCTTCAGGTAGATCTGCTGCTCGCGGTGAAAGCTGAGCCTGCCAAGCAGTGGACCGCCGTTTGCGCGCAGGCCCTCGCACAGATCACGGAAGGATGCGGTCGCCAGGGCTACGCCCGCCTGTCCGAATTTCAGCAGGCTGCCGCAGACATTGATCCCGTCCCCGACCAGCTCGTGCCGGCCGTCGGCGCCCCGGATCACCGACGCCGGACCAAAATGCGCGGTCAGCCTCAGCCCTGTTGGTTCATTGTCGGCGCTGCGCTTCGTTTCGCCGGCCCATGCATGGAGCCGCACGACCAGCTGCAGGCCAAGCTCGCACTGGTCATCGCCGAACAGCGCAAGATGCCCCCCATCGCCGCCGGAGGCCCAGATCAGGTCGCGCCCGAAGCGGTCGCCGCATACGTCGGAAATGCAGCTGTTCAGGCTCTTGATCCGGTCGAGCTGCCGCGAGTGATCGGGATCATCGCCGTGCGAGACGATATCGCAGGACACGAAGACGGCGTTCCGGGCGGCTTCCAGATCCATGCAGCGACCCCGCCTCATTGCAGGCGGACCTTCGGGAAACTGATGTCTGGAACTATCAGGGATGCCCGGTTGCAACAATGCCGCGCCGATCAGCGGCTACTCGCTGCCTTCGGGAAAGAACTCGGCGCCGAGATAGACGATGCCGTAATAGTCGACCGACGGTTTTTCTTGGCGGATCCACTTCGCCGCCTGCTCGTCGGCGATCTCGCGCGAGGGCCATTTCCGTTCACCGGTCCAAGGTCCCGGTCCCGCCTTGTCGCCGCCGCGGAACGTCACCTGCAGTTTCGAACGCCACAGCGTTCGCCAGTGCCCTCTGGGCACGCGGGAAAGTTTCGGCGGCGCCTTTGTTTCGGTAACGGTGCTCATGGCGATCATGCCGGGTCGTGAATCGGAAAGGCGACCAACATTGAACCGCGCGTTTCGCCGGGCGCCAAGCGGGCATCGCAGTTCCGCCAACCGGTTTCGGAGGTCCTAGCCCGCGTCCCCGCCACAGGCGCCGCTTTCGAGGGCATGCAGCATCTCGACCTGCGTATGCGCCTTGCAGCCCGCCGCCTCCCAGTCCTTCGCCAGGATTTCCCGGATACGCGCCTCATCGACACCGACTTTGGGACAGATGCCCGCTGCCGGACGCAGCATCACCAACATCTCATTGTCCGTCAGCCCGCGTACCTTCAGTCCCAACATGCAGGTTGGCGTCTCGGGGGTGTCGCTGGGAATTTCCAGCATCGGGCCGAATTCTGCGACGTCGAGCGGCGTGCATCGCCCGCTCTCAAGCCCTTGCAGAGGCGCCAGCAGACTGCCCTGGCACCCGGCCGGCCATTTGCCGGCAATCTCGCGCAGCCGCGCTTCGCTCAGCACGGGGCCAGGGCATATGGTGTCCGGCCCCCACAGGACTCGCATTTCATCGGCGGTCACGCCCGCGCCAGCCAGCTGCGACTCGCACTTTGCCTTGGGTTCGCTCGCTGGCGAACAGCCGGGCAGGGCAAGTGTGCCCAGAGCAAGCAAGGCGGCGGCAACGCGCATTCGTCATTCCTCATTCCCGTTCCAGCCGATGTTCGCTGCGATCCCCGGCCGGTTCAATCGTGATCCCACCGGCGCCCAACGATCAGGCGGACGGCCAGAATGAGACAGCGGCGATCCGGGTTCCCCCGTGCTTTTCCCCGGCTACGGCTGTTTTTGTAGCTTTCCGTAACGTGACGTTCACGCTGCTCCGCTCCTCGTGTGTTGGCGTTGGGGGAAATCGCTGACATCTTCCCCGCGCGAAACCATGCGGCGGCAACCGCTTCGAAAACACGGGCAGGGACGGACGATGAAGACCAGGATTATGGCGGCCAGCGCACTGGCTCTCGCGGCAGCGCTCGCGGCGGGCATCGCTCTCGCCGACAAGGAAAGTGACACGCTGATCACGGCGTCCGCTGTCGATGACTTCCGTCTCGTCGACAATACGGGCTTTGCCCAGAGCATGCGCCGCCTCACCGACGTGAAGGCGATCGTGCTCGTCAGCCAGGTCAATGGCGATTCTGAGTCCCGCCGTGTGGCGAAGTCGATCGAGGCGCTGAAGGCGAAAAATCCCGGCGTCGAATTCTTCATGTTGAACTCGAGTCTCACGGATGACCGCACCGGCATCGCCGCCGAAGCGAAAGCCCAGGGCTGGACCATTCCGGTCCTCGACGACGACATCCAGCTCGTCGGCGAACAGCTCGGCGTCTCCTATTCGGGCGAGGCCTTCCTCATCCAGCCGAAGACGCTGAAAGTCCTTTATCACGGCCCGGTCGACGCCAAGGGCGCTGCGAAGTCCTCCAAGGGCTATCTCGCCGAAGCGCTGGCCGATGTTCTCGCCGACAAGCCGGTGACGGTCGCCTCGGTCGCGGGCAAGGGCGCCGCCATTGCCTTCCCGGAACGCAGCCGCGTCGACCAGCATCGCGCCATCTCCTACGCGAAGGACGTCGCCCCGATCCTTGAGGAGAAGTGCGTCACCTGCCACCAGACCGGCGGCATCGGCCCGTTCGCCATGACCAGCTATGAGGTGGTGAAAGGCTTTTCGGGCATGATCCGCGAAGCCGTCCGCACCGACACCATGCCGCCCTGGCATCCCGATCCGCTCGTCGGCAAGTTCAAGCACGAGCAGGGCATGTCGAACGACCAGATCCAGACGCTGGTCCACTGGATCGAAGCCGGCGCACCGCGTGGCGAAGGCGCCGATCCGCTCGCAGCTTCCCCGCGCACCGCGCCGGAATGGCCGCTCGGCAAGCCTGATCTCGTCATCGAGGCGCCGGCCTACACCATCCCCGCCTCAGGCGTCGTGCAGTACCAGTATCCCACCACCGCCAACCCGCTCACCGAAGGCCGCTGGGTGAAAGCCGCCACGCTGATGCCGGGCGACCGTCGCGGCGTGCACCACATCCTCGCCGGCTACATTCCCGGCGAGCCGAAAAAGGGCCCTGCCTCGGCCGCTCAATGGGAAGCCAATTACGGCGAATACGCTGTCGGCGGTGAATCCTTCACCGTGCCCGCAGGCCTCGGCATCTACCTGCCGCCCGGCGGCAGCATGGGCTTCCAGTTTCACTACACGCCCTATGGCAAGGAAGCGGTCGATCACTCGAAGATGGGGCTCTACTTCTATCCCAAGGGCGAGACGCCCGAGAAAGTGATGCGCCACACGGTGATCGCGGACAATTTCATCGAGCTGCCGCCCAACACCGACAAGCACACCGAGATCGCCTATCTCACCTTCCCGAAGGAAGCGCTGCTCTATTCGGTCTTCCTACACACGCACTATCGCGGCCAGGCCGGCAAGCTCGAGATGATCAAGGCGGATGGATCGCGCGAGATGCTGATCAACCTGCCGCGCTACGACTTCAACTGGCAGCGCACCTACGACTTCGACAAACCGATCACCGTCCCCGCCGGCGCCAAGCTGGTTGCGACCTACCTCTATGACAACTCGGTCCGCAACGCCGCCAACCCCGATCCGGAGAAAACCGTCGTCTGGGGCGACCAGTCGTGGGAAGAGATGCACTACACCTCGATCTACTATCAGTGGACCGACGAAACCGTCGCCAAGCCCGCCGACGCCACCGCCGACATGCGCTCCATGCGCCTGATGGGCATGCTCGACGACAACCTCGATGACAAGATCACGCTCGCCGAGATTCGCGGCCGCATCGCCCCGATGCTCAAGCCGCGCTTCGGCGACCTGGACAAGAACAGTGATGGCTTCATCGACCTCGTGGAAATTCAGGCGGCGAGCACGATGATCCCCGGCTTCAACCGCCCCACCGCGCCCCGCAACGATCCGCCGCCGCAGCAGTAGAAGCTCCGGCAATCGAAAAAGAGAAGGGCGTCTCCGCAAGGGGGCGCCCTTCATGTACGTCGATCCGGTATTGAGAGTCGGGGCCCGGGCGACGATCCCTGTCCGCTACTGTTTCTTCGCTGCTCGCCGGTCCAGCTCGCGGCCGCCGGCGAGAATGCCAGTCATGCCGTAATTTCCTTCGTGGCAGGCGTACTCATAGATGCCTTCCGATGCCCAGAACTCGTATTCGCCGCCCCACGGCTGGTCCCATACCTTCGGGTCCTCGATATTGAACTGGTAGAGCAGCCTGTTGTCGGCGACGCGTGTAAACCGCTCGGTGACCTTTACCTGGTCTGAGGCGCCGTAGAAGTCCTGCTCGGGGTGGAAGTCGGTCGTCTCGACCACCAGCGTGTCGCCTTCATACCAGCCGATGGAATCGCCCATCCATGGCCTTACTCCATCGGTCCTGTGCTTGCCGCCGATGCGGATGATCTTGGTGTCGTGAGACATCTCGACCTGGATGGCGACGGCGTCCGTGCCCTGCACGATCTGGTAGTTGTTGTTGTAGAGTGTCGGCCGAAGCACCGGCCCCGCTGTCGTCGGGAAGAACACGCAACGCTCGGCCAGGCCGCGCGATTCCGGATTGTCATTGGGCCCCGCTCCGGCGCTCGCCTCGCTGATGTCAGCGCGCCGTTTCGGCGTTGGCGCTTCGGCTTTGCGCGGCGGCACGCGGCCGTTCGATGTGGTGAGGAAGGACGAGCGCGGTTCGCCGCGGACGCGCATCACCTGCGTGCCCGGATCGGTCCAGAACCGGTTGTAGCCAAGATTGGTGTTCTTGTCGGTTGGCGCGCCGACGCTTGAGTCCGTGGGCGCGTCGCCCGCACGGCGATAGGTTTCAGCCGCGCCCTGCACCTTGGCAGCTTCTTCCTCGGACAGCGCCAGGGTCTTGTGCTCGGCGCGGCGCTCGACCGGCGTCGTGGTTGCGTTGCTCCAGACCCCCGCAAGGTCGGGCTGGCCCATCGCGTTTCGGGGTGGCTTGTAGCCGTCGTATTTCGGCTTGGCGTACGCATCCGCCGAATAGCTGTTCACCTGCGCAAAGGCCGGTGCGCCAACGACAATCGCTGTCGCCAGCAGTGCTGCAATCCGGATTCTCATCTTCAACCTCCTCCTGTTCGGACCGCGCCGCGCCGCATGTTTGCGGTCACGGCGCTTCCCCGAGAGACTAGTTCGCGGCCAGCCGTACCTTCACGAAGCGTGCAATCGCGTCGATCTGGTCGGCCGTCAGCGACGCGCCAAAGCCCGGCATTTCCGGGGCGCCGCGCGTTGCAATGTTCTTCACGTCGGCCAGCGCCACAGTGGATTTCAGCGGCGGCGCCGTGCCGCCCTGGACGCCCTGGCCTTGTGTGCCGTGACAGAGCGCGCAGTTCTGCGCATAGAGCTGTTCGCCCATCGCCAGTTGCGCAGGCGTCGCCTCGACGCGCTCGGCAACCGCAGGTCTCGTCGCTGTCGAGCCGGCGCCCGATGCGCTTGCCATGCGTGCGCCGGGCAGGGACAGCGCTACAAGCTCCGCCTTCTGTCCCTGCGCCGACAGCGCCACGGCGATGTACTGCCGGCCGTTGTGCGAATAGGTCATCGGTGCGCCGGACGTTTTTCCCGGAAGCTCGAACATCGAAACGACCTTTCCGGTCTTCTTGTCATAAGCCCAGAACTTGTTGTCACCCGGATCGCCGCCGATGTTGGATGATGAAGCGATGAAGAGCAGCGACTTCGTCACCATCGGGCTCGGACGAACCGAGATCTGGCCCATATTGTCGAAGTCGAGGTTCAGCTCGGCGATCGCTGTATTCTTGCGGATCAACTCCGGCGCGCCGCCGATGGCGCGCGACCAGATGTGCTCGCCCTTGTTCATGTCGGTGGCGGTGACGAGGGCCCATGGCGGCTTGTTGACGGGCAGGCCGTTCGGCAGGCGCATCGGCGTCGCGCCGCCGCTGCCGGTGGTGTAGGCCCAGTCGGTCTTGCTCTGGTCGGCCGGACGCAGGCCCACGGACATGTAGGTGTTGCGCGTCGGCACGAAGAGTGTGTTCGTCTCGATGTCGGCCGCGCCGCCATTCCAGTTCGAGCCGCCGCCGAAATTCGGATAGACGATCGTGCCCTTGTTGGTCGCCGTGATCAGCGTGGGCGGGGTGTACATCGGGCCTTTGGTGTATTCCTCCATCATCTTCTTCGCTTCGGCGCGCAGGGCCGGTGTGAAGTCGATCAGGTCTTCCTCGTGATAGCCGAGACGGGAGTAGGGCGCCGGCTTGGTCGGGAAGGGCTGCGTTGGCGAAAGCTTCTCGCCCGGCGCGGCCATTGAGGTTGGCACCTGACGCTCTTCGATCGGCCAGACCGGCGCGCCGGTCTTGCGGTCGAAGACGAAATTCATGCCCTGCTTGGTGAGGACGGTGATCGCCTTGATCGTCTTTCCGTCCTTTTTGACGTCATGCAGGATCGGAGCGGCGGGAAGATCATAGTCCCAGACGCCGTGGTGCAGGATCTGGAAGTGCCACATGCGCTTGCCGGTCTTGGCGTCAAGCGCGACGATCGACTCGCCGAACAGCCCGTCGCCCGGCTTTTGCCCGCCCCAGAAATTGTTGGTGGCGCTTTCGACCGGGAGATAGACATAGCCGAGCTCCGGATCGGCCGACATCATCGACCAGACGGATGCGGCGCCGAAGTCCTTCCAGCTGTCGTTCTCCCAGGTGTCGTTGCCAAACTCGCCGGGCCGCGGAATGGTGTGGAAGGTCCACAGCCGCTTGCCAGTGCGCACGTCATAGCCGCGGATATAGCCAGGCGTGCCGCCTTTGCGCGCGATGGTGTCGTCGCCGATCATCTGGATGACGATGACGTCGCCCACGACGATGCCCGGCGCGGTGGAATTCATGTCCTGCGGCTGGCGCGTGTCGTCCGCCGGCAGCAACTCCTTCTCGAGGTCGACCTGTCCGCTGACGCCGAAAGCGGGGTCAGGCTTGCCGGTCAGGGCGTCGATCGACAGGAGCCGTCCGTCGATCGTGTTGTGCAGGATGCGTTTCGACTTGCCGTCGGTCCAGTACGACACCGCGCGGCTGGAGCCGGAGAATTGCCGCGTGCTCTGCACCCGGTAGGGAACGGGCTCGTAGGTCCACAGGGTCGCGCCGGCGCCGGGGTCGATCGCCGAAATCCGCGTACCGCCGTGCGGCAAATACATGACGCCATCGACCACCAGCGGCGTCGCCTTCCAGTTCGGATCGGCCCGCCCGTCGACGTCGGACGCCGCCCAGCGCCAGGCGATCTCCATCGTCCCGACACTGGCCGCATTGATCTGGTCGAGCGGGGAATAGCGCGTGTTGCCCGGATCGCCGCCCCACGTCACCCACTCGCCGGCCTTGCGCGCCATCGGGTCGGCGGTGACGGCGGAAGCCGTGTCGGATGTCGGCCCGATCTGCGTACAGCCGATCGCAATGGCCGTCGCGGCGCCAACCGCAAGTCCGGCAAGCTTCACCACCAAACGCATTCTCATCCTCCCCGTAAGGCCGCCATTTTCGGCGTGTCCGTATTTGCAGTCCTTATAGACGGTCAATATCCATCCGGAGGCAAGCAAGTAAAGACCCCGCTTGTGCGGGAAACCTTGAGGATACCATTTGTTCTCAAGCCAACGGACCCAACCCAATGGACGAGCGGGCCGTTGCATCCAGTGATGGTTTGCCGTCTATATGGACGGCAGATGCCGGTCAGGCGAAGGAGGCGCGCATGAGACGGTGGAGTATTGTCCTGGCCGCGAGTCTGGCGGCGATGCTGGCCGGACCAGCGTTCGGGCAGGAGTTTAAGGTCCCGCGCAACGCTATGGGCCAGCCGGATATTTCCGGCGCGTGGACGAACGAGACCCTGACGCCGTTCGAGCGTCCCGCGAGCATGGGCAAGCGGGTGGCGTTGACGCCGGAAGAGGTGGTGCAACGAGAAAAGGGCGCTGACGCGCGCTGGGCCGCCTCCAACGCGCCGACCAATCCCAACGAGGGCGCGCCGAGCGCTGCCAGCGTTGGCGGCTACAACACCTACTGGGTGGGCAACAACAACAGGGTGATGCGTGTCGGCGGCGAGCCGCGTACGTCGCTTGTCACCTTCCCGGAAAACGGCCGCATACCGCCGCGCAAAAAGGACGCGCCGCCGAAGCAGACCAGTACGTTGCAGACGATCTTCTTCACGCCCGACGTGGGTGATCTTGAGAGCTACGAGACCCGCTCGGGCGCCGAGCGCTGTATCTTCTGGCCATCGCAGGCCGGCGCCGTGCTGCGCGCCGCCGCCTACAACACCAACTACCAGATCAGCCAGGGCACGGATGCTGTGGCCATCACGGCCGAGACGATCCACGATACCCGGATTGTCCGGCTCAACGCCAGGCACAGCCCGGCCTCCGCGACTACTCGGCCGTGGATGGGCGACTCTATCGGCTGGTACGAAGGCGACACGCTGGTCGTGGAAACCATCAACTATCATCCAGACCAGTATTTCTTCTACGCATCGGACCAGCTGAAGGTGACCGAGCGGTTCACGCCGGTTGCCAGCGACCGCCTGCGCTATCAGTTCAAGGTCGAGGACCCGAAAGTCTGGGACGAGCCCTGGGGCGGGGAGTACGAATTCAGCCGGTCCGCCGGCGTCTACGAATACGCCTGCCACGAGGGCAACTACGCGATGGTGCACGGCCTTACGATCGGGCGCATGCAGGATGCCGGGCTCATCAAGGCCGACAAGTCCCCGGCATCGCTCCGCGCCGAAGATCAATAGCGCGCCGGCTTCGGGCGAAGCGCCACTACTTGTGCGGTTTTGCCTTCAGGCTGTCGGTCAGCTCACGCTTGTAGCGCTTCAGCAGCTTCATGCCGCCAGCGGCTTTCTTCTGGTCGCCCGAGAACATCAGCTCCAGCGCCAGCCCGCGCATCGCTGCGGTATGCAGATGCGCCATCGCCTCGATTGTCGCCTTGTCGGTGATGCCGACGCTCTGCGCCTGCTCCCACACGCCTTCGCGCTGGTATGTCTCAAGCGCCTCGATCACTGCTGGAAAGCGCGCGCCCAGCTCGGGATCGCTGCGCGAGCCCATCATGATCTCAAGCAGGGCGATCGCGGGCGGTTTCGTCATCGCATCCCACGTCGCCATGGTAATGGCGAGATAGCGCTCCATCCCCGGTTTCGTCTCGGCGAGCAGCCGCGCCACATGCCGGTTCTGCTTGCCTGCCGCGTACTCCGCCACGGCGATCATCAGGTCGACGCGGGTAGGGAAGTGGTGCAGCACCGCGCCGCGGCTGACGCCTGCCGCATCGGTCACCAACTGCAGCGTCGTCGCTCCATAGCCCAGCTTGCCGAGGCACTCTATGGCCGCATCGATCAGCCGCTTGCGCATCGCCGCGGTCCGTTCGGCATGGGGCCCGCGCACGCCATTGGCCGGCGCCTTCGCATCTTTCTTCGTGGCGCTGCGGCTCGCCGCCTGTTTTGTTCCGGCTGTTTTCATCGACTTTCAATGTGCGAACGTGAAGCCTGTGTCCAGCCTGCCCCTGGCGCACATGACACGCTCCCCCGCCGCTGCGGGCGTTCCAGGGTTTGCGAGAGCGGCATTCAGCCTCCGTGTTCTTCGTCGCGCGCCAGAATGCCGGCCAGGAGCATCGAGGCGACATCTTCAGGCGATTTGCCAAGCCAGTCCCGCAGCACCGCCGCATTGTGTTCGCCCTTGTATGGCGCCGGCCCGCGCACGCCGCTCTCGGCCTGCGAGAACCGGTAGGGCGATTGCGTGACGGGACGCACGCCGCCGGCCCGGTCGTCGACATCGACGATGGATTTTCGGTGCGCCAACGTCGGTTGGTCGCGCAGGGTCTTGCCCGAGCGCACGCGTCCCCAGGCCAGGTTCATCTTCGCCATCGCCGCCTCGACCTCATCCCATGTCGAAAGACCGCGCATGAAGTCGGTGACCGCACTGCGCCGCGCGACAATCTTGGCGTCGAGATCCATGCCCGGTTGCGTTGGATCCGCAACGCCGAAGGCTGTCGTGAGCAACCGCCATAGATAGCGGAAATCCACCGACACCAGGATGGCGCCCACGCCTGTGTCCCACATGTCGGGCGGCAGGTTGCGCGTCGCCTCGGCGTCCTCGATCTCGAAATGCAGCTGGTCGTCGCTGATCAGCGTTGCGTCCATCATCGCCATGTCGATGTGCTGGCCCAGCCCGGTCCGGTCCCGCATGATCACGGCCGAAAGCAGGGCGACCAGTCCGTGCAGGCCGGCATTGGTGTCCGCTACCGACAGCGGCAGGTCGACCTTCATCCCCTCGCGTTTCAGGGTGCGATCGATCAGGCCCAGCTCGGCATGCACGATCGGCGCATAGGCCGGCCGCTGCGATTCCGGACCATCACGGCCGAAGCCGGAGATCGACAGCATGATCAGCCGCGGGTTCACCGCCGCAAGGCGTTCATACCCGATCCCCAGGCGCGGCATCACGTCCGGCCGGAAATTCTCGATGACGACGTCGGCCTTGGCGGCGAGAGCCAGAACCAGTTGCTGGGCGCCCTCCGCGCGGAGGTCGATGGAAATGCTCCGCTTGCCGACATTCACGGTGTTGAAATAGCCGGAGATGCCCCCGGTCATTTTTCCCCACAGGCGCGTGCTGTCGCCTTCGGGCGGCTCGACCTTGACCACATCAGCGCCGAGGTCACACAGCATCCGGCTCGCGAACGGACCGGCAAGGACGCGAGAGAGGTCCAGCACTTTCAGGCCATCCAGCGGATAGCCCAACTTCGCCTGCGCCATCGTGCAACTCCCCTGCGTGCATCCAGTCGATGCGCGCCTGCCCAACGTAGGGTGCAAGGAGAGCCGGCGTAAAGGCGCGCGATAGCGCACATGCTGTCGCGCTCCATCCAGACGCAAGATTGCCGTTGTTCGCGTCTCTTGGATCCGACTGGGGATGACGAGACGCCTGTGCCGTGCCGGTTGACTTCGCACCGTGCGCATTGAAATCTCGTGCCAATTGGGGAGGACGGCATGACCATGCTCACCCGCGCGCTCGGCGCTGCACTTGTCTCAATCGCAATCCTTCTGCCTGCCGTCCTTCTGCCGACGGCAAGCGCGCAGGCTTCGCTTGATGACGCGGCGCGCGCCGCTGTCATAGCCAAGGCAGCGGACGCGCTTCGCAGCCGCTACATCTTCATCGATGTCGGCGAGACCGCCGCCGCGAAGCTTGAGTCGCAGCTTGCTGCCGGCGCCTATGCCGATCTCGGTCAGCCTCGCGCCTTCGCCGAGAAGCTCACGGCCGATCTCTATTCGGTCGCGAAGGACAAGCACCTGCGCATCATGGCGCCGGGCCCCGCCGGTCCTGCCAATGGTCCTGCGCCGCCGCCTCCGCCGAAAAACGAAGGCGGCATCGTCCGCGCCGACCGGCTTGCCGGCAATATCGGCTATATCGAGGTGTCCGGCTTCCCGCCGCCCGCCGCCTTCAAGCCTGCAATCGAGAAGGCGATGGCCGCGATCGGCGACACCAGGGCGCTTATCATCGACAACCGCCGCAATGGCGGCGGCAGCCCGGACAGCGTCGCCTATCTCGTCAGCTTCTTCCTCGATCCGGCGAAGCCGATGAAGATCAACGACTTCGTCAACCGCACGCCCAACACTAAGGACTTCACCACCCGCGCCCAGATGAGCGTTGCAACGCCGACTTCCTATCGCGGCAAGCCTGTCTATGTGCTCACCAGCGCGCGCACCTTTTCCGGCGGAGAGGAGTTCGCCTACGATATCCAGGCGTTCAAGCTCGGCACGCTGGTCGGCGAGACCACTGGCGGCGGCGCCAATCCTGGCGGCCCCAGCCCCCCGCTCGGCTCGGGCCTTGGCATCTTTCTTCCCGGCGGCCGTCCGGTGAACCCTGTGACTGGCACGAACTGGGAAGGCGTCGGCGTCATTCCCGAGATCAGGACGCCCGTCGAAGACGCGCTGAAAGTCGCGCTCGAAAAGCTCGGCGAGAAGCCTGCCTCCGGCGACATAGCTGTGCTCTCGGTCGCACGGGTGTTCGAGCCGCGCACCACCCCCACGCCCGGTCTCGATGCGCTGGCCCGCAGGATCATGGAAGGCGACACCAAGGGCGAGCCGGCGCTCGACATCATGGCGCCTGGCCTCGCCCAGCTGGCCCAGTCCCAGCACGATCGCCTGCTGCAGACCTATGCCCGTCTCGGTCCCCTAAAGTCGCTGACCTTCACGGGTCCGGGGCCGGGTGGCGGTGATGCCTATCTCGCCGCCTTCACCTATGGCTCCAGCAACATCTCCATTGGCCTGGGCGCGGACGGCAAGGTCGCCAGCTTCGGCATCGGTCCGGTTCTGCCGCAGACGCCCGAACAGCGCGCCGCCGCCTTCAAGGCGATCGATCTCAACGCCGATGGAAAACTCGACAGGCCGGAATACGGGACGATGCTCACCACCATCGGCTATGCGCCACAGCTGGACAACTTCTTCGCCCAGCTCGACGCCAACAAGGACGGCCTGATCACCACAAAGGAATTCGAGACGGACCCGCAATAGGCCCGCCTGCCCCAACCCTTAACGTCGCCTTTACCGAAGCAGCGCCCACTCTGCGTGTATTTCCCAGATGGAGCGCGCGACATGTCGGTCTGTTACCGGCTGGTGCTGGATTCGGTTTGCCGCAGCAATCACCATCGCCTCGCGGTGATGGCGCTCGACCATCTGCAGGGCGAGACCGCCGGAGACTGGCGCAATCTCTTCCTCAAGCACCGCAAGGAATATCTCGAAGGCGCCAAGGCGCCCGACGAAGTCTTCAAGGACTTCAAGAACCACGTTCTCCACGTTCGGGATGGAGATTGGGGTGGAGCGCCTCAAGCCGCGCGCGAATGGTATCGCCGCGCCGTCCGCGCCCTGCGCGAGCAGGACTGGCCGCACGCCGCCTGGTGCGCGGGCGTGATGAGCCACTATGTCGTCGATCCGGTGCAGCCCTTCCACACCCACCAGACAGAGGAAGAGGGCGTCATCCACCGCGCGCTGGAATGGAGCCTGTCGAAATCCTTCCCCGAGCTTTTCGCCATCCTCAATGACGAGCTCGGTTATCCCGACATCCCGGTTCCCACGGGCGACACATGGCTGGAGCAGATGGTGCGCGCGGGCGCGCTTGTCTCCAACAAGCACTACGAGACGCTGATCGACCATTTCGACTTTGCCGCCAGCCGCAAGCGTCCGCAGGACGGCCTCGACCAGGAAATAAAGGACGTGGTTGCGGCTCTCATGGGTTACGCGACCGTGATGCTGTCGCGCGTGTTTGATCGCGCTATCGCAGAGTCTCAAGCCGAGGCGCCAAAAGTCAGCCTTGCCTTCGACACGGTCGGCATCGTTGCGGCGACGCCCATGCGTGCCATCGCAAAGCGCGCGGAGAAGGTCGCCGAGCAGAAACTCGTCCGGTCGCAGTACGCCGAATTCCGCAAGACCGGAAAGGTGCGCGAGACCCTGTCGGAAGACGACAAGATCGTCCGCCGGCTCCATGCTGAAGAAGTGCTGAAGGTCAGTCTCTCCTCGCTCGACTGCCAGTGGCCGCGCGAAACCGGCACAGCCAACGGGCGGGGCGCCGAACCGCGCAGCGCGAAGAAGGCGAAGCAAGAAAAGCCCTCGCGCGCGAAGCCCGGTCTGAAACTCGAGAAGCAGGCCCCGGCGCCTTCCTCCCCCGAGCGGGGGAGGGGCAAGACGTCCCGGACGGAGTCCACGCGCGGACCAGGTGGGGGACCGTCCTCCAAGTTGGCCGACGTAGCCGCGCCCGCAGCCAAAGCCACTTCGGCTCCCACATCGCTGCTGCGCGTGCGCCTGACGCGCGAGGCGTCGGTCGTCGATGCGCCCTCCATCGGCCCCAAGACAGCAGGCCGGCTCGGCGTCATCGGCGTGAAGACGGTCGGCGATCTGCTCGCCCTGTCGCCGGATGATGCCGCGCCGCGCATCAAGGCCGGCCACATCAATGCGCAGATCATCCGCGACTGGCAGGCGCAGGCGCTGCTGGCCTGTTCGGTGCCCGACCTGCCGGGCACGGCGGCCCAGCTGCTGGTCGGCGCCGGCGTCATGACCATCGAGGATCTTGCCTCCGCCGAGCCGGACTTCCTGCTCGATGCGGTGACGATGTTCGCCCAGTCGAATGAGGGCGAGCGGGCGTTGCGCGGCCAGACCATCCCGGATCGCGCGCGCCTCAAGGGCTGGATCGAGGCGGCCCAGGCGATCTCGCAAGGGCGCACTGCGGCCTGATCGTTCTCCTGAAATGAACTGTAGCTGAACCGCTGTTCATCCTGAATGTTTAGCGGCGCGGGCGTCCGTTCACGGTCCCGCTAAACGCTCGCATAATCGGCTGACTCCAAAGCGGTTTTTCCAGCTGCAGGTTCCCGCTTTTATGAACGGATGAGTCTAGCTCCGTTCAGGCGCTGCGCGTTCTTATGAGGCCACAGAGACTGAAAGGAGTGCCCTCATGCGTCTCATTACCTCTTCCCTGATGGCGGGCGTCATCGCGCTTTCTGCCGCGGCCCCCGCCTTCGCCGACCCTCCGCGCGGTCATCACAAGAAAGACCGCGACTGGGGCCGCGACAACGACCGCGGCCGCGACTGGGGCCGGAACGACAATCGCGGCTGGAACGACTACCGAAACAACGACCGCGGCTGGAACAACAACTACCGCGGCGGCTGGTACGACAGCCGCAACGACCACCACAACTGGCGCAAGGGCGACTACTATCGCTACCGCGGCAACCACAACAACTTCGTCGTCGTCCACGACTACAACCGCTACCGCCTCCCCCCGCCGCGCTACGGCCAGTACTACTACCGCGACAACAACACCGGCGACATTCTCCTCGTCGCCGCTGCGACTGGCCTCATTCTGTGGGCTCTTAGCAACTAGCCCGGACGAACAGACCGGCGACAGGCGCTTTCTCTCTCGCGCCAGTTGCCTTGCGGCCGCCCCATGTCCCCCGGGGCGGCCGCTTCTGTTTCTCGGCTTACCTTTGGGCAACTTGACCTGCCGCCAGCGTCATCCAAGAGTCCCTCCCAGATCAACATCAGGGAGGCCGGGATGCGCAGCATTCTCGCAGCAGTTTCGATACTGGCGCTTGCAGCAGCGTGCAGTCCGGCAGAGCCGGCCAAACCCGTGGCGCTCGCGCCCAGCGCGACCGCCAATGCCGACCTTCAGAAACTCCTGATCGAAGCCAAGCCCGGCGATGTCATCGAGATCGGCGAAGGCCGCTTCGATTTCACCGAAGGCCTCTCGCTGACAGTCGATAACGTTACCATCAAGGGCGCCGGCCAGGACAAGACCTTCCTGTCCTTCAAGAGCCAGAAGGGGGCAGGCGAGGGCCTGCTGATAACCTCCGATGGCGTCACGATGACCGGCTTCACGATGGAAGATTCCAAGGGCGACGGCATCAAGTCCAAGGGCGCCGACAACATCACCTACAAGGATCTCAAGGTTGTCTGGACCGCCGGTCCCAAGACCGAGAACGGCGCCTATGGCGTCTATCCGGTCGAATCGACAAACGTGCTGATCGACGGCGTCACCGTTTCGGGCGCGTCGGACGCCGGCATCTATGTCGGCCAGTCGGACAACATCATCGTCCGCAACAGCCGCGCCGAATACAATGTGGCCGGCATCGAGATCGAGAACTCAACCAACGCCGACGTCCACGACAACGTCGCTACCCACAATGCCGGCGGCATCCTCGTATTCGATCTGCCAGGTAAGCACATGACCAAGATCGGCGGCCACTCCACCCGCATCTTCAACAACCAGGTGGTCGAGAACGACACGCCGAACTTCGCCCCGCCGGGCAACATCGTCGCCAACGTGCCGACAGGCGCGGGCGTGATGCTGATGGCGAACAGGAACGTGCACGTGTTCAACAATACGTTCGACAAGAACCAGACCACGCACATTCTGATCTACGGCTACTCGTTCGAGTTCGACGACGAGCGCTACAACCCGCTGCCGCGCGACTTCGTGATCCGCGACAACACTTTCGGTGAAGGCGGCGGTAATCCGCAGGGCCGCCTTGCTCCGCTGGCGCCGGCGCTCGGCGGCAAGCTGCCTGCCATCGTATGGGACGGCGTCACCAGCTATCACGGCAAGACAGAGGAAGTCCGCATCGCCGTTCGCGAGAAGCCGGAAGTGGGCTTCATCAATCTTGGCCTCGGCTCGACGCCGATCGATCTCACCAAGGCGAAACCCTCGCCAACCCGCCTGCCGGACGCCGAGATTGCCGAGCCGCCGGCCATCGTTCTGCCACAGGACAAGCCGCCTGCTACCAAGGAAGGCGCTTGAGACAAAGACTTCCCCTCCCCACAAGGGGGAGGGGGCGCCCCTCGCGCTTTTCTTGCTCGTGTCTGCGTCCTGTTCGCGCTTGTTCTCGGCGCCTGCAGCCAGCCCGCTGGTGTGCGCGACAGCGTTATCTTCGCTGACAAACCAGCGGAAAAACTCTCCGACTACGGTTTCTTCGCAACGACCAATGCCGGCGCTGCCGTGTCCGAAGGCGTGCGTCCCTACGATCTGATCAACGCGCTGTTCAGCGACTATGCGAGCAAGCACCGTTACGTCTATGTGCCCAAGGGCGAGCACGCGACCTACAATCCCGACACCGTCTTCGACTTTCCGGTTGGCGCCGTGCTGATCAAGACCTTCGCTTTCGCGCCCGACATGCGCGATCCCGCGCTCAACGAGCGCTGGATCGAGACGCGTCTGCTGATCCACAAGGCGGATGGCTGGATCGCCTATCCCTACATCTGGAACAAGGAGCAGACCGAAGCGGTCTATTCGCCGGTCGGCGGCCGCCAGCAGATCGACACGATCTCGCCGGAAGGCAAGCCGATGTCGATCGACTACGCCGTTCCCAACCGCAACCAGTGCAAGGAATGTCATTCGCTGGGCGATGACTTCGTGCCTATCGGGCCCAGCGCCCGTAACCTCAACCATGTCGGCCCGGCCGGCGTGAACCAGCTCGCCGACTGGACGAAGCGCGGCATCCTCACCGGTGCGCCTGCCGATGCGCCCGCAGCGCCGGCCGTCTATGGCGCCGCGCCGCTCGGTGAGCGCGCTCGCGCCTGGCTCGATATCAACTGCGCCCACTGCCATCGTGCGCGAGGCGGCGCGTCGAACTCAGCGCTTTTCCTCGCCTGGAATGAAACCGATCCCTCTGGCTGGGGCGTGCGCAAGCGGCCGGTCGCAGCGGGCAGGGGATCGGGCGACAGTCTCTTCGTGATCGAGCCTGGCCATCCGGAGCAGTCGATCCTCGTCTATCGCATCGACTCCACCGAACCCGGCGTACTGATGCCGGAGCTGGGCCGCACCGTCGTCGACGAGAAAGCCGTCGCCCTGATCCGGGAATGGATCGGCGCGATGCCGCCGGTTTCAAACTAGAGCGGAGTTGCTTGGGTGGAAGCGATTGTGGCCGCTGACGTGGACAGACCCTCAACTTGTCATCCCGGCCGCAGCGACGCAGTCGCGGAGGGCCGGGATCCATTCATCCGCTTGTCCGCATGTTGAAGAATGGTTCCCGGACAGCGCTGGCGCGCTTCCGGGATGACAGCCAATGATGCGTCTCGGCGTCACCGTACGCTTCCGCATAAAGCGGCCCGCTCCAGAGCGCAGCTACTGGTTGGATGGCACAGGCGGGAAGATCATGTCCGTCAGGCTCGCAACCGCCAGCGTCAGCGCAACCGCGACAATCGCCGCTGCGATCAGCCACATTCGCATCAGCCCAAGCTTGTCGAGCAGCCGACCGATCTTCGGGACACTGTTCGGTGCGATCTGGGCCTGCAGTTTGCGCGTAACCCACATGTGCGCGCCGGTCGCTGCCCCTAGGGTCAGCAGCATCACTGCCAGCAACGAGACGATCCGCGTAACCTGGTCGGTATTCCGGGTCAGCAAAGCGATCGGCGCAATCAGGACCGGTATCACCAGCGTCGCCATCGGTCCCCTGGCCATCACGGCCCAGTAAGCGCGACTGATCGTAGTCTTCATCGCGCCGCCGGCGCGCTTGATGTAGGGGCCGTCGACGACGCCTCGGAAATCGCGCTCCAGCACGCTTTGGTCCTTCTTCGCGGCATTTACCGCGATGGTGGCGTTGGCTTCGGACGAGAGCACCATCGATAGCGCGTGCAGCACGGTGTCGTTCATCTTCGGTGGAACCAGCGACGTCGTCGGCAGGATCTCTTCCAGCAGCTTCAGGTCATCCGACAGCAGCATTCCAGCGACGTTGCGATAGTCGAGCACGTCCTGGTTCGGTCCGAAGCCGCGTACCTGTGCCCGGTTGCCGCCGACCTGCACCACGACCGTGGTTACCGGCGTTACCACCAGCGTGTCGCGCTTCAGCGTGTCGGCATTGGCTTCCGCTGTTGCACGGTGCGATGCGGCAAGGCCCAGCACCTGTTCGATCGCACCTTTCGACCTCAGCACGCTGGCGATCTCGGGATCCGCAGTCCGAGGCGTCAGCTCGAACGTCTCGCGGATCGCGCAGGCGAGGTTGGCCATGGAATAGCGTTTCCCCTGTCCATGGCAGGTCTGGCAGGTCTCGTGTCCCGATCCCGAACAGCGCGAGCAGGGGATGGTTTTCTGGCCGTGGCAGGTCGCGCAGGTGATCTCGGTCCGTCCGCCGCAACGGGCGCATTTCACCTTGCCGGCGCCGCTGCACGTTCCGCACGGCGCCAGTTCCTGCACATACTCGGTGCGGTGCGCATCGATGGCCTCATCCCAGATCTTGCGCTCCTTCTGGGTCAGGATGCTGCCCATGCCCTTGCACGTCGCGCAGGAGATCTCGCCCTTTGCTTCGCAAGTCGTGCACGGCGATGATCCCTTGCCGGCGCAAGTCTCGCAGGTCAGCGTGCCGACCCCTTTGCACAGTGAACAGGCGATCCTGCCCTGGCCCGCACAGGCCGCACAGGTGTCGACATGTCCGATCGGGGGCAGGCGGCTGAAGCAGTCATCCACGGTTGGTTTTGCCAGCGGGTCCTCGCCATGGTCCTGCGCCCAGGCAGACAGTTTTACCGGAACCTGCGCGCGGGATGAGGCAAGCTGCGCTTCGGTCTCACGCGTCAGCTCGGCCGCATCCGCCAGCCGCGTCACGCCGACCGGAAGGTCGCCATCGCCTTCACTGCGGTTGACCTCGAACACGACGCGGAACGTCTGGCGCACCGCCACGTCGACCGAGACGTGCTGGCTGCCTTCGAGTGTGAGATGTCCGCGATCGAAGCGCGTCAGCGGCTCGACGAAATCGCCGATCTTGGTCAGCAGCCGGATGCCGGGGTCCATGCCCGAAACACTATCCCGTTCGGAGCCTGAAGCCACACGACCCTCGTCACGCCCGCCTCTCGCCGGGGTAGCATTCGCGTCCTCCGGGGCCAAGCAGGTTCGCGCTCTCGGGGCGGCGGGCTGGTTAACGGCGCCGGGGCGCCTTGCTCGGCCTCTACACAAGTGCGTTGATCGACGAATTGACCTGCCCATCGCTCTTCCCGGCTAGCACGGGTTAGCTTGTCCGGTGGGGTGTCTGGACTAGATTGATCCGATGACGTGCACCCGGAAACCAGCCGGGGCCGGGGAGCAGGCGTGAGTTCCAAGGAAACGGCGCGGACCGAAAAGGCCGGCGGTGTACGTGCTGCAGTGACTCTGCTGTTGCTGGTCCCCATCCTGATCCCGCTGTTTGCCGTAATGCTGATCTTTCTCAGCGAACGGGAAGCCGTGCGTCTGTCGGAGGAGCGGGTCGTTGCCGCCGCGCGCGTGTCGGCTGCCAATATACGCCTGCTGGTGGAATCGACACTCGACCGGCTCCATCGCATCGACGACACGCTTGGGTCCGATCCCGCAAAGTTCGTATCCCGTGGCACGACAGGCGGCGGCGGCTTCACCGTCGTCTACAGCGCTTCCGGCGAAACCATTGGCCGCGAGGGTGCGACCGGGTCCGGCGCGGCGGCGGCTGGCGTCGCGAGCAATGCCGAATTCAAGGCGCTCGCCGCCGGCGAGTCATGGCGCATCACGCCCCTGCTGGGCACGGCGGAGTCCGCCCGTTTCTTTGGCATCGCCCGGCGCATCGAACGCCGGGGCCGGTTCGCTGGCGTTATCACGGCCTATCTGCCGGCCGACACGCTTTCGCAGACCTGGGCCAGCGTGGGGTTAGGGGTGGATTCGACGCTGGGCGTCATCCGCAGCGACGGGCAGCTCGTTACGCGTTTCCCTGTTCCGAACGAAGGCGTCGACATGGCGTCGAACGACCTGTTCACGAAGTATCTGAAACAGGCACCGCACGGCATCTATGCCAGCGCGGTCTCGCCGGTCGACGGCAAGCCGCGCACGGTTGCCTATGAAGCTCTGGAAGACCTCGGCATCGTCGCTACCGCCAGCATGTCCCAGTCGCTGATGGCGGACGCCTTCTGGGAAAAGGTGCGCACGACCTCGATGGTGGCTGTGCCGATCTTTGCCGTTCTGCTGGCGCTATGCGTGTGGACAATCTTGCTGCTGCTGCGTCAGGAACGCTCGCGCACTGAGCTCAGCGCCGCGCTGGCGCAGAACCGCGTGCTGTTCCAGGAAATCCATCACCGCGTGAAGAACAACCTCCAGGCCGTGGCGTCCATGGTGAGGCTGCAGAATGCGCCTGCCGCGATGAAGGAAGATCTCACCCGCCGCATCGCCGCGATGACAGCTGTGCACCAGCACATCTATGAAAGCGATCAGTTCGGAGCGCTTGACGCCGAGGCCTATCTCGCCAAGCTGCTCGCCGGTCTGCGTGAAAGCGCGCCGCCGGGTGTCGAACTCGACTGGAGACTGTCGGCGCTCCGGCTGTCTCCAGACCAGGCGCTGCCGCTTGGCCTGATCGTCAACGAGGTCGTCTCCAACGCCTACAAGCACGGCTTTCCGAACGGCAGGGCAGGCAAGGTATCCGTCGCCATCGAGCGCCCGCTGGATGGCAACCAGGCTGTGCTCACCATCGCCGACAATGGCATCGGGATGCCGGAAGCAGCGGCGCCTGGCGGCGTGGGGCTGGGAACGCGGCTCATCGCAGGCCTTGCCGCGCAGCTCGAGGGCAAGACCACGTTCGTTCGCGACAGCGGCATGAGGTTCGAGCTGAGATTTCCGATCAGCGCCTAGCGCTCAGGTCGTTGCGAGCGCTTCGAGGCCAGCCCGTTTGCGCAACTCGCCGAGCAGTCGCGTCGGGCGCTCCGCGCCGTCAGGCAGAAAATTCCACGGCTGGGTGGAGATATAGGGGCCGATCTCCTCGAGATGCCGGCCCACCAGATCGTCGAGCCGCAGCACCTGAAGCAGGAAAGCGAAGTTGTTGTGCGCGAAATGCGCCTCGGCGCGCGTCATGCCGCCTTGCGCCGCACGCTGCCAGAACTGACGATCCATGCCGCGTACGTGCTGGGCGAAGCCCGTGTCCTGGAGCTTCGCGACATAGTCAGCCGTCTGCGACGTGTCGATCTTCATGCAGAACAGCCATTCCTCGATGTGCGCCCGCGCCGCGATCGCGAGCCAGGCCGCGTTCGGCCCGCGCGAGCCGTAGTCGTTGGCGACAGCCCACATCTTCTCGATCGAGCCGTGCCATTTCGGTGAGGCATAGATGAGGTGATTGAGGGCAGCGAAGATGTTGGCTTCCTCTGTTGCATCGATCTTGCCGGTCAGCGCGTTGACGTCGGACGTGCTTCCGTTTGCATAGGTCTCGATGCGCAGCTGGATCGCGAATGTCACGCTGTCATGCGGGTTGCGATAGGCCGCCTCGGTCAGCAGCTTCTGCGCTTCTTCCAGTTCGCGCAGGACGCCGGTGACATGCTCGCGCGCATTGACGCGCTTCGTTATGCCTGCTGTCGCGGCGTTCCAGGCGCGCGTGACCTTCATGCCCGCGCGGATGGTCATGATCGCGCTGTCGGCGCTGTCCGGCCAGCTGGCCGGCTCGCTGGAGGCAAGCTCGCCCATTCCCTGCACCAGATGATAGCGGTCGCTGGCCGGCAGGCGGCCATAGAGCAAGGTAAGCTGCGGCCAGGCGCCGGTCCGCAACAACTCCGTCGCCTCCGCGGCCTGCGGATGCCCCTCGGCCTTGTCGAAGGCCGGATCGCTCGTCGGCGGCACGGGTGTTCCATACCGTCGCCTGCGCCACATGTGCATGATGGCGTACACCATCAGCACGAACACGACGATGGACCAGACCATCAGCAACTCCCCAGAGCGGGGAAAGACTAGCAGCGCGAGGCGGAGGCGCAACGCAAACGGCCGCCGGATTTCTCCGGCGGCCGCTGTGTTCAGTCTGCGAGGAAGACGACCCTTACGAGTCGGCGCCTTCCTTGGCGCGGTCGCCGCCGCCGCCTTCGCGGCGCGGGCCACGGCCGCGACCACCACGGTCACCGCCACGGCCGCCGCGATCGCGATCGCCGCCTTCGCGGCGCGGACGATCGCCCGACGGGCCATCATCGGTCACGCCTTCGATGGCTTCGCCGGTCTGCTGGTTCACGGCTTTCATCGACAGGCGAACCTTGCCGCGATCATCGAACCCGAGGAGCTTCACCTTCACGGTGTCGCCTTCCTTGACGACGTCGCCCGGCGAGTTCACCCGTTCAGCCGCGAGTTGAGAAACGTGGACGAGGCCGTCCTTCGCGCCGAAGAAGTTCACGAACGCGCCGAACTCCATCACCTTCACGACCTTGCCTTCGTAGATCGCGCCGATTTCCGGCTCCGCCGTCAGGCTGTGGATCCACTTCTGGGCCATCTCGAGGCTTTCCTTCTCGACAGCGGCAATCTTCACCGTGCCGTCGTCCTCGACATTGATCTTGGCGCCGGTCTTCTCGACGATCTCGCGGATCACCTTGCCGCCGGTGCCGATGACGTCCCGGATCTTGTCGACCGGGATCTTCATCGAGATCATTTTCGGAGCGTTCTCGGAGACTTCCGTGCGCGCGCCCGTCATGGCCTTGCTCATCTCGTTGAGGATGTGCAGGCGGCCTTCGTTGGCTTGCGCCAGCGCGGTCTTCATGATGTCGAAGGTGACGCTGTCGATCTTCAGGTCCATCTGCAGCGAGGTGACGCCCACTTCGGTGCCGGCGACCTTGAAGTCCATGTCGCCGAGATGGTCCTCGTCACCGAGGATGTCCGACAGCACCGCAATGCCGTCCTTCTCCTTGATGAGGCCCATCGCGATGCCCGAAACCGGGCGCGTGATCGGCACGCCGGCGTCCATCATCGCCAGAGAAGACCCGCAGACCGTCGCCATCGACGACGAACCGTTGGATTCGAAGATCTCCGAGACGATGCGCAGTGTGTAGGGGAAGTCGTCGCCTTTCGGCAGAACGGCTTTGACTGCGCGCCAGGCGAGCTTGCCGTGGCCGATCTCGCGACGGCCAGCGCCGCCCATGCGGCCCGTTTCACCGACCGAGAAGGGAGGGAAGTTGTAGTGGAGGAGGAATTTCTCCTTCCGCGTGCCTTCCAGGCTGTCGACATACTGCTCGTCTTCCGCCGTGCCGAGGGTCGCGACGCAGAGCGCCTGCGTCTCGCCGCGGGTGAAGAGGGCCGAGCCGTGCGTGCGCGGCAGGACCGAGACCTGCGCCTCGATCTGGCGGACGGTCGAAAGATCGCGTCCGTCGATGCGCTTGCCGGTCTTGAGGATGTCGCCGCGAACGACTTTCGCTTCGGCTTCCTTGAACTGCTCCTTGAACACCAGCGGTGGAGCGCCGGTCGGGTTGGCTTCGGAGAGGCCGAGGGCGGCCTTGGCCTTTTCGCGGGCGACGCCCACGGCGGCGTAGCGCTCGCCCTTGTCCTTGATCTTGTAGGCCTTGGAGAGGTCGGCGCCGACCATGTCCTGGATCGCCTTCAGCACCTTGGAGTGATCCGGCGGTGTGAATTCGAACGGCTCCTTGGCGGCTTTCTCGGCGAGGCGAATGATCGCCTCGATCACCGGCTGGAAGCTCTCATGGCCGGCTTTCACCGCGCCAAGCATGACTTCTTCCGAAAGCTCTTTCGCTTCGGATTCCACCATCATCACGCCTTCGGTCGTGCCGGCGACGACGAGATCGAGCTCGAAGTCCTCGAGGTCCTGCACGGTCGGGTTGATCTGGTACTGGCCATTCTTGTAGCCGACGCGGGCGGCGGCGATCGGGCCGCTGAACGGCACGCCGGAGATCACGAGCGCGGCGGACGTCGCCACCATGCCGAGAATATCCGGATCGTTTTCCTGGTCGAACGACAGGACGTTGATCACGACCTGCGTCTCATTGCGGAAGCCATCGGCGAACAGCGGGCGGATCGGACGGTCGATGAGGCGCGAGGTCAGCGTCTCTTTCTCGGTCGGACGGCCTTCGCGCTTGAAATAGCCACCCGGCACCCTGCCGGCGGCATAGTATTTTTCCTGGTAATTCACGGTGAGGGGGAAGAAATCGACGCCCTCTTTTTCCTTCTTGTTGAAGACGACGGTCGCGAGAACGCTCGTCTCGCCATAGGTCGCCAGAACCGCTCCATCAGCCTGGCGCGCCATGCGGCCAGTTTCGAGGGTGAGCGGACGGCCCGCCCAGTCGATCGTCACGCGTTTAATGTCAAACATCTCGATGCTTCTTTCTTTCCTGCATACGAAAACCCGCCGGACCCCGGTGGGCCGGCGGGTGGGGTAGGAACCCGGCCTAGCGCCTGAGTTCCAGCTCTTTGAGGATCGTCTGATAACGACCCTCGTCTCTCGACTTGAGATAGTCGAGCAGTCGACGGCGCTGCGAGACCATCTTGAGAAGGCCGCGGCGCGAGTGGTTGTCTTTCTTGTGCTCCTTGAAGTGCCCGGTCAGGTAGTTGATCCGGTGGGTCAGGATTGCGACCTGCACTTCGGGGCTGCCCGTGTCACCTTCGGTGCGGGCATACTTCTTGATCAGGGAGGCTTTCGCCTCCGGCGTGATCGACATCGGGTTTCTCCTTGGGCCCTGGGGCCAGTCTATTGGTTGAACACACGAACCGGCATGAACCTGCCGGCCCGGACTTCACCCAGCGCAACTCCAAGATTTTCTTCGCCCACCTTTTCGGTGGCCAGACAAATGCGGGAGGCATCCTCCCCGTTCACGGTGCGAGGACCGGAACGAGAATGGCGCATCTCCCGAAACGCCTCGACCTGATGGGGCAGAAGTACGATCTCTCGGCCCTGCCTGAGCCTGGACGCCTCTTCCCCGCTGATGGCCAGCGCCGGGATGTCGTCCAGCGCGGTCTCGAGGGGAACAAGCTTGTCGTCCAGCGCGGCCTTATCGCTCATCTCTTCCAGAATGGGAAGTTTTATTGCTTGTTCTTCGCGGAACGAGCCGATCCGGGTCCGGCGCAGGGCAGCCACATGCCCTTCGGCCCCCAGCGCGCTCGCCAGGTCACGCACTAGCGCCCTGATATAAAAGCCTTTTCCGCACCGTACGAACACCACGGCGAGGTCCGGGGAAGGGCAATCCAGCAGCTTCGCCTCGTGCACCGTGACCATCCGCGGCGCCAGCTCGACGTCCTCGCCATCCCGGGCCAGGTCATAGGCCCGCTCGCCATTCACCTTGATGGCCGAGTACTGGGGCGGCACCTGGCTGATCTCGCCCACGAACCCTTTCAGGGCCTCCTCGATGGCGTCCCGGCTGGGGCGCACGTCCGACGTCCCGGTCACCGTCCCTTCGCGGTCCTGCGTGGTGGTCGATGTCCCCCAGCGCACGGTGAACACGTAATCCTTGTCCGCCGCCATGACGTAGCCGACCGTCTTGGTCGCCTCGCCGAAGGCGATCGGCAGGATGCCCGACGCCAGCGGGTCCAGCGTTCCGCCATGCCCCGCCTTCTCGGCGTTGAACACGCGCCGGGCGATCGCCACGGCCTTGGTCGAGTTCACGCCCTCGGGCTTGTCGAGGATCAGCCAGCCATGCACCGGCTCGCCACGCTTCTTGCGGGACATTGTTTCTTGCTCCAGGCGCCGCAGCGGGATCGAACCGCCAACGGGTCGAGTGTGAGGGCGCGGGAGTAGGAGGATCGGGGGAGGGGGTCAAGGGCGTCGCTGTCGCGCGCCCGCGACCGCTATTGCCGCGCCATCACTTCGAACCGGTGATCGAGATCGATCACTGCGTCGGCCGCCGACAGCACCGCTGCGATGTCCTTCTTCAGCGTCACCAGCGCATCGAGGCTTGCGGCAGGCTTGCGGTAGCTGGGCGCCTCGAACAGGTTGCGGGCGCCGCGCTTGGGCATGGCGAAGATGAGCTTCCGGCCGACGCACAGCACCAGCGGCCGTTCGAAGTCGGGCATCTCGCCGAGGGCAAGCAGCCTTTCTATGAAGGCAGGGTGGAGCAGGGCGCGGGCGGCGACCTGGTCGGTGCCGTAGACCTCGTAGATCTTCTCGAACACCGGGTCTTCCAGCCTCACGCGCTCACGGCCGCTGTCCGCGAGACGGTCGCTGAAATTGCCGATCGCGCCGGCATCCGACGTCACCGTGGTCACGGCGTTCGTGTCGCGTGGCAGGTCGAGTTGCATCAGCAGGCCATCGAACACGACAATCCGGCTCTTGCCGACCTTCTGCTCGATCTTCAGTTCGACGATGCTGATCGGCAGGTTGCGATAGAGCCCGGTCAGTTCGTCGTCGGCCTCGGCCTCCCCCTTCGTGCGGAAGATGCGCTCGTCATACAGCGGTTGCAGCTCTGGCATCACGGCTGGGCGCCAGGTGATGTCGCCGAACTGGGCTGCGAGCTTCGGCAGCACCTTCTCCTTGTAGAGTTTGCCATACCGGTCGCCGAGTTCGAGCGCAGCCCATACATAGCCCATCACGCCGGGCACGATCAGCATGGCGAGGAAGTCGAACACATCGCCGGGATCGCCGGTGAACTGACCGAGGATCCAGATCCCGACGCCGGCAGCTGCACACAGCGGCACGCGCCACGCCGCGCGCTCCTTGATCTGGCGCAGCGTGTCGAGTCGTTGGGTTTCCACTTCGGCAAGGAGAGAGAGCAGCTGCGGATCGACTTCGCCTACGCTGGCCAGCGCAGGCGCCGGATCAGGCGTCGCGGGGAAGGCAAGTTTCATCGCAATCCACGCGCCGACCACGGCAATCAGAAGGGCGACAAACAATCCGCCGAAAACACCGGCGGCAAGACCGACAATGCCAGGCGTCTGTTGGTTGGCGGCAACGGCAATGCCGATCCATGCAAGGATCGCGAGGCCAAGGAAGGCGAGCAGAACAACTCGCGCGATAGGCGCGGCGCGGGGCCTTTTCTGGCCACTGGGCTGGTCGCTGGCCTGGGCCGTATCCGGTGTAGCGGACTGGGTCATTTCCGACCGTATAGTCCGTCTAAATCCTCTTTGCGAACCGTTCTGTCCGGTGCACCATTCGCCCACAAAAAGAGGGGAGGCGTCATGCCCTATGCGTCCGGCCGGATCATCCACGATGCCGACAGCCATTTGATGGAGCTGCCGGACTGTCTCGATCCCTTCCTCGATCCGAAATTTCGCACCGCCTACAACGGCCTGCCCAAGCTTTCGAAGCGCGACGAGGCCTATGTCGGCAAGGCGAAGTCCCAGCACGTCGACGCCGCCTTCCGGGACAGCGCCGACGCCAACATCATGCTGCGCAAGAACTACGAGGCGATGGGCGCCTTCCTGAAAGCCGACCGTCCACGCGCGCTCGACCAGCTGGGCTTTGCGAGCCAGCTCGTCTTCACGACCTTTTGCCTCAACAATTTCGGACTGGAGCGTCCCGAGCAGGCCGAGCTCGCCTACGCAACTGCGACGGCCCACAACCGGATGATGGCCGACTTCTGCTCGGTCGACCGTCGCTTCCTCGGCACAGCCTATGTCCCCCTGATCGACATCGACCTCGCGATCCGGATCGCGCGCGAAGCGATCGACATGGGGGCCAAGGCGCTTCTCGTTCCGTCCCGTCCGACGGGGCGTTCGGCCAGCCATGTCGGGTACGATCCGATCTGGGCGATGGCGCAGGAAGCGGGCCTGCCGATCCTCTTCCACGTCGGCGACGAGAAGAAGCTCGACGCGCAATACTTCGACAACGGCCTTCCTCGCGTGAAGGATTTCCATGGCGGGGAAGAGAACTTCACCTCTGTCTCCTACATGCCCATTCCCCACTCGGTGGAGCTGACGCTCGCCGCCCTGATCATCGATGGCGTGCTCGACCGTTTCCCGAACCTGAAATTCGGCGTCATCGAACTGGGCGCCTCATGGCTGCCGGGGTGGATGCGCAATCTCGATGGCGCGGCCTCGGCCTTCGCGAAGAACGAGGAGCGTCTGCAGAAGCTGTCGATGAAGCCGTCTGATTTCGTGAAACGCCAGATTCGCGTGACGCCCTATCCGCACGAGGATGTCGCCTGGCTGATCGCCAATTCGGACGATCGCATTCCTCTCTTCTCGTCGGACTACCCCCACGTCGAAGGCGGCCGCAATCCGCTGAAACGCTTCAACGACAACCTGGCAGGGACAGGCGCGCAGGCAGTCGATCGCTTCTATTGCGACAACTTCATCGACCTGATGGGGCAGGGCCTCGCCGCTGATCTTCGCCGGCCGAAACATCTGGCCGCCGCCTGATCCCATGAAAAAGACAATCCTCGCCTGTCTGAGCCTCGCGGCCCTTGCCGCCGCAGCAATCAGCCTCCCGGCCCAGCCGCAGACCGGCCCGGCGCCGGCGCTGCCTTATGCCAGCGACACCAACCCGACCGATTATTCCAAATGGAGCCAGCAGGCGCTCGAGGCTGAGCTCGCTAAGCGCGCCACTATCGAGCGCAAGGTGCTGATGCCGATGCGCGACGGCGTGCATCTTTCGACCGACATCTATCGTCCGAAGGATGCGGCAGGCCCGGTGCCCACCATCTTCGTGCGCACGCCCTACAACATGAACACGCTGACCGGCGGCACGCTGCGTCAGGTCGTCGAGGCGATCGATCGCGGCTATGCCTATATCGGCCAGAACGAGCGCGGCCGGTATTTCTCCGAAGGCAAGTTCGAAATCCTCGGCTATCCACGCACCGACGGTTATGACGCACTGACCTGGATCGCGGACCAGTCCTGGTCCAACAAGAAAGTCGGCACGTTCGGCTGCTCCTCGACCGCCGAATGGCAGCTCCAGCTGGCGGCGACCAACCATCCCGCCCACGCCGCCATGGTCCCGATGGCGTCAGGCGCCGGCATCGGCCGCGTCGGAGAATTCCATGAGCAGGGCAACTGGTATCGTGGCGGCGTGCCGCGCACGCTGTTCTCGATCTGGCTCTATGGCGTCGACAATCCGATGCGCGCACAGATCCCGGAAGACCTCGATCCCAAGCTGCGCCAGTACCTGTCGCAATATTCAGACCTCAATCCCAAGAAGCCGGAAGTGACCTGGGCCAAGCAGGTCTGGCATCTTCCCTATGCCGAAATGCTCACCTCGCTCGGCGAGCCGGCCGGAACGAATGAAGAGCTGATCGCGCGGTCGAAGCCAGATGATCCGGCCTGGTTCAAGGGCGGCCTCTACCACGACAACGAGAAATGGGGCGTGCCGGCCCTGTGGTATGATTCCTGGTACGACGTTTCGATCGGCCCGAACCTCGCGCTCTACAACCACGCAACCAAGTCAGGCGTCGACGCCGAGACGCGCGACAACCAGTACGCGATCGTCGGCCCCAGCGTGCATTGCGCCTTCGCCAGCCTCGGCCAAAACTTCAAATCGGGCGACCGCGAGCTCGGCGACGCAACCATGGATGTGAATGGCGAGGTCTGGAAATTCTTCGACCGCTTCCTCAAAGACAGGCCGGACGCCTTCCCGTCGACCACGCCGAAGATCCGCTACTATTCGATGGGCGACAATCGCTGGAAGACCAGCCAGCAATGGCCACCCAAGGCCGCGGTCGAAACGAAGCTCTACCTTCGCTCCAACGGTCGCGCGAACTCGGTCTTCGGGGATGGCAAGCTCAGCTTCACCGCGCCGGGCGGCGAACCGGCCGACAGCTTCGTCTACGATCCGAAGAATCCCGTGCAGACCATCGGTGGTGGCGACTGCTGCAATGGCGGCGTGGTTGTTCCCGGCGCGTTCGACCAGCGCCCGGTCGAATCCCGCCACGACGTTCTCGTCTATACCTCCGACGTGCTGAAGGAGCCCGTCACGGTCGCAGGCTTCGTCGACGCCATTTTCCATGTCTCGTCAGATGTGAAGGACACGGACTTTGCCGTGAAGCTGGTCGATGTCGCGCCCGATGGCTCGGCTTACATTCTCGACGACACCATCCTCCGCGCGCGGTTCCGTGAAGGCTATGACCGCGAGGTCTTCATGGAGAAGGGCAAGACCTACAAGCTCGACTTCACGCCCATGTCGACGGCCAACACCTTCCTGCCCGGGCATCGCATCCGGGTCGAGGTGACGTCGTCCTCATTCCCGAAATACGGACGCAACCTCAACACGGGCGGCCGCAACGAGTTCGAGAAGGACGGCGTCGTCGCCACCAACCAGATCAGGCATTCGAGCGCGGAGCCGTCCTACATCGTGCTGCCGATCGTGAAATAGTCCGGCGTCAGGTGCTGCTCAGCACGAAGGTGTTGCCGTCCGGATCGCGGAAGGTCGAGAACGTGCCCCAGGGCTGTTTTGTCGGCGGGGCCACGAACTCGACGCCCTTCGCCTTCAGCTTGTCGTGGGTGTACTCGACATCGTCGCATCCGAACGCTCCGTTGAAGGACGTGCCGACCCGGTCTTCATGTCCTTCGGGCGTGAACAGCACGATGCGCGTCTGGGCGCCCGGGACCTGCAGCTCGATCCAGCGCTGACTTCCCAGCGGCTGGTCGGTCAGCACCTTGAAACCGATCTGTTCGGTCCAGAACTTCAGCGCCCGTTCCTGATCCTTCGTCGGAATGCCCACGAACTTCACCTGCTTGATCATCTGCGCCTCCCTTTGCGCATGATAGAAGGGCAGGCGGTTGCCGAAGGGAAGCTACGCAACTAATGCTATGGCAATGGCTGCCAAGGCTACCTTTGAACTCGACACGTATGTCGCCGAGACGCTGATGCGCGATCTCGTCGGGCACGACCGCCGACCGTCGGCCTTTCTTGTCTATCTTGCCATCGCGGCTGCTGGCGGCGATGGCGCGCGAGGCATGTCCTACAACGATCTTGCCGAGATGACCGGGCTTTCGAAGCGATCCACGCAAGACGCCATCGCGCATCTTGCCCGTCGCAAGCTGATCGAGGTTCAGCGCGTCGGTCCGACTGAGACCGCTCTCTATCGCGCTCTTCGGCCGTGGCGGCGCTGAAACGCAAACGGCGACGCAGTTTCCCGCGCCGCCGCTGTCTTATGTTTGATCAGGTCTAGTTCGCCGGAGCAGCCGGCGCCGTTGCAGCCGCCGGACGCGGCGGGCCGTTCGGGATCGTCTTCGACTTCACCAGCTTGGGTGTTTCGCCGAACTGGGCTGCGTCATCGCCAGCATCTGTGTAGGCGGACCAGGAGAAGCCGTCGGCGCAGGTCAGCGACTTGGCCTTCGGGTCCATTTTGTAGAACGCGACCCAACAAGAATTGACCCGCTTGGCCACGGCCCGGTCCTTGTCGTTCACCGTGCCACCCGGCCCGGTCGACCAGCTCGACGTAGGAGCGGAGTCAAACGCAAACATGATCTCGGCCGAGTGAATGGCGCCGCTCTTCCATTCGTTCTTCCGGAAGTCCGGCACGTAGACGAAGTTGTAGAGCCACGCGCCGGCGCCGGTGTCTCCGGCCAGCTTTGCGATGGTGCGCGCGCCGTCAAAGCCGCCTTCACCGCCGTTCGAGCCGATCAGCACCGGCACGTCGATCTCGCTCCCGGCGTTCAGTGCATCGACCGTCGCCGTGGTCTTGAACTTGCCGTCGACCGGCGCGCCAAAGCCACGCTGTGTCGCGGGATTCGCGACGAGTGTCTGGGCCGATACGGAGCGCAGCTGCGCTGCCGTTGCATTGTCGCCGAGGCCAAGCGCCTTGGCGGCTTCAACACCTTTCTTCTCGGCATCCGCCAATGGCGTGCCGGGTCCAAGCAGCGCGCCACTCTCGACGACCGCCTTGTGGTAGAGGCCCTTGGCCGACGGAACTGAAAGCAGGTTCACCACCATCGCGGCGCCTGCCGATTGGCCTGACAGCGTGACGTTGTTGGGATCTCCACCGAACGCCGTGGCGTTGCGCTTCACCCACTCCAGGGCTGCAACCGCATCCATCAGCGCGAAGCCGCCGGTGTTGCCGCCCTCCTTGGTGAGGGCAGGGTGCGCGAACGAGCCAAGTGCGCCGAGCCGATAGTTGATCGGAATGGTGATCACGCCATTCTTCGCGTTGCTCGTCCCGTTGTAGGAACCGAGATGGCCTGCGCCGAGATAGGAGGCGCCGCCATAGAGCCACACGACGATCGGTGCATTCTTCGCATTCGCTGGCGCATAGACGTTGAGATAGAGGCAGTCCTCGGACTGCACGCCGGAAACGCCGCCGCCATTCGATGTCTTCTGGTCGATGTTCACCGGCTGCGGACAACCAGGCTCATAGGCAACGGCATAGCGCTCGCCCGGCCACTTGTCGGGTTTCGCCGGCGCCTTCCAGCGCAGCGCACCAACAGGCGCTTTCGCGAACGGCACGCCGCGGAACATGTTGACGCCGTCAACCGTCTCGCCGACCAGCACGCCGCTGTCGATCGTTGCCTTCACGTTTGCCGGCTTGGCCGGTGTCTGGGCCACGGCTGCGACGCCTGCGAGGACAGCCAGACCGATAACTCCCGAGATGTAACCCTTCATGAGCTTCTCCCTTGATCCCGGACATGCTTCCGGTTTGCAGTCAGGCTAGACGGCAAATGTCGCTGCGGCAATCGTCCCGCTCAGGTTGCGGTATCCAGCCTGATCAAAACCTTGCTAGCGTGGCCAGGGCTGGAAGACGTGGCGGGAAGAAGCGGGCTGGAGCTGACGATACAATGTTGAAATGGCTGAGCCTCATCACTGTGCTCGCGCTTGCGGCCGGTGTGGCCCTGGGCGCGTATGTCGGCGCATCCGGCAATCCTGATTTCGCCTATGCCGCGGGGCAGGTCGAATATGTCGGCCAGCTCTGGCTGAATCTTCTGCGGATGACCATCGTCCCGCTGGTCTTCTCGCTTCTCGTCACAGGCATCGCCTCCGTCGCCAATGCCGCCGCCACGGGCAAGCTCGCGGCAAGATCGATAATGGTCTTCGGCGTCCTGCTGGTGTCGGCGACGACCTATGCCTGCATCGTTCTGCCGATCGTCTATTCGCTCTGGCCGGTCGATCCAGCAGCAGCGCAGGGTTTCATCGCTGGCGCAGGATCAAAGCCCGTTGAAGCTGTTTCGCCTCCCACGATTGGTGAATGGCTCGCAGCTCTTGCGCCCTCCAACCCCGTGGCTGCCGCCGCAGAAAGCGCCGTTCTGCCGCTGACGATCTTCGCGCTGTTCTTCGGTTTCGCCGCAACGCGGCTTCCGGTCGCGCAGCGCGAACCCATGGTGGCGTTTTTCCGCGCCGTCGCCGATGTCATGATCATTATCGTGCGCTGGGTGCTGGTCGCAGCCCCGCTTGGCGTGTTTGCGCTGGCGCTCGGCCTCGGGCTTCGCTCCGGCGCGGACGTTGTCGGCCTGCTGGTCCAGTATGTCGTCATCGCCTGCGCGGTAACGCTGGGCGTTGCCGTGATGGCCTATCTCTTTGCCTTCATCTGGGGCCACGCGTCACCCATGCGTTTCATCAACGCCACGGCGCCCGTGCTGGCTGTCGCGTTTTCCAGCCGCTCGTCGCTGGCGTCCCTGCCGCTGATGGTCGAACGGATGCGGGACGCCATGGATGTGCCGCCGCGCGTGGCCAACGTCACTCTGCCGCTGGCCGTCGCCATCTTCCGGATGACCAGCCCGGTCACAAACCTTTGCGTCGTCTGGTTCTCCGCCGCCGTCTACGGCGTCGACCTTGGCCCCGGGGCGATCGTTGCCGGCGCCTTCGTCGCCATCGCTATCAGCATAGGATCGGTTGGCCTGCCGGGCGAGATTTCCTTCGTCGCCAGCGTTGCGCCGATTTCCATCGCCATGGGCGTACCGATCGAGCTTCTCGGCATTCTGGTCGGCGTCGAGGCAATTCCGGACATCTTCCGCACGCTGGGCAATGTGTCGGGCGACATGGCCGCCACGGTCATCGCTAGCCGTGGCGAGAAGGCAGACGTCAGCCAGCAGGCGGAGACGGCCGCCTGACGACGCGCGCGGCGGCGAGCACCTCATCGATCGCCGATGCGACCACATCCGGCCGATAGAAGAAGAAGGCGTGGTTGGAATCCGGCACGATCTCCAGCCGCCCCCGGCTCGACCATTTCGCCAGATCCGCCTGCAGCCGCCGCCACACCACTTCGGTTTTTGGCGTATCGGCGCCTGCCTCTGTTCCATCGTTCGACAGGAGGTACGCATCGTGGGAGTCGGCGCGCTTGCGCGCCTGTGTCTGCTCCGGAAGCTCGCGCGCCAGAACGACCAGCGGCCAGTTCTGCAGGTCGCGATAGCGGCCGGCTACATCCATTGTGAGCGATCGATCGCGCGCCTCGCGCGCATTGGCTTCCGCCGACTTCGGGTAAAAGGCTTTCACCTCATCGGAGATCGATGGATCGGTTGGGTAAGGTGACAGTCGCAGCAGGCCCGTCCACCGCAGCGCGAGCCCCAGCTCCTGCCAGGGCGTTACGTATTCGCCTGCCGGCAGTCCCGCCTCCTTGAACCGCGCCTCCTGGTCCGGGTGCGATGAATCCGCGAACACCATCCCCGCAATCTCGTCGCGATAAAGGCCGGCAAAGATCATGTTGTAGAGACCGCCGCGCGAATGAGCGACCAGCACATAGGGCGGTTTCTCGCCAGACGCCTCCAGAGCGGCGTGAAGATCGCGCGCGACTTCTTCAGGCTCGAACTTCACGCGCGCCGGATCGCTCCAGAGAATGCCGGCGCGGCTGTAGGCACAGGCGCGCGCCTTGCCGGAGACCTTCTCCACAACCGGCTTCCAGCCGAGCGAGCCCAGCATGTCGCCGCCGGCCTGGAACACCACGGTCGGACCGCCTTCGCCCCGGCAGTCGATCTGGATGCGCCGCTCGCCGCCAACATCGACAAGCCGTCCCTGTACTGGATGTGTGCGCGAGGCCTCGGCTTCGAACATCGTCTCGCAGGCAGCGAGGGCAGGCAGGCAGGCCAGCGCCAGGGCCGCTGCCTTCGCCCGTGTCATCTTCGCCGTGTGCTGGCCAATCCGCATCGGAACTTTCTAGGCGCCCCTTCGAACGCGCGCCACATCACAATCAGGTAAGGTGAGCGGTTCGCGTGGCCCCAAACGCAGAACGGGCGCCCGATGGGGCGCCCGTTCGCAAGATATTCGAAGAGCCAATCTACTTGATGGTGACCTTCATCGGCCCGAAGTCGCTGGTGATCTCGAACGAGTCGCCGGACTTCTTGCCGTCCGGGTATTCGCTGCAGAGCTCCTGGCCCAGCGCGTCAGGCGTCAGGCAAAGTTTCTTGCCGTCGACGCGGTACTTGCCGCCCGTGCCCTGGTTGTCAGCGTAGGTGCCGTCGGCCTTGTAAGTAAACTCGAACGCCATATCCATCACCTCGAGCTTCGAGCCCTTTTCGACAATGGTCTTGATGGTGTCGGAGTCCTGCGCGAACGCAGGCGCCGCCGTTAGTGCAATGCCCGTAGCAAGCGCGAATTTCAGCAGTTTCATGTCAACCTCCCAAACATCCCTCGATTGGCGCGCAGTGAAGCGTCACCGGCCGCATCCGGCAAGAGGCAGACACAGAAACGCCGTCGGGAGATCCCGGCGGCGTTCACCATGACTACTTGATCTTGACGTCGACATCGCCCAGCGCGTCGAGCGTGATGACGAAGGTGTCGCCAGACTTCTTGCCGTCGGGATAGACGGCGCAGGCGGAGCCTTGGTCGGAGTTGGTGCAGAGCTTGTTGCCGTCAACGGTGTAGGTGCCGCTCGCCTGGCCATCGAAGCCGGTCCACTTGCCGTCGGGCGTGTAGATGATCTCGCCTTCAAAACCCATGATCGTCCAGACCGCGCCCTTTTCGAGCATGACCTTGATCGTGTCGTTGGCCGGCGCCGGCGTCTGGGCCAGGGCGGGGACAGCCAGCAGGCCAGCCATCAAGGCGATCGTCATCAGTCTCATCACGTACCTCCCAGGGGAAACGAAGGAGTTTCCACTACCATCGATCCAGGTTCCAAAACAGGGGGCGGTTGCACAACAGGTGCATTTCGAGCGGTCCCGGGCTAACGGAACGCCATGACGTTCCGTGCCTCCTGCCTGACGCTCTTCCCAGAGGCCTTCCCCGGCCTGCTGGGCGTTTCCATCGTCGGAACAGCCCTGAAGCAGGGAATCTGGGAGCTGGAAACCATCGACATTCGCGATTTCGGGCTTGGAAAGCACCGCACGGTGGACGACACGCCGTCCGGCGGCGGGGCTGGAATGGTGATGCGGGCGGATGTCGCGGCGGCGGCCCTCGACAGCATCGATCAGGCCGGCAGGCCGCGGATTTACCTATCTCCGCGCGGAAAACCGCTGACCCAGGAACGGGTACGGGAGCTGGCGGCCGGGCCCGGCGTCATCCTGCTGTGCGGCCGGTTCGAGGGTCTGGACGAGCGGGTGATCGAGGGCAGGGGCCTGGAAGAGGTCTCACTTGGAGATTTCGTTCTGGCTGGCGGGGAAGTTGCGGCCCAGGCCCTGCTGGAAGCCTGTATCCGCCTGCTGCCTGGTGTCGCGGGAAACGCCCAGTCGCTGGAAGAGGAAAGCTTCGAGACCGGACTCCTCGAACACCCCCATTATACAAGGCCCCAGACGTGGGAAGAACGCGAGATTCCGGCCGTATTAACCTCTGGCGACCATGCAAAGGTCCGGGCCTGGCGGCGAAATCAGGCCGAGGAGTTGACTAAAGCCAGAAGACCCGATTTATACGCCGCTTCTCGGGATACCCCCGCGCGGAAGCCGCGCGACGGGAAGAGCTGATCCCCAAAGGCAAAACACCATGGTCGCCAACCTGATCAAGACCCTCGAGCGCGAGGAAATCGCCCGCGTCACCGAAGGCAAGAAAATCCCTGATTTCGCGCCCGGCGATACGCTGCGCGTGAACGTCAAGATTTCCGAAGGCGACCGCGAACGCATCCAGGCGTTCGAAGGCGTGTGCATCGCGCGCGCTGGCCAGGGCCTCAACGAGAACTTCACGGTCCGCAAACTCTCGTTCGGCGAAGGCGTCGAGCGCGTGTTCCCGGTGAATTCGCCGGTGCTGGACTCCATCGAAGTCCGCCGCAAGGGCAAGGTGCGCCGCGCCAAGCTCTATTACCTGCGTGGCCTCACCGGCAAACGCGCCCGTATCGCCGAGAAAACCGGCGGACGCGCGGAAGCCGCTGACGAAGCCGCCGAGTAGGACGAGCCGCCGGAAATCTTGTCCGGCCGCCATTTTTTTGTACCGGTTGTCTGGTCTGACGCGTCCGTGCGGCTGCGTTGCTGCGCGCAGTCCAGGGACGGACAATGCCAGTTGCACCCTCTCGCCGCGCCGCCATGCCGGTTGCCATCGCGGGCGACACGCGCCAGCGCATCCTCGACGTGGCCCAGGCGGCGGTCCTTGAGAAGGGCTTCGTTGCAACCTCGATCGAGGAAATCATCGCCGCGGTCGGCATCACCAAGAGCGGCTTCTTCTACCACTTCGCAGACAAGGGCGAACTCGCGCACGCCCTGCTTGAACGCTATCTCGAACGCGAGGAGGTGCTGTTCGACGGCATCTTCGCCCGCGCCGATGAGCTGTCGGAAGATCCGCTGCACGCCTTCCTGATCGCGATGAAGATGTTCGCCGAGGTGTTCGAAGACTTGCCTCACGCGCACCCCGGCTGCCTCACCGCCGCCTTCTGCTACCAGGACCGCCAGTTCGACCGGCGCGTGCGTGAACTCAATGCCGCCGGCGTGCACGCCTGGCGCGCGCGGTTCCGGGAAAAGCTGGAAGTGATCGCCACGCGCTATCCGCCGCGTCTCGCCGTCGATCTGACCGACGTCGCCGACATGCTCTCGGCCCTGGCCGATGGCGGCATCATCCTGTCGAAGGCGCTCAACGAGCCCAAGGCGTTGCCGAAGCAGATCCTGCTCTACCGGGAATTCGTGCGGACGCTGTTCCTCGGCGCGCCTGCAAACGCCTAGGTCGAGCATCCGAAACGCAGAACGGCCCACCCGAGGGATGGGCCGCTCCACACTCTGAACCGGTTGGACGTTACTTCACGTCCTTGAGGTTCCACTCATAGTAGACATCGTGGCCGCACATCGATTGCGCGATGCCGCCGACGCTGCCCGGCGTGAAACGTTCGTTGCGCAGCCATTTGGAGGCGGCTTCATCGAGGCGCTGCGAACCACTCGATCCGGCGATCGACACAGAGCTGACCCGGCCGGCGGTGTTCACGCACACCTTAAGGTGTGTCGTGCCCTGTTCGCCGGCGCGCACGGAAGCAGCCGGATAGTCGGGCTTGACGCCGGCGCGGAGTTTCGGTGCGAAGCGGTCTGTACCGGCGGCTGGCGCCGGGGCGACGGGCATCGGGGTCGGTATCGGAACAGGATCTGCGACTGGCGCCGTGATCACGGGCGGCGTCTCGACCACGAAGTCGATATCGGGCGCCACGAGCGGCGGCGCTTCGGGCGGCGCGGTCTTCTCGACGATCTCTGGTTTCTTGATTTCCTCGACCGGCGGGGGCGTTTCGGGCGGAGCGAGAATGACCATCTCCATGGTATTCTCCTTCATGCGCTCGTAGTCCTTCTTCATGCCCTCCGCGAACACCCACCCGGCGCCAGCGGTCATGAGAACGGTTGCCGCGATACCCACCATGCGAGTGCGACGGCCAGACTGTTGAACTGCTGCGTACATCGAACGCCTCCTCAGAAAGCCCCGTGGGAAACGCCCGGTCGGCGCAATGCCGCCAGGCTCTGTTTTCAAAAATATGGTGTCACGCTGCCGTGAGACCCAAGTACTTCCACAGTCGAGAACGCGGGGAAAAAGCAGTCGGTTCCGAAATGAAGCTGCTCTGATTTGAGGCGATGCCATGTCGAAATGTGACGTGACTGCCGCAATGCTTCCGCGTTACGGGGTCGTCACTTCGCTGTTGTGCGCTATTGTCTGCGTGACGTCATGAAACGCATGAGAGCGCGCGAAGCTGCGTGACTCTTGCAGCTGGCGTCAGCGTTGGGTGTTACGAAACTTGCGTTCCGCAAGTGAACCGGGATCGGGCGGGGCGCCTGTCCCGCCATTCAGTGCGCGCTGCATCAGCAACGTGTCGCACCAGCGGCCGAACTTGAAGCCGGATCCCTCGATGCGGCCGCTGTGCTGGAAGCCTAGTGCTGCGTGCAATCCAACCGATGCCAGGTTCACCGCACCATCTCCGATTACGGCGATCATCTGGCGGAAGCCAAGCGCTTCGCATTGCGCAATCAGCTCGACGAGCAGCAGTTTGCCGAAGCCACGCCCTTGAGCTTCGGGCGCGAGGTAGATCGAGTCCTCGACCGTGAAGCGGTAAGCGGGGCGCGTGCGGAAATGGCTCGCATATGCATAGCCAATCACCGCGCCATCGGCCTCGGCGGCGAGGTAGGGGAACTGACCGGCCTTGAGCGCCTCAAAGCGCGCCGTCATCTCGGCAAGGGACGGCGGATCATACTCGTAGCTTGCCGTGCTATTCAGGACAGCGTGGGCGTAGATGACGGTGATGGCCGGAAGATCGGCTTCCGTTGCCGGGCGAACCGTGATGCAGGGCGATGCGCTCATGCCACTCGACGGCCTTCGGCATCGATCATCGGCGAGCCGTCTTCCTTGAAGTGGGGACCGCTCGGCCAGTGATCGAGAAGATCGAGCACGGCCTCGCTGGGGCGGCACAGCTTCACGCCTTTGGGCGTCGCCACGATCGGGCGGTTCACCAAGATGGGATGTTTGATCATCGCATCGATCAACTGGTCGTCCGTGACTAAAGAATCAAGCAGGCCAAGCTCCGCGGCAGGTGATTTCGTTTCGCGCAAAGCCTCGCGAGCTGTAAGTCTGGCTGCTGCGAACAGGGCCAACAGCTGAGGCCGTGTCCAGCCTTCGGACAGATAGTCGATCACCGTGGGCGAATAGCCTGCCGCTTCGATCACGGCGAGCACGTTACGGGAGGTCCCGCAGTCGGGATTGTGGTGGATGACGACGGGAAAATACTGGCCCGCCATATGATCCTCAGGTCGCGCGCTCGACCATCAGCTTCTTGATCTCCGCGATGGCCTTCGCCGGGTTGAGACCCTTCGGGCAGACCTGCGTGCAGTTCATGATGGTGTGGCAGCGATAGAGCTTGAAGGGATCCTCGAGGTCGTCGAGGCGCTCACCGGTTGCTTCGTCACGGCTGTCGATGATCCAGCGATAGGCCTGGAGAAGGGCGGCCGGTCCGAGGAACTTGTCGCCATTCCACCAGTAGCTCGGGCATGCCGTCGAGCACGAGGCGCACATGATGCACTCGTAGAGACCGTCGAGCTTCTTGCGGTCGTCTTCCGACTGCCGCCATTCCTTCTGAGGCTCGGGCGTCGTCGTCTTGAGGTAGGGCTGCACATAGGTGTGCTGGGCGTAGAAGGTCGTGAGGTCAGGAACGAGGTCCTTCACCACGGGCTGGTGGGGCAGGGGCGAGATCGTGATCGTGCCCGAGAATTCGTCATGGCCCTTGGTGCAGGCGATGGTGTTGTTGCCGCCGATGTTCATGGCGCACGACCCGCACACGCCTTCGCGGCACGACCGGCGGAAGGTCAGCGTCGGGTCGATCTCGTTCTTGATGTAGATGAGCACATCCAGGATCATCGGGCCGACCTTCGACATGTCGACGCGATAGGTGTCCCAGCGAGGGTTGCCCTTGGCCTCGGGATCGTAGCGGTAGATCTTGAAGGTGCGGACCTTCTTCGCGCCTCCGAGGGCCGGCCATTCCTTGCCGCGGCCGATCTTCGAATTCTGCGGAAGCGTGAGTTCGACCATGAGCGTATGTCTTCCCCGGCGGCCCTGAAGTTGGGCGCAATCTAGCCCCGGATTCGTAAATTGAAAGCGCTGCAAAGTCGCGGCAGATCAAAGACTTCTGCTGTGAGCGATGCCTTGGTCAGCTACGCCGGAACAGGGCGAGAATCTTCGAGACAATGCTCCGGCGCAGGCCATAGGCCTTGCGGGCGGCCGAAGGCCGGTCGAGGTCGAGCATTTCGGTGATCCCGGCCTTTTCCAGCGCCTTGGCCAGCTTGGCCGGGCCGTGCACGCCTTCGGCCTCCAGCTCGTCCTTGTAGATCGGCACAGGGGCCCAGAAATCGACCGCTTCGCCGTCGTTGATCCGCATCCGGTCAAAACCGTCGGCGGGCAGGCGAGGGCGCATGAAGGCGAAGGCGAGCTGTTTCGAGCCCTCGAACACCGGCTTCGGATTGGCCGCGAACTGGATCGTTTGTCCGGGCGACACCCGCACCTGCTGGATGTGCACCAGTTTTGCGAACTGGCGGACCGTGTTGGCGGCAAGGTTCAGCATGGCGAGGTCAGCCTTGGGCTCGCCCTTCTGCGGCGTCGCCAGAACGAACTCCATCCGGGTCTTGCCGCCAGCGGAGAGCGGATCGCCGCCTTTCTTCAGACTGGAGCCGTAGGTGCAAACATAGGCAAAGCGGCGCTCGCCCTCGGGTGGGATCACCATGACGTCAATGGGCGGTCCGGGTTCCCTGGACTTTCCGGCCCAGCCATCCTGGTCGGAGAAGGCGACATGCGGCTCGCCGAGGTGCCTCAAGAGATGCAGTTGCACCTCTTCGCGGAATTCCTCGCCTGTGTGGCCGGTTTCGGTCCGGCGACCCCAGATGCTCTGCATGACAAATGTATTGGTTATTCGGCGCGCGGGCGTCAACCGCGCAGGCTGCTATCGACGCACTCACGGGAATATATGCCGCAGCCTGAACCTGTCGTGAATCCCTCGCGCATGAAGCAGGCAAAAAGACGGGTCAAATCAGCTGATCGGCTCGTCGAACATCAATGCGCGCACGAAACGAGCAGGCGGTGATCCGTGTGACAGCGCCGTGTCGTGACAGGTCTTGTGATCGCGCAAATCGGCGGGGCCGCCTTAAGGATCGAGGAGCCGGATTTTGATACAGTTTGCGCAGGCATGAAGGCTGGCGGCGGGGGCTGCAGGTGATGGCGTTTCGAAAAGGGTGGGTGTCGGGCGAGGGGCGGCTTAGCCAGCGCGGGTACGTGCTGACGTTCGCGCTACCTTTCCTGGCGACACTGGCGTTCACGACCGGGATGTTCGTCTCGCCTGACGGCTTTGCGACGCTGGGGGTCGCGGGCATCTACGTAACCGCCTTGGGCTGGCTGCTCGTGATGGCCTTGGGCGATGCGCTCAACATCAAGCGGTATCATGACCTTGGGCATTCGGGGCGGCTCTATCGGTTGTGCCGGCCGGGCATCGTGGTGCTGCCGCTGCTCGCATTCGCACTCGACTTCCTGATCCCCTCGCAAATGGCGGCCACAGGCGACATGAATGCGACGCTGCACATGATTGCCGAGTCGGTTTCGCCGACGATGGATCCCGCGCCGACGGCGTTGCTGGCCATCACGGTGGCGGGGGTGGCGGTCAATGTCGCCTATCTGTCGCTGATGCCGGGCCAGCGAGGGCCGAACGAGCACGGTCCCGATCCGTTGGGGACGCTGGATCGGCCCTGCCAGGGATTGCGAAAGCAGGACAGGAAGCGCCGGGCGGCGACCCGGTGCAGCGCGCGCTGGAGGAGTACCGGCGCAAGGCGTTCGAGGCGCCGACTGGAAGTGCGCCTGCTCCAGCGCGGCCGGCGGCAGCGCCGGTAGGCTTTGGCAAGAAACGCCGCTAGGCCTAGTACACGCGCGGCTTCGGCTTGATGTATTCGACGTCGTTGGACATCGTGAAGGCGTGCACGGGGCGGTAGTCGATCTTGACCGCGCCCTTGTCGTCGACCCAGGCGAGCGTGTGCTTCATCCATTCCGTGTCGTTGCGATCTGGGAAGTCCTCGCGCGCGTGCGCGCCGCGGCTTTCCTGGCGGTTGGCGGCGGAGTTCACGGTAGCGGCCGCCTGCACGATCAGGTTGTCGAACTCCAGTGTTTCGACGAGGTCTGTGTTCCAGATCATGCCGCGATCGGTGACGGCGATGTCCGAGACGCCGTTGAGGACTTCGGCGATGCGTTTGACGCCGCTCTGCAGCGTCTCGCCGGTGCGGAACACGGCGCAGTCTTCCTGCATCGCCTTCTGCATGGTGGCGCGCAACTTCGCGGTGGATGTGCCACCTTTTGCGTTCCGGAATCTGTCGAGGCGCGCGAGGTGATCATCGCCCGCGCCCTTCGGCAGGTCTGACTGGTTGGCGTTAGCTTCCAGCGCCTCTCCGCAGCGCAGGCCGGCCGCGCGACCAAACACCACGAGATCGATCAGCGAGTTGGAGCCGAGGCGGTTGGCGCCGTGCACGGAGACGCACGCGGCTTCGCCCACGGCCATCAGGCCCGGAATGACGGTGTCGGGATCGCCGCCGGTCTTGGTCAGCGCTTCGCCATGATAGTTCGTGGGGATGCCACCCATATTGTAGTGCACGGTCGGCAGGACCGGGATTGGTTCCTTCGTCAGGTCGACGCCTGCGAAGATCTTCGCGCTCTCCGAAATTCCGGGCAGGCGCTGGTGCAGGATTTTCGGATCGAGGTGGTCGAGGTGCAGGTGGATGTGGTCGTTGTGCGCGCCCACGCCACGGCCTTCGCGGATTTCCATCGTCATCGCGCGGCTGACGACGTCGCGCGAGGCGAGGTCTTTCACGGTCGGTGCATAGCGCTCCATGAAGCGCTCGCCCTTCGAGTTGGTGAGATAGCCGCCTTCGCCGCGCGCGCCTTCTGTGATGAGGCAACCCGAGCCGTAGATGCCGGTCGGGTGGAACTGCACGAACTCCATGTCCTGCAGCGGCAGGCCGGCGCGCAGCGCCATGCCGCCGCCATCGCCCGTGCAGGTGTGGGCCGAGGTCGCGGAGAAGTAGGCGCGGCCATAGCCGCCCGTCGCCATGATCACGCGTTGGGCGCGGAAGCGGTGCAGCGTGCCATCGTCGAGTTTGAGGGCGGTGATGCCCCGGCAGGCGCCGTCTTCCATGATCAGATCGAGCGCGAAGTATTCGATGAAGAAGTCGACAGCGTATTTCAGCGACTGGCCGTAGAGCGTGTGCAGCATGGCGTGGCCGGTCCGGTCGGCCGCAGCGCAGGTGCGCTGGATCGAGGCCTCGCCATAGTTCTTGGTCATGCCGCCGAAGGCGCGCTGGTAGATCTTGCCTTCTTCGGTGCGCGAGAAGGGGACACCCCAGTGTTCGAGTTCGTAGACGGCGGCGGGGGCTGCGCGGACCATGTATTCGATGGCGTCCTGGTCGCCGAGCCAGTCGGCGCCTTTCACCGTGTCGTACATGTGCCAGCGCCAGTCATCCTGACCCATGTTCCCGAGCGAGGCCGAGATGCCGCCCTGCGCGGCAACCGTGTGCGAGCGGGTGGGGAAGACTTTCGTTATGCATGCGGTCTTGAGGCCGGCCTGCGCGCATCCCAGCGCCGCTCTCAGGCCCGAGCCGCCAGCTCCGACGACCACGACGTCATAGGTGTGATCGTTCCACGTGTAGGCGGTCATGGGTCAGTCCCTGAAACAGAACAGAGCAAACAGGCAGATCAGGAGATGGCGATCTTCAGCACCGAGAAGGCGGCGGCGGCAAAGAGGACGAGGGTAATGAAGGTGTTGAGGATGAGCAGCACGTTCTTGGTGCCGTGCCTGGCGATGTAGTCCTCGATCACGACCTGCATGCCGAGGCGCATGTGATAGAGCGCGGCGCCGACGGCCAGAAGGACCAGGACCGCGTTGATCGGGTCGGCGACCCACGACAGCGCGCCGTCATAGCCGCCGCGTACGGCCCCGATCAGCGAGATCAGGAACCACGGGACGAGAAACAGCAGGCCGATGGCCGAGACGCGCTGAGCGATGAAATGCCCGGCGCCGTGTTTGGCAGACCCAAGGCCGCGAACCTTGCCGAGCGGTGTGCGGATCGATTCCTTCACTGGGGTGCTCCCGTCAGGTTCAGGGGATCGATGCCGGGCACGAGGCCGAGCAGCAACCAGATCGCCACCGCTCCGCCGATCGCGACCAGGAAGGCCAGCGCGCCAGTGAAGCTTGCGAATTTCGGATTGAAGCCGTTGCCTGCATCCCAGAACAGATGGCGCAGGCCATTGGCCATGTGGAAGAGAACCGAGATCGTGAAGCCGAACAGGACCGGCTGACCCCAGATCGATCCGACCACCGCCGAAAGCGGCTCGTAATAGTCCGGCCCCGCCGCCGTCGCGAACAACCAGGCGACCACGATCATCGCTCCGAGATAGTTGGCGCAGCCCGCCGCCCGGTTCAGGATCGAGCTGGCCATGGTGATGTGCCAGCGCCAGACAGACACATGCGGCGACATCGGCCGCTTGTCAGTCCAAGAGGACATGGCCCAGATCCCTTTTGCCCCGGCGCAAACGCGCGTCGTCCCGGTATTAGGCCCCGAATCGGCCCTGTCAACGCGGCGACAAGGCCTTGTTTTGGCTGCCTCTTGGCGTGGGACCGGAAGGGCTCCATCTAGGCGCGATGAAGATCACGATTCTGGAAGCGGGACGCGCGCCGGGCAGGTTGTCGGAGGACTATCCGCGCTATCCGGCGATGTTTGTCTCCCTGCTGTCGAAAGCCGATCCATCCTTGCGTTTCGACACTGTGGCGCTGGTCGATGGCGCCTCGCCGCCGGATCCGTCGGCCTGCGAAGCTGTGCTGATCACCGGCTCGCCCTCGGGCGTCTATGATTCGACGCCGTGGATGGATCCATTGCGCAAGTTCGTGCGCGAAGCATTCGCAACTGGTACGCCGATGGTGGGCGTGTGCTTCGGACACCAGGTGATTGCAGACGCACTTGGTGGAGATGTCCGGAAGTCGGAGAAGGGCTGGGGTGTTGGCCGCCATACCTATGAGATCGTGGATCGCCGTCCGTGGATGACGGATGCGGCCGATACGATTTCACTCTCGGTCAGCCATCAGGACCAGGTGATCACGCCGCCGGCAGGCGCTGTGACGTTGGCGCGGTCGGTTCACACGGATCATGCGATGCTGGCCTATGAAGGCGCACCGGTGATCAGTATCCAGGGGCATCCAGAATTTTCCGACACGTTCGTCTCGGCGCTCTATGACGCGCGGCGTGGCAAGACGCTGAGCGACCAGCAGGTCTATGCGGCGCTGGCGTCGCTGTCGCAGCCGGAAGATCGTGCGCTGGTTGCCGAGTGGATGGTGCGGTTCTTGAAGACCGCGCGTTAGCGCCGCCCGACCAGCTGCATTGCGGCGAGCCAGCCAGCAGCCTGATAGGCGCTGGCGAAGACCAGCAGGATATCAAGCCAGCTGCGCGTGCCCCAGATCGGCCAGATCGGCAGCAGCGTGATCACCGCGACCAGCGCCGATCCGCCATCGAGCCAGCGGTCGCCGAAGAGGAAGCCGAGGCCGGTGCGCTGGCGCATCACTTCGGCGCGCGTGACCATGAAGACGCCATCCTCGAGACGGGGAGGGCCGAAGGCTTCCTGCAGCCGGTCGAACTCCATGATGCCGGTGATGTCGCGCAGGATGTCGGCGGTCGCCTGGCCGTTATCGACCGCCTGCCACGACGCGCCACTGCGGATCCAGCGCACGATCACCGACAGGAGGATCGCGATCGCGGCGACGGTCTGGGTAAGGCCGGGCGTGGACATGACAACAATATAGGGGCGTCAGGTGCGCTTCGGGATAGCCGCCCAATAGTCGAAATCGAGAATCACCTCCGGAAGGTGCTTGCCGTCATTGTCCTTGTACGGGAAATCGCTGCAGGTGCGGTTCTTGGTGGCGATCAGGCGCAGGCGCAGCGCGCCGAGGCCTTCCCCAAGGTCGGCCTTGTCCAGCACTTCCGACCACGCAAACACGGTGTCGCCTGCGAACAGCGGGTTCACATGGCTGCCGGCGTTGATCGCGACGATCTCGGCTGCGTTGCCGAGGCCGTTGAAGGCCAGCGAACGCGCCAGCGAGATCGCGACGCCGCCATAGATCAGGCGGCGGCCGAAGCGGCTGGAGGCCTGTTCGAACTGGTTGAAGTGGACCTTGGCGGTGTTCTGGTAGAGTCGCGTGGCGATCTGGTGCTCGGCTTCTTCCACGGTGAAGGCGTCGACATGGTCGATCTTCTCGCCGATCTCGTAATCCTCGAAGCCGAAGGGCGAACCGGCCAGAATGAAATTGTACGCGGGCGCGCTGAACGCGCCGCGCGGCAGGCCCGCTGGATCGACAGCGGCGGGGAGTTCAGGAACGACGGCGGCGGGCGCGGGCTTGGTGTGATCCTTCTTGTTGACCATCACCCAGCGCACATAGGTGAGCACTTCATCGTCCTGCTGGTTGTAGCCCGTGGTTCGAACCCAGACGACGCCTGTCTTGCCGTTCGAGTTTTCCTTGACGCCGATGACTTCGGAGATGGCGCGCAGCGTATCGCCGGGATAGACCGGCGCCAGGAAGCGGCCGTCGGCATAGCCGAGATTGGCGACCGCATTGAGCGAGATGTCCGGCACCGTCTTGCCGAACACCACGTGGAAGGCGAGCAGGGGATCGATCGGCGCGCCTTCGAGGCCGCAGTCCTGCGCGAAGGTGTCCGCCGAGTAGAGCGCGTAACGCGATCCGGTAAGGCCGGTGTAGATGGCGGCGTCCGCCTCGGTCACCGTGCGCGGCGTGGCGTGGATCAGCTCGTCGCCAACGACAAAATCCTCGAAGAAATTGCCCGGATCGGATTTGAGGGTCATTGCGCCGCCAGTGAGAGTAGAGAAGTGGGAAGATGAGCCTATCCCTTATCGCTACCGGTTGTGGGGAACAACGGCGGTGGCGTGAAATTGCGCGCCAGAGCAAACTGGTGATAGCTTGGCGCAGTCAGTATGCGTCGGTTGCGTTGGACTTATGTCCGAGAGGATTCCGATGAACAAGCTGTACACTTGCGTCGCGCTGGCATCTCTGCTGCTCACCGCATGTGGTGAGACCTCACAGAAAACCGTGACACCTGCCGCGCCAGAGACTGCCCAGCCCGTCATTCCGGGAGCGGCCATCGGCGCCAAGGTGGAATATCGCATCGGGCTCCTGGCCGGTGACATGCGGTCCATCAGCGGCGAGACAGCAACGGCGGCAGGGCAATCCTGGAACGATCCCTCTGGCAAGGAATACTCCATCGCGCCGCCACCCGGATTTGCAGTAGGGCCAAGCTGCATTTTCGTGGTGATCAACGACGACAAGACGCCGGTCGTGCCGATCCAGCCCGTCGTTGTCGACAAGATGGAGCCCTGCTACCTGGAATCAAGCTTCAGCACGATCAAGCTCAGCGGCACGGTGGCTGAAGTGCGCGATGTTCAACTCGTCGTCAACAGCGAGACAGTGACGCTAAAGGCGCCGGTCCTCACAAACATTGATTTCGTGACGCCGCTGCCGCTCTAGCGGTCAGGCGTTTGCCGCTTCCCGCGCCGCAATCGCTTCGGCGACCGCCACCATCCGCTTCGCTTGCGCGAGATGCAGCAGCTCGGTCATCTTGCCATTGACCTTCAGCACGCCCTTGCCGGCGTTCGCGGGGTCGGCGAAGGCCGCAATCACGTCGCGCGATTGCTGGACCGCGTCAGCGGGCGGGGCGAAGATGGTGTTGCAGGGCTCGACCTGGGTCGGGTGGATCAGGGTCTTGCCGTCGAAGCCGAACGCTTTTGCTTGTTTCGCTTCGGCTACAAAGCCTTCGGCATTGGCGATGTCGTTGTAGACGCCATCGAACACCAGAAGGTCGAACGCCCGCGCGGCAGCGATGGCGAGCGTGTAGCACGCCGCGAGATTCTCGCGGCTGGGCATCGGGTCGGCGCGGAAATCCTTGAGCAGGTCGTTCGAGCCCATCACGAAGCCGGACAGCCGCGTCGTCTGCCCCGTCGCAGCAATCTCCTTGAGGTTGAGGATCGAGAGCGGCGTCTCGATCATGACCCACAGGCCCATCGATGCGCTCGCGCCTGCTTCGGACAACGCCTCGTCGAGCCAGCGGATATCGTCGCCGCACGTCACCTTCGGGGCGAGGATGGCATCCGGCCTGGCGTGGGCCGCGGCCTTGAGGTCCGCCTTGCCCCATTCCGTGTCCTGGCCATTGATGCGGATGATCAGTTCGCGCGGACCATGGCCACCCGCCTTCACCACGCCGGACACGCGGTCGCGTGCTTCCACTTTTGCTTCCGGCGCAACGGCGTCCTCGAGATCGAGGATCAAGCTGTCTGCAGGCAGCGTCTTTGCCTTCTCAAGCGCGCGTTCGTTGGCGCCGGGCATGTAGAGCACCGAGCGGCGCGGACGGATGGCGGACATGGGAGGCCCCTGAAACAGCGTTGCGGAGGTGATGACGGAGGCAGGCCGCAAGATCAAGCTGGAGCGCGCGCCGCGTCTGGTTATTGTGCCGAATTCGCCGCGTGCGATGGCTGGACGGACAAAGCATGCCTCTGGTGCTGGTGATTTCATCCTATGTCGCTGCATCCCGCGTCGGCGGAGGCATAGCGCCCTACGTGCTCGGGCCGATGAAGGTCGATCCTGTCCATGTGCCGACCTGCCTGTTCGGTCGCCATCCCGGCTGGGGCCCGCCCGGCGGCGGGGCCGTCGCCGCCGACATGATGGCAAAGATGCTGGAAGGCGTTCAGGCCAACAAGCTGTTCGGCCTGATGGACGCCGTCGTTACCGGTCATTTTTCCGCGCCCGACCAGATTGCAGTCGCCTGCGATGCCATCGACCGCATCCGCGCCACGCCGCGCGGCCAGTCGCACAGGCATTTTCCCGACAAGCCGATCATCATCGTCGACCCCGTCATGGGCGATGAAACGCCTGGCCTCTACATCAAGCCAGAAACCGCTACGGCGCTGATGACAGACCTCGTACCGCGCGCCGATATCGTCGCGCCCAACCTCTGGGAGTTTGCCAAGCTTATCGCGACAGATCTTTCATCGCTCCGCACGCCCGAAGACGTCGCCCGCGCCGCCCGTGCACGGGGAGGGCGGTGGCTGATCTCTTCTGTCCCTTCGCCAAAAGGCATCGGCGTTCTCTACGTCGATCCTGACACGGCGTTGCTGGCGGAAACCTCGCGCATCGCCGGCAAGATACCCAATGGCACAGGCGACATGCTCACGCTGCGCTTCACCGGCGGCCTCGTCTCCGGCCTCAGAACGGAAGCTGCGCTCGCCGATGCGGTCGGAGCGACCCACCTCGTGATAGACAGGACCGCCGAGTGGCGCGGGACCGAACTCAACCTCGCCGCCTGCAGCGACCTTCTTGCCAGCCCGGCGCCGGCGGCAGTGCGCAAGGTTTCCTGATCCGGCCGCTGCAATTTCTGCGGACAGCGCCTACATCGAACACTCGTGGAGGGACGCACATGATCGACCACACATCGCTTGGCGTTCGCGACTATGATCGCGCCGTGGCCTTCTACACCGCCTGTCTGGCTGCGCTCGGCTATGCCCCTCAGCGCATCAAGCCCGACGAGGCGGCATTCGGAACCGTGCAGGACTGGGGCTTCTTTCTTTATCCGGTCGCGCCAGACAAAAGCATCATCGGCGAAAAGAACCACGTCGCCTTCAAGGCCGGCAGCCGCGACGCCGTCGCCGCTTTCAACCGGATCGCGACGGAGAATGGCGGCAAGCAGGTTCGTCCTGTCGGTCCGCGTCCCGACATCGGGCCTGAGTATTTCGGCACGGTGCTGACCGATCTCGACGGCCACACGCTGGAAGCCGTGTTCTGGGACCGAGGTTAGCTGGAAGGCGATTTCGGATAGACCGGGTTCACGGCCTTCTCGTCGGTGTCGAACACGCCCTTGCCGGGAACGAAGTTGAGTTCGACCCGCACGCCGTCCGGATCCTCGAACAGGATCGAGTAGTAACCCGGCGCCCAGCCATCCGTCTGCGGCGCGCGGATGATCGGAACGCCGAGCGTCTTCACGAAGGCATGCGCCTCGTCGATGTCCTCGCGCGAGCGTGCCCGGAAGCAGACATGGTGCAACCCGACACGCTGCTGCACGAACCGTTCGCCCTCATGTTCAGGCGCGGGTCGCGAGATCAGAACGCCGGTCCGCCCGCCAACGCAGTAGTATCCGTACTCATTGTCCAGCACCTGCTTCAGTCCAAGGAAGGGCAGGAGCCTGCGATAGAATTCGCGGGCGACATCGTAGCGTCCCGCCGTGATCTGGATGTGGGCAATGCCGTTGATTTCCATGGACTGTCCTCCGCGCGTCGAGATTGCCTCCATGTGCTGTTGACCTGCAACGCCTCTCGCACGATGTCTCGGCCATGAGCATTTCCGGATTCGTTGCCGCAGGGTTCGAGCCTGTCCGCGAGGCCTTCGCGCGCAATTTCGAGGGGGGCCTCGAGCAGGGCGCCAGCTTTGCCGCCTTCGTTGGTGATGAACTGGTCGTCGATCTTCGTGGCGGCTTTGCCGACCGCGCGGGCGAGACCCCTTGGGCGGAGAACACGCTCTGCCCGGTCTACTCGACCACCAAGCCTGTCGCGGCGCTGGTCATTTCCACGCTCGTGGAGCAGGGCAAGCTCGACTACGATGCGCGCGTTGCCGACTACTGGCCCGAATTCGCCGCCAACGGCAAAGGGGCCTTCACGGTCGCCGAGGCGCTGTCGCATCAGGCCGGCGTGCCTGGCTTCGTCAACGAGATCGATCCCGGCTTGTGGCTGGATCCGCCTGCGCTATCCGCGGAACTCGCGAAAATCGCGCCGCTGTGGGGCAGGGGCGAGGGCTCCGGCTATCACCCGCTCACCTGGGGCTACATTGCCGGCGAACTCGTGCGCCGCGTCTCGCAACGCTCACTCGGAACCATCCTGCGCGAGGATATCTGTCAGCCGCTCGGCATCGATTTCTGGATCGGCCTGCCGGAGAGCGAACACGATCGTGTTGCGCAGACTTTGAAGCCCAGGGCGGCAGCGCACTTCCCGCATCACAACGAAGCCACTCGCGCCGCCTTCCTCACGCCGTGGGCCGCCGCCAATCGCGGCGCCACGGAATGGCGCAAGGCAGAAATTCCGTCCGCCAACGGCCACGCCACAGCCGTCGCTCTCGCGCGGCTCTATTCCGCTTACGCGCTCAGGGGTCGCATCGGTGAGACTCGCATAATCGCGCCAGTCACGTGGGATGAACTCACACGCGAGCGCGTATCAGGCGAAGACCGCGTGCTGCCCGGTCGTGTCGCCTTCGGGGCCGGCGTCATGCGTAACCTGCCGCTGATCTACGGACCCAATTCTGAGACGCTGTGCCATTCCGGCTGGGGTGGCTCAGGCGCATTCGGCGATCCGGCGAATGGCCTTTCCGGCGGCTACATCATGAACCGCCAGGGCACGCATTTGCTGGAAGACGATCGCCGCAGCCGCATCATCGACGCGCTGTATCGCTGTCTCTAGAAGACGGCTGGTCTACGCGTGGATGCTGGCCAGTTTGGCGAGCACAGCGACGCCGGCTGGACCGCCTTCGCCACGCACGTCCTTCGCATGAAGCGCAACAAGAGCTGCGAGGTGCGCCTTGGCGACCATCAGCATCTTCTCGTCCAGCGGATTGGCGCCCTTGCGCAGCGTCTCGATCAGGCCACGCGCAATCTTGCCGAGCAGGGGATAGCCCAGCACGCCGGCGAGACCCGCCATGTCGTGCATCGGCGCATAGATGGTCTCAAGCTGCAGCGAACCCGGCGTTGCCGCGCCGATGGTTTCCTGGAGGCGGGCAAGCTCGGTCTTTGCGCCCTGCCACCATTCGGCGCGCGCTGCTTCCCACTCCGGGGATTCGGTCGGATCAGTTGATGCGCTCATCGTCCTACCCTCGCCGCGAAAATCTACTACGCCCCTCCGGCGCCCCGAGCGCCGCTGTAGACCACGTGCAGGGTTTCCTGCGCGTGAAGCGCGGCCGCAGCATTTTCCGCGCGTGCGAAAAACGGCCGCGAGCCATTACTGAGCCACATCGTCGCGCAGATTTATTAAGACAAAGCTTAGCGGAGCATGCGGAAACGCCAGAAAACACGCAGTTTCGCGGTTAAAATTCGCGGTCCAGGTGTGGCGCCGGTCTTGCGACCTATGTCCCGAAATCGCTCTCCGCGACTTCGCATGGCAAACTTCTTCGCCCCGCCGCTGCAATGCACCGGCGGGGCTTTTGTTTACGATGTGGGGCGGACACCGGTTAACTCCCGGGGTTCAGTCAGCGGCTGGCGCAGCCACCGGAACCGGCGGGCGGCGGCCTGCCAGCGTGAACACGACCACACCCAGCCAGATCAGCCCGAACGTCACCGCGTGGCCGAACGTGAACGCCTCGCCCATGGCCAGTCCCAGGACGAACTGGATGCTGGGTCCGATGTATTGCAGCACGCCGATGGTCGAGAGCCGCAGGCGGCGCGCACCCATGGCGAACAGGATCAGTGGCGCCGCAGTGAAGGGTCCAGCCAGGACCAGCAGGGCGATATAGCCTGGATCGCCATTTCCAAAAGCGTGCGTGCCAGCGGGCAGGAAGAACATCAGGTAGAGCGCAGCCGCAGGGGCGAGCCAGATCGCCTCCATGCCGAAGCCAACACGGCTGTCGACCGGGGTGGTCTTGCGGATCGCGCCATAGATAGCGAACGAGAAGGCCAGCGACAGCGAAACCCACGGAAACTGCCCGACCACCAGCGTCTGGTTGAGCACGCCTGCCGAAGCGATCAGAACGGCGGCGATCTGCAGGGGCCGGAAGCGCTCGCCGAACAGCAGGGCGGCAAAGGCGAAAGTGATCAGCGGGTTGATGAAATAGCCGAGGCTGCCTTCCAGCACCCGGTTGTTGGTCACCGCCCAGATGTAGATCGTCCAGTTGGTGGCGATGGCAAGGCTCGACCCGAGCAGGGTGAACAGCACTTTTGGCTGCCGCCGCAGGCCGGTCAGCTCGCTCCACTTGCCGGCTGCGGCAATCAGGATCAGCGCGGTCGGCACAGACCAGACGATCCGGTGCGCCAGGATCACCGTCGGCGAGGTCTCGCCGAGCAGCTTGAAATACAGCGGCAGGAAGCCCCACAGGAAATAGGCCCCGATGGCGGCAAACAGTCCTGTGCGGGTTTCGGTGCTCGTCGGCATCGCGGACAGATAGGGCCGTTTGCCTGCCCGTGTAACCGGGAAGACGACATCACCTTCTGTTTCAGCTCGGAGAAAAACTCCTAGGCTTTGAGAGCCGGGCTGAATACGCCGCGATTGAGCAGGAGTTCGGCGCACTGGACGGCGATCATTGCCGATCCGTTACGCAGATCGTCTGCCACGATCCACATGGCGAGGCCGTTCTCGACGGTCGGATCGTCGCGCACGCGGCAGACATAGGTGGTCCACTCGCCCACGGCGCCAATCGGCGTTTCGTAGCCGTCCTCTTCTTCGCGGCGGCCCATGAGGATGATGCCCGGGGCTTCGCGCAGGATGGCGCGTGCTTCGGCAGCAGGCAGAGGCTCGGCCAGTTCGACGTGCACGGCTTCGCCGACGCTGACGAAGGTGGAGACACGCACGCAGGTTGCGACCACCTGGATGTCGCTGTCGACAATCTTCCGGGTCTCGGCGGCGATGCGCCATTCTTCCTCGGTGAAGCCATCGTCCATCACGTCATCGACCTGCGGGATGACGTTGAAGGCGATCTGGCGCGGGAATTCCTTCGGATCAGGGGCCTGGTTCACATAGATGCCCTTGGTCTGCACCCAGAGCTCGTCGATCGCGCGTTGGCCGGCGCTGGAGACGGACTGATAGGTCGCAACCACCGCCCGCACCACACCGGCGGCGTCATGCAGCGGCTTCAGGGCGCGCACGAGCTGTGCGGTCACGCCATCGGGGCAGGCGACGATGTTGCGCTGGGCATACCCCTCGATAGCCGCCGCGTTCACTTCGGGTACGATCAGCGGCACCTGCGGGTCCATTCTGAACGCAGCGGAGGTGTCGATCACGATGCAGCCCGTGCTGGCGATCTTGTTGCCCCACTTGCGGGCGGCAGGGTCTCCCGTCGCCATGATGCAGAGGTGGACGGTCGTAAAGTCGAAATCGTCGACGTCCTTTGCCTTCAGGATCGCATCGCCATAGCTCACCTGGGCGCCGAGGAGCTTGCGCGAGGCGAGGGCGATCATTTCGTCGGCGGGAAAGCCGCGTTCGGCCAGGATGCTCAGGATCTCGCGGCCCACCATGCCGGTGGCTCCCAGGACTGCGACCTTAAGCGCCATCTTGTCTCTCCAGTGCCTGCCCATGCGGCGAGCGTTCGGTCGTGTTGTCGTCACATTCCTGCGGATACTTGCCGCAGTGGCCCGTTCTCGCCCAATCGCGCCTTGCGCGGCCGGTAGCGTCGGGGTTCAGTTGCCTCAAATCAGTCCGTGGGCCTAGTGCCCCGGAGAGATTCGCCGGGGCGGAAGGCTTCGGCCTGACAGGAGATAGGATGTCCGACGTCGCGGCGCTCATTCGGCGGTATGTCGACCGATATAACTCGAATGACGTCGATGGCATGCTCGATTGCTGCTCGGACGACGTCGTGTTCGAAACCGTGACCAATCCGGGCGGCTCGATCCGGCTCAACGGCAAGGAAGAGATGCGGGAAGTCATTGAGGCGACCACGCGGGCCTTCCGTGAGCGCCGCCATGAGGTGGTGGCGATCCTGGTCGACGGTCACCGCGCTGCGGCCGAAACCGTGTTTTCAGGCGTTGCCGCCGCCGAGCTGGGCCAGCAGGTCAGGCTTGGCGAGCATGTCTCCATACGCGGTGCGACGATCTTCGAACTGCGCGACAACCGCCTCGCCCGTATCTGCGACTATAGCTAGAACGGCCAGTAAAGCTGGCCTTTCAGCGCCCGGGTCAGGCGCTTGTCCCCTGGCCGTTTTGGCGCTGGGTGCTCGCGCAGCGTCGCGCGCCCGGCCTTGATCATGTCGAACGCGAAGAACATGCCGACGATGGTCGGGATCAGCAACACGCCCCAGAAGATCTTGCGCTTGGCCGGTGTACGGGTGGCTTCCGCTGCGATGGCCGCGGGATCGGATGCCGCCGCCGCGATCTCCACCCCCTCCGCATTAGAAAACCCGCACAGGATGGACTGGCCTTCGTGCGGATAGAAGGCAAAGCGTCCCGCCTGTTGAGGCGCTACACGCGGGCCCAGCGTCTTGTCGGCAACCACGCGGTTCAGGATCACGGGTCTCCGGTTGGGCTGGCTGAACCTGACGAAATTCCAGGATGTGCCGGTCGGTCCCGTTTCCGAGGCGAGGGCGCTTGCCGCGCCGGCCTCCCCGATGACGCCCTTGATGATTTTCAGCGCCATCCGAGACCCCGCAACGGCGGAGCTACTTTTCGCTCCACACCGCCAGTTCGTTGCCACCGGGCTCGCGGAAGTGGAAGCGCCGTCCGCCGGGAAACGCGAAGACCGGCCTCACGATTTTGCCGCCGGCTGCCGCTACGGCCTTCTCCGCAGCTTCAAGGTCGTCCGCCTTCAGGATCACCAGCGGCAGCGCGCCCACATGCTCCGGATCGCTCTGGATGCCGCCATCGAGCCCGGCATTCGACATCGCGGCATAGTCTGGCCCGTAGTCGATGAAGGTCCACCCGAACGCCTTCTCGAAGAACCCGCGCGATGCGCCGAGACTGGTCGAGGCGAACTCCACATAGTCGATCTTCAGGTGAGTCACGCTCGCGCTCCCGCTGCCATTGTTCATGATATGTTCTAGACGTTTTATGTTTCCTGCGCCAGCCCCACGCGGAGTCATTCTCGGGCTCGTCCCGAGCAACTGTCTTTCAGGCGTCTGTTTCGGCCTAGAGATGCTTGAGGATCGCGTCGCCCATCTGGCGCGTCGACATCGAGCCGCCGAGGTCGGCCGTGCGCGCGCCGCCATCCAGCGCTTTGCCCACAGCCGCGAAGATGCGGTCGGCGACGTCGGCGCGGTTGAGGCTCCAGCGCATCACCATCTCCAGCGACAGGATTGCCGCGATCGGATTGGCGATGCCCTTGCCGGCGATGTCCGGCGCCGAGCCGTGCACAGGTTCATAGAGCCCCGGCACGCCTGGATCGCCCAGCGCCGCTGACGGCAACATCCCGATCGAGCCGGTCAGCATCGCAGCCTCATCCGACAGAATGTCACCAAACAGGTTGTCGGCGAGCAGGACGTTGACGTCTTTCGGCGCTTTCACGAGGTGCATGGCGGCGGCGTCCGCCAGCATGTGATCGAGCTTCACATCGCTGTACTGTTCCTGGTGCAGCTTCGTCACTTCCTGACGCCACAGCACGCCGGATTCCATCACGTTGGATTTCTCGCAGCTCAGCACGCCCGGGAACTTGCCCGTCCGGCCTGTGCGCCCACGCGCCAGTTCGAACGCTCGCGCCGCGACGCGGCGGATTTCCGACGTGGTGTAGCTCTGCGTATCAACGCCCCGGCGTTCGCCATTCGGCAGTGTCTCGATCGTCTTGGGTTGGCCGAAATAGACCCCCGAAGTGAGTTCACGCACGATCAGGATGTCGAGGCCTTCGACCAGTTCGGTCTTGAGCGCGGAAGAGCTCGCGAGGGCAGGGAAGCAGAAGGCCGGGCGCAGGTTCGCGTAGACGTCGAGATTCTTGCGCATCGCCAGCAGGGCCGCTTCCGGCCGCTTGTCGCGCGGGACGTTGTCCCATTTGGGACCCCCAACGGCGCCCATGAGGATGGCGTCGACCTGCCTCGCCCGGTTCATCACCTCGTCGGTCAGCGGCGCGCCGAAATTGTCGTAGGAAACGCCGCCAAAGAAGGCTTCCTCGATCGCAAGGTCCGGCGCGACATGCGCCGCCACGCGGCGCGCCTCCTCCGTCACCTCGGGGCCAATGCCGTCGCCGGGCAGCAGCAGCAGGGTTTGCGCGTTGGTCGCCATGGCGTCGGTCCTCTTTTGGCCGGCTGGGTCTTAGCACTTTCGTGGGCTCGCGAAACCCGCGCCGATTGCGCTTTCGCATGGAACGGGCGGATAGTCCGCCGGAGACTTTTCCGGAGGGAGACGCCGATGGCGCTGTTCAATTTCGACTACAAAGACAGGCCTATTGCCTCGACCGCCAGATTCGCCAGCCGGCTGGTCGTCAACATCATCGCAGCGCTTGTGCTTGTCGCACTGGCGCTTGGCGTTGGCATCTATGGCTACCAGGCCACCGAAGGCATGCCGCTGATCGACGCCTTCCTCAATTCGGCGATGCTGCTCGGCGGGATGGGCCCGGTCGCGCCGGAGCTGCACACCGAGGCCGGCAAGCTGTTCGCAGGGTTCTACGCGCTAGGCTGCGGTCTGGTCTTCGTGCTGGCGTCAGGCGTGGTTCTGGCGCCGGTGCTGCACCGTGTGCTGCACGCTTTGCACGTCGATGACGACGACAAGAACTAGAAGTCCTGCTGGGCGCCAAGCTTGGCGAGCGCGTCTTTCGCCTTGTCAGAACCCAGCGCCGCGCCACGCTCATACCAGACCTTGGCCTGGGTCATGTCGCGCATCAACCCGTCCTGCCCGTAGATCAGTCCCACTGCGAGGATGGCGTCGATATTGTCCTGGCTTGCCGCCTTCTTCATCATGATCAGGCCGGAGCTTGGCTTCCACGGATAGCCTTCGAGTCCGTAGGCCATCCTCGTGCCGACCCACAGCTGCGCCTCGGCGACGCCGAGACTGGCCGCAGCTTCCATATCCTCGAAACCGCCCTGCTGCTGCGAGAAGTCCTGTGATGACAGGCGCTCCTGCGCGCGATGATGCAACGCCCAGCCATTCCCGGCATCGGCAAGGTCGTCGATCTTCGCTTCGTCCTTGGTGGCCAGCGCCGTCTCGAACTCCGGCTTCTTCGCTGCGAGCGCCTTCAGCTTCTCCGCCTCCGCGGCTTCTTCCTTGGAAAGCTTCTTCTCAGGCTCGGCGGCGGTCGCTTCGGGCTTGGGCGTCTCCGTCTTTGCGCCGCATGCGCTTAGCGCCGCGACAAGAACGAGAAGGGGCAGGGTGCGCATCGCTATGCCAGCCACGGTTGCGCCAGCTTCCGCTGTTCCTCGAACGCCTTTATCTCACCGGCGTGCATCAGCGACTCGCCGATGTCATCGAGCCCGGCAAGCAGGCTCGCCTTGCGGCCCTGGTCGATGTCAAAGCGATGCACCTTGCCGTCCGGCGCAGTCACGGTCTGGGCGGCGAGATCGATGGTGAAGATGTGGTTGGGGCCGCCGGCCTGGTCGAGCAGCTGGTCGACGACATCGCGCGGCAGCACGACCGGCAGAAGGCCGTTCTTGAAACAGTTGTTGTAGAAGATGTCCGCGAAGCTCGGCGCGATCACGCAGCTCAGCCCCTGATCGAGCAGCGCCCATGGCGCATGCTCGCGCGACGATCCGCAGCCGAAATTCTCCTTGGCGACAAGGATGCTGGCTGTCCGGTAGGCCGGCCTGTTCAGCACGAAGTCCGGATCGGGCGACCCGTCGGCTTTGGTCTTGAGATCGTAGAACAGGCCCTTCGACAGTCCTTCGCGCGAGACCGTCTTCAGGAACTGCTTGGGAATGATCTGGTCCGTGTCCACGTTGGCGATCGGCAGCGGCGCGGCGGTTCCGGTGAGCTGGGTAAAGGGCTTCATGAAGCTGCTATCGCACAGGGAGCGGGCAAGGGGAAATAGGCGACCCTGCCCAGCACTGACGTCAGACCAGCGTCGGCTCCGCCGAGAGGATCAGCGTCGGTGTGTTCATCGTGCCGTCCCGCACCGTGAAGACGCGCGTGCCCGGCCTGCGCCCGTCGCGGATAGACGTGACGGCGAAACCAGCCTTCTCGAGCCTTGCGTGCGCCGCCTCGATGTCGGGCACGCGCCAGGACAGACCCCACAGCTTGTCCGGCTGATTGCCGATGCCGGCCGACATCTTGTGGGCCAGTTCAATGGTCAGCGATCCCGCCCGGAAGAACATCAGCCGCATGTCCCAGTCGGGATTTGAACGGTCGAGCGCCAGCCGCAGGCCGAGCCGTGCGCCATAGAGAGCCGCTGCACGCTCCGGGTTCGGCGTGTTGATCACCACATGGTCCAGTCCGGCCACCGCATCACCCTTGCCGGGCTTGTAGGCCAGCGGGTCGGGCTGCTTCCGCTGCAGGGTGAAGATGCGCACGCCGTGCGTTGCCTGCTCGTCCAGCCGCATGCGCGCCCAGGAACGCGCCTTGCCCGAGAACGGATCAACGCTTTCGCCAGGCGCAATCTCGTCCGGCTTCAGGGCGCGCCGGTCGAACACCGCTCGCGCATCGACGAGATCGTCGGTCGAGAAGATCAGCGATTTGGGTCCGGCCCCATCCTGATCGATCATCGAATGGAGCCGCCGCGCCAGCGGACCACCGCCGGTCGGCGCCATGATCTCAAGGGCCGTGTTCTCGAGCTGGAAGATCACCGTTGCCGATCCGCCCGAATCGCTCGAGCGCCAGTCAGGTTCGCGGCCGAGCAGGGCGGAAAAGGCGTGTTCGCCATCGTCGATCGACGGGCAGACGACAAGAACGTGGTCCAGTCCAGTGATCATGTCTGCCCGCGAAAGGATTCAAGCGTCCTCTTCTGCGCACCATCGGTCGCAAAATTGTCATGTGCAAGCCACTGGTCCAGGGCGGCCTTCAAACCCGGCCATTCCGCGCCAGTAATCGAATACCACGCGGTATCCCGGGACTTTCCCTTGGTGACCATGTCGTTCCGGAAGACGCCCTCGAAGGCAAACCCGAATCGCTCTGCCGCCCGCTTCGAGGCGAGGTTGTCGAAATTGCATTTCCACTCGTAGCGGCGATAGCCGAGATCATCGAAGACATGGCCTGCCATCAGCGCCAGCGCCTCGGTGGCCTCCGGCGTTCGCCTGAGCTTCGGCCCGAAGGCGACGCAGCCGATCTCGGCGCTGCCATGCGCCTCGCGGATCCGCATGTACGTCGCCATGCCAAGGATCTCGCCCGCGTCGCGCGTCCGGATCACCATCGTCTTCCAGCCTTCGCGGTCGCGGGCCGCATGGAGGAAACCCTCAAGTGCGTCCTGGTCGAGGAAGGGGCCGACCGGCATCCATTCCCAGAGCTGGGCATTGGTCTCCCCGCCGGTCGCCGCGAACACGCCCGCGCCATGCAGCTTCCAGTCGAGCGGCTCCAGCCGCACGCGTGCGCCATCGAGGGCTGCATCTCCTGGCGCCGGGCGTCTGGTCCATCCCGAAAGGTCGGTCATGATCCGCGCTTAGGCCGCGCCCCGGCCCGAAGCAAGCCGACCTGGACGGCAGGTGACGGTCCGAGTGTGTCGCCGAGCGCAGTTTTTTGGCGCCGGCGGCTTCCGGGCTCTGGAAAGTCATGCGCGTCGCACCCCATGTCTTCCTCGTCAGTACACGGCGGATGATCGCTTCTCTGACCGGAACAGATTTCGCGCGTGGCGCCGATTGCTGCGCTCGCGGCATCGCCTGCCGGACGAGTGTGTGCCGATCCGGCAAATTTCATCGATTCGCCGAAGCTGATTTCAACCATGTCGCGGTATCATTCACCTGAGTTCGAAATGGCGTTCGCGACGCCTCGGATGGCCGCCGGGTTCATGGACGCAAGTTCAGGAACCGCTGCGGAAAAGTCACACTGTCGGTTCGATCCGCACGTCATCTGAATGCGGGTTCATGCTGATGGCGAAATGCGTCCCCACATGACTGAAACCCGCTCGTGGTTCGCCGCAATCGGGTCCAAGTGCCGCCTGCGTTACGTGGCCTGATGTTCGCATCGGAACCTGTCACACGGTCCGCACATTCAACCAGAAGCCCCAACCAAGAAGGGCACATTGATATGAGCACGCACGTTTCTCTCTCGAAGGCCGAAGCAGTGGATGCCTACTGGTATCCGCAGAACCGCCGCATCGAATGGCTTGCCGACGTGATCGTCCACGCCGTGGGCCTCGTCCTCGCCATCGGCGGCTGCATTCTCCTCATCACCACCGCCGCCAACTCGGGCTCGGTGAAGCTCACTGCCGCACTGGTCGTCTATTCGGCCGGCCTGCTGGCGATGCTGGGCTGCTCGATGCTCTACAACTCGAACACCAATCAAAGCCTGTCGCGCCTGCTTGAGCGACTCGACCTGTCCGGCATTTTCGTCATGATCGCGGCGTCTTACACCCCGTTCATGCTGGCCAAACTCGACGGCGCGATGGCCTGGACGGTCCTCGCCGTGGTCTGGACGGTCGCTCTCGCGGGCGTCGCCATGAACTTGCTGGCCCGCTGGAACGCCCCCAAAGTCTATATCGCCATGTATCTGGTGCTGGGCTGGGCTGCGCTGACCATTGTCGACCGCCTGATCCACTCGCTTTCGCCGCTGGGCCTCGGCCTGCTGGCGGCCGGCGGGATCCTCTACACGATCGGCGTGATCTTCCACGTCAACAAGAAGCTGCCGTTCAACTCGGCGATCTGGCATGGCTTCGTGATTGCCGCCGCCGCCTGCCATTTCGCGGCGATCTATCTCGACGTCGCAAGCGGCGCGCTGACCTGAGTTCTTAACCATCGGACTGGAAAGGCCCGGCCAGCGCCGGGCCTTTTGCTTGAGCCGTCCCGGTGCGCCCGCTAGGGTCAGCCCATGGATGGCAATGAAATCATCGGTCTCGCCCGCAAGACTTATCTCGACGAGTTCGCGGGGTTCGTCCGCAAACACTCCGCCAGGTTCAAGCCCGGCGCTGCCGAGGTAGCGACGACGCGAACCGGAGAGACATCGCTTCTTGGCGGACACTATCGCATCGATTTTGTCGGGCAGGATGGGGACACATCCCGGGCCATAGAATTTGTCCCGGACAATCGGGTGCGCATCGATACGCCTCTGGACGGCATGTCAGGCGCGATGCGCGTCCGGATGGAGCAGATTGTCTGGGATGACGTCGAGATCACTCACGACCTTCCTGGAGACATCACCGCCCGCCTCCAGCCCTGGTTCGACCAGTGGTATGATCCGAACGACAAGCGCAGCGCGGCCAGCGCCGGCGGGATCACCGACGTGATCCATTCGCTCGGCATCTATCCCGGCCAGCTTGTCGTCGATTTTGGAACGGCGTCGACGAACGCCTTCTGGGCGCTGATCGCCCTCTTGAGAGACGCAGGCGCGAAGACTGTGGTGATACGGGAAACGCGGCCAGCTCCGCCGGCCGGCTAGGACCTATTCCGTCGACAGGATGACGCTTCTGACGGTCGGGTAGATCTGGTTTTCCCACTTCCGGCCCGAGAACACGCCGTAGTGGCCGACGCCCGGCTGCAGGTGATGGCTGCGCAGGTGCGGGCGAAGCTTGGTCACCAGTTCGTGCGCCGCAGCGGTCTGGCCGACCGCACAGATATCGTCCCGCTCGCCTTCCACGGTCAGAAGGGCGGTCCGGCGGATCGCCGATGGATCGACGACTTCGCCGCGATGCTTCAGCCGGCCGAGCGGCAGGCGCATCTCCTGGAACACCCAGGCGACCGTCTCGAGATAAAATTCCTCGGTGAGGTCGAGCACCGCGAAGTACTCGTCGTAGAAGGTCTTGATCTTCTCCGCCTCGGTCTCGTCGCCGTCGACAAGGTGGCGGTAAAGCGTCTTGTGCGCATCGAGATGGCGCTCGGGGTTCATCGACATGAACGCCGTCAATTGCATGAAGCCCGGATAGACGCGCCGCCCCCAGCCCGGAAGCGGGAAGGGCACGGTCGAGATCAGGTTGTTGCGGAACCATTCGATCGGATGGTCGGTCGCCAGCGTGTTCACCGCGGTTGGATTGATCCGGCAATCGATCGGGCCGGCCATCAGGGTCAGCGAGCGCGGCTCGCACGGGTTTTTCGCCGCTGCCATCACCGATGTCGCAACTACCGCCTGCACGCAGGGCTGGCACACGGCGACCACATGCGTGCCCGGGCCAAGGTGTTCGAGCATCCTGATCAGGTAGTCGACATAGTCCTCGAAGCCGAAGCGGCCCGCTGTCAGGGGCACGTTGCGGGCGTTCTTCCAGTCCGTGATGTAGACGTCATGGTCCTGCAGCATCGTCTTCACGGTGTTGCGCAGGAGCGTCGCGAAGTGGCCGGACAGCGGGGCCACCAGCAGGACGCGCGGCTGGGGAGCGTCGATGTCCTTCTTGAAGTGCAGCAGGTTGGCGAAGGGCAGGTCGAGCGCGACCTCCTCGACCACCAGCGCCTCCCGGTTCTCGACCGTGACCGACTTGATGCCGAAGGGCTGGGATTCGTGGCTGAGCTTGGCGCGCGTCGCCATCTCGAGTGCGGCCATCAAACGGCGGCCGCCTGGCGAATCTGCCGCACCGTTCAGGGCGGGCCGAAGCTGTAAGGCTGCAAGCGCGGCGGCGCGAAACGGCGCCGAAGCCTGCATCTGGGCCTCGTAAATGTGGTACCACATATCCCGGCGCGCTCTATTCTTAGGCAGATGCGTGACCCATCCAGCTTCCTTAACGAAGCCTAGTTCCCCGCGTACTGCACTGCGACATACGATTGCATATTGGGATTAAGGGCAAGGAAAGTGCCGTCATGGCAGGCGCTAAACTCACGATTTCGAGCAGGAATTACTCCTCCTGGTCCCTCCGGGCCTGGCTTTTTTGCCAGTTGGCGGGGCTGGAGGTAGAGGTCGAAAGCACGCCGATCGACGACCCGAACAACCGGGCCGAGCTGCTGCTGCTGTCGCCAACAGTGTTGACGCCGCGTCTTGAGCACAACGGCGCCAGCGTCTGGGACACGATCGCTATCGCCGAGTATCTCGAGGAGGAATTCCCCAAGAAGGGACTGCTTCCGCTGGAGAAGGTCTCCCGTTCGCACTGCCGCTCGATCATCGGCGAGATGCACGGCGGCTTCTACAATCTCCGCTCCGCCCTGCCGATGAACCTGCGTGCCCGCTATCCCGGCTTCCGGGTCTTCACCGGGGCAAGGGGAGACATCCGCCGGGTGCTGACAATCTGGAACGAGTGCTTCGAGGCCTATCGCGGCCGCTTCCTGTTCGGCGACAATCCCACCCTTGCCGATGCGATGTACGCACCGGTCTGCACCCGCTTCGTCACCTATGACGTCGCGCTGGAAGGCAGGGCGGCCGAATACCGCGACCGCATCATGGCCTGGGCGCCGATGCAGCAATGGATCGAGGAATCGAAGGCCGAACCCATCGAGATCGAGGAACTCGACATCGAGTTCTGAGGCCTAGAGGCCGGCGTCGTAGAGGCCGGGCATCAGGTGGACGATCTTGTCGGCAAGGTGATGACGGTTGAGCGGCTTGGCCGTCCAGTCGGTCATGCCGAGCGAAATCATTCTGCCGACCTCGTCGCGGTGCTTGTCGTCGATCAGGCCCAGGATCGGAATGTCCGACCACGGCGTGTTGCTGCGGCGGACCCAGCGCACCACGTCCGCGCCGGTCATGTGCGGCAGGTCAGCCGCCACAAGAACCAGATCGAAGCTGCGCAGCGCCAGCAGGTCGACCGCCGACTGTCCGTCCTCGACCTCGATGGTCGATAGGCGCGGGGAGGCCAGCAGCACGCGCAGCACCCGGCGGTGATAGGCGTCTGCTTCGGCCACCAGAATGCGCGTGAAATCGTGCGGTCCGTTCGTGACCGGCGGTTTTGCCGGGCGGTTCAGGGCGCGGCGAATGTCGCTGATCGGACCGAAGGAATCGAACGGCGCCTCGGCCGTTTCGCCGGGGGCGTCATCGCGGTGCTGGCCGAACAGCCAGTCTTCGAACTTTGCCTGTGCCATCTTCGTGCGCGCCAGAGGCATGGACTTCCCCACAAATCTCCACCGCCCTTTCCTCAGGGAAGTCTCGCGCCTTTCGGCTAAGGCGGGCTGATTGCGCGCACTTCAATTGTTCTCTGGCCGTAAACCATCGCCCGCCCCGAAATGACAGCGGCCCGGACGGGAAGCCGCCGGGCCGCTTAACTTTGTTCGCGTTTTTCTACGGGTGGGTCTTCTTCCAGGCAGCGCCCTGTTTACCGACGATGTCGACCAGATCGCCCATCCCCAGGTTTGCATCGTTGAGGTGCAGGCCCCAGTTCGGGTCGGGTTTTCCCTGCGCCATCACGTCCGAACCCGGGTCGTCAATGCGCGTGTCCGCCGGGTCGGCATTGAAGTGCACTTTCAGGTAGTGGTGATTGCCCTCGCGCACACACTCGGTGGTGGTGAGGCCCGGCGTCATCACGAAGGGCGTCGTGACCTTCTTGCCCTTCACCCACTCCTTGTCGCCCGTCGACCAGTAGACTTTCGGGTTCGTCGCCTTGCCGCCGCCCATCGCAGCCGGGTTGGTGCAGACCGCTTCGTTGTCGCCGCGCCCGATGCCGAAGCCGGCCGTGGCCGAGGGCGGGACGGTGTCGCGGAAGGACGAGAAGGAAATGATGCAGCCGGTCTGGTCGGCTGACTTGCAGACCGGGATCGACTTGAAGCTGCCGCCGACATCCTTGCCCTTGGGCGCCTGAACGGCCGAGCCCATGATGATGGCCGAGACCAGCTTCGCCTGGTCCGGTTTGCCGTCGATCTTGGACGAGATCAGCCGCGTGATCTGGCCCGAGCCCTGGCTGTGTCCGATGATGACGACGCCACGGCCCTTGTTCTCGTTGGCGAGATAGTAGGCCCAGGCGTCATCCACGTCCGCCGTGCCGTCGAGGGCGTTGCCGCGCGAGGGAACAGCCGCACCGCCTGACATGCGCGCCCGCAGCGCGCCGAGTGAGAACTGGCGGTACATCGGCGCATAGATGCGGCACTGCGATCCGAAGCGCGCCAGCTGCGACTTGACCACGTTCAGTTCTTCCGGTCCGGGGATCAGGTCGGAATAGGTGAACGGATCCAGCGACACGGTCGGATAGATGTAGAAGCAGTCGATCGGCGCGTTGGGGTTCGACTTGAATTTCTCGACCGTTGTCGAGCCGTCCGCCTTCACGATCGTGGCGTCGATGTTGACGGCGCAGGCGTCGTCCGCCTTGCCGGGCCAGCACAGCCAGTTGGCTTTCTGCGCGAAGTCGGTGCGTGAGGACGGCTCTGTCGGGGCAGGGGGCGCCGCCGGCGGCGCCGTCGCCGGTGTTGCGGCCACGGGCGGCGCGGGTGGCGCAGCAGCGACCACGGTTGCCGCGGGCGCTGCAGCCGCCGTCGCGACGGGCGCCGGCTCGCTCGAGATGCAGGCAGTAGCCAGCAGCATGGTGCTGGCAAGCAGCAGGTGTTTCATAACGTCTCTCCCGAAGGTGTCGGCTTCTTGTTGGCCGCTATCTGCCGCTGTCGGGGAAAGTCTGTCCAGAGGCCGGAAAACACGAGGCCGCGATACGGGGCAAGCCTAGACCGGCTCGCATTGCGAGGAGTGGTTTGCCTTCACCGCAATGGCCGCCGGATCGTCAGCGTCGACAATGTGCGCCTCGAAGGTGCGCGACGCGGTCGAGGCAAACACCTCCTCGAACGGCGCGAAGCCGTTGTCGATCATGAACACGTCGATATGCCGACCGTGGATCGCCCCGCCGCGATCGCCTGCGAACAGGAAGCCGTCATGCACGAAGGTCTGGCCTTCATGCTTGAAAGTGATGCCGCGCAGCTCCGGCACGAAGATCACGCTCTCCAGCGGAATGATGTCCGTATCCACCGCGATGGTGCGGAAGGGCATCAGTGGAATGTTGCGCACGCCGCATCCCAGCGCGTGGTTCACCGCCATGAAGCGCGCGCGCCGCGTGGCGTTCTTCACACCATCCGACAGGTTGCCGAGGAACTCGTCGCAATTGGCCTGATCGGGTCCATTCGAGTCGACATAGACATAGGCCGTCGCCTTGCCGCCCTGTCTCACTGACACGGAGCCCTGCAGCGCCGCCTCGCACCAGTCGCCCTGCGTCAGCATCGGCGAGATCGATGCGCCGTCGCGGCCGATCAGCGGAAAGGCTGCGGAGATCGTCTCCGGCGCAGGCCGCACGATGGGCGTGTGATAGTGCGTCGCCCACAGTTTGAGATCGGGGCCAAGCGATTGCGGCGCGGGGGCGGGAAGCACGAAGGCCATGGCTTGCTGCCCAGACGTCAGTACAGGCGCTGTGGGCGTCGTTGTGGTGCGTGGCGTGACGCCTGGCACGGTCGCTGTCGCGCATGCGGCCAGCAGGAAGAGGATCGTGAATGTGAACTGTCTCACCGGCTCGTCCTGCGAATCTGTTGTGGCGGCGGGCGCGCTGACAGCTGCAGCGGCGCCTGCCCCTCTGCCAGAGGAGATAGGCTCCGATTTCAACCCGAGTATGGCGGACAGTTCTTTCACGACATCAGCGAAGCCGCCTGAGGCGTTACCGGACGGTTATCGCCGGACCACAGCCAAGTTACCAGATTGTCAGATGCTGCTTGCGGGCTTGGTTTTGCGTGGTTTTCCGGGACGGTCGGAATCCTTGCAGACTTCCTCGCTGGCATCATTCAGCGCGATCGCCGCGGGATCTCTCTTGTCGACGATGAAGGCCTCGAAGGTGTGTCGCGGGTTGGATCGCACCACGTTGGGGAAGGGCTCCACCGTCGCATTGGCGACGAACATGTCGATATGGTTGCCCTCGATCGCGCCGCCCGTGTCGCTGGCGACGACATAGCCGTCATGCGTGAACAGCTGGCCGTCGCTCCAGAAACCCAGGCCGCGCAGGGCAGGGATGTAGAGTACCGTTCCGATCTTGAAACGGTCGCGGTCGACCGCGATCGTGCGGAACGCCATCAGCGGAATGACGCGCACGTCGCACGCCTGCGGATGATGGAACTCGACGAAACGCGCGCGCTTGGTTGCGGATTTGATGCGTTCAGACAGGTCGCCGAAATACTTGTCGCAGGTGATCTGCTCGGGCCCGCGGCTGTCGACATACATGTAGGCCGTCGGCGGTTCCTTGCCGTTGTCGACCCAGATCGAGCCCTGCATCGCCGCATCGCACCAGTCCTCGGTCGACAGCGGCGGCGAGATAGCCTGGCCGTTCCTGCCCATCAGCGGCTTGGCGGCGACGCCGGTCCAGGACGGGCGCACGGTGGGCATGTGATAGTAGGTCGCCCACAGCTTCATCTTCTTGCTGAGCATCGCCTCTTCGGGCGCTCTCAGCAGGAAATTGAGCGCCTGCGCGGTCGGATGAAGGTCCGGCCGGCCGAGCGTGATGTCGACATGGGTGGCCGCAAACGCGGTGCGGAGCTGGGGTCCCACGAAGATCGCGACTCCGGCGATCACCAGGACAAGAGCAAGCAGCAAACGTTTCATGGAGATCCCGGCTGCGTCCCCTGGCCCCAGGGAAAAGCCCGTGAAAAGAGGCTGAATGAAGGCAGGCGCTGAGGCAAGTTAAATCGTCGCATCGCACGCAACGTCATTCGTTAATTCAACCGGCCGGCGGCGGCTGTCCACCCACCATCGGCAGGTCGGGATCGAGGCGAACCCATTGCGGCGCCGATCTGGTCCAGATGTTCATGACAGGCGTTGCGATAGCGGGATGATCTAGCGTGCCTGCGCGCAGGATCACCAGCTGGGGCCGCGCCGACGACGCGCTGGTCACCGGCGTGCCGCAGGCCGGGCAGAAGCCGCGCAACATCGTGTTCCCGGAATCGGCCTGCGAGGTGAACAGGCGCAGCTCGCCTGTGATCGCCACATCCTCTGTGCGGAAGACGAGGTTCACCGTCGATGAGCCTGCGCCGAAATACTGGCAGTCGCGGCACCAGCACTGGCGCGTGGTGATTGGCTCGGCGCTCACGCTGTAGCGCACCGCCGTGCACAGGCATCCGCCGGTGATGGGGAGTGAAATCGCTTGCTCGGACATGGGCGTCTCCTTCGCAGTCGTCGCCGGTGAAGACTCAGCCGGTGATAACGCCTGCCAGCGCGGCTTTCGCCGCGAGCACTGGGCTCATCAGATGTGTGCGGCCGCCGCGGCCCTGACGGCCCTCGAAATTGCGGTTCGAGGTTGAGGCGCAGCGCTCGCCGGGCTTCAGGATGTCCGGGTTCATGCCGAGACACATCGAACAGCCGGGTTCGCGCCATTCGAAGCCGGCATCGAGGAACACTTTATCCAGGCCTTCCTCCTCGGCCTGCGCGCGGATGAGGCCGGAGCCGGGAACGACCATGGCGCGAACGCCAGCGGCCACATGCTTGCCCTTCGCGATGTCGGCGGCGGCGCGCAGATCCTCGATGCGTGAATTGGTGCAGCTGCCGATGAAGACGCGATCGATCTTCAGGCCTTCGAGCTTCTGTCCCGGTTCGAGACCCATATAGGCGAGCGCGCGCTCGGCCGCCTCGCGCTTCACGCTGTCGGAGATCTGCGAAGGGACTGGCGTGGAGGCAGTGATCGGCGCTGCCTGTTCCGGGCTGGTGCCCCAGGTGATGGTGGGCGGAACGTCGGCCGCGTCGATGACGATCACTTCGTCCCAGTGCGCGCCTTCATCCGGATAGAGCGTCTTCCAGAACTGCAGCGCGGTCTCCCACTGGCCGCCCTTCGGCGTCGCGGGCCGGCCCTTCATGTAGGAGAATGTCGTCTCGTCCGGCGCAACCAGCCCGGCGCGGGCGCCGCCTTCGATCGACAGGTTGCACAGCGTCATGCGGCCTTCCATCGACATCGAGCGGATGGCGGAGCCCATGTATTCGATGACATGGCCTGCGCCGCCATTGGTGCCGATGATGGCGATCAGGTGCAGCGCAAGATCCTTGGCGCCGACGCCCGGCGGAAATTCGCCGTCGACCCGCACCGCCATGTTCTTCATTTTTCGCGCGCGCAGCGTCTGCGTCGCGAGAACATGCTCGACTTCGGATGTGCCGATGCCGTGCGCCAGGGCGCCGAACGCGCCGTGCGTGGAGGTGTGGCTGTCGCCGCACACGATGGTGAGGCCGGGCTGCGTACGACCCTGTTCGGGACCGACGACGTGGACGATGCCATTGCGGATGTCGCCCATCGGAAAGAACTGGATGCCGTGTTCCTTCACGTTGCGCGCCAGCGTCTCGAGCTGTTCACGCGCCTCTGTGTCCTTGACGCCCGCCATGCCCAGCGACTGACCTTCGGTCGGCGTGTTGTGATCCGCGACAGCGAGGGTGAGATCCGGCCGGCGCACCTTGCGGCCATTGGCCTTCAGGCCCGCGAAGGCCTGCGGTGTCGTCACCTCATGGATGAGGTGGAGGTCGATATAGATAAGGCTCTCGCCCGACGCCTTGTCCGTCGAGACGACGTGGCTATCCCAGATCTTGTCGTAGAGGGTGCGCGGGCTGCTCATGCCCGGCTATATGCGCGGGGGCGGGCGAGGCTGCAAGCGTCAGCGCGTCACGGTGTTCATGCGGGCAAGAACCTGCTCGAACTCGGCCATGGTCTCATCGAATATCTGCCGGACCGGCTTCACCTCGGTGATACGTCCCGCGACCTGGCCGGTCAGCGCAATGCCAGCCTCGAGATCGCCGCCGAAATAGACCTGCTGGGTGCCAGCAAACTCGCCGAAGATGTTCGGCGAACCTTCCGCCTCAAGCCGTGTCGTGCGCTCGGTGCGCAGCGCCCGCAGGGCAGGGCCGGGCCCCTTGCGATTGAGGAAGACCGTGTCGGTCGCCTCGGCCTTGAGGATCGCATCCTTCCAGTTGTGATGCACGGGGCTCTCGGCCGACGACAGGATACGCGTTCCCATCAGCACGCCTTCCGCGCCCAGTGCGAACGCTGCCGCCATGGAGCGGCCATCCATGATGCCGCCAGCCGCCACCACGGGGATCTTCACCCGCTCGCATACCAGCGGTATCAGCACCATGCTGGCTACGTCCTTCGGGTTCTTGAACCCGCCGCCTTCGCCGCCCTCGACGATCAGGCCATCGACGCCAGCCTCGACCGCACGCAGCGCGCCTGCCAGGTTCGGCACGACGTGAAACACGGTGAGCCCGGCCTTTTGCAGCATGGCGGTGTATTTCATCGGATCGCCAGCCGATGTCGTCACGAACTTCACGCCCTGGTCGATCACGAACTGCACGATGCCCGGATCGCGTACGAAGGCCTGCGCCACGTTGACGCCGAAAGGCTTCGTCGTGAGTTCGCGCATCTTCACGATCTCGAGCTTCACCGCATCGAGCTCACCCGACGATGTCTCGATGATCCCCATGCCGCCGGCATTCGATACGGCCGAGGAAAGCTGCGCCCGCGCGATCCATCCCATCGCCGCCTGGATGATCGGCTTCTCGATGCCGAGCATCTCGGTAATGCGGGTACGGATCGGCATGGTCAGAACCTTACATATGGCCAGAACACCAGTGCGCCGATGATAGCGGCGGCAATGGCCGCGACTAGCACTGCCCCGGCGGCAACGTCCTTGGCCGTCTTCACCGATACGTGGAATTCCGGCTGCACCACATCGCACAGGTGCTCGAATGCGGTGTTGACGATCTCAGCCACCCACACCAGCGCAATCGCAAGGACGATCCAGCGCCAGTCCGCCGCCGCTATCTGCAGCGCCAGCCCCGCCACGATCACAACCGCCGTCGCCACGAGATGGATCCAGGCATTGTGCTGGGTGCGCAGCATGAAGCCGAGGCCGTGCAGCGCATAACTGAAGCTGCCCACTCTCTCACGCAGGCTGAACATGTCGCGCCTCCACCCGAACTGGCCATCAGCCAGTCTGGCGGGACGCCGCGCCCCCGGCAACCGGTGGCGTCTATCGGGATTGAATCAGCTCAGCCCCAGGCAGCCGACGACGCAAACGCCATCAGCGCGGCAAACCCGGACAGCAGCCATTTCCGCTTCTTCATGCGGCGCCTCGAAGACACTCCCAACCCGCAGCCTGCCTATGTGAAACCGGCTAAATCCGGCTGAAATCGTCCCCGGAAATTTTCCCGAGTCCCGCTTTGGGCCATCGATTCGGGCTATTGGGGCGCTTCTGTCACAGGCCCATCAGCTTCACGGCCAGCCCCGCACGCTGCGCCAGCGCATCTCGCTTTGCCCCAGCCCGCGCCAGCATCGCCAACTCGTGCATGGTCGAGGACACCAGCATGGCGAACGCCCGCGCATCCGCCCCTTTTGGCAGTTCGCCCGTCTTCTTCGCCTGCTTGAACCGCTGCTCGAGTTGGTCTTCGCACCGCCCGAACGCATCGCGGACCGCAGCGCCGACATCGGCCCGCATCAGCGATTCCGTCAGCGCGGTGCCTACCAGGAAACATCCGCGCGGACCCTCGGCGCCGGTCAGATAGCTGTCGATGCAGCGCGTGAAGAACAGGTCGAGAAAAGGCTTCAGCTTCATCTCAAGCGCCACCGCGCCGGCGACCGCGCCGACAAGCAGCTCCCCCTGCATCTTCAGGGCGGCGAGATAGATCGCTTCCTTGTCGCCGAACGCCGCATAGAGCGAGGGCCGGTTCATGCCTGTCGCTGCAACGATGTCGTCCAGCGACGTCGCCGCATAGCCCTTCAGCCAGAACACGTCGCGCGCCGCCTGCAACGCCTCGCTCGGATCATAGGCGCGTGGCCGGCCGCGTTTTGGGGCGGAAGATTCTTTTTGTACCACTTCGAATAAAATCCTTGACGCACGGCCTTCGCCGCTATTCTATGCGGATCGGTACATAAATACGAGCCCGCCCCGAAACGCCACTCACAAGTCTCGCCAAGAAGACTATCCCACAGGAGCCTCCTCATGGACCTCTATTTCTCCCCACTTGCCTGTTCGCTTGCCTCCCGCATCGCTCTCTACGAAGCAGGCCTTACAGCCAACTATCTGCGCGTGAAGGACAAGAAGACGCCGGACGGCCAGGACTATCTCGCCATCAACGCCCGCGGCCAGGTTCCCGCCCTGCGCATCGACGACGGCGAAATCCTCACCGAAAACGTCGCCGTTCTTGAATACATCGCCGACCTCAAGCCGGAACTCGGCCTGGCCGCCTCCGGGCGCGAGCGCGTGCGGGTGCGCAAATGGCTCGCCTTCGTGAACTCGGAAATCCATGTCTCGACGATGGGCGCGCTTCTCTCGCCCACGACGCCGGATGCCGTGAAGGCCTATCTGGCAGAGCGCGCCGGCAAGGCGCTCGCCCATGCCGACAAGTCGCTCACCGGCTGCGACTGGCTGACCGATCGCTTCACCATCGCTGATGCTTATCTTGCCGTCGTGACCAACTGGCTGCAGGCGACATCCATCAAGCTTGCCGACTATCCCAACCTCCTCGCCCACCAGAAGCGCGTCTTCGCGCGTCCGGCCGCCGGCAAGGCGGTTGCCGAGGAAGCAGTCCTCTATCGCGCTGCCGCCTGAGACGGACTTCAGCCGGATAAAGACCAGGCCGGAACACGAAAAGCGCAGCAGAATCGGGCCGCGCGCGGCGGAAGAAATGTGGGGTTCATCGCCCTTCATCCCCGCCGCGCCGGAACCGGTGAATGCTGCGCCTATGAGCAACACATCCAATCTTGTGCTTCCGTACCTTGCCGTTGGGCAGGCGCAGAAGCACGTCACCGTCAATGAATCCCTTCGCAAGCTCGACGCGCTGATCCAGCTCAGCGTCGTCTCGGCGAGCGTCGCCAGCGAACCGGCCTCGCCTGCCGACGGCGCCGTCTGGATTATCCCGTTGGGCAAGACAGGCGCGCACTGGTCGGCCTACGCCAATGGCGCGCTCGCTTATTATCGCGATGGCGCCTGGGTCGAGATCGCCCCTCGCGAGGGATGGCTCGCCTTTGTCCGCGATACCGACCAGTTGCTCTGCTACACGGGCGCCGTCTGGTCGCTCTTCCCGGCGGCGAAACTCGTCACCGTCTCCGCGACGGACAGGCTTCTTGGCCGGTTCTCGTCCGGCGCCGGCGCGGCGGAAGAGATCACCTGCACCGCAGCGGGCAGGGCGCTGATCGACGATGCCGACGCATCTGGCCAGCGCACTACGCTTGGCCTCGGCACGGCGGCGCTGGCGACGATCGGCACGTCCGGCGACACCGCGCCAAAGAACAACACCGCCAACGTGTTCTCCGCATTCCAGAAGATCGTCGCCATCGCGACTGGCGCCAGTCCCGCATCGTCCGGCAGCTCGACGTCGGGCCTCAGCGCCCGCATCGGCGCATCCAACGTCGGGTCCTCCGGCTATGGCCTCGATTTCGGCATTTCCAACACGGACGGAACGTCCTGGCTCCAGTCGCGCGACTGGAACGATTTTGCCAACAACACGGCGCTTCGACTCAACCCCAATGGCGGCGGCGTTGTCATCGGCGGCGCGCTGACGCCTGTGAACGACAATGCCCAGCAACTCGGCAATGGCGGTCATCGTTGGAGCGAGGTCTTCGCCGCCAACGGCGTCATCAACACGTCGGATGCCCGCGAAAAGACGCCGCTCGAACCATTCGGCGAACAGGAGCGCCGCGCCATCGCGCGGATATTCGGCAAGGCCGGTTTCTACCAGTGGACGTCATCGATCAATGCGCGCGGCGAGGCCGGCGCCCGCTTCCACGCCGGCGTCACCGCACAGGATGTCGAGGACGCGTTCCGCGCTGAAGGCCTCGATCCTGAAAGCTACGCTCTCTTCTGCGCCGACCCGCTGATGGAGATTGAAGAGGTCGAGGAAACCGTTCGCGTCACACGTCCGAAGATGCGTTTCGTTGATCGCGAAACCGTCGAGTTTGTCGACGGCAAGCCGGTTCTTGGCGTGCGTCAGGTCGCCGAACCCGAGATTGCGCTCGAACCTGTGCGCGATGAGTCAGGGCAGCCCGTGATCCGAGACGGCAAGCCGCTGCTGCATGCTGCGCCGCAGATCGAGGAAATCGACGAGGTCCGCATCCGCACGAAACAGCGCGTAGCCCTCAATGCCGATGGAAACCCCGTGATGCGCCTTGGCGTCCGCTATGACCAGCTGTTCGTGCTTGCGGTCGCCGTGCTCTTTGCCGAGCGGCCAGTCTTGCGCCTCGGCTAGGTCAGTCGCAGCCGTCGCGCTCGCCGTCGAACAGGGTCAGGCGGCTGTCGCTGCCCTCGACCGTCGTGAAGATACGCAGGCTTTCCTCGCCGCCTTCCACGATCAGCACGGTCGGGTCGGCGGCGTTGGTGCGGACGAAGGTCGCAAGGTGCTTCGGCTTGCCGCCTGGCGGATTCTGCCAGGTCGCTGAATCGTGTACAAAATCGCGCGCGCCAATCGGCGTGCCCTGCCGGTCCACCAACGCGGCAACGCCGTCCCTGTTGAACGACAGCACGACACGCGAGCCCGTGCTTGGTCCTGCCGACGTAATCGAGCCGGTATAATTCGGCGCATCCTGTGACATCGGCAGCAGGCGCAGGAAGGACACCACCTGTCCGCCCGGCGCCTGTTTGGCCACCCAGCATCCACGCAGGAATTCCACATCCTGGCCTTCTTTGGCGCCAGACCGCGTCGGCGCGACAATCGGATTGGCCGACGCAGCGTTGGGCTCCGGGGCGGACGAGCACCCGGCCAAGACCGCGGCGAACGCGAAGGCAGTCATCGCTGCCGCGAAACTTTTTCGTCCAGTCATCCGCTTGCTCCGGCTCGTGGCCCCGGCCAACTTACACAGTCTGCGCCGCCTCTGATAGAACAACAACAGGCAGCGTCCTCCCGGAGCCGGACCCATGTCGGATGTCGAAACTTTCATACGCGGCTTGCCCAAGGCCGAACTCCACCTGCACATCGAAGGCTCGCTCGAGCCCGAGCAGATGTTCGACCTCGGCAGGCGCAACAAGATCGCGATCCCGTTCAAAACGGTGGAAGAGGTGAGGGCGGCCTACGCCTTCTCGAACCTCCAGGATTTTCTCGACATCTACTACCAGGGCGCGAACGTCCTGCAGACCGAAGAGGACTTTCGCGATCTCGCGCTCGCCTATTTCGCGCGGCTGAATGCCGATGGCGGCCGCCACGCCGAAATCTTCTTCGATCCAGAAACCCACACGGATCGCGACCTGCCATTCTCCGTCGCTATCGACGGCCTGCTCGCCGGCATGAAGGAGGCTGAACAAAAATTCGGCATCACCTCGAAGCTGATCATGTGCTTCCTGCGCCATCTTGACGAGAGTTCATCCCTCAAGACGCTCAAGTCCGCCGAACCCTGGCTCGACCGCATCGCGGGCGTCGGCCTCGACTCATCCGAGAAAGGCCATCCACCTTCCAAGTTTGCCCGCGTCTTCGCGGCGGCCCGCAGCCACGGTCTCAAGATCTGCGCCCACGCCGGCGAGGAAGGCCCACCCGCCTATGTTCACGAAGCGCTCGACATCCTTCATGTCGACCGCATCGACCATGGCAATCGCGCGCTGGAAGACGCAGCGCTCACACAGCGCCTCGTGAAAGAGGGCATGACGCTGACTGTCTGCCCGCTCTCCAATCTCAAGCTCTGCGTGGTGATGGACCTCAAGCAGCACCCGATGAAGCGCATGCTCGATCTTGGCCTCAAGGCCACGTGCAACTCGGATGATCCCGCCTATTTCGGCGGCTACATCGCAGAGAACTTCATTCGCACGGCAGAAGCCGTGAACCTCTCCCGTGCCGATCTCATCCAGCTGGCGAAGAACTCCTTCACCGGCTCCTTCCTCGACCAGGCGTCAGTGTCCAGGCACCTCGCCGCCATAGACGTCTACGCCACGACTCACTGAAAAAAAGAGACCTCCCCCATGAGCACCCACGCACTTGCCTCCCGCATCCCCTTTGCCGGCGTCCTCGGCCTCGAAGTCGTCTCCTACTCCAAGGAGCGCATCGAGGCCCGCATGCTGGTCCGCCCCGACCTCTGCAATCCGATGGCCAGCCTCCATGGCGGCGCTGCCATGTCGCTGGCCGACACGCTGGGCGCGATGGGCGCGTCCATGAATCTGCCAGAAGGCGCCAACGGCACCACCACGCTTGAAAGCAAGACCAATTTCATTGGAACGGCAAAATCCGGTGAAACGGTCCTTGCCGTCTGCACGCCCATCCATGTCGGCCGGCGCACATCGATCTGGCAGACAAAAATCACAACGGAAGCGGGTAAAACCGTGGCGCTGGTGACGCAGACGCAAATGGTGCTTTAGTCTCCTCCGACTCACGGGAGCCGCCCATGTCGCTTGCCATGTCGCTGGAAAGAAAAGCCCGGGCCTACATCTCGGCTGTCGAGGCCGGAGCTACAGGCGATGAACTTGCCGCCTTCTACCATCCCGATGTCAGCCAGGATGAGTATCCCAACCGGTTGATCCCGGCCGGCGCGCGGCGCGATCTCGATGACATCCTGCGTGGCGCCGAGTCAGGTCAGCGCCTGATGGAGCGTCAGATCTACGACATCCACACGCTCACCGAAGTCGGCGACCGCGTCATCCTCGAATACACCTGGATGGGCTGGCCGCGCACGCCAGTTGGCGCCGTGAGGGCAGGCGAGGCAATGCGCGCGCGTATCTGCCAGGTCATCGAATACGAAGACGGCCTCATCATCCGCCAGCGCAACTATGACTGTTTCGATCCGTTCTGACGGACCAGTCCGGGTTGGGGAAGGAGACTTCGAATGCGCACCTCCATCGCGGCCATTCTCGTCGCAATCGCGGCTGCATCCTGCAGCCCGTCGGTCCCGATCACCGAGCCCGAGACAGCGTCGATCGAGCCTGCGCCGATCGATCCGGGCGCGCCGGCCGCGGAACAGGCAGCGCTTTCCAGCTGTGCGCCCGCAACCGTTGAAGGCTATTGCGGTGTCGCCTTCGGCGCGGCGCCGGACACGGCGCACGCAAAATTCCCGGTGAAGCTGGAGATCTATTCCGGCGGACCGCCCGAAGCGCAGAATGACATCAACCGCTGCTACGAGATGTTTGCTGTCGAACCCGTCCAGGGCGTCAGCTTCTTGGTCGAGAAGAACCGCGTCGGCCGGCTCGATGTGATCAGCGAAGGCCCGAAGACGGCCGACGGTTTCGGCGTTGGCACGCCTGTCGAAGAGATCTCGTCCAAGTTCGGTGCAGCGGCCATCGGCGCCCCGAACAAGTATGAGCCCGAGATCACGGATCTCACTGTCGCACTGGGCATGGGCAAGCTGGTCTTCGAAATCCAGGACGGCAAGGTCCGGGCCTGGCGCGCCGGCCTCCCGCCCACGATCGACTACACCGAACACTGCGGCTGATCGGTCGGGCGGCGCGGCAAAGCCAGTAATGACAGAGCCTTTAGCGCGGTTTGGCGCCTCGGGCGGACCCCGTTCACCTGCCGCTCATAAATCCGCGCACATTCTGCCGCCATGCTGACAGCAGGCCGCACAATCGGGGTGAGGGGGGCCATGCTTGGCCTCATCGCCCTTTTTGCATCCGCCTGCGCCTCGGGCGCCCGTGCGCCTGTCGTCTATGGCCGCGCGCCGCCGCCTGTCGCGGCCCCGGCTCGCGCGCCCGCCGCTTCGCTTGATCTGGTCACGGTTCCCTTCACCGATCTCGACGCTCCCTTTGTCCTGACCGATCAGCCGTCATCCGAATGCGTTCCCTACGCCCGCAATCTCTCCGGCGTGCAGATCTGGGGCGATGCTGTCACCTGGTGGGCGCAGGCCGATGGCCGCTATGCCCGCTCGGGCCGCCCCGCTGAAGGCTCGGTGCTGGTGCTGCGCGGCTGGAACGACGACAGGCGCGGCCACGTGGCAGTAGTGAAGGCGATCCTCTCGGAGCGCGTCATCCGCGTCGACCACGCCAACTGGCTGCATGGCGGCGAAGTCAGCATCAACGTGCCGGTGATCGACGTCTCCGCCGCCAACGACTGGTCGGAGGTTCGCGTCTGGCACGTTCCCGGCGGATACTGGGGCGGCCGCACCTATCAGGCGCAGGGCTTCATCCATCCCTACCAGCTCAACGGCGCCGCGGGCCTCACCGCGCGTTGAGTCGCGCCCAGATGTCGCCCCGCCGCGTCTTCCACTCGTCCGCTGTCTGACCCCACAGGTCGATCGGCTCGTTCTCGAACGGCGGCGGCATTTTTCCGGACCCGCGATTGATCGAGCCCAACCGCATCGCCAGCTTCTGGGAGGCCACATTGTCCGGGTGGATCGAATGGATGATGTCGGTCCAGCCGAGTTCATTGACCGCGAAGTCCATCGAGGCGACCGCCGCCTCCAGCGCGTAGCCCTTGCCCCACACCTCTCGGATCACGCCCCAGCCGACTTCCGGTCCAGGCCACTGATGCGGCTGCCACGGTCCGACACGGCCGACCCAGTCGCCGGTCGATTTCTCGAACACGGAAAACATCGCATAGCCCTGCAACAGCCAGGCGCCCGCCATCGTGCAGATGCCCCGCCACACGACAGCTGGCGGCTGTTTCTTGCCGATGAAGCGCGCCGCCTCCTCGTCGCCCATGAATCTTGCCCACGGCTCGAACTCCTTCAGGCTCGGAACCTTCAGGATCAGGCGCGGCGTCTCGATGACGGTATCGATGCGGGAGGTCATGGCGTTTCCTCGGTTCCGGCCCTTTTTGCGGGCTCTATGCAATCAGGGAAGCAAGACTAGCCGCGGACTGCTTCCGATGAAACCGGGCGCCATCCCATCAGCGCCAGTTGGTTGCCTTCCGGATCGAGGAAAGGCCTCAGCGCCAGTTCGCGAGCGCCCTCACGCTGCAGCACGTTGGCCGCATGGGCGAATGTCACGCCACGCGAAACAAGCGCGGCCTCCGCCGCCGCGAAGTCTTCCGGTTCGAAATAGAGGATCTTGTCGCCCGGCTTTGCGCCTTGCGCCGGCCCTATCATCAGCCGAACGCCGCTGACACCGAAGAAGCTCATGCCCGCAGTCTCGAACAGCACGGAGAGCCCCAGCGTATCGCGGTAGTAGGCCGAGAGCTTCGCCGGATCGGCCGAAGCGATCCCGAGCTGCAACAGTCCCTTCAGTCCAGGCCCGCCTGCGTCGCTCATCTGTCTCTCCCAACTCGACAGGTGCACATAATTAGTTAGACTAACGAATTATGTCAACACGAATCAGCGACACCAGGAAAGCGGCAGGGAAGGGCGAGGATCGCCACGCCCTGGCGGAGGCGCTGCACCGCGGCGCGATCGGTCTCCTGCGCGGCATCAAGGTCGCCGACCAGGAAACCGGAATCAGCCCGCCGCGCCTCTCCGCGCTCTCCGTCCTGGTCTTTGCCGGTCCGCAGTCTCTGGCTTCGTTGGCGGCGGCCGAAGGCGTGAAGCCGCCCACCATGTCGAAGCTTGTCGTTGAACTCGAGGCCGAGGGACTGGTCGAGAAATCCCCGGATGCAAAAGACCGGCGTGGCCTCGTGATCATCGCCACGCCTCAGGGCAGGAAGGTCATGCTCGCCGGGCGTGACCGCCGCCTCGCGCTTCTGAAGGAACGTCTCGCCGGCCTCAGTGACCGCGAGATCGCACAGCTTCAGTCAGCTGCGCCTGCCTTGCTGAAACTGTCCGCGAAGCGCGCCTAGCTTCGCGCCAGCACGCCTGACACAGATCGCTTCAGGGCATCTGCCAATGGCATGAACGACAGGCCAAGCGCAACGGCTCTCGCATTCGACAGCCGCGCATTCAGCGGGCGCTTTGCTGGTGCATTGAACTCAGCTGTCGATATCGGCTCGATCGTTGCCGATGGCCCGCCCAGTCGCTTCGACTCGCTCATGATCGCTTCTGCCATGCTGGCGCGATCCAGTGCATCGCCCGACACAAGATGCAGCAAACCCGACAGATCACTCGCCCCTGCCGCCTTGTCTCGCGCAAGCCGCAGCAGTCCGGCGGCGATATCCGGCGCATAGGTTGGCGGCCCGACCTGATCCTTCACCACACGCAGCACAGACCGGGTGCGCGCGAACTCGATCATCTTGGATACGAAATTGTCGCCATGCTCGGAGAACACCCACGCCACGCGCACCGTCAACGCCTCGGGATACTCATCCTCGACCGCCAGTTCGCCAGCGAACTTCGAAGCGCCATAGCTCGACAGAGGATTGGGCTCATCCTCTTCCTCGTACGGACCTGCTTTCAACCCGTCGAACACGCAGTCCGTCGACATGTGGATGAACGCCGCCCCGCGCTCGCGGCACAGCCGTGCGAGAATGCGAGGCCCCTCGGCATTCACTGCAAACGCGACATCGGCTTCCGTCTCCGCCCGGTCGACAAAATTGTACGCCCCCGCATTGATCAGCACGTCGGGCTTCGCCGCGTCGACAAAGCGCTCGAGGCTTGCGGCATTGCGCAGATCGGCCTCGCTGCTGCTAGCCTGGACAAAGGTGACAGGCTGGCCGGCAACCACCACGGCCAGCGCACGCGCCGTCTGTCCATTCTTGCCGATGCAGGCGATGCGAAGGGCCATGCGTCCGTTTCGCATGGCGGCGCCCACCGGCCAAGACCCGCGCATCGACACGCGGCTTCGCGCGTTCTAGACCCGACCGGCTTTGAAGAAGGATGCCTGCCCATGCTGTCGAACGCCGCCGCCTGGTCGAAACACGCGCCCTGGAACAGCGCTGGGCCGAACGTTAAGAAGACCGGCTCGGGCCTCGAATACGTCGTCATCGCCAGCGGCGCGCCGAACGGCGTTGCGCCCACGCGCGACCAGGACGCCGAGGTCTTCTACGAGGGCCGTCTCAACTCCGGTGGCGGCGCCTTCGATTCCGCCTTCGAACGTGGTCGCACCGAGACTTTTCCTGTCGATGCCGTTGTGCCTGGCTTCTCCGAAGCCCTCACGCTGATGAAGCCGGGCGACCACTGGCTGGTCTTCATCCCGTCCGATCTTGGCTACGGCAAGCGCGGCGCTCCGGGCGCGATCCCGCCCAACGCCGACCTGATCTTCGAGATCGGCATGGTGGGGGTGGAGTAGCCCCAAAACACAAACGCCTCCCGGAAGGGGGAGGCGTTTGCACGATCTGGAATCTGGTGATGGCCTACGCCAGCGACGGCTCAAGCTTCTTGCAGGCGTCCAGCAGGCCGCGCACGGCGTTGACCGATTTCTCGAACATCGCCTTCTCGCCGTCATTGAGTTCGAACTGCACGATGCGCTCGACGCCGCCTGCGCCGATCACGCACGGCACGCCGACATAAAGATCGCTGACGCCATACTGGCCGGTGAGGTTCGCAGCGACCGGCAGAACGCGCTTCTTGTCCTTGAGGAACGACTTGGCCATCGCCACCGCCGATTCAGCCGGCGCGTAGAAGGCCGAGCCGGTTTCGAGCAGCGCCACGATCTCGCCGCCGCCCTTGCGGGTGCGATCAACCATCGCGTCGAGTTCGGCCTGCGTGAAGAAGCCCTGCTTGACGCAATCCGGCAGCGACACGCCGCCGATCGTCGAGTGGCGCACCATCGGCACCATGTCGTCGCCGTGTCCGCCCAGCGTCCACGCCTTCACATCTTCCATCGAGATGCCGGTCTTCTCCGACAGGAAGTAAGAGAAGCGCGCCGAGTCCAGCACGCCGGCCATGCCGACCACGTGGCTGGCCGGGAGACCGGAGAATTTCTGCAGCGCCCAAACCATCGCGTCCAACGGGTTGGTGATGCAGATCACGAAGGCCTTCGGGCAGTGCTGCTTGATCGCGACGCCGACCGACTTCATCACGCCGAGGTTGATGCCGATGAGATCGTCGCGGCTCATGCCCGGCTTGCGCGGCACGCCGGCGGTGACGATCACCACGTCCGAACCGGCGATCACCGAATACTCGTCAAGCGAGCCGCCCGTCAGCTTACCATCCTTGCCATAGACAGCAGCGGCTTCAGCGATGTCGAGGCCTTTGCCCTTGGCGATGCCGCCCTTCATGTCGACCAGCACCACATCGCCCAGCTCTTCGCGCGAACAGATGTGGGCCAGCGTGCCGCCGATCATACCGGCGCCTACGAGGGCGATCTTCTTGCGGGCCATGGGGAGGTCTCCTGTCGTGTCCAATGAAACTTTCGGGTCTTCTACGTGGTCGGCATACGCATGGCGATATGCTTCTTGGCCGTACTTCGTACGAAAGTGGTCGGGCGTAAACGCCGGATCTTGTTCGGCCAACAGCCGAGCCAGTTCAGGGTAGTTTGCAGGGCTCTTGCTTGCGACCTTTTCGGCCATGCTGACGGCCAGCGCTGGCATGTCGGAGGCACGCAGCTTCTTCAGATCCTGAATAATGGCGTTCAGTTTCGGATCGGCGGACGCCGACGGCGTAACCGTCATGCGCGGGTTCTGTTTGTTCCTGAACCAGCCGAACATCCTTGCCCCGGAAAAATGTCGCGGGACCGTTAGCGCAAGGTGGGCAGAGGGGCAATGCGTCGCGAATTCCGGCTGTCGCCAGCCGGCTAGTCATTCTGCGAAATCATCAGCCCATAGGCGCAAACCGCAGCCTTGCAGTCTTTCATGCGCACTTCCAGCGTCATTGGCCGGGGAATGCCCTTGGGCTTGTCCAGCACGGACCGGTATTCGTCCGCCTGCACGTTCAGCACCGGCGCGTTGTCATCCGCATCGTCGACATCGATCTCGACGCCGGAAGCGTCCAGCGCCGCCAGGTCGACATTCACGCAGTCATCGTCACAGATCACGTTGAAATAATACTCGACCGTCCGGTCGCCCACGAACTCGATCGTCGCCATCTGCCCGGCCGCGAGTTCGCCATACTGAATCTCGCCATGATGGTCTCCCGAGGCGACCAGTTCGAGCAGTTTCCTGATCGAGGCTTCCGATCCCGGATTGCGCTTGTCCGCGGTCGCCGCTCCCGTGAGCGCCAGCGCCGCCGCGATTACCAGTGCAAGTCCGCGCATCAGTCTTCCTGCTCGTAGACGCCAACGGCCCACACGCAGACATCCTCGTCGCATCCTTCCATGTCGATGCGGATGGTAAGTTCGCGTCCAGACTCGCCCGGTTCGACCATGATGATCGGAACATCGTCGTCCTCGTAGTCGGAATCGATGTCCTCGCCATCGTCGTCCACGATCGCCATGTCGAGATCGTAGCAATCGAAATCGCATGAGGAGTAGACCGCATAGCTCTTGCGCGGGTTGATCTGCACCGCGATCGTCGCGCTCTCACCTTCTTCGAGTTCACCCGATTTCAGGTCGCCGACCAGCTCCTCCTCCTCGTCAACCACTTCGGTGATGATGCTCTTGACGATGGCGTGCAGATCTTGCTGCGCGAAGGCCACGCCCGCGCCTGTCAGGGCAAGCGCGCCCGCGAGCAAGACCTTCGAGATTTTCATGGATCAATCCGCCCCTCAGCAGTTGAAGGAACGGTTCCGCACATTCAGCGGCAGTGTCAATGCAGGCGCTGTCTTTCGCCCGGATCGCGTCCGCCAGCGTGCGGTAAGCCCGCGTAACGTACGGATGCTAGACTAGGCGCTGCTCCAGACGCTCGATCGCGGCACGGATCATCTGGCCGTAGCCGTCATCGGTGAGCGCATCGCTCGCCTGGCGCGCCAGCTGGACGTGCTTGCGCGCGCCCGCAACATCACCTGTGCGGTTCATCACATCGGCAAGATTGAGATGCAGGGAGGGGTAGAGGCTGAGCACGCTCAGGCTCGCCGTATCTGGCCTTTCCTTTGCGATACGGTCGGCAGCCGCCAGCGCTTTGCGGTCCCAGGCGAGTTCATCAACAAGCTCGTCCTGTGCATCCGCCATATAGTGGCTCAGCACGCATTGATGGAACGGGTCGCCGTCCTGTTCGAGCTCTGACCAGATCGCCGCGAAGGTTTCACGCGCCTCGGCCCTGCGGCCAGAGTTGAAGAGGTCGAGCGCATCCGAGATGCGCGCCAACACCGAGTCAGTATCTGTCACTTGGCGGGCTCCGCAGCCTGTTCGCGTTCCGCTGCGAGATAGTCGGCCGAGCGCATCTCGTGCAGCCGGCTCGCCGTCCGCTGGAACTCGAATGCGCCGTCGCCGGCCGCATAGAGATCATCCGGCTGTGCATCCGCCGACATCACCAGCTTGGTCTTGGATTCATAGAGCGCATCCACCAGCGTCACGAACCGCGCCGCCCAGGTGCGCTGGTCGAGCGCCATCTTCGGCACATGATCGAGCAGCACGGTGTGATAGTGCCGCGCGAGGGTCAGATAGTCCGCCGCGCCGAGCGGTTTCGTGCACAGCTCCTCGAACGAGAAGCGCGCCACGCCCATCGCCTGTTTCTGCACGCTGAGCTTGCGCCCCTGCACGTCGAGCGTTTCCGGTCCAGGCGACGCGCCTGCCGTCAGCCGCGCAAACGCCGCATTCATTGCGGCGTCGGCCTCCTTGCCCAGTGGTGAGTAATAGACGGGCGCCGCCGTGAGGCGCTCGAGGCGATAGTCGCGCGCCGATTTGAGTTCGATGACATCAAGCTCGTCCTCCAGCCGCTTGATGAAGGGCAGGAAGAGCTGGCGGTTGATGCCGTCGCGGTAAAGGTCGCCGGGCTTTCGGTTCGACGTCGCCACCACCGTCACGCCACGATCGAACAGCTGCTCGAACAGACGGCCAAGGATCATCGCATCCGCGATCTGGTTCACATGGAATTCGTCGAAGCACAGAAGGCTGGCGCGATCCGCGATGTGCTTCGCGGCCGGTGCGATCGGATCATCGCCAGCCTCGCGCACATGCGCCGAATGCTTTCGCCTGTCCGCTGGCGACAGCTTGCGCCACTCGAAGATGAAGGCATGCGTGTCCAGCATGAAGTCGTGGAAGTGGACGCGCCGCTTGTTCTTCATCGGCGCGGCCTCGAAGAACAGGTCCATCAGCATCGACTTGCCGCGGCCCACCGCTCCCCAGATGTAGAGCCCTCTCGGTTTCGGCCCGCCGCCGAACCAGCCGCGCGAAGCCGACAGCGCTCTGGCGAGCGCATCAAGCTTCGCTGCAGCCTCGGCCTGCACCGGATCGGGCAGGACAAGGCCGGCGGCCAGGCGCTGGGCGTAGAGCTGTTTCACTCTCGTCATCACCGCCGCGATTAGCTGGCTTCGGGCGATCTGGGAAAGCGGTTTCGCGTCGCGGGTCCTGCAACCCCGCTTTTTTCGCGGCAGCTGTCGGATTGGCCGCCCGTCACTCGTCCTGTGATCAGACGCAGCATTGGCTGCACCGAACCGGACAGGAGGATCAGGTCATGCCGGCAATTGCCCGCAACGGGATATCGGGACTGGCTTTGCGAATCGCAGCCATAGCGGTCGCCGCCATCATGTTCGGCTGTGCGCCAAAGGTCGCTGTTGGCGCCCCGGACACGCTGGCGCAGCTCGACATCAGCAAGTCTTGATCTGGCGCCGCCACGTCAGCCGTGCCGCGCTGATTGATTGTTGGCCCCGCCGCTGTCACGTTCGCCCCAATAAAAGAGAGAGGGAGCGAGCAATGACGCGACAGGCCATGCTTCTGGCGTCCGCCCTGATATCTATCGTGGCCCTTGGCGCTGCGCCGGCTTTTGGCCAGGCAGCCTCTGGCTACCAGAAGCCGAAAACCAGCTGGGGCGCCCCCGACCTCGGTGGCTTCTGGAGCAACACGTCGCTTACCACCATGCAGCGCCCGCCCGGCGCCGAGAAACTGGTGATGAGCGAGGAGGAAGCCCGCAAACTCGCCAACCGCAATGTCTACTCCGCGGCCCAGCGCGAAGAGGCCGGCGCCTCCAAGGTCGACGAGAAATCCTCCGCCGAACTTCTCTCCGACAAGAACGCCTCGCGCGCCTACAACCGCTTCTGGATGGACCCGGGCCAGAGCTACGCCACCGTGAAGGGGGAATACCGCTCGTCCTGGATCACCTATCCGCAGGACGGCCGCATTCCCTACACTGACCGCGGCATCTCGGCGAACATGCGCTCCAATTCCTTCGACGACTTCGAAACGCGGCCGCTGCCCGAGCGCTGCATCATGAGCTTCACCGGAGGCGCCGGACCGGTGCTGGGCAACGGAATGTACAACAACACCTACCAGATCGTGCAGGCGCCCGACCACGTCATGATCCTCACCGAGATGATCCACGACGTCCGTGTCATCCCGATCAAGGGCGCGCACGGCCCGAACAACATCCCGAAATGGGGCGGGGATTCCGTCGGCTGGTATGAAGGCGACACCCTGGTCGTCGAGACCATCAATTCGCATCCCAAGCAGCGGTCCTACATCTCCAACACAGGCCGCGTGACCGAGCGCTATACCCGTTGGTCCGACACCGAGATCTACTACGAGTTCAAGGTCGAGGACCCCACGCTGTACACGCAGTCCTGGGGCGGAGAGATGTCGCTCAAGTTCTCGAGCGAGCCGCTCTACGAATACGCGTGCCACGAGGGCAATTATGCTCTGCCTGGCATTCTCGCCGGGGCCCGCCAGCTCGAGCGCGAAGGCCGTCCGCATCCTCCCGAAAAGCCCATTTTCGCGGGCGTGGATGTGTCCGACGGCGAATAGCGAAGCGGCCTAGAATTCCTTCGCCTTCCGGGCGTCCGCTACAGGATCGCATGCGGCGCCGCACCGTTCATAATATTCGGCGCGCAGGTCCGGCATCGGATTGGTGATCTTGTTGGGCGGAATGCCGATCGAGCTGGCCTGGTGCAGCAGGATCAGCCAGCGGCCATCCGCCTGCTTCTCGAACACGAACATGGTCGAGGCCGCATTCTCGTAGGTCACCTGCGCCGCCGATGCGAAGAAGTATCCACGCTCCCACACCAGGATCTTTGCAAAGCGAGGATCGATCTTCAGCACATCGACGTCATAAGCGAACTTCATCGCCTTCGAGGCCAGCTCGTTGTTGATCATGGGGCCGCTATAGGCCGCGGCGCTGCGCTCCTGCCGCGCTTGCCATGGGATCTCGGCATAACCCGGTCCGCCATCGACCGATCCCGGCGCGAACAACGCCCAGGGTGTCCGGGCTTCGGCGTGGCTCACGCGTTCATACCAGTCGGCGATGACGGCGCGGATCTTCGCCTCGTCCTCTTTGGTCTGAGCGAAAGCGGGCAGGGCGGCGAGCGCCAGTACAAACAGGACAGAAAATCGCATCGGGCATCCCCTCGTCACGAGAACGATGCCATCCAATCCGGGCGGAAATTGGGAAGCGTCTAAGTCGCGACGGCCTTGGCGCCGGTATCCGGCATCAGCGACAGCACGAAGTCGCGGAACAATTCCGGCCGCCGCACGAAGTCGCCCAGCGGCAGGTCTTCCTTGCCGACCGCGCGCGGCGAGCAGTTGACCCCGGCGCGCATCAGGCTCTCGACGACGTCCTGGCGCTTGTCGCTGCCCGAGACCACCGCAACGCGGAATTTGCCCATGCTGGCGATGCGCGTGACCGTCGCATCTTCGTCGGTCGAATCCGGAAGCATCAGGTCGATAACGACAAGGTCGAAACGCTCAAGGCGCAGCTTCCGCTCGGCGTCGAGCAGCGAAACGGCGATGACCAGATCAATGCCGAAACGCTTGCGCGAGGCAGCAGCAGCGGCAGCGGCCAGCAATTCGCCGGCGCGCGCGTGATCCTCCACCCACAAGACCTTCATGCACTTCCCCCAAGTCGAGTCCCGTCATGGCCCCAACCAAGGCGTCTGACAGCGTTTAAAGAATTTCCCGGGCGCTACGTTTCGCGCGTGCGAAAAACTCCACAAGACGATTTTCGCTCGCTATCTGTTACGAATGGTTAACAAGTTCAATGGACCTACCGGTAACAAGGACATTGGGGACGGAATGGTCGAACAAGCTGAAACCGCTGTCGCCGCTGTCGACAAAGGCCTCGCCGCCTTCCTCGACCCGGAAAGGAGCGATGGGCATATCGTCGATATTCTTATCGAGGAGCGCTGCCCAAGCTGGGTGAACCACTGGAGCTGGCCGATGATCCGGCCGGTTCTCTATTCCATGCTTGGCTACAAAAAGGCGCTGCGCTGGGCCAACGAGATCAAGCAGCTGAAGTCCGGCGCAGACTGTTTTTCCTACCTCGACAAGGCGCTTGCCCTTTCCGTCAGCACGCGGGGCCTCGAAAACGTGGCCGCCACCGGCCGCTGCGTCCTCGTTTCGAATCACCCTACCGGCCTTGCCGATGGGTCGATCGCGCTCGCGGCGCTGAACTCGGTCCGCCGCGACATCGAGATCATGGCCAATGCCGATGCGTGCCGCGTCAATCCTCGCTTTGCCGAAGTGATCATTCCGGTCGAGTGGGTGCAGGACAAGCGCACCATCGCCAAGACGCGCGAGACGCTGCGCCGCGCCGCTGCGACCTTCTCCGCCGAACGCATGCTGGTCGTCTTCCCGTCCGGCGCGCTCGCGCAGATGCGCAATGGCCGCCTGATCGATGAACCCTGGCATCAGACGGCGGTCTCGCTCGCGCGCAAGAACAAGGCGCCGGTTATTCCGCTCCACATCGAGGCGCGCAATTCCTGGCTCTATTACCGGTTCTGCAATCTCAACAAGGAATTGCGCGACATCACCCTGTTCCACGAACTGCTCAACAAGCAGGGCGACAAATTCCACCTCACCTTCGGCAAGCCGATCCCGCCCGAACACCTTGTCGGCGAGCCCCAGGCCGTCACCGACCATCTTCGCGCCTATGTCGAGGACGTGCTGCCAAAGGATCCGGAAAAACCGTTCGAGCCGCTGAAGGACTCGAAAGGCGAAGAAGCTTCAGGCTGACATAGCCTCCTTCACGCGCCTGTTTTTGCGTGCTTACTCTGAGCCCGCATCGCGTTACGCGTGAGGGGACTGCACGCCCATGAAAACCTTCCTGCGATTCTACGGCGCGCCGATCTTGATCGTGGTGCTCGGCCTTGTCGTCGCCTTCCTCTTCATGGCGCCGGCCCCGCCGAAGACGATCACCATAGCTGGCGGCGCCACGGGCGGCACCTATGCAGCAACCGCTGAACACTATGCCGAGGCGCTGCGCGTGCAGGGCATCGAGGTCAGCGTCCTCACCACGGCCGGCTCGGTCGACAACCTCAAGCGCGTGAAGGCCAAGGAGGCCGATGTCGGCATCGTGCAGACAGGCGTTGCCGCCGATCTGGGCGTGGAGGGCGCCCGGTCGCTCGGCGCGGTGTTCTACGAGCCGTTCTGGGTCTTCCATCGCGCCGACGTTGTCGTTGATGAATTGCAGGACATTGCCGGCAAGCGTGTCGCCATCGGGCCGGAGGGCTCCGGCGTACGCGCCCTTGCAACGCTGCTGCTCAACGAGGCTGGCGTCAAAGCCGGCAGCTACGCGGCGGGCGATCAGGCGGGGCAGGCTGCGGCGGCGGCTCTCAAGGCCGGAGAGATCGACGTGGCGCTTGTGGTGTCTGGCGCAACAACGTCCTGGATCTCGGACTTGATCGGCGATCCCGCCATTAGCCTGACGTCGATGCGCGAGGCGAATGCGCTTGCCCGCCGCCATCCCTATCTCGACGAGGTCACGCTCTATCGCGGTGTTGTCGATCTTGCCCGCATCCTGCCGAAGGACGACGTCACGCTGATTGCTCCGGCGGCGCAAATCGTGGTGCGCGAGGATCTGCATCCCGCCATCCAGTCGCTTCTGCTGGAAGCGGCGTTCAAGGAGCATGGCGGCGGCTCGATCCTCGCCGATGGCGGTCGTTTCCCGACGTCCCAGCTCGCCGACATTCCCGTCTCCGACGAGGCGGAACGCTACTACAAGGGCGGCCCGACTTTCCTCCGCTCGATCTTCCCCTACAGCGTCGCGAACTTCCTCGAGCGCGCCTGGGTGCTGGCGATCCCCCTCATCACCCTGCTGATCCCGCTGGTTCGCGCCGCCCCGCCGCTCTATCGCTGGCGCATCCGTCGCAAGATCTATGTCTGGTACAAGGATCTACGCGATCTCGAAGCTGCCGGCCGCGCCGCCGAGACGGTGGAGGAACGCACCGAGGTCCGCGCCAAGCTTGCCGACCTCCAGGCGGAGACAGGCAAGGTCGAAGTCCCCGTCAGCTACACCGACGATCTCTACCGGCTGCGTTCGCACATCCGCTTTGTCGCCGAACTGATCGACAAGCAGTCGGCGCAGGAACGGCATGCAAGGATCTGATGTGAGCGCTGGGGCCGGCCACGCCCTCAACCTGTCATCCCGGCCGCAGCGGCGCAGTCGCGGAGGGCCGGGATCCATTCATCCGCTTGTCCGAACGTTGAAGAATAGTTCCCGGACAGCGCTGGCGCGTTTCCGGGATGACAAGCGATGATGTGTCTCCACGTCACCGAACGCTTTCATCCAAAGCGATCCCGCCCTAGCCCCAGCTCGCGTCCCTGACCGCCTTCTGGTAGGTGCGGCTCACGGGCGCCTCGGCGCCGGACTTCAGCTTCAGCGTCACCTTGCCATCGCCCCGCGCGACATCGGCAAGACCCTGCTTCGCCACCCACCACGACCGGTGAGTCTGAAGACCCTCCAGCGCCGCCAGCTCACGCACCGCATCGGCCAGCCGCATCAGGATCAGCGTTTCACCCGCGCTGGTGTGGACACGCAGATAGTGGTCCTCGGCGGAGACCGCATAGACCTGTGCGCCGCGGAACTTCACGGGCAAGCGATCGGCGAAAACGACGCCAGCGGCAAGGCCAGCTGCAACCGCCTCGCTCGCGGCAGGCGCAGCCTGTTTTTCGGCGACGCGCTCGATCGTCCACGCGCCGGCCGTCAGGATCACCGAAATGACGATGACATACAGGTATTGCTGCCCCAACCAGCTCACGTCCTGAATCGTGCCGTCCCCCGCCGCTTCGATCAGGAACAGGCCGATGGTGATCGGAACGGAAATCAGCGCCGCGACCACGCCGATCTGGATCGCCGGATGGGCCTTGGGAAGCCAGCGATCGAATATCAGCGGGTTCACGAAGATGCTGGAGACGATCCCGACCCCCATCAGGCCGGTCCAGTAGACGATGCGTTCCGCGAACGGAATCTGGGTCGTTTCGTAGACGCCGAACCAGGCGAACACCAATCCCAGGATCAGCGCGACACCCGCCCAGCGCAGGATACTCACAGTCCAGGCGGGCATGGCGCGTGCTGCTTCCTCTCCCGGGCTCTGGTTCTGGCTCATCGGTTGGCGTTTCGTGGCTGCATTTCGCGCTTCGCGAACGGTGTAACCCGGCGCTTGGCGAAGCAAAACAGGCCCTTTGCGCAATTCACATGGCGTAACTGCGTTCGGCGCCCGATCTTGGCCTGGCCGGCGGAAATCCGGCCTGATCGAGCAACCGAAACCCCGACTCACCGAAACCCCGAACCAACGGAGTTCCAGATGAAACGCCTCCCCCTCCTGCAACCGCTTCTGGCCGCCCTGGCGCCTCTCTCGGCCCTGGTCGTTGGCCTGGCGATGATCACACCCCAGCCCGCCTTCGCCGACCCTGCCACGGCAAAGCTCACGGTGACTGTCACAAACATCAAGGACCACACCGGCGCCCTGATGATCGCGGTCTATGACAAGGCCGGCTATGACACGGACAAGCAGGTTGCCGCTGCCGCGGTTCCGGCCGCCGCCAACACGGCCAGCACCACGTTCGACCTGCCGGCGGGCGAGTACGGCATCAAGATGTTCCACGACGTCGATGGCGACGGGAAAATGGGAACCAACCCGTTCGGCATGCCGCTCGAGCCCTATGCCTTCTCGAACAACGCGCCGGCCCAGTTCGGCCCGGCCAAGTGGGACGCGGCCGCCTTCCAGGTCGACGCGCCTGCCACCGCCCACGCCATCAAGCTGAACTAGGCTCACGCACATGAACCTCTCCCGCCGCACCCTGTTGCACGCCGGCCTGATGACCGGCGCCGCTCTCGCCATCGCGCCCTCGGCGCTGGCCTCGCCCGACGCCCCCTGGCGTCTCGGCTACACCACGGCGCCGGCCAAGGGCTTCGACCCGGCCCCGATGCGCCTCATCTCGGGCAAGGCGCCTGCCGGTCTCTCCGGCGCGCTCTACCGCAATGGCCCGTCGCAATTCCGCTATGGCGACGCCTATTCCAGCCACTGGTTCGATGGCGATGGCATGGTCCACCGCATTGCCGTGCAGGACGGCAAGGCCATCCACACCGGCCGCTTCGTCCAGACCGGCAAGCGCAAGGCCGAACAGGCCGCGAACCGCTTCCTCGCGCCCGGCTTCGGCACCAAGGCCGATCCCTCCTACCAGGTCGGTTCATCCGACGACGTCAACGCGGCGAACACGTCGGTTGCGATGGTCGGCGGCGAGATGCTGGCGCTGTGGGAAGCGGGCTCCGCCTTCCGCCTCGACCCGGTGACGCTGGAAACGCGCGGCCCGAAAGTCTGGCGCAAGGATCTCGCGGCGATGCCGTTCCTCGCCCATCCCAAGCGCGAACCCGACGGCCGTCTCTGGAACCTTGCCGTGTCCAGCATGACCAACGGCTCGGGCAAGATCGGCATCTACCGCATCGCCACCGACGGCGCGCTCGAGGATTTCGGCATGGTCGATATCGGTATCGCCAGCTACATCCACGACTGGACGATGACGGACCGCAAGCTGATCATTCTCGTCCAGCCTTGGGTTTATGCCGGCACCGGCTACGCCATCAACGGCTTCGAATGGCGCCCGCAACAGGGGCTGAAAGCCGTCATCATCGACAAGGACAATCTCAAGAACCAGCGCTGGACCCAGACCGAAGCGCGCGCCTTCTACCACACCGGCGCCGCGTGGGAGGAAAGCGACGGCACGATCAGGCTCGACGCCTGCTTCTCGCCTGAACCGGTGCTCGGGCAGGGCGGCGGCGCGGCCGAAATCCGTGGCGAATACGTCCCGCGCGATACGCCAACAACGCTGACCCAGATGGTGATCCCGCCGCAGGGCGATTCGAAACTGATCGCCACATCGCTCGGCGGCGACTTCCCGCAGGTCGATCCGCGCCGTCACGGCCTTGCGCGCAAGCTTACCGTCATCGCCGGCGGCGGCGCGCCGAACCACCCCGGCGCCACCTCGATCTCGATGCAGGACTGGTCGACCGGCAAGTCGCAGACCTACGATTTCGGCGCCAACTACATGGTCGAGGAACACCTCTTCATTCCAAAACCCGGCAAGCCGGCGGAAAGCGACGCCTGGCTGGTCGGCACCGCCATCAACCTGCGCGCCGGCAGAAGCGAGCTGTGGGTATTCGATGTGGCCGACATCACGGCCGGCCCGGTCGCTGTCTGGCAGGCGGACTATTCCTGGCCGCTCGGCTTCCACGGGACCTGGGCGTAGTCCGCTCAACTCCGTAACAAGAATTTAAACGCGCGCCGACGCGAAGCGGGCTAAGCACGGGCAAACAGAAACGCCCGACTCAGTCCGTCTCGCAATGACCGTCTACCGCAACGTCGCGTCCCTTATCATGGCGGTCATGCTGCTTCAGGCGGCATCCGGCATATTGAGTGTCACCACGCCGCTGGCGCTCGACTATATGGGCGCCTCCGCGCTTGGCGTCGGCACGATCGCTGCCGTCTTCTCGGCCGGCTTCATGCTCGGCTCATGGTTCGCGCCAGACATTGTCCGGCAGGTCGGCCATATCCGCGCCTATTCCGCCGCCGCCGCCATTTACGCCGCCGGCATTCTCGCCATGGGCCTCGCCTTCGATCCGGTCGCGTGGGGACCGCTGCGCTTCTTCCAGGGCGCGGCCTCCGCGGTGATGTTCACCGCGGCCGAAAGCTGGATTGCGGATTCAACGCCCCGTTCGAAGCGCGGCGGCGTGATGGGGCTCTACCAGCTGCTGCTCAAAGTCGCGATGTCCTGCGGTCCGCTGCTGATCATCGAACACGCTGCCGACGACATCCGCCCCTTCATGTGGGCCGGCGTGCTGATGACGCTGGCCGTCGTTCCGCTCTGCGCCACCCAGCGCGCCCAGCCTGTCCTGCCTGACAGGGAAGCGCTCAGCCTCGGCGCCATGATGCGCATTCCACCAGCAGCCCTCGCAGGAGCGATCATTGCCGGCGTCTGCAACACCGGCATCACCAGCCAGCTGCCGCTCTACGCCAAGGACCTGCAGCCCGGCGCCGCTGGCGCCTCGGCCGCCACGCTCTATATCGCCGCGATGGTGGGCGGCATCATCACGCAATGGCCGGCAGGCCTGATCTCGGACAAGGTCGACCGGCGCTTCGTCGTGGCGGGTCTCGCTGCGATCGCTCTCGGCGCCTGCATCGCGCTTTATCTGACAGCGGGCAGGGTGTCGTTCTCGATCACGGTGCTTTTGTCCGCCCTCTGGGGCGCCGGCGCTCTGTCCTTCTATTCAGTGTCTGCCTCTCACGCGACCGATCGCACCGAAGCCGGCAAGATCGCGCAGGTCATGTCCGGTATGCTCTTCATCTGGGCCGGCGGTTCTGTGCTGGGGCCGCTGCTGTCCGGCGTCGTCGCCGACACCAAGCTCGGCCAGCCCGGCGTCTTCGCGGTGATGGCCATCGGCTATTTTGCGCTCATGGCCGCCAATCTCGGCCGCCTGGTCGTGAAGAGCCGGCCGCTCGCCGCCGACCGCACACCGTTCCAGCCCGTCGGCGCGACCAGCGTCGTCCAGGGCAAGGTCGCCGACGATGCCGAGCGCGCCGCGCAAAATCATTCGGCGCCACCCCCCGACAAGGGATCAGAACAGCCCGTCTGAAACGCTGGAAAAGGCGACAAAAGGGCCAAGTTGCCTAAGCGCGACCCATGCGGTAATCGCCAGCCTCGCGGAGCCAGCGCGGCTCTCCCCACGAACCAGGCCTGAGGGGCGAAATTTCATGAACATCCACGAGCACCAGGCCAAGGAAGTCCTGAAGTCATTCGGGGCGCCGGTAGCCCTGGGCGCCGCGATCACGTCGCTGGATCAGGCGCAGGCCGCGATCGACTCGCTCCCGGGACCGCTCTGGGTCGTGAAATCCCAGATCCACGCCGGCGGCCGCGGCAAGGGCAAGTTCATCGAGAAAGAAGCCGGTGAAAAAGGCGGCGTTCGCCTCGGCTTCTCGAAGGAACAGGCGCTCGAGCACGTGAAGGCGATGCTCGGCAAGACGCTGGTAACGGCCCAGACGGGCGCCGGCGGCAAGCAGGTCAACCGCATCTATATCGAGGACGGCGCCGACATCGAGAAGGAACTCTACCTCTCGCTTCTTGTGGACCGTGGGACAGGCAAGGTCGCCTTCGTCGTCTCGACCGAAGGCGGCATGGATATCGAAGCCGTCGCCCACGACACGCCCGAGCGCATCATGACGCTGCCGATCGAGCCCTCGACCGGCGTCACCGATGCTGACGCCGCCAGGCTCTGCGATGCACTGAAGCTTTCCGGTGAAGCCCGCACCGACATGATCGGCCTCTCGCGCATCCTCTACAAGGCCTTCCTCGAGAAGGACATGTCGATGCTCGAGATCAACCCGCTCGTCGTGATGAAGAATGGCCGCGTCCGCGTGCTGGATGCGAAAGTCTCCTTCGACGGCAACGCGCTGTTCCGCCACCCCGACATTGTCGCCCTGCGCGACAAGACCGAGGAAGACGAAAAAGAGATCGAGGCCTCGGCCTGGGATCTCGCCTACATCGCCCTCGACGGCACGATCGGCTGCATGGTCAACGGCGCGGGCCTTGCCATGGCGACGATGGATATCATCAAGCTCTATGGCGAAGAGCCCGCGAACTTCTGCGACGTCGGCGGCGGCGCCGGCAAGGAGAAGGTGGCTGCGGCCTTCAAGATCATCATGAAGGACCCCAAGGTGAAGGGCATCCTCGTGAACATCTTCGGCGGCATCATGAAGTGCGATGTCATCGCCGAAGGCGTCCTCGCCGCCGTGCGCGAAACCAACCTTTCGGTTCCGCTCGTCGTTCGCCTCGAAGGCACCAACGCTGAACTCGGCAAGAAGATCATCAAGGACTCAGGCCTCAACGTGGTCCCCGCCAACGATCTCGACGACGCCGCGCAGAAGATCGTCGCCGCCGTCAAAGGCAAATAAATCTCACCCGGGCGGCTGATGGCCGCCCGTTTCCGTTTCCGACCTGACCAGGCAAGGCTCAGCGATGTCCATTCTGATCGACAAGAACACCAAGGTCCTCACCCAGGGCATGACCGGCAAGACCGGCACGTTCCACACGGAGCAGGGCATCGCTTACGGCTCGCAGTTCGTCGGCGGCATCACGCCGGGCAAAGGCGGCACGAACTGGGAAGGCACGCTGCCGGACGGATCGAAAGTTCAGCGCCCGCTGTTCAACACCGTCGCGGAAGCCAGGGACAAGACCGGCGCCAACGCCACCGTCATCTACGTGCCGCCGAAATTCTGCGCCGCTGCGATCGAGGAAGCCATCGACGCCGAAATACCGCTGATCGTCACGATCACCGAGGGTGTTCCGGTTCTCGACATGGTGCGCGTGAAGGACAAGCTGGCCCGCTCGAAGTCGCGCCTGATCGGACCCAACTGCCCGGGCGTTCTGACGCCGGGCCAGTGCAAGATCGGCATCATGCCGGGTAGCATCTTCTCCAAGGGCAATATCGGCGTGCTCTCGCGCTCGGGCACGCTCACCTACGAAGCTGTCTTCCAGACCACCAATGAGGGCCTCGGCCAGACGACCGCTGTTGGCATCGGCGGCGACCCGGTAAAGGGCACGGACTTCATCGACGTGCTGGAAATGTTCCTCGCCGACGACGAAACGAAAGCGATCATCATGATCGGCGAGATCGGCGGCTCGGGCGAGGAAGACGCCGCCCAGTTCCTCAAGGACGAAGCGAAACGCGGCCGTAAGAAACCGATGGTCGGTTTCATCGCCGGCCGGACCGCGCCCAAGGGCCGCACCATGGGCCATGCCGGCGCGATCGTGTCCGGTGGCAAGGGCGACGCCGAATCGAAGATCGCGGCCATGGAATCGGCCGGAATCGTCGTTTCCCCCAGCCCGGCGCGCCTCGGCACGACGATGACAGAAGTGCTCAAGCGCTAGGCATCTGGCCGGTCATTGGCCCTTCGCAACGTTACGCTAACCGGTAACGGTGTTATGTGCAGTTTGCCTCACCCCAACGGGTTGAGTCGGGCCGCAAAAAGCGACATCTCAGGGCCACCGAAACGGCGCGCAGGGCAGGGATCCTGATCCGCGCAAAAGGACGCAAAAACATGACGATCGAGGCGAAGGCTGGCGAGTCCCGTGGTGCGGACAACGAAGCCATGCTGGACACGGCCTTCCTGTACGGTCCGAACGCCGCCTATATCGAGCAGCTTTACGCCCAGTACGCCGAGGATCCGTCCTCGGTCCCCGAAAGCTGGCAGGACTTTTTCAGCCAGGTCGCCGACACGGCTGGCGATGCGACCAAGGCCGCCCGTGGCCCGGAATGGCGCGAGCCGCTGAAGCATCAGAATGGCGAGCTTGTTTCCGCGCTCGACGGCAACTGGGGAACGCCAACCGCCAGGGAGCCGAAGAAGGCCCCGCAGGTCGGCCCGGCGCTATCGCCGCAGGATCTCAGCCAGCAGGTCCAGGATTCGATCCGCGCGCTGATGATGATCCGCGCCTACCGCATCCGCGGCCACCTTGCCGCCCATCTTGATCCTCTGGGTCTTCTCAAGCGCGAAGAACAGCCCGAACTCGATCCCAAGACCTACGGCTTCGGCCCGAAGGACATGGATCGCAAGATCTACATCGACAACGTGATGGGTCTCGACTACGCGACCCCGCGCCAGATGATCGACATCCTGAAGCGCACCTATTGCGGCACGTTCGGCGTCGAGTTCATGCACATCTCGGATCCGGAGGAGAAATCCTGGATCCAGCAACGCATCGAAGGCAAGGACAAGGAAATCGCGTTCACGCCCCAGGGCAAGCGCGCCATCCTCAAGAAGTTGATCGAGGCGGAAGCCTTCGAGCGCTTCCTGCACAAGCGCTATCCCGGAACCAAACGCTTCGGCCTCGATGGCGGTGAGGCCGCTGTCCCGGCGCTCGAACAGATCATCAAGCGCGGCGGCGCGCTCGGCGTCGACGAGATCATCCTCGGCATGCCGCACCGCGGCCGCCTCAACGTCCTCGCGGCGGTGATGGGCAAGCCCTACCACAAGATCTTCTTCGAGTTTCAGGGCGGCAACACGCAGGGCGGCGACGACTACGGTTCAGGCGACGTGAAATACCACCTCGGCGCCTCGTCGGACCGCACCTTTGACAACCACAAGGTCCACCTCTCCCTCACGGCGAACCCCAGCCACCTCGAAATCGTCAACCCGGTCGTGCTCGGCAAGGCGCGCGCGAAGCAGTCGTTCGACTTGGCTGAAGACAAGCGCGCCACCCGCGCCAAGGTCATGCCGCTGCTGCTGCACGGCGATGCCGCGTTCGCTGGCCAGGGCGTCGTCGCCGAATGCCTGGCGCTCTCCGGCCTCACCGGCTACCGCACGGGCGGGGCGATGCACTTCATCGTCAACAACCAGATCGGCTTCACTACGGCGCCGAGCTTCTCGCGTTCGTCGCCATACCCTTCAGACGTCGCCCTGATGGTTCAGGCGCCGATTTTCCACGTCAACGGCGATGATCCGGAAGCTGTCGTCCACGCCGCCAAGGTCGCGACCGAATACCGGCAGAAGTTCTGCAAGGACGTCGTCATCGACATGTTCTGCTATCGCCGCTTCGGTCACAACGAGGGCGATGACCCGACGATGACGCAGCCGATCATGTACGCGAAGATCCGCGACCAGCTGTCGACGCGCGAACTCTATTCGCGCCGCCTGGTCGAGGAAGGCGTCATGACCGAGCAGTCGCTCGAGAACATGATCGCCGAGATGGACGCCCATCTCGACAGCGAGTTCGAGAAGGCCAAGACGTTCAAGCCCGGCGCCGCTGACTGGCTCGACGGCAAGTGGGCGGGCCTTGGCCTGCCGAAGGACGAGGAAGGCCGAGGCAAGACCGGCGTCGCCGCCGCCAAGCTGAAAGAGCTCGGCAAGAAGATCACGACCATTCCGTCCGGTTTCAACATCCACAAGACGGTCGCGCGCACCATCGATGCGCGCCGCAAGATGGCCGAGACGGGCGAGAACCTCGACTGGGGCATGGCCGAACACATGGCCTTCGCCTCGCTGGTCGAGGAAGGCTTTCCGGTCCGCCTGTCGGGACAGGATTCATGCCGCGGCACGTTCACCCAGCGCCACTCGCACCTTGTCGATCAGGTCACCGAGGAACGCTACACCCCGCTCAACAATATCACCCCCACGCAAGCCAACTATGAAGTCATCGACTCGCTGCTCTCGGAAGAAGCAGTCCTTGGCTACGAATACGGCTACTCGCTTACAGCTCCGCAGACCCTGGTGATGTGGGAAGCGCAGTTCGGTGATTTCGCCAACGGCGCCCAGGTCCTGTTCGACCAGTTCATCTCCGCGGGTGAACGCAAATGGCTGCGCATGTCCGGCCTCGTCTGCCTCCTGCCGCACGGCTATGAAGGGCAGGGCCCGGAGCACTCCTCCGCCCGTCTCGAGCGCTTCCTCCAGATGTGCGCCCAGGACAACATGCAGGTCGTCAACTGCACGACGCCGGCGAACTATTTCCACGCCCTGCGCCGCCAGGTTCACCGCGACTTCCGCAAGCCGCTCATCGTCATGACGCCGAAGTCCCTGCTACGCCACAAGCGCGCCGTGTCCTTCTTCAAGGACATGGGCCCCACCACGTCCTTCCACCGCATCCTGCAGGACGGCGCTGAAGTGCCCGAGTGCAAGGCCGAGGTCACGCTGAAGGCCGACAAGGATATCCGCCGCGTCGTGATGTGCTCGGGCAAGGTGTACTTCGATCTCTTCGAGGAGCGTGAGAAGCGCAAGATCGACGACGTCTACCTGATGCGCATCGAGCAGCTCTATCCGTTCCCGGTCGCGTCCCTGATGAAGGAACTCGCGCGCTTCCCGCAGGCCGACATGGTCTGGTGCCAGGAAGAGCCGCGCAACATGGGCTCGTGGTCCTTCGTCGACTGGAACATTGAGAAGACGCTCGAAAAGCTCGACGTAAAACACAAACGTCCAAGGTATGTCGGCCGCGCCGCCTCGGCTTCCACCGCCGCCGGCACGATGACGCTTCACCAGAAAGAGCTGGCGGCCTTCCTCGACGCCGCGTTCGAGAAATAGTCGCCCGGGAGCGCAGGGCGCCGTGAGCAAACAGTCCGCGTAGCGGACGAATTGGTCCAGTGGACCAATTCGAGTGGCGAACACCTGGAGCGACAGCGTAGGATCCGGCGGTCATCGCGCAGGCGGCGAACTGCCTCACGGTGTCATCCTCGAGCTTGACCCGAGGATCTTTCTTCGTCGCCACCGTCATGCTTGTGGTCGGAAAGCAGGATCCTCGGGTCAAGCCCGAGGATGACACCGCGCGTGTGGATGGACAGCATGAGCTGAGGCAGCCTTAAGCCGCCAGCCCCTCGATGGTTGGCGGGACCACATGCAGCGGAAACCGGATCGTCACCGTGGTTCCGGTTTCCGATGCCGACGGCACGATCACGCCGCCAAGCTGGCGTACGAAGATCGCAACATAGTCCCCGCCGCGCTTCTCCGGGGACTTTGCTGCTTCAGTCCTCGACATGCCAATGCCGTCGTCGGCGATCGTCAGCTCGACATCGGCGCCGCGGGCCCTTGCGCTCAGCACCACGCGCCCTGTCCCCGTGGGGAAGGCGTGCTTGATGGCGTTCGTCGCAAGCTCGTTGACCAGCAGGCCGAACGGCACCGCGCTTTCAGGGTCGATCTCCATCGGCTCCGCTTCGACATCGATCCTGATCTTCGAGGTTTGTCCCAGAAGGCTCGCCGAAATGGATTTGGCGATTTCCCTGAGATAGCCATCGATCGCGACAGCCCCGCCGCGGCTGGAGTGCGAGATCAGGTCGTAAAGCTGGGCGATCGCGCCAATGCGCGTCTGCATCGCCCTGTAGCCCTGGACGCAGGGCTTGGGCGTCGAGCGCACCTCGTAGGAGATCAACCCGACAATGATCTGCAGGTTGTTCTTGATGCGGTGCGATATCTCGTTGGTCAGGGTGAGGGCGTCGCGCTCGCGCTGCTTGCGGTCGGTAATGTCCTCGAAGACCAGCAGCATCCGGTGGGCGTGGTTGCCCGGCTGCGAGATCTTTCGCGCGTTGAGATTGAACACGCGGAGGCCGAGGACGGGAAAATTGTCCTCGATCTCGAAATTCTCGAACGGCTTGTTGTCGGGCAGCACCTTGTCCATCACATGGCGCAATGCCGGCACGTCCCACTGGTGCTGGCCAAGTTCGGACACTTTCCGTCCCCGCGCTTCGGCCTGCGTGATGCCGAACATCGTCAGGAAGGCCTTGCTTGCGGTCACGACCGTCATGTCGCTTTCAAGCACGACGAGCGGATCGCGGATGGTGTCGACGATGCTCTGCGTCAGCTGCCAGTTGCGCTTGCTCTCCTTGCGGGCCGCGCGCTCCTCGCTGACGTCCTCGATGGCGAGCAGGATGGAGCCGTCATTGTCGCCGGGATTGAAGATCTTGCGCGCGTTGACCAGCATGGTGCGCTGGCCAATGGTTGGGAAATCATGCTCGACCTCGAAGCCCTCGACCGAGGCGCGATGCGGGATAACGCTTTCAAGCAGGGTGCGAAGGGCAGGGATGTCCCACTGCCGGTTGCCGAGGTCGTAGATCATGCAGCCCTCTGTCTCGGCCTTGCTGGTCCGGAATGTCTGGTAGAAGGCGCGGTTGGCTGACGTGATGATGAGGTCTTTGTCGAGCACGATCAGCGCGCTCGGCACCGTGTCGACAATCTCGCTCGCTGCAATTTCGGGCATGGCCGGTCTTTCTCGTATCGTTCGGGCTCGCGACGTTCGGGAGCGCCGTCAGGCGGCGAGCATGCCGTTGACGGACGCGTGCAGCTGGTTGGGCGTGTAGGGCTTGCTGAGGAAGTGCGAGCCGGTGACGAACATGGCTTTTAGCTCGGCATTGGCCGCGTTGCCTGTGGTGTAGAGCACGCGCAGCCCCGGCCGGATCACCATCGCCTGCTGCGCCAGGTCGCATCCGCCGAACATGGCCGCCTTCAGGTAGATGTCGGTGAACAGCGCATCGATCGGCGTGTCAGACTTCAGCAGTTTCAGCCCCTCTTCGACGCTGCCGGCAAACAGCACGTCATGGCCCCAGTCGCCAATGCAGATACCCGCCAGTTCGCGGGTGAAGAGTTCGTCCTCGACGATCAGGATAACGGCCATGCCCCACCTTCTCTTCCGGTTATGCCCGCACACTACAATTGCTCGCCGGCGGCGCGATCAGAGCTGCCGTAGGCATTCCTGCTTATAAGAAGGGCAGATCAAGAACTCGGCGCCCGAGGTTCGGTTCCCGGAATATTTGCTTTCCTTGCGAGGCTCCTCAAAATCCGCGAAAACCGGCCTCCGGACTCCCGGTCGCGGCCCTGTGACCCTACCTGTCGCAAAACGCGGCAATCCGACCGCCAAAACCCGCCATTTTGCCCTCCCCAAGCGAGCTAAGCGGGGTTAAACCCTCCCGCAACTCGCTCGCGCGACGGGCGACTCGAAACCGGTCTGGAGACGTCATGGATATCAAGGTGCCCGCGATGGGCGAGAGCGTCACTGAAGGAACGCTCGCCAACTGGCTCGTGAAACCCGGCCAGGCCGTGAAACAGGACGATCCGATCGCCGAGATCGAGACAGACAAGGTCGCCGTCGAAGTCCCGGCCCCGGCCGCCGGCGTCATCTCCGAACAGCTGGTCAAGGAAGGCGAGACCGTCCAGATCGGCAAGATCATCGCCCGCATGACCGAGGGTGGAACCGCGACCGCCGCTCCCGCCGCCGCCAAGCCCGCCGCGTCCGCCAAACCCGCCGCCTCCGCCACGCCTGCCGCCGCCACGACCACTCGCGTCACCGACAAGGTCGCCCCCTCCGTCGGCCGCATCGCCGCTGAAGCCGGCGTCAACCCCGCCAACATCCCGGGCTCGGGCAAGGGCGGCCGCGCCACCAAGGGCGACGCGCTTGCCTACGTCTCATCCGCTCAGTCGGCGTTGGCCCCCGTCGCCGCCCGCGCGCCGGAAGCGCCCCGCGCCCCGCGCGAACTCGGCCCGCGCGAAGAGCGCGTGAAGATGACCCGCCTGCGCCAGACCATCGCGCGCCGCCTCAAGGACGCCCAGAACTCAGCCGCCATGCTCACGACGTTCAACGACGTCGACATGTCGGAAGTGATGGAGCTCCGCAAACGCCACAAGGAAGCCTTCGAAAAGAAGCACGGCGTCAAGCTCGGCTTCATGGGCTTCTTCACCCGCGCCGTCGTCGCCGCGTTGAAGGAGATCCCGGCTGTCAACGCCGAGATCGACGGCACCGACATCATCTACAAGAATTTCTACAATGTCGGCGTCGCCGTCGGCACCGACAAGGGCCTGGTCGTCCCAGTCGTGCGTGACGCCGACACGATGACCTTGGCCGAGATCGAGGCCGAGATCGGCCGCCTCGGCGGCCTCGCCCGCGAAGGCAAGCTCGCCATGGACGATCTCCAGGGCGGCACCTTCACGATCACCAATGGCGGCGTCTATGGTTCGCTGATGTCGACGCCCATCCTCAACCCGCCGCAGTCGGGCGTGCTTGGCATGCACCGCATCGAGGAGCGGCCTGTGGTTGTCGAAGGGAAAATCATCGCGCGCCCGATGATGTATCTTGCGCTCAGCTACGACCACCGCCTCGTCGACGGCAAGGAAGCGGTCACCTTCCTCGTCCGCGTCAAGGAGGCGCTGGAAGACCCCGAACGCCTGCTGCTCGACCTCTAGGCCGCAGTGAGCGTCGAGGCCTTCTCCAACGGCCTTCTCGAATGGATCATCCGTCTTGCCGGCCTCTTATGGCTGGCCGGCGCCTTCATGCTCATCCGCCAGATCCGCGCCGAGATGATCCTCGACAACATGACGGCGCGCATCGAAGCCGCCGCGCGCCAGATCAACGCGCCTGTCGAAACGCCGCCGAAGGATCCCGCGCAACAGGCGATCGACCACTGGATCGACCGCGACGACACCGCCCGGCGCGGCTGGATCGCAGCACAAGCCGTGGTGCTTGCCGCCACCGCGCTTGCGATGCTGATGCTGCATTCCTTCGCGGCCTGGCTGACCGCGCTGCTGGTGCTGGGGCAGGGGGCCTATTTCTTCTGGCGCGAACACACCGCCCGCCGCGCGCCTTCGCCCGAAGCCGCCATCCATGCCCGCCCCAGCGAGGCGACCGTCAACGCCGGCTGGGTCTCGCTTGCCGTAGCGCTTGTCGTCTGGTTCGCTGCTTTTCGCGGCCTTCTCAGGTAAGCGCCAGTTTCCGCGTCAGCAGGACCCGCATTGCTTGTGCTCGAAGCGCAGGCCTAGTCTCGGCGCCGGGGAAGAATCGCGGCCGGGGACGACGGGGAGGACACCATGCTGAGACGGATCACCGCTCTTCTGCTCGTCGCTTCGTCGGCCTGGCTGCTTTACCAGACCACCCACAACCTGTTCGACGCCAGCCGCGGCGCCTTCATCGAACAGCTGAGAGACGCTGTCAGCGAATGGCGTATCCTGGTGCCCGCCATAGGCGGCGTGCTTGGCCTCATTGGCGGTCTGCTGGTGCTGTTCGGCGGCGTCGGCGGTGCCTTCATGGCCCTCGTGGGCGGCGCGGTTGCCGCAGGCTTTGCGCTCTATATCGGCCAGTCGTTCTGGACCGGCCGGGCCGATGTCTGGAACAACGAGGCGACGGTTGGTCTTGCCATACTGATCCTGGCGGGCCTGGCCGCCATCATGGGCCGCGACTGACGCCCAGCCATCCTGTTCTAGGCCTTCAGTTTTCCGCATCGATCACGGCGTCGATACCAGCCCCTGGAGCCCCATATTCCGTTTGTTGACCGCGCCAGACCCACGTATACGGTCGCGCGAATTTCCTTCTGCGAGACACCGTAATGAGCGAAAGTTTTGACGTCGTCATCATTGGCGCGGGCCCCGGCGGCTACAATTGCGCCACCCGCTGCGGCCAGCTCGGCCTCAAGGTCGCGCTGATCGAGAAACGCGACAAGCTCGGCGGAACCTGTCTCAATGTCGGCTGCATCCCGTCCAAGGCGATGCTGCACGCCTCCGAGCTCTACGAGACCGCGGGCAAGGATTTCGCCGGTCTCGGCATCGAGGTCACCGGCCTCAAGCTCAACCTCGAAGCCATGCTGAAGCAGAAGGCCGACGCCGTGAACGGGCTCACGGCGGGCGTCGCCTTCATCATGAAGAAGAACAAGGTCACCGTCTTCCGCGGCGCCGGCCGCATCGATGGTCCCGGCCGCGTCGTTGTCGCCGGTCCGGGCGGCGACCAGGTGCTCGAGGCAAAGCACATCGTCATCGCCACCGGCTCCGAGCCCACGCCGCTTCCCGGTGTCGAGATCGACGAGGAGCGCGTCGTCTCCTCCACCGGCGCTCTATCGCTGAAATCGGTTCCGAAGAAGATGATTGTCATCGGCGCTGGCATCATCGGCCTCGAACTTGGCTCTGTGTGGCGCCGTCTCGGCTCGGAAGTCACCGTTGTCGAATATCTCGATCGCATCCTGCCGGGCGCCGATGGCGAGATCGCCAAGCAGGCCCAGCGCACGTTCACCAAGCAGGGCATCGAGTTCAAGCTCGGCATGAAGGTCACCGGCGTCGAAAAGCTCAAGTCGAAGCTCAAGCTCTCGATGCAGCCCGCTGCTGGCGGCGAGACCGAAGCGGTCGATGCGGATGTCGTCCTTCTCGCCATCGGCCGCCGTCCCTTCACGCAGGGCCTCGGCCTTGAGACGGTTGGCGTTATTCCCGACAAGCGCGGGGTCATCGCTAACGACCACTATCGCACCAGCGCTGAAAACGTCTGGGTCATCGGCGACGTTACCACCGGCCCGATGCTCGCCCACAAGGCGGAAGACGAGGCGGTCGCCTGCGCCGAAATCATCGCGGGCAGAGCGGGCCATGTCGACTACGGAATTATTCCCGGCGTTGTCTACACCAAGCCGGAAATCGCCTGGGTCGGGAAGACCGAGGAAGAACTCAAGGCCGAAGGCGTCCAGTACAAGGTCGGCAAATTCCCGTTCTCGGCAAACTCGCGCGCCAAGACCAACCATGAGACCGACGGCTTCGTTAAGATCCTCGCGGACGCCGCAACCGATCGCGTCCTCGGCGCTCACCTGATGGGCGTCGGCGTCGGCGAGATGATCGGCGAGGTCTGTGTCGCCATGGAATTCGGCGCCTCGTCCGAGGACATCGCCCGTACCTGCCACGCCCATCCGACGCTTACAGAAGCCGTTCGTCAGGCTTCCATGGCAGTCGAGGGCTGGACCATGCAGATGTGACGCGGCATGGTCTTTGCGGGGCGCTGATGTTCGGCAAGGCTGGGCTGAACAACGCGGAGGGACGGTTTGAGTACCGTTGCATCCCTTACGGGGGAACTTGCACAGGCTAGGGAAGCCGTATCGGGCCGCTTGCGCGGCGTCGATCCCGAGGACTTTCCCGCCATGCGCCGCGCCTATGACGCGTTCGCCGAAAACGATCCGATGCCGGAAATGTCGACCCAGTCCGACATCGATCTTGGCGGCGTGAACTGCCTCGGCCTGCTCCCCAAGGGGGCGAGCGGCGATCATGTCATTCTCTGGTGCCATGGCGGCGGTTTCGCCATGGGCTCGTCGCGCTCTCACAAAGGCCTCGCGTCACAGGTCGCGTCCGTCGCGAAGATCGCGGCCATCGTTCCCGACTATCGTCTGGCGCCTGAACACCGCCATCCGGCTGCGCTGGAAGATTGCGTCACCGCCTATCGCGCCGCGATGGGCGAGGGCATCAAGGCCAACCGCATCATCCTTGCCGGTGACAGCGCTGGCGGCGGTCTCGCCGTCGCTACCGCGCTCAAGCTGAAGGAACTCGGCGTAGCTCTGCCCGCTGGCATGATCCTGCTCTCGCCGTGGGTCGATCTCGCCAACCGCGGCTGGAGCCACGGCGCCAAGGCCCAGCGCGATCCCTTCCTTACCAGCAAGAGCCTCGCGGTCCGCGCGAAGCAGTATCTCGGCGAAGGCGCCCTTCCGCTGCTCGACGCCGACATGCGCGGCCTGCCGCCGACCTTCATCCAGACGGGCGAGGCTGAAATCCTGATGTCGGATTCAACCGCACTCGCCGAACGCCTTGGCGCCGCGGGCGTGCCCCTGACGCTCGAGATCTGGCCCGAGATGTTCCACGTCTTCCAGGCCCGCTACCCGATGCTCGCCCAGGCCCGCCAGGCCATCTCCCGCCTCGGCCAATGGGCCGCCGCTCACGTCGCGAAGTAGGACGCTCTCGCGCCACGCCACCGGCTGTCATCCCGGCTGAAGCGAAGCGGAAGGCCGGGATCCATTCATCCGTGGGACGATCAGAGAAATGGTTCCCGGACAGCGCTGCGCGCTTCCGGGATGACAGCAGTGAGGAGCAACCCAGCACATTCCAGCGGTGAGATAGGAGGATAACTCCCGTCCGAACTCTCGCGATTGCTGAGCTTTCAGCACGCACGCTGTGGGACAAAACAAACCCTCCATCCCCACCGCCCTCGCTTGCCCGATACTCCGGGCCAATGAGATCGCTCACCGCCATCTTCACCCGGCTGCTCTGGCGCTTTTATCCGGTCCTCTGGATGCACTGGGCCATCGACCGCCTGTTCGACTGGGCCTTTGATACGCTCGAGGCCGAGTTCGACCGGCTGTGCCAGAGCCGGGAGGTGCTGGCCTGGTTTGGCGGCTGGCTCGCCGTCATCGGCGAGCGTCTGGACGAGCTGATCGAGATGAAGGCCTGCCAGATCGCAGGGCTTCTCCACGAGCCCTGGCCGCGTCCGCGTCATACCTGGGCCTGGTCGGTCCGGTCTCCCCACGAGGCCTGCCGCCGGCTTGAGCGTCTGGTGCTGCGCTATCAGGACATCGACCGTCTCGCCCAGCGCCGCGCCGGGCGTCTCATCCGCCAGCGCGAGGTCAATACCGTCGACCTGTCTCCCTCCGCCCACGCTTCTGTCCTCGCGCCGGCGCCACCGGCCCCGTCGGTGTTGCCGGCGCCGGTGTTGCCGGTGTGGTCGGTGGCGCCGGTGGTGTCGCATTTTTCGAAACGCGCGGCCGGACAGATCCGCGCCCCGCCTTGGTCGTCGTCATTCAATCCAAAAACCAACCTCGCCGGCCTCGCCGGCGAGATCGCATCCTCATGTCCAGAATGTCAGATCAGACCAAGAGCCGGGCCTCAGCCATTCTCCCGGCGCGCCAGGAAGGCGAGGCGTTCGAACAGCTGGATGTCCTGCTCGTTCTTCAGAAGCGCGCCGTGAAGGGGAGGGACCAGCTTGTTCGGGTTCTTCTCGCGCAGCGTCTCGATGTCGATGTCTTCCGACATCAGGAGTTTCAGCCAGTCGAGCAGTTCCGAGGTGGAAGGCTTCTTCTTCAAGCCCGGCACGTCGCGCATCCGGTAGAAGGTGGAGAGCGCCTCGGAGACGAGACGCTTCTTGATGCCCGGGAAGTGGACATCGATGATCTGGCCCATCGTCTCGTTGTCGGGAAATTTGATGTAGTGGAAGAAGCAGCGGCGCAGGAAAGCGTCCGGCAGCTCCTTCTCGTTGTTCGAGGTGATGATGACGACCGGGCGCACCTTCGCCTTGATCGTCTCGTCGAGCTCGTAGCAGTAGAACTCCATGCGATCGAGTTCCTGCAGCAGGTCGTTCGGGAATTCGATGTCGGCCTTGTCGACCTCGTCGATCAGCAACACGGGTCGCTTGGGCGCGGTGAACGCCTCCCACAGCTTGCCCTTCTTGATGTAGTTGCGGATGTCGCGCGCACGCTCCTCTCCAAGTTGCCCGTCTCTCAGGCGCGCGACGGCGTCATACTCGTAGAGACCCTGGTGCGCCTTGGTGGTCGACTTGATGTGCCATTCGATGATCGGCATGCCGAGCGCGCGGGCGACTTCCAGCGCCAGCATGGTCTTGCCCGTGCCTGGCTCGCCCTTGACCAGCAGCGGCCGCTCCAGCGCGACGGCCGCATTCACGGCCACCCTCAGGTCGTCAGTCGCGACATAGGTGTCGCTACCCTCGAAACGCTTTACGTCGGACATCGTCAAACCCCGCTGGAACAGTCGTTACACGTTAGAGCGGATTTGGGCGGGGGAGGGAAGCCGGGGGCCTGGCGAGGCCCCGGCCCGTCATTCCGCCGGGTTACCGGCAGGCAAGCAAAACTTAAGGAACGGCGGCTAGACCCGGCAGACGGCCACGTCCAGACTCCCCACGGATTCCGGGGGAAAGACGCCCGGCCGGGAGGAATGGATGCCCCTCAAACTCTCGCTCAAGCCGGGCGAACGCTTCGTGGTCAACGGAGCGGTGCTGCAGAACGGCGACCGTCGCGCCGTGCTTCTGCTGCAGAACAAGGCGTCGATCCTTCGCGAGAAGGACATCATCCAGCCCGAGGACGCCAACACGCCCGTGCGGCGGATCTATTTCCCGATCATGATGATGTATCTGGATCCCGCCGAGGCCAGCAAATTCTACGACGAGTTTGTGCTGCGCCTGAACGAGTTCATGGGCGCGATCCGCTCCACCGAGATTCTCAAGGAATGCGTCTCCCTCTCAAGGGAGGTGATGTCGGCCGACTACTACAAGGCGCTTACCAGGTGCCGGAAGCTTCTAACCTACGAACAGGGATTGCTGGGCAATGTCCATTCAGGCCTACCAGAACGCGGCGAAGAAGACTGAGGGCCCGCGTCAGACCGAGTATCGCGCCTTTGCGGTTGCGACACGTGGTCTGATCGACGCCGCCAGCCTGCCTGCGTCCGAAATCGGCCGCCGCGCCGAGGCCCTGTCCGTGAACCGCCGCCTGTGGTCGCTCCTGGCCGCCGACTGCGCTGCCGAGGGCAACCAATTGTCGCAGTCCCTGCGCGCCCAGATCATCTCGCTGTCCATGTTCGTCGACCGCCACTCCAGCGCCGTGATGCGGGAAGGGGCTCCGCTCGACGTGCTTATCGAGATAAACCGCACGATCATGCAGGGCCTGTCGCCGACGCCCGCTCCCGTTGCTGCAGCGCAGTACTGATGCGCGTCCGGTAGAGCCCGGTATTGGTTAGCGTTTCGGCAAGAATTTCCTTAGCTCCGGCACACCTCTAATTAAGACCTCTCCGGCTAACTGGCCCAATGTCGGCGCAAAACGCGCTGGCGGCCGATCAAAATGATCGGTCTCTGACCCAGAACGGAGACTAGTTTCATGCTTAGCGTGAACTCGAACTATGGCGCGTCCATCGCGCTGCAAAACCTCAACTCCACCAACAAAGAACTGAACGAAGTCCAGAGCCGCATCAACACCGGTTTCAAGGTGTCGAGCGCCAAGGACAACGGCGCCGTGTTCGCGATGGCTGAAACCCAGCGCGCCCGCGTGACCTCGATCGCTGCCGTCAAGGACGGCATCGACCGCGCTTCCTCGGCGATCGACGTCGCCCTCGCTGCTGGCGACGGTATCGGCAAGATCCTCAAGGAAATGAAGACGAAAGCGGTCGCGGCCCAGGCCGAAGACCTCACGTCCGACCAACGCGCCGCCATCCAGGCTGACTACGACGAGCTTCGCGCCAACATCAACCAGATCGCCAATGGCGCTCAGTTCAACGGCATGAACCTCGTTGCCTCGGGCGGCCAGAACCTCTCGGTTCTGATGTCCGACCTCGCGACGGGCACCAAAGGCACGATGATCAACGCCACTGGCGTCACGGGCGTCGTTCCGGGTCTCGCCTCGGTCCTGGCCGACACGTTCGGCTTCGCCGGCACCGAAACCATCCAGTTCCAGCTGGATGGCACGGGTATCGGCACGGTCACGGTCACCTCGTCGATGACGGTGCAGGGCTACATGGATGAAGTCGCCACCCAGACCGGCGGCCGCATCTCGGCGTCCTACAACCAAGGCACCGGCGTCATGTCGTATCGCTCGTCCGAAGGCGTGCTGACCACCAACGATCTCACGATCGTCGGCACCGGCACGGCTGGCGACGAGAGCGCCTTCCTCGGCGTTGGCGAAACCAACATCGCCGCGACGGGCTCCTCGGTCACGACCACGGTCACCAACCTCGACTTCACGGTTGGCGGCTCGGGCGCGCTCGCGGGCATCTCGTCGGCTGCCAGCACGCTGTCGTCGGCAAGCGCGTCCGTGACGGTCTCCGGCACGATCGACACGGCCATGGTCACCCTGAACCGCCAGCTGGCGACGATGGGTTCGCAAGCCAAGGCTCTGGACATCCAGAACGACTTCCTCGGCAAGCTGTCGGACACGATCGAACAAGGTATCTCGAACCTCGTCGACGCCGATCTGGCGAAAGAAAGCGCCCGCCTCCAGTCGCTGCAGATCAAGCAGCAGCTGGGCGCCCAGGCCCTCTCGATCGCCAACCAGGCGCCGTCGCTGGTTCTGTCCTTCTTCCGCTAATACCGGATCAGGGCTGGCCGCTCGCGCGGCCGGCCCAACCGGTATTCGGTTCTACCTTTTCCAGCATCCCCAGTGGAGCTGGTGGGCGGCGGGCCCGGAGCGCGAGTTCCGGCCCGCTTTCCCGTTTCCGAAGCGCCACTGGCGCCTTTTGACCCGGCAAAACCTGCCTTGCCCGAGTCGTTCCTGCCTAGTCCGTGAATCAGACGCCGCCTGACGTTAACCATCGGAACCCCGCAGTTACGGGGTTTTTCGTGGTTTCGTTAAGGTTACCGGGTTGGCACGCGACTTGTAACGCTCAGTCGGAACGGCGCCCGCATTGGGCGTAGGCGAACTGACGGCAGGAGCTGCTCCGATGCTGAGCGTCAATACAAACTACAGCGCAATGATCGCGCTCCAGAACCTGAACTTCACCAACTCCGAGCTGGAAAGCGTCCAGAACCGCATCAACACCGGTTTCAAGGTGGCGAGCGCCAAGGACAACGGCGCGGTGTTCGCCATCGCCGAACAGCAGCGCGCCAGGGTCACCTCCCTCGCGGCAGTCAATGACGGCATCAACCGCGCAATTTCTGCGGTGGACGTCGCCCTGTCGGCCGGTGAGTCGATCGGCAAGATCCTCAAGGAGATGAAGACTCGCGCAGTCGCGGCCCAGGCGGAAGATCTCACCTCCGAACAGCGCGCAGCGATCCAGGCCGACTACGACGAGCTTCGCGACAACATCAACCAGATCGCCAACGCCGCCCAGTTCAACGGCATCAACCTGGTCAACGCTGGTGGCCTCGACCTCAACGTCCTGATGTCGGACCTGTCCAACGGCTCGTCTGGCACGATGATCAATGCCGACGGCGTCACCGGCGTCGTTCCGGGCCTGACCTCGGTCCTGGCCGACACGTTCGGCTTCGCTGGCACTGAAACCATCCAGTTCCAGTTGGATGGCAATGGCATCGGCACAGTGGCTGTCACAGCCACGATGACGGTGCAGAGCTACATGGATGAAGTCGCCACCCAGACCGGCGGCCGCATCACGGCGTCCTACAATCAGGCCACCGGCGTCATGTCGTATCGTTCGTCCGAAGGTGTGCTGACCACCAACGATCTGACGATCGTCGGCACCGGTACGGGCGGCGACGAGGACTCCTTCCTCGGTGTCGGCGAAACCAACATCGCTTCGACCGGATCGTCGGTTGTCACCACGATTTCGAACCTCGATTTCACCATCGGCGGCACAGGCGCGCTGCAGACCATCTCGTCCGCAGCCAACGTTCTGGGCACGCCCAGCGCCTCGGTGAGCGTGTCGGGGGCCATCGACACCGCCATGCAAACCCTGAATCGCCAGCTGGCAACGATGGGTTCGCAGGCCAAGGCCCTGGAAATCCAGCACGAATTCCTCGGCAAGCTGTCGGATTCGGTCGAGAAGGGTATCGGCAACCTCGTCGACGCCGACCTCGCCAAGGAAAGCGCCAAGCTCCAGTCGCTGCAGATCAAGCAGCAGCTGGGCGCCCAGGCCCTCTCGATCGCCAACCAGTCACCGCAGGTCATCCTGTCGCTGTTCGGCCGCTAAAACCGGCCCAAAGCAGATCCGGAACGCTCCGGACCTTCAAATCGCCAGTTCCTTGGCCGTCGGCGCACCACGCCGGCGGCCTTGGCGCGTCCGCAGCCCGGAAACCTTCTGTTAACGATCACTAACGAAGACTGACCGCGAACGGCTGATTCGTAGAAGCGGATCGGCGTGGAGACGGTCATGGTCGACAGGCTGAACAACGCGACCGGCGTGCTGGGGGCGCTCAAATACCTTCAGTCGTCCACGCGCGACATCGAGAAAACCGAAACCCGGATCTCGTCCGGCCTTAAGGTCGCCCGGGCCCGTGACGACGCAACGTCCTACAATGCCGCCGCCTCCATGCGTGGCCAGACATCCTCGCTCAATGCCGTCACGCTCAGCCTCAACCGCGCCGAATCGATCTCGGACACCGCGATCGCTGCCGCCGAGCAGGTGTCGAAACTGCTGATCGAGATGCAGCGCACCGCCACCGATGCGATGGGGCAGGACCTCTCCGACGACCAGCGCGCCGAATACATGAACACATTCAAGAACCAGCAAGCTCTGCTGGAACGGTTTCTCACCAACGCTTCGTTCGACGGCGCCAACGTTCTCGACGGGTCGAAGCCTCTGGGCGTCAGCTTCATCGCGGATTCGGAAGCCAGCCATTCGCTGACGCTGGCAGGCCGCAACTTCCTGCCTGGCGGTCCGATCGTGACGGTTGGAACCTACCACGACCTCCACTCGCTCACGAACGCCACGCAGGCGCGCGATGCTGTGGCCGAGTCGATCGCCAATGTCGGCGACCAGCTCACCGAGATGGTGGCCGAGCGCAAGCGCATCGAGGCGCAGAAGGGCTTTGTCACCCGCCTTGCTGATGCGCTCGCTGCCGGCATCAGCCGAATGGTCGACACGGATCTCGCCGCCGAGAGCGCGTTGATCCAGGCGCTTCAGGTCAAGCAGGAGCTGAGCGCTCAGTCCGTCGGCATCGCCAACGCGGCGCCGCAGGCGTTGCTGTCGCTGTTCCGCGGCAGCTAGCCGCGTGCTGACCGACCTCCAGTTCGAGCAGGCTGTCGCCGCCTTCGTCACCTTCTTTGTCGTGATCGATGCGGTTGGCGTCGCCCCTGTGTTTGCTTCGCTCACCGCGCCTGGCGGCCCCGGCTATGCGCGCCGCATGGCGATCAAGTCGACCGTCGTCGCCACGATCATCCTGTTCTTCTTCGCCTTCGCGGGGCCGTGGCTGCTCGGCCATCTCGGGATCTCGCTCGATGCTTTCCGGGCCGCGGGCGGGGCGCTCCTCTTCCTGATCGCGATCGACATGGTGTTCGAGAAACGCCAGCAGAGACAGAAGAACCGCGCCGATCAGGTGCTGGCCGAGGAAGAAGCCGCCGGTCGTATCGACGACATTTCGGTCTTTCCGATCGGTATCCCGATGATCGCGGGTCCCGGCTCGATCGCCACGGCAATGCTCTACATGCAAAACGCCGGCGGCGATCCGCTCAATATCGGCATCGTGTCGTTCGCGATCGGCGCCAACCTGCTGCTGACCTGCGTGATCTTCCTTGCCGCCGGACCGTTGATCAAGGTGATGGGCGATCAGGTCGCTGGCGCGGTCACGCGCATTTTCGGCGTCATCCTGTCGGCGCTCGCGGTGCAGCTGATGATCGACGGGATCACCGGTGCGTTCGGAATCATTGTCGGATAGAGCCCGGCCGCCCGATCAGCCGGCGGCCGAGAAATCTTCCATCTGGTAGATGGCGCTGCGTTTCGTCGGCTTGTTGCGCCGGAACGATTTCCAGAACACCGAGATCGCGATAAAGCCGAGCAGGGCAAGGCAGGCCAGCAATCCGGCCACCTGCATGCGCAGCGCGTTGGTCCAGGTGATCGTCGTGCGGGCCGTATCCAGCAGATGCTCGCCGTCATACTTGGCCAGCGTGGCGGCGCGATCGCCGCCGGCTTGCGCCACCAGCTTGGCGCGGCGCAGGTCGGCGCCGTCCTTCACCTGGCTCAGGATCGCGACCGCCGATTGTGCAGACGTGTCGTCGGAGATGTCACGCATGATGCGCAGGTCGGCGAGGAAGGTTTCAAGCGCCTGACGGTCAACCGTCGACAAGAAGACGCTCTCGACGATCGCCGGGCCGGTCGTGCCGTAGCCATACTCGTTCTGGAACTCGCCCGAGAGTACGCGCTCGAGTTCGGCCGGCGGCGCGGCGGCGAACAGCTTCTGCTCGAGATAAAGGACGAAGGCAGGATCGAGTTGCTTGGCGCGGCGAGCCGACAGCGCGATCGAGGCGCCTTCGCGGGCTTCGGGATCGGCGAGGATCAGGCCGACGCCAGCAAGCGTGAACTCGAACTTGTCGACCTGCGCCTGACGGGCAAGACGCGAGGCCTGGAGGGCGAGGTCGCGCAGGTCGCCCAGCATGTGGAACCCGCGGCGGCCTTCTTCCGCGACAGGAGCCACGGGCGCGGCCGGCGCATCAGCGGCGCCCGGAACAGCGCCGGCAGGCGCGGCGTTGGAGAACATGGAAACGATGGAGGTGGTGCGGCGCTCATACTCGTCCTGCACGTCCTCGGGCAGATAGGCGACAGCTGCCTGGAGCACGGCCTGTTCGCCGCTCTCGTCAGCGACGGCGACGCGTGCGCGCAGCGCATCGGCATCGGCGCCTTCCAGCATGGCTGGCGCCGCCTGGAGCAGGCCGCGCACGGTCGGCATGTCGTCAGCCTCAAGCGAGGCGCGCACGAGACCGGACCAGACGTCGCGGGGAGCACTGTCGCCATTGGCGGAGAGTTTCTCGAACCGCTCGTCCATCGCCAGGCGGGTCGCTTCGATCGCTTCGGAGGTCGCCTCGAACGCCGGCTTCTTGTCGCCATACGCCGTCGAGATCGTCCGCGCCGCTATGAACGGGGTCAGACAAAGCGATGCGTTGAAGATGAGGGCTGCATATGCCGCGAACGGCAGGCGGCGCTTGCGACGGCGATTCATCGAGCCCGATCCGTAATCTAACACATGGCCGAGTGGGCTATTCGCCCATTTGTCCACTGACGCGCCCCGGCCACGCCTCCTTTGTTTTCCGGCGGGGCCAATAGATCAAGTGGCGAAGGCGCCTGTGACGCAAAAAATGTCTTAACGCCTGTTCGATGCGCATCCGGAATTGTCGCAGCGGACTCTGCTGGAAACGCAGTGAATCAGGCTTTTGCGTCCACTGCGAGGCCGGATGCCTCGCGCCGCTGGCCGCTGTTTACCGTACCGCTGCGTCCATAGGCAGCAGGCGCGCTGCGGGCTGAGGCGATCTCCGCGGCGATGGAACGGACCAGACCTTCAGTGACTGTTTTCATGGCATTCAGCGCCAGCGCATGGGCTTCGAGGCTTTCCTCGAGTTCACGTGCGGCTGTACGCAGCCCCGCCTTCAGATCGGCCGATGCACCGGCGAGGGCAGTGGGGTCGGCCTTGATGCGCGAGACTTCGATGCGCCAGGCATGAACCAGCCGCTCTTTTTCGTCCCAATCGGCCCCGCCGCTGTCGAGCTTGCGGGCGTTGAGGGCTTCGATCTCCGCCTGGACGAGCCCGACAAGGCGTCTCGTCATGGTCAGGAGCTGGTCAGCCCTTTCGGAAGCAGAATGAGAATCGTGCGTCATTCGAGTCCCTGCATGCGGAGGATTTCCTTGAGAACGGCGTCGGCGATGCCGATCCCGCCGCCCTTCGAGATGGCGTCGGCATACTCGTCAATCAGCATTGGCCGAAAGGTTGCTTCGGCATTGCCGCCACCCATCGGTCCGTCCGTCTCGATGCCCGCGAACATCGGCTGCAGCATCTCGGCGATGAACATGCGCTCGAACTGCTCGGCGACTTTCTGGGCCTCGCTGCGCGTCTTCACGCCGGACACATCGGTCGACAGTCCGGCCTTGCGCTGGCTCAGCACGTCGACCGGAGGAGGGGTGAGGGCGACGTCCGCCATTACATCACTTCGATGTCGGCCTGCAGCGCGCCTGCGGCCTTCAGCGCCTGGAGGATGGTGATCAGGTCACGCGGCGAGACACCCAGCGCGTTGAGGCCGTTGACCAGCTCGCGCAGCGGCACGCTGTTGCCGCCGACCAGCGCCAGCTTGGCGGCGTCTTCCGAAACAGAGATGTCGGTCTGCGGCACCACGACAGGCTGCGCGTTGGTGAAGGAGTTGGGCATGGCGACGCCGGGCGTCTCCTGTACCTGGATGGTGAGGTTGCCCTGTGCGATCGCAACCGGAGAGATCCGGACATTGTCGCCCATCACGACGACGCCTGTCGTCTCGTTGATGATCACGCGCGCACGCTGTTCGGGTTCGACTTCCAGGCCCTCGATCTGCGCAATCAGCGCCGACATGTCGCGGAAGCTGGCCGGACGTTTCAGGCGCACTGTTGCAAGGTCAGCGGCGAACGCCGCTTCCGATCCAACGAACGCGTTGATGGCGCCGGCAATGCGGCTGGCCGTGGTGAAATCGGGATTGCGAAGCGTCAGGCGCAGTTCTGTCTGGGCCGCCATGTCGAAGCGCAGCTCGCGCTCGATCGTGGCGCCGTTCGGCACGCGCGCATTGGTGGGGATGTTGCGGGTAAGCGACGTGCCGGAATTTCCACCAGCAGTGAAGGCGCCAACCGCGACCGAGCCCTGCGCCAGCGCATAGGCCTGGCCATCGGCGCCGATCAGCGGCGTGGCGAACAGCGTGCCGCCCTCGAGGCTCTTGGCGTCGCAGGCGGTCGACACGGTTACATCAATGCGCGTGCCGTTGGTCGCGAACGGCGGCAGGCTCGCCGTCACGATCACGGCGGCGACGTTCTTGGTGTTGAGCGTTGAATCGCGCGTGTTGATGCCGAGGCGCTCCATCATCGAGCGCAGGCTCTGCGACAACATCGGGCAGTTGCGGATCGAATCCCCGGTGCCGTTGAGGCCGAACACGATGCCATAGCCGGTCAGCTGGTTCTCGCGCACGCCCTCGACGTCGACGATGTCCTTGAGACGTGTGCCGGCGCCGACAGGCGCAGCAAGGCCCACGGCAACGGAAGCAAGAATGAGAATACGGGCAAGCGCGCGCATGTGGCCCCATGGAGGATAACGGAATCGGAATCCGACCGTTCTGGCCGCAGCGTCTTCAGACCCGACCTTGGCGGCCAACAGACAACAAAGCTTTAATCGTGGTTTCCGCGCTGGAAACTTTCCTTAAGCCGCCATTAACCAACACGTCGAAGGGTGCGGGTCAGGAGACCCTGCCGAGATGAAGGTCAGTTCCACCTCGTCCACATCGGCGTCCGCTTCATCCGGCGGCGCAAAGCCGGCCGCGGAAGGCTTCCGCCTGCTTCTGCCCGAAGGCGGTGTCGCTGCTCGCGCGCCTGCCGCCGGCGTTTCGGGCGCCAGCGGCGTTTCCGGCGTTTCGGCTCTTCTGGCTCTTCAGGGCGTCGGCGGTCCCGAAGCCCGCGCCCGGGCCCTGCGTAAGGGCAGGCGAATCCTCGATGCGCTCGACCGGCTTCAGCTGGCGATGCTGGGCGATGGCCCGACCAAACGCCATCTCGCGCTCCTCAACGGCGCCCTCGCTGAACAGCGCGAGGAAAGCGGTGATTTCGGCCTCGACGACACGCTGAACTGGGCCGAGGTCCGCGCCGCGGTGGAAGCCGCCAAGCTGGAAAAGGCGACCGGCGCCGCCTGAAGCGCGATGCCGCACCGCGGCATTTCACGCCATACTGAGCGCCTGCTCACCTGACACTGACAGGAAATCGCGCGCGGCGTGAAATATGCAGTAATTACAATAGTCGGGAACCTGATTCCGGACATTTACGACGTTTGGCGGGTCAGATATACAGCCCGCCCAGCTAAGGCCGCCCTGGGGATGGGTCTGGCCAGTGGAGCACGCAGATGAGTTCCAAGACGGCAACCTACAAGCCGACCGAGAACGAGCCCTACATGGGCAAGAAGCAGCTGAAATACTTCAAGGAAAAACTGGTCGCGTGGAAGGAGGAGATCCTCCAGGGCAACCGCGAGACCATTTCCGGCATGCAGGAAAACGTGGCGCCGATCCCGGACCTCGTGGACCGCGCTTCATCCGAGGCTGATCGCGCGCTGGAGCTCCGCACCCGCGACCGCGAGCGCAAGCTGATCAACAAGATCGACGCCGCGCTGCGCCGGATCGAGATGGGCGAGTACGGCTATTGCGAAGAGACCGGCGAGCCGATTGGCGTCAAACGCCTCGACGCCCGCCCGATCGCCACGCTCTGCCTCGAGGCGCAGGAACGCCACGAGCGCAAGGAACGCACGATCCGCGACGACTGAGCGGCGATCTGTTGATCCGTTTCCGCGAGCCGCCTAGGTTTCCTTCGTGTTGGGGGAAGCAATGGTGTCGTTTCATCGTCCCAAGGCGTTCACGGTCCTCGCCTGCGTGATGACTGCCGTTGCCGGTGCTTCCGTTGCGCAACAGCCACCGCCACCGCCGGCGATCATTTCCATGCCGGACAACGATGACCGATCGAAGCCGCATCTGCTCAACGATCGGCTGGACTATTCCTTCTGCGATTACCCGGTCGAAGGTCTCCGCACCAGGATCGAGGGATGTTGCCGCATGAAGGTCGAGATCACCGCCAGTGGTCGCGCTGGCAGGATGACCGGCGAGTGCACCCACGACATGTTCATGGCGCCAAGCAAGGCCTGCCTTGCGCCTCAGAGCTATCTTCCTGCGCTGAAAAAGGGGAAGGCTGCCGCTGGAACAGGCGATATCGTCGTCAACTACGTGTTGAGCAAGAACCCTTCACTTATCGACATGATCGGCAACCTGTTCCGCAAGCCTGCGCCAGAGAACGAGCCCGAAATCTGCGAGCCGCGGCCAGGAGACCTCATCTCCGGACTTTCTGCCTCGCGCGGCTGAGCCGTTAGCTTCCTTTGCTCGGCGGTTTTTCTGGCGGCCTGAACGCCGGCATGTGCCACTTCCACACGATTGCGCCGGCCCGCACTACGAGGCCCAGCGCCACGGCCATGCCGCTGGCCCACGTCCAGTCCACGCCCAGCGACCGCAGCGCCACGAACACCGTCGCACTCACGATCGCCGGCGTGATGTACAGCTCGCGCCGCAGCAGGATGGACGGCTCGCCCGCCAGCACGTCGCGGATGATGCCGCCGAACGTGGCTGTCAGCGCGCCCATCACCACGCACACCACCGGCGACACGCCCAGCGCCAGCGCTTTCGCGGCCCCCACCACCGCGTACACACACAGCCCCACCGCATCCAGCCACACCAGCGTCTGTGGGTGCACGCCACGCCCCCGCGTCAGGTACACCACCACCGCCACCACGGAGCACACCACCACGTACCCCGCATCCATCACCCAGAACACCGGCGCCCCGATCAGCAGGTCGCGCAGCGTTCCCCCACCCACACCCGTGATCGCCGCGAAGAAGATGAACGTCACCACGTCCTGGCGCTTTTGCGCGGCCATAAGCGCGCCTGACGCTGCGAAAGTCGCCACGCCTGCATAGTCGAGCACCGAGAGAAGTGTGATTTGCATGGCCCCACCAAGCCGCGAATTGCCAATCCGCGCAACGGCGGTCTAGCCTGATCCGGTCAGACCTTCCGGGAGGAGGATCGCCGATCCGCTCGCAGCTTGCCCTGGTCTCCATCATGCTGCTCGCCTGCCTCACAGGCGCAGGCGCCGCCCAGACGGCTGGCCAGACATCGGCCAGCGGCAAGACCAGGGCGCAGTATGCCGGCGGCTTCAATCCGCGCGCCTGCCGCTATCCGGCCGAGGCGCGCAAGGCCGGCCTCTCCGGCTGCTGCCAGATGGACCTCGAGATCAGCGCCGAGGGCAGGGTGCTGAAATCGAGCGGCACGTGCAGCGATCCGCTCTTCCTCGAGCCGACCCGCCGCTGTCTTGCCATGCAGGAATTCGAGCCGGCCACCGCCAACGGCAAGCCGGTCAAGGCGCTGCAGGAACTCGAATACGAATGGCGCTCGACCGTCCCGTCGAAGACCAACCTCTGCGACAAGCTGAAGACGAGCTGAGTGCTTTCCCCTTCTGAAGCGGGGAATGCGATGTCCACAAACATTGTCAGCGTCCGAGACGCCCATTTTGGCGCTTCGCCCACTGGCGGAACCGTAGCAAAGCAGCCATAGCGCGGGATTGCTTCAGGTTGTTTCGCCGGCGGCCTGCTGAAGCAGCCACTCCCGGAACCTGACGACCTTTGCCGCGCCGGTGTTGCTCGGCGGGGAGACAAGCCAATATGCAAAGGCCGCCGGCTGGCTCTCGCGCATGGGCCTCACGAGCCGTCCCTCGACCAGATCGCGATGGGCAAGAGCGCTTCGCACCAGCGCGACGCCCTGGCCGGCGACGGCTGCATCTATTGCCAGGCTCATTTCATTTACGACCAATCCAGGGCGATCGCGCCCCGGGATTGAGGCGCCAAACGTTCGGAGCCATCCCTTCCACGCGTCGGCAGTGCGGTGATGGATGAGCGTGTAGCGCGCCAGATCGGCAGGGGAACGCGGCGGCTTCGTCTTCATGAGGGCTGGGCTGCAAACCGGAAACAGCTGTTCCTCGCAAAGGCGAGTGCAGTCCAGATGCGGCCAGCTTCCGTCACCATGTCTGACGGCGAGATCAATCTCTCCATCAAGGAAGTCTATGTGCTGCGCGTTGGCGCTGATGCGTAGTTCCAGATCGGGATGTGCGGACGAGAAGACTCCCAGTCGAGGAACCAGCCATTTCGCCGCGAAGCTGGGCGACACGCTGACCGTCAGCACGCGAGCTTTTCGCTGAGGATCAAGAAGCGCTCGTTCTCCCAGGCGCAAACGGCCGAGGGCCTCCGTGGCGAACGGAAAGTAAAGACGTCCGGCTTCGCTCAAAGCCAACGCACGCCCCTCGCGCTGGAACAGACTAACGCGAAAACGCTCTTCGAGATCGCGAACGCCGTGGCTCACCGCACTCTGCGTGACATTCAGCTCAGCGGCTGCCCGGGTGAAGCTCAGGAGCCGTGCGGTCGCCTCAAAGGCTCGCACCGAGCTTATGGATGGTGGAAACCAGGACGGCATTTGTCACTCGGACGTATGAGCAACCCTAATGCTTTGAGTCTTGCAGGGCAACTTAATAGGCCCGTGCTCACCGCGAGCATGAGCAGAATTTGATCCTTGCGCTGACCAACCAGGGTTAGACAGGTGAAGCGATAGTCAACGGTTCGCCGCAGGAGAGAAACATGACAGCAGAGATCGATCGCCGCACAGTCATCGCTGCGGTTGCCACCGCCAGTGCTGTCCTCGCGGTTCAAGGCTGCGCCACTGCCCAGCAACCCAACCAGACGGGTTCGGCTCGTTACCAGGCGCAGCCCTTGCCGTTCGATCCCAAAACGGTCCCGGGTTTTTCCGAGCGCATTCTCGTCAGCCACCATGACAACAATTATGTGGGCGCGGTGTCGCGCCTTGGCGCGATCGAGGCGGAGATCGCCAAGCTCGATATCAGCGCGGCGCCCGGCTTCGTGGTGAACGGCCTGAAACGCGAGGAGCTGATCGCCATGAATTCCATGATCCTCCACGAGGCGTACTTCGCCTCCCTCGGAAGCGGAGGCAGTCGGCCCGGCGCGACGCTCGCTACCCAGATCGAGAAGGACTTCGGCAGCGAGAAGGCGTGGCGCGATCAGTTCGTTGCCATGGGGAAGGCGCTGGGTGGCGGCTCCGGATGGGTGCTGCTCACCTGGGCGCCACGCGTCGGCAAGTTGGTGAACCAGTGGGCGTTTGACCACACGATGACGATTGCCGACGGTCGCGTCCTGCTCGCGCTCGACATGTACGAACACGCTTATCACATGGATTTCGGCGCGAGAGCAGCAGCCTACGTCGATGCGTTCATGGGCGCGATCAACTGGGCTAACGCCGACAAAATTGCGGACGTCGTGCTCAAGGCGTAGCGACTGCCAATCTCAATTGGCCTCAATCATGAGCATCCCTCATGGAGGGGTGAGGAGGTTTCGTTTTTCGACACAGGGCGGCGGCGATAGCGTCCAATCATTGCTCGCAACCCGGAGAGTGTGATGTCGCGTGTTCGCCAGCCCGATCAGATGCAGACCGCGCTCGACGACCTGTTCGGTTCACAGTGGCCGACAAAATGGGTCACACGTGAAAGACCCAAAATCGACCGGATCGCATGCCCTTGGGCCATCCGCCGGTTCATCGATCCCGAGGCCGTCATTCTCTATGTGCCAACAGGCGAGGTCTTTGCCGTCGCCCAGCGAGAGAGGGCTGTGGCGTTCGATATTCCCGGCGCGCCGATCACACACGAGGGCGAACTCTGTAGCTTTGACGCGCTGATCCGGCGCTTCGCGCTTGACCGTAACAAGGCTCTCTCAGGCGTTGCCCGCATTGTGCGCGGCGCAGATACCAACAAGCACAAGATCGCGCCGGAGGCGGCGGGGCTTCATGCCATATCCCTCGGCCTGTCGAAGCTCCACGTCGACGATCACGCGATGCTGGCCCAGGGCATGCTCGTCTATGATGCCCTCTATGCCTGGGCCGGCGGCGCTCGAGACGAGGTTCACGACTGGCGTCCGCAATGACCCCGCAGACGCTTCTCCTCTCGGGCGCCGATATCCGCGCAGTTGCGAAGCCAGCCGACTATCTCAAGGCGGTCGAAGCCGGATTCATCGCCGCCAGGCAAGGACGCGCTACGTCGCCACCGCCGCTGTCCATTCCCGTTCCGCTCGGCGTCTTCCACGCCAAGGGTGCGCGGCTCGCCGGCGACGGACATCACGTCGCGCTAAAGCTCAACGCCAACCTGCCGGGCAATCCCGAACGCACAGGCCGGCCTACCGTTCAGGGTGCGCTTTTTCTCTGCGACGCCGAGACCGGCTCCTTCCTGGCTATCATGGACTCGATAGAGATCACGCTCCGGCGAACTGCTGCAGCGAGCGCCCTCGCCGCCCGGTATCTTGCGAAGGAAGATGCCCAGGTTCTCATGATCTGCGGCTGTGGGGAGCAGGCTTGGCCCCACGTCGAGGCTTTGGCCCAAGTGCTGCCGATCCGAAAGCTTGTGACCTGGGACATCGATCCGGGCCGTTCGTCAGCGCTCGCTAGCCGGGCAGAAACGTTTGGCTTGGCCGGCGAAGCGGTTTCGAAGCTGGAACAGGGCTCTCGGGTCAGCAATGTCATCGTCACATGCACCACCTCGCGCAAGGCGTTCCTGGCGCCGGAGCATGTCAGGCCCGGTACATTCGTCGCCGCCGTCGGCGCTGACAGTCCATCAAAGAGCGAGATCACGCCCGGATTGATGGAGTGCGCCACCGTTGTTGTCGATGTGCTCGACCAGTGCCTCGCCATGGGCGACCTTCGGCTCGCGATCGCGTCGAGCGCGCTGTCGTCGACCGACGTGCATGCGGACCTTGCTGACCTGGTTGTCGGCTCCAGGCCTGGGCGAACGCGAACCGACGAGATCATCGTGTTCGACAGCACCGGGTCGGCGATCGAGGATGTTGCAAGCGCAGTGATGATCTACGAGCGCGCGCTGGGGGCAGGGCGCGGCCAAGCCTTTGACCTGACGCAGCACCAGGAGCGAAAAGCATGACCGAGGTGATCGTTCACGGGTTCCCCCGCAGCACGTACGTCAACATCGTACGGCTTGTGCTGAGGCACAAAGGCGTCGATTTCCGGTTCAATGACCTCGAAACGGTGATGGGCCAGCCAAGCCATTTCGCGCTTCATCCATTCGGACGGGTGCCGGTGCTGGAGCACGATGGCTTTCAGGTCTACGAGACGAGCGCGATAGTGTTCTACATTGAGGAGGCTTTCGGCTCGCCCGCGCTCATGCCGCGCGACGCGCGCAGCCGGGCTCGCGTACATCAATGGATCAGCTCCGTGAACGGCTACTTCTATCCCGACATGATCTACCACCTCGTCCACGAACGCCTCGTGTTTCCTCCGCTTGGCGTCGCGGCGGACGAGAAGGTTGTTCAGGCGGCCCTTCCGCGCATCGAGCGCGAGCTGGATGTGCTGGAACGCTCCCTTGAACACAGCGGCGACTTTGTTGTCGGCGATCTCAGCCTCGCTGATTTCTTTCTCTATCCGAGCATGTATGCGCTCAACCTGACCGCAGAGGGACAGGAAAGGTTGCCGCGCAGGCCGCGTGCTGCCGCATGGCTCAGGCGAATGGACGGGCTGGAAACGGTGCAGCGCTTTCGCGCAGCCATGCCGGCGCCAGCACCCATCGAGCATGCGCGCAGCTGGGTCGATGGCCACCGGCCTCACTACTAGGCATGCAGGACGCGGTCGCCGGACCTTCGTTGCGAGAACTAACAGCCGCGAGTTTCAAGGTCGGCTGCCTCGGCTTTGGCGGACCTGCCGGACAGATCGCCCTGATGCACCGCATCTTCGTCGAAGAGAAGAAATGGATCGACGAGGCGCGATACGTCCATGCGCTCAACTACTGCATGCTGCTTCCCGGACCAGAGGCGCAACAACTCGCGACCTATGTCGGCTGGCTCCTGCATGGCGTGCGGGGTGGAGTGATAGCGGGCCTGCTGTTCGTTCTGCCTGGCGCGCTGATCGTCTTCGGGCTGTCGGTTCTCTACGTTACGCAAGGCGACACGAGCTTCGTCAGCGGGCTTTTCTACGGGATCAAGGCGGCCGTTCTGGCGCTTGTCGTGCAGGCGCTGATCAAGATCGGCACGCGCACATTGAAGACAAGGTTCGATTTTGTTCTGGCAGCCGCGGCGTTCGTTTCACTCATGCTTTTTGGGGCGCCGTTTCCTTTGGTCATTCTAGCCGCCGGGCTTCTGGGTTTGTTTCGCGGCGCGCAGCCTAGGCAGCCCGCTGTTGGTGAAGTGCGCGATTCGGGCAAGGGGCGTAGCGCAGGCGCTTTCACGGCTGCGCTGGCGTGGTTCATCATCTGGATCGCGCCGCCGGCTGTCGCCTTTCTCGTGCTGGGACCAACGCACGTCCTCGCTCAGGTCGGCGTTCTTTTCAGCCAGCTGGCCGTTGTGACGTTCGGCGGGGCCTACGCCGTGCTCGCTTACCTGCAACAGGCGGCCGTTGATGGATATGAGTGGCTCACGCCCGGTCAGATGATCGACGGTCTCGGCCTGGCGGAAACCACACCTGGCCCGCTCATCCTCGTCAACCAGTTCGTTGGTTTCGTCGCCGGGTGGCAGGCGCCTGGAGGTGGGCTGCTGCTGGCTGCCGGAACGGCGGCGATGGCGAGCTGGTGCACCTTCGCGCCATCCTTCCTCTGGATATTCGCCGGCGCGCCATTCGCAGAACGCCTGCGGCGCAGCCGGATAGCGGCGGCGATCCTGTCCTCCATAACGGCGGCGGTTCTCGGTGTGATCGCCAATCTGGCGGTCTGGTTTGCCTTGCACGTCCTGTTTCGTCAGACGGAACCGGCCGCGTTGCCATGGGGAGGGACGATTGCTCTCCCGCTTCTGGGGAGCTTTGATCCAGTTGCAAGCACGCTAGCCGTTGTCGCCGCTGTGGCGCTCATACGGTTCAAGGCCAACATTGTTCTCGTGGTGCTCGCCTGCGCCGTCCTGGGCGCCGTTGCATTGACCGTCGTCTGAGCCGCCACAAGAAAGTGCGAGTCAGGTATAGCCTCAACAAAGGCTGCTTTCGGCTGCGAATCCCGGTCGTTGGTTGTTGGTTTGCGAGCGGCCGCTATGGTTCCGCGAACGATCATTGGCGTTGCGACGCCACTCGCTCCACCCGCTGCGCCAGTTCCAAATTGAGTTTGCCCTCCCGTCCGATTGCGATCGGAAATCTGCTCCGGAAAGTCTGATCGGCGCCTGGCTGAAATACGTGTGATCCGAGGTGGGACGCCCTGGACTGGCTAGATCCTACAGCCTGCGGCTTGGCAGGGCGGCGCCGTCGTGGTGTGAAGCGTTGCAGATGGTGTCGGGAGCGTGTCGATGGAATTGGTCCCTCATGAAGGGTCGGTGCTCTACTGGTCGGAGCTGCTGCGCAACTGGGCGTCGGCCTTCACCTTCGTCGCCGCGCTGCTGGCCGGCATCTTCGGCCTGTTTCGTTATCTGCGGTCCGAGCGCATGCGCCAGACCGAGCAGGTGCGTGAGCTCTACCGGATGTTCTTCGACAATCCCCGCTACCGGCGCGTCCGCTTTGTCCTCGCCAATCCCGGCTGCGCCGAGTTCGAGGCGCTGAAGACGGAGCTCGCCACGCCGGGCATGCCGAAGGAGCTGGAAGGGGAACTGATCGACATCCTCAACTTCTTCGAGTTCGTCTCGGGCCTCACGCGGCGCGGCCTCGTCGCCCGGCGCGACATCGACTGGATGTTCGCCAACTTCATCGAACGGGTCGTCGCGGTCGATTTCGTGCGCGCCTATGTGCTGCGCTCGGACTTCGACGAGTTGCAGGAAGCTGCCCGCAAGGAGGAGCGGGCAATCGCCCTGCGCAGCCGGACGGGCAAGCCGGCGGGAGGCTGAGGGCCTGGCCCACGCCTGCGGCCATGGCAGGCGGGTGACAGCCTCCGGCTATCGTCATTTGGCGCGCGCGAGGGTGTTCCTGAGACGGCCCCGCGGGACTATGTCCAGTGGATGGAGGCTGACAGACCCCAATGATCAACCGTTCGGCCGGGCCGGAAATCCTTCGCCTTATCGACCTTCTGGCCAAGCTGCCGGGGCTGGGTCCGCGTTCGGCGCGGCGTGCGGCTCTGCACCTCCTGAAAAAGCGCGACCAGCTCCTGTCGCCTCTGGCGGCGGCGCTGGCGGATGCGGCGGCCAAGGTCCAGATCTGCTCCACCTGCGGGAATTTCGACACGGTGAATCCGTGCTCGGTCTGCATGGCCCCGGGCCGGGATGCGTGGGTGATCTGCGCGGTGGAGGAGGTCGCCGACCTCTGGGCGATGGAGCGCTCGGGTGTCTTCCGCGGCCGCTATCATGTGGTCGGCGGGACCCTGTCGGCGCTGGACGGGATCCGTCCGGAAGACCTCAACATAGCCGGGCTGGTCGCCCGGGCTGCGGGCGGAGATGTGCGCGAAGTAATCCTGGCGCTGAATGCGACGGTGGACGGCCAGACGACCGCCCACTACATCACGGACAGGCTGGCGCATCTGCCTGTGAAGGTGACGCGACTGGCCCACGGCGTGCCGGTGGGCGGGGAACTCGATCATCTCGACGATGGCACGATCGCGGCTGCGATGGCGTCGAGGCGATAGAAAAGACGGCTGGAACGTCCCATGGTGAAACGCAATCACGTGCCTGTAGTGCTCACGGTAGCCGCGGTCGGTATCGGCGTCGGTATCGGGATGTGGCTGATGCGCGACAAAATACGCTCCGCCGCACGCAATGTCCGGTCATCCGCGACCCGCCGCCTGCTCAACAACCCGCTGGATGTTTTTGGGACGGATGTTCCAGAGGACGCCTTCGAGGGTGTTGCCAACTACCCGCACATGCCGGAAGGCTGGCGCCCGAAGCGCGGCGCACGGGACTGACGCCTCGCCTCCATCTCTGAGGGGGAAGCTGATGCGTCTATTCATCCTTGTCATCGCAGGTCTTTCGCTCGCCGCGTGTGCGACCGGGCCGACGGCGCCCGCGCCCGCGTCTGAAGCTGGCCGCCCGGTGATGTACGATGTGACTGCCGATGGCGGTCGCGTCTCCAACGCCAATGGCGAGTTCGCCATGCAGGCCGCCGACATGGCCGAGGCGCACTGCCAGAAGACCGGCCGCAGCATGCGCGTCACCGGCATCACGGCCGAACGCATGTCGCTGATCTTCACCTGCGTCGCGAAATAGCCGGCCACAGGCCTTCTGGAATCGGACCGTCCGGAATCGGGCCCGTTCGCCGTCGCCTAGAATCAGGCAACCGTTCGTCGCTTCCAGGTTGATCGGAACAAATAAAGAACGTATGGTCGCGCCATGACACTCGACATCCTGCACATTGTCCTTGGATTGCTGGCGCTGGGCGGCATCGGCGCCGCCGTCTACTTCTGGCAGCGCGGCGCGCCTGCGATCGCGCAGATGTCGACACGCATCTCCGAGTTCGAGCGGCAGATCGAGACGCTGAGCGGCGAACGCGAAGTCCTGCGCGGCCGCGCAGAGGCGTCCGAGCGAGCCCAGGCGGCCGACGCCGCCAAGCTTGCCGAGCGCGAGGCGGGTTACGCCCGCGAGCGCGAGCAGATCGCCAAGCTTCAGGCCGAGGGCGAGGAGCGCTTCAAGGCGCTGGCCGACGCAGCGCTCCTTAAATCGCAGCAGCAATTCGTGCAGATCGCCGACGAGACGCTGAAGAAGCACAAGGAAGGCGCCGAGGGCGAACTCGGCAAGATGCTGAAGCCGATCCAGGAAAGCTTCGGCCAGTTCCGCGAAAAGGTGGAGGCGATCCAGAAGGTCTCGGCCGAGGATCGCGCCAAACTGGAAGAGCAGATCAAGCTGGTCGGGCGCAGCGTGACTGAAACCAAGGACGCCGCCAACAAGCTCACCGGCGCACTGACGGCGCCGCGCTCGGGCGGCCGTTGGGGCGAGGACACGCTGCGTAACGTGCTCGAGATGGCGGGCCTGTCGCCCTATGCCGACTTCACCGAGCAGACGTCGAACGACACCGACAAGGGCAGGCAGCGGCCGGATTGCATCATCCGCATGCCGGGCGGGCGCGAGCTGGTGATCGATTCAAAGCTGTCGCTGGAAGACTATCTCTCCGCGACCGACCAGACCGATCCCGGCCAGCGCCGCCTGAAGATGGCTGCCCATGCCGCCCGCGTGCGCACGCACGTCCAGTCGCTGACCCGCAAGGAATACTGGAAGGACTTCTCCGAACGGGTCGACTTCGTCGCCATGTTCATCCCGGTCGAAAGTTCCTACGTCGCCGCGCTGGAGCATGACCGCGACATCTTCGATTTCGCCGCCAAGAACAATGTGATCATCGTGACGCCGGCGACGCTGCTGGGCCTTGCGAAGGCGGTCGCCTATGGCTGGCGGCAGGAGCAGATGGCCAAGAACGCCGAGCAGGCGAAGAAGCTCGGCCAGGAACTCTACGACCGCATGGCCAAGTTCACGGAATACATGGGCAAGGTCGGCAACGGCCTCGGCAGCGCCACCAAGGCCTATAACGAGATGGTCGGCTCGTTCGAGAGCAGGGTGCTGCCCGCGACCCGCAAGCTGGAGGAACTGCAGTTCGCCGATCCCAGCAAGATGGTCGAGGAGCCCCAGCAGATCGAGGTAGCGCCTCGCCAGCTGACCTTGCTCGATGGTCTGGAGCAGACGCCGCCCGCGCTGGCCGCGGCCAAGCGGAAATAGCCTACCAGCCCTGCCAGCGGCAGGCGCGCCTCCGGAATTTCCCTTTGGGGACGAGGGCCATGGCGCTGGTTCAACCGGGCCTCACAGGCGCGTTCACTTGACGTTGAGGCTCGAGCTTCATAGCTACCCGTCATGGCCATCCGCCCCATCCTCACGGTTCCGGATCCTGTCCTGAAACAGGTCTCCAAACGCGTCGACGCCGTCACCGGCGAAACACGCGCGCTGATGGATGACATGCTGGAGACGATGTACGCCGCGCCCGGCATCGGCCTCGCTGCCGTTCAGGTGGGTGTGCCCGTCCGCGTGATCGTGATGGACCTCGCCAAGGAGGGCGAGCCGCCGGCCCCGCGCCATTTCGTGAACCCTGAAATCCTCGAAGCGAACACCGAGCTGCAGATCTATGAAGAGGGCTGCCTCTCGGTTCCCGACTTCTATGACGAGGTCGAGCGCCCCAATCGCGTGAAGCTCCGCTATCTCAACTACCAGGGCGAGCAGATCGAGGAATGGGCCGACGGCATGTACGCGGTGTGCATCCAGCACGAGATGGACCACCTGCAGGGCACGCTGTTCATCGACCACCTGTCGCGCCTCAAGCGCAACTTCGCCATCAACAAGGTGAAGAAGGCCAAGAAGAAGGACGCGGCCTAGCCGCTCGCTGAGCCGCTCTCTGAAAATTCGTTTCCGCTGACACGCCCGGTTTGTATACAGACCGGGCGACTTCATTTGTGGCGGGGCGGATCATGATCAAGGCCAGGCTGATCCGGTTCGTGTTCGCGCTGCATCGCTGGATGGGCGTCACGCTCGGCCTGCTGATGCTGCTCTGGTGCCTCAGCGGCATCGTGATGATCTGGCAGCCCTATCCCTCGACCACGCTGGGAGACCGCGACTATCGCCTCGAAGGCCTCGCGCCGATCGTCGCGCCGGATCGCATCGCGCTGCCGGAAATCCCCGCCGACGCCACGCTCTCCAGCGCCCAGATCGAGATGCTTGCCGGCCGGCCCGTGATCTCGCTGGCCTGGCAGGTGGGAGAGGAGGGTGCGCGGGGCCTCTATGACCTCGCCACCGCCGGGAAGATCGACGGGATCACGGAAGCTGACGCGCTTGCCGTCGCCAGCACCTATCTCGCGCGCCATAGCCTCACTGGAAAGCCGGCGCTGACCAAGCTCATGGAACGCGACGAGTTCACCGTCGCCGGCTATTTCAACTCCGCCCGTCCGCTCTACGAGGTCGCGCTCAACGATCCCGAGGAGACGGTGCTCTACATCTCCTCGAAATCGGGACAGCTGATCCAGCGCACCACTGCATCCCTACGCTTCTGGAATTGGCTCGGCCCCATCCCGCACTGGCTCTACTTCACCGAGCTGCGCAAGGACGCCAAGCTGTGGGGCCAGATCATCATCTGGACGTCGCTTGCCGGATGTTTCCTGACGCTGCTCGGCCTCTTTGTCGGCATCCGCCAGTTCCGGCGGCGCCATTCCACCGGCAAGCTTGCCTCGCCCTATCACGGCGCAAAATTCTGGCACCACATGCTGGGACTCATCTTCGGCGTGCTGGTGCTGACCTTCACCTTCTCGGGCTTTGCCTCGATGCAGCCCTGGGGCTGGCTTGAGTCCGGCAAGGCGGCTAGCGACGCGGCAGACCGTCTCACCGGCAAGCCGGTTCCCTGGTCCGAGGCGCGTGCTGCGATCGAGGCGCAGGGTGTGGCGCTGCGGACGATCTCGCGCGAACGCAGCCTCGTCAGCTTCAGCACGCTCGAAGGTAAGCCCTGGTTCATCTGGCGCGCCGCCGATGGCTCGCGCCGCCGTTTCGACGCCGTGGGCCAGCCATCGCCCTTTGACGACGCCGCACGAGCCCGCGCCGCCGCGCTGCTGGCAGGCGACGCGGGCGCCACGAACATCTCGCTGATGACGTCGGGCGATGAATACTACTACCCCGGCGCCTCATCCTCGGACATGCCGGTGCTTCGCGTCGACGTGCCGGCGATGGACAGTACGCGTTTCTATCTCGATCCCGACACGGGCGGCCTGCGCTTCATTGCCGATGACGGTGCGCGCGGCTTCCGGTTCTGGCACCTTGCCCTGCACACATTCGACTTCATCCCCTCGCCATTCCAGGAGATCATCGTCGTGCTGCTGATGCTGGGCGTGACCGCCGTGTGCGGCCTCGGCGCGTGGATGGGCCTGAAGAAGCTCGCCCGCGGAGGCAAGCTCGACAACACGCCGAACGACGAACCTGTTTAGACGAGACCGCCTAGAAAGGCGTGATCTGGTCGTAGATCAGCTTGCCGTACTTGTCGCGCTGCACCGCGCTGATGTCGCCGCGCCCGCCATAGGAGATGCGCGCCTCGGCGATCTTGGTGTGCTCGATCGTGTTGTCGGAGGCGATGTCCTCGGGCCGGATCACGCCGGAGACCAGCAATTCGCGCAGCTCGTTGTTGATGCGCACTTCCTGGCTGCCGCCGATCACGAGATTGCCGTTGGCCAGGCGGTCGGTGATCACCGCCGCAACCGTCAGGCTCACCGTCTCCTGCCGGTTCACGGAGCCTGTGCCGTTGGACGTCGAGTTCGAATTGAAGCCCACGCCAGGATCAAGCGATGGCGTGCCGGGCAGGGCGTTCTGGATCACGGTGTCGAGGCCCAGCAGGGCCTGCACGCCGGTCTCGGTCGAGCCTGTGCGGCTCCGCGCCGTCGTGTTCTGCACCTGCGCCGAGTCCGCGATCTCGATGTTCACGGTGAGAATGTCGCCGATCTTGCTGGCGCGCTGGTCGTTGAAGAAGGAGCGCGCGCCTGTGCGCCACAGCGAGTTCGGCGCGGATATTTCGGCGACCGGCGCCGGCAGCGGCATGGAAATGCGGCTCGACCCCGCGATCGTCGCGGGATTGGAGATCGGCGACATCTGCGGCGGCGCGATCGCATCCGACAGGCCTGCACAGCCGCTCAGCGCGAAGGCAAGGCCTGCGCCGCCAAGGATGCCCGGAGTCCTGATGCCGTTCTTCATGGACATGCTACCTGCTGCTAATGCGCGCTTCGCCTTCGCTCGTCGCGACGGCTTCGATGGTGCGCTTGGTGTAGTTGTTGAGAATGCGGACACTCTCGCCCCTGGCGGCTTCGTTCTGGGCGACGCCATCGACGCTGAGGTGGAGGCCCGGCGCGGTGTAGACGATTTTCACCGCGTCTCCCTTGTGGATCACCGAAGGCGTCTTGAGATCGATCAGGAGAATGGGCTGGCCTGTCTTCAGGACGCGCTTGGATTCCATGCCGATCACGGCAGCCATGTCGGTTGCGCTGTTGCGGATCGGGCGCGAGGGCGAAGCGTCTTCCCAGCCGAGATCGGCTGCGACGATGCGTTGGCCGCGGGCGATGTCTCGCACCACCACCAGAATCTGCGAGTGCGCAGAGACCTCGCTTGCGATCTGCGGCGCAGCGTTCGCGGGTTTCGCGACATTGGCCTTCGGCGCCGGCGTCGCCGTGCCTCCAGCGCGCGTCACCAGTATCGGCTTGTCGAGCGGAATGGCGAGGATGACGCCTGCGCCCTTGGCGGTGGTGATCAGGAAGGCAGGATCGAGCGACAGCGTCTGTCCCGGCGGCGGGGCAGGGCCGATCAGGATGCCGGCGACATCGCCCGTCACCGGCGTCACGTCGCCCAGCGTGATCCAGTCGCCCTTGATCGCCTTGGGAGTCGCCGTCTGCGCGGACGCAAACGGGGCAAGGGCAAGGACTGCGAACGCGAGGGCGGCGGCGCGGATCATCAGACCTACCGCAGATTGGTGGTGGAGCGCAGCATCTCGTCGGTCGTGGTGATAACCTTCGAGTTCATCTCATAGGCGCGCTGCGCGGTGATCAGCGAGGAGATCTCCGTCACCGCGTTGACGTTCGAGGTCTCGAGGAAGCCCTGCTGCAGATAGCCGAAGCCGACCGAGGCCGGCTGGCCGCGATTCGCGGCGCCCGATGCGGGCGTCTCGAGGAAGGAGTTGCCGCCGATGGCTTCGAGGCCCGCCGGGTTGACGAAGCGCGCCAGTTCCAGCGCTCCGACATCCTGCGGATCACTGCCGTCAGCCATGATGGCCTGCACGACACCCTGGCGGTTGATCGAGACGCCGACCGCGTCCTGCGGCACGCTGATGCCGGGGGCGACGACAAATCCGTCTTCCGTCACGAGCTGCCCATCCGGAGACAGCGAGAAGTTGCCAGCGCGCGTGTAAGCGTCGCGGCCATCTGGAAGCTGGATGATGAAGTAGCCGTCGCCGGAAATGCCGAGGTCGTAGGGGTTGGTCGTCTGGGTCATGCCGCCCTGTTCGGTGATGCGATAGACCGATCCGGCCTTCACGCCGACGCCGACCTGCACGCCTGTCGGAACGATGGTGCCCGCGTCGGAGGACGTGACGCCCATGCGCTCGACGTTCTGGTAGAGCAGATCCTGGAACTCGGCCCGCTGGCGCTTGAAGCCGGTCGTGTTCATGTTCGCGATGTTGTTCGCGATCACCTCGACGTTGAGCTGCTGGGCCTGCATGCCCGTGGCGGCGGTATTGAGAGCGCGCATTGACTATGCCTCCTGGGCGTTATCCGACGCGGGACAGCTTCTCGATGGAAGCGCCGCGAAGTTCGTCTGATTGCGAGATCATCTTGGCGACCGCCGCGTAGGAGCGGCTGATCTCGATCATGTCGGTAAGTTCGGAAACCGCGTTGACGTTCGAGCCTTCGACGAAGCCTGAAGCGATACGTGTTCTCTCGGCAGGGCCGGGCTGTTCGTCAGTGGCGCGCCACAGATTATTGCCAACCTTCTCCAGGGCGGCGGGCGTCTGGAAGTCGACGACGCGAAGCGCGCCAACGGGCGTTCCGTCCTGGCTGATCGTGCCTTCGCGTGAAACGGAGATGGGACCGCCCGTGGGGTTCAGCGTGATCGGTCCGCTTTCGCCCATCACCGGGTCGCCATTGCGTGTGACGATGCGGCCCTGGTCGTCGAGATTGAAGCGGCCATCGCGCGTGTAGGCCTCGCCAGCGGCGGTCTGCACGACGAAGAAGCCTTCGCCATCCAGTGCGAAGTCGAGCGCGTTTCCGGTCTGCTCCATCGAGCCGGGCGAAAAGTCGCGCTGCAGCATCCAGGCGTCGGTGAAGGCGATCTCGGTCGGGTTGTCGGACGCGGTTGCGGGTTTCTCCGACAGCTCGCGAGTTACCAGATGCTCGACCTTGAAGCCGGCAGTCGTCAGGTTCGCGAGGTTGTTCGCGGTCGTGTCCATCCGCTTCTGCAGCACTTGCTGCGCGGACAGGCCGACCATGAATGAATTGTCCATGGGCCGCCATTTGTCCCGGACCGCGCTTCGGCGATGTCTGGGCCAGGCTGGGCTTGGTCCGCGTCTTCTGCGGCGGACACGTGAATTTACCGGTCCATCATGGTCAGACGCGGTTAACGGGGTGTTGCATTCTGGAGCCGCCCTGCAGGTCTTCACCCGGCAGGTTTTGCCCATCTCCACCAATCCTTAACCATCGGAGGACGAATTTGCCGGGCGCCCCGGATTGTCGGGGCCCAGCTGATTCCAGGGGCTACGCCGGTCATGGCCAAGAAGGAAAAGGCTAAGAAGCCTGACGAGCCGGAGGCCGAGAAGCCTGCGGCGGAAGGCGAGGAGGGCGCTCCAGTCAAGAAGAAGATGGCCGGCAAGACGCTGGTCCTCTTCATCGTTCTCCCGGCTGTTCTCGTTCTCGGCGGCGGCGGCGCAGCGGCGATGATGCTGCTGGGCGGCGGTGGCGCGGCGGCGGCCCCAGCTGAAGCCGCCGGCGAACACGGCGAAAAGACAGACACACACGAGCCCGAGAAGAAGGACGAACACGGCGCTCCTGCCGCTGGCGAACACGGTGAAGCTGGCGCCACGGGCGCTGCTGCCGAAGGCGCCTCCGGAGCGGATGCCGATGTCGGTCACCTTCTCGAATGCGCAGACGACAATCCCTGCTACTACGCCATGCCGAAGATCGTCGTGAACCTCGCAGGCACAGAAGGTCAGCGCTCGCCCTATATGGAACTTGAGCTGGTCCTGGAGTCGGGCGAGTCCGTGACATTCGATGACGTTCCGGATCTGATGCCGCGCCTCAAGGATCAGCTGAACTCCTTCCTGCGCGAGCTGCGCGTGGAAGACCTCAACGGCTCGGCTGGCAATCACATTCTGCGCCGCGAACTGCTCAAGCGGTTCAATACCGTAATGGACCCCCACAAGATCGACGCCGTGCTCATCGAAGGCATGTTGATCCAGTAAGGACGCAATAGTTGGCTCAGGACACCACCGACGAGGAGTTGGCCGCAGGCTGGGAAGCCAGCGTCGCTTCGGGCAAACCCGCAGGCGCCGAAGGCGCGTGGGAAGCCGAAACGGCGGGCGCGCCCGACGCCGCCCAGTCGCTGGCGCAGGCGGCTGTCGGCTCCGAACGCATCCTCAACCAGGACGAGATTGACAGTCTTCTCGGCTTCTCGCTGGAAGAAGAAAACGGCGCCAAGCGCAATGGAATCCGCGCGCTGATCAATTCGGCGCTCGTCTCCTACGAACGCCTGCCGATGCTCGAGGTCGTGTTCGACCGCCTCGTGCGTTTGATGACGACCAGCCTCCGCAATTTCACGTCCGACAACGTCGAAGTGTCGCTGGATGCGATCCAGTCGATGCGGTTCGGCGACTATCTCAATTCGATCCCGTTGCCGGCCATCCTCGCCGTGTTCAAGGCCAAGCAGCTCGACAATTACGGCCTCCTCACGGTTGATTCGAATCTCATCTACTCGATCGTCGACGTGCTGCTCGGCGGCCGCCGTGGCACGGTGGCGATGCGCGTCGAAGGCCGTCCTTACACCACGATCGAACGCGTCCTTGTGACGCGCCTCGTCGAAGTCATCCTCCAGGATGCGCGCAAGGCCTTCGATCCGCTGACGTCGGTCGAGTTCGAACTCGACCGTATCGAAACGAACCCGCGCTTCGCCGCCATCGCCCAGCCGGCCAACGCCGCCATCCTGGTGAAGCTGCGCATCGACATGGAAGACCGTGGCGGCCGCTGTGAGCTTCTGTTGCCCTACGCCACGCTGGAGCCGATCCGGAAGATGCTGCTGCAGAACTTCATGGGTGAGAAGTTCGGCCGCGACAACATCTGGGAGGGTCACCTTGCGACCGAGCTGTGGTCAGCGCCGACAACGCTTCGCGTGGTGCTCGACGAATTCAAGGCGCCGCTCGGCAAGATGATGAACCTGCAGATCGGCGACACGCTGATCATGAACGCGACGCCTGATTCGAAAGCACACCTGATGTGCGGCGATATCCACCTTACCCACGGCCAGGTCGGCCGCATCGGTCAGAAAGTGGCCATGCGTGTTGAAGCGCCGATTACCCACGCGGCCAAGAAACGCGTTCTGGAGGCAAGATGATCATCAACAGCAGCATCTATTCGCTTGGCCTAGAAGTCTTTCTCGTGGTCCTGCTCCTGATCGCGATCGCCTATTGCATGCGTCTCGATGGCAAGCTGAAGGCGCTGCGCACGGGCAACAGCCGCATGCTGGAAGCCGCCCGCGAACTGCAGTCTTCCGCGCTGCATGCCGAGAACGCCGTCGCGGCTCTGCGCCGCTCGGCCGACGCCGCCGGCCGCGAACTCCAGCTCAAGATCGATGAAGCCAAGGCGGTTGCCGCTGTTCCGATGGTTCGCGACACGCCGCGCGACAACGGACGCGACAATGTGGACTTCACCCTGCGCCGCCGAAGCGTTCTCTAGAAGGACCTGATCCATGTCGCCCAAGGTTGGCGTGCTCTCTGCTGTGATCGCAGTTTCGATCGGCGCTCTTGCTTTCAAGGGCGTCGATATCGCGCAGGCCTTTGCCGAGGCCGGCAATGCCGAAGAAGCGACCGCGCCAGCAGAAACCGCGCTGACCGCAGGGATCAGCGATCCAGCGCCGGCTGCCGAGGCGTCGGCTTCCGGCGAAGAAGGCGCTCCGCCAGCCGCCGATGCCGCCGCGACCGCCGAAGCATGCCTCCCGAGCATCACCGCCGCCGCCGAGGAGATGGGCCTCTCCGCTACCGAGATTTCCGTCCTGCGCAGCTTGCAGGCTCGCCGCGAAGCGCTGGACGGCCGCGAAACCGGTGTCGAAACGCGCGAACAGGCGGCCGCAGCCGCAGAACAACGCCTCCAGGAACAGATCGCCCAGCTCAAGGCCGTCGAAAAGGAAGTGCAGGGCCTGCTCGCCTCGATGGACACCAAGCGCGACGAGCGCATGACCAACCTGGTCAAGTCCTATGAGGCGATGAAGCCCAAGGACGCCGCCAAGATCTTCGACGGCATGAACGACAAGCTGCTGATCGACATCGCCAAGACGATGAAGCCGGCGACGCTCGCCGCTGTCATGTCCGTGATGCAGCCCAAGCGCGCCGAAGCCGTCACGCAGATGCTGGCCGACCTCGCCAAGCCGCCTGAGAATCTTGACCAGCTCACGAAGACGCCGACGTGACGCAACGCCGCCCTCCTTATGGCTGGGCGATCCGCCTCTCGCTGGCGGGTGCGGCGGCTCTTGGTGTCGTGTCGCCCGCGTGGGCCGACCGCCCCGTGCAGCTGACATACAAGGAAAACCCCGGCTACGCGCGAATCACCGCCAAATGGGGCGATGGCGACGAGACGGCGCCGAAGATCAAGGCTTCGGTGTCGAACCAGGTCCTGATTCTTACCTTCGACGAGAAAGTCACGATCGACCTTGGCAAGCTGAAGGACAGCCTGCCGAGCTGGGCCGCGGTCACCTTCATGGATCCCGACGGCATGACGGCTCGCATCGGCCTGAAGCAAGCGCCGCGTCTTGCTGTGTCCACCTCGGTCGATCTCACCGCCGTCGATCTCATTCCGGAATCGGCGACCGCCACGCCGCCGAAGATCGTCTCTCCGCTCGCTGCAAAGCGCGCCGCCGAAGCCGAAGCCAAACGGGTCGCCGCCTTGCCGCCGCCGGTAGCGACCGAACCTCTGGAAGTACGCGGCAGCCATTCGGGCGAATCCTCTCGCGTCGCCTTCTACTGGTCAGCGCGCGTCAACTACAAGGTCGTCGGTCAGGGCGAGGGCACGCTCAAGCTGCAGTTTGCAAAGCAGGCCAAACCCGATCTCGCCTACCTGCATATCTCGCCGCCGCCGAACCTTGCCGATTTTCAGGGCGAGAACACGCCGCGCGGCTATGTCGTCACCATCACCTCGAAGGACAAGCTGCCGATCAAGCACTTTCTCGAGGGCGATATCCTGGTCGTCGACATCACCCGGCCCGCTCCGCCGGAGGTCGCGAAGAACGACGCCGGCGCCCCGACAAAGCCCGCCGCCGCAAAGCCCCAGCCGGTTGCCGCCAAGCCGAAGGCCGAAGAGGCGCCGATCCTGCTCGCGCCACCCAAGCAGATCCTCAAGAGCGACGAGGCGCGCGTAACCGAAGCCGTCGAGCTCGCCGCGTCCAGCGCGAAGGCGCAAGCCGACGCCCGACTCGGCGGGCCTGAGCGCGTCACCGAGATGTCGAGCAACTGGGTCGATCCCGCGCCGCGCAATGGCATCGTCGACGTCAAGATGGCGTCGCTCGCCAACGGTCTCGAACTTAAGGTTCCCTTCGCGGCGCCTGCGCCGGCTGCGGTGTTCTCGCGCGGCTCGGCCGTGTGGGCCGTGTTCGCCGCCAATGCCGATCTGAAGGTCGACCAGACAACGCTTCCCGCCGGCTATCGCGTGCGCACCATGCGTACGAAGAACGCCACGCTGATGCGGCTGGAAACGCCCAAGGGCATCATCGTTTCCGCCGAGATGGACGAATCGGTCTGGACGATCCGTTTAGCGCCGACCGCAATCAAGCCGCAGCGCTTCTTGAAGCCGGAACGCAAGGCCACGGACAATGGCCGCGCCCGCATCGAGACGATGCTGGTTGGCGCCACGGGTCTCGTCTGGTTCGAGGATCCGGTGATCGGCGACATGGTTGCCGCCGCGGTGTCCTATGGACCTTCGTCGGCATCGCCAACGCCGCGCGATTTCGTGGAGGCATCGCTCCCTGCAACCGCCCATGGCCTCGCTATTGCCCCCAAGTCCGATGATGTCCTCGTCACGATCGAGGGCGAACGCGTCGTCGTATCTATGGCTGCCGACGGTCAGAACGCGCCAGCGCCTTCACCGGTGATGGCGGCTTTGCCGCGCGTCTCCGCCAATCCCGCCTTCATCGATTTTGTCGGCTGGGGCGCCGCCAAGGGCGATGTCTACTTCCAGCAGCTCGACAAGCTGCAGTTGGCCTCCGCCACGATCGATCCCGCAACACCGCCTGGCGCGACCGCCGCTCTCGATCTTGCCCGCTTCTATCTGGGCCATGAACAGGCGTTTGAAGCGCTTGGTATCCTGAAGGTCGCGGCGATGGACCGCCCGGAACTGGAACAGGATCCGGAATACCTCGGCCTACGCGGCGCTGCGAACTACATGACCGGCCGGCTTAAGGCCGCCGACGATGATCTTTCCAAAGGTCCTCTCCGTGGTCATGCATCCGCAACGCTCTGGCGCGCGATGATCGCGGCAAGGCGCGCCGAATGGGAGCGGGCGGGGGAGTTCTTTCGCGACTCCGACAAGCAGATCCATCTCTATGCCTCGGCGAAGTCCGCCGAGTTTGCCGCCGCCTGGGCCGAGACGGCGCTTCACGTCAACGACTACGAAACGGCGCGCCGCCAGGCCGAGGATGCCGTCTCCGATGGCGATCGCGAGACAAAGGAACGCGGCAAGCTGGTGCTTGCCTTGCTGAAAGCGGTCATCGACGGACCCGCCGCCGCCTATGACGACCTTGCGCGCCTTGCCAAGACTGCCGTCGAACCCGTGGCTGTTCGCGCCGAACTCAAGCGTCTCGAACTCGGCGTGCCCGCCGGCAAACTCACCGCCAACGAAGCGGCGGGCGATCTCGAAATCCTGCGTTTCCGCTGGCGCGGCGATGAGGTCGAGATGGCGACCGTCGGCATCCTCGCCGACCAGTACATGCGTGTTGGCCGCTTCCGCGACGCCCTGCTGCTGGCGCAATCCACCGCACTGCGCGACGCCAGCGCGCCCGGCGCCCGCGAGCTGCGCATCAAGGTCGCGGAATACTTCCGCCGCCTCTTTCTAAATGGCGAGGCCGACCGGCTCGATCCGATCCAGTCCGTCGCCCTGTTCTATGAATTCGACGACGACCTGATGCCCATCGGTCCCGACGGCGACCAGATGGTGCGCAAGCTCGCCCAGCGCCTCGTCGCCTTCGACCTGCTCGAGCCAGCCAGCCAGCTGCTGCAATACCAGGTCGACAACCGCATTCGCGGCATTGGCAAGTCCGTCGTCGCTGTCGATCTTGCGACCATCTATCTGTGGGACAAGCGCCCGGAGAAGGCGCTTGCGGCGATCAACGCCACGCGCCAACCGCAGCTGCCGAAGGACCTTGCGCTGGAACGCCGCCTCCTTGAGGCCGCCGCCTATCGCGACCTCAACCAGTTCGACCATGTGATCGAACTCGTCGAGCCGCTCGAAGGCCCCGAAGCAAAATCTCTTCTTGCTGACGCTTACTGGCGCAACCGCAAATGGCCGGACGCGGCCAAGGCAATGGCGGCGATGCTTCCGCCCGTGGGTCAGGCCTCGCCCAAGAACGCCGACCTTCTCTTCAAGACCGCGATTGCTGCGCGCATGGGCAAGGACGCTGGCCTCCTCTCCGAGCTGCGCCGCTACGCCGCCATCATGCAGGGCAATCCGAACAAGGCGAGCTTCGACCTGATCACCGCGCAGACCGACATCAGCGGCGCGGCGCTCTCCGAAGCCGTGCGCCGCCTCGCCGACGCGCCCAATGTCGATGCGTTTGCGGCAGCGATGAAACAGCGCTTCGAGAAGCCGAAGACGGCGCCTGCCGCGCCAAAGCCAGCTGCTCCGACTGCGACCGCCGCAGCGCCGCCCACGGCGCAGAGCGCGGCTGCCAAGCCTGCGGCATCCGGCGGTGCGCCCTAGAGCCCGTCGTCCTTCGTCCCCGGCGCACCGAGTTCAAGGCCTTCGAAATCGAACAGCTCGCCATCGACCAGATGCGATGGCCGCACATGGCTCAGCGCCCGCGCCATTGTCTGCCGCTTGCCGGGATTGCGCTTTTCCCACTCGTCCAGCATCGACTTGATCTGCATCCGCTGCAGGCCTTCCTGCGATCCGCAGAGATTGCAGGGGATGATCGGAAACTGCATGTGCGCAGCGAATTTCCGGATGTCGTCCTCCACGCATCCGATCAGCGGGCGCAACACGAAGAGATCGCCGGCATCGTTGACCAGCTTCGGCGGCATCGCAGCTAGTCGTCCGCCATGCAGGAAGTTCAGCATGAAGGTTTCCAGCGAGTCGTCGCGATGGTGACCCAGCACCACCGCCTCGCAGCCTTCCTCACGCGCCACGCGATAGAGGATGCCACGCCGCAGCCGCGAGCACAGGGAGCAGTAGGTGTTCGACGCAGGCACTTTCTCCGTCACCACGGAATAGGTGTCCTGCATGATGATCCGGTGAGGAACGCCGACGCGTGCGAGATACTCCGGCAGCACGTGCTTCGGAAAACCAGGCTGTCCCTGGTCGAGATTGCAGGCGAGCAGGTCGACCGGCAGCGCGCCTTGCCATTGCAGGTCGAGCAGAACGGCGAGCAGAGTGTAGCTGTCCTTGCCGCCCGACAGGCAGACCAGCCAGCGCGGCCGCTTCTGCGCATCCGGCTTCACCATGCCATAGGCGCGAATCGCTTCCTGCGTCTGGCGCACCAGCCGCTTGCGCAGCTTGCGAAAGCTGACGCTCTGCGGCGCATCGGCGAACACCGGATGCAGCGGGGAAAACGCCTCCGCTTCGCTGTCTTCGCCAATCAGGTTGAGGTCGTCGGCCATTCCGGGTTCCATCACGTCGTCGGGCTTGTAGAGCCTTTCTCTCGCAGTCAAAAGGCGCCCCTCACACGAGCGTGTGTCCGCCGTGCTTACAGGCGCGCCAGTCCGCGGCTATAAGCCCCGCAGAGACTGGCCGGTGAGCCAGCCAATCCCGGGGAGGGAACCCATGAGACTTGCCGCATCCATCGCTGTTGCTCTTGCCATGACAGCCGCGGCATGTGCCGAGCTTTCGTCGCCGTCGCCGTCGCCGTCGCCGTCGCCGTCGCCGTCGCCGTCGCCGTCGCCGTCGCCGTCGCCGTCGCCGTCGCCGTCGCCGTCAGCGCAGGCCGACGGTCCGGTAAAGGTCAAGATCGCGAGTGGAACGCTGGTCGGCGATCTCGCCGAAGGCATCGTTTCGTACAAGGGGATTCCCTTTGCCGCGCCTCCCGTCGGTGATCTTCGCTGGAAGGCCCCGCAGCCGGTCGCCAGTTGGAGCGGCGATCGCGCCGCCCATGATTACGCCGCGAGCTGCGCGCAGAATTCCCGCCTCGGCGCCGAGGCAAAGGTCTCGGAGGATTGTCTCTACCTGAACGTCTTCGCCCCGAACGGAGCGAAGAACCTGCCAGTGATGGTGTGGATCCATGGCGGCTCCAACCTCAATGGCTCAGGTTCGATCTACAACGGACCCGCCTTCGCGAAGAGCGGCGTCGTGATGGTGACCGTCAATTATCGCATGGGCGCGCTTGGCTTCTTTGCGCACCCCGCCGTCACCAAGGCCGCGGCCAAGGATGAGCCGCTCGCCAATTACGGCCTGATGGACCAGACCGCCGCCCTGCAATGGGTGCAGAAGAATATCGGCGCCTTCGGCGGCGACGCCGGCAAGGTGACGGTGTTCGGCGAATCCGCTGGCGCGATCGACATCTATGCGCTGCTCGGTCTCAAATCATCGAAAGGCCTGTTCAGCCAGGCCATCCTTGAATCGAACATCACCTGGGGCGTCTCCGCGCCGCTCGCCGACGCCGAGAAGGACGGCGCCGAACTCGTGAAGCGAGCGGGCGCCACGGACACCTCGACGCTTGCCGACCTTCGCGCCATCCCGGCTATGAAGCTGGTTGACGCCGCCGCTGGCGCGCGTTTCCCGATCGTCGATGGCCGCTACATGACTGAGACATCGCTGTCGGCCATGGCCAACAAGCACACCATGGATGTGCCGCTGATCGTCGGCACCAACAGCTACGAAGCCTCGCTTGCCCGCCAGCTTCAGGGCCAGGCGCAGACCGACTGGACCAACAGCCAGGCCGGCGCGCCTGCGCGCTTCATCGCTGCCAAGTCAGCTGACGGCAAACCCACCTGGCTCTACTTCTTCTCCTACGTTCCAACCGAACGCCGCATGCCGGATTCTCCAGGCGCCGCACACGCTACCGAAATCTCCTACGTCTTCGGCGGCCAGATGCGTCCGCCGGGTGCGCCGGCACCAGCCGCCAATGGCGCGCTGGCGCCGCCGCCGCCTCCCACCGAGGAAGACAAGGCCATGGCTGTACTGATGCACTCCTGCTGGGTCGCCTTCGCCAAGACCGGCGAGCCGAAATGCGCCTCAGGTCCCGCCTGGCCGAAATACGATCCGAAGACCGACCAGCTGATGGAATTCGGCTCGCCGTCCGGCGTTCGCACCAACTTCCGCAAGGAAGCGCTGGATGTCGCGACCGCAGCGGAGCCGGGCGCGCGCTAGGTCTGGGCGTGCTCACCGGTCTAAGCCGCGATAACTCCGGCAGGCTGGGGTCCCACATAGGTGGACGCCGGCCGCACCAACCGGTTGGTCGACAGCTGTTCGCGTGCGTGCGCGATCCAGCCCGTCACGCGTCCGCAGGCGAACAGGCAGGTGAACAGGCCGCGCGGCGCGCCGAGCGCTTCGAGCAGGATGGCCGTGTAGTATTCGACATTGGTGTCCAGCTTGCGGTCCGGCTTTTCCGTCGCGAGCCGCTGCAGGATGCGTCCCTCAATCGCCTGCGCCAGCGCAAGCCGCCCGGAACTCGCAGGCAGGGTGTGCACCACGCGCTTGAGCACGTCCGCGCGCGGATCGCGTGTTCGATAGACGCGATGTCCGAAGCCCATCAGCCGCTCGCCCCGATCCAGCGCCGATCGTATCCACGTTTCGGCTCGATCAGCCGCCCCGATGCCGTCCAGCATGTCCAGCACCGGCCGCGGCGCGCCGCCATGCAATGGCCCCTTCAGGGCCGACAGCGCCGCTATCACCGCTGATCCCAGCCCGGCACGGGTTGAGGCAACGCAACGCGACACGAAGGTCGAGGCGTTGAGGCCGTGATCGGAGATCGTGACGAGATAGGCATCCAGCGCCCGCGCCTCCTCGAATGACGGCGCAACGCCCCGGATCATGCGCAGCAGGTCCGCGCCATGCTGCGCACTGGCGTCCGGCGCCAGCGGGGTTTGTCCGGCCTTGAGCCGCGCAATGGCCCCGGTTGCAACAGCGACCGTCGCCGCAAGATCGATCGCGGATGCGAGGTCATGGCCATCTGGCGCCAGCGCCAGAGCCGCGCGCAAGCTCTCGACCTCGGGAAGTTTCGCCAGTCTGGGAAAATCAGGCTTCAGCCGGTCGAACGCCACGATTCGCGCCGCGCCGAGCGACGCCCGCAGATTGGACAGGTCGTCATCGAAGAAACCACTCCAGAGATGCGCCGCCGTGCCCTCGAAATCGAAGTCGCGCGCGAGGTCCTCGACGTCCTTGCCGCGAATGATCAGCCGGCCTTCCGCGCCCTGCACGTCTGACAGCACCGTCTCGGCGGCGACGACTTTTTCGAGACCCGCGTCCATCGAACACTCCCTGGTTGACGCATTCCAGATGGAGGTTCAGGGTCCATATCGTCAAGATTGATCAATATAATCAACTTATGAGACAACTATGGACTGGATCAGCACCAGCGACGCCCTTTCCGAGCTCAGCGTCCAGCGCCAGACGCTCTATGCCTATGTCAGCCGCGGCCTGATCCGCGCCAAGGCGGATGACGGCGATCCGCGCCGCAGCGTCTATTCGTCAGGCGACATCCGGAAGCTTCGTGGCCGCAAGCGCGGGGCCCGCCGCCGCTCCGAAGTCGCTGCCGGCGCCATCGCCTGGGGCGAACCTGTTCTTGAAAGCGCGCTCTCCACCGTTCGTGACGGCCAGCTCATCTATCGCGGGAAGTCCGCAGCCGATCTTGCCGCCAGGGCGACGCTCGAGGATGTGGCGCGACTGCTGTGGAAGGATGGCGGTGCGCTCTCCGCCGAACGTCTCCGCAAGCCGATCGCCGGTGAAACGCCGAAAGCACGCGCTTTCGCATTTCTCTCCCAGCGGGCAGGGCAGGACCCGCCCAGCCTCGGCCGCAGCCCGACTGCACTTCGCGCAGACGCATGGTCGATTCTCTCAGGCTTTGCCGACGTTCTTGCAGGATCGGCCGGACAGGGCGCGTTGCATGAGCGTCTTGCCGCAACGTGGAAGCTCAATGCGCGCGGCGCCTCCATCGTCCGCCGTGCCCTCGTGCTGATGGCCGACCATGAACTCAATCCGTCGACCTTCGCTATCCGCATCGCCGCATCAACTGGCGCGCCGCTTGCCGCCTGTGCGCTTGCCGGTCTCTCGACGCTTGCGGGTCCACTGCACGGCGAAGCGCCGGTGCGCGCGCTTGCCCAGCTGGATCGCCTGCTGGCTTCTTCCAACATGGCTGCTGAGGTGAAAGCCATGATCGCACGCGGCGATCACATCGCCGGCTGGTCGCATCCGCTCTATCCCGACGGCGACATCCGCGCGCTCAATCTGCTGGCCGCTCTCAAGCCCCGCGCGCCGATCGCCAAAGCCATGCAGGCGATCGAAAGGGAAACCGGCGACAAGCCCAATTGCGATGCGGCGCTTGCCGCAATGACACGCGAACTTGGCCTGCCGGACGAAGCGACCTTCTCGATCTTCGCGCTTGCGCGCATGGTCGGCTGGCTCGCCCACGCGATGGAACAGCGCGAGACCGGCCGCATCATTCGCCCCCGCGCTCGCTATACCGGCGACTAGCTCGATAAACGCTGCGTTCAGCCTGCTTTCACGGGACATCTTGATACAAATCCCTCGGCCCCGGACATACTTTCTGGCCTCGGCCGGCCTAGTCTCAATGCAACGATCACGGAGGCTGCCCCATGTCCCAGCTCCAAGCCGCCATCGCCGCGACCCGTTTCGGCATGGGCGCGCGTCCCGGCGACATCGAGGCTGCCGCTTCCGATCCGCGCGGCTGGCTGAAGGCCCAGATCCGCGCGAGCGCCGCGACCATCCCCGACGCAGGTCTGCTCTCGGCAAAACAGGTGTTCGAGTCGCGCTTCGACACTTATGGCGACATGCCTCCACCGGGCGCCCAGGGCCAGGCGCTCCAGTCCGCCGACCAGCAGAAGATTCTGCAACAGGTTCAGCGCGAGGCGCGCGAAGGTCTCGCCAAGGAGGTGGAGGCCCGGGCTCGTCATGCTGCGTCCACGCCCAACTCGTTTGCCGAACGCTGGCTGCGCTTCTGGTCCAATCATTTCACCGTCGCCGCGCGCAACGCCCAGCTGATCGGCCTGGTCGGCCCGTTCGAGCGCGAGGCGCTTCGGCCCCATGTCTTCTCCGGCTTCCAGACCCTTCTCGCCCACGCCACCTTCCATCCGGGCATGCTGGTCTATCTCGACGCCAACCGCTCGATTGGCCCATCCACCCTGGCCGCGACGCGCCGCGACGCCGGCCTCAACGAGAATCTCGCGCGCGAGATCATGGAGCTGCACACGCTCGGTGTTGGCTCCGGCTATGCGCAGGCCGACATCATCGAATTCGCAAAGGCGCTGACGGGCTGGACAGTCGGCAATCCGCAGACCGCGCGCCTGATGTCCGCCGGTCTGGGGCAGGGACGCGGCAAGGGTGGCAAACAGGCCAACGATCTTGCTGATCGCCTCGGCGAAGTGATCTTCGTCGAACCACTGCATGAGCCCGGCGCGCGCTCCGTGCTCGGCAAGAGCTATGGCGGCGCTGCAAAGATCCAGGCCGGCGCCATTCTCGACGATCTCGCCCGCCGCCCGGCAACCGCGCGCCACATCGCAACCAAGCTTGCCCGCCATTTCGTCGCCGACCAGCCGCCGGCTTCGGCCATTGCCAAGCTCGAAGCCGCCTTCACCAAATCCGGCGGCGATCTTTCGGCAATGGCGCGCGCCGTGGTCGATCTCGATGAGGCCTGGGCGGAGACCCCTCAGAAGTTCAAGACGCCGGAAGAGCTGCTCGTCTCCGCCGCCCGCGCTGCCGGGCCGCAGGCGACCTTCGGCGGCAACCAGCGCCAGGTCTACACATCGCTCGCGCAGCAGCCTTTCGGCGCGCCATCGCCAGCCGGTTGGCCAGACGACACAGCCTCCTGGTCCGGCGCCGATGCGATCAACAAGAGGCTCGAATGGGCCAATGCTGTCTCCCGCCGCATGGCACGTGGCGAAACACCGAGCGAGTTCCTCGATCGCGCTCTTGGTCCGATCGCCAGTGACACGACCCGCAAGGCAGTCGCGCGCGCCGAAAGCGCAGAGCAGGGCTTCACGCTCGCCCTGATGTCTCCTGAATTCCAGCGGAGGTAGTGATGACAACTGCTCTCGATCGCCGCTCTCTTCTTCTCGCCGGCTGTGCTGCAACCCTTATCTCGGTTGCGCCCGGCGCTCGCGCCGCCACACAGGCGAGCCAAGGCAGGAAGCTGGTCGTCATCATCCTGCGGGGCGCCATGGATGGCCTGGCGGCCATGCCGAAGCTCGACGATCCCGACATCCGCCAGCACCGCGCCGCGCTGATCGATCCCAAGGCGATCCCGCTGTCGGACGGTTTCGCGCTTCACTCGGCCATGCCGTCGCTCGCAGCGATGTATGCGTCGAAGGAAGCTGCCTTCATTCCTGCCCTTGCCGGCCCTTACCGCGAGCGCTCCCACTTCGAGGCGCAGGATCTTCTCGAATCCGGTGAAGTGGCGAAGGTCACATCCGATGGTTGGCTCAACCGTGCACTACAGAAGGCGCCGGCTGCCTATGCCGCTGTCTCCATCGGTCCGTCCCAGCCGCTGATCCTGCGCGGCGCCTCGGCCAACACCTCGTCCTGGTCGCCTTCGGTCCTGCCCGAGGCCAGCGACGACACGCTCAACCGCCTGATGGAGCTCTACGAGAACGACCCGGTCCTCAAGCCAGCGCTTGCCTCGGCGCTCGGCGCCAACATGATCGCTGGCGGCATGGCGAAGGATGACATGGGCGGAATGGGCGGCCGTGGCGGCCCTGCGCAGTATGTGCCCCAGCTCCAGGCCGCCGGGAAATTCCTGTCGCAGCCCGAAGGTCCCGAGATCGCCGTCGTCAGCCTCGAAGGCTGGGACACGCATACCCAGCAGAACCAGGCCCTGCAGCAGCGCTTCACCGCGCTCGACAACGGCATCCGCGCGCTGAAGGAGTCGCTGGGCGAAACCTGGAAGAAGACCGCGCTGGTCGCTGTTTCGGAATTCGGCCGCACCGTTCGCATCAATGGCGGGCAGGGCACCGATCACGGCACGGGCGGTATCGCCATCCTGGCCGGTGGCGCCATCAAGGGCGGCCGCATGCATGGCGACTGGCCGACCCTCAAGTCCTCGGCCTTGTTCGAGAACCGCGACCTGATGCCGGCAGTCGACGCCCGCTCCGTCTTCAAGGGCCTGCTGCGAGATCAGCTCGGCTGGGCGTCAAGCGATCTCGACAGCGCTGTCTTCCATGACAGCGCCGCGGCGAAGGCCTTCAGTAACTTGATCTAGCCGGAAGCTCAGGCCGGCTGCAGCACGCCCTTGTCGGTGAGCAGGGTCTTCAGTTCGCCGGACTGGAACATCTCCTTGGTGATGTCGCAGCCGCCGATGAACTCGCCCTTCACATAGAGCTGGGGAATGGTCGGCCAGTTCGAGAAGTCCTTGATGCCCTGGCGCAGCTCGGCGTCCTCGAGGATGTTCGCGCTATCATAGCGCACGCCCAGATGGTCGAGGATCGAGATCACGGTCGCGGAGAAGCCGCACTGCGGGAAGGTCGGCGTTCCCTTCATGAAAAGGAAGACGGGGCTGGAATCGACCAGGCCCTGGATGCGTGCGTTTACGTCGCTCATGGCGAATTTCCTGAGGAAAGAGACTTCAGCCTCTCAGCTAAGGCCGGATCAGCCCGCAATCAAGCGTCCGGAGCTGGGCGTTGTGACCGCATAGATGTTGGCTTCGAGGTGATCCAGCCGGGATGTGGTGCTGATGATCCGGTGGGCGCCCCCCTCGGAAAGGGCCCAGTTCAGCGATTCATCCACGGTCATCGGCGTCGGCGGGGCAGGGGTCGACCGGCCCAGCAGGGCCCGCGCCAGCCGCCAGGTCGCCCCGGCGCTGACCGGCGCGGGAAACCGCCGGTTGGCCGGCGCCAGCGTCTCGATCCCGATCAGCTCGCCGGCATTGCGCAGCTTGGTCAGCCGTTCGAGATCATAGGGTTTCAGCCCCGCATGCACCGGCGCCATGTAGACGGCGAACTGTCCGGTCGCCACCGCCGCGTCGAGTTCCGACCCACGGCCGGCGACGCCAAGCGCGCCGACGTCGCCGTTGAACTTCAGGTCCACCAGCGTCTTGATCAACTCATCCGTCAGGTCGCTCGGCGCAGGGCCATGCAGGAACAGCCAGTCGACACGCGCGCGCCGCAGCCGCTTCAGTGAAGCTTCCACCGAACGCCGTATGCCGGTCGGCGTGAAATCGCGATGCCGCTTGGTGGCGCCCGACGACAAGAGCCCGGCCTTGGTCGACACGATCGGCTCATAGGGCGGCATGCTGGCCAGCGCCTCGCCCAGCCGGCGCTCGGCTTCACCCGCGCCATAGGACGGACCCGTGTCGAACACGCGCACGCCGAGCGCAAAGGCATGCTGGATCATCGCGACGGTCGCCTGTGGCCGGATCAGGGGCGAGCCATGCGGGCCGCTCACCCCGAAGCCGAGGCGGCGCACACCGATCGCATTGTCCCGAACCCGTTCGGCCACCTGCACTCCGATCAATCCGGCGCCTTGGTGGTCAGGGCAAGCGCGTGGAGCACTCCGCCCATCCGCCCCTTGAGCGCAGCATAGACCAGCTGGTGCTGCGCCACGCGTGTCTTGCCGCGAAACTGTTCCGAGACGATCTCGGCGCTCCAGTGATCGTTGTCACCGGCAAGGTCGGTCAGCGTGATGCGTCCGTCCGGGAACGCCTCACGCAGATAACCCTCGAGCGTCACTCGATCCATTGCCATCGAAGTCCCTCCCTGGATCGCTGTGACTTTGGCGCCGCAGTCCGATCCGGCCGTCTGTCCCGGAGTGCTGTATCTAGTTCCGGATTGGCTCCACACAATAGCAGAACGCAGCGGCCTCATGGGAAGCCGCCGCGCTGCATTGAATAGCGATGTTTTTTAGCTTGGGTTGGATTTCGGGCTGGTCTTGGTCACGATGTCGCGGACCTTTTCCGCCTCCGCCTTGTGGGCGATCAGGGTCGGCAGAGTCTCGTCGGCAAACGCCTTCAGCTGCGGAATCGCGCCGCTGTCCCGGGAATAGTCCTCGAACAGCTTGATCGCGTCATTGTGGGCGTCGACCTGCAGGGCTGCATAATCGGCGCCGAAGTCGGCATCGCCATCGGTTTCAACCAGGTCGTTGATCCGGCGCATGTGGAAGTCGTCCAGCGTTTCCGGCGGCATGGCCAGCGCCGTGGCGGACGCTGCGGCCGTCAGCTTGTCGCCGGCGGCCTTGTGCTGGTCGATCATCAGCTGCGCGAACGCCTTCACGTCCGGGCTGGTGGATTTTTCCAGCGCCATTTCGCTGGTGCGGATCTCGACCAGGCCGGCCTGTCCGGCGGCGTTCACGAAATCCTGCGCCTTGCGGATGTTGGCTTCGACGTCGGCCGAGGCGGTATCAACCGCCGCTGAATCGAGGGCAGGCGTCGCATTGTTCGCCGACATGTTGTCGCCGCAGGCGGCAAGCGACAGGGCGGCAAGGCTCACGGCGCCGATAAGCATCAAACGGTGCATAGGGTCCTCCAGGAAAAACGCCCCCACCTCCGTCAGGAAAACGCCAGGCCGAGGCCGCCGTTCCGGTTCCCGACATGTCGAATCCGTCAGGTTCCCGAAACCGGAAAACTTAATCTGGTTGTCATGTTGGCAGCCAAGAGAGCGTGCTCGCCAGATGAATCTACGAAGCGCCCTTCATGTAGGCCGGCAGCCAGCCTTCGTGTGCGGCACGGAGGGTGGAGAGTTGGAGGGGCGCAGCCATGTGCTTCGCCCATACTTCCTGATGATCTCGCAAGCTGCCAATCTGAATGCGAGACAAATTTGTCGGAGAAAGCCGACGTTTGATCTCGCTAGTAATCTCGTTGACCCGGCCCATCGGTACGGCCAGCAGATAGCGAGCTTGATCCTCTCCAAACAGTTCGGCCGGCGACCAGTCTCCTTTGAGTTCCAGACCCAAGCCGCTCGATAGAGCGATCTCAGCCGCCGCGCAGCCAATGCCACCCTCGCTCACGTCGTGGACAGCGTTCACGAAGCCCAAAGCGATCATTTCACGCACGAATGTCGCATTTCGCTTTTCGAGGGTCAGATCTACACGTGGCGCTGATCCGGCAGCCACACCATCGAGACCGAGGACAACGCGAGCATAAGCTGACGCGCCCAGATGCCCTGTGGTGTCTCCGACTAAGAGTAGTTGATCCCCCGCCTGCGCCCCCTTCAGCGTCGCGATGTGATCGAGGTTCTCGATCAGCCCGATGCCACCCACCACGGGTGTCGGCGGAATGCCCACCCCATCCGTCTCGTTGTAGAGCGAGACGTTCCCGCTCACGATCGGGAAGTCGAGCGCGCGACAGGCCTCCGCCATGCCCTCAATCGCCTTGACGATCACGCCCATCGTGTCGGGCTTCTCGGGATTGCCGAAATTGAGGTTGTCGGTGATTGCGATCGGCGTCGCGCCGACCGCCGAAAGATTCCGGTACGCTTCCGCCACCGCCTGCTTGCCGCCCTCATAGGGATCGGCTGCCACATAGTGCGGATTGCAGTCCGAGCAGATCGCCAACGCCTTGTTGGTTCCATGGATGCGAACGATGGCCGCGTCCCCGCCCGATTGCGATGAGTCGATCGTGTCACCCATCACATGCCGGTCGTACTGTTCCCAGATCCAGCGCTTGGAGGCCATGTCGGGCGACGACATCAGCTTCAGCAGAACCTCGCCATAGTCCTTCGGCTCGGGATATTTCGAGATGTCGAGCGCCGGGGCGGGCTTGGGCGCATTCCACGGTCGATCATAGTTCGGCGCGTCCTGCGACAGCGGCGGCACCGGAATATCGCACACCACCTGGCCCCGCTGCTTCAGCACCAGCCGCCCGGTGTTCGTCGTGTAGCCGATCACCTCGGCATCGAGGTCCCACTTGTCGAAAATCTTCTTCGCATCCGCCTCGCGCCCCGGCTTCAGCACCATGAGCATGCGTTCCTGCGACTCCGACAGCATGATCTCGTAGGCCGTCATGCCCGTCTCGCGCTGGGGCACCTTGTCCATGTCCATCTCGACACCGACGCCGCCCTTGTCCGCGATCTCCACCGAAGAAGACGTAAGACCCGCCGCGCCCATGTCCTGGATCGACTGGATCCAGTCCGTCGCCATTAGCTCAAGGCAGGCTTCGATCAGCAGCTTCTCGGTGAAGGGATCGCCCACTTGTACCGTGGGGCGCTTCTCTTCATCGCCTTCGGAGAATTCGGCGGACGCCATCGTCGCGCCGTGGATGCCGTCGCGCCCGGTCTTCGAGCCGACATAGAAGATCGCATTCCCCGGCTCGGCGCCGCGCGAGTAGAAGATCTTGTCCTGATCGGCGAGGCCCACCGCCATCGCGTTGACGAGGATGTTGCCGTTATAGCCTTTGTGGAACTGCGTCTCGCCGGCAACCGTCGGCACGCCGACGCAGTTGCCGTATCCGCCGATGCCGCCGACGACGCCGGCGACAAGCGATCGCGTCTTCGGATGGCTCGGATCGCCGAAGCGCAGCGCATTCACCAGCGCGATCGGGCGCGCGCCCATCGTGAACACGTCGCGCAGGATGCCGCCCACGCCGGTCGCCGCGCCCTGATAGGGCTCGATGTAGGACGGGTGGTTGTGGCTCTCCATCTTGAAGATGCAGGCCTGACCGTCGCCGATGTCGACCACGCCGGCATTCTCGCCGGGCCCCTGGATCACCTTCGGTCCCTTGGTCGGAAATTTGCCGAGATGCCGCCGCGTCGACTTGTAGGAGCAGTGCTCCGACCACATCACCGAGAATATGCCTATCTCGACCAGGTTCGGCTTCCGCCCCAGCCGGTCGAGAATGATCTGGTACTCGCTGGGCTTCAGCCCATGCGACTTCGCGGACGCCTCGTCCTGCGGGGCAAGGAGGGGAGAAAGGTCGGTCATTTCGATCCGATCAGTTTGAAATACTCAGCGCGCACGTTTTCGTCGATCTCGACCGGACCGCCACCCGCCCAGTGCCGATCCTGGCGGTTCTTCTTGGGGCCGGAGACCCAGTATTGCTCGCGCGTTTCCACATCCACGTAGTTCGCGCTGGTGCCACGTCCGCCGATGTTGAGAAGTTCGCGGCCCTTGAAGAACACGGACCGGCCGGACTTCGAAAATCGCACGCGGCTGATCCATGCCGGACCACGGTCGCCGTGGCCGGATTTCAGCTCCACATACATGATACGTGTGCGCGGCATGGTCGGTCATTTACGCGACCGGCGCGATTCTGCAATGTGGCGCCATAAACAAGCTGGGAGCGGCTGTTTCCCGGCAATAATTTCATCGTGGGGAAGGGAAATATGTCCCGCACACGCCAGTTGCTCTGCATCTTCTACGGCCTGATCGCGCTCACCGCCCTGATCATGACCTGGAGCCAGAACCTGCTCTATTTCACCGGCCCCAGCCCGGCCGGGTTCGGCCAGTACATCCTGGATCTGAAAGTGAACGGCGCCGCCCGGTCCTTCACGGTCGATATCGGTCTCTTCCTGCTCGCAGCGACCGGCCTGATGGTGCTTGAGGCGCGCAAGCTGGGTGTCCGGTTCGTCTGGCTCTACGTCCTCCTCGGCTTCGCTATCGCCATCAGTGTGACGTTCCCGCTCTTCCTGATTGCGCGCGAGATGCGCCTGGCAAAGACCGATACGACGCCATCCGCGGTCAAACTCACGGCAATAGACATACTTGGCCTTGCGCTTGTCACCGCCGTGGTGTTGGCAATGTGCGGGTTCATTCTTTTCTAGAGGCGCGATGCGCGACGGCCTTATCCGGGCAGAGCAGGGCGACATCACCCGTGCCAAGGTCGACGTCATCGTCAATGCCGCGAACTCGACCCTGCTGGGCGGCGGCGGCGTCGACGGCGCGATCCACCGCGCTGCCGGTCCCTGCCTTCTTCTCGAATGCCGCGCGCTTGGCGGTTGCCCCACCGGCGAGGCGCGCATCACCAGCGCCTACAACCTGCCGCACCGCCATGTGATCCACGCCGTGGGGCCGGTCTGGTATGGCGGCAGCGTCAACGAGGCCGAACTGCTTGCCAGCTGTTATCGCAACTCCCTGCAGCTCGCCGTGAAGCACGCCTGCGACTCGATCGCTTTCCCTGCTATCTCCACCGGCGCCTATGGCTATCCGCTCCCCGCCGCCACCGAAATCGCCGTCCGGACCGTCACGGAATTTCTCGATGCAACCGGCGCCGCGATCGACGTGACGTTCTGCTGTTTCAACGCACAGGCGTTCGCTCTCTATCAGGCAGCCCTGCGCGCCTAGAGCTTCGCCGCCGCGATCAGCGCCGCGCGCTCGTCCGGCTTCAGGTGCCGCCACTTGCCCTCGGGAAGCGTGCCGAGAGCCAGCGGGCCGATCCGCACCCGGATCAGGTCCGTCACCTCCAGCTCCACCAGCTCGCACATGCGCCGGATCTGCCGGTTGCGCCCCTCGACCAGCACGAAGCGCAGCACCTGGGTGTCCTGCAGGGTCACCTTCGCCGGCTTCAGCTGTCGCCCGTCCAGCTCCAGCCCGTGACGCAGCTTCGCGATCTTCTCGCGCGTTACCTTGCCTGCGACCGTCACGACATACTCCTTGTCGATCGGAGACTCCGGTCCGATGATCGCCTTGGCCAGCACGCCGTCTTCTGACAGCAGCAGCAGGCCGTGACTGTCCTGGTCAAGCCGTCCCAGCGGCGGAAAGCTCGCGCGCGAACTCGGAACCACACCGCCGCCCGACTGGTTCTCCTTGGTCAGCAGTCGCGCCGCGGGGATCTGCCCGCTCTCCGGCTGCGAGGACACGATCCCCACCGGCTTGTGGATCACCACCGAAATCTGCGCGTCCAGCCCCGCCTCGGCGCGATCGTTTAGCACCAGCGTCTGCCCGCGCGAGATCTTGCGCCCTACATCCGTTACTCGCTCGCCATCGATCAGCACTGCGCCTGTCGCGATCAGTGCTTCCGCCTCGCGGCGCGAACACACGCCGGCTTGCGCCAGCCATTTGTTGACGCGCTGCGGCTCGTCCCCATCAAATGTTTTCGACCAGCTCACGCTTTTGGCTCGCTCATTGGGCCTGTTCCCGTCCGCGCGCCATCGCTGTCTTGCGTGACTCCTCCGCCGCCGCCGGCGTCACGGCGGAATTGTTTGCGGATCCCCGCTGGATTTCCATCTTCAGCGCCTCGGCCAGGGGCAGGGCGAGGCCGTCGTCGATCACTGCCTTCATCCGCTTGAGAAGCCCGCCTTCAACGCCTGCCATCTCCTGCGCCAGCTTCTTCGCCGCTGGCAACAGCGCCTCGGGCGCATAGACCCGGTTCACCAGACCCCAGCGCTCGGCCGTCTCCGCATCGAGATAATTCCCCGTCAGCGACAGCTCCTTGGCGCGGCTCGCGCCGATGATGCGCGGCAGTTTCTGCGACAGGCCCCACACCGGCATCAGGCCGACGCGGCTGTGCGTGTCGGCGAACTTCGCCTCGGTCGAGGCCAGCAGCACGTCGCACATCAGAGCAAGTTCGAACCCGCCCGTGATGGCAAAGCCATTGATCGCGCCGATCACCGGCCACGGGCAGGCAGCGAAGGCTGCCGCCAGATCCATGTCCTGGCTCGCTTGAGCGCCGACACCTAGAGAGAAGCCCTTCTGCCCAGCCTCCTTGAGATCGACGCCTGCGGAGAACGCACGGCCAGATCCTGTCAGCACGATCGCCCGCACATCGGTTCCGGCGCTCAACTCCCGGATCGTCCTTACAATGTCCACACGCAGCGCCACTGACAGCGCATTGAGCTGCTTTGTCCGGTTCAGCGTCAGGATCGCAACGGGTCCGTCGCGCTCGACGAGCAGCAATTGTTCAACCGTGTCCGTCATGCCGTTCCCCTTACGCCTTCTTGTCTACCGGATCGATCTCGGGCTTGACGCCCTGCGCCTTCAGGATCTCGACCAGCGCGTCCACCGAGGCTGCTAAGAGATCCGGGTCGCGGCTGCGCGCCACCAGGTTGACGCCATAGTCGACGGTCTTGCCGGTCGCCTTCATCCACGGATAGGAGCCGAAATTCACTTCCGGTCGCGCCTTCGCGAGCGCGCCCAGGGCTGCCGCGACATCGCCTTCGCGCACGCCTTTGCCTCTCACCGTATGCTGATGCACCACCACGCCGCCCTGGATGCGATGGCCGACATCTTCCAGCATGCCGCGCATGATCGAGGGCACGCCGGCCATCACGAACACATTGCCAAGCCTGAAACCGGGCGCGCCCGAAACCGGGTTGGCCAGTAGTTCAGCCCCCGCTGGTATCCGCGCCATGCGCAGCCGCGCCTCGTTCAGGCCCTGGTCGCGCTCCGCATAGTAATCGGTGAGGATCGCCAGCGCATCCGGCCGCACATCGATCGTCCGCCCGAACGCGGCCGCGACCGCGTCCGCCGTGATGTCGTCATGCGTGGGACCGATGCCGCCCGTGGTGAAGACATAGTCATGGCGCTTGCGCAGCACCTCAAGGGTGGAAACGATCGTCTCGTGAATGTCGGGTATGACACGCGCCTCGCGCACCTCGACGCCGAGCGGGTTAAGGAATTCCGCGATCGTCTTGAGATTGGAGTCCTGCGTCCGACCGGAGAGAAGTTCATCTCCGATTAGTATGACTGCGGCGGTAACCATGCGGGGCATGTGGCCGACTTACGCCACGAAAAGGGGGCAGGTCCAGCCGGTCCGTGAATCGGGTGTAAACATCTGGCGCAGGAATGTTGGCAAAAAACGTGTTCCTCGAAGCGTATAATTAAGTCTGAACCCGCATGGTGTGCTGCGATACCAAAGGTGGGACACCCCATGAGGACGCATAAACGCCTCTCCAGAGCGGAGGGCGGCAACGTGATGATCGAGTTCGCGCTGCTCGCTCCGGTCTTTTTCATGCTCGTCATGGGCCTGGTTGAGTTCGTGCTCTTCCAGTACAAGGCCTACGCGCTCAACCACGTGGTCTACGAAGCCGCGCGAAACCTGCAGACAGGCGAAGTGCAGAACGCCGCCGACATGCGGGCAGCCTTCCAGGAGGAAGTCTGCGACAAGGCCGGCGCGATGATCGACTGTAACGCGATCACTTTCGATGTCCGCGCGTTTGACGAACTCAAGGACATCGATTTTCCGGCTGCTCAGTTCGACAGCGACGGCAATCCGACGAATTTCGTATTCGAGCCGGGCGGGGCCAACAAGTATTCGGTCGTCCGCGCCGCCATGCACCATCAGTTCATCACGCCTTTCATGGACCGGCTGTTCCACATGGGACCTGACATGCCGGCGCTCGTGAACAGCTTCTGCATCGTCAAGAACGAGCCGTGGGCCTGATCATGAAAATGCTCTCGAGGTTTTCCCGCATTCGTCTCCCCAGCCTTCTCGGCGACCGTCGAGGAATCGCCGCGGTCGAGTTCGCGCTGATCGCACCTGCGCTGATCTTCCTGGTCATGGGCGTGTTCGAGATGTCGTTCCGCTTTCGCGCCAGCGAGGAAGCCACACGTTACGTCCACGAAGTCGCCGATCTGGTCTCGCGCGAGACCGAGCTGACCAGCGACAAGCTTGAGGACATCTACAACGCAGCCACACACATGATGACGCCGCTCGAGACGACCGACATGCTTGACCTCGATATCTCCTCGATCGGCTTCGTCGGTGATGACGCCGATCCGGATCTGTTGTGGCGCCGCGTTGCGGGCGGCGCCGTGGATTTCGACCTCAATGACGCCAGCGGCATGGGTGTCGAGGACGAAAGCGTCATTCGCGTTGGTATCCGCTACACATACGAAAGCGTTCTCACCAGCCTGTTCGGCGGCCCGGTCATGGCGATCGAAAAGGAGGCGTTCGCGCGTCCGCGCGTTGAACGCCTGATCGAGATGGATGGCGACACCGACGACGGCGGATCGATCTCTTACTTCGGCAGCTGATTGTTCTGAGGGAAGGGCCCGCCTGTCGGGTCCAGGAAAGCAGGGACGACAATGTTCGGGTCGGTAAAAAAATTCCTCCGCGACGTACGTGGCGCCTTTGCCATGCAGTTCGCGCTCATGGCGGTTCCGCTCTGCGTCTGCACCGGTCTCGCCATCGATGGCGGCCGCGCCTTCCTGGCTCACTACGAACTTGCCTCGGCGCTCGACGCCGCAGCGCTCGCGGTCGGCTCAAACTATGTCGACGGCGCTGATCTCAACGCCATGGCGCGGCTGTATGTTGAAAGAAACTTCCGCACCGACCATGATGGCCCGATCACGCTGAACCTCGACTCGACCGACGATGTTGTCACGCTTAGCGGCGAGGTCCGGATCAACACATACTTCATGCCGCTGGTCGGCCAGCCCTATGTCGACGTGTCGGCAGAATCCGAAGTGCGCCGCGGCGGCGCCAACGTCGAGGTGGCCCTTGCGCTCGACGTCACGGGCTCGATGTCCGGCTCCAAGATCGACGCCCTCAAGGTCGCCGCCAAGGACCTGATCGACCAGGTCGTCAACGACAACCAGACGCCATATTTCTCGAAAGTCGCGATCGCGCCCTGGACCACCAACATTCACCTTGGCTCCTATGCCGACGCCATCCGCGGCCCGGTCACCGGCCCGACCGACATCACGGGCGCCGCCTGGCGCGACGGAACCGCGCATAGCCTCATTGCCAACACGGGCTGGCGCGTTGGTGGCGTGGGCAGGACCGTTTCGGCCGCCAGCTGGCGGAACGGCTCGGCCTTCACGGTCTCGTCAATCACCAAGCTTACCGGTCCCGCCCGCATTCGCGTGACCACGTCGTCGAACCACGGCTATGCCAACGGCGATACCGTCTACATCTCCGGCGCCAACGGCAGCTATACCGGCCTCAATGGCGGCATCTTCAAGGTTGCCGACCGCACCACGACGTCGCCCTATACATACACACTCTACAACGTCGGCACGACGACCTACACCACGCCGCCGGCGGGCTCGACCAACTCAACGGCCGGCGCGTCACAGCGCTGCTTTGACACGGTTTGCGACGTTCGGGTCACCACGTCGGCCGTACACGGCTTTGCCGCCAACGATTTCGTCCGGATCACCGGCGTGTCGGGCATGACGCAACTCAACAACGGAACCAACCAGAGCTGGGTCATCAAGGCCGCTCCGAGCACGACCACCTTCACGGTTGTTGGCCTCACCGGTCCCTCGACGTCCAACTGGACGTCCGGCGGCACAGCCTCGGAATGCTACAACGCCGAGTGCCGGTTCGTCGTCAACGCCACTGCGCACGGGTTCTCGAACGGCGACTACGTCTACGTAAATGGCGCGACCGTCTCAGGCAGCGGCACGTCGATGAACAACTCCAGCAATACCTGGACGATCGCCAACGTCACCACCAATTCGTTCCAGCTGCCGAACAGCGGCTACAGCTATCGCGACTGGACGTCCGGCGGCACAGCCTCGGAATGTTTCAACGCGGCCTGCCAGATGAGGATCACGTCGACGAACCACGGCCTGTCGTCCGGTGGATATGTCCAGATCCTGTCGGTTGGCGGCTTCACCAGCGTCAACAACACGTCGAACGCCTCCTACCAGGTGGCCAGCCCGTCGACGAACTCATTCTACCTGAGTACGTTCGGGCCTACCCTGTCGACGTCGCAGACCTACACGTCCAACACTGGCCAGGCCTTCTGCCTGGCGGCGGGTTGCCAGAAGTATCGCTACACGTCGAGGGCTGGTTCGGTTCAGATTCGCGACATCAGCAACTGCGCAACGGAGCGCGTGGGCGCCGATGCCCACACCGATGTGGCGCCTTCGACTTCCTATATCGGACGCGACTATCCGGGTCTGAGCAACAACGCCGGTTGCAATACCGCCAACAACATCCAGCCACTGACAGCGAACAAGACGACGCTGAAGGATAATATCGACGACCTGTCGACGGATGGCTCGACTGCCGGACAGATCGGCGCGGAATGGGCGTGGTACATGCTCGCGCCGGACTGGGACTATCTCTGGCCGGACACCGAGAACGAGCCCTTGCCTTATGCCGCCAAAGAGTTGGCCAAGGTCGCCGTGCTGATGACCGACGGTGAGTTCAACACCGCGCATTGCAACGGCGTGTCTTCGAACAGCTACAGCATCGTCGACGACACCGACCGCATCAACTGCGATCCGGCCGACGCGCCGTTCGTTCAGGCCCAGAAGACCTGCACGGCGATGAAGGCCGCGGGCGTGATGGTCTACACTGTGGGCTTCGAACTTCCGCTCGGCGGTGCCGAGGAGACGTTCATGAAGACCTGCGCCACGTCGACGGCCCATGCCTACATGGCCGATGACGCGGATGCGCTGAAACGTGCGTTCAAGTCGATCGCCCGCGAAATCTCGAAACTGCGTATCTCGAAATAGGTTTACTCCCCGACGACTGCGAGCAGGCCGGACAGGTTCTTGTCCGGCCTGTTTTCTGTCTGGGGATCGGATAGCGCCTAGCCCGCGGTGCGCAGGCTCTCGGCCACGGCCTTGGCGGCGGCTGAGTCCATCGCGTTGAGTTCGCCGAAGCGCTTGAGCGCCAGTCGCCACAGCCATTTGGCGTTGCTCTGCCGTCCGGCCGCCGCTGCATGGTCGCCCGCGAGCGCCGTCAGCTCGGCAAGCTCAAGACCCTGGGCGGTCTCACGCTCCGTCGCCAGCAGCTTGTCCGCCTCGTCCAGTCGCTTCTCCGCAATCGCCTTGCGTATCTCTGCAAACGGACCCGCAACTGGAACTGGAACTGGAGCCGGAACTGCAACAGCAACTGGCGCTGGAGTTGGAACTGCCGCCGCAACCGGTGGCGGTTCCACAGCAGGAGGAATGGGACCAAGTGTTGCCGCCGAAGGAAAAGGCGATGGCGCCGGAGGTGCAGAAGTCGCAACAGGCCTCACCGCTGCTGGCGCTGGCGCTGGTGTTGCTGCAACTGGAGTCGGAGCAACCGGCGCCGGAATATCCCCACCCCGCCAATCACGATCGGCAGCACCGTTGCGCTTGGCGTAGTAGGCATCAGCACTGCTGAGTTCGGCTTCGCGCCGCTCTGCTTCGGCGGCAAGACGCGCACGACGTTCCGGACGCGGATGCACCGAACTGACCAGAAAAACGATCCCTGCTGCGAGAGCCAGGATTGCGGCGACCAACAGCCATGGAACGCCAGCCGCGCCGGGAGGAAACAGGTTCGACGCAGCCATGCGCTGCGACCAGGCCAGATAGCCGCCGCCGCCAGCCAGCACAGCGCCGGTCAGGAACTGGATTATCCGCGCGAGCATTTCGCCACCCCGAGGCACTCCACTGCCCAAGGATTAGCCGCTTCCTTCGCCGCCCGAAACCTCAAACACGCAGCAGGTGCAGACGCGCACGTAACCCCCAGTTTGACGGCCTTCCGCGACGGTCTTACCCATTCATCAAAAGAAAAACTCGGGAGGACTGCTGTGACACGCCATATTCATGCGCTGAACCGCCGCACGCTGATGATGACCGGTCTGGCTGGAGGCCTTGCCGCCTGCGCGGGTATCAAGACCGAGACTGCCGCGAACGGCGCCCCGATCGTTTCGACCTCGGCAGGCGAGGTTCAGGGCATGCTCGCGGACAATGGCGTGCGTGTCTTCAAGGGCATTCCATACGGCGCCTCGACGGCGGGGCAGGGCCGCTTCCGTCCGCCGCGTCCGGCGGAACCGTGGACGGGCATCCGGGAGACGGTCGCCTACGGCCCGCCGACGCCGCAGGGTCAGCCATCAACAGCGCCGCCGCCTCCGCCTCGGCCTGCTGGCGCGCCGCCACCGCTGATCAACAATGCGCCCACCGGCCGCCAGTCCGAGGACTGCCTCGTCCTCAATGTGTGGACACCAGCGACCGACGGCGCCAAGCGCCCGGTTCTCTTCTGGATCCACGGCGGCGGCTTCTCGACCGGTTCGGGCTCCTCTGCCTGGTATGATGGCGTGCGCATCGCGCTTAAGCAGGACGTGGTCGTGGTCACGATCAACCATCGCCTCAACGTGTTCGGCTATCTCTATCTTGGCGATCTCGGCGGCGGCGAGTTCAGCGACGCAGCCAGCGTCGGCATGCTCGATTGCGTCCTCGCGCTCAAATGGGTGAGGGACAATATCGCAGGCTTCGGCGGCGATCCGAGCCGCGTGATGATCTATGGCGAGAGCGGCGGCGGCCGGAAGACGTCCTCGATGATGTCAATGGTTCCGGCGCAGGGCCTGTTCCACCGCTGTGTCGTGCAGTCCGGCTCGCAGCTGCGCCTCGACACGCCGGCCATCGGCATGGAGCGCACGGAAAAGCTGCTCAAGGCGCTCAACATTCCAAAGACCGACATCGGTAAACTCTGGACGCTGAGCCAGGACGAGCTTCTCGCCGCTGTTCCGGCAGCAACGGCCGGCTCCGGCCAGTTCCGTCCCGTGATCGGCTCATCGTCCTTCCCGGCGCATCCTTTCGATCCGGCAGCGCCCGCGATCTCGGCCAACGTGCCGATGATCGTCGGCTCGAACCGTACTGAGGCGTCGGTCTTCCTGGGCGGCAATCCGAGCATCGGCAATCTCGACGAGGCCTCGCTGCAGCAGCGCGTCCAGGCGCTCGTGCCCTCGGGAGAGGGGGCATCGACGATCGACATGTATCGCCGGCTCTACCCGCAGGCGAAGCGCGACGAGATCCTCTACATGGCCTCGACCGATCGCGGCTATTTCCTCGACACGACCATTCTCGCCGGCCGTAAGGCCGACCAGAACTCGGCGCCGGTCTGGGTCTACCAGTTCTATCGCTCGACGCCGCTCGAAGGCGGCCGCTATCACACACCGCACGCATCCGAGATTCCATTTGTCTTCGACACGCTCGACAAGGCGACATCGATCGGCGGCGAACCCACGGCCTCCGCGCAGGTGCTGGCCGACCGCATGAGCGCCGCCTGGGCGAGCTTTGCGCGCAATGGCGATCCCAATGGCGGCAAGACCATCACCTGGCCGAAATACAATTCTGCCACGCGGCCCACCATGGTCTGGGATGAAAGCCCCGCCGGGCCGCGCATCGAGAGCGATCCCCGCAGCGAGCAGCGCAAGCGCATGCTGGCCTACGGATCGCAGCAGTATGGCGACCGGGAAGTCGCGCCGACCTGACGGCCATGGCATGAATCAACTGTACCGCCGGTACAGTAAGGCGCGCCGCGCTCTGCATTCCTGCAGAGCGTAACCGGCGCTACAGGCCCAACCGCCTGTAAAACAGCGCCAAACGCAAAGCGCAGCAGCTTGACCGCGCGTTCGCTATTTCGCGCGCCAGTAGCGGCGTAGGTCTCTCTTTAGCGGCGCACAAAGTTGCCGCGTCAAAAAGAAGAAACGGACCTCCCCAATGCTGAAGCACATCACCAACGTCGCGCTGGTCGTCGAGCTATCGACGATCGTGGCCGTCATCGCCTTCATGGTCTCGACCCTGACCACCATGACCCCGATCGCCTGACGGACGCTCCAGACAAGCGCTCCAGAACCTGAAACAGTAACGCCAGACAGCGGCGGCGCGGGACGCAAGAAGCCCGCGCCGCCGGACAGGACCAATACCCATGACCAACGACATCTACGGCAACCCGCTGTCCACGCGCTCGCATGCGGCGGCGGCGAAATTCGACGAGGCGCTGAAGCAGATCCGCCTCTATCACGGCGACCCGATCGCGACCCTAGACGCGGCGCTCGAACACGACAGCGAGTTCGGCCTCGCCTGGATCACGCGGGCCATCGTGCTGGCGCAGATCACCGACCGCATGTTCGCGGACGAAGTCACGCGCAGCTTACGCGCGGCAGCGGAATGCCCGCTCGATGCCCGCGAACGCGACCACATCACCGGCGCTCTTGCGTGGGCAGAAGGCCGCTTCCACGAAGGCACGGTGATCTTCGGACGCATCGCCCAGGACAATCCGCGCGACGTGCTCGCGCTGCAGAACGGTCATGTCGGCTGCTTCTTCACCGGCCGTCAGTTCGAACTTCGCGACTGGCCGCTGCAGGCGCTGCGCGCCCATCTCGCAAGCGAGCCGGGCCATCATGCCATTCTCGGCATGGCCGCCTTCGGTCTCGAGGAGTGCGGCGACTTTGCCCGGGCGCAGGATCTCGGCATGCAGGCAATCGATGCAGAGCCGCAGGACGCATGGGCGGCGCATGCAGTGGCTCACGTCCATGAAATGCGCGGCGACGTCGAGATCGGGCGGGAGTGGCTGACGGATACGGTTTCCGGCTGGTCGGAGGATTGCGGCTTTGGCTACCACAACTGGTGGCATCTCGCGCTTCTCAATCTCGACGCGCAGGATTACCGCGCGGCGCTTGCCCTCTACGACGAGCGTATCCGTCCGCGTGACAGCGCCAATGTCGTGCTCGAAATGCTGGATGCTTCGGCTTTGCTGTGGCGGCTGCATCTCGAGGGTTTCGACACAGGCGACCGCTTCGATCGGCTGGCGCGCATATGGTCCGAAAAGGCCGAGGATGCGATCTACGCGTTCAACGACGTCCATGCCGTCATGGCATTCCTGGGCGCCGGCCGCGATGCCGATGTCCAGCGCACGCTCGCCGCGATGCGCCGCGCAGCGGCAGGTTCCGGTGACAACGCCGCCATGACGCGTGACGTCGGTCTGCCGCTGGCCGAGGCTTTTACTGCTTTCTCGGCTGGACGCTATGGCGAGACGGTGGACAAGATCGGCCGGGTGCGTGGGGTCGCGCAAAGGTTCGGCGGCAGCCATGCCCAGCGCGACGTTCTCTCGCTGACTGCACTTCACGCGGCGCTCCGCGGCGGCATGAGGTCCACCGCGGAGGCGTTCGCGGCCGAAAGACTGGCGCACAAGCCGCAGAGCCCGTGGGCGAACCGGCTGGCGCGCCAGGCCCGCAATGCCGGTGCAGGTGCTGCGACGGCGGCTGAATAAGGCGAGGCGAGCCAGCGGGCCGGAAGAGCCTGCAGCGCTCGCTTCGGGGGAAGAGCGCACTTCCGGGCTCCCGCGTCTCTCCAGACGCGCGGGAGCCCGGAATTTTCGTTCAGTCCAGCGTACGCCGGTATCTCAGCATCGCCAGCGCGGTAACGATGCAGACGAACACGCCCAGCGCGACATGGCTTGGCCACAACGTGGCGAGGCCTTCGCCCTTGAGCAGAGCGCCGCGCACCACCCGCAGGAAGTGCGTGACCGGGATCGCTGTGCCGATGACCTGCGCCCAGTCCGGCATGCCCCGAAACGGGAACATGAAGCCCGACAGCAGGATCGACGGCAGCATGTAGAAGAACGACATCTGCATCGCCTGCAGTTGCGTGCGTGCGACCGTGGAGATGAGGAAGCCAAGCGCCAGCGAGCCCGTGATGAACAGCAGCACGCCTGAGACCAGCGCGATCCAACCGCCCATCATCGGCACCTGGAATAGCACGGCCGCCATCACTAGAATGACGATCGTCTGCAGGATGCCGACCATCACATAGGGCGCCAGCTTGCCAATCATCACCTCGATCGGCTGGGCCGGCGTTGCCAGAAGTGATTCCATCGTCCCGCGCTCGGTCTCGCGCGTGACGGACAGCGCCGTCATCATCACCAGCGTCATGGACAGGATGATGCCAAGCAGGCCGGGCACGATGTTGTAGGCCGTGATGCTCTCGGGATTGTAGCGCTTGTGGACCACCACCTCGAACGGTGCGGCCCGCGGCGCCTGACCGGCCAGTCCGCCCTTGAGGTCATGCGCCAGCGCCTGTGCGGGCAGGGCGGCAGCCGCAGCGACGGCCGCGTTGGTGGCGGAAGGATCGGTTGCGTCCGCCTCAAGCAGGATCTGTGCGCCATCGCCGCGCGCCACGCGCCGGCTGAAATCGCCGGGTATGGTGAGGGCGAACTGCACCTCGCCCTCTCGTATAAGCCGATCCAGCTCAGCGACCGAATGCGCCTCATGCGTGATGTCGAAGAACTGCGTGTTGACGAAGGAGGCCAGTGTCGAGCGCGCCAGCCCCGAATTGTCCTGCACCAGCACCGCCGTCGGCAGGTGGCGAGGTTCGTTATTGATCGCATAGCCAAACAGCATCAGCTGCACGACCGGGATCATCAGGATCATCGCATAGGTCAGCCGGTCGCGCGTCAGCTGGACGAATTCCTTCGCCAGCACCGCAAGAATGCGTGTCGCCCAGGAATTGCGGCGGACCACGACGTGTGGCGCGGGCGCGGTCATCGGAAATTGTCCTGCGACTGACCCATCAGATGGATGAAGGCGTCTTCCAGCGTTGGCTGCGTCCGCGTCCACCTGAAGGGCGCCCGACGATAAGGCGCCAGCGCGCCGTCGAGCAGGGCTTCATCCGTCCCGCTGACGTGCAGCGTCACGCCGAAGGGCGCAGCGGTCGCAACGCCCGGCAGTTTGGTGATCTCGGAGCTCAGCCGGTCGACGCCCGGGCCTTCGCCCTCCCAGGTCACGAGACCTACCTGTTTCAGGATGTCTTCTGCTGTTCCGCGTGCAATCAACTCACCATAGGCGATGTACGCGATGTCATGGCAGCGTTCGGCCTCGTCCATGTAGTGGGTCGAGACCAGCACGGTCAGCCCTTCGGCCGACAGGGCGTGAATCTTGTCCCAGAATGTCCGCCGCGCCTGTGGATCGACGCCGGCCGTCGGCTCGTCCAGCAGCAGTAGTTCCGGCTCGTGCAGGGTCGAAGCGGCGAGCGCCAGCCTCTGTTTCCACCCGCCTGATAGTTTGCCCGCAAGCTGTGTGCGACGCTCCAGCAGGCCGAGCCGTTCCAGCGCCTCTGTCACGCGCTCGCGCCGACGGTCGAGCCCGTGCACGCGCGCCATGAACATGAGGTTCTCCTCGATCGTGAGATCCTCGTAGAGCGAGAATTTCTGCGTCATGTAGCCGACGCGCAGCTTGATCGCGTCCGACTGGGCGACGATGTCGAGGCCGAGGCATTTTCCCGAGCCGGAATCCGGCGTCAGCAGGCCGCACAGCATCCTGAGTGTTGTTGTCTTGCCGGATCCGTTCGGTCCGAGAAATCCGGTGATCCGCCCGCGCGGAACCTGGATCGAGAAATCCTTCACCACATGCTTGTCGCCGAAGGACTTGTTGAGCCCCTTCACATCGATCGCCAGCTCTTCTGGCGTGTTCACTTGCCGCCCTCCAGCCGTTTCACGTCGATCGGCTGGCCGGGCGTCAGGCCTTCGCGCGATTTCGGCTGGGCCTCGACGAGGAACACCATGCGATCGCGGTTCTCGCGGCTGTAGATCACCGGGGGAGTGAATTCAGGGCGAGGCGAGACATAGGTGATCTTCCCGGTCAGGCCGGTCGCGCAGCCATCGCACGAGAACGCAACCTCCTTGCCGACCGCGTAAGCTGCGATCTCCGTTTCCGGCGCAAAGAAGCGCAGGCGCACGCGATCATCGGAAATGAAGGACATCACCGGTTGGTTTGCCGGCACCCATTCGCCCGGCTGGAAGAAGACATCCTCGATGCGTCCACCCGACGGCGCGCTCGGCGACAGGTCCGTAAGCCTTGCCTCCGCAGCGCCCAGCACCGCCTCCGCCTGCCGAACACGATCCTGCGCCGCGCGCGCCTGGTCCTCGCGAGCGCCGAGTTTCGCCGCCTGCAGCTGCTTTTCGATCGCGCGCACATTTGCCAGCGCCGTTGCGCGTGCGGCGACTGCCGAGTCCAGCTGCGCACGAGAAGCAGCGCCGGCTTCGGTCAGAGGCTGCACGCGCTTCAGGGATGTCTCCGCCTCGTTCAGCACCGCGCGCGCCGCCGCAAGCTGCGCTTCGATCACGCCAAGTTCGGCCGGCCGCTGTCCACGCCGCGCATCCGTCGCAAGGGATTTCGCCGCTTCGGTCTCAGCTGCCGCCTGGTCACGCACGGCCGCACTCTGGGCTGGATCGATCGAGAACAGCGGCTTGCCCGCTTCGACCACATCGCCGCGCTGGACATTGAGCTGCACCAGACGTCCCGCGACAGGCGAGGCCGGATAGAGCGGTTCGCCTTCTATATACCCGGAAATCACCGCGCTGCTGTCGCCTCCACGCCCGAAAGCGAGGAAAGCAGCGAGACCCGCCGCCAGGAGAAGTAGCGCGCCGATGAGGATCCGCTGCGGTTTCATGTCCGTTGGTTCGCCAGAAGTCCGGGCAGCACGTTGTCGAGATGCTGCTGCATGAGAGCGGGGATGTCGAAAGGCTTCGCCCCGGCGGGGACAAAGGTCTCGCGGAAGATCACCGCTGTGAGCAGGGGACCGATCAGCGACAGCGCATGCTGGCGGGAATCGCCGGCGCGGACTTCGCCTCGCGCCTGCGCCTGCTCGATGACGCGGGTCAGCACGCCAAGGCCCTTGGCGATGACGTCGTCATGCCAGACGCGTGCGATCTCGGGGAAGTTGCCGGACTCGCCCACCACCATCTTGATCACGCGGCCTATGTTCGAATGGGTCGCCAGCTCGGCGACGCGCGGCACCATCATGCGGATCAGCTGTTCGAACCTTCCGGCAAACCCCAGGGCGAAGGCCTCGATGGCGCCGATGTTCGGGGCGACCGCATCCTTCACCACGGCGGCAAAGAGGTCCTGCTTGGTCTCGAAGTAGAGGTAGAGGGCGCCCTTGGAGACGCCGGCGCGGGCGGCGATGTCGTCCAGACGCGCCGCGGCGAACCCCTTTTCGGAGAACACGTCATAGGCGGCCTGGACGATTTCCGCGGGCCGGGCTTCGGCGCGGCGCCGCCATTTGGGCGAGGACAGTGGGGAGGAAGACTCTGACATTGCGGTTCTTTTAAGTAACTGACTAGTCAGTTATATATAGGCCTATGTCGTTCCTTGTAAAGAGGTCGCGGCAAACTTTCGTTGGAAGGGGTGAGAGTGTCGGCAGTCCGACCGTCCCGTAATGCAACGGTGCCTAAACCAATCTCCGGTAAAAATAAGGGGTTGTTGTGTTTACGGATGGACCCGGTCCGGGATGAGTTCGACCAATCTTCTTGAAACGCCAGGCGTGGCCCTGGCGGTTCTCGCCGCCGCGCCGTGCGCGGTGGTCGACGCGCGCAATCGCATCACCGAGGTCAATGCAGCCTTCGCGGCCAAAGTGAACCGGTCTGCCCAGCACATCGTCGGCATCGAGATCCTCGAGCTGATGCGTGGCGCATCGGTCGATGAATCGAACTCCACCGGTTCGAGCTGCTTCCGCCTGAGCAATGCCAGCCAGGATGTCTGGGTGCGGCTCGAACGTACCGCCATTCCGAACAACCGCGAGGTCGTGCGTCTCGCCGACGTCTCGGCCGAGTGGCTGGCGCTGACAACCATCATGGGCGCGCGCCTCGTGCGCGACCGGCTGCTTGCTGACGCCGAGATCGGCACATGGCGTTATGATCCTGACGCGCAGATCTACTATTTCTCCAGCGAGCTTTCGCTCGGCCATGACGGCATCGATCAGCCCGTGCCGCTCGCCCTTCTGAAGAAGATCCAGCATCCTGATGACATCGACAAGGACAACGCCATCCGCGACCGCATCACGTCGGAAGGCGGATCGGCCGAAGGCGAGATGCGCTATCGCGATGGCAATGGCGGATGGAAGACGCTGCGCGTCCACTATCGCGCCGGCCGCAAGCTGGCGTCGGGCAAGCACGAGATGTTCGGCATCAGCCAGAATGTCACCGAACTGGCGGTCGCGCGCGACAAGGCTGACTCCATGTCGGACCGTCTCGAGCTGGCGATGTCAGCCGCCAGCGCCGGCGTCTACGAGATCGACCTCAAGAGCGGCTATCGCTGGATATCAGAGCCGTTCAGGGTACTGGCGGGCGAGGAAGCGCTGGCGCGCCAGAACGCCCATCCTTTCGGCCTCTATGTCGACGAGGAACAGGATCGCGTCCGCGAAGCCTGGGAGCGTTGCCTTGCGACGACCGGCGTCGGCAGCCTCGACACCCGCATCTACCGCCCCGATGGCGAAGGCCGCTGGATGCGCCTGTTCATCCGCGTCCAGCGCAACGCCGCGGGCGAGAATGTACGCGCTGTCGGCCTGATGCTGGATATCCACGCGCAGAAGCAGCAGGAACTTGCTCTGATCGAGGCCAAGGTGCAGGCCGAGTCGGCGACCACCGCCAAGTCGAACTTCCTCGCATCGATGAGCCACGAGATCCGCACACCGCTCAACGGCATTCTCGGCATGGCGCAGGTGCTCGCCGGCGATGAACTCACGCCGGCCCAGAAGGAGCGCGTCAACGTCATCTCCGAATCCGGTGCGACGCTGACCGCGCTGCTCAACGACGTGCTCGACATCTCCAAGATCGAAGCCGGCAAGCTCGAGATCGCGCAGATCGACGGCGATCTTTCCCAGACCGTCGAGCGCGTCCGTCAGCTCTTCATCTCGCGTGCAGGGGAGCGCGGCCTTACCGTGGCGCTCGAAGTCGCCGACAACGTTCCGAGGCGGCTCCGCTACGATCCGGTGCGTGTCCGTCAATGCGTTTCGAACCTCGTGTCGAACGCGATCAAGTTCACGGAGCGCGGCGGGATCACAATCCGCATGAGCGCGGCGCCGGAGCCCACCGGCGACTGCTGCATCCACATCTCCGTCGTCGATACCGGCATCGGCATGGACGAGGAGACGCTGTCACGCATCTTCGGCGCCTTCACGCAGGCCGACGCCTCGATCACCCGGCGCTTCGGCGGCACCGGCCTTGGCCTTGCCATCACGCGCCAGTTGTCTCGCCTGATGGGTGGCGATGTCCGTGTCGAAAGCCGCGTCGGCGAAGGCTCGACCTTCCACGTCAGCTTCGTCGCAGGGCAGAGCGCGGCCCAGCCAGCAGCCGCGGAGTCCGCGGGCGCCGATGAGGCGTCCACCGAAGCTAGCAAGCTGAAGCCGATCATGGGCGCCAGGGTCCTGCTGGTCGACGACAACGCGGTGAACCGCCAGGTCGTGAAGCTGTTCATCACGCAACTGGCGCCGAAGATCGTCGAGGCCGCGAACGGCGAAGAAGCGCTCGCGCGCCTTCGCGAGCAGCCTTTCGATATCGTCCTGCTCGATGTCCACATGCCGGTCATGGACGGCAAGGAAGCGATCAAGCGCATCCGCGCCAGCAACGAGGCCTGGCGCGACATACCCGTCATTGCCCTCACGGCCGATGCAATGAGTGGAGACCGCGAGCGCTATCTCGGCATGGGCATGAGCGACTACATCTCCAAGCCGATCGACGCACGCGAACTCGCAACCAAGTATGTCGGCCTGCTGCAGGGCCGACGCCTGGTCACCAGCGAAGCAGCCTGACGTTCCCGGAAGAATTGGCGGCCCAGCCCTGCCGTGCTAGCTCCCGTGTCATACCGGCATTCTGAAAAGCCGGGCTGACAAGGGAGACGACATGCGCGCGCGAGCCAGCGTCATCACCACGATTCTCGCACTCGCGCTTTCCGGGTGCGTCTCGCCGGATCCGCAGACAGCGTCGCAGGGCATCAAATGGGAATGTCCTGACGGCTTCGCCCTGAAGGAAGGTCTCAACACCGGCTTTCCCAGCGACGGCCTGATGCGCGCCTTCGTCGTCACGCCAGCCAAGGGCGTGGCAGGTCCCGCGCCTGTGTGGGTGCCGCTGACCGGCACGGTTGAATCGACCAACGCCAATCTCACCGTCGCCCGCTCCGGCGCCAACGCGCTGATGGTGGACCAGGGTTTCACCGTGATCGGTCCGGTGCGCCAGTGCGCCGAGCAGGATCCCAATGTCGGCCGCGGCCAGTGCGATGGTCCTGGTTCCAATGGCTGGAACTGGAAGCCGTGGAATGATGGCCGGGCAGGCAATGCCGAGGGCGAAAAGTGGAAGAACGATGCTGGCCCGGACTCGCGCTTCTTCGAGGCGATGGTCCGCTGCGTTGGCACGAAGTTCCCACTCGACGCGAAGCGCCTGTTCATCGGCGGCATTTCTGCTGGCGGCACGGTTACCAATCGCGTGCTGACCTTCAATTCGGATTTCTGGTCGGGCGGGATGCCGATCTCCGGTGAGTGGTATGTGTCGAACGATGACGGCTCGTTCCTTTCCTTCAATGACGCGCGCCAGGCGGTCATCAAGGCGCCCACAAAAATTCATCAAGGCCGCATCGGGCCTTATCCGCTGCATGCTTCGATCAGCCCGCTGGTCGTCATCACCGTGTGGGGCGGTGAAAAAGACCTGTGGGATTGCGGCCCGCCGACGGGACTGTGCGCCGACTATCGTCCGTCGACACAAGCCGGCTCGAACTATTTTTCGTCGATGTCCAATGTCGTCCACGTCGCTTGCACGGCCGGCCACGGCCACATGTGGCCACAGGTCAACGCACAGGCCTTCAACCTCTGGGCGGTGAAGACGATGGCTTCTCATCCGAAAGGATCGAATCCGAAATCGTTCAAGCTCACGCCGCCGCCCGAAGGCTATGCGTGCAAGCTCGGCCCGTTCGCCGACCACTACTGAGAAGCACGCCACAGATGACGAAGAACGTCTTCCTCACTGACCTGCGCGGTTTCGCCAATCCGGTGATCGCCGAGCGGCTGCGCAAGGCCGGCTCCCGCGTGATCGCATGCGATCCCGCCATCACAACGGATGGCCAGGAAAGCGGCGTCGAGATCCTGCCATGGGGGAGCCCCGCCACGCTCGTCGCCAGGGCAACAGAGCGCTTCGACGGCAGGCTCGACGCCATCGTCATCTCGCCCGCCATGCCAGCGCCGCGCACGAAGGTAGAAGATCTCGGAATCGAGGAGCTGATGCCTTATTTCCAGCGCCTCGCTGCCGAGTCGATCGCCTTTGCTGGCGCCGCTGTGAAAGCGATGCGGCCCAACAGGTCCGGCCGCATCGTGTTCGGCTCGTCGTCGGGACCAATCGGCGGGATACCGGGCTTTGCCGCCTATGCCGCTGCCCGCGCCGCCGTGAATGGCGTCGTGCGCACGCTGGCGCTCGAAGTCGCTGCGGATGGAATTTCGGTCAACGCAGTCGGCGCCAACTTTATCCAGACCGAGACCTACTATCCGAAGGCGCTGCTCGAGGATCCGGTGAAAGGGCCAAAGCTGCTCGCACGCGTGCCCATGGGCCGTCTCGGTGAGGCAGAAGAGGTCGCAGCCCTGATCGAGCTGCTTGCACTCGGTAAGTCAGGCTTCGTCTCGGGGCAGGTGATCCCGATCTCGGGCGCGTGGTGCTGAGCGTTACTTCGCGAAGCGTTCCGAGAAGAACTGGATGACGCGATTGGCGCCGGCTTCGCGCTGGTCAGCGGTATCGCCGAACGCCATGCCGAGCTTGCCTTCCAGCAGCAGCGTCGCCAGCCCGTGCGCCATCGCCCAGGAGACGATCACTGGCGTCAGGTCCGGATCAGCCTTATTCGCCGCAGAGCCTTGGGCGCCGACAACATCGACCACCACGTTGAAGCAGCGGTCGGCCTTGGCCTTGGCGTCCGGATAGCGTGAGAGATCACACATCTCACACCGGAACATCAGCTTGAAGACTTCAGGATGATTGAGCGCAAAGCGCACATACGCTTCGCCAATGGCGCGAGCGCGGCCGACCCGGTCGCGCGCATGGCCCAGCGCGCTGACCATGTAGTCGTGCAGCTGCTCGAAACCTTCGCCGGCCAGTTCGGCCAGGATCGCCTCGCGATCGGCAAAGTAGTGATACGGCGCCTGGTGACTGACGCCTGCACGGCGAGCGACTTCCCTCATGGAGAGAGAGCCAAGGCCGCCTTCGTTCATCAATGCAATGCTGGCCTCAAGAATGCCGGCGCGAACATCGTCCTTGGAAATAGTCCTGGTAACGGTCATGTGTGTCCCGATTCTGCTTGACACTGTCTAATATAAATTAGACACCGTCAAGGTAACCCATCCATATACTAGGTGGCACATGCTGGGGACTCTGTCAGCTTCAAGAAAACTGGTCTGGCCCTGCCTTCTCGCAATGGCTCTGGCAGCCTGTTCCGGCGAGGCAGCGGTTCCCGCTCCGGCAGCAGCGCCTGCCGCCGCCGCAGTGGAAGCGGTAACCATCTCGTCGGCGGGAACGGCCGGCGGTGTCCGCGCCAGCGGCCTCGTCGCCTACAAGCGCGAGACGGCGCTGGCGTTCGGCGCGGCCGGTGAAATCGAATCACTGGTCGTGGATGAAGGCGATCAGGTCCGCGCCGGCCAGACGCTCGCCACCCTGCGCAAGACGACGGGTGGCGCAGACGCCGTCGAGACGGCTCTCGCTCGCCAGACCGCCGAACAGAATTTCGAGCGCATGACCCGGCTGCACGCCAATGGCGCCGCCTCGCAGATGGAACTCGACAATGCCCGCCTGGCGCTTGAGCGCACGCGCGAGCGGGTCACGGTCGTGTCGCCAGCTTCCGGCGTCGTCCTGAAGCGCGACGCAGAGCGCGGCCAGATGGTCGGCGCCGCCCAGCCCATTCTCTGGGTCGGCGAAGCGCGCACCGGCCTCGTCGTGCAAGCGTCTGTCACCTCAGCCGAAGTCGCCCGCGTCAAGGTTGGCGACACCGCCGCCGTGAACATCCGCGAGCGGAGCGCCATGTCCGGCAAGGTCGCACGCATCGCCGCCAAGAGCTCCCAGTCCGGCGCCTTCGAGATCGAGGTGCTGGTCGACAATCCCGAAGGCCTCCGTTCGGGCGAAGTGGCCGAAGTGGTGATCGCGGGAACCGACGGCGCCCAGTCCGCCGCACCCGAGTTCATCGTACCGGCGATCTCGCTGATCGACGCGCGCGCTGACCAGGGCGTGGTCTTCGTCATCGGCGCCGACAACAAGGCGCACCGTCGCGCCGTGGAAACGGGCGGTGTCAGCGATCTGGGCGTCACCATCCTCAAGGGCCTTGCGCCGGGCGACCGCGTGATCACGCGCGGCGCATCGATGGTGCGCGACGGAGATATCGTCAGCGTCGCCGGCAAATAGCGCGAAGGGACACGGGGGATGCAGGGTTTCACGCGCTTCTTCGTCGACCGCTGGCAGTTCACGTTGATCCTGTTCGTCATGCTGTTCGGACTGGGCATCCAGTCCGTCATGTCGATCCCGAAATCAGAAGACCCCATCGTGTCCTTCCCGGGCGTCGGCGTATTCGTCGTGCTGCCGGGCGCCGACGCTGAACAGATGGAGCGCGTGGTCGCGATCCCGATCGAGACGGCGCTCAATGGTCTTGAAGATGTCGATGAAATCCGCTCGACCAGCCAGGCCGGCCTTGCCAGCATCGGCGTCTCCTTCATCTACGGCTCCGACCCGGAGAAGAAGTACGACGAGGTCGTTCGCGAGCTGAACGTGATCCGCGCGAGCCTGCCGCCGGGCATCACGCTCCTGCGCGCCAACCGGCAGAATCCGGCGCAGACCAACATCGTGCAGATGGCGCTGGTCAGCGAGACGGCGTCTTACCGGCAGATGGAGGCATATGCGCGCGAGCTGCGCGACGCCGTGGAGCGTGCGGACGGCATCCAGCAGGCCGAGATCTGGGGCGTGCCTCCCGCCGAGGTTCGCGTCACGCCGGACATGGACAAGCTGGCCGCCTTCCGCCTGCCGCTGACGGTGGTGGCCGACGCGGTGCAGCGCGAAGGCGTCGACATCCCGATCGGCGCAGTCGAGACCAGTGGCCGGCGCTTCAACGTCGAGGCGACCGGGGCGTTCGATAGTCTCACGGAAATTCGCGATATCGTGCTGCGCAGCGATGGCGCGTCGGCCATCACCCTCGGCGATGTGGCGACGGTCGAATGGACCAATGACGAGCAGACCGTGCGCGCCCGCTTCAACGGCAAGCGTTCGCTCTTTGTGACCGCGAGAGCAAAGCTTGGCGCGACGATTTTCGACGTGATGAACAACGTGCGCTTCCAGGTGAACAAGTTCGCCCCGCGCCTGCCGCCGGAAATCACGCTGGATCGAGGGTTCGACCAGTCGGAGACGGTGGCTCACCGCCTGTCATCGCTGGGCCGCGATTTCACGATCGCCATTGCGCTTGTGCTGCTGACCCTGCTGCCGCTCGGCTTCCGCGCCTCGATCGTCGTGATGGTGTCGATCCCGGCGTCGTTCGCCATCGGCGTGATCGTGCTGGAGAAGCTGGGCTATTCACTGAACCAGCTGTCGATCGCCGGCTTCGTGCTGGCGCTGGGCCTGCTGGTCGACGATTCCATCGTGGTCACCGAGAACATATCGCGCCACCTGCGCGGCGGTCTCAGCCCGCGCGACGCCGCCATCGCCGGCGTCAACGAGATCAACGTCGCCGTACTGGGCTGTACAGCGACCCTGTTGCTGGCCTTCGTGCCGTTGCTGAACCTGCCCGAGAGCGCGGGCGACTTCACGCGCTCTCTGCCGATGGCCGTTGTCTGCACGATCGCCGCCTCGCTGTTCGTGGCGCTGACGGTGATTCCGTTCCTCGCCAGCCGTCTGTTGCCACGCAACGCGCATTCCAACTTCGTCCTCGACGGCGTCATGGGAGCGATCCACGCAATCTATCGCCCGATCCTGAAAGTGGCGCTGGGCATGCCGCGTACCACGGTCATCGTCGGACTGGCGCTGTTTGCCGCAACACTGACGCTGGTGCCGAAGCTCGGCTTCAGCCTCTTCCCGGAAAACGACAGCCCCTACTTCATGGTCGAGGTCGAACTGCCCCAGGGCGTATCGGTCGAGGAGACCGACAAGGCTGTGATGTATGCCGATGGCGTCATGGCGAAGCACAAGGAATTCACCTGGCGCTTCGCCAATACAGGGCGGGGCAATCCGCAGGTCTACTACAACGAACAGCCGAGCGAGCAGGCGAGCAATGTCGGCGGGATCTATGCCCGCTTCCATCACTGGGAGCCCAAGGAAGGCAACGCGCTGCTTGAGGAGCTGCGCGCCGAGTTCGCCAGGTATCCGGGCGCGCGCTTCAACGTGAAGCGCTTCCTCAACGGTCCGCCGATTGTCGCGCCGATCGCCATCCGCATCCAGGGCGCCGACATCGAAGTGCTGACCGGCATCGCGGCGGAGGTCGAGCGCGCCATGGCCGGCGCCGAAGGCATCCGCAACATTAACAACCCGCTGTCCGAGCGCCTGCTCGACCTCGATCTCAACATCAACACGGAAGCGGCCGCGCTGCGCGGCGTTCCGGCCGGCTCGCTGGACCAGACCCTGCGCATCGCCATTGGCGGCGCACGCGTTGCGTCTTTCCGTGATCCAGTAGGCGATGCCTATCCGGTCGTGGTGCGGGCGCCACGCGCCGAACGGATGAACATGACCGATCTCGGCAAACTCTATATCTGGACAGGCGATGGCTCGGCGGCGCCACTGTCCGAATTCGCCGAACCGCGCATCTCGTCGGGCCCGGCCAAGATCAGCCGCTTCCAGCGCGAGCGCACAGTGACGGTCACGGCCTATATCCAGCCGGGCTTCCTCAACGCCCAGGTCACGGCCAACGTCCAGAAGCAACTGTCCGCGATCAAGCTTCCCGCCGGCTATTCCTGGAATGTCGGCGGCGAGGCCGAGGCCCAGTCGCGCAGCTTCGGCGGGATGGGTCCGGCGATGCTGATCGCAATGTTCGGCGTGATGGCTGTTCTGCTGCTGGAATTCGGCTCATTTGCGACGGCGGCCGTGGTCGCGTTCGTGATTCCGTTCGGCGTGATGGGCGGCCTGATCGCGCTCTATCTCGGCAATCAGTCACTGTCGTACACGTCGATCATCGGGTTCATTGCCCTCATCGGCATCGAGATCAAGAACTCGATCCTGCTGGTGGAGTTCGCCAACCAGGAGCGAGAACGCGGAACACCGTTGCGTGAGGCGATCGAGAAGGCTGGCGAGGTGCGATTCCTGCCCGTCCTGCTGACTTCCCTTACGGCGATTGGCGGCCTGACGCCGCTGGTGTTCGAGAATTCGCCACTTTATTCACCGCTCGCCATGGTGATCATCGGGGGCCTGATCTCGTCCACGCTGATCGCACGGATCGTGACGCCGCCCATGTATCTGCTGCTGGCGCCGAAGGATCGCAAGACGAATCCCGCGCCGACCCCGGTTGCGGTTCCCGCCGAGTAGGTCACAGTCTCCGGCAGGAAGCGCCGGAGACAAAAAGTGGACTTCAATCTGCCGAAGGGACTGGTCGACTATCTCGCCGAGCTCGACCGCTTTATCGAGACCGAGATCAGGCCGCTCGAGGAGCAGGACGACAATATCCGCTTCTTCGACCACCGCCGCGAACACGCCCGCACCGACTGGGACCGAGGAGGCTTGCCAAGGGAAGAGTGGGAAGACCTGCTGCGCGAGGCCCGCCGCCGTGCCGACAAGGCAGGGCATTTCCGCTTCGCCCTGGCGAAGGAGCTGGGCGGTTCGGCCCGCGATGTTGGCTGCGGCTCGAACCTCGCGATGGCGGTGATCCGCGAGCACTTCGCTGCGATGGGGCTCGGCCTCCACAACGACTTGCAGAACGAACACTCCATCGTCGGCAACAGCGTTGGCGCGCTGCTGATGTGGAATTACGGAACGGATGGCCAGAAGGCCGAGTGGATGGACGATCTTGCCGCTGGCCGGCGCGGCTTCGCCTTCGGCATCACCGAACCGAAGCACGGCTCGGACGCCACCCACATGGAAACGGTCGCGCGCCGTGACGGATCGGACTGGATCATCGATGGCGAGAAGACGTGGAACACCGGCGTCCACAAGGCCAGCCACGACATGATCATGGCGCGCACATCCGGCAAGGCCGGCGACGGCCACGGCATCACGGCCTTTCTCGTTCCGATCAAGTCGCCCGGGTTCACGATCGAGGAATATCTCTGGACCTTCAACATGCCGTCCGACCACGCTCACATCACGCTGAAGGGCGTGCGCGTGCCCGACAGCGCCATATTCGGTGGCGAGGGCCGAGGCCTGCAGGTCGTCCAGCACTTCTTCAATGAGAACCGCATTCGCCAGGCGGCGTCCTCGCTCGGTGCCGCGCAGTTCTGCATCAATGAATCCGTCGCCTACGCCAACGAGCGTGCGCCGTTCGGCAAGAAGCTCGCCTCCAACCAGGCGATCCAGTTCCCGCTGGTCGAGCTGCAGACGCAGTGCGAGATGCTGCGCGCCCTGATCCACAAGACCGCCTGGCAGATGGACACGATCGGCAACTTCGCCGTCTCCGATAAAGTGTCGATGTGCAACTACTGGGCAAACCGCCTCTGCTGCGAGGCGGCCGACCGCGCGATGCAGGTGCATGGCGGCCTCGGCTATTCGCGCCACAAGCCGTTCGAGCACATCTATCGTCACCATCGCCGCTATCGCATCACCGAGGGATCGGAAGAGATCCAGATGCGCCGCGTCGCCGGCTACATGTTCGGCTTCATGGACCAGCGCGCGCCGAAAGGCGTGGTGGAATGATTGGCTTGTCCGCTTCGCGGCCCCCTCCGTCTCGATGCTTTGCGTCGATCCACCTCCCCCGCCTTCGGCGGTGGAGGACTTCCAGCCGTCTAACGGCATGGGGAAGTCCTCTCTCACTTGCGAAGCAAGTGGGGGAGGTGGATCGGTGCGTCGCGCCGGGACGGAGGGGGCTGGCCGCGAAGCGGCCGGATCCTGCCGCATGATCGACGCCGCCAAACTCGAACAGGCGCTGAAGCGCATGCCGGGCTTCGAGGTGCTGGTCTCGTGCGAGCGCCTCTCCGCAGGCGCCAGCCGCGAAACCTATCGCTTGAAGACGCGCGTCTCCGGCGCCGAGCGCTTGCTTGCCCTGCGCCGGTCTCCGCACAACGGGCGCTCGGCGCTCGGGCAGGGGCCGGGCCTCGATGTCGAGGCAAAGCTGTTCAGCGCGGCAAGTAAAGCCGGCGTGCCGGGTCCCGAAATCTATCTGCTGCTCGAACCCACCGACGAACTTGGGACGGGCTTCGTCATGGAATGGATCGCCGGCGAAACCCTTGGCGGAAAGATCGCCCGCGCGCCCGAGTTCGAAGCAACCCGCAAATCGCTGGCCCGCCAGTGCGGCGAAATCCTCGGTCGCCTGCACAAGGCAGACGTGGCGGCGTCCGGCCTCGATACGGTCCTCGAATCCTTCACGCCCGAACACACGGTGCGCAAGACGCACGCCGCCTATCTCGAATTCGAGACGCCACAGCCGATGATCGATTTCACGGCGAAGTGGCTCTTGGCCAACCTGCCGAAGCATCATCGTCTTACGCTTGTCCATTCCGACTTCCGCAATGGCAATCTCATCGTCCAGCCCGACAAGGGCGTTGTCGCTGTGCTCGACTGGGAGCTGGCGCACATCGGCGATCCGATGCGCGATCTCGGCTGGCTGATGACGCGATCCTGGCGCTTCGGCGTCGCCGACAAGCCGGTCGGCGGTTTCGGCGAGCCGGACGATCTCTTCGCCGGCTATGAGTCCGTCTCAGGCCACAAGGTCGATCGCGCCGCTGTCCACTTCTGGGAGGTCTTCGGCTCGTTCTGGTGGGCGGTCGGCACGCTCTCCATGGCGCAATCCTGGCGCGCAGGCATGGACACCAGCGTCGAGCGCCCGGCTATCGGCCGACGCAGCTCGGAATGCCAGATCGACTGCGTGAACCTCATCATCCCAGGCTGGGCGCGCCAGCCGCAGGCCGCCGACCGCACGCTGTCGACCACCGAACTGCCGAGGTCCGGCGAACTGCTCAAGGGCGTGCGCGACTTCCTGCGTAACGAAGCGTCGGCCGCGCTGGACGGGCGCAATCAGTTCCTTGCCCGCGTCGCCGCCAACTCGGTCGACATCGCGCTTCGCGAGCTCGCGCTCGGCGCCGATGCCGAGGCCTGGGAAGCCCAGGCGCTGCACGCGCTGCTTCATGCCACCGGCCCGGTGTCCCATCTGCGCGCGAAGCTTTGCGCGGCGATCCGCCTCGACGAGATCGATATCCACAAGCCAGAACTGCATGCGTACCTGCGCGACAGCGTGCTGGCGCAGGTCATGATCGACCAGCCCGGCTATGCCGGCGTTGCCGAGTGCCTGAAGCACGGCTGACGCTGGGTCAGAGAGGGCGCCGAGAGGCCTCGACGGTGAAGCGCCGTAGGCCTAAACCACCCGGGTCATTTCGTGAGGTCTTCATGACGCGTCCAGTGATTTCGTCCACCGGGCTCTACACGCCCCCCCATTCCATATCGAACGCGGAGTTGGTCGCGAGCCTGAATGCCTGGACCGATGGCTGGAATGCCGAGCACGCCGACGAGATCGCGGCCGGCAAGCTCGAAGCCAAACAGCACTCCTCCGTCGAATTCATCGAGAAGGCGTCCGGCATCAAGTCGCGCTTTGTTGTCGAGAAATCGGGCGTGATCGATCCGACGGTGATGCGCCCACATCTCCCCGAACGCCCCAACGACCAGATTTCCATCCTCGCCGAGATCGCCGTCGCCGCCGCGAAGGAAGCGATGGCGAAAGCCGGCCGCGAGGCAAAGGATATCGACGCCGTGATCTGCGCTGCCTCCAATATGCAGCGCGCCTATCCCGCCATGGCGGTCGAGGTGCAGGCCGCACTCGGCGCCGAAGGCTTCGCATTCGACATGAACGTCGCCTGCTCGTCGGCGACCTTCGGCATCCAGACCGGCGCCGATTTCGTGCGGGCAGGGCATGCGCGTTCGGTCCTGATGGTGAACCCCGAGATCTGCTCTGGCCACCTCAACTTCACTGACCGCGACAGCCACTTCATCTTCGGCGACGTCGCTACGGCCGTGCTGATCGAGGCGGAAGACTTTGCGCCCAAGGGCTCGTGGTCGATCCTCGGCACGCATCTCAAGACACAGTTCTCGAATAACATCCGCAACAATTTCGGCTTCCTCAATCGTGGCGATCCCGCTGGCGTTGGCGCCAACGACAAGCTCTTCGTCCAGGAAGGTCGCAAGGTCTTCAAGGAAGTCGTGCCGATGGTCTCGGGCATGATCCAGGGCGAGATGGACCGGCTCGGCCTCAAGGCGACCGACCTCAAGCGTATGTGGCTGCACCAGGCCAATGCCGGCATGAACCGCCTGATCGCCGCCAAGGTGCTTGGCCACGAAGCCAGCGAGGATGAAAGCCCCACCGTCCTCGACACCTACGCCAACACCTCGTCAGCGGGTTCGATCATCGCCTTCCACAAACACTCAAGCGATTTCCGCCCTGGCGAGAAGGGCCTCATCTGCTCCTTCGGCGCCGGCTACTCCGCCGGCACGGTGTTCGTGGAGAAGGCGGCCTAGCCGCATCGGCTGGTACCGGCAGGTCTCAAACCTCGCCAAAATTTCACCACGCTTGCCTCGTTCCATCTGCCCGCACTGGGAAGAAGGGGACGTGCATGAAGTTGGTATTGATCGCCATGCTGGCGGTGCTCGCGTATGCAGCAGCATCTGCACAAACCGTCACGCTGCTGACGCCTGGGCCGGAAGAATTTCCCAAAGGCGGTTTCGACCGGACCGCTCCGATCAAGGTGACCGGGCAGATCGAAAAGGTCGACACGCTCGACGGCAAGCGGATCCTGTGGGTGTCGGCGACCAAAGTTGTCCAGGCGAGCATGGGCTCGGGGCCGGGAAGTGGGCTTGAGGGGACAGGCAATCTCTGGCGCGTCGAGGGCGCGTCGAGGGCGCGGCGGTATCGGCCGCCAAGGCGCCCGAGACATTCGTGGTCGGCGCTACGGTCCAGATCTCAGGCGACAATGCCGACAACAAGAAATGCGAACCCGCTTGCCGCGTCAGGGCTTCGCGCATCACGGTGGATTAGCCGTGCGAGAGGCGAGAGGATCGCCTAGGGTTTGGCGAGCGCCTCGTCGATCATCTGGATGCCGCCGATGATGTAGGGCGAGAGCCTGCAGTCGCCCTTGCAGGCGTCGCTCATCTTCACGAGTTCCGCGCGCAGGGCGTTGGCGCCAGCTGTATCGCCGAGCTTGGCGTAGGTGACGCCGAGACGGCTCTTCGGATCGGGGTGCTCCGGCTTCTTCTCGACGGCGATCTCGAGGTAGCTCTTCGCTTCTCCCCACTTGCCGAGATTCATTCCGGCAACGCCCATGTAGAAGTTGGCATCGGCATTGTTCTTCTTGGACCGCAGGATGTCGGCGAAGACCTCTTCGGCCTTCGTGAACTTGTTGGCCTTCAGGAGGGAGACGCCATACGCCATGCTGCCGCGGTAGTCGCTCGGCGTGGTGTCGATCCATACGCTTAGCGGCGCATCCGTCGGCGGCGAGTAGGTTCCTCCACCCAGCGCCGGGTCTGCGGCCACAGGCGGCGCGACGGAAGCCTCCTGTGCATGGGCCGGAAAAACGAGCGCTGCGCCAGCGGCCAGCAGGATCGAAATCGTGACAGTCCTCATGGGTATTTCCCTCAAGCTTGCAGGCAATCCTACATTGCCGGGGACGTTTCGTCTCGGGTGACGCGAGGGGAATGGTTCGGCCCCGAGGCACAGGTTTCTGCCCGTATTTCGCGCAATCCCGAGCTGCCTCGCTGAAGGTGAAGATCACTTGCCAGTGAACCGCGGGCATGTCGGGCCGCAGGCGGCGGAACCGTGGTTCGCGCGGACGGTTGGTCCGGAAGGGAAGGCAAGGTGTCTTCGAGAATGCTAAAGTCCGCAGGAAAAGGAGCAGCCATGAACAAGAACACGATCTGCATCTGGTACGACAAGGACGCCGAGGCTGCCGCCCGCTTCTATGCCGAGGTCTTTCCCGACACCTTCGTTAGCGCGGTACACCGCGCGCCCAGTGACTATCCGTCCGGCAAGAAGGGCGATGTGTTGACGGTCGACTTCACGGTCGTCGGCATCCCCTGCATCGGCCTCAATGGCGGGACCGCATTCAGGCAGAGCGAAGCCTTCTCCTTCCAGATCGCCACCGAGGATCAGGAAGAGACCGACCGCTACTGGAACGCGATCGTCGGCAATGGCGGCCAGGAGAGCGCGTGCGGCTGGTGCAAGGACAGATGGGGCCTGAACTGGCAGATCACGCCGCGCGTCCTGACCGAAGCGATGGCCGCCGGCGGTGCTGAAGCGAAGCGCGCGTTCGAAGCGATGATGACCATGCAGAAGATCGATGTCGCCGCCATCGAGGCCGCCCGGCGCGGTTGATTGGGGCGTCCACTTGAACGACTAAGTCGGGCTATCAGGGCGCGCCGCCCTTGAGGCCGGCGCCGGCGCCAGTGAACTGTCTCATCGCGGCCTCCACGTTCTGAACGACGTAGATCGGCGCGTCGAACACGCGATCGACCAGCGATTTGTTCAGGACGACTTTCGCATTGCTGTGCGCCAGCAGAAGCATCGGCTTGTACCGTAGGTCCGAGTTGGACAGCCAGCGACACGCATCGGGTTTCATCCCCGAGGCCGTGACGCCGGTTGCCACGTGCTGCGTCTTCCCTTCCACGCATCGTTTCGAAACCCGCTGTTCCGCGAGAAGGTGCCAGACGGGATCCTTGCCGGGGCCAAACCGTCCTTCGCTGGCGTTGCTGTTGATCGTGAACAGCGTTACCTCGCTCTCGTCCTTCGGATGCGAGATGCGGTAGATGTTCACCACATACACCCACGGCGCCGCGGACGTGACCGGAATTCCGGTCTGCCGGTCGTTCTTGTCGAGGACATAGACCAGGGACGCGCAACTTTTTCGGCTGTCGATCTTCTCGTTCTTCCCGCAGACGCCGGGCTGATCCAGCTGGCTGACGAGCCATCTGGCGGCGGCGTCACGCTGCTCGGGGGTCGTGTCCTTGATGAGCGGCGGGATGACAGGCACCGGAGCGAAGGCGGCATGGCATTCTACCACCGCAGGATTTATCGCCTTCGGATGTGACTCGACCGCGCAGTGATTGTCGGGCGAGGAAATCGCCAGAACATCGGACGGCACGATTGTGAAAACGGGTGGTGGACGAGGCTTGTCCGTTGCGGTCTGAGCCGAGGCCGGCAGAGGCAGAAAAAGCAGGCTGGCGGCCAGAGCTGCGCTTCGTGCGGCGGGACTGATCCTGGGCAAATCTACCCCCCTCTTTTACTCGCTCGCTACCAGTACACTTGACGGCGATGGTCGGCAAATCTGCAAGGCCGACCCGCCCGATGACGGCAATGGGAGTTGTCGCTCCACCTGGCCTTGATACTGTCTGGTCAACAAGAAGACTGCCGGGAGGATTTCATGCCAGCGGATACCGCCAACCTGCCGCCGTTCAAGCCGCTACCGTTCCGGGCGCCGGACATGGATGTGCGCCGCGGTCCGAAGGGCGAGGTCTATCTCTGCTCGCGCACGCCGCTAGGCCCGTCGCCGCGTTCCATCCCCCACGTGCTGGACGAGAGTGCAGCGAAACATCCCGACCGCCCGTGGTTGAAACAGCGCGAACCCAATCACGGCCCCTGGCGCCAGGTCACCTATGGCGAGGCGGTGAAGATCACCCGCTCGCTGGCGCAGGCGCTGATCGATCGCGGCCTCGGGCCCGACGCACCGCTGCTGATCCTCTCCGGCAACTCCATCGAACACGCGCTGATGAGCATCGCCTCGCAGCGCATCGGCGCCCCGGCGACGCCGATCTCGATGGCCTATTCCGTCATGTCGACCGACTTCGCCAAGCTCAAACACTGCTTCAACGCGGTGAAGCCGAAAGCGATCTTCGTCCAGACGATGGATCCGTTCCGCAAGGCGCTCGCCACGCTTCCACTCGATGGTGTTGCGATCGTCTCCGCCGACGGCTCGCCCGGCTCGGAAAACATGTACGAGCTGGCCAAGACGCCCGCGACCTCCGTCGTCGACACCGCCATGGACTGGCTCGGTCCGGACTCGGTCGGAAAATATCTCTTCACCTCCGGCTCGACCGGCATGCCCAAGCCGACCCCGCAGACGCAGGGCGCGATGACTGCCCAGATCGCCTGCCGCGACGCGATCTACCTGCCGCATCCCGATTCCGATCCAGACGAGATCCTGCAGAATCTCGACTGGATGCCGTGGAGCCACATCTCCGGCGGCAATGTGAACTTCAACGGCTGCATCGCCATCGGCGGCGTCTTCCACATCGACGAGGGCAGGCCCGTCCCCGGCCTCTTCCAGACCACGATGAAGAACGCCGCTGAAATCCGCCCGCAGTATTTCGGCTCCGCCCCGATCGCCTACGCCATGCTGGCCGAGGCGATGGAGCAGGACCCTGCCTTCCGCGACGCCTTCTTCAGCCGCATGCAGTACATGGTCTATGGTGGCGCCACGCTGTCGGACGATCTCTACGACCGCATCCAGGCGCTCGCGATCCAGTCGACCGGCATGCGCATCCCGCTCACCACGATGTACGGCGCCACCGAAACGCAGGGCGTCACCATGGTGCACTGGCAGCTTGAGCGTGTCGGCATGGTCGGCCTGCCGCTGCCCGGTCTCACACTGAAGCTCGTGCCTACCGGCTCCAAGATGGAAGTGCGCATCAAGGGCCCGACCGTGATGAAGGGCTATCTCAACCTGCCCGAGAAGAACGCCGAAGTGTTCGACGAAGAAGGTTTCTACTGCCTCGGCGACGCTGCGCGCTTCTCCGATCCGGACCATCCAGAGAAAGGCCTCATCTTCGATGGCCGCGTCACCGAAGACTTCAAGCTCAACTCCGGCACCTGGGTCTCGGTCGGCACGCTGCGCCCGGACATCGTCGCGGCGTGTGCGCCGCTGGTTGCCGATGCCGTGGTCTGCGGCCAGGACAAGCCTTTTGTCGGCTCCCTGCTCTGGCCATCGCCTGCCGCGATGAAGGCGGCAACCGACGCGGCCGGCGGCGACGTAGCCGCCGCCTTCGGCGCGCTGACCCGCGACATCGCGGTCAAGCTCGCAGCGTTCAACGCCACCCAGCCCGGCTCCTCGCGCAGGGTGGGGCGCTTCAAGGTGCTGACCACGCCACCCTCGCTCGACGCCGGCGAAATCACCGACAAGGGCTATGTGAACCAGCGCGTCGCCCAGGATCACCGCGCCACCGACGTCGCCGCGCTGTTCACGCCCGAGCCCGGACCCGGCGTGGTGCAGATAAGCTAGAACGCGGCGTCATCCCAAACTTCGCGTGGACTTGGCGCGTCTCGTGTGCAGGATGACGCGCGCGTAAAGCAGCAATCGGAGAGTCACAAGTGTCGGTACTGAACGTCGAGCGTCCGGACTTCATGCAGGACGAAGAGATCCGCATGTTCGAGGACTCGGTCGCGAAGTTCTTCGACCAGCACGCTCCCGCCGAGCGCGTCGAGAAATGGCGCAAGCAGAAATGCGTCGACCGCGAGATGTGGAACGAGGCTGGCGCCGCCGGCCTGCTCGGCCTCTCCACGCCGGAAGCTTACGGCGGCATGGGCGGCGACTACCGCCACGAAGTCATCCTGATGGAACAGCTCGGCAAGAAGGGCGCCGATGGCTTCGGCGCCTCGCTGCACAACGCGATCGTCATGCCCTACATCATCCACTACGGCACCGAGGAGCAGAAGAAACGCTGGCTCCCCCGCATGGCGACCGGCGAACTCGTCTCCGCCATCGCGATGACCGAACCCGGCGCAGGCTCAGACCTGCAGGGCGTCAAGACCACCGCCAAGCGCTCCGGCAATGGCTATGTCATCAACGGCTCCAAGACCTTCATCACCAACGGCCAGACCGCTAACCTGATCTGCGTCGTCGCCAAGACCGATCCGGCTCAGGGAGCGAAAGGCATCTCGCTGGTCTTCGTCGAAACCGACGACGCCGAAGGCTTCGAGCGCGGCCGCAATCTCAAGAAGCTTGGCCAGGATGCACAGGACACGTCGGAGCTGTTCTTCAATGACGTGAAAGTCCCCGCCGAAAACCTGCTGGGCACGGAGGAGGGCAAGGGCTTCATCCAGCTGATGGGCCAGCTCCCGCAGGAACGCCTCAACATCGCGGTGCAGGCCATCACCACGATCGAGGTCGCCCTCGCCCTCACCATCGACTACGTGAAGCAGCGCTCGGCCTTCGGAAAGAAGATCCTCGATTTCCAGAACACCCAGTTCGTGCTTGCCGAATGCAAGACCGAGGCAACCGTCGGCCGCGTCTTCGTCGACCACTGCATTCGCCTGCACCTGGCCGGCAAGCTCGACGCCTCCACCGCGTCGATGGCGAAATACTGGCTCACCGATCTCGAAGGCAAGATCGTCGACCGCTGCCTGCAGCTCTTCGGCGGCTATGGCTTCATGGACGAATACCCGATCAGCCGCATGTACCGCGACAGCCGCATCCAGCGCATCTACGGCGGCACCAACGAGATCATGAAACTCCTGATCGCGCGGACGCTGTAATTGCATGACGCGGGCGAGCCTTGATCGCCGTGATCTGACCGGACCGTTCGACATTGTCGGCGACGTGCACGGCTGCTGCGACGAGCTTGAGGCGCTGCTCGCCGAGCTCGGCTACGATGTCGAGTGGACAGGCGAGGGCAGGGATCTCGACGTGAAGGTCACGCCGCCGCCGGGCCGCACGCTGGTTTTCGTCGGCGATCTTGTTGATCGCGGCCCGCGCAGCCCGGATGTCCTGCGCATCGCTATGGCCATGGTGGAAAGTGGCGCCGCGCTCTGTGTCGAGGGCAATCACGACAACAAGTTCGCCCGCTGGCTGGGCGGCGCCAATGTGAAACCCGGCAATGGCCTCCAGATGTCGATCGACCAGATGGCGGAGGAAAACCCGGCCTTCCGGCACAGGGTGCGCGCCTTCATCGGCCGCCTGCCCATCTATCTCTGGCTCGATGGCGGCGCGCTTGTCGTGGCGCATGCCGGCCTGAAGCAGGACATGATCGGAAGCGAGGACGGCAAGGTCCGCTCCTTTGCCCTCTATGGCGATACTACGGGTGAATCCGACGAGTTCGGCTATCCCATCCGCCGCAACTGGGCGGCCGAATATTCAGGCGATGCCGCCATCGTCTATGGCCATGTCGCGGCGCCCGGAACGGACTGGGTCAACAACACGATCTGCCTCGACACGGGCTGCGTCTACGGCGGCAAACTTACCGCCTTGCGCTGGCCGGAACGCCAGCTGGTCAGCGTTCCGGCAAAGCGGGTCCACTACCAGGCCAAGAAACCGCTGAACGAGCGCACACGCTGACCTACAGACAGTCTTGACGGCGTCTGGCTGGTCGCTTCCTGATGCATCCGACACCAAAGAGGAAATCGCCATGAAGACGAAGATCACCGAGATGTTCGGCATCGAGCATCCGATCATCCAGGGCGGCATGCACTATGTCGGCTTTGCGGAAATGGCGGCTGCCGTCTCCAATGCAGGCGGTCTCGGCATCATCACAGGCCTCACCCAGCGCACGCCGGAAAACCTCCAGAAGGAAATCCGCCGCTGCAAGGAAATGACGAACAAGCCCTTCGGCGTGAACCTCACCTTCCTGCCCGCCGTGACGCCGCCTGATTATCCGGGCTTCGTGCGCACCATCATCCAGGAAGGCATCAGGATCGTGGAGACGGCCGGCAACAACCCGGCGCAGGTCATGCCCTTCTTCAAGGAAGCCGGCATCAAGGTGATCCACAAATGCACCTCGGTGCGCCACTCCAAGAAGGCTGAGTCGATCGGCTGCGACGCGGTCAGCGTCGACGGCTTCGAATGCGGCGGCCACCCGGGCGAGGACGACGTGCCGAACTTCATCCTGCTCCCGCGCGCCGCTGAGGAACTGAAGATACCTTTCGTGGCCTCCGGCGGCATGGCCGATGGCCGCTCGCTGGTCGCGGCTCTCGCGCTCGGCGCCGAGGGCATGAATATGGGCACCCGCTTCATGGCCACCAAGGAAGCGCCGATCCACCAGAATGTGAAGGACGCGCTGGTCGCCGCCTCCGAACTCGACACCCGCCTCATCATGCGCCCGCTGCGCAATACCGAGCGCGTGCTCAACAATGGCGGCGTGGAGAAAATCCTCGAGATGGAAGCCGCCAAGGGCAAGAACGTGAAGTTCGAGGACATCATCGCCCAGGTCGCCGGCGTCTATCCGAAGATCATGCAGGACGGCGACATGGATGCCGGCGCCTTCTCCTGCGGCATGGTCGCGGGCCTCATTCACGACGTGCCGACGGTCAAGGAACTGATCGACCGCATCATGGCCGAAGCCGAAGAGATCATCGGCAAACGCCTGAAAGGCCTCGCGGCGTAGCTCGCACGACCACCGCTGTCATCCCGGCTGAAGCGAAGCGGAAGGCTGGGATCCAATCATCGCCTATCTGCGGCTCAAAGCACTGCTGGGAGACTGAGGCATGCGGCCATTGCGGTACTCAATCAACGTCATGCTCGATGGCTGCGTCGATCATCAGGTGGGGGTCCCCGATGAGGAGCTGCATCGCCATGCCGCTGAGACCCTCGCCCGCGCCGATGCCCTGATCTTCGGCCGCGTCACCTATGGGCTCATGGAGGCCGGTTGGCGGGAGCCCGCCGAGACCGGTGTGAGGCCGGATTGGATGCCCGGGTGGACGATGCCGTTCGCCAAGATCATCCATGCCGCCAAGAAGTACGTCGTCTCGAACACCCTTGGGCAGGTCGACTGGAACGCGGAGCTGATCCGCGTCGACCAGATCGAGGCAACCGTCCGCCGGCTGAAGGCGGAACCCGGCAAGGGCCTCTACGTCGGCGGCGTGATGCTTCCGCTCGCACTCGCTGAGCTCGGGCTGATCGACGAGTACGAGTTCGTGATGCAGCCGCGGATCGTCGGCCACGGCCCGACCCTCTTCGCCGGCCTCACAAAGACGATCGACCTGAAATTCGTCGGCAAGCACGAGTTTGCCGGCGGCTCGGTGGCATTGCGCTACGAGCCGCGACGGTAGCCACTCGCCCGATCACACGCGGTGATGGGCCTCAAGCGGGACGATCTGCGAAATGGATCCCGGACAGCGCTTCCGCCTTCGCTGTGCTTCGGCGCGACAAGGCGCGCTTCCGGGATGACACCGTGAAGGCCTGATACCCAGCCGGATATCTCCCGCGCCAAAAAGCCAAATCCTCAACGCAATCAAACCCCACGCGCGAAAGGATATGCTGGGTTCGTCCTCCTCCATCCTCACCCGCTGTGCCTGGGCCCACACTGTGCGCCATGAAACAGCGCCGGTTTCCGCTCTGGTTCGTCTGCGACGTGACCTGCTTCATCGGCGTCATCGCGGCCTTCTGGCCGTTGATGATCGCCTTCCACGCCGCCTTTGTGCGCGTGATGAAGACAAAAGCCCGCCGCATCGCGCCTGACGACTTCGACCTGCTGCGCCTTCTGCTCGTGCGGGCAGAGGCGCAGCAGGCGCTGGCGTTATGGCGGCAGGCCTTCCGGCTCAACGGCCTCAATCCCGGTGATGTGCGCTACCAGCCGCCAAGTCCTCCCACCGACCAACGATCCTTCCTCAAGCGCTTCGACGCCTGGCGCCGCCGCTGCCTCGATCTCGACGCCGCCGCCCGCAGGCTTGCCGCCACCCTGCAGCGCAGGCTCACGGCTGGTTCTCCACGCCTCGATCGATCCGCTTCCCTTGCGCTCTGCGCGGCGGAGCCAGTCCGTGCGCTCTCTGGAGCGCAAGACGGCATGCCGCGCCGAAGCGCAGCGAAAGCGGGAGGGGGCTCGCGCGCCATGCTCCGCTCGCGCGGCCCGCCTGTGCCTTCAGCTGCCCGAAACTCAAACCCTCGCGCCCCGCAGGCCATGCCTGCGAGGTCGCGAGCGTTTGCGCCCTAGCGATACTGCGCGGGGCGATTGTCCACGCCGTTCAGCTCGTTGATCACGATGCCGATCGCCTCGACCACATGCGGATCCTTCTTCACCAGCTTCAGTTTGAGAGCGGCAAGACCGTCGAGCATCTCCGGGCTGTTTGCGCCTAGGTCGACGATCGCCACCAGCAACGCCTCGAACCGAAACCAGCTTTCAACTCGATCAGGAACATCCCTCAGCTTGCCCAGCGGTAGGCCATCCATCAGTCCGAGCAGTTCAGGCGCAAGCTTCGGATCGTCGGGGCCAGAGAATAGAGGGCGCGCATCCCTCAGCATGGCGATGCCCGCGCCGAACGTGTCTTCGTCGTCCGAACGCAGCCACTCCATCGTGATGCCATAAGCGCCCTCGCGACGGATCAACAGCGCCGCCGCCAGCTCGCACGACCAGCTCAGCAGATGAGCATGCGCTTTCAGCGTATCGAGATCGCTGCCCGGACGCAGGGCCAGCGCCTGTTGCAAGCCAGCGAAACCGCGGAACGCCTCCGGCAGGCCAGCGGGTGGAGCAGGGATGTCGCCGCACGCAGATCCCAGATTGTCGGCGCGCGAGAGCGGCTTTTGCGCTTCGGCGAGCACTGCCTCCAGCGCTTTCAGTTCCCCGGCATCGGCCACGCGCGTGTCAGCGGGATAGTAGAGCGTCGGATAGCGCACCAGCGATGCCGACATCGGCCAGCGCCAGGCCGCGCCAGCATGATCGACCGAGACACGCGGAAAGCGGCCAAGCCAGTCGACGACGGATTGCGGCGTCGCGACCGTCCAGTACGCCGTCCACGCATCGCCCGTGAACCGGCCGTCATCGCCGACCTGCTTCGTCACTGTGACTGCGCCGCAGCGAAGGCAGGCCGCCGTGTTGAGATCGCCGGCGCGAAAAACCTTGCGATGAAATTCCGGCCCGCAATCGCAAGCGACTTCAAGCTCGTGCAGGCAGATTTCTTCCTGCGGCTGCCGCCCCCCGAAACGATCGAGCGGCTGGTCGGGACGCCGGACGGTTTTTGGTTCAGGCGAAGCTTCGGCCTTGGGCGGTTTCGGCGGCCGGGGCGGCAGGGTGAGCTCGCCCTTCTCGAAATAGTCGCGCATCTTTCCGTTGCGCGGCCCGTTTGCAGCATTCAGCGAGAAGACAAGCCGCTGCGGGGTCTGCGCCTTGTCATCAAGCTCCCAGTCGATGGTGAACTCCATCGCCTTGAGGTCGAGACCCATCAGGCGGATGACGCCGGTTGCGCCGGCGGGCACGGCAAGTCCACGCGCATCGGTGAACGCCTGCGTGACCGTCACGCGGTGGTCGGCTTCGAGATGATCGATTGTCGCGCTCATGGGCGTCGGACGGTCCCCGGATGTTTCCGGCTCCATCACTGCCCAATCCCGGGCCAGAACGAAAGGACCCGTGGAAGCACTTCGCGCCGCCCGGAAGGGGGGACAGGATCCGGGCGGCGCGTTCCTGATATCTGGCAGAGACATCAGGCAGTGCGAAGAAGGCTGGCCTTGGCGGGGGGAGGGGGTGGCCAGCCTTCTTTTAGACGCTCCCGCTTACCACTCGATCTGGGAGCGCATCGTGATGACGTCCGCATCGCCGCTGAGCGCGCTGGACGGACGTTCGATATCAAGGCGCGAGTAGTCGACCTGGAATTTCAGGAAGGACAGGGGTTGCCATGTGCCCTGGAGGGTGACGCCTTTCTGTCCGCCGCCATCCATCGCGCCGTCGGTAAGGTCGAGGAAGTCGTAGCGCATGCCGAGCGTGACGGCGCCGAAGCCGTCAGCGCCGAGCGCGTGGTTCGGGGTCGTGCGGCCGAAGGCGCCTTCCTTGGTTTTGTAGGCTCGGGATTCGCCCGTGGGCGACCACAGGAAGTCGACATAGCCGCCAGCGAAGGACGGCTCGAACGCTCCGAGCGTGGTTCCCGACTGCGGCTTGGCGGTCAGCTGGCCGTATTCCGCAGCCATGGCGAACTCGTTGTGCTGGGCGGCGAATTCGGCGCCGACAAAGCTGTCCTGCGCGAAGGCGGTCGAGCCCGTGTCGACGAAACGATCGCCGAAGCCCGTGGCGGGGCGGGCGCGGTAGCGGAAGCCCGGTCCGCGGATCGCCGTGGCGTCAGGACCGCCGGCATTGTCGCGATAGCGCGCGCTGGCGCCGACGTGGACGACGGTGAGGCCTTCCTTGGTTTTCGAGAAGACCGGAACCCAGGTGCCACGCGCCTGCAGGGAGACTGTCTCGCTGGTGTTGGTCGATTCCGGATTGTTGAGGTCGTCGCCATAGACGCCGACGCCAGCGGTCCAGTTGTCGCCTGCCGTGTTGACGCTGAGGCCCATCACTTTCGCGAAGCCGAAGGCGTTGATGTAGCTCGAGCGCTCGTTGAACGGGATGTTGAGCGAGGACGTGCGTTCTTCCATCGGCGAGGTGAAGTTGTTCTGGCCGAGCGTGAATTCCAACGGGCCGGCGATGTACTGGATGTAGGCATCGTCAAAACCGACTTCCGTGTCGGCGCCCGAGGTCGAGATCGACGTCACGACCGGGCCGCGATCGGCTTCACCGGCAAGGCAGGCGGCGCGCTGGGATATCACCGACGTGGTGTTGTCCTGGCACAGGCGGACCGTGGTCGAAGTCGACGACGCCTGGTCGGCGCCGGGCTGGAAGGCCATCTTGATGTTGTATTTCCAGTCCTTGTTGAACTGGCCCTCGACGCCAAGGAAGGCGCGGCGGGCGAAGGAGCGGGAGTAATCCTGGTCGACGGCCGGGACGCCGTCCGTGGAGACGTTCATTACGTCATACTGGACGCGGCCATTGATCTTGAACGTGGCGTCGCCTTCCGAGGTCTTCGGCGCGCCCGAGGAGAGCGTGGTGGAGGCGGCGGCGGCGCCAGCGGCGCCGGCAGCCGGCGGTTCGGCGCCAGCTTGCGCAGCACTGGCGACGGCCAGGACGGCCAGGGCGGTGTGGCGGGCAAGCTTGGGGTCGACCATTGAAATCAGGCTCCGTTTTATGCGGATGCCCGGCCTCAGTGCCTGCACCCGGAGAGCGAATTTCTCTCTCCGGACTTGTATTCTCTAAATCGGTGAAATTTTCTCTAATCAAGAGAAAACCTAGAAACCATAAGGTCCTGGTTGGCCTTCCATCTGAGAAGAAGGCCGGAAGTCCGGCCCATCATTCGGGTGATTCGCGCCAGAATCCCTCGTCACCCGACACGATCAGCAGGATCGAGCAGGGTTCCTCGCTGGCCGAATGGATCCGGTGTTCGGTCGTGCCATCGAAGAAGATCGCGTCCCCGGCCGTCAGCTTCAGGGGAGCGTAAACGTCGGTGTGAAGCAGCGCAGTTCCGGTCAGGACGTGGAAATAGACCTCGCCAGGAAGTGTCTGACGGCGTCCGTCAGTCGCCTGAAGGGTCAGCATGATCGGCGTGAAGCTTTTCGACAGCAGGTCCTGTGCGCCGACTTTCGCTTCATGCGTCCCGAAGATGATTGGTTCGCCATCGCCCTTGCGGATCACGGCCCGCCGCCCGCTGGGAGAAGGGGTTGTGGAGGCCTGCTGCAGAATCGAAAGACCCGGGTCGATATCCAGTGCGCTGCAGATACGGAGGATCTTGTCATAGGTCAGCGAGGACTGGCCGAGCTCGAGCTTCGACAGAGTCGACAGCGGCACGCCCGACTTGTCGCTCAGTTCCTGCAGCGTCCAGCCCTTCGCAAGACGAAGCTTGCGGACGGCAACGCCAGCCTGCTGTGTCAGCCGCGACTTCATGCGACCACCTCGCGAAGCACGGCAATGACCTCTTCCGGCTTGCTGCCGCGCGAGGAGACAAGTGTGGCGATCACGTCAAAGGGTCTCCAGCCGCCGCCTGCGTCGCGAAGACGCATACGGATCGTATGCGGATGGTCAAGCACGCCAGCGGACATGAACGCTTCGATATCGCTGCGCACTCGGGTTGAATCCTCCTCGTGCACCAGGTCGAGCAGTTTACGGCCCTCAAGATCATGCGCATCAGCCGAGAGCACGATGCAGGCCGGGGAGGCGAAGATCACCGAGCCGTCGAGGCCCAGGCGCATCACCATGTCACGCGCGTTGTCAGCTATGAGCCTGTAGTGCGCCTCGGCCGCAATAAGGCTTCCCCAGGCAGACTGGGCGTCTTCCAGCGCCTCTGCTGCAGTGTCGTAAAGCCTTTGTTTCTCGGCCAACGCAGCAGCCAGCGGCAGGACGCAGGCGGCTACTGCAGCGAGGTAGATCTGCACCTGGAGAATGTATTCAGCCGGCGGCATTCCGCGCCGCGCGCTCTCTGATTGCAGCAGGGCGTAGGCGACGAAGGAGATGGTCGGGAAGAGTACGGCGCCACGCGCTCCGGCCGGACCGAGCTCGAACACGAGGAAGACCAGGTAGGGAATGATCAGGATCGGGAAAACGCGCCGGAAGCCATCTGGCGCGACCCAGTCGGCCGCGAGCGCGACGACGAGAATCCCAAACAGCAGAGCGGCCTTGGCCCGAGTTTTTTCTTTCCAGACTTCGCGCCAATTGCCGGTGCTGAAAGCCCGGAAGATCGGCAGGAAGACGACATAGCTGAGAGCGTCAGACAGGAACCAGATCCGCAGGTCATCAACCTTGAACCGGCTCGGGTCGATGAATGTTCCGACGAAGACAACAGCTGTCGACACCAGTGGTCCTGCGATGCCGGCCACGAGCAGGAAGCGTCCAACCGTATTCCGGTCCTCGAAGACAGCGCCGTTGCTGAAGCGATTGAGAAGCGCGGCGCACGCCAGCGGTCCACCAACGTTCGCGACGAGGTAGACGGCTTCGGTCGCTGGATGATCGCCGAACACGATTGCGCGAGCGATGTGCGCCGCCGCGATCATGGCAACGAGGATCGGCCAGTCGCGAACTGGCGAAGAGATCAGCGCCCAGGTGAGGATCGCACTCGCAATCCAGATCGGCGTTACCGAGGCGCCAAAACGCGCAAGATCGACCACGACCTGCATCGCCGCGACGAAAAGCACCGCGTAGATCAGTCCGCGAACCACAACCCGAAATGAGAACTTGCCCGATGCCAAGACGACATAATCGGGCGAAGCGCGTGCCGCTGGCAATGCCTGACTAGCGATCATCCGGCCCCTCCCGGAGGCGCTGGTTTCTCTCCGGTTCTGCCGACCGGATTGGAGAAACCAATCATTATTCTCTGACTTAACCAAGATTTCAGCGTTTTGCGAGAAAAACCAATCCGTAGAGAGAAATTTTCCGGCCCGTTTTGGGACGGATGCCACGGAGACAGCCCCCAGTGACCGCTCGCCGCCTGAACCTGAAGATCTCCAGCAAACTGACACTCGCCTTCGGCGTCGTTGTGGCGACCGTCGCCGTCTCGAACGGCGTCGTGTTCATGAGCAACCAGTCCGTGGATGCAGCGAACGTCAGAGCCGCGGAATCGCGCGAGCTGCTTGGCGCCGGCGAGAAGGTGCTGGCAGCCACGGTTGACGTGCAGAACTCTATGCGCGCCTTCATCGCCAGCCGCGATGAAAGCTTCATCACTGGCAAGACCAGCTATACCGAGAAGTTGAAGTCGCTCGATGCGGCGCTTGCGGTGCTCGACTCCGAATCGGAAGAGGCCGACGACCGCGCGTTCTTCGCGAAGGTCCAGGAAGCGGTTCAGAATTTTCACGCAGCGGCCGATGAAGCCATCGCGCTCGCCCGGGATCCCGCGACGGTCGAACAGGTTCGCGGCGCCCTTGCGACAACCGCCCGTCTGTCCGCCACTCGCGAGTCGGTTGGTGCGCTGTCCGACAACGAACGCGCCCAGCTCGCAGAATACGAAGCGCTTGCCCAGGCGGAAATCGACAAGTCATACATGACCCTCGGCGCTGGAGCGCTGCTGGCCATCCTCATCTCGGCCCTGATGGGCTGGCTGCTGTCGCGCGGCATCGGCCGTCCGGTGGTGCAGATGACCGACGCGATGCGCCGCCTCGCCAAAGGCGACAACACGATCACCATTCCAGCCCTGGGTCAGAGCGACGAGATCGGCGACATGGCTGAAGCCGTCTCCGTCTTCAAGCAGGCCGCCATCGACAAGGAAGCTCTGGAAGCCACGGCCAAGGAAGCGGCGCACCAGCAGGCGATCGTTGTCGAGACGCTGTCGGACGGTCTTGCCGCTCTGTCGAAGGGCAACCTGACCAGCCGCTTCGATGCCGAGGTTTCGCCCGAGTACAAGAAGATCCGTGACGACTTCAACGCTGCCGTGGCCCAGCTGCAGGACGCGATGAAAGTCATCATCAACAACGTCCAGGGCATCCGCTCCGGCGCTGACGAAATCTCGCACGCCGCCGACGACCTGTCGCGCCGCACCGAGCAGCAAGCCGCCTCGCTCGAGGAAACCGCTGCTGCGCTGGACGAGATCACGGCCACCGTAAAGAAAACCGCTGACGGCGCCCGCCAGGCCAACGCTGTCGGTGTTGATGCGAAGAGCGAAGCCGAGCGTTCTGGCGAAGTCGTGCGCAGCGCGGTCCTGGCGATGGGCGAGATCGAGAAGTCCTCGCGCCAGATCGCCCAGATCATCGGCGTGATCGACGAGATCGCCTTCCAGACCAACCTTCTGGCCCTCAACGCCGGCGTCGAAGCCGCGCGGGCAGGCGAGGCCGGCCGTGGTTTCGCGGTGGTCGCCTCGGAAGTTCGCGCCCTGGCGCAACGTTCCTCGGACGCGGCGAAAGAGATCAAGACGCTGATCAACGCCTCGACCCAGCAGGTCGAGAGCGGCGTGGATCTGGTCAACGAAACCGGGAAAGCCCTGCAGAAGATCGTCACGAAAGTCGCCGAGATGTCAGTTCTCGTCTCCGAGATCTCCGCTTCGACGCAGGAACAGTCGTCGGGCCTGGCGCAGGTCAACACCGCGGTCAACCAGATGGACCAGGTGACACAACAAAACGCTGCGATGGTCGAGCAGTCGACCGCCGCCAGCCACTCGCTGGCGAAAGAGGCCAGCGAGCTTTCCGAACTGGCCGCCCGCTTCGACATCGGCGCCGGCGCTGCACCTGCTGCGCGCGCCGCCAAAAAGCCGGCTGCTCCGGCTCGCTCCGCACCGGCTCGTACGCCGTCGCCAGCCTCGCGTCCTCTGCACACCAATGGCAACGCCGCACTCAAGCCGGTCGCCAACGCTGCCGAAGACAACTGGGAAGATTTTTAGAGCCCTCGATACCAGAAGGGCGGGAGAGGAAACATGTTCGACGTTATCAATTCACGGCTGAGCCTTGGCGCTCGACTTGGTCTTCTCTCTGCTCTGTTCCTGGCGCCAACGATGCTGCTTGGAACGCTGTTCGTTACCACCACGTCCGACCAGATCGCGTTCGCTGAGCGCGAGATCGACGGCGCAACGTACATCCGCGACGTCTGGCCGTCTGTTGGCGGCAGCGAGAGCGCCATCGCCGCACACGCTGATCTCGACGAGCGCTTCGGAACGGCTCAGGCCGTTGCAGGCGTCTCGGAAGCCAAGGGCGTCGAGCGCACGAAGGCTGCAGTGTCGCTGATCAGCGACCTGGCCGACGCCTCCAACCTCACGCTCGATGCTGCTCTCGACAGCTTCTACGCGATGGACGCCGTCACCATGCGTCTCCCAGCGCTGATGCTGGCCGTCAATGGCGCCGGCAACGAAGCCAAGGCAGTCAAGCCCGCGGTTGTCGACGCAACCGGCGTTATCACTACTGGATCCGACACCGGCCGCCTGACGGCAGCCGTCGAACGCATCGAAGAGGCTTCCCGCGTTGCTGTGGAAGCTCTCGAAGGCTCGATGAAAAGCAACAAAGCTGGCGACACGCGCAAGGCCCTGTCCGAGCATGTCGACGCACTGAAAGCTGCGACGGATGCCCTGGTTGCACTTGGCCGTTCCGGCGACATCAAAGCCATCCCGGACAGCGCCGCCAAGACGTCTGGCGCGATAGACGCAGCATGGAACGCCGGCGAAGCCGAAATGGTTCGCTTGATCCAGGCGCGTGTCGACGAACTGGGTATGCAGCAGTTCACCAATCTGAGCATCGTTGCCGCCGCGTTGCTTGCTGCCGCCCTGCTTGCTTTCGTCATAGTGACGGGTCTGTCGGGCCGCTTCAGCAAGCTGCTCACGTCCATGGATGGTCTGACCAACAACCAGCTCGACACCGAAATTCCGTGCCGCGAAGACCGCAATGAAACCGGCAAGATCGCGTCGGCTCTGGAAGTCTTCAAGAAGGGTCTGCAGGAACGCGCTCGCCTGGAACAGCAGAACAAGGCTGCCGCTGACGAGCTGGCCATGGTGGTCCGCACGCTGGGCGATCGGCTCTCCGCACTGTCCCACGGCAAGCTGACCTGCCAGATCGAGCAGACTTTCCCGGCCGAGTACGAAAAGCTTCGCATCGACTTCAACGCGGCCGTCGACCAGCTGCAGGACGCGATGAAAGTCATCATCAACAACGTGCAGGGCATCCGCTCGGGCGCTGATGAAATCTCGCACGCCGCCGACGACCTGTCGCGCCGCACCGAACAGCAAGCCGCCTCGCTCGAGGAAACTGCCGCTGCGCTGGACGAGATCACGGCTACGGTCAAGAAGACCGCCGACGGTTCTCGCCAGGCGAACGTGGTTGTTGCCGACGCCAAGGGAGAAGCCGAGCGTTCGGGCGAGGTCGTGCGCAACGCCGTCTCCGCCATGGGCGAGATCGAGAAGTCCTCGCGCCAGATCGCCCAGATCATCGGCGTGATCGACGAGATCGCTTTCCAGACCAACCTTCTGGCCCTCAACGCCGGCGTCGAAGCCGCGCGGGCAGGCGAAGCCGGCCGTGGTTTCGCGGTGGTCGCCTCGGAAGTCCGCGCTCTTGCCCAGCGTTCTTCGGACGCGGCGAAAGAGATCAAGAAGCTGATCAACGCCTCTACCCAGCAGGTCGAAAGCGGTGTGGAGCTCGTCAACGAAACCGGCGAAGCGCTTCAGAAGATCGTCATCAAGGTCGGTGAGATCACCGGCCTGGTGTCCGAGATCTCCGCCTCGACGCAGGAACAGTCGTCGGGCCTGGCGCAGGTCAACACCGCGGTCAACCAGATGGACCAGGTGACGCAACAGAACGCTGCGATGGTCGAGCAGTCGACTGCCGCCAGCCACTCGCTCGCGAAGGAAGCCGGTGAACTCGCCGAACTTGCCGCGAGGTTCGACATCGGCGCCACTGCTTCGCCTGCACGCGCCGCTGCAAAACCTGCTGCAAAACCCGTTGCGAAGAAGCCCGCCAGCATCCGTTCGCCCGCACCGCGCTCAATGCCGACGCATGGCAATGCCGCGCTCAAACCCGTCGCAGAACACGACGAAGACAACTGGGAAGAATTCTAGTCATGACTGCCCGCATCGCCATCGCTTCAAAACACGCCATCGCCTGCGTTCTTTTCGGTGGGAGCTTGCTGATCGCTGCTGACTTCTCTGCGCCTGCCTGGGCGCAGGAGCAGGAAGCGGCTGCCGGCCCGTCGGAAGAGCAGGACGAGGCCGTCGCGTTCGGCCTTACCTACAAGGCCGATGTTTCTGGTGTCGTTGCAGGTGGTTCGAGCAAGGCGGGCCGTTTCCTCGACAACATCGAGTTCACGGGCGAAGCGTCACTGGAAAAGCTGTTCGGCTGGACTGGCGCCAAAGTTTACGGCCACTTCCTGTCGAACTCGGGCAGGGCGCCGAACGACATCGCCGGCACGCTGCAGGGCGTCGACAATATCGAAGTCGCCCGGCCGCGCGCCAAACTCTACCAGCTCTGGCTGGAACAGGAGTTTGCCGATGGCCAGGCCAGCGTGCTGGCCGGTCTCTACGACCTCAACAGCGAATTCTACCAGACCGAATCCGCCGGTCTTTTGATCGCGCCGGCCTTCGGCATCGGGTCCGAACTCGCGGCTACGGGCCCCAATGGCCCCTCCATCTTCCCGTCGACAGCGCTCGCCGTGCGCGGCCGCTGGAATGTCGGATCGGAGAGCTACATCCAGGGCGCCGTGCTGAACGCCAGCGCCGGTGTGCTGGGCGATCCCGGCGGCGTCGACCTCTCGTTTGACGAAGGCGCCCTGCTGATCGGCGAATGGGCCCACTCCGGCGCCGTGAATGTGCGCGTCGGCGCCTGGACCTACACGGACGACCAGGACGACATCCGCGACATCGATGGCCTCGGTGATCCCGTGCAGCGCCGCGCCCAGGGCCTCTATGCCAGCCTCGAAGGCTCGCTTGGCGCCTTCGGCGACAGCGCGCTTACCGGTTTCCTGCGCGCGGGCGCTTCTGACGGACGCACGACCTCCTACCTTGGCGGATGGCAGGCGGGTGTTCTGGCTTCCCCGGCTTTCGCCGGCCGGCCGGACAGCGCTTTCTCGGTTGGCGTCAACCAGGGCCTCATCAATTCCCGCGAGCGCGCCAACGCGCGCGATCTCGGCGGCACGCCTTCGAATGGCGAGTCGGCTCTTGAGATCACCTACGCTGACAAGATCGGCGAGAACCTGACGCTGCAGCCTGACCTGCAGTTCATCCACAATCCCGGCGCTGACACGGAGCGCGACGCTGTTGTCGTCGCAACCATGCGCGCCACGCTCGAATACTGACCGGCAGAAAGCCATTAGGGGACGCATATGTTTAGAACACTCAGCCGGAAGGCGCTGGTCGGCACGGTCTCCGTGTTCGCTCTTGTGCTTGTACTCGGCGGGTCCGATTTCTGGACCGCTTCGACATTGACCGACGCGTTGTCAGACGCCAACACGGATGCGGAAGCAATCCGCACCCACATGGAAGCGGACATGATGCACGACGCGCTGCGCGCCGACGTGCTTGCGGCCCTGACGGCTCTGTCGCCGGAATCCGGGCTGAGCCTTGCCGAGGTCAAGGCAGGCATGCTGGAGCACACGCAGAACTTCCGCGACAGCATCGCCCACGAAAAGGATCTCAACGTCGCTGACAGCGTCCGCGCCGCGCTTGATGGCGTCGAGGCGCCGCTGGCCGAGTACATCCAGGCCGCTGAGAATCTGATGAGCCTCGCCGAAACCAATCCGGCCGCGGCCATGGCCGGACTGGCCGGCTTCATGAAGCAGTTCGAGCAGCTCGAAGAGGCGCTTGGCGCCGTTTCGGATCTGATGCTCGTAGATGCAGGCGAAAGCGTCGCTGCCGCCAATGCGAGCGCCGACTTGGCCAAGATCCTGATCGGAATCGTTGTCGTTCTTGGCCTGGTGGTCGCGGCTCTGCTGGCCTTCGGCATCGACCGGATGATGATTCGCCCGGTCAAGAAGGTCACCGAGGCCATGACCGGCCTTGCCGGCGGCGATGAGTCGATTGTGCCGCCCTATGTCGGCCGCGGCGACGAGATCGGCGCGATGGGATCCGCCCTTGCCTCGTTCAAGCAGGCCGCGATCGACAGCCGGGAAGCCCAGAGGGTTGCGCAGGTGCGCAACGAAGCGGTGGTCAATGAATCGTTTGGCGAAGGCGTGTCGCGCCTGGCGCATGGCGATCTCACCTACCGCCTGGAGCAGGAAATGCCTGCCGCTTATGCCCAGCTGCAGCGCGACTTCAACGCCGCGATGGAAAAGCTGCAGGAATCGATGCGCGGCATCAACGACAGCTCGAGCGGCGTGAAAACTGCCGCCTCCGAAATCTCGCACGCCGCCGACGACCTGTCGCGCCGCACCGAGCAGCAAGCCGCCTCGCTCGAGGAAACCGCTGCTGCGCTGGACGAGATCACGGCCACCGTAAAGAAAACCGCTGACGGCGCCCGCCAGGCCAACGCTGTCGGTGTTGATGCGAAGAGCGAAGCCGAACGTTCGGGCGAAGTCGTGCGCAGCGCGGTCCTGGCGATGGGCGAGATCGAGAAGTCCTCGCGCCAGATCGCCCAGATCATCGGCGTGATCGACGAGATCGCTTTCCAGACCAACCTTCTCGCCCTCAACGCCGGCGTCGAAGCCGCGCGGGCAGGCGAGGCCGGCCGTGGTTTCGCGGTTGTCGCCTCGGAAGTCCGCGCCCTGGCGCAACGTTCGTCCGACGCGGCGAAAGAGATCAAGACGCTGATCAACGCCTCGACCCAGCAGGTCGAGAGCGGCGTGGATCTGGTCAACGAAACCGGGAAAGCCCTGCAGAAGATCGTCACGAAAGTCGCCGAGATGTCAGTTCTCGTCTCCGAGATCTCCGCTTCGACGCAGGAACAGTCGTCGGGCCTGGCGCAGGTCAACACCGCGGTCAACCAGATGGACCAGGTGACACAACAAAACGCTGCGATGGTCGAACAGTCGACCGCCGCCAGCCACTCGCTGGCCGGTGAAGCCGACACGCTGACCTCGCTGGTTTCGCGCTTCAGGGTCGGCCACGCGGCCAACCCGGTCGCCGCCCAGCAGGAACGCGTCGCCAACTTCGCAGCTCGCATTAGCAGGGCTCGTTGATCATGACCGACACGTCTCCTCTCAACCTTCCAGCCGTGCTGGACCTCAAGGCGGCCGGCGCCCTCAAGGCCGACATCCAGGCGCGCGCTGGCGCGCCGCTGGAGATCGACGCCTCGAAAGTCGAGCGTCTCGGCGGGCTGTGCCTGCAGATTCTTCTGGCTGCCGCCGCTCACTGGCGCTCGGCAAATATCGATTTCCGCCTGGTCAATCCGGGCGATGCGTTTCGCAACGATGCGCGGCTTCTTGGCGCCACGCAGCTGTTGCCAGGGCTGGAACAAGGGAGCGGACAGCCGTGCTGAAAATTCTCACCATCGACGACTCTCGCGTGATGCGGCAGATGCTCCAGGCGACGCTGAGCGGCGCCGGACATACGGCGATCCAGGCTGAAGACGGCCAGGAAGGGCTCGAACAGCTCGACAAGGCCGGCCATGTCGACCTGATCATCACTGACATCAACATGCCGCGCCTCGATGGCTTCGGCTTCATCGAGAAGGCGCGCAAGCACCCTTCGCATCGCGCTACGCCGATCCTCGTCTTGTCGACCGAAAGCGGCGAGGACAAGAAGGTCCGCGCCCGCAATGCCGGCGCCTCGGGCTGGATCGTCAAGCCTTTCAACGCTGACACGCTGCTGCGCGCCGTGCGCCGCGTCACCACAGGATAATGGGACGCAACCATGGAAACGCTTGAAGCAATCAAGGTTACCTTCTTCCAGGAATGCGAAGAGCTGCTCGGCGAGCTTGAAACCGGGTTGCTCGCCTTGCAGGCCGGGGAAGGCGATGACGAGACGGTCAACGCCGTCTTCCGGGCCGTCCACTCCGTCAAGGGTGGCGCGGGCGCGTTCGCGCTTGAGGCGCTGGTGCGCTTTGCCCACACGTTCGAGACAACCCTGGACAAGGTACGTTCCGGTTCGCTGAAGGCCGACGAGCTGGTGCTCAAGGTTCTGCTGCGCGCGACCGACATCCTTTCGGATCTGGTGCAGGCGGCGAAGACCGACGCCGTAGTCGATCCCCGCCGAACTGCCGAGGCGAGTGAGGACCTTGAGTCCCTATGGGGCGCGGGCGAGGGTCACGCTGTCCCCGCCTCGCCGGCGCCAGACGCGGACGATTTCGGCTTCACGCCGGTCGCCTTCGCGCCGATCGCAATAACCCCGCTGGCGCCCGCCAGTCCGGCGCGCTGGAAGGTCTCGTTCCGTCCGAGCGCTGCAACTTACGCCAAAGGCAATGACAGCGCCCTGCTGATCCGCGAACTCGAGCGTCTTGGCCCCTGCGAGACCGTGCTCGACGCCTCGACGCTGCCGTCGTTCGATGAACTCAACGTCGAAGACTCGTGCCTTGCCTGGACGGTCACCGTGGCCACCGAGGAAGGCGAGGCGGCTCTTCGCGAAGTCTTCGATTTTGTCACGGGAGATTGCGAACTGCGTATCGAACCCGAGACACCTGCCGCGGCGCCGTCTATTCCGTCTCTGCCGCTGCTTCCAGTTCTGCCTCTGCTGACGCCCTCAACTCCGCCAACGACAGCAGTGGCAGCCGCCGAGCCCGAAACGCGGGATGTCCCCCCCGCAGACGGGCCGGCGGACCTTCACCCGCGTGACAAGGCCGTCAAGAAGGAGGCCGCCGCCAGCGCAAGCAACAGCGCAGCGCCGACCATTCGCGTCGATCTCGAACGTGTCGACCGCCTGATCGACCTCGTCGGCGAGCTGGTGATCAATCAGGCCATGCTGGCGCAGCGCGTCAGCGAAATGGACCTCACGCGCGCCTCGAACGTGCAGCTGGCGCTTGAATCGCTTGAGCAGCTGACGCGCGAGATCCAGGACAGCGTGATGGCGATCCGCGCCCAGCCGGTGAAGTCGGTGTTCCAGCGCATGCCGCGCCTCGTGCGTGAGACGGCGCTGGCCACCTCCAAGCAGGTCAAGCTGGTGACAGAAGGCGAGGGCACCGAGGTCGACAAGACCGTGATCGAACGCCTCTCAGATCCGATCACCCACATGCTGCGCAACGCCATCGACCACGGCCTTGAAACGCCGGACATTCGTATCGCCGCAGGCAAGCCTGCCGAGGGCACAGTGCGCCTGTCGGCGCTACATCGCTCGGGCCGGATCGTCATCGAAGTCGCGGACGACGGGAAGGGCATCAACCGTACGCGCGTTCGCGAACTCGCGGTTGAACGTGGCCTGATCTCCGCCGATCAGCCGCTCACCGACGACGAGGTCGACAACCTGATCTTTGCGCCGGGATTCTCGACCGCGAAGGAAGTGTCCGATCTGTCGGGCCGCGGCGTCGGTCTCGACGTGGTGAAGCGTTCGATCCAGTCGCTGGGCGGCCGCATCTCCATCGCGTCGAAGGCCGGCCAAGGTTCGACCTTCACCATGAGCCTGCCGCTGACGCTTGCCGTACTCGACGGCATGGTAGTGTCGGTTGGCGAGCAGACGCTGATTGCCCCGCTGGCGGCCATTGTCGAAACGCTGAAACCCAAGCGGACCGATATCCGTCGGCTCGGCACTGGCATGCTGCTGGCTGTGCGCGATGCCATCGTGCCGCTGATCGATGTTGGCGTTGAACTCGGCTGGCGCTCAGAGGCGATCGATCCGACGAGCGGCGTTGTGCTGCTTGTCGAGTGTGAAGTTGGCGGATGCGCTGCCCTGCTGGTCGACGGAATCCAGGGGCAACGCCAGGTCGTTATCAAGTCACTGGAACAGAACTTCCAGCGTGTCGAAAGCATCGCGGCCGCAACCATCCTTGGTGATGGACGTGTCGCGCTGATCCTCGACGTGGATGCCATCGTGGGAGAACGCCGCGTGGATGCCGAAGCCGACGGAGCCCCCCGTCTGGCGAAGGCGAGCTAGCAGAAAGCGAGACAGGACAATGCAAGAATCAGTAGGTCAGGAACTTATCTCTTTTCGCATCGGCGAGCAGGAGTTCTGCGTCGACATCATGGCCGTGCGCGAGATCCGCGGCTGGACGCAGGCAACGCCGCTGCCGCAGGCGCCGAGCTATGTGCGCGGCGTGATCAACCTTCGCGGCGCCGTACTGCCGATCGTTGATCTGTCGGCGCGTCTGGGCCTCGGCGATACCGAACCGTCAGTGCGCAACGTCATCATCGTCGTGCGTATCGGCAGCCGTCTCGTTGGCCTGCTGGTCGACGCGGTATCGGAAGTGCTGACCGCGACCGCCGAAATGATCCAGCCGACGCCGGATGTTTCGTCCGACGCGGTCAAGATGTTCATCAAGGGCATTCTGGCGCTTGAGGGCCGCATGGTCTCGTGGATCACGCTCGACCGGATCCTCCCCGAACTGCAAGAGGAAGCGGCGTGAGTGCTGTAGCCGCCACAAAGCGCGAGGCATCCCTGGTCGACGGCGAGTTTGCGTTTACGAACGCGGATTTCAAGGCCGTCGCCGAGGTGTTGTACGCGACGTCGGGCATCCATCTGCCCGACTCGAAGGCTGCGCTGGTCTATTCGCGCCTGGCCAAACGGCTGCGCGCGCTCGGCCTGCGCACTTTCCGTGAGTATGTGGCGCTGGTCCAGAGCGACCAGGGCAAGGAAGAGCGCGAGCGCCTGCTGATGGCGCTGACGACCAACGTCACGCGTTTCTTTCGGGAGCCGCATCACTTCGACCATCTGATCGAGAGCGTGCTTACGCCGATCGTCGACAAGGTGAAGGCCGGAACGCCGCTGCGCATCTGGTCATCGGCCTGTTCGACAGGGCAGGAGCCCTACTCGATCGCGCTTGCGGTCCTGTCGGTATGGCCGGACGCTGCGAACCACAACATCAAGATTCTTGCGACCGACATCGACGAGAACGTCATCAAGACCGCGCGCGCCGGCGTCTACACCGCCGAGGCCGTGGAACAGATCCCGGTTGCCTATCGCAATCGCTGGGTCTCGAAGGACCCGGACGCGGCGCGGACCTGGCGCATGAGCCAGGAAGCGCGATCGCTGATCTCGTTCAAGCCGCTCAATCTGATTGCCGACTGGCCGATGAAGAAGGGTTTCGACGCCATCTTTTGCCGCAACGTGGTGATCTATTTCGACGAGCCGACACAGGCAAAGCTCTGGAAGCGGTTCGCCGGTCAGCTCGCGCCCAAGGGGCGGCTCTATGTCGGCCATTCCGAGCGCGTCTCGGATCCGGCTTTCGATAGCGATGGTCAGACCGTCTACAAGCTGATGGGGGCAAAGCGATGAGACAGGTACGTGTTCTTGTGGTCGACGATTCGGCCACCATGCGGGCGCTGATTTCCTCGCGCCTGCGCCGCGACCCGGCCATCGATGTCGTCGGCGGCGCCGGCGATCCGCTGCAGGCGCGCGAAATGATCAAGGAACTCAATCCCGACGTGCTGACGCTGGACGTCGAGATGCCGCGCATGAACGGGATCGAATTCCTCGAAAAGCTGATGCGGCTGCGTCCCATGCCCGTCGTCATGGTCTCGACCCTGACGCAGGAAGGCGCCGAGACGACGCTGCAGGCGCTGGAACTCGGTGCGTTTGACTGCGTTGGCAAGCCCGCGTCGGCCGACATGGCCAACGCATTCGACGACCTTGCCGAGAAGGTGAAAGCCGCCGCCAACAGCCGCGTGCGGGCCGCCGCGCCGCGTCCGTCTACGCCGTCGCGCCCCACGAACTTCCGCTCCAACGGCCGAATCATCGCGATTGGCGCATCGACTGGCGGCGTCGAGGCGTTGATCACCGTGCTGTCCGGCATGCCCGAGAACTGCCCGCCCATCATGGTGACACAGCACATGCCGGCGACCTTCACCAAGAGCTTCGCCGCACGTCTCGACCGGATGTGCGCGCCGCGCGTTACGGAAGCCGAAGACGGTGAACTCCTGAAACCCGGCCATGTCCTGATCGCTCCTGGCGGGGCCCGCCACATGGAAGTTTCAGGCAGCTCGACGCTGACCTGCCGCCTTCGCGAGGCCGACCTGGTCAACGGACACCGTCCGTCCGTCGACGTGCTGTTCCATTCGGTCGCGTCCGTCTGCGGCGTCCGTTCTATCGGACTTATCCTGACCGGCATGGGCAAGGACGGCGCCAAGGGCCTTGCCGCCATGCGCGCCGCCGGCGCCCGCACTTTCGGCCAGGACGAGGCGAGCTGCGTTGTCTACGGCATGCCCAAGGCCGCCTTTGAGATCGGCGCGGTCGAGCGCCAGGCCACTTTGAATGACCTGTCACGGCTCGTGCTTGAGGCATGCACGCCCGCCGCGACCCATACTGGAGAGAGAGTCTGATGCCCGCAGCTTCGTCCATTCGCGTTCTCATCGTCGACGACCAGCTCACCATGCGCGGGCTTGCGAGATCGACCCTGCAGCAGCTCGGTTTTACCGACATCTCCGATGCCGGTGACGGCGAGGAAGGCTTTAAGGCGCTGGTCGCCAAGCCAGCACACCTGGTCATCTCGGACTACAACATGCCGAAGATGGACGGGCTTGGCCTGCTGCGCGCCGTGCGCGCGCACCCGCCGACAGCCAGCACAGCGTTTATCATGCTGACCGGGCGTGCGGACAAGGAATTGGTGCAGCGCGCTGTCCAGTTCGGCGTCAACAACTACCTCGTGAAGCCGTTCACGGCCGCTGACCTGAAGGGCAAGATCGAACAGGTGTTCGGGGCGCTTACGTGACAGCACTAGCGCGGCCAGCCCCGGCGAAAGCCGGCCAGATCAATCTGGTGCAGGGTGAGTATGCGGTCTCCGGCGACGGCAACGTCGCGTTGACCACCATACTCGGCTCCTGCGTGGCCGCGTGCATGCGGGACCCGCGCGCAGGCGTGGGCGGCATGAACCACTTCCTTTTGCCGGGCGCGCTCGTCGGCGAGTCGGAAGGCAAGGAGCGTGGCGTTCACGCCATGGAGCTCCTGATCAACGCCTTGCTGCAGGCCGGCGCCAGGCGCGACCATCTCGAAGTGAAACTGTTCGGCGGCGCTCGCATGATGAAGAACCTGTCCGACATCGGCGCCAAGAACGCGGCCTTCGCGTCGGACTTCCTGCGCCAGGAGCGCATTGTCTACCTCGGCGGCAGCCTTGGCGGCGAGCAGGCCCGCCGCATCCGCTTCTGGCCGGTCACAGGCAAGGCGCAGCAGCGGATCATGGGCCAGAGCGAGAATCACGTGTTTGCCCGCGAACTGTCGATCGCAGCGACGCCCCCGCCTTCGGCGGACGGCGATGTGGAGTTCTTCTGATGTGCAATCCCTTTCCCTCCTGCGAGACGGTCGAGACCGTTCTTCAGCGGGTAGCGTCAGAGATTGGCTCGGCCGCCGACGACCTCGGCGCGCTCGAGCAGAGCGTCGCCGACCTGGTTGTTTCGGCCGGGCAGGCGTCAAGTCTTGAGCAGTTGCAGTCGCTGGACCGGCTGGGTCAGCAATTGCGTACGCTTGAGGTCTTCCTTCGCGCTGCGACCCCTTGCTCGTGTGGCCGTGTCGATATCGATCGAGCGCTGGACGAAGTCTGGCTCGAGGGCGTGCGCAAGCGTCTGGGCGGCGGCAAGACCGCAGCGCCCGTCGCGGCGGAACCGGAGCTTTGGTGAGACGCCATGGGGGCCGGTCTTGATCTTTCAGCGCGGATAAACCTGAAGCGCGCCAGCGTGCTGGTGCTCGACGCGAACCCGCAATCCCTGGATCTGATGCGTCAGATCCTCGGCGGATTCGGCGTGCGTACGATCCACACCTGCGACAACGCCACTGACGCGCGCCGGCTTTTCCTCGGCCAGTCCCTGGAACTGGCGATCATCGATCCGATGTTCATCGACGACTCGGGCTTCGAATTCATCCGCTGGGCCCGGCGCGAGGAGACCTCGGGCAATCGCTGCATCGGGATCATCGCCACCATGGGACACCAGACCTTGTCCAACGTGCGCATGGTGCGTGACGCCGGCGCCAACGTTGTGGTCGCCAAGCCCCTATCGCCTGAGGTGCTCGTTCAGCGGATCGTCTGGGTGGCGCGCGAGAACCGGCAGTTTATCGTCGCGCCCGGCTATGTCGGGCCTGACCGCCGCTTCAAGAATGAAGGACCTCCGCCCGGCACCAGCGGCCGCCGCGCAGATGACCTGTCGGCAGACGTACCGGACGCCGCAGCGCCTAACATGAGTCAGTCCGAGCTCGATGCGCTGTTCAAGCCCAGAAAGGTCTCCCTGTGAGCACTGTTCGAAAATTCACGCCTGAGAACAGGCTCGCGAAGACGATCGCGGACGCCAACGGACTGCTGGTCAGCCAGGCTGTCACCAAGGCATCGGCGAACATCGAAAGCGTGCGGGACGCGCACATGGCGGCGCTTGAGGTGAAGCTCGACAGTCTCGCTGAATTGGCGGGCACGGCCTCGACCAGCCATACTGCGGAAGACGCGGCTCAGCTCTATCGGCTGGCGCGCGAGATTCTGGCCGACGCCGGCATTTTTGGGCTCAAATACATCAGCCGCGCCGCGCACAGCCTGTGCGAGCTGATGGCGGCTGGCGACCGGCATCGCCACCAGTGGGCTGGCGTCGCCGTCCACGTCGAAGCGATCGCGGCCCTGCGGCGATCGGGGAAATCGGATGGCGGGCCGGGCGTCGAAGCAATGCTGGCCGGCCTCGAGAAAATCTCCAGAGCGCCTGCTTAACAGGCAGGCCTGGCTGCGACACCTGCTTGCGGCGTTTGCTTCCGGCAACTCTTTCCCGATTCATTCCGCTGCCTTATGCCTTGGGGCGGAGGCGGGACATGATCGGGGAGGGAAGCATCTGGCTGCGCGCGTCCGTTGTTGGCGCGGGTTACGGCCTGCTCTCTTTCCTCTGTCTCAGTTTCTCCCGCTTTGGCGCTCCCGTTGAGTCGATCTGGCTGTCCAACGCTCTGCTGACGGCCGCGCTGATCGCTACACAACGCAAGAACTGGCTGGCGGTGATCGGCGCCTGCGCTATCGGCCATGTGCTGGCGCATCTCGCCTCTGGCGATGCGCTTGATTTCACGCTCGCCTTTCTCACAGGCGACATGTCGGAGGGTGCGTTGTGCGCCTGGCTCCTCGCGCCACGGACGATGGCGTTCGAAACGCGCCGCGACATCTTCCGCTTCCTGATCGTGTGTGGGCTGATCGGACCCTTCGTGTCGGCCAACATCGCGGCGGCCGGCAGCTGGCTGATCGACCGTCCGATGGAATTGCAGGACTACGCTATGTGGTTCAGCGCCGACGCGCTGGGGCTCATCTTCTTCCTGCCGCTTCTGCATGGCTTCGGACGCGGGCGGCTGCGGAAGCTCGTGAAGAAGCCATTGGCTTTGGCGCTTGCCGTCGCACTGGTGATCGCTTTCAGCCTGCTGGCGGCGTGGCTCAACAACATTCCTGCGCTTCGGCTGCTGTTGCTGCCGATCTTCGTGCTGATCGCGTTTGAACTGGGCGTCGCTGGCGCCGAAATCTGCCTTGCGGCACTGATGATCGTCTGGACCGTGATGACCATCAATGGCCACTCGCCGGTGCCGTGGCTTGAGCTCTCAATGCGCGACTACATGCTGGTCACGCAGGTTTTCCTGGCTGTCTTTTCGGCGACCATCCTGCCTCTGGCCGTCGCGCTGGAGCAGAAGCAGAGGCTGACCGAAACGCTGGCCAACACCTTGAAGGAAACGCGCGAGGCGTGGGGCGCGATCATCGGGGCCGAGGCGCGCTATCGCCTTGTCGTCGACAATGTCTCCGAAACAGTGATGCGGGTCGACGCCGAGGGCCTGATCTTGTTTGCCTCGCCGGCCTGCATGAATCTCCTGAACAGCCAGTCCTTCGAGGGGCGCAACCTGTTCGGTCTGATGCATCCGGACGATGCCGCGCGCGAACGCGAACGCTTCCTGCACTCGGTGTCGAACGACCTGCTCAACATGATCAACCGCTGGACCTGGCGCATCCGCGGCGACGCCGGCGGCTGGACGCTGGTCGATGTGCGCGTGACGATGATCGCACCCGGCAACCCTGGCGAGCGCGAATTCGTCGTCGTACTCAGGGATCTGTCCTAGGGGGTGTGTCCCGGCGGCGGCTGGCTGCGTCAAAAAACCCACAAACTCACGGTAACTTGCGCTTCAGGAACGCCCATGTAAAACGCCCCCTGCGCTGGTGAGGTGGCCGAGTGGTCGAAGGCGCACGCTTGGAAAGCGTGTATACGGGAAACCGTATCGTGGGTTCGAATCCCACCTTCACCGCCAGTTTCCGCCGAGGCCATTGAAACCATGCGGAAACCCTTCGGCGCCGCGTGTGGAAGGATAGGAGTGAGGCGATCCGGTGTTCCCATCTGGGGAGCCCCGATGTCTGGCCGCCGCATCCCCAACTTCGTTCGTTGATTGCGCGCTTCTTTGCAACTCATTGGCGATGGAACCTTCCTCACGACCTATACGTGAGCGCAACTCGTGCGGTCTCGGCGCCAAGCTTCCAGAACAGCTCGCGTCCGAACGACCACGCATTGTCGCACAGGCCCCAAAGAATACGAGTTCGCCGTGGCAGACGACGCTGCATCCTTTGAGGCTCGAGGACTATTTCGAGAAGATGTGCATCCGTCAGAAAAGGGAAAGCGCGATCGAGGTTGCACCCTCTAGCTCGAAGTCCGAACAGAACGTTGACGACCCGAAGTCCAAGCAACAGCGTACCAGACAGTCCAAGATCGCGGGCGGTTGCAAGAAGCGCCTCGATTTCCACGTCGGATCGCGCGGCTACACCTGCAGCAATATCACATGCATGGGCGCCAGTGGGCTCTCGGTGGGTTACGCCCTTGACAAGGTTCATGCAGGAAACAAGGCAAGCGTGTTGCCATGTCTGGATCGGGATCGGGCTGCCGCCAATGTTGATGTTGGTTCCATCTTTCAACAATGCGCGTGGAGATCTAGGTGAGGGGCAGCCAGGTTGCTGCGTTCTGTGATGCAAGTCGACGGCGACGGCGCCGCTGCAAAGATAGTGTTGCTCGCCGAGAAATACGCTCCACCAAGGCGACGCACAGTTGGGGGGCAAAACATAGCCGCACTGTTCGATGATCTGACCGGCCTTGGCGAAGGATTCTGGAGCTACGAGCAGGTCGATATCCGTCGACGGCTTGACAAAATAGTCTCCGTAAAGAGCAAACTGGGCCGATGGGCCCTTTAGCACGACAACGTTGATGCCCGACTGTGAAAGCGCGCGGATCACCTTTCGCAACGCAACAAGATTGGCCCCATTCAATCGAAGCGTGAGTGCGCGATATCTTTCTGCGGCCTGGAGAAATGACTCGGGGATATTGATCCGACCCGCGGCGAGGCTGCGGGCGGCAAGGATCAGGAACCGGTTGTCCTCCGCTATGCGAACGAAGGCATCCCAATCTAGAGAGCCCACGACCGTATCCCGAATGGGCTGGCCAAGGATAGTCGCTCTTACAGCTCCAAGAAGCAGCCGGATTTCGGAGCTGCATGCCTCTGGAACATGATCAGTGATCTCTACCCCTGCCGGTTTCGTGCGGCTCGAGGATCGAATGGCCGCCATCTCGCCTGGAATGACCGCGCTGCTTACCGGCTGGAATGCACTCACAATGCGCTCCCGGAGTTCGCAAAGCGGTTCAGCCGGCTCGCCGGATTCCGCCGCAACGCATCAGCCGCCCCAGTTTCCACGATTGAGCCGTTTTCCACCGCAACGGCAAAATCGGCGAAGCCCGTCATGGATGGGTGGTGAGCAATAACTACGACCGCCATTTCCTGTCGGAGGGCTGCGATTGACCGATCAATTGCATTCCGATTTTCCCAGTCGAGTGCGTTGGTTGCTTCATCCAGAATCAGAAGCCGGGGTCGACGCAGCACTGCGCGAGCTAGAGCAATTCTCTGACGTTCACCGCCAGAAAGCCTTCCGCCACGATCGCCAACATTTGTCTGTAGCCCTTCCGGGAGCGATCGAACGAATTTCTCGGCATTTGCAGTCCGCAAAGCGTGCCAGATTGCTTCGACCGAGGCGCTTGGTGCCGCCAAGCGCATGTTCGCCTCGATCGTGTCGTTCAGCAGCACCGTGTCTTGAGGCACGTACCCCACACTATCTCGCCAGATTCGACGATTGCCGTCGGTGAGCGGAACGCCATCTACCAGTATTTGTCCGGCTTCAGGAGCCAGCAGCCCCATCAGCAGGTCAGCGATTGTGCTCTTGCCCGCGCCGGAAGCGCCAACCAACGCGGTAACGCTGTTCGCCGGAATCGTGAAAGACGCGTCCCGGATCACGCCGGATACGTCAGAACCGGCATAGTCGAATGACACATTCTGAAAACTGATTTCGCGCGCGAAGGCGAGCGGCACGCCGGTAACCGCTTCCTCCTCGCGATTTCGATCACATTCGCCCTGCAATTTCTGGATGGTCTGCAGAGCTGACGCATTCACGAGTATTTCCTGAAAGGTCGATTGCAGAGCGGTGAACCGGGGAGAGATCCGCATATACAGCAGTATCAGGACAACCAGACGATCCATTGGCAGACTGAACCAGACCACGGCAGTGTAGATAAACACCGACAGCGCTAGGACGTTTGCAATCTGCAGCAAGGTTGTGCCGGTAGAACTCGCGCGAACGAACCGGATGAGATCGTCTTGAGATCGCCCAAGCGCGGAGCCAAGTTGTTCTGAGTACCTCCGCTCAGCGTTGAAGCTCTTGGACACTTTCATGCCGGAGAGAAACTCGGTAATGATCCGATACTGGCCCTGTCTCTGGTCGGTGAGTTCGCGGCCGTACGCCGAGGCGAGTTTTCGAGCGGGCTGCATCAGCAGGAGTATTGTTAGTCCGCTGCTGGCTGCAAAAATCGTCATCGCCGGAGAAATCACCCAGGAGACACACGCATAGACGACAATGAGGATGACGCCCTGCAAGAGCATAAGGAAGCCGAACACGGCGTTTTGCAGGCGATCAATGTCTGCGGTCAGCAGGTGATTGAGGTCTGCTGCTCTGATGCCAGCAACGAACTGCCAGCGCGCCCGGCCGATGCTTTCGAACAGGTCGAAGCGTATCTGGTTGACGACAGAACTGAGCAGCCGCGACAGGACTATGCTCTTTGAGCGCCCGATCACAGTCTGGAGACTTACCAGCGTACAAAGGCCGGCGAGCGTTTCAACCAAACCAACATGTATCGAGAATTCCCACAGTCCAAACCGGTCGGCGGGAAACACAAACGTCCATCCTTCACCCTGACTCTGGACGAGCTGAAGCAGGGGAGCCAGCAGCAGGAGAGAGAGGCCTTCCGCGACGCCGCCGGCCAAGAGGACGAAAAGCGCCAACAGCGCATGCCGGTTGGCGCGGCCAAAAAACAGACGCGAAATCACGAACAGAACGCCAGTCCTGGACGCTGTCTTTGCCGTCGGCTCATGCGTTTCCGGTTGCGTCATTGTTCTTTGCGTCCGCAGCGCAGCTGCAGCATCGTTAGATCAGGATGGGGCATTGGAGCAGGCAAGGTCAGTCTCTACGCAAGCGATGATCTCGCTCATGCGCCCGAGATCAGAAGGCGTCTCCAGGTGAGCTACCTGCACCTTGCTCGCAATCGAAGCGCACTGGGTAAAATGCCGCTGAGCCTCGTCCGCCTGCCAGGGCTTGCGCTCGAACAGGGGAATGTAGGCGAAGCGCATGATCATCCTGAGCGCCTCGTCGGGCAGGCAGGGTAGTATGGATGTCTCATTTGCTCGTTTGAGCACGTAGATTCGGGCTGGCATTGCCGGCGCATCGGCGAACGCGTTCCTCAGGCGTCGAATCTGCTTGGGGAAATCAGCTATTGGCGCCGCCAGGTCATCCGCCCCCTGAAGTGAAAAGAGGTGGGAGCAATCCGAAACAAGTTTGACGCTTGGAAAACCGGGAAATGCCTCTGGCTGCCCGGTCCCGGCGAAGGAAAGAGCAAGAAGGTCGTCAGTAAAAAGGAGATGGCCGCGCTCCACCGCCGCGGCAGTGGTGGTCGATTTCCCCGCGCCTTTGTTTCCGACGAAGACAGCAATCCGCCCGTTGATGGAGACGGCGCTGGCATGCAGGACCAGCATGCCGCGCAGGTGCAGGAGCAGCGCCATCACCGGTCCAAGCAATGGCAGACGCAGGAGGCCGGCGCCCGCGCCAGGAGCCGCCTCGATGTCGATGACGCCGGTTCCGCGGATCAGGAATGACCCAACCCCGGGCCAGTGAAGAAATTGCTCGGTAGAGCTGTATTCGTAGGTCGAGCGCCCGACGTTCAACGCCGTGCGATTGATCGGCCGGAGCCGGATTCTCACATCTGCGTCGAGTGACCGGTCGGTTCTATCCAACTCGGGCAATTCGAGTTCGGAGTCGAACACCAGCCCAAAGGCGCGGTAGCGATATGTGGGTGCTTCGCCAGCAGCGCGCACGGCGGCCGAATTCGTCGCGAGACTACGCATGCGCACGCTCCGCGGCGGACGCCGACCGGGCGGCTGCGGCGACCGCCGCGCTTGGCTGCGGCTTTCTCGCCCGAAGCCACAGGGCCAGCGCCGTTGCTCGCCAGACTGCCTGTACGTCCTGTCCCAGCGCGTTTTGGGGCTGCGCCGCCACGCGAGTGTAAGCCTCTTGGACGCGCGGCAGATTCACGAATTCAGACAGGTTGTTGTGCTGCGTCAGGAGCACCTCATCAAGGAGGGCGCGATTGTGTTTGCACATCGCAGTCGCCAACGCAGGCGTGAAATCGAACTTGTCTCGGCGCCATTGGATCGATTTTGGCAGCACGCCTTCCATCGCCCGGCGGAAAGTATAGCGGGTCCAGCCATCGCGAATCTTGTCCTCCGGTTCCAGCGACAGGCAGAACTCGACCAGCCGTTTGTCCCAGAATGGATAACGCGCTTCGATGCCGGCGTGCGAGCTGGCGCGGTCCAGCACTTCCAGCGCGTGCGCCTGGATTGGCGCGTTAAGCATTGCGATGTGCTGGTCCGATTCCGTCACAAACGCGTTTTGCGCCACAAGGGCCTTGCTCCATCTGGCTTCACCGCCAGCGTCCTGGGCGAACGCCGGATTGATGAATCGCCGCCAAGCCGGCGGCGAGGCGGCATGTCCAAGCGTGCGCTGCACGCGCCGTTCCAGGCGTGCGCCCAGCCGATGTGCTTTTCCGATGATCCGTCGAGCCGCGCCGAAATGGCTCCAGTAGGTCAGGAATAGGCCCAGTCGAGACGTCTGGTAGACATCTGATTCAGCGGGCAGGTTACGCCAGAGCGATCTCCACCTTCCAGCGAGGGAAAGCTCCTTAAGCCAGCCCAGGCCATGCGACACGACCTCGTCACCGCCGTGGCCGTCCAGCAGGACGCTGGCGCCTGACTGGGCTCCAGCCAAATAAAGCTGCCGGTTGTTTGCCAATGTCGGGGCCTGGAAGAGACCGTCCTGTTCGCGCAACATACGGTCGAAGTCGTCGAACGGTCCAACCCGGTCACCCGAAACCAGGGTTGGGCTGAAATTGCCGCTGCGAAGCACGTCGTCGATTTGCAGACGCTCATCTTGGCAGTCTTCGAAGACCAGAGAAAATGTCTTGAGGGGTGAACGCGCGCTCTTGGCGGCGGTAACCGATATGGCGGAAGAATCCAGACCGCCGCTAAGCATGGAGGCTGCAGTGGGCGTCATCCTGCAACTTACTGCCTTGGCAAACAGGTCTGCGAAGGCCTCGACGCTAGCTTTAGCCGGGATGGACGCCGACGCGGATGGTCGCCAGTACGCCGAAACTTCTACCGTACCTTGCCGTACACGCAGACAATGGCCGGGCGGCAAGCGAAAGATGTCCGCATAGTCGGTTGAGTGGGTATCCGCGACAAAGCCGGTCAGAAAATCGCAGATGCGCGTCTCGTTGAACTGATGCTGCCCGCCGAAGGCGAGGATCGCCTTGAGTTCTGAGCCAAATACGATTTGGCCGGCAGTCTTGGCGTATAGGAACGGCCGGATGCCAAGATGATCCCTCGCGCAGAACAATGTCGCGCGGGCCGGGTCCCAGAGGGCGAAGGCAAAATCGCCGAGCAGATAGGCGGGCGTATCCTCGCCCCATTTCCGGTACGCAGTGAGGATCAGTCTAGCGTTGCTCCAGCCCTGATCGCCGCCAAGTATCGAAAGCAATTCGTCGCGATTGTCCAATCGCGCGTCGACAGCAATTGCGCGAGCGCTGCTGGCGGGCTCGCTCGGATTTAGTGGAATGATTTCGAGGGCGTCACCTCCGAGCGCTGCATCGCCGCCAGACCAGATTCGAGGCGCGCCACGGAATCTTCCGGTCAGTGCGGCAAGCGCTGATCTGACCTGAATCGGATCGGCGCCATCTCTTCGGAGAGCGCCTGCGATCGCACTCATGGCAATTTCAGCTGGAGATCTGTCATCGGCCTGTACCGATCAAGTGTCGGGCGAGCATCACCGATCACTATTTGATCGTCGTGTATGACCCAAGCATGCGCATCGAACGACATCTGGCTGTCCTTTGCGACGCCGACACGTACAACCGATTGATGACCGGAGCGCGCGAGCAGATAGTGCAACGTCACCGCTTGAGCGAGACATTTCGTTCTTGGCAAGAATTGAGCCGCGGTTCGCACGCCCCATATGATCCTGGGCGCCGATGACGTGCGCTGGCCGCCTGGCAGTCGTGACTCAAGGGATCGGGCAACGCGCAGATAACCACGCATCCGGAGCCCAAGTCGTATTAGGCAGAGTTGCCACAAGCAGCGGGCCAGAAAAAACTGATCCGTCCGCTTTAGCCGCAGGAATCTAGAGAGACGCCACATTGGAAGCCCTTATGAGCTTCGCCTCGACCATATCGTCTAGCAGCGCTTTCAAGTCGCCAGCGCACTGTCCATCGGCAACGTCGTAAGCGTCCACCACGGCTCGCTTGATCTCGTCGAAAGCCAATGGCTGGCCGACAAGATTCCAAACGAAAGTCCCGACGGAATTGGTTGTAAAGTATTTCCCCGATCGCAGATCAAGCAGCGCGGATCCGTCGCCGAATTCGCACGCGATCACTTCGGGGTCGGCAATGAATTGTCCGGCTGCTGGACTCACGGTGGCTCTCCTGCGTTCCGCGAACTATCCAGACGCGTTGACCGTGCTGTCTACCGCGGCGGATCAGAGAAGGTCAGGGCGCTCGCCGGCGTACCAACGGTGAAGGCCGAATCGAGCGCATAGCCGTTGCCGGCATGCTTCGTCAGGGCTTCGAATGAACCAACAGTGTTCAGCGTCGGAGTTTGGTAGACGCGCTTTTTTTCGCAAGCCATCTGCACAGTGTTGTTCGTCATTTTCGGTTCCCGCTCCCAAGAGGGCGCCAAGCCGCAGCGTTCTATGCAGCAGGCGTGCCACCACATCGTATAGTTAGCTTTCGATGCCCTTGAACGATACGAAGAACACCTGGCAGCTGAGGATTCCTTCAGCAACTCGCCTAGGCGACGATTGTTTGGTCGGCCTGCAGGGGCTGACCTAACGGTAATGATCGGCTTTCACGTGGATTGCCGATGTTCTCGTTCAACCAATGGTAACTGGGCTGTGGCCGGGCACACGTTCGGTCCGCCTTCGGTGCGGTGGACGGCTCTTCACCTCCGGGAGCGGCAGTTTCTGTCTTCCGTTGGAGCTGGAGGAGAGCCATGAATGATCGGTTCTCACCCAAGCACGAGCGGCATTCGCAGAGCGTGGGGGACAGGACACAGAAGATCGTGAGCGGGGCTTACCGTGGGCCGGCCTGACCCATTTACCGGGGAGCCCTGCTCACGACCCAGTATGCGCAGCAGCGAAGCACGCCGCGGAAGAACGACATCAATTCGACACGACGCCGGCTGATGGTCCAACGAGTATGCGTCACAAGCCCCCAAGCCCGTGGCCCAGCCGCTGCCGGTTACCAGAACCATCTCGCCGCAGTAGCAACCCTGCTGTGGCTTACTCCTGGGAGGTCATCGGCCGGTCGCTGCAACGAGTGCGATGACTGGTTGAACTCCCCCTCATTTCGGACGCTATGCGTGTAGTTGAGACGCGTCCGCGGATCGACATGTTTGGATGGTGCCCGCTGGGGCGATAGGATGATCCCATGCGTTGTCTCGGCGTGCATTCAAGTTCAAATTGTTCAATGAGTTGTGTTCGCAACGAATCCCGGGTTTCTTCTCCCACCTTCACCGCCACCCTGCGCTCCTTTGGAGCTTCGGGTGGCAGGCCACCCGGCCGGGTGGACGCATTTCCGAAGCCCCAAAGGACCGCAGAATATTCTTGCCTCCCGAAGCCTTGGCGCAGGGAGGCCTCTCCAGCCATGTGCTGAGCCGTTTCCTGTTGCACGGGAACATGCTCTAGCTTTGCCCGTGCTGGGAGGAAGTCCATGAGATTTGTGTACGTTGCCGTTGCTGCGGCCGCGATGATTGCGCCTTCGGCCACGGCCCAGGTCGACAGCGTGCGCCTTGGCGTGATGAAGCACAACATCTGTGTCAGCGACTGCAAGAACGCGGACAAGGAAAGCGGCGTCAACATCAACGGCGAGCTGCGCTTTGCCTCGCCCGATTTCCTGGCGTGGGCCTTTGCGCCGCATCCCTATGTGATGGCGTCGGTCAATACAGACGGCAACACGTCCTATGGCGGTGTCGGTCTCGAATGGGATTTCCCGATTGCCCAAGGTTGGCATTTCGAGCCGGGCTTCGGCTACGTCATCCACGATGGCGACATCAACAACCCGTTCCCCTCGGGTACGCAGGCGGCGGTCGACTATTCCGCAGACCACGTCCTGCTCGGATCGCGCGACCTCTTCCGCACCAACCTTGCGCTGATCTGGGATATCTCGCCGGACTGGGCGTTGCAGGGCATCTACGAGCATGTCAGCCACGGTCAGATCCTTGCCAAAGGCCGCAACCAGGGTCTCGATGAAATCGGGGTTCGCGCCGTGTGGAGATTCAAATGATCCACCGCTTCATCGTTGCGGCTGCGTTTTCGATCGCGCTCGCCGGACCCGCTTTCGCCGACACGATCGATGTTCTCAAGCAGAACACGCTCACGCTGACCGATGCGCGCGGCGGGGTCACCACCATCCTCCTGTCCGAAGGTGGTGAGATGCAGCAGACAGACCCGGCAGGCATGTGGGCGGCCGGCTTCTGGTCGATGGAGGAGCGTGGACTGTGCTGGACGGCGCGCGGCAAGTCGCAGCTCTGCATACCGCTCGAAACCGGAAAGGCCGTTGGCGATAGCTGGGATATCCGGGGTCCGCGCGGCGACGTGGTCTGGACAGCGGTCATCATCGAAGGGCGCAGCCGGCTGGATGCCGGGTCCGGCGACCAGAAGCCCGGCGACTATTAGGCCGTTTGCATGGGGTTACGAAGTCCTTGGAGCGCGCGCGAATCGCCCCTTGAATCCGCCGGTTTCCCCCTGTATCACGCCCGCCTTGCTATCTGCCCAGATGGCGGAATTGGTAGACGCACTAGTTTCAGGTACTAGCGGGTAACACCGTGGAGGTTCGAGTCCTCTTCTGGGCACCAAGACCCCGCTCGGCCTGATCCGGCCTTGTCCGGTTCGAACAAAAAATCCCCAACTTTCAAATCAAGATTGTCCAAGGCCGTCCAATGCGATCCAAGGGGATTGCTCCCATCCAGCATTTTTGTTGGTATTTTTGTTGGGCTTCTCGAGCCATTAGCGGTTCGAGTCCTCCAACGGGGAACCGACATGCCGCTCACCGATACCAAGCTTCGTACTCTCAAACCTGGACCCACCAACCTTAAGCTCAGCGATGGCGGTGGCCTGCACATCATGGTGTCGCCAACGGGATCGAAGCTGTGGCGAATGTCATATCGGTTCGCGGGCCTGCAGAAGACCCTGTCGTTCGGCCAGTATCCCACGACCTCATTGGCGAGCGCGCGAAAGCGACGTGAAGAGGCGAAGGTGCTGCTCGCCGACGGCGTTGATCCCTCGCAGCAAATTCGGGTGGAAAAGCAACAGCGTCAGCTTGGAGCCCGAAATACATTCGCTGCTGTTGCCGATGAATTTCTGGACAAAGCAGAGCGCGAAGGCCGGGCGACGGCGACACTCAGCAAGAAACGTTGGCTCTTGGAAAAAGCGAAGGCGAGCTTCGGAGCGCGACCAATTCGTGAAGTAACGGCCGCCGACATTCTGGTTCCGCTTAGGAAGATTGAGGGGGAGGGCAATCTTGAGACCGCGAAACGCCTGCGCGCGGCGGTCGGACAAGTTTTTAGATATGGCATAGCCACCGCACGAGCGGAGATCGATCCGACCCATGGCCTTCGGGGCGCGCTCGCCGCGCCTCGCGTGACCCATCGAGCTGCCTTGGTCGACAAAGGCGATTATGCTCGGCTGGTTCGCGCCATTTGGTCATATGAAGGCCAACCCGAAACCCAGATCGCCCTGAAGTTGATGGCACTTCTGTATCCTCGGCCCGGCGAGCTACGTCTCGCCACTTGGGCGGAGTTCGATCTTTCAAGGGCGATATGGATCATACCGGCCGACCGAACGAAGATGCGTCGTGAACATCGCAAGCCATTGCCATTGGAGGCGGTGAGACTCCTTGAGTACCTCAAGGATTTTACTGGTCGCCGTGAGCTCGCATTTGCGTCTGTGCAGTCGCCCGGAAGTCCGATGAGCGAGAACACTCTAAATCAGGCTCTCCGTCGGATGGGCTTTTCACAATCTGAAGCGACATCGCACGGCTTTCGAGCTAGCGCGTCCAGCCTGCTAAACGAAAGCGGCCTCTGGTCTGCTGATGCTATCGAGGCGGAGCTTGGTCATGCGACCGCGGGAGTAGTTCGCCGGGCGTATCATCGAGCAAGTTATTGGGAAGAGCGAGCGCGGATGGCTTCTTGGTGGTCGGAGCAGATTCAACAGATGAGCGCGTTCGAAACTCAAGAGTAGATTCGCGAAACCCCTGCGTTGGTTGGTCTGACACGACTCACATCCTATGGAGACAAAAGCCCAATTCGAACAGACACACACGATTCTTGGCTATGACGGGGAAGTCACGCTCTTCGAACTCGGCGGCGATCCGTTCGCAGAGTGCGTTGCGCTTGCAGAGGATCGTGATCTCGCGTGCGGCGACCGGCGATGAGCCATCGACGAGGTCGTTGACGATCTCGACGCAGCGGCCGACCTGCGCATCCAGATTGGTTGCCTGGAGGATGGCGGGCCATGGGCCGGAGCGCGTGCAGTTCTCGGGCCTGAGCGCGACGGCGTGGGGCAGATCGTCATCGCCAATCGAGTCCAGCTGGCCGAAGCTCCATGCGGCGCTGACGATCTCGCGCGTATTGCGGTAGTTGCGCGGGAAGCGCTTGGTGCGGTTGCGCGCCTTGACGCCGACCTTGCTCCAGTTGGGCAGTTTCGAGCCGTAGAGGTTCTGGCTAACATCGTAGGCGATGATCAGCGTGCCATCGGCGGGCTCCTTGAGCGCGAGTACGGCGCTCTGGAACCAGGATGAGCGGAAATCCTGGCCTTCGTCGATCAGTACGGCGTCGTATTTGCCGGCTTCTCCGCCGCCAGATTCGAGGATGGCGAGCAGGCCCTGTCCGAAGGCGTCGCGATCTTCGTTGGGTGGCGCTTTCTGGATGCTCGCCCAGACTCCGAAGGTGTGGACGCTGACGCCGGCATGCGGCTCGAGCGTCTTCTCAAAATATTGCCGCAGGGTGCGATTGTAGCAGAGCACCAGGACGGACTTGCCTGCTTCCGCGAGCATCCGGGCTGCTGCAACGAGGATGACGGTCTTTCCCGAGCCAGGCACGCCGTAGAGAATGCGGTGACCCGATCCCAGCTGGCGGGCGACTTTCTCCTGTTCGATGTCCAACACATTCACGGAGACCATGCGCGGCATTTCATCGCCAAACAGGGAGCCGGTCTCGACGCGGCTGGAGGGACTGACGACAGACCGGATCGTGCGCATTCGCTCCGGTGGGATCGGAGTGATGGGGATGTGTGGCGGCATGGCGGCCTTGAGCGCCGCCATCAGTGCAGTGGGATCGTCGTCGATCGCGTCGAACTCGTCGGCGCAGAGCGTCTCGCCGCGCGGGAACAGGCTGGCCCATGGACTGGCGTCGAGATCTTCGCGACGGATGGTCGTCATGATCGCCAGCCGGCCAAAGGCGAACGAGAAATGGCCGTTCCGTCTCAGCTCATCAGCTTCCGGGTGCAGGCTGCACGCGTTCATCAGGCCGCGCATGTAGCCGAGCGCTTGCCGGGAAGGGTGGGGCTGCTGCTGCCGGTTTCCGCCGTGCATGTAGTGGATGTCGTGCGAGTCCACATGCGTGATCGTCTTGAGCGCGATGCCCTTCACCTCGATCACGATCACGCCGATCGCGGGCGCGATGACGATGAAGTCCGGAAAGCGGCGGCTGATCACCGGCTCGTAGTAGACGACCACATCGTCGGGCAGGGATTGCAGGGCGGCAAAGACGCGGCGTTCGCCCTGGGACGCGCCGTCCGGCAGGAATTCAGGAATCATTTCCGCCAATGAAACGCCCCTCGACCCGTTCGGGAGGGAAGTTGGGCCGGTTTCCGACGTGTGTCCATTCCAGCCAAAGCTTCGAAGCTCATGGCGTGCAACCCGTGCGGCAACGGTTGCACGCGTGCGCCTTTCCCGGAGGTCGCGTTCCCACAGAAGTCTCCAGTTCTGCGAATTCCAGGTCATAGGCTCGCCTGGATGCCGCTCTTCATGGACTGGAAATGCTGGATACGGTATCCCCTGACCATGCGCCTGTTTCGCAGGATAGTTGCCATAGCGATTTCGTCGCTGGTTGCCGGGTTCGGCATTTCCGCAGCGACGCCCGTGCACGTCCACGCGATCCAGGCATCCCAGTCATTGTCCGAGCATATGGTTGCGTTCGACGCGCACGACGCTTACGGCCACGGCCATCACGGTGCTGACGAGGTGAATGGAGCAGCGGACGCTGAGGGCCAAGGCGCTGGCGAAAGCGTCCCGGAAGGCGATGGACCGGACAACGCTCCCGCTCTCCACATTCATGGCTGCTCTCACGCCGCGATTGTCGCGCAGGGGGAGATTGTCTCTCACGCGCAGCCGACTACCGTAGCAATCTGGTCCGAAACGCGCGCGTCTATCCGCTCGCTTGGCCATCCGCCCCCTCGCAAGCCTCCCCGCACCTTCCTCTGATCCGAAGTTCGCGCTCGCCGTTGCGGCGGGCTCGTGAAGCTTTGCGACAGAGGAGTCATCCTTGCCATTTCCATTTTTGGCGACCCGCCTGGGGGTCGCCTGTCTCGCCGTCGCGCTGACGGTCGGGGCAGCTGCGGCGCAGGCAACTGATGCGCCGCTTCTGCGGCTTGAAGACGCATTCGCGCGGGCGCTCCGCGATGCGCCCGCCTTGGAGGCGTCGGAGCAGGCGCGGCGGGCGGCGGAGGCCAATGTTCGCCAGGCGGATCGCGCGCTCAATCCGACAATTGAGCTGGGTGCCGAGAACTTCGGTGGCTGGAGCAGCTTTCAGTGGATCGAGCGCACGGAAGCGACGGTGTCCTTCAGCCAGTCACTTGAAATGGGGGGTGACCGAGAAGCTCGCACACAGCTGGCTGGAGCAGGGGTCAAGGCTGCTCGGCTAGATGGCGCACTCAGACGGCAGGATTTGCTGTTCGCGGTAGAGACAGCTTATGTCGCCGCTCAAGTCGGTGCAGCCAATCTCGTCGTCGCCAACGACCGACTTGTTGTGGCCAGAGAAATCGTTGCTACGGTTGAGCGGCGCGTTAAGGCTGCACGTGATCCGCTGATGGCGGCCTCGCGGTCGCAGGCGCTTCTGGCCGACGCGGAAATCGCGGTGACCAGTGCGCGACTTGCCGCTGAAGCGGCGCGCCAACAACTCGCAAGCTACTGGGGTGGCGATGCCAGCTTCTCGGTAGACTTGTCTGGCTTCAGCGCGCCGACGTCCGTTTCGGGCCAGTCGCTGAACACCGCCGGAAGCCCCGAGATCGCGCGAGCGCAAGTGGAAGAGGAGCGGGCCACCGCCAACCTCGCTGTCGAGCGCGCCAGGGCGCAGCCCGATCCCACGGTCTCCGCTGGCGTGCGCTACTTCAGTGAATATGACGAGGCAGCGTTCGTTGTCGGCGTCACGATCCCGCTGACCTGGTGGGACGACAACTCTGGCGCCGTTGATCGTGCAGCAGCAGAACGTTCGAAGGTGCGCTTCGAAGCCGAAGCCCTGCGCCGCAACGTCGAGCGGGAAGCCGCGTCCGCTTCCGCGCAGATTGACATCGCCCAAGCCGAGATCACGGCAATCGATGCGCGACTGGTTCCCGCTGCTGAACAGGCGCTTCTACGGGCGAGGGAGGGTTATGCAGCGGGTGCATTTTCCTACCTCGACGTGCTCGATGCGCAGCGCGTGCTGGTTGAAGCGCGGCTTCGGCGCAACTCTGCCCTTGGTTCCTATCATCGCGCCCGTGCGGCGCTCGCCCGCCTGACGGGCGCTTATGCTGGCGTCGAGCTGGCGCGGGAGATTTCTCGATGAACGTTCCGCTGATCAAATGTAGTTTCATGGCACTTGCCCTGGCAACGCTGCTGTCTGCCTGCTGGGAGCCGGCGGCGCCTGCGGATGAGCATGGCGACGAGGCTGCGGCGGAAGAGTTCGAGCGCGGCCCCCATCGCGGGAGGATGCTGCGAGATGGCGATTTCGCCGTGGAGGTCACGATTTTCGAAGATGGCGTGGAGCCGCAGTTCCGCGTCTTTCCATACTTGAACGACAAACCGATTGCGCCTAGCGAGGTGAATCTCGCCATGCAGCTTGGGCGACTCGGCGGGCGGGTGGACACGTTCGCCTTCACGCCTGTAGGCGGCTACCTGCTGGGTGGCGGTGTCGTGCAAGAGCCGCACTCGTTTGACGTAAAGGTCTCGGCCTCTCGTGCCGCCGCAACGCACCAATGGGGCTATGCGTCATACGAGGGACGCACGACCTTTGAACGCGAACAAGCTGATGCCGCTGGCGTGAAGGTCGAGGCAGCAGGCGCTGCCGAGATTGCGGAAACAATCACCATGTCAGGGCGGGTCGAACTTCAGCCTCAGGGGCGCGCCGAGGTGCGAGCCTGGTATCGCGGACGAATCGTCTCGATGACGAAGTCCATCGGCGAGCGGGTTCGCAAGGGGGAGACCATCGCCTCCGTGACGTCAGCGGAAAGCCTGCAGACGTATGCGATCCCGGCACCGATCTCTGGCGTAATCATGGAACGCAACTCCAACGCGGGCGACGTCGCAGGCGAAGCAGCAATTTACGTCATTGCGGACGCGACCAAGCTGCATGCCGAGTTCTTCGTCTATCCGCGCGACGCTGAACGCTTGCGGGCCGGGCAGGCAATCACGGTGCGCAACTTGTCAGGCAAAACGAGCGCCCGGCTGACCATCGAGACAGTGCTGCCAACCGCCGACATGCTGACGCAGACCGTGATTGCGCACGTCGAGCTACCGAATGCTGATGGCGCGACGTGGCGGCCGGGGCAGGCGGTTGAAGGCGAGGCCGTGGTCGGCGCCGCCAAGGCGGCGCTTGCGGTTCGTACGCAGGCCTTGCAGCGCTTCCGCGACTTCACGGTGGTCTTCGCACGCGTCGAGGATACATACGAAGTGCGGATGTTGGAGCTTGGCCGCCGGTCGCCGGAATGGACCGAAGTGCTTGGCGGCCTCGAACCAGGCGAAGTCTACGTTTCCGAGAACGCCTATCTCATCCGCGCAGACATCGAGAAGTCCGGCGCTTCTCACGACCATTGAGGCGAAGCGCTATGCTCGACGCAATCATCCGCTTTTCTATCCGCCAGCGCTGGCTGGTGCTGGCGGCAACGCTGGCAGTCGCCGCGCTCGGCGTCTGGAGCTTCCAGAGACTGCTGATCGACGCAACGCCCGACATCACGAACGTGCAGGTGCAGATCAACACGGAGGCAGAAGGATATTCGCCGCTGGAGGCGGAACAGCGCATCACCTTTGCGGTCGAAACCGCTATCGCCGGTCTTCCTAGCCTCGACTACACGCGTTCGATCTCGCGATATGGCCTTTCACAGGTGACAGTCGTCTTCAAGGACGGGACTGACATCTACTTCGCGCGCCAGCTCGTGAACGAACGCCTGCAAGCTGCGCGAAGCAAGCTGCCAGACGGGATCGAGCCAGCAATGGGCCCCATCGCAACCGGCCTCGGCGAAATCTTTATGTACACGGTGGAAGTCGAAGCAAGCGCCCGCAGACCTGATGGCGAGGAGTGGACGCCGGAAGACCTGCGAACCATGCAGGACTGGGTGATCCGCCCGCAGATTCTGGGAACGAAGGGCGTCATCGAAGTCAACACCATTGGAGGGTATGTCCGTCAGTATCATGTGACGCCCTGGCCGGATCGCTTGAGCGCCGCCGGTCTCTCGATGGACGACGTGATCCACGCGCTTGAGGTCAACAACGCCAATCGAGGCGCGGGCTATGTCGAACGCTACGGCGAACAGCTCCTGCTCCGATCGGAAGGGCAAGCGAACGACGTCGCCGATCTGCAGGCCATCATCGTGGCCAATCGTGGCGGCGTCCCTGTGCGGGTGGCGGATGTTGCTGACGTGGCATTGGGCGAAGAGTTGCGCACCGGCGCCGCGACCGAGAATGGCCGACAGATCGTGCTGGCGACAGTGCTGATGCTGATGGGCGAGAACAGTCGCACCGTCGCACAGGCCGTTGCAGAGAAATTGGAAACCGCCGCTAAGGCTCTTCCGACCGGCATCGTCGCAAACCCGATCTACGACCGCACCGCGCTCGTAGATCGCACCATTGAGACCGTCGAGACCAATCTTCTGGAAGGTGCCCTCCTCGTTATTGTGGTGCTGTTTCTTCTCCTCGGGAACATTCGCGCGGCAATCATCACTGCGGCGGTCATTCCACTCTCCATGCTGCTGACCATTACGGGCATGGTTCAAAATGAAGTATCCGGCAACCTGATGAGCCTTGGCGCCCTCGACTTCGGCCTTATCGTCGATGGCGCAGTCATCATTGTGGAAAACTGCCTGAGGCGCTTCGGGCAGGAACAGCACGGGCTGGGACGGCTGCTCGCACGCGACGAGCGATTCGCGCTGGCCGAGGCCGCTACAGTTGAGGTGATCAAGCCGTCGATCTTTGGCGTGCTCATCATCACGCTGGTTTATGTGCCGATCTTCGCGCTCACGGGCGTTGAGGGGAAGATGTTCCACCCGATGGCGTTCACGGTCGTGTTCGCCCTAACGGCGGCTATGATCCTGTCGCTGACCTTTGTCCCCGCTGCCGTGGCGCTGTTCGTGACTGGCAGGGTCGAGGAGAAGGACAGCTTCATGATGCGCGGCGCCCGCGCACTCTATCAGCCCGCGCTCGACTGGGCCCTGCGTCTCCGCTGGGCGGTCGTGGCAGGGGCATCGGGTCTGGTTGCCGTTTCCGGTTTCGCGGCCTCTCGCATGGGATCGGAGTTCATCCCGACCCTCGATGAGGGTGACATCGCGCTTCACGCTCTGCGCATACCCGGTACCAGCCTCACCCAGGCGATCAGCATGCAGCAGACGCTTGAAGCGGCGATTGCCAAGCTGCCCGAGGTCGAGCGCGTTGTCGGCAAGATTGGCACAGCGGATATTGCAACCGACCCGATGCCACCAAGTGTTGCTGACACATATGTTCTGTTAAAGGACCGCAAAGATTGGCCCGATCCGGGTAAGCCGCGCGACCAGCTCGTCGCGGAACTAGAAGCGGTGGTGAGCCGCATTCCCGGCAACAACTACGAATTCACCCAGCCGATCCAGATGCGGTTCAACGAACTGATCTCCGGCGTGCGTTCGGACGTGGCAGTGAAGATCTATGGCGATGACCTCGAACAGCTCGCGCAAATCGGCGAACAAGTCGAAGGCGTCATCAGCGGCGTAAACGGCGCGCAGGACGCAAAGGTCGAGCAGGTCACGGGCTTGCCCGTGCTGCAGATCACGCCGAACCGCGTCGCGCTTGCCCGACTCGGTCTCAACGTCGCTGACGTCCAGAACGCCGTGGGCACGGCCTTCGGCGGCATGGAAGCGGGTCAGGTGTTCGAAGGCGACCGGCGTTTCGATATCATCGTCCGTCTGCCTGAAAGACTGCGCCAGGATGTGGACGCCATCGGCCAGCTTCGTATCCCACTGCCTGGCCATGATGGCGACCCCCGGGGGTATGTTCCCCTTCAGGAGGTCGCCTCCATCGATCTCACAATTGGCCCGAACCAGATCAGCCGCGAGAATGGCAAGCGCCGGGTAGTCGTGACTGCCAACGTACGCGGGCGCGATCTTGGCTCGTTCGTGACTGAACTGAGGGAGAAGGTCGGTGCTGAAGTCGAGTTGCCTGCCGGCTACTGGGTTGGCTTTGGCGGCACGTTCGAGCAGCTAATTTCGGGCGCTCAGCGCTTGGCTCTTGTCGTGCCGGTCGTCCTCGTTCTGATCCTGGGACTGTTGTATGGGCTCTTCAGGTCCATGCGCGACGCGCTTGTTGTGTTCAGCGGGGTTCCACTCGCGCTGACCGGCGGCGTGCTTGCTCTGATCGTACGCGGCATGCCGCTTTCGATTTCGGCGGGAGTGGGCTTCATCGCCTTGTCCGGGGTGGCGGTACTCAACGGCGTAGTCATGCTGTCCTTCATCCGCACGCTACGCGAAAAAGCGATGCCGCTCGATCAAGCGATACGCGAAGGCGCTTTGACCCGATTGAGACCGGTGCTCATGACGGCGCTAGTCGCTAGCTTAGGCTTCATCCCGATGGCGTTCAACGTCGGGGCAGGGGCAGAAGTTCAGCGCCCGCTCGCCACCGTCGTCATCGGTGGGATCATCACGTCAACACTGCTGACGTTGCTGGTTTTGCCCGCGCTCTATCGGCTGTTGCAGCAACAATGGAACCGCGATGCGGTTCCGGAGGCGCTCGAAACGGGGCGGTAGGTTCACCGACGTCGCCTCGGTTGTCATTCAAGCAGGATCGTTAACCACCGATTTCAAGCTTGTTGCTGTGACCGCTTCCGGCGATTTCCGGCCGGTCAGCAGGCAAAAGCGAATGTCGGGTTTCGGACGAGTTGCGGACATTCGTGCGGGACAGGACGAGCGTCGAGATTTCGCCCAGTGCGGACAGTCAATTCTTCGAGCCCGCACGAAGGAACTGTCGAATATCGGCAGACAGCTTCGCGGCGACGTCTTCCTCAAAATACATCATGTGGCCGCCAGCGTAACAGCGACTGGCGACGCGAGCGCTATAGGCTGCAAGATCTCGCCGCGCCATCTCTTCGCCCAGAGCGCATGGGAAGATGTCGTCGAATATTCCACCAGCGATGAAGACTCGCATGTTTGCTGCATTTTCCAGAAGATGTGGCACTGGAGTTTCACCGAGTGAGCGCCTCGGAACCGTCCATCTCTCTGTCAGCGTACCAACAGTTGATTTCGCGAGACTGTCGGCGGGAGGATCGCCCGGGCGTGGCGGCGCTGGGATATACTCTACCGTTCCATCCGGCTTGAGCACCGCGAACCGTCCCGCCACCCCAATGCGTGTGTCGTGCTCCAATCCAACATAGTCACGCTTGAGACTTAGGCCGAGATCATTGCGGATGTCCTCCACAACGGCACGCGAAATCCACACACGTTCGCTGAGGCCTGGCGGGTGGCGAATGTCGTAGCGGTCATGGCTCGAAACGTCAGAGAAGAGAGCGGTCGGTCCCCGCCTTGCCAGCGTGTTGAAAGCGTAGGGCGCCCCAGATGAGCCGATCGGAAGTTTATTGTCGAAGATGTCCTGCTGTGAAATGCCCGTGAACCGGCTTAGCCCCGTCGTAAACACTGGCCAGCCTGCCATGAAGTCTTCGGTAGCGGTCGATGTCTCGTGAATGGGCAGGACCCAGGCAAGCGTTGCATCGTGGACCTGGAAGACGTTCGATCCGACAGCGGGATCCAGCGCCCCGCGTGTGAAAGCGAACGCAGCATATCCGGGTACGCGCAACGCGCCCTGCAACGTCTGGTCGAGCATCCCACCCACTGTGGGATAGCCGGAGATAAGGACCAGGCCGGCAGGCTGTATTCCATGCTGCAGTAGCAGGGTCGCCACCGTGACGGCTCGATAAACGCCATAGCTCTCGCCGATCAGAAAGACCTCGCCATGAGCGGGATGATCCTTGAGCCAGATCTCGATGAATTGGGCGAACTGTTCGGTGTCCAGTTTGGCGCCACCTCCTGGGTTCCCTTCCCGCAGGAAGCGACCGAAGCCGGCTTCCATCGGGTCGATGAATACGAGATCGGCGACATCGAGCAACGTGGCGACATTCGGCTTGAGCTTGTCGTCTGCGACGCGCTTTGGACCGAAGGCGCCATAGTGCAGGGGAATGCTGTTCGAACCTGGCCCGCCGTTCCAGGCGAAGGCCAGCGGTCGTGGCGGTTTGCCGGGGTCAGCGGGGCGAGAATAGGCGACGTAGGAAAGATCCCCAACTAGCTCGCCATCATCGTCGTGGAGGGGCATCAGTCCGGCGGTTGCCGCATAGTCGACTGTGCGATCGGAAAGTTCGATTGTGTGCCGAGTGATCGACGGAGGAGGCGCTTGACCAAATGCGGGAAGGCCAACCGCGCTTAACGCCAGCCATATCAAACAAGTTGCGGATGCGTTCCCAACCACCCCGATCCCCTATATGCTCGTCTACGCTAGCACCTAAGCACGGAGCAATCTATTGCAGCGAGAGAAGCGCGCGGTTGGATCGGTCTGTTGTGGCGCGAAGTCTCACCCAGACCTTTGTCTTGCTCCCAGCTGGCAGTAGAATGAATCATGGGGTTGAGAGAAACGAAAACATGACGCGGAGCGCGGCAAGGTCTGTGGTCTTGGCGGGGCTCATCGGCGTTGGAGCCGGTATCGCCACTGCACAACAGCCGGCTTCAAGCGGCCGTCAGGTCGATCCACCGCGACTGCTTGCGCCACAACCGGGGGGCTCAATAACCGACTATCATGTCGACCCGCCGCGACTGCTTCCGGATGGCACCGTTCCGATTTGGCCGCAAGCTTCGCGGGCGTTGAAGAAAGAGGGCACAGTCGAAATCTCAGTCGATCTCGACAAAGACGGAACAGCTTGGCGGGTTATGCTGATGGAATCCTCCGGGCATCTCGAGCTTGATGAAGCGACGATGGTGTGGGTGAAGTCGATCAGCTTCGCGCCGGCCAAGTCCGACGGCCGCAGCACGGCCTTCCGTGACTTCCGCATCCGCTATGAATGGAAGTTCGATGGACCGCCGAAGATTTCGACGACGCCACTGCCGAGATAGCCGGCTGCCGTCGGCGAGCGCGGGTCAAATTCCGAGCGGGAAGGCGAGAGTCCGCTAGGGATCGACCCGGCCGCTAACGATGTCGGCGGAGCCTGGGCCTAGTTGGCCCAAAGCTGCTCAATGGGCTATGAGGTAATCAGGCACAACGAGGGAGGCCCGTATGCGGCTGGGGTTGGCACTAGCTTGCTTTTTCGGAACCGTCGCCATTGCATCGGCACAGGCGCCGCCTGCGTCCCTAACTCCACCATCGGTCCCCCAGCCATCCAATTCCTGGATAGTTGCACGAGGCGATTTCGACGGCGATGGGATGATCGATACGGTCGAAAAAACTCCCGACCTGCGTGAAGGTAGCACGCGCTTGCTGGTGCGGCTCGCTGCAAGGCCCGACGCACCATACTTACTCGTAGAGTCCTCTTCCGGCGGTCTCGTTGAGAGGATGCCGGTAGAGACGGGTCATGCGGGCCCGTATGTCGTGCAGACAGCTTATGGTCGACCGCCGGCATTTGAGTTCCGTACTGAAAGCATGCAGATGCGGAACGACGTTGTCTTGCTGACCGTGAATCAGCCCGGAAGCCGTCGCCTGGTGAAATACTGGTCCCCGACCATCAACAATTTCGTCGGCCTCACCCTTGTCGACTGACGGGTGAACGTCCGCTTCCGGCGATCAATGGTCGTTGGCGGTCTGGCAGACGAATGACCGGAGCTAACCCATTTCAGAAATAGTGCTTCCGCGCCGCGCCCGTCTCTGCCTGCAACCGTGCTGGTGCGTGGCACGTCGGAACTCAACCGCACTCAAACTTGCGTGCAGCCGTTGACCCGGTCTTACACCTTCAGCACAATGATCTGGTATGCGTCGTCTGTGGTTTACCATACTGCTTTCAATGTCACTCGCCTTTGGCGGGATTGCGAGTGCATGGGCAGCCCAAGATTGCCCTTACAAATCCGTTCCGACGACATCGCATGATTGCTGCCCCGACGGCGCCATGCACAAACCGTTTGGCGACGACCAGCACTCGAAAAAGGCAGCCGACTGCCAGTTCGGACAGATGTGCCGGGTGTCGATCGCCGTCACTCCGAGCGTGCAAACGCTCGCTTCGACATCGATACCGCACGTCGCACCGGCAGTTATCCTGACGGCCCCGCAACACCTTCCTGCCGTCTCCTTCGCCTTCTGGCGACCTCCCCGCATCGTTTGAACTTCAGGCTGAGCGGCGAGGCGCGCTGACGCGCGCGTTGTCTTTCCTTGAACGACAAACGGGAATCTGGACATGCGTGGAGCATGGTTTATGTGCTGTGTCGTCGGCGTAGTGCCGGCCGCCTCGGCCGACCCACTTAGATTCGCCGACGCCATCGCCCGAGCGGGCGCGGATGGCCCGAGCATCGCAGCGCGAAAAGCGGCGGTGGAATCCGCCCGGCTGTCGATCATTCCGGCCGGTCAGTTGCCTGATCCGCAACTGGCGGTCGGGCTCGACAACGTCCCGGTCACGGGGACCGACCGCTATCGGTTGGACCGCGATGAAATGACGATGCTCAGCGTTGGCATCATGCAGGACGTCCCCAATGATGCTCTGCGGCGCGCCCGTTCCAATCTCGCGATCGCCGAGGCCGGCGCGGCCGGCGCCGCTGTTGAAATCTCACGGCTGGAGGCTCGGCTTGGCGCCGGCACGGCCTGGATCGACGCCTATTTCGCTCTCGCTCGCGTGGACGTTCTTGGCCGCCTGACAGAAGACGTGCGCGCACTGGGCGATGCCGCTACAGCCAGCTTGGGATCGGGGTCGGGAACAGCAGACGCCGCACTCACTGCGCGCCTGGATGCGGCGGAGGTAGCGGATCGACTGGCCGACGCGAAGTTCATGGCGACGGCCGCCCGCGCCGAACTCGAACGCTGGATCGGACCTCTCGGTGACGATCTGCCGGGGCCGGCTCTGCCGGTATTCGACATAGTTCCGGACGAGCTGCGAGCTCATGTCGAGCATCATGTCGAACTAAGCGGCTCGGCGGCAGCGTTGGAGCAGGCCCGGGCCGGCGTTGAAGTCGCGCGCGCTGGAACCCAGCCAGACTGGTCATGGTCACTGATGTACGGTCGCCGTGACCCCGCATTTGGCGACATGGTTTCGCTTGGACTGAAGTTCAGCCTTCCGCTTTTTCAGTCATCGCGCCAGTCACCGATCATTGACGCACGGCGAGCGGATGTCAGCCGTGCGGCCTCTGAACGCGATGTCGTGTTGCGCGAGCATCGCGCCATGCTTGAGGCGAGGCTGGCGGAACATGCTGCGCTGAATGAACGTCTCGTTCGTTCACGCGAGATGGTGATTCCGCTTTCGAAGCAGCGTGAAGCCGTGGCGACCGCTGCACATGCCGCTGGAACTGGCCCGCTGGGCGAGGTGATCGCTGCCCGCCGGGAAGTCAGTGAAGCCGAACTCGCGCAGATCGACATCGAACACCGGCTCGCAGTCGTCGATGCCTTCCTCGCACTGGAATATGGGGAGGCTGGACAATGAAGATGGCGTTGTCTTCCAAACGCGTTGCAATCGGCGGCGGCTTGCTCCTCGTTGTTGTGGCGGCGGGCTTGATCGGGTTCTGGGCAGGCGGGCTTAGTCGAGACCCAGCATCGTCGGCAACCGGCGGTCGAGAGGTGCTCTACTGGTATGATCCGATGGTTCCGGCTCAGCATTTCGACAAACCCGGGAAATCGCCGTTCATGGATATGCAGCTTGTCCCGCGCTATGCGGGCGAGGCTGACCCGCAAACCGGGGTCCGGATTGATCCCGGCGTCACGCAGAATCTTGGCGTTCGGTACGCTATCGTCGAGAAGGGAGATGTCAGCGGGTCCATCCGCGCGGTTGGCGTCCTGTCTTACGCTGATCGCGACGTCGCGATCGTCCAGGCGAAGCAGGAAGGCTTTGTCGAGCGAGGCCGAGGGCGTGCCGTCGGCGACGTCGTTCGCGCTGGTGATGCTCTGGCCGACATCCGGGTCCCGGCGTGGACAGCTGCGCTGGCAGAGTACCTGTCGCTCCGGTCGGGACCGGATGCCTCGCTCACGGCAGCGGCCCGCCAACGCCTCGGTATGCTTGGTGTGCCTGGCGATGCGACGCGGGCTGCGGAGGCATCGGGTGCCGCGCCTGCCGTGTTCACAATCCGCACACCGATTTCAGGATCGCTAACAGCTCTCGATATCAGGGACGGGATGGCGATTGGGACAGGCGCCGCTATCGCCAGGATCAACGCGCTTTCTCCTGTTTGGCTAACTGTGTCAGTTCCGCAGGGCGGCGCCGGATCTCTCCGTGCCGGCGGACGGGCAGACGCGAGGTTCTCGACCTACCCCGGCGACGCCTTCATCGGTAGAATCGAGACGATCCTCCCAACGGCAAATGTCGCTTCGCGAGCGGTCGAGGTGCGTATTGCGCTTTCCAACGCCGACGGCCGACTGCGACCGGGCATGACTGGTGAAGTCCACCTCTCGGATCCGAATGCGCGCATCGGGCTTGTCCTTCCCTCCGAGGCGGTCATCCGCACGGGCCGTCGGGCTGTGGTGATTGTTGCGGCGGATGGTGGTCGGTTCGAGCCGGTGGAGGTTCTGCTTGGATCGGAAACCGGGGGTCGCATCGAGATTCTCTCCGGACTATCCGAAGGACAGCGCGTAGTCGCCTCGGGACAATTCCTGATTGACTCGGAAGCGAGCCTTGCCGGCGCTATCGGAAAACTTCAGGGCTCGGCTTCAGGCGTAACGGATGGCCCTTACACGTCGTCCGGCCAGATCACGGCCATAGATGCTGCGGGGGTTACCATCGCCCATACGCCGGTGGAGCAGTTGAACTGGCCCGCCATGACCATGGTGTTCGCATGGGGCAGTGGTGGTCAGCAGAAATTCTCAGTCGGCGATCAAGTGACTTTCACCTTCCACAAGGGCGGCGCCGGCTACGTCATCGACACTATCGTGCGCGCGGGAACGCCGCGATGATCGCGGGCATCATACGCTGGTCAATTGCGAACCGCGTGTTCGTGATCATCGCTGCGCTTGCGCTATCGGTCGCCGGCGTTGTGGCGGTGCGCTCAACACCGGTGGATGCGCTGCCAGACCTGTCCGACGTTCAGGTGGTTATCCGAACGACCTATCCGGGTCAGGCGCCGCAAATCGTCGAGGATCAGGTCACGTATCCTCTCAGCGCGACCATGCTTTCGGTCCCCGGGGCGCGCAGCGTGCGGAGCTACTCGTTCTTCGGTGACTCGTTCGTCTATGTCATTTTCGACGAAGGCGTCGATCTCTACTGGGCTCGCTCGCGCGTCATCGAGTATCTAACCCAGGCGCGTAGCCGTTTGCCAGAAACAGCACAACCAAACATCGGCCCCGATGCGACGGGTGTTGGATGGATCTACCAGTATGCGCTGGTTGATCGGACCGGCGCGCACGATCTGGGCGAGCTTCGCAGCCTTCAGGACTGGTTCCTAAGCTTTGAACTGAAATCCATTCCTGGTGTCGCCGAAGTCGCTTCGGTCGGCGGCATGGTGCGACAGCACCAGGTTGTCCTCGATCCGCAGCGCATGGCGGCCTACGGCGTCACGCAGACCATGGTTGCCGATGCCGTCCGGCGCGCAAACGGCGAAGCCGGCGGCGCCTCCGTCGAGATCGGTGAAGCCGAGCATGTCGTTCGCGCCAGTGGCTATATCCGCTCCGATGACGACTTCCGCGCCATCCCGCTAAGGACAGCAGCCGGCGTGCCGGTTACCCTGGGCGATGTCGCCTGGATCGAGATCGGGCCGCAGATGCGACGGGGCATCGCCGAACTCAATGGCGAGGGCGAAGTTGCGGGTGGCATCATCGTCATGCGCGTCGGCGCCAATGCCCGCGAAGTCATCACTGCGGTGAAGGCCAAGATCGCAGACCTGAAAACACGCTTGCCCGCCGGGGTCGAGATCGTTCCGACCTATGACCGCTCGCAGCTCATCGACCGTGCAGTCGAAAACCTATCGGGCAAGCTCGTCGAAGAGTTCATCGTCGTGGCGCTCGTGTGTGCGCTCTTCCTGTTTCATCTCAGGTCTGCGTTGATCGCGGTTGTGACACTGCCGCTTGGGATCGGCGCCGCCTTCCTAATCATGCGCGGGCAGGGGGTCGAGGCCAACATCATGTCGCTTGGCGGCATCGCCATCGCTATCGGCGCAATGGTCGATGCAGCAATCGTCATGGTCGAGAATGCGCACAAGCGGCTTGAGCGCTGGCGGGAAGCACATGACGACCGCGCCCCGACCACCGCGGAGCACTGGCGCATCATCACCGATGCATCGCTCGAAGTCGGTCCGGCGCTTTTCTTCAGCCTGGTTATCATCACTCTGTCTTTCCTGCCGGTCTTCACTCTCCAGGCGCAGGAAGGCCGCCTCTTTGCGCCGCTGGCCTTCACCAAGACCTACGCGATGGCTGCGGCTGCTGCTCTGGCGATCACGTTGACGCCGGTCCTCATGGGCTACTGGATTCGCGGGCGCATCCCGAAGGAGGACGCCAACCCCATCAACCGCGTTCTCGCCGCTGTCTATCGCCCAGCACTCGGCGTCACACTCCGGAAGCCCGTGATCGCAATTCTTGTTGCGGTCGTGGCGTTGGCGTCGGTCGCCTGGCCACTCTCGCGACTGGGCGCCGAGTTCATGCCGGCTATGGACGAAGGCGACCTGCTTTACATGCCGACGGCGCTGCCGGGAATTTCGACAACGAAAGCTTCCGAACTGCTTCAACAGACGGACCGGATGATCAGGACGGTCCCTGAAGTCGAAAGTGTGTTCGGCAAAGCTGGCCGCGCCGAAACGGCGACCGATCCCGCACCGCTCGAAATGTTCGAAACGACGGTTCGTCTGAAACCACGCGCCGAGTGGCGAGCGTGGATGACGCCCGAGCGCCTGATTGAGGAACTAGATCGCACTGTGCGCGTCCCCGGCCTAACCAACGTCTGGGTGCCGCCGATCCGTAACCGGATCGATATGCTGGCGACCGGCGTCAAAAGTCCCATTGGCGTGAAGGTCAGTGGCCCAGACCTCCCCACGATCCAGAACGCCGCGACGAACATCGAGCGGGTGGCCAGGACCGTGCGCGGCGTCTCGTCAGCCGCCGCTGAGCGCTCCGCCAGCGGGAGGTACTTGAATATCGATATCGACCGGTTCGCTGCAAGTCGGTTCGGCCTCAACGTCGCCGACGTGCAGGAGGTAGTATCGGGCGCCATTGGCGGAGAGGTGATCGGCCAGTTTGTCGAAGGGCGAGCGCGCTATCCAATCAGCCTGCGTTACCCGCGCGAGCTGCGCGATACGCCCGAGCGCCTTTCGCAACTACCAATCGTAACCGGCGATGGCGTCGTTCTTACGCTGAGCGAGGTTGCCAAGGTATCCGTGGCGGACGGGCCTGCGATGATCCGCAGCGAGAACGGAAGACTGTCATCGTTCGTCTTCATCGATGTGCGGGGCAGGGACCTTGTCTCAGTGGTCCGCGATCTCGAACGGACAATCTCGGCCAGCGCCTTGCCGGCGGGTGTCACGGTCTCGTACTCGGGACAGTTCGAATATCTCGTGCGCGCCGCTGATCGTCTCGCCTTGATCGGTCCAGTAACACTGCTGATCGTCTTCTTGCTTCTGTTCGCGACCTTCCGAAGGCTGGACGAGGCCGCGTTAGTAATGGTGAGCCTGCCGTTCGCGCTGACCGGCGGTATTTGGCTGGTCTATCTGATGGGCTACGAACTTTCGGTCGCTGTCGCAGTCGGCTTCATCGCCCTGGCAGGGCTGGCGGCCGAGTTCGGTGTTGTCATGCTGGTCTATCTACGGACAGCGCTTCAGGAGCGCATCGACCGAGGCGAGGCGATCACCCCCTCGATGGTTGCTGAGGCTGTGCGTGATGGCGCTCTGCTGCGCCTGCGGCCCAAGGCGATGACCGTCGCTGTCGTTCTGGCTGGGCTGCTGCCTATCCTCCTGACAGGCGGGACTGGAGGCGAGCTCATGCGCCGAATCGCAGCCCCGCTGGTCGGCGGCATGCTCACAGCTCCGCTCCTATCGCTTTTTGTCTTACCTGCGGCGTTCCTGCTGATCCGGCGCCGCGCTAGGGTACGAGTCGCACCGATAACTGGCCCGGTCATGCAAACAGGAGACTGAAATGCACTTCGCGAAATCTAGCGCGCTGGCGCTCATGCTGAGCCTTGCAGCGTGCTCTCCCAACGCTGCTGATACGACGGCCACGCCCGCGCCGGCCGCCCCGATGGCCGGCATGGACATGTCGGCCCCGGTTCAGGCGACCGGCCCGATCTCCTCTGTCGGGAAGATCACGGCGATAGATGCTGCGGCAGGTACGGTTACGCTCGATCACCAGGCCATCCCGGCGGTCCAATGGGACGCTATGACGATGGCGTTCACGGCGGCGGATCCGACGATGCTGAAGGACCTCAAGGTAGGCGATGCCGTGACGTTCGAGCTGAAGAGTGCGGCTGAGAAGACAGTCGTCATCAAAATCCAAAAGCAGTGACGCTGGCCGAACGTGACGCCGACGACACCGGGAAATGGGTAGGGTGTCCGCATGGAACTGCTAGCTCGCGCGCGGATCGTTGTGTGGGAAGGCGCCAGCCTGTGGATCGTCGACGCCACCCCCTTGAAGGAACGTGAAACCAAGCGAACCGATTTTCACGCTCATCACGCCGTCCAGGTGACGCTCGCCCTGGACGGTCAGTTCCGCCTCGACACCAAGGACGCTCATGTGCGTGGCGATGCAGTAGCGGTCGCGGCAGATGCCCAGCACGCATTTGAACCCGAAGGACTCATGGCGATCATTTTCATCGAGCCTGAGAGCCGAACGGGACGAGCGGTAGCGAATCGATTGTTCGACGGAGCCGAGCTGGCCGCGATCCCGCCCGGAATGCTGGGCGACCTGCGCGAGCGCATCACGGCAGCCTATCGCGCCCAGGTTAGAAACGACACGAAGTTGGTGAGCCTTGGCCGTGAGTTGGTGGCGGCGCTGGGCGCGGGCGCGATCGCCGGAGAGCCTGATGCCCGAATCCGCAAGGTTATCGCCTGGGCCGTAGCGCAAATTGAAGGTCCCGTCGGACTGTCCGACGCCGTTGCCGTCAGCGGGCTGTCAGCGAGCCGACTGCGTCATCTGTTCGTTGAGCAAACGGGGTTACCGTTCAAGACGTTTCTGCTGTGGCTACGTCTGACACGGGCGGTCGAGGGCTATGCAGCGGGCGCGTCCCTTACCGAGGCTGCTCATGAGGCCGGCTTCTCGGACTCGGCGCATCTCAGCCGGACCTTCCGGCGGATGTTCGGTGTCGCCCCCGCCAACCTGCGAATGGTGTAGCCCTTCCGTTCAAGCGGCGTAGCTAGAGCCGTCCTAGATACCGGTCATCGCCAACCGGAAACCTAGGAGGTTCCAATGACTACCCAATGCAAGTGCAACCCCTGCAACTGCGCCCCCCCGTGCAGCTGCGCCTCGTCATGCGGCTGCTCGCCCGCCTGTTCGTGCGGTGCTTCCAAATCGGTCGGCGGCCAAGCCTGTGGCTGCGCATCTGTCGCCAGCCGCGCCGCTGAAACGAAAGTCCAGACAAACTGAAGCGCGGCATGTCGACTTCCCTGGCGTGCATCAAGGCCGCCGGGAAAGTTGCAGAGCGGCATAAAACTAGGGGAGGAAATCCATGGAATACGTTGTGGGCGTCGGATTGGCGCTAGGTGTCGCCGCGTTCGGTACTTTGGCCGGCTTTGATCGGGACCGTGCCTTCTATCCGACCGCGCTGGTCGTGATCGCGTCGTACTACGATCTGTTCGCAATCATGGGCGGCGGCGCAGGCGTGCTAGGCATTGAGATCGGCGTCTTCGCCGCGTTTGTCTGCATGTCGGTCATCGGCTTTCGAACGAACCTTTGGATCGTGGCCGGCGCGCTTGTGGCGCACGGGCTATTCGATCTGGTTCACGGTGAGCTGATCGAGAATGCTGGCGTGCCCGCCTGGTGGCCGATGTTCTGCATGAGCTTTGATGTCGTGGCCGGTGGTTATCTCGCCTGGCGTCTAGCGTCGGCGCGACTTGGCGCACAGGCTAGCCCCGGCTTCGGCGCCCGTATGCGTCCTCATGTCCAAGCGGAACTCTTCGCCGCCAAAGCCTCGGAACTAGCCGGCGATCCTGCCACGAGTTTCCGTCATCTTGAACGCGCTCACGTGCTTGGGCAGACTTCAACGGTTGAACACGTCCGGGTGCACGCGCGCATGCTCTCGTGGGGACTACGCCAGCGTAGCGCGCGGGAAGTGGTCGGACAGATGCAGCGCATGATCGGCGCCGCTGCCGTGACTGGCCTGGGGCTCATCCCTCATGGCAACACGGGCGGATCCAATGTCCACCCGTTCAAGCCAATGCCTGTCCCGGACGACCTGGCGAGAACGATTGCCAGTGCTCGGACAATGACCGGGACTTTGCTGTCAGTCGTCTTGGTCGTCGGGATGTTTTTGGGTGTCGGCGCCTGCTCAACAACGCCCCGAGAGGTCAGCGTCGCGGCAGTCGAGGACTATCCGATTGCGTATCGAGTGCTGGGGTCCGGCAAACCCGTCGTCGTCATGATCTCCGGTCTAGGCGATGGCATGGCGACTTTCCAGGACGTGGCGCCCGAAATCGCCAAGTCAGCGACGGTGATCATCTACGACCGATCCGGCTATGGCAGCAGCGGAATTGCTGTCACGCCTCGTGATGCGGCAGGCGCCGAACGGGAATTGTCTCGCTTGCTCAAGCAGGCTGGCATCCCGGGTCCCTACGTGCTGGCGGGGCATTCGCTCGGAGGCCTGTTCGCCGAATACTATGCCGCCAAACATCCCGACAAGGTTGCCGGCCTGATCCTCGAAGAGTCTCGTCCAGCTGATTTTTCTCGCCGATGCGAGGCCGCGGGGATTTCCATGTGCACGCCACTGCCCTCGATGGTGCGGTCTGCGCCTCGCGGCGTGCAGGACGAGGTGCTGGCTCTGTCGGGTACCACCGCCCAGGTCGAGGCCGCCGGCGCGATGAACGGCAAGCCCGTGCTCGTTCTGTCTCGACCAACCCCGGGGGCCGCCAAGCCGTTCGACACGATGTGGGCGGCTGCCCAGGTCGATCTGGCAAAGCGTTATCCGGGCTCTCTCCACCTGACCGCGAGCGGCGGCGGGCATGATGTCCACAACGATCAACAGGATTGGTATCTGGGAGCTGTGCTGGAGTTTCTGAATCGAGTGAACTAGGACTCCACTTGCTTGCGACTTCTCGGGGATTTCGATGCAGGCGCAGTGTAGTTCGGTGTCGAACCTGCTCGCGATTTTCGTAGCAGGGATGCGCCTGTGGCCCACTCAATCTCAATCTAAGGGTTTGGGGGCGGCGGTGCGTATCATGAGGGATAGAGCTGAAGCCGACTCGATCTCACTCCCAACTTCCCCCAGGGACTCATGAACCTACGCGACAAACTCACCCTCGATCGCCGCAACTTCCTCCGAACAACAGCGCTCGTCGGCGGTAGCTTTGTCACTAGCGCAACGCTGCCAGTCTGGGCGCAGGCGTACTCTGTTGGCACATCGCACGGCGCCGCCGAGCTATCGGGAACCGACATCAAGCTCACCATCGGTCATGCCGCCATCACCATCGATGGCCGCGAGGGTCATGCGGTAACGATCAACGGCATGGTGCCGGGCCCCATCATCCGTCTCAAGGAAGGCGCGACCGTCCGGCTCACCGTGACGAACACGTTGAGCGAGGACACGTCGATCCACTGGCATGGCCTGCTGGTCCCATTCGAGATGGACGGCGTTCCGGGCGTGAGCTTCCCCGGCATCAAAGCCGGGGAGACGTTTACCTACGAGTTCACCGTCAAGCAGTCCGGCACATATTGGTATCACAGCCACTCCGGAATGCAGGAGCAGGAAGGCCACTACGCACCGATCATCATCGATCCGGCCGGCGCCGATCCCGTCGCTTTCGACCGAGAGCACGTCGTCGTCTTGTCGGACTACAGCTTCACCCATCCGCACCGGCTCTTCCAGAAGCTCAAGCAGGAAGCCGGCGTCTTCAACTATCAGAAGCAAACCATCGCTGGACTCCTGGCGGGCAAGGACCAGACGCTCGGCGAGCGCATGGCTTGGTCCAAGGAACTTATGGACCCGACCGACATCTCGGACATCACCGGAGCGGTCTATTCCTTCCTCATCAACGGTCGTGGGCCGAGCGACAATTGGACCGGGCTCTTTACGCCGGGCGAGCGCGTGCGCCTGCGGTTCATCAACGCCGCCGCGCAGACCATCTTCAATGTGCGCATTCCCGGCCTGAAGCTTACGGTCGTCGCAACCGACGGTCAGAATGTGCGTCCTGTCACGGTCGACGAGTTCCAGATCGGGAACGCCGAAACCTACGACGTTATTGTCATGCCGACCGAGGATCGCGCCTTCACGCTGGTCGCTGAAGCGGTGGACCGCTCCGGCATGGGCCGCGCCACACTCGCGCCCCGCCTTGGCATGACCGCCGAGGTTCCGCCGCTGCGCGAGCGTCCGCTGGGCACGATGAAGGACATGGGCATGGCCCACGACATGGGCGGCATGACCGCGATGGCCGTACCGGGTATGGCCGCGCCGCGCGTACGCGGCTCGGATGTCATGGGCGACATGCCCGGGATGGAAGGCATGGACATGTCCATGCGCAACTGGATGAACGCGCCGCAGGTGGAGATGGGCCCAGGCGTCCAGTCGATTGCGCCGATGCCAGCCGACCGCACTGGTGAGACCGGGCAGGGGCTTGAGAGCCTCGGGCACCGCGTCCTCGTCTACAAGGATCTCATCGCCCTTGAGCCCAATGCCGACACGCGCGCGCCCTCGCGCGAGCTGGAAATCCGTCTCACCGGCAACATGGAGCGGTTCATGTGGGGCTTTGACGGGAAGAAATTCTCGGACAAGCCGGCACCCTACGCCTTCCGCAAAAACGAGCGCGTCCGCGTCAGCCTCGTCAACGACACCATGATGGCGCACCCGATCCATCTGCACGGGCATTTCTTCGAGTTGGCGCACAAGGCGCCGCTCGGCCACATGCCGCGCAAGCACACCGTCATCGTAGCTCCTGGCGGCGTCGTGAAGTTCGACTTCACCGCCGAGCCGGGCGACTGGGCCTTCCACTGCCACATGCTCTATCACATGCACGCCGGGATGTTTCAGGTCTTCAGCGTCCGCCCGCTCGACGGAGCTGCCGCATGAACCGGTATCTCCTTGTTGCTGCCCTGTCCCTCGGAGCGGCTGCTCCGGCTTTCGCTCAGCACGAAGGCCATGGGACGCCACAGACGCCCGCGCCCCAAACGCCCGCGCCCCAAACGCCCGCGCCCCAAACGCCCGCGCCCCAAACGCCCGCGCCCCAAACGCCCGCGCCCCAAACGCCCGCGCCAAAGACATCGGCGCCGCAACAGCAACCCGCAGCGCCTGCCGAACAGCACGGCCAGCACGATCAGAGCGACAAGCCCGCCGCTGCTGCGCCTGATCAGCATGCCGGTCATGCGATGACCGACGCGGCCGTCGATCCGCCAGAGGCAGGCAATGACGTACCCCCTGATGCGCCAGCTGAGTTCGCAGCCGACCGCTTCTTCCCGCAAGGCGACATGAACCGGGCCCGCGGCATTCTGCGGGACGAGCATGGCGGCGCGCTGACTTACAAGATCATGGGCGATAGGATCGAATACACGAGCCAGAATGGCGAAGACGGCTACCGCTGGGACGGCGAAGCCTGGTTCGGCGGCGACATCAATCGTTTGGTCATCAAGACAGAAGGCGAGGGTGGTGACGACATCGAGGATGCGGAGATCCAGGCGCTCTATTCGCGGGCTTGGGATCATGTGACCGATCTTCAGATCGGCATCCGCCAGGATATCGAACCGAACCCGTCGCGCACCTATCTCGCCTTGGGGGTTGAGACGCTGCTGCCTTACTGGTTCGAAGCGGAAGGGGCGCTGTTTGTCGGCGAGCGCGGCCAGATGCTTGGGCGCCTCGATGGCAGCTATGATTTCCAGCTCACGCAGCGCCTCGTCCTGCAGCCGCGCGCAGAGGTGAACTTCGCGGCCAAGGACGATTCCGCGATCGGGCTCGGCTCCGGCCTCTCCGATGCCGAGCTAGGCCTGCGCCTGCGCTACGAGATCCAGCGCGAATTCGCACCTTACATTGGCGTGTCATGGGAGCGTAAATTCGGCGACACGGCGGACTATGCTCGTGCCGACGGCGAACGGGCCGAGTCGACGAGCTTCGTCATCGGCCTGCGGGCGTGGTACTGACAGGCTCTTCAGAGAACGGGAGAAACGTAATGATCCGCAGCAGCCTCCGCCTGGTTCTGGCCGCATCGCTTCTGGCGATGACGCCGCTTATCGCGACGGCTCAGAACAGCGGCGCCCCCATCATCGTCGCGATGTCCTCCGAAGTGCAGGAGGCCGCAAAGGTGGTCGATGCCTTTCACGCGGCGCTGACCAAAGGCGATGGCGTGGAGGCGGCAACGCTGCTGGCCGAGGACGCGCTCATATACGAGGGCGGTCATGCCGAGCGCTCCAAGGCCGAGTACGCCTCGCACCATGCCGGCGCGGATGCCGCCTACGCGGCCGCTGTCCCGTCAAAGCTCACTCACCGCAGCGGGGTTGCCGATGGGGACCTCGCCTGGGTCGCCAGCGAAAGCCGCACGACGGGCAAATACAAGGATAAATCCGTTGATCGCGTGACGACCGAGACAATGATCCTGCGCAAGACCGCCGAAGGGTGGCGCATCGTCCACATCCATTGGTCATCCCGTGCGGCGGCGTGATTATCAGGGCTCGTCGACATCCACGCCATCGGCCTTGAGGGCCCCTGCCAGCAGCTTGCGGGCGCGATAGACGCGCGTTTCGACCGCCTTTGCCGAAATGCCGAGCGCCTCGCCGGCGGCGATCTGCGACAGGCCCTCAAAAGCGGTGAGGAGCAGGGGTTCTTTCAGCTGACTCGGCAGCGAGGCAATCGCGTGGTCCAGGTTGGTCATCGCGGCTTCATTGCTATCTTCGACCGTCACTGAGGCGGCAGCGGTGTCGGCGGCTGCTGACGAGTCGTCGAGTGATGTCGCGCCATAGAAGAAGCGGCGGACTGCGCGGCGGCGGCCCCAGTCGCGGCATTTGTTGAGCGCGATGCGACGCAGCCATGTCGCGGCCGGACGCGCCGGATCGTACCGGCTGAGCGCCTGCCACGCCGAAACGAAGGTTTCCTGCAGCAGGTCGTAAGCCTCGTCGGCATCGCCGACATACCGGCGAATGAAGCGGTACAGCGGCTCCTGGTAGCGCTGGACAATGCGGTTGAAAGCGGGACGGTCCCCTTTGACCGCGCGCGCAGCGAGTTCGGCGTCGCTGTCGTCCGGGCGCGCCCCGCTCATTCAGCGTTGGCGGTCAGCGCCTGGCCGATCTTGTCATCAAATCGCTTGCGTTGATCGGGGGTTAGAACCTTCCGCATGGCGAAGACGTGTTCAATCGTCTCCGTCTGAAGTGCGCCCATGGCGTCGTGGAAATGATGCACCGCCGCCTCGACGGCCGGCCCGGCGGTCTCGCTCGCGCGGATGGCGGCAGCCAGCTCCGCGTTGGCTTTGCGCATTTCGCCTTCCAGCGCTTGTTGCCGCGTGGCGAAAGCTGTCTCATGCGCTTCCAGGTCACGCTCCTGTTCGGCCGTGAGCGAAAGCTCTTCATGCACCATGGCATGCAAGGAGTGATCGTGCGCCGGGGCGGTCAGCACCTGGTGACCGAGCCACATGCCGGCAATGCCCGCAATAAAGGCGAGAACAACCGTGATGATCGCGCTGCGAACAGAAACCTTCACTCGGAATGCCCGAGCAAGGTCGACGGCGCGAGCTGAGACCAGACCGCGAAAGGTGATTTCGGAACCGCCACGGCAGAGGCCGTCGAGGCGCTGACAAAAGCACCGCCGGTGACTAAGAGGGCAACCGCCGCTGCGCGCAGCCGCAAGGTCTGCCCATTGAGAGCCGCGTGCTCCGCCAGCCGCTCGTTGATATCGACCGTCACCCCGTCAAGACCATGGTCGAGCGGGTGTTGCCGAAGCTTGGCAAGCAAGTGTTCAAGGGCAGGCGACATGCCGATCTCCCGTAAAGTCCGTCCCTGCCAGTTTATACGCAGCTGGCCCGAAATTCACGCAAAGACTGTGCAGTGCCCCAAAACCGGGCCTTAGACGCATGCTGACGGCGAATCGACCGGCTGTCCGATCGGCGGGCCGTTACTCGGTCGGGCCGCCGATCGTTGTTGCGGCGGAGACCGCGATGATCGCCGCCGCGAACAGCGTCGCTTCGAGAAGCAGGGCGGTGTGCAGCCATGCACGACCAATGGCCGGGTCAGCCGCGACCTTGGCGGTGATGATCTGCTTGTTGAGGGCGCCAAGCCCCATTGCGACGACGCCAATGGCGAGCTTCGCGAGCAAGAGCAGACCGTAGGTTGTGCCGAAGAGTTTTTCGGGCCCGCCGGTCAGGATCCACGCGAGCCACACGCCAAGGCCAACCAGGATCGGGATGGCGGCGATGGCCATCGCGCTGAACCGGTTGAGTCGCGCAAGAAGCTGGGCGTCTGCCAGCGCCTTCGAGGGATAAAGACTAAAGGGCGCGGCAACCCAGAAGCCAGCGATCAAGACGTGCGCTGCGACCATCGCCGGAGCAAGGCCAGGGTCCGTCAGGCCCTGCGAATGCCCGGTGAGGCCGAAGCCAGCGCTGACCACGATCGCGCCAAGAGCGACCGCGATCCGTGAACTAGACCAGACGCCGCCAGCAGCGGCCAGCGCGCCCACGACGATCAAGAGGGTCGAGTCGCCCAGCGCCATCCAGGCCAGGGGCAGCAATTCGGCATCGAAGGGATTTGACCCGTCACCCATCTGCGCGATCAGGATGCCGAGACGAACGGTGACAAAAAGGGCAAGGACCACGCTTGTGAGTGCAATGCGTACGCGAAGGCCCTTAAAAGCCTCGCGCTCCACAACGCTAAAAGCGGCATGGAGCGCGAAACCGATTGTCAGAAGGGCAAAGAGATTGAGACCGATCCGGTCGGCGAACTGCAGCAGTGACAGTCCGTCCCCGGTCACGCTGCTACTGGCCCGTCACCGTGAAGCGCACAGCGCCCGGCATCGCATGGCCGTCCTTCGCCATCGACTTCCACGACAGCGTATAGGAGCCCTTGTCGAGCTTCGGCAGCGGGATCGTGAACTCCTTGCCGAGCGTCTTCGACGGCTTGAAATTCACGGCGATCATTTTCTTGTCCGCCGTCATCAGCATCAGATTGGTGATGGCGCTCTCATGCTCGAACGTCACTTTGAAGTCGGCCGGGGCCTGCGCAAAGCTGGCGTTGTCATGGATGCTGGTTTCCATCATGCCGCCATGGGCGAAAGCGGGTTCTGCGCCGAGAAGCGCTGCCGCCAGCACGGCCGTCAGAAGCTTGTTTTTCATCGTGTACTCCTTGATTGGTCCGCTTGTTCGCTGCGGCGGGGAGGGGGTCATCTGTAGTACGCACTGTCTGGGCGGACCCCTCACCGGGCCCTTCGCTCAGGCAATGCTAGTGGCAGCCCGCACCCGAACGGGTTTGTTTCGGAAGCGGCGGTAGTGGGCGCGGCCCGGTCGCCTCGCCGGACGGTGTGGCGCCTAGCCGCAGCGAGTTCACGATCACCGACACCGACGAGAGCGCCATGGCCAACGCCGCGATCATGGGCGAGAGCAGCTGCCCCGTCAGCGGATAGAGCAGGCCGGCGGCGACAGGGATGCCCAGCACGTTGTAGCCGAAGGCGAAGACCAGGTTCTGACGGATGTTCGTCATGGTTGCGCGCGAGACGGCCCGTCCTTTGACGACGCCAGCGAGATCGCCCTTCAGCAATGTCACGCCCGCGCTCTCGATTGCGACATCCGTGCCGGTGCCCATGGCGATGCCGACATCGGCGGCTGCGAGAGCGGGCGCGTCGTTGACCCCGTCGCCCGCCATCGCAACGATGCGGCCTTCGCGCTTCAAGCGCTCGACAATCCGGGATTTATCCTCGGGCAACACCTCGGCTTCAACCTTGGCAATGCCGAGCGTTCGGCCGACGGCTTCCGCCGTCGTGCGGTTGTCGCCCGTCAGCATCACCAGATCGATACCCTGCGCGCGCAGGGACTTGAGGGATTCAGGCGTCGTCGCCTTGATCCGGTCGGCGATGCCGAACACGCCAGCCAAGTTTCCGTCAATCGCCACAAAGATCGCTGTGACGCCCTCCGAGCGCAGCCGTTTGGCTTCCGAGCCAAGGTTCGAGGTGGCGATATCAAGCTCATCCAGATAGCGCTCGGCTCCCAGCGCGACGACACGGCCTTCGACCCTGCCGATGACGCCTTTGCCGGTCGGCGAGTCAAACTCGGTTGGCTCGACCAGCGCCACGCCACGTTCCTTGGCGGCTGCCACGATCGCCAGCGCGAGGGGATGCTCGCTGCGTTGCTCAAGGCTCGCAGCCGCCCGCAGCAGGTGTGCTTCGCTCAAGCCAGCAACCGTTTTTATCGCGACGACGCCTGGTTTGCCTTCGGTAAGCGTGCCGGTCTTGTCCAGCACCAGCGTGTTGACCTTCTCGAACCGCTCCAGCGCCTCGGCGTTGCGGATGAGAACGCCCTGGCGTGCGGCGCGGCCGACGCCCGCCATGATCGACATGGGAGTCGCGAGACCAAGCGCACAGGGACAAGCGATGATGAGCACCGAGACCGCGGCGATGAGGCCGTACGTGAAGGACGGTTGCGGCCCGAACGCCCACCAGCCGATAAACGCAAGAATGGCGATGGCGATGACCGCTGGGACGAACCAGCCGGACACCTTGTCGGCAAGGCGCTGGATCGGGGCGCGGCTACGCTGCGCGTCGGCGACCAGCTGGACGATCTGCGAGAGCATGGTGTCACGGCCAACGCGCCTGGCTTCAATGACAAGTGCGCCGGTCTGGTTGAGCGTGCCGGCGATGACGGCGTCGCCGACGCCACGGGTGACCGACATGGATTCGCCTGTGACCATGGATTCGTCGAGCGTCGAGCGCCCGTCGATGACAACGCCGTCGACCGGCGTCTTCTCGCCTGGCCGGACGCGTAACCTGTCACCGACGGCTATGGCGTCGAGCGGCACCTCGGCTTCCTCGCCATTGCTGATGCGCCGGGCCGTCTTGGGCGCAAGGTCGAGCAGGGCGCGGATGGCTCCGCCTGTGCGCTCGCGCGCGCCCAGTTCCAGAACCTGGCCCAGAAGCACCAGGACAGTGATGACGGCCGCCGCTTCGAAGTAGACCGAGACTTCGCCATGCGCCCCGCGGAACTCCGGCGGGAAGGCCGATGGGAAGAGCAGGGCAACAACGCTATAGATCCACGCGACGCCCGTACCGAGCGCGATCAGGGTGAACATGTTGAGGCTGCGATTGACGAGCGAGGCATAGCCCCGCTCGAAGAACGGCCAGCCCGCCCACAGGACGACCGGCGTTGCGAGCGCGAATTGCACCCAAGCGTTGATGTGCGGCGGCACAAGGGCGTCGACATTAAAAATGTGCCGGCCCATCTCCAGCGCGAGCACCGGCAGCGCGAGCGCGAGGCCAACCCAGAAACGACGCGACATATCGCGAAGCTCAGGATTCGGTCCGGCGTCTGCGGTTGGCACCATCGGTTCGAGCGCCATCCCGCAGATCGGGCAGGAGCCAGGACCATCGCGGACGATCTCTGGGTGCATCGGGCAGGTCCATGTCGCGCCGGCGGGGGCGCCCGCCGCTGCTGCCGCTGCGGGTGTCGCCGCTGCGTGATGCTGATAATGGTGGTGATCATCTTCACCGCCGCCGTGACCCGCCTTGGCCCCTCCAGCCGAACAGCAGCTGTGGTCGGTCTTGGCGGCCGGTTTCAGGTAGCGCGCGGGCTCGGCCAGGAACTTGGTCTTGCAGCCGGCGCTGCAGAACAACACCTCATGTCCGTCGTGTGTCGCACGATGGGGGCTGTCGGGCCTCACGGTCATGCCGCAGACGGGATCCTTCAGAGCCGGTCTTTCAGGATGATCGTGGGTCATGGCGCCCTCCGGGCTTGCTTTTGGTCCCACTCATGTATACCCCTATGGGGTATCATTTCAAGTACCCTGGAGGGGTATAGATGGACAAGGCTGTTTCGCAGAAAGTTTTGAAGAACCTAAACCGGGTCGAAGGGCAGGTGCGCGGCATCGCCCAGATGGTTGAGGCGGATCGGTATTGCATCGACGTCGTGACACAGATCGAAGCGGCGCGCGCGGCGCTGGCGCGTATCGAAAGCGACCTCTTGCGTCAGCACCTTGGTCATTGCGTGCATCGCGCGATGAACTCGAAGAGCTCGTCCGAACAGGAAAAGGTGATCGAGGAGCTGGTGGGCGTCTTTCGCCGCTGATGTCAGCCTAACCCTTTGCGCTTTTCCGAGATCACGACCGCGCGCCGAAACCGATGGTTCAGATTGATCTCAAGACCGGACATCGGAATGTTCTTCCAACCACGGCGATACTCCGATCTATCCTAACGTGGGAGGTGGAGCGCGTGCCGCGCCAACGTGGAGCGGTATTGTGGGTTGGAATGTGGGGCAATGTTTGCCAACCAAAACCAAGCATTTGATATCCAGTGAAAAAATGCGGTGTGTTGGCGAACGAGACCGGTCGATTTTGGGAGGGCGTCGGCGTTTGCGCTCGCGGGTTGATCGGTGTGGAGGAATGAAAGCGCGATGCCGATTGACAAAGACGTAGCCAGTCGGGGGGGCCTGTCGAGACTGGATTTCGCTCTGAGCTGGCCGATCGCGATTGCGATAGCGGTGGTTGGTTCGAGTCTTGGAGGAGTTGTCGGGCTTGTTTCGACTCTGCCTCTGGCCGTAGCGACGGGCGCGATCGCCACAGTCGTTCTAAGGAAGCCGCGGCCAATGTGGTTGAAAGTTGGCGGGCTTTTCCTGCTATATTTGGTCGCGATCGCGATGACGTGGCTGGCGTTGGGCGTCTTGTTGCCCGCGATCCGAACCGCACTCGGGCTGGCCCAAAGCGGATGACCGTCACGTCGGCTGATCGACGCGCTCCCCAAAAATCAATTTGCCCGTTTCATCGTGCGAAAACGAGCGTTCAACGCTACTCAAAGGTATGAACTCTGCAGCCCTCAAACTGAGGCTTGCGAATACCCGCCTGACCCTCTCAGTAACGCAGATCTTTGTAGTGTCTTCTGGAAGAAAGAAATCCGACCCATCACAAGTTTCGGGGTCAAAAAAATCTCCGCGCCAGTATCGAAACACGCCGCCTGGCATCGATGCGATTCCGGCCTTCGTCATGACGCCTGACGCCAAGGCGCCGGTGGCCTCGGTGGAATCCTACAAGGCCGTCGCCCCACCGCCTGCGCCGCCGCTGCACGCGTTCACCACCAACAAGTACAAGATTGTCGATGGCATCGTTCCGGATCCCAGAACCGGCGTAATTCTCGCCGGGCCCAACGCCAAGATCCCGCCGCCCGCGTCGATGGCGGCGGCAAACACGCCGGCGCTATCCGGATCGGGAGGAGGCGGCTCGCCGTAGGGGCGCGATGATGACGCGTCTCGCTCGGCGGCCGCCGAAGCAACGGGTTGCAAGTGCTGGGCACAGTCGCCCATGAACCGATGGCCGGAACGCGAAGCATTGCCGCCGTGACGGGGGCGGCGGCCACTGACCAGAGTTGGCCCAAAACTGCCGTCCCTGTGGATCGGCGTTAGGCCACAAGCGGATGGGCGCCCTAGCGCGTTGACGCCGTACTTGGGCGACCTCGGCTACCTTACGACCTCACCCTCCTCAACGTGCGACATTGCGGTTTGGGAAGGAGCAAAGCCCGACGTTGGGGCCCGGCAGGGGCGTAGGGATCGGAGGTGGATTTCGCTGCGCTCTATCCATTCTACCCGACGGCGCCCTGACGCCTCGGAAGGTCAAAGGTCCGTTATTTCATCACCAGGCAATGCGCGGCGCGCTTGCGACTCCGTAAACGGCTAACATAGGTTTGCCTGCGAGACTCGCCGTGTCGGGACGGCGGTTTGGCGGGGATGGTTGCGATGTTTCGGCACTGGGGAGAGACGGCGCGCGGGCTGGCGGTGACGCTGGGCGTTGCTGCATCGCTTGCTGTTTTCAGCGGCAGCGCCAGCGCGCAGAATACTGGCAGCGGCGCTGGATCTTGCCCTGACGTCAGCGGCCTTTACGAGCAGAACGTCATCGTTACGGCCCACGAGGATGGCCTTCACGTTCGCAACATTCTGATGGCCGAGCTTGTTTACGAACCGGTTGGCGCAAATCACTATCAAGCGTTGAAGCACAGCGGCGGTGCCACCATCTGGCTGCCCGACGACTTCAAGTCCGTTGTTGAAATCGCGGGACCGGGCCGGCTGGTTTTTACAAACTCTCCTGGCACGCCGCAGGAGACGACCTTTTCAATCAATCGCGTATCGGCTTCACCGGCAGATCTCTCGTGCGGCAAGGCGACCACCGGGCCGATACTCGGCCCCCGCGCACCCACACCTGCGGCGCCTGCCGGCGACTATGGTGATGGCGGCTACGGCCCCCGCGCGAAAGCTGCGCTTGATGCTGTGCTGGCGCCCAATGCGCCGAAGGCGAAACAGCTGGCCCCTGCCCTGGACTATGGCGCGGTGAAGGATGGCGGGCCGATGACGGAACAGTCGCGCAAAGATCACGCAGCCGCCCAGCAGGAATACGAGAAGGCCAAGAAGCGCCGGATGCACAATTCGCTGAACGACGCCACGAGTTGCATTCGGGTGCTTCCCACCGGCGTTCGCTATGAGTGGGGGATCGAGGGGCGATTCCGCCTGCTCAACACCTGCGGCTATCCCGTGTCGGTATCGTGGTGCGCAAACAAGGACGAGTGCGAAAACAACCGGGGCGGCCTCTGGAACATCTATCCCGGACGGAGCTGGCCGATCTATGGGGGCGACGCCACCAACCCATACATCCAGCTTGGCGCCTGCAAGGAAGGCGACGCAAAGCAGCCTCTGCCGCCAGACGCCGATATTTCCAAAGCAGGCGGCATTAGCGAGGCGCGCCAACTGCCCGTACCGTCCCCGGGTGTGGGGCTGCTGCCAAGCCATCGTTGCGATTGAGGAAGCCGATGATGAGCCATCAGTTCAAGACATTCGTCGCAGTCGCGTTTGCAGCTATGACGATTCTGGCCGCGCCCGCATCCGCGCAGCAGGCGGGCGTGAAGTCGGCGACGCCGCAGCAGAAGGATGCGTGGGGCGAGGACATCGTGCGCTACTGCGCGGCGCAGATTCAGACGTTCAATCGCGAAGAAGCGAAGCGCTTCAATGAAGCGCGCCAACACATCGGCGAAGTGCTGGAGGATGCCCTGGTTGACAACTGGGGAGCGCCGAAATCCTACGGAACGCTGGAGGTGTATCTGCGCAACGCCGCGACCATGCGGAAGAACTACGCCCAGAGCGTGAAGAATGGCGCCAGCGCCGCTGCCTTGGCAGACGACCGCTGGAAAATGGCGAAGTATGACGCCAATGCTTGCATTGCGGGCCGGGCGATGTACCTGCTCGGCGGCGCGCGGGAGACGGTGACGGTGTGGAACAAGTCGCCGGACACCGTGTCTCTCTGGCTGAACAACGCGGCGCTGGTCTGCACAGCAAAGCCGGGACAGTTCTGCAATGTGTCGGTTCCGACAGGGGCGCCAGCCAACATCATCGGCGAGGTTGGCGGCGCGGTTAAGTACGGGCCATTCGGGTTCGATCCGGTCGGCGATGGTGCACGGACGTTCACGTTCGGCGATCAGCGGTGACCTCTCATACTTACAGCTGAAGCCGCTACGGCGTCGTAAATTCGTCTGACTAAGCTTCCTTGGACGACCGCTTTGAGGCGATTTGCGGCCGCTGTCGCCAACAGTCCGCAATGACAGGAACGCGCTCAACATCTGACGCCCAGCGAAGAGGTTCGGACAAGTCAGTGGGCAACGCTTATACGACCGCCGAGTCACACGATGCGATCGGCCGTTGGCAGCCCATCGGGTTGTTGGCATTTTTGTTGGTATCAGCGAGAGCTCGATTGCTGGAATCCCTGCGGCACAGGCCCGTCGGACGACATTATTCGTCCACTTCTGGCACCAAGGCTCTTCGGTCGGCCTTAGAGCTTTGTCTTGTGAAAGACGAAGCTGGGAACGGACCGGATCACCATCATGATCATGCGCCAGATGCTGGGGGCATACTGTACCGGTCCGCCCTTATCGGCGGCGCGGCGCAGGATCTTGCCGATCGTGTCGGGCTTGGCCCACAACGGGCCGCCTTTCTTGAGTCCATCCGTCATCGGCGTGTCGATGAAGCCGGGTTTTACCGCGACAGCGCGCGCGCCGGTTTTCGCCAGCGAGTGGGCGAGACCCTGCACGTAGAGCGCGATGCCGCCCTTGGCGGCGCCGTAGGCATAGTTGGACTGGCGTCCGCGATCGCCCGCGACGGATGAGACAGCAATCAGCGATCCCCTCTTTTGTTCGCGGAAGATATTGGCGGCGGCTTCGCACCACTGAACAGCAGTCGAGAAGTTGGACGAGACGATGCGCGCAAGTTCAGCTGGATCAGCGGAAGCTTTTTCCTGCGTGCCGAGATAGCCATAGATCAGCTGCACATGATCGAGGCCGCCAAGGCGTTGCTTCCACTCAGCCATCAGCTGGGGCGCATTGCCTGCGGCAGCTTCGAGATCGAGCGCCACGGCTTCCACCTGCACCGCGCCGCGCATGCGCAGGTCGTCGGCGATCACTTTCAGCCGCTCGGCATTGCGGGCGACGAGGAGAAGCGCGGCCCCTTCGGCGGCGTAGACGCGCGCGGTCGCCATCGCGACGGCAGAAAGCGCGCCAAGAATGACGACGCGATTCGAGGGCGCCGCGGTCTTCACCGCCGCCTGCGCCGGGGCAGGAGTTGCCGATCCATCCATCATGACGACACACGTCTCCAGAAAGCCGAGGAAAGGCCGGGGTCCACATGCGCAGAAAAAGCCTGCCACTTTGGAAACCCGGCCTGGAACATTTGTGCGGATATCCGGCCGTCCTTCGCCGGATAGAGGCGCCCGCCTGCCTCTGCGACGATCCGGTCGAGATCGGCCATGAGTTTCAGCGTCCGTTCGCCCTGATTGCGGAAATCGAGCGCCAGCGTCGTTCCTTCCATGGGGAAGGAGAGAAGGCCGACCGGTTTGTTGGCGCCGAAATCCTTCAGCACGGCGAGGAAGGAGGCCTGGCCGGATTTTGAAATCGCCTTTAGCAGGCCGATCGTGCCCTCGCGCGCCGTGCGCGGCGGCAGCACACACTGATACTGGTAGAAGCCCTTCGAGCCGTAGAGCCGGTTGAAATCGGCGATCCCGTCCAGCGGATAGAGGAAAGGTTCGTAGTGCGAATGATACCTGCCCGCGCGCGCCGTCTTCAGCGCATTGCGCAGCGTGTTGAAGGCGCGGACCGAAAGATTGTTCAGCGTGAAGGTCGGCGCATCCATCGGCACCTTGGCCTTTGGCGCCTCGCGGTGCGGCGTGAGGCCGCCCGTGTTCGACCAGTTCGCGACGGAAAGGATGCCGCGTCCGAGGCTCGATCCGCCGGCGACGCAGTCGATCCACGCCATGGTGTGTTCGAACTTGTCCTTCCGCTCGGCGGTCAGGTCGAAATACTCGCCGACATTGCGGAAGGCGATGTCTTCGGCGTCAAGAAAGGACGAGCGGATCGACGTTGCCTGGAACTCGACCCATTCGATGATGCCGGTAAGACCGAGCCCGCCGACCGTCGCATGAAACAGCGGGTTGCCCGGTGCGAGTTCGTGTGACGAACCATCGGTGCGCCAGAGCTTCAAGCGCGTCACGGATGCGCCGAACGTGCCTGCCGCATGATGGTTCTTGCCATGGACGTCGTTTGCAACTGCGCCACCGAGCGTGGCGAAGCGCGTGCCCGGCGTCGTCGGCACGAAGAAGCCAAGCGGCACGAGGAATTGCAGGCACTGCGACAACGAGACGCCGGCTTCCGCGCGCATGATGCCGGCATCGCGGTCGAACGTGATCAGACGGTCGAGGCCCGTCATGTCGAGGATGCGGCCATCCGGATTGAGGTTGCTGTCGCCATAGGAGCGGCGCAGGCCGATGGCGAGGCCAGGGCGGTCGGCGGACAGACCGGAGAGTAGCGGCCTGATCTCGTCGGCGAAGGCCGGCCGCGCCACAAGGTGTTTGGCCCGAACCACCCGCCCGAAGGAGGTCAGTGCATCATCGGGATGAAACGAGGCGGTCATGCGCCTACCGGAACGTATAGAATTTGTGCAGGAAGTAGCTGGTGAAGGCGGGCACGCCAACACCGACAATGTGCGCCAGCTCGAGCGGCTGGAAGGTCCACCCGATCAGCGGCAGGAACCAGTTCGCCAGCACCACCGAGATAGCCCAGGCGAGGGCGCCGCCAAGAATGTTGACTTGAGTGAAGCGGATGATGCGGCGGCGCAGGGGCGTGCCGGGGTTGCCGAAGATCACGCGCTGGAACAGCAGGAACGCCACTACCATGCCGACGATCCAGGCCAGCGGCACGGCCCATTCGAACGGCATGAGAAAGTTGAGCAGATAGCGCGATACGAGGTTCGCGATTGCCGCGATCGAGCCCGTCGCGACAAAGCGGATGAACTCAACGAGGCCTGCGCCGCGCCGGGGCGTATCGGACGTCATGGCCGTCATTGAACCGCCGCGAGGGCTTGTTCAAGTCCGGGCAGGCCGAACACAGCGGCGAAGAATGCGGCTGCCAGAATAACGCCCATGACAAGGCTCTGCTTGTCGCGCACGGCGAACACAACCGGATCGTCGTCAAGCTCGGCCCGGTTGGCCAGCAACCAGACGCGCATCAGCCACAGCCCCAGGATCATCGGAGCAAGCCAAAGGGCTTCCGGAAAGATGAACTGGCCCGACGGCCAGGCCGAGTCGATGAGATAGAGCACCAGGATCAAGGGCGAGGCGACGGCCGAGGCAAGGCCAAGGCCCAGCGTCAGCGGTGCATCCTCGGCGCGATAGCCGCGGTTGGCGATACGCGTCTCGCCGGCGGCGGCCTTGCGCACCACTTCGACGTGGCGCTTGGCGATCGACAGCGAAAGGAAGAGGAACATCGAGAAGACGAGCAGCCATTGTGTGACCGGCACATCTGCGAGGACGCCGCCCATGATTAGGCGCAGCGTATAAAGGAAGCCCAGCACCATCGCATCCAGCATCGGCACACGCTTCAGCGCCAGCGAGTAGGACAGGGTGATGACGAGATAGACCAGCATCAGCGCCGCGAACGGCACGGAGATGAAGGCGCCCGCGACAAAGCCCGAAATGATCAGCAGTGGCGCGGCGGCAAAACCCTGCCACAGCTTGATGCGGCCGGAGGCGAAGGGCCGCCTGTTCTTGGAGTGGTGATTGCGGTCTGCTTTTAGGTCGAGCAGGTCGTTGACGATGTAGGTGCCCGACGCCATGACGCCGAGCGCCACGAAGGCCAGGGCGCCCTTGATGAAAACCTCGGCCGCGAATTCGGTGGCAAGAACCGGCGCTACGAACAGCAGCGCGTTCTTGGCCCACTGGTGCATGCGCAGCGCCTTGCGCCAGGCGCCGAGGCCGGCCTTGGGACGCTCGAACGAGCGCACCACCGGCACCTTCATCTGTTCGATGCGGCGCTTGCGCGTCTCGCCGCCATCAACATGCGAGGCCGCAGTCGAAACTTTCCAGACCTTGAAGTCTGCGGGACTGTCGCCGAGGTATTCGAAACCGCCAGGAAGCTCTTTCGTGAGCAAGCGGGCCTTGGCGGACGCCTTGTTGTTGGTGACGCCGTCGCTGCCGATGGCGCGGTCAAAGATCCCGAAGCGCGCGGCGGCCTGATCGGCGACAACCTGATCAGCGGCTGTGACCAACCACACAGGGCGGCCAGCGGCCTTCGCTTCGCGGCAATAGGCTAGCACGTCCTGGTTCACGGGCATCGATCCGACGTCGATGTCGGCGCCGCGCTGCAGGCGGGCCTTCACCTTGGCGATGGCGAAGGGAAGTTGCACGAGCTGCAGCAGAGTCCACATCGGGCGCGTCCGCGCCCATGCGCTGACGGATTCAAACAGCGTGTCAGTCAGAAGAAGGCTGCCGTCGAGATCGACGACCAGCGGCAGCGGCGACGTCCGGTCATTTGCTGGCGTATCCGCGCCTTCGGAAGGTTCGCGGCGCTTGGCGTTGGCGTCGGCAATGCTGGTCACGGCGAAGTCCCCTGTGAGGCGCAATGGATCGGGACACACGTGTCCATGCGCGATCTCGCAATATCCAAGCCAGACTAGCGCGGCAGGGTTAACGCGCGCTGGCGGTTAATCGAGCCCATCCCGCACGTCATAAATCGTAGTGGTGATCCACTGTGTCTTGTCCAGAAACTGGGGCTTTTCGCAGACTTTCTGGGACATGTGTGGAACCCGGTCGCCGCTTTGAAGCGGCTCGCGCTGAACAACACAACCGTCCGCTCCCGGATGGAGCGCAGCGATGTAGTAGTCCACTTTCTGACGGCGCAGGGAATCCTCGATCCGTCCTTGGGCAACGATGTCCTTGATCATCTGCCTGTCGTTCACCAGGCCTTCGAGCTGGACTAGCCCCTTCAGCATGAAACCGACGGACCCGGCGCCATCGCCCATGGCATAGCGGCCCGGATGCGTTTTCACAAACTCGGCGATCGGAAGAGCGCGCGCGAAAAGCGCGTTGGTCTCCGTTGGCGGCTTGCGCAACTGATAGACGTTGACCCGGATCGCGGCAGCCGTCACCAGGATTGCGAGACCTACGCCGACCCACAGTTTGGCAGTTTCGACGTGAGTTTTCTGCCGCGTTGCCAGCCCGGTCGCGAGATCGCTGAGAACGCCCGCGGCCAGAGCGCCGGCGAGGCAGAGCGGATAGAAATACCATATCCACATCCGCCAATCGCTGGTGAAGACGGTCTGTGCGTAGAAGGCAAAGCAGCCAAGCCCGATCGCCAGGAACCCGATGCCGGCGCGGCTGGTTCGCATCCGCGGAATTGCGGCGACCGCGCCAATCCCGGCAAGGGCCAGAACGCCCACGCCTATCGGAAGAAAGTAGAAGTTCGGATTGAGCACGTCGACAAAGCTGGAGAGCGCCGACATGGACGGACCAAATGCAGCGCCGTCGATCATCAGACGCTTGGCCTGTCCGGAGATCGGAGCAGCTTCGCCAAAGATTGCGATATTGAGAGCGAGGTAGGCGAGGAGGGGCAGGAAACCGAGGACGGCAGGGAAAAGGCGCAACACCGGCCCGACGCCTTTTCGAACAACGAGACTGGTGACGACAGCTAGGCAGACCGGCCCGAAAACGACCGCTGAATCCAGCCGCGCCAGAGCGGTCACCGAGAACAGGGTTGTCGCGATGAGTGCCCGGCCAAGAGTTGGCTGATCGTGAAGTCGCCACAAGGCCGAGAGCAGAAGCGGCATCAGCGGCCAGAGCAGGGCGATTTCCATGCCCCGCGCCGCTCCCAGCGCGCCTGTCACGCCATAGACGCCTGTGGCCGCGATGATCGCGCCTTTCGACAGCAAGCCCTGGTCGCCGACCGTCTTCAGCAGGCTCGACAACGCCGCTACGCCCCACAGGACCAGGGCGGACTGGAGAAGGAAGATCGCGAGGAAGAAGGCCGACGAATACGCGTTGAACATGGCGCCCAGCGCCACACAGACGATCATCCAGAGCGGATGGTAGCCGTTGGTCAGCGTCACACCATCATAAGTCGACCGGCCGACGTCCACGATATTCTGCGCGACGACCGTGTAGTAGAAGAAATCATCCTCAACCCAGGCTGCATAGTTGTAGGCGCCATGATCGAAGACGAAAAACGCGAGGAAATGCAGCAACAGCACCAGAGCGGTCGCCACGATCGCAACCGTTCCGCTGACGCCCGAGAGCAGACGGTGCGCGCGCGCCCAAACGCTTTCGCCGGGCTGTCCCGCCGAGGACAGGCGCGGATCTGAATTGCCGGTGGACGGGGTATTGCTCATGAAACGCCTGTCCGTCCGCCTTCCCGGCGGCTAACCATTGCCGGTCCGGGCTGCAAGAAGATTGCCATGGACGGGCCTGTCCAGCCGTTTTTCCTTTGCGAGATGCTCGCGGGTTGCCCCGAAACGGATTTACCGTCATTGCTGCCTCGAAAGACGAGGAGCAGCGAGTGGCCATTCACCATCACGAGGGGGATCTTCCCGCGCATGTGAAGTTCGAAGGCTCGGTGGCCATCGACACGGAAACCATGGGTTTAAACCCCTTCCGGGACGCCCTCTGCGTCGTGCAGCTTTCGGACGGCAAGGGGGATGCTCACGTCGTGAGGCTGAAGCGGCCGGAATACGACTGCCCGAACCTCAAGGCTCTGGTGTCCAACCCCCGCATCCTCAAGGTATTCCATTTTGCGCGCTTTGACCTGGGCATGATCCAGCAATGGTTGGGTGCGCCCTGCTTCCCGGTCTACTGCACCAAGATCGCCTCCAGGCTGGCCCGCACCTACACGGACCGACATGGGCTCAAGGATCTTTCTCGTGAGCTGCTCAATCTCGACATGTCCAAGGCGCAGCAAAGCTCGGACTGGGGCGCAGCCGAACTTTCGGATGCGCAGCTGGCCTATGCCGCTTCCGACGTCACCCACCTGCACGAGTTGAAGGCCAAGCTGGATGTCATGCTGGCCCGCGAAGGCCGGACGGAGCTCGCCCAGGCCTGCTTCGATTTCCTGCCCGTGCGCGCGGCGCTCGACCTGTCTGGCTGGTCCGATCAGGACATTTTTGCGCATTCCTGAGATTTTCGGCGGTGAGGGGCAAATTGCCCCGTTTTTTTCATCCGTTTTGGGCTGTTTGGCTGAGCCGGGCTGGTTTCCATTCGGGACCATCCCGATCTAGTCTCGTGCATGTCTGCAGCCGCTCATCATTCGATGGATATGTGGGGCCCGCGGCGCGCCACCTCGCTGCGCGAGGCGCGGGCGCGCACGGCGCTGGTCCACATCCTGCGGCTGGTCTTCACCATCGGATCGGTGCTGGCGGCCGGGGTCCTGCTCGGAACCGTGATCGACAGTGCTCTGCGCGAGCATCGTCCGCAGGCCGCCACGTCCAGCATCAGCGTCACCGTCCTGGGTCCGCGCTTCGAGGGGCGCGACTCCAATGACAAGCCCTACGTGCTGACCGCCGACACGGCCCGCCGCCGGCGGGAGAATGTCGGCATGATCGATCTGGTCAATCCGCGCCTTGAGGATGCGGCCTCCACCGTGGTGCAAGCGCGTGAAGGCGTCTGGAACGCCGGGGACGAGGTGCTCGATCTTGTCGGCGATGTCGTGATGACCGACGCGGCAGGCTATACCTTCACATCCGAGAAGACCCGCATGTTCGTCAGGGAAAACAGGGTCGAAGGGCAGACCCCGCTCAACGGCGTCGGACCTATCGGCGAGGTCAGGGCCGATTCATATGAGGTTCTGGACGACGGCAACCGCATCGCCCTCAAGGGCAATGTTTGGACAAAATTCACGCGCACCAAGAAGCGCGACGGAAGCGGCGGGGGCAGATAGGACGATGCAGATGAACGGGTCACGTATTTCCACAATCCTGTCCGGCGCGCTGGCGGCGGGCCTGATGGCAGGCGCCGCCGAGGCGCAGATCGGCCGGGGCGATGCGCCGGTTCAGATCGAGTCGGACAATTTCGAATACCTGCAGAACGAGGGCCGGGGCATCTACACCGGCAATGTCGAGGCGACCCAGAGCGATTCCCGGATCACGACGGACAAGCTCACCGTGATGTGCACCAAGTCCGCCGCTGTGGCTGGCGCTGATCCGGCCTGCGAGGCGATCGAGCAGCTGGTCGCGGAAGGAAACGTTCTCTACGTGGCGCCCGACATCAAGATCCGTGGCGATCGCGCGCAGTACGACTACGCTGCCGACACGATCACCATAACGGGCGACGTGATCTCCTCGCGCGGCACTGAAGGCGTCGTGCGTGGCACGCAAATCGTCTACATGGTCGGCGAAGGCCGTGTGAAGGTCACGGCCGGCAACAAGCGTGTGACGTCTTTTTTCACACGGACGTCACCTGACAAACCCGCAACGCCGCCAGCGACGCCGGCCCCCGCTCCGCGTCCGAACTGAGAGCTTCATGGACGCGCGCGCCGACAACGCATCTTCCACCTACGTCGCTGACGACCGCGACGGGCTGAGAGCCAACAATCTCGCCAAGGCGTTCAAGGGCCGCCAGGTGGTGAAGGACGTCAGCCTTCACCTGCGGCGCGGCGAGATCGTCGGCTTGCTCGGACCCAACGGCGCCGGCAAGACCACCTGCTTCTACATGATGATGGGCCTGATCACGGCGGATGCCGGCCGCGTCTCGATCGATGGCGCCGATGTCACCGCGCTGCCGATGTACCAGCGTGCGCGACTGGGCGTTGGCTATCTGCCGCAGGAGAACTCGATCTTCCGTGGCATGAGCGTGTGGGACAATGTGATGTCCGTCGCCGAGCTTACCGAAGATACGCCCGCCAAGCGCAAGGAGCTGACAGCCTCGCTGCTTGAGGAACTGCAGATCGCGCGACTCGCCAAGCAGAACGCCAATTCGCTTTCGGGCGGTGAGCGTCGCAGGGTCGAGATTGCCCGCGCGCTCGCTTCGCGTCCCAACTTCATGCTTCTGGACGAGCCCTTCACCGGCATCGATCCGCTCGCCGTGTCAGACATTTCCGACCTGGTCCGCTATCTCAAGGGCAGGGGACTGGGCGTGCTGATCACCGACCACCAGGTCCGCGAAACGCTGGAAATCGTTGATCGCGCCTCGATCATCTATGACGGCAAGGTTCTGTTCGAGGGCACGCCGTCGCAGGTGTTGTCCAACGAAGATGTTCGTCGTGTTTACCTTGGAGCAAGGTTCAACACGCAGTCACAGGTTTCCGGCCGTTAACGAGGTTCAGAGGTTGCCGATTAGGCAATTTTAATACCAGCCGGTTAATGTCGGGCTCGTGGATGGGTCGGCCGGTCCGGACAATGATGTCCTGGAATACGGCTCTGGGAGGTTCGTGTGGCGCTTGCGCATCGCTTGCAGCTGAGACAGGGGCAATCCCTTGTCATGACGCCGCAGCTGCAGCAGGCGATCAAGCTGCTCCAGCTCTCCAATGTCGAACTGCAGGAATACGTCGAGACCGAAATCGAGCGGAATCCGCTCCTTGCCCGCGCCGAGAACGAGGGCAGCGCCGACGGCGAAGCGCCTGAAAAAGTCTCCGAAAAACGCGAAGAAATGCGCCTCGACGAAGCCAGCGGGGCCAATGAAGCCAGCCGCGACCTCGATGCCCGCTCCGACGATGTCTATGAATCCGACGGCCCCTCGGAAGGGGCCGACGCTGGCAGCCAGGGCGGCCCTTCGGCTCAGCTCGACTGGTCCAAGGCCGGTTCGGGCAAACAGCGTTCGGAAGACTTCGATCTCGAGTCGATCACGGCGGAGGAAAAGTCCCTTCGCGATCACCTCGACGATCAGCTCCAGATTGCCGGCCTGATCGACGCCGATCGCCTGATCGCATCGCGTCTGATCGAGGAAACCGACGAAGCCGGCTTCATGCGCGGAGACCTGCACGAGATCGCAACGGCTCTTGGCGTCGAGTTCGAAGACGTCGAAGCGGTGCTGCAGACCTGCCAGGGCTTCGAGCCCACGGGTGTGATGGCGCGCAACCTTCAGGAATGCCTGTCTCTGCAGCTGATCGAGCGCGATCGTTTCGATCCGGTCATGCAGAAGCTGATGGAAAATCTGGAACTCGCGGGACGCCGCGATTTCAAGCGCCTGGCGGAAATCTGCGGCGTCGATCAGGAAGACGTGACCGACATGCTCGCGGAACTCCGCACGCTCACGCCGCGTCCGGGCGCCGCGTTTGCCGGCGATGCCGCACCTGCGATCACGCCGGATGTCTTCGTGCGCGAAATGCCGAACGGAACGTTCTCCGTCGAGCTTAACGCAGATACACTGCCGCGCGTGCTGCTGGACCGCACCTACTACGCCGAAGTCTCGGGCCTCTCCAAAACGGACGAGGAAAAGGCTTTCATTTCAGAATGCCAGGCCAACGCCAACTGGCTGATAAAGTCGCTCGACCAGCGCGCCCGCACCATCCTGAAAGTATCGAGCGAAATCGTGCGCCAGCAGGACGGCTTCTTCGTTTCAGGCGTGAGAGCGCTTCGTCCTCTCAATCTCAAGACGGTCGCCGACGCCGTGGAAATGCACGAGTCGACCGTAAGCCGCGTTACATCGAACAAATATGTCTCCACGCCGCGCGGCGTTTTCGAGCTGAAGTACTTCTTCTCGGCCTCTATCCCGTCCGTGCAGGGCGGGGAGTCGCACTCGGCGGAAGCCGTGCGGCACCGCATCAAGGAAATGATCGATCAGGAAAACAAGGACGCCGTCCTGTCCGATGACCAGATCGTCGAACGGTTGCGCGCCTTTGGTATAGATATCGCGCGCCGGACGGTCGCCAAGTACCGGGAGTCGCTGAGAATCCCGTCTTCGGTCGAGCGCCGCCGCATATTCGCTGCTGGTTCGTGAACTGATCTCTTCTCAGCCGTTGACCTTCGGGTCCGGCAATCCCAGACTTGAAGTGTGAGGTCGGGTCGTTCCCGCGCGCGAAAGCAGTGCGGGGAGCAGAAAAGGAGCCTCCCGTTGCAAGTCCAGATCGCAGGCAAGAAGATCGAAGTCGGATCAGCATTGCAGGAACGAATATCGTTCGGTCTGGAGTCCCGGGTCTCGAAGTACTTTAACCGCACTGGCGAAGCCTATGTGACGGTGTCGAAGCCCGGTTGGGCGTTCATGGTCGATTGCTCGATCCATCTTCCTTCCGGCGTCACGCTGCAGGCGCATGGCGAGGGCGACGATGGCTATCAGGCGTTCGAGATGGCGCTCGACAAGATCGAGAAGCGCGTGCGGCGATACAAGAATCGCCTGCGCGACCATCGCGCGAAGGAGAACGGCGCGTCGGAGATCGTGGCCGAGCGCATCATCCTTCCGCGCGACGAATCGAACGAGCCCGATGTCGAAAGCGGCCTCGACGGGTCGGGCGGGGATGCTCCAGCCATTGTCGCAGAATCTGACATGAAGATCCGGACGATGACCGTTTCGATGGCGGTTATGCAGCTTGAGCTGGCCGATTCTCCGGCAGTCATGTTCCGGAATGCCGCCCATGGCAGGCTGAACATGGTCTATCGGCGTCCCGACGGTAATGTCGGCTGGGTCGACCCCGGCAAGGACGGTTGAATTTTTGCAAGTGCTTTTGCATCAGGACGGAATCCTGCACAGGGATTAGGACATTATGTCTTGTCGGACGGTCTGGTTGGGGCGTCCCTCGGAGGTACCAGGTAGAGTAATGACAGAACGGAATGTTCCGTCGGGCTGGCCCGCAATATGAACGGGTCCATCACCAGTCTTGGCGATCTTCTTCTTCCCACTGCCGTGGTTGCGCGGGCGCGCTGGCAGGGCCGCAAGCAGGTTCTTGCTGGCCTGTCGGCTGTGATGGCCCGGACGCTCGGGCTCAACGAGCGCGAGGTCCATGAGGCTGTCCTGGAACGCGAGCGCCTCGGCTCGACCGGCGTCGGAGAGGGGGTCGCGATCCCCCATGCCCGCATCGAAACCCTGTCGCGACCGGTAGGGGGCTTTGCGCGCCTTATGGAGCCGGCTGATTTCGAAGCGATCGACGAACGGCCTGCTGACCTGATCTTCATGCTCCTCGCGCCGACAGACGCCGGGGCCGACCATCTGCGGGCCCTCGCCCGGGCGGCCCGGGTTTTCAGGCAGGAGCGGGTGCGTGCAGCGCTTCGGCAGGTGCAGACCGAGGAAGCCGTGCTAGCGATCCTGTCTCCCGGTTCGGCCATAGACGCGGCCTAAACGTCTCCGCAGAGCCCTGAAAGCCGCGCGCTTTTCTCCGCTTGATCATGCCGGAGGCGCGGTATAAGCAACGCGCTCCCAAATCGGGCCGGGCCGCGAGGTCTGGATTCTGACCACGGAAGTGGGGCCATAGCTCAGTTGGGAGAGCGCTTGCATGGCATGCAAGAGGTCGTCGGTTCGATTCCGTCTGGCTCCACCATCCGTCTGATTTCTTCCGCTCCAACGAAAACGGCCCGCGACTGGATCGCGGGCCGTTTCGTTTGTTGTTGCGACGGATCTATTCTTCTTCGTCTTTCACTTCCAGATCGTCGTCCTCGAACTCATCGTCTTCGTCGATGACAGTCAGATCGTCATCATCGTCATCGTCATCATCGTCGTCATCGTCATCCAGGTCGTCGTCGACGTCGTCATCGTCGCCGGGGGCGACGTCGCGGCCCTTGGCCTTTGTCTTGACGGGAGCAACGACGCCTTCTTCTTCTTCGTCTTCGGTTTCGATGACCTCGTCGTCGTCGTCGAGGTCGACATCGTCTTCGTCGTCATCCTCGTCGTCATCATCGTCATCGTCTTCGTCGTCATCCTCGTCTTCGTCGTCATCCTCGTCATCTTCGACGACGGCCGCCTTCTTGGCGGGAGCGGGTTTGGGCTTCGCGGCGGCAGCGGCGGCGCGCTTCGGCTTGGCCGGCTCCGCCGTCACTTCAAGGACCGTCTTGCACTTCGGACAGGTCGGAGGGTTCTTCCCGAGGTCGTAGAATCTGGACCCGCATTCCGGGCAGATATGCTTCTCGCCGAGGTCGGTATTAGCCAAGGTCATTTCCCCATGCTTGGGTCGGGCGCTTGCCATGTCTGTGCGACCCTGTAAAGCGCCCATGTTCTGCCGTGTCCAGATGGGCCGGTGACGGTTTCCACAAGCGGCCTGAAAGGCTTTCCAGAGCGATGCGCGCGATCTCCAGACAGGTGAGCCAGATCGCCGGATCGATCCGTGCTCCCGGGGACAAGTCCTGCTCGCATCGCGCTGTCATGATGGCCGCCGTGGCGGAAGGCGAATCGACCATCACCGGCCTTCTCGAAGGCGAGGATGTCATCAACACAGCGAAGGCTGCGAAGGCCCTGGGCGCCGATGTCGAGCGCACCGGGCAGGGGGCCTGGCGGATCGGGGGCGTCGGCGCACGCGGCTTCTCGAATCCGAAAGGCGATCTCGATTTCGGCAATTCCGGCACTGGCGCGCGGCTGATGATGGGCCTAGTCGGCGGCCATGACGTCTCTGCCCGCTTTGTAGGCGATGTCTCGCTGTCATCCCGCCCGATGGAGCGGGTGCTGAAGCCCCTGCGCGAAATGGGGGTGAGGGCCGAGACAGCGCCGGGCGGAAAACTGCCGGCGGTCATTTCGGGTGGCAAGCTGACCGCGATCCGCTACGCGCCACCGGAAGCCTCGGCGCAGGTGAAGTCGGCCGTGATGCTGGCCGGGCTGAGAGCTGCGGGCGTCACAGTGGTCGAGGAAAAGGAAGCAACGCGCGATCATACCGAGCGGATGCTCCGCGCCTTCGGTGTCGACGTCGGCGTTGAGGAACGCACAGGCAAGGGGCCGGTCGTTTCCGTACGCGGCGGACAGACGCTGAAGGGCATGGCGGCGGCGGTTGCCGGCGATCCGTCTTCGGCGTCGTTCGCGATCGCGGCTGGCCTGATCGCGGCGCAGGGCCGCGCGACGGTGACTGGCATGCTCGACAATCGCACGCGCGGCGGCTTCTTCGAGGCGGCCATCGAGATGGGCGCCGATATCCGCACGGATGCCGACAGCTTGGCCACAGGCGAGATCACGGTTGCCAAGACAGGCTCGGCGTCAAAGCTGAAAGGCATCACGCTCGATCCGCAGCTCGTCGCCTCGATGATCGACGAGCTGCCGATCTTCGCGGTGCTCGCCGCGTTCGCGGAAGGAAAAACGAAAGTCACGGGCGCGGCCGAGCTTCGGGTCAAGGAAAGCGACCGGATCAAGGCGATCTGCGCGATGCTCTCGGTCAATGGCGTCGAGGTTGAGGAGCTGCCAGACGGCTTCATCGTGACCGGCCGGGGCGCGCGCGGCGTGGCTGGCGGCGGCACGGTTGCGACCCTGCACGATCATCGCATCGCCATGTCGGCCCTGGTAATGGGATCCGCCGCGAAACAGGCGGTGGCCGTCGATGACATCGCCATGATTGCGACATCGTATCCGGAATTCTTCGACCACATGGCTGCATTGGGCGCGGATATCGAGAAGGTCGGCGCATGATCATCGCGATCGATGGCACGACGTCTTCAGGCAAGGGCACGCTGGCGAAGCGGCTGGCGGCGCACTACAAGTTACCGCATCTCGATACCGGACTGCTCTATCGCGCCGTGGCGGCTTCGGCGATCAACAAGGGCATCGACTTCAAGGACGAGCGCGAGTGCGCGCTTCTGGCGGCGCACATCGATCTTGCCGAGTTCGACGAGCGCGAGCTGCGCGGCGCAAGCGTTGGCGCGGCGGCGTCCGTGGTTGCATCGCTCGGCGCTGTACGGCGGGCGCTGCTCGACCTGCAGCGAAAATTCGCGAGCCAGGAGGGCGGCGCAGTGCTGGACGGGCGCGACATCGGCACAGTGATCGCGCCGGAAGCGGATGTGAAGCTCTGGGTCGACGCAACCGTCGAGGAGCGGGCGCGCCGGCGCTACAAGGAACTCTCTGGCATGGGTGAGGCGGTAACGCCCGATGGCGTGCTGGCCCAGCTTCAGGAACGCGACGCGCGCGATGCGAACCGCAAGGACGCACCGATGAAGCCGGCCGACGACGCACTCTGGATCAACACGACGGATCTCGACCCCGACCAGACGGTGGCGAAGGCGCTCGAGATTGTCGAGGCGAAAAAACTTACGCCAAAGCCGAAGAAGGCGCCGACGAAACGGGCGGCGAAGAAGCCGAAAGCCTAGGCCCCGACCACCGCCTGTTGCACATCACGCGGCATCTGCCCGGCCATACCTTCGAGCGTGGTGTTGGTCAGGTTGACGATGGTGAGCTTGCGCGTCGGGTCGACGAACCAGGAATGGCCCCACACGCCGCCCCACTGCCACGACCCCGGCGAGAGGAACGATCCGGAGGCCGCCGGGTCGAGCAGGATCGAGCCGCCGAAACCGAACGCCGTGTTGCCGGTCGGATCGAAAAGGATGCGCAGCGGACCAACCTGGTTCGACATCATCTGTTTCGTCGAGGTCTCCGACAGGATCGGCGCGCCGCCCGCGCGGATCGCATCCAGCATGCGCACGACATCCATCGCCTTGCCATTCATGCAGCCGCCGCCGCCCTGGAAGGCTGTGCGGTTGAAGGCGCGTGACGTGCCGAGATTGATCGGCGCCAGGCCGGGCACGAAGGGCTGCTTGAAATTGTCGCCGATGGGCACGGGTTCGGGCGCGGCGTTGGAGTAGGGCTGCGCCAGGCGCGATGCGTCGGTGACGAAGAAGGACGTGTCCGTCATGTCCATCGGGCCAGTGACGTATTTCCTTACCGCGCCTTCGACGTCCGTGCCTTCCGCCTTCGCCATCACGGCGCCGAGTACGTCGATGGCGACGGAGTAGAGCCAGCCGGCGCCGGGCGGGAAGGTGAGGCCCGCCTGCACCATGCGGGCGAGGTTGTCTTCCATCGTCAGGTCGCCATCGATTCCGGCGGACACTTTCAGCGTGTTGTAGGGGCCGGTCTCGGGCTGGAGGAAGTCATATGAAAGCCCGGCCGTGTGAGTGAGCAGGTGACGGATGGTGATGGTGGGGGTCGAGCCATCAGGCGCCTTCGGCCTGAAGTCGGGCAAGAAGTCGGTGACGGGCGTGTCGAGCCCGAACTTGCCGAGCTCGATCATCCGCATGGCGGCGGCGGTGACGATGGGCTTCGAGATCGAGGCGAGACGGAAGATCGCATCTTCCTTCATCGCGCGGCCGGCTTCGCGATCGGCAAGGCCATAGGCCTTGAAGTGGGCAAGCTCGCCCTCCTTCATCACGGCCACGACCGCGCCGACGAGGCGCTTTTCCTTGATGGCTGAATCTACTGCGGCGTCGACACGTTCGGAGAGCTGGGTCATGGCGTGACCTTAGCCGCTAGAACTGCCGTGTCAGCCCCAGGCGTTTGGCGATGGTGTTGTCGAGCATGCGTTTGGGAAGATGGTTGCCGAGCCAGTTAGTGAGGGGTTCAGGGGTGACGATGTAGCGGGTCTTGGGGTTGGACGCGGTGAGGGCGGTGTGCACGGTCTCGCCGATGCGTTCCGGCGGCAGGCCCTTCTTGCCGAGGCCGACCATGTATTGCTTCACCCTGCCGAGCGACTTCGCGTAGGGCGTGTTGGCGTAGCGGGTGACGTCGATGGCGTCGGCCTTGTCCCAGATCGGCGTCGCGATGGCGCCGGGCGCGATGATGATCACATCCACGCCGTAGATGGTCAGTTCCCGACGGAGCGATTCCGACAGGCCTTCGAGCGCGAACTTGGAAGCGCTGTACGGGCCGAGGAAGGGCGAGGCGACCTTGCCGCCGACTGAGCTCATCATGCAGATGCGGCCGCGAGCCTTCGATTTTGCGTCGGGCGTAGCGCCAAGCAGAGGCGCGAACGCCTGCGTGACGATCAGCTGGCCGGTGACGTTGACCTCCATCTGCTGGCGGAAGCTGGTGATGTCGAGGTGGAGCAGGGGACCCGGGTTGGCGATGCCGGCGTTGTTGACGAGGCCGAACAGGATGTCGCCGTTGAGCTTGCCGGCGACCAACTTTGCCCCGGCGGCGACAGCAGCTCCATCCGTGACGTCGAACATCAGGGGGGTGAAAGCGGCGCCGAATTCCTTCGACAGCCGGTCGGCGTCGGCTTGCTTCCGGACGCTGCCGAAGACGTGGAATCCCTTGCCTGTCAGCACCTTCACGCAGCCCCAGCCAATGCCGGTCGATGCGCCTGTCACGACCACGCTTTTCATGGAACCCTCCCGAAGCCCGCTGCATCCCTATATAGGGCGTCCGGTCAGGGGCCGGTAACTGGCCGGAAAGCTTGACTTTCAGGCCTGCCCCGCCCATTAAGCCGCCCGTCTGTGGACAACCCAGCCACCTTGAGCGGTCCCGAAGAGGACCGGCGGGCGGCGTGGGGCCTTTTGCGTTTGGGGCGGTACACGGACTTCTCGACAACGCCGCATTGTGCGGCCAGTCCGCCGGATGAACCGGTTGGCCCGTAACGACTAACCCTTTTGGAGCCTTGATGCCTGCCGTCGCAACGATGAACCCCACCACCGATGATTTTGCCGCTCTGTTTGAAGAGAGCTTTGCCGGAACTGCCATGATCGAAGGCCGGGTTGTTCCCGCCACGGTCACCAGCGTCGGAGGGGACTTCATCACTGTCGATGTCGGTCTCAAGACCGAAGGCCGCATCCCGGCCAAGGAATTCAGCCAGGACGACGTCCAGCCGAAAGTCGGCGAGATCGTCGAAGTCTATCTGGAGCGCATCGAGAACGCGCTCGGCGATGCGGTGCTGTCGCGTGACAAGGCCCGCCGCGAAGAGGCCTGGACGCGCCTCGAGCGCCTGTCCGAGAAGAAAGAGACCGTGAAGGGGTCGATCGTCGGCCGCGTCAAGGGTGGCTTCACCGTCGACCTCGGCGGCGTCAACGCCTTCCTGCCGGGCAGCCAGGTCGACATCCGTCCGATCCGCGACGTCGGTCCGCTCATGGGCCAGATGCAGCCGTTCGCCATCCTCAAGATGGACCGTCCGCGCGGCAACATCGTTGTCTCGCGCCGCGCCGTGCTCGAAGAGTCGCGTGCGGAACAGCGCGCCGAGATCGTCGGCAACATGCAGGAAGGCGAGCGTCGCCGCGGCGTCGTCAAGAACATCACCGACTACGGCGCGTTCGTGGACCTGGGCGGCATCGATGGCCTGCTGCACGTCACCGACATGAGCTGGAAGCGCGTCTCGCACCCCAGCCAGGTCGTGGAAGTCGGCCAGGAAGTCGAAGTCCAGATCATCAAGATCAACCCGGAAACACAGCGTATTTCTCTTGGTATGAAACAACTCGCTACCGATCCGTGGGATGGCGTCGCCGCGAAATACCCGGTGGGCGCCAAGCTCACGGGCCGCGTGACCAACATTACCGACTACGGTGCGTTCGTTGAACTGGAAGATGGCGTCGAAGGCCTGATCCACGTCTCCGAAATGAGCTGGACCAAGAAGAACGTTCACCCCGGCAAGATCATCTCGTCCTCGCAGGAAGTCGACGTGATGGTCCTCGATGTCGACGCCGAGAAGCGCCGCATCTCCCTCGGCCTGAAGCAAGTGATGAACAACCCGTGGGAAGCGTTCATCGCCGAACACCCGGTTGGTTCGAACATCGAAGGCGAAGTTCGCGGCATCACCGAGTTCGGCATGTTTGTCGGCCTCGCGACCGATCTCGACGGCATGGTCCACATCAACGACATCGACTGGAACACGCCGGGCGAAGAAGCCATCAAGAAGTACACCAAGGGCGACACCGTCAAGGCGCGCGTCCTCGACGTGGACATCGAGAAGGAGCGTATCTCGCTCGGGATCAAGCAGCTGTCGGTTGATCCGTCGGAAGCTGTCGACCTGCGCAAGAATGCGATCGTCACCACGACGGTCGTGGAAGTCACCACCGGCGGCATCGAGGTCTCGATCGCTGACGGCGCGATGAAGGCCTTCATCCGCAAGGGCGATCTCTCTCGCGACCGTTCGGAGCAGCGCCCCGAGCGCTTCGCCGTCGGCGACAAGGTCGATGCTCTCGTCACCGCGTTCGACAAGGCGGGCCGCAAGGTCTCGCTGTCGATCAAGGCGATGGAGATCAAGGACGAGAAGGAAGCCGTGGAACAGTACGGTTCGGCCGACTCGGGCGCCTCGCTGGGCGACATCCTCGGCGCGGCTCTCAAGGGCGCGAAGAAGGACGAGTAGTCCTTCCTCCTCTGCAGGACTTGCGAACGCCCTCCCCAGCTGGGGAGGGCGTTTTGCTTTTCAGGGCGCCGCCAAGCCGTCCGGTCCGCCGTCCGGGCGCGGGAATCCGGGGCTTTCTGGCGCTGTCTGGCCCGATACGGAACATCTCCGGGCCACCCCCGAGCAGGAACTTCGCGAAAAACTCTTGTCTTTCACGCCGCTTAGCGCGAATTTCCCGTCATGCTGCGCTCCGAACTCATCGCCCGACTGGCTGAAGAGAACCCCACGCTGAAAGTGCGTGAGGTCGAGAGGATCGTCGATGTCATCTTCGACGAGGTCGCCGCCGCCCTGGAGCGGGGCGATCGGGTGGAACTGCGCGGCTTCGGCGCGTTCTCCGTGCGCAAGCGCGAAGCCCGCACGGGCCGCAATCCGCGTACGGGCAATCCGGTGCCGGTCGAGAGCAAGCACGTGCCTTTCTTCAAGGCCGGCAAGGAGCTGCGTTCGCGGCTCAACAATGGCCACGATCCCGAGGATCGCGACTAAGACCCTGTCTCCGTGATGGAATAGCCGGGCTTCCCGATTCAGGCTGGACGGGTCATGGCCCTGTTGCGACTATGCAACAGGCGCACACGGTACGCCGGGCGACACAGGGGAGAGAGCGTGTTCAAGGAATTCCGAGAATTCGCGATGCGTGGAAACGTGGTCGACCTCGCGGTCGGTCTCATCATCGGCGCGGCCTTCGGGGCGATCGTCACCTCGCTGGTCAACGATATCATCATGCCGATCATCGGCTACGTGACCGGCGGCATGGACTTCAAGGATCTGGCCTATGAACTGAAGCCGGACGTACTCGGGGCCGACGGCGCGGTGGTAACGCCAGCAGTTGCGATAAACTACGGCAAGTTCATCAACTTCATTCTGACGTTCGTCATAGTCGCGTTTGCGATGTTCATGTTGATCAGGGGCATGAACGCAATGAAGCGCAAGCAAGAGGCGGCGCCTGCACCTACGCCGGAGACGCCTCCACAGGAAAAACTCCTTGCCGAGATCAGGGACTTGCTTGCGAAGCGCGCCTGATGTATTTCAGCCACCTGAGTAGAGTTCAGTAGCGTACGGAAGGGGCGGCCAGAGCGCCGCCCTTTCTGCTTTTCTGGGACCAGAAAAAACGCTGCAAAAGCAGGGCTCAGCGCCCGGACCCGGATTCCCATGGTCAGCGTCAAGATCTGCGGCCTCACCAGCGAATCAGACCTCGACATGGCGATTGAGGCCGGCGCCGACATGGTCGGCTTCGTGATCGTTGAGGCCAGCCCGCGCTTCGTTCCCTTCGAGAAAGCCCAGAAGCTGATCCGCCACGCGGCCGGGAAGGGCGTCGAGCCCTGGGTGGTGGCGACCGCCGACATCCCCTGGCTCGACCGGCTGGTCGACAAGACGCCCGAAATCGCCGCTGTGCAGCTCCACGGCAAGGAAAGCCCGGGCACAGTTGCGTCCTTCGCAAGGCGCCATGCGCTGACGCCAATCATCAAGGCGCTGGGCGTTGCGACCCCGCGAGACCTTGGAGGGATCGACGCATTCGCGGAGGCGGACGCCTTCCTGTTCGACGCCAAGCCGCCGGCAGGCGCGACGCGTGAAGGCGGGTTCGGCAAGAGTTTCAACTGGTCGATCCTCAAGGGCTTCCGCGTCGCCGACCACGAAGACTGGACCTTGTCGGGAGGGCTGACGCCGGAGAACGTCGCCGAGGCGATCAGGCAGTCAGGCGCCATGGCGGTGGATGTCTCCTCCGGCGTGGAGGCCCGCCCCGGCGTGAAGGACAAGGCAAAGGTCGAAGCCTTCATCAAGGCGGCGAAAGCGGTGGGGTAGTCACGCCAGCGGCAGGCGGATGTCGGTGCGGAGCTGGCCGGGCGGGGTGGTGCGGGGATCGTTGACGTAGAGCTCGATGGGCGGGGCGTCGCGCGGCTCCTCGCCGGATCGCGGGAGCCATTTGCCGTAGAGCCATTCATAGGCGGGGCCCAGCGTTGCGTACGGTCCCGTGTGCTGGAGGATGGCGTGCTTCCCGCCCGCGACGTCGAAATAATCGAGGCCGGGGAGGGCGGGCGGGAAGCCGTCGCCGATGATGACGGCGACGTGCGAGCGGAGGTCTGCTTCTGGCTTCGAGTCCGGCGCGTCGTGATAGATGGCGAACAGCGCCTTTGTGTGCGCGAACAGATTGCGCGCGGCCAGGATGCCGCCGAGCTTCTGGAAGGCGGCGGAGATGCCCGCATAGGGACCGGTGTGGAGGACGCCCGCGGCGCGAGCGGCGGGGAGGGTCTCGATTGTGACGGGGTACATTGTGTCTGCTCCCGGATTGCGTTGAAGATCGTTGGCGAGCTGCACGCCCTGGTCGCGGAATTCGCCCGGGGACATCTGATGGAAAGCGCGGAAGGCGCGCGAGAAGCCCGCGGCGTCGGCATAGCCGTAGCTTGTGGCGATGGCGTCGAGCGGCGCGTCTGTCCCGACAAGGGCGTTGGCGGCCTTGAGCAGGCGGATGCGGCGGGTGGCGTCGGCCAGCGTCTCACCCGTCACGGCTCGGAAGGCGCGATGCCAGTGGAAGCGTGACATGCAGGCGATATCGGCCAGGGCGTCGAGGCTGAGGTCGCCGTCGAGATTGTCGTGGATGTGGGCGAGAACCCGCAGGAGCCGGGCCTCGAAAGTCCGCTGGTTATCTTCGGCCGACATGAGACCCCCCGCGTCTGGAATGAGGGAACATTGCCCCCGAACGGGCTTGCAAGTCTTGCTGACTTGTTGGGGAGGGAAAGCCGGTCTATCGGAGCGGCATGACAGCCCAATCTCCTTCCAGCATGGCCCGCTCCAACACCTGGTCGCAATGGCCTGACGCCAATGGCCGCTTTGGCGAGTTCGGCGGGCGCTATGTCGCCGAGACGCTGATGCCGCTGGTGCTCGAACTCGAGCAGGAATATGCGCGCGCCAAGGCGGATCCGGATTTCCGACGAGAGTTCGACTGGCTGCTGGAGCACTATGTCGGCAGGCCGTCGCCGATGTATTTCGCCGAGCGCCTGACGAAACACTTCGGCGGGGCGAAGATCTATTTCAAGCGCGACGAGCTCAACCACACGGGCGCGCACAAGATCAACAACTGCATCGGCCAGGTGCTGCTCGCCCGCCGCATGAAGAAGACGCGCATCATCGCGGAGACGGGCGCCGGTCAACACGGAGTGGCGACCGCAACAATATGCGCGCGCTTCGGCCTGCCGTGCGTGGTGTTCATGGGCGAGACCGATGTCGAGCGCCAGAAGCCCAACGTCTTCCGCATGAAGCTGCTCGGCGCGGAGATCGTGCCGGTGTCGTCCGGCACAGGCACGCTGAAGGACGCGATGAACGAGGCCCTGCGCGACTGGGTGACCAATGTCGCGACCACCTTCTACGTCATCGGTACAGCGGCCGGGCCGCACCCCTATCCGATGCTGGTGCGCGACTTCCAGAGCGTCATCGGGCGCGAGGCGCGGACACAGATCCTGAAAGCTGAAGGCCGCCTGCCGGACGTCCTGGTGGCGGCGATCGGCGGCGGCTCGAACGCGATCGGCCTGTTCCACCCCTTCCTCGAAGATGAATCCGTGAAGATGATCGGCGTCGAGGCCGGCGGGCATGGCGTCGACACGCCGATGCATGCGGCCTCGCTCAGCGGCGGCGCGCCTGGCATCCTGCACGGCAACCGCACCTATCTGCTGCAGGACAAGGACGGCCAGATTATCGACGCTCACTCGATCTCTGCGGGCCTCGACTATCCCGGCATCGGACCCGAGCACGCCTTCCTGCATGAAACCGGCAGGGCGACCTATCGCACCTGCACCGACAAGGAAGCGCTCGAGGCGTTCCAGCTCTGCACGAAACTCGAAGGCATCATCCCGGCGCTCGAACCGGCGCATGCGCTGGCGCGCGTCGGCGACATCGCCAAGGAGCTCGGCAAGGACGGCCTCATCGTGATGAACATGTGCGGCCGCGGCGACAAGGACATCTTCTCCGTCGCTGGGCACCTGGGCATGAAGATCTAGCCGCTGCTCAGCGCGCCCGCTTCGACAGGCTCTTCGCCGTGATCCCGGCAATGCTGGTAACGCCTGCCTGACGCATGGCGGACGCAAGTTCCTCGTCGATCAGGCGCAGGGCGGTCGCAACGCCCTCTTCACCGAACGCGCCGAGGCCCCAGCAGTAAGGCCGGCCGATGCAGACCGCCGTGGCGCCAAGGGCCAGCGCCTTGAACACGTCGGTCCCGCGGCGGAAGCCGCCATCGATCAGGACGGGAATCTTCTTGTTCACTGCGGTCACGATCTCAGGCAGCACATCGAGCGTGCCGACCAGGCTCTCTTCCGCCCGGCCGCCATGGTTGGAGACGATGATGCCGTCGACGCCGCGCTTCACGGCGATGGCCGCGTCCTCCGCGGTCATGATGCCCTTGATCAGGAGTTTCTTCTTCGTCACCTCCCGCATGCGGGCGACATAGTCCCAGGTCAGCGCCGATGTTGTCGGCGACAGCAAGCCGTTCTGGTCGATGCCATCGAACATCTTCTTGCGTGAGAAATCATAGCCAGGCCCTTGCCGGTGGCAGGACGAGCATTCGCGTGTGTCGGCGCGTGCGCCCATGGCCTGTGTCTCGCGCCGCATGCCGCCCGCAAGGTCAACCGTGAGAACGACTGCGCCAGCGCCCGCGGCGTCGGCGCGTTTGGCAATGGCGAGACCGGCGTCTGGCCGGTTGGTGGTGTAGATCTGCTGCCAGACTTCGCCGCTCCCTCCAGCGCTGGCATGCGCGGCCATCACGTCTTCGAGTGACACGGTCGTCAGGGCCGACAGGATCTGTCCTGCCTTTCGCTTGCCGGCGGCGCGGGCAGAGGCGGCTTCGCCGTCGGCATGGAAGGCCCGCTGGCTCGACACAGGCGAAAGCATCACGGGTGAGGCAAGCTCGCGGCCGAACAGTTTTATGGACAGGTCCACCTTGGTGACATCGATCAGGCGACGCGCGCGCAGGCCCCACGCGTCGAACGCCTGCCGGTTCGAGGCGACGGTGCGATCGTCGAGCACGCCACCAGAGAGATAACCGAAATGCGCCACCGGAATGTTGCGCTTGGCGATGGTCTCCAGCTCGAACACGTTCAGCGCGTCACTTGCCTTCAGGACCTCCGAGGCAATGCGCTGCTGTCCCAGGGCTGGCAGCGATGAAGCGAGAAGCGGCGAGGCCGCCAGATAGCGCAAGAAGCGCCGCCGCGAGTCCGCTGCTGAATCGCCCACTCGTCCCTCCCCGGGGCGCGACAAGCGCCAAGACCGAAGCCTAGATAGCGTGGCGTGCGGATACAAGCGCGGGCTGCCTGGTACGCTCTCTCCGCCGCATCCCCCGCGAAGGCGGGGGTCCAGCCACAAAACAAGTAAGCGTCCGAAGGACTCAATCGAAAAACCGAAGTTAGCGCGCTACGCGCGCTGGACTGGACCCCCGCCTTCGCGGGGGATGCGGATTGGAAGAGCGGCGAGGAATCCTTGGCCGCGCATCTGGAGATAAAGACCTAGCCGCCGAAATCCTCTTCCCCTGCGAAGCGGGGGAAGTACGGCGAATCCGGGAAGGGGGCGAGTCAAAAGGGGACTCACAGATGCGATCCCCTCTGGACTCGCCCCCTTCGTCTCGCGAACTTCGTTCGCGATCCACTTCCCCCGCTTCGCGGGGGGGCAGACGACGCCAAATTCGCTACACTGATTGAGGCGCCCTTCATGACCAAACACGCCGGAAGCTGCCATTGCGGGAATGTCGCCTTCGAGGTCGACGGCGAGTTCGCGTCGGCGCTGGTGTGCAACTGTTCCTACTGCCGGCGGGCGGGGCACATGCTGGCGTTCACTACGCCGGACAAGTTCCGGATGAAGACGCCGCAGAAGGACGCCTCGACCTACCTGTTCAACAAGCAGGCCATCAGCCACTTCTTCTGTGCGAATTGCGGGATCGCCACCCATGGCGGCGGCGTCGGTCCGGATGGCAAGCGGATGGTGGCGGTGAACCTCCGCTGCGTGCCCGACATCGATCTCGACGCGCTCAGGATCGACAAGTTCGACGGCGCGAAATTGTAGCGAAAAGAGAAAACCCCTCCCTCCGCCGGGCGCGGAGAGAGGGGTCAAGCGCCTGCCCTCAGGGGAGAGAAACGGGCGTCCCGGTCTCAGTTCGTGATCTGGATTTCAGCGCCCGCCATGAGGCAGGTCGGCTGGCACCGTTTGTCTTCTGCGTTGAAGCCTCGGACCATCGCCGTCTTGCCGATCCAGTCGTCCGCCGGGTCGAACGGGAAGCCGGATACCACCCACTTCGTGCCCGGTTGTGCGCCCGTCGTCGTCGCGGGCGAGACGGCTGTCGCCTCAAGCCAGAGCTGCGCGGTGTTGTTCCCTTGATCAGGAATGTAGCGGGTGATCTTGCCCGTTACCGTGATCGGCGCATCGAGATCGGAGATCGCCATGAAGAAGTCGCCGCGCGGCCGCTGCAGGTAAGCCGAGCCGCCCAGCAGCTTGTCGCCCATTGGCTCGAGCGTCGTCCTGTCCTCGAACTCGATCCGCGAGGCATACATGCCGCACACCGGATCGCAGAACGTGCCGAGTGTCTGCCGGGCGCTCCACCCGCCCACCTGGATGGTCTTGTTCATGAGCGCTCGTTCGATCTCGGCGCGCGGAAAGCTGTATTCCGACCGCACCTGGTACAGCCGCGAATTCGCCGTCGCGCGGACATAGGCATCGAACGTCCTGTCCGCGAACTCGATGCGCTCCACCTTGCCGAGAACATTCTGAAACGTGGTTGTATTATACACGGTCCCGAACTGCGCCATCAGCGGAGACTTCTCGCGCGGTTGTGGCGCCTCGGTGGATGTCGGCAGCAGTACATTCGCCCTGTAGAGGTCGCATACCGTCTCGCACTTCGGCTCCAGGATCTTGAAGCTTACCGGATCGACTGGACGGCACCCCGTCGCGTCGCACTCCTTCGGGATAGCCCGCGAGCCTTGGACCGCCACCTTGTGGCCGAGAAGGTTCTTTTCCAGTGCGGCGCGCGCGTCAGGATCGCCGAAATAATTGACCGGCCGCAGCCGCCAGAGATCGGTGTTGGCAACCAGCGTCGCACCATCGCGAGCCGCAATTCCGCTGGCGCGCACATACGTCACATAGCTCGTCGCTCCGAAGTCCATCTTTTCGATCGTGCCGTACACGACGATGCTGAGGAATGGGCCGGGGCCATCCCATTGGCCAGTCGAGACCGGGGTGAATCCCTCGCCGTCGGCCGCGCGCTTCTCCGGCGGCAGGGCGGTCCACGCCGTGCAGCCCGCAACAACGGCCAGCAGCACGATCGCAGCAGCGCCGGCGATCTTCCGGCGCCGGTTCGGCGCATCGCTCTTCAGCATCTCGATTCTCTCTGTCAGGGGATGGTCGTCTCGCGCCGGCCAGTAGCAGCCGAGCGGTAGCGGCCGCGCCGCCAGCTGCGCCTTGAGCAGGGCAGAGGCATAGACCGCCTTCTCGCGCGGATGGCGCTCGGCCACCGTTGCGTCGCACGCCAGCTCCTGGTCGATCCGCATCAGATAGGCGCCGAGATGGATCAGCGGATTGAACCAGCACGCACAACGCACCAGCGCCACCGCCGCATTGATCCGCGCATCGTTGCGGTCGAGATGGATGGTCTCGTGCGCAATGATCAGCTCACGTTCGCCGCTTTCGAACCTCTCCTCGAAATCACCCGGGGTGACGATGCGCGGGAAGAAGAACCCCGCGACCGCAGGCCCCGCAAATCCAGCCCGCGCATCCGCCATGAAGCGCGACTGATTGCGTACCTGCCATACCAGCATGGCCGCAACGCCCACGATCCAGCCGGCCAGCCCGATCATCATCCAGTCGATCGGCTGCGTTGGCGGCAGGGCGGGGAGCTCCATCGTCGCAGATATCTCAGGTCCAGCCTGGGCCGATCCGTTCGGCTTGTACGTGGCGGTGAACGACGGCGTTGCGGGGGCGGGACCATCGAAAGGTGCGGCCACATCCTGTGATGCGGCGTCGACTACCGGCGCCGCGATCTCGATACGTGGCGGCAACTGGCTTGCAGCGATCGCCAGCGGCACAAGCAGCCAGAGCGCATAGGCCAGCCTTGCGCCGAACATCACCCTTGCGCGCTTGCGCAGGGCGATCACCAGCAGGATGGCCCCGCTTGCTGCGAGGTTGGCGAACAGGAAACGGAGCGCGATCTCACTCATCGGACTTCTTGAGCTCCCGGATCAGGGCTTCGAGTTTCTGGATGTCTTTCGGTGTCAGCTGCTTGTGCTCGGCCAGATGCGCGACCATCGGCGCGATCTGCCCGCCGAACATCTTGTCGAGGAAGCCCTGCGCCTCCTCGCGCACATGCTGGTCGCGCGTGATCAGCGGGCGGTAGAGATAGCCGGCCTTCTCCTTCTTCCCGGCGATCGCCTTCTTGCGGAGCAGGCGGTGGACCAGCGTGCGGACGGTGCCGTCAGCCCAGCCGTTGGCCGGACCGACTGCGGCGACCAGGTCTTCGGGGCTCAGCGGCTTGCCCTTCCAGAGCGCTTCCATGATCTGGCGTTCGGCGTCGGATATCTTCATCAGACTTACATCCATAAGTTATAGTCAACATACAGACGTAAGTTGAACGGTCAACGCCGGTCCGGCCTCTCGTTCTGGATTTGTTGCAGTGCGGCATCAGGAAGCGTGGTGGGGGATAGGGCCGTGTCCCAATCTGGGTTATGACAGCGGCCTGCTTCCGCCCTCGAATGGGGCCAGACCCGCGCTTCACTTCGCCAGGCCAGACACAAGCATTCTCAGCCCATGACCGCCGACCGGATCTCAGCGACTTTCGCTGCCTGTGCGCAAAAAGGCCGTGCGGCCTTTGTGGGCTATCTCATGGCCGCAGATCCAGACATCGAGACGTCCTACAAGAATCTCCTGTCTTTATCGGATGCTGGCGCTGACATCATCGAGCTGGGCGCGCCTTTTACCGATCCGATGGCCGATGGGCCGGCGATCCAGAAGGCAGCGTTGCGTGCGCTGGCGGCTGGCGGGAGTCTTACCGTTACGTTAGAAATCGCCCGGCGTTTCCGTCTCGTTAACACCTCAACGCCCTTGATCGTCATGGGTTATGCGAACCCGATCCACCGAATGGGCTATGCCGCGTTTGCGCGGGCCGCTGCCGAAGCTGGAGTGGATGGCGTGATCACAGTCGACCTTCCGCCTGAAGAGGACGGCGCCCTGCGCGCCGAACTCGCAAAGCATGGCCTCGCCGTGATCCGGCTGGCCACGCCGACCACCACGGAAAAGCGGATGACGCGCATCGCCGATGGGGCTTCGGGCTTCGTCTATTACGTGTCTGTCGCCGGGGTGACCGGGGCGGGAACAGGTACCGAAACGGACATAACCGCCGGGGTCGAACAGGCCCGCAGGCTGTCAAAACTGCCGGTTGCCGTGGGTTTTGGCGTCCGCACACCGGAACAAGCCGCTAAATTTGCTCGTATTTCTGACGCCGTCGTCGTGGGTTCCGCCCTGGTTGAGGAAGTCCGGGCGGCGGTGGAACAAGGCGATCCGGCCTCCGCTGTCAAGCGAATTGGTGTGGTTGCTCAGTCACTGTCAAACGCCATATCATCGGCGCGTACCGAACGGAGCGTTCATTGAACTGGCTTACCAATCTGCCCCCGGGCCTGAAGTCGATCTTCGCCAAGAAGAGCGATTCCGAAGGGGATGATCTCTGGGTCAAATGCCCGAAGACCGGCGAGCTGGTCTACCGGGCGGAACTTGAGGCCGCGTATTGGGTGACGCCGTCGGGCGCGCACATGCGCATCACGCCCGAGCAGCGCTTCAACTACATGTTCGATGGCGGGCTGTGGACCGACATCCCGATGCCGCCCGTCATGCGCGACCCGCTGAAGTTCAAGGACGACAAGCGCTATACCGACCGTCTGAAGATCGCGAAGGCCAAGACAGGCCGCGAGGACTGCATGGTTGCAGCCCACGGCGAGATCAACGGCCGCAAGTCCGTGATCCTCGTCCAGGATTTCGCCTTCATGGGCGGATCGCTTGGCATGGCTGCCGGTGAAGCCTTCATCAAGGCCGCCGAAACCGCCGTCGCACGCAAGGCCGCTCTCATTGTCGTCACCGCGTCCGGCGGCGCCCGCATGCAGGAATCATCCTTCGCCCTGATGCAGATGCCCCGCACGGTCCTGGCGATCCAGGACGTGAAGCGCGCGAAGCTTCCCTACATCGTCGTTCTGTCCGACCCGACTTCGGGCGGCGTCTTGGCGTCCTACGCCATGCTCGGCGACGTGCAGATCGCCGAACCCGGCGCGCAGCTGGCCTTCACCGGCCCGCGCGTGATCGAGGCGACCATCCGCGAGAAACTTCCAGAAGGCTTTCAGCGTTCGGAATTCCTCCGCGAGCGCGGCATGGTCGACATCGTCTGCTCCCGCAAGGAGCTGACGGCGACGATCGGCGCTGTCCTTGGCATGCTGATGCCCGCCTCGCGCGGCCGCCGCGCCAAGGCCCAGCAGGCGGACGATCTGGCCGCCGCGAAGTAGCATCTCGTTTTCTCGATACAATTCGCCGATGCCGGGAAGCCGGTTTCGCGTCTCCATGCCTTGCCCCTAGAATGCTGCGGGGGCTGGAGATTCGTATTGTCTGACGCCGCTATTGTCGAAGCTGAACTTGACCGGTTCCGAAGCGAGCGCGGACGCGTGTCGCCGGCGTTCGGGACGGCTCATATCCGGCGGGCGCTGGTCGAACTCGGCGATCCACAGGATCACATCCCGCCTGCCGTCCACATCACCGGCACCAATGGCAAGGGATCGACAGGCGCCTTCATCCGCGCGATGGCCGAGGCGGCGGGGCTAAAGGTCCACGTCTTCACCTCGCCGCACCTGACCCGAGTGAATGAACGCATTCGCGTGGCCGGAAAGCTTGTCGATGACGAGACGCTGGCCGACGTCCTGTCCGACATCTGGCGACGGACCGAGGGGCTTACCTATTTCGAGGCGCTGACAGCCGCTGCCTACTGTCTGTTCGCGCAGGAGCGCGCCGACCTGTCCGTGATCGAGGTCGGGGCAGGCGGCGGCACGGACGCAACCAACGTCATGAACCGGCCAGCGGCGTGCGTGGTCACGCCGATCAGCCGGGATCACGAAGGCATGTTCGGCGTTTCGGGCGTTGCGGCTATCGCGCGGCTGAAGGCGGGCATCTTCCGCGAGGGCGTGCCAGCGGTGCTGGCGGAACAGCCCGCCATCGCGCTGGGTGTGCTGCGGGAGGAAGCGCGGGCGGCCGCCGCGCCTGTGGTGTGTGCGGATGTGGACTGGCGCGTGCGCTGGTCCGGGGAGGCGTTCGAGTATCAGAGCGAGCGGGTGCACGTGCGGACGCCGTGGCTGGGGCTGCCGGGCAAGCACCAGGCGCTGAATGCGGGCGCCGCGTGTGCGGCGATGGAGTCTGTGGGTGATCCGCGTGTGAGTGTGCGGGCGATGGCGGCGGGACTGCGTGAGGCGTGGTGGCCTGCGCGGTTGCAGCGGTTGCGGGTGGGACCGCTGGCCGGTGAGGGCGCCGTGTGGGTGGATGCGGCGCACAACCCGGGTGGCGCCGCGGTGCTGGCCGAGGCGGTGCGTGCGGGGCGGCCCGAGGGTGGCGACCGTGTGGCGCTGGTGGTGGCGATGCAGGCGGTGAAGGACATAGAGGGCGTGCTGGCGGCGCTGGCGCCGGTGGCGGACGAGGTGATTGCGTGTCCGCTGCCGGACAGTGGCGGGCAGGAGGGCGGGCCGGGCGGTGATCCGCGCGACATAGCGGTGGTGGCCGAGGCGCTGGGCGCGAAGGCGCGCGTGGTGGGCAGCATGGCGGAGGCCGTGGAGCTGGCGCGCCGCCATGGCGCTGACCGCACGTATGTGTGTGGCTCGGTGTACCTGTGCGGCGCCGCCCTGGCGGCGAACGGCGAGCGCGTGGACTGAGCGCTGATCGACAGTGTGTGGCAGGCGTGCATAGTCCACTGTGGCCGACGAAGAGGTGTGGGGCATGATGCGCGTGTTCGCTGGCCTGCTGTGTGCGCTGTCGCTGGTGGTGACGCCCGCTGCAGCGCAGGCGCCATGGCCGCACGCGGCGAGCGACATAGCGCCCGACCCCGCAGTGCGGTGGGGCGTACTGCCCAACGGCATGCGCTACGCACTGCTACACAACCAGCTGCCGCCCGGCGCGGTGTCGATCCGCTTCTCGTTCGCTTTCGGATCGCTGCACGAAGCCGACAGCGAGAAAGGCCTCGCCCATTTCATCGAACACATGGCGTTCAACGGGTCGAAGAACGTACCCGAGGGCGAGATGGTCAAGATTCTCGAACGGCTGGGGTTGGCCTTTGGCGCCGATACGAATGCATCCACCAACCAGAAATTCACGACCTATTCGCTGGAGCTTCCGAACGCATCCCAGGAGCTGGTCGACGAGAGCCTGTTCCTGATACGCGAGGTGGCGGGCGAACTGGCGTTCGATGCCGGCGCTATCGATCGCGAGCGCGGCGTCGTGCTGGCCGAGTGGCGGCGCGGCGACAATTTCCAGAAGCGCCGCAACGAGCAGCAGCTCGAATTTCTGATTCCCGGCGCGTATTCGGCGAGCCGCATGCCGATCGGCGATGCGAGGACCATCGAGACAGTGTCGCGCGAGGCGCTTGTGAGCCTCTACGAGCGCTACTACCGGCCGGAGCGGGCGACGCTCGTGATGGTTGGAGACTTCGATGTGGATGCGATCGAGCAGAAGATCAACGCGAAGTTCGCCAACTGGCGGGGCAAGGACGAGGGGGGCAAGGATCCTGATCTGAGCTATGCGATCAAGGAACGGCCGTCGGCAGTATCGGTATTCGTGCACAAGGATGGCGGCGATTCGATCAGTGTCTCTTCGCTGATGCCGTTTCATGATCTGCCTGACACGGCAGCGAATCGCCGCGAGGACAACCTGCTGATGTTCGCGATCAGCGCGCTCGGCCGTCGCCTGGCGCCGATGGCCAATGCCGAGGACCCGCCGTTCAGGAGTGCAGGCCTGTCGACAGGCGATGTCCTTGACGCTGTCGATATCGCGGGCGGGTCCGTAACCGTGACACCGGAGAGCTGGAAGCCGGGTCTCCAGACCCTTGAGCAGGAATGGCGCAGGGCGCTCCTGCACGGGTTCACGAAGGACGAGGTCGACCGGCAGATCGAGGCGCTGCGCACGGCGCAGAAGAACCAGGTCGAGCGCGAAAAGACACGTACGACCGGCGCGCTGATGTCTGGTCTCCTGTCTTCAATACAGAACGAGACCGTCTTCGCGACACCGGCATCCGGACTTGCCCGCTTCGAAGGTTGGGCGAGGAAGGCGACGCCAGCGATGGTCAACGAGGTTTTCCGGAAATGGATGACGCCGAAGAATCCGCTGTTCTTCATTTCCTCGACGGTTGAGCGCCCGGGGATCGAGAGCTATGTCGTCGCTGCCTGGGAGGAGAGTTCGAAGGTCGAGGTCAGCGCCCCTGCCGCCAAAGCCAGGCTGAAGTTCGCCTACACGAATTTTGGCAAGCCCGGGAAGGTCGTGAAGGACGAGCGCGTCACCGACATTGATGCGCGGCTGGTCACATTCGACAACAATGTGCGCCTCGACATCAAGCGGACGACCTTCCAGCAGAACACGGTGCAGGTGTCGCTGCGGTTGGGCGGCGGCAATCTCGACTTTCCGGAGACGCCCTTTGGTCTCTCCTCGATCATGAGTGCGTTTCCCGACGGTGGGCTGGAAAAGCACTCGATCGACGACATGCGCGCGATCCTGCAGGGACATCAGGTATCAACCCGCTTCTCGGTGTTCGGAACTTCGTTCGGCGGCACCTATGCGACGACGCCCGAAGACCTCGAACTGCAGCTGCAGGTGACGGCAGCCTATGTCACGCATCCCGGCTACCGCGCGGAGGGAGAGCGGCGCTGGCGGCAGGCCGTGGTGCTGAGCTGGCCGCGACTGGATGCAACCGCGCAAGCCGTCTGGGCGAACAGGGGCGCACGCTTGCTGGCGTCAGGCGACAAGCGGTTCGGATCGGATCCGGATGATGGCGATGCCTATCGTTCGTTTGTCGAACTCAGGCACTATCTGACGCCGATCCTGAATACGGGGCCGATCGAGATCGCCATTGTCGGCGATATCGACGAGGCGCAGGTGATCGCACTGGTGGCGAAGACGTTCGGGGCCCTGCCAAAGCGGGAAGCGGCGCCGACGAAATTCAAGGCCTCGCGTCCGGCCGCGTTCCGGCAGGACAAGACGCCGATCCGCCTGACGCACGCCGGTGAGCAGAGCCAGGCGCAGGTCAATGTCTACTGGCCCGTCTCGATCGATCCCGACGAGGATTTCCAGGCCACGCGCGTGATCAGCGTGATGGTCGGAGTGATGAGGCTCAAGGTGACGGACGAGATCCGCGAAACGCTGGGCGCAACCTATTCGCCAACTGCCGCGTCATCCCTGTCGTCAATCTATTCCGGCTTCGGCTATGTCGGGACAGGAGCAGAAGTGAAACCTGAAGATACCGATCGGGTGATCCTGGCGATGAGGACGATCGCGGCCGAGATGCGAGCAGGCGAGATCAGCGATGATGAGTTCAGCCGGGCGACAACGCCCGGCCTGGAAACGCTCCCGCAGAATGCGACGTCCAACGGATACTGGCTGACGACGATTTCGCAGGCGCAGGGACGGCCGGACCTGATGGAGCGCAACAAGCTGCCAGTCGTCGAGGCGAGCCTCCGCGCGGTGACCAAGGCGGAGATCGTGGCGGCGGCAAACAAATGGCTGACCGATGTAGCCGCGCAGGAAGTGCGCGTTGTGCCGGGCGCTCCTCGCGCAGACTGATCACCTCAGCCGGTCAACCTGTTGTTTCACGAAACGCTGGAAGAGCGCCTGTGCGCGAGCGGCGGCTTCGACATCGTACTTGAACTCCGAGCCGGGGACCTGATCTTCTTCGTCGAAGGCGTGAGTGTTGCCGGGATAGCCGACGATTTCGGCGCCATCGAGTCCGCCGCGGGCATGCTCGACAGCCTGAACGCATTCATCCGACGGCGTGCCGGCGCCTTCGCCGGGCGTCAGCAGTAGCAGTGGGCCCTTGTATGCCCACGTGCTGCGCCCGGTGGAGTTCAGGAATCCACAGTAGGGATAGTACAGCGCAACCGCATCCGGCGTCAGCGAGCGAGACGGCGCGTCAACCTGAAAGCCGCCGACCTGCCTTGCCTTCGGACCGGCCGAGAGCAGCTCCATCACGGTCCAGCCGCCATGACTCCAGCCGGCGACGATCACGCCTGTGAAATCCACATTCCAGTGCTGCCGGGCCAGCTTCTCCACCGCGATGATGTCGCCGGCGCGTTCGTCGCCATGCAGCTGTAGACCAGAGCAAACCATGCGGACCGACGTCTCGAAATCGATCCCGCGCGAGGCGAAGCTGTCCATCACCGCGACATAGGCGCCGGCCTGCGTCGCTGCGCTCGCGTAGTTCCTCATGATTGTCTTCGGGCCCTGCAGACCGACGAGACCGCCGCATCCGGAGACGAGAATCACCAGCGGAGCAGAGCCGCCGCCGGGTTCAGGCCCGTAGTATTGCATCGTCGGGGCGAGGAGGGCAGTGCGCTCAGTCATGGTCGGGTAGCTCGCACAGCCGACAGTCAAGAAGCAGGCGAAGCCAGCAATCACGCGGCGCAAGCGTGCAAATGAGTTTCCGTCCCGCACTGCTTTGCTCCCGCCCCGCAACTTCAATGGCTGCAGCATGGCGGCGGGCACATCAAAGTGCAATGAGCAGCCGTCCGAAACGGAAACGACCCGACCTTGAGGTCGGGCCGTTCCATGTCGTCGCGGGAGGAAAAGAGATTAGACGGTGACGCCGTTGAGGGCTTCTTCGAGCTCGGCGAAGGAAGGCTGCGCTTCCGAAGGGATCTGGCCGCGGCCGATCTCGACCGACACCTGGGCGGCGTTGCCGTGGAGGTGGGCGACCAGCACGTCCTTGATGATCTTGTAGAACTGGCCCTCTTCGTCGATGACTTGGCCCATCCGGGCGGCGAACGGGCCCACGAAGCCGTAGGCGAGGAACACGCCGAGGAAAGTGCCGACGAGAGCCGAACCGATCAGAGCCCCGAGATACTCCGGGGGCATCGAGATGGCGCCCATGGTCTTGATGATGCCGAGCACGGCGGCGACGATGCCCAGCGCGGGCAGGGCGTCGGCCATGTTCTGCATGGCATGCGCGGCCTTGTGGGCCTCGTGATGGTGCTTCTCGATCTGCTTGTCGATGACGTCCTCGACCTGATGAGGATCTTCCAGGTTCATCGTCATCATGCGCAGCGTGTCACAGATGAGATCCGTGGCGAAGTGGTCCTTCAGGATCTTCGGATAGTTCTGAAAGATCGTGGAGTCCTTGGGGTTCTCGATATGCTGTTCGATCGCCACCACGCCCTTTGTCTTCATTGTCTTCGTCAGTACGAACAATAGAGACAACAGGTCAGTGTAGTCCTTCGCCTTCCACTTGCAGCCGCCCATGATCTTGCCGAAGCCGGCGCCGGCGGCCATCACGGTCTTGAACGAGTTGCCGATCAGGAAGGCGCCAACCGCGGCACCGCCGATCATCATGAACTCGAAGGGAGCAGCCTTGAGGATGACGTCGAAATGGCCGCCGGCGAGCATAAAGCCGCCGAAGACCATGACGAAAACAACCACCACTCCGATGATCTGGAACATACGCGAGTCCTGCCGATAGGCGTGTTTTTAGTTGTCCCGTTTATGCCCGATCAAGCTTAACGCCGCGTGTTGCGGTGCAAGGAAAAAGCGTTGGCGCCGGGTTAACGCAGCGCTCTTGCGCGCATCGCGCGGGGCGCAACTTCAGCCAGACAGCGCGATGCACACTGGCGGCGTGCAACTGTCGTTTGCGCGAAACGCCAGTTTTTGCTAAGGTTTTGACCTATCTGAACTTTCTTCAGGGGAAGGGCGATCATGAAGGGCAAAGTTCTCGGGTTCGACGCGGCTGCAGGTACAGGCGCGATCACCGGCGACGACGGTCAGCGTTATTCGTTCACCACGGCGGACTTCAAGTCGCCAGGCGCGACCAAGGCTGGCGACAATGTCGACTTCCAGGGCGCAGCGGGCGTCGCCACGGACATCTATGTGACGGCCGGCGGCGTCAATGTCGATTTGTCGAGTCTTGCCTCCAACGCGACGGTTGCGGGCATCCTCGCCAAGCCGAATGTGATCTGGGCGGCGGTGATTATCCTGGGTTCGCTGATCGCCGGTTATTTCGGAACGCTCGAGGCGCTGAGCCACATGAGCGGCGAGTTCGGTTCGGGCCTTGGCGTCAGTGCGATCTTCATCGCGCTTCTGTTCGCAATTCCAGTCGTGGCGGCCGCGCTGATATTCTTCGAGTTCACGAACAACAAGCTTACTGCGCAGTTTCGGCTGATCACAGCGGCGGTCGCCATTGGTGGACCAATCCTGCTGCCGGTTCTGGCTGGGTTGCTGGCGCCCGAGATGCTGAAGGGCATGCGGGAACTAGGCGCCGCGTTCGGTGGAGGCGGCCGGATGGGCATTATCGAGTTCGTCGGGTTCGGCTTTTCGCCGGGGATGCTGATCACAGTAGCTGGCGGCGTGCTGATTGTGCTGAGCCATATGGGCATCATCAAGAAGCTCGGCTGACGATCCTCAGCGATCTCCGGCCCTCGCCGGGTTTCGGTCGCGGGTCTGCCTCAATCCTCTGGCCCCCTGATGTTGAACGACATCAGGGGGTCGGCATGTCTGGACCTGTGAATCGCCGCGGTCTGCTTCTGGGGACGCTTGGTCTAGGCCTTGTCGCGTGTGGCCCGCGGTCGCTGGCGCAGACTGTGCCGCCGCCGGACGACACGAACTGGTCCTTCCCGCTCAAGGTTGCAGTCGGCGCCGAAATGCGGGCGCAGAAGAACGAGAGTTACGATCCCGCCTATGTGAAGCTTGTCTACCCCATGGGCGACGTGCCGGACGATCGGGGCGTCTGCACCGACACCGTGATCCGCGCCTTCCGCCACGCCGGCGTCGACCTGCAGGTCGAGGTGCACGAGGACATGGCGGCAAATTTCAGCGCCTATCCCAAGAGCTGGGGTTTGGCGCGGCCCGATAGCAATATCGATCACCGCCGCGTGCCCAATCTCGAGACGTTCTTCCGTCGCAAAGGCCATTCGAAAACGCTCAGCACGAAGCTGGCGGACTACAAGCTAGGCGATGTCGTGAGCTGGCGCCTCACCGGAGGAGGCCTGCCGCACATTGGCGTGGTGACCCGCAAGAAGCAGGGCGACCAGCCGCTGGTCGCGCATAATATCGGTTCGGGCACACGCGAGGAGCCTTGCCTGTTCGATTGGCCGATGAAGGGCTGGTTCCGGGTCGAGAGCTGGACCTGAAGCTAGTTTGGCTTCTGCTCGATGAGATGCCCTTCGGGCGGCCTCAGGTCACGGAACTGCTGATGGCATGATGTGCACCCCGCCATCATGTCGCCGTCGGTGAAAACGAGGTCGTCGGCGTTGTTCTTCGCCAGCGCTTCGGCAGTGATCTTCGTCGCCTTGATCACCGTGTCAGCGGTTGCATTCCACCCCTCGCCCTTGGAGCGTGAGGGCGACTTCAGAAGCTCCGCGCCCTTGATGACGTCCTGCGCGGCCTTCTGCAGGGCCGTCCATCCCGCAGTATCAGCTGGTGCATCACTCTCCGCGGCGAACAGTGTCTCGGAGCCTGGGATCACATAGGCGTGCATGACGTCGCCGATCGCGGATGCGTCGGTGATGGTGGCGGGATCGACGGTCGGAATACGCGGATCAGCCGTGCCTGCAGCCGCGGCAGCGGCTACGTCAGGAGCGAGCGCGCCGGTCGTGAGCGGCTGTGATTCATCGCTCCTGGGTGCCTCCACAGGCTTCGGTGCGCACGCCGACAAAACAAGGATCGCCGTGATCATCAGCGAGCGTTTCATGGCGCAGGTCTCCAGCATTTCCGGCTGCTGACGCGAAAGGGCATGGCGCACATGACAACAGGATTACAGCTTCCTGAAATCAAGGTTTTCCGAAACAATGGCCCCGGTTCGATTCATTCGTCGCAACATGCCGGCAGATTGCTTATGACACTTCGCTTCGCCTTTGCGCTTGCCGCTGCCGCCTTCGCCGCTTTGGGCGCCTTCGCCCAGGGAACAAACGGTGTGCGGGGCGTGTGCACCCCTGAGCGCGCCGAGAAGGCGACGATTGCCCGCATCGCAGCCGATCCGGCGGCGTGGCTTGGCAAGTGCGTGACGGTGTCGGGCCTCTATGCCAGCGAGCGTCTCTACGCGGATGTGGATGCAGCGTACGGAATGACCCGGGCCTCGATCGGCGGCTTTGTCGACGGCAAGGGATCTGTCGAAGGCTTCTGGCAGGCGGACTTCACGGGTCGGGTTTCGGATTGCGCCGTGGCCGAGCATGAATTGCAGACCGGTCTGCTGCGCTCGCCTGGCATCAGCCTCGATGGCCGGACGCTCGGCTGTGTGGCGCCTGAAGGGCCGTTCCTCCTGTTCATGAGTGTGCACGATTTCCGGCCGGCGAAGATTGTGCGGCGGCTGCCAGGCGCGAAGGGCGGAGATCTTGCGGCCGCACCGGACGGTTGGGCGCAACGCGCTGAGGTCGAGGGCATCATGGTGGAGTTTCTGACGGCTCTGCGAGCGGATGACATTGAGGGGCTGACCAGGCTGGTCGGGAATGACTATGCCGCGGACCAGCTGGTCGAGGGACCGGAAACGGCGATCTCGAACCTGAAAAACCCTGCCGACCGCAAGCTGCAGGTCTTTGTACATGGCGCGCAGACCGCTGACGGTTTTGCCTCGGAGGCCTGCTATTGCCTGACAAAGGATTGCGCGAAGCGCTGGCCGACCTCCCGTCGCGATGCCGACAACCAGCCCGAGCGTCCCTATGCGTGCGTTCGCATCGATAGCTCTCGAAAAGGTGAAGCGTGGACCTACACGGTCGACGCCTCGCGCGATTTCGATGGACTGCCTGAGCCCTAGAGCCCGTACGCCTTCGCCATTTCCGGATCCTTCGCCGCGACCTGTTTCGCGAGGTCGATGATGACCTTGGCCTGTTTCCAGGTGGCGTCGTCCTGCATCTTGCCGTCAAGCATGGTGACGCCGGTGCCGTCGGGCATGGCTTCGAGGATGCGGAGGGCGAACTTCACTTCGCCCGGTTCGGGCGAGAAGACGCGCTTGGCGATGTCGATCTGGCCGGGGTGGAGCGACCAGGCGCCGGCACAGCCCATAAGGAAAGCGTTCTTGAATTGTTGTTCGCAGGCGGCGAGATCGGCGATGTCGCCGAAGGGACCGTAGAACGGCTTGATACCGGAGGTCACACATGCATCGACCATCTTGCCGAGCGTGTAGTGCCATGGGTCCTGCTGGGCCGAGATGCGGTCGCGGCCTTCGACCGGATCCTCGATGACTTTGTACATCGGGTGACCGCCGCCGACGCGGGTGGTTTTCATGGCGCGGTTCGCCGCAAGGTCGGCCGGTCCAAGCGAGATGCCCTGCATGCGCGGGGAGGCAGCGCAGATTTCCTCGACAAGGGCGACGCCCTGTCCGGTCTCGAGGATGGCGTGGAAGAGGATGGGGCGGGAGATTCCTGCCTTGGCCTCAAGTTGCGCGACGAGTTGGTCGGCGAAATGGATGTCCCATGGGCCTTCGACTTTCGGCAGCATGATGACGTCGTAGACATTGCCGGCCTTCATCACGATCTCGGTGACATCGTCGAGGAACCAGGGCGAATTGAGCGGGTTGACGCGCGTCCAGAGACCCGTGCCGAGTTTCTTCCAGTCGACCATCTTCGCCATCTCGATGGCGCCCGCGCGAGCCGCTTCCTTGGCGTCGGAGGGAATGGCGTCCTCGAGGTTGGCGAGGATGACGTCTACCTTTGCCGCCATCTCGGGAGTCTTGGAACGAACCTTCTCGTTATGGCCCGGCACGAAATGGATCATGCGCTCCAGCCTGACCGGCAGGTCGCGTAGCGGTTGAGGCGCGCCGATCGCCAGCGGCTTGAAGAACTGGCGTGGAGTTTTCGTGCTCATGGGTAAATCCCGTTCGGCATCGGTCAGCGCATGCAAGCGCCATGCTGCATCGCATCAAACGGGGGAGGGATTCAAGAGCCGGCTAGGCGACCGAAGGGGCGGCTTCCCTTACCCATTCGGCGATCTTCGACTTGGTCATTGCGCCGGTCTTGGTCGAGACCAGCTTGCCGTCCTGGAAGATCATCATGGTGGGAAGGCCGCGGATGCCGAAGCGGCCGGGCGTCATCGGGTTTTCGTCGGCGTTGAATTTGACCAGCTTGGCCTGGCCGGTGAGTTCGCCGGCAAGCTGTTCGAAGTCGGGCAGCATCTTCTTGCAGGACGGGCACCACTCGGCCCAGAAGTCGACGACCACCGGTCCAGAAGCGCGCAGCACTTCGGCGTCGAAATTGTCGTCGGTGACTTCGGAGAGGGCCATCAAAGGTTCCTTACGCGATCGACGGCGCTGATTCCTTCAGCCACTCGACCATGCGCGACTTGTTCATCGCGCCAAGGTGGGTGGCGGTGACCTTGCCGTCCTGGAAGATCATGAAGGTGGGAAGGCCGCGAACGCCGAAGCGGCCGGCCGTCATCGGGTTTTCGTCGATGTTCATCTTCACGACACGGACCTTGTCGCCAAGCTCGTCCGCAAGCGCCTCGAAATGGGCCGAGACCTGCTTGCACGGGCCGCACCATTCGGCCCAGAAATCCACGATCACCGGCGTGCCGGCGGCGAGGACATCCGCGTCAAAGCTGTCGTCGGAAACGGAGGCTACGGACATGAGGTGTGGTCCTTTGAAACTTGGCCCGGTGTAGGTAGGCGGTAATCCCCCGCCATCCAACCCAGAGCCGCTAAACGATCGGTTCACGGCCGCAGGGACTTGATCACGCGGTCGAGATCGGAGGGCGGAATTTCCATGAGTCTGGGGCCATCTGTCCATACCAGCAGGCACCGAATGGGACGATCCGGCCAGCGCTGCGACAACACGGCCCGGTAGGCCGCCATCTGGGCGATATAGGCCTCGCCGACGCCCTCCACGGTGGGCGGAGAGGGGCGATCTGTCTTGTAGTCGACGATCAGGATTTCGGCGTCGGTAACCACAAGGCGGTCGACGCGGCCATTGATCGTGTCCTGGCCAAGCCTGCCGATAACGGGAGCTTCAGGCCGTCCGCCGGGGCCGAACACCGCAGCGAACTGCTTGTCCTCGAGCACGCCCAGGGCAGCCGCCAGCATTTCCTTGCGCTGCTCGGAGGAAAGATCGGGCTGGCGGTCGAGGAAGATTTCCGCCGCCTTGCGTCGATCCTTCTTCGGTAGTTCCGGCAGGACTTCGAACAGGAGGTGGATGAGGCTGCCGCGCTGCAACCGCTCGGCCCGGCCGGCGCCGAAGGGCGAGATCACCGGCGGCTCCGCCGATGCGGTCAGGCGCGAGGGCGAGAGGACGCGATTGGCGATTTCCATTGGCGCGGGTTTGCGTAGCCAGGCAGGTGGCGCTTCGGACGCCTTCGCCGGCATGACGGAAGGAAGAAGAAGATCAGTTGCCGCGCCGAAGCGGCGGATCACGCGATCGCCCTCGGTGAACTCCTCGACCGCGCCGCTCTCGGCAAGGCGCATCATCGCGCTCTGACAGACCGTGTACCACGACGTGTCGGCATGGCCTGCGCCTTTCGGATGGCCCGAGAAGGCGCCGCAGACGACGAGACGATCCTGTGCGCGCGTGAGCGCGACATAGAGCAGGCGGCGGTGTTCGCGCAGCGCACGGGCGTCGGCCACGGCTCGGAGTTTCTGGCTGAGCTCGACATCGTTGGATTTCGAGCCTGCCCAGACAGGCGCGCCATCCTCGGTGATGAAAAGGCCGTCGCGCTCGCCGCGATGAGCGGAGCAGGTGTCGGGCAGGATGACGATCGGCGCTTCGAGGCCTTTGGCGCCGTGAACCGTCATCACGCGCACTTCGCCCTGGGGCCCGGAGAGTTCCCGCTTCACCTCGCCGCCGCGGCGTTCGATCGCATCGAGGAAGACCTGCAGGCTGGGCGCCCGGTCGGCGTCGAACGCGGCGGCGCGATCGATAAGGGCGGTGACAGGTTCGCGCGCCGGTCCGCCGAAGCGCGACAGGATCAGCTCCCAGCCCGGCGAGGTGAGGCCATGCCCGCGTTCGAGCGCACGGGTCAGGAATTCGAAGGGTGACTGGAAGCGGCGGCGCAGCACATCAGCGAGGAAATCGCGGACGGGCGCGACGTGTTTCGCTGTGGACGCCTGCACCTCGCTCCAGAGTGTGCCCTTGCGTGCGTGCGCCAGGGCAAAGAGCTGGTCATCGTCGAGCCACTGTATCTCTTTGCCTCCGGCAAAGGCGGCGAACGGGCCTTTGAGGATTTCGGCAAGCGTCAGGTCGTCTTCCGGGCAGAGCGCGAAACGGACGAGGTTCAGCAGATCCTGCACGGCGAGGGAGTCGAGCAGCTGGATGCGGTCGGCGCCGGCGACGGGGATGTTCTCGCGCTTGAGGGCCTGCAGGATGCCATCGAACAGGCCGCCGGTGCGACCGCGCACGAGGATGAGAAAGTCGCCGGGGCGAGCGGGGCGCTGCTGGTTGCGGTCCCAGACGGCGCCGCCGGTGTCGATCTCGCGGCGGATGTACTGGGCGATGCGCCGCGCCAGTTTCGCTTTCGGGCTTGCCGCGCTTTCCTGGCCCTTGGGCGCGGTCCACGGCTCGGCCGGCTGGACGTCGTCCTTCGGTTCGAGCGGCCACAGTTCGACATTGCCTGTCTCGTGGCGGCGGAAGGGCGTGTGGCGCAGCAGGTTGGCGGCATCGGGCGGCAGGAGGGAGAAGGGCGAGTCCGGCGAGAACACGTCGGTGTCGAACACGGCATCGACATAGGACAGGATTTCCGGGGCAGAGCGGAACGACATGGCGAGGTTCGGCAGGGTGAACTCGACGGCGGCCTTGCGTGCGCGGTCTTCGAAATCCTGCGTCTCGCGCAGGAAGTGTTCGGGGTCTGCGCCCTGGAAGGAATAGATCGACTGTTTCTGGTCGCCGACCACAAAGAGCGTGCGGGGCTCGTCGCGGACGGCGCCGGCGCCGGCGAAGATGTCGTCGGTCAGCGCTTTCAGGATGCGCCACTGCGCGGGGCTGGTGTCCTGCGCCTCGTCGAGCAGGACGTGGGCGATGCCGCCGTCGAGCTTCCACAACACCCATTCGGCGGCGTGGCGGCGGGTGAGCAGGCGGCTGGTCGTTTCGATGAGGTCGTCGAAGTCGAGACCGGCGCAGGCGCGCTTGCGGACGGCGAAATCGTCGAACAGGACCTGCGCCAGGCGCAGCAGGGCGGCAGAACGCTCCAGCATGCGGCGGGCGTTGAGCGCTGCGGCGATGGCGAGGATGCGGTGGATCTCCGAGCCCAGGGGCACATCCTTGATCTGGAAGAACAGCGCGGCGGCGGGCGCGGCTTTCAACGCCTCGGCCGTGTAGGGGTTCGATTTGCGCAGGTCGCCGGACTTGGTGAAGGGCAGTGACGCATAGGTCGCGAAGCGATCAGCAGCAGGCGCATCCGACAGGACGATTGCAAGAATGCGCGCGAGTTCAGCGTCGCTGGCCTTGGCGGTCGGCAGGGCGCCGAGAAGATCCTTGAGCGCCTTGCGTGGCAGGTCCACGCCCATGGCCTCGTCGAGAAGCTTTTCCACCGAGAGATCGCCTGCGCCGATGCGTTCGCGCAGGACATCGATAGCGGCGTCCATGCCGCCGGCCTTTGCGATGAAGCGTTCGACTGCGGCGCGACGCGGCAGCAGCGCGCGGACGGCCTGGAAGCCGAGGCCGCCGCCAGCTTCTGCAGCGATGCGGGCGGCTTCGACCAGAGCTGCATCGCCGCGCATGACGCGGCGGCCCATGGAGCGGAAGGCGTTGTCCCAGAGGTCGGAGGCGTCGTCATCGTCGAGTTCGTGGAAGGCTGGCGCGATACCGGCTTCCAGCGGGAAGCGGCGCAGGACGCGGCCGCAGAAGGCGTGGATGGTCTCGATGCGCAGGCCGCCGGGCGTCTCGAGCGCTTTTGCAAAGAGCTCGCGGGCGCGACCGATATCGTCGGCGGTGTAATCGGCAAGGGGACGGCCTTCGAGTTCGGAGAGCCTGGTCTTGAGCTGATCCGCCTCCATCACGCACCAGCCGCCAAGGCGTTCGAACAGGCGGGACTGCATCTCGCTGGCCGCGGCCTTGGTGTAGGTGACGCAAAGGATCGAGTCGGGTTCGGCGCGGCGCAGCAGCAGGCGGGCGACGCGGTCGATCAGGACTTTCGTCTTGCCCGATCCGGCGTTGGCCTCGACCCAGGCTGACGCGTTCGGCAGGGCGGCCTGCGCCTGGCCTTCGCTGGCGGCCGCGTATTCGGGCCAGTCGGACGCGGGGACAAGAGGCGCGCTCATTCCTCGCCTCCTTCATCGGTTGTCCATTCGGCGCGGCGCGCCAGATTGTCGTAGTCGGAAACCGACCAGGCGAATTCGACACGCGGTTTGGAGTAGTAGGGCTGGGCGGGATCGGCATACTGCTCGATCAGCTGCTTCAGGTCTTCGAGAGCGGCTTCGGCAACCTGCATCGTTGTGCTGATCTTGAATTTCAGCGGCTCGCCGTTGTCGTCATCCAGCGTGCGGGCGCTCAGCGCCATGCGGAAATAGATCAGTTCGGAGGAAGGCGCGGGGCCGATGGCGCCGAAGGCAGAGCGGGCGGCGATCGCGGCTTCGAGAGCAAGCTGGGGTTCGAGGCCACGCTCGACCTGGGGCGCGGTCTTCGGCGCGCCGGTCTTGAAGTCGACAATGGCGAGCGTGCCGTCGCTGAGCTTTTCGATGCGGTCGGCTTTAGCCTCGAGCGTCACATCGCCCACCGAGGTCGGGAAAGTGATGCCGGCTTTCTTCTCGGTCTCGAAGGCAACGCGATGGCGCTGGCGCTGCGCGGACCAGCGCAGATAGGCGCTGCTGGCGCGCAACCATAGCGGCTTTTCGAGTTCGATCAGCTCGGGCGCCGCGCCGGCGGCAGTGAGTTCATCGACGATGAGCTCGTCGAGCGCCTTTTCATTGTCTGGCATCTCGAATGTCTCGACCGCTGTGTGCACGGCGGTGCCGCGTTCGCGCGCGTCGATCTCCTCGGCGACGCGGCGCAGGGGTTCGAGGCGCAGCACGCGGCGGGCATAGTCGGCATAGGGGTCGCGGATCAGCGTAACGGCGCGGCTGGGGGAGAAGGCGTTGAGCGCGCGTGCGGCGATAGGTGGGACAGGGGCGGGTGGCTTGGCGGGGGTGACGGTTTCGGCATGGCGCAGGCTGCGGGCCCAGACCAGCGGGTCGGCGTTGGCGGCAGGTTTCAGCGCGGCTTCGGCTGGTTCGCGGCCTCCGAGGCCGCCGGCAGCAAGCGTGCGCAGGCGCCAGAGCCAGCGCGAGGCGACAGCGGGCTTGTCGTCGACGCGGCGGGCGCGCAGCAGGATGACTTCCGGCGCGTTGGCCATCTGCGCGAAGTCGTGCGCCGAGAGGCCGATGCGCTCGTCCGGATCAGGCAGGCCGATTTCCTTGCGCAGCTTCCGATTGAGGAAGGCGTCGGCAGCGGCGGGCTTTGGCCACGAGCCTTCGTTGAGGCTGGCGAGGATGACGCGGTCGCGGCGCTGCAGGCGGGCTTCGAGCGGTCCCCAGATGACAATGCGCGGATGCTCGGTCGTATCGGGCGCGGCGGTCATGCGCTGCATCAGGGTTTCAAGAAGGGCGGGGAAAGCCTCCTTGTCGATGGCGCCCATGGAACCGGACAGTTCGCCAAGCTGGACAATGAACTGGGCAGCCATCGCGCCGGCCTTGCCGGACCAGACCCGCGCGCCTGCTTGCGTGGGCATTGCGGCGACCGCTTCAGCGAGGCGCGCGATGGCCTCAGCAGCGGCTGCGCCATCAACCGCATCGTCGGCAAAGGCGGGGCCGGCGGCGTAGTGCAGCACGTCCAGTTCGCGGATCAGTTTTGCGGCTTCGGGCTGAGGACGCTTGAGGCCTTCAAGGCGCGTGGCGAGGTCCTCGAGCGTGCGATCCCGGCGGGGGCCGCGCAGCAGAGATCGTTCCATATCGCTGACCAGACGGCGCAGGTCTTCGGGTGCGCGGTCGAGGCCAACGCTCTCATGCTTGAGAACAGCGAGCAGCCGAACCGGATCGGCCGGATCGAGCACCCAGCGCGACAATAGAAGGATCAGGCTGCCGGAAGACGTGCGCTGCAGCGGAATGCCGGCTGAGGGCGAGATGTCGATGTCCCAGCGTTCGAGGATCGCAGCGACGCGACGAGCAAGCGAGGCTTCGGGCGTGATCAACGCGGCAGTCTTGCAGGGCGTTTCCAGCGTCTCGCGCAGGAGCAGGGCGGCCGCGAGCGCTTCCTCGCTTTCATCCTCGGCCTCGACAACCGACAGGCCGTGGAGTGCGTTGTTCACCAGCTCCTGCGCCGATCCGGGATGGGCGAGGCTTGTCAGGCGTTCGTTCCAGTCGCGCGTATCGACAGCGGGCGCGAGCGCCTCGTTGATCAGGCGACGGCGGGAGCGTTCGGCTTGTGTCTCTTCGGAATCCGGCCAGGGACGGATGTCCTTGGGCGACAGGCGCAGCCATTTCAGCGTGTCGCCGAACGTGTGCTGCGGATGGCTGGCGGCATCGGCGACCGAAGCCCAGCCGCCGGGCGTGAGATCGGGGTCGATGCCCGGAAACACGATCAGACCACGCGGCAGATCGAGTGTTGCTTCCATTAGGATACGAGTCGCGGCGCCGGCGCCGGTCGAACCCACGATGATGACGGGATGAGCAGGGGGCTTCTTCGCCCAGCGGGTGCGCAGGGCCTCAGCAGCGGCAAGGCGGCGCGTCTGTGCGTCGGCGGCGCCTTCCTGCTTGAGGTGGGCCGGCCAAGCCTGCATCACGATGTCGAGGAAACCGGCCGATACCTGCCAGTGTTCGGCAAGCTGGGGCGCGAACTCATCTGTCAGCGCGCTGAGCTTGCTCCAGTCTACGCCTCCGACGATGGACGTCTGATCAATCAGATCGCCGAGTTCATCGGCTGCGGCAAGAAGTGATGCAGGCGGAAACGGCGCCTCGCCCTGCGCCCTGCGCCAGCTCTGGACGAGCCTTGCCAGCGCGCCGCGCCGCGTTGCTGGCGTCATCGCGGGAGGAAGGTCGAGCGCGTCGGGACCGAAGGCAGCGAGGCCGTCTTCCTCCTCGATATCGCCGAGGGGGCGGATTTCCGGCGTGAGCAGCGTGCCGCCGACAGCCCGATAGAGCGCCAGCGCCAGCTCGCGCGCAGCGCGCTGGTTGGGCGTGAAGATCAGGGCGTCAGCAAGCGCCTCCGGATTTTCGCGGGCGTTGGTGGCGTCGACAATGCCTCGCGCCAGCTCGTCGAGAAATGCCGCTGACGGAGGAAGCGAAAAGACCTTGGGTGCGCCTTCCGCGAATACACCGCTGGAGGTTTGCCTGGCGCGTGTCAGCTTCCCGGCCCCATCGTCTTGAGGCGTGCTTCGGCTTCATCGCGTCCGGCAGGATCGCCGACATGCATCCAGAAGGGCGACATGATCGTGCCGTGGAGCCGGCCGGCGCGGCCCATCGCATTCCAGTAGACGTTCGCGGAGAAAGGTTTCTCTTCATAGCCGCGCAGCAAGTCGCCACGCGTGATGTGCGTGCCGGCAAAGACGTAGGGTGCCGTGGCGCGTTCACCGCGGCGCTGCAGCTGGCCATCATGGCCAAGGTAGAAATCTCCCGGCCCACGGAAGCCGAGCGTTGCGCCCATTTCCGCCAGCAACAGCAGCGCATCCATCTCGTCGGAATTGTAGGCGTCGGCCATCTTTTTGAACGTCGTGTCGCCAACGGTCGCCCAGGTGACGTCGGTGTTGATCACGAAGAACGGCTCATCGCCGAGTAGCGGCAGCGCCTTGATCACGCCGCCGCCGGTCTCGAGCAGCAGGTCGCGTTCGTCGGAGATGATGATCTCGATGTCCTTTCGGGACTTCAGATGCGCGATCATCATGTCGGCGAGATAGTGCACGTTCACGACGGCGCGGTTGACGCCCTGGGTCACCAGCTTGTCGAGCACGCGGTCGACCAGCGTGCGGCCGCCGACCTCGATCAGCGGCTTGGGCAGCTTGTCCGTAAGCGGCTTCATGCGCGTGCCCAGTCCGGCCGCGAGCAGCATGGCGGTGGTGATCTTGGTCATGCCGCGACCAGAAGATGCGGGGCAACGGCGGTGACGAAGCTTTTGGCTTCCGCCATGGCGGGATGGCCCAGCGTCTCGTTGAGAATACCGCGCAGGCGCGGCTGGAAGGTGTCGTACCGGGGTTTCTTGTCGCGCGTCACAAGCCTCGCGAAGATGCCCATGATGCGCATCGTGTTCATGGCGCCCAGAACCGACAGGCGCTCGTCGAAGTCCGCGCGGCTGCCGCCTGTGCCGTTGAGATAGGCGATGATCGCGGCCTCGCGCGCTTCCGGACTGACATCGCGGCGGGCGTCGTGCAGCAGCATCGACATGTCCCATTCGCCCCAGCCCAGCACCGCGTCCTGGAAGTCGAGCAGGCCGACACGCTGAAGTCCTTCGCGTTGCGGCAGCCAGATGAGGTTCTCGGCGTGCGTATCGCGCAGGATCAAGGCGCGGGGGAAATCCTCCGCCTTCGCCATCAGGTTCTCGCGCACGCGCTCCCAGCGCAGGCGCGTCTGCTCGCTGACCCGCATCTCGCGATCGCGCTGCGGCATCCATTCGACGAAGAGATCGACATTGGCCGAGAGGGCGAGATGATCGTAGGTGAGGATCGGCCATTCGCCGCCGCGATAGGGCAGCGTGAAGGGCACAGGCGCGCGGTGGACGGCGGCGAGCACATCGCCAGCAGCGCTGTAAAGGGCGATCTCGTCGCCGCCATTTTCGATGACGTTGGCGAAGAGATCATCGCCAAGGTCTTCGAGCAGGGCGAGGCCGCGCGGAATGTCCTGGTCATAGACACCGGGCGCGGAGAGGCCGAGCTGCGCAAGATGGCCGGCGATGGCGGCAAACGCTTCGACGCGCGAAGCAGCGAGGCGCGAGATGGCGTTCCAGCCGAGCTTCAGCCGTTCCTCGTCATCGGCGCCCGGCGGGCAGGGCAGGCTTTCCAGCGGCGGGGCGTCCATCAGCATGGCGGTCTGCGTCTTCCGGCGCAGGCGTTCATAGCGGCGGGTGGAGGCGTCCGCAGTCAGCGGCGTACGCGCCGCCTCGCCCCAGCCCGCACGGGTGAGGAATTCGACGATCTCGCTGTCGCGCAGGTTACCGCCAGTCGCCATCTATGCGCGCGCTCCAGTCGTCGAGGTCCACAAGCCGGGCGATTCGCCCGGGGCCATCGAAGGATAGCCGAACTTCGAGCCGCGCCATCGGAAGATCGCGACCCAGCCTTTCCGGCCATTCTATGAGGGCAAGCCCATCCACAGCTTCCTCCAGGCCAAGTTCCCTGGCCTCGCCGGCCTCGGTGAGGCGGTAGAGGTCGAAATGCCAGATCGGGAAGTTCGGCCCGGCATAGGTCTGGACCAGGGTGAAGGTAGGGCTGGGGGCCTCGGTCTCAGGCCCGGTCAGCCGCCGGATCAGGCCGCGCGCCAGGGTGGTCTTGCCGGCGCCCAGATCGCCCATCAGCGCGATCACGTCGCCGGGTCGCGCGGCAACCCCCAGACGCGCCCCCAGGGCGGCTGTGGCGGTCTCGTCGGCAAGGTCCAGGGTGAGCACGCGATGCGTCATCCGGCGTGGTTTGCCGGTGCGATTGGGGCAAGGCAATGGCGATGAGGTTAAGCTGCGTTCAGGCTGGATTCCCGGCAGCGTTTCAGCCCTGTTTCGATGGCTGCGGCGTGCTATGACGCCGCCCTGACGGGAACGGAAATCCTGACCGGGACGAGCAGCATGTCGGGCGCGCCACAGCGCATAGTGATCATCGGCGCGGGCCAAGCGGGCGCGCAGACGGTCTATTCGCTGCGCCAGGCCGGTTTCGAGGGCGCAATAACCCTTATCGGCGACGAACCGGCGCCGCCGTATCAGCGGCCGCCCCTGTCCAAGGCCTATTTCAAGGGCGAGCTGGAAGCCGAGCGGCTCTTCCTCAAGCCGCTGGAGTATTATTCCGAACACAACGTCGATCTGATCACCGGCAATGCGGCGAAGAAGATCGACCTCGCGGCGCGGCAGGTGGAGCTGGAGCGTGGCTCACCAATTCTGTGGGACAGGCTCGTAATCGCGACAGGCGCGCGGCCGAGGAAGCTTTCGGTTCCGGGCGCTGGGCTTCAGGGCGTAACCGAGTTGCGGACTCTGGCCGATGTCGACCTGCTAAAGACGGTGGCGAAGCCGGGCGCGAGTCTGGTGGTGATTGGCGGTGGCTATATCGGGCTGGAAGCAGCGGCGGTTGCGAGCCAGCTCGGGCTCAAGGTCACGGTTCTCGAGGCGATGCCGCAGATCCTCTCGCGCGTCGCCGGGCCGGAGATCGGAGCGTTCTATACGCACGCACATCGCTCGGCCGGCGTCGACATCAGGACAGACGTGCGGCTGGAAGGTTTTGAGGGAGCGGGCGCCGTCACGGGCGTGAGGCTCGGCGGCGGCGAGATTCTGCCTTGCGACCTGGCGCTGGTTGGCGTTGGTGTTCTGCCCAATCTGGAGCTGGCGCAGGAGGCGGGCATTGCCTGCGGCAATGGCATCGTGGTCGACGCCAGCATGCGCACCAGCCATCCTGACATCTACGCAGCCGGCGATGTCGCCTGGAGGCCGCTGGTTCATTACGGCCGGGAAGGCAGGCTGGAGTCGGTCCACAACGCCATCGAGGGCGGCAAGATCGCGGCGGCGGCGATTCTTGGGACGGCGCCTCCCGTGCTAGAAGTACCCTGGTTCTGGTCGGACCAGTTCGAGCTGAAGCTGCAGACGGCGGGCCTGTGGACCGGGGCGGACCAGCGAATCCTGCGCGGCGACCCGCAATCGCGCAGTTTTGCGGTGTTTTACCTTAGGGAGGGCATGGTCATCGCGGTCGATGCGGTGAACTCGGCCCCTGAGTATGTTGTCGGCAGAAAGCTGGTTGCGGCAAAGGCGAGAGTTGCGCCCGGCGAACTAGCCGATAAATCCATTTCCATGAAGGACATCGGCGCGCGCGCGCTGGGTTAGTTCGGACACTATCAAGGAGCGGCGCGAAGCCCCATGCCCAAGATCACCTATATCGACGCGTCCGGGACGGAACGCACGGTCGAAGGCAAGAACGGCATGACCGTCATGGAGACGGCCATCAAGCACAACGTGCCGGGCATCGACGCCGATTGCGGCGGGGCCTGCGCGTGCGCAACCTGCCATGTCTATGTCGATGAGGCCTTCACCGCGAAAGTGGGCAAGCCTTCGGCGATGGAACAGTCGATGCTCGATTTCGCCGAGAACGTGAAAGAGAACTCGCGGCTGTCATGCCAGATCAAGATCCGGGACGATCTGGATGGCCTGAAGGTGACGACGCCGGAGAGCCAGCACTAGGCTGTCTTGGGCGCCTGCCGGGCGACGAACACCGCTTCGGCATCGGTCACGAACTTCTTCGCCCTTTCGGCTGCAAGGCCTGGATCAATCGCCGGATCGGCGGCGCGCGTCCTCTGGAATGACAGGTCGAGGCCGAGCGGTTCCAGCACCGCACGGTGGGGATTGCGGTCATCAGGCGCGAGCTGGTGGAAGCCCATGAGCCAGACAAGCGCGCCGCGATAGACGGCGGCTTCGGCTTTCAACCGAGCGTGTTCGCTTTCGAGCCTGGCAAGCCGCGAAAGCAGCGATTCCGTTTCGGTCGCATCCATCGCCTGTCTCCCTGTGCGCCGGATGAGGTTCGGCCATCATGGCGCCAACTGCAAGGTTGTCAGCTACCGCCGGCTTCACGCATCCAGTGAAGTAGCTCGGCAGCCGCTTCGCTTGCAGTTCGGGGCCTGGGAGCGCTGGTGTTGGCGCGATCGTCACGTTTCAGCTGCTCCATTGTTTGGACGGGATCGCTCGCAGGAACGCGCGGATCGGAACGCCACGGGCCGTCGCCGCAAGCAATGATCGGAACATCGAATGTGAGATAGTCGGCGATCTTGCTCGGCGGCACGTGCATCTTAGCGGACGCGACGAAGATCAGGGCGTCGGCTGCAGCCATCACAGAAAGCGCGCCGTCCAATGGGAGGACGCCCCAGAGCTGGATCGCGCTGGCTGCGCTGCTGGCCTTTGCGCGGGCCTGTTCGGCATCGGTGAGACGCCCGGCGAGGTGAAGCCGGAGCTGGGGATTGCGTGTCCAGGCGGCTTCAAACGGCTGCAGCATGTCGCTGATGCTGGCCTCGGGATCCGACAGGGCGATCGAGCCCGCATGGACGATGTTCAGCGTATCCTTTGGCAGGTCTGCGGGCGCCAGCCTCGTATCAGCAGAGAAGTGTGCAAGGACGTGGACGTTTCGCGCGCCGAGCCTCGTTGCTTCGGCGGCAACGACAGGATCGACAGCCGTCACCAGATCCGCTTTCGGCAGCAGACGGCGCGCCAGCATTTTCTCGCCGATGCGGCGGTGCAGACGCAGGCGCTCGCGCCTGTGCGGCGATTCCAGCCATAGGTCCCGAAAATCGGCTGCCCATTTGGCATTGGTTCGTCGTGCGATCCACTCGCCAGCGACATGGATCGATTCAGGCGGGCTGGTGGAGATCACCCAGTCAGGGCGCCAGCCATCGGAGAGTACGATTTCGGCCGCCCGTGTTGACCAGCGGATGTCCGGGTCGGGCCAGAGCAGCAGGTCTCGAGCGAGAGCGCGTACGCTGAAGCGGGCAGGGCCGGCGGCGGTTGGCGGGTCGCGGTTCGGGTGCGGAACGGCCCAGCCCGGTTCTCCTTCCGGCAGGGAAGGTGCACAGACGCGAACTTCCGCGCCGGTTGCCCGGAGCGCCTGGGCGAGCAGGAATGGGCGCTTGGCGCCGCCGGACACGGCCGGCGGATAGTGGCGTGCGAGAAGGAGGATCTTGATCATGGGCGCCGCCTCACGACGGCGCCGGGCACGAGATCAGGCCTTGACCACGCGGCTGCGCAGCTCCTTCGAGAGCTTTGCGGTAGCGTTGCGTGTGTCGATGACGAGCGGGGCATGGCGGACCAGCTCTTCATAGTCGACCGCATCATGGTCCGTCGAGATAAGCACGCAATCGTACGAAGCGATGATCTTCGGGGTCAGCTTCACCGACTTCATGCCCGAGAATTCCGGGTGATCGCGCGTGGTGGGAACCACCGGAATGTGTGGGTCGTGGAAATCGACGATCGCCTTGCGTTCGCGCAGCAGGTGGATGAGGTGCAGCGAGGGGCTCTCGCGCATGTCGTCGACGTTCTTCTTGTAGGCAAGGCCGGCGACCAGAACGCGCGATCCGGCGACCGCTTTCTGGAGCCTCGTGCTCATCGCTTCGGCCAACGTCTCGATGACGTAGCGCGGCATGTTGGTGACGACGTCGCCCGCCAGCTCGATGAAGCGGGTGGCTTCGCCATGCGCGCGGGCTTTCCAGGTGAGATAGAAGGGGTCGATCGGGATGCAGTGTCCGCCGAGACCCGGGCCCGGGTAGAACGGCATGAAGCCGAACGGCTTGCTCTTGGCGCCCTCGATCACTTCCCAGACGTCGATGTCCATGCCCTGGAACACGACCTTGAGTTCGTTGACCAGCGCGATGTTGATCAGGCGGAAGATGTTCTCCGTAAGCTTCACCGCTTCGGCCGTCTTCATGTCTGCAACGGTGACCACCTTGGTGATCGCTTCATAGACAGCGACCGCCATGTCCTTCTCGGGAACGGTGTTGGCGCCGACGACTTTCGGAATGGTCGAGGTCGAGAAGTTCATGTTGCCTGGATCTTCGCGCTCGGGCGAGTAGGCGATTGCGAAGTCACGGCCGGCCTTGAGGCCCGTCTTCTCCAGGATCGTCTTGACGATCTCGTCGCTGGTGCCGGGGTAGGTGGTCGACTCGAGAACGACCAGCTGGCCGGGGCGCAGGCGGCGCGCGATCAGCTCGGTGGTTCTCTCGACATAGGAGATATCCGGCTCACGGTGCGCATTAAGCGGCGTAGGTACGCACATCAGCAGAGCGTCGGCAGCAGCAAGACGCTTGTCGGACGCGGTGACTTCCAGCCGGCCGGTCTTGTTCATCGCGACAATGCGCTTGTTCTCGATGTGCTGGATGTAGGTCTTGCCGGCCTTGATCGCGTTGATCTTGGATTCGTCGATATCGAAGCCGAGAACGCGGAAACCCGCATTCAGGAACGCTTCTGCGAGCGGCAGGCCGACATAGCCAAGGCCGAGAATGCCGATGGTAAGATCGCGCTTCTTCGCCTTGCGGACAAATTCCGCAGCCATGGCGGACGCGGTCGGGCGCCTTTCGACGACGGGCTTGGCCGCCACCTTCTTTTCAGAAACGCCCACGCGACGCTCCGCGATATTCTTTACTCTCACGCTTTTCCCCCATTGAACGCACGAATCTTCTCGATGATCTGATCCTGCACGGCAGGCTCGAGATACGGATGCATCGGCAGGCTGATCACGCGGCCTGCTTTTGCTTCGGACACGGGCAGACCGCCCGGGCCGGTCGGATAGACCGAATAGACGTTCTGCTTGTGAATCGGGATCGGGTAGTAGACGGCGGTCGGCACGCTTTCGCGCTTGAGGTGCGCGGCGAGACCATCGCGATCGTTGACCTCGATCGTGTATTGCGCCCACGAGGAGACACCGCCCTTGATGACGGCTGGCGTCGAGGACACGTAGCCCTTTAGGCCTTTGGCGTACCGGTCGGCGACGACGTTCCGCTTCTCGATCTCGTCCGCGAAGATCGCGAGCTTCTCGATCAGGATTGCAGCCTGGATCGTATCGAGCCGGCTATTGAGGCCGATGCGCACGTTCAGGTATTTCGGGTCGTGTTCGAATTTTTGCTTCTCGATGTCCGACTTGGTTGCCTTGCCGTGCACGCGCAGGCTGTCGATCAGCTCGCCCAGCTCGTTGTCATTGGTCTGGATGGCGCCGCCGTCTCCGTAGCAGCCGAGCGGCTTGGCTGGGAAGAAGCTGGTGGTGACGCAATCGGCCCAGTGCGCGGGATGCTTGCCGTCGAGCGTGCAGCCGAAGCCCTGCGCCGAGTCTGCGATCAGCTTGAGATTGTAGCGCTTGGCGATCTCGGCGATGCGCGGATAGTCGGCCGACTGGCCAAACAGGTCGACGGCGATGATCACCTTGGGCTTGAGCTTGCCCTCCTTGATCGTGGCCTTGATCGTGGCCTCGAGGTGATCGGGATCGATGTTGTAGGTGTCGGGCAGGATATCGACGAAGACCGGGCTCGCGCCGGTCCACGGAACGATCTCGGCAGTCGCAGCAAAAGTGAAGCTCGGGCAGAATACGGCATCGCCATCGCCTACGCCCCACGCCATCAACGGAAGCACCAGCGCGTCGGTTCCGTTGGCGCACGAGAGCGTGCGCTTCGCGCCGGAGAATGCCGACAGCTGTTTCTCGAATTCGACGACTTCGGGACCCATGACATAGGCGCCGCCCTCGATCACTTTCTTGACGGTGGCGTCGATCTTGTCGGCGATGCGCCGACGCTGGGCCTGCAGGTCGATGAACGCGATACTCAAGACGGGATTCCTCCGTTCGGCAGCCCTGTTCGTTAGCCCACGATTTTGGGGTTGGGTAGGCGGTTTCTGCGCACAGCCGAGGTTACCGAAATGTTGTCTCGTTCAACTGATTTCGAGCTGTTTCAGCCCGCCGCCATCAGCACCCGCAACACCGCGATTGCCTCGTTTGCGTCGGTCCGTGGCGGGTTTTTGCCTGCGCAGCAGGCCAGGAAGTGCTCGCACTCGTTCTTGAGCGGTTCCGAGGACGGGTAGGGGATCGGCTCGGCCTCCGCCTTCTTCGGTTCAGGGGTGCGACCGGATGTTTCAACATTGTGACGGTACAACCGGAGCTTGTCGGCGCCGGCGAGTGAATCCTCGAACACCGCCATCGCCTTTTTGCCAACCACGACCAGCCGGTGTTCCTTGAACGGATGCAACCATGACGCGAAGACGTGGGCGCGCCGGCCGTCGGCGAACGTCATGTCGAGGCGGTACTCGTCCTCGACGCCCGGCGTCACGTATGCGCCGCCCGCGCCCTTGACCGAGACGGGCTCTTCGCCGAACAGCGCCAGCAGCATCGAGACGTCGTGCGGCGCAAAGCTCCACAGCGCATTCTCCTCGACCCGGAACTTGCCCAGGGAAAGACGGTTCGAATAGGCGTAGCGGAGCTTGCCGAGTTCACCCTTGCGTACGAGACCAAGCAGTGTCTCGAAGGCGGGATGGTATTGAAGCAGGTGGCCAACCATCAGCGAGCGGCCAGCTTTTTCGGCGGCAGCCTTCATCTTCTCCGCATCAGCGATCGACAGCGCGATCGGCTTTTCGACAAACACGTGCTTGCCGGCCGCGAATGCCTTCAGCGCAATATCAGCATGAAGCTCGGCCGGGGCCGCGACAGCGATGCCGGCGATCTGCGGATCAGCAAGCGCGGCCTCAAGCGAGAGCGCAGCGGCGCCGTATTTGTCGGCCTCACGTTTTGCAGCAGCCGGATCGGCGTCGACCACAGCGTGCAGCGCGCCGATCTCCGCAAAGTTACGGATGAGGTTCTTGCCCCAATAGCCGCAGCCAACGACAGCAATATTCTTGGTGCTCATGACGCTCTAGTCACCCTGATAGTCCGAATAGGTACACTGGTTTGCAACGCCGTTGAGGGCGCGGCTATTCGAGCCGCGCATTCCACGCGTTGATCGTAGCGGTTGTGTTGTCAATCAGGATGAACTGGAACCGGCTGCAATCGTGCTTGTTGGCGAAGGTATGGCTGATCGTGTACTCAACCGGCTCCGCGGTGAGGACGATGTTGTTCGTTTCCACTTCCGGCGTGGTCGCGCTGCACCAGTTCACCAGCTGAAGCGCAACATTCTGTCCGGCAGGTCCCCAGAGGTAAATGCTGGTCCGGCGCGTATCGCCGGCATTGACCGGCCGCGTATCCAGCATGCCGAGGCCATCATTGAGTTTCATGTCGACCGCATCCGCGGTCATCGTCCCGTCGGGAGCCTTCACGTCCGCATCGTGAACCACAGGGGCGCCGATCGCGTACCAGGCCTCAAACTTGCTGTCGCCTGCAGGGAAAGCGGGGGTGGGCGGAGGCGCCGGTTCAGGCGTCGTTTCCGGCGCTGCAACAGGCGCGGGTGCCGTTTCAGTTGGATTGCAGCCAGTGACAAAAGTCGCCAACACAGCAGCAACGGCACCACCGATCGCAGCCTTGATTTTCATGCGAGTGTTCTCCGACGCAGGGCGATACGCGTTGAGCGCTATGCCGGTATGAAGTTCGGCTGGGCCTGCGACGACGGTGTTCATGAGTGAGTCCGCGATTCGAGTTGTGCAGGCCGCATGTGTGTTTGGGTTCTTATCTGTTTCAACCGCATGTTCCAGTCATCGATTGTCGCGGCCGCTGCAGCGGCTGAGGCAAACCAGGGCGGGCGGCTGTCCAGTCTGCGAGACCCCAGAGAATCGTGACAGCGCCAATCAGACTCTCAAAGACCCCGTAATCTGCCGCTTGCCGGCCTCAGGCGCCTCTGAATACACCCGGAATTCCACCGTCCCTCCAGGATGAATCCGGCAGGTTTTCAAGGACAGGTTTTAAGGAATGGGAGGCGGCTGAAGGCTCAGCCGACAGGGAGCGCATGACGGCTCGCCTTGGCACGCGGCGTGGTGCTAGGAGTGCCCCACCGCAAGGCTCTCAACCCGGGCGAAGAAACGGCCAGACTTCTCCGAAGCGAGGCTGGCGTATGTGAAGGATTTGCAATGGACCTTGCCGGCAAGAAGGTCGTTGTCATCGGCGGCGCTGGCCTCATTGGCTCGCACGTCGTCGATGCGCTGACCCGGGAAAGCGTCAAGGAAATTGTCGTGTACGACAATTTTGCGCGCGGCTCTCTGCTGAGCCTGAAAGGCGCATTGGCCGATCCCCGTGTGCGCGTTTTCGAGGCTGGAGGCGACATCCTGCATACGGATGTTCTGAAAGCTGCCCTGTCAGGCGCAGACGGCGTCTTCCATCTCGCGGCGCTCTGGCTTCTCCATTGCCACGAATATCCGGCGGCGGCCTTCGACGTGAACATCCGCGGGACGTTCAACGTGATGGAAGCGTGCGTTCAGCAGGGCGTTAAGAGGCTGGTCTATTCGTCTTCGGCGTCGGTCTATGGCGATGCTGTTGAAGAGCCGATGACCGAAGATCATCCTTTCAACAATCGCACATTCTACGGCGCGACGAAGATATCGGGCGAGGCGATGCTGCGCGCCTATCATCATCGTTACGGGCTCAGCTATGTCGGCTTGCGATACATGAACGTGTATGGTCCCCGGCAAGACTATCGCGGCGCCTACATCGCCGTGATCATGAAAATGCTGGATGCGATCGACCGCGGAGAAGCGCCGGTGATTTTCGGCGACGGCAGCGAGGCGTTCGATTTTGTAGCGGTGGAAGACTGCGCCGCGGCCAATCTGTGTGCGATCAAGGCCACCGTCTCCGACCGGTTCTACAATGTTGGGACCGGCAAAAGGACAACCTTGCGGGAACTTGGCGAAGCCCTGTTGCGGATCACGGGTTGCAATCGCCCAATCGAGTACCGCGCAAATAGCAATGCAACACTTGTCCGGAACAGGGTCGGCAGCACCCGGAAAGCTGCCGACGATCTTGGGTTTGTGTCCCGGGTGGAGCTCGATGAAGGGCTGAGGCGGCTGATCGCGTGGCGAAAGCAGGACAAGCTGCGTGCTGACAAGGTACTGTGAAGAATTGATCACCAGAAACCAGACAGGTGTGGTGAGGTAATTTTCATCTAGTCCGTAGAAGATCGATTGGTTACAGCTCTTGGGGTCGAAGATTTCGTGTCGCAGAAACGTTCATCAGCGAAACTATGGCCCCTCTATGAGGTATTCGAGTGAACTGGCGTAGGCTCAATATTATCGCTCGCCTCAGATCGTGGAAGAACAACGTTCATTCTGCGCTGCTGGAGCTCCAGGCGGAGAATGCGAGTCTGCGGGCGCTGGTGGAGGCCGAGCGGCAGGCTCGCCAGGCGAGCGATCAGGCCAATGAGGAAAACAAGGCGACTCTTGCCTCACTGGTCGAGATCGCGGCGCGATTCAACTCGCCACAAATCGGGCAGCTGATCGACCAGTTCGATCGCGATGCTGACGCACAGCGCGAACTCGGCGAACGTTTCCTTGAAATCGCTGTCGATCAGGAAATCATCAAGTCAGAGATCGCGACGTTTACCCGAGCCCTCGACCATGATGGTCTTTCGTCGCTTACCGCGGCCATGGAGCGCGAAGCTGGCCGGGACCAGCTGATCGCCGACGTTCAGCGTCTGGTCGAGCAGCAGGGCGCTAGCGTCGCGGTTGTCGATTCTCGGTTGCAGGCACACTCCGACAAGATGGAACTGCTTTCGAACGAAAGCGCCAACCTGTTCCGGGCAATGGCGAATACTTTCGGCGGCAGCGGCGAGCTCCTGGCGCGGTCCCCTCATCTGTTCATCAACGAGCGCGGAAACTCGGCCGTCATCGTCGCCTCACAGCTGGACGACGCAACGCTCCAGAGCGGCGACATCGATGATATCGTCGCAAAGCTGGCGGTTGGTTCTCTGTCCAGACTGTTCGTCACCGAGCACCCTCCCGCGGCGGGTCAGCCCGCAATTCAGGCGGCGGACGAGCTTCTCCCGCTTTTTGCTTCGATGCCAAACCTGGCGGTCCGTGTTTTCAACTCCGCAAAGCGGACGGAGAACGGCGACCTCTACGTCTCAGAGCTTCAGACGTTGGCCAACAATCCTTTCACAATCGAAGCCGTCGCAAACACACACGCGCTGGCGACGGGTAGCGCGCCAGTTCCATTCGACAGGACGGCGGAGCTTCCCAGGTCCGTGTTTCCGCAGGTTCGACGGCGTTCGGCCGTGTTCCTTCACAACAACTATTACCACTTCAACGTGCTGGCGGAGGGGCTGCGGAAGAGGGGGTGGGATGCGATGACGGTGTCGGTGGAGAGCCCCGACAGTCCGCAGCGGCAGTTCTACCACGGCGAAGACCTGAACCTCTTCGATCCTGACTATGAGGTAATGCGCGAGAAAATCCGCAAGTTCCTGTCCACGGTTCCGGAACGCTTTGGCGCTCTCCATTTCTACGGCATGGGACAGGCAAGCTTTTTCCCGGAGAACTACGACTCAAGCGCCCGCCCCACAAAAATCCCGTGGGACTTTTTCGAGCTGCGGCGCCATCGCATGACAATCGGCTACATGCCGACAGGGTGCCAGGACGGCGGCCGGCAGTCGGACATCCGGCGGATCACCAACGGGCTCTGCAGAAGCTGCGTGTGGGAAAATCGTCCTGACGTCTGCAGCGACGCGCGGGCGACAGCATGGACAAACCGTCTCGAAGCCGTCTGCGACTGGGTTGGTCTTGAGTGCGACTGGGCGGTAGGCCGCCGGACCGGCGCCAAATACGTTCGAGGGCCGGTCGTGACAACGCTGGACAGCTCGGCCTGGATGCCCGGTTTGCGAATTCCCAAGGACATGCAAATCCCGCGCGGCGACGACGAAGTCCTGATCTATCACGCAGTCGGAAACTATGATCTGAGGCGGCGCGCCAAGCGTGACCTCAAGGGCACCGGCGCTGTCATGGCGGCGATCGAGACGCTGCAGAAGGAAGGCCTGCCTGTCCGGCTGGTGTTCTTCAGCGACGTGCCGAGCACCAAGATCAAATACTACCAGGCCCAGGCCGACATCGTGGTCGACCAGCTCCGCTACGGCCGGTATGGCGCAAATGCCCGCGAATGCATGATGCTGGGTCTGCCTGTTGTCGGCTGGATCGATGGTCGACAGGAGGATCGCGACGATTCGCATCGTTCGCTCGAGGAATGCCCGATCGTGCGGGCCAATGTGGATACGGTCACCGACGTGCTGCGCGATCTGGTCCAGGACCGCCGGGCCCGGGAACGGCTCAGCGTCGAGTCGCGGAAATTTGCCGTGCGCTGGCATGGCGACGAGGCCTGTGCGGAGCGCTATGAGAAGGTGATTGACCGGATTCAGCGGGGCCTCCATCCGGACAGCCCGGATCTCTACCCGCCGGTCATTGCGTCGGACGCGGTTGCGAACGAAAAGACAGACTCGCCGACGGGCGTCGCCAGGAGTTCACGTGTCATCGCCGCCAGAGTACCTGCCAATCGCCCGCCCACGGACTGGTCCGGAGGAAATTGAGGCGGTTGCCGAAGTCCTGCGGTCGGGCTGGTTGACGCAGGGCCCGTGGGTAAAGCGGTTCGAGAGGGCGTTTGCCGAGCGGCATGGCGTCGCCCACGCGCTTGCCACCACCTCCTGCACGACAGCCCTGCACCTTGCGCTGGAGGCGCTGGGCGTCGGGCCGGGCGATGAAGTGATCGTGCCGGCCTTTACCTGGATCGCGACCGCGAACGTCGTCGTCCATTGCGGCGCGACGCCGGTCTTCGCGGATGTGCTGCCCGACACCTACAATATCGACGCCGCCGATGTGGCGCGGAAGCTCACGCCTCGCACACGGGCGGTGATCCCGGTCCACCTGTTCGGCCTGTGCGCCGACATGGACAAGCTGGCTGCCGTGCTGCCTGACGGCGTGCGCGTGGTCGAGGACGCGGCTTGCGCCGCCGGCGCGAGCTGGAAGGACAAACCCGCCGGCGCGCTGGGCGACATGGCGTGCTTTTCCTTCCATCCGCGAAAGTCGATCACCTGCGGGGAGGGCGGCATGCTCACCGTGCAGGATGCAAAGCTGGCGGCCCGCGCCGAGATGCTGCGCAATCATGGCGCCAAGATCTCCGAAGAGGCGCGCCATGGCGGCGCCAAGCCTTACGATCTCCCCGACTTCGAGGAGGCTGGCTACAACTACCGGATGACGGACCTTCAGGCCGCGGTCGGGGCAACGCAGCTTCCCAAGCTGGATGGCTTCATCGACGAACGCACCGCGCTTGCGGATATCTATGACGATCTGCTCTCGAAGGTGCAGTGGCTGACGCCGCCGGTACGTCCGAAGCATTCGCGCCATGCCCTGCAGGCCTATGTGATGCGTGTGAGTCCCGACGCGCCAGTCTCGCGCGACGAGATTCTCGAGCGCCTGCATGTCGCCGGCATCGGCGCCCGCCCGGGAACGCACAGCATTGTCGGCCTCAGCGCCTATCGCAAGCGCGGCGCCGACCCGAAGGATTTTCCAGTCTCGACCTCGCTCCAGCGTGACACGATCGCGTTGCCGCTCCACAACCACATGGCGCCAACCGACGTAGAACGCGTGGTCGCCGCGCTGCGGAGCGTCGGCGCATGATCGCGCGGGAAGGCCTTGCTGAATGTGCGGGCTGACCGGCCTTCTCAGGATCGATGGCGGGGCGGCTGATCTTGCCGTGGTGAAGCGCATGGGCGCCGCCCTGCGCCATCGCGGACCCGACGACAGCGGCAGTTTCGCTGACGGACCGGTTGCTTTCGCCCACCAGAGACTATCGATCATCGACCTGTCGGATGCCGGCCACCAGCCGATGCAGACGCCGGATGGCCGTCTGACGATCGTCTACAATGGCGAGATCTACAATTACCGCGAGCTGCGCGCCGAACTGGAGCGCGCCGGCTGGACCTTCCGCTCGCGCAGCGACACCGAAGTGCTGCTGGCCGGCGCCGCCATCTGGGGCGTCGACAAGCTCGCCCTGCGCATGGACGGCATGGCGGCGTTCGCCCTGTGGGACAGGGATGCGCGGAAGCTGTCGCTGGTGCGCGACCGGTATGGCGTGAAGCCGCTCTATGTCTGGCGCGCGCCGTGGGGCATCGCTTTCGCCTCCGAGGTCAAGGCGTTCCTGGAGCATCCCGATTTCAAGGCGACGCTGAACCGGTCGGCGCTGTCGGAATACTTCACCTTCCAGAACCTGTTCCGGTCCCACACGCTGTTTGCCGGCGTCGAGCAGGCGCCGCGCGGCGCCGTCATGGAATTCACGTTCACTGGCGAGCAGGTGCGCAAATACTGGGACTATGATTTCTCGCAGCGCGATGAAATCTCGCCTGAGACTGCCATCGCGCGCACGCGCGAGCTGATCCATGCTGCGGTCGAGCGCCAGCTGGTCTCGGACGTGCCGGTTGGCTCCTATCTCTCCGGCGGCATCGATTCCGGCTCGCTGGTCGCGATCGCCTCGCGCCATGTGCCACGCATGCAGACCTTCACCGGCGGCTTCGAGATGTCGGCGGTCGAGGGATACGAGTCCGGCTTCGACGAGCGCCACGCTGCCGAGATCATGGCCTACGCCTACGGCACCGAGCACTACGAGCAGGTGCTGAATGCGGGCGACATCCGCTGGGCGCTTCCGCGCGTCGTCTGGCATCTCGAGGATCTGCGCCTCGGGATGAGCTATCCCAATTTCTACGTTTCGCGGCTGGCCTCGAAATTTGTGAAGGTCTGCCTGTCGGGGGCAGGGGGCGACGAGCTCTTCGGCGGCTATCCCTGGCGCTACTATCACGCCTTCCGCAGCCTCGATCCTGACGCCTATTTCCGCGCCTCCTACGACTACTGGCAGCGGCTGACGAAGGAGGGCGAGCGGCGCCAGATGCTGAAAGGCGCCAATGGCGAGGCCGATGACGCCGCCATGTTCGAGGTGTTCAAGTCCGCCTTTGGCGATCCCTCGACGCTGCGCTTCGATACGCCGGAAGACCAGGTCGCCAACTCGCTGGCGTTCGAATGCCGCAACTTCCTGTCGGGCCTCCTGATCCTCGGCGACAAGCTGTCCATGGCGCATGGCATGGAAGAGCGCGTTCCCTTCCTCGACAATGCGCTGGTCGAGTACGTGCAGCGCCTGCCGGTCAGCATGAAGCTCGCCGATCTCAAGCAGATGATGCAGATCGACGAGGACGCGGTGCGCAAGAAGCTGCTGGCGGCCGAGCAGTTCGGTGGCGGCAAGTATGTGTTACGCGAAGCGGTGAGCGACCTCTTCCCGGAAGCCGCCCGCAAGCGGCCCAAGCAGGGCTTTTCCGCGCCGGACGCCTCCTGGTATCGCGGCGAGAACGCCAGCTATGTCCGCTCGCTGCTGCTGGAGCAGGACATGGCGATGGCCGACTATGTTGATCCGGACTTTGTTCGCAAGACAATCGACGACCACATCGAGCGCCGCTCCAACAACCGCCTCCTGATCTGGTCCTTCCTCTGCTTCGAGCAGTGGTGCAGAACCTTCCTCAATGGTGAGCGGCCGGCGGGAGTGGGCGCGCGATGATCCCGCATTCGAAACCGATGCTGGGCAAGGAAGAGACCGAAGCGCTTAGCGGCGTGATCGCGTCGGGAATGCTTGTCGGCGGGCCAGAGACCACACGTTTCAGGACCGGTATCGAAGCAGTTGCCGGCTTGAAGCCCGCGGCACTTTTTTCCAGCGGGCGCGCCGCAATCAGCGCGGCGCTCTCGGCGCTGGGTCTTGAGCGCGGTTCAGGCGTCATCGTGCAGACCTATGTGTGTGACGCCGTGGTCTGGGCGATATTGCAGAACGGCCTGCAACCGGTCTTTTGCGACGTCGGCGATGGATGGACAGCCACCGCCGAAACCGTCGCGGCGGCGAGAACTTCGAATTGCCGCGCCGTCATTCTCGCGCCGCCATTTGGCTTCCAGCAATCCGCACAGGATTTCCGTGGCTTCGGGCTGCCGATTATCCACGATCTCTGCCAGGCCGATCCCGGCGGAATTGCCGAAGCCCGGCCCGGTAGACTCGGCGACCTGGTTACCTTGTCATTCCATCCTACAAAGTACATGTGCGCGGGAGGCGGTGGCGCGCTTCTCTCGACCGATCGCAATGCTGATCTAGCGGCTCTCGAGCAGGCCGTTGCCGAGGCTTCGCCATTCAATGACCTGCAGGCCGCTGTCGGCAACGTGCAACTTGGCCGTCTTGAAGGTTTTGCGGCTCGCCGCTCCGAACTTGCGACGTCCTATGTCGCCGCTGCAGGCAGAATGGCCGAGCGCCTTGCTGGAGTAAGGGATGTTGCGTGGGGCAGCATGTTCCGCCTGCCGTTCGAATCCGACGCGGGATTCGACACGCTGGCCGAGTCATTCCGCGTTGCTGGCGTCATTGCGCGCAGGGGAGTCGATCATCTCGCTCACCGCTCCGCCGGGCTGACCGACGATGAATTCCCCAATGCCTTAGCGCGGTTTGCGAAGACCATCTCGCTGCCGTTCTATCCCGCGCTGAGCGATGCCGAGGCGGAAATGGTAATCAACGCCTTGAGGCGGCTGTCGTGAGCCCGGTGCCAGTTACGGTCTGCTACTCCCACGACGACCCCGCCTATGCCGACATCGTGGCTCGTTCACCTGATGCGATGATCTATCAGGATCCAGCCTACCTGCAATTCCTTCAGGCCGTTCTGCCAGATGCCGAACGCAGGATTTTCGTCATTCCCGGCGTTGCCGCCTTGCCAATCTGCCTGCGGCGAACGGATGCGGGCGCTGTCGTGAACGCGCTGCCCTACTATGGCAGTCATGGCGACATCATTCACGTCGATCCGGCGGACGGGACGGCCCCAGCACGGTTGTTGGCGGCGCTGGCCGAGTATTGCGCTGATCAATCGGTCGACGCGGTCAACATCGTGGCGCACCCGCTTCGTCCCGTTGTGTCAGACGGCGGTCCACTGCGGTTGAAGCGATGGGATGAAAGGGAGGGACAGATTTCTCACCTTCTTCCGGCTTCGACGCGAGAGGAAGCGTTGGCGGCGACGCTGGCCGCCTGCAACGGCAAGACGCGCAATCTGGCGCGCAAGGGTCTCGCGCAATCGTTCGAGATTTCTGTCTCGGACACCGACGAGGACTGGCGCGATCTGGCTCTGCATCATCGCAAGGGCATCGAGGCGCTCGGGGGGCAGGCGAAGCTGGATAGCGATTTTGAGGAGCTTCGACGTTGCTTCTCTCCCAGCAGGCACGCCCGCCTCTATGTCGCTCACAGCGACGGGGTCTTTGCCGGCGGTCTGCTTGTCCTGCGCTACAGGAACTGGGCGGAATACTTCACGCCTGTCGCGGCGGTCGATTTCCGCCAGGCGCAGGTTGTTCCCGCTCTGATCGCAACCGCCATGGCCGATGCCCGGATGGACGGCGCGCGGCTCTGGAACTGGGGCGGCACATGGCGCAACCAGGATGGCGTACGCCACTTCAAGGAAGGGTGGGGCGCCCAAAGCTATCCCTACGGCTATTTTGGAGCGATGCTGACCGACCGGTTAGTACAGAAGACGCCTGCCGAGCTGATTGCGGAGTTTCCACGGTTCTATGTTCGCCCGTTTGCCAATGCCGAACCTGTCAGCGATGCATCCTGATCCGTGTTTGATATTCAGCATGTGGACTGAAGCCAGATGATCAATTCGGAACGCGTCTCCCGGATCATGTTCGACTATGACGGCCTGACAAAGGCGGAACTGATCGAAGAGATCGGCAAGCTGCCACCCAAGATCGCGCGCTGGATCGCGGCGCACCACCCCGACAATCGCACACGCAAGACCATCTTTCGCGCAACCGGCGTTGAGGTGGGAGCTGGTGCGGTGCTCAACCCGATGCTGAGCATCTCCGACAGCTTTGAAAAGCTTGTGACCATCGGGGAACGCGCTTCGATCGCTCAGAACGTCACGATCGTTGCCGACTCAGCGCCCAACAACTCGACGCTCGCCCAGCTTGCGTCTGTTCAGCCGCTGATCAAGCGGGCGCCAGTGGTGCTGCGAAACGACTGCTGGATCGGTGCAGGCGTCATCATCCTGCCGGGCGTCACGATCGGCGCCCAGTCGATCGTCGGGGCCGGCAGCGTGGTGACGAGCGATGTCCCCGACAGAGCCATCGCCGCAGGCGCGCCTGCGCGTGTCATCCGAACACTCGACCAGGCTTGACGAGGCCAAGCCTATCAGGGCGTGAAATCGTCGTAGCGAGCTATGTAGGGTTCGGTGCGCGTGCCGGCGGTGTCGGTGATGGCGACCTGGCCTACGATCGTCTTGCCATCGCCCGAGACGTCCGTGGCCGAGATCAGCCGCTTGCCTGTCATGTCGACGCCGGCGCTGGCCATCAGAGTGTTGAGGTCCTGCATGTTGGTGCGCGAGAGCCAGCGGAAGGCGGAGGCCGGCGAGCCGTTCGGCGTGGACGTGCCGACGACGACCGATCCGTCGGTGCTGACACCGGTTGAGACAGAGGAGGTCAGTGGAACCGTTCCGATCACGCCGAGGCCTGTGATGAAGGGCGAAGCCCATCGGAACGCCCGGAACGTGCCTAGGATGATCCCGCCGCCGAGATCCACGCGCGGACCCTGCATCTGGCCAACGACGACCGAACCATCGCCGCTGGTATCGGTGGCCTCATCGCCGCCGAACTGCGGATCGCCGGGGATCCCAATGTCCACCGCGCCTCCCGCGGCGGTCCAGCGGAACGCCGCCGGACTGTCATTGGATCGCGTTGCAACGCCGACGACAACCGACCCGTCGCTGTTGACGCCCTTGGGCGTGATCGTTTTGCCCGCAACCAGCGGATTGATGAGCGTGGCGGTGTAGACGCCGCCCGAGAGCTGCCAGCGTTGGCCCCGCCGTGTCGCATCGCTCGGGAAGGACGATGCCGGCGCCGAATAGCCTACGATGACCGATCCATCATCATTGATCGAGGTCGCGGCGTTGATCTGCGCCGTGGCGCCCAGCGAGCTCACGAGGGTTTGCGGGGCGCCGGCCAGCTGCCGCACGAACGCCTCGGTCAGGGTTCCTGACCCGGGCCCGACCTGCTTGTATCCGACGGCAAAGTCCCCATTGGCGCTAAGGCCAAGGACGGTGACGCTGTCGAAGCCGGTGAAGCCGGTCCCCGTGAATGTGATCAGGCGCGCGCCCGCCGCGGCGGTGGTGTCCCAGGTGTAGGAGGCGCCCGGCGCGCCGCCGAAAGGCGATCTCAGGATAAGCGTCGTGCCGTCGCGGCTGATGCCCATGGCCTGGGCGCCGGCGGCTGCGCCCATGGTGGCGGCGTCGAGCACGGTGAGGGTGGCGCAGGGCGCGGCCACGGTGCAGGTCGATGGGGGCGGAGGCGGTGGGGGCGGAGGAGGAGGAGGTGGTGGTGGTGGAGGAGGTCCAACCGGCGGAGGCGAAGGAGGCGGCGAGTAGCCCCCGCCGCCGCATGCGGAAGCAGACAGGAGTGTCATTGCCAGGGCCGTCAGCAGGCTGGCCCGCACGGATCTCGCGTCGGTTGCCACAGCTCCCTCCGCCAATGCTGCTGGAACGGAGCATAGCCGGATCTGACGGACGCTGAAACAAGCGATTCACCCGGTCGGGCTCGTAGCGAGAAGCCGGCTTGCAGCACATCTTGGGTCCGTTGACTTAGCGGAGGATGGTTCGCACCAGCGCCACCGTCTTGGCGGCGGCGTCGCCCTGGCCGTAGTCGGGGATGTCGCGGCGGGGCGTGGCGAAATCCGGGGTCGACCAGAGGCGGTTCCAGCCGGCGTCGACCGTTTCCACCCATTCCGTTTCTTCGCGCAGGGTGATGCAGGGCTTGCGGTGGAAATAGGCTTCCTTCTGCAAGCCGCCCGAATCCGTCAGCACCAGCTCGCAGTCGGCCAGCAGACGGTGAAGGTCGAAATACCCTAACGGATCGACCAGCATCAGACGGTCGATCTTGCGGCCGGACGCCTGCAGCACCTTGCGGGTGCGCGGGTGGACCGGGAAGACGATGGAGCGGTCGGCGGCGTTGGCCTCGAGGAAATCGAGCAGGGCGCCAAGGCGCTGGGGATCGTCGGTGTTCTCGGCGCGATGGAGCGTACAGACAGCGAAGCGTTTGCCTTCGAGGCCGAGCGCCGTGACGGCGGCGGACATCTTGCGCGAGCGGTCGATGGCGAACTGCGTGGCGTCGAACATCACGTCGCCGACATGGTGGACGCCCTGGGTGACGCCTTCCTTCGCGAGGTTCGTGACGGCCGCGTGCGTGGGGCAGAGCAGGAGGGCGCTGAGATGGTCGGTGACGACGCGGTTCAGTTCTTCCGGCATGCGCCGGTTGAACGAGCGCAGGCCAGCCTCGGAGTGAATGACCGGAATGTGGAGCTTGGCCGCCGCCAGGGCGCCAGCGATGGTGGAGTTGGTGTCGCCATAGACCAGCACCGCGGCGGGTTTTTCGGCGAGGAAGGTTTCTTCCAGCTTTGCCAGCATGGCGCCGGTCATCGCACCATGGCCGCCGCCGCCAATGCCCAGGTGATAGCGCGGCGCCGGGATTTCGAGTTCTTCGAAAAAGATGTCCGACATGTTGGCGTCGTAGTGCTGGCCGGTGTGGATCAACACCTCGTCGACGCCCGCCGCGCTGAACGCCCGGCTGACCGCCGCCGCCTTGACGAACTGGGGCCTCGCGCCAACGACGGTGGCGATCTTTCCCGTCACAGGTATTGCCGTACTTCGGGAACGAATTGCGCGTGCTGGGACATGCAACGTTTCACGGTCAGCAGGTTGGCCTTCGTCCAGGCGATGGTTTTTTCAAGCCCTTCGCGACCGCTGACTTTGGCCTCGAAGCCGAGTTTCTCGCGTGACTTGGCGGGATCGCCGAAACGCTTGCCAGACGTGTCCCAGTCGCGCTTGGGCCGGAGATCGTAGGGTGTCTTGTTGCCGCTGATCTCGTTGATCAGCTTCGCCCAGTCGAGGATCGTCGACTCAACGCCGGAGGCGAGGTTGTAGACTTCGCCGGGGTCGCCGCGCAGGGCGCAGGCCTGAAGGCCGCGGGCCATGTCCTCGACGAAGATGAAGTCGCGGCTGGCGTCGCCGCCATTGTCGAGCGGCAGCGCCTCGCCGTGCATGGCGCGGAAGATGAAGGTCGGCGTCACGTTGCGCCAGACGGTGTGGACCGTGCCGCGCCAGCGCCCGGCGCCGAGGATCTCGCCCGGGCCGTAGACGTTCTGGAAGCGCGCCTTCACGAAGGGCAACTTGAAGCGCGTGAAGAAGTAGTTGCCGTAGAATTCGCCGATCAGCTTCGAGATCGAATAGGGGCTGTCGTGGTAGAGCGACACAGGCGCGTCTTCGGCGGTAGCGGCGGCTTCGCCGAACGTCTTCTCGGCAACCGCGCAGCCGGCGGCGGCGTAGACCACCTTCTTCAGCGACGGAATGTCCTTCAGCCGGTTAAACAGTTTGAGGCTGGTGAGCGTGTTGTTGTCATGGTCCATCATGGGATCGGCGATGGACGACTGGTTTCCGTGGAAGCAGGCGAGGTGCCAGGCATAGTCGAGATCGGCGGGCAAGCCGTGCAGCGTGGCGTCGTCAGTGATCGAGCGCGGGATCATCACGACGCGCTTGTCATCCGGCACATTGACCATGTCGGAGGAAAGCAGATTGTCGACGATGGTCAGCCGCTTGATGTCGTGGGCGAGCAGCTGCTTCACCAGGTTCGAACCGACGAAGCCGGCGCCGCCGACCACCAGCAGATTGGCGCCCGAGAAATCCTTGCCGCTCATGTGTCCTACCACTCTAATTCTGCTTCGCGCGCCCGGATCAGCCCTGGGCGACGGCCGGTTTCACATGCGCGTAGACGGCGCGCACGCCGTGAACATCGTACCACGCCAGCATGCGACGCATGCTTTCCTCGAATGACACTTTTGCCTTCCAGCCGAACACGCGCTGCGTTTCAGACGGATCCAGCACGACTGACGGTACATCATCATCACCCGGCGGCACGATCGGAACCGGCGTGTCCAGCTTGATGCCGAGATACTTCACCACCTCGTCGAACACGTCCTTGATGGTGTGGCCTTCGCCGGTCGAGACGTTGAAGACGCCGCGCGGCGCGGTCTCGGCGACCGCGAGGTCGAGGAAGGAGAAGAAGTCTTCCATGTCGAGGAAGTCGCGTACCGTGTCCGAGCAGAAGCAGCCCTTGCCGGCCTTGAGGCGTGTGTAGAAAGTCGGGATCGGCCCGATCGAGAGGCGAGGGCCGGTGATGTTGCCAAGGCGCAGGCTGACAGCGTTGAGGCCGCTCATCAGGACATAGTGCTCGCCGGCGGTCTTGGAGACGCCATAGCTGGTGAAGGGGCGCATAGGCGCTGTGATCGGGATCGGCGTCGTATCCGGCCGGCCATAGCAGAGCGCGGTCTGGAAGTTGACGAGGCGCCTTACGCCGGTGCGCTTGGCTGCGTCGACGACGTTGATCGAGCCTTCCGCATTGGCGCGCAGGTCGCCTCGCCAGTCGTCGGGGTTCTTGTAGGACGCCGCCGAGTGCAGCACGAGATCCGGCTTGAAGCGGTCGAACAGGCTATCGACCAAGCCGCGATCGCCGACATCGCCCTCGACGAGTTCGAGCTTCTCGGCGCCGTCCAGCGCCTCGCGCGCTGAGGTCGCGAAATTGTCGACCACCAGATACTGGTGGCCACGATCACGCAAGTGATCGACGATGTTTGCGCCCAGGCATCCCGCCCCGCCTGTGATCAGCACTCGCATGATCGGCTTATTTCTTCTTGTCGTCGAAACGCAGGTGCGTGTACTCGCCGAACACGCCGTGCTGTTTGTAGTACTCGATCGCCTGCGGGATGAAGGTCGCAAGCGGGGTGAATTTCACGTCGCCGAAATCCTTGAAAGTCTTCGACGGGTCGAGAAGGATGGTGCGCGCATCGTCCGGTCCGAGCGGGCGGATTTCCGGCTGCGGGTAGTCGTTGAGCTGCATGCCGGCGACGACCGCGTCGTACAGTTCCTTGATCGCGATGTCCTTGCCGGTCGAGAAATGGTAGGGCCCCGCGCCCTGGCCATCGATAGCCTTTATCACGGTACGGGCAAGATCGCCGACATAGACGAAATCACGGCGCGCTTCGGTGACGAAGCATTTTTTTCCGTCGCGCAAGCGCGAGAAAAAGATCGGCAGCGGTCCCGATACGTTGCGCGGGCCGATGACATTGGCCAGGCGGAAGATCACGTAGTCGAGGCCCGAGATTTCCAGATAGTCTTCCGCCGCCGTCTTCGATATCGCATAGCTGGAATTGGCCGGGAATTTCGGATGTGCCAGCGTGATCGGCTGCTCCAGCGGCTTCACGCCATAGCAGAGCGCCGTCTGAAAATAGATGAAGCGGCCGACCTTGTTGGCCTTGGCGGCCTGGACGAGGTTGGCGCCGCCGACCACGTTGGTGAGGGCATCGGAATACCAGTCGTCCGGGTCTTTGTAGGAAGCCGCCGTGTGCACGACCACGTCGGGTTTGAACTCGGAGAAAAGGCGGTCGATCAGCGCCTTGTCGGCGATGCTGCCGTCGACATAGGTGAGGCCCTTGGCGCTGGCCGGCAGGTGCTCGCGGCGTCCGGTAGTCAGGTTGTCGATCGCCAGCACTTCGTCGCCACGGGCAAGCAGAATTTCGGCGACGTGCGATCCAACCTGGCCGCAACCGCCTGTAATCAACGCCTTCATGAGACTGCCCGTCCTGATTGCTGGGAATTCGCCTGCGGCGGGTAGCGTTGGCCCTCTCGAAAGTCAAGAAAACGCGCCAACACGAAGCATATTGCGGGTCTTGCGAAACCGGCAGAGTCCGGCGAACTAGCGTGCCAACTTAATGTCGAGTTCCAAAATCTCACGTTTTCCCGCCATGCCCGATACTGAAACAGCTCCAGGAAAGAGTGGCGGTGAGCCTCGCACGGCTATCCTGCTGTCGATGTCTTATATTGCCGATGATCCGCGCGTCCGGCGGATGGGCGATTTCCTGGCGGCTCGCGGTTGGCGGGTGATCGCCATTGGCCTGCCGGGCGCCAAGTCGCCTCCACCGGCCTGGCCGATCTTCGAAGCAAAGCCGGCCGTGGCGGCGCAGCCAGTTGCACCACTGCCTCCAACGCTGCCCGAGGCGGTAGAAACATCCCTCGCGTCGGCAGAAGCTCCGCCGGCCGCAGTCGTGCCTGCGTTGACGGAAGCTCCATCGGCGGAGCGAGCCGTGGAGTCGGCCGAAGCCTTGGCGACAGAGCTTCAACCCGAGCCAGTCAACACGACGACAGCCGAGATCCAGGCGGCAACTCCTCATCAGCAGGCGATGGATAAGCCGGAGGTCCCACGGGGACCGCCGCCGGCGCACCCGCTCCCTCGTGTTCGCGATGTGTTGAAAAGGATCGTCACTCAGCCATGGTCGCTGCGGTCAGACGATTTCAGATCTCTGGCATCGTTGTTTGTCGGCGCGACTTGGACAACGCTCGTTACGCTGCGCGTGCTTGTTATTCGTAGTGGACGATTTCTGAAACGCGCGGGCCATGGGTTGGTCCATCTGACAAAACGCGCCGCTCAAAAATTCGTCCGATTGCTGCAGCAAGCTTGGCGGGCACTGAAGCGCACGGCTGGTGTGACGGGTCGCGCCTTGATCATCGAACCGCTGAGACGGACCGCATGGTTTCTCATCAGGGCTCCCCGGCGTGCGAAACGCGCCTGGACAGGCAGTGCCGCCGCAGCACGTAGGCTTCTGTCGGCTGTCAGGCCTCGAAATCTGGCAGCCAGATTCGGTCCGCATATCCGGTTGTGGTTCACGGTGCGCCGGAAAGGCAAGGCGGCCGTAGATGCCTTTTGGACCCCGTCCATGCAGACGACTGTTTGGGATCCACCGACCCTGCACAGAATGCGGGAGACGGCGCTGGCGCACGGCGAGCACGCGCTCTGGATCGCGAACGACTGGCTCACGCTACCGCTAGCTGCCGAGTGCGTTGCCAAGTTCGGCGGGATCTATGTCTACGACTCGCACGAGTTTGCAGTCCAGGAGTACGCCGAGCGGCGAGACTGGGTCATGTTCCGTCAGCCGTTGGTCGGAGCGATTGAGAAGCATTTCATCGCCGATGCGACTGTCGTTACGTCGGTATCGCCCGAGATCACCGCGGCGCTTGAGGAGCGCTATCATTTCAAGGCGCCCACCGCCACGCTGAGGAACCTGCCTGTCTATCGCCCGCATGCGTTTCGCGCGACCGGAGAGATCATCCGGGTTCTCTATCACGGGCTGGTCTACAAGGGGCGCGGGCTGGAGGAAACGATCGCCAGCATGCCCGCTTGGCGCAAGGAGTTCGCCTTCACGATCCGTGGCCCAGGTCCTGAGGACTATATCCAGGGATTGAGAGATCTCGCTGCAAGGCACGGCGTGCTGGATCGGATCACATTCGATCCGCCTGTGCCGGCCAACGAGCTAATCTCTCGCGCGGCGGAATTCGATGTCGGAATGATGGTTCTCAAGGCGCATTCGGAGCACAACAGTTTCGCGCTACCAAACAAGGTCTTCGAGTACCTGATGGCGGGTGTTGCGCTGTGCGTTGCTGATCTCCCGTCGATGGCGACGGTGGTGCGCGAGTCGGAAGCGGGCGTCTTGGTCAAGGCGCCGACGCCAGAGGCAATCGCTCAGGCCATGAACAGCCTTACGCGCGATGGTATCGACGCACTCAAAAAGCGCGCGCTCGAAGCGGCAAAAAGCATGCATTTTGAAGCTGATGCCGAGCCCGTTGCGCAGCTGTACGAGGCAGCCTGGGCGCGCGCCGGCGGCGCCACGAAAGTGCGCTGAAAAAGGGGGTGGAGGCTGGCTGGACGGCCTGCTACCCAGTAAGCGAACCGGTAGAAACGGCTCGCCGGCCACGTGCGGCGATCTGCTAGGGAAAACAGAAGCTTCGGTCGTCCTGGCGACCCTGAGGCCTTGTTCGGGTGGATGAGTCATGTGCGGCATTGCTGGAATCGTTCACCTCGACGGGGCGCCGATTCCCAGACTGCGGGCCAGCCTTGAGGTCATGAACAAGCTGATCGAGCACCGTGGCCCGGATGGCCATGGCGTCTGGACCAGCCCGAACAATTCCGTCGGCCTGGCGCATCGCCGCCTGGCTATCCTCGACCTGTCCGCAGCCGGTGCGCAGCCCATGGTCGCCGACAACCGTTCAGTGATCACTCACAATGGCGAAGTCTACAATTTCATCGAGCTGCGCGAGCAGCTGAAATCAGGCTGGACGTTCAAGAGCCGCACCGACACCGAGGCCGTGCTGGCCGCGCACGCGCGCTGGGGCGATCAGGCGCCAGAACATTTCCGCGGCATGTACGCTTATGCGCTGTGGAACGAGCAGACAAAACGGCTGATTGCGGCGCGCGACCGGTTCGGGATCAAGCCGTTCTACTATGCCGTCGTCGGGCGCGTTCTGTACTTCGCTTCCGAGATCAAGGCGCTTGCGCCCTTCCTTCCGTCGATCTCGACCAACAGCAAGGCGCTCGCCGAATACCTGACCTTCCAGTTCACGCTCGGCGAACAGACGCTGTTCGAACATGTGCAGCAGTTGCCCCAGGCGCATACGCTGGTGGTCGAGAACGGCGCCGTGAAGATCCAGCGCTATTGGGACGTCAGCTACGATATCGACTGGAACCACACGCCAAAATATTTCGAGGAGCGGCTCCATGAGTTGCTCGCCGACAGCCTCAGGCTGCATCTGCGCTCGGACGTGCCGGTCGGTTCGTATGTTTCGGGAGGGATCGACTCCAGCCTGATCGCGATCCTGTCGTCCAACGCGAGCGGTGAAAACAACCAGTTCTTCCACGGCCGCTTCACCGAGTTCCCGGGATATGATGAGAGCCAGTACGCACAGTGCGCGGCGGACGCGGCCGGCGGCGACCTGCACATGATCGACATCACAGCGGACATGTTCCGCGACAACATATCGAAGGTGATCTACCACCTCGATCATCCCGTGGCAGGCCCGGGCTCTTTCCCGCAATACATGGTCTCCCAGCTAGCCGCGAAGCATGTGAAAGTTGTTCTGGGCGGGCAGGGCGGCGACGAAATCTTCGGCGGCTATGCGCGCTATCTCGTGGCCTATCTGGAGCAGTGCCTTCGTGCTGCTATCGATGGCACCTACAAGAACGGCAATTTCGTCGTGACGCTGGAATCGATCATTCCACGCATGGGGATGCTGCGTGAATACAAGCCGATGTTGCGCCAGTTCTGGTCTGAGGGTCTCTTCGGCCCACTCGACGAGCGCTATTTCCGCCTGATCAACCGGTCGGCTGACACGCGCGACGAGATCGACTGGTCAGGTCTGCCGATGGAGGGCGTGTTCGACACGTTCAAGACCGAGTTCAACCGGTCGAACGTCGGCAAGGACGCCTATTTCGACAAGATGACCCATTTCGACTTCAAGTTCCTGCTGCCGGCATTGCTTCAGGTTGAGGACAGGATGGGCATGGCGCACGGCCTTGAGTCGCGCGTGCCGCTGCTCGACCAGAATCTTGTCGAATTCGTCGCGACCATTCCCGCTGACGTGAAATTCAAGGACGGCCAATCCAAGCATCTGTTGAAGCATTGCTTCGCTAATACCCTGCCGAGGCCGCTTCTCGAACGGCGTGACAAGATGGGTTTCCCCGTCCCCATGAAGGAATGGATGAATGGTAGCCTGCGCGACTTTGTGCACGACACTTTCTCCAGTCAGGCCGCGCGCACGCGGGGCTTTGTCGACAACAGCAAGGCGCTGGCTGGCCTTGCGGATATGGGCTCGTTCTCACGCAAGCTGTGGGGCCTGATGTCACTGGAGCTGTGGCAACAGAACTTCCACGACCAAGCGGCGGGCTTTCGTTCCATGTTGAACAGCGCCAAGCCACAAGCGGCCACCGTCGTCGCCAAGTAGGCTCTATCACCAGGCCAGGCTAGTGGATCACTCGCCGAACCAGCGCCTTGAAGCGCTGGGGCGCGCGGTCCCACATGCGTCCCACGCCAGCGAGAATAGCGCCGAACACCTGGTTTTCCTTCAGTCGCTCCCGCGTGGCGCTCAATCGCGAACGGTTTGGGATCTCGATGCGGTGTATGGGTTCAACTACGATAGTGACCGGCTCACGCAGGGTGGCGGGTTCGGACGGTCTGGCAGCCTCAGAAACTTTTGCTGTCTCGGGAGGCTCGTCGAGCTTGTCTATGACTGGCGATTCGACAGGCTCTGCCGTTATCAGTCCAAGCAGTTCGAGAAATCTTTCAGGCGTTACGCCAGAGGGCAGCAGCGTATCGGCCGGCATTGTCGCAGCAGACAGAGGATAAGATCGGAATTCATTGTTCCTGAGCACGTATGCAGGAACACTGACGATCGTACTGCGCGACCGTTGCAGGCCCAGGCCATTGAGAATCTGAAGATCCACGTCCGCGGCGAAGGCGCGATAGGAATAGCGCTCGTCTTCGACCACGTCGCGATAGGCGCGCTCAGTCATGGCTTCCAGAAGGGGAATATCATCGAGCTTCGCGAAAACGTCTTCGATGTTGGAGAGGTCTTTCTTCAACGGGATGTAGTGAAGATTAGGCTTCACCACTCCCGAGTATTCTCCCTCGAAGAGGACAAGTGCAACACGCAGCCGGATCGCCTCGAAAATCTTCGGCGAGATCTGGTTCATCCGGATGAACCCTTCGCGATCGATCAGGAAACGCTGGCGATACTCTTCATAGGACATCTTGCTATTCGCACGGGTGGCGCGAGCAAGTGATCCATCGAAATCGAAGACGTTCGATCCGGATTCGGTGCCGAGAGTCGCTCGCGCCGTAGCGAGAAATTCGTACCAGGCCGCACCGTAGATTCTGTGGTGCTCGTCGACCTCGATGTCGACCGGAATACCTCTCGCGACAGCTTGCTGCCGAACCTCAAGGCCGATCCGCAATTTTTCCTGTCCTAGTTCGCCGTAGTGGTGGAAGAGCCGGCGACCGCGATATCCGATAACGATTTTTCTGTCCCGCATGGGCCGCCGGTGAATCTCAACTTCAGCGTCGTCGGGCACGTAACCAGTCAGCGTGGGAACAATCTTCATCCAGCCGAACTCGGCTTTCGGATAGATCTTCTCGATGTCTTCCATCGGAATGCATGTGAAGAGCACGTCGATCTGCAAGCGTTTCAACCAGGCGCGCGCAATGTCGGTGGTCTCATATTCGTCCTGGAGGAAGGCGATCTTCAGCCCGCTGAAGCGTTCTAGAGCGCGAGCGGCGGATTCGATCAGATGGGCCGGCACCGACAGGCGCACGGAGTAGTGAACAACCACCACGTCGAACATGCTGAAGTCGAGGTCGGGAGCGGCGCCGGCGTGCGTGGGAGTAGCCGGTAGATAGTGGATATGGTGAGCGGAATAGCGGTCGAGGGACTCGAGATGCTCTCTAAGCGTCGCGACGTGAGTCGAGCCATGATCGTAGAGAACCAGCACGTTTCGCTGGCGGTTCGAGCGGGCGCGGGCCTCGACTATGACGCCCAGCTTTTCTGTCATCGCGTCAAACCGGCTGTCATAAGACGCCGCTGCGGCTGATTTCTCTCTTCGGTCCAGCCAGCCGGCGTCGTGACGTGTCGCGGCCGCCTCTTCCAGCTTGAGCGCGAAGCTCTTGCTGTCCGTGGCGACGAGGAACAGGTCAGGCTCCCGGCTCAGCTCGTCGATCGGGATGGTGACCACGGGAAGGCCGGAAGCGACATACTCGTAGGCCTTCAGCGGCAACGATGCCCGCATCAGGGTAGTCTGCCGGAAGGGTATGAGCCCGACCGTTGCCTGTGCCTGGATATCGGGAAGCTGGTCGGCGTGCATCTCGCCAAGCCATCGTACGTTTGGCTTCGCCTTCAGGTCCGACCATTGTGGCTGCGTCGCGTAAGTATCGCCGCCGCAGAACCAGAAGCGCCAGTCCGGCAGGCGATCGGCCAGGTCGAGCAGGAGATCATAGTCGAGGCGGGCGTTGATCCCGCCCTGAAACAGCGCGACCTTTTCAGTCGACGGCGGCTGTTTCGCCTCGACCTTCCAGTGCTCCACATCACAACCGTTGCGGGCGACGATCAGCGGCCCGCCATAGCGTCCTCCCTTCCTGACTCCCGCAGCAACTGTTTCGGTGACAGCGACGGCGAGATCCGTCTGGGCCAGAAGGCGATGCAACTTCGCGACGATTGGGTCACCCAGCTGAAGGTCAGGGTGATCGCCTAGATAGTCTTCAGTGGCGTGGTAGACGAGCAGCTGTGGCGGATAGCTTTCGATGAAGTCGAGAAAGTGGGGATTGTACACCCAGTAGAGCGGGCGCAGGACCCCTTTTGATTTCAGAAGGGCCTGGAGCCGGTCAGACTGTTCCTGCCCGTAGCTTGATCCGATGTGGACGATGTTGATGTTGCTGCCAGCGAGGGGCTCACAAACATTGCCGTCCTGCGCTTCCGTAAACTGAACGAAATATACAGGCCAGGCACGCGCAAACCGCGTTGCGTAGTGATACCGGTTGGAACGCGGCTCCGTGCGCCAATCAGACCAGGTAAGCATCACGACCGCATCGAACGCGTGGGTGAGCGATTGAAAGGTGGCCGTCATGAACCCGCCTGAAGCAAACGCTGGCAATTAGACCGCCGGCGCTGATGCCACAAGGGATTGCCGCACGACATGTACAGAATGAAAGGTTGATGCATCTCGACGCTGTCAGCGTCTGCGAGCCCTGAAACACAGACCGATGCCGGCCACTCGCCCGTCATGCACCGGGCGTCCGCGATCGTCGAACGTCAGATACGCCAGGAACTTGCGGCTCTCGGCTGGCAGTCTCTGATCCAGTATTGCCTCATAGCGTTTGGGGAGAAGCTGCATCTCGGGATTGCATGAGATCGAGCTACCGATACCGGTCACCTCGAAGCCGGCCTTTTCCAGGACGGTCGCAAATTCCGCGGCCCGATAGCAGCGTGCGACCGGACAGTTTTCTCCATCGGTCGATCTGGCGAATGCCGCCTTCATGTCGAGCCCGGCGAATTGTCCCTCAAGAACCATTTTCTGGTAAGCGACGTAGAGGTGCATCCACACGCTGTCGGCGTTGTACACCATGATCTGGGCCTGACCGCCTGGGCGGCAGACGCGGTGCAGTTCCGAAATGGTCGGCAGCGGATCGAGAATGTGATGCAGCACGCCCGAGCTGTGGACAACATCGAAGGCGTTGTTCTCGAACGGCAGCGCCGCCTTGGTCGGAGGCTGCAGCACGAATTCGGCGACGGTGCTGTGCAGGTTCAGCCGATCCCTGGCTTCCGCGAGCGAAGAGGTCGACACATCCAGGCCGACCAGACGGGTAGGGCGGGAGTAGTGGCTGAAGCCGACCATGTCGTGACCGGGCCCGCATCCATAGTCGAGGATCGAGGCGCCGGAGAAACCGGAGACAGGCATCAGCTCGGCATAGCCGAGATACTGGTCATTTCTCCATCCCAGGTATTCCAGTGAGTCCGCGGCGGACGCGAACTTGCGATGCAGCGTGACGTTGTGGTCCGTCCAGTACTGGGCGACTGCTTCGTCGCTGGGGCCAGGGGTGCTTGGCTGAGACATGGCTTCCTCATGATATCCGTCGCGGATGCATGCCCCGACGCAGCGAGATACTCAATTGCGTTTGCGAAAATCCATCGTCAGCTCATCTGCCGACCGGACGGCCACGTCCCAGCGCCGCCTGCATTTGCGCCATTTCCGCGTTCATCTTCCCCAACTGTTCTTCGTATGCGGCGGTAATGCGCTTGATTTCCGTAGAGTATGTATCAACCAGACGAGCGATCTCGGCTGGATACACAGTCTCAAGATACTTGATATGGCGAAGATGACGGTTTGACCCCAGCTTGAGCTGCTTGTTCCGGAACGCGATTGTGTTTTGCGGGATTGCTGTCGCGGTCTCGACCAGCAATGGAAGGTCTTCCTCCGCGATTGCGGGTTCGTCCTTCCTTGTGAAAGGTTTGGGCGAGGGCGGGCGCGGCCTGACGCGTCGTTCGGCGATCTTGCCGTCGATGATTTCATCGATTTTTCCGACGAACGTCTTGTAGCCAAACGCCCCCGACCCCACGATGTGATCGAACGTGCGGTTGGCCATCGCCTCCAGCATGTCGAAGTCCCCGAGCGCATCAAGAACGTCGTCGATGTTGGAATAGTCCTTCTCAAGCGGAATGTAGTGTTCGTGCGGCTCCAGCATATCGGAGTAGCGCCCGCGCAGGAGAATCATGGGGGTCCGGAGAGCCGCAGCCTCGAAGAACTTCGGTGAAATCTGTCCGATGTCCATGGACTCGTCCTTGTCGCGGATCAGCGGCAAGAACTCTTCGTAAGTTACCGGACTTCCTTTCTTCTCGGTCAGCTCCGCATACAAACGCTCAACTGATTCATCAAAGTCAAAAACGTTCGAGCCGCTTTCGGTGCCGAGTGTGGCGCGAGAGGCGCCTATGAAGCGAAACCAATCAAGACCATAGATTCTGCTGTCTTCCGTCCAATTGATATCGACTGGAACCCCGCGCGCTTCACAAGCCGCGCGCATCCGCCGACCGATGTCCAGCTTGTCAAACGCGAGCCGGCCATATTTCGGTCCGATGTCCCGGCCGCGATACCCGATGACGTTCGGACGCTGCCGCAATGGCAGCGCGTATTCCGAAATCTGCTCAAGGTCCTCCGGCACGTACCCGGTAAGAATCTGGATGAAGTCGGTGTTGGGGAATCGAGAGCGGGGATAGACGCGCTCGACCTGGTCTGGTGGCACACAGGTCAGCACGACGTCAAAGCCGACTCTTTCGATCGCATCCTGCAGGTTCGCGGTGCGATCATACTCGTCCTGAACCGCGAGAAGTTTCGGCCCCGCAAATCCGGCCAGCGCCTCCGCGAAGTCTTCGGAAATATTGCCGATATAGGGCCAGCGCGCGCAATAATTTTGGAAGACCGCATCGTAGCGGGAGAAGTCGACGTTCAGTCTCGCATTGTTCGTGACGTGAACGAATTCAACTTCACCATCGATGTAGCGCTTGAGGCTGTTCAGATAGTCGACCGTCGTCTGAACGTGAATGCCGGATCCCGAGTACGCGACCAGCACGCGCTTCTTCGGGGGCTGCGGCGGGGCGGACTTGTGCAGGGCCTCGGCCCTTTCGTCGACAACCCCTGCGGTTTCTATTTTTGTCTTCTTGTCCAAGTGAATTCTTTCCAGTGCGCCGACCAGCTCTTCGAAGCGTCTATCATAGCTCGCCGAGCGAGCGGCAGTTAAGCGACGTTCGACGTGCTCTGTAGACCATCGCGTTGCGGCGCTTGCCCGTATTTCTGTAACAAACTCCCCGGCGGTCCTGGCAGTCCGGAACAGATCCGGCGAGCCTTCGAGCTCAGCGATTGGCGTTGTCACCACGGGCAGCCCCGAAGCTACATACTCGTACGCCTTGAGCGGTAGCGAGACCTGCATCAGCGAACTCTGCTGGAAAGGGATGATCCCGACGGTCGCATGGGCCTGCAGTTTGGCGATCATGTCGGGATGGATCTGCCCGAAGGCGCGTACGTTGGGTTTGGCGCAGATATCGCTCCACTGGGGCTGGCCGGCATTTGCGGCGCTGCCGCAAAACCAGAAACGCCAATCGGGCATCTCCCTGATGATCTGCTCGAGCATCACGAGGTCGAGACGGAAATTGATCCCGCCCTGATAGATTACCGTGCGCGCGTCCGTTCGTTTCGCGCCAGCCATGGCTGCGATCCAGTGCTCGGCATCGCACCCGTTCTTGAGGATAAGCAGAGGGCCAGCGTACCTCGCCCCCGTCCGCGTATTTTCTCCGACAGCGTCGGTCACCGCGACGACGAGATCGACGCGTTGCACCGTGGCGGCAAGATCACGCAGGAGTGCGTCATCGACGTAGGTCTGGTCTTCGTGCTTTCCGAAATAGTCCTCGGTTGCGTGATAGATGTTGAGAGAGGATGGGCGCCGCTGCCAGATGTCGACGAACTTCGGATTGTAGATCCAGTAGATTGGTTTGCCGTGGCCGCGCTGGCCCAGGATTTCCAGAAACCTGCTTGTCTGGCTGGCGCCAAAGTACCCGCCGAGGTGCACGATCGTGATGTCGTGACCTTCGACCTTCTCGGTCACCGGTGCGCCCGGTCTTGGCATCGTGGTCTGAACAAAATAGACTGGAAGGCGTTTCGCGAAGCGGGTCGCGTAGTGGTACCGATTGGAACGGGGCTCGGTTCGCCAGTCCGACCAGGTAAGCATGACCACGCAGTCAAAGTCGTCTGTCAGCCAATTTTGTTCGAGCAAGACGGCGCACCTGGTCCAGTCCAACAATACTACGCTGGGCCTAGACGATCGGCGCCTACGTCGCAAGCGCGCAAGGGCATCTGTCAATACCAGGGGCGGGGTGGTCGAAGAGCTGAAAGGCGGGGTTCTTATCCCGCTATTCTCGCGTGGATTTTCTCGAGATTTGGCATAACGCTACAGCACCTTCTTAGGGGCCCGCTAGGCCTGCTTCCGGTGAGCCAACGGGGCCCGCTGGAACGCAGCGCGCTGTTGCATCACTCAGGGGCCATAAGTATAGCCACACCGTAGCGGCGGTTCGCAGCTTGCCCGTGCTGGGCTCGCTCCAAAAAGCGATTGTTCTGGAACAGGCGCCGTTTATCGCGTGCACGTCTGCGGCTGGCGTCCGCGAGGAGTTGGAGCGGGTCATGATCGTTGCAGCGGGCTTTGACGGCAACGACCGTCGTCTCGGCATAAACTTCGCGAGCATGATGTTGCGGGACCGGTACCTGGGCACGGGGCTCGGCGTCTTCTGGGCGATCGCTCAACCGTTGTCGCTGATCGCCGTCTTCGTTTTCGTGTTCACCTACCTGTTCAAGAACCGGCTCGGGATCCAAGGCGAAACCGATCTGTCCTTCATCATCTGGATGATCTCAGGCTACGGCCCGTGGCTGGCCATCAATGAGGGGCTGATGAGCGGCGCCTCTTCCGTCGTGGGCCAGGCCGGGATCGTCAAGAACATGGCCTTCAAGACAGAGCTGCTTCCGATCGCTGCAACGTCTCTCGGGTTGATGCCGCTGCTTGTCTCCGTGGTTGTGCTGACCGGCCTCATTCTCATGGATGGACGCATACCAAACGCCAGTTGGGCGATCATTCCGATCGTCCTTCTTTTTCAGATGCTGTTTGTTTCTGGTCTTGGCCTCATGCTCGGCGCGCTGAATGTCTTTGTGCGCGACATTTCATTCGTGCTGCCAAGCCTTTTGACGATGCTTCTTTTCCTGTCGCCTGTGTTCTACCCGATCACGCTGTACCCGGAAGGGATACAGCAGATCGTCCAGTGGAACCCGATCTATGTGATTGCCAATGGCTATAGGCTTCCAATCGTCGAGGGGCGATTGCCGCCGGTCGATCAGCTGGTTTATCTCGCCGTGGTTTCGATTGTGGTTTTTCTGCTCGGGCTTGCAATGTTCCGGCGTATGAAGCCGTTCTTCCACAGCCGCCTCTAGACCCGACCAGACAATGGCGAACACCCTCGAGTGCCGTGATGTAAGCAAGTCGTTCCTTCTGCAGGACATGACCAGCGTATGGCGGATCCTGCTGGGGACGGGCGGAGGAAAGCGATTTCAAGCGCTCGACAAGGTGACGATCGATGTTCCGAAGGGCCAGTTTGTTGGCGTTCTGGGCAGGAACGGCGCCGGCAAGAGCACGCTCTTGCGCACGATTGGCGGCGTCTACGCGCCGGACAGCGGCATCGTCGTCGTCAATGGCGACATGTCTGCGCTGTACGAACTTGGCATCACAGGAAATGATCATCTGACTGGCCGCGGGTTCGCCAACCGCTGGTTCGACGTATACGCATCGCGCACGGAAAAGCGCCGCGACCTGATCGAAGATGTCCACGACTTTGCCGAGCTTGAAGAAGCCTTCGACCGCCCGATCCGCACCTACTCTGCGGGAATGAAGGCGCGGCTGTTCTTTGCGCTGGCGACAGCAAGGAAGTCCAAAATCTACATCATCGATGAAGTGCTGTCGGTCGGCGATGAGTACTTCCAGAACAAATGCTGGCGCCGCATTCGGCAGCGGCTGAGCGGGGGCGCTTCCGGAATCATTGCGACCCACGACTGGAGCGCAATTCTGCGGCTTTGCCCCAAAAGCTACATCATCGAGAAAGGGAGCGTGATCGCCCACGGAGCAAGCCCGGGTGTGGTGAAGAAGTATCTCGGGCTGACGACGGAATCGTTCGGAACCGGGGCGACTTTCGATCCCGCGCCGCCGCAGATCCTGGCCGCGCGCTCGCTGGAGAATTTCGAGATCGACGTCGATATTTACGCTACCGAGGCATGCAGCCTCGTATTTGGCGCCTCGGTCGAGGTATTCGAAGCTGGTTTCGGATGGGAACACGTCCTTCATGCCGACAACCAGCCGATTGGCGTTGGGCCCGGCCGCATGAAACTGCGTCTCCAGATTCCGCGCCTGCCGTTGAAGGGGGGCGATTATTCTCTCGCAATCTTCCTTTCCAAAGTCGACGCCCGGACTGGCGCCCTGACGGCGCTCGATGTCAGGTCCTGGACGTACAATGAAGGCCTCACGCTGAGGGTCGAGGGCGAAATGACGGGTGGCGCCGTGCGCTGGCCATTGTCTGTCGCGTCTCAAGGCGAGATCGCTTCGGGCGATCAGCGTGTGCAGATCGACATGGAGAACGTACTCCGTTGAGCGAGCGCCATGTCGATGTCCGCGACCTGACCAAGGTCTATCCCGTCGCGGATGGAGCCGCCGCCGTACACGCGCTTAGCGGCGTGAGTCTGCACATAGCGGACGGCGAGCGGGTCGGGATCATCGGACCCAACGGCGCCGGGAAGTCGACGCTGCTTCAGATCATATCCGGGGTGCTGCCCTCGACCTCGGGTTCACTCGACATAAAGGGACAGGTTCACGCGATCCTTTCGGTTGGAATGGGAATGCGCGAAGAGGCGACAGGCCGAGAGAACCTTTTTCTCGATGGCGCCCTCATGGGCCGGTCTCACGCCGAGACAGAGGCGAGCCTTCAGGAAATGATCGATTTCGCTGAACTTGGCGATTTCATCGACCAGCCGGTTCGCACCTATTCGTCTGGCATGAAGGCCAAGCTCGCCTTCTCATCGTTGATCACCGTCAAGCCCGAAATCCTGATCATTGACGAGGCGCTGTCCGTGGGAGACGCGTTCTTCGCCGCAAAGGCGTCACGCGCTATCGAAGAGGTCGCGCGCAAGGGCGGCATCGTGATCGTGGTCTCACACGCCCTCGCCAGCATTGAGCAAATGTGCCAGCGCACGATCTGGATCGACCATGGCGCGGTGCGCATGGATGGGCCGTCCAAGAACGTCATCAGCGCGTATCGCGATGAGCTCCACGAGCGGGAGGAAGCCGACATCCGCAAGAAGTTCGGGGCGAGCGGTACGGCTTGGGCAAAGTCTGCACAGACATTTTCGGTAAACGAAGTCTTTCTTCTGGCCGAAGCGGACGGCGCCGTCCGGCAGTTGTTCGAGACAAGCGAGCGCGTACGTCTTCGCGCGCGTTTGAGCGGCGCCGGATTCCGGAAGTCCACGTCGCTGCGGGTCTGGGTCGAGCGCAATGACGGGCTTGTGCTGTTCGACGAAGCTCTTGAGGTGGCGGCGCAGACAGACGCGGCGGAAGGCGACAAGGCGCCTGAGTTCGAGATTCAGGTAGCCTTGGGCGAACTGGCCTGGCGGCCCTTCATCTACCAGCTCCACGTCGAAGTGATGACGCCGAAAGGCGCCGTTGCGCACAACGCGACGACTTTCAAAGTCTGGTCAGTTGAAACCGTGAAGGGGGGCACGCCTGTATTGAGGCTGCCTATCAATGTCTCGCTCGCGTAAGCCAAGGGGAGCGATCAGAGCGACATGTTGAACACTCGGCCCCAGATGCCGATGTTGACGATGCGCCAGAGCGTGAAGTCGATGGCTCGCCGTCCTTCGAGTGCAGCGTTCATCAAGGCACGCGTTTCAACCGGGTTCAGAAGGCTTGGATAGCGACTAAGCGTTTCCTCGACACCGTCGATGACCTTCTGCTTGAGCGCGCCGCGGAACCAGGCGGTCTCAGGCGTCGCGAAGCCCAGCTTGTCATGACGCGTGCGCACCTGCTCCGGCAGGATGCCGCGCATCGCCGAGCGCAACACGCGCTTGGTGTCACCTGCGACGATCTTGTGCTGGTCCCACAGCGAGATGTTGAACTCGACAAGCCGGTGATCGAGGAACGGAACCCGCGCCTCGATGGAATGCGCCATGGAGTTGCGGTCTTCATAGCGCAGCAGCATCGGAAGGCTGGCGCCCTTCACGAACGCCACCGACAGTTCGCCGATATTGTTGAGCGTCGGCACACCGTCGCGCGCCATGACCTCGGCAAGACCGCCGCCCGAGGCGGGTTTCGCCTCGTCGAGCAGGCTTGTGCCCATCCAGCCATCGCCTGACCGGTCGGCCGGGGCCACCTGACGGGCGTATTTCACGGCCCAAGCCGGAGCGCGATGGCCAAGCATCGTCTTCAGCTGGTCTGGCGGCCACAGCCCGTGCTTGCGCCAACGATCATAGACCATGTGCGCGAACGCCAAGTGACGGCGGTCGTTGATCAGCGACTGGGCATAGTACCAGAAACTTCCGTGATAGCCGGCAAGCTGTTCATCGGCGCCCTGGCCATCGAGCATCACCTTGATGTTCTGCTTGCGCGCTTCGTCGAACACCGACCACTGCGAATAGATGCTGGTCGAACCATAGGGCTCGTCCTGGTGCCAGGTGATCTTCTCGGCGAGCTCGAAAGCGTTGTCAGCGCTGGGATAGATGAAGTGCGGTTCGGTTCGCGTGTTTGCGACGACGATATCCATGAACGGCTTTTCGTCGACTTCCTTGTTCGGATAGCAGGCGCTGACGGTGTGAATCGGGTCGCTTGCGCCCTCGCGCTTAAGCTGCTGGTCCATCACGCTGACGATGGAAGAGCTGTCGAGGCCGCCGGACAGGCAAGAGCCGACACGCACATCCGAGCGCAGGTGCAGCTTTACGGAATCAAGAAAGATCTCGCGGAATTTGTCGGCAGCCTGCTGCTCGGTCAGCCGTTCGCCGGGGCCACGCGGAATGTCGTAGTACTGGCGGATCGGCAGTTCGTCGCCTGGCCGCCAGCGCGACAGGTCTAGCCGCACACATTGCCCGCCGCGCAACTGGCGCACGCCGGCGAACATCGTCTCGTCCGTATGGTCTGTGTAGCCGGCGGCAAGAAAATCAAAGGTCCGGGACAGGTTCATGCGACGCTCGCCGCCGGGCAGGTCGAGCAGCTGCTTGATTTCCGACCCGAACGCTAGCCCGTGCTTCGAGTTGAAGAAGAACAGCGGCTTGATGCCGAAGCGGTCGCGCGCGGCGAACAGGACCTGTTCCTTGGCGTCCCAGATGATCAGGGAAAACATGCCGAGCAATTTGTCGAGCGCGGCCTCGCCCCATGTGGCGTAGGCCTGCAGCAGGACCTCGCTGTCGGATTCGGTGCGGAAGGTCGCGCCACGCGCCCGCAGCTCCTCGCGGAGTTCGCGATAGTTGTAGATCTCGCCATTGTAGACCATCCAGTAGCGTTCATCGCCAAACGCCATCGGCTGCAGCGCACGTTCGTCGAGGTCGATGATCGCGAGCCGGCGGTGGCCCAGCGCCAGCGGTCCCTGGCTGGTCGGCATGACCTTCCAGCCTCTGCCGTCAGGCCCGCGATGGGTTACAATATCGATCCGCTTGGTGTCCGGTTCGAACGCCAGGGAAGCGAAGATTCCGCACATAATCCACACAACTCCGGAGCCCCCAACCCGGGGTGCTTTCGCGGCCCTAAGTGCGTGGGGCAGGGGCGCCCGTCAAGGGATGCGCTGTTGCGCCCGTGGTCAGCTCTTGCCGTGATTGCGGCCACCGCGCCGAAGAAGCGCGTAATAACTTTCCAGCCCCTGCCGAGCGCGTCCCATAAAGGCCCGGTCGACGCGCTGATCGACCGTCATCGGCGTCGGCGTCCACCATTCCGGATGCGTCAGGAGGTGCAGTCGTTCGTGGTCCTCACCGATCACATCCAGCATCGGCTTGAAGCGCCAATGACCATTCGAGTCCGACGCATAGATATAGTTGTCCCGCAGTTTCTGGCTGTATGCGTTGTGCAACCCGGCAAACTGATCTTCACCGAACGCCAGCAGGTTGGACATGTCCGGATTGTGCCAGCTCACGGCCGAGACGGAGCGGCCGATGATCGTTTCCAGCAGCTGGCGTTCGGCCGAGACAGCCAGCTCCACATCGGCTCGCGTCCAGCTCAGGCCGCCCAGCGCTTCCGCGTCGAAATGCAGGCCGATGTCATGGCCCGCAGCGATGATGATGCGCGTCTTTTCGGCGACCGCGGGTTCGAGAAGATTGTAGCAGATACTGCGCGGATTGAAGAAATAGGTCGCCTTGACACCCAGCTCCGCTTCGATCACCGCAAGCGCCGCCGCGCGATGCACGGACATGTCGATGTCGTGGCGCCAGAGGACATGACGGCCCTGCGGTGCATCGCCATAGGATGCGAACCTATAGCCGCCTCGCTTGAGCGCTTCGATGAGCGTCCGGAAATCGGCCTCGGTGAATTCCGGCGCGTTGCTGGCCAAGCGCGCCATCACGACGACGTCCTTCCACTCGCCCTCGATGAAAGCCGCCTTGCGCATGATTCCCTCGGTCACAAACCCTGCCGCTTCGTACGCCGCAATGGCGGGTGCATTGTCCGCGAATACGTGCAGGAAGACACGCTGCATGCCGAGCGTTTCGATCGCATGGCGGCAGGCAAGATCCACTGCTTCCCGTCCCAGGCCCTTGCCGCGATCCCCCGGAGCGCCGATCCGGATCCTGAGTTCAATGCTTTTGTGGACATCGTGCGCATTGACGAGTTGCAGCAGGCCGATCAACCGGTTGCCGGCGTTTTCGCGGATCGCCATCACGGTTCGGCCACCGTCGGCGCACGCCTGGTGCATCCATTGTTCGTGCGAGGCGGCATCGACAGCCTTGAACGGGCCATGCAGGCGCACCAGGTCGCGGTCGTTGATCCACGCAAACAGTTGCGGCGCGTCAGCGACCGTTACCGGCGCGAGGACGATATGCCGTCCCTCCATCATGTCGGGCCCGTCTCCGGCTGCGAAAGCCCCCCGAGCGGACGGCCGTCATGCATCAGATAGTCTAGCACCGAGAGTCCGGGGACGAAACGATCTGCTGGTCCATAGGGTTTGCTCTCGAACTGCTGTTTTACAATGGCAATGCCGGCGACCGCGAAAGGGCGATCATCGTGATACTCTCCGGCGCCGCCGCCGATGAGATAGGCTTGGCCTTCGGCCGCCTTCACCAGCGACGTCAGCAGTTCATTCGAGGCGCCTTGATGAGGCAGTTCTGTCTGGCGCAGCAAACGCGTGGTCAAGCCAAGCGCGCGCGCGATCGCCGATATTGCGGCGATGTTGAAATCCCCCAGCCGGGGCTCCCCTGACCGGATCAAAGGTTCGACCAGTGTCATCGTTCTGTCAAAATGAGCCGCGCGCCGGTAGTTGGCGTCGAGTGTCTTCAGCAGCTTGTCTCGCCAGGGTTTGCTGTCGTCGATCATGACGCCTGCAAGCGCGCCGCCCATGGTCGCGCGCTGGACAGGACATGTCGCCCAGCGCGCTTCGCTCTGGATGTTTAGACGGACGCGATTGACCCAGCTGTTCTTCGGAAAGCTGACGCTGTCCAGAAACACAAATGCGTGTGCTTTCGCGATCTTGTCGAAATATCCAAGCCACGGAAAAAAGTTTGGCTGGTGGATCGCGACTACCCGCGTGGCGTGGCTGCTGGGCAAGTCTGGCGGTCCTTCTGCGAGCTAGGACGGCGTAACTAGGCTGCTTTCCGGTTGCAAGCGTGATGGCGTCGTTGGGCGTTTGTCGACCGACAGTCATGCAATCAGCAAGAACCCGCATTGCTGCCCGAAACTTTTGCTCCAGTTTCGTTGCGACAGTTTGCGACTGTCTTTTGGTTGCCAGATCGGGTCTGCGTGAGATGATTTGGACGAATCAGCGCTGTCACAGCTGAGGATATTTGTAATGCGCGTATGTTTGTTGAGAGAAACTGGCCTTGGGATGCTGATGGCATTGGTCACAGCTTGCGCTGGACCGGGCCAGGTCAATTCGCAAACCTCGCCGCCCTCCGCCGCAGAAAGTGTAATGCCGATTATCGATTCGGCTGAGCTGGTCTCATCGCCTGCGACCGAAAGCCCAATGAAAATCGACCTTGCCTGCCTGACAGGCCGCGACCTCCGAAAGGAGCTGCCCAGCCGCCATGGCATGGCCTCGATACGTGACGCCTGCGCGCCTGAACTCGACGCCGCCATTGGCGGCTGGAATCTCGGACAGATCGAACGCGACGCCGTGCTTTCGACTTTCGTCGCCCATCACTTCGCGCCGTATGGGTCGAGCGTCGCCGTCACCTACGAGAAACTGATGACGGAGCCGGCCCTGGACTGCGACAACTATGCGATGCTTGCGGGCTATCTTTTCCGCGAACTCCAGCCTGCCGAGCGGCTGACCTATGTCGGGTTTGATGGCGGCAAGATCGGGAACCATGCGCAGGCGTTCGTAATAAATGGCCCCTCATCGGTTCTGCTGGATCCTACGGTCGGGATCGTTGCGCAAATCGGCTTTGACGATCTGCTGATGGCGCACAAACCGGCGCCTTCGCACGTGCTGGTCGACAGTCGCGCTCCCGAGCCGACTCTGATGCAGTTCCATGCAACCGTTCTTTCTGCCGTGCTCGAGGGCGGCTACAAGCCGTCGGACATGCTCTATTATCTCAAGAGCATCGAAAACATGATTGCGTTCAGTGATCACGCTGGCGATTTCTGGAAGTCGGAAAAGTATCCGATGCTCCTTCTTCACTATCCGACTCCAGGCGCAGACGGTCTGCGCAGGAACCTGATGGGCTCTCGCTAGCCGGAAGCAATCCGAGTGCGGCGCACAGGCTTGTGCGCTGGCCTTGTCACGCCCCGCTCGCCATGGGACTAACCCGGCCAAAATTGGGGAATTCCGATGAGCAGTCCGCCAAAAGCCTGGTCCGCCCACGAGTCGGCCTATGTCGATGACGGCGTCGAGATCGGCGAGGGGACCAAGATCTGGCACTTCAGCCACGTGCTGAAAGGCTCGAAGGTCGGCAAGCGGGTGTCGATGGGCCAGAACGTCGTCGTCGGTCCCAACGTCTCGATCGGCGATGACTGCAAGATCCAGAACAATGTCAGCGTCTATGACGGCGTGACCCTGGAAGAGGGCGTCTTCTGCGGACCGTCCTGCGTCTTTACCAATGTCCGCAATCCGCGCGCCTTCGTTTCGCGCAAGGAAGCGTTCGAGCCGACGATCGTGAAGCGCGGCGCATCGATTGGCGCCAACGCGACGATCCGCCTTGGCGTCACGCTCGGCGAGTACAGCTTCATCGCGGCCGGCGCCGTGGTGGTGAAGGATGTCCCGCCCCACGCCCTGATGGCGGGCGTGCCCGCCAAGCAGATCGGCTGGGTCAGCCATGCCGGCGAAGTGCTGAAGGGCGACATGGTCTGCTCGTGGACGGGCGATAAATACGAGTTGAGGGGCGGTAAGCTCGAGCGCGTATCGCGTGGGCCCAAGACGGTGAAATGGCCGGAATAGTCAGGCTTGCGGCCAGACGATAAGGTCCCCTTGAGGAGAGGCCATGAAAGTCGTCGTCACCGGAGGAGCGGGCTTCATTGGATCGGCTGTCTGCCGCCGTCTCGCGGTCATGCCGGGCTGGCAGGTCCTCAACATCGACAAGCTGACCTACGCTGCGAACTTGGCCAATGTGGCGCCCGTCGCGAACGGGCCGGGCTACAGTTTCCTCAAGGCCGACATCGCAGATGCTGTCGCGATGATCCGCGCCTTCCACGATTTCCGGCCCGACGCGGTGATCCATCTCGCCGCCGAAAGTCACGTGGATCGATCGATCACCGGCTCGGCGGAGTTCATCCGCACCAACATCACCGGCACGCACAGCCTGCTGGAAGCGGCGCGGGACTGGTGGTCGCATATGCCCGCTGATCGCCAAGGCGGCTTCCGCTTCCTCCATGTCTCGACCGACGAGGTCTATGGCGCGCTTGGACCGACCGGCGCTTTCACTGAAGAAACGCCGTATGCGCCGCGCTCACCTTATGCAGCTTCCAAGGCGGCGTCAGATCATCTGGCGAAGGCCTGGCATGAGACGTACGGCCTGCCAGTCCTGATCACCAACTGCTCCAACAATTACGGGCCCTACCATTTCCCCGAGAAGCTGATCCCGCTGGTGATCCTCAATGCGCTGGAGGGCCGCAAGCTTCCTGTCTATGGCGATGGCGGGCAGGTGCGCGACTGGCTCTTCGTCGAGGACCATGTCGAGGCGCTGCTCGCGGTCCTCAAGAAGGGACGGGTCGGCGAAACCTATAATATCGGCGGACGCTCCGAGCTGACCAATCTCGACGTCGTCCAGCGCATCTGCGATCTCGTCGATCGCTTGCGGCCTGCGGGAAAATCACGTCGCGAGCAGATCGAATTCGTACCCGACCGGCCGGGCCATGACCGCCGCTACGCCATCGATTGCGCGAAGATCGAACGCGAGCTCGGATGGACGCGAAAGGAAACGTTCGATACCGGGCTTGAGCGCACCGTGCGCTGGTATCTCGATAACGAGACCTGGTGGCGCCCGATTCGCGACAGGGTCTATGATGGAAGCCGGCTGGGCCTCGTCTGATGTTCATCCGCCAGGCGATCCCGGACATCATTGTCATCGACCCGCGCCGCTATTCGGATGAGCGCGGCTGGTTCCGCGAGCGTTACAGTCATGCTTCATGGGTAGCCGAAGGCATCGGCGACACCTGGGTGCAGGACAATGAATCGCTGTCGCGATCCGTCGGCACACTGCGCGGTCTCCATTTCCAGGTATCGCCTGCGGCGCAGGCCAAGCTGGTGTCCTGCGCGGTCGGTGCGATGCTGGATGTGGCCGTCGATATCCGGCGGAACTCGCCAACCTTCGGCAAACACGTCTCCGTCGAGCTCTCCGCCGCGAATGGTCTGCTGGTCTATGTGCCGGAAGGCTTTGCTCACGGCTTCTGCACGCTGCAACCGGATACCGTCGTCCAATACAAGGTGTCCCGCCCCTACGATCCTGCAAGCGAGCGTGGTCTCGCGTGGAATGATCCCGCTCTCGAAATAAACTGGCTGCTGTCTGGCCGGGTCCCCGTCTTGTCGCCGCGCGATACCACCCACCCGCGCCTGTCCGACCTGCCCGGGTATTTCTAGAAAAAACACGCCTAAAGCGGGTATTCGCTGGGGAAGGCGCCGGATTGCATTGAATCCGTGGCAGTTTACTTCTAGTCGCGTTGTAGTGTCGGTGATGCGTCGGGGATGTTCTTGGTAAAGTGGGTCCTGATTGCCGTTGGAGTTCTCTGGCCTCTGATCGCGTTTGCTGGCGGACTTGGCTTCTCGCCATTGCTGATGCTGGCCGGCCTTTTGTGCTCGGTCATTGCTGCTCCGAAAATGAAGTTCCGTTTCTACATGTTCGCCATTCTCCTGGCGCTCGAGTTCATTGCGGCGTCCGCCCGCTGGTCGCCGCGGCCGATCAATCTGATCGATATCAATTTCGATACTGGAAGTGTCGCTGTGCGCTTCGAGGTTCTGCGGGTAGGCATGGACCTGCTGTGGGCTGCGTTCCTGATGACCGCAGCTCAAAGACTCGCGCCGTCGCAAGCGCGACTGGTTGTTCGTGTCACGAGCGTTGCTATCCTTGTTCAGCTTGTCGTCGTCGGCGCGCTTGCGATCTTCGAGAAGCAGGCCCTGCAGCTGTTCGCCGGCTTCATGCCGGACCCGGGCGAAGGCGTTCAGAATATCTCCCGCAACGGCATCATCATGGCCATCGCGGCGCCATTCCTGATCGTGGGCCTCGGTCGCACGCTTTCATTCTCTCGCGCTCTCGTTGTCGAGATCGTCGTCTTTGCCGCCGTTACCGTGGTGTTGCTGACGCGGGGAGTTGATGGCGGGATCGTCTCGATACTGGTCGGCCTGGCGGCGGTCGCAGTCGTCAGGATTTTCCCCCGTAGCGGTTTCCGCATACTTGGGACAGGGCTGGCCTTCGTCGTTGTGTCCGCTCCAATCTTTTTTCGTTACATCACCGCTAATGCGGATGCGCTGACGGCAGCTTCATCGGCCGAATGGCGGCTCGCCATCTGGCGGCGTGTCGTGGAAGTCATCGGGAAAGACCCGGTCTTCGGCCAGGGGCTTGGCGCTCTAAGGACGATGCGGGAGATGATCCCGTCCGGCGAGTTCAAGGACCAGTATTTCATTCCCAACCACGCCCACAACATGGTGCTCCAACTCTGGGCCGAGGCGGGCGGCGTTGGGGCTGCTCTTGTCGCTATTGCGATAATGCTAGCGGGTTTCCGCATGCCACAGCCACGGGCGCTTGGTGTTGCAGGCTTCTTGGCGGCGGCGCTCGCTGGCCAGTTCATGGCGATTGCGCTGGTGTCGTTCGATCTCTGGAATGACTGGTGGTGGTCCTGTGCCGGCCTGCTGGCCGCGATGATCGTCGTGATGGCAAGAGCGGAAGCCATCGACCAACCCTCGCGCATTCTGTCCTCGCCGGAAAAAATGCCGCCAGCGTCGGTGATCTGACGATGCCAAACCTTGTCCAGCCCATGCGCCCGAGCTAGGGCCAGTCGCATGGGATCGTCTTCCGCCGACAATCAGCCCGCGCCGGAAATCACGGTTGTCGTGGTCAACTACAATGGCGGCGACTACATCCGCGGTTGTCTGGAATCGCTTGCGCGCCAGACGTTCCGCAATTTCGAGACGATCGTTGTCGACAACGCTTCGAGCGACGGATCGATCGATCGTGTTGGCGATTTACCGCCGAACACGATAATCCTGCGAGAGACGATCAATCACGGTTTTGCAGGCGGCAACAATCTCGCGGCGCGCCGGGGCAGGGGGCGCTGGCTGGCGCTCTTGAACCCAGATGCAGAAGCCGCGCCTGACTGGCTCGAAAGCATGATGCGCGCGGTTCGCGAGCGCCCCTCGCATCGCATCGTGGCGTCGCTGCAGATGTCGATGACGGACGCAAAGATCCTCGATGGCGTGGGCGACTGCTATCTCGCTTATGGCTACGCTTGGCGTGGCGGCTTTGGCCGTTCGGTTTCGGAGACGCCTGTTGCGGGCGAATGCTTTGCGCCCTGTGGGGCTGCGGCGCTCTATCCGCGCGACCTGTTCCTCGCCTGCGGAGGATTCGACGAGCGCTATTTCTGCTATCATGAAGATGTCGATATCGGCTTCCGGCTCAGGCTGCTGGGCGAGCGCTGCCAGTTCGATCCACGCTCCAGGGTTCGCCATGCGGGGTCTGGCATTACCGGGCGCGCCAGCGACTTCGCGGTCTTCCATGGCGCGCGCAACGGCTTCTGGACCTACGTCAAGAACATGCCGGGCCGTTTGCTCATCCTGACGGCGCCGGTGTGGGTCGCAGGAACAATCGCCATTCTCGTGCGGGGCCTCGTGACCGGCCGGTTCGGCGCAACCATCCGGGGTCTCGGTGCAGCATTCAGCGATCTTGGTCCCGCGCTCGATGCGCGCCGGGATCTCAAAACGCACCGGCAGGTCCGCGTTACCGACATCGCTGCCGCCCTGTCCTGGAATCCTTTCCGGTTCCTGTCGCGCAAGCCCGATGTCCGGCCGTTCCGCGAACAGGCTAACGAATAGCTAGCCGGCGAGCTTCGTCAGATACCGGCCGTAGTCGGTCTTCGACAGCGGCTCCGCTGCGGCCTTCAGGCCCGCTGCATCGAGCCAGCCAGCGCGGAACGCTGTTTCCTCTGGGCTACCGATCATCGTGCCCTGACGCTTCTCGATGGCGGCGACATATTCGGCTGCATCCATCAGGCTTTCATGCGTGCCGCAGTCCATCCACATGCAGCCCTGCTCAAGCCGTTGAACGGCTAGCTCGCCGCGATCAAGATAGATCCGGTTGAGATCGGTGATCTCCAGTTCCTTGCGCGCTGATGGTTTCACCTGCTTTGCAAACTCGCAGACGCGATGATCGTAGAAATAGAGTCCCGTCACCGACCAGTTGGATCGCGGCGCCCTGGGCTTCTCCTCGATATGGTTGGCTTTGCCCGCGGCATCGAAGGCGACAATGCCATATCGGCCCGGGTCGCTGACCTGATAGCCAAAGACGGTTGCGCCGTTCGTTTGTGCGGCTGCACTGCGCATCAGCTCGGCCAGACCCGATCCGTGGAAGATATTGTCGCCCAGGATCATCGCGCAGGCCTGGCCGTCCAGCCAGCGCTCGCCGATCAGGAATGCCTGCGCCAGGCCATCAGGCGAGGGTTGCACGGCATAGTCGATCCGTACGCCAAGATGCGCACCATCCTTCAGTAGCTTGCGAAAGGCCGGCGCGTCTTCGGGCGTCGTGATGATGAGAATGTCGCGAATGCCCGCCTGCATCAGCGTGGTCAGCGGGTAGTAGATCAGCGGCTTGTCATAGACAGGCAGCAGCTGTTTCGAGGTCGCGATGGTCAGCGGCCATAACCGCGATCCCGTTCCGCCCGCGAGGATGATCCCCTTGCGCATGTCGTCATGTCCCCCTGGCGCAGCGGCCTGTCATCGGCCGAAGATGACTGTCTTTGTGCCGTTGAGAAAGATGCGTCCCTCGATATGCAACTTCACGGCCTGCGCCAGCACGCGCGCCTCGATATCGCGCCCGATGGCTGCCAGCATCTCCGGCGAGTTGGAATGGTTCGCCGGCTCGACCGCCTGCGCAATGATCGGACCTTCGTCGAGGTCCGGCGTCACATAGTGTGCGGTCGCGCCGATCAGTTTCACGCCGCGATCGTAAGCTTGCTTGTAGGGCGATGCGCCCTTGAAGCCCGGCAGGAAGGAGTGGTGGATGTTGATGCAGCGTCCGGTCAGCGCCTCGCACGTCTTGTCCGACAGCACCTGCATGTAACGCGCCAGCACGACGAGGTCCGCCTTCATGGCGTCCGCCAGCTCAAGGATGCGCGTCTCCGAGACCGCCTTTCCGTCGCGGTCCACCGGGATGTGGAAGAAGGGGATGCCGTGCCGTTCTGCCAGCCAGGATGCGCTGGCATGGTTGGACACAACCGCCGGCACATTCATGGCGAGTGCGCCGATGCGGTGGCGATAGAGCAGGTCGTTGAGGCAGTGGTCCGCCTTCGAGACGAGGATCAGGGCGTTGGGCTTCACGCGCTCATCGCGCAGGTCCCACTCCATCCTCCACTTGTCGGCGACGCTTGCGAATTCCGCAGTGAACTTGGTCGCCGTGAATGCCGATGTGTCAGGCGCGAACACCGTGCGCATGAAGAACAGGCCGGTGGCCGGATCGCCAAAATTCTCGGTCTCGACGATGAACAGCCGGCGCGAGGCAAGAAAGCCTGCCACGTCGGCGACGATGCCGATCGCGTCCCGGCAACTCACGCGCAGGACATAGCGTTCCTTGCTGGCGGGAATGTTTGCGGGCTGGGCAGGCAAGGCGCGTCCTTTCGGTCTCCGGTTCCAATTCCACGCCGACTGGCCTCATTCAAGGGCCAGCCGGAGAGACGTCTAGAAACGCCTGCTCACGCTTTTGCGAAAGTGTAGTGCTTGTGCAGGAAATAGCTGGAAATTGCTGGCGCCGCGACGCCGGCCAGATGGGCGACCTCGAAAGGATAGAAACCCCAGCCGATCGCCGGCAGCAGCTGGCGCGCCATCAGCGAGCTCACCGCCCAGGCGAGTGTCGCGCCGAAAATGTTGACCAAGACGAACCGCGTCATCCTGCGAGGATCGAGCCCGCGTTCGCTGCGGAACAGCAGGCCCTGGAAAAGCAGGAAGCCGACGATCATGCCGCAGATGTACGCAAGCACGACAGCGGCTTCGAAAGGCATCAGGAAGTCGAGTAGGTAGCGTGAGACGAGATTGACGATCGCGGCGATGCCGCCGATCGCGATGAACCGCGTGAACTCCACGAACGCTGCGCGAAGCGGTGCGTGCTGTGGCTTGCCGTCGATGCTTGCGGGAATCGGTTGGCTCAACCCAAACTCCTGCCGTGGCGTCCGGGTTGATCCGGGACAGATACGGTTCCCGACCCTCCGTCAAACTCTTCAACAATGGGTTGAGCCTCGCGTGCGGAACACCGGTTGCTGGCGTCTTTTCGACCCGCTAAGCAGGCGGAAAGGCCAACAGGCCTGAAAAAGGCAGGGGCGGGGAGGCTCCCAGAATTGGACTCGACCGCCACGGCGTCCGACCGTTCCCACGTCGGAAACAATTTCAACCTGCTCCGGTTGCTCTTCGCCTTGATGGTCGTCGCCTACCATCTGGTGGTGCTGCCTGCGTCACAGGCATGGGCGGCCGCTGAAGGCCCGTTGAGTTTGGCTGCGGAAATCGGCGTCCAGGGTTTCTTCGTCCTGTCCGGCTATCTGGTCTATGCTAGCCTTGAGCGTTCGGCGTCGGTTGGCCTTTACGTGGAAAAACGAGTCCGCCGCCTGTATCCCGGCTATGCCGTCGTGATCCTGATCTGCACCGTCGCCGCGTTGGCGTTCAGCCCGGGCGCCCGCGCCGATCTCGGTGCTGTTGCACGCTATGTCGGCTGGAATCTCGGCTTCGCCAATTTTCTGGAACCCGACCTTCCCGGTGTCTTCGAGGCCAACCGTTTTTCCGAGATAAATGGCGCGCTGTGGACGCTGAAGATCGAGGTGATGTTCTACCTCGTGCTTCCGATCCTGGCCTGGTTCCTGCGCATCGCCGGAGCGGCGCGCTGGCTGCTGATCGCCGCAATCTACGGCGCCGCAGAAGCGTGGCGCATGAGTCTCGATGCGGCAGGGTACGCAGATCTGGCGCGCCAGCTTCCCGGCCAGTTGAGTTTCTTCGTCACCGGCATGGCGTTCTACCGGCTCAATCTCTCCGGTTCACGTCTGCATCTTGCAGGTCTTTTAGGCGCCATCCTGCTGGCAGCATCACTGATCCTACCACAGGCCGAGCCTGTCCGTGCGCTGGGGCTTGGCGCGTTTGCGGTCTGGCTGGCGAGCGGCCTGCCGCGCCTGCCAGATGCCGCGCGTTTCGGGGACCTCTCCTATGGGATTTACATAGTACATTTCCCCATCATCCAGGCAGCAATCGCGCTCGGCCTCTTCGCGTCCTCGCCTTGGACAGGCGTGGCGGCGGCGCTTGGCGCGTCGGTGTTGGCGGCGCTGTTGCTCTGGCATCTGGTCGAAAAGCCTGCACTTCGGCGCGACAGCGCCTACAGGGGCATCAAAGGGTAGGGGCCCGCCCTTCGCACTTGCGCCGTTGGCCTGCACCGATAGAACGAATCCGCGCGGCTGCAGGTCGCGGCAAAGCTTGAGGAACAGAGTTTTGGCGGCAACCAGAATCATTCCGGTCGTGATGTCCGGCGGCTCGGGCACCCGCCTGTGGCCGCTCTCGACCTCGGCTCGTCCCAAGCAGTTCCACTATCTCGGCGCTCCACGCACCATGATCGAGGAAACCGCGCTGAGGCTATCCGGCAGCCATGGCGGCATCGAGTTTCTTGCTCCCGTGATTATCGCTGGCGCATCACACCGCGATCTCGTGCGTGAGGCGATGCGGAATTCCGGCATCACGCCCGGCGCCGTCGTGCTTGAGCCGGAAGGTCGCAACACGGCCGCCACGGCCGCGCTTGCCGCAATGGTGGCGCAGGAGATTGATTCCACCGCGCTGGTCCTGTTAGCGCCGGCCGATCACCTGGTGTCGAAACCCGACGCTTTTATTGCGGCGGTCCAGGCTGCCGCACCGATTGCTCCGCAGCGCATCGTTACGTTCGGTATCCAGCCCACCAGCCCCGAGACCGGCTATGGCTACATCCTTCAGGGCGAGCCGATGGCAAGCGGGATCAACCGGCTCGCAGCCTTCAAGGAAAAGCCCGACCTCGCAACGGCTGTCCGCTATCTCCGCGAGGGTGGCTATAGCTGGAACGCCGGCATCTTCTTCTTCGCACCCAAGCTGATGCTGGAAGAATTCGAGATCGCGGCATCCGACATATGCGATGGCGCCCGCGAGGCGCTGAGGCTGGCGAAGCGAGATGGGCGCGAAATCCTTCTCGACGCCGCAACATTCGCGCAGGTGCGAAACGAGGCTGTCGACCGTGCTGTCATGGAGAAGACACAGAAGGCAGCCGTCGCGCCATGTGATATCGGCTGGGCCGATGTCGGCTCCTGGGCCGAACTTTGGCGGCTGTCCGATAAGGACGAGAATGGCAATGCCGTCTCAGGGTCCGTCGTGCTGCTCGATGGCGCGAACAATCTCGTTCGCGGCGAAGGTATCCATGTCTCTGCTATCGGCGTTTCAGACCTGGTGATCGTGGCGACAAAGGATTCCGTTCTGATCATGCCCCGCAACCGGGCGCAGGACGTCAAGAAAGTCATTCCCGGTCAGGACTGATGTGGTTTAGGCTCGTGGCCGCGATGGCCGGCCGTCCCGGCTGTTGGAGACGCTGATGCAGTTGTTTATCGATTCCGCCGATGTAGGTGAACTCCGCGCCGCGGCTGCGAGTGGCCTCATCGACGGCGTCACAACCAATCCCACGCTCATCGCCAAGAGTGGTCGCAAGATGAAGGAAGCGATCGCAGAGATCTGCTCCATCATTCCCGGACCCGTCAGCGCCGAGGCAGTCGCGACCGATATCGAAGGCATGCTGGCCGAAGGCCGCTATCTCGCCCGCATTGCGTCAAACGTTGTGGTGAAGCTTCCCCTTACCGAGAACGGCCTCAAGGCCTGCCAGACCCTGTCGGATGAAGGCGTGCGGGTGAACGTCACGCTATGCTTCTCGGCGGTGCAGGCTCTGCTTGCCGCCAAGGCCGGCGCCTACTTCATCTCGCCCTTCATCGGCAGGCTCGACGACCGGGGCGAGAATGGCATGGACCTGATCCGCGAGATCCGGCGCATCTACGACAATTACGGGTTCAGCACGAACATCCTTTCGGCCTCGATCCGCAGCCCCGAGCATGTGCGTCAGGCGGCGCTGGCCGGCTCACACTGCGCGACCCTGCCGCCGAAGATCTTCGCCCAGCTGTACAAGCACGAGCTGACCGACACGGGGATCGAAGCCTTCCTCAAGGACTGGAAATCGACTGGGCAGTCGATTCTCTAGGCGCGCGAGCGCATCTTTCCGTTGCCGGTTGAATCAGCCGGATTGAGCCGAACGCAAGCGCGGGATAGACCATTGTCATGAGCGCTTCAGGCAAACAGCCTCAACACGTGCTGCTGACTGGCGCCGCTGGATTTGTCGGTTCCTTTGTGGCCCATGCGCTGCTGGACCGAGGCATCACTGTCACGGGCGTCGACAACCTCAACGCCTATTATCCCGTGTCGCTGAAGAAAGACCGGCTGGCGCGCCTGGAGCCTCGTGAGGGATTCCGTTTCCATAAAGTCGACATCGCCGACCACGAGGCGTTCAAGGCTGTTCCCGGGATCGCCGAAGCCGACGTCGTCATCCATCTCGCGGCTCAGGCAGGCGTTCGCTATTCGCTCGACAATCCTTTCGCCTACGCCCAGTCAAATCTGGTTGGCCATCTGTCCGTGCTGGAGCTGGTGCGCCACCACGCGCGCAAGCCGCGTCTGGTCTACGCGTCCTCCTCGTCGGTCTATGGCGCCAATTCGAAGGCGCCGTTCTCCGAAGAAGACCGCGTCGACGATCCGGTGTCGCTCTATGCCGCGACCAAGCGCTCGAACGAGTTGATGTGCGAAGCCTATTCGCGGCTCTATGGCATGGAGCAGGTCGGTCTGCGCTTCTTCACCGTCTATGGCCCGTGGGGTCGGCCCGACATGGCCTATTGGACGTTCACGCGCGACATCCTCGAAGGCGCGCCGATCCGTGTCTTCAACAACGGCCACCTCAAGCGCGATTTCACCTGGATCGACGACATCGTGTCCGGCGTCGTCTCGGTCGCGCTGGACGAGCCTGCTGGCGGGACGCCGCGCCTCCACCGCATCTACAATATCGGCAACAACCGCCCGGTTGAACTTGGACGCTTCATCGAGATCGTTGAGCAGGCAACCGGCCGCACGGCCAACAAGATCATGGAGCCGATGCAGCCCGGCGACGTGCATGCGACCTACGCCAATATCGACGCGCTCGCTCGCGACTATGGCTTTGCGCCAACCACGAAACTGGAAGAGGGCATACCTCGCTTCGTCGACTGGTATCGCGGCTATACCGGCAGCTAGGCTTTTGCGAAGCCTTCCGTCCAGAAGCCGAACGACGCGCTCTCCGCCGTCGGATTGCGTGTCGGATCGATCCGCACGCCCAGCACTTCAACATTTGCGCTGCCGATCAGCGAGACGCCCTGTGCCAGCAATTTGTAGTCTGCGCCGTTAGATGCGTAGACATATTGCGGCCCGCTGCGGTCGCCTGACATTGCCGGATCGCGCGGCAGCTCCGGCAGGAAGTCCGGGATGAGGCCCGGTATCCACGCCGCACCACGAGCAGCAGCGCCCCCAAGCCCATCCGCCTTCGGATAGGCGCCATACTTGTCGCGATAGGCTTTCACGGCATCGTTGATCGTGACGAGATCCTGAATGCGCTTGCGGTTCATCATGCGCGGATCGCCTTGTGGAGCGGTCGTCGGCGCGACGCCGGCAGGCGGTTGCGCGGATGCTTGCGGCTTGGCGGTCGGGGGCGCAGCGGCGGACGCCGGCTTTGCTGCAACCGGTTGTGGAGCAGCGGCAGGTGCAGGTCTTGCCGGCGCCGGTTGCGGTGGCGCAGCCGTGCGCTGGGTCTGCGACGGGTTCGCTTTTTTCGGCTCCACCCGGGACGGCTCTGCTTTGGTGGGCGCGACCTTTTCCGCTTTCGCAGGCGCAGCCTTGGCGACCTTCTCCTTCGGCTTCTTCTTACCGCCGGTGGCGAGGCTGATGATGATCAGCAGCAAGCCGAAGGCGGCTGCTCCGCCGCCGGCGTAGAGCGCCATCTGCGATGTCAGGAATTCTTTCGCGCCCGCAACACTATCGAGCGTCGAAAGATCGACTGGAACATATTGGGCTGCCGCGACCGCCCCACCTGCCAGAAGGACCAGCAGTCCAAGAAAAATAACCACGCCACGCATACGCGCTATCTCCATCACCCCATGACTGCTTAGCGCGGCCCGGCGGGGCGCTCAACTACATGAGGGACTTGACCCTGCAGCCTTTTCTGCCCGGATGACATTGTTTTAAATCTGGTCCACATCAGGCCCATGTCCGACCACCCCCATGTCGCAACGGCACGCCGCGTGCTGGCCCTCGAAGCGGATGCCCTTGGGGCGCTCAGCCGCGGTCTGGGCGGCGATTTCGTCAAGGCGGTCGAGATCGTTTTGGCCGCCAAAGGCCGGGTCATCTGTACCGGAATCGGCAAGTCCGGCCACGTCGCCCGCAAGATCGCGGCGACCATGGCGTCAACGGGTACGCCTGCCTATTTCGTCCACCCCAGCGAGGCGAGCCATGGTGATCTCGGCATGATCTCCCAGGGCGATGTCGTGCTCGCGCTCTCCAAGTCGGGCAGCGTCAAGGAACTGACCGACATCATCCATTACTCGCGGCGGTTCGGCATTCCGCTGATCGCCATGACCGCTGATCCGAAAAGCGCGCTCGGCGCGCCGGCCGACATTCGGCTGATTGTACCCGATGCGGCCGAGGCTTGCGCCGAAACCAATGCGCCCACGACATCGACCACCATGATGATGGCGCTGGGCGACGCGCTCGCCGTGGCCCTGCTCGAAAGCCGCGGCTTCAAGGCGGATCATTTCAAGGTCTTCCATCCCGGGGGCAAGCTCGGCGCGATGCTGCGCACCGCCAGCGACCTGATGCACAAATCCGCCGAGCTCCCGGTCGTCGCATCGGGCACGCCCTTCATCGACGCGGTGAAGGCGATGTCCGGCAAAGGTTTTGGTGTGCTGGCTGTGGTGTCCGCCGACGGCGCGCTTGCCGGCATCGTCACCGATGGCGACCTGCGCCGCTATCTTACGTCAGGCGTCACAGCAAACGCGATCGATGAGGTCATGACCAAATCTCCGCTCACCGCGACGCCCGACATGCTTGCTGCCGACGTGCTGCGCACGATGAACGAGCGCAAGATCACGCAGATCTTTGTGGTTGAAGGCGGCAAGCCCATTGGTCTCATCCACATGCACGACCTGCTCAAGTCTGGACTCGCCTGAGGACGCTGACGTGAAGACGCTGATCGTCATTCCTGCGCGCTACGCCTCCAAGCGCTTTCCCGGCAAACCGCTGCACCTGATCAATGGTGTCTCCATGCTGGCCCGCACGGCCGGCGCCGCGCGCAAGGCGGGGCAGGCGACTGGCGCCCGCGTCCTCATCGCAACCGACGACGACCGCATTGCTGCCCATGCCCGCGAGATCGGCGTCGACAGCGTCATGACCGATCCCGACCTGCCGTCGGGCACCGACCGTTGCCGCGCCGCCGCAGCGCTTGCCGCGCCTGACGCCGACTTCATCGTCAATCTGCAGGGTGACGCCCCCTTCACGCCGCCAGAGCATGTCTCCGCCCTGATCGACAACGCCACGAGGGCGGATGTCGTTACCCCGGTGATCCAGCTTGGATGGCCCGCACTCGATGATCTGCGCGAACGCAAGAAGACGACCCCGTTCTCCGGTACTACCTGTATCCGCAGCGACGACGGCCTGGCGCTGTGGTTCTCCAAGAACATCCTTCCAGCCATGCGCAACGAGGACAAGCTGCGCCACCGTCTGCTTTCGCCGGTCTTCCAGCATGTCGGCCTCTACGGCTATTCTCGCACAGCGCTGGCGCGTATCGCGACGTTGAAACCCTCACGTTATGAGGAACTCGAAGGCCTCGAACAGCTGCGCTTCCTCGAGAACGGTCTTAGCGTTTACGCGGTCGAGGTGCAGCCCTCGAAACTTCCCTCTGCCGGCATCGACACGCCCGACGACGCCGAGCACGCAACGCGCATGCTGCAGCGCCATGGCGATCCGCACAGCGCATGACCGCCCGGCTCTACATCGTCCGGCACGGCAACACGTTCGAGAAGGGCGATATCGTCACCCGCGTCGGCGGCCGCACTGATCCGCCACTCTCGCCCTCTGGCCGGGTACAGGCCGAAGCTTTGGCCAGACACTTCACGGAGCAGCAAATCGCTTTCATCAGCGCACGGTCCGGCCCGCTGAAACGCACCCGCGAGACCGCTGCCGCCATCCTTGCCGCACAATCCGTGGCGCCGGATCTCGTGACCGAGCTTTTCCTGCGCGAGATCGACTATGGTCCCGACGAGAATCGTCCCGAGGACGACGTCATCGCTCGCATCGGCAAGCCTGCTCTTGAAGCCTGGGAACGCGATTCTATCCCGCCCCCAGGCTGGCGCGTCGATCCCGCAGCAATCACCGGCAACTGGCAGGAGCTGTTCTCGGACCTGTCGGAAGAGCGGGGCGACCACCTCATCGTCACATCCAACGGCATCGCCCGCTTCGCTCTTGCGGCGGCGGGCGAGGCGCGCCACGACGCCAAGCTTGCGACTGGCGCCTATGGCGTCATCGAACTTGGGGTCGAGAACGCCGCGACCGTCGTCAGCTGGAACCAGCGCCCGGCCTAGCCGCCCGTCTTTGCAGGCTCTTCAGGTTCCGGCGCGCTCTTGGCGCCTACGGTATGAAAGCGCACCGAGCGCACTTCCATTGTCCGCCGCTTGTCCGGCGCTACCGGCCTGATGCCGAGATAATCATATCCCACCGCTGGGCCGCGGCGCGGCACGCTGAATGTGAACGCGTAGGCCTTGAACTCCGGCGTCAGCTCGAACGGCTGCCATCCGCTCTCCCCCTCTGCGCGCGCGAAGTAATTCGCCTCGAACTTGCTCGCCGGAAAATCGCCAGCAGAGCGCGCCTCGATCACGATCTCGACCGGGCGCGCCTCGAAGGCGAACTCCAGATCCTCGGCAAGAACCAGATGCGGTCCGGTGCGTGGATCTTCATAAACCTCGCTGGCCTGGCGTGTGATCCGAAGGACTGGCCCCGTTCCGCCCGGCGGCGTGACCAGCTCGGTTCCTCTGTTCGTTCCGGGCAGGAAGCGGTTCAGCTCGCGGCCCGATGCGGTGATGTCTTCCTTGTTGGGACAGTTGCCACAGCTCAACGGCCCGGTTGGCGGCCGGTCTGCGAATGGCTGCAGCGCCATGAAGATGAAGGCGCTGGCGAGGATGAAAGCCAGCGGGAAGAAAACGCGATCACGCATGCCCCGTTCCTAAACGACATTAAGCGCCCGTAAATCCTCCGGGCACAGGCTTCGCCAACCTTCTTTTGCGCGAGCCCGCCCATGCGCTATGCCGCCCAGCTCGACCCCGAGCGCCTTCGGTCCGCCAGCATCAACCCGGCGACCGGCTTGGCTGTCCACTATCTCAATCATTACAACGAGATAGCGACAAAGATCTCGACCCTGGGGCAGGCTGCCGAAACGCTCGAAACCGTGCTCGACTGGCGGCCGGTCGGCTACGCCGCGCATTTCCGGACCACCAGTCCACAGGATCGCGATCTGGCGATTGCCGCCTACGAGGCCGCGCCGGACGCCGTGAAGGCGCGTTTCCTGGCCGCCCGCCGCGAGGTGGAGCTGACCATCATGGAAGTGCAAGACTTGATCGAGGCCGCGCCCGAGGCCACCTCGCACCTGTCCGCCCGCGCTCCCGAAATCTTCGCCGCCATCAAACGCCTCGGCTCAATCATCGAGCGGGGCTGAAACCCCTTCTCCTTCGCCTCCCACACGCTTAAACCAGCGCAGCATTTGTCGCGCCTGGAGTGTGGAATGGTCGACGTCCCGAAGGTCAAGGTCAGCATCACACGCGAGGACACGGCGACTGGCGGCCGCTACGTCGCGCGCGTCGAGGGCAAGCCTGACGCCGAGATGACCTTCTCCAAGGCTGGCGAGAAAATCCTGATCATCGATCACACCGGCGTGCCAAAGGAACTCGGCGGTCTGGGCGTCGGCAAGGCGCTGGTCGAACACATGGTTATGGACGTTCGCGCGCGCGGTCTGAAAGTCGTGCCGCTGTGCCCGTTTACGCGCGCCACGCTGGAAAAGCACAAGGAATGGCAGGATATCCTGAAGGACCCTTTCTGAGGTGAGCGACGAACCTTTCTGGAAAACCAAGAAGCTGCACGAGATGTCGGACCCGGAGTGGGAATCGCTCTGCGACGGCTGCGCGAAATGCTGCCTGGTGAAGCTGGAAGACGAGGACAATGGCGACCTCTACTTCACCAGCCTCCATTGCAAGCTGCTCGACGGAAACACCTGCCAGTGCAAGGACTACCCGAACCGCAAGCAATACGTTCCCGTCTGCGTGAAGCTGACGCCCAAGGTCGTGTCCGAGGTCGACTGGCTGCCGAAATCCTGCGCCTATCGCCTCGTGCATGAAGGCAAGGATCTCTATCCCTGGCATCATCTCATCAGCGGTGATCGCGAAGCAGTGCATCGTGAAGGCTTCTCTGGACGAGGCAGGACGCGGACGGAGGAGGGCGTCGATGACGAGGATGCCTTCGACTATGTGATCGACTGGTTCCATGGCCCACCCAAGCGGCGGCTCCGCCGTCTCCGGGAGAAGCGCAAATGATCACCGGCCAGCACCGCTTTCCAAGACAGGACGCGGTCGTCTATGGCCGCCCCGCCGTCGAAGCCGTCTCCGAGTTGGCGAAACGCTACGGCGCCTCGCGCCTGATGGTGATGACGACGCGCTCGCTGGGCGGCAAGGACGGTCTTGCCGCCCAGCTGGCTGCAGGCCTTGGCTCCCTCTGCGTCGGCGTGTTCGACGCCATCGCCTCACACTCGCCGCGCGCCGATGTTATCGCCGGCGCTGCCGCGGCGCGCGAAGCGAAAGCCGATCTTCTGATCGCTTTCGGCGGCGGATCGGTGATCGATGCAACCAAACTGATGCAGCTCTGCCTCTGGGCAGGCTTCGATCGCACAGATCAACTTGGACCCTATCGGCTCGGTCGTGGCGAGGACCGCAAGGATCCGGCGCAGATCGCCTCAAGCACCCGCATGATCGCGATCCCGACCACCCTGTCGGCGGCCGAATTCACAGCTACCGCTGGCGTCACGGACGGTGAGAAGAAGGTCAAGGAAGCCTACACCCATCCCGACATGGCGCCGAAGGCGGTGGTGCTCGATCCCGCGCTGACACTCGCAACGCCGCCGCGCCTCTGGTTCTCGACCGGTCTCAAGGCCGTCGATCACGCCGTCGAACAGCTCTGCAATCTTGAACGTGCGCCAATGGGCGATGCGGTCGCAGCCGAAGGTCTGCGTCTCCTGTCAAAAGGCCTCGCTGACAGCCACGAAAATCCCGCCGACCTTGGATCCCGCGCGCTTTGCCAGCACGGCATGTGGCTCGCCATTTCCGGCGCGTCCTCGGGCAGGGGAATGGGCGCAAGCCATGCCATCGGCCACACGCTAGGCGGCTCCTACGATATTCCGCACGGCATCACCTCCTGCATCACGCTGCACGGAGTTCTCGCATGGAACCGTAACCAGAACCGCGACCGTCAGGCGCTTGTCTCAAGGCTGATGGGCAAGCGCGCCCTGCCTGCGGCCGATGTCGTGCGCGACCTCGTGAAATCGCTCGGCCTTCCGTGGCGCCTGTCCGAAGTCATGATCGGTCGCTCGCATTTCCGCGCCATAGCCGAGCACACAATGCATGACCGGGGTGTCCGCACGAATCCCCGCCCAATAAAAAGCGCCGACGACATCGTGGAAATCCTGGAACTCTGCGCCTGACTGTCCCGCAGTGGACAAGCCCGGCATTTCCGGGCTGGAGTGTCGGCGTGGGCTTCTTCTGGGCGTTCTGAATGCTGGAAACGACGTTCATCGGTCACCAGGGCTGGCAGTTCGCAACTGCCAGCGCGCGGATCCTGTTCGATCCGCTTCTGGTCGAGCCGTTCGGTCACAATGGCGGCGTTGGCGTGGTCTATCCGCCGCGCCAGCTCGATGTCGCCGCCATGCCGCCGATCGATGCCGTTTTCCTGTCTCACGAGCACGAAGACCATTTCAACATTCCGTCGGTGAACCGCATCTCGCGCGAGGTTCCAGTCTACGTGCCCGAGCGCTCGTCCCTGGCGATGCGCCAGTTCCTGCAGGAAATGGGTTTCACCGTTATTCCGGTCTCGGCCGGTCAGACGATCAAGATCGCCGATCTCCAGATCACCTGCTTCACGCCTGACCACGTCCGCCACGACGAGCAGGACGAGTGGGAGACGATGCCCTTCCTGATTCAGGACACGATCGATGGCGGCAGCTTCTTCTCGCCCGTCGATGTCACCGTGTCCGAAGCCATCGAAGCCCAGCTCCAGCAGCGCGGCGCTGCGGCAAGCATGTGGGGCTATGCCAACAACACGCTCAACCTGTCCTTCCAGGAACAGCCGCCGCGCCCGGCGCCGACGATGCAGCCGATCGTGGCAAGGTTTGTCGCCGAGCACAGGCGCCGCGCGCGCCCGCCGGTCGCCTCACTCATGTGCGGTGGCGGTTTCTCGTTCACCGGCCCGCGGGCCTGGATGAACAGCGTTTGTTTTCCGCTCGATTCCGACGAGTTGTTCGAAGGCCTGCAGACTGTCATCCCAACAGAGCGCTTCATCGTTCCGCGTCCGGGCATGCAGATCATTTCCGACAGAAACGGAGTCCGGGACGTCATCGAGCGTTCGCCCTGGCTTGGTGTCCTGCCTAAGGACCAATGGCCCAGCCACGCTTATCGGCCCAGCACCACGCCGCCCGAAGGTGTCTCGCCCGCGTCGGGACGAGCTGAACTTGCCCCCGGCGAGCTGCAGGAACTGGGCGAGCGTCTCAACACCTTTGCAGAATTCCTCTACGGCGGCTCGCTGTTCCGCGCGCTCTATTCGCTGATGGCGGCGAACCTCTCCCCCGGCATGAAAGCAAAGTTCGCCATCGCCGCCATGTCGGGCAATGCCGACCACGTCTTCGAATACGATCCATCCGGCGCGCGCTTCATGCTGCTGCAGAAGCCGGAACCGATATCAGGCTACGCGGCCGGCTTCGAATGCCACGCCACGGATCTGCTCGATTTCCTGCGCGGCCGCCTCGCGCCCAGTGCGCTCATCTTCGGCCGCATCCTGCGCTGGCGCGGCGCCAGCGACTACACGACCGCCGCGATCGATCGTGCGATCTGGCTCTATGGTCACCCGCTCAGGCGACAGGCGCAATATCTTGAGCTTTACCGCTCGATCTACGCGGCGGAGCCCGCGAACGCGCAAAGAGTCCTGGCGCGTTCGCAAAAGGCTCGTTCCTAGCGCGAAGCTACTGCGTGCCCGCGCCGGTCTTCACCGGAACCGGGAAGCCCCGATCCCGCAGCAATGCATCGATCGTCGCGTCGCGCCCGCGGAAAGCACGATAGGCCTCCTTAGGATCGACCGCGTTGCGCACCGCAAACAGGTTGTCGATCATCTTGGCCGCCAGCGGCTTGTCGTAGAGTCCGCCCGGCGCTTCCTTGAACGCCTCGGCCGCATCCGCTGTCAGCACCTCAGCCCAGAGATAACCGTAGTATCCCGCAGCATAACCCTCGCTCGAGAAGATATGCCCGAACTGGGTCGAGCGGTGCCGCATCGGGATTTCCTTCGGCATGCCAAGCTTGGCGAGTTCCACCTTTTCGAACGCTCTCGGATCGATCCCGGTCGGATCAACCGAATGATACTTCATGTCCATGATCGCCGACCCCAGGAACTCAACGGTCTGGAAACCCTGGTTGAACGTCGCCGCATTGTTGATCTTGTCGATCAGCTCCTTCGGCATCGGCTCGCCGGTTTTGTAGTGGCGGAAATACTTGTTCACCACCTGATCGGTCAGCAGCCAGCGCTCAAGCAGCTGCGAGTGGAATTCGGTGTAGTCGCGTACCCCGCCATTGAGCCCGGGATATTCCACATTCGAGATCAGCGAGTGCAGGGCATGGCCGAACTCGTGGAAGAACGTTTCCGCATCGTCGAACGAGATCAGCAGCGGCTCGCCCGGCGCCGGTTTCACGAAGTTCGAGTTGTTTGACGACAGGACGGTCTCCGGTCCGTCGAATGTCGAGTGCGAGCGATAGCTCGACGCCCACGCACCCGATCGCTTGCCCTGCCGGGCATAGGGGTCGAGATACCAGTAGCCCACATGCTTGCTCGACGCCTTATCGGTCACTTCCCAGACTTTCACGTCGGGATGGAAGACCGTGATTTTTCCTTCGGCGACCGGCGTGAAGCCGAAGCCGAACAGCTCGCCCGCGACGTAGAACATCGCCTCGCGCAGCTGGTCGAGCTGCAGGTACGGCTTCAGCTGTTCGCCATCGAGATCGTATTTCGTCTTGCGGACCTTCTCCGCATAGAAGCGGTAGTCCCACGGCTCGATCGTGATCTTCGCGCCTTCCCCCTTCTTGCTTTCAGTTCCGGCGAGCGCCTGCATGTCGGCGACTTCTTCCTTCGCCCGCGCCACCGCCGGCGCCCACACGGCTTCCATGAGTGCGGACGCCTCGGCCGGCTCGGTCGCCATGTTGTCCTTGAGTTGCCATTCGGCATAGGTCTTGTAGCCCAGCAGCCCCACGCGCTCGTGGCGCAGTTGCAGAATCTTGGCGATCACGGCGTTGTTGTCGTGGTCGTCATCGTTGTCGCCGCGGCTGTAGTAGTTCTTCCAGACCTGTTCCCGGAGTGATCGCTCGGTTGAATAGGTGAGGAATGGGTCCATCGAGGAGCGTGTATTGGTGATGGCGTACATGCCCGGTTTGCCCAGCTCTTCGGCCGCCGCCTTGGCGGACGCCACGAAGCTGGCGGGCAGGCCGCCGAGCTGTTTTGGGGTCAGGTAGGTGACCCAGCCTTCCTCGTCGGCCAGCAGGTTGTTCGAGAATTTTGTCTGCAGCTCAGCCAGTTCCTGGTTGATGGCCGCATAGCGTTCCTTCTTCTCGCCGGTAAGTTCCGCTCCGTTGAGCTGGAAGCGGTCATAGACCAGCTTCAGCAGGCGGGCCTGGTGCGGCGTCAGCTTGAGGCTGGCCTCGTCGTCGTGCAGCGCCTTGATGCGTGCAAACAACGCTGCGTTCTGGGTGATCTTCGACTGATACTCGGCCAGCTTCGGCGCCATCTCGGTCTGGATGGCGCGGAAATCCGGCGTCGACAGGTTCTGCGACCAGATCCCGTAATAGGTCTGCGCGCGGTCGAGAGCCTCGCCCTCGCGCTCCATCGCCTCGATCGTGTTGGCAAAGGTGGGTTTGGCCGGATTGCTGGCGATCGCATCGATGTCCGCGAGGCTCGCCGCCATCCCAGCTTCCAGCGCCGGCTTCATCAGCGCCAGGTCCATCTTGTCGAAGGCCGGCTGGCCGCCACTAGGCCCGGTCCATTTTGCGAGCAGAGGGTTGGAAGTCAGCTGTTCGGTCGTCGCCGCGTCATAGACCGCGGCTGGAACGCTGGCCGTGTCCTCCGCTGGCGAGCACGCCGCCATCGCCAGTACGACAAGCGATGCCGCTGCCAGATGTTTCCAACGCATGATCCGTCTCCCAGCCTGTCTGAATGCCCGGGGACCTTAGCGGCCGCGCTCACCGCCTCAACCGGAAAGCATGCGCCGAGCCGTCACTTTCAAGCCATTTTCGACCGCTTGACTCAGATAACTCTGACAAATAGAGTAATCTGACACTGAGGAGGCCGCCTAATGTCCCTGACACCCGCCGAAGCGCAGATCACGTTGAAGGACATAGAGAAGACGGAAAACCGCGCCGCGGCCTCCCAGCACGGCCGCGCGTCCGCGCCCTACCTCATCATGTGGGGCGTGATCTGGGCGATCGGCTACACGGTCACCGCATCCATGCCCCAGCTGTCATGGATCTGGCTGACGCTCATCGTCGGCGGCGTGATCGGAAGCGTCATTCTCAGCATGCGCCAGTCCAGCGCCTTTGTGCGGGGATCGCAGTTCGGCTGGCGCTATTTCGCTTCGTTCGGCGCCATCGGCATCTTCGTCGCCACGCTGATCGCCATCATACCGCAACTCGACTACCGGCAGGTCAGCGCCATCATGCCGCTCGTCATCGGCGTCTTCTATTCCTTCATCGGCATCTGGACGAAAGGCTGGCGCATGCTGCCGCTGGGCCTCGCTCTGATCGGCCTCACCGCCGCCGGATACTTTTTCCTCCCCGACTATTTCCTCTATTGGATGGCAGGCGTCGGTGGCGGCGGCCTGATCGTTGGCGGTCTCTGGCTGCGGAGCGCCTAGGTGGCTGAACAGCCCGACCCTCTCATCCACCAGCCCGTGCGGCTCAAGATCATGTCCGCGCTGAAAGCCCTGCCCGACCGCGAGATGCTGGAATTCGTGAGGCTGAAAGCGCTGTCAGGCGCCACCGAAGGCAATCTCGGCGCCCACATCACGTCGCTTGAGGCCGCCGGTTACATCGAAGTCGTGAAGGACTTTCACCACAACCGTCCGCGCACCCGCACGAAGCTGACGCGGGCAGGGCGGCGGGCATTCGAGGACTACGTCACTTTCCTGAAGGGCATCATCGGCGAGACCTGACCCAATCTGAAAAGAGTCTGGCCGAAAAGAGCCCGGCCGCCGCAACGAAAGAAGAAACGAGAAGGACCTCCCCAATGCACATGGATGGTGTCGGCCTCATCGGCTGGTTGCACACGCTTGCCTGCGCGGCAGCGCTTGTTCTCGGCGCCTGGAACACCGTGGTGTTCGACCGCGGCCGCTGGCACCAGTTGCGCGGCCACTCTTATGCCGGCTCGATGATCGTCGCGAACCTGCTGGTCTTTGCGATCTACAAGTTCGACATGGACTTCATCAACATGAGGTTCGGCCCCGGCGTGCTCGGCTTCTTCCACTGGCTCGCCATTGCTGCGCTTGTCTTCACCGCAATCGGCTGGTTTGCCTCGCTGCGCCAGCGCCACGGGGTCTGGGCGTATGTCCATCCTGTCTCGATGATGCTGAGCTACTACGTCCTGCTCGGCGGCTTGGTGAACGAACTCTTCGTGCGCGTGGAGGCGTTGCGTCCCTTTGCCTACACTCTAGTCGATGGCCAGCAGCGCTTCGGCTCGCGCATTACCGGCATGACGCAGAGCGCGGTGATGCTCGCGACCCTGATCCTGGTCGTGCTGTTTGTCGTCCAGGTTGCCCTCCGCCGCCGCAAGCGCAAGGCGGGCAGGGTGGCGGCGAGCTAGTCCGCGATCGAGCGCTGGCTCTCATAGGCGTCGCGCGCGAGATCCTGCAGCCGGCGTTCCAGGCCCAGGGTCAGGCCAGCCAGCGTCTCGCGCTCCGGATTGCGCCCGCCGTCGAACAGGTTCAACGGATCGCGGGGCTTCGCATCCGTGCTGACGGAGATCAGCGCCGAGCCGCCGCTGACATCGAGCAGGTGAGCCTCGCCGGTTGCGCGGTCGTCCTTGTCGACATCCGCCTGCAGGCTGGAGAACATGTCGGAGAACCAGCTGCCATCTGACTCATAGCGCCGCTGTCCGTCTTGCGTCGCATAAAGGATCACATGGCTGAAGCCCTGGCCCGAGGCCAGCTGCCGCGCCACCATCGCGCAGCTTGCGGCGCCATCCACTTGCGGCGCCTTGGCGCCCATCATGTCGGATGGCTGGATCGGATCGATCACCTCGATCAACCCGCCGAGCCGCGTCTGCATCGTGGTCCACGCCTGCTGTTCGTCGCCGCGCACATGAAGGAACCCGCCCGGGCCGACACGCGCATAGGCAAGCTTCAGCGGCCAGCGCATCACAGGCGAGGCTAGCGCAGCCGGCGCCAGCGCGATGCCGCCCAGTGCGAGCGCGCCAAGTCTCAGCGCGTTCCGGCGAGTCATGCGGGATAAGGAAATCGTCATGGCGCCAAGGTCGGCGGCCTTGGTTTCCGCCTTGTTAACTCCTGACGTGTTCTCAATTCGTTCGAGGGGTGGGATAAAGCCGGGGATGGACCAGATGATTCGAATCCTCGGCGTCGACCCGGGCCTGCGCTACACCGGCTGGGGCGTCATCGCCATGGACGGTCCGCGCCTCACCTGGATCGCCCACGGCGTCATCAAGCCCGATACCGAAGCCGACATGGCCGACCGTCTCGCCTTCCTGTGCGAGGGGTTGCGCGAGGTGGTCGCCGCCCATGCGCCGGACGAGGCGGCTGTCGAGGAAACCTTCGTCAACCAGAACCCGAAATCGACGCTGCTGCTTGGCCAGGCGCGTGGCGCAGCAATGGCGACGCTGGCCGCAGCGCGTCTCAAGGTCCACGAGTTCGCGGCGCGCAAGGTGAAACAGTCCATCGTAGGCACAGGCGCCGCCGACAAGGCGCAAGTCGCCTTCATGGTGCGCAGGCTTCTTCCGAAGGCCGGCGAGGTTTCCGCAGACGCAGCTGATGCGCTCGCTGTCGCCATCTGCGGCGCCCATCACCGACCGCTTGCCCATCAGAGGCTCAAGGCATGATCGGCCGTCTCCGAGGAACGATAGCCGCAGTCGGAGAAGGGCAGGCGCTGATCGATGTCGCTGGCGTCGGCTATCTCGTGCATGCCGGCTCACGCACGCTTTCGCGGCTGGCTGTCGGCGAGGCGGCTGAACTCTTTGTCGAAACCCAGATGTCCGAAAGCGCTATCCGGCTCTTTGCCTTTGTCAGCGGCGAGGAGCGCGCCTGGTTTGCGCGCCTGCAAGATGCGCCTGGCGTAGGCGCCAGGATCGCTCTCTCCATCCTCGATACGCTCACCCTGCCGCAGCTGATGGACGCCATTGCGCTGGCGGATACCGGCGCGATTTCTCGCGCCAACGGCGTCGGCAAGAAGCTGGCCGAGCGCATCGTCACCGAATTCAAGGGCAAGCCGCCGCCGATGGGGCTCTTTGCGTCCAACCCGACAACCTCAACGCTCGGCGCGATCCCCGCCACGCCGGCCTCCGGCGCCCGCGCCGCCGCGATCTCCGCGCTGGTCAATCTCGGCTACACGCAGGCCGACGCTGCACGAGTCGTGGCCCAGGCCGCGCGTGACATGGGCGAGGACGTCAAGGAAGCACAACTCATCCGCGCAGCCCTCAAGGCGCTTGCGCCGACGGCCTGAGTTTCTGGCCGCAAGGTGGTCAATGGCGAACCCGCGGCGGAGCGGGTCAAACTCGGATCGAGCCGTCGGCGCCTGCCCCTGCCTGGCGAGTGTGCTGGCAAGGTCAGGCGCAGATCGACGCTAGAAGGTCATGCGCGCCTTCACGTAGTAGAAGCCGCCGTTGAAGCCGTAGGGCGAGCGCTCGCCATACTTGGCGCCAACGATGCCAGCCCACGGATTGTCGACCGGATACTGGTCGAGCAGGTTCTGCGCGCCCGCGATCAGCTCGATGTTGTCCGTGATCTTGTAGCCAACCTCGGCGTCAACCAGCACGGCGGCGTCGCCGTCGATGGGCAGCGTGTTGTCTTCGAGGTGGGCCTCGAAATAGCTGCCATAGTAGTTGAGACGGCCGAGCACGCGCCATGGGCCCTGCGTGTGCGTGACCGAGAAGTTCCCCTTCCACTGCGGCACGCTCTCTTCAAGTTGCTGGACACGGGTCGGGGAGATCGTCTGTCCGACGTTCTCGACGCTGGTGTCGGTGTAGTTCAGCGCGGCGGCATAGGTGGTGTCGCCGACAGAGAAGAAATCGACAGGCCCCGAGAGCACGACATCGATGCCGCGGGTCTGGGTATCGAAATCGTTGTTGAAGAAGGCAAAGGCCACCAGATCTTCAAAGCCGGTGAAGTCCGCGCGGTCCAGGATATTGGCGTTGTCGAGTATCTGCAGGAGATCGCCCGTGCGGGTCGCTCCGCCAGTGGGCACGCTGTTCTGCGCGGCAAGGAATTGCAGAGCGGCCGGGAAGCTGATGGTCGAGGAGCGCGAGATACGATCCTCGACGTCGATATTGAAGAAATCGATGGTCAAGGTGGACGAGCCAATATCGAAAGCCGCGCCGAGCGTGAAGTTCTTCGACTCCTCGGGCCCGAGCTGCGGCCGCGGCAGACCTAAGCCGCCAGCCGATGTCGGGCCGGCAATGTAGCCCGCCGCGATCTGACCAGCGGGGCTGTTGAGTGGGAATGTCCCCTCGTCCTCGAGCTGGCCGTTGGAGAACTGCGTCGTCACGTTGATGACGTTCGCCTGGCCGGCCGTCGGGGCGTGGAAGCCCGTCGAATAGGTGGATCGCAAGCTGATCATCGGCGACACGCGCCACAGGCCGCCGACCTTGTAATTGGTGGTTTGGCCGTACGCGTCATAGTCCTCGAAGCGCACCGCCGTCTGCAGCGTCAGTACGTCGGTCACGTCGGATTCGAGGTCGACATAGTAAGAGGTGTTAGACTGGCTGTTCTTGCCGGCCGAGTTGGGAGTGAAGCCGCCGAACCCGTTGGAGCTTGTCGAGAAACCCTGGCCGAGCGGATAGGCGGAAGACGGCGCCGCTAGCGGCCCGAGAGCGTAGGAGGCCGGATCGCCCGCGCGAACTTCGAATTCCTCTTCGCGCCATTCGAAACCGAAGGCGATGTTGAGGTCCGAGGCGAAACCCGAAATCGGAAGACCGTAGGCGAAGTCAAGGTTGAACAGGTTTTCGATCTGGCCGTATCCACCCGGGTTGAACGAGGTGGGCGTGTTGGGGCCGAGCGAGGCGTTGATCGTGTTCTTGATGTTGAAGTCGGCCTGGTTGTCGCCATAGCGGTAGCTGACGTCGTAGTTGAGGCCGGCGAACAACGGAACCTCTCCGCGCAGGCCCACCGCAATGGATTTGTCCTCAAGCTCGCCGCCGAAGTTTGGCGTGAACCCGCCCGGGAACATCTCGACGAAGGAGAAGCAGTTCGGATTGGCGGTGACCGCAGCGAGGACGGTCGGATTGGGGCGCAGGCCGCCACCTGCTGTCAGCGGAATACCGGCCGGGCAGTCGCCCGCCGTGTTGACGCTCAGATCGCCGACCAGAATGGATGGAACCCCGCCCGCTTGCGCTGCGCCCGTGGTCGGATTGACTAGGGGACCTGCATAGACGCCCGGCCTGTTGGTCGGATTGCGGAAGAAGAAGCCGCCTTCCGTTTCGCGGTGGGCGAAGTTTCCAAAAGCGTAGAGTTCGTGGTTTTCATTCAGGTCGATCCCGAAATTGGCGTAGAGCTTGTAGTCGCCCTTGATCTCGGGCTGGCCCCAGATCTGCGCCGGATTGGCGACAGCCGTGTTGCCGGCGGCGATCAGCGCGGCAGCGTCATCCCTCTGCACCGACCGGCTCGTGGCGTCGGTTTGCTGGTACTCGGCTGACAGGTTGATGAAGCCGTTCGGTCCAACAGGCAGGCCGACATTGCCCGCAACCTGATAGGACGCGCCGTCGCCCTCGTAGGTCTGGCCCCACTTGCCATCGAGCGAACCGCCCGAGGGGTCGTCCTTGAGGATGAAGTTGATGACACCCGCAATGGCATCGGAACCGTATTGCGATGAGGCGCCGTCGCGCAGCACCTCGACCTGTTTCAGCGCGATCGCCGGGATGGTCGAAATGTCGGGGCCCTGGCTGCCGTCCGAAATACCGGCGCCGAGGAAGGCAATGACTGCAGCCCGGTGCTGGCGCTTGCCATTGACCAGGACAAGTGTGTTGTCCGGCGGCAATCCGCGGAGGTTGACCGGACGGATAAGCGTGGCGGCGTCCGAAATCGGATGTGTGGTGGCGTTGAACGAGGGCACCGACGTGCGGAGCAGGTTCACCGTGTCGTTGTCGCCCTGGTTCAACAGCTCGAGGCCGGTCACCACATCAACGGGAGCTGGCGTATCGGTCGCGGAGCGCGCCTCGACGCGCGTGCCGGTTATGATGATGGTGTCTTTCTGCGATGTATCCTGCGGTTGCGCGCTTGCGAGGGGGGGCGCGAAGGTCCCAATCGTCAGGATAAGAGCAGCACCGCACAACAGCTTCATATTCATGGACGTAGCCTCCATGTGAGTGTTCCGGACATTGATCCTCTCATCGGCCGCGAACCTGCGCCAGACTGTTCGCGTCAGAATTGAAATCTATTCATCGCGAAGGAATAGAGATCGCCGCGGTGAGCGCGGTGGATGACGGCAAGCTCCATTCCGTAACGTCATGACGGCAGCGGTTGTGGCTGGTTTGGGTCAATCACGCCCATACTACCCAGTCATTGCGACTGGCTGAGTTGCGCAAATTCAGTCACACGCCCGGGCGCCAAAACAGGAGGTCTCACAAGCGGCGCACGACGTACGTGAGGATACAAAGGAAGCGGCGTTTATCCACGCAGCCCTCAAGGAGCTGGCGCCGACCGCCTAGAGAATCTCTGCGCCTGCGTGCAGCACCAGGCCGACAAGGCCGCCAATGATCGTGCCGTTGAGCCGGATATACTGCAGGTCGCGCCCGACATTGCTTTCCAGCTTCTCGACGATGGTGACCGAATCCCAGCGGCGGATGGTTTCGGAAACCAGCTTCGCCACATCCTCGCCGTGGCGGTCCGCCAGCTCCACCAGCAGCGCGCGCAGGCGCGCGTTCAGCGCCGCCCGCACGCTCGGTTCGCGCAGCAGTCCGGCCCCGAGATTGATCAGCGCACCCTCCAGCCATGTACGCAGCCGCCCGTCAGGCGCGGCACAGTCGCGCCGCAGCGCCGCCTTGAACTCGTTCCACCCCGCCTCCACCGCACCGGCTACCGACGGATGCGCGGCCGCCTCTTTCAGCCACGTTCCCACGCGCGCCTGCAACACGGGGTCATCCCGCAGGTCGCCTGCAAACTTCACCACCATGTCGTTCAGCTGCCCGCGCAACGGATGGCGCGGGTCCGCCGCCACATCGTACAGCAGGTCGTTCACCGCATTGATCACGGTGTCCGCCACCTTGCGGTCCGCGCTGACGAACCGCATCAGCCAGCCAGACCGCTCGCGCACCCGTTCGCGGATGATGTCCTGGTTCTGCTCCAGCAGCCGGTAGCCCTGCTTCAGCAGCGCATCGAGGATCGCCTGGTGCCGCCCCTGTTCGGCCAGCGCCTCCAGAACCGATCCGAACGCCGGCGCTACGCGTGCGCCTTCAGCGGCTTCAGCCGCCTGCTGGCGCAGGAAGACCGACACTGTCTCGTCGTCCAGCGCATCAAGCAGGGCAGGCACGGCCTGCACCAGTCCGCCTGCCAACGCGCTCGACTGCGAGGGCGAGGCCAGCCATTTCGCCAGCGCTTCGGAGAGGTCCTTGTCCTTCACCCGCTCGGCGACGAGTTCGGCCTTCAGGAAATTGTCGGCGATGAAGCGGCCGACAGCATCGGCGATGCGATCCTGGTTGTTGGGGATCACCGCCGTGTGCGGAATGGGCAGGCCGAGCGGCCGGCGGAAGATCGCGGTCACGGCAAACCAGTCGGCAAGACCGCCGACCATCGCGGCTTCGGCAAAGGCGCGCACGAAGCGCCACTGCATGTCCCAGTCCTGGCCCGCCGGCTCCCACATGTGGGAAAAGACGAACACCCCCATGATCGCCAGCAGCAGGCCATTGGCGATGCGCCGCATCTGCACCAGAGAACTGGGTTTCTGGGTCTTCGGTCGCGACGTCATGCGGCGGCGATCTTCAGGCTCATGCCGCTATGATATAGGCATGATAGGCCGCAGGGCAGGCGGAAGATTCGAGGGGATGGCATGAACGCGGACATCATTGGCGGCCTGGCGGCGTTCCTGACGACCATTTCCTTCCTGCCGCAGGCCGCACAGGTCCTTCGCACACGCGATACGGGCGCCATCTCGCTCGCCATGTACACGCTGTTCACGGCCGGCATCGCGCTGTGGGGGACGTATGGCCTGATGACCATGCAATGGTCGATCATCATCGCCAACGGCGTCACCTTCTGCCTCGCAGCCCTGATCCTGATCCTTAAAGTGCGCGACGTGATCGGATCACGCCGCGCACCTTCAAAGACCTAGAACGCCGCCTTCGGCGCTTCCTTCATCATCGCGCCGCGCACCAGCGGGATCGGCGGGCCGCCATAGGTGAGGAAGGCGTCGTGGAAATCCTTCCAGCATGCGTGCGGGTCGGCGCCCGCCGCTGGCGTCTTCGCCGCACACCAGTCGTCGCGCAGCTTGCGGATCATCAGCTTGCCCATCGTGTAGTTGAGATAGGCCGGGTCATACGCTCCGCGCGCCGATTGCTGCTTGGCTGTGCCGATGTCCTGATAGCCTTCGTCCACGAACATCTGCTTCGACTGTTCCAGCGTCATGCCCTTGGCGTGCATGCCGATGGCAGACAGGAAACGCACATTGCGCAGGGTCGCGTTGGTCAGCTGCCCGATGTGCTTCTCGGGATCGCCCGCGCCGAGACCCATGTCCCACATCATCTCTTCGGTGTAGTGCGCCCAGCCCTCCGCGAACGCATAGCCGACATAGACGCGGCCGTAGATCGACGGCGAACGGTTGGCGTGCAGGAACTGCAGGAAGTGCCCCGGCCAGACCTCGTGCACCGAAGTGAACAGCAGATCGGAGCGACCCGAGATATAATCGTTCTGCTCCTTCTTGCTCCACTTCGGATCGGGCTTCGAGATATTGTAGTAGCTCGGCATGTTCACTTCATACGGGCCCGGAATGTCGATATAGGCGCCGTTCTGCGAGTTGTAGGGCGGCGAGAATTTCACGCGCGCCTCTTCTGTTCCCGGGATCGACACGACGTTCTTGTCGATCAGGAATTGCTTCAGCTCGACCAGCTGCTTGGTGGCATAAGTCACGGAATCGCCATCCGGCTTCAGTGCATCCGCCTTCTCCACGCACGCTTTCACAGTCGCGCCCGGCGCAAACGTCTTGCACGCCTCGATGAGCGCCGCTTGATTGCGCTTCAGGTCCTCACGGCCGATCCGCTCTAGCTCGTCCAGTGGCGTGTCGACCCGCTCGGTCGCATAGAGCATCTTCGCGAACAGGTCCGGCCCCATCGCGAAGTCTTCCGTCTTGCCCTTGGGCAGCGTCTTCAGGTAGCCGGCGAAATCCTTGAACGCCTTGGCCGCATCCGCCGCCGCCGTCTTGAACGCCGCCTGTGCTTCCTTGTCGGCGACGCCCTTGAACACTTCGGCGACGTCGTTCGTCACGAAGTCGGCCAGCGGCTCGGTGGAGTTGACGCCCATGTTGATCAGGGCAGGGGCGAATGGTCCTTTCAGGTTCGTCTTCGCCGCAGCCAGATAGGCCGGCACGTTCGACGCCCACTTGGTCACGGCCTTCAGGCGCGTGAGGTCGTCGGCGTAGTTGCGGTCGAGATAGACGCCCGGGTCGATCGAATAGAAGGTCGGGTTCTTGTGCGGCCAGTCGGCGGTTTCCAGGAAGAATAGGGAACCGTCGACATTGGCGAGGAAATAATCGCGCTCAAATTTCTGCGCATCGTCCAGCGTAGTCGGATCCACCGCCTCGACTTTGGTTTTCCACTCGTGCAGCCGCGCGATCTCTGCCTTCAACGCCGCGTCGCTCACATCCGAAAGCACGCCGTCATACTCGTGCTTGCCCTGATAGACCGCCATCTCCGGGTTGGCCTTGAAGTCGCTCGCCAGCCACTCTTCGATCAGCGCGGGCCACGCCGCCGAGGCCGCGGTCGCCGTCGGTTCAGCCGGTTTCTCGGCGGCCGGTGTGCACGCCGCCAGCACGAGGGCGACGGTTGCCCCCGTCAACATTCCCCAGGACCGTTTGTTTCGCAGTTTCATCGCCATGTGCGGGAATTCCTCAAAAACGACCCCAAGTCGGGTCTAGTCCTGCGCTTGGGATTATCGAAAATCAATACCATCCGGGCCGGCCGGTCTGCGTCAACGTTTCCTTTTCGTTCGAAGTCATAGACAAGGAGGATCATGGCGAGAGACGGCGACATTACGGATCCTGAACGCCAGCCCGGCGAGGCGCTGGACCGTGCGCTGCGTCCGACAGGCTTCGATGATTTTACCGGCCAGCAGGCCGCCAAGGCGAACCTGAAAATCTTCGTCGCTGCCGCCCGCAAGCGTGGGGACGCACTCGACCATGTCCTGCTCTCCGGCCCGCCGGGCCTCGGCAAGACGACGCTGGCGCAGATTCTCAGCCGCGAGATGGGCGTCGGCTTCCGGTCGACCTCCGGCCCCGTCATCGCCAAAGCCGGCGACCTTGCAGCGCTGCTTACCAATCTCGAAGCCCGCGATGTGCTTTTCATCGACGAGATCCACCGCCTGCCGGCGCATGTCGAGGAAATCCTCTATCCAGCGATGGAGGATCACTCGCTCGACCTCATCATCGGCGAAGGTCCGTCCGCGCGTTCGGTCAAGATCGAGCTGCCGCCTTTCACGCTGATCGGCGCCACAACGCGTGCGGGCCTCCTGTCGACGCCGCTGCGCGACCGTTTCGGCATTCCGATCCGCCTCGAATTCTATACGCGCGAGGAACTCGGCTCGATCGTGCGCCGGGCAGGGGCGCGGATCACTGCCAACATCACGCAGGACGGCGCGGAAGAAATCGCTGGTCGCTCGCGCGGTACGCCGCGCATCGCCATCCGGCTGCTGCGCCGCGTGCGCGACTTCTGCGACGCCGACAACACCCGTATTGATCGCGCCTCCGCCTCGAAGGCGCTGGCCCGTCTCGAAATCGACGATGATGGCCTCGATGCACTCGACCGTCGCTACCTGCAGGCGCTGGTGCAGACTTATGCCGGCGGCCCAGTCGGCGCCGATACGCTCGCCGCAGCGCTTTCCGAGGCGCGCGACGCCATCGAGGAAGTGATCGAGCCCTATCTGATGCAGCAGGGCTTCGTCGCCCGCACCCCGCGCGGCCGCGTCGCCACACCGAAGGCCTGGGAACGTATCGGCCTCAAGGCCCCAGCCGCTTTCCAGCAGCCCCTGTTCGAGGACGAGGCCGACGAATAGGCGGCCACTTGCGCGATCCCGCACGGCCGCTATCGATGACGGCAACAGGAATCGCGGGAGGACATAATGAGAATCCAACTTCTGGCTGGCGTTGTTCTGGCGACGTCGCTTTCGGGCTGCGTCATCGTCCGCGCACATGAGGAGCCCGCGTCGCCGCCGGTCGCAACGCCTCCGGTTATCGCCACGCCGGTCGCGCCACCGGCGCCAGTCGCTCCGCCCGTGCGTGAGCGCATCGAGTCGGTCGCTGCGCCGACCTATGCCACCATCCCGATGGAAATCACGGTGAACAAGCCGGCCAAGGATGTGTGGGCGCGCATCGGCAAGTATTGCGACATCGCCGAATGGTTCCAGATCGCCGCCGGCTGCACGATGACGTCCGGCAAGGAAGGCGAGGTCGGCTCCGTCCGCAGCGTCGGCGCCGAAATCCTCGTCGGCAAGACCGAGCTTTCCTACACCTATACCCAGCCCGTGCGCGATGGCCGCGCCTACAACCTTTATCATGGCACGCTGGAGGCGCGTCCGGTCACGTCGAAGACGTCGAAGCTGGTCTACACGCTGGTCTACGACACCTCGATCATCGCCGGCGATGACGCCGCCAAGGCCGCGGATGTCGAACGCCGCCGCACCGCCTTTACCCGCGCGCTCGGCAACATGAAAATCCTCGCCGAAGGCGGCAAGCTTCCCCCGCCGCCCGCGCCAGCCACGCCGGCGCCGGCTCCGCCGCGCACACCAGGCTGATCTCAGCAGAACTGCTGCTCGCTAAAGATTGCCTCCTCCTGTATGCTTGCTGCATGCAGAAGGAGGCCGCGATGCCGAAGGGCGAATATCGTGACAGCGGCGGCTGGGTCCGTGTCAATTACAATGACCGGTTCCACATGCTGATGCACCGCAGCGACTATGAAGACCACGGCTACAAGCCGCTGTTCGAAACGCTCCGGCTCAGAAACCAGACCGATAAGCCAAAGGATCTCCGGAAGAACTAGGCCTGAACCTAGTTCCCCGCCGCCTTGGCCGTTCGCTCCTTCAGCGTGCGCTCGAAGTCTGCTTCGAGCCTGTCGATGAAGGGCCTGAACTCACCAGGCGCGATGAACGGGTTCGGCGCTTTCGGATCGGCCTTCGCCTTGTCCCGCTTCTGCAGCATCTGGAAGAAGTCCGGATGCGGGGCGAGGGGGATGTCCACCTTCATCGTCTTCGCCTTCACGAAGGTTGCGCGATAATCCTCGATGATGCCTGCGTATTGCAGCGGCGGCGTGATGCGGTTGGCCGCGACCGTCGCCGAGCAGAAGATCAGCGCGTCATAACTCTTGCCGCCTTCCTTCACCGTCAGGCCCCACGATGTGCAACCGCGCGTGTGGCCAGGCGTGAGGTTCGCCTTCAGCTCCACTCCGCCGAGCTTCACCACATCGCCGGCGTGCAGCACCTTGTCGACCCTGACCGGAGGCGCACTCATCGCCTTCACATCCTCGCTGCCGAGGTAGAAGCCGCCTTCCAGCGCCGAGATATCTCCGTCCATCGCCTGCAGCTGCGCGCCCGTGTCGGTTTTCAGCTGCGCCAGTCCGCCCGAATGATCGTAATGGGCGTGGCTGTTGAGGATGATCTTGATGTCGGCAATCTTGAAGCCCAGCTTGGCGATGTTCGCCTCGATCTGCGCCGCCGCCTGTGGCGTCGCCCCATCGATCAGGATGTTTCCCTCACGCGTCACGACCAGATAGGACGCCAGCCCTTCCGTCCCGACATAATAGAGATTGTCGATGATGTGGAACGGTTCGGTCGGCGTGTTCCAGTTGTTCTGCGCGAACGCTGGGGCGGCCAGCGCTGAAACCGCTGCGGCAGTCGCCGCCATCTTCAGCCACTTCATCATCCGCCACCCTCGAATCCAGTTGCGTTGCCTGACGGTCGGCACACTATCCTGGTCACGCGCCCGAAGGCGAGGCGCAAGATGCAGCAAGACAGACGGGAGAGACGCTCATGGCTGTGAACCGCCAGTTCCTCATCGACCACCTGCCCAAGGGCAAGCTTGGTCCCGAAGTCTTCACGCTCGGCGAGGGGCCCATGCCAGCGCCTGACGAAGGCGAGGTGTTGCTGCGCACGCGTTACATTTCCCTCGACGCCGCCAACCGCGCCTGGATGTGGGGCGCAACCTACCGCTCGGCGCTCAAGGCCGGCGATGTGATGGCCGGTGGCGCGATGGCCGAGGTCGTGGAAAGCCGGGCGCCTGGTTTCGCCCCCGGCGATCTCGTCTTTGGCGACACGGGCTGGCAGGATTATGCCGTCCTGCCGGGCAAGCATCTCACCAAACTCGGCAAAGCTAGCCCCATCACCTATCTGATGAGCGTCTATGGCATTGCCGGCCTCACCGCCTATTACGGCCTGCTCGAATGCGGCCAGCCAAAAGCAGGCGAGACCGTCGTCGTCTCCGCCGCCGCCGGCTCGGTCGGCATGTTCGTCGGCCAGATCGCAAAGATCAAAGGCTGCCGCACGATCGGCATCGCCGGTGGCGCCGAGAAGTGCGCCTTCATTACGTCCAAGCTCGGCTATGACGCTGCCGTCGACTACAAGGCGCCGGAATTCTCGAAGGCCCTGCGGGCGACTGCACCCAAAGGCATCGACGTCTATTTCGACAATGTCGGCGGCGACATTCTCGAGGCGTGTCTCTTCAACATGAACCTCCACGGCCGCATCGCCTGCTGCGGCGCCGTCTCGCAATACGATGCGCCGCAGGCGCACGGCCCGCGCGGCGTGCCGGGCCTCATCGTCACCAAGCGCCTCAATCTCCGCGGCTTCGTCGTCATGGATTTCTACGACCAGAACGAGCGCGCCCTCGCCGACCTGCAGGGCTGGGTCGAGAGCGGCCAGCTGAAAGTCTACGAGGACATCATCGACGGCTTCGAGAATCTGCCGGGCGCCCTGATCGGACTTCTCGCTGGCGAGAACATCGGCAAGCGTATGGTGAAGGTGGTCTAGGGGTTTGCAGTTCTCGGTACAGGGCAATTGGATTGATAACGATCGGCGACAATGAAGCGGCCGTCTGAGAAACTCCAAAGCCATTGACAACCCTGCGCCGACACGGCCGCATTCGAGTAGGGAAGCTCGTGTCTGTCGCCAAACGCGATGGCGACAATCGACTTGCGCCATTTCAGATCGGCCATTGTGACTTCGCCACCGAACTGATTCTGCAACGCAAGTCTCAGCGAAAGGTCGAATGCGGCTTCTGCCGTCACTAGGCCAGCGACTAGCGCAACGAAATGAGCCGCGAAGAAGAGTTCAAGTCTTCGCGCATGGCGACGAAATATGATCAGTGTTCCCCCACACGCGACCACGGCGATAATCAAGGCAAGCCAGCCGATCAGCCCGCCATGCAGCGCGTGCCCGACCAGTCCCAAGACTCCTGCGAAGGGAAAGAATGAAAACGACTCTAGCGACAGGTAGTCGAACCTGTTCACCTGCGTGACAACCAGATTGTAGCAGTAGGACGCGAGCAGCCAGCGATGGGCCAGGATCGCTCACCCGGATGTACTTCTCCAACTCAGAAAAAGAACGCCCGCGATGGCGACAACGTGCATCGCCGGAAAGCCGATCAGGAATCCCATCCGCACGCCCTCAAGGTCTTGCACGGTTTGATCGTGTCTTTGTGGTCAATATTGGGGTCTTCCGGGGCGAGCGGTTGGCGAAAGCCGAAAACACAAACGGCGGCCCCGAGGGACCGCCGTTTCCGTATCTGATTGCAGCGAGGCCTACGCGCCCTGCGGTTCCGGTTCGCCGCCGAAGCCTTGTGGCGGCTTCTTCTTGATCACCGGCACGGCCGAGGTCGGACCCGGATCGACATCCTCCGGGCGTTCCGGCGGCTTGCCTTTGAACAGGGCGTCGACTTCTTCACCCGATAGCGTCTCGTATTCCATCAGCGCGGCCGCGAGCTGGTCGAGCAGGTGACGGTTATCCGTCAGAACCTGCCGGGCCTTCTTCTCGCCATCGGTGACGATGCGGCGGATCTCCTGGTCGATCAGTTTCGCCGTGTCATTCGAAACGTTCTGGCGCTGCGTGACCGAGTGACCGAGGAAGATCTCCTGCTCGTTGGCTGAATAGCGCAGCGGGCCAAGCAGTTCGCTCATGCCCCATTCGGTCACCATGCTGCGGGCGATGGCGGTCGCCTGCGTGATGTCGCTGGATGCGCCGGTGTTGAGGTGGTCCTCGCCATAAACCAGCTGCTCGGCGATACGACCGCCGAACGCCATGGCGATCTTCGCTTCAGCCCAGGTCTTGGTGTAGCTCAGCCTGTCAGCTTCCGGCAGGCTCCACGTCAGGCCCAGCGCGCGACCGCGCGGGATGATCGTCACCTTGTGAAGCGGGTCATTGCCCGGCACCATGATGTTGACGATGGCGTGGCCGGCCTCGTGCACGGCGGTCGCCTCTTTTTCCTTCTGCGTCATGACCATGGACCGGCGCTCCGGCCCCATCATGACCTTGTCCTTGGCATCCTCGAATTCGCGCATGCCCACCGAGCGCTTGCCGCGGCGGGCGGCCAGAAGTGCGGCCTCGTTCACGAGGTTGGCGAGATCGGCGCCGGAGAAGCCGGGCGTGCCGCGCGCGATGGTCTTCGGAATGACATCCTTGGACAGCGGCACGTTGCGCATGTGGACCTTGAGGATCTTCTCGCGGCCGATGATGTCCGGATTGCTGACGGTCACCTGGCGGTCGAAACGGCCCGGACGCAGCAGGGCAGGGTCGAGCACGTCGGGGCGGTTGGTCGCTGCGATGATGATGATGCCTTCGTTGGCCTCGAAGCCGTCCATCTCGACCAGAAGCTGGTTGAGCGTCTGTTCGCGCTCATCGTTACCGCCGCCGAGGCCCGCGCCACGGTGACGGCCGACCGCGTCGATCTCGTCGATGAAGATGATGCAGGGCGCGTTCTTCTTCGCCTGCTCGAACATGTCGCGCACGCGGCTGGCGCCGACGCCCACGAACATCTCGACGAAGTCGGAGCCCGAGATGGTGAAGAAGGGTACGTTGGCTTCACCCGCGACCGCGCGAGCGATCAGGGTTTTGCCAGTTCCTGGGGGACCAACAAGGAGCGCGCCTTTCGGAATCTTGCCGCCGAGGCGCTGGAACTTGGACGGGTCCTTCAGGAACTCAACGATCTCCTCGAGTTCTTCCTTGGCCTCGTCGACGCCCGCGACGTCCTCGAACGTCACGCGGCCATGCTTCTCGGTCAGGAGCCTCGCCTTCGACTTGCCGAAACTCATGGCGCGCCCGCCGCCGCCCTGCATCTGGCGCATCAGGAAGAACCAGAGGCCGACGATGAAAAGCAGGGGAAGGGCGGAGAAGATGTAGCCCAGGATAGTGCCGCCGCCGTCGGAGTCCTCGACCTTCACGTCGACGCCCTTGGCGGTCAGTTTTTCGGCGAAGTCGAATTCGTACATGTCGCGGACGACGGTGACTTTCTTGCCGCCGATCTCGGCGTTGACCTTGTCGCCCTTGATAACAGCCTTCTTCACAGCGCCGCTGTCGACCGCCTTCGAGAACTCGGAATAGCTCATGTCCGTGGCCCCGCCCGTTCCGGACGTGGTGGTCATCACCGTGACCAGCGCGATCAGCAGGAAGAGGACGACGCCAAGAAGCGCCAGGTTGCGCATGTTCATCAGCGCTGCCTTTCGTTGGGGTTCTGACCCGGGAAGATAGGGGTGATAATGACTGAAAACGAGTGCTGATCCGTTAAGCGCATGTCACTTTCCTGCGTCTTTTTCGCCGGATGCGGCTTCTACAGGGTGTTTACCCGGATCGCGGCGCAGGTCACGGGACAAGCGCGGCCAGCATCGGGTCGCTGAGAAGGTCGGCGGCCCTGTCCCAGGCAGGGCCTTTGCCGGCCGCCTCGCCGCGCCGGACGGGCGCTTCGGTGAAGGTTACCTGATCGTTTTCAAGCCTGATCCAGGCGCCGCCCAGCGTAAGGCCTCCAGCTGGGCCGGCGCCGCGTTCCATCCAGGCGGCCAGCCGTTTCAGCGCTTCGGTCCGTGGCGCCGCTTCCTTGCCGCCCGCCGCCATCAGCAGCGCCTCCATCAGGCGTAGCCGCGCTTCGGCGCCGAGCGCCTGCAGCGTCTTCAGCGGAACCTGGGCCATGCTGGCTTCGGCATCAAACTCCACAGCCGCCATTCCGGCCCGCGCCTCAGCCGCAACCGCGGCGCGCATGCGCGCCATCCCGTCCATCACCCGCAGCGCCTGCGCCGACGAGGCTGCATCCAGCCGTTGCACCAGCGCGCGCATGCGCACGCGCTCAAACCTCTCCGCCTCGTTGGACGGATCATCCACCCATTTTAGATTCCGAACCTGCAGGTCCTCGCGCAGCTCCTCGCGGCCGAAGGCGAGCAGCGGACGCACTAGCCTCAAACCTCGCCCCTCCGGCCAGACCGGCGAAGGCGCGGACGGCAGCGGACCGGCAAGGCCCCGCCAGCCGGATCCCTGGCGCACCCGCATCAGGAATGTCTCGACGCGATCATCGCGCGTGTGTCCGAGTGCGAGTGTCTTGAGGTCCTTCTCGCGGAGCCAGTCAGCAAGCAGCGCATGGCGCCCCCGCCGTGCTTCGGCCTGCGAGACGGCGCCGGTTCCTTCCCGTCGCCAGACAAGCGTGGTGTGCGCAACGCCCAGCGTGCGGCAGAGGCCCGCAACCTTCTCGGCTTCCTCGGCTGCTTCGGGCCTCAGTCCATGATCAACGGTTGCAACCTCGATCCGCTTGCCGTGGCTGCAAGCCCAGTCGGCGCCAAGCACTAGCAGCGCCGTCGAATCCGATCCGCCTGAAACAGCAAGCCCGAGCCCCGCCTCGCTGCCCGCCAGGATATCAAACGCCTGCGCTACGCGATCCCGGAGGCCGCGCGGCGGGTCGTCATGATGAGATCCCCAGGACGTCACGCTGGAAGACTTCAACGAGCTGCTTCCAGATGTCGAGCGTATCTTCGAAATTGTCGGCGGTGACGCCAGCGTCGAGGTTCACGTCCATCTGCAGCTTGATCTGCGCCCCGTCGATCGTCGCCCGGACATAGCGCCAGCGGGCGTTGAACGCGTTGGCCGATTCCGCCGAGAACGCTGCCGGCTTCTGCGCCTGCACCAGGAACTGGACCGAATTGCAGAACGATCCGCTCTCGCACTCGTAGAACTGGATCAGATAGTCAGTGCGAGAAATACGCCCGCGGATCACCGGATCGCCGCGCGTGTCGGCGCCCAGCTCCACCCGATAACCGGTCTTCTCCATGAAGCGCGCTATGCCTGCGGGGTCCGAGGCGTCGAACATGCCGCCACGCACGCGCTCGGCCGAGGGCGGCGTCTGAGCCATGGCGGGCAGGGCGAGGCTTGCGAAAGCCAGGGCGAGAATCGGCAGGGCGCGGCTGGTCAATCGCACGTGGGTGGTCCGGTGCTGAGAAGTGTGGACGCTACTTGCAGTTGGCCCGCTGGCGTTCGGTCGAGGCCAGCTGCTTGGCGGCGGCCGACGCTTTCGGGAACTGCTTGGACATCAGGTCGAGCGTCTTGCACGCATCGGTCGGTTTATCCATCAGCCGCAGCGAACGCGCGAGTTTCACCAGCCCGTCCGGACCCTTCGAGGCGTTGGGATACTGCTTGATCAGCTTGCCATAGGCGCCGGCGGCCTCGGAGTAGTTGTCCTGGTAGAGCAGGCTCTCGCCCAGATAGTACTGCGCGTCCGCCGCCTTCGAGCTCTTGCCGTACTTGGCGAGGAAGGTCGTGAACGCTTCCTGCGCCGATGGATACTTGCCGTCGAGCAAGAGGGTCTGGGCTTCCTTGAAGAAGCCTTCCTCGTCCTGCGGCAGAAGGGAAAGATCGACGGCGGCGCCGCTCGCGCCCTGCGCGGGCGCTGTCAGGTTCACCGTTGCCTCGGCGGCCCTGAACGAGGTCGGCGCGGTGCCGGCGTTCTTGCCGTCGGTTACCATGTCTTCCAGGGCTTGGACGCGTGCGGACAGCATTGCGAGATCGGCTTCGGCTTTCTTGCGGCCGGCATTAGCTTCTTCCGCCGTGCGGCGGGCGTCGCTCAGCTGGGCGCCGAGAACTTCGGTGCGGTCGGTGGCGCGACGGAGATCGCTCTCAAGCTGCTCGACGCGATTGCGGAGTTGCTCGACCGCTGGATCGGGCGGGGCGACATAGGGGGTGGAGCTCAGAACCTGCGCGCCGGCATGGGGCGCGACAGCGATGGCGGCCGCCAGAAAAGCAAGACCCGCCAATACGGCCAACATGGCCTGGCGGGCGGGGGCGGCGACGGCCTTTGCGGTGGCGCGGCGGACCTGTCTCAAATCGGTGCGTTTCATGGTCGAAGGGCTATCCGCCGCCCGCGCCGGAAATGTGGCGAAGCGGGCGGCGGACTGCACTTTTGCGTTAGCTGATGGCTTCCAGGATCACGTTGGTGAACGCGTTCCGGTTGCGGCTCCAGGCAGCTTCGTCATGGCCCAGGTCGAGCGGCTTGCTCTTGCCGAACGAGATGGTCTGGATGCGGCCGCCATCGATGCCCTGCGAAGTCAGGTACGACTTCACCGAGTCGGCGCGGCGGCTGCCGAGCGCGATGTTGTAGTCCAGCGTGCCGCGCTCGTCGGCGTGGCCCTGGATCTCGACGCGCGTGCTCGGAAACTGCTTCAGCCACGACACCTGCGTCGCCAGCGAGCGGCGGTCGGCATCGTCCAGACCGTACTGGTCGTAGTCGAAATACACCCGATCCGTGGACTTGGCGGCGAAATCACCGCTCGAACCAGCGCGCGGGCCGGTCGGCGTCGGAGGCGTCGGCAGCGGTTGCGGCGGCGTCGGCACGACGCGCGGCGCTTCGGCGACTACCGGCGGCGCCGGGGTCGGCTCCGGAGGGGGGTTGGATGCGCAAGCGGTGGCGAGGAACGCCGCCGATGCGAGCAGTGAGAAACCAATAGACCGCATATGAAAAACTCCTTGTTCCCGGCGCGCCCCCCAAGAGGCGCGTAATCTAAGATCCCCCGGCGATCCCCCGGCATTACCTGCGAGTTGCAGTGATATTGCAAGGTCGACGGGCATTATGAAGCCCTAGCGAAGCAATATACTTCGGCGTTTTTTGTGGCAAAGCGAAGGTAAGATTGCAATCGCGTAACACGAGGTTGCGCAAATAACTTCGTGTTCTTGAGGTCTTTTGTCCGTCCCAGCGGAAGTATTGCCGAAGAACAGTACTCATCCGGTCCGGATAAGTCCCCAATTACCCGACAGCCGTGACACTTCAAACACGTCCCAGATCAGGCCGGCTACTATTTCAGCAGTGGCCCCCAGGTCGGGTTGGTGGCGTCGCGCGGCGTCGACATCCTGCGCAGGTTGCGGCCGGTAAGGTCGACGCTCCACAGCTTGTGGCCGGCGCCCCGCGTGGCCTCCCGCTCGAACGCGATGACGCGTCCGTTCGGCGACCAGGTCGGGCTCTCATCCTGATAGCTGTCGGTGAGCACGCGCATGCCGCTGCCGTCTGGACGGATCACGCCGATCGAGAATCTGCCGTCGCCCTGGCGGGTAAAGGCGATCCAGTCGCCGCGCGGCGACCACACCGGATCGGTAAAGCGTCCATTGTCGAAGGTGATGCGGCAGGTCGTGTCGCGGCCACCCTTCGGACAGTTCATCTGCGCGCCATCCTCGCGCATGATGTAGAGCTGCGGGCCGAGACCGCGGTCCGACACGAACACGATCATCTTTCCATCCGGCGAGAAGGACGGCGACGTGTCGATCGCGCTGTCATTGGTCAGCCGGCGCGGCGTGCGGCGCGCCAGTTCGATCACATAGATGTCCGAATTGCCGCCGACTTCGCGGCTCAGCACGATCGAACGTCCATCGGGCGAGAAGCGCGCCGCATAGCTCGACGTGCCTGCCGCTTCCGCCAGCACTTCCTGGCGGCCGGTTGCGATGTCGTAGAGATAGGTGCGCAGCAGCGTACCCTTGGGATATTTCGGATCGGGCACATAGGCGCCGTAGATGATCAGCTGGTCGGTCGGCGAAAAGCGCGGGTTGATCACCGAGTTGAAGCCGGAGAGCAGGAACTCCGCATTGGCGCCGTCCTGGTCCATGATCGCCAGGCGTCCACGCAGCGGGTCATCGCCCGGCGTCTTCGAGACGAACACCACGCGGCTGTCGAAATAGCCGGCATCGCCCGTCAGCTGCGAGAAGATGTCGTCGGCTACCTTGTGCGAGAGCCGGCGCCAGCTGAGCGGCGTCGCCACGGCGTAGATCGCCCCGTGTTGCTGTTTGCCACCATAGACGTTGTAGAGCCGGAATTCCGCAACCAGCTTGTTCGGCGTGCTTGGGTCTGACTTGTCAATTCTCACCCGGCCGACAACCAGAGCCTGGGCTGCAACACCCGCAACGGTCCAGTCAGGAAAGCTCGGCACGACGTCGACGTTCAAATCCCGTTCGATGAATGCGTTCTTGTTGACCAGTTCAAACACGGCGGAAGAGGCAAGGTCCGCGCGAAGCGTGTCGCTGAGCTGGACCGCAATTTCCGCCAGGTCTGGCGTTGCGGCCTGGAAGTCCGGCACCGCGATCCGCATCGGCACGTATTCCTCGCCGACAACCGTCACCCGAAGCTGAGCTGAAGCAGGCGCCGCCAGAGGGCCGGCGATCATGCCGAACGTCGCGAGAAGGAGGGTGAGATAGCGCATGGCAATCGTCCTTGCTTTGTCACCGGTCTTGTAAGGCGTGGCGTCCGTCATCACTTGGCGCCAACCTTCGGGATCAGATCAATGTCGATGTAGGCCGGCTGAGGCAGCTTGAAATACTCCTCAGGCACCCGCCAGCCGATGTTGTTGCATTTGTCGAGCGCCGTAATCCCATGCGCGACAAAGGTCTGCATCGGTGGATCGCCTGTCGGCGCCCGGCCTGGATCGATCAGCTGGTAAGGTTGGGAGAACTTACCATTCCGTCCAAACCAGACCCGGAAGGTCGCGCGCAGGCGCTGGGCGTCTGCCATGTCGCTGTGATCGGTCCAGCAGCGATTGGTGATCATCTGCGAACGGATGATGTCTTCGATCCTGGCCGTCATGTCCCTTTTTTCGCCAGCGCCCATACGCGGTGCTTCATTGGTGGTGTTCGCGGCCTTTGCGCCCGTGGCGCTGCGCGACTGCTTGGGCGGCGTGTTGGCGCTGGCGAGAATGCCGTCGAGCTCGTCCAGGAAGGATTTCTCGGTCTTCTTGGCGTCGGCTTTGGTGTCGGGCTTCTTGACCGGGTCGGGCGTCTTCGGGGCAGGGGTCGTCGCTGCGGAAAGCGCCACAGTGTCTTCCTCGGCCTTGGCCGATGCGGTTGAGGCGACGTCCTCGGTGACTTCCTCTTCGATCGGCTTCTCGTCTTCCTTGGCGTCCTCGGTCACAGGCGCGATGTCAGTGACGTCGCTCACCGTCACCAGGTCGACCGGGATGATGATCATGGGTGACGGCGCCGACGAAGATGCCGCCGGAAGCACCCACAGTCCCGCCGCGGCCACGCCGATGTGGGCTGCAAGAGAGAAGAAGCCGCCTATGCGCATTTCCGGGGATCAACCTCCCTCGAGAATACGTTTGGCGCCTTTGGGATCGACGGGCAGGCCGGCATTCTTGAAGCCTGCTTCCTGCAGCAGGGCCAGCACGTTGATCACGGCGCCATAGGACACGGCCTCGTCAGCGCGGACATAGACGCGCTTTTCCATGTTGTTCTCGGCAAGCGCCCTCATCATGGGCGCCAGGTCCTTCAGCTCTACCGGCTTGTCCTGCATGCCGACATAGTATTTCCCGTCCTTGTCGACGGTGACAACAAGCGGACGCTCCTTCTCGGTCTTCAGCTGGTCAGCGCGCGTCTTGGGCAGGTTTACGGTCACACCCGTTGCCAGCATCGGCGCGGTGATCATGAACACCACGAGCAGGACAAGCATCACGTCGACCATCGGCGTGACGTTGATGTCAGCCATGGCGCGGCGCCCGCGCCGCCGTCCCGATCTGTTGATTGATGCTCCCATCGATCAGGCGTCCCGGCGTTCGAGGAGGCGGCGCGACAGCCGCACCGAAACTTCCTGGGCGAAGTTGCTGAGGCGTTCGGAGAAGGCGGTGATGTCGCCCGAGAACTTGTTGTAGAAGATCAGCGCCGGAATGGCGGCGCCGAGACCCAGCGCGGTTGCGAACAGCGCCTCGGCGATGCCAGGCGCCACGACGGTCAGGTTGGTCTCGCCGCGCGCCGCGATATCACGGAACGAGTTCATGATGCCGACCACGGTTCCGAGCAGGCCGATGAACGGCGCCGACGAGGCGATGATCGCCAGCGTCGACAGGCCCGATTCCATCCGCAGCGTCTCGCGGTTCACGGCGACTTCCATCTGCGCCTTGGCGCGATCAATGACCGCCTTGGACTGCTCGTCGCCCGGCTGGCTGGAGCGGCGGGCTTCACGCCATTCGCGCGCGCCGGCGGAGAACACCCGCGCCATCGCCTCGGAGGATTTCTCAGTGACGCGCTCGTTCATCTCTTCCATCGGCTGGCCCGACCAGAAGGCGCGCTCGAACTGCTTGGCGCGCGCGTTGGCACCCATCACGCCGAACCATTTGTCGATGGCGACTGCCCACGACCACACCGACGCGATGGCCAGGATGGCCATCACGCTCTTCACGACCGGGTCGGCCCGCATGAACAGGGCTATGAGGGAGTAGTCCTGCGTCGTGACGACATCCGCCAGGGCAGTCGGTTCCATTCAGGCCTCTCAAATAGATCGGGCGGGCGAAAGGCCCGCAAAAATGCTCGTTGGCGCAAGCTTCATGCACCGCTTCTGGTTACGAAATTAGGCCAGATCAAGGTCAATACCGGCGATTCCCCGGGGCTTCAGAGGCCATTCGGCGAAGCGATTCGAAAGGCCTCCCAATGCGTTATTTCCGCTTGGGAAGGTTTACGGGCCCTTCCATCCGGGTGGATCGCCACCGCAACGATTTCGGCCTCGGTCAGGACCGCCCCGTCCCTCACGATTTTTTGCCTGAAATTCAGGCGGGGACCCTTCATGCCGGTAAAGCTCGTCTGCACCAGCAGGCTGTCGTGGATCCGGGCCGCCCCTCTGTAGTCGATGACCACCCGGGTCACGGCAAACGCCCCATGGTCATCGCGACCATCGGGCACACCCATCACCCGCAGCATCTCCGACCGGCCCCGCTCGAAAAAGCGGAGGTAGGTGGCGTGATAGACCACGCCCGTGAAGTCCGTGTCCTCGTAGTAGACCCGGATCGGCAGCAGATGTTCGCCGTTCTCAATCCGGCCAATGGAGGGAAGATCCTGACTCATGCCGCTTCGAATAATCCACGGGAGCAGGAAAAGCGATACAGACTGAAGCGCAATGCGCTCGCGCCCGTCGAACCCACGAGGGCGAGCTCACCAGCGCTAGTCACATCAACAGGTCATTCTCGGGCTTGTCCCGAGAATCCTGGTTCGGGAAGCGGTGGGATCTTCAGTCGGTCCCGATAACGGTCCAGCCGGGATTCTCGGGGCAAGCCCGAGCATGACACGTTGAGGGAGCCGACCCGCTCGGAGTATGTGGAATATCGCGCGCCCAAAGCCGCGTTTCCTTCGGCCACTTCACGATCCGCTGTGGGACAAAATAAATCCTGTCTGAAGTTATCCCCTGCCTCTCTCACCTGATGGATACTGTCTCCGCCCTGACATGAGGCGGCGTTCGAGAGCGGCCGAAGCTTCGGAATCTCAGGGCTCGGTGTCGCCGGTGTCGCCGGCGCCAGTGTTGCCGGTGTTGCCGGTGGTGTCGGTGGTGTTTGAAATTGAAGAGCGCTCCCCTCAACGTGTCATCCTCGGGTCAAGCCCGAGGATGACAGTCGCACGAGATCCGATGGTTGAAATTCAGACGGCGGACGCCGCTCCATGCGCGCCGAGAAAGCCAACGATGGCCTGGCCATTATTCTCGAGCACGGTGATCACGCAGCCACCCTCGGGATGTGTGTCGATCCGGAAGTCGGCAGGGTCGCCGCCATCCTCGATGATCTCTCGCAGGGCCTGTTCGGCCTGGCGCTGGGTCTTGAAGCGCGGGAGCCTTTTCGACCTGGGCATAGGCGCACCAGTTCTGGTTCGAGTTTGAGTGAGGGATCGTCCTCAGCCAGCAGACGGACTTAATGACGGGCGCCTGCGGCTGGTCGTGATCAAAAAGCAATCCGGGGCCATCGATGGCAGCTGGAATCACAAATTTGTTCGATTCCGAGGCGTCCTGGCCAGAAAATTGGACTCGAAGTCGACAGCGCCTCCGCGCTAGCTTGGTCAAGGGAAAAGGGGACGGGGTGGGGCGTGCGGGGGACTGACCGATCTGGTTGGCGTTGGCTGACGGCGCCGTTTTCGCCGCGCGGACTATCCGGCTTCGCGCTGCTCGGTTTCTTCCTCCTGTCTGTCCTCGCCACCGGCCTCGGCTTCGCCGACCTGCGCGCCGCCAACACCGACAATGGCGCCCTGTCGCCGGTCGAACTTGCGATCACTGTCGCGACCACGCTGTTTGTCGTCAGCGCCATGGTCGTCGCGCTCCACCACGTCGTCTCGGGCACAAGCGCCTGGTGGATCAAAGGCGTGTCGTTCGTTTTCTATCTCCTGTTCGCGGTCTGGACGGTCGGCTTCGGCTACGGCTTCTTCTGGAAAGAACTGGCCGGTCAGGAATTCACCGAACGCCAGTTCGAACGGGTCATCACCGAACTCTCTGGCTCGATCTCGCGAACCTCCGGCGCGCTCGAAACATCCGAACGCGCTACCGCAGGCGTTGCCGAACTCTCGGCGCAACGCGCCCAGACCGAAGCCTCCGAAGGCCGCACCTGCGCCAACCATCCCGGGTCAACGCCGGGAGAAGGGCCCCTGATGCGCAGCCGCTTCGCCTTCGCCGACCGCGCCAGCAATCTTGGCCAGGAAGTTCGCCAGGTGTGGATCGCTCCCGTCGCAGGTCAGCGCGCACGGTTGGAGCGTCAGGTCGATGCTCTGGTGAAACGCACGCCGCCGGCAGCATCGGTCCAGATCGATCCAACCGAACGCGCCATCCTTGAAAAGCTCGCGGTCGCATCCTCCCTGCCATCGGCCGAGCGCCGCATGCTCTTCACCAACGTACACGAGGAAGCCCGCACCTTCGCCAACTCCGCCAACGATCTCCGCGCGCTGCACGCTATCGCCTTTGCCGATCGCCTGACGCAGCTCGCCGCCGAAGTCGGCCCCGATCCCCAGCGCCCCGGCAGCGCCGACCCCGCGCGTGCTGCCGATCCCGGCTATTGCTGGGATGTTATCCTCAACGAAAAACTGCTCGCCGCAGCCGCCCAGATCCGCGCCGTCGAGCCTGTCACAACGCCGGAATTCGATTTCCTCGAAGGCCCCAAGGCCACCCGCGCCGCCTTTTTCGGTCTCGTCGGCTGGCTCGGCAGCGCAGTCGGCGTCGATGTCCAGGGCGATGAAGGCTTCAGGTTCGAAGAGAAGGCTTTCCTTGCCCTGTTCGCCAGCCTCGCTGTCGACCTCGGCATCGTCTTCCTGACGCTGGTGCGCGACACGCCGACGCGCCGCCGCCGTCCACCGCGCGCATCGGCCGGGCAGGGTCAGCCAACCCCGCCAAGACTTGCCGGCATTCTCGGCGACCAGAAGCGCCGCTAGCCATCGAGGAATCGAATGAGTTTAATGATCAGTTCGCGTGAGCGCGGCGCGCGTTTCGCTTCCTCAGGATTTCGGAAACATCGCAAAATACGGCTCGGCCTCGGCGATCACGCGCGCGAACGATGGCCGCGCCATCAGCCGGTCAAGATAGCGCGCCGCGCCGACATGCGTGTCGCCGAACGGCGCAACCTGGTTGGCGTAGTAGAGCGCCGGCCCTGCTGCACAGTCGGCCATGGTGAAGGTAAGCCCCGTCGCCCACCCGCCCTCCACCATGTCGCGGTCCACCAGCGCCAGCGCGATCTCAAGCTCGCTCCGCGCCCGCTCGACGCCAGATGGATCCTTCTGGTTCGCCGGCCTGATCCTGTCGCCGACGATCTTCTGCATCTTCTCGTGCACATAGAGATCGTAGAACCGGTCCGACAGCCGCACGCGCAGCGCCAGATCGCGGTCGACCGGGATCAGCTTCGCCGCGGCGGGATATTTCATCGACAGGTATTCGATGATGATGCTCGACTCCGGAAAGCCCTTGCCGGTCTCCTCATCGACCAGCACCGGAAACTTGCCGAGCGGCGTCATTCTCACGAACCGTTCGCGGGCGTCGGGGTCCTGAAGGTCGATCAGCTCCGGCTCGAACGGAATGCCGGTTTCATAAAGCGCGATCAGCACCTTCCAGCAGTAAGAGGCGAGAGGGTGATAGTAGAGGCGAAGCGCCATGGGCGTGGTCCTGACTTGAGCGAGACAGCCGAGCACGGCTCTCAGGCATGCTGCTTCAATTCCGCTTCCAGTTTTCCGAGCAGTTCCACGAAACCCATGCGGCGGTTCTTCACGTCGTCTTCCCCGCCGTAATACGCGCCCTGTTCCGTGAAGACGAGGCGGCAGCCCTTGGGGCCATCGGAGAAGAACTCGGTGATCGTCACCGAATGCGACATCGGCTTGCCATCCATGCCCATCGTGTAGGCGACCGCAATGCGCTGGCCTTTGACGATGTCCAGATACCAGGTGTCGTTCGAGAACATCGACCGATGGCCGACAGGCCGGAACTGCCCGTGTTCGTGTCCACCTACGCGGAAGTCGTGCGTGTAGTTCGCGATTTCCCATCCCTCGCCCGAGACGAACCAGCGATAATGCGCTTCAGGATCCTCGAAGGCGCGGAAGACACGCTCCGGCGGATGAGCATACTTTCGCTCGATGGTGAAACTGCCGAAGTGCGGTTTGACGATCGCATCCGTGGCCATGGGGAAAGCTCCGTTTCTTGTGCCGGATCAGAATTCGCGGGCGAGATTGTCGAGGGCGACGGCCCAGCCCTCATTGTAACCCTCGATCATGCCAGACCCATCGAGCGCCGAGACCTGCATGGTGACTGTCTGCTTCGTCGCCTTGCCGGCTGGCTCGAACTCGATGGTGATAAGCGAAGCCGCGCGGATTTTCCCGTCTTCGGCGATGCTCTCCGCCATCACGATGCGCGCATCAGGGAGGATTTCCAGGTAGCGGACGTGTGCGAGGAAGCGCATGTCGTCCTTCGCGCCGCAACGCATGATGTCGAGCCCGCCGACCCTGAACTCGGTCTGGTCGTAGACTGCGCCAGCGCTTGGATAAGGCACGCTCCAGCGCAGCCGCGCCTCCACACTTTCCCAAGCCGCAAACACGCGCGCCCGGGAGGTATTGTAGATGCGCTCCATGACGATGGTGTCGTGAAGCGTCTTGATCTGCGTTGTGGCGGTCATTTCGACTCTCCGTTCTCTTCATTGTCGTTTTCGCGGGCTGTTGCATCGAGATAGTCGGCGAGGCGATCGAGTTTGCGTTCCCAATGTTCGCGGCGTTCAGCGATCCAGCGTTCGGCGATGGTCAGCATCTTTGGCTCCACTGTGCAGGTTCGCACCCGGCCCACCTTGGCGCTGTGAACGATGCCACTCGCCTCCAGCACCTGCAGGTGCTGCATCACGGCCGGCAGCGAGATCGACAGCGGTTTCGCCAGTTCGCTTACCGACGCGGGCCCGCGCGCCAGGCGCTGCACCATGGCGCGGCGCGTCGGATCGCTGAGCGCATGGAAAGTCCGGTCGAGTGTTGCGGCGGCCTGCATTGGCATCCTCAATACTTAAGTAAATACTTAAGTATCATGCCCTCCTTTGTTTGCAAGGGCTTTGAGCAACTTTTCTGGAATCAGCCTCCGGCGATCTATCCGGGCGCGGGCAGGGCAGGTGTAGCCGCTCGCAACGTTTTCGCCAGCTCGCGCGCGCTGCCCAGCCACATCATCCCGTTCCCGCGAACCGGCTCGCCGGCCTCGCTGGATGCGACTTCGCCTTCGAAGCGCCTGCCATCCGGCGTCTCAAGAAGGCCGAGCCCACAGGCCTCGTTGTCCTTCCACTGACCGGTCCAGGTATGCCCCTCGGAAATCGCAATCCCGGGGCCGGCGCGTTGTCCATGCTCGAACGCGCCGCGATAGATCGCATCATCGCCAAATCGCATCACACCGTGGCCGTGTGGTTGTCTGTTCAGCGTCTCGCCCGAATAAGAGATACCGGATTTCCACATCAGCACATCGGGATGCGCGTCCGCTGCTTCCGCAGCCCGCGCGGCTACAAGACGCGCGCGCCACGCCTGGTCCCGCGCCTCGCTCACGATCTCGCGCAGGTTCTGTGGAACAGACGATAGGGCGAACGCTCCGGCCTCAACGATGCTGCTCTGGAGCAGGAAGCTCTTTTCGACATCGTCGGCCCGCTTGCGTTCGGCGACCTGCAACATCTCGGACCGCTTCGCTGATTGTAGCGCGTTGTTGCGTTCGAGCTCCATCGTGGCGAGCGCCCGCTCGGCTTCTTCTGCGCGACGTCGCGCTTCGCCAAGATGAACTTCTAGCTCGTCGGCGGTCAGCGCGACGCTGGTCCGGCCAAGTTTCTCGCGAACGCGCCCAATGAAATTGTCCCAGCGCCGTGTGCTGTTCTCGATGTCGGTCGTCTCAAGACGCATCGCGTCGCCCGCTGCAATGAAATCGCCGGGACCGCCAAGCACGACGATATCGGCCTTGATCTGGGCGTTTTGCCCGCCGGCAATGGAAACCAACGCCACACGGATCGGCGCCTGCTCCTCCGGGTCGACATCCACTGCATTCGCGTCGTCAGCGCGCAGGTTCAGTTCGCCAAACGCACGCTCAAGCCGGCGGCGAAAGGCGCCGTCGATCTCCGGATCCCAATGCAGCAGAAGTCGGCGTTCCCCGGCCATCGTCCCCCACCCAACCGTGTCGGAACACTGCCACGGCCCGCGACAGGGTGGAAGATCGCAATGCGCCTAGGTGGTGGGGGTCGACGTTCCGGAAGATGAGGCGCCGGTTTCCTCCGCGCCCTCGCGGCCATAACCATATTTCCGCAGCAGACCGCGCATCTGGTGGTAGCTGAGGCCAAGATGCTCGGCCGCCTTCTTCTGGTGGCCGCGGCAGGTTTCGAGGGCGGTCTCGATCAGCCTACGCTCGAGTTCGGCAACGACGGTGTTGAAGTCCACTGGGCCTGCGTCTGATGCAGGCGAGGGAAGCGATTTTGCTTCGATCACAACGGACGGTGTTGCAGGCGCCGAAGGGCGCTCTGCGGCGGTGGAGAGATCTCTTGGCGGCCGCCACGGCGAGTTGAACGGATCGAGCAGGTCGGTCGTGATCGTGACGGGGCCCAGAGCTGCGCCATTGGCCTGCGCCGCCATGGTACGGAAGGTCGCGCGTTCGGCGGCATTGCGAAGCTCGCGCACATTGCCGGGCCAGGCGTGAGCGCACATGGCTTCCAGCGCCTCGCGCGACCAGCCCGGGAAGTCGCCGTCGAGCTCGCGGGCGACGCGCTGGCCGAAATGCTCAGCCAGAAGAATGATGTCCTCCGGTCGTGCGCGCAGCGGGGCGAGCGTGATGACATCGAAGGCGAGACGGTCGAGCAGGTCGGCGCGGAAACGCCCGTCGGCCGCACGAGCCGGCAGGTCGATGTTGGTGGCCGCAACGATACGGACATCGCAGGTCAGCGTGTCTTCGCCACCGAGGCGCTGGAATTCTCCATACTCCACAACGCGCAGAAGTTTTTCCTGCACTTCCATCGAGGCGGTTGCGATCTCGTCGAGAAAGAGTGTGCCGCCGTCTGCCTGTTCGAAGCGGCCCTGACGACGTTTGGTGGCGCCGGTAAACGCGCCCTGTTCGTGGCCGAACAATTCCGAGTCGAGCAGGTCTTCCGACAGTGCGCCGCAATTCACTTTGACGAACGGCTTGTCCCAGCGTGGCGAGAGATAGTGCAGGCGTTCTGCGACCAACTCCTTGCCAGTGCCGCGCTCGCCGATCACCAGGATGGGTCGCTCGATCAATGCCGCGATCGACACCCGTTCGAGGGATTCCAGCCAGGTCGCCGACTGGCCGATAAGTTCCGGAGGTGAGGCTGCAGCCATGTGGCGAGAATTACCATTCGATAGCGGAATACGCCAATCATTTTGTGGCGGGTTTTGCCAGATTGGTGAATCTGGCTGTGGATGAAATCAACAAAATCGTTTCGAAACAACGTTCTGATTGGTTACCGAAAAACTGGCACGGAGGTTGCTTACAAGTGATCCATGCCGGGACAACACCGGCGACCACAGGAGCAGATGATGCGCTACTACGACCGGGACCCTTACCAGAAGCCCAGCCCACTGGGCCGTTTCGGAAGCTGGCTCGGCCGCAGGCCCTTCGAAAGCTGGGGCTTCTTCCTCGCGGGCTTCGTAGTCGCGCGCATCCTCTTCTGACCTCTTCATCGGCACCCTGAAGAAACAACAAGAAGACCAACCGAGAAGTTACTGCGAAAGGTTCTGATATGGGCGTTTTCTCCCGACTGTCCGACATCATCAACTCCAACCTGAATGCCATGCTCGACAAGGCGGAGGATCCCGAGAAGATCGCCCGTCTCATCATCCAGGAAATGGAAGACTGCCTCGTCGAGGTCCGCTCCGCCGCTGCGCGGTCGATGGCGGACAAGAAGGAATACGATCGTGACATCGTCACGCTCGAACAGACCCGTCTCGACTGGACAGCCAAGGCCGAACTCGCCGTGGAAAAAGGGCGCGAAGACCTCGCCCGCGGCGCCCTCTCCGCCAAACAGCGCGCCGAGCGCGAGATCGACAGCCGCCGCCAGGCGCTGAAAGCGATCGAGGAAGTCTCGGTCCGCCGCCAGGACGACCTGGAGAAGCTGCAAGCCAAACTCGACGAAGCGAAATCGAAACATCGTGCGCTCGTCGTCCGCCGCGAAGCCGCCGAACACCGTATCGCGATGCGCTCGCGCATCGAGGTCAACAAGGTCGACGAGGCGATGCGCCGGTATGGCCAGATCGAACGCAAGGTCGACGAGATGGAAGCGTATGCCGACCTGATCAATGTCGGCGACCGCTCGCTCGAAGCGCAGTTCCAGGAACTGGCCGCTGAAGAGTCGATCGAAAAAGAGCTCGCCGAGATCAAGCGCCGCCGTGGCGGATCTCCGGCCCCGGCTCCGGCGCGTCGCCGGGCCTCCAGCGAAGGTGAGGGCGCGTAATGGCAGCCGAGGCGGTCATGGGAATGAGCCTTGGCCTGGTGGCCATCGTCTCTCTCTTCGTTGTCCTTCCGTGGATGATCCTTCACTACATCTCCAAGAACCGGAGTTCGAAGAATCTCACCGAGGACGACGAGCGCATGCTCGAGGACCTGTGGCGCTCGGCACGCACCATGGAGCGCCGGATCGAGACGCTCGAACGCCTGATCGAGCCTGATGCGGCGCCTGCCCGTCCGCGCCCCTCCCAAAGCACCCGTGGGGACATCAACTGATGGTCGACGATTACACCTCCTCCCCGAATCCCAAGCGGCTCTATCGCTCCCGGGACAAGGTCGTTGCCGGCGTTTGCGGCGGCATCGCCGACCGCATGGGCTGGGACCCGACGGTCACGCGCATCATCGCGGCGATCCTGCTCTTCTCGGGCGGCGGCGCCATCATCCCGATCTACCTGGTGATCTGGGCGATCACGCCCTACCAGCCCTATCGCCCGCGCAACCTGACGCCGGACGAAGAACGCTTCTGGAGTTCGGTGTCCGACCGGCCGCGCGAGACGTTCTCGAACATCCGGTACAAGTTCAAGGATATGGACGACCGCCTCGCCCGCATGGAGCGAGCGGTGACTTCGGAAGAATGGAAACTGCGGCGCGAATTCCGCGACCTGGAAGGACGCTGACACACGACTGATACGACCCGGGGCGGCGATCCTCCTCTCCCAACGCCGCCCCGGCAAAAAGCAGACGAACCGGACTAGAGCCCCAGACGCGAAAAAGAGGGACCTCATGGCTCGCGGAACCCAGATCAGACTTGCCTGTGCCGGCTTCCTGCTGGCGGTTGGAATGACGGTGGTCACCTTTGGCGCCCAGCTTGGCGTCGTCCACCTCGATGCCGGCGACATGAAGATCGTGTTCGGCACCGGAAACGACGGCTTCACGATGGATGTCGCGAGCCGCACCTGCCCGCCGAACTGCGGTATCGATATCAACTGGCGCCCGGTTGCGGCGTTCTCCGGTACGGGGCTGTAGATGGAAATCACTGGATTGGTTGCTGTCGCCGCTCCCTTCGCGATGGTCGTGGCCATCGTCTGGGTCGTGCAGAACGGCAAGCTTCGTCGCGCCGAACTCCGGAGCCGCGGCAGCCGCGAAGATGATGCGGTGATGGGCTCGATGCAGGCGCAAATCGACAAGCTGACCGACCGTGTCCAGGTGCTGGAGCGGCTGGTGACCGACGACGATCGCCGCCTGTCGCGCGAAATCGACGGCCTGCGCAGCCGCGACCGCTCGGTCTGAGCTGAGCGGGCAGGGAGATCACGATGATCAACGCCGACCAGAAAGACCCCGCCGAGACGCTTGGCGCTGCGAGCCCGGCGGAAGGAGCTCCGCAAAAAAGCGTGCATGCAGTTGATGGACGGACCATTGTGCTTGGGCAGCTGAAGACCGACGATGAGGCGCGCCTTGCGGCCGAGATCGACAAGCTGCTGGAATAGACGACCAGGGTAGAGGGACAGTCCATGATGCACGACCATGATCCTGAACATGCCAGCCGCCGCGAACAGTGGCGTGCCCTGCGCGAGGCCAAGCGCAATGCCTGGCGCGCCCGGCGCGCCGCTCGCCGCGCTATGTGGCACAATCAGTGGGCGCATTTGGGCGATCCGAAATTCTGGGGCCTCGATGCCGAGAGCATGAAGAAGATGGGCCTCCACGGGATGGGCATGAACGGCATGGGGATGGGCGGAAGCTCGTCGCCTTCCGAGGTAGCCGAACTCCAGGCCAAGGTCGCCGAGATGGAGAAGCTGGTTGCCTCTCTGAGCCAGCGGGTGATCGTTCTTGAAAAGCTGGCGACCGATCCTGACGCGAAGCTCGCGGCGGAAATCGAGAAGCTGCGCGACTCGAAGGATGGAGCCAGGTAATGGAATGGATCGCCATCTCGGTCGTTTTTGGCCTGGGCATTGTGCTGGCATCCACCGTGCAGATCGTGCGCATGGCGATCGCACATGAGGAGAAGAGGCTGGGGCTTCAGGCCGGGCAGGCCGATATCGTGCGGCTGGAGCAGATCATTGTCGCGAACCAGACCGAGATGGCGAAGCTGCGTGACCGCGTGAACGTGCTCGAGAAGCTGGCGACCGACGACGACCGCCGGCTGGCTACGGACATTGAACGTCTGCGCGCAGACGAGCTGCGGCGCTGAGGAGACAGGTTGATGACCCCGCAACTCGTTGGCACGTTCATCCCCATTCTCGGCATCACGGTCGGCCTTGTCGCCGTGATCGGGAGCATGTGGTTGAAGGCCCAGAAGATGAAGCTCGACATGATGCGGGAGTCGGGCGCGAGCTCGGCCGTGCAGGACGAGACAGCGCGTGAACTGCAGAAGCTGAAGGACCGCGTCGCGGTGCTGGAGCGCCTGCTGACCGATGACGACCGCAAGTTGGCGAGCGAGATCGACCGCCTGCGCCGCGAAGACGCACGAGGCTGAGGAGAGCGACATGGGTGTGTTCGAGTTCGTTATCGGCCTGGTGGTCATCGGCACGGTCTCAAGCGTCATCACGGGCGGGATGAGGATCGAGCGCGAGAAGATCAAGGCGCGTTCGCGCGGCCTGAATGGCGAGGCCGAGGAGCTGAAAGGCGTCATTGGCGAGATGCATCAGGATATCGTGAAATTGAAGGACAGGGTCCGCGTGCTCGAGAAGCTCGTGACCGACGACGACCGCAGGCTCTCCGACGAGATCGAGCGCCTGCGGCGAGACGAACCTAGATCCCGCGTCTAACGGCGCGGCGTAGAAATCGCCCGGGGTCAAGGTTTTCGGCGACGTTCGTCTCAACGGGCGAGGGCTCTCCGAAAACCTCCGATGCGACTAACTCGGCAAGTAGCGGCGCCCAGAGATAGCCGCGCGAGCCGAGCCCGCCGATGAGGCGGTGAGGACTGCGAGGCGCCGGAGTGCCGTCCGGCGCCTTTTCCTTTTGTAGCGGCGCTCCAGCAAATGGCAGGCGGTCCTGGGTGGTCGCGCGGATGGCGGCGCGCGATGTCAGGTCTGCAGGCGAGAGATCCGGGCGCAGGCGCGCGAGCGTCTCGAGATTGGCGGCGCGCGCGGCGTCGGTGATCTGCGGTTCGCCGTTGGCGGTCTCGAAGGTGGCGCCGAAGACCAGCTGGCCGAAGGCTTCGACGGCGTAACCTCCGTCGGCGATGGCGTTGGGCGATCCGGTTGTGGGGGCTACTTCGAGCTGGCCGAGGCGGCCGGTGAGGGGCGGAGCGCCGAGGCCGGGGATGTCGGCGAGACCCATTCCGGCGCACGCGATGATGAGATCGGCGTCGATGTCGGTGAGCGAACGGATGTCGGTGTTGAAGCGGAACGTTGCGCCTTTGAGCAGGCGGGGAAGGGCGATTTCGGGGCGGACAGCGAGCGCGCCGATGTGGCGGACGCCTGACGCAGGATCGGCGGGATCGAGTGGGGCGAGGATCGTTGGATCGAGCGGCGGGTCGGCAAGCAGCTTTGCGAAGCGCTGGCGTTCGGTGTCGTTCCTCGGGCGGTGGATGGCGTCGAGTTGCTGGGCGGCGTCGGGCCCGAGGCCAGGATAGAAACGGCGAGCGAACAGCCAGGCTTCGAGCAGGGCGCGGGCGATGGGGCCGTCGGCAGCGTCGAGTCTGGGCATGACGAGGGCGAGAGGATTGCCGCTGGCGCCGGCGCCGGGAGCGGAGGCCTTGTCGATCAGGGTGACGTCGCAACCGCGCCCGAGGAAGGCGTGGGCGGCGCAGGCGCCGGCGATGCCGGCGCCGATGATGGTGATGCGCCTGGGTTGGCCGGTGGCGGCGAGTGGTGCGCCGGTGAGGCGGGCTTCGAGTCTTTCTTTCTTGCGGCCGTGGCCGGGTAGTTTCGCGACGGTGAAGCCGGCGGCTTCGAGATTGCGGCGGACGTCTCCGGCGACAGTGTAGGTCGCGGCGCGCGCGCCGGGGGCGGAGAGACGAGCCACATGGACAAGCGTTTCGGCTGACCACATTTCGGGGTTCTTCGAAGGCGCGAACCCGTCGAGAAACCAGGCGTCGGCGTGAGCGCGCGCTTGCGGCAGGGCGGCGGCGATCTCGTCGACGAAGAGCGTGAGCGTGAGGCCGTCGGGAAGCGGGATGCGCTGGACGCCGCGTGCGCGATGGGGCCAGCTGGCGAGAAGCAGCCGGGAGAGATCGGTGAGTTCGGGCCAGGCGGCGTGGATGCGGGCAGCGTCCTCGGCCGGCATAAGCAGGCCTTCGAAGGACAGGACATCGAGCCGGGCGCCGGGCGATGGACGATGGCGGCGCCACAGATCCCAGAGCGCGAGAAGATTGAGACCCGTGCCGAAGCCGAGTTCGCCGACCGTGAACTGGTCGCGTCCCGCCCACGCTTCCGGAAGTCCGCAGCCGGTCAGGAAGACCGAGCGTTTCTCCGAGAGCCCGTCGCCGGAAAAATAGATGTCATCGCGATCGCGCTGATGCGGCGATGCGCTTTTCTCGTCGGCGGTCCAGTCGAGATCGGGAAGAGGCGGAAGGCGCGGCATGACTCCAGTCTAGGATGCGGTTCTGCAAACACCAAAAGCTCCACGACGCCTCGGCGTCTGGAGGTTCGCTGTAGCTCGTCCCTCCAGATGAGGGAGCGGGGCGCGTGGTGAAGCGCCGTGGGTGGTGCCAGTGCTGGCTTGCGCCAGCGGATGCGCGTCCTCACGCGCCCCGGATCGGCCGTTCTTTCCCGGTGTGGCAAGCAGGAGTTGTCATCGACACACCAGGGAGACGCGCTCCCAGGGGCCTTGGCTCCCTAGCCAGTGACCGGTTCCGCGTGCGGGGTTTTGTAACCGAGCCACCCCGGGCCCTCCGGTTTCACTCCCCGGAGGCAATGCACTCGAGGTTCGTTTCGCCTCGCAACCGCCTGGGGGTCGAATACGCCCGCCTGCAGTCGTGACTGGCTTGCTTGAAGGGACCCATATGTTCCCAACACCTCGAACGCCACGCCGACCAACGCCCTGACATCCTGAGATCTCGGACGTCTCTGAGGACCTCCCTCATGTCAGGGCGGATGCATCATACGGCCGGTGAGAAGGGTGTGGGATAACTCTGGCCGGGATGTCTGCCGGCGCATTGGTTTCGCAAAGGAAACGCTGCTCCGGCTGTGGGATAACCTGCGTGAGTTTCCACACGCGTGGCGAACACCGGCTGGCAGCGGACGCAGTCCGCATTCCCCGCGCAGGCGGGGATCCAGTCCGGCGGGCATGAGCCCGCCAGTTGCTGCTGTGCGGACTGCGAGCGCGCATCCGCGCGCTGGACTGGACCCCCGCCTGCGCGAGGGATGCGGTGGTTGGGTTGGTCCACTGGACCAATTCGTCCCTTCGGGACCGCTTCTCACCCTTCGCGGGGGATGCGGTGGTTGGGCTCAACGACTGTGCGCTAGCAGCCCGGCGCCTTGGCTTTCTGGCCGGCGTCGAGGGCGGCGTCCACGATGGGTGTCCAGAGGGTGTAGCCTTCGGGCGTCATGTGGAGATTGTCTTCGACGAAGATGTCCTTCGGCGAGCCGTCGGGCTTCAGCATGGCCGGGACGATGTCGATGAAAGCGAGGTCGTCGCGGCTGTCGGCGAGGGCCTTGACCTTGTTGTTGAGTTGCGCCTGCAGGCCGAGCTGTTCGAAGCGCTGCTTCGAGGGTTTGGCGGAGATGTACCAGACAGGCGTCGAGCCGAGCGCCTTGTCCTTCATGCTCATGAACTGGACGAAGTCGGCATAGATCGTGTCGGGCGTGCGCTTGTCGATCCATAGATCGTTCTCGCCCGCGTAGAAGACAATTTCCTTCGGGCGGTAGGGCGCAACGACGCGGTCGAAATAATGGTCGACCTCCCACACGGTGGAACCGCCGAAGCCGCGGTTGATAACGGTGCGGTCGGGAAAGTCCTCCTTCAGCGAGCGCCAGAAGCGGATCGAGGAGGCGCCGACGAAGAGCGTCGCGCATTTCGGGGGCATCGAGGCCTTGTCCGCCATTTCAAAAGCGAGAATGGCTTCGTCGAAGCGGGGCGCCTTTTGTGCGGCGGGCTGTGCTGTCTGAGCGGTTTCGGGTTGCAGCGCCGTCGTGGCGCATGCGGCAAGGGCAAGTCCGGCGACACCGGCCAGGGCGAATTTGAGCGTCATGGTTGTTTCCCCGAGTCCTGCTTTGCCACAGGCTTGGCGGCGCGGACGGGGGACGTCAATGGCGGAGACCGTCAGCCGCGGTTGCGGTGGACTTCCGTATTGATCGCAGCGGTAAGGCCGGTGACCACGGCGTCGGCTTTCAGCAATCGGGGGTGTTGCGAGCCGTAGAGCGCGGATGCGCTGGTGCGGGCGCTGAGCGCGTCGGAAAGTTCGTTGCTGAGCGCCGAGATCAGCTCGCGGCGTGTCTGGCTGACATCGTCCGCGAAGGCGAGATCGCGCAGGGCGGTCTCGGTTGCCATGGCTTCGATCATGCCCGGATGGTTGACGCCATAGACCTGCTGGCGCTCGATGCGGTTCCGGATGGCGTGGGCGAGGCGCGCTTCGGTGGTCAGAGGCTGGGCCGTCGGAGCGGTGGCGACCGGCTGGGGCAGGATTTCAGGCAGGGCGGCGCAAGCGGTGACCACGAAGAGTCCCACACAGTAAACCAGACGTGCGGTACGCGCTTTCATCCAGCCCTAGGCCCAGCAACCCGATCCCAAGCCCCCGCGTTACTGGAAGTTGCCGTCACATACCATATGCAAACCTGTCACACTCGCCGCCTTTCACCCAAGGCACGAATTCGACTCGGGTTTTTCTTCGGCGGCCAGACGTTTGGGTCAATATTTGGCCTTGAGCGTGAGAACGAAGGTCTGCGGATGCACCGGGTGGAAGTGGATGTCCTCCACCGGAGCGGCCTCGCCCTGCAGCTGGCTCTCGTAGAAATAGACCATGTCGTAGCCATCGCCATCGAGCAGGTTGAGGGCTTCGAGGCCGATCTTGAAATTCCCGAAGTCCTTCGAGATGCCGGCGTTAACCAGCGTGGTCGACGGAGAGCGGATGGAGTTGTCCTCGATCAGTGGGCCTGGGCCGAGATAGCGGACACGCACCGAACCCTCCCAACCATCGCCAGGTAGCCAGGTGACGCCGGCGGCGGCGACGCCTTCGACCGTGTTGGGGATGCGGTCGAGGTTCGACGGGGCGTCCTTGAAGCGTGAATGCGAGAATGCATACGAGGCGTCGAAGGCCAGCCAGTCGACCGGATTCCAGAAAGCGGCGACTTCGACGCCATAGCGCTGCGTGGGGTCGGACGGTTCGGAGATGCCAGCGTCGCCGACGTAGATCAGCTCTGAATCGAAATCGAGCGCGAAGACGGCGGCGGACAGGTTGAAGGTGTCGTTCGGCTCCCAGCGGAGGCCAACCTCGCCGCCGCGGCTTTCGGCGAATAGGGTGGCCGGATCGACCGGATCGCCGGTGACGGGATCCTGCGTCTGCACGACGCCGACGATGTTGTTGGAGTGGAAGCCAAGGCCGTAGCCGGCGTAGACTTCGAGTTCGTCCGAGAGCTGGTAGGCGGCGTTGATCTTCGAGCTCCATTGCACGCCGGATTCGCTGCCGGCGTTGGCGGCGACGAGGCCGTCGACTTCGCCGTCAATGTAGTCGGCGCGCAGGCCGATCGTGGTGCGGAACCGGTCGGTCCAGTGCATGGTGACATCGCCCCAGATGTCGGCCTGAAGCACATCGACTTTGTCGGTGGCGATGGCCGAGGTGCGGACGCGGGCGGTGGTGCGATAGAGACCGGTCTCGTCGAGCCAGTCCATGTGGACGTCGCCGCCGAGACGGCCTTCGGTGCGGACGCCGAACAGGTCAAACTCGCGTTCCATCTTCGCGCGCAGACCGGCGGCGAAGCGGTCCTCCACCTGCTCAACCTGGTCGCCCAGGACGGGATCGATGAAGTAGGTGAAGTTGTGGAAGAGGTTCAGTCCGGATTTCTGGGCGTAGCCGAGGATGCTGGCGTCATCCCATTCGAGGCCGGCAGAGCCGATGTAGCGGCGGCTCTCGCCGCCATTGGTGGGGTCGATGAAGCCGAAGCGGTCTATCGTTCCGTCATCGACGGCCCGCAGCGGGATCTGGTCGGTGGCGACCCAGTCATTCTGATAGCCGATAAAGCCCAGGCGGAGCTTCGCATCGCCCATGCCTCCCAAGGAGAGGGGCTGGCTGTATTTCACATAGACGACGCTCTTGTTGAGGTCGGCCGGCAGGTCGAACGAGCCGTCGCCGCCTTCATGCGATGCGGCCGCCAGCAGCGTGCCATCGCCCACATCCCATGAACCCACGGCGCTGACGCGGTATTCGCCTTCCGCATCGGCGCGGAGCTGGACGTAGTTGTCGGGGAGTTTGTCGTAGAGGACAAAGGAGGCGGAGCCGGCAGCCGTATAGTCGCCGTTTTCGGCGTACTGGATGCCCTTCTTGAATTCGACGCGCTCGACCAGTTCGGCCATCAAGAAGTTGAGGTCGAGATAGCCGCTCATGTGGGGGTGGGAGCGCTGGTTGATCGGCACGCCGTCGATGAAGCCGCCGAAGTCCGTGCCGTGGTCGAGGTTGAAGCCGCGCATGAAGTACTGGTTGGCCTTGCCGCCGGAGGAGTGCTCGGTGGCGATCATGCCTGGGATGACTTCCACCAGCTCGGCGGCGCGGCCGATCGGGCGGGTGGAGAGGTCGGCATAGCCGACGACGCCCTCGGAGGCCGACTGGGCCGTCCCGATCTGTTCCGTGGCGCGGCCGAAGACGACGACCGTGTCGCGCTCCTGTTCCGGGGAGGTCTGGGGGTCAGGCGACGGGCCGGGCTGTTCCGCCTGGGTTGCGGCCTGCTGGGCGAAGGCGGGCGTGAAGACCGGGAGGAGGGCGGCCAGCGCAAGGGTGCTCGCGCCGCGCTTCAGGACGCGGGTCCAGTTCGTCATGTCGGGAGTTCCTCCGGTTACGCCACAGCTCGTCTTTGAACAGGAGGAGCTGTGGGGTCTTGCGGGGGAAACTGCGCGCAGGCACGCGAATTACCGTAACAGCGCGGTTTTTCGGCTGTGTTACAGGCTCTGTTACAGCGTACCTGATAGTCGCAAGCGGGACGGAATCGGCTTCCAGCCCCTACGGCATCATTTGCCGGCTGACCGGAACGGGTCCCGGCTGCCGCCTTTCAGGGCGAAGACGCGGTCGCAGTATTTGCACTCGACGTAGTCTTCCGCGGACATGTCGTACCAGACCTTGGGATGGCCCAGCGCGCCGCTGACGCCATCGCAGGCGACCTTCCTGGTCGTCACCACGACCGTTTCGGGGTTGTCCACATGGGAGGTGGGGTCCGGCATCGTGCCTCTTTGCGTCTGCATCTTGGGGGCCTAGGTAGGGGCCACTACGTATGTGAGCGCCGCGCCTGCCGTCAATGCGGGCGGCCTCGAGCCGAAGGTAGCCTCCCTTGCCTGACACGACTTCCGTTCAGTCCTCCCGCATTCCTGACCTCGCCATCGAGGCGACGGGTCTGACCAAGACCTACGCGGCATCCAAGAAGATGCCGGCCAAGCAGGCGCTGAAGGGAGTGGACCTGTCGGTAACGCGGGGCTCGATCTTCGGCCTGCTGGGACCAAATGGCGCGGGCAAGTCGACTTTCATCAACATCCTCGCAGGCCTGGTGAACAAGACCTCGGGGCAGGTGAACATTTGGGGCATCGATGCCGACAAGCATCCGCGCGAAAGCCGCGCGGCGCTGGGCGTCGTGCCGCAGGAAATCAACATGGATCCGTTCTTCACGCCGCGCGAGACGCTGGAGCTGATGGCGGGGTTCTATGGCGTGCCGGAGAGCCAGCGGCGCTCCGACGAGATTCTCGATGCGCTGGGCCTGGGCGACAAGAAGCACGCCTATGTGCGGCAGCTGTCGGGCGGCATGAAGCGGCGGCTGATGGTGGCCAAGGCGCTGGTACATGCCCCGCCGATCCTGATCCTCGACGAGCCGACGGCCGGCGTCGATGTCGAGCTGCGGCGGCAGCTGTGGGAATATGTGCGCAAGCTGAACGCGCAGGGCACGACCATTGTATTGACCACGCACTATCTCGAAGAAGCGCAGGAGATGTGCGACACGATCGCCATCATCAATCACGGCCAGGTGGCGGCGTGCGAGCCGACGCCGCGGCTGCTGCGGCGGCTGAACTACAAGACGCTGGTGGTGCGGCCGGAGACGGAGCTGGCGTCTGTGCCGGCGGCGTTCACGGGGCTGGATGCGACGATCCGCAAGGACGGGCAGCTGGCGATCACTTACAAAGCGGATGCGACGACGATCGAACAGCTTCTGGCGAAACTGCGCGAGGCGAACGTGAAGATCGGCGATCTGGCAACTGAGGAGCCGGACCTGGAGGATGTGTTCGTGGCGCTGACGTCTGGCTGAGATGGCGGACTGGCATATCGCGCAGATCAACGTGGCGCGCTTCCGGTTGGCGCGGGAGCATCCAGTCAATGCGGATTTCGAGGCGGCCCTCGAAGAGGTGAATGCGCTGGCCGAGGCATCGCCCGGGTTTGTCTGGCGGATGATCGGCGAGGGCGACAGCGACGATCCGGCGCTGACCATCAACATGACGGTGTGGGAGAGCATCGAGGCTCTGGCGGCGTTTGCCTATCGCAACACCACGCATCGCGGTGTGATGCGGCGGCGGGCGGAGTGGTTTGTCGAGCTGCCTGCCTATCTGGCGTTGTGGTGGGTCGAGGCGGGGCGGATGCCAACGCTGGCGGAGGGAATGTCGAAGCTGGAGTTGATCGGGCGCGTGGGGCCGACGGCGGAGGCGTTTGATTTTCGGACGGCGTTTGCGGCGCCGGACTAGGTCTTGCTCATTGCCATGTATTTCTTCTTCTCCGCCGGGCTGAGCTTCTCGATCGCATAGCGCAGGGCGACGCGTGGCATCGTCGCGGCGTGCTTCTGCAGGAAGGCGTGGAGCCTTGGGCGGTCGATACCGATACAGCGGATGAGGCCACCAAGAGCTTTCTGGATGATCTCTTCCTTCTCGTTGATCAGGAGCTCGCAGACCGCTTCGGTGTCATCGACGGATTTCTGCTTCATGATGAACCAGAGGCAGGCGTAAAGCGCGGTGCGGCGCTCCCACGGGTTCTTCGACTTCGCGAGCTTGCGGAGGATCGTGCGCGGCTTGTCGGCGAGATACTGGCCGATGACAGGCTTGGCGGCGAGGTCGACCAAATCCCAGTTGTTGATGCGGTCGTGACGGCGGAGATAGAGATCGTAGAGTTCTTTCTTCTGCGGCTCGATTGTTTTCTTCAGCATGGCCTGCTGGCCCATGACCGACATGGCGCCGGCGCGGGCTTCGTGGATGTCGCTGTCCATCAGCTTTTCGATTTCCGCTGGACTCATTTCGACGAAGGCTTTGGCGAGGGCAAAGACCTGGCCCATGCGAACGCCGATGAAGGTGTCACCGTGGCCGTACTGGCCTTCGCCAGACTTGAAGTAGCCCTGTATCTTCCGGAGTTCGTCATCGGACTGGTAGGTCTTGAGCTTCGCGATGAATGCTTTTGCCGTGAGATCCTTCGCATCGGCTGCCTTCATCGGCGCAACGCGGGCTGCCGGTTTGGCCTTTGCCGGTTTCTTCGCCATGCCGTCCCCCGTGACCTTCATCGACACATGTGTGTATGAGGCTTCATGGCTGACACGAAAAAAGACAAGCCCAAAGGTCGTGTGCTGATCATCGCTGGATCGGATTCCGGCGGCGGGGCCGGCATCCAGGCGGACGTCAAGACGGTGACGGCGCTGGGGGGGTATGCCGCGACGGCGATCACGGCCCTGACGATCCAGAACACGCTGGGGGTGAGCGGGGTCGTCTCGACGCCGCCCAAGGCGGTGCGGGCGCAGATGGAAGCGGTGCTGAAGGATATCGGCGCGGACGTGCTGAAGACAGGGATGCTGGGCGACACGCTGCTGGTCGAGACGATCGCGGAGGCATTCGAGGATCTAGCTGTGGGCATACCGCGGGTGGTGGATCCGGTGATGGTGGCGACGTCGGGCGACGTGCTGCTGCCGCAGAGTGCGGTCGATGCCGTGCGGCGGCTGATGATCCCGGGCGCCGTCCTGGTCACGCCCAACGCCCCGGAAGCGGAAGTGCTGACCGGCAAGGCGGTGGATGGACTGAACGGCCAGCGGCGGGCAGCGGAAAAGCTTCTGTCGATGGGCGCCATGGCGGTGCTTGTGAAAGGCGGGCATGTGCCAGGCGATGTGATCGTTGACGTGCTGGCGACGCAGTCGGGCGAACACTTCTTTGACGGACCTCGTATCGTGACCAGCGCCACGCACGGCACGGGATGCACGCTGGCTTCTGGCATCGCAGCGGGCCTTGCGCGCGGGCTCGAGCTGAAGGACGCCGTGGCGCTGGCGCGGGCCTATCTGGTTGAGGCGATCAGGCGCGCGCCGGGACTGGGGCAGGGCAATGGCCCGGTGGACCATGGCTGGCCGTCACGCGACCCGGAAGCGTTTGCGACGATGTTCGCGAAGTGGCGGCCAGCGTGATGCGCCTGACGCTTGCGGGAGATGCATCCGCGCGCGATGATCGCTGAGATCGGGGACGGCAATGACTTTTCGCGGTGTGATCATTCTGGGCGTGGCGATCCTGCTCGCGGCCGATCCTTCGTTCGCGCAACGCGGAAGGTCCAGGGCTTCAGGTCAACCCGTCGCCGCGCCATCCATATCCGGGCCCGTGTCGACGCCTTCATCCGGCTCTGTCTTTGTCGATGGCGAGCCGCTGCCGCCCGCGAAACCCGCCGCGGCTGGCCCGTGCACAATGTCTCTCGCTGGTTCGGTGTGGGAAGGCAACACGGTCTGGAAGGGTGGTGAGCGGGTCAATTGGTGGACCCAGTTCCGCGGTGATGGCGTGATGGTCTACGCCTATCGCGGTTCGACCTACGACAATGGCCGGTGGCGGCAGGACGGGACGTCGGTCGCGCTCGACACCAACGACCACTATGCCGACTACGACGGCGCGATGACCCTCACGAGCATGAACGGGTCGTCACGGAACGTGGCCGGCGACGCAGGTGTCTGGCGCATGAAACGCGACTGCGTAGACGCTCCCGTTTCGTGACGCTCTGGCGCCGCAGCTAATCGATCCTTGAGGAAGTATCGTTCGTGGCCGATGTCGCGCGGTGCTAATCGGGCGCCTCCTCAAGAGGAGGCTGCGATGGCCGACTACAAGTTCTTCCAGATCGATGCATTTGCCGAGCGCCCGATGGCGGGCGGCCCGGCCGGCGTGATGCCGATGGAAGTATTTCCGGCGGCCGAGGTGATGCAGGCGATCGCGGCGGAGAACAATCTCGCCGAGACGGCCTTCATCGTCGCGAAGGGCAAGGGCCCAAAAGGCGAAACAGTTTTCGACTTGCGCTGGTTCACACCGGCGCTGGAGGTGCCGCTGTGCGGGCATGCCACGCTGGCAAGCGCGCATGCGCTCTATTCCCATCTCGGGTTTGATGGCGCCGAGATCGGGTTCGACACCAAGTCCGGACGGCTCACGGTGAAGCGGCTGGCGGATGGACGGCTGGAGATGGATTTTCCAGCGCAGCCGCCGCGCGCTGTGCCCATGCTGGACGAACTGATCCAGGCGCTGGGTGCGCGGCCGAAGGAGCTGGTGGCCGGGCCATACCTGATGGCGGTGTTTGCATCGCCGGACGAGGTGATCGCGCTGAAGCCGGATCTTGCCGGGGTCAACGAGATTGCAGGTGGCGCGACGGGCGGGCGTGGCAATCTGATCTGCGCGGCGCCCGGCGCTGGCTGGCGCGGCGGCGAGTTCGATGTGGTGTCGCGTTTCTTCGCGCCAGGGTCCGGCATTCCCGAGGATCCAGCAACGGGTTCGGCGCACTGTATCATTGCCCCGTTCTTTTCCGAACGGCTTGGCAAGCAGGAGCTCAACTGCTTCCAGGCCTATCCGGGGCGCGGTGCGAATATCACCACGCGCATGGCGGGGGATCGTGTGAAGCTCATCGGACGTGCGCGTACGGTGATCGAGGGCGTGTTCCGCTTCTGAACCCAGGTTAGGTTCGACCGGAACCCTGCCGCTCGCGTAACGTTTCTCTCTTGTGTGGGACGTGTCTCAAAACACAGGATGAGAAGCCATGAACAAGGAACAGATCAAAGGCGGCATGAAGGAAGCCGCTGGCAAGTTGCAGAAGGAATTCGGCAAGGCTGTCGATTCGCCCAAACACCAGGTCGAAGGCACGATCAAGGAAGCCGCCGGCAAGACCGAGAAGGCCGTCGGCGACATGAAGGAAAAAGTGAAGGACGCCCACAAGGACGCCAACCATGAAGCCGAAAAGCGCGGTTTCTAGTTAGTCGAAACACCCAGCGATCAGGCCCGGAGCAGAACGCTCCGGGCCTTTCACGTTTGACGACAGCACTTTTCACAACTGCGCTTTGCGCGGCCGAGCGAAATGCCCTAGCAGGGCGCCATCTCGGATCAGCGGAGGCTCAGCGTGGAGACGGCAGAAGAGACAGCGGGCAGGTCGCGCCCTGTTTCGCGCCGGCTGACAGGCGATGCGCTGAGCTGGGCGGCGCTGTTGCTGCTGGTGGCGATCTGGGGCTCGACCTTCGCGGGGATCCGCGTTGGCGTCGAGACGATCTCTCCGGCCTGGCTGGTGACCGGAAGGCTGCTGAGCGGGGCGCTGTTCCTTGGCGTCTGGCTTGTTTTCTCCAGCATGCTGAGCGGACGGACGCGTGCCCATGAGGGGCCGAAACTTTCGGCCAAGGCGGTTGGCTGGTTCACCTTCATCGGCGTGAGCGCCACGGCTTTGCCGTTCGTGCTCTATGCGCATTCGGCGGAGACGACGGGGTCGGCGGTGATGGCGATCTGCAATGGCGGGACGCCGTTCGCGACTGTCGTACTGGCGCATGCGTTGACCAGCGAGAAGCTTACAGCGCGGCGCCTGGTTGGCGTGCTGATGGGCTTTCTTGGGCTTGTCGTGCTGGTGCTGCCGGAGTTCGGCAAGGAGGGTGGGGGCAGTCTTGTCGGCATCCTGCTGGCAATCGTGGGAGCGTGGCTTTACGCCATCGGCAATGTCGGCACGCGCCTCGCACCGCATGTCGAGCCAGGTATATCCAGCTTCATCATCGTGGGGACTGCCGGGCTTGCCGCTCTGATGTTTGCATTGGCGAGCGAGCCGTTTCCGGCAACCGCCAGCTCGGCGTCGATCATCGCGATGATCGTGCTGGGGCTGGGTCCGACGGCGTTCGCGATGTTTGTCTATGTCTGGCTGATCCAGCGGGCAGGATCAGTGTTCGTGTCCTTCACCACCTACATGTCGCCGCTATGGGCGACCGCACTGGGCGTGCTGTTCCTCGGCGAACAGTTGCAATGGTCGATGGTCGGCGCTCTGGCGCTGATCCTTGCCGGCGTGGCTGTGGCAAATGCGCGGCGGAAGGCGTCAGCAGAACTTAGCGAACGAGTTAATTGACGCGAAACCGGTTCAGGAGCATATCCGCCCCGGGCCAGTCGCCCCCAACGGCGACCAGTCCATCTGTAAGGATGGGAGACAATCCGATGACGACCCCCGCGAAGCCCGCGGTGCGCCCTGATCGCGCACACTTTTCTTCCGGCCCTTGCGCTAAGCGCCCTGGCTGGACCCCCGACAACCTGAAGCTGGAATCGCTGGGACGGTCGCACCGTTCGAAGCTCGGCAAGGCGCGTCTCAAGCTCGCGATCGACAAGACGCGGGCCATTCTGAAAATTCCGGCGGACTATCGCATCGGCATCATGCCGGGCTCGGACACGGGCGCCATCGAGGCCGCTTTCTGGTCGATGCTGGGCGCGCGACCGGTGGATGTGTTTGCGTTCGAAAGCTTCGGCGAAGACTGGGTGACGGACATCACCAAGCAGCTGAAGGTCGACGCGACGACGCACAAGGCCGGCTATGGCAAGCTTCCCGACCTGTCGAAGGCGCGGAAAGACGCGGACATCGTCTTCACCTGGAACGGCACGACGTCCGGTGTGAAGGTTCCGAATGCGGACTGGATCGCGGCGGACCGCGAGGGGCTGACTTTCTGCGACGCGACCTCGGCCGTGTTCGCGATGCCGATCGACTGGTCGAAGATCGATGTGCTGACCTATTCCTGGCAGAAGGTGCTGGGCGGCGAGGGCGCACACGGGATGTTGATCCTGAGCCCGCGCGCGATCGAGCGGCTCAAGACCTACACGCCGAAATGGCCGATGCCGAAACTGTTCCGCATGGCCAAGGGTGGCGAAGTCACCGAAGGCATCTTCGAAGGCGAGACGATCAACACGCCGTCCATGCTGGCGGTCGAGGACTATCTCGACGCGCTGAACTGGGTGGAATCGCTGGGTGGCGTCGAGGCGCTGCACAAGCGCTCGGATTCCAACCTGGCCGTGATGGAGAAGTGGGTCGCGAAGACCGACTGGGTGGAATTCCTCGCCGCTGACAAAGCGACGCGGTCCAACACGTCGGTCACGTTCTCGATCGTCGATCCGCGCGTGACCAGGCTCGATGAAAAAGGCCAGCAGGAGTTCGTGAAGAAGTTCACGGGGCTTTTGGAGAAAGAGTCGGCAGCTTTCGACATTGGCGGCTACAAGGCGGCGCCTCCGGGCCTTCGCATCTGGTGCGGCGCGACGGTGGATGCGGCTGATCTGGAGAAGCTGACGCCCTGGCTCGACTGGGCGTTCGCGACGGCGGCGGCGGAATTGTCCTGATTGTCATCCCGGAAGCGCGCAGCGCTGTCCGGGATCCATCACTCACCTTGTCCAGGATGAGAAATGGATCCCGGCCCTCCGCTTCGCTCCAGCCGGGATGACAGCGGTGGAGCCTGAAATGGCGCGCGAGACCAGCAAGAGCATCTGCGAGTGGGGCGATGCGACGTTCGGCGAGGTGAAAGACCTCGCCGCGCTGGTCGCCCGTGCGCGTGGAGAGCTGGACGAGCTGGAAGAAGCGGTGCGCGCTGGCGACATGACCGAGGCGGGCAGGGAGGCGGCGGATGTCGTCATCCTGCTGCACAGGCTGGTTGCGCTCGCTGGCATGGATCTCTCCGAACAGGTCGACGCCAAGATGGCGGTCAACCGCGCGCGCAAGTGGAAAGCGGCGGGAGACGGGACGGGTGGACATGTCTAGACCGCTCGATCCGCGCATCAAGCTACGGCCGGCAACAATGTCGGACATCCCGACATTCGAGCGCTGGGATCTGGAGCCGCATGTGATCTCGGCGACGAGTGATGATCCGGATGCGCCGAAGGCATTTGGCGACGCTTACTGGCCGGACGAAATCGGAATGCAGGACGAGTACTATCAGTACTTCGTCGCCGAGCTTGATGGCCGGCCGGTCGGCGGCATGCAGATCATCGATCCGCACAACGAGAGAACGCACTACTGGCGCGAAATCGAGCCCGACCTGCGTGCGGTCGATATCTGGATCGGCGATGCTGGCGATCTGGGCAAGGGATATGGCGAGACGATGATGCGGCTGGCGTTCCAGCTGTGCTTCGCCGATCGGGCCGTCACAGCGATCATCATCGATCCGCTCGCGAGCAACACGCGGGCCCACAAATTCTATCAGCGCATCGGATTCAAGCCGGTCGGCCATCAGCGGCTGGGCGATGACGACGACGATTGCCTCATTCACAGACTGACACGCGCTGACTGGCGCAAGCTGTTTCCAGGAGACTGAACCCAATGACCACCAAAGTGAAAGTTCTGATCGCCGACGATCTCGCGCCCGGCGCTGCCGACATCTTCAGGAATCGCGGCATCGAGGTCGACTTCAAGGTCGGACTCAAGAAGGATGAGCTGATCAAGATCATCGGCGATTACGACGGGCTCGCGGTGCGTTCGGCCTGCAAGCCGGACAAGGACGTGATTGCAGCCGGGACAAAGCTGAAGGTGATCGGCCGGGCAGGCATTGGCGTCGACAACGTTGACGTGAAAGCGGCCACCGCCAAGGGCGTCATCGTGATGAACACGCCGTTCGGCAACGCCATTACCACGGCGGAACACGCGATCGCGATGATGTTCGCGGCGGCGCGGCAAATCCCGTCGGCGTCCACGCGCACGCAAGCCGGCGAGTGGCCGAAGAAGGACTATATCGGCGTCGAGCTGTTCGCGAAGACGCTGGGCCTGATCGGCGCCGGCAATATCGGATCGATCGTGGCGGACCGGGCGCTGGGCCTGAAGATGAAAGTGGTCGCGTACGATCCGTTCCTGACGACGGAGCGCGCGACGACGCTGGGTGTCGAGAAGGTGGAGCTGGACGAGCTTCTGGCGCGCGCCGACATCATCACGCTTCACACGCCGCTGACCGACCAGACCAAGAACATCCTGTCGAAGGAGAATATCGCCAGGACGAAGAAGGGCGTGATCCTGATCAACTGCGCGCGCGGCGGTCTTGCCGATGAAGCCGCGGTGCGGGCGGGTCTGGAGAGCGGCCAGATCGGCGCCGCTGCGTTCGACGTGTTCCTCGAGGAGCCGGCCAAGGCCAACGTGCTGTTCGGCGCTCCGAACTTCGTGGCGACGCCGCACCTTGGCGCATCGACCGTGGAAGCGCAGGACAATGTCGCCTTCCAGGTCGCCGAACAGATGGCGGACTACCTGTTGACCGGCGCCGTCTCCAACGCGCTCAACACGCCGAGCGTGACGGCGGAGGAAGCGCCGCGTCTCAAGCCGTTCGTCGCGCTGGCCGAGAAGCTCGGCCAGTTTGCCGGGCAGGTTGCCGATGGCGGGCTCGCGGAAGTCGAGATCGAGTATGAGGGGCAGGTCACTCAGCTGAACCGGAAGCCGCTGACGTCGGCGGCGCTAGCAGGCCTGTTGCGGCCATTCCTTGCCGAAGTGAACATGGTCTCGGCGCCGGCGATCCTGCAGGAGCGCGGCGGGTCGCTGAAGGAATCCACCAACGACGCCAGCCCGGTCTATGACAGCCTGATCCGCATCAAGGTGAAGGTCGAAGGCAAGTGGCGCTCGGTGGCCGGCGCCATCGTTGGAGGACGCGCGCGCATCGTCGAGGTGAAGGGCATGCAGCTGGAGGCCGACTTCCAGCCCTACATGCTGTTCGTCAACAACTCGGACAAGCCGGGCTTCATCGGCGCCATGGCGGGCCTGCTGGGCGAAGCGAAGGTCAACATCGCGACGTTCAACCTCGGCCGGGAAGCAGCCGGTGGCGACGCGATCGCCATCGTCGGCGTGGACCAGGACGTGCCGGCGAAAACGCTGGATGCGATCCAGGCTCTGCCGCAGGTGCGGTATGTGAAAGTGCTGAAGTTTTAGGGCACGTATGGCGCGGACCCCCTCCCTCGAATGGGAGGAGGTCCGGTCAGTAAAAGTATGGAACCTCATACATAGGCGCGCCGAGCGCGGTCTCGCACATCTGCTTGAACGCAGGCAGGATCGCGGGTGAGGCATCTGAGTCGCGGGGCCAGGATTTCCCACAGTCGGTGACGACGGCGAAGCGGTAGGTAAGGCCGCCCATGATCGAGCGTTCCTCGCCGGTCATTCCGTCTCGAATAATTGTTTGCTTGGTTTGCGGGCGGAAAGCGGCGCGACAACGCGGGCATGTGAGCGGGATGCGCGCTGCAAAAAGATTGCTGTCCATGTCCGGCCAGTAGCTGAGAGCATTCCCGCATATGCAGGTGTCGTCTATGGGATCAACGCACTCGTTGGCGTCAGCGACGAAACTGTCCGAAAAATGCAGCTCCAGCGCGTAGTATCCGCCCTCGTCTCCATCCACGTATGGTGGAGTGATCGGATGCGTCAGCCCTTCGGCGACATGATCCTCCACGTTCCACCAGCTTATGAATTCGCCGGACAAGCGGCTCGCAATGTCTGTGTCGTCGACCTGTGCGCTCTTGAGAGGTTCGGTGCGCAAGGAAGGCGTGCCCGCCATGAAATGCGCCTGACGCAACGCCCCGATCAATCGCATTACTGCGGCGCCGTCCGGCCGCAGCGTATTGTCTCTCGGTATCAGCGCCGCCTTGAACTCGACCCCCAATGTTTCCCCCGTTCCGCCGCAACTGCCTACTGGCATGGATGGACCTTGCCGCTACTATGTTCAACATGAACTGGACGCGTCGAGCAACACTCCTGGGTCTGACGGGCCTGATGCTGCGAGGCCTCGCCAGCGCGTCGGCGCAGACAGCTGCGCCAGCATCACAACCTCTGTTCTACTACGCCGGACAACCCGGGCGGCTGACGCAGGATCGGGACAAGCTTGGCGGCAATCCGTTTGCCTCGGCGCTGGTCGAGGTGCTGAAGAGCGAACCGGTCTCGCTCGAAGATTTCACGGCGCGGCTGTCGGCGTCGAATGCGCGCCATAGCGGCGGCTGGCAGCAGCTGCAGTTTCCAAAGAAGCTGCCGCGCTGGAAGATGGATGCGGCGGCGCCCCGCAAGCGTGTCGCACTGGTGCTGATCAATGCGGACTACTCGAAGACAAAGGGCGTCTATTCTCTGCCCGGCGCGGCGTTTGACGCCAAGCGTGTGCCGGAGGCGCTGAAGGCGGCAGGTTTCGAGACGACTTTGGTGCTTGATGCAAGCGCCAGTGATGCACGCAAGGCGATGACAGAGTTCGCGAAACGATCAGAGGGCGCTGACGCGTCGCTGATCTACGTCGGCGGGCACGGCATACAGCACAAGCGGATCGTCTACTGGATGATGGGAGACTATCCCGAACAAAGCGCGAAGTTTTTACCGACGCATGCGATCCCGCTGGATGAGATCGGCAGGGCGGGGCATGCGCGGGATGTGAACCTCGTTCTCTACGCCAGTTGCAGGGATGACCCTTTCCAATGATGGATGCCGACTTCGCGACGACCTTCGCCCGCGAGTGGGTGAAGGCCTGGAACGATCACGATCTGGAGGCGATCCTCTCGCACTATGCCGAGGACGTGGTGTTCCACAGCCCGCGCATCCGGATGGTGACCGGCCGTGATGTCGACAGCGTCAGCGGCAAGGCTGAGCTTCGCGACTACTGGGGCAAGGCGCTGTCGCGCCTGCGGGACCTGTTCTTCGAGATCGACCAGGTGCTGCCGGGATCGGATGCGCTTACGATCCTCTACACCAACGAACGCTCGCAGTATGTCGCCGAGACGTTCGTGTTCGGGAAAGACGGCAAGGTCGTGCGGTCGATCGCGGCCTACGTTTAGGCGGCGCTGTCCTTCTCGATGCCTCGCAGTTTCGAGCCATAGATCGCCGCTTCCATGGCGATGGTGACGCACTTCTCAGGCGCGAGCACCTGTGTTGCATCGAGCAGAATGGCTGCCGCTGCCTGCGCGGTGACCGCCACCCAGGACGTTTCCAGTGCGCTGAAGTTGTTTTTTCTCGTGATCGCGTCGATCTCGCCCGTGAGGCATGAGAAGGCCACCTGGCCAACCAGTTTCAGCATCTTGTGCGCCGAAAAGGCCGGCTGGTTCTGCAACGAGGTCGAGGGGAAGCCCTCTCGATCCGATCCCAGCGACGCCGTCACATGCCGGAACATCTCGTCGAGGTCCGGGATGGCCGACTCCGGCATGCCCTTCGAAAGAGCCGCGGCGACCAGCGTGTTCCAGATGCGCGATCGTGCGAACGCGACGTCGTTGGTGAACAGCATGTTGTTGAGCGCATCGCCAAACAGCAGCACGCGGCCGTCCTTCAGCGTCGCGTCGACCAGCTGGCCGGATGCCTTGGCTTTTGCGAGCCCCTCGGGATCAGCCAGCATCGAGATCTGGGCGCACAAGCCTGCAAACGCGCCAGCAGCCGTCAGCAATGTTTCGGCGTGAAGACGCCCATCCTTGTCAGTGAGGCGATGGGGTAGGGCGCGGACGAGATGGCCGAAGGCGAAGTTGCAGCCGATTTCGTCGGGCTGGCCGGCCCAGGGAAAAGTGTTCGCCGGCTGTTGGGCCTGCGTCTGCCTGGACGGCGCCGCCTTCGGCGTTTCGGGGTCCTTGGGCGGCTTTTTTCCAAACATCGAGGGTCCTTCCTGTCCTGTCCGACCTTGGCGCGAAATTTTTGCAGGCGCCAGAGGAGCAGCTGTTGACCCTCACGCGTCGTGAGGGTGCATGACAGGCGGCATGAAGGATCTGACGGTCAAACAGCTTGCGGCGATCTCGGGCGTCACGGTGCGCGCGCTGCACCACTATGACGACATGGGCCTGCTTGTTCCGGCCCATGTCGGCGCCAACGGTTATCGCTATTACGGGCGAAAAGAGCTGCTGCGCCTGCAGCGGATACTCTTTCATCGCGAGCTTGGCGTGCCGCTCAGCGAGATCGGCGACTTGCTCGATCTTGAAGGCGAGGACCAGGTGGGCGTGCTGCTGCGTCATCGCGAGAAGCTGGAAGCGGAGCGCGAGCGCTATCGGGTCCTGATCGAAACCATCGACCGGACGGTCGCGGACATCAAAGGCGAGGCGAACATGTCGAATGCAGATCTCTACAAGGGCTTCTCCGCCGAGAAGCAGGCCGGCTACGAAGCCTGGCTGATCGAACGCTATGGCGAACCGATGAAAGCTTCGATCGAGCATTCGAAGAAGGCCATGGCGAAGATGAGCGAGGCCGAGCAGCAGGCTTTCATGGCCCAGCTGCAGCCGATCGAAGAGGCGCTGGCGGAGGGCCTGAGGCGTGGAATTGATCCTGCGTCAGATGCGATCGATAAGGTTGTTGCCAAACACCGCGCATGGGTTGCACGCGCCTGGGGCAGGGAATGCACAGCCGAAGCCTATGCCGGCCTTGCCGACCTTTATCTCTCGCACCCGGATTTCATGAAACGGTACGAGACGATCGAGCCGGGCTTCGCCAACTACCTCACCACGGCAATGAAGGTGCATGCTGCGAAAGAGCAGAGCGCGAAGGGGTAGAACACTCTTCCCCTGCGCGAAGCGCGGGGGAAGTACGGCGAAGCCTGGGGTCAACGCGCAGCTTTGACGGGCGAGTCGCAAGCGGGTTTCTTGAGACAATCCCCGTGCAACCTGCCCCCATCCCCCTTCGGGGTACTTCCCCCGTAAACGGGGGAAGAGTTAGCGGTGGGTCATTGTGTCGAGATTCCAGTCGGCCTCGACGAACGGCGCGCGGGTTTCGGAGCGGACGGGATAGCCGCCGACTTCCTGTTCGCTGTCGATGATCTTTCCTGTGCCGCTCTTCACATCGGTGACGATGCGCGCGTCGATTGGGTCGCGATCCCACGGGCGGGCGCCGCAGGCTCCAAGAGTTTCCGAGAGCGTAGGGATCGGATCGGGAGGCGGGGGCCGCCCTGTCATCAGGGTTTTCGCTTTTTTCGAGCCGAACGTGCCGAACTCCGCAAGCGGGCCGCCATTCGCAGAGCGCGTGACATTGTTCAGCATGATGAGATAAAGGTCACCCTCGCCGCCGAGCATGAAGGCCGCTGCTTTCGCATCGGTCGAAGGGCCGGCGATAAAGGTGTTGCTTGAGATCGTGACGGCGCCGGGTTCGTACGCGTGATCGCCCCATTCGTTGGCGTGCAGGTTGTAGTGAGCGAAACGTTTTCCCGGATTGTAAACGACGCAGCGGTTCATCACGCCCTGCGCGCCGCCCTTGAACAGGATGTTGCGCTCCATGTTGTGTGCGTAGAGCGATTGTTCGATCACCGCGTTACGGACGTTATCGTGGAATAGTGAGCCTTTTGAATGCTCGCCTTTGGAATGTGTCGAGTTGGAAAGGCCCTCGGCCACGATGTTGCGGCGGAAGAGGATGTTTGAGGACGTGCCGTCACGCCAGTCGGCGACGGTTGCGCCCTTCTCGCCGACGCCAAACCGAGGTCCGGAGGCGGAGAGGCCTTCGTCGGTCGCCCAGGTGATCGAGCAGTTTTCGACCACGATATTGTCGGCGGCGTAGGCGCTGATCCCGTCGCACTCCCAGCCAGATTTCTTTGCCTGTCCGGCTTCGCCGGGGCGCACGGCAATGTGCTGGATGACGATGTCCTTGCCGCGCAGGCTGATGCCGCCCTTGATGAAGGTGATGCCCGGCGCGGGCGCGGTCTGGCCGGCGATGGTGATGCTGGGTTCGTCGATGCGCAGCGTCTTCATGTTGAGATCGATGACGCCGCCGACTTCGAAGACGGCGATGCGCTTGCCCTTGGCCTTGATCGCCTCGGTGATCGAGCCCGGTCCATCCGGCTTCAGCGTGGTGACGCGGATGATGCGCCCGCCGCGCCCGCCCACGGTCGGAACGGTGGACGTCTGTGCGAAGGCGCGGGGCGTGAGAGCGGCTGCGGTGGTGAGGCTAAGGAAAGTGCGGCGGCGGATGATCATGTGCCCCTCGCTTTTGCGCTGCTGTCGAGGATCGCTGGATCCTTCGGCGTCATGTCGTCAAGGTTCCATTTCGACGTGTCGAAAGAGCGGCGGGTTTCCGTCTGCACCGGATAACCCCCGACTTCGGCTTCCGAATCGATGATCTCGCCACGACCTTCGGCGACGTCGGCCAGCAGGCGGACGTCATGGGCGTCGCGGTCCCACGGACGGGCGCCGACGGTGGTGAGAACATGCTCTTCGACCTGATCGGCCGGCATGGGCGCAAGGCCTGCGGGCCAATCGAGCGGAGCGTTGTGGCGGATGATCCTTGCGCGGCCAGCTTCATAGCTGCCGAGTTCGCCAATCGGATCGCCCCATTTATCGACCATGATGTTGTCGTGGCCGTAGTAGTCGAGGTCGCCGGCGCCGCCGATCATCAGGAAGCGGATGCCGTCTGCCGTGTCGAAGCCGCCGCGCAGGACATTGCCGACAGCCGTCATCTGTCCGTTGACCGGCTTGTAGCCGGCCCACTCATTGGCCATCAGGTTATAGTGCAGCGCCTTCCAGCCGGGATTGTAGATCAGGTTGTTGACCACGACGCCGTGGACACCGCCCTTGAACAGCGGGTTGCGCTCCACGTTGTGGGCGTAGAGGTTGCCGACGATCAGGATGCCGGTCGCGTTGTCGTGGATCAGCGAGCCCTTGGAGTGTTCGCCCTTGGCGTGAACGGCGACAGCGAGGCTCTCGCCGATGATGTTGTTCGAGAAGGTGATGCCGTGCGAGGCGCCGATGCGCCAGTCGTCCACGGTCGGACCCGTAAAGCGGTTGCCGGATGCAGAGAGGTTCTCGTCCGTCCCCCAGGTCAGCGAGCAATGGTCGACGATGACGTTATAGGCGCCGCCCTGGGTGGAGATGGAATCGAAGTCGGGGCCCTTGCGATAGGATCCGCCGGCAGTTCCAGGACGCACGCGGATGTGCTGGACGACGACATCGTGCGTGCCGAGATCAAGGCCCCCACGAATGAGCGTGATGCCGGGCGACGGGGCGGTCTGGCCTGCGATGGTGATGAAAGGTTCGCGTACGGTGAGCGTCTTCGCTCCGAGGTCGATGACGCCGCCGACTTCGAACACCACGACGCGCGGCCCTTTCGCTTCGATAGCGGCCTTGAACGAGCCAGGACCTTCGGCATTGAGGTTGGTGACGCGGATGATTTCGCCGCCGCGGCCCCCTTTTGTGACGGCCGCCCAGCCGAGCGCGCCGGGGAAGGCGAGGGGTCCCTGCGGGGCTGCGGCCGCAGCCTGGAACCCTTCGCCGCTGGGGCTTTCAAGGGCGACGCAGGAAGCAAAAACAAGCGCGGAAACAGCGGCCAAAAGACCCCGGACGATCATCGGTTTTCCTCCCACCCGCTTTGGCGCAGATGATTGTTTCCAATAGAATTGACACCGGTTTCCTAAACGCGCAACCTGCAGCCTGACTTCATACTTTCAGGGAGCGGGCGGCAAGTCCTGGCCAGCCTGTAATGGTGCCCATGAACCAGCCCGTCGCACGCGCCGACGCCAAGGCCCCCGAGATAGCCGCAAGGCTGGTTTCGGCGCGGCTGGATGCGCGTTCGCTTGAGGCTTTTCCCGGTTTGCAGCCGACGACGCTGGCGCAGGGATATCTGATCCAGGAAGTCGCGATCCACCTCTGGCCGGACGATATCGCCGGCTGGAAGATCGGGCTGGTGGCGCAGCCACTACGCGAGCGTCTGGGCTCTGACCGCGTGGCAGGGCCTATCTTTTCGCGCAGCGTGAAGAGGGCTGGGAAGGGCGCAGTGGAGTTCCCCGTGTTCGAAGGCGGGTTTGCCGCCGTGGAAGCAGAATTTGTCTTCCGCATGGGCAATGATGCGCCTGTGGGCAAGACAAGCTGGACAGAGGATGAGGCGGCAGCTCTTGTGGCCGCCGTCCATATCGGCGTCGAGACGGCCGGCAGCCCGATGGCGTTCATCAACGAGCTGGGGCCGACCGTGGTGGCGTCCGACTTCGGCAACAATGCCGGGCTGATCGTTGGCCCCGAAGTGAAGAACTGGCGCGCGCGCATGGCGACGCTGCACGCGATGACAGAGATCGAAGGCAAGCCGGTAGGCGAGGGCGTCGCCATGGGCCTGCCGGGCGGGCCATTGGCTGGTCTCCGTTTCCTGCTGGCGCATCTGGCGGAGCGGAATCGTCCATTGCAGGCCGGGCAGTATGTGTCGTCGGGCGCCGTCACCGGCGTGCACGATATTATCGCCGGCCAGTCGGCGCGGTTGAGCTTTGGCGAGGATGGCGAGATCCTGTGCCGGGCAGTCGAAGCACGCGCGGCAGGCGCAAAATGACGCAACAGCTGACTCGGAGGAGGGCCCTTGCGGCAATGGCGGCCGGCGTCGGCGCGACGGCGTGCTCGGGCGACAGCTCGCCCGGCGTACTCACGGAGGCCGATGTTCACCGCGCAGGCTATCCGACCGTCGAGGCCGTCAAGTGGATGGGCGGCGAGATCGAGAAGGCGACGGGCGGACGGCTGCGCCTGAAGCAGTACCCGTCGGGCCAGCTCGGGGCTGAGGATGATTCGATCGGCCTGGCGCAATATGGCGCGGTCGATTTCGCGCGGGTGAATTTCGCGGCGGTCAACAACCTCGTTCCCGAGACGCGTGTGCTGTGCCTGCCGTTCGCCATCGACTCGATGGATCACCTGCATCGCGTGGTCGATTCTGATGTCGGCGCCGAAATCCGGAAGGCGTTCGATCGGGTGGGGCTGGTAGGCCTTGCGATCTACGATGCAGGCGCTCGCTGCTTCTACAATGTACGTGGCCCTATTCATGAGCCGGGTGATTTGCGCGGGCTCAAGATTCGCAGCCCCATGTCGGACGTGTTTCTGCGGGCCTTCGCTGCGATGGGGGCGAACCCGACACCGCTGGCGGTCAATGGCGTGTTCCAGGCCCTGTCGACGCATCTGATCGATGGTGCCGAGAACAACTGGCCGACATTTGAATCGGCGCGCCACCTCGAGATCGCGCACTTCTGGTCGGAGACGCAGCACAGCTATTCGCCGGAAATCCTCACCATGTCGAAGACGCGCTATGAGGCGATGGCGCCGGCGGATCGCGAGATCGTGCTCGATGCGGCGGCGCGCTCGGTGCCGGTGATGCGGGAGAACTGGGCGAAATTCTCCGAGGAGAGCCACATCAAGGCGATGGAGCAGGGCGTCAAGGCGAACGATGCCAATCGCGACGCCTTTCGGGCCATCGTGGCGGACCTGGTGAAGTGCGAGACGGAAGATCCGGTGCTGGCGTCGCTCTATGCGCGTGTGCAGAAACTTTCGGGATAGACGGGCGGGAAGACCAATGAACGAGACCGGGACAGCCGGCGCATCAGGGAGGAAAAGCGTTCTCGACAGGATCGAGACCGCGACTCTCATTCTTGCGGGCGCATGCATTGTTGGTGTTGTGCTCGTGCAGGCCTGGCAGGTGTTCGCGCGCTATGTGTTGAACGACAGCCCGAGCTGGACCGAACCGCTGGCGCTGGTGCTGATCGGCACGACGGCGATGTTTGGCGCCGCGGTTGGCGTGCGGCGCGAGACGCATTTCAACTTTCCAACACTGGCCGACATGGCGCCGCCACTGGTGAAGGCGACGTGCCGGACCATCGCTCGGCTGGCAATGATGGGGCTGGGGCTCGGACTTGCCTGGTACGGTCTGCTTCTGTCGATGGACTCCTACAATGTCGCGATGGCGGGCGCGCCGCTGAGCGTGGGCCTGCGCTTCATCCCGGTGTCTGTTGGCGGCGTGCTGATTGCCCTGTTCGCCGGTGAACGCGTCGTGCGCTCAGCACAGCACAAGCCGCCGCTGGCTGCGCCTGCCGACACGGGGGAGGACGCCTGATGGCCATGTCCGTTCTCTTCATCGTTTTTGCCGGTCTGCTGCTGATCGGCACACCGGTCGCTGCGGCGCTTGCCGTCTCCACGCTGGCATCAGCACTGGTGCTTGGGTTGCCGGAAATCGTGCTGGTACAGCAGATGACGTCAAACCTGTCGTCCGTTTCCCTGCTCGCGATTCCCCTCTTCATCTTTGCCGGCGAGCTGATGCTGCGGGGCGGTATCTCCGAGCGCATCATCGCACTGGCGGCGGCGCTGGTGGGACGCGTGCGCGGTGGGCTGGGGCAGGTCAGCGTCGTTGCCTCGACCCTGTTCGGCGGCGTGTCGGGTTCAGCGATCGCGGACGTGTCGGCGGTCGGCGGCGCGATGATCCCGCAAATGATCTCGCGCGGCTATCAGCCGGACTATGCGGTGAACGTCACGATCTCGGCGGCGCTGGTGGCGCTGCTGGTGCCGCCTTCGCACAACATGATCCTGTTCTCGGCGGCGGCTGGCGGTGGGATTTCGATCACCGATCTGTTCCTCGCGGGCATCATACCTGCGCTGATGCTGGCGGTGGCGATCATGGGCACGGCCTATATTGTCGCGCGCCAGCGTGGCTATCAGGCCGAACCTTTCCCTGGCTTCAGGGCGATCCTGACGAGGTTTGTCGCGGCGGTTCCTGGCCTGCTGCTCGTCGGCATCATCTTCTTCGGCATCAAGAGCGGCATCTTTACCGCGATCGAAAGCGCGACTGTGGCGGTGCTTTATGCGCTGCTGATCACGGTGCTGGTCTATCGCAAGCTGAAATGGGCTGACTTCGTCCATGCGGTGTCTGGCGCAGTGCAGTCGACTGGCCGCATCCTGTTTGTCATCGGCGCTGCTGGCGCATTCGGCTGGCTGATGGCCTATCTTCAGGCGCCGGCGATGGCGGTCGAGTGGATGCAGTCGATTGCGCATGACCGCACGATGGTGCTGCTGCTGATGGTTGGCGCGCTGCTGGTGCTCGGCACCTTCATGGACATGGCGCCGCTGATTATCATCTCGACGCCGATCTTCTTGCCGGTGGCGCGGGCCTATGATGTGAGCCCGGTGCATTTCGGCGTGATCCTGATCCTGTCGTGCGGGATCGGCTTGCTGACGCCGCCGGTGGGATCAGTGCTGTTCATCGGCGCCGCAATCGGCAAGATCGACGTGGCGAAGGCAGTGAGAGGGCTGTGGCCATTCTATATCGCCATGTTGATTGTGCTGCTGGCCGTAGTGCTTGTCCCCGAGCTGTCGCTCAGCCTACCGAAGTGGGCGAAGTGAGGCTCGGCCGCCGCGCGCTGCTTGTGGGCGGCGTGGCGCTGTTGGCGGCCTGCGCGACGACGAGCGACGCGCAGACGGTTTCCGTGCAGACGTTCAACCTGTGGCCTGGCGATCCGCCAGGTGGAGCGGGCGTCACCGCGAACGAAACCATTGTCGAGCGCTCGACGGATCCGTCGAGGCCAGACCGCGCCGTTACGCACGTACGCAAGCCCACGCTGAGGGTCTTCCGGCCTGCGCAGTCAGATGGGTCGGCAGTGCTGATCTGTCCGGGCGGCGGATACCAGCGGGTGGTGCTCGACAAGGAGGGCGACGAGACCGCGATGCGGCTCGCACAGGCGGGCGTTACCGCTTTCGTGCTGGTCTATCGCCTGCCGGAGGATGGCTGGGCGGCGGGACGCGAAGCGCCGCTACAGGACGCGCAGCGAGCAATGCGCCTGATCCGTGCGGGAACGTTCGCATCGGGCATCGATCCCAAACGCGTCGGCGCCCTCGGTTTTTCGGCAGGTGGGCATCTGGCGGCGACGCTGGCCCTGCTGGGCAAGACTGAGAGCTACGAGAAAATCGATGCCGCAGATTCGATCTCGCCAAGGCCGGATTTTGCAGCGCTGATCTATGCGGCCTATCTCGATGGCAAGGGATCACCCGCCATCCTGCTGGGCCCCGCCGGTCCAGCGCCTGACCTGGTTGCGCGTGTCGATGCGCAGACCCAGCCGATGTTCCTGCTGCACGCGGCGGACGATGCGACGGTCAAGGTTGAGTCCAGCATGCGAATGTATGCGGCGCTGAAGGCTGCGGGGGTGCAGGCCGAGCTGCATGTGTTTCCCGAAGGCGGGCACGGATTTGGAATTGCGCGCGCGGCGGGAAAGCCTGTTGAAGTCTGGCCCGACCTGTTCCTCGCCTGGGGCAGGGCGCGCGGGATGTTCCACTGGGCGGAAGAGATCACGCCTAGCGGTTCGCCCTAGTACGCGACCTGGTAGCGGATCTGGATGGTTTCGTTGGCTGGCAGGGTGAGGCGGAAGATGGGGCGGCCGTCTTTCTGGCCGGCTGGGTGATCCGCTCTCACCAGCCTGGTCCCGGCGCCGACGTAGAGGTTCACTTCGACCTGGACGGCGTAGGGATGCGCGTTGGAAAGCTCGATGCGGCCGATGACCCCAGACCCACCGGCGTTCTGGTCGTTGAAACCGGGCAGGAACGGCATGGACGGATCGGTGGGCACAGCGCCACGGCTCTCGTAGACATGCCGGGCCTGGACGTCGGCGCCACCCGGGAAGCGGAGTTCGACTTCCTCGTTGACGGCGATGTCGCGGAGGCTGGTCTCGCCCGCCAGAAGGCGCTGGGCGGAGGCGCCCGTCCCCACGACTTCGAATGCAGCCACGCGGCCCGAGGGCAATGGCAGGGCGAGATTGTTCTGCTTGTCGTTGCGCGTGCGGAGCAGCACCGTCATGGGCTGGAACCCGATCTGCGAAGTCGGCACGTAATTGGCCTCGTAGACTTTCGTCACCGGAACCGCGTCCTTGTCGAGCAGGCGTATCTGCTTTGACTGGCGGCTCGCGATCGTGGTGCGGTCAGGCACGCGATAGAGTTTGAGGTCGCCCAGATTCTCGGCTTCCTCCATGGAGAACACGGAGACAGGCAGGGCCGCGTCTTCCTGCGTGGCAGCCCTGAGAGCGCCAGTGACCACGACCACGTCCCTCCTGTCATAATCATCCTCGCCCGGGCCGAAACCGAAGGGATAGGCGCGCTCGATCACAATGGGAGAAGAAGGGTCGCTGGTCGAACCTTGCGGCCAGCACAGGGCAAGGATCGGCCGGCCGATGTCGATGGGCTCGACGTATCCCGTTTCACGGTTGAGACGCCCGGCGATGACCTGCACGCGGGCGTTCGTAAATCCTACGCCATTGCCGTTGGCGAGCGTCACCCATGCGCCAAGGTCCAGCTTGCCTCCACCCTTCATGTCGATGATGTAGTCCGCCGCCCAGTCGAAGCCGCGCGCCAGATAGGAGAGCTGAACCACAGCCTCCACCGGCCCCGTGCTGCGCGTCAGCACCGACAAGGTCGGACGCGCCGACAGGCCCGATGCCGACGGCTCGAAGCTGACGCTTTCGGGAAGGCCCGAGCAGCGGAGCGCCTCAACGCCATCCGGCGTTTCGACCACGACGCCGCCGTCAGCGCCCGACCGGATCGTGCCCGGCGTGCGCGTGATGACGCCGGAACCGGGCGCGGCGCGGGTCATCAGCACGCGGCCGCCCTGGGCCTCCGCTGCTTCGATCAACGCCGACGGGCTGATCAGCGCGGCGTCGCGGTTCTTCTCGATCACACCGTTCGGCAGGCCTGTCACGATGGCGGAGGCAGGTTCGATCCCGTCCGCCACGCCTTCGAAGCGCAACCGGTGTTCACCCGCCGGCAGCACCACGCGGCGCGTTTCGGTGATGAGGGCAAAGCCCCCAAGATCATCGAGATCGAAGCCGCCACTTTCCCGGTACGGGTTGCGATAGATGGTGACGGAGAGATCGTGCGGCGCCCCGGCGAGCAAGTCCTGCGCGTGCGCCGCCATCGGCGAGGCAAGCTGCGCCGCCAGGACGGCGAGCCCCGCCAGCATCGGCCGCATGGGATGCGCTGCGCGCATGGGCTCGTGCCTCAATATCCGGAGTCGAAGACGGCAGTCACTTCCGCCGTTCCGTTGGCTGGAATGTTGACCGCCCACTGCGCCATGTCGGCGTTGACCCGCGCGCTCCGGAGGCTCTCGCGCTCGATCCGCGTGTCGCCCCACAGCCCATCCTGCTGCAGCACGACGGTGACCGCTTTCGGCGTCGCGTTCGTGAGTGTGTAGCGCATGGTGGTTTTCCAGCGGAAGAGGCTTATCGCTTCGCGCTTTTCGACAACGGGCTTCACCTTGATGTCGAAGGCATCGCCCGTGGACAGCGACAGCGTCGAGCCCATCGGCGTGTGGTCGATCGCGCTCTCGCCGATGAACTGCGGATCGCCCTTCTTGTCGCGCATGTAGAAGCGCAGCACGCCGGCGGGCAGCTGGTCGCCCAGGCCCTTTGCCGATCCGGTCGAGAAGCGATAGACGGTCTTGGCGCTCTGCGGGTCGTTCAGGGTTCCCAACCAGGCATTGCGGAATTCATAGCCATGCTCGGCCGGCACGCCATGCACGTCGAGGAACGAGACCTGCTTGGTCTGCATGTTCGCGATCGTCGTGCGCTCGGCCAGCGGATAGAGATAGAAGTCGCCAAGCCGTTCCCGGTTGCCCGACTCCGTTCCCGCCCGCTGCAGTTGCTGTCGCGGCTGGTCGTATGACGGCTGCTGATAGCGCTGGCCGTACTGCTGGCCATACTGTTCCACGCGCTTCGGTGAGCCGGCGACCAGCGTCGTGGCGGCATTGTCGTAGGTGGTTCCGCTGGAGTTGGTGAGCGTCACCCAGCCCTGGACGTCGAGCTTCGCGGTGGCGTCATCGTAGAGCGCGACATAATCCGCCCGCCAGCCGAGGCCGGCTGTCAAATAGCTGAGAGTCGCTGGCCGCGAACCGCGCTTGTCTCCATTCACGGTGACAGAGAGCGTCGGCTTCGACCGCAGATTGTCGGGCACCTTGTCGAAGATCACGCGCACCGGCAGGCCATCGTCCCGCAGCACCTCGATGCGGTCGCCGATCTTCAGCACCACGCCGCCATTGGTCGCCAGCACCTCGGCCTTCTCGCGCGTCTCGGCGCCGGTCGACGGATTCACGCGAACGATGGTCACGACGCTGCCGACCGCCTTTTCCATCAGCTTGCCGGGAGTGAGCAGATCGAAATCGAAATTTTGTTCGACGATGGTGATGCCGGTCGCGCCAAGCGAAACCGTCTCAGGACGGATCTGGGCCGAGACGCCCGGAAACTCCAGACGCTGGCGGCCGCCGGTAAGGTCAACCGGTCTGCGATCGGACACGAGGGCGAGGTTGTCGGCATAGATTGTCACCGCCAGCGCCCGGTCCTGCGCGTGCGCAGACGGCAGAGCGAAAAGCGCGCAGGACGCTGCAAGGACTATGCGAAGCTTCATGACGCTGTCTCCCCTGTGTTCAGGGAGAACCTAGCCTGCTTCCGGTTCAACAGGAAACGGGGTCTGGCAGGAGTTTCCGTTCGTTTTTATGACAGTTGAATTCCAGATCAGCGTCGTGTCCGGCGAGACGGGCGGCGCGTGCTAGCAGCGGCGATACGCAATTTGGCGACCGGACGCGATTTCGCTTTCTTCTTCGCGGCAGGTTTGGTCTTGGCTTTCGCTGCTTTCCCGGCAGCGGGTTTCGCGCGTTGCGGCCTGGCTTGCGTCCAGCTTCCGGTTTCTTCCTCCCAGTGAACGCGGCAGAGGGAGAGGTACATCGACTTCTCGATGCCGATCTGGTCGCCAGCGGTGAGGGCGCGGCCGTCGGCGGTGCGGCGCACCACCATCGTCGCCTTGCGGCCGCAATGGCAGATGGTGCGGATCTCGCGGAGATTATCCGCGATCGCCAGCAGTTCAGCCGAGCCGGGGAAAAGCTGGCCCCGGAAATCGGTACGCAGGCCGTAGCACAGCACCGGGATGTTGAGGCGGTCGGCGACGCGGGCGAGCTGCCAGACCTGGTCCTTGGTCAGGAACTGCGCTTCGTCGACGAAGACGCAGTCGATTTTCGCCTTGCGATGCTCGCGCGTGATCCAGGCGTGGAGATCATCGGTCTCGCCATAGAGTTCGGCGTCGGCGCTGATGCCGATGCGCGAGGTGATGCGGCCTTCGTCGGCCTCCGTATAGAGCGAGGACGTGAACAGGAGCGTGCGCATGCCGCGCTCCTGATAGTTCCACGACGCCTGCAGGAGGACGGTGGACTTGCCAGCGTTCATCGCCGCGTAGGAGAAATAGAGCTTGGACATGAGCATGCGCCTCGCGAGATCTTCGCGTGTTGTGCACTCGGGCCCGGCTGCCCGCCAAGACGGCGCTGGCGCCTGGTCGGCCCGGTTTCTGGGGACAGGTCGCCGATCAGGCGGTGAAACAAAGAAAAACGCCGGCGGAAACCGCCAGCGTATCAAAGTCTCCCCAGGGAAACGCGCCTGCCGGGGGAGCCGGCAGGCCACTGTTTCAGGTCAGTATTTGTAGCGGGCGCCGATCACAAATTCGCGGCCGGTGTGTTCGTAGTTGTTGCTGTTCTGGCGAACCGAGTTGATCCAGCGCTCGTCATACTGGTCGGTGAGGTTCAGCGCCTCGAACGTGAGTGAGAAGTTGTCGCTCAAGTCGTAGGAGGCGGAGAAGTCGACATTGAACGTGTCGGCCTTGCCTTCGACGTCGTTGCCGTTCTGCGCAGGAACCAGCGTGAGGTATTCCTCGCGCGACACGCTCGAGAGACGCGCCTCGAACGGACCGTTCTCGTAGTAGAGCGTGGCGGCGATCGATTTCGGCGACGTGCCGACCAGGGGCGCCCGGACGAAACCGGAGCCGACCGTGGTCGCGGCGATCACGTATTTGATGTCGCTGTCGATGTCCGTGTAGCTCAGCTGGCCACCGAAGCCGTCGAAAGGCGCCGGCAAGAAGGTGAACGGCGTCTGCGCGGTGATCTCGAAGCCTTCGAGTTCACCGCCCGGCGTATTGGCGAAGGAGGTGACGTCGAACAGATCGTTCGGGGTCACGCCAGTAGGCAGCAGCGAGTCCGGATAGCCGCTCTGGCTGTAGGGGATGAGTTGGCGCAGGCGCTGGACGTAGTCGGTGATGTCTTTGTGGAAGAAGGCGACCGCGAACAGCGCTTCCGGATAGGGATACCATTCGAACGACAGGTCGAGGTTGGTCGCGCGGTTCGGCGCGACGAACGGATTGCCGGCGCTGATCGACAGGCCGGGCGGGTTGGCGTCGATTGAGCCGCCCGGCGTGAGGGCCGGTAGCGACGGACGCGCGATCGTCTTGGCGGCGGCGAAGCGGACGATGAAGTCGTCGACCGGTTCGACCGCGATGTTGAAGGCCGGCAGCACGTCGTCATACTTGTGCTCGACCGAGAGCGGCAGGCCGTTGGAGTAGCCGGTGGCCGCCACTTCCGTTTCGACATAGCGGACGCCGAGATTGCCGCGGATCGGCACGTTGAAGACGTCGAAGTTGAAATCGCCCTGGATCCAGAAGCCGGTCGAGGTTTCCTCGGCCGACCGGTTTTCGGCAAGGCTGCTGGCGGCGTCGGTGCGGAAGTCGCCGAACGTGTTGACGCAGTCGCACTCGAAATCGATCAGCGCGTTGAGCGCGTTGATCGACGGGACGACCCAGGAGGTCGGCGTGCCGGCCGGCAGGTCCATGCCCGAGCCGAAGCCGGTGAGGAGCTGCGAGTAGGCGCCGATGCCGGTGGAGCCGAGTGCGGTGAGCACGCTGGCGGGCAGCGCTTCTGTCGTGCGGCGGGATTCGCTGCCGACGAAGCCGAACTTCTTGTAGGAGCCGCCGCCCTTGAGCGTGAGCCAGTCGTTCAGGTCGTATTCGAGGCGGCCGTCGACGGTTTCGAACTCGTTGATCGCCTTGTTGGGACGCAGGCGGATCAGCGAGGCGTCTCCCAGCGTGGCGGCGGACGAGAACTGCCAGTTGGCCGGGTTGGTGACATCGAAACCGTAGTTGAAGGCCGGCAGGTTTGGGTTGGAGTAGTCGTAGGAATAGCCGTCCACATCGTAGCGCTCGAACGAGAGCGTGGTCTGGTTCGGGTTGTACTGCACGGCGCGAGTGTGGCCGACGCGGAGTTCGCCGCGCAGAGCTGAGCTGAACTCGTGCTCGAATAGCAGGGCGTTCTGGAAGAACTCGGTCTCCAGGTTGTCGCGGCGCTGTTCGACACGCATGTCGACATCGTTGAAGGTGGCGCTGACGAGCGTGTTGTTGCTGTTCACCGTGCCGGTGAGCAGGTCGGTGGCGCGCAGCCCGCTAGCGGCGGTTTCGCGCGCGAAGCTGATCGCTTCGAGGAATTCCTCGTGACGCTGCTCCTTCAGGTTGGCGTAGAGCAGGTCGTAGGTGACGACGGTGGATTCGAGCGGCTGGTATTGCACCGAGAAGGTGGAGCCGAGGCGCTCGCGGTCGTAGCTGATGCGGCCGTAGCGCGGGATGCGCGGGTGGGCGGCGGCGTTGGCTGCGGCTGCGGCCGCAGGGCCGGTGAGTGTGCCGGCAGGCGTGACGATCGGGCCGGCGATAGTCTGGTAGCAGCGGTTGCCGCCAGTGGCCGTGCCGGTGTTGGGCGGCGTGGCGGCGCAGCCGTCAGCCGTCGGAATGCGGAAGCGGCCCGAAGATGAGCCTTCCTCGATGGTGTTGCGCTTCGAGTAGGCGACCGAGAAGAGAGCGCCGAGCTGGCCGTCGAGCCAGCGGTCGGAGACCAGGAAGGTGGCGCGCGGGTCGAAGTTCTGGGCGAGGTCGTTGTAGGAGCCCTGCACACCGCCGGCCATGGTGAAGCCGCTATAGTCGAACGGACGTGCGGTGGTGAGGTCCACGGTCGCGCCGAGCGAGCCTTCCTCGACTTCAGCCGACTGCGACTTCGAGATCTTGATCGAGTTGAACAGCTCTGACGCGAAGACGTTGAAGTCGAAGGCGCGGTTGCGGTTCTGGCGGCCGTCGCGACCGCCGGTGGTGGCGAGAGCTTCGAGGCCGTTGAGGCGGACGCGGACGAAGTCGGATGACAGGCCGCGGACATTGATGGTGCGGCCTTCGCCGCCGTCGCGGTCGATCTGGACGCCGGGGACGCGCTGGAGCGATTCTGCGAGGTTGAGATCGGGGAAGTCAGCGATGTCTTCCGAACTGATCGAGTCGGAGATGCCGGCATCCTCGCGCTTGTCCTGGATGGCGGCGGCGAGCGAGCCGCGGAAGCCGGTGATGACAACCACGTCGGTCTCTTGTTCGGCGGCTGGCGTCGCGGGCGGCGTTTGCTGCGCTGTTGCCGTGGCCGAGAAAGCCGTCGTCAGCGCAACCAGAGATGCGCCGAATCCGAGACGCGCCAACGCTGCGCGCATGCTCCGTTGAGCCATTGTTCCGCTCCCTATCCCTCCAGCGCAGGGCTCACGTCGTGCGGCCCGTTTATCGTCACAGGCAGGTTTCCCCACCTTGCGCTGTCACTAGCGATAACCGCGATGAAGTGGGCTCGCAAGAAAAAATGACACCGGTTTCCATTTTTTTGCTGATTTCTCCAAACCCGCGATTTTTACGCAACGGAAACCGGTTACCTTGAGCAGTTCGGCACGTGAAGAAGTGGCCCAACTCCAACGCGAAGACAGGTGCGGCGGCGCAGCATTGCGGCGCAAGTGATCGAGTAATATGATGGATATCATTGCAAATTCCGGACAACGCGCATGAGCCGCTATTCTGCCGACCACAAGGAGAAGACGCGCGCCGCTATCGTTGAGGCGGCCGCGGAGCGGATTCGTTCAGGCGGATTCGAAGCGCTGGGTGTCGCGAGCATCATGGCGGAGGCAGGCCTCACGCATGGCGGCTTCTATGCGCACTTCCAATCGCGCGATGCGCTGCTTGCTGCGGCAGTGACGCGTCTGTTCGAGAAGGCGGCGGATCTGGTCGGAAGGTTCGAAGCGAAGCACGGCGAGACGGCGCTAGAGCGCTATGTCGACTTCTATCTTTCGCCGCGCCATCGCGACGACACCGATGGTGGTTGTCCGGTGCCGGCGCTCGCGGGCGAAGCGCGGCGCGCGGCGCCGGAGGTTACAGGGGCATTCGACGCCGGCGTCGACAAGTTGGCCGTCCGGATCGGCCAGCTGATGCCGAAAGGTGCTCGGCCCGCTGATCAGAGAAGGGCAGGTCTGACCCTGCTGGGCGAGATGGCTGGCGTACTCAGTCTCTCACGCACGATGCAGGACCAGAGGCAGTCAGGCGATCTCCTGAGCGCCGCACGGAAGGCGGCGCTCGCCTGATCACCTGCTGATATCGTCTACTGTGCCGACAGGCCAGCAGCGACGAACTTGGCGACATCGTCTGCATCGTCCGCGGAGATCATCGCGCTCATCGGCGGCATCTTGTCGCCGTCCTTGATCATGCCGCGGGCGATCTTGTCCTTGATCAGCGCGAGGTCGTGCGTCGTGATCGCAGCGCCCATTGCCGTACCGCCGCCGGTCGGACCGTGGCACATGGCGCAGCTGCGTGCGTAGACCGCCGAGCCGTTGGCGAGTTCAGCCTTGGTCGCGGCGGCGGCTTCCGCCGAAACCTTGGGCGCCGGCGCGGCGGGCGCAGCTGCCGCCGGCGGTGGCACGGCAGCGGAGTCCACCGCGGGCGTCGTCGAGGAGAGCGTGTCGGTGGTGTTGGGTGCGGCGGGACCGCTGTCAGGCGTGGGGGCCGCGATGTCGGCCGCCGGCGGCACGGCGGGTGCGGGGGCTTCGGGCGTCGGATTGCACGCAGCGAGCGTGATGGAAGCAGCAGTGGTCAGAAGCACGGTATGCAGTTTCACTTGCAGGCCTTTCACGTTCGCTCTCGCAAAAATCAGTTCAATAAAGTTCGGAAGCGCTCAACCCGGATTATCCGGGCATTGCCGGATAGCCCGGCTCGATCTGGATGCCGAATGAATTGATGGCAAGCCCGGTCATCGTATAGCCGCCGACCGTGTAAACGATCTCGATCCGCTCCTTGATGCCGTAATAGCGGGCGAGTTCGCTCCAGGTTGCATTGCTGATGAACGCTTCGCGGCGCAGCTCATCCGCGGCGGTGAGAACAGCACGCTGTTGCGGCGTCCAGGCGGGGGCGGAAGGGCCGCGTGCGATGTCGGCTATCTGCGCGTCGGACAGGCCGGCGGCTTCAGCGGCCTCGACATGGTGACCCCACTCATAGGCCGCGTTGATGTTCCACGCCGTGCGCATGATCAGCAGTTCGCGTGTGACGGGATCGAGCAGGCTGTCGCGCTGCAGGTAAGAGCCGAAGCGGACGCGAGGCGTGTAGAGCGCGGGGTGGTTGACGAGGGTCTGGTAGAGATTGAACAGGCTGCCATCTGGGCGAATCTGTCCGGCGACCAGTGCGCGTTGCTCAGGCGTAAGCGCGGAGACGGCTATCGGTGGGATGCGAGGGCTGGAAAGGCGTGACGCGGAAGGACGCGACGCCGTTGCGGGCAGGGGAAGATCGGTCGGGATGAAATCGACAGCTGTTGGTTCGATCTGGATGCCAAGCGTGTTCAGCGCCATGGAGACAAGCTGATACTGCGCCGACGTGAACAGCAGCTCCATCACCTGCTTGTCGGAATAGGTCTTGCGAAGGTTGGCCCAGGTCGCATCCGAGATGATCGCGTCGTAGCGCAGCTCGTCCGCCATGGTCAGGACGGCGCGATCGATGTCTGACCACGCGGCAGCCGAAGGTCCTTCCGCGATGGCATGGATCTCCGCTTCGGTCATGCCTGCGCTGGCCTTGGCAATCCGCGCGTGCTGCGACCATTCGTAGGGCGACTGGCAGAGCCATCCCATGCGCAGCATCGCCATCTCGCGGTGGCGCGGCGAAATGCTCGACCCGTTGAGGATGAACTGTCCGAGCGGCGACCAGCGATTGTAGAGACCGGGATGGTGAGCGAGCGTCTTGTAGATGTTGAGATTGCCGCGGCTGGCGAGAAGATCGCGCTGCGCCTCGGTGAGATTGCTGGGGTCGGCCATGTCGAGGCGCGGCTGGGTAAGGCGCGGCGTGATGCCGGCCGACATCGTCGCGCAGCCTGCGACAAGCAGAGCTGCGGCTATCGCTGCAACGCGCAATGAATCCTCCCCGGTACGTCGTGTTCTCGGGATCAGATTTGCACGCCATGGGTGGCTTCGCCAACCACTTCAGCTCCAACCATCTCTGAAAGTGGCGATGCCTGGATGCCGGCCCGGTGGTTTGCGTCAGCGATGATGCCGGCGAGGTTAGTGACGCCGTGAGCAAGCTGCCAGGCGACCGCGCCAAAAGCTTCCGACGACCGCATGCTCAGCGTTTGCTGCGGTAGTACGTCTTCGACCAGGATGAAGCGGGGGCCGCCGTCACAACAGGCGAGCAGACAGGACAAAAGCCCGACATGATCAAAAGCAGCGACGTACACGATCTCGTTTCGCCACTCGTCCAGCAGTGCGGCAAGGCCGTTTATGTCCGCTACCGAGCGCCGGTTGTGAAAGAATACCTTCTCCGACATCAACGGTTTGATGGCGCCGAGATGAAGCTGGCTAGCGTCTGTGGGCAGCAGCGACCGCGCGCGGCGATGCGTATGGGCAATGGTCCAGCCGAGCTGGCGGCCCAAGGCAAGAAGCTGGCGCGCGCCAAAGATGGCGGACGCAGCAGGTCCTGAATCCAGAGCCGGATCGACCTGGAGGTCGATGCACAGGAGGCGACAAACAGGCGCGTCCATGAGATCACGCTATGGCCGGACGCTGGGCGGAACGGTCGAGGACGCTTTCGCGATCCCATTCCCCCTCGGGGCGCATCACCACATAGGGGTTGGCGTCCATGGTGATCGCGTCGGCACGCGGTTCAAGCTGGCGTGAGCACTCGACATATTCATAGTCCGAGAAGCGGAAGCCTTCGCGGCCCTCGCGCGGATGGAAGCCGAGCTGCTTCCAGAACGGAACAAGCCGTTTCTGGATGTAGCCGACAACATGGACATAGCCCTTGCGGCCGATCATCTCGACCGCAGTCTCGATCATGAGCTTCACCAGCGCGCCGCCGCGTACGTGCTTCATCACGCACACGCGTTCGATCTTGGCGAAGCCGGCGAACCAGCGGATGCGCAAGGTGGCGACCGGCTCGCCGCGCAGATAGGCGATGAGATGGCAGGAGGAGAGATCGTTGTTGTCGAACTCCTCGTCATAGGGGCAGTCCTGCTCGGCCAGGAAGACGGACGAGCGGATCGCGACCACCTTCATGAAGTCGGCGAGGTCGCGCACCATTTCGACCCTGAGGTCGTTGGTCTTGTGATTGCTGTGAACGGACATCATGCGGCGACATCCATCACAGAGCGGCAGCGCCAGTAGAGATGCGGCGCGGAATCGAACGGCAAGAAGCCAAGATGCCGGATGATCTTTGCGCCAGCCTCGGTGGCGGCGCGCCCGAAGAAGGGCAGGTCGTGGAAATGGCGGTCAATCAGCGTGCGCAGGGCGAGCACCAGAGCGCCCCGGGCAACCTGATCGCCGCCTGCGTAACACCAGCAGTAGAAGCCGGCGAGCGGCTCGCCCATGCGGGCAACCCATTCCTGCCGGATATTGGCGGCGTCGAACTCGCCAGCGATCAGCGCGTCGCGGCCGGCGCGTGTGAGGGCGAGGGGAGCGAGGAAGCCTGTGATCGCGCCATTGCGGCGCACAACCCAGATCGCTGCATTGGTCATCGCGTCGACCCGCTTGATCTCCTCCAGCGAGGCCAGGCCCGGGCCGAGATACTCGGTCGCGAGGGCATGGACGTCGGCAAAATCCTGATCGTTCTTCGCATGATGCAGCTTCACCGAAGCCATCATGACGTCGGCTATCCCCGGCATGTAGCAGGGGTGCAGGCGTTCACCGCCCAGCGACTGCAGCGCTGAGCGCGCATTGTCCATAACCGTCACCATCACCCAACCCGCCCGTGCTCTTTAATCTTCTGCTAACCATTCAGCACAAACTGGAGGATGGCGCTTCGGCGATTAGGGCACACCGGGTATGACGGCCAAAGAAAGTAGCGAGCGGCTCGGCCGTGAGCTGGTCGACTGGTCCGACCTGCGCACCTTCTATGCCGTTGCAACTGCTGGCTCCATGAACGCCGCAGCCGAGCAGATGGGCGTCACGCAGTCCGCGATTTCGAAGCGCCTGGGCCAGCTGGAATTAAGACTTGGCGCGCGCCTGCTCGAACGCTCACCGACCGGCATCCAGCTGACCGAAGCCGGCGCCGAGGCGCTCGATCATGTCACCACCATGATGCGGGCAAGTCAGTCGCTCGAGAATACGCTCAAGGGTCTGGAGACCCGGCCGCAAGGCGAAGTGAAGATATGGTCTAACGACGGTGTGCTGGCCTACTGCATCACTCCGAATATTGCCGGCTTTCTTGGCGAGAACCCTGGACTGCGTCTGTCACTACTGTCGGATCGCTATCTGCCGCGTCAGGGACAGGGCTATGCTGACATTGTTGTCGGCTTCGAACAGCCCAGGCAGGCGGAGGTGATTTCCTTCCCGCTGGCGACGCTTCACTACTGCGTCTTCTCCAGCCGCGAATACATGGCGACTTATGGCGCGCCGACCGGGCCGCTCGACGTCGCCAATCATCGGGTGCTGAACCACACGCTCTATTCCGAAACCCCCGGTTGGAAGGAAAAGACCGCGCAAATCGCGGCTCTGGTCGAGCCGACCATCCTGACGGACTGCAGCGCGGCGCTGCTTCAGGCGACTGCTGCCGGTGCTGGAATATCGGTTATGCCGAGCTACGCCGCACGCCTCGATAGCAGGCTTGTGGCGCTGCCCATCCCGCCGCTTGCGTCGGTCAAGGTGTGGATCAGTTATCACGAGAGCGCCCGACGCGTGCCGCGCATCCGGACGGTCGTGACCTGGATGCGGGACATCTTCGACCGCAAACGCAATCCCTGGTTCCGCGAGGAATACGTGCCGCCCAGCCTGTTCGACGCTGTGCCTGCAGGCGGCTGGCCGGACGAGCGCGTCGCCTAAATCTCTCCTGCGCGAAGCGTCGTGCTGCGCGTCATCCAGCCCGCGCGACCGACATCCCAGCAGAGTCAAAGGCCTAGCTTTGGAGACGGCTGCAACGGCGCCGGGTTGGCGCCAAAAGCGCCCGAATATGTCCACATTTGCAAGGGAAAACCGGGGCTTAGGCCGTCATTGTAATGTTCGAGACAGACCCGTTTAATGTTGCCGGCGCTTGATCGTTGGCAACAGCAGGTCCGGGCCTTACCTCCCAAAGTCGGCCCAGGACACGGAGACCCTAGATGACTCGTGGAACCATCATCGGTGCAACAAGCGGTTTGGTGGCGGGTGTCAGCCTTGCGACCCTCGCGCTGGCTGCGCCGTCCTTTGCTCTTTTCAACGGCCATGGCGCCTCGGTTGCTGCGCCGATGGCTGGACAGGTCGGCGCATCGATCGCCGGCCAGCAGGCCCGCTGGGGCACAGTCGGCAACCTGCCGGACCTCGTCGAGGCGGTGTCGCCGTCGGTCGTGAAGATCGAGGTCCGCTCAGAGAACAAGGGGCAGACCCTCTCGCGCTTCAACGGCCCCAATCCATTCGAAGGCACGCCCTTCCAGGATTTCTTCTCTCAAGGCCAGGGCCAGCAGCAGGGTGAATTGCCTGACGCCAGGGGCTCGGGCTCGGGCTTCTTCATCGAGGGCGGCTACATCGTCACCAACAACCACGTCGTTGGCGACGCCAAGAAGATCAACGTCGTTCTCACCGATGGCCGCGAAATGGCCGGCACGCTGGTTGGCACGGATCCGAAAACCGACCTCGCTGTCATCAAGGTCAATGGCGGCAACCTTCCGCGAGGTCTTGCCTGGGGCAACAGCACCGCCGCCCGTCCGGGTGAAAGCGTGTTCGCGATGGGCTCGCCCTTCGGTCTTGGCAACACCGTCACCGCTGGCATCATCTCAGCGCGCGGCCGCGACATCAATTCCGGCCAGTATGACGACTACATCCAGGTCGACGCCCCGATCAATCAGGGCAATTCCGGCGGTCCGCTGTTCGACGGCGGCGGCCAGGTGATCGGCGTCAACTCGGCGATCTTCTCGCCGAGCGGCGGAAACGTTGGCATCGGTTTCTCGATCCCGTCCGACATGGCCAAGGGCATTGTCGCTCAGATCATCCAGCACGGCTCGGTCGAGCGCGGCTGGCTGGGCGTCGGCATCGGCCCGGTGACGCCGGAGATTGCCTCCAGCCTCAACCTCGCGGCCGCCAAGGGCGCGCTGGTCAACTCCGTCACCGACGGCAGTCCGGCCTCCAAGGCCGGGGTGAAGGAGGGCGACGTCATCCTAGCCTTCGGCGATCGCGAGATCGGCCACCTGCAGGACCTGACGCGCGCCGTCGCCGACACCAAGGCCGGCACGTCCAAGGACATGAAGATCGTGCGCGATGGCCGCCAGCAGACGCTGCGAGTGAACATCGCGGCGCTGAAGAATGATGCCGAGGCGCCGAAACTTGCCAGCACGGGTCCGGGCGCCGCCCAGTCCGGCTCGCTTAGCCTCGCCGAGCTGGGCCTTGGCCTGGCGACCGACAGCACCGGCGTCATCGTCTCCAGCGTGAAGATCAACTCGCCCGCCGCCGACGCCGGCATCCGCGTGGGCGACCGGCTGGTGAAGGTGAACCAGACCACGACAACGACGCCTGACTCCGCCCGCAAGGCGGTCGAGGACGCCAAGAAGCAGAAGCGCGATGCGGTTCTGCTCCAGCTACAGCGCGAAGACACCAAGTTCTTCGTCGGAGTTCCTTTCTCGGACGGCTGACGCCGTCCGGGGAAGTGCAGGCGCGGCCGTTCCGCCGTCCGTCCCCCAAGAAAGACGGGACGACCGCGCCTGTTCCTATCCTCTAGCCCGGGGGCTTGAAGCTGCTCCCTGGCAGAACTTCCGGCCCAACTCGCGTGTCAGCGAGTCTTCCGGGGACGACCGGGAGTGCTAATCTCATGACCATGCGAATTCTGGTTATCGAGGACGAAGCCCGCACGGCGGACTTCATCGAGCGGGGCCTCAAGGAAAAGGGCCACGCTGTCGATGTCTGCCGAACCGGGCCCGACGGGCTGAGCTTCGCGCTCTCCGGCCAGCACGATGCCATCATCCTCGACCGCATGCTGCCGCAGATGGACGGGCTCACCATCCTCAAGGCGCTCCGGTCCGAAGAGAAGCACACGCCCGCGATCATCCTTTCCGCGCTCGCTCAGCTCGATCATCGTGTCGAAGGACTAAAAGCTGGCGGCGACGACTATCTGGTGAAGCCGTTTGCTTTCTCTGAACTGCTGGCGCGTCTCGAAGCGATCGTGCGCCGCCATGATCCGCGCGCCGCCGAGCAGACCGAGCTGAAGGCCGACGATCTTCGCCTCGACCTGGTGGCGCGCAAGGCGATCCGGGGAAGCCGCGAGATCGATCTGTTCCCGCGCGAATACGCGATCCTCGAATACCTGATGCGCAATGCCGGTCGACCCGTGACGCGCACCATGCTGCTCAACCATGTCTGGGACTATCAGTTCGAGCCGCAGGCCAATGTGGTCGACGTCCACATCTCCCGGCTGCGCCGCAAGATCGACGCGCCGGGGGACCGGCCGCTGATCGAAACCCTGCGTGGCGAAGGCTACCGCATCAGGGCCGCGGCCTGACGCATGGCAAAGGCTGGGGGCAGGGGGCTGGCGCTTGGAACTCTGAGCGCACGTGTCATCGGCCTTTCTGCAATAATGACGCTGGCGATCATCACCGCCGCCTTCACGCTGACCTATGTGTCCGCGACCCGCATTCTTGAGCAGGAAACCGCTGAGGTCGTCGAGGCCGAGCTGCGCGGAATTGTCGACGGCGTTTCCGGCGGCACGCTTGCGACGTTGATCGACAACATCCGCGACCGTTCCATCGATGAAGCCGAGGCGGTTTATCTGCTAACGGATTCCTCGGGATCGAAGATCACCGGCAATCTGGATGCCTGGCCTGGCAGCATCGCCATGGATGGCAAGTGGACCAACATCCGCGTGATCCGCGCCAGCACCGGACGGGAGATCGAGATCGGCGCCGTCGCCTATGTTGCGCCCTATGGCACGCGCCTTCTGGTCGGACGCGACCTGCACGCACAGCGCGGCTTCCAGGCGGCGCTGGTCGAAGCAGGCGCGGTGGCGCTGCTGGCCGCTGTGCTGCTTGCGGCAGGCGCCGGCTTCATCCTCAACCGCCTCGTCATGCGCCGGATCAGCGACATCGATTCAACCGCACGTGCGATTGTCGCGGGCGATCTGACGCGGCGCATTCCGGTGCGCTCGGGCGGCGACGAGTTCGGGCATCTGGCGTTGACGCTTAATGCGATGCTGGAGCGGATCGAGACGCTGGTGGTCGAGCTGCGCACCGTGACCGACTCGATGAGCCACGACCTGCGCACGCCGCTGACGCGCCTCAAGACACAGATCCAGCGCGCGGCGGACACGGATCTCGGCGAGATGGTGCGGCGCGAGGCGCTTGGCCAGGCGACGGACGAGGCCGACCGGATCCTGTCCTCCTTCTCCGCGATGATTGATATCGCCCGCGCAGAGGCAGGGGCCGCGCGTGACCAGTTCGCGGAAGTCGACTTGCGCGACATTGTCAGCGACGTGTTCGAACTTCACCAGCCGCTCGCCGACGAGATGGGCGTGACGCTTTCCTTCGATGCTCCGGCGCCCGTGAAAGTGAAAGGGCACGCGCAATTCCTAGCGCAACTTGTCTCCAACCTCGTCGACAACGCTCTCAAGCACGGCGCCCCGAAAAACTGGGCGGGCGAGCGCGCGATCACCATGGCGGTACGCAAAAACGGCGACATGGCGGAAGTTGAAGTCGCTGATCGTGGCCCCGGCGTGCCCGCCGAACAACGCGAAGCAGCGCTCAAAAGGTTCGGCCGGCTCGACTCGGCGCGGACAACACAGGGCTCAGGCCTCGGCCTCTCTCTGGCGGCGACCTTGGCCCGCATGCACGGCGGCGAATTGCTGCTGGAGGACAACACGCCGGGTCTCAGAGTGAAGGTCCGGATTCCGATGGTTCCGGGCTGAACCGCCGGCCGGCCCCGAATTAATTGCCGCACACCCTGAAAATCTCAGCAAACGCGAGGTCCACCGCTGTACCCGGCAGGTTTTGCCCACCCTTTTTTAACCACTCGTTTGCGAGGGTTAACGGTCAGAAACCATAACTGGACTGGAGGCAGGCATGAACGGCCTGGAGGTACTCGACCTTGGGCGCGACGCCCTTTGGACAACCGTCATCATGTGCGCACCCGCCATGATTGCCGGCCTCGTCGTCGGTCTGGTCATCGCCTTCTTCCAGGCGCTCACCCAGATCCAGGAAATGACCCTCGTCTTTGTGCCGAAGATCGTCGCGATCTTCGCTGCGCTCCTGATCTTCCTGCCGCTGATGGGCGCGACGCTCGCGACCTTCGCCGAGCAGATCTTTGTCCGCATAGCCGAGTTCTAGGGAGCACGACCGGTTGGAGTGGCTCAACCAATACGCATGGATCGGAGCGCTGCTGTTCGCACGGCTTGGCGCGGTGATGATGCTTGCGCCGGGTTGGGGCGAACAGGCGGCGCCGGCAACGATGCGCCTGGGCGCGGCCGTGATGGTAACGGCGGCCCTGGCGCCTGCACTTATCGGCAAGACGCCTCCGCTTCCGGCCGATGTCATCTCCGCCATTCCGACCGTCATCACCGAGGTCCTGATCGGGCTGATGCTTGGCGGTGGTGCGCGCCTGATGATGAGCGCGCTGCAGGTTGCGGGCGCGACCGTCGGCATCGCGTCGGGTCTTGGCTTTGCGCAGCAGGTCGATCCCATCGCCAGCCAACCGGCCGCGATCTTCTCTGGCTTCTTCTCGCTGATGGGCGTTGTGATGATCATGTCAGCGGGCCTTCATCGCGTGGCGATCCAGGCGGCCGCCGACAGCTACACGCTGTTTCCGCCAGGCGCGTTCCCGCCGGTCGGCGATGCGTCGGTCTTCATCATCGATGCGGTGTCGACCTCTTTCCGGCTCGGCATCCAGATCGCCGCGCCGGTTCTGCTGTTCTCGCTGATCTTCAACATCGCCTTGGGTCTTGTCTCTCGTCTTATTCCGCAAGTGCAAGTCTTCATGACGGCCATGCCGCTCTCCGTGCTGATGGGCCTTGCCGTGACGGCGCTGGGTCTCGGCGGCGGGCTCATGGTCTGGCTGCAGGAGATGGAGCGCCACATGCACTTCATCGTCGTGCGGTAGGGGGGCGCTTTGGCAGAAGACCAGGACAATAGTCAGAAGACAGAAGATCCGACACAGAAGCGGCTGGAAGAGGCGCGCAAGAAGGGCGACATCGCCAAGAGCCAGGACGTTCCGGTCTGGTTCCTGATGCTGGCGGCCGCCGCGATCATGGCCGGCGCTGGTCCGCTCGCGCAGATGATTGCCGACCCGCTAGTGCGGATCATGGAACACCCGCACGCATTCAAGCTGACCGATGGCGGCGCGCAGAGAATGCTGGGCGGCCTGCTCGCATCGCTGTTGACGCCGATGGCGGTGATCTTTGGCGTCATCTCCGTGGCTGGGGTGATCGGCCATGTGATCCAGCACCCTCCGCTGTGGACCGGCGAGAAGATGAAGCCCGACCTTTCCAAACTGTCGCCCGGCAAGGGGCTGGCGCGCATGTTCGGGGCCAATGGCTGGATGAACCTGCTCAAGTCCATCCTCAAGATGTGCGCGGTCGCAGGCGCGATGATGTACGCCGTCTGGCCCGAGGCGACCGCGATCACCGAAGCGGGGCGGCTCGATCCTGCCGGGCTCCTGACGATGACCCAGGCAATCGCGGGCCGGCTGTTGCTTGCGGCGATCGTGATCATCGGGTTGATCGCGGGAATGGATTTCCTCTGGCAGCGCTTCAGCTTCATGCAGCGCATGCGCATGTCGCGCCGGGACGTGCGCGAAGAGGTCAAGCAGCAGGAAGGCGATCCGCATATCCGCGCCCGCCTGCGCCAGATCCGCCTCGAGCGGTCGCGCAAGCGCATGATGCAGAACGTCCAGAAGGCGACCGTCGTCATCACCAACCCGACCCACTATTCGGTCGCGCTGCGCTACGAGCCGGAAACAGACGCGGCGCCGGTCTGCATGGCCAAGGGCGTCGACGACCTCGCCATGCGCATCCGGGAGAAGGCAAAGGAACACGGCGTTCCGATTGTCGAGAACGTGGCCCTGGCGCGCGCTCTGTTCGCGGTGGTCGAGGTCGAGGAAACCGTGCCGCGTGAGCATTTCGAGGCGGTCGCCAAGGTTATCGGCTTCGTCATGAAAACTGCGAAGGGGAGGCGGCGATGAGCGCGTCCGCCCTGCTTCTCCACAGAATGCTTCTGGCGACAGGTCCGCGCGGCTGGTCAGGCGCCGGCACTAGCCGTGGGGAGGCCCCTGCCGGAGGGACTCAGCCCACCCCACAAGGGAATGTGTCCGGCAGCCGGATTCCCGTCGAGACTCAAATCGTTAACACCGATTCGCCTGTAAACGCGGATCGCGCCGAATCACCCCAATACTTCCGGGCCAAGCAACGGAACCCGTCCCATGCCTGACGCCAACGATCCGCTCGTTTACGAGACCATCGAGGTGCCCGCGCCGGCGCCGCGCAAGGGCTTCGATTACATCCAGCTTGGATTCTGGATGGCGCTCGCGATTGCAGGCGGCGCTGCGGGCATGGCTGTGACCTGGAGTGAAGCCGTCGGTCCAGCGGGCGCTGTACTGGTGATTGCACTGGGCGCAATGGCGCTGGTGCTGGTGCTGTGGGCGATGAGGGGAGCGGGACGAAAACTGGGCGTGTTCCCGGAACGGGGAGCAGCGGAAGCAGCGGCGCAATCAACCAAACGACATCTGTGGCTGGAAGCCCTGACAGAACCAGCCCTGATCTCCGACCGCGGTGGCGCGACGGTGGCGGCGAACCCCTCCTACATGGAGCTGGCGCAGGTTGCGCACGACAAGCCGGAATCGAGCCACGCGCCATCGGTGGACCGGCTGTTCTCGTCGAACCCCGGCATGGCCGCGCCGATCTACCGTCTGTCCAAGGCGGTGAAGATGGGGCTGTCGCGCACAGAGATGCTGCCAGCCCTGCTGATCGGCGACAGTCATGTGCCGGTGCAATACGAAGCGAGCGTCGCGCCGCTGGGCAAGACGCGCGCGCTGTGGCGACTGCGGAAGGTCGAAGCGGGATCGCAGGCGGCTGGCGCAGGCTCTGTCGATCCGCGCGCTCTCTATGTCGAAGACGCACCTGTTGGATTCTTCTCGGCGCGCCGCGATGGCCGCGTCGTCTACATCAACCAGACACTGCGCCAGATGCTGGGCCTGCCGGATGGCGACAGCGCGCTGCGGATGGAAGACATCCTGCGGCCCGAAGGTCTCAAGCTGATGAAGCGCGACGTGCGCGGCACGGCGAGCCAGCGCGCCGAAGTCGTGCTTCGTGCGCGCGACGGCGTTGAAACGTCAGCAACGCTGGTGACGACCTGGTCGGGCAAGGGCGCGGATGCGCACACGCGATCTGTGGTCTATGTGGCGAGCGCTTCGGAACAGGCTGCGCGCCGTGCACCGGCCAATCCGCAACAGCTCACGAGTGATCTGCGCGCGGGCCGCAGTGACGACACGATGTTTGCCGATGCGCCCTTCGGCGTGGTGCGGCTGGACGGCGAGGGTGTGGAAAGCGCCGTGATGCTGGACGCCAACCGCACGCTGGTGGAAATGACCGGGGGCAGGGCGCAGCCAGGCTCCCGCTTTGCCGACCTGTTCGTGGCTGACCAGGGTCCGACCGCCCTTGCGGAAGAACTCGCCAAGGCGCTCGATGGCGCGGTGAACTTCAAGCTTGCGGGCATGAAAGACAGGTCGGCGGATGTGTTTGTGGCGCTGGATCGCCAGGGACGTCCGTCGGCGGCTTACATCATCGACACGACCGAGCGCACGCTGCTGGAACAGCGCGCGGCGCAGGGCGCCAAGCTGCAGGCCATCGGTCAGCTGGCTGGCGAACTCGCGCACGACTTCAACAACCTGCTGACGGTTATCATCCTCAACGTCGACCGACTGACCGTGCGCCACCCGCCGGGCGATCCGAGTTTCTTCGAGCTGCGTTCGATCAACGAAGCATCCTCGCGTGGCGCGGAACTGGTGCGCACGCTGCTGGCCTATTCGCGCAAACAGGTCTTCCGCCCGGAGGTGCTCGATATCTCGGACGCGCTGGCGGACTACTACGTGCTGCTGCGCGACATCATCGACGAGCGCATCAAGCTCGATATCGTGCACGGCCGCGACCTGCCGCGCGTGAAGGTCGACAAAGGCCAGATCGAAACCGCGATCACAAACCTCTGCACCAACGCCCGCGACGCCATGATCGACAAGAATGGCGGTGGACACCTTACCATCCGCACGTCGAAGGCGGATGCGGCGGCGGCGCGCAAGGACGGGTTCACGCTGGTCACCGAAGGCGACTATGTGCTGATCGAAGTAGTCGACGATGGCGCGGGCATCCCGCCGGAGATCATGGAGAAGATCTTCCAGCCCTTCTACACCACCAAGGACGTGGGCAAGGGCACGGGTCTCGGCCTCGCCACTGTCTACGGCATCGTCAAGCAGTCGCTCGGATACATCTATCCGGTCTCTAAGGTTGGACGCGGCACCACGTTCAAGATCTTCCTGCCGGCTTTCACCGGCGTGATCGAAACACCGGCCGAGGCGATCACCGAAACACAGCCTTCCACGGAAGCGCCGGCGCCCAAGAGCGGCGACCTTGCCGGCCGTGGCCGCATCCTGCTGGTCGAGGACGAGGATGGCGTGCGCGGCATTGCCGCCCAGCTGTTGGCTTCGTGTGGCTATCAGGTGGTTGAGGCAAGCGATGGCGAGAAGGCGCTGGAGATCATCAAGGAGAATGCAGGCAGCATCGACCTCCTGATCTCCGATGTGGTGATGCCCGGCATGGATGGTCCCGCGCTCCTGCGCGCCGCGCGTCCGTGGCTGACCAACACACGGGTGATGTTCATCTCCGGCTATGCAGAGCGCGACCTTGCCAAGACGCTGGAAGAGGATCGCGCGATCTCCTTCCTGCCCAAGCCGTTCACACTGCGCCAGCTGGCCGAGCGGGTGAAGCAGGAGCTGAAAGAGTAATCTTTCTCAGCCCCTGAGAACGGCCCCGGTTGCCTTGGCGACGGACTTCACGATCGACGCGGCGACGGCCTCGATCTCGACGTCCGTCATCGCGGCCCCGCGCGGCTGGAGGGTGACCTCGACCGCAACCGACTTCTTGCCGTCGCCGATGCTGGCTCCGCGATAAACGTCGAACACGAGGGCGGCGGCGATCAGTTTCGGGTCGGCCTTGAGCGCCATGCGGGTGATGTCGCCGGCAGGGACTTTCTCGTCGACCACGAAGGCGAAGTCGCGCTTCACCGGCGTCTGGTCGGCTTTGTCCAAAACAGGGCGCGTCTTGCCGGTCTTGGCCTTGGCGGCGGGCAAAGCGTCGAGCGCAAGTTCCAGCGCCAGGATCGGTCCCTCGCAGCGGAGCGCTTTCAGGAAGGCCGGGTGAAGTTCGCCGAACGAGGCAACGATCTGCTTGGGCCCAAGCCGCAGCGTGCCAGCCCGGCCGGGGTGCCAGTGCGGGCCTTCGGGTGCGCCGACCTGGAAGCGGTCGGGGCCCTGATCGAGCGCGGCAAGAATCGCGAACAAATCCGACTTGGCGGAGAAGGCGTCGTAGGGCGCGGGCGCCCCCTGCCAGTGGCGGGCCTTCGACGCCTTCACGACAGCGGCAACCATCGTGCGCTGGTCGTTCGGCTGGTCGCCCGGATAGACGGGGCCAGCTTCGAACAGGCGGACATCGTCGGCGCCGTGGTCGGCGTTGCGCTGCGCGGCCTCGGCGAGGTTCGCGAGCATCGACGGCCGCATGTAGTCGAGGTCGGACGCGATCGGATTGTCGACCGTAAGTGCCGACTGCAACTGGTTCGGGCCGCCCAGCATCAACGCGGCCGTCTCGTGGAACATGAAGCTCCACGTGACGGTTTCGAGATAGCCACGGCCGGCCAGCACGCGGCGTGCGGTGCGCACGCGGTTCTGGAGCGGCGTAACGACGACGCGCATGGGGCCTTCTGGCGCCGGGAGCGGTTCTTCCGGCAGCTTGTCATAGCCTTCGATGCGGATCAGTTCCTCGACAATGTCGGCGGAGCCTTCGACGTCCGGACGCCAGGACGGAACCTTGACCGCCCAGGAGCCGTCGGCCGATTGCTGCGCCTTCGTTGGCACGACAGGCTCGAAGCCCAGCGCGCGCAGGATCTGCTCCATGCGCTTGGCCGGCATATCGACGCCGGTCAGCCGCTTCATGTCACGCGGCTTGAAAGCGACCGGTGTCGGGCCGGCAGGAACCTTGCCCGAAACGATGACTTCCGAAGGCTCGCCGCCGCAAGCGTCGAGGATCAGGCGCGTCGCGAGTTCAATGCCCTCAACGCACGAATGCGGATCGACGCCGCGCTCGAAACGGAAGCGGGCATCGGAAAGGATACCCGTAGCGCGGCCGGTCTTTGCGGTGCGGTTCGGATCAAACCAGGCGCTCTCGATTAAGACGTCAGTGGTCTCGATCGAACAGCCAGTCGAAGCGCCACCCATCACGCCGCCGAGGCCGATCGCGCCGCTGTCATCGCCGATGACGCACATGTCGGCGAGGTTCGAATAGGTCTTGCCGTCTAGCGCCTCGAATGAATCCGACGCTGTGCCCATGCGGGCCTGCACGGCGCCCTTGAGCTTCTTCGCGTCATAGACGTGAAGCGGCCGCGCGCGGTCGAACGAGATGTAGTTGGTAACGTCGACCAGCATGTTCTTCGGGTTGATGCCGATCGCTTTAAGGCGCTTCTGCAGCCAGTCAGGCGACGGTCCGTTCTTCACGCCACGGATCAGGCGGCCGGCGAACACGGGGCAGGCTTCGGGCGCATTGATACGCACGGTGACCGGGCAGGGGAATTTGCCAGGAACGGGCTTTACCGGCCCCAGCTTGAACTTGCCGACGCCCTTGGCGCCGAGATCGCGTGCGATGCCGACGACGCCGAGCCAGTCGGGACGGTTGGGCGTCACCTCGAAATCGACGACGGTGTCGCCGCCCAGCGCATCCGCGACGGGCGACCCGATTTTCAGGTTGTCGGGCAGCTCGATGATGCCGCCATCGGCGATGGCCTGTTCATCGGAAATGCCGAGCGCCTCCGCCCGGAACCTCCAGTCGTCGAAGCGGGCAATGCGAAGGCGGAACGGATCCTCGTCCGTCTGCATCTCGGAGCCCGAGCACAGCATGCCATTAGAGACGACGCCGCGCACGGGCTTGGGAACCAGCGTGATGCCCGAGCCGGGAATGTAGGCGCCGATCGGAGCATAGGCGGTGACAAGACCGGGGCGCGCGTTGAGACCGCCGCAGACGATCTCCTTCACGCCATCGATGGTCTCGACCTGGCAGACCTGAAGCTTGTCGGCGTTCGGGTGCTGTTTCGCTGAGGCGATGCGGCAGACGGTGAACTGTTTCAGCGCATCGCGCGGATCATGCGCCTCCTCGACTTCGAGGCCGGCCATGGTCATGGCGTCGAGGATCGCGTCGAGGCTCGCCGACGTGTCGAGGTAGTCCTTCAGCCAGGGGAGGGTGAATTTCACGACAGGCCTCCGGTGACAGTCGGCAGGAGCCACGGCTTGAAGCCGTAGTGCTTGATCCACTCGACGTCGGCTTCGAAATAGGGGCGCAGGTCCGGCATGCCGTATTTCAGCATGGCGAGGCGATCGACGCCGAGGCCGAAGGCGAAGCCCTGGTATTCCTCCGGATCGATCCCGCACGACCGCAGCACGTTGGGATGCACCATCCCGCAGCCGAGAATCTCGAGCCAGTCATTGCCTTCGCCGACCTTGATCTCGGCCCCTGAGCGATCGCAGCGGATATCCATCTCCGCCGACGGTTCGGTGAAGGGGAAGAAGTGCGGGCGGAAGCGCGACTCAGTCGTCGGCACTTCGAAGAAGCGCGAGAATGCCTCGGTGAGGCACGACTTCAGGTGGCCCATGTGGACCTGCTTGTCGACCACGAGGCCTTCGATCTGGTGGAACATCGGCGTGTGGGTCGCATCCCAGTCCTTCCGGAACACGCGCCCGGGGGCGATGATGCGGATGGGCGGTTTCTGCGTCATCATCGTGCGCACCTGGATCGGCGAAGTGTGCGTGCGCAGCACCTTCCGCGAGCAATCGGCTGCGGGCTTCATGAAGAACGTGTCGTGCATTTCCCTTGCTGGGTGACCAGCTGGGAAGTTGAGCGCGGTGAAGTTGTGGAAGTCGTCCTCGATATCCGGCCCTTCGGCGACCGCAAAGCCCATGTCCGCGAAGATGGCGGCCAGTTCCTCGAACACCTGCATCACGGGGTGCAGCGCGCCCGCGGGTTCGTAGCGTGGCGGCAGGGTGAGGTCTTCGCGCTCGGTCTCAAGACGCTTGTTCAGGCTAGCGAGCTCAAGGTCCGCCTTGCGGGCGTTGATCGAAGCGGTGAGGCGATCCTTGAGGCCGTTGAGCGCAGGGCCTGCAAGCTGGCGCTGTTCCGGCGTCATGCCGCCAAGCTCGCGCATCAGAAGCGAGAGGCGGCCCTTCTTGCCGAGTTCCGCCACGCGAATAGCTTCGAGGCTCGCCTCGTCGGATGCGGCCGCGATGGCGGAGGAAGCCTCCGCCTCGATGCTGGTTACCTGTTGGTCGATCGCCATGGTCGGGCTCGTGCGCTGATGGTCAGGTCGCACGGGCTCAAGTCCGCCCCGCGCATGCGGTCGGAACTAGCGGAGAAAGGCTTCGGAGATAAGTGCCGTTGGACTTTTAGTGAGGGACGGATTCACGCCCCGCTTTCGCGGGGCGATCCGACCCTGCTAAGCCGCCAGCGCCGCCCGGGCCTTCTCCACCAGGGCGCTAAACGCAGCCGGCTCGTGCATGGCGAGGTCGGCCATCACCTTGCGGTCGACGGCGACCCCGGCCTTGGTCAGGCCAGCGATGAGACGCGAATAGGTGAAGCCGGCGTCGATCGAACGGACGGCAGCGTTGATGCGCTGGATCCAGAGCGAGCGGAAATCGCGCTTCTTGTGTTTGCGGCCCTTGTAGGCGTTGACGCCGGCTTTGACGACGGCGGCCTGGGCGGTGCGGAAGGTATTCTTCCTGCGGCCATAGAAGCCTTTGGCGGCCTTGATGACCTTGCGGTGACGGGCGTGGGCGGGGACTCTACCGCGAGCGCGTGGCATGGGGAAAACTCCGTTATCTGATCAGGGAAATGAGTGAAATTCTTGCGGGTGGACGGCTTACTTGACGCCGTAGGGCAGGAACTTCTTCTTCACGCGCGGAGTATCCACTTCCGCGACCACGACGGTGCCGCGGTTGGTGCGGATGTACTTCGCATTGTGGCTGATCAGCCTGTGACGCTTGCCGGCAACGCCACGCTTGAGCTTGCCGGACGCAGTCATCGTGAACCGCTTCGCAGCGGCCTTCTTGGTCTTCATCTTCGGCATTTCGGTCTCCTGTTGGCGACAGTCCGACCCGAAGAATTCCCCAATGAAATCAATGGGAGATTCAACGGCGCGACGCCTGAAATAAGCCGGGGAGGCATGCCATTGGCCCCATCCAGCGTGGTGGAAGGCGGCGTTTATACGCGGGGAACCGCCAAAAGCAAGGGCAGGGAATGCCGCGTCAATAACAGCGGAAGGCCTCGATAGTCCCGTCTTCACGGATCATGACGTTCAGCCGGGTGGGCTGGAGGTCCATGGTCACGATCGTGTTCGGCCAGATGTGGCGAACTCTCGGGCCCGCTGCCGGGACGCCGCGAGAGGAAACCGGTTTGCCGACGAGGCCGACATATTGCCGTGCGCCGCAGGAATCCTCGGCGGCTGGGGGCACGGGCGGTTCGCCAGGCGAAGTCGTTGTCATGCAGGCAGCGAGACCAAGGCCAGCAAGGGCGATCATGAGCGGGTGTTTCATGACTCCGACCGTAAGGCGCCCGCCCATTCAGGCCTAGTTGGCAAGCGCGGCAGGCGCCTGCCGGATCGCAGGTATCAGCCGCAGCGGAAGCCGGTGATCACGCCTTCGGCGTTGATGTCGATGTTCAGGCGCGCGGGCGAGAAGTCCATCGTCACCTGGCTGTCAGGCTTGATGTGGCGGACGCTCGGGCCGGCAGTCGGCACGGCTGGATCGGTTGCCGGCTTGCCGACAAGCGCGACGTATTGCGCCAAGCCGCACGTGTCCGCTGCCGGGTCGACTGCGGGCGTGACCGGCGGGGCTGGCTCAGGTGTGCTGGGCGCCGTGGCCACAGATTCGGCAGGGGTTACGGGAGTGGGTTCGGTCGACGGAGAGCACGCCATCAGCGCGAGCCCCGCGACAAGAGCGAGGGATGTGTTTTTCATGGCTTGAGAGAGTAGGCCGGGTCTGGCCCGCTTCAAGTTACCTGTCAGTCAGCTGCTATTGCCGTGCAATCGCTAGCCGTTGCAGGCTTTTCGAACGACTGCTGCAAAGATCGGCTTCATTGCGGCCACGTCCATCCGGATCAGCGGTTTGCTGTCTTCTTCGACATAGAGCTGGATGTCCGGCTCCTTGCCGTCCTCGCAATAGGCCTTGCGCTGGGCTGGATCGATCGAGACGTGCAGCTCGTTCTGCATCTCGACTTCGCCCTCGCCACGGCCGCGTTGCTGGATCAGGTCGGCGATCACCTTGTCGACTTCGGCGGCGCGCTGGCGCCACTGGCCGCCATCGGTCAGGCGAACAGTTTCCGCGCCTGCCTTGTATTCAGGACGCGAGCCTGGCGGCACGATTCCCGCCTTGAGCGGGAAGGAGCTCTCGAACTTCACCTCGCCGCGATGCTTCACCTTCACGGCCATGTCCCATGGGCCGACGCCGTGGACGCCCTGCGGCAACACCCAGATGAAGCGCTGCTTGTCCGGATCGAACTGGCTGGCCAGCTCCTGGAAGTTCTGTCCCGGTAGGGCGGCCGCTGCGGGGGCTGGTTCGACTCTCGAGTCGACCGACGTGAAGCTGGCCGGCGGCGGCAGGGCGCGTCCCTGCGCGGCGGTCAGGTCACCCCCATTTGCTGAGGACAGAATAGGCGGCGCATCCGACGGGCTGGTGCATGCCGTCAGACAAGCCAGTGCGAGAACGGCTGATATCCGGATCATGGCGTCGTCCCTTGGGTTGTGACGACGATCGATGGTCTCGTCGCTCAGCGCGGCGAGAGCACCATCACCATCTGGCGGCCTTCGAGCCGCGGTTCCGACTCGACCTTGGCGATGTCGGCGAATTCCGCTTTCACCTTCGCAAGCAGCTCCATGCCGATGTGCTGGTGCGCCATTTCGCGACCGCGGAAGCGCATGGTGATCTTCACCTTGTCGCCTTCCTCGAAGAAGCGGCGGATCGAGCGACCCTTCACTTCGTAATCGTGCTTGTCGATGTTCGGGCGAAGCTTGATCTCTTTCAGATCGGCGGACTTCTGCTTCTTCCGCGCCTCGGCCTTCTTCTTCTGTTCGGCGAAGCGCTGCTTGCCGTAGTCGGAAATCTTCACGACCGGCGGGTCGTTGTCCGGCGCGACCATCACGAGGTCGAGCCCGGCCTCCTTCGCGGCGTCGAGGGCGGCCTCGATAGGCATCTCGCCCTGCTTCTCGCCTTTTTCGTCAATGAGCAGGACACGCGCTGCGCGGATGTCCTCGTTGATTTGCGGACCTTCTTTCTTGGGCGACGGAGCCGCTTGCGGACGCTGAGCTATTGTCTTCTCCATGGTGGCTGACGAGCGCGCTTATATGCCCGTGAACGCGGAAATGTTCAAGAATCGGAGCCTTGGGCAAGTTCCTGGCTGGATTCGGGTGGTGAATCCGCCCGCAGCCCTTGTTCCGGGGCTGTTTCGGGCTTGGCCACGGACATCATTTCGGTCGCCGGTTCGGCAGTTGGTTCGGGTTGCGGCTCCGGCGGGGGCGCCACGGGGGCCATGTTGGCCGGTAGAACCCGCATGCCCAGCGCCGCACGTTTGACGTCGTCGACGCTCACCTGATCGAGCTGGGCGGCATGAAGAACCACGACAGGCCCGCCGCGCGGGGCGGCCCGGCCCAGGCGCGTGTGCGGGTTCCAGACCGTCTGGAAATCATCCGCCATCTTGTCGGTCCACTCTTGCGCAAACAGGCAGACGCCCGGCGTACGTGCTGCAGCGGCGAGGTGCATTGGTCCCGTATCACCGCCGATGGCGAGGACAGCGCGCTCGGAAAGCGTCGCCAGCTGGAACAGGTCGGTGCGGCCGATCAGGCTCTTGGCGCGTGGCTCAGCCTTCATGATCTGCGTGCCGATATCGCCCTCGGCCTTGCCGCCGAGAATGACGGGGGTGATGCTGGCGTCGGCGAACCAGGTTGCGAGCTTGGCGAAGCGATCGACAGGCCAGCGTTTCTCCGGGTGATCCGCGGACGAGCCGGGGATCAGCAGCATGTAGAGGCCGTGCAGGCTGAAGAAGGCCGGCTGGAAGCGCGGCGGATCACGAAAAGCCGGACGGATCCAGTCAAGGCTCGGCGCCACGTCCTGGCCGATGATCCAGCCGGTCGGATCGCCAGGCGGCTTGGGCGTGAGGCCAGCATGGACCAGCTGTTCCGCCAGCCGGTCGAAATTGTGCATCTCGGCGCGGTTGGGATTTCTATGCTGGTGCGATGAGCCGTTGGCCGCACCCGACCACAACGGCTTCTTGCCGGACAGGCCCATATAGTACTGCGCGGTCCGGTCATTGTTCTGGAAGTCGTAGACCATGTCGTAACCGGCGGCGCGCAGGCGGCGGATCAGGTCGGCACGACCTTTCAGGTCCTTCGGCCGTCCATCGGACTCGACGATGTCGAAATACGGGCACGCTTTTGCGAAAGCTTCGAAGGGTTCGGTCGTAAGCAGGGTGATGCGCGCGGACGGATGCGTCGCCCGCACGACCCTCATCGCCCCCAGCGCCTGGATGAAATCGCCCAGCGCGCCCAGCTTGATGACCAGGATACGCCGGAGCGTGTCGCCCGGATTCGGGGGCGGGGAATAAGACGCCAGATCACTCATGCAGGCCGACCCATCAGCCTGTCATAAACCGCAAGTGTCGCTTGCTGAAGCGCTGATGTGGTGAACTTTTCCCGGACTCGCACAATCGCGGCGTCGCCCATGCGTTTCCGGCCTTCGGGGCCTGCCGCAAGCAGCCTTCCCATGGCGTCGGCCAGGGCTGGCGGGTTGAAGGGCGGGACAATGAAGCCGGTTCCACCGTCGACAACGATCTCGTGCTGGGCGCCGATGCTGGAGCCGACGACGGGAACCCCCATGGCCCCGGCTTCGGCCGCAACCCGGCCGAACGCCTCCGGCTCGTTGGAGGGCGCGATCACGATATCCGCCGTGGCGAAGGCTGCTGGCATGTCGTCACAATGCCCTACCAAGGCGATCCTGTCGTCAAGCCCGTTGGCTGCGATCAGCTCTGACAGCTCATGAACATAGGAATCCCTGCCCTGTGGGTCGCCGGCAAAGATCATGCGCCAGGACGGGGCCGATCTGGCGAGGAGAAGGGCAGCGGCAGCAATGGCTTCGCGATGGCCTTTCCAGCCTGTCAGGCGGGCAGGGAGAAGGATGACCGTCGGCCGGTTTTCGTCCGGCAGCCGCCATGTCTTGGTAACAGCGGCCCGGCGCGCGGGGCTGATGGCATCCTGCGAGAATCGCGCAATGTCGACGCCGCGGTGGATGGTGACGATACGGCTGGCGGCTTCCGGATGCTGTTTGCGGACATGGTCGGCGGTGTAGTCAGAATTGGCGATCACCGTGTCGCCACGCGCCATCACCGAGTTGTACAAGCGCTTTAGGCTGCTCTTGGCATTGTAGACGCCGTGATAGGTGGTGACGAAGGGGCGCTTCATGCGTCGCGCCGCCCACAGCGCGCTCCAGGCCGGCGCTCGCGAGCGGGCATGGACGAGATCAACTTTCCGGGTCGCGATGATCTTCGAGAGCGCCGTGGCGTTGGCGTAGATCTGGAACGGGTTCTTGGTCGGCAGGCTGTCGATGCGGATCAGCTCTGCGCCGGCGCGCGTGAGTTCGCCTTCCAGGCGTCCCCCTGCGCTGGCAACCAGCGCGGTGGCGTTTGCGGCCCGGAGCGCTTCGGCGACCTCAATGGTCGTGCGCTCCGCCCCACCTGCGGACAGGTGAGGGATGACCTGCAGGATGGTCTTCCCCGATAGCAGCAATACCTGTTCTCTTCCCCGGTTGGCCCCCCGCGGCCCCGAATAGTCGCTTTTCAGCCCGGCGCAAACGGATCAGAACACGTTTCATGGCCATCGACCGCACCGACTTCCTCGACCATCAGGGCGTGCGCATTGCGTATCGGCAAACGAAAGGCGAGCCCGGAAAGGCCGGTATTGTCTGGATGGGCGGTTTCCATTCCGACATGCTGGGCGAGAAAGCTACCAGCCTGCACAGCCACGCCAGCGAGGCCAACCGGTCGTTCGTGCGGTTCGACTATCTCGGCCACGGCGAAAGCGGTGGACGATTCGCGGACGGAACCATCGGGCGGTGGCGCGGCGACGCGCTGGCGGTGGTCGACCAGCTGACGGACAGCGCGCTGGTGGTCGTCGGATCATCCATGGGCGGATGGATGGCGCTCCTCACGGCGCTGGCGCGGCCGGAGCGCGTCCGGGCGCTCGTGCTCCTCGCCCCCGCGCCGGATTTCACCGACAAGCTGATGTGGGCCGGCTTCGACGAGCTCCAGAAGCGCGAGATCATGGAGCAGGGCTTTTGGACGCGGCCTTCGCCCTATGACCCCGCCGGCTATCCGATCACGCGCGAGTTGATCGATGAAGGACGCAGCTGGAACATCCTCGACAGCGAGATCGCCATCGATGCACCGGTGCGCATCCTCCATGGCGGTCTCGATACGGATGTGCCGTGGACGCATTCGCTCGACCTTGCGGACAAGCTGCGTTCGCAGGACGTGGTCTGGTCGTTGATCAAGGATGGCGACCATCGGTTGTCGCGACCCCAGGACATCGAGCGCATGATCAGCGTCGTGCTGTCGGCCGCCGATCAGGTTGACGCCTGACGCTCTCGGGCAAGGCAGTCGGCCAGCCCTTCGCGATAGGTCGGAAATTGCGGACGCCAGCCGAACACGGCTTTGGCCTTCGCATTCGAAACGCGCTTGCACTCGGCATAGAAGCGTTGTGCGGCATGTGACAGGTTGGCGTCCTCGAAGTTGACGGCAGGCGGCGGTTCGACGCCGAGAAGCTTTGCCGCATGAAGCAGCACTTCATCAGCCGGCGCCGGTTCGTCGTCACAGATGTTGAACATGCGCGGCGCATCCGTCTTGCGCATGGCGAGGCGAAGCAGGCTCGCAATGTCATCGACATGCGCGCGAGAGAAGACCTGCCCCGGCTTCACAATGCGGCGGGCGCCGGGCTCGCGAACCCGGTCAAGCTGCGAGCGTCCGGGTCCGTAGATCCCGGGCAGGCGAAACACCTGCGCGCCTGCAGACAGCCATTGTGCCTCGGCGCGGGCGCGGTTCGTGGCTTCCCGGCTTTGCGGGTTGAGCGGCGTTTCTTCGAATGCCCAGCCACCGCCGAGATCGCCATAGGCGCCTGTGGTGGAAAGATAGCCGATCCAGCTCGCCGACTCGGCCTGCCTTGCGAATCCTCTAAAGACCGGACACCCTTCTTCGTCGGGCGGAACCGAAATCAGCCAGGTCGCGCCAGCTGGCGGGGACACACCTTCGCCCGGCCAGATCGCTGCATCCCAACCGCGTGATTTCAGTCCGGCCGCCGAGCTGGCCGAGCGAGTTGTACCCGTTGTTTCGATGCCATCTGCACGCAGCAGCCTAGCCAGCGCCGTCGCGACATAACCAAACCCGAATGCGAAGAGCTGCGCTGCGGCCATTTTCTCGCCTTGGTCACGAGTGTAGGGCTTAGGGCCGAGACGCGCTGCTGACCAGCGGCGCACGCTTCATGGATCTGTCTGTATGCGTGTTCTAACCTTGGTGGCCCTCGCTCTGATCGCTGCTCCCGTGGCCTTCGCGCAGAGCGAGAACCAGCAGCTCCAGCAATGCATCGACAAGATCGACAAGGATCCGGAGGGCGCCTACCAGGACGGTCTCACCTGGCTGTCGCGCGGCAATCGACCGGCGGCGCGGCACTGCACGGCGCTGGCGCTGATTGCGCTCGGCCAGGAAGCGGAAGGCGCTGCGCGACTGGAAGAGCTAGCCAACGCGCCGGATGCGGGTGGCATGGAGGCGCGCGGCATCTATCTGGCGCAGTCGGGCAATGCCTGGCTACTGGCGAGCATGCCGGATGAGGCGATCGTCACGCTGACCAACGCGATCAAGCTTCGCCCCGACGACGGCGAGCTGCGCAAGGATCGCGCACGCGCCTATGTGATGAAGAAGAAGTGGGAAGACGCCGGCAAGGATCTCGATGCAGCGATCGAGCTGTCGGCGGGAGATGCCGAAGCCTATCGCATGCGAGGGACGGCGCTGCTCAGGATGAACCGTCTGGAAGATGCCTGGTCGGATGTCGAGATGGCGATCAAGCTTGCGCCAAAGGACACCGGCATTCTTGTGCTGCGTGGCGATGTCCGTGAGGCGATGCGCGTCAAAGGGATCGATGATCCCGCTGGCCTCGACAAGGCCGAGGAACCGCGCACGCGGATCGTCGGTAACTAGAGCCCTACTTCACCACGCACTTGTCGAGACCGTCGCGGCGAACCATGCCCATCAGCGACTGGATCTTGGTGTTGCGCTTTCCGGTCGCGTAGTTGCCATCGATCTTCCAGCGATTGGGGCTCGGCAGGACTGCGGCGAGGGCTGCCGCCTGGCGCGGCGTCAGTTGCTTGGCCGAGACGCCAAAGCGTTCCTGCGCCGCTGCCTCGACGCCGAATATGCCGTCGCCCCACTCGGCGACGTTGAGATAGATTTCCATGATCCGCGGTTTGGACCACATCTGCTCGACCAGCAGCGTGAACCAGGCTTCAGCGCCTTTCCGCATCCAGCCGCCGCCATTCCACAGGAAGACGTTCTTGGCGGTCTGCTGTGAAATCGTCGAGGCGCCGCGCAGGTCGCCGCCATTCTCGGCGTCCTGCATCGCCTTCTGGATTTCCTTCAGATCAAAGCCGTCGTGCGTGCAGAAATTCTGGTCCTCGGCGGCGATCACGGCGCGCACGATGTGAGGCGAGACGTCCTTGAGGTCGACCCAGGTGCGGCGAACCTCGACGCCGCCCATGGCAACGCCAGCCATGTTGAAGGTGGGCGGCGGACCGGTCCAGCCGATGGCAAAGACAGCCAGTGTGCTCAAGCCGACGAGGCTTACAGCTGTGACCGAGCCCCACAGCAGAAAGGCGACAAGGATGCGCCGCCAGAGCGGCTTCTCGTGACCGAAGGGATTTCCTTTCGGCATCATGCCGGCGCGCCAGCGGCCAAGCATGCCGCCCTGGCTTCCGCCTTCGGTCGCGCCGCCTGCCACGGCTTCGCTGAACGTCTCGTCTGAAGACGAAGCGGATTGCGGATCGCTACCTGTCAGGGTGTCCGGCTTCTGGTCCAGCATCCCATTCCTCACATACACCGGGATCGGCTTCGACGGGTCGTCGGCTACGGCGTTCTGCTTCGAAGGCAAGGGGAGCGAGCGACCCCAGCGCCCAGACGGATGCACCCCGCACGAGAGGCGAAGCGTCGTCCAGTTGCTGGATACACACATCCGCGAGTCGCGTCTCGCCTGTTTTTTGGCCCGAATTTCCAATCGCGACCATCACATTCCGGACAAAGCGGTCGCGGCCAATTCGCTTGATCGGGGAGCCGGCAAAAACCTCTCGAAAACCAGCGTCGTCCAGACGAGCCAGATCGGCCAGCAGAGGCGCGGTCAGTTCGGCCCTGGGGTGAAAGGCCGCATCCCGGGCGACGCTCGCGAACTTGTTCCAGGGACAGACGGCCAGGCAATCGTCGCAGCCATAGATGCGGTTACCCATGGCGCTACGGAACTCGCGGGGGATCGGGCCTTTCTGTTCGATCGTCAGGTAGGAGATGCAGCGCCGCGCATCGAGCTGATAGGGCGCGGGGAAGGCGCGGGTCGGGCAGATATCGAGACAGGCCGTGCAACTTCCGCATGAGTCATCAGACGCCGCGTCGGGCTGGAGCTCGGCATCGGTCAGCATAACGCCAAGGAAGAGCCAGGACCCGAAATCGCGGCTGACCAGGTTGGTGTGCTTGCCTTGCCAGCCGACACCCGCTCGATGGGCCAGCGGTTTTTCCATGAGTGGGGCAGTGTCGACGAAGATCTTCACGTCATGACCGGAAGTCGTTGCGAAGGCGGAAGCAAGTTGCTTCAGCCGGCGCTTCATCAGGTCGTGATAGTCGGTGTTCTGTGCGTAGACCGACAAGGTCGCGTGCTCGGCGTGACCGAGCGAGGCGAGGGGATCGTGGCCCGGTCCGTAGTTGAGGCCTACCACCAGCGCGGATTTCGCCTCGGGCCACATCGCGGTCGGATGGCGGCGACGCTCGACCGTCTCGGCCATCCAACCCATTTCGCCGTGCCGGCCGGCCGCCACGAATTCGGACAGGTGATCACCCGCTGTCCAGGCTGCATCTGCGCGCGCAATGCGAGCGACGTCGAAGCCGGCTGCGCGAGCGCTTTCCCTGAGATTGTCTTCTGGCGTTGGCACGGCGTTTCCCTAGCATTGCCGGATCGGCAAGGGCTTCCCTTTTCCTGCCCAAAGTTTAGGCAGGGATGCCTGCGGCTGGATAGGGTCAGGCTAGGCGCCTTCACAGGGCTCCGGGTCCGGCTAGGACTGGGACGGCATGTACAACGAAATGTTCGCAGACGACCGGGCGGTTCGGGGACCTTATGACAAGGTCGCCGAATGGATCAACGCCGCTGGCGTCGACCTGCTCAAGCTGCGCCAGAGCGAGGCCGAAGCGATCTTCCGCAAGATCGGCATCACCTTTGCGGTCTATGGCGAAGGCGGGGACCCAGAACGGCTAATCCCCTTCGACCTGATCCCGCGCGTGTTCGGCGCGAGCGAGTGGCGAAAGCTGTCGCGGGGGATCAAGCAGCGGTCGCGCGCGCTCAATGCTTTTCTCTACGACGTCTATCATCGCGGCGAGATCCTGCGCGCGGGCGTGATCCCTGAGGAGCTGGTCTACCAGAACGAAGCCTTCCTGCCGGACATGATTGGCGTCGATCCGCCGGGCCGCGTCTATAGCCATATCGTCGGCGTCGACATCGTACGGACGGATGGCGACCGCTTCCAGGTTCTCGAAGACAACTGCCGTACGCCGTCGGGCGTCTCCTACATGCTGGAGAACCGCGAAATTATGATGCGGATGTTTCCGCAGCTGTTCCAGGCTGGCTTTGTCGAGAGCGTCGACAGCTATCCCAGCATGCTGAAGAAAACGCTGGAGGAAGTCGCGCCCATCAAGTGTGACGATGATCCGACCGTGGTGCTGCTGACGCCGGGGTCGCTTAACTCGGCCTACTACGAGCATTCCTTCCTCGCCGACCTGATGGGCATCGAGCTGGTCGAACCGCAGGACCTGTTTGTCGAGAACGGCCTTTGCTGGATGCGCACGACACGCGGCCCGCAGCGGGTGGATGTGATCTACCGGCGTATCGACGACACCTATATCGATCCGCTGGCGTTCAAGGCGGACTCGCTACTTGGCGTGCCTGGCCTGTTCAACGTCTATCGGTCTGGCGGCGTGACGCTGTGTTCGGCGCCGGGGGCAGGGGTGGCCGACGACAAGGCGATCTATGTCTTCGTGCCGGACATGATCAAATTCTATCTCGGCGAAAAGCCAATCCTGGAGAATGTGCAGACTTGGCGCTGCGCTGCGCCGGACGATCTGAAATACGTGCTCGAGAACCTGAAGGACCTTGTGATCAAGCGCGTCCACGGATCCGGCGGCTACGGCATGCTGATCGGGCCGCACGCGTCGAAGAAAGAAATCGAGGCCTTCCGCGCCAAGATCAAGGCGAACCCGGCGGAGTTCATCGCCCAGCCGACGCTGGATCTTTCGACGGCGCCAATTTTGGGAAACGCAGGCGTCGAAGAACGCCATGTCGACTTCCGGCCTTACTGCCTCGTCGGCAAGGAGATCCGCCTGACGCCGGGCGGATTGACACGTGTGGCGCTGAAGAAAGGATCGCTGGTCGTGAACTCCTCGCAGGGCGGCGGGGTCAAGGACACATGGATTCTGGCGGATTGAGATGCTGAGTCGCACCGCAGAGAACCTGTTCTGGATGGGCCGCTACATGGAGCGGGCCGACGCGACCGCGCGCCTGATCGAGATGGGCTATCGGATGGCGATGCTGCCAGGGTCCAACGAGATGGATGAGTGGCGCTCGGTCGCCGCGGCCTCCGGATCGGCGCCGGATATCGCCGAAGCAAAGGATCTCAAGCCGAGCGATGTCGTCGGCCGGCTGCTTCTTGATCCGGACAATCTCTCGTCGATCCGGTCCTGCCTCACATCGGCGCGTGCGAATGGCCGGGCGATCCGGACGGCGCTGACGCAGGACATGTGGGAAGCGCTCAACGACGGCTGGCGGCAGCTTGGACAGATGGATTCCGAGACGGCGATGAAAAGCCTGCCGTCGCTGCTGGAGTGGACCAAGAACCGGACAGCGGCGTTCCGGGGCGCATCGGAAATCTCGCTGCTGCGCAATGACGGCTATTTCTTCCTGCGCATGGGCGGTCTGATCGAGCGCGCCGACATGACGCTGCGCCTGCTCGATGTGAAATACTATGTGCTGCTGCCTGAAACCGACGTGGTCGGCGGCGGGCGTGACTATCACCAGTGGACCAGCGTGCTGCGGGCGACTTCGGCGCTGCGGGCTTATCATCACGTCTACAAGGGCGACTACACGCCGTGGGGTATCGCCGACTTCCTGATCCTCAATGCGACATTCCCGCGTTCGGTCAGCTATTGCGTACGGACCATCAAGCGGTTTCTGGATGATATCGCGGAGCTCTATGGTGAGGGCAGCGCCTGCCAGACGACGGCGGCCGAGATGGTCGATCGTCTGGACAGCATCGGTATTGAGGAGCTGTTCCAGAACGGGCTGCACGAGTTCGTCTCGGAAGCGATCGGCACGACGCGGCGCCTGTCCTACGAGATCAGTAAAGCGTATCACTTCTAGGATCTCATGCGCCTCTCAGTCCGCCACGCCACGACCTACAGCTACGATCCTCCGGCGGATCGCTGTGCGCTGCGTCTGCGGCTCTATCCGCCAAGCTTCGACAGCCAGCGGATCGGAAAGTGGTCGGTCAGCGTGAATGAGCAGGCGGTTCCGGCTCTCCTGACGGCGGCGACAGGCGACAAGGAAGCGATCTGGACCTGCACGACGCCCGGCGCGGAAGTTGTCATCGTTGCCGAGGGCGAACTTGAGACCAGCGATACTGCTGGCGTGGTGCGCGGGCTGAAGGATACGGTGCGGCCGCAGGTCTATCTGCGCCCGACGCCACTGACGGAAACCGACAAGAAGATCGAGGCGCTGGCCGCGGGCATCTCCGGCGCCAAGCCGCTCGACCGGATGCATGCCCTGTTCAATGCGGTTGCCGACGCCATCGAATACAAACCGGCTTCGACCAGCACTTCCACGACAGCCGCGCAGGCGCTGAAGGCCGGGGCAGGCGTCTGCCAGGATCACGCTCACGTCTTCATCGCGGCGGCGCGGGTGTTGCGTGTGCCGGCGCGCTATGTGGTCGGCTATCTGCTCGCCCTGGACACGAAAGTGACCGAGACCCACGCTTGGGCCGAGGCGTTCGTACCCGAGATCGGCTGGGTCGGGTTCGATCCCGCCAACCGGCTATGCCCCACGGATCGCTATGTCCGGCTGGGCTGCGGGCTGGATGCCGCCGACGCTGCCCCGATCCGGGGGAATGTCTCCGGAAACCATCAGGAGCGACTTAGCGCCTCGGTCGACATCAGCCAGACGTCGGGCCAGACTCAGAGCCAGAATCAGGGTGGTCAAACCCAGAGCCAGACTCAACAATAGGCTCGGGGATTGCGGGGAACACACGGGCAGTCAGGCAACTGGCGGGGAATCGGGACGGATATGACGTATTGCGTTGGCCTCAAGCTCAAGGCTGGGCTGGTCCTTCTTTCGGACACGCGCACCAACGCGGGCGTCGATAACGTTGCGCGCTTCCGCAAGATGTTCCTGTTCGAGGAGCCGGGCGAGCGTGCCGTCGCGCTGATGACGGCCGGCAATCTCGGCATCACGCAGGGCGTCGTGACCCACCTGACCGCCGCCGTGAAACACAGCCGCATCGATCCCGAAATCGAGAGCCTGATGAGCTGCGAGACGCTCTATCGCGGCGCGCAGCTGGTCGGCGAGGCGATGCGCGAGGTGCAGAAGCGCGACCGCGCCGAGATCGAGGCGCAGGGCTCGGCGGCGGATGCAACCGTGATCATGGCAGGGCAGAGGAAGGGCGGCGACCTGCGCCTGTTCCTGGTCTACACCGCCGGCAATTTCATCGAGGCAGGCGAAGACACGCCCTACCTTCAGATCGGCGAGCACAAGTATGGCAAGCCGATTCTCGATCGCGTGATCAAGCCGGAGACCACGATCGAGGAAGCCGTGAAGGCCGCGCTGGTAAGCATGGATTCAACCGTGCGCTCGAACCTCTCCGTCGGCATGCCGCTCGACCTCTGCGTTATCCCGGTGAACGAGTTCAAGGCGAAGACCCAGCGCATTGAGAGCGACCACAAGGAATTCCGCCAGATCAGCGACTCATGGGCGGCCTCGCTGCGTACAGCGTTCAACGCTTTGCCGGCGGTGAAGATCTAGCCCTTTCCGTTCAAAGACTCGCGATCGGCCTGGCGTCGAGTTTCGCGCGCCAGTGCGCGGCGCGCTCGTCGAGCAGCAGTTCGAGCTTGTGCGGATTGTCCTCGGTGAGTTCCTCGAGGATTTCGTAGCTGAACGCATCCTCGCCATGCGCCTTCCATATCGGCTGCAGGTCGACGACGCCGATGCCCACTCCGCCGCCAGCACGAAGCTGGAACCAGAGAGAGTTCTTCCGCTTGTCGAGCGCCTTCGACCAGCCGACCCAGGCCTCGCCGGTCGCCGAACATTTCACGGCGAAGATGCCGACGCTGGGTTTGCGTTCGGCGTACTGCTGCAGCAATTCCTTGCGGCGGGATTTGTCGACCATGGCAGCGTCCTTTTTACCCGGATATTATATCCGGGTAAAATCCGCAACCGCTCATGTCTGGCGCGGTCCCGGCCAGATGTCGCGGGCGGCGGGATCGACAACCGGCATGCCTTTTCCTTCCGCTGCGCGAACGGCGACGGACTTCGAGTCGAAATCATCCAGGCATTTGACGTTGACGCCGTAATGGTCCGGCATCGAGCGCTTCTTGTGGAAGGGATAGATGCCGCATTCCTTGCAGAAGTAGTGTTTCGCGATGCGGGCGTTCCACTGGTAGAGGCCGAGCCTGTCTTCGCCCGCGGTGATCTTCAGCCGGCTTTCGTGGACATTGGCCATCAGCGCGTTCTTCTTCGAACACAGCGAGCAATCGCAGGTATAGGCCTCTTCTATCTCGCCCTCGACCGTGAACCGGACGGCGCCGCAATGACAGGAGCCGTGATAGGTCGGCATGGGCGGTTTCCTTCCCCGGTGTCCCTGGACTAGTCTACCGTGGTAATCAGGCCGGCGCGATCCTGGGGTGCGCCGAAAGGGAGGACGAGATGGGACTGGATTTCGATCTTGCAACCGTGGCTGGAATGGCCGGTCTTGGCGGCAGCGCCATCGCTGCACTGGGCGGGGCTTTCTTTTTCAGGGGTCTCATCACGCGCGTCCTTGCGCAGATTGTCGTGACCACGGTCCTGTCCTTCGTTGGTTTCGTCGCCCTGTTCAACGTGCTCGGCTTCAAGATCGTGCCGCCTGCGCAGATCGCCGGCGTGCAGATCCCCGGCAGCACGAACTTCTCCGCCCAGTCGGCGCCGGTCACTGAAGCCGTTCCGCAAGGCGCCTACACGATCGAGTCGCCCTGGTCGAAGAGATAGTTACTCGGCCGCCTTCAGTTCAAGCGGGGCGGCGAGGCGGCTGACGGATTCCTTCGGCACGACGTGAACGAAGTGCCGGACCTCCAGCGACCAGTTGTCGAGCAGCGTGCGCGCATGCGCCGAACCGGTGCGCGCGACATGTTCTTCGATCAGCGTCCTGAGAACGCCAGCCCAGTGTTCGGTGACAACCGGGCGCCAGATGATCGATTCCGGATTAGCAATCACGTCGAACTGCCTGTCCGGATCGTAGAGGAAGGCCATGCCGCCGGTCATGCCGGCGCCGAAGTTGTGGCCGACCGATCCGAGGATCACCGCGACGCCGCCGGTCATGTATTCGCAGCCGTTCGAGCCGCAGCCCTCGACCACGACGGTTGCGCCGGAGTTGCGCACGGCGAAACGCTCGCCCGCCTGGCCGGCTGCGAACAGCTTTCCTGACGTGGCGCCATAGAGAACAGTGTTGCCGATGATGGTGTTCTGCTTCGCCTCGTACTTGGCGGTCGAGGGTTGGCGCAGGATGATGGTCGCGCCGGAGAGGCCCTTGCCGACATAGTCGTTGGCGTCGCCGATGACTTCCAGCGTCAGGCCCTTCACGCCAAACGCGCCAAGCGACTGGCCGCACGAACCTTCGAGGGTCACCGTCAGACGATCCTCCGGAACGCCGTCCATCCCGTGCTTGCGCACGATGTGCGAGGACGCCCGCGTGCCGATGGCGCGGTGAACGTTGCGGACGTGATAGTCGAGCTGCATCTTCTCGCCGCGTTCGAAGAAAGCGGCAGCATCGCGCAGAATCTGTTCGTCGAGCGCCTCGGGCACCTCGTTGCGATGCGTCGGCTTGTAGGTGACGCGCGCTTCTGGGTCCGCCCGCACAAGCAGGGGAGAGAGGTCGAGGTCGTCCAGCATGGCCGAGCCGCGCGAGATCTGCGCCAGCAAGTCGGTGCGGCCGATCACTTCGTCGAGACGGGTGAAGCCAAGTTCGGCGAGGATTTCGCGCACTTCCTCAGCAACAAACGTCATCAGGTTGACGACCTTGTCCGCCGTGCCGGTGAACTTGGCGCGCAGGCGCTCGTCCTGTGTGCAGACGCCGACCGGGCAGGTGTTGGAATGGCACTGGCGCACCATGATGCAGCCCATTGCCAGCAGCGAGGCCGTGCCGATGCCGTATTCCTCGGCGCCCAGCATCGCTGCCATGACGATGTCGCGGCCAGTGCGCAGGCCGCCATCGGTGCGCAGCGTGACCTGGTCGCGCAGGTTGTTGAGCGTCAACACGTGGTGGGCTTCGGCAAGGCCGATTTCCCACGGCAGGCCGGCGAACTTGATCGAGGACTGGGGCGAAGCGCCCGTGCCGCCGACATGGCCGGAGATCAGGATGACATCCGCTTTCGCCTTCGCGACGCCGGCCGCGATGGTGCCGACGCCGGAGCGCGAGACCAGCTTCACGCAGACGCGGCAGTCCGGATTGATCTGCTTCAGATCGTAGATGAGCTGGGCGAGATCCTCGATTGAATAGATGTCATGGTGCGGCGGCGGCGAAATCAGCATCACGCCGGGCGTCGCATACCGGTTGCGGGCGATGAATTCGGTGACCTTGAAGCCGGGCAGCTGGCCGCCTTCGCCGGGCTTGGCGCCCTGGGCGACCTTGATCTCGAGCTCCTTGGCATGGTTGAGATACTCGGCGGTGACGCCAAAGCGTCCCGACGCGACCTGCTTGATCGCGGAGTTGGCGTTGTCGCCGTTCGGCAGCGGCTTGTAGCGCTCGCGCACTTCGCCGCCTTCGCCGGAGACGGATTTCGCGCCGATCCGGTTCATGGCGATGTTGAGCGTACCGTGCGCTTCGGGTCCGAGGGCGCCAAGCGACATACCGGGCGTCACGAAACGCTTGCGGATCTCGTTGACCGACTGGACGTCGTCGAGCGAGGCGGGGTTCGCCTGCTTGCGGAAGTCGAGCAGGTCGCGGAGCTGGACGTTCTTCTTCCGCGCATTGGCAAGTTTCGAATACTTGCGGAAGGCGGCGTAGGAGTTGGTGTCGCAGGCGTGCTGCAGCAGGTGGATGAGTTCGCCGGAGAGAGCGTGGGCATCGCCCTGCGCGCGGACGCGGTAGAAGCCGCCGACGGGCAGCACCGCAACCGCCATGTTCCAGGCCTTGCCGTGCAGCTCCATGACCTTGCGTTCGAGCCCGGCGAGACCGATGCCGGAGATGCGGCTGGTCATGCCAGGGAAGTAGTCGGCAACCAGCGCGCGAGAGAGGCCGAGCGCCTCGAAATTGTAGCCGCCGCGATAGGACGAGATGACCGAGATGCCCATTTTCGAAAGGATCTTGAGCAGGCCCGCCTCGATCGCCTTCTTGTAGTTGAGGACGATTCTGCCGAGCGGCGCATCGCCAAACAGCCCCTTGGCGTGGCGGTCGGCCAGCGTTTCCTGGGCCAGATAAGCGTTGACGCAGGTCGCGCCTACGCCAACGAGCACAGCGAAATAGTGCGTGTCAGCGCATTCGGCCGAGCGAACGGTGATCGAGCAGAAGGTGCGCAGGCCATGGCTGACCAGCCAGGAGTGAACCGCGCCGGCCGCGAGGATCATCGGGATCGCCGCGCGTTCAGCGCTCTGGTTCTCGTCGGTGAGGACGATGTGGCTCTGGCCGGATGAAACGGCGACACGCGCTTCCTCACGGATGCGGTCGACGGCGTGCTTCAGCGACAGGCCGGGCGTGTTGCGCGAGACAGTGAAGGTGCAGTCGATGACGGCAACCTGCTCGCCGATCTCGGTGAGCATGCGGCTGTACATGCCGTTGGTCAGTACCGGGCTTTCGAGTACGAAGACATTGGACTGCGCGCTGTCGTCGGCAAGGATGTTGCCGAGGTTCTTGAAGCGGGTACGCAGCGACATGACGCGCTCCTCGCGGAGCGGGTCGATCGGCGGGTTGGTGACCTGCGCGAAGTTCTGTCGGAAGAAGTGCGACAGCGGACGGTAGTGGTCAGAAAGGACGGCGAGGGGGCTATCATCGCCCATCGAGCCGACAGCTTCCTTGCCGTCTTCCGCCATGGGCGAAAGGATCAGCTCGACGTCTTCCATCGTCATGCCGGCGGCGTGCTGGCGACGCAGGAATTCCTGGCGGTCGTTGTAGATGCGCGGCTCCGGGCCGGGGCCGATGCGCGGCTCAAGCTCGACAATGTTGGAGAGCCATTCCTCGTAAGGGTGCGTGCTGGCGAGTTCCTCGATGATGGCGTCGTGCTCGTAGAATTTGCCTTCTTTCACATCGACCGCGATCATGGCGCCGGGGCCGACGCGGCCCTTGCGGATGATGCGTTCGCCATCGATGGGGCACATGCCGGCTTCCGAGCCGACCGCGAGCACGCCGTCATCGGTGAGGGCGTAGCGCATCGGGCGCAGGCCGTTGCGATCCATGCCGGCGATCGCCCAGCGACCATCGAACATGGCAAGCGCGGCCGGGCCGTCCCACGGCTCCATCACCGAGTTGGCGTAGGCGTAGAGCGCAAGGCGGCGTCGTGGCGTGATCTTCTCGTCGCGCGAGACGGCCTCGGGAACCAGAAGCGTCTTGGCCATCGGACCGGTACGGCCGGCGCGGACAAGGAGTTCGAACACGTTGTCGAGCGCCGCCGAGTCCGAGCCGCCGGGCTGGACGACCGGTTTCACGTCGTCGCCGTGCTCGCCGAAATTGTTCGAGACCATCTTGATCTCGTGGCTGCGCATCCAGTTGATGTTGCCCGAGATGGTGTTGATCTCGCCATTGTGGGCGAGCATGCGGAAGGGCTGGGCCAGCCGCCATTGCGGGAAGGTGTTGGTCGAATAGCGCTGGTGGTAGATCGCAACCGCCGAGACGAAGCGCTTGTCCTTGAGGTCGAGATAGAAGGCGTCGATGTCCGCCGCGAGGAACATGCCCTTGTAGATGAGGGCGCGCGAGGAGAACGAGCACAGATAAAGGTCGAGGTTCGTTTCGCGCGCGCGGCGCTCGATGCGCCGGCGGCAGATGTAGAGTTGGCGCTCAAGCTCCTGCTCGTCGCGGCCGAGCAGGTCGCGGAACAGGATCTGCTCGATCTCGGGCCGCGTGGCGTTGGCCTTCATGCCGATAACGGAGGTGTCGATCGGCGGCTGGCGCCAGCCATAGATGTAGAAGCCGAAGCGCACGACCTCGGTCTCGATGATCGAGCGGGCGCGTTCCTGCGCGCCAAGGTCGGTGCGCGGCAGGAAGATCTGGCCGACGCAGACCTGGACATCATCCTTGATCGCATGGCCCTGGGCGCGCACGGCGTCGCGGAAGAAATCCTGCGGAACGTCGACACGGATGCCCGCGCCATCGCCGGTCTTGCCGTCGGCGTCGACGGCGCCGCGGTGCCAGACGGCCTTGAGCGCACGCAGCGCCATCTCGACGATCTCGCGGCGGGGCGTGCCGTCGATCTGGGCAACGAGGCCGACGCCGCACGAATCCTTCTCGTCGGCAGGATTGTAGGCGTTGGCTTCGATGAGGCGGTTGCGCTGCGCTTCGTATCTTTCGCGCCAGGCCTGGCCTTCAGTTTCTCGTGTCATGACTCGCCGTCCTGCGAGCCTGTAAAGCGGGCGAAGACTTCGGCGCCGGTGATACGTGGGGCGTCGCCAGCGAAGTCGTAATAGGCGGGCTTGGAATCGATGAAGATATGTTCCTCGATCTCGCCCATGCCGGATGCGTCATCGAGACTGCCGGCGGTGACGATCAGATTGTCGGGCGTGGCGGCGAGACGATAGAACAGCGTCGTTCCGCAGGCGCGGCATGATCCGCGCGCGGCCCAGTCGGAGCTCTTGTACCAGTTTATCTCGTCGGGGTTCGAGACCTCGACGCCATCAGTGAACTGAACGCCCATGAAGGGACCGCCAGTCCAGCGTCGGCAGTCTGCGCAGTGGCAGACGTGGATCGCGCCGCGTTCGCCTTTGCCGGCATAGGCGACGGCGCCACAGAGACAGTGCCCGGTGTTGTTTGTCATCGCATTACTCCGCGGCGATGCGCGAGGCCGTAGCCTTGGCGCGAAGATAGAGTTCGATGGAGGCGGCCGCGTCGCGGCCCTCCTTGATGGCCCAGACGACGAGCGAGGCGCCGCGCACGATGTCGCCGGCGGCGAAGACGCCGTCGAGCGAGGTCATCATGCTGCGATAGTCGACCTTCACGCCGCCCCAGCGATTCACTGACAGGTTCGGTTCGGAGAAGTTTTCGGGCAGGTCTTCGGGATCGAAGCCCAGCGCCTTGATGACCATGTCGGCTTTCACGTCATAGTCGGAATTGGCAAGTTCTTCCGGCGCCTGGCGGCCGGAGGCGTCCGCGGAGCCTAGCTTCATGCGGAAGGCTTTCACGGCTTTTGCGCCGCCGCCCTTCTTTTCGATGACGGCGCGAGGAGAGGCGAGCCAGTCGAACCTGACGCCTTCTTCCTCGGCATTGGCGACCTCGCGCTGCGAGCCGGGCATGTTGGCGCGATCGCGGCGGTAGAGGCAGGTGACGGACTTCGCGCCCTGGCGGATCGCGGTGCGCACGCAGTCCATCGCAGTATCGCCGCCGCCGATGACGACGACATTTTTTGTCTTCGCGTCGAGCTTGCCGTTCGAGAAGTCCTCGACCTCGATGCCGAGGCCGACGCGGTTGGAGGCGATGAGATAGTCGAGCGCCTTGTGGACGCCCTTGCCGTTTGCGCCGGGCGTCGGGAGTTCGCGTGACTGGTAGACGCCGGTCGCGATGAGCAGGGCGTCGTGCTTGGCTCGGAGTTCGGCGAGCGAGACGTCCTTGCCGACATCAACGCCGAGCTTGAAGACCACGCCGCCGTCGGCGAGTCTCTTTGTTCTTCGGTCGACAATCTCTTTCTCGAGCTTGAAGTTCGGGATGCCGTAGATCAGCAGGCCGCCGGCGCGGTCGTGGCGATCATAGATAGTGACCTTGTAACCGGCAGAGCGAAGCTGGTCGGCGGCGGAGAGGCCTGCGGGGCCGGCGCCGATGATGCCGACGCTTTGGCCGAGTTCGCGCACCGGTTTTAGCGGTGGGACCCAGCCGCGCTCCCAGGCGGTGTCGGTGATATAGCGTTCGACCGCGCCGATGGTGACGGCGCCGTGGCCGGACTGCTCGATGACGCAGCCGCCTTCGCAGAGACGGTCCTGCGGACAGATGCGGCCGCAGACTTCGGGCATGTTCGAGGTGGCGGCGGAAATCTCGTAGGCTTCCTGGAGGCGTCCGGCGGCGGTGAGCATCAGCCAGTCGGGGATGTTGTTCCCGAGCGGGCAGTGGGTCTGGCAGAACGGCACGCCGCACTGCGAACAGCGGGACGATTGTTCCTTCGCCTTGTCCTCGATGTAGTCCGAATAGATCTCGTGGAAATCGCCGCTGCGGCCGGATGCGTCGCGCTTTTCAGGCGTTTCCTGCTCGACCGAGACGAAAGTGAGCATGCGCTGCTGCGCCATGGGAGCACCTGCGGACTGTATCGCGAGGCGTTTCCATACGGCCGGCGCGGGGAATCGCAACCGGAAATCCCGATATAAGGACCATTTAGGACGGGAATTCTAAGCTGATGGTCGCAGAGCAGTCAGCGTGGGCAGAGCTGAGGCGTGTATAGGTACCTTATGAGACCTATGACCGAACCCGCCGCCGGTAACCAATCATCCACCATAAAAGGGCGAGACCTTCGATCATGGACACCACGACAATCCTGCAGGCGATCCTGATTGGCCTTGTCGAGGGGCTCACCGAATTCATCCCGGTATCGTCGACCGCGCACATTCTGCTGACCCAGGCGGCGCTCGGCTTGCAGACCGAGTTCTGGAACACGTTCGCGGTGATGATCCAGCTCGGCGCCATCCTCGCTGTGGTCGCCGTCTACTTCCAGCGATTGTGGGGCGTGCTGATCGGCCTGCCGAAGGATCCGGCCGCGCGGCGCTTTGCACTGTCGGTGATCATCGCATGTCTGCCGGCCGTGCTGGCCGCTGCTCTGCTCGGCAGCAAGATCAAGGAAGCGTTCGGGCATCTCGACCTCATCTGCTGGTCGTTGGTGATCGGCGGCGTGGTGCTGCTGGTGATCGACCGCATCGCGCCCAAGCCGGCCAATACAGATGCGATGACGCTGCCGCTTTACAAGGCCGCGCTGATCGGACTGGCGCAGATGCTGTCGCTGTTTCCCGGCGTGTCGCGCTCGGGCTCGACGATCGTTGCGTCCATGATGCTGAAGATCGACAAGCGCGCGGCGGCGGAATTCTCGTTCTTCCTTGCGATCCCGATCATGGTCGGCGCGTTCGCCAAGGACCTGTGGGACAACAAGGACAGTCTGACCGCCGACAATCTCGGCATTATCGCGGTCGGGTTCGCGGCCTCGTTCGTCTTCGGCTTCATCGTCATCAAGGTGATGCTCGACTTCGTGCAGAAGCGCGGCTTCGCCCTGTTCGGCTGGTGGCGGATTCTGGTCGGCGGCGCGGGGCTCGCGGCGATCTACTTCGCCGGATTTGGCGCCTAGCCCTTACCGGTCACCGGCCGAAGCACGGCGCGGATGATCAGGGCGCCGAGCAGGGCGACCAGAGCGACATCGATCCAGCGCGCGAACTGGGTGAAGGCGCCGAGGTTGAGGCCGTCAATCCAATCGGCCATCGAGAAGTTCAGGGCCTTGAGCAGCGTCCCCACCAGGAAAACGCCGATTAGCGCGATGGCGCAATCGCCCCAGAGCGCGAAAATGCTCTTGCCCCGGACGATCTTGCGCGCCGCGAATCCTGCGGCAGTCGCGACCAGAAGCCATGTCGCCAGCAGGCCGAGATCCATGCCGGAATAGTTCAGCGCCAGTTTTTCCATTGTCCCGCTCCCCGCTTCCCCAACTCAAGGGAGGCTAGCGGCGGCGGGGCAGGATGCAAGCTGCGGGTGCGAAATCCGCTGCTTCAGACGTCGACGCGCGAGGCTTCGTCGATGTGCGGGGGCTGGAACTGGCCGTGGGGGCGGTGGCGCCAGAGATAGGTCGGGACAATCGCCTCGACCGATTCCAGCGTCGTGACGCCAAGGTCAGCGAGCGTGCCCACGCCCTTGCCGACGACGTTGTCGGATCTCAGGAGCTGGACCTGGTCGCCGGTGATCGGCGGGCCAAAGAACGGATTCAACTTCGAGAGAGCGCCGACGACATAGCCCATCGGAGAGGCGATAAGGATCGGGATCGGCAGCAGCATGCGCGGACGATCGATCTCGCGCGTGATGTATTTCAGGAGCTCGGTCATCGTGTAGGTGCGTGGGCCGCCGAGTTCGTAGGTCTTGCCGGCGGCTTCGGGCTTCGCAAGCGCGGCGGCGACGGCCGCGGCGACGTCGGCGACATAGACAGGCTGGAATTTCGTTGAGCCGGCGATCAGCGGCAGGATCGGCGAAAGACGCGCCATGCGGGCAAAGCGGGTGAAGAAGCCGTCCTCGGGTCCGAACATGATCGAGGGACGCAGGATGGTTGCGGTCGGAATGGCTTCGCGGGTCGAGGCTTCGGCATCCGCCTTTGTGCGGGCGTAGCTCGACTTCGAATCCTTCGATGCGCCGATGGCGGAGACGAGGACCATCTGCTTGATACCGGCTTCGGCGGCGAGGCTGGCGATGTTGGCGGCGCCGAGGGCCTGCGTGCCCTGGAAGCTCTGGGCGCCGGTCTGGGCGAGGATGCCGACCAGGTTGACGACGGCTTCGGCGTTCTCGAGCGCGCGCTTGATCGAGGCGCGGTTGCGGACATTGGCCTGGACAAGCTGGACCTGGCCGACATCGCCGGCCAGTTTCACGTCTCCGGCGATGTGCGGGCGACGCACGGCCACGCGCACCCGCCAGCCCTGGCGGCAGAGGGCGCGGACGACATGCCGGCCGAGAAAGCCCGAGCCGCCGAAAACGGTGACGATTTTTCCAGCCATGAAGTCCTCTTGCGGTGGTCCGGTCGTGTCGGGGCGATAGACCAGAATCGGGAGTGGAAGTCCATGTGGCGCATGGCGCCGCATTCGCGGCGACAGGGCCGCCGCGGCAGGGTTTTTCTGATTTTGGGGACGGTCAGCTGGTGTCGGGAGCAGGCGGCCGCAACAGCCTGCACGTGTGCTCAAGAAAATCGAGCGCGGGTGGGGACGACATGTTGAGCGCTTTGAGCTTGCGTGGCGGGGGCGGCGGCAGTCCGGCCAAGCGGACGACCATGTCTCTGTGTCGAGCCAGCATGCGGGCGACGCGCCGGATGCAGGCCTGTGGATCGGCCATCACGCGGCGCAGAGCTTCGAGGCGTTTCGCAAGTTTGAGCGCCGGAAAGAGCCGGGCGGCTTCGGCGATTTCATCGCGGATCGAGAAGATCGGTGCATGACCGAAGGCGCCGTGGCGATCCTTGCCGCCTCTGCGGTCGCGTTTCTGTTTCAGCTTCTCTTCGCGATCGAGCGGCAAGCCGCGCGAGGGGCGGCCGTAGATCAGGAAATGGTCGGGATCGTGTTTCGGGTTGTAGTCGGGATGCCAGCGTGAGAGGCGACCCTTCTTCGGCTTGGGCATCGCGCGCCGGCTCGCGGGCTTGCGCGTCTCTTTCGCTCGGGCCTCGGCGGCGTTGATCGCCAGCAGGGGATCGGCGGTGAAGGGATGATGTGGATCGGGCAGCGCGGGCGGGCGGGGCAGGCGCACCGGCTTCGGCGGCGGCGCCGCCGGAATGCGATCCAGTGACCAGATGCGCGGCGCGTTCTTCGGTCCGCGCCGGATCTTTGCAACGGAGAAGACACGGAAGGAGACGCGCCAGTCCTTTGGCGCGGTGCGGTCCTTCGCGGGCTTTGGCTCGAGTATCGTGGACTGTGTTGGTCGCGCGGACACCGCGGATGCGGCCAGCGTCGCCGGCGCGAGTTGCAGCGCGGCGGCGAGGACGAGACGGCGTATCCCGCCCTCGATCGAATAGAGCCAGCCTTTGAGCCGCAGGCCGGCGCGGCGCGTCAGGCCGACGGTCGCGATGGCCGCAAGATCGCCGAACGCGCCGAAAGCCTGCTCCACCCACCAGCGCGCATCGCGCCAAAGCGCGGCGCCCACGTCGTCGGCGAACGGCGTCGGGCGCATGTCCTCTGCTGTGTCGTCCTCATCCATGCGCGCAGATTGGCGCGGGCCGTGGAGGGCGGGGATGGGCGCGCGTGATTATCCCACAGATGATGAGCCGAATGCTTCGGGGATCCGCGAACGAGCGCGGAGTTATCCTCCCATTCGCGTATCGGAATGTGCTGGCATCCGTTCTGAAAACAAGACGCGCACCCAATCTGTCCGGGGTCGTGCAGACTTCGGAGAGCGGCTAGCCCCGGCCGTTGGCGTTCCAGCGCCGCTTGAGCAACGGCATGAGGCCTTTGCCGGCCTTCGAGGGTTGCATGGTCTGGACCGGCGCGGAGCCATGGTCAGGCGCGGGCACGACCATGGTGATCCTTGTTCCGGCGCCGCTGTCAACATAGAGCGCACCGTCCACCTGGTTGATCATCATGCGGACGAGCGTCATTCCATAGCCTTGGCCTTCACGTGGGACCGTCGGCATGCCGACGCCGTCGTCGCTGACAACCATGCGAAGCTGGCCGCCGACATGTCTTAGCGTGATGTCGATCGCACCGGCGCGCTCGTCCGGAAATGCGTGGCGGAGTGCGTTCACGACGAGCTCGTTCATCGCCAGGACGATCGGCTGAACGAACGCGACAGGCGCATGAAACGGGTCAGCCTTCACGCGAACGCTGACGCTGAGCGTGTCGCCGCCCATATCGTGCAGTGAGGCGCACATGATTTCCAGGATGGCGCCAAGATTGACCGAATCCTCGCCGCCGCTTTCCTGAAGCGCGTCGTGCATCCTGCCGATCGACTGGATTCGCCCCGCGGCGCCGAGCAGCGCCTGGCGCGCTGGCAGATCAGCCTCACGGCCAGCCTGAAGGGTCATGAGGCTGGAGACAATCTGCAGGCTGTTCTTGATCCGGTGATTGCCCTCGCGCAGCAGCGTCGTGTAACGCGCCGCGAGCGCGTCGGCCATCTTGAGCTTGTGTCGCAGCTGCCTGTTTTCCTCGCGCAGGCTCGCGCCTTGCGGAACAACCAGTTCTGTACAGTCGTCACTTTTTTCCAATGACATGGCCACCACCCGGGTTTTTGCGTCTCCGCGCTCCGTCACCCGGACATCATCTATCCCTCCCCCCCGGAATGAGTCGGTACGGCAACGGACTCTTCGCCGAATGAAAGATTCCGCACGAACTCGCCTGTAGCGATCAACCTGCGGCGCGATCAGTCCAGAAGCAGGGGTACGGGGGGTTCCTCATGCTCGCCGAACAGCCGCCGGTATTCGCCCGCGACAGCCTCGTAGCACTCGCAGGCCGCGTCCTCGAGGCCGACGCGGTTGAGGATGGTGATGCGGCCATGCTGGTAGCGGATGACGCCAGCCTTCTGCAGCGTTCCGGCGGCGATGCTGACGGTCGAGCGACGCACGCCGAGCATTACGGCGATCAGGTCCTGGGTGAGGGAAAGCTCTGCGACACCACTGCGATCGTGCGCGGCCAGCAGCCAGCGCGCGAGACGCTGGCCCAGCTCATGGTGCGCATTACAGGCCGCTGTCTGCGCGACCTGGACATGGAAGACGTGCACATAGCGCAGCAGCAGGTCCCGCAGGTGCGGCGCGTGGGCCGCCGCATCCTTGAAGGCGGCCACCGGAATGCGATAGGCGCCGCCGCCGGTCTGGCACATCGTCTCGCTGTAGGACGCCGTCGCGCCAAGGATCACCGAAACGCCGACAACGCCTTCAGCGCCGATCAGGCCGATTTCCAGAGGCGAGCCGTCTGACAACACGGTGAGGGCGGAAATGAAGCCGCTGTCGGGAAAGTACACCTGGTCGATGCGGTCGCCCGCTCGATGCAGCGACTCGCCAAGGTGGAGATCAACGTGTGTGAGGCTCTTCGCGATGATTTCGTATTCCCGTGCGGGAAGCGCCGCGAGAATCCGGTTTCTGACTTTGGTCTGGGGAGGTGGGTGGGACAGACAAAGCTCCATCGTCAGGGACGGGAGCTCGAACATCTCTCAGCCGGCCGCACGCCAAAAAGGAGCGGCCGATACTTCCTATAACGCACGAAACCCGGAAAAAGACCAGAAAATCCCGGACTGGACTGCCAGATCGCGAAGATCTGCCCCCGACCACGCCCACACAACCACGCCGATCTGTCCGGTATCGCACACATCATGGAACCACACGATGACCGGTTGAGGCCGCCGCCGAAAGCGGTCATTCGTGCTCTTGGCTACACGGCCCAATCTCTAGTTAGTTGTTCATCGCACCGTCTGCTTTTCTTTCGGAGCGGCTACGCGACGCGTCTTGGCCTCGAACCTGGGCTTGGGCATGAGCCGGAAGCGGGTCTGGCACCAGGCGAAGTCGACGCCGACGTCCAGCAAGGCATCGGAGCGCCCACACGGACACGCAAACTCCATCACCGCCAGGACACGATAGGTCTCGCCGGCAATGAGGGGCACCGGCTCTCCCGTCGCATGGTTCGGCGCGACGTTGACGCATAGAACCAGATCGCCGGGGCCAACAGCGTAGCTCATGGCTTCCATCCCTTGTGGGTGACGGGGAGGATAAACCCAGGGCAGCAGGCAGCAAGCGCCCATCTGCTTCTCGAGCGGCGCAAGGCGTCGAGTTTGCGCGGTTTCCGAAGGCGACCTGCACGGCAAGATTGACTGCGGCGGCGGGCCGATCAATCGTCGCGGTAGTCGGGGTCTTCAAGGGCAGGACAACCATGAAAATTGCAAGGATGACCATAATTGCAGCGAGCCTGATGTTCGGTGTCGCTGCCGCAGCGTGGGCGGAAGACCCGCTCGGCCACTGGGTGGGATCGCTCAAGCAGCCGGACGGCACATCGCTCGGGGTCGGCCTCAAGGTCACCAAGGGCGCGGACGGCAAGCTGGTCGGCGTAGGCGAGACTGCGCAATCGACCGATCCGATTCCGATGGAGAACCTGGTTTCGGATGGCTCGAAGATCAGCTTCTCATCGGCGGCGGTGCAGGGGTCCTACGAAGGGACGTGGGACGATGCGTCCAAATCCTGGAAGGGAATTTGGACGCAGAACGGACAGGGCCAGCCTTTGGCGCTGACCCGGGCGCCCTAGGGTCGCGATGGCCCGGTAGCGGCGGCACTTCGTTCAATCGGTCCGCCTGCGATCTCGCTGAAACGAGCTTCGGTGCTTTTCAGGAGGCCGCTCTCGCCAGACAGGGTCTCGCGGATGAATGCATCGAGAATGTCGGAGGCTGCGTGCTGCGTCTCCAGCGGCCCACGGCTGCCGCCGAACAGGTCGCCACCGACGACCAGCGACAGCGCCCAGTGGCCGGGCGGCGCGAAGTAGAGCGGCACGTCCATGAAATCGAGATGGTTGGCGTGAAGGACCTCGTATCGCCATGCCGGCGCCGTCGCCTGCTCGAGCAGCTGCTTGTTGCGAGCCATGAATGAATCGCCATGGGTCGTCACGGCATAGTCGCTCTGCAGCAGCATGAATGGCCGGCGGATGACGGGAAGCTCGCCATAGGGCGTTCCGTCGATATTGACGAGCGCGGCTATCCGCGGGTCGCGCCCCGCCGCCGCAATGGCTGTGGCGCCGCCGAAGGAGTGGCCCATGGCGACAATGCGCGAAAGGTCGACATGACCTTTCAACCGGCCGGCGCCTTCAACGAGACGGTCGAGCGCGAACTGGACATCCCTGGCGCGGATGTCCAGCTGGTCGGCCATCCACGCATCGCGTGCGTCAACGTCGTATGGCGAAGTGTCTATTCTCTTGGCGATGCTGCCGTCGGCAAGCTGCGTGACCGCAGCTTCGTAGGGATGGTCGAGCATCAGCACGACATATCCGCGGCTGGCGAGTTCTGCCGCGAGTCCAGTGTAGAAGGCGCGCGGGGCGCCAAAGCCAGGAGAGAAGATCACGACCGGCCAGAGCTTCTGGCCCGAGACTTCTGCGTTCAGCGTCGCGTGCGTATCGATGCGGCCGTAGCTCTGCATCATGATACCGGGCAACAGGGAGTCGATGAGCGGCAGGTCGTCCAGCCCCTCCATGTAGGTGGAGCGCTTGTCCCCCGCCGCCTGCGCCGGATACCAGGCCTGCGCTATGACGTTGCGCTTGTCGGAGGGATCCTCGGTCGCGGTCTCTTCCCGCGATGCATCGACCCATCGGTAGATCTCGGTTCCGACCGCAAACGGACCGCTGGGAGCCGGCAGTTCAGGAACCGGCACAAACAGCGCAAAGGGAGCGACGGCTAGACCCATCGCTACAGCTAGCCCTGCCCGCGCAAGCCAGATCGACCAGGCCGGCGGCTTCGCTGGAAGCTTCGCGGCGCTCACGCCCAAGACCGCGATCAGGAGATAGGCAGGCAGGAAATGCCAGTAGAATTCCTCGGTCAGAATCTGCGCTGCCGCCAGCACGATGACGATGCCTAGCGCCCACAACAGCCGTCTCCCGGCTGGCGCGACGATCCGCCAACCCGCCACGGCGAGCACGGCCAGCAGCAGGGCCCAATCGATCAGCGACATCTAGCGGCCCGCCGTAAAAGTCGTCGCAACCAATCGCCGTTCGTCCCAGCGCCAGAACCACGCGAAAGCCGCCGCGACCAGCGCCATCAGCGTGATCAGTCCGATGTAGATTGCCGGGAAGATCACCGAGACGGGGTGGGTGGCGACCAGTGGCGCGACGAGATCGAATACGATGATCACGATGGCAAGCTGCATCACTCGTTTGTTGCTTCCAACCGCCATCATGATGGCGGCGATGACGTGCAGCACACCGCCGGCGGCGAACAGCAAGAATATCCAGAGCCAGTGTTCGAGAGGCTGCGAGTCGATCGCGTACATGAAGCTTCCCGGCGGCGGGGTCGGCGCCTTGCCGGCGAGAAGCAGGATCTTGGCGCGAAGATTCTCGAAGCTGACATAGGCGTGCAGGAAGCCAAAAGCTCCAGCAGCCAACCCCACGCACAATTGCGCGGCGACGATGCCGACGGCCAACAGGCTTGCCCGCTGCCGGTAGCTTGCCATCAGGCAACCGAATGCCCAGGCCAGCGAGGCGCTTCCTTCGATGTAGTCCAGCTCGGCCAGCATCGCCCTGGCCTGAACAGGGTTCACGGAATGCACCACGCGCGCTGCGTGACGTCCAAGAACGAGGGCGAGGTCGCGCGTCATCGCTTTGCTGGCCGAAGGTTCGGGCTGATTTTCGAATCCGCTTCGCCCGTCCACTTCAGCGCGAACGCGGCGCCCGCGCGCGTCAGCCGGTAAGCATGGCGCGGCGGGCGGCCGTCGAGCGCGGGCTCTCGCCATTCCGACTCAAGCAGGCCTTGCGTTTCGAAACGCGCGAGGAGCGGATAGAGCGTCCCGGGCGTCAGGCCCGTTTCCTTCGAGAGGTCATACCCATATCGCCAGGCTTGCGCCTTCGCGACGAGGGCGGCGAGAAGCCGAATGGCCTGCGGCGAAGGTCTTCTTGTCGATCGCATATCTCTATCTCGACATATATCGAGATAGAGTCAAGCATCGCAACAGCAGAGCGACGCCAACCAGATGTTGGCGTCGCCGAGGCGTCTTCTGTCCTTGGTGCCTATTGGCCGCCGCTTTTGGCGGGGGAGGTGGCAGTCCCAGCTGTTGAGGCCGGGGGCATGAGTCGACCGCCCGGCATCTCTTCCTGGGAAAGCGCGCCATCCTTGTCCTTGTCGAGCGCCGCGAAGGTCGGCTTCATTCGTGATCCGACAGGACCTGTCAGTTCGGACTCTTGAAGCTTGCCATCGAGGGAGGTGTCGAGAACTCCCATCATCGTGCCTGCCTGCATCAGGCGGTCATACTCATTGAGCGGATTTTCGACAGTTTCACCGACCCAGCGGAAATGAGCATAGACGGCAAGCATCTCCTCGGTCGTCTGTTCGCCCCAGGGGATGGTCCGCGTGGGATCGGGGTTGGCCTTGTTGCGCGGCGAGTTGTTGTACACCCAGCGTGCAACGAGCTTTGATCCGGCAGGAACCGGGATCGGCTCAACAAGATGGTAGTCGTGCTGCCAGTTGAAGTCGTAGCGCGGAACCGCCAGCAGCAGGTCTTCGTGTCCGTCCGGATAACGCAGCGAGACAGTCGCCGCGGCGCCGCGCGAGTGCGCGTGTGGCGTGATAGCGGTAAGCAGCGCGTCCTTCGGGAAGGGGGCGTAGGCGATCTCCGTATGATGCTCGGCGCCAGCCGGAATTTCGAGATTGAAATCGAAGATGCCGAACAGGCGCTTCCGATATTTCGGCGGCTCTCCCTTGGGGTAGAAATAGTAGCCGACCTCGGTCTTGACCGACGTCTCCCTGCCGTAGGGCGCGTAGTGGTTCTGGAACAAGACGCTTGAGTGCGCGGGCACAAGCACGCCGCTGTTCTCGTAGCCGACCGAGCTGTGACGGCCGGGGACGAAGCCGCCGAGCTGAATGCCGCTGAGCGCCGCCGAGGTTTTCTCGCTCTTGGGCGTCGCGCTTGTGATCACGTGATGGACGGCGCGGCGATCGGAGAATTTGTAGGACGCCGCGCGCAGCCACCTGTCTTCCGGGAAAGCGTCGGCCACGACGGGATACTGGTAAGGCATCAGCCCGTTTGCCTGGACCTTCGCCTCGGGGATGGTGACGATGAGATCGGGTTTGCCCAGTGGCCATTCGGGCGCCTGGAACTTGATCTTCGCCAGGGGATCCTCGCCTTCGCCGCGGCTGGCGCCGGCTTCGATCCAGTGGACCAGCGTTTTCTTCTGGTCGCCTGTCAGCCGCCAGTCGTCCCTGAAATGGCCTACCGTGGGATCAGCGGTGTCGGGCGGCATCCGGTTTGTGCGGATGACCTCGCGGATCATCGGCGCGAAGCCCTTCACCATCTCGTAGCTAGTCAGCGGCATTGGCCCGACGCCGCCCGGTTCGTGACACGTGGTGCACTTGGCCTGGATGATGGGGGCGATGTCAGTCACGTAGGAAATCTTCGCCGGGTTCTGCGACCGTGCAGCGAAGTTGATCTCGGCGCCCCTGACCGGCCCGGTTCCAATCGCGACGGCGCGGCCCCCGCTTACAGCGTCGATAGCATCCTTCGCTCCAGACACTGGTCCGCGATAGGCGACCTGCCATGTCTTCGGATTGATGACGATGGTTTCCGCGGCGCGCTTGACCTGCAGCTGCTCGCCGACCAGCTGGTCGTAGTCAAACAGGACCGGAATATCGAGGCCGGTCGCCTGCATGTCCTGTTTGACGCGTGCGCGGGTCTCGCCGAGGCGGGAGTTCAGCGCGAGGAACTCGACGCCCTTTTGTCCATAGGCGGACTTCAGGGCCATGAGCGCGGGAGCGTCTTTCGCCACTGCTGCGTCGCCGCTGGCGTGCGTGAACAGCACGACGGCTTTCGCGTCCGAGAAATAATAGAGCTGCCGGGCGAAGTAGTCCTGATCGGCCAGGTCGAAGTTGTCGACCCGGAGAGGGCTCGCGGCCGGATTGGCGGCCTGCTCGGGACCGTTGGCGGTCGCCACGCACGCAGCCAACGCCAGAACAACCGTACCCGCCAACAAACGTGATTTCAGCGTCGCCAGCATTGCGCCTCTCCCGGTGATCTTCTTTTCGAAGGCGCAGTCCGAGGCTGCTGATCAGCGATCTGCGTCACCTCTAGGCGCGCACTCCCACTGCTTGGAAAGTTACGCCATCCGGCAGAGTGTATCAAGCGATAGATTCTTGCGGCTGCCGCGACGTTACCTGCGATCTTCGATCGTCACTTCGCAGGCCGGCCGCGTCCGATTTCGTCGATCTGCGCATCCATCGCCTTGAGCAATGCGTCGAGCTCCTCGGCGTCCATGCGCCGCCACCCGACAAGCTGGACGCTGACCTTCTGTCCCGCCTGAAATGTCATGGCATTGGAGATCAACCACATGGCGCGCATCCGTGCGGTCGTCTCATTGAAGTTGCCGACGACTGAAATCAGGTCGGCGACCAGCTTGACGCCCGGCTCCCACAGCCGCGTCTGCAGGATTTCGAGGCCGCCGCCCGAACTGGTCATCAGCCGAGCCGTGAAGCGCCCCCAGATTGGCGCCTCGCGCGCGCCAGTCAGGAAGGTCGCAAGAACGCGCATCAACGCCTTGAGCTGAGCGCGAGCTGCCTCGGGCGACGGATTGTTGCGGAGCACCTCCAGCGCCTGCTCGCGCACGCCGGTCATCTGTGTACGATAGCGCTCGACAACGGCCTCCGCGCAAGCGCGGTACAGGTCTTCCTTCGAACCGAAATAGTACTGCAGCGCCGGGAGGTTCACGCCAGCCGCCTCGGCGATCCCCCGTGTCGTCGCATTCTTGAAACCCGCTTGCGCGAATGCTTCGAGCGCGACACTGAGAATGCGCTCGCGAACCGCCTCGCCCTTTGGCGAGAGCGTAGCCGCTGAAGCCTCCTCTGCCGCTGCCGGCTTCGCCTTGGGAGACCTGGTCCCTGGCGAACGCGAGATCGATCTGGGGCGAGCCAACTCTTGCTCCTCCTGGGGCGCCAACTCTTCTGGAACCTCGGCTCGGCGGGCGAAGCCCATCGATGCTGAAGACTCTATCAATCCGGGCGAGGGGTCCGCAACGATAGAGAGCTTCGGCCGGATGACCGCAATGGGCGAGGAGCGGTCGCCACCTTAGGCTCCAAGCCAATGGCTGGAAATCGCCGATGGCAGCCGCGCGCGCTTGTGCCAAGCTGGACCTAACTGGGGAGAGGGGAGAATCATGGCGTCGTCAGCCAAGCGAGATTTGTTCTATCCAGCGCTTGCCTTGGCCATTTCCCTGACGGCGTTCCTCGGCTTCGCCTTCACCTATCTCGGGCCGCTGGCCACAAACACATACCCGAAGGTTTCGTGGGCCGTTCACGCGCACGGCATCGTCTATCTGGCGTGGTGCGCTTTCCTGCCGATACAGGCGACGCTCGCACGACGCGCCTTCACCGTGCACCGGGCAATGGGAGTGGGCAGCCTCGCGCTGGTGGCCGCGATGGCCGTGCTGGGCTTTCTCGTGATCGGAGTGAAGGTGCGGGCGGCCCTGCTGGGCGAAGGCGCGGAATTCTGGAAGGCGTTCGGCGTGCCGATCGCGGCGGGCCTTGTGCTGTTCCTCGGCTTCTACATTGCGGCTCTGCTCAACCGCCACCGGCCGGACTGGCACAAACGCCTGATGATCTCTGCGGCCGCAACCGTGATCGCGGCGGGGACCTGGCGGCTGTGGGTCGCGGCTTTCGGCTTCAACGACTGGGCGATGCCCGCCGCGATCGCCTCCACGAAACTCTTCATCGTGGCCGGCGTGATCCATGATTTCGCGACCCGCCGAGCTGTCCATCCTGCCTGGTGGATTGGCCTCGGCGTTTCCTCCGTCGTCGAAGCCGCGAGCCTGCTGGTGGCCGGAACGGCTCTGGAGCTGCCCGTCGCGCACGCCATCGCGAGCTTCGCCGACGTGTTCGACTGGATGTACTAGGCTCTCTGACGAAGTGGACAAGCATTGTCAGCGCCGCCGCGGATGATCTGGGAGGGTCTGGCCGAAGGGCGAGGCTCGTCCTAGGTTGTGAGCGCAAATTCTGAGGCTCTCCCAATGAAAAAGACATTCGTTCGTCTGCTTGCCGCCGGTGCGGTTGCTCTGGCGCTCGGGCCTGTGGCCGATGCGCGTCCGTTCACGGCGAAGGACATGGCGACGCTCGACCGGGTAAGCGATCCGCGTATCTCTCCGGACGGGCGGTATGTGATCTATTCGCGCCGCGTTGCCGACTATGACGCCAACAGGGCGACGACCGAACTCTGGCTGGTTGACCTCAACGAGAAGACGCCGGCGCCGGTCAAGCTGCCTGCGTCCGATGGCGGCGTCAGCAGCGCGCGCTGGTCGGCGGACGGACGCAGCATCTATTTCATGTCGAGCCGCGGTGGCTCCAACCAGGTCTGGCGCACCGATCTGGCGAGCCGGAATTCGGTCAAGGTGACTGACCTGCCTTTCGACGTCGGCTCGTTTCGCACGTCGCCGGATGGCAGGACGCTGGTGGTGAGCCTCGCCGTGTTTTCGGATTGCGCGACGCTGGAGTGCACGAAGGACAAGCTGGCGGCGCCGAAATCGACGGCCGGCGCCAAGGCCAATGGCGTGGTGTTCGACAAGATCTTCATCCGTCACTGGGACGAGTGGGCGGACGGCACGAAGAACCAGTTGTTTGCGCTGGACCTCGATCCGGCCGGGACAGCGAAGAACCCAAGGCCGCTGATGAAGGGCTTCGATGGCGACAGCCCGACCAAGCCGTTCGGTGACGAGACCGACTACGGCTTCTCGGCGGACGGCAAGTCCGTGGTCTTCTCCGCCAAGGTCGCCGGCAAGAGCGAGCCCTGGGTGACCAACTATGATCTCTGGAAGGTCCCGGCGGCGGGAGGAGGCGCTGCCCCGCAGAACACGACCGAGCAGAACAAGGCCTGGGACGCCGGCCCTGTCTACGCTGCTGGCGGCAGGTTCATGGCCTATCGCGCGATGAAGCGCGCCGGCTTCGAGGCCGACCGCTACCAGATCATGATCCGTGAAGAGGACTCCTCTTCTGCAGGCGGGGGAGGCTTCAAGGATCGCCCACTGGCGTCGGATTGGAATCGTTCGGCCGATGCGATCGCGTGGAGCGCCGACGGCAAGACGATCTATGCGCAGGCGGAAGACATCGGCCAGACCAGGCTGTTCGCCATCGATGTGGCCTCAGGCAAGGTCACCGCTGTCACAGGCGCCGGCCATCTCGGCGGGTTCGATGTCAACGCCAAGGGCATTGTTTACGCGCAGGATGATCTGCTGAACCCCGCCCAGATCTATTTCCTGCCGGCGAAGGTCGGATCGAAACCGGTGAAGCTTACCAACGTCAACGCAGAGGCGTTGAAGAACGTGGCGTTCGGCGCCGCGGAGCAGTTCTCCTTCCCCGGCTGGAACAACGAGACGGTCTACGCCTATGTCGTGAAGCCTGCCGATTTCGACGCGTCGAAGAAATATCCGGTCGCGTTCCTGATCCATGGCGGGCCGCAGGGCTCGTTCGGCAACCTCTTCCACTATCGCTGGAACGCGCAGGCCTATGCCGGCGCCGGCTATGCGGTGGTGATGATCGATTTCCATGGTTCGACTGGCTATGGCCAGGCCTTCACCGACGCGATCAGTCAGCACTGGGGCGATCGCCCGCTGGAGGATCTGCAGAAGGGCTGGGCCTTCGCGCTGTCGAAATATTCCTTCCTCGATGGCGGCCGCGCCTGTGCGCTCGGCGGTTCCTATGGCGGCTTCATGGTCAACTGGATCGCCGGCAACTGGAACGGGCCATGGAAATGCCTCGTCAATCACGACGGCATCTTCGATACGCGCTTCATGGGCTATTCCACCGAGGAGCTGTGGTTCTCCGAATGGGAGAATGGCGGCACGCCGTGGACGCCGGGCACGACCTACGAGAAGTTCAATCCCGCCCTGTTCGTGCAGAACTGGAGCAAGCCTGAGTTGGTGATCCATGGCGGTCGCGACTATCGCGTGCCGCTGGAGGAGGGCATCGCCACCTTCACCGCGCTGCGGCGCAAGGGCATCGACTCGAAGTTCCTTTACTTCCCGGAGGAGAACCACTGGGTGCTGAAGCCGCAGAACACCGTCCAGTGGCATGACGAGGTGCTGGGCTGGCTGAAGAAATATGCGCCGGTGAACTAGCAGCGGGTCGATTCGAAGCAGGCTTGACGAACGGCGTCGCCGATCGAGAGCGGCTGCACGCTTGTCATACATTGTACTTCAATGTATAGAGCTGCCATGTAAGCTTGGATCCAGACTGCGCGGCGCGTAAAACCATGGACATCAACAAGGACCTGATGGCTGCGTCCTCGACGCCGATCGTTCTGGCGATCCTGTCGGAAGGCGACAGCTATGGGTACGCCATCATCAAGCGGGTCCAAGAGCTGTCGGCGGGGCGTCTCGAGTGGACGGACGGGATGCTTTATCCCGTTCTGCACCGGCTCGAGCGGCTGGGTTACGTCAAGGCGCGATGGGAAGCGGCGGAGAGCGGCCGCCGCCGCAAATACTACAGGATGACGCCGCAGGGGCGGGCGCAGCTCGCCGAGGATCGCAAGCAGTGGCAGGCGGTGGACGCCACGCTGCGAGGCATCTGGCGAACGTTGTTGCCTCCACTGCCGGACTGGCGCCCGGCGTCGTTCGCGCCACTGCCACAGGGAGGCTGAGCGATGCCGGCTACGGACAACGCGTCCTCGCTCGAGGAACAGATCGGCCAGTGGCGGAGCTATCTCAATCGGCGGCAGGCGATCCACTCGGTCGACGTGGCGGAGTTGGAAGACATCTGCGCGAGCAGATCGCGCGGCTGACCGAGGCGGGGCTCGCCGCGGACGAGGCGTTTCTGGTGGCGGTCAAGCGTATGGGCAGCCTCGACGCCCTGTCGCGGGAGTTCGCGCGTGAGCATTCGGACCGGCTCTGGAAGCAGCTGGTTGTGTCGCCCGCCGATGCCGGCCTTTCGGATATGGCGGCGCGGCGCGAGGCCATTGTCGCGGTCTGTCTTGCGTTGGGCGCGGCTGCCGCGATCAAGGCGCCGGCGCTGTTCGGGCTTCGGCTCGATACGGACGCGGGCTTCTATGCCCGCAATCTCGGTCTCTTCGTCCTGCCACTGCTGACCGGTTATTTTGTCTGGAAGCGAAAGCTCGACCTGCGCGTGCTTCCCTGGCTGGCGGCGGCGTTCGTCGTGGCGGGGGTGTTCGCCAACGCCTATCCGTTTGCGCGGTTCGGCTACACGGAGGCGCTGACCGCCCTGCACCTGCCGATCGTGCTCTGGCTGGTGGTGGGCATCGCCTATGCCGGTCGGCGCTGGAACGAGACGGGCGGGCGGATGGATTTCATCCGCTTCTCCGGCGAGCTGTTCATCTACTACACGCTGATCGCGCTCGGCGGCGGCGTGCTGACAGCGTTCATGGTGATGATCTTCCAGGCGGCTGGAATCGATGTTGGACCCTTCTTCGCGTCGTGGCTGCTGCCGTGCGGAGCGGTCGGCGCCGTCATCATCGCGTCCTGGCTGGTGGAGGCAAAGCAGAGCGTGATCGAGAACATGGCGCCAGTGCTGGCGCGGCTGTTCACGCCGCTGTTCGCCGCCGTGCTGATCGTGTTCCTGGGTGTCCTGGTGTGGACCGGGCGCGGGATCGACATCGAGCGGAACGTGCTTGTCGCCTTCGACCTGTTGCTGGTGATGGTTCTGGGCCTGCTGCTCTATTCCATTTCGGCCCGCGATCCTCGTGCGCCTCCCGGTGCATACGATGTGCTGCAGGTCGTGCTGCTGGCCAGCGCGCTGCTGGCCGATGCGGTTGCGCTGTGGGCGATCAGTGCGCGCATCAGCGAGTTCGGCTTCACGCCGAACCGCGTGGCGGCGCTGGGCGAGAACGTGATCCTGCTGATCAATCTTGCGTGGTCGGCATTCCTGTACGTCCGCTTCCTGAGAGGGCAGGGATCGTTCGAGAGCCTCGAGCGCTGGCAGACGAACTATCTGCCGGTCTATGCCGCCTGGGCCGCTATCGTCGTGATCGTCTTTCCGCCGGCGTTCGGATTCATGTGATCGCCTGTCTGGACCCGCATGGGTGACACTGGCCGGGGCCCGTGCCAGCTTCGCGCCCGATGGATGCAGTGTTCGCCAGCATCGAGCAGTCGCCGTTCTCCGTATGGATGCGGGAGGACCTCTATGCGTATTTCATCGCACTGATCTTCCACTCGCTGGGCATGGCGTTCCTGATCGGCGGGGGCGTGGTGATATCGCTGCGGGTGATGGGGCTGGCCTCGGGCGCGCGGCTTGAGAAGTTTCGCGGGTTCTTCCCGGTGATGTGGGTAGGGGCGGCGCTAGCGATACCGTCGGGCGTGGCGCTGCTGATCGGCTATCCGGCGAAGGCGCTGACCAATCCGTTGTTCGGGGTGAAATTTGCGTGCCTGATCGGCGCGGCGCTGCTCGTTCGCGAGATGGGCAAGCGGCTGTTTCCGGCTGCCGAGCGGGGCGAGGCGCTGCCGGGCTATGCGCGCGGGATGGCGGCGGCGGCGCTGGTGCTGTGGCTGGGCGCGGTGACGGCAGGCAAGCTGCTGCTGCACACCTACACCATCCTGATGGTGTCGTGATGGATCCGATCTTCAATCCCGAAGCGATCGAACAATGGGCGCGGGCGACCGGCATATTCGGGATGATGAACACGAAATGGGGCTGGCCCATTGCGGAGATCATCCACTTCTTCGGGCTGTGCCTGCTGTTCGCGACGGTGGGGATGTTCGACCTGCGCATGATGGGCGTGGCGCGCGGCGTGTCGATGAAGATGCTGCACCGGCTGGTGCCGTTCGGGATCGCGGGCTACCTGATGTGCGTTGCGACCGGGTTTCTTTTTGTCGTGTCCGCACCCGCCCAGTATCTCTACAATCCCGCACTGCAGACCAAGATCTCGCTGATGATCGTCGCCGGGATCAACATGGCGGTGTTCTACGTGACGACGGCGAGCGCGGTCTCCGCCGCCGGGCCGGATGACTTGCCGCCGATGCGGGCGCGGTTGATCGGCTTCGTGTCGCTAGCGTGCTGGACCGGCGTGATCGTGTGCGGCCGGCTGGTGACGTTCTTCCGCCCGCCGGAGCACTGGTGCCTGTGGTGCCAATGAGAACTCGCTTGTCCTCGGCTAGAGCGACGCCGACGGCGGCGTTCTCGCGGGGAACCTACAAGTGACGCACTTGGCAAAATATCGCATCAAGGCGTGGGCGTTTAACATCGCGCTTCTTGCGGGCGTGTTTTTTCTTGGCGGGTGGTTTTACAAAATCGGGATTCCAATTGAAATGTGCCCCGGCTTGATGGTTTTGCCGAGCATTCTGATTGGATTGTTCCTGTGGCCTTCCGTTTTGGCGCCAACGGAACTTTCCACCCAAGCTCGGTGGACGCATCGAGCCATCGCAATCTTTGCGTGGTGCGCGTTTTCCGTCGTGGCCTATCTGATTGTGAGCGCTTCGGCATAGCGGGGTTCTGCATCCTTCCTATCGGGGACGCGGAGGCTTGGCGAGTTGCTGCACTTTCGTGCCGGTTCAGGTGGAAGAGGTCTTCTTCGCTTCGAGGGCGGCAATCTCGTTGTCGAGGTCGCGGATCTTCTTCTGCAGGATCGGGATGGCGGCCTTGTCGTCCGTGCCCTGGGCAAGTTGCAACTCCTGCGCGAGGCGCGAGCGGTCGCGGCGGAGGCGGCGGATGGGGGACTGTTTCATGGCGGGGCCCTTGGGACGGTGAGGGGCTTATAGCCGGGGTGGAGAAATTCTCCATGCCTTGCTCATGGCGGGCGGTTGACATCTTCCCCTGCGCAGCAAAGCGGAGCGGGGGAAGTACGGCGAAGCCGGGATGGGGGCGGGCGGTAAGGGGAATCCCCTTCATGGCGCCACTCCCCTTGTGACTCGCCCCCTCCGACCCTTCGGGCCACCTCCCCCGCTACGCTGCGCTTCGCAGGGGAGGACGGGCGCCCTATGATGCGCGCATGAACACGCTCGACGTCACGGACAGGAAGCAGCTGTCGAAAGCCATAAAGGCGCTGGCGAAGGAGTGCGCGATCATCAAGGCAGCGCATGAGTATGTCGGCGTGCCGGAGTGGCGGACGCGGCAGGGCGACTATGCGGGGCTGGCGCGGATCATCGCCTTCCAGCAGCTCTCGACCAAGGCGGCGGGGACGATCTGGGGAAGGGTGGAAGTGCTGCTCGGCAAGGTGACGCCCAAGAGCGTGCTGGCCGCCGATATCGATGCGCTGCGGGCGTGCGGGATGTCGCGGCCGAAGATCTCGCACATCAGGTCGATCGCCGAGGCGGTGACCGACGGATCGCTGAATTTCCGGCGGCTGGAGCGCAAGACGGACGACGAGGCGCGGGAAGAACTGGTCGCGGTGAAGGGCATCGGGCCGTGGACGGCGGACGTCTATCTGATGTTCTGCCTCGGGCGCTGGGACGTGTTTCCGCATGCGGACATCGGGCTGTCGGAGGCCTACCGGATGATCTCGGGAGAGCGGAAACGCCATCCGCCGAAGAAATTCCTCCGTACAGGCGAGCGCTGGAGGCCATATCGGGGGGTAGCGGCCCACATGCTATGGGCCTACATTAACGCTGCTCGCGACGCTCCCAAGCAACCTGCGTCCTGATGGACGCGGACAAGTTGCTTGGGAATTCATGAGCAGATCAACTTGTCCGCCCTTCGGGCGGGTTGATCTGGTGCGGCGGGGCGTGACCTAACTGTCCCACCCTGACCCGGGATCGCCGGGTTAACGAAGGGTGACTGGACATGTAGCCGCTCTGTCACGATGTTATGTCAGAGAATCAATCACTCCGGTTGCTGGAGCCAGGTGGCGCAGCTGGGGAACAGGCCGAAACCCGTTTGGCACTCGGGTCCGGCCCAGACGAATGGACGACGCATGGCGGAAGTGATTTCGCACGCGCCCAACGGTTGCCCCGCTCTCGTGCTCAACGCCGATTTCAGGCCGCTGTCGTATTACCCGCTGTCGCTGTGGCCGTGGCAGGAGGTGGTGAAAGCCGTCTTCCTCGAACGTGTCGACGTGATCGCGGAATACGACACCTATGTTCACTCGCCGTCGCTGACGATGCGGCTGCCGTCGGTGATCGCGCTGCGCGAATTCGTGAAGCAGGATCGCCAGCCGGCCTTCACCCGGTTCAACGTCTTCCTGCGCGACGGGTTCGAATGCGCCTATTGCGGCAGCCACGAGGACCTGACGTTCGACCACGTGATCCCGCGCTCCAAGGGCGGGCGCACAAGCTGGGAGAACATCGTCGCGGCGTGCAGCCCGTGCAACCTGCGCAAGGGCGGACGGCTGTCGAGAGACATCGGCATGCACCCGCATGTGCGGCCGCACAGGCCGACGACCTTCCAGCTGCAAGAGATGGGACGCAAATTCCCGCCGAACCACCTGCACGATACCTGGCTCGATTATCTCTACTGGGATGTCGAGCTGGAGAGCTGAGGCGGATCGTCTTCCCCCGCTTGCGGAGGAAGTACGGCGAAGCCGGGATGGGGGACGATACGACGGAATCCCCTCGTGACTCGCCCCCTCCGACCCTTCGGGCCACCTCCCCCGTGAACGGGGGAGGATGAGCATCTCACTCGTTCCGCGTTTCCTTCCAGCCGTCGCGAGGGCGCATGGCGGAGGGGGAGGCGGGCATCATGCTGTCGCAGGCCTTCGGCTCCATGGTCGAGAGAACCCCGGCGATACGCCAGGCGCCGTCGAGCAGGACGAGATCGAAGGCGTCGATACCGCAATGCACCTGCTTGCCGTTGTCGCGCAGCTCGTAGGGCGCCCAGACCTGGGCGAGGCCGCCGCGCGCTTGAACCATTGGCGACCAGTAACGCTCGATGAAGGGGTCGGCGTCGGGATCGGGCTCGAGCATGGAGGCGTTGGGATAGGGGGAGACGTCACTGTCCCCGGCCGGCGTGCGTTCCTGGAAGTAGCTGATGCCTTCCTCGATGATGAGCTCCTCAAGGGCTGCATCATCGTGATTGCCGATCGCGAGCAGGAAGCGGTCGATGACGCCGAGGATCGCTTCGGTCTCGGCGGCGGATGCAGCGCCGATGGACGAGGGGACAGCGACCGACGCGGATGGTGATGCTCCCGGCGTCGTGGCGCAGGCAGCGAGAGCCGTGCCGAGTGCGGCGAAAACCAGAAGACGTTTCATGCGGAACCCTATGCTTTGCGACGGTCACGAATAGGGTAGCATCACCGCCGATTGCGGCGAAAGCCGGATTGGCTGTCGCGGAACGGACCTTATGAAAGCATCTGAACGACAAACGACGTGCGAGCGTTGCGGCGCGACGTTCGGGTGCAATCCAGACGGGCCGTGCTGGTGTGGCGAGGAGGCGGTGCGGCTGCCCGTGCCGAAGGCGGGCGAGTCGCGGTTCAATGACTGCCTGTGCCGGTCGTGCCTGCGCGAGCTGGCGGCGGAGAAGGGGGACGCGTGATGAAATGGGTTTCGCTGGGTAATGTACGCGGCTTGTGGCTGTGCATTCTGCTGTTGGGGCTTGGCGCGTGTGCTTCGGCACCGCGCACGGAACTCGCTGATTCGATCGTCACATCGAGCGGCGTACACATTGCTTACAAGCGGTGTTCCATACCGGGGATCTTGAATCCGTATGGCATCCAGCTCCGCAATGTCCGGTTGACCTACAGCAAAAGCGTTCGTTCCGACCCGCAATTCAATTTTGCCAAGAAGGGAATAAGCGAACTAGTCGCCGTACGTGAAAGGTCCGTGGTCGAGTCGCTTGAACGTACGTTCAAATGGGCCTGCAGCGAGATGAAGAAGGGCATCCCTGAACGGGCTGATTATCTGGCGCAGTTCCACGACGAAGCCTTCAAGGCGACATTCGAAACTGCGCTGAGGCTCGAGAAACTATCGTCGGATGAGGAGTACCTCAGAGAGATATCCGCAGCCGGGAAGGTGGTTGACGGGTTCAGGGCCAGGGAGCGCGATAGCTGGACCGGTGGATTTTTCCCCGCAGGAAAGGCGTCTCCTTGATCGCGCCGATTTTTCTGGAGTTCTGAAAATCCGCCTTTAGGGTCCGCCTCGGGATTCAGGCAGGAGGGCAGGATGCATCATCTGACAACCATGATGGGGCCGGTGCTGGCGCTTATCGTGTGGACGCTGGTGATGTGGGTGTGGCTATACGCGCGCCGTATTCCCGCGATGCGAAAGGCCGGCATCGACCCGGCGAAGATCAAGGGCTCGGAGAGCTATGCCAGCCTGCCGCCGCTCGACCCCAAGGCGGTGTGGGTGTCGGACAACTTTGCCCACCTGCACGAGCAGCCGACGATCTTCTATGCGCTGTGCATCTATTCGCACCTTGTCGGCGTGATGGACGAGATCAATGTCGGGCTCGCCTGGGCCTATGTCGCGCTGAGGGTGGTGCACAGCCTGGTGCAGGTGATCACCAACCACGTGCCGCTGCGCTTCGTGATCTTCAACATCAGTTCGCTGGCGCTGGCGATCATCGCAATCCGGAACGTGTTGGCGCTGTTCGGGGTTTAGAGGACCCTTCTTCCCCCGTTTACGGGGGAAGTACGGTGAAGCCGGGATGGGGGCGAGCCGCATGGGCAACGCTTGAGACTCGCCGCCTCCGACCCTTCGGGCCACCTCCCCCGCTTCGCAGGGGAGGATGAGGTCTGGACCTGCCGCCCTTGCTGGCCCATATGGGGCGCCTTCCCTGAAGGACCGCCATGGCGACGCTGCCTGAAAGCCGTTTGAGACAGATGATCGACCGCTTCGAGCAGGTCGAGGCGCGCATGGGCGTGGCGACGGATGCCAAGGAAATCGTGCAGCTGTCGCGTGACCATGCTGAACTCAAGCGCGTGGCCGAGAAGGCGCGCGAAGTGATGGTGCTGCGCGGCCAACTCGCCGAAGCCGAAGCGCTGATCGAGGACAAGGAAGCCGACCGCGACTTCGTCAACATGGCGATCGAGGAACGGGCCGAGATCCGCGAGAAGCTGCCCGACATTGAGCGCGAGATGCAGCTGATGCTGCTGCCCAAGGACCGGGACGATGACGGCTCGGCGGTGATCGAGGTGCGCGCGGGCACGGGCGGCGATGAAGCCGCGCTGTTCGCGGGCGATCTGTGGCGGATGTACCAGCGCTATGCGCAGTCGCGGAAATGGTCGGTCGAGATCGTCTCGTCCACCGACGGGGAGATGGGCGGCTACAAGGAAGTCGTCGCCCAGGTGAACGGCGCGGGCGTGTTCGGCCGCATGAAGTTCGAAAGCGGCGTGCACCGCGTGCAGCGCGTACCGGCGACGGAAGCGCAGGGGCGCATCCACACGTCGGCGGCGACGGTTGCTATCCTGCCGGTGCCTGAGGAAGTGAACATCGAGGTTCGCGACCAGGACATCCGCATCGACACCTACCGGTCCTCAGGCGCCGGCGGACAGCACGTCAACAAGACCGACTCGGCCGTTCGCATCACCCACCTGCCGACCAACATCGTCGTGACGTCTTCGGAGAAGTCGCAGCACGAGAACCGCCGCAAGGCGATGGACCAGCTCAAGATCCGCCTCTACGAGCGCGAACGCGAGATGAAGGATTCCGCGCGTGCCGCCGCGCGCAAGCTGCAGGTCGGATCAGGCGACCGCTCGGAGCGCATCCGCACCTACAACTTCCCGCAGGGACGGGTGTCGGATCATCGCATCAACCTGACGCTCTACAGTCTCGACCAGTTCATCCAGGGCGACATCGACGAGATGCTGGATGCTCTGATCAGCGAGGATCAGGCTGAACGGCTGGCCGAGATGGAGAACAACTGAGGCCTGCCGGCCTGCGCACTTTGCCGCAGGTAAACAAAACACCCGAAAAAATTAGCTGTTAAGGCAAACAGCCTACGGTTCCCGAGAACCTGCCAGCAGGTGCCGGATGAGCCGTGGAGGCGATCCCGCATGCAGTTGCACTGGCTGGCGCCTCCACGGTCGGATTGCGTGATGGGCTTTCTGCCTGACAGTCGGACGGATCTGAGCGGTCTTCTGTTTTCAGTGTTCGACAGCCTGCCTGATCCTGTCTTCATCAAGAACTCGAATCACGTCTGGATCTACGGCAACGCTGCTTTCGCCCGGCTTCTGGGTCGCGATGATTTTGTCGGCAAGGGCGACGACCTGGTCTTCCCGCCCGAGCAGATCGCCATTTTCAAGGAGGAAGACCGCAAGGTCTTTGCCGGTCAGATCAGTCTCAACGAGGAGAAGGTCGGCGAGAGCATGATCGCGCTGACCAAGAAGACACCGATCAGACTGCCGGACGGATCGATGGGCCTGGTCGCCGTTCTTATGGACATCACGGCCTACAAGCAGACTGAGTCCAGGGCGCGCTATCTGGAGGCCGAAAGCGCCGCCAAGTCGCAGTTTCTCGCCAATATGAGTCACGAAATCCGCACGCCCCTGAATGGCGTACTCGGCATGGCCCAGGTGCTGGCGATGGATGGATTGACGCCGGCGCAGCAGGAGAAACTGGACGTCCTGATTGATTCCGGACGGACGCTGATGGGCGTGGTGAATGACGTCCTGGACTTCACCAAGATCTCGTCGGGCAAGATGGAGCTTGTGCCCGAGAACACGGACATCGTCACCCTGCTAACGCGCGCGGTCGAGTTGTTCCGCCCGAAGGCCGCGGAGAAGAACCTGTCGCTGATGCTGACGCTCGACAACGACCTGCCGGCGCGCGCGTCGGTAGACTCGATCCGCCTCAGGCAGTGCATCGGCAACCTTGTCTCGAACGCCATCAAGTTCACCGAGCAGGGCAGCGTCACGATCAACGCCCGTACAGCCGTCTCCGCCGGGAATGAGATTCTGCGGATCTCGGTGACTGACACGGGCATCGGCATGACGGGTGAACAGACGCAGCGGCTGTTCTCGGAGTTCAGCCAGGTTGATGAGTCATCAACCCGCCGGTTTGGCGGAACGGGGCTGGGGCTTGCCATCACGCAGCGGCTGGCGCGACTGATGGCGGGAGACGTGACCGTCACGAGCAGGCCGGGCGCGGGCTCGACATTCGTGCTGACCGTGAAGCTCGACGCCATCTCGAGAGAGGCCGTCGCCAGCAACACAGCGGACCTGCCGGTGAATGCCGGCAAGCGCATTCTTGTGGTCGACGATCATCCGATCAACCGGCGTATCGTGAGCATGTTTCTGACGCCGCACGGTTTCGAAGTCGTTGAGGCCGGCGACGGCGGACGGGCGCTGGAACTGCTCGAGCAGCAGTCTTTCGATCTTGTCCTGATGGACGTCAACATGCCGGTCATGGATGGCGTGACGACGGTGCGGCACATGCGCGGCAGCGGCAAGCCATGGGCGCGGCTTCCGGTGATTGCCCTCACGGCGGACGCCATGCCCGGCGACCGGGAAAAGTTTCTCGCCGCCGGGATGACAGGGTACATGTCCAAGCCGATCGAACACCGCGAACTGGTCAGCGCGATCGTGACGGCGCTGCACGACCCGTTCGAACCACTCGGCGCGAAATCGATCGCCAGAGCTTCTGGCGCCTGACCGTTACTGCGCCGGAATCCTGTCGGCGCAGGTCGTCGATTTCTTCTTGAGCTCGTCGGGGGTGAGGTCGTCGAAGACGGCGAGGCTGCTGGCGAGGTATTGCGTGAGAGCATCGCCCGGATAGGCGGCTTCAGCCTTGGCGCGCAGGGCGGCCGAGGCGGCTTCGAGACGGCGGGCTTCGGTTGCAGTCGCTTCGTCTGGCTTGGCGATCTTCGCCACCGCATCGAGATGCAGGGTGATGTAGGCGACGCAGGCGACAGCCGCGTCGGCTTCGGCAGTAGATGCGGCTGACGCAGCCGCGTTGATAGCGGCAGCTTCCTTCATCACGTCGCTGACGATATTGCGCAGGTCGAAGTCGCCATCGGCGAGGATGTTGTCGACGCGCCAGCCGTTCGTCGTCCCGACCATGTCCCAGAGCACAGTGCGCGCTTCATCCGGGAAGATCTTGAATTTTGCTTCGACCAGCGTGTGACCGGCAGCCACGGAGGGCGCGGTCTTCGGATCAGCTGGCGGGCCTACAGCGAGGTCCTTGAAGCCGGTGCAGTCCTGGCAGAGGCCGGCGAGATCGAAATCGAAGACCGGCATGTCGCCACCCGCGGCGGTTTCAGCGCGATCGGCCAGCGCCTTGAGGTCGTCAGTGAAGGGGAAGCCATCGTAGGGCGTGCCGGCTTCGCCCTTGCTCTTCACCAGCGGCTCGTAGATCGCGCGAACCGCAGCTTCCTGGGGCGAGGGTTGCGGCGTGCAGGCGGCGAGCGCGACAAGCGCCAGCGCGGCGAAGCAGAGTTTCATGAGAGGTTCCCGGATTGCGTATCCGCTGACATCACACGGCGTGGCGCATGGCAAGTCCGTTGACCTGTATCATCCAGCTGTCAGTGAACGCTGCTCTGCGGCCCTTCGCTTGCGCTTCGGGCATTCGTCAGTCGATTTGGTCCACTGGATCGAACCGTCCTTCGGACCGCTCCTCACCCCCACGGCCCCGGCTTGCGGGATTGCGGCTTGTCCCACGGGCCGGGCGGGCGGTTGCGGCGAGGCGAGACCAGCTCAGGTTGCGGGCCGGACGTCCGGCCACTGCCGAAGCGCTGGGCCAGGGCAGCGACGCGGTTCTGGGTTGACGGGTGAGTCGAGAACAGGCTGTCGGCGCCCCGGCCACTTAGCGGGTTGATGATGAACATGTGGGCGGTAGCGGGGTTGCGTTCTGCGTTGACGTTGACGCGGCCGCCTCTGGCATAGGCGTCGATCTTCTGGAGCGCCGAGGCCAGGGCCTGCGGATCGCCGGAGATTTCGGCGCCATGCGCGTCGGCTTCGTATTCGCGGCCGCGGCTGATCGCCATCTGCACAAGGGCTGCCGCCATGGGAGCAAGGATCGCGATGGCGATGACGCCGATGATGCCGCCCGGACGCTCGCGGCTTGAGCCGCCAAAGAAGAAAGCGAAGTTGGCAAGCGCGGAGATGGCGCCGGCGATGGTGGCGGTGACCGTCATGGTCAGCGTGTCGCGGTTCTTCACGTGCGCCAGCTCGTGGCCCATGACGGCGCGGATCTCGCGGCGGTCGAGCATGGCGAGGAGGCCGTTGGTGGCCGCGACAGCGGCGTGGGCGGGATCGCGTCCAGTGGCGAAGGCGTTTGGCTGGTCGCTCTCGATGATCGTGATCTTCGGGACCGGCAGGCCGGCGCGCTGAGCCATCTCGCGCACGTCGCTGGCGTAGGCGCGGACGCGGGCGTCGGGGTGGTTGGGGGGAACTTCCACGGCCCGGTACATGGAGAGCACGATCTTGTCGGCATTCCAGTAGCTGATGACGTTGCCGATCAGGGCAAAGGCAAGGGCGACGATCATCCCGGTCGGGCCGCCGATGAGATAGCCGACGCCAACGAACAGAGCCGTCAGCGCCGCCAGAAGCATGAAGGTGCGGATGTGGTTCATGGCAGGGATATGGGTGCGGCGGGCCGGGAAGTCACCATGCGAAAAAGCCGATCAGGAGCTGGCAGAACAGCGCGCCGACGACCGTCATCGCGAAGCCCCAGACCAGCATGTTGCGGAACAGCTTGCGCATGTCGGCGGCGCCGGCGGGAACAGCGGCAAGCGCCAGCGCGCCTATGGTCGACAGGGGCGATACATCCACCAGCGCGGCGCCGACATTGATCGACAAGGCGATTTCCAGCGGATTGCCGCCGCCGAGCTTTTCCACCAGTCCCGTTACCGCTGGCAGGAAGGCCGGATAGACGACGCCGGAGGTCGATGAGTAGGTCGAGATCACGCCGGCGACGAAGGCCATCATGCCGTTGGCGGTCTGTGGTGTTGTGATCTGCGACAGCATGGTGGTGAAGAGGTCCATCCCGCCGGTCTTGTCCATCACGGTGATCAGCACGCCGACGCCGCACACCATGGTGATCACCGCCCACGGCACGCTGCGGATGCTTGCGGCATCGTCCGCAAGCCGCCCGAGGATGAGCACAACCGCGGCGATGAAGGCCGTGGGGCCGGGAGCGTAGCGGAGGAAGACCACGCAGACGATCCATGTCGTGATCACCGCCAGGGTGAACCAGTGCCGAGGCTCGAACCGCGCCAGCGTGACCGCGCCGGCTCCATCGCGGCCCTTGCGGATCAGAGAGAGGCCGCCAAACAGGACATACGCGCCCACAGCCACCAGCGTATGCGCAGCGAAATTGGCGGCGAACGCCGCCCATTCGTGGCCCACCAGCCCAGCCTTGGCCATCTGCGCCGAAACGATCAGGCCGCCGGCGGCGATCGGCGACAGGTGGCCCGCGTTTGCGCCGTTGCACACCATCAGCGCCAGAAGGAAAGGCGGCGCGCCTGCGCGAAGGCCGGTGGTCAGCGCCAGAGGCGCGATCAGCGCCGTCGCCGAAATGGCGCCTGGACCCAGCGCCGAGAACAGCATCGCAAACAGGAAGAAGAGTATCGGCAGAAGGCTGGTCCGCCCGGCGCTGAGCCAGACGATGCGCTCGGCGATGGCTTCCAGCGTTCCGTTGGCCTGCGCCGCGCCGAACAGGACGGATACGCCCAGCAGGGTCAGGAACAGTTCGGCAGGGAAGGCGGCAGCAAGTTCAGCCGGCTTCCACCCAGCTACCAGCACGGCCACGATGGTCGCCAGTGCGATCGCCAGTACGCCGATGTTGATCCGCGAGGTGAGACTCACCGCGATGACAAGCCCGAGGGCGATCAGCGACAGCGTGGCCGGATTGGCCAGATCGAGCATGGTCCCCCCGGGGAGCTACCGGCGCGTCACGGATGCCCTACTGCACCGTGATCGTGATCTTGTCGGACATAATGCCGGCGGGCTTGTGCAGCTCGTGGTTCATGTCGCCGAAGACGAGTTGCAGCGTGTGCTGGCCGGGGGAGAGCTGGAGCACGGTTTCGGTCTGGCCGCCGCCGAAGTGCAGGTGCTGGTCGTCCTTCGGAATGGCGAACTGCTTTTCCTCGTCGGTAAGCGTCGTGTCGATGAGGAGATGGTGGTGACCGGTGTCCGGCTTGTCGACCAGCGCCGGGGCGACGCCCGCGCCATAGACGCCGAAGACGACACGGAAAGTCGCGGGCACCGCGTCGCCGTCCTTGAGGTTGACGAAATAGACAGCGGGGCCGGCGGCGGCGTGGATCTTCACGGCGTCGGCCTTGATGTCGGTGATCGTCTGCTCAAGGCTTACGATGCGGTCGGACATCTTCGACTCGCTCTCGGAGGCGACATCCGCGGCGGGCTTGCTCTCATTGCAGGCGGCCAGTGTGGCGATGGCGAAAACGGACGCGGCGATCAGGCTGGCGGTGCGCATGTGTCTCTCTCCCGGTTTCGGCTGGGGAAGACATAGCATGGCAGGCGCGGGAGGCGAGGGCCCGTTATTCGGAACGCCATTCGGGAATGCCCTCCGCATCCGCGCGTATGCGGCCGCGAAGGCCGATGGGATAGCGGTCCCGGCTGGTGAGCAGCGCGAGGTCATCGGCGTGGGCGGCGGGGATGCGGGCGAGGGTACGGGCGCCGCTGTTCATGCGGGCGATGACGACGCCCTGGACCGGCTGGCCGGCGGGATCGTGCAGGATGGTGAATGTCTCGATCCTGGCTGAGCCATCCGGTGTTTCATCGGTCGGCGGCACGGGACCACGCGCCTTGTCTGACGTTTCCTGCACGCTGGCATTGTCGAGGACGGCGTCGTCTTGCGGGTCGCGGGCGAGCATCAGTGCGTGATGCTTGGTGACGAATTCGCCCTGGCCATAGACGAGGCCAGTGGCCGCGCCATCGCGGATATCGCGCACCATCGCGCAGGCGGCATGCGCCATGTAGACGTTGAGCGGACCGCCGAAGAAGCTGAGGCCGCCGCAGACGGACGGCTCGACGTCAGCGCCGAGACCAAGCTTGCGCCGCGCCATTTTTGGAACGACCGGGAAGCAGGAATAGAGTTCGAGCGCATCGAATTCGGCAGAGCGCTTGAGCATCGCTTGCAGCACCGCGTCCTGAGCGTGGCTGATCGTGTAGCCGTCGCGCGCGAGCCAGTCGCGCGGTTCGCTGGCGGATGCGCCGGCGCCAATGAAGACGAGCTCGCCTTCGGGAATGCCGGCTGCACGCGCCTTCGCGAGCGAGGTGACGAGGAGAGCCGCGCCCTGGTTGACGTGCGGATTGGCGACCATGCGCTTCACATAGGGCCAGGAGATCATCCGGTTGTCGGGCGTGACGGTGGTGATGTCTGCGGGCGACAGCGCCGTCTTCGACCATGACCAGGGATTGCGCACAGCGGCGGCGGAATAGCGCGACCACAGCAGGCCGGATTCCGCCTGCGCTTCTGCAGGCGTTTGACCCCAGGCATGGGCGGTGGCGGCGTCGTAGAACGGATAGACGCTGATCGGCCAGGCGACGCCGAGCTTGTGACCGAGATGATGCACGTAGTCGGCAGCGCGCTTCATCTTCGGCGCGGTGACAGCATAGGGCGTCCACGGCAGTTCGATGTCGGCGCGTTTGGCGTGGCCGACCGCATATTGCGCCTCGGCGCCGATGACGAGGCCGACTTGGCTCTTGCCTTCAGCTATGCGCTGGGCGGCTTCGTGTAGATAGCGCACAGGGCTTTCGCCGCCGACCGAACCGTAGACGGAGCGGGTAGGCGAGATGCCCAGACGTTCGTTGAGGCCAGCGGAGATGTCTTCGTAGCGCCAGCTGACCAGAGCGATGATGTCGACCGAGTCGGCTTCACTGAGGAGGCCACGCGCCTCGGTGTCGGCGCGGCGGGCGGCTTCCGCCATCAGGGCAAGCGGCTCAAGCGACTGCGCCACGTCCTTCGGGCGGTCCATGATCTCGCCGATGCCGGCGATGACGGGGATGCGATCGGGAGGAAGCTGGGCCATGCACCAGCTTTCCGACAGGCCGGGCGCAGGATCAAGCGTGGTCAGGGCTTCACCGCTCCTGTCATTCCGGCATAGTCCGACCCTGCAGACGTGACCCCACGAACATACATACCTTCCTGATGTTCGAAGGACGCGCCGAGAAAGCGATGACTTTCTATGTCTCGCCATTTCCGAGATCGCGGATCGTTGATGTGAAGCGGTACGGCAAGGAGGCGCCGGGCAAGGAAGGCTGGGTGATGGTGGCGCGGTTCAAGCTGAATGGCGTTGAGTATCGCGCCATCGACTCGACGGGCCACGCCTTCACTTCCACGCTTTCCATGTCGCTGTTTGTCGAGTGCGACAGCGAGGCGGAGCTCGATCGTCTCTACGCTGCGCTGGCCGAGGGCGGGCAGGCGCTGATGCCAGTCGGCAATTACGGCTTCAGCCGCAAGTTCGGCTGGGTGAACGACCGCTTCGGCGTGTCGTGGCAGTTCAATCTGGCCTGAGGCGAGTCGCGGAAAGCGAGTCGGGCTGGACGCCGGTGTTCTGCGCGCTAACCCGTGCGATCGGAGCGGCCTGTCCGGACGGTTTCCGGGCAGACCCCAGAACTTGCGTCAAAGCTCACTCGAAACCCCAACAAGTTGGGCCTCTGAAATAGTTCAGCCGTTCTGGATTTTCATGCTTTGTTCACGAGAACATTTGTAGTACATAGATCTCAAGACGGGCTGGGAATCAGCGGCATTTGCCGCCCTGTAGCCAGCATGGCAGATGTGGAGATGAAGATGGCAGCGGCCTCTCTGAAGCTGGTGGAAGACAAGGGCATGGACAAGCAGAAGGCCCTGGAGACGGCGCTGACCAATATCGAGCGCAGTTTCGGCAAGGGCTCGATCATGCGCCTGGGCACCAATGCCTCGATGGATGTCGAGGCGTTGTCGACCGGCTCGCTCAGCCTCGACGTGGCGCTGGGGATTGGCGGCCTGCCGCGTGGCCGGATCATCGAGATCTACGGGCCGGAAAGCTCGGGCAAGACGACGCTGGCGCTGCACGTCCTCGCTGAAGCCCAGAAGAATGGCGGCGTTGGCGCGTTCATCGACGCCGAACACGCGCTTGATCCGATCTATGCCGGCAAGCTGGGCGTTGATCTCGACGACCTGCTGGTCTCGCAGCCCGACACGGGCGAACAGGCGCTGGAAATCACCGACACGCTGGTCCGCTCGGGCGCGATCGACGTTCTGGTGATCGACTCGGTTGCGGCGCTGACGCCGCGCGCCGAACTCGAAGGCGAAATGGGCGACTCGCTGCCCGGCCTGCAGGCCCGCCTGATGAGCCAGGCGCTGCGCAAGATCACGGCTTCGGTTTCCAAATCGAAGACCATGGTGATCTTCATCAACCAGATCCGCATGAAGATCGGCGTGATGTACGGTTCGCCCGAGACGACGACGGGCGGCAACGCGCTGAAATTCTACTCTTCGGTCCGTCTCGACATCCGCCGCATCGGCCAGATCAAGGAACGCGACGAAGTCATCGGCAACCAGACCCGCGTGAAGGTGGTCAAGAACAAGGTCGCCCCGCCGTTCCGGCAGGTCGAGTTCGACATCATCTACGGCGAAGGCATTTCCAAGACGGGTGAGCTGATCGATCTCGGCGTGAAGGCCAATGTTGTCGAGAAATCGGGCTCCTGGTTCTCCTACGGTTCGCAGCGGATCGGCCAGGGCCGTGAAAACGCTCGGAAATTCCTCAAGGAAAATCCCGCCGTTGCAGCCGAAATCGAGGATGCAATCCGGAAGAACGCCGGAATCATCTCGGAGAACCTGCTCGCCGTCGAGGGGAATGAAGAGGACGACGACGAGGCCTAAAGCTAGGACGCGACCGGTCCGGGTTGTTTCGCAGCTTCCTGGCCCATGGCAGGCCAGCCATGTAAGGAAGGCGCCGGCTGGCAGGCCGGCGCCTTCTTGTTTTTCGGTCTGCTTTGCTGCCTGTGTTTCGGGCCGATTTTCCAATGAAATCCTGATTCTGGCGTGCGGCGCGGTTGATCGGTCGGCGTCCGGTCGAGCGCCCGTTTTGCTTGGCGCCATGCGCCATGGCCTTTATACCGCCCCGTGGCCCTTGCGCCGGGCTGGGATAACTGGCGCGCCGGGCCCAACTTACAGGTTGCGGGGGAGGCCGCTCGCTCAAGCGGCGGGGTCCCGGCCATGACCCGAAATCGACTGCAGGAGCCTTTCGCCCATGACGACCTCGCGCTCGCCTTCCAAGTCTTCCGCGTCCGCGAGCGTGAACGCTATCCGCGCCGGCTTCCTCGACTATTTCGCCAAGGCGGATCACGTCGTGAAGCCGTCCTCCTCGCTGGTGCCGCAGGGCGACAACACGCTGCTGTTCGTCAATGCCGGCATGGTGCAGTTCAAGAACATCTTCACCGGCGCCGAGAAGCCTTTTGCGCCTCGCGCGGCGACCTCGCAGAAATGCGTGCGTGCGGGCGGCAAGCACAACGACCTCGACAATGTCGGCTACACCGCCCGCCACCTCACCTTCTTCGAGATGCTCGGCAACTTCTCGTTCGGCGACTATTTCAAGGAGCAGGCGATCGAGCATGCCTGGACGCTGGTCACGCGCGACTTCGGGCTCCCGAAGGACAAGCTGCTGGTGACCGTCTACCATGACGATGACGAAGCGGCCGGCTACTGGAAGAAGATTGCCGGTCTGCCGGAGTCGAGGATCATCCGCATCCCGACCAACGACAATTTCTGGATGATGGGCGACACCGGCCCGTGCGGTCCGTGCTCGGAAATCTTCATCGACCGTGGCGACAAGATCTGGGGCGGCCCGCCCGGGTCGGCTGAACAGGATGGCGACCGGTTCCTCGAATTCTGGAACCTCGTCTTCATGCAGTTCGAACAGTTCAACGATGGCCGGCCGCGCGTGCCGCTGCCCAAGCCATCGATCGACACTGGCATGGGCCTCGAGCGCATCTCGGCGATCATGCAGGGCGTCGACTCTGTTTTCGAGACCGACCTGTTCGTCAATCTCATCGCGGCGGGCGAAGACCTCTACAAGGTGAAGGCGCAGGGCGAGCAGACCGCCTCCTTCCGCGTCATCGCCGACCACCTGCGCTCGGCCTGCTTCCTGATCGCCGATGGCGTCTCGCCCTCGAACGAGGGCAGGGGCTATGTGCTGCGCCGGATCATGCGCCGGGGCATGCGCCATGCGCACATCCTCGGCACCCGCGAGCCGAACATGTTCAACCTCGTCGGCGCACTGGCGAAGGAGATGGGCGATGCCTATCCCGATCTCGTGCGCGCGCAGCCGGCGATCGAGAGCGCGTTCCAACAAGAGGAACAAAGCTTCCAGCGCACACTGGGCCGCGGCCTCGCGCTGCTGGACGAGGCGACCGCGACGCTCGGCAAGGGCGGCGTTCTCGCGGGTGATGTTGCGTTCAAACTCTACGACACGTTCGGCTTCCCGCTCGACCTGACACAGGACGTGCTGCGTTCGCGCGAGATGACGGTCGACGAGGCCAGCTTCAACGCGTCGATGGACGAACAGCGCGCGCGTAGCCAGGAGCATTCGAAGTTCGCGGCGGGCGAGGGTGCGGGCGAAGTCTGGTTCGCGGTGCGCGATGCATCGGGTGCGACATCGTTCCAGGGCTATGATCTCGAGGAAACCTCGGGCCGGCTTGCAACCGCGCTGGTCGGCGGCGTGCAGTCGAAATCGATCAAGACCGGCGACAAGGCCGAGCTGGTGTTCGACCGGTCGCCTTTCTATGCCGAGAGCGGCGGACAGGCAGGCGACACGGGCGAGATCTTCTTTGCCGGCGGCGGCCGCTTCCGCGTCGACGATGTGCAGAAGCGCGCGGGTGACGTGTTCGCGCATGTCGGCGAGATGGTGTCGGGTTCGGCCAAGGCGGGCGATGTCGCCGAGTTGAAGATCGACCGCGTGCGCCGGGCGAAGATCCGCGCCAACCATTCGGCAACGCACCTGTTGCATGCGGCGCTGCGCAACCGGCTGGGTAAGCACGTCACGCAGAAGGGGTCGCTGGTCGAGGCCGACTATTTCCGCTTCGACTTCTCGCACACCGCGCCGATGACGCGCGATGACATCGAGGTGGTCGAGGCGGAAGTGAACGCGGTCATCCGCCAGAACGCGCCGGCGGAAATCCGTGTGATGGCGCCGGACAAGGCGATCGAGGCGGGCGCCATGGCGCTCTTCGGCGAGAAATATGGCGACGAGGTGCGCGTGCTGCGGCTGGGCAATTCAGTGTCGGAAGCCAATGCGCCTTACTCGGTCGAACTGTGCGGGGGCACGCATGTGTCGCGCACGGGCGACATCGCCGTGTTCGTGGTGACGTCCGAAGGCGGCGTGGCGCAGGGCGTGCGCCGGATCGAGGGCGTGACAGGCGCGGCGGCTCTGGACTTCCTCAAGTCGCGCGGCGCGATCGCTCGCGAGATCGCGGACCAGTTCAAGGCGCCGATCGCGGATGCTCCGGCGCGTGTGGCTCAGCTGGTCGAGCAGCGGAAGAAGCTGGAGGCCGAACTGGCTGACGCGCGCAAGAAACTGGCCATGGGTGGCGGTGGCGCAGCGTCGGGACCGGAAGAGGTCAATGGCGTCAAGTTCATCGGCAAGGTCGTCGATGTGCCGGCCAAGGACCTCAAGGGCCTGGCGGATGAAGCCAAGAAATCCCTCGGATCGGGCGTTGCGGTGTTTGTCGCCGTTGCCGAGGGCCGCGCGACCGTGGTGGTCGGCGTGACCGATGACCTGACCAAGCGCTTCGCGGCCGGCAATCTCTTGTCGGTGGCCGCTGCCGCCGTCGGCGGCAAAGGCGGCGGCCGCCCAGATATGGCTCAAGGCGGCGGGCCGGATGGCGACAAGGCGAATGACGCCATCGCGGCGGTGAAGGCAGCGCTCGCGGGCTAGCGCCAAAAAGCTAGACACTGGCTAGCGATTTCGCCGCAGAGCAACGCGCGAGTGCGTGCCTAAATCTATTCCAACGGACGCCTGTCACTGCACAGGGGGAGAGCCGCGATGGCGGGACTCGACGGGATGGGTTTTGGCGCGCTGAACGAAGCGGCCCTGAGAAAAGAGGTCGCCTGGCGCGATCTCGTCCGTTACCGGCCGCTCGACACGCTCATCGAACTGACGCTTCCCGTGCCATGGCTTGCCGCGGTGATCTGGTTTTCGGCGCAAGGCAATTACGCGCTGGCGTTGCCGTGCACCTTCTTCCTGTTCCTGACGCTGCTGCGCGTGGCGCACAATGGCTATCACAATGCGCTGGGGCTTCCGCGCGTGGCGACGGACCTGGTGCTGTGGGCGTTCAGCGGATTGATGATGCTGCCGCTGCATGCGGTGAAGGTGACGCACCTCGAGCATCACAAGCATTGTCTTGGCGAGGCTGACATTGAGGGCGAGGCGGGGCGCAAATCGTTCTGGAGCGTGATCGCCTACGGGCCGCGCTTTCCAGTCGACGTATTGCGCGCGGCGTGGCGGGAGGGCAGGGCGCATATCCGGCGCTGGATCGTGGCCGAAGCCGTGTTGATCGCCTGCGTGTGGATCGCGGCAATTGTCACCGGCTGGCCGGCGCTGGTCTATCATGCGGTCGCGATGAGCGCGGGCGAGTGCTTTACCGCCTTCTTCGCCGTGTGGATCGTGCATCATGGCACGGAAGACCATGTCTATCCGGCGCGCACGCAGCGTGGCTGGCTCAAGAACCGGATCAGCTATTCGATGTTCCTGCACGCGGAACATCATCTCTTTCCGTCGGTGCCGACTTTCAGGCTTGGCGAGCTGGCGAAGCGGCTCGATCGCGCGGCGCCGGAAGTCGCAGGGCGGCAGGTGATCTGACCAGAGCAGCAAAAAAGCCCGCGGAATGATCCGCGGGCTTTTGTGTCTCTGATCCGGTCGAAGACTACTTCGTCATCGCTTCCTGGAAGTTCGACGCGATCTTCTCGATGAAGCCTTCGGTGGTGAGCCAGGGTTGATCGGGTCCGATGAGGAGCGAGAGATCCTTGGTCATGAAGCCGGCTTCGACTGTGGCGACCACGGTCTTTTCCAGCAAGTCCGAGAACTTCGCGAGTTCGGCGTTGCCGTCGAGCTTGGCGCGGTGGGCAAGGCCTCGCGTCCAGGCGAAGATCGAGGCGACGGAGTTGGTCGATGTCGACTTGCCCTGCTGGTGCGCACGATAGTGGCGCGTGACTGTGCCGTGGGCGGCTTCGGCTTCGACCGTCTTGCCATCCGGCGTCATCAGCACCGAGGTCATCAGGCCGAGCGAGCCATAGCCCTGGGCGACCGTGTCGGACTGGACGTCGCCGTCATAGTTCTTGCACGCCCAGACATAGCCGCCCGACCATTTCAGGCAGGCCGCGACCATGTCGTCGATCAGGCGGTGTTCGTACGTGCCCTTGAACTCGGCGAACTTGTCCTTGAACTCGGTGTCGAACACTTCCTGGAAGATGTCCTTGAAGCGGCCGTCATAGGCCTTGAGGATCGTGTTCTTGGTCGAGAGGTAGACCGGCCATTTGCGCTGGTAGCCGAAGTTGAACGAGGCGCGCGCGAAGTCGCGGATCGACTTGTCGAGGTTGTACATGCCCATGGCGATGCCGGCGCCGGGGAAGTCGAACACTTCGTATTCGACCGGATCGCCGCCGCCCGCAGGCGTGTAGACCATCTTGAGCTTGCCGGGGCCGGGCACCTTGAAGTCGGTGGCCTTGTACTGATCGCCGAAGGCGTGACGGCCGACGACCACAGGCTGGGTCCAGCCAGGAACCAGGCGCGGTACGTTCTTCATCACGATCGGTTCGCGGAAGACGACGCCGTCGAGGATGTTGCGGATCGTGCCGTTGGGCGACTTCCACATCTTCTTCAGCTTGAACTCTTCGACGCGCTGCTCGTCCGGCGTGATGGTCGCGCATTTGACGGCGACGCCGTATTTCTTGGTGGCTTCGGCGGCGTCGATCGTCACCTGGTCATTGGTGGCGTCGCGATGCTCGATGCCGAGATCGAAGTATTTCAGGTCGATGTCGAGATAGGGAAGGATCAGGCGCTCCTTGATGAGCGTCCAGATGATGCGGGTCATCTCGTCCCCGTCCATTTCGACGACGGGATTGGCGACCTTGATCACGGGCATGCGGCACTCCTGAAAGACGGCGCAATCGGACTTACGCCGGGGTTCTGGGCCGGGCTATATCAGACGCAGTCCCGTGCACAATATGCTGCGGGAAAACGACAGGCAGGAGACCGCCATGGCCGGAAAATCAACGTCCAAACGCCCTCCTTTTGATCTCATGGCCATCGATCACGTCGTGCTGATCGTGGATGGGCTGGAGACAGCAGCGAAATGGTATGCCGAAGTGGTAGGTGCGACCGAGGAGGGCGACCTGCGCCAGTTCGGCATGGTGCAGCTTCGCTGTGGTGCCTCGATGATCGACCTGGTGGACGCTGGATCGAAAGCGGGGGAGTGGGCGCGACCCGAGGTGGCTGGTGGGCGCAACATGGATCATTTCTGCCTGGAGATCGGGCCTGTGACGAAGTCTGCGATGGAAGCGCATCTCATGGCGCATGGCCTTGCGATCGAGGAAGAGGGCATGCGGTCGGGAGCGAAGGGCGAGGGATATTCCTGGTACATCCGCGATCCGTGGGATCACCAGATCGAGCTGAAGACGGACAAGGTTCGCCAATGATTTCTCCGGCGTTCATCCTTGTCGCCCCGCAGATGGGCGAGAATATCGGCGCTGCGGCGCGGGTGATGGCGAATTTCGGACTAGGCGACCTCCGGCTCGTCAGCCCTCGTGACGGGTGGCCAAATCCGGCGGCGGAGACGATGAGCGCGGGGGCTCTGCCGGACGTTGTGGCGGTGACGGTGTTTGACACCGTGGAAGCGGCGATCGCGGATTGCGGGCTGGTGCTGGCGACGACGGCGCGGCCGCGCGGGATGGAGAAGCCGGTTGTCGGCGCGGCGGAGGCGGTGACGCGGATGGGTGCGACCGCGGTGCGTACGGCGGTGCTGTTTGGCGCCGAGCGGGCAGGTCTGCCGAACGAGGCGGTAACGCTGAGCGATGCAATCCTGTCGTTTCCGGTCGCGCGATCATTCGCATCGTTGAATCTTGCGCAGGCCGTGGCGCTGGTCGCGCATGGCTGGGCGGAGGCAAGCGCGAGCGGATTGCCAGCAGCATTCAGCGACGCGGTCGATGCGCCTGCTACGCGCGACGAGCTCGTCGGCATGATGGAGCATTTCGAGGAAGAACTCGATCGCGCCAGATTCTTCTTTCCCGAGGCGAAGCGCGCGCCGATGGTGCAGAACCTGCGCAACGCTTTCACGCGCGCGGGTTGGACAGCGCAGGAAGTGCGTACGTTCCGTGGTGCGATCAAGGCGCTGGCGCTGGGACGCGGCAAGGCGCGCGTCAAGCGCGAGAACTAGGCAGGCGGGCGATCGTCCTTTGCGGGTTCGGTGGGTTGCTGATCGGCAGCTTCTGTAGTCGCTGGCGTAGCCTGGTCTGACGACAGGTCTTCCACGACTTCGGACGATGCCGATGCATTCCAGACGCGGCGCTGTGGCATTGGGGCGTAGGGCTCGACCGCAGCAACACCTGCGATTTCGAGCGCGGCGATGGCGTCGCCTTGCGAAGGCGCGCGCCAGCCGCGACGGATCATTTGAGTGAGAATTTCTTCCATTGCGATGTCGGAGACCTGCCATGGATTGCATCGCTGCGACGTTGCGGGCTGAGAGTAGCTGACCGGTTGAACCGGAGCGGTTTCGCGCCACGCATTGGCGTCGACAATGGGCTGCACCAGTGTTGGCGACGCTGGAAAGGCGGTTGAGGCAGCAAATCCTGCGGCGAAGCCGAGGGCCCCAAGCGCGAACGCAAAGGCTGAGAGTGCGGCAGGCGAGGCGTCGCGGAACATCGGGCAACTCCGTTGGTCCGCCCACGCATCCACAACGCGCATGAGACCAGAGAGTTTCGCGCGAAAGACCAAAGCATGTCCGCGTGTTCATGTGCGGAAGGCTGACTCTTCCCATCCCGAGGCTTAGGCTTTGGCCCAGAAGGCGGCGCTGACCGCCAGGGTGGAGAGGGGATATGATCAAGACATTGCTGGTGGCTGCCCTCGCGGGCGGCTCGGGTTTCGCAGGGTGGATCGGCGGAAGCATCTATCCCGCGCCGCCCGAATGGACGGATGCGGTCAACCGCGAGGCCAACGATCTGCGCGCACGGGTGAGGTTGGAGAATGTGACCCTGCCGGGTCTGCGCGAGCTGATGCCGGGCGTGAAGTTCGATGAGCTGAAGACGCAGCTCAATGCGTTTGCCGCGCAGGCGGGCGAAGTGATCCTGATCGAGCGCGGCACAGCGTCGTCCTTCCAGGAAGAACTCGACAACCTGGCGATGGATGCAGGTTCTGCCTTGCCGACGGGCGTGACGGTGGTCGACGCGCCGGCAGCAACGCCGGCTCCTGCTCCGGCATCAGCGCCTGCAAGCGCACCAGTTCCGACCGAGCCTGCTGCGTCCATTCCGCCGCCGCCGAAGCAGCAGGTCGTCGTCGCTGCTCCGCCGCCGATAGCTGGAGCCGCCGTGTTCGCGGCGAGACTGTCGTTGTGTCCGCGCATGGAGATCGCGAACGCGCCGGCGCACGACAAGGACCTTCTGGTCACGGCCTTCAAGCAGATGGTGGATGTGAAAGGCGTGCGCATCGCGACCTTCCCGGTGAAGGACGCCTGCATGTCGTCGGGCTTCGGTCGGCGCAGCGAGCGATTGCACAAGGGCGTCGACTATCATGCCGATGTCGGCGTGCCGGTGCTGGCGGGCGGCGATGGCAAGATCATCGAGATGAAGTATCGCGACGACTATGGAAACATGGTGCTGATCGACCATGGCGGCGGTGTCTACACGCGTTACGCGCATATGGCCTCGTTTGCGCGCGGGCTCGTGCTGGGCGCTACGCTGAAGGCAGGCGAGCAGATCGGCCTGATGGGCAATACGGCGAGCTATCAGATCCCGATGCACCTGCATTACGAGCTGCTGTTGGGAGACTATGCCAATCCGAAAGCGTCGTTCGGGCTTGAGCCTGAGGATCCGATGTCGTTCCCCGCAGTGAAGTGAAACGCAACGCGGCCGGAATTGCTTCCGGCCGCGCCGATGTGATGGTTCGAAAAGCTAGTGCGGTTTGCTAACGGTCGCCGACGCGCCGGCTGAGCCGTCGGCGCTGGCGGACGCGCCGCTCGGGCTCGCGCTGGCTGAACCGTTCGCTGAAGCGTTGCCGCTCGCCTGGACGTTTGGCTTGGCAGCTTTCGCCGCGGCCGCAGCTTGCGCAGCTTTCTGTTTGGCGGCGTCAGCTGTGGCCTGCGCCGTGGCTGTCGCCTGACCTGCCGCGCCTCGCGCTGTGCCGGTCACGCCCGAAGCGTCGACGCTGCCCTGGCCCGAAGCGTTGCCCGCTCCACCCGCGCTGACGCCGGGGAGTTGCACTTGTCCGCCGCCGCCGAGCGCGCCGCCTCCGCTAATCTGAGGAGAGGGAGAAGAGGCGGCAACCGCCGCAGCTTTCTGGTTGGCTTCGGCCTGCGCTGCGGCTTGCGCTTTCGCGGCTTTCTCTTTTGCGCGTTCAGCAGCGCGCGTGGCGCTGCCAACCGTGCGCGTCGAATCGACCGTTCCATTGATGGTTCCATTGGCCGCGCCGCCAGCGCTGCCGCCTAGCCCACCAAGTCCACCGCCGAGGCCTCCGCCGAGTCCGCCCCCGATCTGGGCGTTTGCGGGAAACACAAGAATTGCCGCCATGGCGATGCCGGCGAAGAGTCCAGTGCGAGTCATGTGAATTTCTCCAATGTCAGGTCATCCCCGCCGAGTGGGAATGAACGCGGATCCAGGGGTTGGGTTCGCTTCGGGACGGCGGGCAGAACACATGGATGACGGCCAGGCGGCGGAATTATTCCCCGATATCGGCGGGCGACCGTCCGCTTTTGCCCAAACGCCCAATAATCGGCAGGTTTGGCGAACAGCCGGGAACATTTTGCAGAATGAACTAGAAACCTAGTTGACTCGATTATCGATAAATCGGAAGCTCATGTCCTAAGGAACTAGTTGTTCCGGCGATCGGTCAGGACGTCGGCCCATCCGCCGCCGCTCTCGCGAGCTTCGGCGCGATAAAGAAGAGACAAGGCAAAAGAGACCAAACGCCATGCCCAAGCCACGATCCGATGTTCTGACCGAAGCCGAGCAACGCATCATGCGCGTGATCTGGGACAAGGGGGAGGCGAGCGTGCGGGACGTGACCGAAGCGCTCGAGGACAGCTATCCGGTTGCCTATAATACCGTCCTCACCCTGCTGCGGATCCTGACCGACAAGGATTACGTGATCCCGCGCCAGGACGGACGCGCCTTCATCTACAAACCGACCGTGTCGCGATCAGAAGCGCGTTCCCGTGCGCTCAGGAAAGTGGTCTCCACTTTCTTCGAAGGTTCGCCGACCGAACTGGCCCAACATCTCATCAGAAACGAGACGCTCAGCGCGGACGAACTCCAGTCGCTGAAGGACGAGCTCGACAGTATCTCCCCGGAGGACGGCAATGACTGAAGTAAGCCTGCCGCAAACCCTGATCTTCGGACATCTCTGGCAGAGCGTCGCGCTGGCGGCGGTTCTGGCCGGCGTCCTAATCTTCGGAAAACGCATGCGTGGATCGACGCGCTACGGTCTCAGCGTCGCGGCGTTTGTCGCGAGCCTGGCGCTGCCGCTGGCGGCGTTCATCCCAGGCGAGACGCTGGTGGCGGGTCTGCTGAAGCAGCTGAACGCTCCGGTGAGCATTGCTCCGATTGGCGCAACGACGACCGTCGACGCGAAGCCGGCCGAGCCGTTCTGGGCCGAAGCAGCGCGCAGCAATGGCGCACCAGACTGGGCGATCAATGCCAGCGCAGGCGTGCTCAGAAACATCAGCAACACGGATACGCCCGTGACCGAAACCGTCTGGGGCAAACAGGCAATGGCCGAAGGCGCGCCGTCGTGGGCGCTGCAGCTTGGTGCAGGCGCGATCAAGACGGCGATGCAGCCTGCTGTCACCGTAACGCCGCCGCCGGCTGCACCCGCTGCGCCGATGTTCACGGTTCCCGAAATCAAGCTGCCTGACCTCGGCCTGCCTCTGCTCGGCGTGTGGCTGGCTGGCGTGCTGTTCATGCTGGCGCGGACGGGCCGCGATCTTATCGCCGTCGAACGCCTGGTGGCGCGCGCGAAACCTGCCGACCTGCCAGAGGCGCTCAAGCGCCGCATGGTCAAGGTCCGCGTGGCGGTCAGCGCCGAAGCGCCGGGCCCGATGGCCGCAGGCCTGTTCCACCCGACCATCATTCTCCCCGAAAGCATCGCGCTTGCCTCACCGGGCATGGCTGCACTGCTTGAGCATGAACGCGCCCACATTGAGCGCCGCGACATGCTGGCCGCGCTAGGACAGCGTGTTGTCCTGGCGCTGCTGTGGTGGAGCCCTGCGCTCTACTGGATCAGCCGCCGCATCGACGAAGAGCGAGAAGTCGCCTGCGATGAAGCCGCTGTCGACCGCACAGGCGATGCGAAGGCCTTTGCCCGCTCGCTGACCAAGCAGGCCGAGAACCAGCTGTGGGCGCGCGCCCCGCGCCTGGCGGTTGGCGCCATCGGTCCGCGCTCGCAGTTTGGCCGCCGCATCAAGCGCCTGATCGAGATCGCCAAAACCGGCGGATCGCCTGCGAAGTATTCCGGCCGGCTGGCATTCGCGGGCCTCGCGCTCGCCGTTGCGGTGGCCGCGATGGTGACGCCACGCTTCACCGCCGAGGCCCAGCAGGCCGAGACCGCGAAGGACAGCAAGGCAATCGACCTGACCTCGCCCAAGGCGAGCGAGCAGGCGAAGGCAGGCGAGCAGCGCTCGTCCTCGCTTGGCCTCGTCGGCGGCGATCACGATAGCGATGACCAGAATTATGATTTCAACTTCGATTTCGACCATGGCGACTTCGCCTTTCTGGGCGAGGAGATCGGCGCCCTGATGGCTTCGCTCGGCGACGAGATGAAGTTTGCCTTCGCCGACATGTCACCGGAGCTGAAAGCCGAGATGGAAGGCCTGTCTGCCGAGATGGCGGCGCTGGGCGTCGATATCTCAGCGACTGTCAGCCAGGAAGTGCTGAAGGAACTGCCGGCGATCATGGAAGAAGTGCGCCGGGCCCTGGAAGAAGCCGGGGTCGGTCCTGACAACGTTCATGGCTGGGCCGATTTCCAAGACTTCGATTCCGAAGAACTCCGCGAGGCGCTGCAGGAAGCGCGCGAGGAGATGAAGACGAGACTTGGACCGGAAATGCAGGCGCAGATCCGTGCAGCCATGGAGGAAGCTCGCGCCGAGATCGCCGCGCATCGCGACGAGATTGCGGCGGCGATGAAGGAAAGCCAGGCCGGCATGGCGATCGCTCGCGAGGCGATGGCCCAGGCCCGCGCCGAGATCGCAGCCGCCCGTGCGCGCGGCGACTTCGACAAGGCCAAGACCAACTTCAAGTTCGATTTCGACAAGGACGTGTTGGAAGAGCTGCGCAAGGCCGGCATCGAAGTCAGCAACATGAAGGCCTTCAAGATCCGGGATGGTGGGTCGGATGAATGGCAGCTCTACCGCGCGGCGGAACATTGTCAGGCCGAGGACGTCTCGCGGCTGATCACCGAGAAGAAGGTCGATGTGAACAAGGTCATCGCCGGCGATGGCACCGCCCTGATCGCGGCGGCGCGGGAAAACTGCGCAGATGCGGCGCGGGCCCTGATCAATGCTGGCGCCGACGTGAACAAGGCTTCTGTCGGCGATGGCAACCCGCTGATCATGGCGGCAGCCAACCATTCGATGGAAGTGGCGCGCCTTCTGATCAACCGCGGCGCGGATGTGAATGCCTATGTGCCCGCTGACGAGACCGCGCTGATCAATGCGGCGCGGGAAGGCGATCTCGACATGGTGAAGCTGCTCGTCGAGAACGGCGCCAAGGTGAACCTGGCCTACACGGTCGAAGGCAAGCTTCGCTCGCCGCTCAACATGGCCGAAAAATACCACAATGACGACGTAGCCGCCTACCTGCGCTCCAAGGGAGCGGTGGCGGCACCCAAGCCGGCCAACTAGACCACTGAACTCCCAGCGAGAGCCGCTGCGCCCGTCGGAAGGCGCAGCGTCTCCATACAAACCGTCACGGTCAGGGGACGAAACCAATGTCTACAGTTCAACGGGGCGCCCGCCACGCTGGCGGACGTGCTCCCGCTTTTACGCTCGCGAGCGGCCTTGCAGCTCTGACAGCTGCGGCGCCCGCGATGGCGCAGCAGGCTGAAACTGTTCCGGCCGTGCAGTCGGCGTCGCCGAACTCCTCCCAGCCCCAGGTCTATGAGCCTGCTTTCTTCTCGCGTTTCGCGCCGAAGACCGCGGCTGACATGGTCGGCAACATTCCTGGTTTCGAGATTTCAGGCGGCAATGACGGCGAGCGTGGCTTTGGCCAGGCAAAGCAGAACGTGCTGATCAACGGCCGGCGGGTGTCGGGCAAGGCGAACGACGCCGCGACCGTGCTAAGCCGCATCGCTGCGGACACTGTGCTGCGGATCGAGATCATCGACGGCGCGACTCTGAATATACCCGGCCTGTCCGGCCAGGTTGCGAACGTGATCGCCAAGGTCGACGCATTCAGCGGCAACTGGAACATCCGCCCGGAATTCCGTGAGAATCTGGCGCCGTCCTTCGCGATCGGCTCAGTGTCAGCGAACGGCAAGGCCGAAGGCTGGTCGTGGTCGCTGGCGCTCAACGCGCATGAATTCCACAACGGGCATGATGGTCCCGGCGTCATCACCAATGGCGCGGGCGTGGTGACGGATGTGCGCCGCGAGGATTTCTATGGCGAAGGCGATGAGCCGGGGCTCAACGCGACGGTGACCTATGAAGGCGTCGAAGGATCGGTCGCTAATCTCAATCTTGCGCTCGGAACATCCAACTTCATCGGCCGCGAGGATTCCTATCGCAATCCGGCCAGCGGGCCGGAAAACCGCTTCGTGTTCATCGGCGAGGACGACAAGGGCGCCGAGATCGGGGCTGACTACGAATTCGACCTTGGACCCGGGCGGCTGAAAGTCATCGGCCTGCACCGCTATGAAGAAGAAGACGAGCTCACGACGGTGGAGAGCTATCGCCCCAATTCCATCTCCGGCCAGCGTGTCGACACGCATGCCGAGGCTGGCGAGAGCATTGTTCGCGGCGAATACGGGTTTGGCGCTTTCGACGGTGATGTGCAGTGGGCTGCTGAAGGCGCCTTCAACTACCTGGAGGTTGCAACCGACTTCGGTAGCCGTCTGCCCAACGGAAGCTATGTGCTGGCCCCTTTGCCGGAAGGCACGGCTAGAGTGGAAGAGCGCAGGGCGGAGACCAACCTCTCTTACAGCCGCAAGCTGAGCGATGCGTGGAGCCTGCAGAGTTCGCTGGGTGGCGAGTATTCGGAGCTGTCGCAACAGGGCGCCGGCGGCCTGACGCGCGAGTTCGTGCGGCCGAAGGGGTTTCTTGCGCTGGTATGGAAGGTCGATGACGCACTCGACATCAGCCTGAAGGGGGAGCGTCGCGTCGGCCAGCTCGACTTCGGCGACTTTCTTTCGTCGGTCGATATCCAGAGCAACGCGTCTTCCGGCGGCAACGTCGATCTCGTCCCAGAGCAGTCGTGGATCGCTTCGACAGAGATCAACAAGAAGCTCGGACCGTGGGGCGCCGTGAAACTGATCCTCGACTATCGGCAGATCGAGGACGTGGTCGACCAGAAGCTGATCGTGCGGCCCGCGCCGCTGACGCCCCTGAGCGGTGTCGGTAATATCGGCGAGGCGACGGCGCGGTCGGCGACCGGGTCAGGTACGATCAACTTCGATCCGCTCGGGTTGAAAGGCCTGCAGTTCAGCTTCAACTGGCGCTATGGCGACAGCGAGGTGGACGATCCGCTGACCGGCATTCCGCGCGAAATCAGCTACACAACGAAGCTCAACGGCGACATGCGGTTGCGCTGGGATATTCCGGAAACGCCATGGACGGTGGTGGCGGGCGTCGAGGAATATCAATCCTATGCCGGCTATCGTCTCGACCAGATCAGCCGCAACTGGACGGCGCCTTCGACCACCTTTTTCTATGTCGAGAACAAGGATGTCTACGGCATGAAGGTGCGCCTGATGGCTGTGAATCTCAGCGATACATCCGAGAATTTCAGGCGAGAGGTCTACCAGTCGGCAAGTCCCGGGGATCCGACGCAACCGCGCCTGCGGACCAGCCCCCTTGATTTCACCGAGGAGCGGCATCGCACATTCGGACCGATTGTGCGTCTCAACATATCCGGGACGTTCTGAATATCTTCGTTAGTTCGCCAGGACCGACGTTCACAAACGCCTAGTGTGTCGCCGCGGCTGCGGGATCGGCGGCGATGACGGACGGGCAGTGCGGGCCAAGCGTGGTCTCGCCGCGCCAGCCGGGGTTGCAGTCATAGATCTGCATGCCGCCGTCATAGAGCATGTGGAGCGACACGTAGAGAATGATGAGCAGGCCTACATAGGCGATCCAGCGGTGCTGGCTCAGCAGCCGCGCGATGAAGGTTGCCGCCACGCCCATCAGCACGACGGACAGCGCGAGGCCGAATACAAGAATCCACGGATGGTCGTGCGCGGCGCCGGCTACGGCGAGGACGTTGTCGAGCGACATCGAGACGTCGGCGATGACGATCTGGATTACGGCCTGACGCAGTGACTTCTTGACGATCGGCCTGTCGCCGATCTTGCCGTCGCCATCGAGATCCTTGCCCTGGATCGATTCCTCGTCGGTGTGATGAGGCGTGCGCAGCTCGCGCCACATCTTCCAGCACACCCACAGCAGCAGCACGCCACCGGCAAACAGCAAGCCGATAATGGCGAGGAGCTGAGTGGCGACGAGAGCGAATAGAATGCGGAGAACCGTGGCCGCTATGACGCCGATGAGGATGGCCTTGCCGCGCTGTTCCTTCGGAAGGCCCGCGGCCGCGAGACCGATGACGACTGCGTTGTCGCCAGCCAGCACGAGGTCGATCATGACTACCGTGAAGAATGCCTGGGCGGCTTCAATACTGAAGAATTCCATCGCGTCAGGCGCTCCGCATGGCCGGTGTCCGGCCGATCAAGCCGCTCACAATCCCCAACTCGCGATTGTTTTCAAGCGTTCCTTCGCCGCGCGCGATTGGGCTGACGGAAACCTGATAGTTTGTTGCACGGATCAGGCGAGCACGTCCGGCGGCAGGCAGCCGGCTTTGACGAGAATGTCGAGCGCGGGATCAATGCCAGGGCGATAGCGCTTCCAGCGATCGAGCGCAGAGCGATAGAGCGGCTGGCGCACCTGGGCCGCGCTCGCAGTTGCAACAGGCGCTGTGTTCTCGTGGAAGTTCAGGCAGGCCGTCTCGAAGGGCAGGCCACAGAAATCGAGCAGGGCGCGCACGGAGGGCTCGAAGTCATCGACGATGGCTTCATAGCTGACCTCGCGGAAGCGGTCGGCGGGCAGGTGTTCGGCAAACCGGCGGACGAGGCGGTCAAACTGCACATAATAGCTGGCCGTGCTCTCAAGGCCGGTAGCGTATGCGTAGTAGGTGAAGTTCGTAGCGAAAAGCTGCCGGTAATTGCCGAGCACGGTGTCGGCCGGATGGCGGCGCAGGCAGATCACGCGCGCTTCGGGCAGGGCGCGCAGGATGTGAGCCGACAGGAAGACGTTGAGCGGCATCTTGTCGATGAAGCGGCCTTCGAGATTCAGCGTCTGGCGGACGGAACGGACATAGGCTTCGCCCAGCGCCCGCGGATCCATGCGGGCTACGGCATCAAGCGTTTCCTTGTCGAGGACATGAGCCCCGCGTGTGCCGGTCATGCGTTTCATGGCAAGGGCGAAGTCGGTGAGCTCGCCAGCGGATGTCACCTCACTGTGGCTGGAGAGGATGCGGTCGACCAGCGTGGTGCCGGTGCGGGGCATGCCGACGACGAAGATCGGCCGGGCATGAGTAAAGCCGAGCGCCGGCGGCAGTTCGGCCGAGCGGGCGGCCGCGGCGAACAGGCTGTCGTCGAATGTGGAGTCGTAGGGTTCGGCGGCACGCTTGGCCGCCTTGGCGCGGTTGAGCCAGGTCACGGCGCTCGCCGGGTCGCCAATGTCCTCATGCGTCTTCGCCAGCGCGTGGCCGAGACTGAGCGCATCGTCCGTATCGCCAGCACGCGCTGCGAACGCCGCCTCTATCGCGGGAATGTCGTTCGCCTCGCGTGTCGTGCGCGTGATCTGCGTGAGGCTCGACCACGCTCGCGCGTGATGCGGCGCCTTTGCGAGACAGCTGCGATAGGCCTTGCGCGCCTCCTCGAACTTTCCGAGAAACTGTAACGACGCCCCAAGATTATAGAACTGCCCCGCCGTTCCGCCGCCCGCGGTCGCGCGCTGATAGAATGGCGTCGCCCGTTCATGCAGGCCCGCCCGGCTGAACACCACACCCAGCGTGTCGAGCGTGAACGCGTCCGCAGGATCGAGCGCCGCGCTCGAATCGGCGGCCGCGATCGCCTCCGCCCGGCGGTTGAGCGCGATCAGGCTGCGCGCCTTCAGGGCGAGTGCGCGGGCTGGACGTAACGTCAACCCGATTGCCTTGTCGAACAGCTCGGTTGCCTTAGCGTGATTGGCATGATCTGCCGCGATCACCCCCAGCAAGGTGAAGGCTTCGCCCGTTTCCGGCGCGGCTTTCAGCACCTCCAGGCACAAACCGTGCGCGGCCTCGTGCTGGCCCGCCTCAAGGTGTTGCGCGGCTGCCGCAAGCTTGCGTGAAACATCTTCGGGCGCCGGTGGCGGGCTATTGGGCATATCGTGATTCAACATGTATCATTGCCCAAGAAAACCCGGCCCAGACGCCACAAAGGGTTGTCGCGAGCAATTCTCCCCTGCCTGATCGCTGCAAGTCAGCCACACGGACGATTTGGGAGTCAAACGTACATGAGCAGCAAGCGCCGACTGATGCAGTCGTCCAGCGTCGCGATCATCACCTTCGCCTCGCTCCAGTGTTTCAGCGTGGCTTTTGCGCAGGAAACGCCGCCGCAGGCCAGCGAAGACAAGCGCGACATCGTCATCGTGACCGCGTCACGGCGCGAAGAGAATGTTCAGGACACCCCGCTCAATATTGCGGCCGTCGGTGGCGAGCAGATCGAAGAGCAGGGATTTACCGACATCGCGGATGTGCTGGCCTATGTGCCGGGCATCAACGTGGTGGACCGCGGTGGGCGCCAGGGCAACCCGATCATCGTGCGCGGCCTAAACGCTGACCCCATCGGCCCAGGCGATGGCAACAATGATGGCGGCGGCACTGTTGCAACTTATCTCGGCGAGATCCCCATCTTCGTCGACCTGAAACTGAACGACATGCAGCGTGTGGAGGTCCTGCTCGGGCCGCAGGGCACGCTCTACGGCGCGGGCACGCTGGGCGGCGCCATCCGCTATATCCCGAACCGTCCAGACTTCTCTGGCGATACGTTCTCAGTACGAGCCGAGGCTTATCAGTATTCCGAGGCTAACAGCGTCAGCACTGATGCAGGGTTCACATTCAACAAGACGGTCACTGACAACTTCGCCATTCGTGGCTCGCTGGACCTAGCTAGCGACAGCGGCTTCGTCGACCAGCCTTTCATCGTGTTGCAACCTGGTGTTTCCGAGCCTGATCCGAACTTCAACAATCCGGCCGCTGTCGCTGCGAACCTTCGGCGCGTTGAGGATGCGGACAGCGAGGAAGTGCTGTCTGGCCGTCTCGCCGCTCGCTGGGCGCCGCTGGACTGGTTGGATGGGACGCTCACCTATTACTACCAGGACGCCGACATCGGCGGCCGCCGCATTTCCAGCGCGAGAGGCGTCATCCCCAACGTAGGCCAGTATGAGAACACCAAGCGCTTCTTGGAGCCCAACGAGCTCAAGAACGAGCTGCTGGCGCTGGAGGTCACGGCGGACCTCGGCTTCGCTGAACTCACCTCGGCCACGGGTTTCAGCAAATACTCGGAACTCGGCCAGCGCGATCAGACTGACCTGCTGATCTCGCTGGAATACAGCTATGAGGCCTTCCCAACCTTTGCCGCGTTCACACGCGAGGAGGGCGAAGAGGAACGTTTCAACGAGGAGATCCGCCTTGTCTCGACCATGGAAGGTCCGCTGAGCTGGATCGTCGGCGCCTTCTACAACGAGTTCGATTCAGTCGGTTACTCGGCGGAATTCACGCCCGGATATGCGGCGTTCGCAGGTTTCAACCGGCCGGACGATCTCGAATACTACTCGCAGTCGCGCATCAATCTGGTCGAGCAGGCGCTGTATGGTGAGATTGCGTACGACATCACGGACAGCGTCACGCTGACCGTGGGCGCCAGAGCATACGAGTATGAGTTGAAGGAATTCAGCGCCGTCGACTTCCCGCTGTTCGATCCGGGCTTTGTGGCGCCGGGGCTCGGCGAGATCGGCAGCCAGCCCTTCGATCCTGATCTCGGCCAGCAGGACGATGGCATACTTGGCAAGCTCAACCTGGCTTGGGACGTAAACGCGGACCTGCTCGTTTATGCCACGGCGAGTCAGGGATACCGGATCGGCAACTCGAACGGGCTCGGCGCCTGCGGGCCGTTCGTCCCGGGATCGCCCCAGGGCGCATGTGCGCTCGCGCCGGGGCAGCAGTTCGGCCCGCTCCCGGGCGACATATCCGACCGGGACGAACGGCAGTACACGGCTGACAAGACCAACAATTACGAAGTCGGCGCCAAGTCCACCTGGCTCGATGGTGACCTGATCCTGAACACGGCTCTCTATTTCATCGAATGGGTCGATCCGCAGGTTGCCTCCGCAACCGTGAACGCCTCGATCCCGATTACGGTCAACGCCGAAGGCGCGGAGTCCAAAGGTTTTGAACTCTCCGGCAACTGGCAGGTGACGGATCAGTTCAGCGTCCGCGGCAGCTACAGCTTTACGCAGTCTGAGTTGACCGCCCCGGTGCCTGATCTGGTGCGCACGATTACGCCGCCCGGCTTTGCGACAGCGTTCGAGGACGGCCAGGCTGGCGATCGCCTGCCGGGCTCGCCAGAAAACCAGTTCTCGATGTTCGCGACCTATGAGCAGCCGTTCATGGACGGCGACCTGCTGTGGAACTTCGGCTATGCGTGGCAGGGCGATGTCCTCTCGCGCGCCGGCGGCCGCGGCTCCAGCCTCACGCTCGACGCGTTCGGCATCGCCAATGCTTCGATTGTTTACGACGCCGGCAACTGGAAGGCGGCGCTGTTCGCCAACAACGTGTTCGACGAGTTTGCCGAAGCCGGCGTGACCGGCACGAGCCTGTCGAACCAGACCGTGAGCGGCGCTACGGTGCGGGCATACTACACGAACATCCTGCCACCGCGGGCCATCGGCGTGCGATTCAGCTGGGACATTGGATAGCGGGGCAGGGCTACCTGTTCTGAGGGGCCTCGAAATCGACTGTTCCTCCCCTTCTGGGGAGGACAGATTTCCCTGATTCCAGCAAGTTTTCGGGTGTCCAGGCCCGCAGCCTTGACTTCTGGCCGCCAATCCTGTTTTTGCCCGCTTCCCCGGGCTTTCGGGCTTTCGGGCCTTTGGGGGCATTACGGGTGATGCGTCGCCGCCGTTGAGATCGTGGGACCATGAGGGTCCCGCCGGAGCGCATCGAAGAAGAGGCTACCATGTCCAGGCGCCAGAACGCCAAGTACAAGCTCGACCGCCGCGTTGGTGAAAACGTGTGGGGTCGTCCGAAATCCCCGATCAACAACCGCCAGACCCGCCCCGGCCAGCACGGCGCCCGCCGTTCGAACAAGCCGTCGGATTTCGGCATCCAGCTGATGGCCAAGCAGAAGCTGAAAGGCTTCTACGGCGACATCACGGAAAAACAGTTCCGCAAGACCTATGAAGAGGCCTCGCGCCGCACCGGCAACACCGCCGAGCTGCTGGTCGGCCTTCTCGAGTCGCGTCTCGATGCGGTCGTCTACCGCGCCAAATTCGTGCCGACGATCTTCGCGGCGCGCCAGTTCGTGAACCATGGCCACGTCACGCTGAACGGCAAGAAAGCGAACATCGCTTCCATGACCGTGCAGCCGGGCGATGTGGTGCAGGTGCGAGAGCGTTCGCGCAACATGGCGCTGGTCATCGAAGCCATGGGCTCAGGCGAGCGCGACGTTCCGGAATACGTGGAAGTCGACCAGAAGGCCGGCACAGCCAAATTCATCCGCATGCCGGCGCTGGGCGAGATTCCCTATGCCGCCCGCATGGAACCGAACCTCGTGGTCGAATTCTACTCGTCGTAAGACGAGACCACAGTCAGAACACTGGAGAGGGCGGCCCGGAAACGGGCCGCCCTTTCGCTTTCCGGGCGAACGCCGAGACGAAATGGTCTGCGCGCGCTAAAGTCATGAACGCCAGCGCAGGAGCGTTCATGTCGAGCCAGCCCAGCCTCAAGGACGTCATCGCGGCGACCATCGTTGATCCCAAGGACAAAAAGTCATTCTCGTTGGCCGACCGGCCGACACGTGGAGACAAGATCTTCGATGGCAAGAAGGAGGCGAAGGCCTCGCTGGATGAGGATGCGCTGGCGATCAATGTCCTGCAGGATGCGCTGTTTGCATCAAAGGGTGGATCGCTGCTGATCGTGATGCAGGGCATCGACACGGCCGGCAAGGACGGCGCGACCAAGGAAGCGTTCAAATACACCAGCCCGCTGGGCGTGCAGGTTCACGCGTTCGGCAAGCCGACCGAGGAAGAGCTGGCGCACGACTATCTGTGGCGGCTGCACAAGGTTGCGCCGCGCAAGGGCTACATCACCGTGTTCAACCGATCGCAGTACGAGGACGTTCTGGTCGTGAAGGTGCGCAAGCTGGCGCCGCCGAAAATGGTCGAGCAGCGCTATGACCAGATCAACGCATTCGAGAAGACGCTGGTGGAAAACGGCACGCGGGTGCTGAAGCTCATGCTCCACATCTCGAAGGACGAGCAGGGCGAGCGGTTGCGTGAACGGCTGGAGGTTCCCGAGAAGCGCTGGAAGTTCAACCCGTCGGACCTTGAGGACCGCAAGCTGTGGGACGACTACCAGACGGCCTATGAAACGGCGCTGCAGAAGTGCTCGACGCCGTGGGCGCCTTGGCATGTCGTGCCGGCCGACAGCCGGTCGCGGCGGGATGCGACCGTCGCCCGCTTGATCCGTGGGGTGTTGGAAGACATGAAGCCTGAATATCCGGATCCGGGTTATCGGCTGGAACAATACAAGATCGACTGATCGGGCAGGACAATTCGCCTTGGAGGGGTTCCAACTAAATCCCTCGTTCATCGCGCGTTCATATCGAATATCGATAATAGTTCCTGCTAGATCCAGAAGGGGCAGGACATGAAGAAAATTGCGGCTTTGGCCACGGCGTGCGCGGCGAGCCTGATGCTGGGCGGATGCATCCTGGTGGATGCGGATGTCAGCGACCGTGACTGGGACGATCATCGGGGCAATTTCGGCTACCTGCTTGGCGCCGACATCAGCCCGCGCGGACCGGAAGTGACGATCACGGCGCACTCGAACGGCTGCACCCAGAAAGAGCATTTCGATCCGGTCGTCCGCGACCGCGGCGAGGACCGTTTCGACGTCGGCTTCCGCCGGCGCGTCGAGGACAACTGCAAGGCGTTGGTCGCCGAAGGCCGCTCGATGACGTGGAGCTTTGCCGAGCTTGGCATCCCGCGGAATGCGCGCGTGATGATCCTCAACCCGGTTGGTCGATAGCGCCGTCTCTCTCCCCGTTTGAAGGCGCTTTCCTCCCCGGCTCGTCCCGACATGCGTATCGGGTCCCAGGCCACTCAGCCCGCCAGATCGTAAAACGACGGCACCCCCTGGATCCCGCTCCGGCCCTCACCGGAGCGGGATGAGCTGTATCAGGAGCCTGCCGACACATCCGCGCCGCTCGACTCGTTCGACTGGAACGAGGCCGGGTTGCCGTGGAAGCGGATATCGGCGCCGGACGAGCCATTGCCCGAAGCGCTGCCCGACACGATGACGTCGACGTCCGAGCCGCTGGAGGCGGTGACGACGGCGTTGTCGCAACGCAGGTTCTCACCGCCAAAGTCAGCGCCGCCGGATGCCTCGACCGTCAGCGACTTGCACGAGCCGGTAAGGTTGAGATCGCCACCGCCAGAGACATTGGCGGTCAGCGTGTCGACCACAACGCCGCTGGCATTGATGTCGGCGCCGCCCGATGCGGAGATGCTGAGCGCTGAGCCATTCAGGCCGCCGATATCGACATCGGCCCCGCCGGTTGCTGCAATCGCCATGTAGGCGGGTGCGCTGACGGTGACGATGTCGCTCTGCATGTTCCAGCCGAACCAGTTCATGCTTGGCTTGCGGCTGATCGACAGCTGCGAGCCGTCGCGCTCGATGACGAGCTTGTCGAGCCTGCTTTTCGGGCCTTCGGCGTTGATCGCGAACGGGCCCTGCTTGAGCACGACGTTGACGCCGGACGAGGCCGAGATGCTGTCGAAACCGGAAAGGTCGTAGGTGCGTGTCTCGACGGATTCATAGGTCGAGCATGCTCCGGTCGCGGCCAGCGCCGCGACGGGAACGATCCAGGTAAGCCTGATCATGATGTTCTTTCCAGGTCTTATAGCGCGCTTACCGAACCGCCGCTCGACGTATCCTTCTCCAGCGAAGCAGGCTTGCCGTGGAAGGTGACGTGGGCGCCGGAGGACGCATCGCCATTGGCGCTGCGCGTGGCGAAGGCGTCGGCATGGGCGCCGGATGAGGCGTCGACCCGCGCCGTTTCGCACTTCAGGCCTTCGCCATCGAAATGCGCGCCCGAGGAAATGTTCACGTCGAGCCCGGTGCAGCTGCCCGCGAGTTCGACGTGCGCGCCGGACGACACCTGAACTTCGAGGTCGGCAAGCTGCAGGCCCGAACCGTCGAGGCTAGCGCCGGAGGACACGTCAACGCCGGAATAGGCGGGCGCAGCGACATTGACGCGATAGCGCGGACCGCCCCAGCCGAACGCCATCGGCTTGCGGCCGATGTGCAGCGTGTCGCCGCGCACTTCGACAACCAGCTGGCTGAAGTCGCTGTTGTTCGATTCCGCTTTCACGTCGAACGCGCCCTGGGTGAGGACGACTTCGATGCCGGCCGAGACATCGACCTTCTTGAAGCCGGTGTAGGCGTGGCGCTGGGAGTCGACATAGGCGGCGCCTTGGGCGCTCGCGATACAGCCGCCGAGCGCGAGTGCTGCGGTGACCGGGATGAGGAGAAGATGAGAACGCATCAGATTTGCCCTTGTTCTGTTTCGTTTTTTGGCGAGCCGCTGCCTGCGCCGGGCATTTATGCGCCTCTGACCCAAGGCGGCTTCAGGAGACTAGTAGCTTAGTTTTTATCGAAAAACAATAAGGAAGATTCTGATGCCTGGGAAGAAGACGCCGGGCCGGCGAAGCGGATAACGCAGTAAAAAATTCGCCGGATTCGGACGCCTAAAAATTCGCCGGATTCGGCGGGACCACGCCGGTCTCCCTATGCACCCGATGAGCGCATCATAGTCCGGACGCCAAGGGTGTCGGATAAGCTCGGGACGGATTTATTTTATCCTACAACGGATCGCTGATTGCCCAGGCCAAGCGCTGCTTGGCGGGCCAGACACCCAACATAGTTCGATCAGGTTGCCGGCTCCCTCAGCAGGACATTCTCGGGCGTTTCCCGAGAATCCAGGCTCGCGAGGCAGTGGGGATTGATCGGCGCCGGCGAGCGCACACTGACCCTAGCGGACCGTTTCGGCCCAGAGGTCGACGCCTTCGCCTTCGATCACGGTGGCCTTGATCAGGTCGCCCGGTTTCAGCGTCGCGTCGTCGATGAAGACCGAACCATCGATCTCCGGCGCATCGGCTTTCGAGCGGCCGACGGCGCCGTCTTCATCGACTTCGTCGATGAGAACGTCGATCGTCTTGCCGACCTGGGTCTTGGAGCACGCTTCCGAGATTTCAGCCTGCACGGCCATGAAGCGATGCCAGCGTTCTTCCTTGACCTCTTCCGGAACGTGGTTCGGGAGCGAGGACGACGCGGCGCCCGTGACGTTCTCGTATTTGAAGCAGCCGGCGCGTTCTATCTTCGCGTCCTTCAGCCAGCCGAGCAGGTGCTCGAAGTCGGCATCGGTCTCGCCGGGGAAGCCGACGATGAAGGAGGAGCGCAGGACGAGATCGGGAACTTCGCGCCGCCATTTGCCAATGCGGTCGAGCGTCTTGTCGATGTTGGCGGGGCGCTTCATCGCCTTCAGCACGTTCGGGGAGGAGTGCTGGAAGGGGATGTCGAGATAGGGGAGGATGCGGCCGTCGGCCATCATCGGCATGACGTCGTCGACATGCGGGTAGGGGTAGACGTAGTGGAGGCGGGTCCATACGCCGAGTTCGCCCAGGCCTTCGCAGAGATCCTTGAAGCGCGTCTGGCGTTCCTTGTCGCGCCATTTGTAGGGCGCGTATTTCACGTCGAGGCCGTAAGCCGACGTATCCTGGCTGATGACGAGAAGTTCCTTCACGCCGGCTTTCACCAGCTGCTCGGCTTCGCGCAGGACCGCGTCGATGCGGCGCGAGACGAGGTCGCCGCGCAGGCTCGGAATGATGCAGAAGGAGCAGCGATTATTGCAGCCTTCGGAAATCTTGAGATAGGCGTAGTGGCGCGGGGTGAGGCGGTAGCCCGATTCCGGCACTAGCGAGACAAACGGATGTTCCGGGGCTGGCAGGTGGGTGTGCACCGCATCCATCACCTGTTCGTACTGGTGCGGGCCAGTGACAGCCAAGACGCCGGGGTGGCGATCGGTGATGACGCTGGCCTCGGCGCCGAGGCAGCCGGTGACGATGACCTTGCCGTTTTCGTTGAGGGCCTCTCCAATCGCCTGCAGACTTTCGTCGCGTGCGCTATCGAGGAAGCCGCAAGTGTTAACCAGGACGAGGTCAGCGCCGGCATAATCCGGGGCGATCTGGTAGCCCTCGGCGCGCAGGCGCGTGATGATGCGCTCGCTATCGACCAGCGCTTTCGGACAGCCGAGCGAAACGATGCCGACCTTGGGTTGGGTTAACGTAGTCTGGGTCATACTCGCCTATGAGGGGACGGGCGGGGTCAAAGGGGCGCCGGTTCGGCGTGGCTTTTGCACCGGAATCCGCCTTAACGCCAGCCGCGAGGCGCCGCAGGAGACGCGACCGTGAAGGCGCCGGAATTTCCCTCGGAACTCAAGACCCTGACCAGCCTGCGTTTCTGGGCGGCGCTGTGGGTCGTGCTGTTCCATTTCCGCCCCTATTTCGGGACCGAGGCCAATGGCTGGCTGATCTTCGCGCGGGGTTATCTGGGCGTCGATTTCTTCTTCATCCTCTCGGGCTTCATCCTGGCCCACGTCTATGGCGAGAGCCTGAAGGACGGGAGCTACCGGCATTCCGGCTTCATGCTGAAGCGGATCGCCCGCATCTATCCGATGCACATCGCGACGCTGGCCTTCTTCGTGGTCGTTGCGCTCGCGGCGCCGGCTGCCGGCCTGCAGCTCGACAGCGCCGAACGCTACGATTTCCGCGTGCTGTGGGAGCATCTGTTCCTCGTGCATGCCTGGGTCGGATCGGGCGAGGAATTCAACTATCCGAGCTGGTCGATCAGTGCGGAGTTCTTCGCCTATCTCTGCTTCCCGCTGGTGATGCTGCTGGCGCGCTGGCCGCGCGTGATGGCGCTGTTGGGATTGGTCGCGGTGTTCGGCTGGTATTTTGGCGCGCAGCTTGTGCTGGGACGGCCTTCGACCTGGATCGGCGACCAGGCGATCATGCGCATCATGCCGGAATTCCTGCTCGGCGCCGGCATTCGCATGGCGATGCAGACCATTCGCTTTCCAATCCTGTCGAACCGCTATGCGACCTTCGGCGCCATCGGTCTGGTGCTTGTCCTCACCCAGCTTGCCCTGCCGGACTGGACCATCATTGCGGCGTTCATCGTCTTGCTTGTTTCAGCCGCGGAGCGCGCGCGAGCCGGAGTCAATGGCGTGCTCGAGACGAAGACAAGCCTCTATCTCGGTGAAATCTCCTACGCGCTCTACATGGTGCATATCGCGGCTGCGATGATCTACTTCGAAATCGCGAGCCGGATGTTCGGAGCGCCAGGGAGCGTCACCTTCTTCAGCAGCCTGGTTGCGATCGGCGGCATCGGCTTCGCCGTGCTGGCGGCAGCGATCGGCGAGCGTGTGATCGAGCGGCCGGGGCGCAAGCTGATCGGGCGACTGGCGAAGCTGCGGACCCGGCGAGCGCAGCCGGCTGACTAGGTCCCGGTCGCCAGAAGGTAGGCGGCAAAGAGCGCGACCATCACGCTGTCCAGGACCACGGCAAGGCCGGCCTGCTTTTTCAGGAAGCGCCTGCCTTGCGACAGCACCAGCACGATGAAGGCCAGCTTGCCGGCGCCGACAAAGAGAAGAGCAGGCGGGCGAACCTCGGGGTTGAACGCAGCGTAGATCAGCAGCAGGCCTCCGGCCGCGATCAGCGCGCCCCAGTTGCGCATCAGCATGGCGGCGGCAGGGCTATCCGGTGCCTCGCCGAACCAGGCCCGCATCGTGGCGCGCGGGATAAACACCGCCTGGATCATGCTGAACGTCAGAAGGCCACAGACGAGCAGCACCCACTGCATGTTGTCGACGAGAATGGTCATGGCGTCCCTCTGTTGCGGGGGAAAGATAGCACTTCGGCGCGGGGTTTTCACAGGCTCGAGATTGAAGCAGATTGCGCGCGATGGTCGGGGAATCGCGGTTCACTTTCAAAGCCACGTATTTCACGCGGTACACCTTAGGTGTCAGTGCGGACCGCGTGAGCATCCGGTCTGTCGCTTCGAACGGCGCAGCCAAGACGGTCTATGACAAGACCAAAGACGTTGCATTCTCTGACCTCAGGTCCGTCACAGTCTACAACTGGCAGAGTCGCCAGGTTGAGGGCGAAGCCGTGTACCTGCAGGCAAAGCGCGGCGGCACGGTCATGTTCATGACGTCGCCAACCTGGCATGCGGCTGGGGCAGTCTCGAGCGGCGACAGGGGAACTTACTTTGCGGCGACCGCGGCCGTGTTCCAGGCATTGGCTGCTGCGAAACCCGACCTGCGCATACGCAACGGTCGACCCGCCGGGTGGAAAATCGGGAGGGTCGCAATTCTAGCACTCGTTGCCGCCGTCCTTTCGGGACTATTTTTCTGGCAAACGGTGGGGTCGACGTTCAGTGGCACCTATTCGGTGCTGGTCGCGGCTTCGATAGTCGCCATCCTGACGTTGTACGGCATCTACAGACTGAAGCTGCTCTCGCCGACGCGACATGCGGCTGTTGGCGAGGTGGCCAGCTGGATGGCGAAGCGGGCGCCGGTTGTTGGACCGTGGGGCGCGGCTACAGCCCCTTGACGATCTCTTCGGTCATCTTCTTGGCGTCGCCGAGGAGCATCATCGTGTTTTCGCGGAAGAAGAGGGGGTTCTCGACGCCGGCATAGCCGGACGCGAGCGAGCGCTTGATGAAGAAGACGGTCTTGGCGTTCCAGACCTTCAGCACCGGCATACCGTAGATCGGCGAGGCAGTGTTGGTTTCGGCGTCGGGGTTCGTCACGTCGTTGGCGCCGATGACGAAGGCGACGTCGGCCTGGGCGAAGGAGGAATTGATGTCTTCGAGCTCGTGGACTTCGTCGTAGGGGACCTGGGCTTCGGCGAGCAGCACGTTCATGTGGCCGGGCATGCGGCCGGCGACGGGGTGGATGGCGTAGGTGATCTCGACGCCTTCGGCCTTGAGCTTCTCTGCCATCTCCTTCAGCGCGTGCTGGGCTTGCGCCACCGCCATGCCGTAGCCCGGCACGATAATCACCTTCGAAGCGTTCTTCATGATGAAGGCGGCGTCGTCCGCCGAGCCGATCTTCACCGGCTTGGCAGGGCCGCCGGTTGCCGCCGCCGCCGTCTCGCCGCCGAAGCCGCCAAGGATGACCGAGATGAAGCTGCGGTTCATCGCCTTGCACATGATGTAGGAGAGAATCGCGCCGGACGAGCCGACCAGCGAGCCGGTGATGATCAGCGCATTGTTCTCGAGCGTGAAGCCAAGCGCGGCTGCGGCCCAGCCGGAATACGAGTTCAGCATCGAGACGACGACGGGCATGTCTGCTCCGCCGATCGGGATGATCAGCGTGATGCCCAGCACCAGCGCAATCGCCGTGAGAGCGAGGAACATCCAGGGCTCGGCGCCTTCGTTCTGCACCATCAGCACGACAAGGGCGACGATCGCTACGCCGAAGGCGATGTTGATGAGGTGGCGCGCCGGCAGGATGATCGGTGCGCCCGACATGTTGCCGTTGAGCTTGAGGAAGGCGATCACCGAGCCGGTGAAGGTGAGAGCACCGATGGCGGAGCCGAGGGAAAGCTCAATGATGGATACGGTATGGATCGCGCCCTTCACGCCAATGCCGTAGCTTTCCGGCGCGTAGAGGGCAGCGGCGGCAACCAGCACAGCGGCGAGGCCGACCAGCGAGTGGAAGAAGGCGACCAGCTGCGGCATGGCCGTCATCTTGATCTTCTGGGCGACGATGCCGCCAACAATGCCGCCGACAACGAGGCCGCCCGCGATGATCGCGATGGTCGGCGTATCGAGGCCGCCGGTATTCTCCCACGCCATCCAGAGGGTGGTGAGGATGGCAATCGCCATGCCGATGATGCCGTTGCGCGCGCCCTTCTGCGACGTCGCGGGGCTCGATAGCCCGCGCAGCGAGAGAATGAAGAGGACGCCCGAGGCAAGATAGAGAAGGGCGGCGATGTTGGCGTTCATGGGTATGCCTTCGGCCGGTCAGGGCTTGAGAGGGTCAGAGGTGTTCCTGATGTCGATTGTTCGAACAGGCGTCGATCCATGGAAGGTGAGCGTGACTGCGCCATTGTCGGCCGCAGCAAACGCGAACTGCACACCGAGCACGTAGCAGACGCCTGACTGGGGCAGGTAACATACGAGAAGGGACTCGAGCGTTTCATTGTCGATCTGGAGCCGGAAACGCGGGGCGCCATTCTTCATGTCTGCAAGGATGACGCGAGTAGCGGCGCCGGGCAGCAGGTCGCCGGAGACGCTCTCGTAACGGTACTTGGGAACGCCAGTAATCGCATGCAGGAAGGTCGAGAAATACCGACTGTCTGCGTCGTCATCGCCGGTGACATAGCCGCCATCGAATGTGCCGTCATTGTCGAGATCGCGAAAGCACTGCACGCGCTTGAACGACTTCGCGGGATTGAGCGGCGGGCAAAAGGCCATGCCGGTCGAGAGCTGGTAGCCGAACAACAGCGCGCCTGCGGGCAGGCCGTCGGCGCCGGGACGGCCGCGGGGCTTGGCGGGGTCGAGCAGGCGAACGGCATTGGCGGGGTAGACTTGTTCGGTCCAGGCGGTGTCTCCCGGTTTCACGGTGACCGTCGCAGCGCTCGGTGCAAACCCGGCGAAGGCCAGTGGAGCGACGCCCGATTCGGCGGACGGAATCTTCTGCGCCGTCGCCGCAGGCGTCAGCGCGAGCGCCGCGATCGCAAGAATGATCCCCCGAACCGTCATGCCGTGTCCCCTATTTCGCCCCGGCCGCCGGCGCCGGTTTTTCCTTCTTCTTGTACATCGCCAGCATGCGCCGCGTGACGAGGAAGCCGCCGAAGATGTTCACTGAGGCAAGGGCAACCGCGACGCCGCCCATGCCTTTTGAGAGCCAGAGGTCGGAGGTCATTTCCTGGCCCGAGCCGGAGACGGCGGCGATCAGCGCGCCGACGATGATGACCGAGGAGATTGCGTTGGTGACCGCCATCAGCGGCGTGTGCAGGGCAGGCGTCACCGACCAGACCACGTAATAGCCGACGAAGATGGCCAGCACGAAGATGGCGAGGCGGAAGATCAGCGGATCGACCATGTCGACGCCGGTGGAGGCGAAGGCGGGCGCAGCCAGCGCCAGAGCACAGCCGGACAGAACTGCTAGCCGTCTGATCATGTCCCCGGTCCCTCTTCGTTTCTGGTCTTCGTCTTGCCGCTCTTTGGATTGTAGCGGCGCCGATCCTAGCCGTCTTTCAGCGCCGGATGAACCACGGCGCCGTCGCGCGTGAGGACAGCCGCCTTGACGATCTCGTCGTCCCATTTGGGTGCGAAGGCCGCGTTCTCGCCTGTCAGCAACGGCAGCAGGGCGAGCAGGTTGCGGGCGTAGAGTGCGGAAGCATCAGCAGCGATGCGACCGGGCAGGTTGGAGAAGCCGATGACTTTGACGCCGTTCACGTCGACGACTTCGTCTGCCTTCGAGAGCGGGCAGTTGCCGCCTTGCGTGACGGCAAGGTCCACGACCACCGAGCCAGGCCGCATGGATTTCACCATCGCCTCCGTGACCAGGACGGGTGCGGGACGGCCCGGGATCAGCGCGGTGGTGACGACGATATCCTGCTTGGCGATGTGGGCGGCGACGAGTTCGGCCTGCTTCTTCTGGTATTCCGGCGACATCGGCTTGGCATAGCCGGCGGCGGTTTCAGCGGCCTTGAATTCCTCGTCCTCGACCGCGATGAATTTCGCACCGAGCGAGGCGACTTGTTCCTTGGCAGCTGGGCGCACATCAGTGGCGGAGACAACACCGCCGAGGCGGCGGGCCGTTGCAATCGCCTGAAGTCCGGCAACGCCTGCGCCCATCACGAATACCTTGGCGGCGGCGACGGTGCCGGCGGCGGTCATCATCATCGGCAGGGCGCGGCCATAGAGCTGTGCGCCTTCGATGACGGCGCGATAGCCGGCAAGGTTTGCCTGACTCGACAGCACGTCCATCGACTGGGCGCGCGTGATGCGGGGAACGAACTCCATCGCCACGGCGACGATGCCGGCCGACCCATAAGCCGCAGCTTCGGCCTTGGCGGCGTAGGGGTCGAGCAGACCGAGAAGGGCGGCGCCCTTCGGATATGTCGCCAGCTCGCCGGCGTCCGGCGCGCGGACCTTGAAGACGATGTTGGCGCCCTTGAGGACATCGGCAGCCGACCCGAGCGTCGCGCCGGCGGCGGCATAGTCTTCATCGCGGATGCCCGCGGAAATCCCGGCGCCGGTCTCGACGGCGACCTCGTGCTTCAGGCCGATGAGTTTCTTGACCGACTCAGGGGTTGCCGCAACGCGGCTCTCTCCGAAGCGGCGTTCCCTGAGGACGGCGATTTTCATGTGGCCAGCGGCCTACTGGAGCAAGGCGGAGCCGAGCCAGATGAGGATCTCGACGAAGACCCCCAACACGCACAGCCCAACCACCGTGGCAACCCACGCCCCGCCCAGATTCATCAGAAGACCGGCAGCGATGCCGAATACCGCAAAGCCGATCATCGCGCCGATCCATGGCACGCCCATGGTGATGGTGAAGGTGGCGTAGCCGACGACCATGAGGATCAGAAGGCAGCTCCACGCGGTCAGCTGGCCGAAGCCGCCGAACATGCCGCGGCGGGCGGACATATCCATGTAGGCATCCGTGTGCGCCGGTGGCGTCACGATCGGGCCTTTGGAAGCGGGTTCGGCATGCGCCATGGCGGATCAAGCTCCGTGAGCGATTTGACGGTCAAAGCGGGGTCGGATGTAGCCGGATCGCAGCCCGTTGGAAAGCGCCCAGAAGGCCGCAGAGGGCGGAAAATCGTGGGTGATTTCCGGGCGAATCGCGAGTCCAGACGGGATTCGGGCGCCCGGCGCTATCCCACGACCCGGTCCGGCGTCGAATGCCGCCATTCCTGCAGCAGCGTGCGTAGCGCAGCCACGAAAGCGAGGGGCTGGTCGAGCATGACGTGGTGGCGCGCTTCCGGGATCTCGATGAAGGGAACCTGACGGTTCAGGAGGTCGCGCATGTAGTCGCGGACGTCGGTGTCCCAGATGATCGACTTGTCGCCCTTGAACAGCGCGATGCGGCAGCGAGTGGCTTTCAGAAGTTCAGGAGGTTCGCGGGAGACGGAGAAACGCTGCCAGATCGAGGGATCGAACTTCCAGGCCCAGCCGTCGCCGGATCCATCGGCCATCGGTGCTTTCCTGAGCGACCAGCGGGCGATGTAGTCGAGGATGTAGTGGTTCTCGCACGGCTGCAGCGGAGCGAGGCGGAAGCGCGAGAGGGCTTTCTCGAGCGTGGGATAGACGCGATTGCCGCGTATGGCCTTGGGCGGACCGGTACGTGGCCGGTCGGGCGGGTTCACGGGCGAGTCGACGATGACGATGCCGGTAAAGCGATCACCGTACTCTGCCCCGGTGAGGATGGTCACGAAGCCGCCAAAGGAATGCGAGACAATGATCGGCTTTTCGGCGTGCGCGAAAAGACCGGCTGCTTCGCACACCGCGAGCTGTTCGCGCGCGAACATCTCCATCGTGTAGTTTTCGCGCCAGGCGGAATCGCCCATGCCCGAGAAGGTCATGGCGACGACGTGATAGTCCTCGATCAGGTACGGGGCGACGAAATCCCACCAGTGCGCGTGCGCGCCGTTGCCGTGGACCAGCAAGAGGCCCGGCTTCGACCGGTCGCCCCAGGATTGGTAGTGGACCTTCGCGCCCTCGCTCTCGACGAACGCGGTATCGTAGTGCGTGGCGACGGCGTCCTCGAACCATTTGGGCGCGGGCGGCTGGGCGCCGTGGTAGGGCGCAAGCGGCCCCTGCTCGGCGGGCATCTCCACCGGCTGGTCGCGAACCAGCTTGTCCTTCTCATTGGCCATCGGCGCCTCCGTTCACGTAGGTGAGTAGGCGGCGCGGACAGTGGGGGCAAGTGTTGGCGCGTGTCCTACTTCTTCGGCTTGAACGCGATCATCACATTTCCCGGCGCCTGGCCGAACATGCCGTAGCCGGAGTTCACGATCAGCAGGCCGCGCGTGGCGATGATCGACGCCGCATCGAAAGACCCTCCATTGCCCTCGACGCCATTGGCGCCCTGATAGGTCTGCGCGGTATCGTACTGCCACTTCAGTGCGCCTGTCTTGCGGTCAAGCACGTAGAGCCTGCCGTCGAGGCCGCCGGCGACGACATAGTCGCCGATGACGCTGGGGGCCGCGGAGATGCCGGAAAGACGCTGGCAGCCGGGCAGACGTTTCTTGCGTTCGTCGGGGCAATCCGGCTGCGTGTTGAACTGCCACGCGATTGAGCCGTCATTGAGGTTGAGGGCGTAGAGGCCGGGCTTGATGGCGTTGGCGTCATAGGCAGGGTCGGTGGGAACAGCGCGGCCGACGTTGGAGATCGGCGCGTAGATGTGAGTGTCGTCCGCCGCGATGCCCCAGTGAATGCCGCCCATCGCCGTGCCGTGGCCAAGTGCAGTGCGCCACACCACTGATCCGTCATCCGGGTTCATCGCCCAGACCGAGCCGGATTTCTGGCCGGCGAGGACGAGCTCCTTCCCGTTTGGCGCCTGGGTGAAGATGGTCGAGGCGCCGAAGTCGACGTCGCGATAGACCGTCGGGCCCGAGCAGTTCTTGTTGCTCTCGCGGCCCGGCGCGCATCCCAGGTTATAGACGTCGTCGGCAGTTGCCTGATGGCTCCAGACGATCTTGCCCGTGTCGAGGTCGAACGATAGCAACGCGTCGGTGTTCGGGTGAGCCGGGCCGGAATTGGCTTCGCCGGTGCCGACATAGAGGCGGTTGCGCTTCACATCGAGCGAGGCGGAGTTCCAGATCGGCGCGCCCGAGGGGCCCCAGATGAACTGGCCATCGCCACGATCCTTGATCGGCTTGGCCTCAGGCATCGTCGCCTGTGCCCAGATTTTCTTGCCGGTCTTCGCGTCGAGCGCGGTGATGCCGCCGCGCGCCTTGCAGCACACGTAGGAATCCGCGGCGGCGGCGGGCAGTTCGTATTGCGAGATGGGTGCGTAGACGCGATCCTTGTAGAGAACTGGCGTCGAGGTCACCATCTGGTTCTGGAAGAACTTGATGTCGGCTTCCCACATCTTCCTGCCGGTCTTCGCGTCGATGGCATGGACGAAGCCGCCCATGTCGCCGACCATCACGACCTTCTGGCCGTTGGACATCTCGCCATAGCCTGCCGATGTGCGGAGCGAGCGGCCGCCGTCATAGACCCATTGAACGCATGGCTTGTCGCCCGAGATGTCGAGCGCGAAGAGGCGGTTGTTGTCGGCCATCGGCAGGAACATCGTGTCGCCGACGATGGCGGCCTGTCCGCGCATTGTGCTGACCTGTGGGAAGGCCATGGTCCAGGCGACTTCCATGTTGTCGAGATCGCCAGGCTCGAGGCCGGACTGCGCGAAGGAGAGCTCGCGGCGGTTCGAGTAGTTGTAGCCAAAACCAGAAACGGTGGGCTTCACGTCGAGTTTCGGCGTACGGCGGTTGGCGGGGCAGGCGTTGGGTTCGATCCAGCCCGTGGCGTTGGCCTCGCCGCCAGAGAGATAGTCGGAGACGTTGGATACTTCGACAGCGGACAACTGCGATCCCTGAGCTGTCATCTTGCCCATGATCAGCGCGTTGGTGACGTAGAGCGCCGAGACGCGCTTCAGGGTATCGCGCGAGGGCGCCTTGGTCAGCTCGGGGTTGTCGTGACAGGAGGCGCAATGCTTCTGGTAGACGGCTTCGCCTGCCGCCTTGGAAGCGGCAGTTGCCTCGCCATGGTGAGCGGCGATCACCATCGGATCGCTTGAGGCTGTCTGCGTTTCCGATGTCGAACATGCGGCGAGGGACAGAGCCGTCGCGAGTGCGAGGCTCGATGTGATGGTCCTGATCATGACTATATCCCCGATACTCTAGCTCTTGGGTTTGTAGGCGATCATCACATTGCCCGCGCCCTGGCCGAAGAGGCCGTAGCCGGAGTTCATGATGAGCAGGCCGTTGGTGGCGATGATCGACGCGTTGTCGACCGAGGCGCCGTTGCCTTCAACGCCGTTGACCGTCTGGTATTTCTGCGCGGTGTCCCACTGCGAGACCAGCTTGCCGGTCTTGCGTTCGACGACATAGACGCGGCCATCGAGGCCGCCGGTGACGATGTGGTCGCCGATGACGGTGGGGGCGCCGGAGAGGCCGAACAGGCCGTTGCAGCGGGGCACGAATTTCTTGCGCTCGTCGGTGCAGTCGGGCTTCACCTCGAACTTCCAGTCGATCGATCCATCCTGGAGGTTCACGGCATAAAGGCCGGGCTTAAGGTTCGGATCGACATCCTGTCCGGGGATGGAGCGGCCAGGATAGGAGATCGGTGCATAGACGTGTGTTTCGTCGACCGCGATGCCCCAGTGGATGCCGCCATTGGCGCCGCCAGTGCCAATATCGCGACGCCATACGACCGTGCCATCATCCGGATTCATCGCCCAGACGGTGCCGGACTTCTGGCCGGCCACGACGATGTCCTTACCGTCCGGTCGGGTAGCGAGGATGGTTGAGGCGCCGAAATCTACGTCACGGTAAACCGTGTTCTTCGAGCAGTTCTTGGCGCCGCCCTTGGGGCCGCAGCCGACATTGTACACGTCGTCCGCCGTCGCCTGGTAGGACCAGAGGATCTTGCCGCTGGTGAGATCGAACGACATCAGCGCGTCGGTGTTCTTGTGCGCCGTTTCCGAGTTGGCTTCGCCGGTGCCGACGTAGAGGCGGTTGCGCTTGATATCGATCGAGGGCGAGTTCCACACCGGCGCGCCGGCAGGTCCCCAGAGCATCTGGCCGTCGCCACGGTCGCGGATCGGCTTGGCGTCCTCCATCGTGCCGGTCTGCCAGATGATCTTGCCGGTCATCGCATCGACCGCGCTGACGCCGCCATGCATCTTGCAGCAGACGTGGTGGTCCTGCGCTGCCATCATGATTTCGTATTGCGAGGAGGGCGCAATCACCCGGTCGCCGACGAGCACAGGCGTCGCGGTGGAGACGGAGCCGTCGAAGAGGCCTGTGTGTGTCTCCCACAGTTTTTTGCCGTTGCGAGCGTCAATGGCGATGGTCATGGCACCCATGTCACCGACAAGGATGATCGGCGTGCCGTCCTTGCGGACGCCATAGCCGGCGGAGGTGCGGATGGTGCGCTCGCCGGTGAAGACCCACTGGATGCAGGGCTTGACCTTGTCGGAAATGTCGAAGGCGAAGACGCGGTTCTTGCTCTCGCCGACCGGCAGGAAGATCGAATTGCCGACGATGGCGGCCTGGCTGCGCATGGTGACCGCGTCGGGGAAGGCCACGACCCAGGCGAGTTCGAGATTCGCAAGATCGGCTGGCTTGAGGCCGGCCTGTGCGTAGGAAAGGTTGCGGCGATTCCTCTGGTCGAAGCCGAAGGTGGCGACTGTCGGCGCCGCCGACAGTTTCGGCGTGCGACGATTGGTTGGGCACTGCATCGCCGTGATCCAGTCGTCGCTGACGACGGCTGCTTCGGAGAGATAGTCCGACACGAACGACACCTGTGCAGAGCTGAGGCCGGTCGCCTGCGCGATCATCTTGCCGGTGATCAGCGCGTTGGTGATCTGCCCCGACGCCATCCGCGCCAGCGTTTCGCGCGAAGGCGCCTTGGTGGCGTCCGGATTATCGTGGCAGGAGGCGCAGGCCTTCTTGTAGACCGCTTCGCCTGGATGCGGGCCAGCCGGCGCTGCGGCGACCACAGCCTGGGTTTCGGTCTGCTCCGCCGGTGTCGTGCAGGAAGCAAGCAGCGCCGTGGCGCTGATGGCAAGAACAGACGCAAGCGCGCGAAGCGTGGACATCAGAACACCTCCTCCGGCGGTCGCGCACAGTCTTTTGCTGGCGACGCCGCAACGGAAGAGACCATCCACCCGACGTGACGCCCGCGTCAACTCTAACGCGGCGTCAGCTCACGATCAGTTGGCTTTCGGTTTGAACGCCAGCAGCATGTTGCCGCCGGCCTGACCGAACATGCCGTAGCCGGAGTTCACCAGCAGCAGGCCGCTGGCGGCCGTGATCGAGTTCGAATCGATCGCGCCGCCCTTGCCTTTGACGCCGTTGATGCCGTCGAACTCCTTCGCGGTCTCGTAGGTCCACAGCAGCTTCCCGGTCTTGGCGTCGTTGACGTAGATCTGGCCGTTGAGCGCGGCCGTCACCACCGTTCCGTCGATCAGGGTCGGCGCCGTCGAGAAGACGTTGCCGCGCCAGCCGCCGCGGGTGCCCGGAGCGGGGGCAGGCGTGCCGGCGGGAGGTTCAGGATTGAACTGCCACTTGATCTTTCCAGTCTTGGCATCGAGCGCGTAGAGGCCAGGCTTGATGTTGGGATCGCCGTCCCACTCGCCCGGGATCGGCCGGCCGACACTGGTGATCGGCGCGTAGATGGTGTCGTTGTCGTAAGCGATGCCCCAGTGGATGCCGCCGAGCGCGCCGCCGGTGCCGAGCGGCGTGCGCCAGACAACCTTGCCCGTGTCGGGCTCGAGCGCCCAGACCGAGCCGGACTTCTGGCCAGCATAGACCAGCTGCTTGCCATCCTTGTGCGTGCCGAGGATCAGCGATGCGCCGAAATCGACATCGCGGAAGACCGTTTCGGGCGCCTTGGTGCAGTTGAGGCGCGTCGGCTGCGGGTTGAGGCCGCAACCCGAGTTGAAGATGTCGTCCTTCGTGGCGTGGTGGGACCACTTCTCCTTGCCCGTCTTCAGGTCGATGGCGATCAGCGCGTTGGTATTCTTGTGCGCCGGCGGGGAGTTGCTCTCGCCCGTGCCGAAATAGACGAGGCCGCGTTTCTCATCGACCACCGGCGAGTTCCAGATCGGCGCGCCGGAGGGGCCTTTCAGCATCTTGCCATCGCCGCGGTCGCGGATCGGCTTGGCCTCTTCCATCGTGTCGTAGCGCCATTGCTGGGCGCCCGTTTTTGGATCGAGCGACAGAACGTAGCCATGGTTGGTGCAGCAATCGTGCGCGTTGTCGGCAGCGAAAGAGATCTCGAACTGCGAGACCGGAACGATCACGCGGTCCTTTAGGATGGTCGGCGTGCCGCTGGTCATCGAGTAGGAGTAGGAGCCGACAGGCTTGGTCCATAGCGCCTTGCCGGTGCGCGGGTCGACCGCGTGAACCGTTGAGTCGATGCCGGAGAACACGAGGAGTGGTGTGCCGTCGGCGAGGACGCCATAAGCGACGCTGGTGCGAAGCGGAGCATCGCCAGGCGCGGCATAGACCCACTGCACGCACGGCTTGGCGGGATCCGAGAGATCGAAGGCATAGACCTTGCCCGCGTCGGTCGCGGGATAGAACAGGTTCTTGCCGACGACGGCGCCTTGGCTGCGCATCACGCTCGAATCCGGGAAGGCGATCGACCAGGCGAGTTCGAGGTTGCCCATCTGGGCGGTGGTGAGCCCAGCCTGCTTGGCGGTGAGCTTGCGGGTGTTGTTCCGGTCAAAGCCGTAGTGGGTGGAGGTTGCAGCGTCCGGACCTTCGAGGTCAACCGCAGCGCGCGCGCCCGTGCACATCATGCTGGGCGTCCAGTCGACGCTCTTGGTGGTGTCGCGGCCGGTGACGAAACTGACGACCTGCGCGCGCTGTTCGGCTGAAAGCGCCGAGCCGATGTCCTTCATCTTGCCCTGGGTCAGCGCGTAGTTGACGAGCTGGAAGCTCATCGCCTTGAGGTTGTCGCGCGAGGGCGCACGCGTGGTTTCCGTGTTGTCGTGGCAGGCGGCGCAGCTTGCCTTGTAGACGAGTTCGCCGGGGTGCGTCGCGGGAACAGCAACAGGCGTCGGCTGCGTCGCGACGGGCAGCGCAGGCGGAGCGACCTGCGCAACTGGTGTTGCTGGCGCGGCGGGAGCAGCTGGTTCCGGCGTCTGGCACGATATCAGCGCCAGGATCGAGGCGCAGCCAAGTGCCGCCGCCAGCGTAGATCTAGCCATGTATTCCTCCCGATGGCGCGCTGCGTGGACCGCTGCTGCGCCTGCGTGTTGCCCCAAGCCGCAACCTGCCCCAGCGAGAGGCCGTTGCAAAGGTGGTCCGGAACGGGGATCGCGCCGTTGTGTTTGACCTTGGGGTGTTTGACCCCGGACCTATCTGCGCCACATTGGTCGCGGATGCTGGTTGGTACTGAAGTGAGGGGAGCGCCGATGCGATTGACACGGATAGCCGCCCTTCTGGCGGTTCTTGCAACGGCGTGCGGGGAACAGAAGCCCGCGCCGGCGCCAGTGATTCCACCCCAGACTGTCGACGATAGCGCAGCGCCGGCGCTCGTCCCGGTGACGCCAGCGGATTATTCTGCGGCAGGCTCGTGGCTATGCCGGCCCGAAATCAGCGACGCCTGCGAACAGTCCGCAATCGCCACGTCGATCTCTGCGGATGGCAAGCTGACGAAAGATCGTTTCGCTCCTGCCGCCAATCCCCCGATCGACTGCTTCTATGTCTATTCGACTGTCTCCAACGACGAGACGCCGAACTCGGACTTGAATGCCGGGTCCGAGGAAACCGAGATCGCGCGCCAGCAGGTCGCGCGCTTTGGATCGGTCTGCAAGATCTACGCACCGATGTACCGCCAGGTGACGCTGCCCGCCTTGCGCAAGATGCTCGCGGGGGAGGATGTCGCGACCAATCGCGAGATGGCCTATGCCGACATCAAGGCAGCGTGGGACCGCTACATCGCCAGCGACAATGCAGGGCGCGGCGTCGTGCTGATCGGGCACAGCCAGGGAGCGGGGCTGCTGACGCGGCTGATTGCCAGCGAGATCGATGGCAAGCCGGCGCAGGACCGGCTGGTGCTCGCGGTTTTGCTGGGCTCGAACCTTTCAGTTGGCGCGGACGGCGCGGGCTCGTTCAAGGAAATCACGCCGTGCGTTTCCAGCGAGGATGTCGGCTGCGTGATTTCCTACACCTCCTTCCGCACCGATGCGCCGCCTGACGAGGACTCGCTGTTCGGCAAGGCTGGGCAGCAGGGCATGAAGGCGGTGTGCGTCAATCCAGCGGAGCTCGACGGATCGAACGGCCAGCTCAAGGCGATCCTGCCCGCCGGCAAGGTGGTCGACTCGATGGCGCCGCCCGGCGCGTGGACCACCGACAATCCTGAAATCGAAACGCCGTTCGTGATGCTGCCGGGGATGCTGTCCGCCCAATGTGTCGACAAGGGCGGGTTCAACTATCTCGCTGTCTCGATCGCTGCCGATCCCGCCGACAAGCGCACCGACGCCATCGTCGGCGATGTGGTGCGCGATGGAAATGTGCTGCCCGGCTGGGGCCTGCACCTGATCGACATGCACCTTGCCATGGGCAACCTGGTGGATGTCGTCGCCAGCGAGGCCAAGGCCTACGCCTCGCGCGAGATTTCCAGGATCCAGCATCCGCGCGAAGATCCGTAAGGCGCTTCCATAAGGTGGAAAGCCAGCCCATCTTCATCGTATGACCGGATGGAGCATCCTTGCAGCCGAACTGCGGATACCGCGTAGCAGCCGCTTCGCGGCGCACCGGATGATCGTGATCGCCGATCCGGCGCGGAACGCCGTGCGGCAGCTCAATGGCCTTGCGAGCTGGTATGACACCGGATCCGGTGCCTGGCGCCACAAGCCGATCGGCTACCTGCCGTCCGACCGGTTGCGCGGCTACGACACGGCGAGCCATCCGCGAACCTTCATGCCGATCAATGGCGCGCCGCTTCGCTCTCGGGCGCTTGGCGAAGCCATCGCCAGTGGTGCGGCGCGTGTTCTAGCGGAGGGTTTTGGCGAGGCCGATGTCCATGCTCGGCTGGCGCCCGCACTGGAGGCGCTCAAGCGGATCAACGCGCTTAGCGACGGGCCGGAAGGCGGATCGGGCCTGCCCTATCCCTTTCTCGGCTTCGGCCGGAATTCGAATTCGTTCTTTTCGACCATGCTGCACGTGATGGGATTCGATGAGCCCGCGTTCGCACGGCCAGCGCATATCGTCCCTGGAGCTCGCGGGCTGCTGTTGCCGAAGCCGGCGCTGGATGAAATCCGGCGCGCGTTTACGTCCGGCATTGATCCCGCGTCAATTCCGGTGAAGGTGACGAAGAAACATTCGTGACGGCGCCTGCGCCGGCTCTTCGATCGGTGGTGATTTGGACGCCGCGCTTTCCCTTGAAGATGTCTGGCTAACGCTTCCCGCGGCTTCCGGACCTGTCGAGATTTTGAAGGGCGTGACGTTTCGTGCAGCGCCCGGCGAGAGCGTCGCCGTTGTCGGGCCATCCGGTTCGGGCAAGTCGTCGCTGATTGCTGTCGCCACCGGCATCGAGCGCGCCACCAAAGGTGAGATCACGCTGCTGGGAGACAGTCTCGCCGGCAAGAGCGAGGACCAGCTCGCGCGCGTGCGGCGGGGCAGGGTGAGCCTGGTGTTCCAGTCCTTCCACCTGCTCGGCACGATGTCGGCATTCGACAACGTCCGCGCGCCACTCGAGATCGCGGGTCTCAAGGATGTCGATGCGCTCGCGAAATCCGGTCTCGAAGCTGTGGGTCTCGGCGCGCGGCTGGATCACTATCCGGGACAACTGTCTGGCGGCGAAAGGCAGCGCGTTGCTGTTGCCCGCGCGCTCGCCAGCAATCCCGCCATCGTGTTCGCCGACGAACCAACCGGCAATCTCGACAGAGCCTCAGGCGCGATGGTCGCCGACATGCTGTTCGCCATCGCACGCGACCGCAATGCAACGCTTGTGGTGGTGACTCACGATGCCGAGATCGCTGCCCGCGCGGACCGCATCGTGGAAATGAAGGACGGCAGGATCGTCGCGTGATCCTCTTCTGGTGCGAGCGGCCCGAGCGCTCGCGAGCCGTTCGCATTCGGCGCTTTGGTGGCTGACCGCGGCGCCGAGATGTGAGATGTGGCCACCGGAGAACACCTCACCCCGTGTTCACTGCGCGGCATGCACGCGCGACCCTGTTGAAATTCAAACAGGCAGGCTACGGTTGCTCTGCGGGCGCATTCAGAACGAGGGGCCCGCATTCAGGCGCCAGGAATGCGGATCACGGAAATCAACACGATCAAAGCGTTGGGGCGCGAGGCCCTTGAGCAATCGCTTCTTGAGCAGGCGGCGCGCATTCGGCAAGTTGAAAGCATGTTGCTTGACCTCCATAGAGAAGGTCACTTTCGCGGCACGGTGCATGCCTGTGTTGGCGAGGAGACGATCGCTGCGGCGTTGCACGCGCATCTGGATCCTGCCACCGACGCGTTCTTCGCGACCCACCGGGGTCACGGTCACTACCTAGCTTCCGGCGGCGGCGAATTTGAACTTATCGCAGAGCTTCTGGGTCGAGAGGGCGCTCTCTGCCTTGGGCGGGGCGGGAGCCAAAATTTGCAACACGGGCGTTTCTTTGCGAACGGCATACAGGGTGCGGCTTGCCCACAGGCGGTCGGTTATGCCTGGTCGCGCGCGCATGCGGGGCTCCCTGGGATTGCCGTTGTACAGCTCGGCGATGGAACCCTCGGTGAAGGAGCGGTCTATGAGGCGCTGACGTTTGCGGCGTGGCTCAAGGCGCCTGTGCTGTTCCTGGTGCAGCTCAATGGCTGGTCGCAATCTACCGATGCAAAGGCGACAAGCGTCGGCAATCTGCTCGATCGGTTTCGCGGTTTCGGCCTTCCCGTTGATCGGCGGTCAGACGCTGACGTGCTCGATCTGTACGATCAGTTCGGGCGAGTTGTTGAAACGGTCAGGCGTGGTGGGCCGTTCGTGCAGATCATCGACACCCGGCGTTTGCTGGCGCACAGCACACACGACGACCAGCGTTCGCGCGAACTGCGGGACGACTTGTGGCGTCAGGATACGGTCGAGTCGCGGCGGCGGGCTCACGCCGGATTCCGGCTACGTTCGGATCAATTGCGCGAAGAGCTCCGATTGCTGGCTGACGACATTCTGGCGCGCCCCAAACTTGCCCTCGGCGGCTGTGTGGCGGCGCCGGATCTCGGTGCGCGGCCCCTGGCGCGTGACCTCGTCGCGCCGCAAGCTGGACCTGAAACAAGTGTTGTTGCCGCCATAAACGACGGCATGCGTCAGGTGATGACGGATGCGCGGGTGTTTCTGATCGGCGAAGACCTGGCCGATCCCTATGGTGGTGCTTTCAAGGCTTCACGCGGTCTTTCCACACTCTATCCTGATCGAGTGCTGTCGACGCCAGTCGCCGAGACCGGAATTGTAGGCGTTGCTATCGGCGCGGCGCTTGCCGGTCATCGTCCGATCGCGGAGATAATGTTCGGAGATTTTGTAGCCCTCGCAGCGGATCAGCTGATCAATTCAGCCGCCAAATTCCATTTCACAAGCGGCGGCAAGACCACTTGCCCAATAACGGTTCGCTTTCCGTCGGGTGGCGGGTTTGGCTATGGCCCCACACACAGCCAGAGTCTTGAGCGATTGTTCTGCGGAGAACCGGGCCTGCGCGTCATTGCGCTGAGCCGGCGCCATGATCCCGGCGCGCTAATTCGCCTCGCGGTGCTGAACGATGATGCGCCGGTCGTTCTGGTCGAGCCGAAGCCCCACTACAGCGAACCGCTGCTGCGCAGTGCGCCGCTTGGTCTCGAGTTTGCGGATTTGCCCGGCACTCTTCAGAGCTATCCCCCCCTGCATTTTGGTCCGCCTCGAGGCGTACGCGCGGACGCCACAGTGATCGCCTATGGTCATGTGATTGATGCTGCGGAAGCAGCAATGCGACACGTCTTGATCGAGCATGAATGCTACTGCGACTATTTTGTCCTGACCCAGCTGTCGCCGCTCGACTGCACGGCGATCCTCGCTTCCGTGGCGCGGACCAGGAAACTCCTGATCGTGGAGCCGGGGGTCGCCGACTACGGCATCGGGGCGGCAATCATCCATCAGGCGGCGCTGCGCTGCGCGCAGTTTTCCGCGCGCTCCGTGGGCGCCCGCCAGCTCCCCATTCCAGGTTCTCAGGAGCTGGAGGAAAGCGTGTTGCCGAGCGAGGCGGACGTCACACGCGAACTCAGCTCCTTGCTGGGTGTCACGCCATGTTAGAGGTGAAACTACCCAGACACAGTGCAAACGACACTGTCGCACGGCTGGTCCAATGGCTGGTTGGCGACGGAATGGCCGTGCGCGAAGGGCAGCCAATTGCTGTCTTCGAAAGCGCCAAGGCTGCCTACGAGATTGAAGCCGGCGCCGACGGCTACCTTTTTCATCTGCACGCTGCCGGAGCAACGGTCCGCGTTGGCGGACAGATTGCCATCATAGCGGATTCCGGAGCGTTCCGGCCGCCTGGTCGCGAAGCCGCCGCCGCAACGGCCTCCATCGTTTCGCAGAAGGCCCGGAACCTGATGGGACAACTCGGGCTTACCGATGCCGACCTGCCAGCCGGTGTCGGCTTCGTCACTTCAGCAACAATCCTGGGACTGGTTGGCGAGGATCCGAAGGCTGCCCACGTTGACTGGAACGACGTTCTGGCGCTGCAAGGCCATAGCGCATTGGCGCAGGGCGTCGCTGATCTGCGCCGCGAAATGCGCGCGCGGTTCAATCGGCATGTGCCGGCCGGGACTCTCCTGAATGATCGCTGGCAACTCGCACGGGACCTGGGCTTCGGCGACCACACATCGATCTATGACGAGAGCCTCGTGTTAGGCGACGTCCGGGTTGGAGAGCACTGCTGGATTGGACCCTACACGGTGCTGGATGGCGACGCGGCGCCGCTGACGATCGGCAACTGGAATTCGATCGGCGCGGGGTCGCAAATCTACACGCACCACACCATCGACTGGGCTCTGACCGGCGGCGCGGCAAAGTCTTACTCTGCGCCGACGACAATTGGCAGCTGCTGCTTCATCTCTCCGTTGACCGTCATCGGCGCCGGAAGCACGATCGGTGATCACAGCTTTGTCGCGACTCGAAGCTACGTACAGGGAGATTTCCCGGCGTTCAGCTACATTGCCGGTGCGCCGGCGAAGGTCGTGGGTCGAGTAGAGATCGATGGCGCGATCGCCCGTCTCATCCTTGCTGACGCTCAGACCTAGGAAGGATCGCATGCACAGACGCTTTTTCCTGCAGGCAGCGGCCGGAACGCTTGCCGCATTTCCCACGACGCTGGTGTCCGCGGACGCGGTGATGATGGTCAACAATTCGAATGGTCCCGGGTCAGCAGAGACACTGGACTTCCTGCACAGTCGCACCGTGCTCGTGGATGGCTGGATGTTGGCGGAGAGTGAGGCTGCGGCTTATGTGCGAGGCAGGCAGGCACGGTGATCCGCGATCTCAACACCTTCGCCGCAACGGGCGTCATCGATACGGACCTGTGCATCATTGGAGCGGGCGCCGTTGGCATCACGCTGGCGCGCGCGCTCTCGTCCACGAAGCGGCGGGTGCTGTTGCTGGAAAGCGGGGGCCTTGATTCCGACACCAGGACCCAGTCGCTCTATGAAGGAACCAGTGTGGGACTGCCGTACTTCAAGCTCGACGCCGCGCGTCTGCGTTATTTTGGCGGGACGACAAACCACTGGGGAGGCAATTGCGGCGTTCTTACCGGGTTTGAACTTTCAAAGCGAAGTTGGGTGAGCGACAGCGGATGGCCGATAGCGTTGGCCGAGCTTCTGCCCTATTACCAGCGCGCTCAGGCGATGCTTGAAATCGGCCCCTACGCATTTGACGACGGCGTCTGGAAACTGCTTGGTCTGGCGCCGCCTCCGCTGAACTCGGGCAAGCTGACGGTCCGAACACTGCGGCGCGCCGATACTGTCGTCCGGTTTGGTCAGGCCTTCCGGGCGGATCTTGTTGCTGCACCGCGCGTCGATGTCGCGCTGAATGCAAACGTCGCGCAAATCGTTCCGGCGGAAAATGGCCGGCGCATCGACGGCGTGGAGCTCAAGACACTCGGAGGGCGAACGGCGACAGTGCGCGCGCGCGACTATGTTCTCGCCTGCGGCGGCATGGAGAACGCGCGGCTGCTGCTGGCGTCAAATCGGGTGCAGCGAAATGGACTTGGCAACGGCCATGATCTGGTCGGCCGCTATTTCATGGATCATCCGTCCATCAAGCTGGGCGATATTTTTGCGCGCCAGCCGAAGCCGGTGCTTGACCTGATTGGCGACTACCGGGAACGGCGCATTGGCAAGGTCGTGGTCCGTCCCGGGCCGACCCTGAGCGATGAGTGGATGCAACGGTCGGGCTCGCTGAGCTGTCGCCTTCTCATCGGCGGTCCGCGCCCGGTCAGCGAAGGTGAGGAGCGCGCACTCCCACCCGCACTCGCCGCCGCGGCAGGCGACGGCCCTCTGATGGCGTGGCCCGTGTACACGCTCCAGGAGCAGGCGCCCAACCCGGCGTCGCGAGTCTCATTGACCCAGCAATACGACGCCCTTGGCATGCCTCGCATACAACTTGATTGGCGCCTCTCACAGCTGGATCTGACGACAGTGCAGACCGCCGCCCGCGCCCTTGGCGAAGAGGTGGGCCGCTTGAACGCTGGCCGTCTTCGCCTCGAACCATGGTTGGCGGAAGGCACGTCGACCTGGGAAGGCGTTGTTGGCCAATGCCACCACATCGGGACAACACGAATGTCCGATCACCCTGGCAGCGGGGTGGTCGATCGCGCGGGCCGCGTTCATGGAATCGAGAATCTGTACGTCGGAGGAAGTTCGGTGTTTCCGACAGGGGGAAGCGACAACTCGACGCTGACGATCGTTGCACTCGCCCTGCGCCTTGCCGACCACCTCAAATAGGCTTCCGAAGTGCGCGAGCGTTGTCGATGGCTGCATGCAGCGAAATTGCGGGAAGCGCTCGGATAGCGTGTTGAGTATTTTGCGGCGGACACGACTATGCCCCCTCCCCACACGGGGCAGGGACCCGCGCCGATGAGCGACAGTGGAAAAGCCTGGTTGCGTATCGCTCGTCGCGAGCTGGCCGGCGGGTTGGGCGGTTTCTGGATCTATCTTGCCTGTCTGGCGCTCGGCGCCTGGGCAATCGCGGCGGCGGGATCGATCACGCAATCGTTCAATGCCGGGCTCGACCAGCAGTCGCGCAATCTGCTGGGTGGAGACGCGGCCATCACGCTGTCTCAGCGCGCGGCGACGGCGGAAGAGCGCGCGTGGATGGATGCGCGCGGAACCGTGTCCGAGGCGGCGCAGGTCGACCTGATGGCGCGCTCGCCATCCGGCGTGAAGCAGATCGACGTGCGCGGAATCGACAAGGCTTTCCCGCTCGTGGGCGTCTTCACGTTCAACGAGGGCGCACCCTCGCAGGATGAGGTGTTGGCGAGGCGCGACGGCGCCTGGGGCATTGCGGTCAGCGAAAGCCTGCTGCGCGATCTCAACGTGAAGGTCGGCGACCGGCTGTCGCTGGGCGAGATTCCGGTCGAGGTGCGGGCGCAGCTGCTGCGCGAGCCTGATCGGGTGGGTGAGCCTGGCCTGTTCGAACCTCGTGCGATCATTTCCATCGAGGCTGTGCGGGAGGCGGGCCTGATGGCGCCCGGCGGATTGTTCCGCACCGCCTATCGTATCCTGTTGAAGCCGGAAGCTGCGCCGACCTTCGAAGCCGAGATGAATGCGGCCTGGGAGAAGGACGGGCTGCGCTATCGCGGGCCGGACGATGCGGTCGATGGATTGCGGGCGCTGCTCGACATGCTCAACACCTTCATGTCGATGATCGGCATCGCGGCGCTCATTGGCGGTGGGGTGGGCGTCTCACAGGCGACGACGCTGTTTCTGGAATCCCGCCTCGACTCGATTGCGGTGCTGAAGGCGCTGGGCGCGAATGGCGGCACGATCCGCGCGGCCTATGCGATGCAGCTTGGCGTTATGGCTGGGCTTGGCGCGCTCGCAGGTATCGCGCTTGGAGCTCTGTCGCCCTGGATCCTGCTGTGGATCATGGGCGATGCGATCCCGCTGCCGAGCCAGCTTGGGGTCTATCCATTGCCCCTGTTGAAAGCGTTTGTGCTGACCGCCCTGACGGCCGTGCTGTTTGTGGCTCTGCCGCTGGGACGCGCGCGGGCGACCCCGCCGGCCGCCCTGTTCCGGCGCGAGGGCGGGGAATTGATGGGCAAGGCGCCAGCGTTCGAGCGCTGGGTTGCGGCATCGGCGGCTGTCGGATTGCTGCTGGTGTCGATGACCGGTTCGGTCCGGCCGCTGGTGTCCCTGGCGCTGCTGGTCGCAGCCGGCGTCGCCTATCTGGTGCTTGCGGGTGCGGCGCGGATTGTAAAGCGGATTGCGCGGGCAATTGGACTGCGGTCCAGAGGCTACACCCGACTGGTCTTTGCAAACTTGGGAGGACCGGGATCACTGGCGCCAGTGGTAGCGCCAGCACTGGGACTGGGACTGTCCCTAATGGTGTTCGTGGCGGTCCTGCAAACAAACCTGCTGGGACAACTAAAAGACACCGCCCCCGCCAACGCCCCGTCGGTGATCTTCCGCGGAATCCCGCAGGCTGACGCCGAAGCTTTCGACACGCTGATGGCGGATCACGGCATCGATACGCACGACGTGAAGCTCTATCGCCGCGCGCCGGTATTGCTGGGCCGTATCATCAGTATTCGCGGCGAGCCTCTCGACGAAGATAAGGTGCCGCCCGAACAGCGCTGGGTCACGCGCGGCGAGACGCCGATGACATATCTGGCGACCAAGCCGCCGGAAGCGATCATCCGCGCTGGCGAATGGTGGCCGAAGAATTATAGGGGCCCGCTGCTGGCGTCGGTGGAAGAGGGTGCGGCCAACGGGCTTGGCCTCAAGGTCGGCGACACGGTCGGCTTCCGGATGTTCGGGCGTGAGATCGAGGCGAAGGTCGCCTCGCTGCGGAAAGTCGACTGGGCGGGCTTCGGCGCCAATGTCGGCTTCATCATGTCACCGGGCGCGCTTGAGGCATTGGAACCCAAGCACGCAGCCATAGTCATCATGCCGCCGGACAAGGAGACGAAGGTCATCAACGCGGTTGCGGCGCGCTGGCCAAGTGTTCTTGCTTTCCAGGTTCGGCGCACTCTTGAGACCGCAGCGGATCTTTTTGGCGAGGTTTCTCTTGCGGTGACGGCATTGTCAGCAGTGGTGATGACGTCAGGCGTTCTTGTTCTTTTTGGCGCGTTTGCAGCAGCGGCTCGTCGACGTCGTCGCGAGTCTGCTCTGTTGAAAGTTTTTGGCGCGTCTCGTCCTGCCATTCTCTCTCTTTATGCAGCCGAGTTCGCGCTTGCGGCATTTGTTGCGGTTGTTCTTGGGACTGTGATGGGCGTCGCTGCGGCTCACCCGATTGTGATTCTTGTGTTCGAAGCGGCCTGGCGTTTCGATTGGGGTCCAGTGCTCAGTGTGGGAGCAATTGCCGTTTTCGCGGCGGCAACGGGGGGAGTTGTCGTCGGTTGGGCGACTTTGTCCCATCGGCCTGCACGAGTATTGCGCTCGGCATGAAGGTGGGTATGTTCCCGGTGCGTCAGCCCGACGCTTGGGTTCTCAAGAAACCGCCCGCAGCAGTTTGCGGAGACGGGGACGGACAGCCGTCACGAGAACGTTGAAGAGGTGGTTGGGCCAACGGGGAGGAGTCATGAAGAAACTCGTATCTTTGGTTGCCATGGCGGCTGCGCTGAGCGCTTGCCAAATGCCGGTGGAGACCTCGTCGACAGACACAATGGCCACGGCTGCCGCCGCTGCGCCTGCTGCAGTCTGGAAAGCGAAGCGCGGACCTGATGGCGTCCACCCGGACCTCAACGGCGTCTGGCAGGTCATGAACACCGCCAACTACAACGTCGAGGCCCACCCGGCTTCCGCCGCCCTGCAGCTCCGTCCCGGCCCGTACGTGCCGGTCCCGGCTGCCTCGGTCGTGGCGCTTGGCGCTGTCGGCGCCGTGCCGGCTGGCATCGGCATCGTGCAGGGTGACGGCAAGATCCCGTACACTGCTGACGCCCTCGCGCTGCGCGACGACAACCGCAAGAACGCCGTCGAGTGGGACCCGGAAGTGAAGTGCTATCTCCCCGGCATTCCGCGCGCCAACTACATGGACAAGCCGTTCCAGATCTTCCAGTCGGACAAGGCTGTGTTCTTCGCCTACGAATATGCAGGCGCAGTTCGCAACGTGTTCCTGGCCGATCCGGGCGAAGCTCCGGTCGACTCGTGGATGGGCCAGTCCTACGGCAAGTGGGATGGCGACACGTTCGTGATCGAAGTGACGGGCCTGCTGCCTGACACCTGGCTCGACCGTTCGGGCAACCTGCACGGCTCGACCACCAAGGTCACCGAACGCTGGACGCCGACGTCCGACCTCACGATGCGCTACGAAGCAACGATCGAGGACGAAGAAGTCTACACCAAGCCGTGGAAGATCGCGTTCAACCTCTACAAGAAGGTTGGCGAGGACGCCCAGCTGCAGCAGTTCAAGTGCGTCGAGTTCGTCGAAGAACTGATGTACGGCCACCTGCGCAAGAACCCGCTGCCGGGTCCAGCGGCTGACCGCGCCAAGCGTGAAGCCGAAGAGCGCGCCAAGGAAGAGTAGTGGAATCGGCCGCTGGCCAGACTGCGGAAATCCGTAGTCCGGCCAGCGGAATCCACTTCCGTCGGCGTTGAACATGTTGTGACAACGCCCTTGGGCCGGACTCCGGTCCGGCCCTCAGGGGCTCAAAAGACAGGTTGAATCCGGGTTTTCACCTGCCAAGTCGGTCGAAAAGACTAAAAACAGCCGGGCCCGGCGGTGTGACAGTAGAACCCTTGAGAGCCGGGTAACCCGGGAGTAAAAGGGTCGTAGTTTCAGAGGGGCAAGCGGGGCGAGATCATCGCTCTGGATTGCCTCCGCGGCCAAGGTTCCTGACGGTTGGCGCCGTCAGAGCAGGAGAGGAAGTAGAAATGAAAAAGACCCGTCTTGTGGTCGCCGGGCTGGCTCTCGCCGCTCTGACGACTGTCGGCGCCGGCACGGCGGCTTACGCCCACCACGCCTTCGCGGCCGAATTCGATGCCGACGCTCCGGTCCTGCTTAAGGGCAAGGTTGTGACGGTCGAGTGGGTGAACCCACACACCTGGATCCACATCAATGTTCCGGACACGGACGGCAAGGGTAAGGCCAAAAAGGGCACCACGCTGAACTGGGCCATCGAGGGCGGCACGCCGAACACGCTGCTCCGCACCGGCATCAAGAAAGACTCGCTCAAGATGGGCACGGAAGTGGTCGTCCGCGGCTATCAGTCGAAAGACGCGCTGTGTGACATTCACCCGAAGACCAAGAAGAAAACCTGCAAGGCCAACGGCCGTGACGTGACCTTCCCGAACGGTTGCAAACTGTTCGTCGGTTCGTCGGGCACAGGCGCTCCGAAGGATGGCTCTGACGCCACCGAGGGCGGCAAGGCCAACCAGTGCAACACGCCGGCTCCGGCTTGATCGCCTAAACACTGAAAGAATAACGGAACCGCCGCTCGAAAGAGCGGCGGTTTTCGTTTGCGCGTTGCTATCGAGAGCGGAACTGACGCGAAGCCATGGTTCGTGCTAGGCAGCCAGTTCGTCTGGATGGGGACTGCACATGCGTCTGGGTCTTGCGATACTTGTCCTGCTTTTCGCGGCCCCGGCGTTCGCGCAGACGTCGAGCAAGACCGCTGTGACACCCATCGCGACGCCGGCCTACCAGCCGCCGCGCACACCGGACGGGCGGCCCGACTTCCAGGGCGTATGGTCCAACAAATGGCTGACGCCAGTCGAGAAATCCAGCCGCATCTCGACGCTATCGGCGACGCCCGAGGAAGAGCGGGTCATCGTTGCTGGGGCGCGCAAGATGGCCAAGCAGCTCGGCGACTATGCCAATGATCCCGAGGCAGGCGACCCTGATGCGCATGCATTGACCAAGGTGCGGGGTGAATACCGCACGCGTATGGTGGTGACGCCGGAGGATGGTGCGCTGCCGTATTCTCCGGAAGGCGTGAAGGCGATGCAGGCGCAGCAATCCTGGTTCAGTGCGCGTGTCATGCGTGGCGTAGCTGACGGGCCAGAGGATCGGCTCACCTGGGAGCGTTGTCTTGCCGGCATGGGCCAGGCGCCGCTGCTCTATGGCTGGGCTGTCGCCGCCCTGCGCCGCGTGGTGCAGACAAAGGATACACTGGTGATCCATTCCGAGGCTGGAGGAGAGACGCGGTTCATTCGCATCGGCGGCGAACCGCTTCCATCGGGCATGCGATCCTTCATCGGGGATTCAGTCGGCCATTGGGAAGGCGACACGCTGGTGGTGGAGACGACAGGGTTCCGCAAGGAGGATTCCTTCCGCATGTCGGTAACGGGGCGGCCAATCATGGTGGGTTCGGAAGCAAAGGTGGTCGAGCGTTTCACGCGTGTCTCGGCGGAGGAACTCAACTACCAGTTCACGGTGGAGGATCCGGTCAACTATTCGAAACCCTGGCTGGCGGAATACTCGATGGCGCGCTCGACCGAGCCGATGTTCGAGTTCGCGTGCCATGAGGGCAATTACGGCCTTGCCAATATCCTTTCCGGCGCACGCGTGGTCGAGCAGCGGAAAGCGGCCGCGTCTGCGAAGGGCGGGCAATAGCTCCGGCATCTTCCAGCCAAATCGCTTCGATGTGATTCCTTGCCGTAGCGGCGGCCTCGCGGCGACTGTTGACGGATCGGGCCACCGGGTCGCCAATGGCGTGTCACGCCGAATACGGTGGGCGCACAGGAGGAAACGGTCATGAAACTTGGCGCACTTTGCGTATCCTTTCTCGTGTTGGCAGCAGCGAGCGGACAGGCGCTCGCGCAGGAGGCCTGGAAGGCGCCACGCACGCCGGATGGCAAGCCCGACCTGCAGGGCATATGGACCAACGCCAGCCTCACTACGCTGGAGCGCCCGGCGCAGTTCAAGGCGCAGACGATCCCCGCTGACCGCGCCGCCCAGATGGAAAAGCAGCGCGCGCAGATGATGGTTGCCTCGAACGCGCCGACCAACCCGAAGGACGGCGCGCCGACCGACCGCAATTCCAACGCCGGCTACAACACGTTCTGGATCGACCCCGGCACGCACTATGGCGTCGTAAAGGGCGAGGTGCGTTCGTCCTGGATCGTCGATCCGCCGGATGGACGCATCCCCTACACGAAGGAAGCGAAGACCGCGTTCGACGCGCGTCTCAACAAGGTGCGCGCCACCTGGGATGGGCCGGAGATGCGGCCGCAGGGCGAGCGCTGCATTGTTGGCTTCGGCTCAACGGGCGGGCCGCCGATGATCAACGTGCTTTACAACAATAACTATCAGATCGTGCAGACGCCAACGCACGTGGTGATCACAGCGGAGATGATCCACGACTCGCGCATCGTTCCGATCGCGGCACAGCGCGAGGCGGGCGGCTTCCCGACCTGGCTCGGCAATTCGGTGGGGTGGTGGGAAGGCGACACGCTGGTGGTCGAGACACGCAACTTCCACCCCGATATCCGCATGCGGCCGAACATGGGCGACAGCTTCTATGTCGGCGAGAACCCGACGGTGACGGAGCGGTTCACGCGCGTGGCCGCCGATGCGATCCACTATGAGTTCACGGTGGCGGAGAAGAATGCCTTCACACAGCCCTGGCGCGCCGAGATGACGTTCCGCGCCAGCAGCAGTCCGATGTACGAATACGCCTGCCACGAAGGAAACTATGCCCTGCCAGGCATTCTTGCGGGCGCGCGCCGCGACGATCGCGAAGGCCGCGCGACGAAGGCCGTCGGCGACGCAGAATAGGCCTTCCGTCTAACGAAAAGAAAAACCCCGGAGATTGCTCTCCGGGGTTTTGCTGTTTGCGGGTGTTGCTCTCCTTACGGGCTGAAGCCGATCCAGCGGCCGCCGGCGGCGACCGTGACCCAGGTGAGGAAGGAGAACACCGCGATGAGGCGGGCAAGCGGCGTGGCCGAGTCGACGCGATCCTTCTGGCGGATTTCCAGAAAGATCAGCGCCAAGACGACGATGAGCCCGATGATCATCGCGTACATCGAGATGTCGAGATAGATCTGGTCGTAGCTGTTGAAGCCGACGATCCAGTACATGACGAACGTGCCGCCGAAGAGCGCGGCATAGGTCGCCGCCGCGATGATGCGGGTGCGCTGCGTGCCGAAGATCAGCACCATGCCGTAGCAGGCCGTGATGACGTGGAAGAGGCCGACATTGACCACCTCGGTCGACAGGAACACCAGGATCGAGATCGCCCAGAACACCATCGCAACGGCAGCGGCGATGAGGGCGTTGCGGCTGACGGCGCCATCGGCCTTGGCGATCGAGTTGGTGACGCCGAAGGAGAAGGTGATCGCGGCAATAAGCGCCATGATCTTGGAGAAGAAGGCTGCCGAACCGTAGAGCTTGCTCGACGTAAGTGCACCCATGACGAGGCCGCTGAAGATGGCCATGCCGATGCCGAGCCAGAGCCAGGTGCGCAGGCCCTTTTCGACCTGGGCAGGCGATTCCGACGTGATGCCCGCGCCCATGAAACGAACGTTCATGAGGATCGAGCAACCACCGATCAACGCCATGCCGACAAGGTGCATCGCGCCGAACAGCGCGAAGATGTCGAGCAGGGTGAAGAAGCCGAGATTGACCTTTCCGAGCAGCGGCAGCTGGTCGAAAAACTCATTGAGGCCGGGGAAAAGCTTTTCGAAATTCATGGATCAATTCCCCTGGCCTGGAGCGGGTTGGGCAGGTGCAGGCGTGGCGGGCGCCGCGTCTTCTGTGGGCGCTTCTTCGTCTGTCGCAGGGGCCTCCCCGTCTGTCGTGGTTTCCTCTGCACCGTCATCGGAGGATGTGTCATCGCCGGTCTGGTCGTTGGCGCCGCCTTCTTCCGTGCCGTCGAGATAGGACAGAGCCTGTTCACATTCGGCGAAGACGTAGACGAAGCCACCTTCCGGAACCTTGTCGCAACGCAGGAAGTCGTAGGCGATGAAGCGGCCGAAGGCGATAATGAGGATCCAGCAGCACATCGAGATCAGGCCGGAAAGCCGGACCCGGGCGGGCGGCTTCGCGTCGTTGTCCCACTCAGCCTGGCTCTTCTGCACCATGTAGTGGAACCAGAAGATGTTGATCGTCGCGATCAACAGGAAGATCATTTTCAGTCGGAACCAGATGTCGTGGTAATAGAGCAGGGGATCGCGGCCGAAGGCGGCGATGACGCCCGTGACCACCATCATCGCGAAGGCGGCGATCGTGATCGGCAGGACGCGGTCGTTGAGCTTGGAGAACGGGACGTTGCGGAACGCGACGCCCATCATCCTCAAGTCGATGATCCAGATGGTGCCGGCAAAGAACATCAGCGTCAGCACGTGCGTGCCTTCGGTGACGTTCCAGAGGCTCAAGGACTCGTGGAGCATCTCGGACCACGACTGTCCGTCCTCTCCGCTCTTGCCCAGCCCATGCTGGATCCATTCAACAAAATCGTGAAGCAACTCTCTCGTCTCCCCTGCATGCCCTTCATTCTTTTTATCAGAAGGGTTCAGTTTGCATCCGCCGGACTTTGATCTGCATCAAGCCCGAAACCGGATCACGTCGATGTCATCATTGAGTGGGCGGTGGAACGCGGTTGGGCAGCGGCGGAAGCGTTGCATCCGGTCCAGCCTCATCCCCCTGGATGTAGTGGTTGTGGCATTGCAGGCAGGCCTCGTAGATCTCGCCGCCTGCATCGAAGAAGGCCTGCTTGTCTTTCGCCTGCGCCGTCGCCTGGGTCTTCATCGCTGCGTCGTAAAGAGCGTGGCTGTAGTCGACCCAGCGCCGGTCATCGTCGCGCGGTCTGCCGGGCAGAAGCAGAAGGTTCGAGGCTTCCGCTAACGAGATCGCGGCGCTTTCCGCAGCGAGCCAGCCCGCGTCGTCGGTCGGGAAAAGCTCGTGCGTCCCTTCCACGTCGATGATCCAGCCCTGATTATGCCAGACGCCGAACGCAGTGTAGTCGATGACGTGGGCCATCAATTCCTTGACGTCGTTCTTTGTCTTGAAGTCGGCGAGGGTCGCCGCCCCCATCCCTTCGCCGGGCGTCGAGCCGGCGGGGGCGGAGGAGACTTCTTCGTTTGGAGAGCAGGCCGCGAAGGCAAGCGCCAGCGCAAGCGCCGGAAACAAGCGGGTCATTTTTCTTCCCCTTGGGCAGGAACGGCGCGGATGGCGTGTTCGCCTATCCCAGACCAGTCCCGCATGAAATCCTCCACCTGACCGAAGGGTAACCCGCTCTCCCGAAGTCGGCCATGGGCTAGGTGTCGCACATTCATGAAGTCCAACGGCGCGAGGGGCAATACCCGTCGATCCGGGCCCCCTTTCCACTGTCAGGTGAAAAGCGGTAACAGCAGGAAACCGAACCGTTTCGAAACGCGGTCTCAGAGGCAGGGAGAGATATTTGATCACGATCAATCTGAAGAGGAGCGTGTTTGCCGCAAGTGCGGCAATCGCTCTGGCGCTGGCTGCCTGCCAGACTGGACCAGCCACCACGGTCGATGCGAGCGTATCCTCGCTTGTGCCGGGCGATGCGCAGGCGCTGGGCTTTGACCCGGCCAAGCTCAACGACATCCGCACCGCACTCAGCGCCGATGTGGCGAGCGGCAAGATCCCCGGCGCCTACCTGCTGATCGGGCGCCAGGGCAAGGTCGCGTTCAACCAGGGCTTTGGCGTTCAGGGCCCGGGACAGACCACGCCGGTAAGCGACGAGACAATCTTCCGCATTTTTTCGATGACCAAGCCGATGGTCGCCGTCACGGCGATGACGCTGGTGCAGGAAGGCAAGCTCGACCTCGACGCGCCGGTCTCGAAATACCTGCCGTCCTTCGCCAACATCAAGATCTGGCAGAAGGAAGGCGATCCGACGCCGTCGACCAAGCCGATTCTGGTGCGCCAGCTGATGAGCCACACGTCGGGCATCATCTACTCCTTCATCCAGCCGCAGCTGCCGATCTCGAAGGCCTGGGTTGCCGGCGGCGAACAGCGCACCGACCTCACCGCGAAAGACTGGTCGGAGCAGGTTGTCTCCAAGCTGCCGATGATCGCTGAGCCGGGCGCGGCCTGGAACTATAGCCAGGGCCTCGACGTGCTGGGCGGCGTGATTGAATCGATCACCGGCAAGCGGCTGGATGCGGCCATCAAGGAGCGCATCACCGATCCGCTCGGCATGACCGATACTGGCTTCGTGCAGCCGAAGGAAAAAGCGGCGCGCTTCGCCCAGTCCAAGAACAAGGACGGGCTCTATTACGACTACACGGTCGACAACCCGTTCAAGTCGGGCGGCGGCGGCATCTCGTCGACGGCGGAAGACTATCTCCGCTTCGTGCTGATGCTGGCGAACCACGGGACGTACAAGGGCGTCACGATCCTGAAGCCGGAAACGCTCGACAAGATGCTGGTCGACCAGACGACGGCGGAAGTCCGCGGCAAGGGCCTGTTCTTCCCGGGCGCCGGCATGGGCTTCGGCCTAGGCATGTCGCTGGTGATCGACGACACGAAACAGCGCCCCGGCAACGGCACGTTCTCCTGGAACGGCATTGCGGGCACGGAATGGTGGTATGATCCCAAGAACGACGTGTTCATGGTGTTCATGATCCAGGACCGCGCCCTGCTGGCCGAATACCAGAAGAAGAACCGCACCTGGATCTACGACGCGCTGAAGAAGTAGCGTCAGCCAAAATCGAAACGGGAAGGGCGGCCCGCAAGGGCCGCCCTTCTTGTTTTCAGGTTTCGAGCCTGTAGGCTTTGTCAGCGCTCACTATACGGCCGGCTGTTGGGGGCGCGAAGTGCGTGCCGATGATGAGGGTTTCGCTATCCGCTACGTTGGCGAGGAATTTCTCGCGGGTGACGCGGGCGGCGGACTGGTCGTTGTCAAAGGCGGCGCACCAGTGAGGGTGAGCGATCTGGCAGGGGTGGTGCATGATGTCGCCCGTGATGATTGCGCGCTGGCCGTTTGATTCAATCATCACCGAGACGTGGCCGGGCGTGTGGCCTGGGGTCGGCATCAGGCGCACCTCGTTCGAGATGCGGTGATCCATCGCCACGAGATCGACCAGACCGGCGTCGAAGATCGGCTGGATCGAATCCGCGAGAATGTCCTTGGTCTCGCCTTCGCCCTCGGCGGTCCAGTGCGCGTGCTCGGCCTTGCCGATCAGGTAGCGTGCATTCGGGAAGGTCGGCATCCACCTGCCATCGACCAGCATCGTGTTCCAGCCGACATGGTCGACATGCAGGTGCGTGCAGACGACGGTGTTGACGTCGGTGGTTTTCCAGCCGGATTCCGCGAAGCGTTCCAGGAAGGGCAGGGAGAGCGGCCGTTTGGCGAGGATGCGGCGCGGCCGGTCGTTGCCGATGCAGGTGTCGACGACCAGTTTCAGTCCGGGCGCCTCGACCAGCAGCGCATGGATCGACGTGTTGAGCGCGCCTTCCGGCGTGACGAAGCTGGGATAGAGCCAGTCCGTGTCCCTCAGCGCCTCGGGCGTCGCGTCGGGAATGAAGGGATGCTTGGTCGAATAGACCGAGGCCATTTCGAGCTCGACGACACGTTTGATCGTCACGTCCCCGACCTGCCATTGCAGCATGGCATATCTCCCTATTGTTTTGGCGAAACTAGACCTTTGCTCGACGATGGTCGAAGCATTTGCACCGGGAATGCGCTAGGCGGGGACGATGATCGATACCTACCTGGCCATCGTGATCGGCGGCGCGGTGCTTGCGGGCTTTGTGCAGGGCCTGTCGGGATTTGCATTTTCGCTTGCCGCGCTGTCGGTGTGGGCCTGGGCGGTCGAGCCGCAGACGGCGGCGCCGATGGCTGTGTTCGGCTCCCTGGTCGGCCAGCTGGTCGCCCTGCCGCTGACCTGGAAGGGCGCGGAGGTGAAGCGACTGGCGCCATTTGTCGTCGGCGGACTGATTGGCGTGCCGCTGGGCATCTTCCTGTTGGGCGTTCTGGACCCGGCGGGCTTCAAGCTCGGTCTTGGCGTGTTCCTGCTGCTCTATTGTCCGGCCATGTTCTTTGCGCCGTCAACGCTTGCGGTGCGCTGGGGCGGGAGGTGGGCGGATGCGGTCTCGGGCTGGCTGGGCGGCGTGTTCGGCGGCATCGGTGGATTGGCGGGCGGCATTCCGACGCTGTGGTGCACGCTGCGCGGCTGGGACAAGGACACCCAACGCGGCGTGATGCAGGCGTTCAACATCACCATGCACGTGGCGACGCTGACCGGTTATGTGATCGTGGGCAACAAGATCAATAGCGAGACGCTGAAGCTGTTCGCCATCATCACGCCGGCGGTGGTGATCCCGGTGCTGCTGGGCGCGCTGGTGTTCCGCAGGCTCGACCAGAAGGCTTTCCGCAGGATCGTGCTGGCGTTGCTGTTCGTGTCCGGTCTGGTGCTGACCGGATCGAGTCTCGGCGCGCTAGCAGGATAGTTTCTACTCCGCCGGCGCGATGCCCGTGACCGGCGTTTCGCGTTCTTCCTGGGCGAGCTTGCGTTCGACGTCGCGCGGGGAGCCTGTGCGGCGGGCCAGCAGCGAGTACGCGGCGGGCACCAGGATCAGCGTCACGACCAGCGCCGTCAGCACGCCGAACAGGATCACGATACCGATGGCGGAGCGCGTTTCCGACCCCGCGCCGTGGCTGAAAATCAGCGGAATGGCGCCGGCTACGGCGGTCAGCGATGTCATCAGGATCGGACGGAAGCGAGTGAGCGCCGCCTCGCGCAGGGCCATACTGAACTCCTTGCCCCCATCGCGCAGCTGGTTGGCGAATTCGACGATCAGGATCCCGTTCTTGGCTGCAAGGCCGACAAGCATGATCAGGCCGATCTGCGTGTAGATGTTGAGCGTGTTGCCGGTAAGCCAGATGCCCAGCAAGCCGCCGCCTATGGTGGCAGGCACGCACAACATGATCACGAACGGGTGGATCCAGCTTTCGAACTGCGCTGCAAGCACCAGGAAGACGACCAGGATGCCGAAGCCGAACACGAACAGGATGGAGGAGCCGGCGCGCTTGTAGTCGAGCGACTGGCCCTTGTAGTCGAACGCGGCTTCTTCCGGCAGGACCTTGCGGGCGATGGCTTCCATCTTGTCGAGGGCGACGCCCAGCGACACGCCGGGGTTCAGCGTGGCGTCGACCGTGATGGCGCGCACGCGGTTGTAGCGGTTGAGCCGGCGCGAGTCGGCCATCTGTTCGACGGTCACCAGGTTCGACAGCGGGATCAGCTCGCCTGTACGGCTGGAGCGGACATAGATGTTCTGAAGGTCAGACGGCGTCGCCTGTTCGGCGCGCTCGCCTTCGAAGATCACGTAGCGCTCTTCGCCGTTCTGCACGAAGGTGCCGACGCGCTTGGAGCCGAGCATGGTCTGAAGGGTAGAGCCGATCTCCTGAACGGTCACGCCGAGGTCGGACGCGCGAGCGTAGTCGACGTTCACGCGAAACTGTTGCTGTGTTTCCTTGAAGTCCCAGTCGATCTGGCTGATGCCAGGATTTTCCTTGTTGAGCGCGTCAACGAACGTGTTCCGCCATTGGACGAGCGTTTCGTAGGACGGTCCCTTGAGGACAAACTGGATCGGCTTGCCGTTGCCGCGGCCGAAGGCCGACGACATGTTAGCGAAGGCGCGGACGCCGGGAATGTCCTGCAGCTTGCCGTTGATCTCGTTGAGGATGGTGAAGCCGTTGCGGCGTTGACCCCAGTCGCTCAGCACGACCTGGATAGAGCCAGAGTTGAAACCGCCGCCGCCGGGTCCGAAGCCGCCAGGCGCGCGCACCGAGATACGCTCGATCTCGCCATTGTCGATCATCGGCAGCAGGCGGTTTTCGATCTGCTCGACGAAGGGGCTCATGTATTCGAAGGAAGCGCCTTCGGGTCCCGTAATCATGACCTGGAAGGAGCCGCGATCTTCCTGCGGCGTGTATTCGCCAGGGATGATGTTAAACAGAAGCACGCTTCCGCCGATCGAAAGCAGGAATGCAATCGCGATGACGATAGGGCGTCGCACGGTCGCGTCGTAGACTGCGCCATAGCCCTTGCGCAGGCGCGCGAACACCTGGTCGACCTGATAGGCAAAGCCCTTTGACTTCTTCTCGTGGTGATCGGCGTGGCCTTTCAGCAGCTTGGACGCCATCATCGGTGAGATGGTCAGCGCCACCAGCATCGAGAAAGCGATTGCGGCTGCGATGGCGATCGCGAATTCCGAGAACAGGCGGCCCATCTGGCCCTGCATGAAGGTGATCGGTACGAACACCGCGATCAGCACCATCGTCGTCGCGACGACAGCGAAACCGACCTGCCGCGTGCCGCGATAGGCGGCGACAAGCGGGGTCTCGCCTTCTTCCTCGATGCGGCGGTGGATGTTCTCCAGCACGACGATGGCGTCGTCGACGACGAGGCCGATTGCCATGACCAGAGCCAGCAGCGTCAGCATGTTGACCGACAGGCCCAGCGCATAGAGCACGGCAAACGAGGCGATCAGCGAGATCGGAACCGTGACAGCCGGGATCAGGGTGGCGCGGAAGGCGCCCAGGAACACGTATATCACGCCGACGACGAGCGCGACGGCGATCGCGAGCGTGATGAACACCTCGTTGATCGCCGCGTTGACGAACACCGAGCCGTCGAAGTTCACATCCAGCGTCATGCCCTCGGGCAGGGTGGCGGCGACTTCCGCTGCTCGCTCGCGGGCGATCTTGGAGACTTCGACCACGTTGGCGACAGATTGCTTGACGATGCCGATGCCGACCGTGTCCTTGCCGTTACCGCGGAAGATGTTGCGGTCTTCCTCGGCGCCGAACTCGACGCGGGCGATATCGCCGAGGCGCACGGCGACGCCATCAGCGCCCTTGGCGACGACAAGCTGTGCGAATTCCTCGGGCGTGCGGAACGGACGGTCGATGCGGGCCGTGAAGATCAGATCCTGCGAGGTGAGGCTGCCGGCCGGCGTCTCGACGTTCTCGGTGCGCACGGCACGCTCGATATCGCCGACGGTAAGTCCGCGTGCGGCAATGGCGCGGCGGTCGAGCCAGACGCGCATGGCTGGCGTGCGCTGGCCGCCGATCTGGATGCGGGCAACGCCGTCGATGGAGGAGAAGCGGTCGACGAGATAGCGTTCGGTGTAGTCGGTCAGCTCCAGCGCGGTCTTGGTCTCGCTGGTAAGCTGCAGCCAGAGGACGATCTCCTCGGACGCATCGGCCTTCTGCACGTCCGGCGGATCGGCTTCCTGCGGCAGCTGTCGGAGAACGCCCGAGACGCGGTCGCGCACATCGTTGGCGGCTGAATCGATGTCGCGGGAAATGTCGAACTCGATCGAGATGTTGGACTGGCCGTCCTGGCTCGAGGAGTTGATGAAGCGGATACCCTCGACGCCGGCGATGCGGTCTTCGATCACCTCGGTGATGCGGGTCTCGACAACGTTGGCGGAGGCGCCGGGGTAGGAGGTCCGGATTGAGACGATCGGTGGGTCAATGTCAGGATATTCGCGCAGCGCCAGACGCGTGAACGAGACGATGCCGATGGCGATCAGCAGCAGCCCGATGACCGATGCGAACACCGGCCGCTTGATCGAGGTATCCGAAAGAAGCATGTCGCTGCCTACTGCCTGAGGCCGGCTTTGTCGGACGGACCCTCACCCGCAGCCAGGCGCGGATCGCCACCCCCGGTGCTTGGCGCCGCGGACTTCACCTTCACCGGCCCGCCGGGGCGCACTTTCAGCACGCCGTCGGTGATGATCAGGTCGCCGCTCTTGAGGCCGCTGACAACTTCGACGAGGCCGCGCTCGCGGGTGCCCAGCTTCACTTCGGTCTTGGCAGCGACTGCCGGCTGGCGCGTCTGGTCAACGACGTAGACGAAGGTCTTGGAGCCTTCGGCGATCACAGCGATTTCCGGTACTGAGAGCGCCGAGCGGTTCTTCGACATGAGATTGACGCTCATGAACGTGCCGGCGCGGAGGAGGGCTTCATTGTTTGGAAGCGTGGCGCGAACCTTCACGGCGCGGCTGACAGGGTCGATCGCGTTGTCGATCGAGGTCAGCGAGCCTTTGAACACGCGGCCGGGAACGTCGGCGGTCGTCGCCTCGATCAGGAGGCCGACATGCAGCTCGCTGACATAAATGGAGGGAACGCCGAATTCGAGGCGCATCTGGCTGTCGTCGATCAGCGTAGCGACGGCCTGGCCGGGCGAGACGTAAGCGCCAGTCGACACCTGGCGGAAGCCGAGCACGCCCGAGAACGGCGCGAGGAGAATGCGGTCTCGCAACCGGGCCTGTATAGCGGCGACGTTACCTTGGGCGGATTCTGCGGTCGTCTTCGAACGCTCAAGTTCGAGCTCGGCGATGGCGTCGTCTTTCGCGAGGCGCTGGTTGCGCTCGTAGACAAGCCTGGCGTTGGCGTAGGTGGCCTGAGCGGATTCGAGCTGGGCGTTCTCTTCCTCGTTGACGAGGGTCATCAGCACCTTGCCTTTGGCGACGCGCTGGCCGTCCTCGAAGTAGACGCCGGTGACGCGGTCGGCCGCGTTGGCGGTCAGCACCACGCGTTCGCGGGGCTCAAGCGTGCCGAGGCCTTCGATGCGAGTGGAGAAGGTGCGGGCTTCGACCGGTACGGCTTCGACCTGGGTTGCGCCGCCGCGACCGCCCGGACCGCCACCGGGACCACCAGGTCCACGCTGGCCGCCCGGAGCGCCGCCGGGTCCGCCTTGCGCCATGCCGGATTTGGGAGCGTCGTGGGGCTGGCTCATCGCCATGAATGCCAGTCCGCCAACCGCAAGAACGGCGACCGCAACTGCCCCAGCGATGAGATTCCGCTTGTTAGGCGTCATTAGACCGTAACTCCACCACCACACTACACGCCCACCGCAATATCGACCATCCCGGCAAACCCGCCGGAGGCCCCTAACGGTCTGGTTCTAGTACGCGTCTTGTCCGACAATCCGTCTGCGGCCAGCCGACGCGGCGTAGCCCCAGAGCATGACGATCCCGCGACGATCACGGAGCCGTAAACGGCGTCGCAGAAGCGGATTGAACAGGAACAGCCTGAACCTTTGCGTCATCACATAGATGACGGGGCTTGAAATTCGGTCAACGCGAGGGGGGCAACTGCCAGAAAACAAAGGTTCAATTCGCTGTGAAGCGCCTTTGGAACCCGCAGGCGGCGCCCGCGATGTGGCGTTCGGAGCGCAACACGGGAACGGCCCCGATCCGGCCACGGGAATCCGGTTGACAGTCAGTCGCCCAAGGCGGAATCCCCAGCCGTTGGTTGCTGTGCGGAGGGGATGCCATGCAGCGCCACAGACGAGGGGAGCGTCATGACGATTTTGACCCGCACATCGGTTCGCGGTTTGCTGCTGGCGTCGACTGCTTTGGTCCTTGCCGGGACCGCCTTTGCGCAGGACGCGCCGCCCCAATCGCAGGCGCCCGACGAAGAGAGCGACGTTGTTGTCGTGGTCGGCTCCCAGATCGTCGGTGCGAGGCCGACAGAGGCGCTTCCTGTAGCGGTGATAGGGGCCGAGGAGATCGACGCCATCGCCGCCGCGTCGGGCGACGACCTGTTCCGTTCCATTCCCCAGTTGGGTGACGTGGGGTTCAACACCACGCGTACTATTGGCAGCGTGAACGATGCGCGCGGCGACACGGCCTCGATCAATCTGCGTGCGCTTGGCACGGGCAACACGCTGGTCCTGCTCAATGGCCGCCGGATGGTGAACCACCCCGGCACCCAGTCCGAGAATCTGGTGCCAGTCGTGACGGTCAATACGAACTCGATCCCCGTCACGGGCGTGCGTCGGATCGAAGTGCTGCTCGACGGCGCATCGGCCATTTACGGCGCCGACGCCGTGGCCGGTGTGGTCAACACGGTGCTCAAGGACAATTTCAAGGGCCTCACCGCCGAGATCACCTATGGCAGCGAGGACGGCGCATCGGCTGACGAGCTGTCCGCCAACCTCGAATTCGGCGTGTCGTCGGACGATGACCGCACCAACCTGTCGATTCTCGCGTCCTACTTCACCCGCGATCCGATCTTTACGGCCGACCGTGGTTTCACCGCCAATGCCGACCTGCGCTCGCGCCTGCCGGCTGCCTGGGCCGCGGATGCAACCGCGTCCGCGCTGTTCAACAACACATCGATCACGTCGGCCTGGGGCATTTTCGATCGCTTCAGCACCGGGAACGTTACAGTGAACGGAACGCCCATCTCGAACGCGGCGGGCCAGTTCCATATCCAACCATCTTCGGTAGCGGGATGCGCCGTCGCGTATGTGAATGGCACGTGCTTCAGCACGACCAGCACGCGACCGCAGGACATCCGCTACAACGTCAACGAACCAACAACGGTGACCAACGGCGTCGATCGCTACAATGCGTTCGCATTCTTCAATCACGAGTTCGACTCCGGCCTCGAACTGTTTGCCGAGGGCGGAGTGTACCTCGCGGACTCGCTTGGCTTCCGCGAAGCGGCGCCGATGCTGGGCGCCGTGCCGATCGTCATTCCAGCGAGCAACTACTACAACCCGTTCGGTCCGGTGGGGTCACCCAACCGTCTCGCCGTCACCAACGCGCCGGCGGGCGGGCTCGATCTGGTGCTCGGCTCGTTGACGGGTACAGCCGCCTATCGTCCGATCGATGCAGGTCCGCGCCGCACGGAAGTCGAGAACCTGTCCTCGCGCGCCCTTGCCGGTCTGCGTGGCGATTTCTGGGACTGGGACTGGGAGACTGCGCTGCTCTACACGTCCGCCTCGTCCGAGGATCGGGAGAACCGCGTCTCCAACACGCTGTTCCAGCAGGCGCTCGCGCGCTCGACGCCCGATGCGTACAATCCTTTCAACGGAGGCTGCATGACGGATTTCGATGGCGGCGACTGCACGCCCAGTCAGCGCGCCGCGATCGACTCGTTCACGGTCGCGGTGTTCCGCCGCAACCAGACGACACTGGCCTCGTGGGATTTCAAGCTGTCGCGCCCAGACCTGTTCACGACGTGGGCAGGGGATGTCGGCGCCGCCTTCGGCGTCGAGGCGCGCCGCGAGACGTTCCGCGATGACCGCGATCCGCGCCAGGATGGCACGGCGATCTTCCGCGACCTGATCAACACCACGCTGGTCACCAACGACCTGCAGGGCAATTCCGGATCGCTTGATACGCGCGGCTCGCGCACGGTGCAGTCCGCTTATGCCGAACTCCAGGTTCCGCTGGTGTCGGATGACATGGCGATCCCATTCGTCCAGTCGGTCGATATGCAGCTGGCGGTGCGCTACGAGAATTTCGATACGTTCGGATCGGTCACGAAGCCGAAGGTGGCGCTGTCCTGGCGGCCGCTAGACTTCCTGTTGTTCCGCTCAGCCTGGTCGGAAGGGTTCCGTGCGCCCAACCTGCAGCAGCAGTACGAGGCTGGCCTGCAGCGCTCCAACATCCGCACGGACTTCGTTCGTTGCGAAGCGGCGGTTCGCAAGGCCCGCGCGGCAAACACGCCCATCCCGGCTTTCACGACATCCTGTCCGAGCGTTGCCGGTTCCTCGCAGTCGGTGATTTCGAACCGGCAGGGCTCGACGGCCCTTCAGCCCGAAGAGTCGAAGAACCTCACCTACGGCATGGTGCTGGAAAGCACGTTCCTGCCGGAAGAATACGGCAAGGTGACGTTCACCGCCGACTGGTGGCGCATCGAGCAGTCGAACGTCGTCGGCATCTTTGGCGACGACAACCACATCCTGCTCGACTACGTGCTGCGTCTCGATGGCCAGTCGAACCCGGCGGTTGTTCGCGGTGCTCCTGATGCGCAGGACATCATCGACTTCCAGGGCACGGGCCTGGCGCCCGTCGGCGATATCCTGTTCGTCAACGACAACTATCTCAATCTCGACGAGCGGGCGGTGCAGGGTTGGGACTTCGGGCTCTACTACGATCTCGACGACACGCCGCTCGGCGACTTCTCGTTCCGGATCAACGCCGCCTTCCTCGACAAGTTCTTCCAGGGCGTTTCGCCCAACGGAGCGATCATCAACTCGGCCGCCGCTGGAGGCGACATTCCCGCAGTGCTGACCGTGAACGGGCAGGGCAATCTGGTCCGCAATTTCGGCCGGCCGGAATGGCGCTACACGTCGACGCTGACCTGGCGCAAGGATGCCTGGGGCGCCGGCTGGTTCACCTCGTATGTGGGCGATGTCGAAGACCGTGGCATCGTGCTGACCGCGACCAGCCAGCCCTGGATCATCGAAGACTACCAGACGCACAATCTCTATGTGCAGTACGAGCTGGGCTATGACACCGACAGCTCGACGCGGATCCGGCTGGGCATGCGGAACATCTTCGACGAGGTTCCGCCGCTGGCCGACACCAATTTCGGCTATCTCGGCGATCTGCACAATCCGCAGGGCCGCTTCGTCTACGCGACCATCCGCAAGCAATTCTAGGCACGGATGGCGCTTCGGCCCACGACCTGCCAGACTTGAGCAAGACTCAGGTCTGGAGGGGCGCGTGAGATTCCAACTGGCCGCGGCAATTCTGCTTGCTCCGCTGATCGCCGGCGGTTGCCAGATGCTTTCGCTGTCGCCGCCACCGCCAACCGGCATCTGCGCCGGGGCCGGCCTGGTGATCCAGGCAGACTTTCCCTCGGCGGGCCGCCACGACTGCGTGGTCGGGCAAGATGGCAATGTCGTTGTCTCGGTCGATCACGAACCGGCGCTGGTTGAAGGCATCAATCCGAGTCCGTGGTTTGCGTTCAGGGTGATTTCGGACAAGCCGCGCACGGCGACGGTGACGCTCGACTACACCGACTACACGCACCGCTACGCGCCCCATCTCAGCACCGACGGGCGGACATGGACTGCCCTGCCGGCCGATCGCCTGACGCTGAACGAGCGCAAGACGCGGGCGAGCTTGAAGCTAGATCTTGCGCAGGGCGCGACCCTGGTAGCTGGCCAGCCGCTGTCGCCATCGAGCGACAATCTCAACTGGACGCGCAACGCGCTGATCAGCCAGGGCTTCACCGAGATGCGTTATGGCAAGTCGCTGGAAGCCCGGCCGCTGATCGGCTTCGTCAGCGGTGGCGCTGTCGATGCGGTGGTTATCCTGACGCGTCAGCATCCGCCCGAGACGAGCGGGCAGGAAGCCTATCGCGGCTTCATGGATCGCCTGCTGAAGCGCAACGACAATCTTGCAAATACGTTCCGCGCGCGCCATCGCATCATCGTGGCGCCGATGCCGAATCCGGACGGGGTCGACGATGGACACTGGCGCCTCAACGCAGGCGGCGTCGATCTCAATCGCGATTGGGGCGCGTTCAGCCAGCCCGAGACGCGGGAGCTGTCGGCGTGGATCAAGGAGCAGGCCGGAACGCGCCGCGTGGTGTCGATGATGGACTTCCACTCCACCGACAAGACGGTGATCTATGCGCCGCCGCTAACGTCTCCGTCGCCGACGATCGGCTTTCTGACGGCGCTGAAGATGAAGTTCGACGCCACCCTGGCAAAGCCGCCGGAGTGGAGCTATTCGCACAACGCCAATGGCGGCACGTCCAAGGGCTGGGCTCTCGAGGCTCTGAAAGCGCCAGGCATCACGGTCGAGCTGTGGGACCAGATACCGGTTGCCGATGCACGGGCGCTGGGCGTTGCCGCGGCGGACGCGCTGATCGAGTATTTCGGGAAGTAGCGGCCGCTTCAGCGCTTCTTTTTCGCTTCGGCGACAATCTTCGCCATTTCGATGTCCATGATGCGCTGGCCGCCAAGCATGTTGGCGAAGGAGTAATTGCCTTCGTGGCAGGCGTATTCGTAGAGCGGGCCCTCTGTAGCATTCATCGCGACTTCAGCCTTGATCGGCGCCGTGAAGACTTTCGGGTCGTTGATCTCGAACGAGTAGAGGATCTGCCTGTCGGTCACGCGCCGGAAGCGTTCGATCACCTTGAGAGTGTCGGGCGCGCCGCGAAACGCCTGGCCAGGACGAAAGTCCGTTGTCTCGACAACCAGAGTGTCGCCCTCATACCAGCCGACGGAATCGCCCATCCACTGGCGGATCGCAGCTGGACGATGCGTGGCTGCGTCCTTCGACCCCGCGATCGGTATGATGCGTGTATCGTGGATCATCTCGACCAGGATCGCTACATGGCCGGGGGACTGCACGATCTGGTATGTGTTGTTGTAGCCGAGAGGCATCATCGGCGGGCCCGAGGATGATCCGAAATCCTTGAGGCAACGCTCAGCCAGCGTCATCGATTCCGGATTGTCGCCGCGCGACAAGCCGGCGCCGCGCGGGCTCATCGCCATGCGCGCTGTACGGGCTGCATTGGCCTCGGCGGTGAGCGGCGGGAGCCTGCCTGTCCTGGGCTCCACGAGAAACGACGTACGGAACTCGCCATTGACGTCCATTATCCGGTTGTCGGGGTCAGGGCTGAGCTTCGCCGCTTCCTCAGGCGTCATCGCAAGACGATCGCCGTAGGATGCTTCTCGTTCCAGCATGGTTCGCGTTGCGTTGGTCCAGAGGCCGCCAAGGTCCGGCTGGCCTAACGCATTGCGAGGCGCCACGTATGTGGTTGCCTGGGCGCTGGCGACCGGCGCGTATGCGGCGGCTGCAAACAGCAATGCCGTGCAGGCGAACCTCAGCATGAACGTCTCCTCCCAATCGCACGCACCGTAGCGTCGCGCAGGCGCAGCACAAGCGGGCGGCGTACGAGCGATATCAGGCTTCAGGCTTCAGGCTTCAGGCTTCAGGCTTCAGGCGCGGGCGAGCGGGTGCGCGGCTTCGAGCAGGTCGCGGAGTTCGTCGGTGACGACGTGGGTGTAGATCTGGGTTGTCGAGATGTCGGCGTGACCGAGGAGAAGCTGGACAGCGCGCAAGTCGGCCCCGCCGGACAGCAGGTGCGTGGCGAAGGCATGACGGAGGGCGTGCGGCGTGACGCGCTCGACCGCAATCCCGGCCTTCACTGCAAGGTCCTCGAGAATCTGGCCGAGACGGCGGCGCGTGATGCGGCCGCCGGCGCCGCGCGAGGGGAACACAAAGCGCATGGCGGTGGATCGGACGGCGGACTTGGGCAGGAAGGTTTCGCGAACGGCCATGTAGTTCTTCAGCGCGGCCAGCGCCGGCTTGCCCAATGGCGTGATCCGTTCCTTGTCACCCTTGCCTCGGACGATCAGCACCGAGGTTGTCGGTGCGGGAAGGGCAGAGAGCGGCAGGTCGCAGCATTCCGACGCGCGCAGGCCTGCGCCGTACAGCAATTCGATGAGGCACATGGTGCGCAGGTCGGCAGGCTCCGGCCCTTCGGCTGCTTCGATCAGGCGGCTGACTTCCTCGCGTGAGAGAACGTCAGGCGGCTCGCGGCGGAATGTCGGGCCATCGAGACGAGAAGTCGGGTTGTCCTGCCGCTCATTGTCGCCAAGCTGGAAGCGGAAGAAGCGGCGCAGAGCGGACAGGCGGCGCGAAACCGTAGCGGCAGACATGCCGCGTTCGTGCAGGTCTCGGACAAAGGCGGAAAGGTCGCGTTCGCCGGCGTCCACGAGCGACGTGCGGTTGGCGCGCAGGAATTCGGATGCATCCTCGAGATCGCGCCGATAGGCCTCGATCGTGTTGTCGGCGGCGCCGCGTTCGGCGCGGAGCGTGTCGAGAAAGGCTTCAATGCGGCGGTTGTCGAGCATCGCCGGAAGATGAGGGAGAGGTGTTTATGGGAAGTTAGCCGCTGAGGCGCGGCTACAGAGCCTTCCACACCTGCAACGATTCCAGCGCGATGGTGTTGGCGTCCTTCTCGAAACCGACCCGGCGAAGCTGGACGAGCAGGTCAGACAGTCCGGCAAAGGAGAGGGCGGAGATGTCAGGGCCGAGCTGCGCAACGATCGCGAGGGCGGCTTCTCCGTCCGCATCCTGGTCGGCAGCAGAGACGATGCGGGTGATTGCGGCGTCGGGAACGCCCCGACCCGCGGATTTCTGTGTAGCCAACAGCGTGCGCTGCGCTGGCGACAGGTCGCGGCCGGTTCCCGCATGAAGGAAGAGGGCACGCGTATTCTCGATGCGGCGCAGATCGAGCTGGCGGTCGGCGGCGGTTGCGGCCTTGGCGGTGGTTGCCGGCGCCATCGCCGAGACCGGCGGAGCCGCGGCGACCAGCCTGTCGAGAATGGGGCCGGCCTTGTCAGCGCCGACGCCAGCATAGGACAGCATCAGGTCGATACGCGCGGCGGCCCAGGGGTCGGCTTTGTCCTTGTCGCCCTGGTCCATCAGCTTGCGCCAGTCGCTGGCCTGTTTGGTCTCGCCCATCAGCAGCGCGGCGCGGGCAAAGGTTTCGGCGTTGGGCTGGGTCGCCTCGTTTTTCGGCAGCGCCTTGATGGCGTCAGCGAGCGCAGCGGCGGCCAGACGGAAATCGCTGAGATTTTCAGCGCTCTTGAGAGCGGCGACATAGGCGGTGGCTTTTGCGTCGGGCTGGGCTTCGGCGTTGGCAAAGGCTGCGAGCGCCAGCGCCAGGAAATCCGGCTTCGGCGCTTGCGCGCGTCCGCCCGTCGGCTTCGGCGCCTGTGTTTCATTTTTCGCTGTGAGCACCGCAAGCACGTCGGACGGTTTGATCTGGCCACCGTCGAGCGCGGGGCGCAGGGCGCCGCGCCTCTGGTCCAGCGTCGCGGCGGGGTTGAGAACGATCGCAGCGGCGACGTCGCCTGGTGCGGCGGCAAGTGCGTTGGCGGGAACAGAAAGCTTGGCGGCGACCGACACGGCGGTCTCGAAAGGCGTCGAGTAGCGGCCTTCGAGTTTTGTCTTGGTAGGTGCGCGCATGGTCTCGACGGCGGCGAGCAGCCACAGGCCGCCAGGCTCGTCGAGGTTGGCAAGCTGTTCACCGACGAGAGCAGCAGCGTCGAAATTTCCGGAAACAGCAGAGCAGAACGCGCGCACCGCCATCCAGTCGCGATCATCTCCGCGCTTGCCCGTGGCGCGCGCGCAGGCAGCGTCGCTTTTCCCCTGCACAAGTTCGAATTCGGCGGCCATGCGCTCGCCGGGCTTGCCCCATTCGGTCTCGGGATAGCGCATGCGCAGGTCGACAGCGTGCTCGCTCTCGCCGAGTTGTTCCATCAGGCGCAGGCGTTCAGATACAAGTGCGGCGCCGCCAGCAGGGGCCCTGGTCTTGGACAGAACAATGCGGCGCAGCGTGTGGCGCGCCGACGGCGCCAGGTCCTTCGGTTGGATCGCGGCATAGACCGGCGTCAGCGTGTCGCCGTCGGTGTTGGACCACAGGCCAGCGGGAAGGGCGCCCTCACTGGCGCCGAGCCAGCCGACGCCCCATGCATCGACACTGCCGAGCGGAGCGGAAGCAACTTGCGGAACAGCTGGAGCAGAAAGCGCGATCGCCAGAAGGAATGCGACGCCGCTAGTGCGGCCCGACATTAGTGGCCTCCACACGGATCTCGACCTGCGGCGGTCTTTTTGATTCCGCCTGGCCGGCAAAATAGAAGGCCGCGCCAACGAGAACGACGACAACAACGCCTGCGATAATGGCGATCATTTTCGGCGACATAGCCATGCCGCCACGACGTCTTCCATATCCCCGGGCCATGATCCCTCCGCACGTCTAAAGCCGCAGGCATCCCGGAGGAATCAAATCAGAGCGAATGACGGCGGTCCAGCACGCAACGCCGTTGGCGTCCGCCCGGTCCGGCCCGAAGATTGCCCCAAGTGCCTTGGGCTGTATAAGCGTGCGGTTCGGGAAACAGGGCAAGTCATGTCTGCGCAAGACGGCGTTCCGGAGGGTGGGGAGGCTGGCGGCCCGGCCCCCTCCGGGCCGGCGGCAGACCGTTTGACCCGTACGGTCGCCCTGGTAGGGCTGATGGGGGTTGGAAAGTCCACGGTGGGACGCAAACTGGCCGAAACTCTCTCCGCGCCTTTTGTGGATAGCGACGAGGAAATCGAGAAGGCAGCGGGCCTCACCGTGCAGGAAATCTTCGACAGGCTGGGCGAACCGGAATTCCGGCGCGGCGAGCGGCGGGTTATCGAGCGCCTGCTGAACGGCCCGCCGATCGTGCTGGCAACGGGGGGCGGGGCGTTCATGGACGCCTCGACGCGCGCGTTGATGAAGGACAAGGCGACGACGGTCTGGTTGCGCGCCGATCTCGACGTGATCTGGAAGCGGGTGAGCCGGCGCGACACAAGGCCGCTGCTCAAACGCGACAACCCGAAACAGGTCCTGGCGGATCTCAGCGCGGCGCGCGCGCCGGTCTATGCCGAGGCCGACATCGTGGTCGATTCGGGCGATGGTCCATCGACCGATGCCGTGAAGGCGATCCGTGAAGCGCTGGGGTTCAGATGACTTCTGCTTCTGCAAATGGCGGCGTGCGAGCGACAGTCAGGGTCGAGCTGGGCGAACGAGGATATGACATCCTTATCGGCGACGGCCTGATCGCGCGCGCCGGCGAGTTCATCAAGCCGCTGCTGAAGCCGGGCCGAAGCAAAGTGTTCGTAGTCGCCGATGCGGCGGTTGCGAAGCTTCACTTGAAGACGCTCGGCGACGGGCTGGGGCAGGCGGGCATCAGCTTCCAGACGACCAGCGTGCCGCCCGGCGAGGCATCGAAATCCTTCGGCCAGCTTGATGCGGTGCTGGGTGACCTGATCGAGCAGGGCGCCGAGCGCGACGATCTGATCGTTGCTTTTGGCGGCGGCGTGATCGGTGATCTCACCGGGTTGGCGGCCGGCCTGCTGAAGCGCGGCGCGCGGTTCGTGCAGATACCGACGACGCTGCTGGCGCAGGTGGACTCATCCGTTGGGGGCAAGACGGCGATCAATTCGCGCGCCGGCAAGAACATGGTCGGGCTGTTCCACCAGCCCGTGCTCGTGCTGGCCGATCTCGGCGTGCTCGACACGCTGCCGGCGCGTGAGCGGGCGGCGGGGCTTGCGGAAGTGGCCAAGTACGCGCTGATCGACGATGTCGCGTTCTTCGATTTCCTCGAACGCAATGCGGCCGCGCTGCGGGGCGGCGACAAGGCGGCGCTGGCGGAGGCGGTGCGTGTGTCGTGCGCGTCCAAGGCGCGGATCGTGGCGATCGACGAGACCGAGCAGGCCGAGCGCGCGCTGTTGAACCTTGGCCACACCTTCGGTCACGCGCTGGAGCGCGCCAACAATTTCGGACCCGAACTGCTGCATGGGGAGGGCGTCGGCGCCGGCATGGCGATGGCGCTGCGTTATTCGGTGAAGCTTGGCTTGTGCCCGGGCCAGGATGCCGAGCGCGCCGAACGCCTTCTGAATGCGCTGGGCCTCGCCACCCGGATCGCCCAGCTCTCTGGCGGCCCTTACATCGCAGACGAGCTGCTGGCGCACATGGCGCACGACAAGAAGGCGCGGAATGGCCGCCTGACCCTGATTTTGAGCCGGGGAATTGGCCAGGCCTTTATCCAGCGGGACGCGGATATTGCGCCTCTCAGGGATTTCCTCGATTCCGAGGTCCGCGGCGCTTCCTGAATCGGATTTGTGTCACTAGGGTAACCTCAGGGTTATTACTGGGGTGGGTCCTAACCTATGATGCTGGCCGAACGGACGCTTGCCTTTGCAGCGCAGGCGCCAGAACTGCAGACCCGCAAGGCGCTCGGGTCCAGCCTGATGACGCTGATCGAGACCATCGGCGCGACAAGGTACGCGTGCGTCTATTTGCGCCGGGAGGCAGGCGGCCTCGTCATCGACCGGTCGATCAGCAATCTCCCGCGCCTCTGGCAGGAACTGTATCTCGAGCGCGGCTATGACGCGACCGACCCGGTCTTCCAGGGCGTCGTGCGGGGCGGGACTTACGGCTACTGGGACGAACTCACCAATTCCATGGTGCTGAACAAGAGCGCGCGCGAAGTGATGAGCACCGCACGTGAATTCGACATGCGGGACGGCTTTACAAAGCGGATTGCGCTCGATTCCGGAGGTACCGCAGTGATGCTGGTGGCGGGTGTGGAGCTGGTGCGTAGCGCGCGGGCGCGCGCAGCGCTGCGTATGGCGTTCGATGTGTTCGCGAACGAGGGGGCGCGGATGCTGAAGATGTCGGGTGAGGGTGCGGTGGAGGAGAACGGCAGCAGGCGCGATCTGTCGCGCACTCAGCTGAAGGTTCTGGTGATGCGGTCGGAGGGGCTTTCCAACAAGCAGGTGGCGCAGTCGCTCGGCCGCCACGAGAAGACGGTCGAATGCCACGTCACTGAAATCCTGCGCCGGCTGGAAGCGCGCAACATGATCGATGCGATCCGGATCGCGACCCGGCTGAAACTTATCCTCTGAGCGGGCAGGGTTTTTCCCCAGGCTTCAGGGTACCAGTCAAAATTCCGGGGTTGACCCTGATAGTGTAGACAGGCTCCGCCAGCACAGATTGCGCCTCGGGGACGGGCTATTTTCCCGGCTTAAGGGTTGGCAAGAGCGGCTCCGCCACTGGCGCGGGCCGCTCTTTGTTCTGATCCCCTCGTTCTTGCCGGTCAGCGTTCAGGAACCGGCCAGGGCTCAGCCTGCGTCAATCGCAAGTGCGTGGAGACCAGCAGCGAATTCGGCCTTCAAGGCGTCATTCACGGCTCGATGCTTCGCCAGCCGCGATAGCCCGGCAAAGGCCGGCGCGCGGATCTTGACCGAATAATGTGTCTCGCCGCCGGGAGCTGCGCCCGCATGGCCGTGGTGGAGATGTGACTCGTCCACTATATCCAGCTCGCTCGGCGAAAAAGCAGCAGCAAGTGCGGCCCGGATGCGCTCTGTGCGGGTTGTCAATTCTTGCGGCATTAACGAACGCATCCCAAGATTAGAACCATGTCGGCAGCGGAAGACTATATGCGGGACTACCGCGTCAAGTTCATCGACGTCCGGGTCAATCCTCCGGGCGGCCGGCGGAAGTCGGGCGCGTACGTTCAGCGCTGCGAGCACAAAGGTTGTGACGAACTCGGCCTGTGCAAGGCGCCCAAGCCGTTTGCGGCGCGGGTTGTCCAGGTTCCGGGCCAGAAAGTCGCCCCGCAGGACCACCACTGGTTCTGCCAGCGCCACGCCGCCGAATACAATCAGGCCTATGATTTCTTCGACGGCATGACCGAAGCCGAGATCACGGCCTTCCAGGCCTCGGCTGGCTTTGGCCACAAGCCTACCTGGCGCTTTGGCGGCGGACCTGTCGGGCCGGAGGGCAGGGCCGCGCGCATGAACAATCCGCGCAGCTGGCGGGGCGCCAAGGACTGGCTCTACAACGGCCACACCGGCGGCGGAAACGCAGCCGAACCGGCGCGCGATCGCACGCGTTTGCAGACGCGCGCCCTCGATGAAATGGGCCTGCCGCACAACGCCCAGCCCGCGGTCATCCGCGAACGCTATGGCGTGCTGGTCAAGCAGTACCACCCGGACTCGAACGGCGGCGACCGCTCGATGGAGCATCGTCTGCACGTCGTCATTCGCGCCTTCAAGGCGCTGAAGTCGAGCGGACTGGCTTAAGTCGACTGAGGTGGCGTTGCCACGGCTCTTATTGCTGCAACACGAGCATCGAAGTTGCGGGAGATACCAGACAGGGCGTCGGCTGCCTCCCAATCAAAGCCCGTCGCCTTGATTTCGGATAGCATCTCGGGACAAGCGACGCCTGCATCACGTGCGATGTCGAAGACAAACGAAGCGTAGACGACTTGGGTTGACGGTTCGATTTCCTCAGCGCGCACGAGCGAGAGACACTTGTCGAGCATTGCAGTCGTCAGCTTGTTGGCAGCTTTCGCCGCCAGCGCCAGCAACACTTGCATGTCGAGATGGTCGCGGGTTGGCAACTGGTCGGGTAGAAACTGTCCGGCCGCTTGGGCTTCACGCAGCATTCTGGTCGCCGCAGGCGCACCTTGCCTGACAAATGTCCTTATTAGGTCCAACCCGCGCACCGCGTCATCCCATCGGCTTAGGCTGCCACAATTCGATCTTGTTGCCTTCCGGGTCCATGATGTGGGCGAACTTGCCGTTGGCCTCGTCCGGGAAGGTCTTGACCGGCGTGATCCCATGCTTTGCGCAATTGGCGAGGACGCCGTCGAGATCGTCGACCGCCAGGTTGATCATGAACTCCTTCGTCGAAGGGGCGAAATAGTCGGTGTCGTGCTTGAAGGGGCTGAACACCGTGGCGGCGCCGGGATGGTTGGCCATGGCTTCCGGAAAAAGAAGGATGCCGCCCCAGTCCTGCACGGGCATGCCCAGCACGTCGCGGTACCACTCGACCAGCTTGGTCGTATCCTTCGACTTGAAGAATATGCCGCCGACTCCGATGACCTTGGCCATGACTGTCCGTCCTTTGCCTGTCCTGCGCGATGGCTCATGAAGGCGTCTGCGAAGCGGCTGCGCAATCGCCCGAAAGGGTGATTTGCGGAAAATCAGCCACTTTTCGGCGATCGGGCCGTGAAAAATCGACGGGACATGCTGCGTTGCAATGTGTCTGTCACCCCGACTATATGCAGGGGAAGGATAGCAGAGAACTCCTCCCATGGCCGTGACTGACGCTTCTGACGCCCTGATCTCGCTCGTGCCCACGAAGGAGCTCGACGCGAAGAAAACCTTCGGTATCGACCTCGACTGGAAGGTGCCGGCCTTCGCGGAAAAGAACGGCTACGTGCCGGATTTCGATCCGGCCTATCGGTTCGATCCGCAAACGACGCGGGCGATCCTGGCCGGTTTCAAGTTCAACCGCCGCGTGATGATCCAGGGCTATCACGGGACCGGCAAATCGACCCACATCGAGCAGGTTGCCGCGCGCCTCAACTGGCCGCTGATCCGCATCAACCTCGACAGCCACGTCTCGCGTATCGACCTCGTCGGCAAGGACGCGATCGTGCTGAAAGACGGCAAGCAGATCACCGAATTCCGTGAAGGTATTCTGCCGTGGGCGCTGCAGCGCCCCATCGCCCTCGTGTTCGACGAATACGACGCCGGCCGGCCGGACGTGATGTTCGTCATCCAGCGTATCCTCGAGGCTTCGGGCCAGCTGACGCTGCTCGACCAGAATCGCGTGATGAAGCCCCACCCGAACTTCCGCCTGTTCTCGACTACGAACACGGTGGGTCTCGGCGATACCACCGGCCTCTATCACGGCACGCAGCAGCTAAACCAGGGACAGCTCGACCGCTGGAGCATTGTGACGACGCTCAACTATCTTGAGCACGACGCCGAGGTGGAAATCGTCGCCGCGAAAGTGCCGGACCTCGACAAGCAGATGATCTCGAAGATGGTGCGCGTCGCCGACATGACGCGGAATGCCTTCATAGCGGGAGATATCTCTACCGTGATGAGCCCGCGGACCGTGATCACTTGGGGCGAGAACACGCTGATCTTCGGCGATGTCGGCCTCGCTTTTCGGATGACGTTCGTCAACAAGTGCGACGAGCTCGAACGCCCTGCGGTCGCCGAGTTCTATCAGCGTGCTTTCGCCAAGGAGTTGCCGGAAAGCGCCGCGATGGTGAAGGTCGCGTGAGCGAGCTTGCAATAGCGCGGGCGAACGTTGGCGATGCGCCGGACCTCGGCATTATCGGACCTGCGGCCTACGCCGCCGCCTATCACGACGACTGGGATGATCCGGTCGCCTTCTTCTGGCAGCTGCAGACTTTCGGCGCCGAGGCGATGGAAGCCACGCTAGCGCGGCCGGATGCGCGTGTGTGGATCGCACGGCAGGACGGCGTGGGCGTGGGTTTCCTCACCATGTTCGTGGGCTCGCTCGAGCCGATCAACCAGCGCGCCAATGGCGCGGAGATTCCCCGCATCTACCTGCTGCCTGGCGCGCGCCGTGGCGGCATCGGCAAGAAACTGCTCGAAGCCGCCGAGAAGCAGGCGAGGGAGGAAGGCTGCGACCATGTCTGGCTCGACGTGATGGAACATGCCGAGTGGGCGAGAGCGGCCTATGAGCGCTGGGGCTTCTCCGACATCGGCGGCACGACATTCGCGGGCGGTCTCCGTCCCGGCCGCAGCCGCGGCATGCGGGTGATGGTGAAGGAGCTGAAATAAGTTCGGCTCAGGGCCAGCGTGTGCCTTTTCCACTAAACGCAGCGGCGATGTAGTTCGACACCGTGCGCGACTTGGCGTCAGAGTCGTTGGAGAATGGTGGAAAATAATCGCAGTGGTCATAGTCGCTGAGCAGGGCGGGGTTCTGCGGTCCGCCATTATGCGGCTTGCCTGGAATGCCGAAGGGAACAACGCGATCCATCACGGCAGGCTTTGGTCCGCGATAGCCCAGCGCGGCGTTGAATGGACTGTCATCGTCGCCCAGGATGTCGCTGATAGCGTCCCCAGCGGGATAGACGTATTTCAGTGTGCGGTCGCGCTTCGAACTCAGGACATGGACGGCGTTCGCGTTGTTGCGTGCGGCTACGTGCTGCTTGACGAGTGTGTTGTTGTCGGCTGCGGGAGCGGTGAGGATAATCTGGTCCGCCTTGCGAGGGCTGATCCCGGCTGCGGCCGTGAGAATGACGCGCGCGCCCAGGCTGTGAGATGCGAAGGAAATGCTTGCCGCCAGATCGAATGTATTCCTAATCGCGGTGGCGAGGTAGTTGCCCGTGGAGATGGCATCGCGCGCCTCGGTCGGGAAGTTGAGCACGTTGTACCAGTCTCCTGGCCACAGAACGCCGACGAAAAGGGTTGTTCCGGGATCGATTGGATATGGCGCGGTCTTGAGCTGAAGATGGGCCTCCATGCGAACAGCGGAGGTGATCCCCTTCGCGCGGTTCACGTTGAACCCGTGACAAACGAAAAGAACGTGTTTGCTTTGGGCGCGTCCTCGGACAATCGCGGCGTCGATGGGCGTGTGTTCGGTTGCGTTGAGGTTGCCCGCTGCGGTTTCGCCGAACTTGGCGGGCATAACCACGCCGCGGGATGCTTCGCTTCGAAAGTCGATGAACAGCGTCATGGATCTACCTTCCGCGTACAGCCTTGACGGCGGTTACCGCCGCCGAAAGCGAGGAAGTCAGATCCTTGGCGATCGGCGCGATTGGCACGGCGAGGATGCCGGCGGCAACCCCGAGCCAGAGCGTCCTCCACCAAACCTGGTCGCCGACAGCAGAGGCGCATGTGGCGGCGGCTCCGTCGGTTGTGGTGGCGTCGCAGCCCACATTGATGAGGAAGGCGCCGCCAATCCCCAACAAAATTGCAACTCCACCGGCAGTCGTGCGCGCGACATTCCGATATCTTTGATCGGCGCGCTCGAAAGCCGCATCAATCTGAAAGCCGATCACGGCGTCGATACGGCCGAGCATGTTCCCCTCCTCAATGGTGGGATCGCCGCCTAGCTTCAACTTTTTGACGAGCGCGTTCATCTTGTCGACGTCGACGTTGCAGAAGCGGGCGATATCGTCGGTTTGTCCGTCTGTGAGACCGATGCGGACCAGCGCACGAACCAGACCTTTCTGTGCATCCTTGTCTCGTCCATTGCGCCATTGGGCGCGAAGAAGCTCCTCCCACGTGGCGGTGTTGGCGTCGCCGGAGGAGCCTGTCCGCTTTCCGGCGCCATTGCTGAGGGCCGCTGTGAAAGGCTGACATCCATCACGGATGTGCCGGAAGCCGACGTTGGAAAATCCGCCCGGCCAGGCCTTCATGGCATCGACAAGTGCAAATGCTGCAAGACCCAGCGCGCCCATGGCGGTGATGGCGCCTGATACAAGTTCAAGAGTTTCCATTTGAAATTTCCCAGCCAACCGCTGCCAAATCTATCGGGCTGCAGAAACCGGTCTAGAGGGGTTCGCCCTGCGGTGGTGCGCCGTTGCCGTAACGTTCAGAGTGGACCATTCTCCTGCGAGGCGATTTTGACGCCGTCAGCGTTGCAGCGTGTCGGTAATATTTGCGACGCTCGCGACAGCCGGACGGCGTTAGCTAGAGGGGCTCGGGGCCATGGACTGGAAGCTTCTGCTGATCGCCGGGCTGATGATTGTCGCGGGCGGCTTCATCATCTGGCGTTTTCGCGGGTCGAAGTTCAAGACTGAAACCGGGCCGGGCTGTCTGATGGCGTTTGGGATACTCCTGCTGAGCATCGGGGTCCTGGCGGTGCCTTTTAGTTTCTGGATCAAATGACGAGCTTCGCCGTGGCGACCGCCAGCGCCAGATCTGCATGACAGAATTCGAGGGAGCCCCTGAATGACAGCCGGCAGCATGACCCGCGTGAAGAGCCGCGACGGTTTTGAGTTCGACGCCTGGCACGCAAAGGCGGAGGGACCACGCAAGGGCGGTGTTATCGTCATCCAGGAAATCTTCGGGCTGTCGGACCACATCAAGGAAATGACCGAGCGCTTTGGCACTGCCGGTTACGAAGCGATCGCGCCCTCCATGTACGATCGCGCTGCGCCAGGCTTCATCGTGCAGCCTCAGGATGTCGCCGCAGGTATGGCGAAAGGCCGCGACCTGGCGATGGGCAATGGCCCCGACAATGCGATGAGCGATGTCGGCGGCGTCTTCGATGTGTTGTCGAAGTCGGGCAAGGTTTGTGTCACGGGCTATTGCTATGGCGGCACGATGAGCTGGCTGGCGGCTGCCCGCATCAACGGTCTGGCGGCGGCGTCCTGCTATTACGGCGGCAACATCGCGCAGATGGTGCAGATGCAGCCGAAATGCCCGGTGATCTGCCATTTCGGGGCGAAGGACGCGCACATCCCGCTGGTTGGCGCGGTCGACAAGATCGAGGCCGCGCATCCCGACGTGCCGGTCTATGTCTACGACGCCGGACACGGGTTCGCGCGCAAGAATTCGTCCGACTACGATGCTGCGTCCGACAGGCTTGCCTTCGAGCGCACGCTTGAGCTGTTTGGCAAAGCGTGAAGCTGATCTTCATCTGGGGCCCGGCGGCGTCTGGAAAGCTGACCGTGGCGCGAGAGCTCTCGAAGCTCACCGGTCTGCCGGTGTTCCACAATCATCTCGTAGTCGATGCGCTGCTGGAGAAGCTGTCCTTCGGCGACCCTGAATTCGTGCGGTTGCGCGAGGCGATGTGGATGGCGGCGTTCGAAACAGCGGCAAGGTCAGGCTCATCGCTGATCTTCACCTTCGCGCCGGAACCGACAGTGGTCGAAGGATTTCCCGAGCGCGTTGTCGAACTGGTTGAAGGCGAGGGTGGTGGGGTGCACTTTGCGCGGTTGACGGTTTCAAGGAAGGAGCAGGAGCGGCGCATCGCGCTGGAGAGCCGAAAGGAATTCCGGAAGCTGACATCGCTGGAACTGTTACGGGCCCTGAGGCAGGATTTCGAAGCCAGCGAGGCGAGGATGCCTGAGCCTCAGCTCACACTGGATTCCGAGGTGCTGTCGCCCGAAAAAGCTGCGCGGCGGATCGCAGCGGCGTTTGGACTGTCGGCTGCATCCGCCGCGACTTGAACACCTGAAAGCCTCGGCCATGTGCCTCGGAGAACAGGCTTAGAAACTCGATCTAGTCATCGTCATCCGCGACCGTGCCGGCGATCGCGCCAGCCACCGCGCCGATAGCCGCGCCGCGTTGCGCGTCGCCATCGCCGGTGTTGTTGCCGATAGCTGCACCTGCGGCGCCGCCTACAGCCGCGCCCGCAAGGGTGCTGCATGCCGAAAGCGAAGCTGCGGCCACCAGCGCCAAGAGAACCGTTTTCATCCCAGTCATGATCAATCTCCAATTCGTCGCAGGAGCAACGCGCGGGCCCGCTGGCCGTTCCGGGCGTAAACGCTCGAGAAGCGGGGGAAAACCGGGCAATTCAGCGGCCAAACCGGGCGCAGCAGGGATGACCCTTCCCAGCGCGTCAGGCGCGGTTTAAACCCGGTCCCTTCAGGGAAGCCATGACCAAGACCATCGACCGCACGGACATGTTCAAGTCCGCCTTGTCCGCCGCTACGCGCGCGCTGGCGGGGCAGGAAGAGCTTGCCGTCGAGTATTCGGTCGATGGCGGGCGCGTGCAGGACGGCCAGATTACGCTCACGGCTCCGCCCAAGGATCTGACCGCGCCGGCCGTGGCGCGCGCGCGCGGGCAGGCGGACGCTCTGGCGCTACGCGTCGCTCACCATGATGCGCGCATGCACAGCCGTCTGATGCCGCAGCGCGAGGATGCGCGCCGCCTGTTCGAGGCGGCCGAGCGGGCGCGCATCGAGTCGATCGGCGCAGCCGTGATGGATGGCGTCGCCGAAAATCTCGACGCGTCTCTGCAGCAGCGCTGCGAGCGCGCAGGCTACGCGCGCGTGGTCGACCGTAGCAAGGCGCCCATGGACGACGCGCTGGAGTTCGTGCTGCGCGAAGTGCTCACTGGGCGCAAGCTTCCCTCGGCGGCGGAGGGCGTCGCCAATTCCTGGCGTGCGGAGCTGACCCAGAAGGCGGCGCGTACGCTGGTGCGGGCGCAGGAGACGATGCTCGACCAGAAAGAGTTCGCCGGCATGGTGCACGACATCCTGCGCGATCTCGACATGGGCGATGATGTCACGGGCGACAAGGATGCGTCCGACGAGCAGGGCGAGGAAGCCGAAGAGGGTGAAGCCAAGGCCGAAGCGTCCGAGGACAGCGACGGCGAAGGCGAGAGCGAGGGCGACGCCCAGGAAGATTCCGGCGAGGCTGGCGAAGGCGAGCCGGGCGACGAAATCGAGGCGACGCCCTCGATGGATTCCGACAGCGACATGGAGGCCAGCGAGGCCGAGGACGACGAGCCCGCTACGCCGATCCGACCCAACTGGCGCGACAGCGACGGCTTCAAGTCCGAGTACAAGGCTTTCACCACTGCCCATGACGAGGTCAAGAACGCTGACGAGCTGTGTGACAGCGAGGAACTGACGCGCCTGCGCGCCTATCTCGATGCGCAACTCCAGGGACTGCAGGGCGCTGTCTCGCGCTTGGCCAACCGGTTACAGCGCCGCCTGATGGCGCAGCAGAACCGATCGTGGATGTTTGATCTGGAGGAGGGCGTGCTCGATACGGCGCGGCTGACGCGGGTGATCGTCGATCCGACTGCGCCGCTGTCGTTCAAGATGGAAGACGAAAGCAAGTTCCGCGACACCGTGGTGACGCTGCTGCTCGACAATTCGGGATCGATGCGCGGGCGGCCGATCATGGTGGCGGCGCTGTGCGCCGACATTCTTGCTCGCACGCTGGAGCGCTGCGGGGTCAAGGTCGAGATTCTCGGCTTCACCACGCAGGCGTGGAAGGGCGGTCTGAGCCGCGAGGACTGGATCAAGGCGGGCAAGCCGCCGACGCCGGGCCGGCTCAACGATCTGCGCCACATCATCTACAAATCGGCAGATGCACCGTGGCGGCGCGTGCGACGCAATCTCGGCCTGATGATGCGCGAGGGCCTGCTGAAGGAAAACATCGACGGCGAGGCGCTGTTGTGGGCGCACGACCGCCTGATGGGCCGCGCCGAACAGCGCAAGATCCTGATGGTGATTTCGGATGGCGCACCGGTGGATGACTCCACCCTGTCAGTGAACGTCGGCAATCCGCTCGAAAAACACCTGCGCGAGGTGATTGCGCACATTGAGGGGCCAGTGTCGCCGGTTGAACTGATCGCCATCGGTATCGGCCATGACGTCACGCGGTGGTATCGCCGCGCCGTCACGATCGTCGATGCGGAACAGTTGGGCGGCGCCATGACGGACAAGCTGGCCGAACTGTTCGGCGAGGAAGAGGCGAAAAAAGCCAAGGCCGCTGCGCAGCCGGCCCAGGACCGCAGGCCCACGCGCTCGCCGTCGGTTAGTATCGGGCGGGCGGTCAAGAAGACGACGTTCTCGGAAGTGTCGAAAGGCAAGAGGTCCGCGAAGTGAGGCTTGCGCTGGTGTTTTTCTTGGCGCTGAGCCTTGCTGCATGCATGACCGCATCACCGAAGATGGCAGAGGGTATCGACGATATCGCACGCGACTACGTCCGGCTCGTGCTGGAGATCGACGCCCACGAGAGCGGCTATGTCGATGCCTATTTCGGCCCGGACGCGTGGCGCGAGGAAGCGCGTAAGAATCCGCGCGGGCAGGCGGCGCTGAAGGTCGAGGCGGATCGTCTGCTGCATGGTCTCGCCGCTTACCGTGCCGACGATGCGGAACTGACGCAACGTGCCCGGGTTCTAAAAGCCAACATTTCAAGCGCACGCTTCCGGCTCGACATGATCGGCGGCGTGCGTGTCAAGTTTGCCGATGAGGCGGAAAAGCTGTTTGCGTTACGCCCGCAGCTCAAGCCGCTGTCCACGTATGACGGCGTGCTTGCACGGATCGACAGGCTGGCGCCGGGCGAGGGCACGCTGGCCGAGCGGGTCGAGGCATTCCGCTCGCACTATTCCATTCCCGAAAACCGAGTGAAGGCGGTGATGGACGCTGCGATCGCCGAGTGCCGCCGCCGCACCAGTGAGCACATTGCGCTGCCCGACGGCGAGAGCTTCGGGATGGAGTTGGTCAAGGGCAAAAGCTGGGGCGCGTACAACTACTATAAGGGGGACAATCGCAGTCTCATCCAGATCAACACGGACCTTCCGGTTTCCATCGGCAATGCGCTGATCCTTGGCTGCCATGAAGGCTATCCCGGCCATCATGTGCAGGGCATCTACAACGAGCGCGTTTACCGCACGCGGGGCTGGGCGGAATTCTCGGTTGCGCCGCTCTATGCGCCGGCTGCGCCGCTGAACGAGGGCGGGGCGGATTTCGGCGTCGAACTGGCTTTCCCGGGCAAGGAGCGCGTGCGCTTCGAGGCCGAGGTATTGTATCCATTGGCTGGTCTCGATCCGGATACCGCCGACGCCGATGACGAGATGCGCAAGGCGACCGCCGAACTCGACAAGGCCGCACTCACCGTCTCCCAGATGTTCCTCGACGGCGAGATCGATCGGGAGCAGGCCATAACGCTCAACCAGAAATACAAGCTGGCGCCGCGCGATGCGGCCGAACAGTCGCTGAAGTTTGACCGGGACTATCGCTCCTACATCATCAACTATTCGGTGGGCGAAGACCTGGTGCGGAGCTATGTCGATCGGGCAGGAAGCGATCCGGCAGCCCGCTGGGCTGCGTATGAACACATACTCTCGACGCCGACGCTTCCGGCCGATCTTGCAAAGTGAGTGAGCGAATGCAGTTGGTGCGGCAATCTGGGTTCGTCTGCCTCGCGGCCATCCTGACGGCGTGCGCCAGCGCGCCTGCGCCTGTCGAGCCCGCTCCGGTTGCGCAAGTTGACGTCGGGCCGAGCCGGATCACGCTCAACGCACCGCAACCGGCGGAAGACGTGGATCGAGTGACAGTTACGGCAGCGCGTATGGACCTGCGCCGAGGCAGCCTGGCGGACTATGTTCTCGCTCTGTCGGCAGCCTCGTGTGAACCCAACACCCCCTCGCAGCTGGCCCGGTCAGTAGCGATCACCGTGACGGCCGAGCCCGTGCAGGCAATCAACCCGTCCGGCAAGAAAATCGGCGAACTCAGCTTTGTCGCGGGCTTCCAGCTCGCAAGCCTCGACAGCGCGTTTGGCGGCATCTCCGATCTCGACATCCTCGACAACGGCAGTCTCCTTGCGGTCTCGGACCACGGCAGCTTCGTATGGATCGACCTGGCGCCTGATGGCCTGACACCCGTGCGGGCGCGCGTTGCGGCCATGCGCGACGCCGATGGGGATTCACTGCGCGAAACAGCGGACGGCAAGGCCGCAGGGTTGGCTGTCAATGGCGGCATGGCGCTGGTTTCATTCGAGCGGAACCATCGCGTGCTGGCTTATGACCTCGGAAAATGCGGTGTGGCCGCACGCGGAGCGCCGATCAATTTCGGTCCGTACGGCCTGCCGCTGCCGGATGCCTTCGCCGAGAGCGGCATCGACGTTGGCGAGAGCAAGGGCGCGGAGGCGCTGGGCGTGACCAGCGACTGGTATCTCTTCACCGGACTGGAGACGAAGGCCTATGGTTTGAGCCCGTTGTCAGCGCGGCCGATAGAAGGCGAACCCGATTTCAGCCTGCGCGTCGGCGTCGATGCGCCGGAACTGGTAGGCCTCGATGTCATCCCGGCTGCCAAGGAAGACGGCGCTGTGCGCACCTTCCTGCTGCATCGCTCGTTCTCGCCCGAGGCTGGCAATGGTATCTCGATTACCGAGACCGATTTCAACCGCTATGCGGACCAGTTCACGTGGCAGCGCAGGATCGGCGGCGAGATCGAGGAGCGCTCGCGTCATCGCTTTGTAGAAACAGGATGGCGTACACTGGCTCAGCTCGACTCAAGCAGAATGGTTGACAGTTTTGCGGGCATCGCCGCGAAGGAACTGCCGGATGGACGCGTACGCCTGTTCGTTATCTCGAATGACAATTTCTCGGAGACAAAGCGCACGCTGCTGATGGTGTTCGACCTCGACAAGCCTCGCCGCTAAGCAGGGACTGCTTGTCGAGGCGCTTGAGCATGGCGCCGGGTCGGGGCATGACCATCCTGCCAACGGATTTCACAGGACACCGGATGATCAGGCGCTTGATGCTGGGATGTGCGATGCTGGCTTCGGCCTGCGCCAGCGCTCCCATGGCGCCTGCACCGGTCTCCCTTGCGCAAGCCGCAGAATCGCCAGAATCAGCGCCTGCGCGGGTTGCGCACGCGCCGTCAGCCGCTGAGACGCCGGGAACACCTGGGCTACCGGCAGCGGCGCCAGCAGTGGCCGAGCCTGTCGTGCCTGCACCGGTCGAACTCGTTCCGGCTGCGCCAGAAGCAGCCCCTTCTGCACCACAGATGCCTGCGAGATTCGGCAGCTTCAGCGCCTACCTTTCCGACCTTCGCAAGGCGTCGTGTCCAGCTGGCGTGAAGAAGACAGCGCCAGAGGCGATCGGTATCAAGTCAGAGCCAGTGCCGCTGCAGGGGCTCAACCCCGGACGGAAGGCGCTCGGCGAACTGACCTATGTTGCCGGCTTCCATCTCACCAGTGGCGACAAGCGCTTCGGCGGGCTGTCTGGCGTCGAGATTCTTGACGATGGCAATCTGCTGACCGTCTCGGATCAGGGTGACTTCGTCTGGATCGATCTCGGCAAGGATGGTTTCACACCGAACGGCGCGCGGATCGCAACCATGCACGATGCAAGGGGCAGCGACTTGCGGGGCAAGGCGGATGGCGATGCTGAAGGCGTTGCGGTCACTGACGGTGTTGCGCTTGTTTCGTTCGAGCGCAACCATCGTGTGCTGGCGTTCGACCTTGCCGCGTGTGGCGCGGCGGCGCGGGGTGCTCCCATTGTGTCCGGCGGTCACGGTCAGAGGTTGGCAGACGTCTTCGCTGCGGAAAAACTCGCCGTCGACGCCAACCAGGGCCCGGAGGCGCTAGCCATCACGCCGGACTGGTATCTCTTCACCGGCATCGAGACGAAGGTCGGGAAGGCGAGCGCCATATCGGCGCGGCCGATCGAAGCCGCGTCCCAGTTCAACCTGCGGCTGGGCGAAGGCGCTCCGGAACTTGTAGGGCTCGATCTCGTGCGTGCAGGCAAGGACGGTGACGACGTTCGCGCCTTCAGCCTGCACCGATCGACCAGCCCGCTGGCAACCAACGTGATCTCGATCGTGGAAACCTATTTCGAGCGCCATCTCGATCAGGCAAATTTGCCGGCCCGGATCGTCAGCGAGGTCGACGAGCGATCACACTACCGGTTCCGCGCCAAATCTTCGCGCAGGCTTGCCGACATGAACCTGTTCGTGACGCTTGATAATTTCGAGGGCATAGCCGCGAAAGAGCTACCCGATGGACGCGTGCGGTTTTTCATTGTCTCAGACGACAATTTTTCCGCCAGCCAGCGGACGCTGCTGATGGTGTTCGACGTCGCAAAACGACAATAGCGCGCCCTCCTTCGAGAGCGCGCCATGCTTGGGTGAGACGCGTTGGCCTACTGTTGCAGCGTGAGCGTCGGCGTGTCGGTGGCGCGATCAACCTTGCAGATCAGGGTCGCGTTGGTGTCGTCGGCATTGCCGATCTTCAGCTTGTAGGTCAGCACCGCATCCGAAACCTTGGTCTGATCGGCGTCGGTGCGAACCGTCTTCGGCGCTGGCGTCTGCGCCTTGGCGGCCGTTTCACAGAGTTTTTCGCCCTTGGACAGCGTGGTCTTGGCAAGCGCGGGCGAGGCCAGCGCTGCGCTGACGGCGAGGAGGACGATCAGGGAGGAGAGTTTCATGGTGGAGGCTCCAGGAGGCCGCCATGTTGCGGCTTATGGATTTAATCCTGCACATGCATGATTTGCGGCGCAAGCCAAAAACGTATATACATAATTCAATGCCGCGATCAGATTTTCTTGATTTTGATTGTCTTGCCTATGCGACACGCCGCACCGGTCGCGCTGTCACGAACCTGTTCAACGCCCAGCTGGCGCCGTTCGATCTCACGGTCGCGCAGTTCGGACTTCTAGCGGCAGTAGCAAAGATGCCAGGCTCCACCCTGGCCGCGATCGGCGAGGCGATGCTGCTGGACGAGAGCACGCTGGCGCGCAACTTCACCGTGCTCGAGCGGCGCGGACTGGCCGCTGCCGAAGGCGGGCGGGGCAGGGGCGGCAAGGCTGTCAGCATTACGCGCACAGGCGCGCGCCTGCATCAGAAGGCGCTGACGATTTGGCTGAAGACCAATGAACGGCTCGCTTCGCAGTTCGATGCGAAACAGCTTGCGGCCGGCCGCGAATTCTTGCGCGCGCTCGGCGAGGCGTCGGAACGTCTGAAGGAAAAGGACGAAGCGGCGGACCGCAAGATCCGCCGCCCTGTCCGAATGAACGTCTAGCTGGGGCCTAGCTGGCGGCCGGCGCCACGGACGTGACGGTCTCGGTCGAGCGGTCCACCGTGCACAGCACCTTGGTCGACGAGTCGTCAGCGTTCTTGATCTTGAACAGGTAGACGAACTTTTCGCCGGTGGCGCGGGTCGAGTCTTTGTCGACCTTCACCGACTTTGCTTCGGGCTGCTGTTTGGCGAGTTCGGTCTTGCACAGCGTCTCGGCCGACTGGACCGATACCTTGGCAAGCGCCGGGGCGGACAGGGCGAGAGCGGCGGCCGACAGGAGGATGAGGGAGGAAGGGCGGGTCATTTTGATCTCCGTTATTGGTCGCTAGGGAGGCGACCTGCCTAGACCAGACAGTGTCAGGTTGACGCCGTCAAGTGACGTAACGCCACTTTCCGCTCTCCGTAGCTAACACCTTCGTTAACTGCCTCTGATCTTTGGCATTTCGTGAACACCCGCTCTGGCGTGGTTTCCGAGGAAGGATAGCCTTCGGCGGCAGGCGCGCCTGTTCGAGAAAACGAGGGAGAGCTTGATGGCGGACAACGGAATCGCTGCGGCTGCGGTTGAGGTGAAGCCGACTCAGGCGATGTTCGATCTCTACGATCAGTACTGCCACGACATCATCGACCGGCGGACGTTCATGGAGCGGCTGTCGAGATATGCGACGGGCGCGGTGACGGTGGCCATGCTGGCCGAGGCGCTGCTGCCCAGATACGCAAGCGCGCTGCAGCTGGCCGAGGACGATTCCCGGATCCGCGGCGAGCGCATCGAGTATGATTCGTCCAATGGCGCCGGGAAGACCGGCAAGCGCATGGGTGCCTACCTCGTTCGCCCAGCGCGGCCGAAGGCAGCCAAGCTGCCGGCCATTGTGATCGTGCACGAGAATCGCGGTCTCAATCCGCACATTGCCGACGCGTCGCGGCGAGCAGCGGCCGCTGGCTTCCTCGCCTTGGCGCCGGATGCGCTCTATCCGCTGGGCGGCTATCCGGGAACCGACGACGAAGGCCGCACGCTCCAGGCCACCCGTCCGGGCGCCGAGATGCTTGAGGATTTCATCACTGCGGTAGAGTTGATGCAGAAGCATCCCGAGTGCACCGGCAAGGTCGGCATTGTCGGCTTCTGCTTCGGCGGAGGCATCTGCAACAACGTGGCGGTCCGTGTGCCGACGCTGGGGGCTTCTGCGCCATACTATGGCGCGGCGCCTGCGATTGCCGACGTGCCGAAGATCAAGGCGCCGTTGCTGATCACGCTCGCTGGCGTCGACGAGCGGATCAACGCCGGCTATCCCGCCTACGAGGAAGCGCTGAAGAAGGACGGCAAGAGCTACACGCTCCATACCTATGCGGGCTGCCAGCACGGCTTTCACAACGACACCACGCCGCGCTTCGATCCCGAAAACGCTCGCGTGGCGTGGAACCGCACGCTCGATTTCTTCCGCCAGCATCTCGCCTAGACTTCACAAGGGGACTTCAATGAATCGTCTCGTCACTGTCATGCTGGGCGCATCATGCGTTGCGCTTGCCGCTTGCGCCGAAAAGGAAACGGCGAGCGTCCCCGTCGACCCCGCAACAACGATCGCCACAGCGCCAGCAATTCCCGAAGCCAAGGATGGCTGGCGCGAGTATCCGCTGCGCGATGGCGTGATCAGCCTGCAGGACGCGAAGTGGCGCACCGACACGATCGACGTGCCTGTGCCTGCCGGCAAAGGCCTCGAATACAAGCTCGACATGAAGAAGGGGCAGGGCCTCGTCTACTCCGTCACCTATGGCGATCTCGAACATCCTGGCATGATGGTCACCGAGTTCCACGGCCACACCGAAAAGGGCGCGGACGGAAACGGCGACCTGATGTTCTACTCCAAAACCGGCGGCTCGACCCAGAACGGCGCCTTCACGGCGCCCTGGGACGGCATTCACGGCTGGTATCTCAAGAATGACAGCGCGAAGGATGTGGTCGTGAAGCTGGAACTCGCGGGCTTCTATGGGCTCCAGGACAAATAGATTCAGAAATCCTCCAGGCCGAGCTGACGCGAGGTCATCGGCGAGTTCCTGTACGGTATCATACGCGTTTGTGATTCCGGCGCTGCCCTGCCGTTGATCACTGCAGCGCCGCGCGGATTTCGCTGCAGCCGTTGCCGGGTTATAGACCGGCCGTGATGCAGACCGACCTGTACGAACCCGAGCCGGAGGCGACCTCCGGTCCGCCGACCTCGCGTTTCCAGCAGAAACGCGAGCAGATCCTGCAAATGGCCGCGCGCAAGTTCAACATCATGGGCGTGCGCGGCGCCACGCTGGCCGACATCGCGGTCGATGTCGGTCTCAACCTCACGAGCGTCCGTCATTATTTCCGCCGCAAGGAAGATCTGGTCGCCGCCGCATTTCTGCGCTCGATCGATGTCCACGCCGAGCGTATCGCCCTGTCGATGAAAGCTGGCGGCCCGGAAGCGCGCGTACGCGACTTCGTCAATCGCTATTTCGACTTCCGCCGCAAGATCCGAATGGGGATCGAGCATGAGGTGATGATCTTCGGCGACCTGCGCTCGCTGGCTGAACCACACGCCAGCCAGGTCTGGCCGAAATTCGTCGACCTGTTCCGCAGCATCCGCCAGATCGTGGCCGACCCGCAGGAGATCGAGGACAACCGTCGGGTCGTCAACGCGCGCGCTCACACGCTGGTTTCGCAATTCATGCGCTCGGTGTTCTGGCTTCCGGACTATCCAGTCGAGGAGTTTGATCGCGTCGAGCAGCGGTTCGTCGGCATTCTGCTCAACGGTCTGGCCGCGCCAAATGTACTCTTCACGCGCAGCATCGTGCAGCTGTCGGAGCAGGCGCCGCCGGACAAGCGCTCGTGGGAAAGTTTCCTGCACGCCGCTACCATGCTGATCAACGAGCAGGGCTATCGCGGCGCATCGGTCGAGCGCATAGCGGCGCGGCTCAACGTCACCAAGGGATCATTCTACCACCACATCGAAGCCAAGGGCGACCTTGTCGTTGCCTGCTTCAAGCGCAATTGCAGCCTGCTGCAGGAGGCGCAGCGCCTTGCCATCGCCACCGAAGCGCGCGGCGCCGATCAGGCCGCCGCCGCAGCCGCGGCGCTGGTGCGCCGGCAACAGACGGCGGCGGGCCCGCTCCTGCGCAATTCCGCCCTGATGTCGGTTGATCCAGATACACGCGAGAAGATGCTGCGCCAGATGGACCAGGTGGTGACGCGCTTCACCGACATGATCGCCGACGGCATCATCGACGGCTCGGCGCGCGCGTGCGACGCCCGCGTAGCCGGTCAGATGCTTATGGCGATGGTGAACTCGGCCGCCGAGCTGAAAGCGTGGGTGCCCGAGGTGACGGCGGAAAGCTCGGTCGAGCTCTACGTGAAGCCGCTCTTCAAGGGCTTGTTTGCGGCCTGACGCTCAGGTCGTGTGCTGTTCCTGCAGCCAGCGCGTCATCACGCCGCCATCGACGCATTGCTGCCATGCCTGTTCCGGCGTTTCGGCATAGGTGAACAGCGACTCATCCGGCCTCGAGATGACGCCGTGCTTCACCATCGCGTCGAAGTTGATGATCTCTGTCCAGAATTTCTCGTCATAGAGTACGATCGGAATCGGCGGAGCCTTGTCTGTCTGGCGCAGGGCGAGAAGTTCGAACAGCTCGTCCAGCGTGCCCATGCCGCCCGGGAACACGACCAGCGCGTTCGCGCGCATGGCAAAGTGCATCTTGCGCATCGCAAAATAGTGGAAGCGGAAGGTCAGGTCCGGCGTCGAATAGGCATTGGGCTCCTGCTCCATCGGCAGGGTGATGTTGTAGCCGATGCTCGGTGCACCGGCGTCATGCGCGCCCCGATTGGCGGCTTCCATGACGCCCGGCCCGCCGCCGGTGGCGATGACATTATCGCGCGGATGGCGTTTCGAAAGCAGCGCGCCGCCTCGTTCGGACGCAATCCGCGAGAACGTGCGTGCGTCATTATACCAGCGGCGGTGGTCAGGCGTGCCTGTGGGTGAGAAGCGCGCCGACCCGAACACCACGATGGTCGAGCGAACGCCCCAGCGGTCCAGCGCCTCTTCCACCTTGGCGTATTCCAGCATAAAGCGAACGCCACGATTGGCGTCGCTTAGCAGCCAGTCCTGATCCAGCGCGGCGAGCTTGTAGGACGACGACGTCATCTGCGCCGCGTTACCGCCCTTGCTGTGCGACAGCGGCGCGATCGTCGTGGGGTCCAGCTTCGGCGCCGGCTTCTTCACAGGTTTGGCGGTGGATTTGGCGGGCTTCTTGGCCATGTGGCTTCCAGAGGCAAGGCGGGAAGCCTGCCTATCTACCGGGCTTGGGTTAAGGAAGCGACCGGAAAAACATTCGAAAAAGCGAGAATTACCGCCGTAAAACCCCGCGCACGCCGCATCAACCAGCGGGCCGCTCTGCGCGAGGATAGGGTCCGGCATTCATGACGCGCGCCTTGGCCGCGGGCCATTCGCTTTCCGGACGAACCCCGGTCCGGCACGTTCGGTCCAGGTCCCCGGAGTCGATATAGCTTTGCTCGTCCGTCAGCGTCTCCTCGATGATGCGCAGAATGGCGGGATCGCCCTTCCGTTCCGCCGTGTCGAACAGCTTGGGCGGAACCATCGGGAATGTCGGCCTGAACTCGGTCGTCCCGGTCCACAAGCAGCGTTGCTCATGCCAGACTTTCTTGACGCGGCCTAACGACCACAGGCGCATGGCGCGTTCGCGCGCGACCGCGCCGCCCTGCAGGCGAAAAGCCTCTGCGACCGATAGCAGGCAATCGTAGGACTCGAGATGGCGGGAAGCCCAGATTGTCTCAAGGGCGCTCGCATCACCGGTGAACATGCGCGCAGGCGTAGCGCCATACTGCAGCTTGCAGGGGTTGTCCCACTGCGTTCTTGTACCGATCAGTTTGTCATCCTTGACGATAAGTCCATCGAGCCAGATGCGTGAACGTTCGGTATCGGTCAGCTTGCGAGGCTCTTGCACCGTTGCTGTTTCTCGGCCGACGATGCAATCGAGCCCGCAATGGATCACGAGCGCTCCGACAAGCACTGCCACGACCGGTGGCCCGAAGGTGACGTTCACCAGAGTCTGGCCGATATCCAGCGACTCCCCGAAGTAGCTGATCGTGGCGATGTCGCTCTCGCGTACACAACCTTTATCGCCGCACCAGGCATAGCCGAAATCGCGCGGGTCATTGATGCGAAGCTCGGTCGTATCCTTCAGGCGCACGACAACCCAGTCGCGCCTGCCGATGCTGTCGAGGGCTTGCTTCGTGGCCGCTACCTCAACCACATGACCCGTGCTCGCGCAGGATGTCGCCATCAGCGTGGCAAGGATCGCGGCAAGACGCTTCATGCACTCCCCCTGAATCGCGCCTAGTGCGCCTCCGCCCACGACTTCGCATACTTTGCCTCCACCACCAGCGGCACGTTGAGCTGGACGACAGGGTGGGGCGCGTTGGACATCACCTTGCTGGCGACCTCAATCAGCTTCTTGGCTTCCTTCTCTGGTGCTTCGAAGACGAGTTCGTCGTGGACCTGCAGCAACATTTTTGACTTGAGGCCGGCTGCCTTCAGCGCGGCGGGCATGCGGATCATGGCGCGCTTGATGATGTCGGCGGCCGAGCCCTGCAGCGGGGCGTTGATCGCCTGGCGCTCGCCGAACGAGCGCTCGGCGCCGTTCTGCGACTTGATCTGGGGCAGCCAGACTTTCCGGCCGAAGATCGTATCGACATAGCCGTGCTCGCGGCCGAAGGCGCGGTACTTCTCCATATAGTCCTGGATGCCCGGGAATTTCTGGAAATATTTCTTGATGTAGGCGCCCGCTTCCTCGCGAGGGATGGAAAGCTGGCGCGCCAGACCGAAGCCCGAAATTCCGTAGATGATGCCGAAGTTGATGGCCTTCGCTTTCCTGCGCACCATCGGGTCCATGCCCTTCACCGGCACGTTGAACATCTCGCTCGCCGTCATCGCGTGAATGTCGATGCCTTCCTGGAAAGCGTTCCGGAGCGAGGGAATGTCCGCCACGTGGGCAAGCAGGCGAAGCTCGATCTGCGAATAGTCGGCCGAGACCAGCACATTGCCTGGCGCGGCGATGAAGGCCTCGCGGATCTTGCGGCCTTCCTCGGTGCGGATCGGAATGTTCTGCAGGTTGGGATCGGTCGAGGCGAGGCGACCCGTTTGCGCGCCCGCCAGCGAATACGAGGTGTGCACGCGGCCGGTATTGGCGTCGACCGCGTCCCGCAACGTCTCCGTATAGGTCGAACGCAGTTTCGAGAGCATCCGCCAGTCGAGCAGCACTTTCGGCAGTTCGTGGCCATAGGCGGCGAGGTCTTCCAGCGTGTCGGCGCCGGTCGCCCACGCGCCGGTCTTGGTCTTCTTCGCGCCGGCGACATCGGCAAGACCCATCTTGTCGAACAGGATTTCGCCGATCTGCTTCGGGCTGCCGAGATTGAATGGCTGTCCCGCCAGTTCCTGCGCCTCGGCTTCGAGCGCACCCATACGCTGCGCAAACTCGCCGGACAGCTGCGACAGTCGCGCCTTGTCGACCAGCACGCCGGCACGCTCCATGTCGGCGACAACCGGTATCAGCGCGCGATCCTGTGTCTCGTAGATCGTCGCCACGCCTTCGCGCGACAGGCGGGGCTTCAACCGCTCCCACAGACGCAGCGTGACATCAGCATCCTCGGCGGCATAGCGCGTCGCCTTGTCGAGCGGCGTCTGGTCAAACGTTATCTGCGTCTTGCCTGTGCCGATGAGATCCTTGATCGGGACTGGCTTGTGGCCAAGGTGAAGTTCGGAGAGCTCGTCCATGCCATGGTTGTGCTGGCCGGCTTCGAGCACGAAGGACAACAGCATTGTGTCGTCGATCGGCGCCACGCGGATGTCATGGCCGCAGAAGACCGAGATGTCGTACTTGATGTTCTGGCCGATCTTGAGGACGGCAGGATCTTCCAGCAGCGGCTTCAGCATCTTCATCGCGGCCGCCATGTCGATCTGCTTGGGCTTCTCGCCTGACAGCAGGTCAGTCTTCCCCGCGCCATGGCCGAGCGGGATGTAGCAGGCCTTGCCCGGCGCCAGCGCCAGCGACACGCCGACCAGCTTTGCGCTTACCGGATTGAGCCCGTCGGTCTCGGTGTCGACGGCGACGTAGCCCTGTGCCTTTGCCTCCTCGATCCAGACAGCCAGGCGATAGGGTTCGATCACGGTCTCATAGCTGTCGAGGTCGAAGGGCAGGGTCTGGGCGGCCACGGGTTCGAAGCTCTCGCCGGGAACATTGTTGGCCGCAGCTGTAGCCGTAGGCTTTGCTCCCGACTTTTCGGCGGCAAGCGCATTGGCCAAAGCCGGTCCGCCAGCGGAGGACGATGGCGCCGCCGGCGCCTCGGCACCCAGCGTTTGCGCCACGCGCGTTGTCAGCGTCCTGAACTCCATCTCCTGCAGGAAGGCGAGAAGAGCGCCTGGATCGGGATCGGACACGCCCAATTCCTCAAGCGGAATCTCGATTGGCACATCGTCCTTCAGCGTCACAAGAATCTTCGAAAGCCGAGCCTTGTCCGCATGCTCGATCAGCGACTCTCGCCGCTTGGGCTGCTTGATCTCGCCGGCCCGACCCAGCAGTGTTTCCAGATCGCCATACTCCTGGATCAGCAGCGCCGCCGTCTTGATGCCGATGCCGGGAACACCCGGCACATTGTCCACGCTGTCGCCGCACAGCGCCTGCACGTCGATCACCTTGTCCGGTGTCACGCCGAACTTCTCGAACACTTCCGGCGCGCAGATCTTCCGGTCCTTCACGGTGTCCAGCATGCAGATCTGGTCGTTCACCAGCTGCATCAGATCCTTGTCCGCCGAAACGATGGACACGCGTGCGCCTTTTGCGGCGGCCTGACGGGAATAGGTGGCGATCAGGTCGTCGGCCTCGAATCCCTTCATCTCCAGCGCCGGCTGGCCGAAGGCGATGGCCGCGCGGCGCACCAGTGGGAATTGCGGGATCAAATCTTCCGGCGGGTCAGGCCGGTGGGCCTTGTACTGGTCGTAAAGCTCGTTGCGGAAGGTGATCGCGCCGGCGTCGAAAATGCATGCGAAATGGGTCGGCTGGTCGCCCGCCTTCAGGTCCTCCAGCACCTTCCACAGCATGTTGCAGAAGCCGGAAATCGCGCCGACCGGCAGGCCATCCGACTTGCGCGTCAGCTGGGGCAGGGCGTGATAGGCGCGAAAAATGAACCCTGACGCGTCGATCAGATAGACGTGACTGGACGCATCAACCGGGCGGCGAACGGGCATGGATAACTCCTGTCGCTCACCAAGTAACAGTCCAGTCTCTTACGCGCCAGAATTGCCGTTCGGGAATTCGGACCAGAATCCAGAGAGAAGTTTTGGTTGACGACGATTAACCGGCAAATCGGTTGTGCGGGCGCAACCCTCGGGCGCCACACGTTAAATTAATCGGTATCTGCCATGGTTCCTGCCGAAATCCATCTTCGGGGACACGACTATGGACACGACCCAAACCGCGCCGACGACCGGCACGGCTGATGCTCCGGCTTACGAGCCGGTCGTCAGGGTTGCTGCGTTTCGCCCGGACTATCTGCGCAACGGCACGACCATACTGGGCGTCATTCTCGCCGCCGTGAACGGCGTGATCGTTTCCTATTTCTTTGGCCCGCTGTGGGGCGTCGTTTGGACGCTTCCCGCAGTCGGCCTGCTGTTCGCGTCGGTGACTTTCGCCATCCGGTCGAACCTCGGCGACAAGACCGCCGTTATGCCGTTTAACGTCACCCATGTCGCGATGGTAGGCGTGTGGATGGCCAGCGCCGTCGGCATCTGGCTGACCGGCGGCCGCGCCGCCTGGGTCATCGCCATGATGATCCCGTCCTCGTGGGCGATCCACATCATCTTTGCCGGCAAGGGCAATCTCAAGGCCGTGCTCGCCAACCTCGCCCTGTGCGCGGTGCCGATGACGGGCTTCATGATGTACTCTGCTCTAACGGAATTCCCGCTCTGGGTTGCGATCCCGGCCTGCCTGTCGTCCGCCGCCATGATGGGCAGCATTGCGACGTCGGCGAGCTATTCCAGCCGCAACTTCCGCGACCTGCAGAAAGCGATGGCTGCCGCTGACGCGACCAAGAAGCGCCTGGAATTCGCGATCGAAAGCTCGGGCGACGGCTATTTCGAATTCGATCTCGACACGTTCGAATACTATCCGAACCCGTCGATGGTGAAATTCCTCGGCTTCACGACCGGCGAAAAGGATCTGCCGTCCCTGCGCGACCGCACCCATCCGGACGATATTGAAGAGCTGTTCGGCAATGTGAAAGCGGCGCGCCAGGGCAAGCTCAACGGCTGGAAGCAGGATCTGCGCATCAGGGTTGCGTCGGGCGAATACTGCTGGGTTCACCTGCGTTCGCGCGTGCTGGAAGACAAGGCCCGCAAGTCGCGCGTGCTGATCGGCACGCTGGTCGATCTTACCGACCGCAAGAACCTTGAAAAAGAACTCCGCGCCGCCAAGGAATCCGCGGAGGCGTCGAGCCGCGCCAAGAGCCAGTTCCTCGCCAACATGAGCCACGAGATCCGCACCCCGCTCAACGGCGTGCTTGGCATGGCCCAGGCGCTGGAAGGCGACGACCTGACGTCGGCCCAGAAGGAAAAGGTCGGCATCATTCTCGATTCCGGCAAGTCGCTGATGGCGCTGCTCAACGATGTGCTCGACCTCACCAAGATCGAGGCCGGCAAGTTGGAAATCTCGGCGGTGCCGGGCGACTTCCTCCATACCATGAAGCGTACGCGCCAGCTGTTCCAGTCCACAGCCGACGACAAGGGCCTCGAACTTCTCGTCCGCTACGACAGCAACTTCCCGCAGCGCCTCAGCTACGATCCGACGCGCGTGCGCCAGTGCGTTTCGAACCTGCTTTCCAACGCGATCAAGTTCACCGCGCAGGGCCGCGTCGAAGTCGCCATGTCGGCCAGGCGTCAACCGGATGGCTCGTTCGTGGTCGCTGTCGATGTCAGCGACACCGGCATCGGCATGAACGAGGAGACGATCGCGAAGCTGTTCACCGTCTTCACCCAGGCCGACGGCGCGACCACACGCAAGTTCGGCGGCTCGGGCCTTGGCCTCGCCATCTCGCGCCAGCTTGCCCGCATGATGGGCGGCGATATCACCGTCGACAGCCGCGAAGGGAAGGGCTCCACCTTCCGCCTCACCTTCAAAGCCCAGGAAGCGGCGCCCGCTCCGGCTACAGCGCCAGTCGCCAAGCCGATCGAGCCGTCCAAGCGCACGCTACGCGGCCTGCGTGTCCTGCTGACGGACGACAACGCCATCAACCGCCAGGTCATCAAGCTGTTCCTCGCCCCGCAAGGTTGCGACATTGTCGAGGCGACCAACGGTAAGGAAGCGCTCGACAAGATCGCCACGTCTGACTTCGAGATCGTGCTGCTCGACGTCCACATGCCAGTAATGGACGGCAAGGAAGCCATCCAGCGCCTCCGCGCCAGCGAGAAATGGGCAAACCTGCCGGTTATCGCCCTGACCGCCGACGCCATGAGCGGCGACCGCGAGAAATATCTGGCCCTCGGCATGACCGACTATGTTTCCAAGCCAGTCGACCAGCGCGAGCTGATCGCCAAGATGCATCATGTGCTCGGCCTGGAAGTTCCGGGATCCGCCCAGGCCCGCTCCGCCTAGGGCCGGTTCGACCAATTCGCGAATCTCGTCTGGGTTGAACCTGGTCCACACGGGCTCGTGAACCCGCCTGCCTCCGTCATTTTTGTTCCGCAATTGCAGGGATAGCTGCCACAAGCGGATCGCTCTCTATGGCCGATCTTCTTGCGGACCGGCGGCTTTAGCGCCAGTGTTCGCGTGGGATTTTCAGATCCCGAACACGGGAGTTCTTTGCCTATGCCGGTCTCGTCTTCGAAGCGGTCGCTTCTGGTGCGTCTTGCCGCCCCGGTCTTGGGGGGGCTCGCGCTCGCTGCGGTTTTTGCTTCCGCTTCGATGCTGAACTTGCCGCCTCCTGCCGAGGCCCAGCCGCCCCAGCAGCAGGCGATCAACCGGCCAGGCTTTGCCGGCGAGGATTTCTCGGCGCTGGCAAAGCGCCTGATGCCGTCCGTGGTCAACATCTCGACGCGCCAGACGGTGGCGCGTAGCGGCGGCCTTCCGGCCTATGGTCCGAATTCACCGCTCAACGAGTTCAATGACCTCCTCGGCCGTGGCCAGGGCGGCCTGCGCCGCCAGTCCTCGCTTGGTTCCGGCTTCGTCATCGACGCGGCGGGCTATGTCGTCACCAACAACCACGTCATCGACGGCGCGGATGAGATCGACGTTGTCCTGTCCGATGGCGCCGTGCTCGCTGCCAAGCTGATTGGCAAGGACGAGGACGTGGATCTCGCGCTGCTGAAGGTCGAGTCTCGCACCGCGTTGACGCCGGTGCCGTGGGGCAATTCCGACACAGCCGATATCGGCCAGTGGGTTGTCGCCATCGGCAACCCGTTCGGCCTTGGCGGCACAGTCACTGCCGGCATCATTTCGGCCCGCGCGCGCGACATCGGCGCTGGCAATTTCGATGACTTCATCCAGACCGATGCGGCGATCAACAAGGGGAATTCCGGCGGACCGCTGTTCAACCTGCGTGGCGAAGTCATAGGCATCAACACCGCGATCATTTCACCGGGCGAGGCGGGTGGATCGGTTGGCGTCGGTTTCTCGGTTCCGGCCAACTTCGCCAAGGTCGTCATTGCGCAGATTAAGCAGTACGGCTCCAACCGCCGCGGCACGATGGGCCTGATGGTGCGCCCGGTCGATCAGGCGATCGCTGAAGCCTACGGCTTGCGCACGCCGGCCGGCGCCATCGTTACGTCCGTCAGCAAGGGCGGCGCGGCCGAGGCAGCCGGCATCAAGGTTGGCGATCTCATCACCACCCTCAACAACCAGACGATCAAGGAAAGCCGCGACCTGTTCCGCATCATCGGCGTGACCCAGGTCGGCGCCCAGGTCAGCGTGCGCTACCTGCGCAACGGCAAGCAGGGCACGGCTACGGTGAAGCTCAGCGCAGCAAGCGACGCGAAGTCCGAAAAGCCGACCGCGCCGGACGCCGCCAAGGCGCTGACCAACATCCTCGGCATCAGGTTCAAGGCGATCGAGGATGTGGACCGCCGCCGCAAAGGCATTCCGAACTCGATCCGCGGCGTCATTGTCCAGTCGATCGAGACGGGCTCCGACGCCCTCGGCAAGATCCCGCTTGGCTCGGTCGTGACCGAAGTCCACTTCCAGCCGGTGTCGTCGCCAGAGCAGGCCATCGCCGCCGCCGAAGCCGCCAAGCGCGCCAACAAGCCCGTGCTGCTGCAAGTCTGGGACGAAAACGAAATCAGCTACGTGGCTGTTCGGACACGCTAGCGCGTTCAGTCGCTGACAATTTCGTCCGCGCGATAGCCCTGGAAGAACAGCGCCGCCGTCAGGTCGGTGTGTTCGATGCGGGCGCGGGTTTCCGCCGCAACGATCGGCTTGGCGTGATAGGCGACGCCGAGGCCCGCGGCGCGGATCATGTCGAGATCATTGGCGCCGTCGCCCATGGCGAGCGCGTCATCCGGCGTGGCGCCAAGCGCCGCAGTCTCTTCGCTCAGCGATGCAAGCTTCGCTTCGCGCCCCAGGATCGGTTGTCCGACCGCGCCCGTCAGCGCCCTGCCGTCATCGACAAGCGTGTTCGCGCGATCAGCATCGAACCCGGCCATCTTTGCTACGCGTGAGGTGAAGAACCGGAACCCGCCCGACACCAGCACGGTGCGTGCGCCATGCGCCTTCATGGTCGCCACCAGCGACCGCGCGCCGGAGTTCAGGGTCACACGTTGAGTATGGCACGCCTCCAGCGCTTCCAGCCCGAGACCTTTCAGCATCGCCACGCGCTGGGTCAGCGCCGCCGCGAAATCGAGTTCGCCCCGCATCGCGCGCTCGGTGATCGCGGAGACTTCCGCCTTCAACCCGGCGAAATCCGCCAGCTCGTCGAGGCATTCCTGACCTATGATGGTCGAGTCCATGTCCGAGACCAGCAGCCTCTTGCGGCGACCCGCAGCCGGCGTGATCGCCCAGTCGGCCTTCGCAGCGGGTGTTTCTGCTTCGAGATAGGCCAACAGCTCACCCTGAAGCTTGACGTCGATCTCGCGCTCGGTCACGGACCACTGACCGCCGCCGCGTTCCACGGTCGCGCCCACGCCGCCCGGCGCCGCATCCGCAAGCTTGCGGCCGCTGCTTCCGCCGGCGACGAGGGTGAGGATCAGGGTCATGGCGAGTTGCGAGTAGAGTCGGGTAAGGGGAACTGTCAGAGGTATGCGGCCTGCTATCCTGATCCATGGGCCGACGGCAAGCGGCAAGACTCGGCTGGCCATCGCGCTGGCCAGGAAGCTGGATGGCGAGATCATCAACGCCGACGCCATGCAGGTCTATGGCGACCTCAACGTCCTCACCGCCCGCCCCGACGCCGAAGAACTCGCCGCCGCCAAACACCACCTGTTCGGCCATGTCGACGCCGCCCAGCGCTACTCCGCCGGCGCCTGGTCGAAGGAAGCCGGCAGTCTGATCGCCAGCCTGCGTGCCGCCGGCCGCGTGCCGATCGTCGTTGGCGGCACCGGACTTTACCTGATGGCGCTGACTGATGGCCTTTCGGAGATCCCACCGATACCAGAGGAGGCAAGGACCGATGCCCGCGCCCGCGTCGCGCGCGATCCCGCCGCAGCCTATGATGAGCTCATAGCAAAGGACTCCGCTGCCCGCGACCGCATAGAACCGCAGGACCGCCAGCGCATCGCCCGCGCCCTCGAAGTGCTGATCGCAACAGGCCGGCCGATCTCGTCCTTCCACGGCGAGCAAGCGCCTGTGCTCGATGCCGGAAGCTGGGTCGGCGTGACGCTGACCCCGCCGCGCGAGACGATCTACGGCCGCATCAATGCGCGGGTCGACGCCATGATGAAAGCCGGCGCGCTTGAGGAGGCCCGCCGTCTCTGGGAGCGGAAACTCGATCCCGAACTCCCCGCCACGCGTGCGCATGGCATGCCTGGTTTCGCGGATCACTTCGCCGGCCGGGCCTCGCTCGCTGACGCCATCGAACGCTGCAAACGCGACACCCGCCGCTACGCCAAACGCCAGATGACCTGGATCTCCCACCAGTTCACAACCTGGCCGCGTGTGCCGGCAGAGTCCGTGGACGTGCGTACGAGGGTGGCGGCGGACCTCTACAACGAAGCTCTGGCCGGGGCTGCCTGAGCCCGGAAATCCCGCGCCGAAGGTCAAATCTTGCCTCTTGATGTCGATTGACCCAGCGCCCTTGAAACGGTATTGGCCTTTTCCACAGTGTTGTTGGGAGAAAACCCCATGTCCGGGAGCCATCAGGCGCTCGTACTCGTAATTGGCTCGCCGCCGGCCCGGTAATGCAACCGGGCTGAACGGCGAGATGCATGCGAAGGGCCCGAGTGGCCCTTTTTCTTTTCCAGGAACCTGAAGACACTTCGAGGACTGCCCAGATGGACGGAAACAGCGCCATGGAGACGAAGACGACGGACAGTCTGACGGGCGCCGAGATCGTACTTCGCGCGCTCGCCGACCAAGGCGTCGACACCATCTTCGGCTATCCGGGCGGCGCCGTCCTTCCGATCTATGACGCCATCTATGCCCAGCAGCGCGTGCGCCACATCCTGGTGCGGCACGAGCAGGGCGCCGGCCATATGGCCGAAGGCTATGCGCGCTCGACGGGCAAGTGCGGCGTGGCCCTCGCCACATCCGGCCCCGGCGCCACCAACATGGTGACGCCGATTGCCGATGCGCTGATGGATTCGATCCCGATGGTGGTGATCACTGGCCAGGTGCCGACCCATCTCATCGGCTCCGACGCCTTCCAGGAAGCCGACACGGTCGGCATCACGCGTGCCTGTTCCAAGCACAACTATCTCGTGAAGGACGTGAACGATCTCGCGCGGATCATCCACGAGGCGTTCTATGTGGCGACCCACGGCCGGCCCGGCCCGGTCGTGATCGACATCCCGAAGAACGTCCAGTTCGCCAGGGGAGCCTATGTCGGCCCCGACGCGATCGAGCACCGCACCTATCACCCGCGCACCGAGCCGCAGGACAAGCGCATCGAGGAAGCTGTCGCGCTGATGGCGAAGGCCGAGCGCCCGATCATCTATTCCGGCGGCGGCGTCATCAATTCCGGCCCGGCGGCCGCCGAAGCCTTGCGTGCACTCGCGAAAGCCACTGGATTTCCCGTCACCTCAACGCTGATGGGCCTCGGCGCCTTCCCGGCGTCGAATCCGAACTGGCTCGGCATGGTCGGCATGCACGGCTCGTTCGAGTCCAACAACGCCATGCACGACTGCGACGTGATGCTCTGCGTCGGCGCGCGCTTTGACGATCGGGTCACGGGGCGCCTCGATGCGTTCTCACCCAACAGCCGCAAGATCCACATCGATATCGATGCGTCCAGCATCAACAAGAACGTGCGTGTCGAAGTGCCGATCGTCGCTGACTGCGGCAAGGCGCTCGCCGCGCTGCTTCAGACCTGGACAAAAAAGGCCGGCCGAACTCCCGACATCAAGCCCCAATCTTCCTTGAAAGAGTGGTGGAAGCAGATCGACGAATGGCGCGCCCGCAAGGGGTTCGCCTATCCGAACTCCAAAACCCTCATCAAGCCGCAATACGCGATCCAGCGCCTCTACGAACTGACCAAGACCCGCGACGTCTACATCACCACCGAAGTCGGCCAGCACCAGATGTGGGCGGCCCAGTTCTTCCACTTCGACCAGCCCAACCGCTGGATGACCTCCGGCGGCCTCGGGACGATGGGCTACGGTCTCCCCGCCGCCATCGGGGTGCAGGCAGCGCACCCCAAGGCGCTGGTCATCGACATTGCGGGCGACGCGTCCGTGCAGATGACGATGCAGGAGATGTCGACCGCCATCCAGCACGACCTGCCGGTCAAGATCTTCATTCTCAACAATGAGTGGATGGGCATGGTTCGCCAGTGGCAGCAGCTTCTGCACGGCGAGCGCTACTCCCACTCCTATTCCGACGCTCTGCCGGATTTCGTGAAGCTCGCTGACGCGTATGGTTGCCACGGCATCAAGTGCGAAGATCCCACCAAGCTCGACGACGCCATCATGGAAATGATCGACACGCCCAGGCCTGTCCTGTTCGACTGCCGCGTTGAAAAAGCCGAGAACTGTTTTCCGATGATCCCCTCGGGCGCTGCCCACAACGAGATGATCCTCGGCAAGATCACCGGTGATGAAATCGGTGAAGCCGGAAAGATGCTGGTCTAGGAACGATGGCGGATTTCTTCGCAAAATTCGGGGTCGAGCAGTGGCTGGCGCTGATAGCCAAGTCCGGCCCGGGTCCAGACCGCGCGGCTGTAGACGGTCCCGTCAAACAGCGGCGTCTCTTTCTCGCTGAAGTCTTCACGACCGCATATCCCATCCGCCGTGGCGCCACACTCAAGGAACTCTCGGCATGACCCGTCCCCCACGCCCTCGTCCCGCTCCGAAATCCGGCGTTCGTGATGATCCGGCCTCAGCTTACGACATGACCGCGTCGAACGAAGGCATCGAACAGCGCACGCTCGCCTGCATCGTCGACAACGAGCCGGGCGTTCTCGCCCGCGTCGTCGGCCTGTTTGCCGCTCGGGGCTACAACATCGAGTCGCTTACCGTCGCCGAGATCGACCGCAACGCCCACCAGTCGCGCATCACTATCGTCACTTCGGGAACCAACCACGTACTGGAGCAGATCGAACAGCAGCTCCTGCGCCTCGTTCCCGTCGCGAAAGTGATCGACGTCACCAACTCCACCGGCGGCATCGAGCGCGAGCTTGCGCTTGTGAAGGTCGCCGGCACGGGCGACAAGCGCGTGGAAAGCCTGCGCATCTCGGAAATCTTCCGCGCCCATGTGATCGACACCACCACCGAAAGCTTCATCTTCGAAGTGACTGGCGCCAGCCAGAAGATCGACCAGTTCATCGAACTGATGCGCCCGCTCGGCCTCGTCGAGGTCTCGCGCACCGGTGTGCTCAGCATTCAAAGAGGGAAGGAAAAAGCAGGATGAAACGCAACCCATATCGCGCTGCATTCGCAGCCATGCTCGTGGCGCTCGCTGTAGCGTGCTCGCCGAGCGACAAGCCAATCGTCGATGTAAATGTAAAGGTCGATGTCGCGGGCGGCGCGCAGGCAACGCTCGACGCCGCCTTGCAGGCCGACCGCGACTTTGCCGCTGCGGTCGCAAAGGATGGACCCAAGGCCGCCTTCCTCGCCTGGTTCCACCCAACCGATAGCCAGTTCATCGAAGCGGGAAACACGCTCAAGGGCGCCGAGGCGATCGCCGCGCCCTTCGACCAGTCGCCGCCTGACTTCAAGCTCGCCTGGACGCCTGATGGCGGCGTTGGCTCCGCGTCGGGCGACTTCGCCGCCACCACCGGCCGCTTTACTGTGAAGATGGGAGACCAGACGATTGGCGAGGGCCGCTACATGACCGCCTGGCGCAAGGATGCGGATGGCGCCTGGAAGGTCGTGATGGACGCAACCGTGGCCGATCCGGCCGCGACAGCGCCAGCCACGCCTGATCCCAACGGCCGTCCGGGCTAAACGACGTTTTCAGTTTCCGACTAAAGGCGGTTCGCGTAAGGGACCGCCAAACCTCAAGGTGAGCAGCATGAAAGTCTACTACGAAGCAGACGCCGACCTCGGCATCATCCAGTCGAAGAAGGTCGCCGTCATTGGCTATGGCAGCCAGGGCCATGCCCATGCGCTCAACCTTCGCGAGTCCGGAGTGAAGGACCTCGTGGTCGGCCTCCAGCCGAACTCGCAGTCCAAACCCAAGGCCGAACAGGAAGGCCTGAAAGTCGTCACGCCGACCGAGGCCGCCAAATGGGCCGACGTGATGATGATCCTCACGCCCGATGAAAAGCAGGCCGTGATGTACACCAACGAGATCGAACCGCACACGCGCAAGGGCCAGCACTTGATGTTCGGCCACGGTTTCAACATCCACTACAAGTTGATCCGCCCGCGCGCCGACATGGACGTGTCGCTCTCCGCGCCGAAAGGCCCCGGCCACACGCTGCGCAACCAGTACACACAGGGCAGGGGTCTGCCCGGCCTCATCGCTATCCACCAGGATGCCTCGGGCGTGGCGCAGGGTGTCGCCCTCAGCTATTCGAAAGCCATCGGCAACACGCGCGCCGGCGTCATCCAGACCTCGTTCCGCGAAGAAACCGAAACCGATCTCTTCGGCGAACAGGCTGTCCTCTGCGGCGGCCTCGTCGAACTGATCAAGGCGGGCTACGAAACTCTGGTCGAAGCCGGCTATGCGCCCGAGATGGCCTACTTCGAATGCCTCCACGAGGTGAAGCTGATCGTCGACCTGATCTACGAAGGCGGCATCGCCAACATGAACTACTCGATCTCTAACACGGCCGAGTATGGCGAATACGTCACCGGACCGCGCATCGTCACCTCGGAAACCAAGGCCGCGATGAAGAAGGTGCTCGAAGATATCCAGCAGGGCCGCTTCGCGCGCGACTGGGTTCTTGAAAACCAGGCCGGAGCGCCGAGCTTCCACGCCATGCGTCACAAAATGAGCTCGCACCCGATCGAAGAAGTCGGCGAAAAGCTTCGCGGCATGATGCAGTGGTCGAAGTCAAACCGCCTGGTGGACCGGGCGAAGAACTAAGAGGTCAGGTGACGGCTTCCGTATTCTCGAACAGGCTGGCTACGGAAGCCGATCTTCCGGCGCTGAAGGCATTGATGGATGTCGCTATCGCCGAGCACCTGAAGGCTTTCCTTGATCCCGCCCAGGTCGAACTATCGAAATCGATCATGGGCCTCGACACGCAGCTGGTTGCCGACCGCACCTATTTCATCGTCGAGGAAGCGGGCCGCATTGCTGGCTGCGGAGGCTGGTCGCGTCGCGCCACGCTCTATGGCGGCGATCATTCGACGTCCCAGCGCGATGCCGCCCTGCTGGACATTGCAAAGGACGCTGCCCGCGTCCGCGCCATGTACACGCATCCGGACTTCAAGCGCCGCGGGGTTGGCCGGCTCATCCTCGATCTCTGCGAGAACGCAGCGAGGGAGGCAGGCTTCAGAAGCGTCGAATTGATGGCCACCCTGTCAGGCGAGCCGCTCTACAAGGCCTGCGGCTATCTCGAAATCCAGCGCATCACCGCCGCCTCGCGGGACGGTGTTGATGTTCCGGGCGTCAGGATGGGCAAACAGCTCTAGTTTCCGGCGCGAATTGCAGTTGCTGCTGTTGCAGCGAACATCCATGTTCACCGGATGCCTTACGACAACGCCAGCGACCCATCCGAAGCTCCACGCCAGACGCCCGCACGACGGGAACCCCTGTTCAACGCTCCCGTCATCGTCATCGTGATGTCGGTGCTGCTGGTTGCGCTCTATGCCGCGTACGCCTTCGCGCCGTATCCGGAGCAGGCGGGTATAATGTACGACTACGCGCTGGCGCCGGAACGCTTCTGGGCGCCGGCCGGCGATCCCAAAGTCTATCCTGACGTACTTTCGGGTTTGCTGACCTTGGGCTCCACGGCGCTGCTGCACGGCGACTGGATGCATGTCATCGTCAATTCGCTGATGCTGCTTGCCTTCGGCACGCCGGTAGCGCGCGCCTTCGGCGCAGGCCCGCAAGCCTGGGGACTCTGGATGATTGTCTTCCTTGGCTCTGTCATCGCCGGCTCCGCACTCTATCTCGCGTTGACCGACGTCAACGGTTATCCGGCGGTCGGCGCGTCTGGCGGTACGTCGGGTCTGGTTGCGGCGGCCTTCCTGCTCGACCCGTGGGGGTTGAAGCGGAAATTGTGGTCGCGTGAATTTCTCACATTCACCTTCGCCATCGGCCTCGCCAATGTGTTGCTGACTTTCGTGGCGCCGTCGCTCCTCGGCGCCAGCCTCGCCTGGCAGGCTCATGTCGGCGGCTATGTCGCTGGGGCGCTTTTGATGGCTGTTCTGCCGGTTCGCGGATACCGTGCGGCGGAATCATGACGACACGGCGCCTGCCTCATTCGGGCCCCGTTCATGTGGAATGCGCGTAACTGCAATGGTCGTTGGGGCCCCGTTCCCGAAATCTGTCCCCAAGGGAGACGCGAGATGAGGCTTGTGAAGTTTGCCGCCGCTGCAGCAGCGATTGCCTTCGGCTTCACCGCCGCTGTCGCCAACGCTGATCCGCCAGCAGCGCCCGCGCCGAAGCCGATCCTGAAGGACGGCGCCATCCAGGTCACCCCGGGCAAGTGGAGATGGAAGCAGGAGACCAACATCATGGCCATCCCGCTGAACGAGGAAAACCTCGAATGCCTGATTCCGGAGAAAGCGCGCATCACGCTGTCGAAGCTTGCCCGCGATCTCGAAGAGGGCTGCACGGTCGATAACGTTCGCCCGATCGCGACCGGCTACAAGTTCAAGCTGGTCTGCAAGGGCAAGACGACTGGCAATGCCGAAGCCACGCTGACACACACGCCGAAGTCGATGACCATCCGCGCCGAAGGCTCGGCCAATCTCGGCTTCATCCCTGCCGGTTTCTCGATGAAGGCCGACGCCACCTATATGGGCGACTGCACGCCGGACGAAGTCGCGAAGGAAATCGAGCGCTACCGGAAGGAAAATCCGTCGTAGGGCGTCGATCCATCGAACCAAAAAAGAAGGCCTCGCATCGATCCGGTGCGAGGCCTTCTGATTTCTGGATATGGCGCTTCTAGAACCCGAACGTCAGTCCAACCTGCAGCACCGGGTAGACTTCATATGCGTCGATGTCGTCCTGCAGGTTCTGCTCTTCGATCGTCAGCTGGTTCTGGAAGTTGGTGTCGTTCGACAGGGATCCGCCGGTGGCGGTGAGGTTCACTTGCGGTGAACCAGTGAACATTGCGCCTGCAATGACCTTGAAGCCGATATTGCCGCCCTGGAATGTCGTGTCCCAGCCAAGCCCCACGAACGGCGCCGTGTCCTCCAGGTCCGCCGCCATGCTCAGCGTGCCGACCTGTGCCGGTGTGAACGTCTGGTTGCCGATCTGCACGTTCTGGGTCGGCGTTGCGTTCAGGTCGAGTTTCTTCTCGCCGAAGTATGCGCCCGCCGTGACGATGAAGCTGTTGGCGAATGGACGAAAATCCACAAACGCGCCGAACGTCGTCATGTCGAGATCGCCATTGTAGGCGATGTCGTCATAGGTGTCGTCGGCGCCGTATTGAAAGTAGTTGTAGTTGCCGCGCAGCTGAACGGTCGACGTTATCTGCGTCTGCACTTCCGCGACGCCGCCCGTGGTCCCGATGCTCGCGCCCAGCGCCAGCTGGGCATGAGCCGCGCCTGCTCCGGCGCCCGCGCCCATCGCGAGCGCCGCAAAGGTAATCGTACGTTTCATGACAACTCCCCAATGCTGCTTTCAGCTTTCTGAAGGGCAGGCGAGGAGTCTGGATGGGTTCGCCGGCAGCGGCAAGCTCGACGGGTCAAGGCGCCGGCCGGCTGCGCGAGGCCTTGTGCGTGTCCCACGCTGCAACCATCACCGCCGCGACGATGACTGCGGCCCCGGCCCAAACCTGCCAGCGCGGAACCTCGCTGAAAAAAAGATAGCCCAGCGCCGCGCTCCAGATCAGCGCCGTGTATTCGGCGGCCGCGAGGCTCTGCGCCGTCGCTCGCGCATAGGCATGGGTCAGCATGAACCAGAGCAGGAAGCCGGTGACGCCTGTCACCGCAAACAGCGGAAGATCCGCAACCGCCGGCGCCACGCCAAGCAGTACGGCTGGAATGATCAGATAGATCGCCGGAAACACATTGCCAAGGAACGCCGTCACGATCGCATCGTCGCGCTGCGCCAGCTGGCGTAGCAGCACAACCGAAAGCGCATATAGCCCAGAGGCGACAATTCCCGAGACAACGCCTTCAAGCCGTCGTGCGGTATCCGCTGCTTCCGGAGCGCCCTGCACGGTGATCACCACGCCGACAAAGCCGACCACCAGTGCGACGATGGAGGCATGCCGCAGCTTCTCGCCCAGCAGCCAGCGGGCAAGGGGAGCGATCATCAGCGGCGCGCAGAAGATCAGCACTGTCGCCTCGGCAATCGGCAGGATGGCAAGGCAATGAAAGAACAGCACAGCCGAGATCGTGCTCGCCACCGCGCGCACGGCGTGCCGCCGCAGTCCGGCGCCATCCGGCATCCGCTTCTTCAGCGACAGCACCACCGCGCCCGACACCACCGTCCCAAAGACATAGCGCAGCGACGCCACCAGGACGGCGGTATAGGCCGCGCCCAGATGCTTGATCAGCGCGTCCATCCCGCAGCCCATCATCACGCCGACAATGGCGATCAGGAGGGGCGGGGTCCGGGCCAGGCTGAAGGGTTGCGGCGCGCCAGTCATCGGGCCATCCAGCATACCGCCCGCCGCCGCGCAATCACCGCAAAACCCCACCGGCCAAGGGTCAAAAACGTTCCAATGCCCTGAAAATAATACGATTCATCCATATTGCGCCGGCAGGGAAATATCGGCATGGTCCCGCCACCTCAGCGGGCGGGCTGACGCAATTCCCAGTGAGAGAATTGTGAGCCGGGGCCCGCAATCAAACTTTCGGTTGAGAAGGATCGTCCATGAACCTGTCGCTGTGGATGTGGCTGCCCATCGTGGCAGGCGTCATCGCCGTCATATACGGCATCGTAACAACCCAGCGGCTGATGGCGATGCCCTCGGGCAACGCCAAGATGCAGGAGATCGCCAAGGCGATCCAGGAAGGCGCCAACGCCTACCTGAACCGGCAATACCGCACCATCGCGATGGTTGGCGTGCTGGTCACCATCGTTCTCGCTTTCTTCTTCAGGAACTGGGAGGCCCCGGTGGGCTTCGTTCTCGGCGCGGTCCTTTCGGGCGCTGCCGGCTTCATCGGTATGAAGATCTCGGTGCAGGCCAACGTGCGCACCACGGAAGCTTCCTCCAAGGGACTGGCTCAAGGTCTCAACGTCGCCTTCCTCTCGGGCGCCGTCACCGGCATGCTCGTCGTCGGTCTCGCCTTGCTGGGCCTCGCCGGCTACTACGTCCTGCTCACCCTCGGTCTCGGCCTGGAGGGCTCGAGCCGCACGGTTGTCGACTCGCTCGTCGCCCTTGGCTTCGGCGCGTCGCTGATCTCCATCTTCGCCCGCCTCGGCGGCGGCATCTTCACCAAGGGCGCCGATGTCGGCGGCGACATGGTTGGCAAGGTCGAAGCCGGCATTCCGGAAGACGATCCGCGCAACCCCGCCACCATCGCCGACAACGTGGGCGACAACGTCGGCGACTGTGCCGGCATGGCCGCCGACCTGTTCGAGACCTATGCGGTCACTATTGTCGCCACGATGGTGCTGTCCTCGATCTACTTCGCGGGCACCAACGCCGTCGCTCCGATGATGCTTCTCCCGCTGGTTATCGCCGGCGTCTGCATCGTCACCTCGATCATCGGCACCTTCTTTGTCACGCTCGGCAAGGGCTCGCGCAACGTGATGGGCGCCCTCTACAAGGGCCTGATCGTTTCGGCCGTGCTTTCTGTTCCCGCGCTTTACCTTGCCATCCAGATGACGGTCGGCGACTGGGGCGCGAATCTCGACGTCTGGAACGTCCCGCTGATCACTGCCGACAACACCGAGATCACTGGTCTCGACCTGCTGCTTTGCGGCGTGGCGGGCCTCGTTGTCACCGGCCTGATCGTCTGGGTCACCGAGTACTACACCGGCGTGGGCTTCCGCCCGGTGCGCTCGATCGCCCAGGCTTCGGTGTCCGGCCACGGTACCAACGTAATCCAGGGCCTCGCTGTCTCGCTCGAGGCGACCGCCGGTCCTGCACTCATCATCATCGCGGGCATCATCTTCACCTACACGCTCGCCGGCCTCATCGGCGTCGCCATCGCGGTCACGACCATGCTGGCGCTCGCCGGCATGGTGGTCGCGCTCGACGCGTTCGGCCCGGTCACCGACAATGCCGGCGGCATCGCCGAAATGTCGGGCCTCGATGACTCGGTCCGCGAAACGACGGACACGCTGGACGCGGTGGGCAACACCACGAAGGCGGTCACCAAGGGCTATGCGATCGGCTCGGCCGGTCTCGGCGCGCTGGTGCTGTTCGCGGCCTTCACCGCCGACCTCGACTCTTTCACCGGCCAGGCAAAGGAAGGCGACTTCCTCTATGGCGTGACGGCGGACTTCTCGCTGTCCAACCCGTACGTCGTGGTCGGCCTGCTGTTCGGCGGTCTTCTGCCGTTCCTCTTCGGCGGCATGTCGATGATGGCGGTCGGACGCGCGGCGCAGTCGGTCGTCGAGGAAGTGCGCAGGCAGTTCCGCGAGATCAAGGGCATCATGACCTACGAGGCCAAGCCAGACTACGGCCGCGCCGTCGACATGCTGACCAAGTCGGCGATCAAGGAAATGATCGTTCCGTCTCTCCTGCCGGTGCTCTCGCCCATCGTGCTGTTCTTTGGCATCTGGGCCATCGGCGGTTTGACCGACGACGCCAAGGGCCAGGCGCTCTCGGCCGTTGGCGCCATGCTGTTGGGCGTGATCGTTACGGGCCTCTTCGTCGCGGTCTCGATGACCGCCGGCGGCGGCGCCTGGGACAACGCCAAGAAGTCGTTCGAGGACGGCTTCAAGGACAAGGACGGCGTCGTGCACAAGAAGGGTTCGGACGCCCACAAGGCGGCCGTGACCGGCGACACCGTCGGCGACCCCTACAAAGACACGGCGGGCCCCGCCGTGAACCCGATGATCAAGATCACCAACATTGTCGCGCTGCTGATGCTCGCGGCCATGGCGGCCGGCGCGCACTAGTCGCGGCCTGATCGGTCAAAACAAAGCGGGCGGTCCGACTGTTCGGGCCGCCCGTTTTCGTTCTAGACTCGGCGCGAGCAAGATTCGGAGGCGTCGATGATCGTCCAGTTCTCTGTGCTTCATCCCGACAACAAATCTGTCACGGAAGAATTCGAGGTCGATGTCAGCGACGGCCGCGAACGGCTGGCCGACTACGGCGTCGAATGGGCTGATCTCGCCAATGGCGTGCAGTTCGATTTCGGACCTGAAGAAGCTGCCGAATTCGCCTCGGACTTCGGGGTCGAGGTTTCGACTGGCGCCGGTTATTCCGGCAGCCTCATAAAACAATAGCTCTCCCAACCTTCAGGAAGCTCGCGGCAAGCGCCTCGGCTGCCGCGACAGCGGGCCTGCGCGTTGCTGACAGGCCGGTGTCAGCAGCGGAGCGATAAGTTCGTCGAGACGCTGGAGATACCGCCATGCATCTCGTCCGCTATCATGTTGCTGTCAGCATCGACGGGTTCATCGCGCCGAAGGATGGAAGCACGGACTGGCTCAATCCGTACGGCAAGATCGCGATGGGGTTCATCGGTCCGTGGATGAAGCAGATCGGTGGCATCATCGTTGGCCGCGCCACCTACGACCAGTCGGTTGGAATGGGAGGCTGGATGTGGGGCCAGACGCCGGCAATGGTGATGACGTCGCGCCCGATCCTGAAGGGCCCTCAGACGGTCGAAGGCCATAGCGGCGATCCGGCCGAAGGCGTCGCGCGAATGCGCGCACGGATGGGCGAACTGGATCTCGACACAGACATCTGGCTGTTCGGCGGTGGCGACACGGCTGGCCGCTTCCTGAAGTACAACCTCATCGACCTTGTCGAACTAGCTGTCGTGCCCGTGGCGCTGGGCGGGGGCAGGCCGCTGTTCGCGGGCGTCGAAACCCAGCTCACCTTCGAGCAATCGGGATCGCAGTCCACCGGCCTGGGCTGCGTCGTCAACACCTACCGGCGAATTGAAAAGCCTAGGGCGCGGTCTCGAACGCAACCTCGTTCCGCACCCGATAGCCGGTGAAGGCAAAGTCGGTGAAGAAGCCGTCGATGCCGAGCGCGAGGTATCTGCGCAGCGTCACGTCGATCGCTTCGCCCTTGACCGGCTGGTCATCGCGGAACGTCCACGGGTGAACCCTGATGCCCTTGGCGTGCGCTGCCTCGACAACGCCCGTCGATTTGCCGGCCTCGTCGAACAACATGCCGATATTGGGACCGAGGCCCTGCCAGAACGGCGCGCCATCCACCTTCATCGCCGCATCCAGCGCCGCCTTGTCTCCCACAAGCATCACGACCGGAATTTCCGTCATGGCGTCGATCTTCTTCACGAAGGGCGGCTCGAACGACTGGATGAAGATCGGCGCATCCTTGCCGCTGTAGCCGTGGGCGGTCAGGGAGCCGAGGATCTTCTCCGCCATGTCCTTCTGCCCGATCGCTTCGTGATAGGCGGGCGATTTGGCTTCCGGATAGACGCACACAGCGGCATCCGCGACCGTGTGGTTTGCCTTCGCAAGATCAAGCACTTCGTCGAAGGTCGGGATCGCGTAGAGATTGTCATACGCCTTTGAGCGTCCCCTGAACGGCTGGATGGCGCGCAGCGTCTTCAGCTCGGCCAGGGTGAAGTCCGCAACCCACCAGTCCTCGCGGTCGCTGAATTCCGGATCGGGAGACTTGCGCTTGCGGCTCGCGAATTCCGGCTTCGAGGCGACGTTGGTCGTCGTCGACAGGTAAGTGTCGTGCCGGTCCACCAGCACGCCATCCTTGGTGAGCACCAGATCCGGCTCGATGCAATCAGCGCCGTCGTTCAGTGCGCGCAGATACCCCTCGAGCGTATGTTCGGGCAGCGCGCCCGAAGCGCCGCGGTGCGCGATCACCAGCGGCCTCTCGTGTCCAAGCGTCGGATACGGCCACCCGCCGCTTGCGGCCGTGAGGCCCGAAAGCGTGTCGCAGGCGGCGAGCGCCAGGGGCAAGGTGAGCAGGCCGAGAATCTTTGTGCGCATCATCATGAACCGAACCATGCTCATGTGACGGGCCTGTGTCGAGTGTGCCGTTGGGGGGAAAGGGCTCGCCTCACGACGGTGTGCAGTCTAGCCTCCCGCCATGACCAGACCGGCTGTAGGCGGCGGCGCCAAGAAGGTTCTCTACACGCTCTCGACCGTGCGCCGCATGGGCGTCGCCAACGCCGCAAAGGCGCTGACCTCGAAGAATGCCTGCAAGGCTTGCGGCCTCGGCATGGGCGGACAGCGCGGCGGGATGACCGACGAACTCGGCGAGTTTCCGGCCGTCTGTAACAAGTCGGTGCAGGCGCAGTCGACAGACGTGCAGCCAGCCATACCCGAAGAAGTTTTCACGCACTCCCTCTCGGAGCTGCGCGAACTCTCCGGCCACGAACTCGAACATCTCGGTCGCCTCGGCTCGCCGCTCTGGAAGGCGAAGGATAGCGACCGCTACGAACCTATCTGCTGGGACCGGGCGATGGAAATCGCCGCTGCCCGTTTTGCCTCCGTCAGCCCATCACGGACATTCTTCTATTCCTCTGGGCGCTCGTCGAACGAAGCTGGCTTCCTGCTCCAGCTGCTGGCGCGGGTCTACGGCACCAACAACGTCAACAACTGCTCCTACTACTGCCATCAAGCGACCAGCGTGGCGCTGGCCGACACGATCGGCACAGGCACATCTACGGTCGAACTCGAGGATCTCACGGGCTGCGACGCCATCTTCGTCATTGGCGCTAACCCGGCCTCCAATCATCCACGCTTCATGCACAAGCTGAAGGCCTGTCGGGATCGAGGCGGGCAGGTGATCGTCATCAATCCGGCGAAGGAATCCGGGTTGGTGAAATTCGCCCTGCCAAAAAGCCCGCTGTCCATGCTGTCAGGCGGTAGCGAGATCGCGTCCGACTGGCTCCAGCCCCGTATCGGCGGCGACATCGCCCTGATGAAGGGCGTCGCGAAATCCGTCATCGAGAAGGGCGGAGCGGTGAAAGACTTTATCGACCGGCATACCATCGGCTTCGATGCCTTCGCGGGCGACCTGGCGCAGACTAGCTGGGAAGACATCGAAGCATCATCCGGCATCGCTCGCGCCGACATCGAGCACGTAGCTAACGCCTACATGCGCTCGAAGTCCGCTGTCTTCGCCTGGGGCATGGGCATGACCCATCACATCCATGGCGTCGAAAACATCGAGATGATCGTCAACCTGGTCCTGCTGCGCGGTATGATCGGCCGCCCGAACGCCGGCCTGCTACCCCTGCGCGGGCACTCCAACGTGCAGGGCATCGGTACGATCGGCGTGAAACCCGTGCTCGCCGAGGAAGTGATGGCGAAGATGGAAGAGGTGTTCGGTGTCGCGCTGCCGCGCCAGCCCGGCCTCGACACCATGGCCTCGATGCAGGCGGCGGATCGCGGCGAGATCGATGCGGCCCTGCTGATGGGTGGTAATCTCTACGCCTCCAATCCTGACGCCACCTGGGCCGAAGCCGCGCTCGAGAAGATCGGCTTCAAGCTGTTCCTCACGACCACGCTCAACCGCGGCCATGTCTGCGGCGTCAGCGAGGGCGAGAGTCTGGTCCTTCCCGTCACGGCGCGCGACGAGGAGTGGGAGCCGACGACACAGGAATCCATGTTCAACTATGTTCGGCTCAGCGATGGCGGCGTTACCCGCCTCGAGACCGTGCGACCCGAAACCATGATCCTCGCCGATCTCGCCGCGGGGCTCCGTCTCGATGGCGGCATCGACTTCAAGACTTTCGCGAAGCACACGAAACTGCGCCAGGCCATCGCGACCATCGTGCCGGGCATGGAAGACCTCGCCGACATCGACGTGGCGAAACGCGAATTCCACATTCGTAACCGGCTGATGCACGCACCTGTCTTCCACACCGCCACGGGCAGGGCAGGCTTCACCGTGATCACGACGCCGAAACAGACACGCGAAGCGCCGTTCGTGCTGACCACTGTCCGCTCAGAAGGACAGTTCAACTCCATCGTCTACGAAGAGAAAGACAGCTATCGCGGCACGAAAACACGCTGGTGCATCATGATGAACCGCGACGACATGGCCGAACTCGGCCTCGACGAAGGCCAGATCGCCGACGTGCGATCCGGCCAGGGCGCAATGGATGGCGTCACCGTCTACGGCTTCGACCTGCGTCGCGGCGATGTGATGGCTTACTTTCCGGAAGCCAACGTGCTGACGCGCGCAGCCATCGATCCACGCAGCAAGACGCCGGCGTTCAAGTCTACCCCCGTGTCGATTTCGCCAGCAGCTTTGTCTCATACTGCCTGACGCGAGAGCCGCGCGGTCCGGTTGCTTTCGGCGTCCGGCCGTCGATCAGCCGCTTGCGATAAGTGCGCGGCGCCTCGCCGAACCACCGGCGACAGCTGCGCGAAAAGGCCGACGAGTCCGCATAGTCCAGCATCAGGGCAATCTGCGACAGTGTCACCGATGGCTGCGCCAGCAGAGACTCCGCCCATTCACGCCGCGCATCGTCCTTGATTTTCTCGAAGCTCGTTCCTTCTTCCTTGAGCCGCCGCTGCAGCGTGCGCGCGTGAACGGTCAGCGCCTTGGCGACATGCTCTGGCGTGAACTCGCGGCTCTGCAGCAGGCTGCGCGCCATGCTCGTGACGCTGCCGGTGAACGACTTCTCGCGCCTGGCGCCCAGTTGCTGCAGGTAGGTTTCCGCGATGTCGTGCATCTCGGTGGAGCCGCCAGGGCGCCACGAATCCAGGATCGCCCCCTCGATGGCGATCCCCATCGCCGGCTTGCCGAATTGTGGGGTCACGCCAAACACGCTGCGATAGACTGAAAGCGACGAGATCGGCTCGTGCGTGAACCACACCTCGTGCGGACGGTATTTGCCGCTCCCCAGCAAGCCCAGCGACTTGTGGATCGAGGACACGATGCGCTCGTCATTCTGCTCGCGCTGGCCGGCCTTGCGCATCTCGATCGCCAGCGACAGGAATTCGCGCGTCGTGCGAGGCATCGGCGCCAAGGTCATGACGAAAGCCGCGTTGTGGACATGCATGTAGCGCGAGGCGACCTCGATGCCATGCCGCGCCGTGGGTGAATTGATGATCGCGATCGACAGGGCGCCCAGCATCGACAGGCCCTGACGCTGTCCGAAGACCAGCCCGAAATCCTTCCGCCGAAGCAGGTCCGCCGCCAGCGCAATGGTGTCGACGTATGACTTGAGGGGAAGGTAGCGTTCGGTGTCCCGTAGCGCCCGGACGTCGACTTGCGCAGCCGCGAGGATCTCGTCCGCGTCGCCTCCAAGCTCCGCGACCAGCTCGCGAAAGCCGGTCCAGGCGCTTGCTCGGATAATCTCTCTCATGAGGCCAACTGCGACCGCTTGTCGCCGGAATTCTCTAGAAGTTGTCGCAAAATGACAAGTCTTTGTCGGTCAGAGAAAAGCAGAGAGACGGCAACAGTCGTAAATTGGGCTCTCAATAGAACAATCGTGTCAGCCGCTCCCCCGGACGAATGACCATGCCTGCCGAAGCCCAAAGGGTCAACGAAGCGCCCCAGCGTCGCGTCCTTATCGCGGACGATTCTGCTGGAATGCGCACATATCTGCGCACGATTCTGGGCAGCGCCGGCTTTGAGTGCTTCGAGGCTGCCGATGGCGGCGAAGCGTTCGACGCCATCCTGGCCGGGTCCTACGACCTCCTGATCACCGACCTCGACATGCCCAACATGGACGGATTCCAGCTTCTGTCGGCTGTCAGCCTCCTGCCCGTGTCCCGTGGCCGGCCGCCGGTGATCGTCTGTTCGGCCCTGCTCGATGAAACCCTGGCCGACCGCCGGCTCGAGCTGCGTTCAGCCGCAGCCCTCCTCGCCAAGCCTGTCCAGCCCGGCGACCTGCTCCGGGCCGTGAACAAGGCCTTGGGCGCCCGGGCCGCCTGCCGCTAGGAGCGGCGCCGCCGATTCTTGACGAGACTTGGCCGAGGGCGCATTGGGGCGCGCTCATGAAGAAATTGCTCGCCTTCCTGAACAACATGGACTCCCGGGCGTGGCGCACCATCTGGGTGTCGCTGACGCTGCTGGGCGGCGTAGGCCTTATGGTGGTTCTGGCGAAGTCCGGACTTTTCGGCTTCGGCGACCATGTTGACCAGCAGCTGACCGCCCTGCGGGAGGGCCCGTGGGGCCTGCCCGCCACCATTGCCGCCTTCCTGGTCACCAGCTTCATGGCGGTGCCGCAATTCGTGCTGTTCGGCGCCTGTGTCATCGCATTTGGCCCGTGGATCGGCTGCTTCTATGCGATGATTGGAACCATCCTGTCGGCGTGGGTGCATTTCTATCTGGGCCGCTGGGGCGGGGCGAAGCTGGTCGAGCGCTATGGCGGCGACACCATGAACCGCGTCTCGCGCTTCATCGGCCGCAACGACTTCCTCGCCAGCCTGATCATCCGCAGCGTGCCGACCGCCCCGGCGGTCGTCGTCAACATGGCTTTCGGCGCCAGCCAAGCGAACTTCTGGCGCTACACTGCTGGCGTCATCGTCGGCTCGATTCCGAAGATCGTCATCGTCGCCCTGCTGGGCCAGTCGGTGATGTCGGCCATGGCCGGCGGTATTATGCTAGCGATCAGCGGCGTCATCGCCGTCGTCGCCATCTGGATCACGGTGGCGCTGGCCGCCCGCAAGGCAGTGCGTGGTGAGGAAGCGCTCGACATGCCACCGCCTGCCCAGCCCGCCGCCGACGCCAATGAAAGCGGCGCATGAGCCGGCCGCCTGAGTTCTGATTGACAGCGCAAATATCAACATGATCTGATCCTTCAGGGATCGGGGAGTGGAACCAATGGTTCCGAAGGGTCGCCTGCGCGGATTGTGGTTCGCCTTGGCGCTCGCTCTAGCGGCGGCGCCGGCGGAGTCGCGTGGTCGCGTACCGAATACTGGGCCCCACAATTCCGGCGTCCCGCATATCACGCCGCTCCCGGATTTCCGTCCGAGTGTCATTCCCGACCCGCGCCCCGATCTCACTCCGGACCTCAATTCGGACCTTACTCCAGATCTTGGTTCGACCGTCGATCCCGGCGTCAATCCCGGCGCCGATACTCCCGCTGACGGCGACATCACGTACGCTTTCGACTCGTCGACTCCCAGTCGGACCGAAGTCGCCCCGAACAGCGAATCGGTCTGGCGCGAAAACTTCACGCAACACGTCTCCTACGCGGACGGAATTGGGATCGGGGCGCTGTCGCAACTGAAACTCGACATGGCGGTCGCCGCCCTCGACGCGCCGCTGACGGCGCGTCCCGCCGTGCTGGCCCTTTTGCATCCGGAAGCCGACGCCACCGACATCGAGCTTCTTCGCGACGCCACGCCGAGCGCGGACATCGCCGTCATCACCGATATCGAACGGGCCGACCAGCAGATGCGTGACGCTATCGCACGCTTCAAGGGCCGCCCTGTTCTGGTGGTGGGACACCTCGTTTCATGGAGCGGTTCCGACGAATACAATCTGGAAAACGCCGATCAGGTTTCCGAAGCAGCGATCGGCGCGTGGGCCATACAGGAAGCCGCCGACGCCAATGATGTCTGGGTGATCCTGGCAGCCTGCGACTCCGCGGGTCCGCGTGCAACCGGCACGCTGAGGGACATCAATACAGAGGAAGTCGCACAAGCGCTTCCCGCCGTGTTCGCCGCAAACACGCGTGGTGGCATCCTTCGCGCGATTGCGGGCGTGGGTATTCCCATGGGCATCGACGCCGAAAACGTCGCGCGCGGCGAGCTGAATGTCTACTTCATGCGGAACCTGCACTATCCCAACGATCTCAGGTACACGAGCATGCGCGTTCGCATCGCGCCCCCGGAGCTGCCGGCGGCGTTTCGCGTTGCAGCGCCCAACGGGTGCACCGACGACATCATCGAGAAAGCAACGTGCGACGAGATGAAGGAAGACGTCGATAGCCGCGCCCCGGAACCCTCCTTCCTGCAATACTGGCCCTGGGCGCTCGGCGGACTGGTAGCGCTTCTCATCTTCTGGCCGCGACGGCGCTATTGATGACGACCGATTTCCGTCAGCTCGCCAGCTTCATCAAGAAAGCTTCGCCTGACGAATTCGGGAAGCTGAAAGCCCAGCATCCAGGCGCCAGGATACTGTCCCTCGGGCGAGACCTTGGAGACAAAACCAAACGCAAGGGCGAACCCAGGGCAGGGGAGCCCGCTGTCGCAGTCGAGGCGCCGCAACCGCCATCCGCAGCAGATATCGCCGCCGCGCAGGATTTCTGCCGCGTCAGCCTGCGCGTCGTGCGCGATGGCGCTGAGAAACTGATGAAGCGCGTGCGCGCGAAGATACGGTCCGCTCGCCGCCTGCGCATGGGCGGGGCAATGCTCGCCATGGCTTCTTCGGCCGGTTTCGCCGCTTCGACGCTCGACCTGATTCAGGTCGACCAGAAGATCACTGGCCTGTCCTTTAGCGGCCTTGCTTTTCTCGGCGCTGTCGCGGCCTTCATGTCGGACGAGATGAGCCGTGGTGGTCCGTCCGGCTCCGATGGCCGCAGCCTACTCGACCGGCTGATCACCCTTCAAGGCACGATCGCCGGAGCCGCGATCAGGTTCGAGGGCGAGGCCTCCACCGGCGTCGCCGCGCAGTTCGCCGCTCTCAGCGACCTCGATTTCGCGGTGAAGGAGCTCACCAAGCTCCAGTCACTCTATTCGGTAGGATGAGCCCGAACCGGGTTCGCCACCGCCCGGCGTGAGCCGGCGCCGCCCCAACAAAATGGTCGCCCAAGTCCATCAAACCGGTGTCTTTTACCCCTGACGCCCTTTTGCCGGGGCTGGATTTCCTGCCGCTTGACGTTACTGCGCGGTCCAATCATAGAAAGATCATGCGCAAACAGGGGCTCACCCTCCTTCTTTCCCTGCCGGGGCTGCTTAGCAGCCCCTGGGCGCGTTCGTGATCCGGGCATAGCTCCGCGGGTCGCGCGTCCAGGGGTCTCCAGCACCCTCCGACAAAAGCCCTGACAGGACGCCACTCCAATGACCGCCACGACCCCCACCAACAACATCGGCAAAGATCGCGTGTTGATCTTCGACACCACCATGCGCGACGGCGAGCAATCGCCCGGCGCCTCGATGACCATCCGCGAAAAACTGGAACTCGCCGAACTCCTGCAGGAGATGAAGGTCGACATCTGCGAGGCCGGGTTCGCCGCCTCGTCCGAGGGCGACTATCAGTGCGTCTCCCAGATCGCCGAACTAGCGAAGGACATGGTCATCTGCACGCTCGCGCGCTCGACGCTCACCGACATCGACCGGGCAGGAGAAGCGCTGCGCAAGGCGAAGAACCCCCGCATTCACACCTTCATCTCCACCAGCCCTGTGCACATGAAGCACAAGCTGAAGATGGGCCCGAACGCCGTACTCGAAGCCATCGGCGCGTCGGTCACGCACTCGCGCAAGTTCGTCGGCGACGTCGAATGGTCGGCTGAAGACGCAACCCGCACCGAGTTCGATTTCCTCTGCAAGGCGATCGACACGGCCATCGCCTCCGGCGCGACCGTTATCAACGTGCCCGACACGGTCGGTTACTCGCACCCCGCCGAATACGGCGAGCTGATCCGCCGCCTGATCGAGAACATTCCGGATTCGGATAAAGTGATCTGGTCCACGCATTGCCACAACGATCTCGGTCTTGCCGTCGCAAACTCGCTGGCCGGCGTCATCAATGGCGCGCGCCAGATCGAATGCGCCGTCAACGGCATGGGCGAGCGCGCCGGCAACGCTGCGCTGGAAGAGTGCGTCATGGCGCTGAAAGTGCGCGGCGACTCGATGCCGTTCTTCACCGAGGTGGTCACGCAGAAGCTCGCCCGCGCCTCCAAGATGGTGTCCTCCATCACCGGCTTTCCGGTGCAGTACAACAAGGCCATCGTCGGCAAGAACGCCTTCGCGCACGAGAGTGGCATCCATCAGGACGGCATGCTCAAGAACCGCGAGACCTACGAGATCATGCAGCCCGAGGATGTCGGCGTGCCGTCCACCTCGCTGATCATGGGCAAGCTCTCCGGCCGCAACGCCTTCCGCGACAAGCTGGAATCGCTGGGCTACGTGCTCGAGGCCGCAGCCCTCAACGATGCGTTCAAGCGCTTCAAGGATCTCGCCGACAAGAAGAAGCACGTCTTCGACGAAGACATCATTGCCCTCGTCGATGACCAGCTCGCCGGCGCGCAGGAGCGCGTCGTGATCGGGCGCCTGAAAGTCGTCGCCGGCACGGAAGGTCCGCAATCCGCCGAGCTCGAGCTCACGATCGACGGCGAAACGCGTTCCACGCACGCGACCGGCAACGGCCCGGTCGACGCCGTCTTCAACGCCATCCGGCAACTTGTTCCGCACACCGCGGTCCTCGAACTCTACCAGGTCAGCGCCGTCACCGAAGGCACGGATGCGCAAGCCACCGTCTCCGTCCGCCTCGCCGAACAAGGCCTCGTCGCCACCGGCAAGGCGTCGGACCCCGACACGCTCGTGGCAAGCGCTCGCGCCTATGTGCACGCACTCAACAAGCTTGAAGTCCGGCGCGCGAAGGCGACCGGCGCGGCGGCTTGATCCGTCCACGTCGGGTAAAGAGCCAGTTCAGCCCTCATCCTGAAGAGCGGACGAAGTCCGCGTCTCGAAGGACGAGGGCGCGCTCACCGCCGTTGATCCAATCACCGCATCCCCCGCGAAGGGTGAGAAGCGGTCCCGAAGGGACGAATTGGTCCAGTGGACCAATTCGAGCGCCGAACGCCCGAAGCGCAAGCGAAGGGCAGGCCCAGTCCAGCGCGCGTCAGCCGTGTCCCCCGCGCAGGCGGGGGCCCAGTCCAGCGCGCGAATGCGCGCTCGCAGCCAGCTTCGCGGCCCGCACAGTTCCTGTCGAAACAACTGCAGTTGGCGGGCCCAGGCCCGCCGGACTGGATCCCCGCCTGCGCGGGGAACGCGGACTGCGTCCGCGGTGTTCGCCGCATGCATGGAAAACCATGCAGGTTATCCCACAGCGGGGGCAGCGTTTCCTTTGCGAAACCAATGCTCCAACGGAAATCCTGCTCCGGGTTATCCTCCACCCCTCACAGCGGCCGTAGGATGCGCATGCCCTGACACGAGGGAGGTCTCTGAGACGTCCGGGATCCTGAGACGTCAGGGCGTTGGCCGGCGTGGGTGTTCGAAGTGTCGGGGACGCATGAGCCCCGTCAAGCAAGCCAATTGCGACTGGGGACGGGCCTATCTGACCCCTCCTGGTTGCGAGGCGAAACGAACTTCGAACCGGTCTGCCTCCGGGGAGTGAAACCGGAGGGTCCGGGGTGGCTCGGTTACGAAACCCCGCACGCGGAACCGATCACTGGCTATGGAGCCAAGGCCCCTGGCGGCTCGTCCGCCTGGTGTGTCGATAGCAACTCCTGGTTGCCATATCGGGAAAGAACGGCCGATCCGGGGCGCGTGTTGACGCGCATCCGCTGGCGCAAGCCAGCACTGGCACGACCCACGGCGCTCCATCACGCGCCCCGCTCCCTCATCTGGAGGGACTGAACGACAGCATCCCGCAGGGCAGCTCAGCCCGTGCGAAGGAGGGCGCGCACCCTCAACGAGTCATCCTCGGGCTCGACCCGAGGATCCTGTCTCGATCGGCAGGCAAGATGTTCGACAATCTCCGAACCACAAAGCAGGATCCTCGGGTCAAGCCCGAAGATGACGGCGCGGCGGCAATGAAGGCGGAGCGGCCCCCCGGCTGGGGCAGTTGATTGACATTTCCCGTCTCCGCCGCCATCTAGCGCCCACGCAACGGAGACCACCGACATGAAGCTCTAGGATTCACGCACCTCGCCGCGTCGTTTCCCCTCGAGTCTTCGGTGTTTCCATGCCTACATTCCTCACACTCGACAGCGTATCGGCCTCGACACCCGAAGGCCGCGTCCTGTTCGAGAACCTGACCCTCGCCATCGGGCCTGAGCGCGTCGGTCTCGTCGGCCGCAACGGCTCAGGCAAGTCCACGCTGCTGCGCCTCGTTTCGGGCGACGCCGAGCCGTCGTCCGGCGCCATCTCCCGCACAGCCCGCATCGGCGTGCTCGAGCAGCGCTGGCCAGACGACACGATCACGCTTGCGGAAGCTCTCGGCGTGGCGGCCGGCCTCGCGCGCCTTACCCGGCTTGAAGCCGGGCAGGGCGGCGAAGAGGACATGGCCGACGCCGACTGGACGCTCGAACACCGCATCGCAGAGACCCTCGCGAATGTGGACCTGCCGGAACGCGACCTCACCCGCACCATCAGGGGTTTCAGCGGCGGCGAGCGCACGCGGATAGCAGTCGCTCGCCTGTGGCTTGAGGCGCCCGATATCCTCCTGCTCGACGAGCCAACTAACAATCTCGACGCGCCGGGCAGGGCGGCGATCCTCGCCCTGATCGACGCGTGGCGTGGGGCCGCCCTTGTCGCCAGCCACGACCGCGACCTGCTGGAGCATGTCGATCGCATCATCGAGCTGACGCCGGTGGGCGTCACCGTCTTCGGCGGCGGTTGGTCGGAGTTCGTTGAAGCGCGCGATGCACGCCGTGCTGCTGCGACAGGGGCTCTCGAGAAAGCGGAAGGCGACCTGCGGCGCGTGAAGGACCAGGTCCAGCTGCAGCGCGAGATGAAGCAACGCAAGGACGCCGCTGGCAAGGCGGGGCGCTTCGCCGCGGGACAGAGCAAGATGATGCTCGACTTCAAGCAGGACCGGGCCGAAGCCTCGCAAGGCGCCGCCAACCGCCTCGCCGACCGCCAGCTCTCCGAAGCGAACGAGGCGCTGGACAAGGCGAAGGCGCAGTTCGAAATCCTCGTGCCGCTGAATGTCGTGGCGCCCAGCGTGAACCTGCCGTCGCAGAAGGTCGTGCTCGTCTTCGAGGACGTGACGGTCGAGGCCGGCGGCCGCCCGCTGTTCGGTCCACTCAGCTTCAAGGTGGTGGGGCCTGAGCGCATCCACATCTCTGGCTCGAACGGCTCGGGCAAATCCACGCTGCTGCGGTTGATCGCCAGCGACCGCCCGCCTGCGTCAGGAAATATCCGCCGCCTCGACGGCCGCATCGCCATGCTGGACCAGCACGCCGACGCGCTCGATCCCGCGCTCACGCTGCTCGCCAACATGCAGGCCGCCAACCCCGAGCTCGACGACAACGCCGCCTATGCCGCGCTCGCCCGTTTCGCGTTCCGTAACAAGCTGGCGCATCAGGTCGTCGCGACGCTCTCCGGCGGCGAACGCCTACGAGCCGCGCTGGCTTGCCTGCTGGCGGCGCGTGAGCCGCCACAGCTCCTGTTGCTGGACGAGCCAACCAACCATCTCGACATCGCTTCCATCGAAGTGATCGAGGCTGCGTTGCGCGAATATGACGGCGCCCTGATCGTGGTCAGTCACGACCCCGCTTTCATCGAAGCGATAGGCTGTAGTCGCGAGATCAGCCTCAACGGCTGCGGCGCCTTGGATCGGTTGCGAAGGGCATGATACAGCTTTCCGGCGGATCATTGATTCAGGGCCGAGGGGGACTTCATGCCAGGACCAATCCTTCCAGCGGCGCGGCCGCGTCTGCCGTCCGAAGAACTGCTCGCACGCATGGCGCCTTTCGCAATCGACCGCGAACGATATCCCGTGATCGTCGCCGGCATCCGGGCTTACTATCGTGACTCGATGGGTGTCGTCGGCGTCAACGACCGCGATCTCTATGACGACGCAATCTTCGTGCACACCGCTTCCGCCATGGTCTCCTTCAACGGCAATACCGACGCGTCGCGTGTGCGCCGGGGCTGGGGCATCGGCGGCAACAAGGGCATGGCGATGCTGAAGCCGGGCTGCTGGTACGCTCACGGTTTCGGCAACCACAAGAGTTATCCCGCGCTGATCCAGCGGCATGCCGAGGTAACGGTCGTTCGCGACGGCAAGGACGGCAGTTACGAAGACACCGGCTGGTTCGGCATCAACATTCACCGCGGCGGTCGCTCCACGACCGGTAGCGAGGGATGCCAGACGCTGCATCCCGACCAATGGGACGCCTTCATCACGCTCGTGACGTCGGAGGCGCAGCGCACGCTGGGCGAGGACTGGCGCAACGCCGTCGTCCCCTACGTGCTGATGGAAAATCCCTCCGCGTGATGGAGGGCAGGGTCTAGCCCTTCGCGCCGCCAAGCTTGCAGATGTGTTTCCATTCAGCGGCGGTTACCGGCTGCACGGACAACCGGCCGATCTTGACCAGCACCATTTCGCCGAGCGCCTTGTCCGCCTTGATCTGCGCCAACGTCACCGGTCTCTTCAGAGGCTCCGCCGCGACCGTGTCAACAACAACCCAGGGCGAGTCCTTTTCGGCGGTGGGATCCGGATAGGCTGTCTTCGCAACCTCGACGATGCCGACAATCTGCTTCTCGTCGCCTGTGTGATAGAAGAACGCTCGATCGCCCTTGGCCATCTTCTGGAGGTTCAGCTTCGCCGGATGCGCGCGCACGCCTGTCCACGGCGTACCCCTCTTGCCTGCCTTGACCTGCGCATCCCAGGAAAACTCCTCGGGCTCAGACTTCACCAGCCAATAGGCCATGGCGCTCTCCGTTTTGTAGCTCGCCCGTCATCTAATCGATCCGGCCTTGCGGACGCCAGCATCTTCACGTGTCCGCGGCGAGAAGTCTGATCGCTGTCTCCGGACACGCCGTGACGCAGAGCGCACATCCCAGACACGCGCTCGCATTGGGGGTCTCGGCCGTCTTCATTCCGTGCACCCAGACCTTGAGCTTCGAGATCACTGGCAATTTGCGGAACACGTCAGGTTTGATCCGTTCGATCGAGAAAACGTCTACCGGGCAGATCGCGTCACACGCTGCCTTCGCTTCGCATTTTGCCGGATCGACGACGGGGCGGAGTTTGCCGGCGGGCTGGCGGCAGGATTCAGGTAGTGGGTCAGACGCCAAGGCCTCGCACTCCATCCGCACATCATGCCGTCACTCGGGTTTGGTCAGCTCGCTCTGCTCGCGTCCGTCGAGATAGCGCGCCCGGCGGAGCTGCGGGAACACCCAGGACCAGATGCCTGCAACCGCGATAGCGCCGACGCCGCCGATGACCACGGCCGGCACGGCGCCAACTGCGGCGGGACCAATTGCATGCGCCATCGTCCCAGCACGGAATTCTCCCAGCTCGTTCGACGCGGACACGAACACCGAGTTCACCGCATTCACACGCCCGCGCACGTCGTCCGGCGTCCATAGCTGCAGCAGCGTTTCGCGTACGACGACGCTCACCATGTCGGCGGCGCCAAGTCCGATCAGCGCAAGTATGGATATCCACGCCACTGTCGACAGCCCGAAGAGGAGGGTGAAGCCGCCGAACAGCGCGACACAGATGAACATGATCTTCCCGGCATTGTCCCGGATGGGGAACATGGCCAGCAGAGCCGCAACTGCGATCGCGCCAATACCAGGCGCCGCGCGTAGCCAGCCAAGGCCTTCCGGCCCCAGCTTGAGAATGTCTTCGGCATAGACCGGCAGCAGCGCGACCACGCCGCCCATCAGCACGGCGAACAGGTCGAGTGAGATGGCGCCGAGGATGATCTTCTGCCGCCAGATGAAGCGGAAGCCCTCGAGCATGTTGTGCAGGGTCGGTCGTTCCTTGGGCGGCCCTTTGGGTGGTTTCGGTATCGCAAAGACCAGCACCGCGCCGAGCAGCATGAAGGCAAAGCCGGTCGTGTATGCGATCTCGGGTCCATGCCCGAGCAGAGCTGCGCCAAGTTGCGGCTGGCCGAGGCCGCCCAGCCAGTCGGTAAAACCCTTCTCGCCCAGGCCAAGCAGAAGCCCGCCGGCAGCCGGGCCGATAATCGTCGCGCCCTGCCACGCTGACGAGTTCCAGGTCACGGCGTTGGCGAAGTCTTTGGTCGGCACCAGCGACACCACCAGCGAAGACGAGGCCGGTCCCAGGAAAGCCCGGGCAATGCCGAACACCACCAGCACACTCAGCATCAGCCAGGCGGAGATTGCGCCTGTGAAGGTCAGGAGCGCCATAGCAGCGGCGCACGCTGCGGCCAGCACGATCGACAGCCCCATGATCAGACGCCGGCCGAACTGGTCAGCGGCCGTGCCGGTAACAAGGACCAGCAGCGCCAAGGGCACGAATTGCACCAGCCCAACCAGACCCGTGAACAGGGTTTCGTGGGTCAGGGCGTAGATGTGCCAGATCACCGCCACCGACAGGATCTGCGCCCCGAAGGTCGTGAACACCCGGGCGAGGAAGTAGAGGACGAACGAGCCATGGCGGAAGGCGGCGAACCTTCCCGGCTGGTCGCCTTCGACAGGGATATCGGTCATGGGGAGTCGGGGGAGAGCGGCGGTCGCATGGGTATGGTCGCATTGGCGGCGCCAAGGGGCGGTCTGGCAACCCCTCCGCTCCAAACTTCATCTGAATTACCGAGTGTACGGTCCGTGCCGTTATTTCATGCCACGAAGCCTGCGGCCCGGTAGTCAGTCTGACCCCTTTTGACACGCGGCTGCCCACCTCAACCTGCCGTTGGACGCTCCGTTCCGTTTGTCGCAGCGTTTATTGGCAGCGCCCTATTGCGTTAGCGATTTTGAAAGACGAGACAGGGTACGGGGAGCGATTGAATCTGCGCGCACTGAGTCTGGCCAGGATGGCCGGATCCGCGATTGGAGCCCCGCTGCCATGTTCGGCAAACTCTTCAGCCTGATGTCCACGGACATGGCGATCGACCTGGGCACCGCCAACACCCTGGTCTACGTGAAGGGCCACGGCGTTCAGCTCGATGAACCCTCCGTCGTTGCCTACGTGAACCAGAACGGTCGCAAGGTCGTCCACGCGGTCGGCAAGGAAGCCAAGATGATGCTTGGCAAGACCCCGATCTACATGGAAGCCGTCCGCCCGATGCGCGATGGCGTAATCGCCGACTTCGAAGTCGCCGAGGAAATGATCAAGCGCTTCATCCAGAAGGTGCAGGTCCGCCGCTCCTTCATCGCGCCCGTCATCATCATCTGCGTGCCCGCTGGCGCGACCCCGGTCGAGCGCCGCGCCATCCACCAGTCGGCGCAAATGGCCGGCGCTCGCGCCGTGCACCTGATCTACGAACCCATGGCCGCCGCCATTGGCGCCGGCCTGCCCATCGACGAGCCGTCGGGCTCTATGGTGGTTGATATCGGTGGCGGAACGACCGAGGTGGCCGTCCTCTCGCTTGGCGGCCTGGTCTATTCGCGCTCGGTCCGCGTCGGCGGCGACAAGATGGACGACGCCATCGTCAACTACCTGCGCCGCGAAGAAAACCTCCTGATCGGCGAGGCCTCGGCCGAGCGCATCAAGAAGGAAATCGGCACCGCGAAAGCCCCGGAAAACGGCAAGGGGATGTCGCTCGACATCCGCGGCCGCGACCTGATGAACGGTGTTCCCAAGGAAATCGAGATCACCGAGGCCATGGTCGCCAAGGCGTTGTCGGAGCCGGTCCAGCAGATCGTTGAAGCGGTCAAAACGGCGCTTGAAGCCATGCCGCCCGAACTGGCTGCGGACATCGTAGACAAGGGCATCGTCCTCACGGGCGGCGGCGCGCTCCTGCGCAATCTCGACGTGGTCCTGCGCGAGCGCACGGGCCTTCCAGTTACGGTCGCCGAAGATCCGCTGAAGTGCGTCGTGCTCGGGTCGGGCAAGGTGCTCGAGAACCTCGACAAAATGAAAGGCGTGCTCGCGCCGGAGGTCTAGTCCTCGAGAGCGAAGCCCGTCAGAATCCTTGTGGGCCGGTGAGGGCCCAGGGAGCGGTAAATGGCCTGGTACGGTCGCAGACGATCCGGAGAACCGCGCGTCGGTGCGCGGGCGGTCGTTGTCGGCCTCGGCATCTCGATGGTCGGCGCCCTTGCCATCCAGACTTCCTCCACCGTTCGCCAGGGCATAGATGTTTCGCGCCGCTCGATGGACGGCGCGACCGCCAGTCTCGCCAGCTGGTCGTCCGGTGTCGCCAGCTGGTCCTTCGGCTTTGGTCGCAGCAAGGAAGACGAGGCTAAGATCACCGAACTTGAAGCTCGCGTCCGTGACCTGCAGCGCTGGAAAGACCTCGCCGAGACCATGACGCTGCGCATGGCGCGCTACGAAAAACTGCTCGACCTAGTCGGCGAGACTCAGGGCCAGTCGGTCACCGCTCGCGTCGTTGCCGAGGAAAATGGCCCCTTTGCCGCCACCCGCATCGCCAATGCTGGCGCGGCCAATGGCGTGCGCGAGGGCTTTGCGGCAGTGAACGAGAACGGTCTTGTCGGCCGCGTGATCCGCGTCGGCGAATATACGTCCCGCATCTTGCTGCTGACCGATTTCTCAAGCCGTATTCCCGTCATGGGTTCGCAATCCGGCGACCGCGCGCTTCTAGTTGGCGACAGTGGAAGCGGCGCGCGCCTGCTTGAACCGGAAACGCCTGACCGCATTATTCCGGGTGAGATCTGGGTCACATCAGGCGACGATGGAAAGATGCCGCTCGGCGTCCGTGTCGGCCGCGCCCGCAAGGATGGCGATGAGTGGCGCGTTGATCTCGAGATGGAAAGCGCGCCGGTCGATTTCGTACGGCTGGTTCCGCCGCCGGACTTTGCTGCACCCGAGATTGCACCCATCCTCGGCGACGGCCTGCCGCAGAAGAACACTGACCAGTCACTGAGAACGGTCGTAGCGACGCCAGCGCCCACGCCGCCTGCCTCGGTGCAGACCACGACCTCCGGTCAGAAGCCGCCGGTGGCGCAGAAGCCCCCGGCGAATTCGACGCCGACTCAAACACAGACACCGGCGCGGCCCGCCGGGCAGGGCGGCGCGCAATGACGCTGCCCTGGCGCATCTGGGTCCTGCTCCTGACGATGCTTGCAGCGTTCACTTCGGCCTTTGGCATGCAGGTTGGTCTGGCTGGTTCATGGTGGCCGATCGCGGGTCTCTGGCTCGCCGCCGGTCTTGCATCATTTGGCCTTTCCGTGTGGGTCGCCGGTTGTCTTATCCTGCTCGGTGTCGCGATGGACTTCATGGGTGAAGCACCGATCGGCTCATGGCCGCTGGCATTGCTCGGGGCCTATGGCGTCGCGCTTGTGGCCTGGGATCGTCAGCCGCCCATTCCGGTCGTCGGGGCCGAGATCATTGCCATTGTCGGCGGCATGATCGCTGCGGCCTTCCTGCTCGCCCTGGCCGGCAGCATCGCCGGTCATACCGGGTTTTCTCGCGGCGGCTTCATGACGGACTTTCTGATCACCGCTCTGCTGTATCCGCTCGCCCGTTTTGTTATTGTGCCCGCCAGCATTAGGGTGGCCAGACGATGAGCCGCGACTGGCGCAATCAGTTTCCCTCGCGCCGGGGAATGTTCTTGATCGGCGGCGGTGTGGCGTTCGTTGGCCTCACCACGCGGCTGGCCGAGCTGCAGCTTTTTCGTCAGGCTGAATTCGAGTCGAAGGCGACGGAAACCCGCATTCGTCTCGAACCCGCGCCGCCCCACCGCGGCACGATCTATGACCGAACCGGACGCGTGCTCGCAGGCTCCAAGCGCAATTTCTACGTCACGCTGCGACCGGAACTTGCGGGGGATGATCGTGAGATCGCTGATGTGATCGATCGCCTCAGCCGCATCCTGCCGCTCAGCGAATCCAAGAAACGCTCACTGCTTCAGGAAGCAACCACCCAGGCCGGGTTCCGCGACATCCTGGTGGCGGACGATCTTACCTGGGAAGAGTTCGCGCAGATCAATGTGATGGCGCCGGAACTCAGCGGCGTCAGCGCTGAAGTCGGTGAGTTGCGCTCCTATCCGTTGCAGAATGCTTTCTACCACACGATTGGCTATGTCGCGAAAGCGAACGAAGCCAATATCATGCAGATGATCGAGCGTGACCAGAAGGCAGCCGGTGAAAGCCCCGACTCGCCGGAAGGCAAGACGCGCGCATCAACCGTTCGCCGTCTCTATCGCCACCCCGCCATGCGCGTCGGCAAGACTGGCCTCGAAGCCTGGGGCGAGACGGCGCTGAAGGGCGAACCCGGCAAGATCCGCGTGCTGCAGAACGCCAATGGTCGTGTCATCGACCGCCTGCCCAGCGACGACCTCGTCGGCAAGCCGGGCGAGGAGGTCGTGCTCAGTCTCGACGCCGAGCTGCAGAACTACGCTATCCAGAGCTTCGGCAATGAAGCGGGCAGCGTCGTCCTGATCGATATCGCGACCGGTGAAGTGCTGGTGATGATGTCGACGCCGGCGCCTGATCCCAACCTCTTCGTGTCCGGCATTTCCTCTGCGCCCTACCAGGCGCTGCAGGTCGACGAGCGAAACCCACTCTACCACAAATCCTACGACGGAGTTTATCCGCCGGGCTCGACCTTCAAGATCATTGTGGCGGCGGCGGCAATCGAGTCCGGCGCCATGAAGCCGGAAGACACGGTCCACTGCAGTGGCAAGGCCTGGTACTACAATCGCTTCTACAATTGCTGGAAGCCGGAAGGACATGGCACCGTCAACCTGCACACCGGTATCCAGAAATCCTGCGACTGCTACTTCTACCGGGCGGCTGAAAAGACCGGGATCGAAGCGATTGCCGATGTCGCCAAACGTTTCGGCCTAGGTCACCGCTACGAGCTTGGCCTCACCGGCGGCAAGTCCGGCTCGGTTCCGAACGATGCCTGGAAGCGCAAGCTCATCGGCGAGCAGTGGTATGCCGGCGACACGATCAGCGCCGGCATCGGGCAGGGCTATGTCACGACAACGCCTTTCCAGCTTGCCGTCATGTGTTCGCGCATCGCCGGCGGCGTTGCGACGCCCAATCCGCACATCGTCGTCAGCGGCATGAATGTGCCGGACTACGAAATCACGCCGATGGGCGAGTTCAAGCCGGGTGTGCTTGAGGCCGTACGCGCCGGCATGTTCGCCGTCACCTCGGAGCCGGGCGGCACAGCGATCCGCTTTGGCGCGCTGGACGAGAAGAACGAGCTGCCCGCGCCCTTTACCGGCGCTCGCATGGCCGGCAAGTCTGGTTCGGCGCAGGTCCGCGTCATTCTTGCCTCTGAGCGGAACTCCAAGGGCGAGGCCATCAAGAACGACAAGCTGCCGTGGAAACTGCGCGACCACGCGCTCTTTGTCGCCTACGCGCCGACCGACAAGCCGCGCTATGCGGTAGCGGTTGTCGTCGAGCATGGCGGCTCCGGTTCGAGTGTCGCCGCGCCTTTCGCGAAGGATATTCTCGCCGCGGCACTCAAGTCCAATCCTGCTGCGCGCAAGCCCTTCCAGCCGCAGAAGCGCGAAGTCGCCACCGTTGCCGAGACGAAGCGCACATGATGCTTCGCAAGGACTCGCTGGTCTACAAGCTGACCCAGCTGCACTGGTTTCTGCTGCTGACGATCATCGCGCTTGCGACATTCGGCACGCTTATCCTGTTCTCGGCCGGCTCCAGCGCGCATGACCTTGCGACTGGCGCTCCCAAGATCAACGCTGAATACGCCATCGCCCATGCCTCGCGTTTCCTGCTGATGCTGGGCGTGGCGCTGATCGTGGCGTTGCTGCCGCTGAAGCTGTGGGCCGCGTTGGCCTATCCGGCTTACGCTGTCGGCGTCGTCATGTTGATCTTCGTTGACTTTGGCGGGGTCGTTGTGAACGGTGCCGAACGCTGGCTGCAGATCCTGCCTGGCTTCCGCATCCAGCCGTCGGAACTGATGAAGATCGCCGTGCCGCTGGCGTTGGCGCGCTACTATCACCAGCTGTTCGCCTCGGGCCGACACGGGCTGTGGATCCACATCTGGGCGTTCATCATGGTCGCTATTCCGGTGGGGCTGGTTCTGCGCCAGCCCGATCTCGGTACAGCGCTGATGATCATGGGAACCGGTTGCGCCGTGATCTTCTTCGCCGGCATCAGCCTGCGCGTCGTCGGCTTGATCTTCCTGATGGTCGCGGTGATGACGCCTATCGTCTACTTCTTCTTCTTGCACGACTATCAGCGCGAGCGCATCGAGACGATGTTCAACCCGGAAGCCGATCCGCTCGGGGCCGGCTATCAGCTGCAGCAGGGTCTCATCGCCGTCGGGTCGGGGGGCGCCGCCGGCAAGGGCTTCATGGAAGGCGCCCAGAAGGAGCTGGAATATATCCCTGAACAGCACACCGACTTCATCTTCACCATCGTGGCGGAAGAGTTCGGATTCGCAGGTTCGCTGACCGTGCTGCTGGCCTGGGGTATCGCGCTCTACCAGGGCATGGCCATTGCCGGGAATTCCCGCAGCGCCTTTGGGGGGCTTGCGGCAGCAGGCTTTGTTTCAACCCTGCTTCTTTACGTTGTCATCAACATTGGAATGGTGATTGGACTGCTTCCTGTCGTTGGAATTCCATTGCCGCTAATCTCGTATGGCGGCACGGTTATTGTCACAGTCATGGTCGGATTCGGTCTTTTGATGGCTGTACACCTCAACCGTGCGAACGATATGACCCTCAGCGGGATGTTCTGATCCGGCCGCCGGCCGGGCAGGGCCGGACCGCCAGGACAGACGCCATAGGCAGGGGACTTCATGACCATCGCAGGCCGCGTTGATCGCAAGAGCGAGACATGGTCCTCGCGCGCCGGCTTCATCATGGCCGCTGTCGGATCGTCGGTCGGCCTTGGCAATATCTGGCGTTTTACCTACCTCACCGGCGAGAATGGCGGCGGCGCCTTCGTCATCGCTTATCTCGTCTGCCTCGCACTGATCGCGTTCCCGCTGCTCGCCGCTGAATACGCCATCGGCCGCCGCTCGGGGCATTCGGCCGTGGAAAGCGTTCAGGCGCTGGCGCGTGTTTCCGGCAAGAGCGAGCTGTGGGGCGGTGTTGCCTGGCTAGGATCGCTGGCGGCGTTCTTCATTCTGACCTTCTACTGTGTGGTCTCCGCCTGGTTCATGGCCTACCTGCCGTTCGCCGTGTCAGGCGCCTTTGGCGATGGCATGGGATCGGTCGAGGTCTCGCTCAACCGCTTCAACGAGGTGACTTCGCGCGAGAACCTGCCTCTGCTTCTTGTCTATCTCGCGCTCTTCATCGGCGCGGCGGTCATTGTCGTCGGACGGGGCGTCAAGCGCGGGATCGAGCGGGCCTCGACATTGTTGATGCCGATCTTCCTGCTGGTGCTGCTGATCCTGCTCGGCTTCGCGGTTGCCGAGGGGCAGTTCGGCGAGGCTGTGCGCTTCCTCACTCAGGTGAGGCTGGAAGATTTCAGCTTCTCCATGCTGCTCGATGCGCTGAGTCAGTCCTTCTTCGCGACGGGCGTCGGTGCGGCGGTAATGATCACCTACGGCGCCTATCTCAAGGGCGACGCTGACGTGCCGCGTTCCTCTGCCATCGTCGCTGGCGCCGACACGATCGTGGCGCTGGTAGCGGCGCTGGTTGTCTTTTCATTGGTCTTCGCGGTCGGTAGTGATCCCGGGTCGGGTTTCGGCCTCCTGTTCGTGAACCTGCCGATCGGTCTCGCCCAGATGCCGTATGGCAATATCGTCGGCGGCTCGTTCTTCCTGCTGGCGCTGTTCGCGGCGCTGGCCTCGTCGATCTCGCTGATGGAAGTGGCGGTCTCATGGCTCGATGAGCGCACCGGCGTTACCCGCTGGGGCGCGGCGCTTGGCGTTGGCTTCGCGGCCTTCGTGATCGGGGCGGGGTACATCTTCTCACGCGACTACATCGCCTTCGTGGATTTCGTGGCCTCCTCGCTCCTGATGCCGCTGGGCGGCTTCCTGGTGGCGGTGTTCTCGGGCTGGGTGATCGAGAAGAAGCTGATGGAATCGGAGTTCGGCACGCCGTTCTTCCGCGTCTGGCGTCCCGTTGTGCGCTGGCTGATCCCGATCGCTGTCGGCATCATCCTGGTGATGGGCGTCTACGAAAAGCTTGGCGTCGGGCGCGCAGCCAGCGCGACGCAGGAATTGCTGACCGACAGCAAGTAGGCGCCTAGCCCAGCTTCTCGGCCAGCTGGTCACTGGCTTTCACCAGCTCGCTGACGATGCCCGGCTCCAGCGAGGAATGCCCGGCGTCGGGCACAATCCGCAGTTGCGATTTCGGCCATGCCGTGTTCAACGCCCAGGCTGACGACAACGGCGTTACCACGTCATAGCGGCCGTGCACGATCACGCCGGGTAGATCGCCGAACTTGGCGGCCTGCTGAAGCAGCCAGCCATCGGTGTCGAAGAACCCCTTATTGTGGAAATAGTGGCACTCGATGCGAGCAAAGGCGTCGAGGAAGTCGGCCTCGTCAAAGCGCGGTGGACGCTGTTTCGGTCCGAGGATCGAGAGTGTCTCACCCTCCCATCTGGCCCATGCAGCGGCGGCTTCGGCGCGTACGGTTGCGTTCTTGCCCGTGAGGCGTTTGTGGAAGGCTTTCAGCAGGTCGTGCCGTTCGGCTTCTGGGATCGGCGCGACATAGCGGTCGAAGGCGTCGGGGAAGATGTTGCTGGCGCCTTCCTGGTAGAACCAGCGGATCTCGCTTTCCTTAAGCAGGAACACTCCGCGCAGCAGCAGGCCGAGCACCTGCTTCCTGTGCATGGCGGCGTAGGCGAGGGCGAGGGTCGATCCCCACGATCCGCCGAACACCAGCCACTTCTTGATCCCGAGGTGCGACCGCAGCGTCTCAATGTCGCGGACCAGATCCCAGGTCGTGTTTTCGCGCAGTTCCGAATGTGGCGTGGAGCGGCCGCAACCGCGCTGGTCGAACAGGATGATGCGGTAGCGGCGCGGGTCGAAGAACCGTCTCATCTCGGGACTGGACCCACCCCCGGGGCCGCCATGCAGCGCAACTACTGGTAAACCATCCGGATGCCCGCTGTCCTCCCAATAAAGCTCGTGAAGGTCGCTGACCTTCAGACGACCAGTCTTGCGAGGTTCCAGAGAGGGATAGAGAGTGCGTCGGGGACGATCGTCGTTCATTGTTGCTTCATCTACAGGGCCGCATCCTTTGGTCAAATCCAATTCAGCCGGACGCTCGCCTTTTACATGGGACGCACCTATAACAGCCTGAGATACCACGAACTTTCGGGATCATGTTCGGTGTCGCGTACGAAGCTTGCTTTTGTGATTCTTGCGTTGCTGGCGCCCTTGGGCGGCTGTGCGACCGTTTCGGTTTACGAACCGACTTCTGCTGAAATTTCCCTTACAGACGACCAGTCGCTGCTTCATGTTGCGGCCGAAGCCTACTGCAAGGAAGCGCGGTCCAAAGGGCTGGCGTCGGGCGAAGCCAGCTTGACTGCACTGGCCGACATGCTGACCGGCAAGGACGCCGCAGCAAACGCGTACTGGAAGAAGATCGGCGCCGATACGTCCGCACCGCCTTCGGTTGTCAGTCGTGTCCGCGCGGACATGAACCATTCGGCCAAGGGCCTTGTCGATCTCGATACGATGGCTCGCGCGCTGCTGGGATCCTCAAGGCCGAGCCGGGAAGACGTCAGCGAGTTCGAGCGCGCTCTGATCCACGCCCGCCAGGCCCGCGACAGCTTCTCCGATGCTCTGGTGCAGGTGAACAAGCGCTCCAGCCGCGAATACCAGATAGCGCTGGAACTGACGCCGCTCGATGAAGCGCTCGGCAAGGCGCGTGCGACGGCCGATGAACTCGCCACGGCCCGCGCCGTGGCGGACGACGCAGAGCTCGCGACCGCCAGCTAGCTCTCGCGCTGCAGCCTCAGCGCGGCGACGGCCAGAAGCAGCCATCCCAGCATGAAAGCGATGCCGCCTGCCGGCACCAGCATGGTCAGGGCATCGAACGGGCTGCCATTCGTGTCCGGGCTGAAGGTCAGAAGTTTCGTCACCTGGATTATCGAGAACAGCACAACGCCTGCGACGAAGGTCCAACCTGCCAGCAACGACCACAGTCCAGACGAGCGGAGCAGGCCAGCGGTCGAAGCGGCCAGAACGTGTACAAAGCCGAACAACAGCGCACTATCCCATTGGCGCTCGTGCTCGATCGGTACGGCGTGAGCCCCTATAGCCCCCGCCGCTACCAGAACGAACCCAAGAACCGCAGCCGCAGCGATCACCCAGCGCATTAACAATCTCTCCAGATCAGGCGCCATTCTAGCAGGGAACCTTGGGGACGGGCGAGCATTGCCAAGGACAGGACCCGGACCGGGGGCTGTTTTCGAGGAAAAACGCTGTGCAACCCAGAAGGGAACTTCGTCGCCCCATAGTCTCGTTTGGTATTTGCTATACGTTTCTACTGTAAATCTTGAAGATGACGTCCAGTTCAACGCGATTTCAGGTGGATACGGCCGAGGACGGAAAGCAGGTTCTTTCCATCGCGGGCGAATGGACTGTCTGGACTGTAGCCTCGGTCGAAGAAAAGCTCCGCAACACCAAAATATCCTACGACGCGATCCTCGACGTGAGTGGGCTGGAGCGCATCGACACCTCCGGCGCCTACCTGATCGACCGCGCCCTCGGCGCCCTTGAGGGCATCGACGACCCAATTCCGATCCGTGGTCAGCATCCGACGATCGAGCGGCTGCTCGGCAAGGTACGCAAGGCAAGTCCCGCTGCGCCGCCCGATCCCATTCGTCCGCCCGGCGTCATCGCCCTTCTGGACCGCGCCGGTCACGGGGCTGTCGACGCGTGGAACGAATTGCTCGGCCTGCTCAGCTTCATCGGCGAAACGATGGCGACGCTGGCCCGGCTTGTGATCAATCCGCGCCGCATCCGTTGGAAGTCGGTGGTTGCGATCATGGAAGAGGCGGGCCTCGACGCCCTGCCGATCGTTTGCTTCCTGTCCTTCTTCATCGGTCTCGTCATAGCCTTCATCGGCGCCAACCTGCTGGCGATGTTCAACGCATCCGTGTTCACCGTCGAACTGGTTGGCATCGGCATGCTGCGGGAGTTCGGGGCAGTGCTTACCGCGATCCTGCTCGCCGGCCGGACGGACTCGGCCTTCACAGCGCAGATCGGCGCCATGAAGATGCGTCAGGAGATCGACGCCATGCGGACCATCGGCATCGATCCGATGGAAGCGCTGGTTGCCCCGCGCCTGATTGCGCTGATCATCATGACGCCGCTGCTGACCTTCGCCGCCACGATCGCTGGCGTTGCTGGCGGTCTCATCGCTGCCTGGACGGCGATGGATATCTCTCCGCAGATGTTCATCACGCGCTTCCAGGACACCGTTCCCGAACAGCATTTCTGGGTTGGCATCGTGAAGACGCCGGTCTTCGCAATCGTCGTGGCAATGGTCGGCTGCCGGCAGGGGATGCTGGTCGAAGGCGATGTTGTTTCGCTCGGCCGCCGCACCACGTCCGCCGTGGTGCAATCCATCTTTCTCGTCATCGCCATCGATGCGTTGTTCGCCATCCTCTATTACATGCTGAACATATGAGTTTTGACGCCGCCCTTCGGAACCACGACCGGCCCGCCTCCGACGGCGAGGTTGCGATCCGCGTGCGCAATCTCACCAACCGGTTCGGCCCGAATACCGTGCATGAAGGTCTCGATCTCGACGTCATGAAGGGCGAGGTGTTGGGCGTCATCGGTGGATCAGGCACGGGGAAATCCGTGCTGCTGCGATCCATCGTTGGTCTCAACACTCCGGCGTCAGGCGACATCGAGGTTTTTGGCGAACGCCTGTCCGATCTTTCGCGTACGGAGCGAGTAAAGATCGAGCGCCGTCTGGGCGTGATGTTCCAGGATGGCGCGTTGTTCTCGACGCTGACGGTGCGCGAGAATGTCATGGCCCCCATGGTCGAACACACCAAGATACCGAAAGCGCTCATGCGCGAATTGGCCGACCTCAAGATTCGCCTGGCCGGTCTTGAGCTGGAGGCGGCGCCCAAGAAGCCATCCGATCTTTCGGGCGGCATGCGCAAAAGGGCGGCCCTTGCTCGCGCCCTGGCGCTTGATCCCGAGCTTCTCTTTCTCGATGAGCCGACTGCCGGCCTTGATCCGATCGGCGCCGCGAAGTTTGACGAGCTGGTGAAGTCTCTGTCGACGTCGCTAGGATTAACTGTCTTCCTGGTCACGCATGACCTCGACACTCTGGTGTCGATCTGCGACCGGATAGCCGTGCTTAACAACGGCAAGGTGCTTGCAATTGGTCCGCTGGATGAGGTTCGCAAGAACCCGAACCCATGGATTCAGGAATACTTCTCTGGCCCGCGCGGCCGGGCAGCGGTGAGATAGGCCATGGAAACCAAGGCCAACTACGTTCTGATCGGCGCCTTCGTGCTGCTTGCTGCGGCAGCCGTGATGCTGTTCACGCTGTGGATCGCTGGCACGCCGCTCAATCGCGACGATTCAGACTACGACGTGGTGTTCGAAGGCCCGGTGAACGGCCTCACTGTGGGCGGCGAGGTGCGCTTCAACGGCATCAAGGTCGGTGAAGTCACGCGCCTCAATCTCGACCGGAAAGACCCCAACAAGGTCATCGCCCGCATCCGCGTCGATGCACAGACCCCAGTCCGCACCGACAGCATGGCGCAACTCAACTTCCTCGGCATCACCGGCGTCACCTTCATCCAGATCCTCGCGGGCAGCCCTGACAGCCCGATGCTTGTGTCGCAGGACTTCCAGCCGCCCCCGATCATCCACACCAGCCGCACACTGGTCGATGAACTCTTCCAGGGCGGTCAGGATCTGCTCGGCGTCTCCGGCGACACGATCAAGCGGATCAACGAGATGCTGTCGGAAGAGAACCTTGCTCACCTCACGGCGACGTTGGCCGCGATCGACAAGGCCGCCACCAAGATTGCAGCGGATGATGGGCTGGTCGACTCGGCCACGGTCGCGCTCAAATCGATCAACACGGCCGCCGTCTCGCTCGATTCCGCCGCCAAGGCCGTGGACACGGCCGCGAACTCGATCGGCGGAGATGTGTCCAGGCTTTCGGCTGAAGCGAGCGCAACGCTTAGCCAGCTCGATCCGGTGCTCGCCGACGCGCGGGTCGCCATGCAGAACGTCAACGGCGCCGTTGCACAGATCAACCGCAATCTTGCGCCAGCCGCGACGACGGCGCTGGAGCAGATCGGCCATACCGCCATCGATGTTCAGACGACGATTGCCCGGCTGCAAAGCCTGCTTTCCCAGATCGAGCAGGACCCGAGCCGGTTTGTCTATCAGCAGCCCCAGCCTGTCGAACGGTGAAGCACGCGATGAAAACGCCGATCCTCGCCGCAATCCTTGCAATGACGCTCGCTCTGGGCGGCTGCCTGTCCGTTCTCCCCCAGCCGATCATCCCCTCGGCCCTGATCCAGCTGCCAGCTGATCGCGCCAAGGCGCCGGCCGACCAGCTTCAGGCCGATGTTGCAGTCTATGCGCCCGAGACATCGCGCGCTTTTGCTGGCGTCGACATCGCCGTGACCGACAGCCAGGAGCTCATCTACCTTCCCGAAGTGCGCTGGGCCGACAGCGCGCCGCAACTTCTTCAGGGTGCGGTCGTCAATGCGTTGTCCAAGGCTGGCGGACCGGGCAGGGCTGTTCCGGGATCGCTTGGCGCACAGGTCGACTATGAAGTGCGCTGGCGCCTCATCGACATGTCGGCGGGCAAGGACACTGCGCCGGTGCGTGTCGAGGTCCAGGTCAGCCTCATGAAATCAGGCAATCGCCGCATGGTGGCGCAGCAGACTTTCGCGGCCGAAGGTTCGCCTGCCGATCGTGCGCCACGCGCCCGCGCCGCCGAACTGGCGCTAGTTGCACAGTCCGTCGCCGATCAGGTTGCGGCCTTTGTGGCAAAAACGGTTGTTTCGACGGGCTCACCCGCGCCGGTCACGCAGAACTGACATCTCGCTCTGCGGACGTGAGACAATGCGGCCATTGCGCTGCGTCACCCATCAATCGTAGCTTCCCGCCCGATCGCCGCGCCGCAGCGCGGCAAACTGCCGGAGGTATGTGTGCGACGCGCCCTGATTCTTGCTCTTGGAACTGCCCTCTCAACTGGCGCCCTCGTGGCGACCGCCCAGACGACGCCCGCACAGACAGCTGCCGCGCCCTACAAGGCGCCGATGCTGAAGATCGGTCAGCCTGACCTGCAGGGCGTGTGGAGCAACGCTTCGCTCACTCCGATGACGCGTCAGCCTGCCCTGAAGGACCGCGCCACATTCACCGAGGACGAGGTGAAGAAGCTGGAAGGCGACGTCCAGACCGAGATCGAGGAAGGCAACCAGCGCACCGACCCGAACGCCCCGGCGGATTTCGTCGCCAAGTCGACAGTCGAGCGGCCTGAGTTCAAGGCGGCCGGCGGCGCCGTCGGCGGCTACAATCGCGGCTGGCTCGATCCGGGCAACCACGTGATGCGCGTCAATGGCCAGCCGCGCACTTCGGTGCTCACGACCCCGAATGGCCAGGCGCCGGCTCGCAAGGCGGGCGCAGTCGTCGCCGCGGCGGCGCCAGGCCTCGACCTTGGCCCCAGCCCGATCCCCCGCGGCGGTGCGTTTGAGAACATGGAATCCCGCGGCGCCGGCGAGCGCTGCATCATTTCGTTCGGCCGCAATGGCGGCCCGCCGATGTTGGCGAACGGTTTCTACAACAACAACTACCAGATCGTGCAGTCGCCCGACGCGATCCTGATCAACGTGGAAATGAACCATGACTCGCGGATCGTCCGCCTGAACTCCAAACACCGCACGGACGATGTCCGTCCGTATTTCGGCGACTCGATCGGCTGGTGGGAAGGCGACACGCTCGTTGTCGAGACGACCAACATTCCGCAGAGCCAACAGTTCATGGGCTCGTGGAAGGATCTGAAGGTCACCGAGAAGTTCAAGCGTGTCGGCGAAGACCGGCTCTACTACAGCTTCACCGTGGCGGATCCGACGCTGTGGGACGCGCCGTGGGGCGGTGAGTACGAGTTCCACCCGCTGGAAGTGCAGCGCCTGTACGAATATGCCTGCCATGAAGGTAACTACGCCCTTCACGGCATCCTGTCCGGTGCGCGCGTGCAGGAAGCCAAGGCTGCTGAAGCCGAAGCCGCCAAGGCAAAACCTGCAAAAGGCAAAGGCAAGAACTAAGGTAGAGAACTGACCGAAATTGAAAAGCGCGTCCGGCGATGGCCGGGCGCGCTTTTTCGTTGCGCCCTAGAGTGTCGCACCCAGGGCTGCGTCGAGCAGTAGGTAGGCGGACAGGCGCGGCGCAGCGTCCTCGCGGGCGCGGTCGGCAAGCGACAGGACTCGCAACGCATCCGGCTCTTCCGTGGTGACGAAGCTGCGCGCGGCGTGCTGCAGGTCGCGGTCGGTATCGAGCAGACGGGCAACGCGCTGGATCTCGCCAGGTGCGATATCCCGGGTGGCGCGCCGGCGCTGGCGTTCGCCGTGATGCGAGGCGGTCGCGATGCGGCGCAGGTCGGAAGCTTTGACATCCAGACGCACGCCAGCGCGATCGAGTCTGTCGATCATGGCGCCGGCCGACTGCTCGCGCGCATGGGGCTGCACTTCCTCGATGCCGGTCAGAAGGTCGCGCCAGGACGGATTGCGCGGCGGCTCGGGACCAAAAAGAGCGTCATGCTGCATGGCCTGTCCGTCGCCCGGGCGGCGTGGCGCAGCGACGTTCTGCAGGACCAGTTCGTCGTCGTTCATCCGATCACGGCCGAAAACATCCAGGCTCGCGGCGGTTGGCTTGGCGGTCGGCGCTGACGGCGCAGGCTCGCGTGCGAACAGGGGTGGGAAGGGCGACTGCGTCACAGGTTTTTCGAGCAGGAAATCTTCCTCAGGCGGGGCGAGACGCTCCGGTTCGAGAATGAGGTCGTCGACCGAGGAAGAACCGTGATCAGGCTCGTCCTTCATCTGGTGGATGAGGTGCGATGCCTTCTCGATGCGTTGGCGGGCGCGTTCAAGTCCTCCTTCCGCATTGTGACCAGCCTTGTTGGTGGCGCGGAAGACGGAATCGGCCAGCCGGTGAATACGCTGTTCGGTTTCGTCGGCATGAGCCTTTGATGCCAGAGCGGCTGTACGCGTGGTCGCTTCGGCTTGCAGCCCGGCTTCCTTGAGGCGAACCATAGCCTGATGGGCTTCGTCCGCCGCCTGGGCGGAGCGGATGTTGATGGTTTCGGTTGCTTTCATCGCGGAGCCAAGCGCATCCGACACAGCGTCGCGCAGGGATTCGGCGGTGGATTTGGCGGCGGCGCTGGCAAGCTCGCCGGCCTTGGTGGCCGCTTCGACCATGCGAGTCGACTGTACCAGCTGCTCGTCGAGGCGCATCAGCGCGCCGCCGAGATTCTGCGCGCGCTTGCGGCTTTCGGCGCCCATCGTGTCGAGCTGGTCGATGCGCGAGGCAAGATGGCCGGCTGTCTCCTGCAGGTCTTTCAGGCGCTGGTCGAGCGTGGCGTCGGCCTGACGCACCTGATCCTGCGCGGCGCGGGCAGCCTCTGACATCATCTGGGCGTGGCGCGGGATCGACTTGGCCAAGCTCTCGGACTGATTGCGTAGCGACTCAGCAAGCTGGGTCAAGCTCTGCCGTTCGGAACTCATCTTGTGGACGAGGACTTCGGAATCTGCCCGGACGATTTCGGCGGCCTTCAGCGCGGCCGTGACACTCGACTCAATGTCGTGCTTGAGGCCGTCGAGGCGCTGGCGTGTGTCGGTCAATGCGCGATTGAGCTTCTGCGTCTCCATAGAGACCGCTTCGGCGATGTTCGCGATTTGCTCGCGGGAATGCTCTGCCGGCTCCAGCAGCATGCGTGCGGAGTGGAGGACAACGGAATTGGCTTCGGCCGAGCGGGCGCCTTCGCGTGCCATGATGCCCGCGCAGATCAAGGCGATGCCTGGCGCGGCGAAGGCGGCAAAGCCGCCAGCCAGCAACAGGGGTGATTGCCTGAAGATGGTCTCGAACCCGAGCGCGGCGACCAGCCATGCAGCGGCCCCACCCCAGAGAATGAGGGCCATGGCGGCTCCTGCCCACGGCATCCACGAGCCAGCGCCGCGTGCGGCTTCTAGCTGGGCCTGGGTTCGGGTGGTTGTGCGGCGGTCGTAAGGGGCGTTCATGGGCTCCTATTGAACCTGCTCAGTGTGGCGAACTCGCGCCAGCAAGCTGGCGCGGCCATGGTCCAGCACGATTTTCCGGCAAGGATCCGGGTCCGGCGGCCGAATGTGCCGGTCCGGAGGGCTGTTGAAAAGGGCTGGCGCTCACAGGGCGGGGCTCAATCAGCAGGTCGTTCCTGAAGTCGAACGATCGCGAAATCCGGATTCGGGCAGCCAATTGTGGAAATTCGCTGGATTCGGGCGATCCGGCGGCCGAACTCAGTAGACTTTCGGGGTCTGCTGCTGGACCGGCTTTTCGATCGGGGCGGGTTTGCCGCGCACCGTGTCCTGATCCTTGTGGGCCTTAACAGGCTCACCATCGCCGACGCCTGTCCACGCGACAAGCGCCGCGAACACCGCATCCCTGACGTTTACAATGACCTCGATCATCGGGCTGACCCCTTACCCGGCAAGTTGTGCGGCGGTTGTCGCGCCGCATCAAGGCGAAAATTCGGCGGAGCGCCCGGAATAAGGGAGATTGCGGCTTCGGCGCTACGATTTTTTGCCCTGCGACAGTGCTCCGAGGGCGCCGCTCGCGTCAGCGTTGTGTCCATCCTTAACCCGATCTTTCCCGGTGTCCCCGACCCTCGGCAAACCGGCAGCAATCGGGGACGATGGCATGAGCGCGGTTCTGGACCTGAGCCAGCTTCAGACGATGACCGGCGGTGACGCTGAGCTTGCAGTCGAAGCGCTGGGCATCTTCCGGCAGTCAGCAGACCTGTGGGGCCGCATGCTCGATCCCGCAGGCGAGGCCGCGCACTGGGCGGATGCCGCCCACGCAATCAAGGGCGCCGCTCGAAGCGTTGGCCTGATGGCGCTAGGCGATGCCTGCGAGACCGCCGAACGCCTTGGCCGCGCGGGCGATGCGACGCCCGTCCAGGCCGGCGTCGCGCTGTCAGAGGTGAAAGACCGCCTCGGCGAGGCGCTGGAAGCGCTTGCCCACGTCGAGCACCAGCTGATGATGAAACGAAGCTTCGAGGGCGTAAGGCTGGGCTAGGCGGCGCTCAGAAGCCGAAGGTCAGTTCAGTGTAGCCGTAGATGGCATCGCCTGTCCGAGTGGCGTTGGGCGCGGTCTTGAGGAAGTCGCCACGCGTGAGGGCGGCGCCGCCGATCGACAGGCGCACCGAGTCCGGGATCAGCCAGCGACGGTAGCGGATCTCGGTTTGCAGGCCGACATCATCACCGGAGGCGCCGGTTGCGTCGCGGACGCCGGAGTTGGCAAAACTGTCGCGCGGCTTGTCGAGCGTGACCTGCCGGACCATGACAAGGGCATCGGACAGCTTGTCGGGTTTGACCTCTGCACGGACGCCGGGTGAATCGACGTTGGCGCGCAGGATCGCTCCATAAATGCTTGTAGGTCCGAATTCGAACGAGCGATCGCCGAACAGCGGATCGAAGCGCTCGCTGGAAAGGTCACTAGGGGAGTTGTCGCCCGTCGCCATGTCATAGTGGAGCGAGATGCGCGGGCTCCACGGCGCATCCAGTGTCCAGCCGGCTTCGGCGTGGAGCATGCTGGCGTCGTGGTCGAGATCGGTGATGTCGGCGGGACTGGTCGTGGCGCGCACAGTGCCGGTCTGGTGAGCGTATTCGAGATCGAAGTCCCACGTCGCGGTCTTGGGCGCGCGCTTCAAGCGGACGCCGAGCGTGGAGAGATCGCGGTTACGCGTCGGTGCGTCGGACGCGTCGTCTTCGTCGAGGTCGAAGAGGTAAACGTCGCCGACGACCGATTCCAGCAGCGGCGTCTCGACATGCAGGCCGCTGAATCGGGTCCGGTCGAGCCTTTCGTTAAGGGCCGCCTCGTTGTCGAGCGCGGAGGGCGTATCGGAGGGCTGGCGGCTGGTCGGCGCCGTATAGAAGCCAGTGACCTTCATGCTGTTGGATCCCGTCCACACGGCACGGAGGCCGTCGAACTCGGAGAAGATGCTGCGATAGCCGGAGCGCGCGATCAGGCGGCGCGAGCCAACGTCCATGGTAAAGCGGCCGGCGGTGAAATCGAGCGTCGCGCCATCCATGAGGAAATTCTTCGGACGCCAGGCAAGATAGAGCTGGGCAGGTTCGAGTGTGTCGACCTCGCCAGGAGTGCTGCCGCCGGCATTGCCCAGGATGCGACGGGAATCGAGCAGCTCGCCGCCGATGATGATGATGCCGCCGGTATCGATTTCGGCTTTCAGAAGCGTCTGTATGCCGAAGAACTCGTCATCGCCCGTGCGGCCGGCCACGAACTGGTTGGCAAGCGTCTCGTAGCGGGGGCGGACGGAGCCGGAGAGCTTCAGCCAGTCTGGTGCGCCAACAGCTGCACCCAGACGCCAGGGCTTGTCTTTCGCTTCCTCAGCTTTGGCGGCCGTCTGGGTTTGCGCCTGTGCGGCAGGGGCGCAAGCCAGCGCGACGCCCAGGGCGCAAAACGGGAGCAGGGGCAAAACTTGTTTCATGGCCATGCCAATATAGTTCAAGGAATGGACAAGACGTTGAGCCGCTTCCCGGGTCGGGAAAAGCGGTTTTCGAGCGTTTACTTACTCTACAGGGACAATATAGTTTAGGATGAGTCGTGGTCCATAGGGTCCGCGCCTGAGGTTCCTGTTCGGTCGAGCGCCATGATTTCTCAGAAGGCGAAGTACGCGTTGCGGGCCCTTGTTGCCTTGGCCAAGCAGCCGCCCGGACAGCCGACCTTTATCGGGGACATCGCCGAGCAACAGTCCATTCCGAAGAAGTTTCTGGAACAGATTCTGCTCGACCTGAAGCATCACGGGCTGGTGGCGTCGCGGCGTGGAAAAGCCGGTGGTTATGGGCTTTTGCGGCCTGCCGATACGATTTCGTTCGGCGAAGTCCTGCGTATTGTTGATGGTCCGATTGCTCCCCTGCCGTGCCTGTCGAAGATCGCCTACCGGCGCTGCGAAGACTGCAAGGAAGAGGCGTCATGCGAAGTACGTCGCGTGTTCGCCCAGGTTGCGGATGCGACCCGGGGCGTGCTTGATCGCACGACGATTGCTGACGCCATCGGCCAGCGCCTGCCGGCCCGTCTGAGGGACGCTGTCGCCTAACCTGCGTTTGACAAACTCTACTGGATCACTAGCGTTATAGCGATCCGGAGGACTTCCCGATGCGCCTGACGGTCTTAGCCTTGGCCGCAGCCCTTTCGCTTGCGGCGTGCGGTCAGTCGAGCACGACGGCCGGCGAGGTGTCGCTACTCAACGTCTCCTACGACCCGACCCGTGAACTCTACGAAGCGTTCAACGCGGACTTCTCGGCGAACTACAAGACGCCGGACGGAAAGACCGTGAAGGTCAACATGTCCCACGGCGGCTCGGGCAAGCAGGCGCGTGCGGTGATCGACGGGCTCGAAGCCGACGTCGTGACGCTGGCGCTGCAAAACGACATCGACATTATCGCCAAGGACACCGGAAAGATTCCCGCGGACTGGCGCACCAAGCTGCCGGGTAATTCGGCGCCATACACCTCGACCGTGGTGTTCCTGGTGCGCGCGGGCAATCCGAAGAACATCCATGACTGGAACGATCTCGCCCTGCCTGGCGTGTCGGTTATCACGCCTAACCCGAAGACATCGGGCGGCGCGCGCTGGAACTATCTGGCCGCCTGGGCCTATGGCGCGAAGCAGTTCGCGGGGGATGAGACCAAGATCAAGGAATTCGTGGGCGCGATCTACAAGAACGTGGCGAAACTCGACACCGGCGCTCGCGGCTCGACGACGACATTCACCCAGCAAGGCACAGGAGATGTGCTGATTACCTGGGAGAACGAGGGCTACTACACGCTGACCGAGCAGATCGCAGACAAGTACGAGCTGATCTATCCTTCGCTCTCGATCAAGGCTGAACCGCCTGTCGCAGTCGTGTCTGGCAATACCGAGAAGAAAGGCCTGACGCAGGTCGCCGAGGATTATCTCAAACACCTCTATTCATCGGCGGGTCAGAAGCTCGTGGCGAGATACTATTACCGGCCCATCGATCCATCGGCGGCCGATCCGGCGGATGTGGCGCGCTTCAAGCAGATCGACATGGTGACGATCGACGATCCGTTGTTCGGCGGATGGGCGCAGGCGCAACCCAAGCATTTCGATGAAGGCGGCCTTTTCGACCAGATCTATCAACCTGCGAGATAGTGGATGACGGCAGCGGCGCCGGACGGGGCGCAGACTTTCCGCTGGCGGCGGCGCAGCGTCCTGCCGGGCTTCGGCCTGAGCCTGGGATACACGGTCGCATACCTTTCGCTGATCGTGCTGATACCGCTGGCGGGCCTGGGTTTTCGGTCGGCGACGCTGGGTTGGGACGAATTCTGGCGCATCGCGATGGACGAGCGTGTCGTCAAGGCGCTGCAGCTGTCGTTCGGTGCGGCGTTGCTGGCAGCCATCGTCAACACCGTGTTCGGCGTGCTCGTGGCCTGGGTGCTGGTGCGCTACCGTTTTCCGGGCCGGCGTTGGCTTGATGCCGCCGTCGATCTTCCCTTTGCCCTGCCGACCGCTGTGGCGGGAATTGCGCTTGCGACGCTCTACGCGCCGAACGGTCCGTTCGGGATGATTCTCGACGACTGGTTCGGCGTGAAGGTCGGCTTCACATCGACCGGTGTGGTGATGGCGCTGATCTTTGTCGGCTTGCCGTTCGTTGTGCGCACGGTTCAGCCGGTGCTCGAAGAGATCGATCGCGAGACCGAGGAAGTTGCCGCAACACTGGGCGCGCGGCGCTGGCGCACTGTGACGCGCGTGATCCTGCCTGCGATGTTTCCAGCCATCCTGACCGGCTTTGCGCTGTCGTTTGCGCGGGGCGTAGGCGAATACGGCTCGGTGATCTTCATCGCTTCGAACCTTCCCTACCAGTCCGAGATCGCGCCGCTGCTGATCGTGATCCGGCTGGAAGAGCACAATTATGCCGGCGCGACCGCTATTGCGGCGATCATGCTGGTGATGTCGTTCGCGATGCTGTTCGTGATCAACATCCTGCAGGCCTGGAGCCGGAAATGGTTCGGCCATGTCTGACGCCGCGCCCGTCAAGAAGCCCAGGATCCGGACTGCGATAGGCGAGGGCCCGGGCACGCGTGCGGCGCTGATCACCGCAGCGCTGATCTTCCTTGGCCTGATGCTGATTGCGCCGTTGCTGGTTGTGTTCGTCGAAGCATTTAGCCGCGGGATCGGCGTCTACTTTGCGGCGTTGGCTTTGCCGGACACCATGTCGGCATTGCAGCTGACGCTTCTTGTTGCCGCTATCGCCGTGCCGATGAATCTGGTGTTCGGCGTCGCTGCGGCCTGGGCGATCGCCAAGTTTGACTTCAAGGGCAAGTCTTTCCTGCTGACGCTGATCGATCTGCCATTCGCGGTATCGCCGGTCGTGTCGGGTCTGATCTTTGTGTTGCTGTTCGGCGCCAACAGCGTGCTCGGTCCCTGGCTTGATGCGCAGGGGATCAAGATCCTCTTTGCGGTGCCCGGCATCGTGATCGCGACGATCTTCATCACCTTTCCATTCATCGCGCGCGAGCTGATCCCACTGATGCAGCAGCAGGGCACGACGGAAGAGGAGGCGGCGGTATCGCTGGGCGCAAGCGGCTGGCGCACCTTCTTTCTGGTGACGCTGCCCAACGTGAAGTGGGGCCTGCTTTATGGCGTGCTTCTCTGCAATGCCCGCGCGATGGGTGAATTCGGCGCTGTGTCGGTGGTGTCGGGCCATATTCGTGGCATGACGAATACGCTGCCGCTGCACATCGAGATCTTGTATAATGACAACAAGGCGGCCGCGGCGTTCGCGGTGGCATCCTTGCTGGCCATGCTTGCCCTTGTAACCCTGGCAGTTAAGACCCTGCTGGAAGCCCGTTTCGCCGGCGAACTTGCCGCGCAGCGGCGCCACTGATCCGGAGCATCCACGCCTAAATGCAAGTTCGCGCCGTCAACATCAACAAGCGCTATGTCGGCATCGCCGCGCTCGACAACGTGTCGCTGACCGTGCAGCCGGGCGAGCTGGTCGCGCTGCTGGGACCGTCGGGTTCGGGCAAGACGACGTTGCTGCGCACGATTGCGGGCCTCGAGATTCCCGATTCCGGCAAGATTTACTTCAATGACCGCGATGCATCCGAAGGCCGCATCCAGGATCGCGGCGTCGGCTTCGTGTTCCAGCACTACGCGTTGTTCAAACACATGCGGGTTATGGACAACATTGCGTTCGGCATGCGCGCGCGGCGGAAGAACAAGCCGAAGGAGTCCGAGGTCAAGCGGCGCGTGCTGGAACTGCTGGACCTTGTGCAGTTGTCTGGCCTTGAAAAGCGCTTCCCGACTCAGCTGTCAGGTGGTCAGCGGCAACGCGTGGCATTGGCGCGGGCTCTGGCGATCGAGCCGAGTGTATTGCTGCTCGACGAGCCGTTCGGCGCGCTTGATGCACGCGTAAGAAAAGACCTGCGCCGCTGGCTGCGCGAAATTCACGAGCGTACTGGTCACACCACGCTGTTCGTGACGCATGATCAGGAAGAGGCGCTGGAGCTGGCCGACCGGGTCGTGGTGATGAGCAAGGGCAAGATCGAGCAGTCGGCGACGCCTGACGAAATCTACGACACGCCAGCAACGCCATTCGTGTTCTCGTTCATCGGCGAGTCGAGCGTGATCCCGGTGGTGGTGGGTAATGGTCGGGCTACGCTGGACGAACGCGTGCTCGACCTTGAGATCGGCGGACTGCCGGACGGTCCGGCGCAGCTCTACCTGCGGCCGGAGGACGTTACGATGGTGACCGATGGCGGGCCGGGCATACCTGGCCTTGTCGTCTCCACACGCCGGATCGGCGGCATGCGACGGGTGACCATCGAATGCGGCCTTGCACGTCACCGCATCGAATTCGATGCGCCCGCAGAAATCTCGATCAGCAACTCGCAACGCCTGACAATCCGCGTCATCGGCGGACGCGTCTATGGCGCAGGTGCCGAAGGCTATGAGACGGAACGTCTGGCCGCGTCGGCCACGTCTGACTTCAAATGGGCGAAAGCTGAAGGCTGGCTGGAGCGCTAGACAGCCCGCCGCACTTTCCCGGCCTGTTCTCACAGTTCCGCGACCCGCCGTTCCAGCGGCCGCAATCAATTGCCCGCGCAGTGTGAACCCGTATAGGCTCTCATCAACTCCCGCTCACGGAGACGGGAGAGTTCAGATCCGGTGGAGGCAGACATGTGCGACGAACATACCGAACACAGCAATGAAGAGTTCTTCGAGAAGGCAGGCAGCCTGTCGCGGCGCGGCTTTGGCGTGATGTCGGCAGCGGCGCTGGCCGCCTGCGCCACCAGCCCGGCAGACGCAGTCACGGTGACCGAGCGGGAAGTCGAGATTCAGACCGCTGATGGCATGATGGATGCGCACTACGCGGCGCCGTCCGCGGGCAAGCATCCTGCCGTTCTGGTATGGCCCGACATCATGGGCCTTCGTCCTGCCTTCCGCCGGATGGCCGTGCGCCTTGCCGAGTCCGGCTATGCGGTGCTGACCGTGAATCCGTTCTACCGGGCGGCGAAGGGCCAGGTGTTCGATGCGGCGACGGAGAAATTCTCCGACCCGCCGGTGCGCCAGCGTCTGGTCGGGCTGATGGGCCCTGCGACCGGCAATCCCGAGAACACGAAGAAGGATGCCGTCGCCGGCATTGGCTGGCTCGACAAGCAGAAGGAAGTCGACACCAAGCGTGGCGTCGGCACGACCGGCTACTGCATGGGTGGCCCGCTTGTGATGCGCACGATGGCGTTCGTCCCGGATCGCGTACGCGCTGGCGGCACCTTCCATGGCGGCGGCCTTGCGACAACGCAGCCGACCAGCCCGGTGCTGCTGGTTCCGCAGATGAAAGCCAAAGCCGTTCTCATCGCCGTGGCGCAGAACGACGACACCACCGACCCGACCGTCAAGGAAAAGGTGAAAGCCGCGTTCGATGCGCAGAAGATCCCGGCGGAAGTCGAAGTCTATCCCGCGCAGCACGGCTGGTGCCCGCCTGACAGCCAGGTGTTCGACCAGGTGCAGGCTGACCGCGCGTGGGAACGACTGCTCGCAACATTCAAGGCCGGACTCTAGGCCGTACGCTTCGCCTTGGTTCTGGAATTGGGCCGCGGTTTCGCCGCGGCCTTTTTCTCTTGCGCGCGCGCATCTGCGATCTCGAGGTTTTCCGCAATCCGTGCCTTGACCAGCTTCTTCACCAGCGCAGCCGGGATCGGCTTCTCGGGCTGGAACTGCATCGTCCCCGACGACGTCGCGAACAGGGCAGCTTCGGGATATTTTCCGATCAGCGTCGAACTCATCGGAAAGAAGCTGAGATGGTTCTTGAAAGCGCCAAAAGCGACCAGATGACCATGCAGCAGATAAGTCGGCTGCCCATAGCTGATCACCTCTTCCGCGCCCGGTGCCGCAGCCCTGATCTGCGCCTGCAACTTCTCAAGCGCCGCACGCTGCTTCGGCTCCAGGCGCGAGAGCCAGTGCTCGACATCCCTGGCTACCGGTATTCCTCTCATCGGCACGTCAGACCCCTATCACCTCCGACGCCTGCGCTTCGGACTTTAGCCACGCCATGAAGGTGCGGGCGAGTTTCGAAGGCGTGCGCCATTTGGGGTAGACGATCCAGTACGCGAAATCGATGTCGCTGGCGCCGTCGGCAAAGGGCGCGATGAGGCGGCCGCGTTCGAGGTCGCCCGAGGCGATTGCGAACTTGGCCAGGGCAACGCCGCGGCCAGCCGCCGCCGCCTCGACCACGAGCGACGACTGCGTAAAGCGCGGGCCGCGATTGCCGTCGACGCCGGTGACGCCGCGCGCCTTGAGCCAAGCGTTCCAGTCCGGACGCGACGGATCGTTCTCCGGGCTCTCGTCGTGCAGCAGCGTGTAGTGACCAAGGTCGGTCGGCGAGCGCAGCGGGTGGGCGCCCTTCAGGAGTTCGGGCGAGCAGACCGGTAGAACCGATTCCGACATGATCTTCTCGGTGCGCAAGCCTTCATAGAGGCCTTTGCCATGGCGTAGCGCGAGATCGATGTCGGATGAATTGAAGTCGGTCATCGCCATGTCGGCCGAGACCCACACCTCGGCTTCAGGATTTTGTTCCTGGAATTTCTCGAGACGCGGGGCCAGCCACTTGGCGGCAAAGGACGGCGCGGACGAGATCATCAGCCGGTCGCGGCGGGCAGGCGCGCGCATGTGATGGACCGCTTCGGCCATCATCTCGAAGGCGGAGGTCAGCAGGGGCAGGGCGGCCTGGCCCGCGTCAGTCAGCAGGACTTGGCGGCCGGTGCGGCGGAACAGCGGGGCCCCCGCAAATTCCTCGAGCTGGCGAATCTGCTGGCTGATGGCGCCAGGCGTAACGTTCAGCTCCTCCGCTGCGCGCGTGAAAGACAGATGCCGGGCGGCCGCCTCGAAGGCGCGTAGGGCGTTGAGAGCTGGGAGGCGGTCTTCCTGGGCCATTTTGCTTGGCTTTTCTATTGAGCTTTTCTGGGGCTACAGGCGGGTAAGGGGGTCTAATCGTTCGGCTTAGGAATGGTTCATTGCGTCAAAGCCCTTACCTGGCCATCTGGCGGATGAGGACCGCGTCCGGCTCGTCGCTGGGCGCTCGGTGTGTTATATGCGCATGCGTAAGAAAAACTAAAGGGCCTGACCTTGATGTCGGACGATTCCGCCTACCGGACGGGGGGCGCGGACACCGCAAAGGGCGCTTCTGGACGAGTCTTCCTTGTGGGAGCCGGCCCGGGCGATCCCGACCTGCTGACGATCAAGGCGGCGCGCCTGATCGGCGAGGCGGACGTGATTTTCACGGATCGGCTGGTCGGCAAGGGCGTGCTGGCGCTGGCATCGGCTTCGGCGGAGGTCGTGCCGGTCGGCAAGTCAAAAGGCGAGCATTCCGTACCGCAGGATGAAATCCAGCGTCGCATGATCGACGCAGCGCGCACAGGCAAACGCGTCGTGCGTCTCAAGGGTGGCGATCCCTTCATTTTCGGTCGTGGCGGCGAGGAAGTAGAAGCGCTGCGCGCGGTTGGCATCGATGTCGAAGTCGTGCCGGGTATTTCGGCGGCGCTTGGGTGCGCGGCGTCAGCGCAGATTCCGCTGACTCATCGCGATATTGCTCAGGCAGTCACGTTCGTGACAGGCCATGCGGCATTGGGCGAGGAGCCTGATCTCGACTGGAAAGCTCTGGCGCGGCCGAACCAGACTGTTGTTGTGTTCATGGGCGTCGGAACGGCGGATGTGATCGCAGCGCGCTTGATTGCAGCGGGACGTGATCCGGTTACGCCAGTGGCGGTTGTCGAGAACGGCACACGCGAGAACGAGATCAAGGCGTTCGGCTCGCTGGGCAGTGTCACCGACGCGATACAGGCGGCTGGCATACAGGGACCGGCTCTGCTGATCATCGGCGAGGTCGTAGCGCTGGCGAAGCGCGAAAGCGCACGCAGCGATGTAGCCGCGAAGACCAAGCCGACCGTATCTTCGCTGTGGGAGATGTTGTCGTGAGTTCGGAACGGCCGAAGCTTGCGCCCGATACGCCGAAAGTCATCACGGCGTGGCTGTCGGCGAGCGGACGTGTTGTCTACCTTACGAAGGATCGCGCCTGGTCTGAAAATCTGGCTGATGCAGACGTGCTGAGCGGCGTTGGCGCCAACGACATTCTGGCCTGGGCGGCAAAAGACCAGACGCGCGTCGCTGATCCGTATTTCATGCAGGTGACAGCCGACGGCAAAGTCGCAGGCCGCGAGACGCTTCGCGAGACGATCCGCGAGCGGGGACCAACCAACCATCCGATGTTCGGCAAGCAGGCGGGGAACAACTGATGCCCAATCGTCCGATTTCCAAGCTGACGCTGTACGGAGACTCGATCTCCGGCAACTGTCTTAAGACCAAATGGACGGCGGAATATCTCGACGTCGACTATGACTGGGTCGAGATCAGCGTCGTCGAAGGTGGCACGCGCTCAGACGGTTTCATGCAGATGAACCCTTCGGGTCAGGTACCCGTGATGCGTCTGCCGGATGGCCGCATCCTGCCGCAGTCAAACGCCATCATGCTCTATCTCGCCGAAACGCAGCGCGGGCAGGACCTCATACCGGTCGATCCGTTCGAGCGCGCGAAGATGATGAGCTGGCTGTTCTGGGAACAATACAGCCACGAGCCCTACATCGCTGTTCGCCGGTTCCGGAAGAAATTCATGAACATGACGGACGACGATCTCGATCCGCAGCTTCTGGCGCGTGGGCGCCGGGCGCTTGGCGTCATGGAGATGCAGCTTACCTTCTCCGACTATTTTATCGGTCACAGCATGACGCTCGCCGACATCGCGCTCGTGGCCTACACGCGCGTAGCGCACGAGGGCGGGTTTGATCTTTCGGAATTCCCGTCTGTTCAGCGCTGGGTTGCCCGCGTCGAGACGGATCTGGGAATCGAGCACGCCCGAAAGGCGGCATAGGAAAGCGGCCTGATGTATCGTTACGACGAGTTTGACGAGACGCTGGTGCGCGAACGTGCCAGGCAGTTCCGTGGTCAGGTGCAGCGGCGCCTGGCCGGTGAACTGCGTGAGGAGAACTTCAAGCCTCTGCGTCTCCAGAACGGCGTCTACCTGCAGCTGCACGCCTACATGTTCCGCATCGCCATCCCCTATGGCCAGCTGAGCGCGCGGAAACTGCGCCAGCTCGCGATGATCGCGGACAAGTTCGACAAGGGCTATGGCCACTTCACGACGCGTCAGAATATCCAGTTCAACTGGATCAAGCTCGCCGAGATCCCTGATGCACTGGAAGCACTCGCCGATGTCGAGATGCACGCCATCCAGACATCAGGCAACTGCATCCGCAACGTGACGTCCGACCACCTGGCTGGCGCCTGCGCCGATGAGCTGGAAGACCCGCGCCCCTGGTGCGAGATCATCCGACAGTGGTCGACCTTCCACCCGGAGTTCTCGGCCCTGCCGCGCAAGTTCAAGATCGCTGTTACGGCTGCAACGCCCGACCGCGCGGCCGTGAAGGTCCACGACATCGGCCTGCTGATGAAGAAGAACGCTGCGGGCGAAACCGGCTTCGAAGTGATGGTCGGTGGTGGCCTCGGTCGCACGCCCTATATTGGCCCGACGGTGCGCGACTGGGTCTCGAAGCAGGACCTGCTCAGCTATCTCGAAGCAATCATGCGCGTCTACAATCGCTACGGACGGCGCGACAACAAGTACAAGGCGCGGATCAAGATCCTCGTCCATGAGCTTGGCCTCGCCGAATACACGCGCCAGGTCGAGGAAGAATTCGCAAACCAGCAGGCCTGGGAGAAGGTCGTCCTTCCGCAGGAAGAGGTTGATCGCATCACCGCCTACTTCGCGCCGCCGAAGTTCGAGACGTTGCCCGCGAAGTCGGCCAAGTTCGATGCTGCCATCGCCGCCGATCGCCACTTTGCGCGCTGGGCCAAGAACAATCTTCGCGCCCACAAGGCGCCCGGCTACACCTCCGTCCATATCGCGCTGAAGCCGCAGGGCGTAGCTCCGGGCGATTGCTCGTCGGCCCAGATGCGCGCCGCCGCCGACATCGCTGAAAGATACGGTCTCGATGACATCCGCGTTGCGCACGAGCAGGACCTCGTCCTCCCGCATGTGAAGCTCGACGATGTGCCTGCTGTCTACGCCGCGCTGAAAGCGTCCGACATGCACGCCTCCAACGCCGGCATGGGTTCGGACATTATCGCGTGCCCAGGTCTCGACTACTGCAACCTGTCCAATGCGCGGTCGATCTCTGTCGCCAACGAAATCCAGGCGCTGTTCGCCGATCCGGAGTTCGAGGACGAGGTCGGCACGCTGCACATCAACGTATCGGGCTGCATCAATGCCTGCGGTCACCACCATGTCGGCCACATCGGCATTCTCGGTGTCGACAAGAAGGGCGAGGAATTCTACCAGATCCTCTTTGGCGGCAGGGCTGACGAGAAGGCCGCCATCGGCGAAATCCAGGGCCCCGGTCTCAAGCATGAAGAGGTCGCGCCGGCGTTGAAGCGCGTGATCTCAAAATATCTCGAACTGCGCTCGTCGAAAGCCGAGAAGCTGGCTGACACGATGATCCGTCTTGGTCAGGCGCCGTTCAAGGAGGCGCTCTATGCCTCTGCTTAAGAGCGGCAAGATCGTCGACGATGTGTGGGCGCACATCGAGGACGGCCACGAACTGTCGCCCGGCGGATGCTTTACGGTATCCCTCGGCCGTTTCCTGTCGGAGCACGACCAGCTGCTGGCGCGCAATCGCTCTATCGGCGTACGGTTGGCGGTCGGCGACGATCCGGGGCTGCTGGCGCCGCATCTCGACCGGCTTCACCTGATCGAACTGCAATTCCCCAAATACACCGACGGACGCGCCTTCAGTCAGGCCCAGCTGCTGCGCCGCCGTCACGGCTTCAAGGGCGAGATCCGCGCCATAGGCCAGGTGCTGCGCGACCAGCTGCGCCTGATGATCCGCGCCGGCTTCGACGCGATGGTGGTCGAGGAAGCGGATGCCGAGAAGGTGTTCGTGGACTCTGCTAGCGAGTTCACTGAATTCTATCAGGCTGCTTCCGACACGTCCGAGACGGTGTTCATGAAGCGCCACAGGAAAACCGCGCAATGAGCATTGTAACGTCTGCGGTTGAAACACCCGAGCAGAAGGTGGACCGGCTGAATGCCGAGCTGCGTGGGAAGTCTGCGCAGGAGATCATCACCGCCGCCGTGCGCGAATTTGGCCGCAGCATCACCTATGTGTCATCCTTCGGCGCCGAGAGCGCGGCGATGCTGGGATTGATCGCCGAAGTCGATCCCGGCATGCCGATCGTGTTCATCGACACGGGCATGCACTTCCACCAGACGCTGCAGTATCGCGACACGCTGCGCGATTTCCTCAAGCTGTCCGACATCCGCACAGTTCATCCCGTGACCGAGGAAGTGAAGGCGGTCGATCCAAAGGGCGTGCTCAACAAGTCTGATCCCGATGCCTGCTGCGAGGTCCGGAAGGTGCGGCCGCTTGAGCCTGCGTTGCGGGGCTTCCAGGCGTGGATCACCGGCCGCAAGCGTTTCCACGGCGGGGGCAGGGCGAACCTGGCGGTCGTCGAGTTCTCGGAAGGCAAGTTCAAGATCAATCCCCTGGCCAGCTGGACCCATGAGGATGTCGACCATTACTTCGCGGACAGGAAGCTGCCGCCGCATCCGCTCGTGGCCGACGGTTATCCTTCCATCGGGTGTTGGCCGTGTACGGTTCGCCCTACAGATCCCAATGATGTGCGCTCTGGCCGCTGGGTCGGCTTCAAGAAGGAGGAGTGCGGCCTCCATCTGGAGCGCAAGGATCGCCCCCGGGTGTTCTAGAAAGCCGATCGGTTGCCGCAGCGTGCGGGTAGGCTTGGCCGCCGCCTTTTGATAAGGACGGGACCTGAAGCGGGAAAAACGTCCGGAAGCGGCGTGACCCGGCGTTTGGGCGAAGGGTCAAAACGGCATGTCGTTCTCGATCTGGTGGCTGATTCCGGCGTTCGTTGGACTGGTCGGCATTCTCATGCTGGTCCAGGGCATTGCAAAGGTGTTCAAGGCCAAGTTCGGCTCCGGCATTTTCCGCGTGCTGTTCGGCGGACTGACGCTGGCGGGCGCCGCGATCGTTGGCCTGATCGGCCTCAACCTCCAGACCTATGCCCAGCTCAGCAAGGAGCGCCTTGCCGGTCAGGTCGTCCTCACGAAGGTGGGCGACTTCAACTACACCGCATCGATCGATCTGGCGGATGAAGCCGGAAAGCTGCGCGGCAAGCCGACCGACTATCAGGTGACCGGCCAGCGCATCTACATCGAAGGGCCGCTGGTGAAGTTCAAGCCTTGGGCAAACGTCATCGGCATGGATTCGCTGTTCAAGGTGTCGGAAGTCTACGGCACGTATGTGAATCCCAGCTGCACCAACAAGTATGCGCCGCGGCGTGAGTCGACTGACGAGTGCAAGGCAGGTGATTTCTTCGGCTGCCTCGGTACGAGCTGGAAACTGCTGAGCCTTGCAGATTTCTCGCATACCTCGGCCAGCGGACAGCTGATGGCGGACGGCGCCGTTTACGACATCTATGCGAGCCAGGATGCATTCGAGCTGAAACCCAATCTCGACAACAAGGTCGCGCTGGATCTGCAGTCGCAGGTTCCCCCACAAGGCCCGCCAGACTGCGATCCGGTGACGACGCCGGTCGAAACGCCGAGCGGAGCGGTCGAGTACCGCGCGCCGACGGCAGCCAATCCGCCGCCTGCGCAGACGAACCAGCCGCCGGTTCAGCGCGTGCAGCCGCAAGTGGTTGCGCCTGCTACGCCGCCGGCTAACGCGGCGCCTGTGACGCCCGCTCCGGCCAATCCCGCGCCTGTGACGCCGCCAGCGCAACAGCCTGCACCGGCAACGCCTCCGACAACGCCGCCGGGCTGATCTTCAGCGGTTCTCGCCGATATCGGCCAGCGCCCAGTCGGCAAAGGTGGAGAGATTTCCGCCACTGAACAGGAAGCCCTTGATGCCGGCTGCCTGCGCCGCCTCGAGATCGGCCTGCTTGTCGCCGATGAGGAAGGAGCGCTCCTTGACGACGGGAAAATCCGTCATCGCCTGGATCAGCATGCCGGGCTTGGGCTTGCGGTCAAAGCTGTCACGGCGATAGCGCTCGATCGTGCCCTCTTCGTGATAGGGGCAGTGATAGATCCGGTCGATGTGGGCGTTGCGCGCCGCGAGCTGCTCGCCGAGCCAGCCATGCAACGCATGCATCTGCTCTTCGGTGTAATAGCCGCGCGCGATGCCTGACTGATTGGTGACGACAAACACCCACCAGCCCCGCGCGTTGAAGGCGGCGATGGTCTCAACCGCGCCGTCGACCCACTGGAAATCCTCGACGCGATAGACGTAGTTGCGATCGACGTTGATCACGCCATCGCGGTCCAGGAACAGGGCAGGCCTCGCTTGGCCGGAGACCGGCATCGGGAAAACTCCGAATATCGTTGCGACAACAGGCTGATCCTGCCGCGCCGGTCAAGCGAGTCTGTTGGACTTCGTTGTCCAAGAGGTCCAGCCTTGCACTACGCCGGGCTAGCAGGACCAGCCTGCGGTTCAAGGCGCAACAAGGGGAGTATCCATGGATCAGCTTACTCAATACCTGCCTTACATCCTGAATGGTGTAGGCGGGGCCGTGCTTGCGCCTGTCATCGCCGCTCTTCTCGGCGGCAAAGGCCTGGGTGGAATCGGCAATATCCTTGCCGGCGTTGTCGGCGGCATTGGCGTCGGCGCCGGTGCACAGGCGCTTGGACAAGGCGCGATGCTGGGCGAGGCCGCGCTCGTTGGACCCGTAACGATGGGCCACGTGCAGGACCTACTCGAAGGCGGTATTGGCGGCGGCGTTCTTGGCGTTGTGCTCGGCCTCGTCAAAGGCAAATCCGCTTCCTGATTTCAGGAAACACGACAAGCTTTCCTCCCCGGCTGCTTCTGCGGATCAGGCCGACTGCGCCGACGGCGTGGCGCCTGCAGGGCTTGAGGATTCCTCAGGCACCGCCTCGCCCGGCGGATCAGCCGGCTGTTCCTCGATCTTGGGCGCGGCGTGCAAGCCCTGCATCAGCGGGATCAGAGAGATCGCACAGACGATGGAGGCTAGCGTGAAGGCTGCGCCGGGGAAGAAGACCGGTGCGCCAGCCGACGTGAAATAGTGGAAGGTCTGCGTCATCGCCAGAGGTGCGAACATGTTGGCGAGTGACTGCACGCTGGCGATGGCGCCCTGCAGTTCGCCCTGAGCGTTGCGGGGCGTCCGCACGGTCATGATCTGGTTCATCGCTGGCCCGAGGACGCCGGCGAGCGCGCCGATCGGGATGATCAGGAACACCATCCAACCTTGGGTCGCCGCGGCATAGGCAGCGAAGGTGACCACACAGATGAGGAAACCGAACACGGTTGTCTGGGTCGGACCGAATCTCTTAATGATCCGGCCGACAAACAGGCCCTGAACGAGCGCGGAGCCGACGCCGACAACGGCGAGCGCCAGGCCGATCATGCCTTCGTTCCAGCCGTAACGTACGCCAGCGAAATAGTTGAACGTTGCCGGGTAGACCCAGTGGGCAAAGTTGAAGAGCCCGAGCGCGAGCATGAACCAGGCGAGATAGGGCACCTTGGCGAGGTGAACGAACGTGCCGAAGGCGTTGGCGCGCTTCCAGTCGAACTTGCGGCGGTGCTCGTGGTCGAGCGATTCCGGCAGCACGAACATGCCATAGCAGAAGTTGACCGCGGCGAGCGCAGCCGAAGCGAAGAACGGCCAGCGCGGATCGAACTGCCCGAGGAAACCGCCGATGGCTGGCCCGAGGATGAAACCGAGCCCGAAGGCCGCGCCGAGCATGCCGAAGGCCTGGCCGCGCTGCTGCGGCTCGGTGACGTCAGCGATGTAGGCGGCGGCGGTGGAATGGGTTGCACCGGAGATGCCGGAGAGGACCCGCCCGAGGAAGAGCAGCCAGACCGCGTGGGCGAAACCCATGATGAGGAAGTCGATCGCCAGCGTGACGATCGATACCAGCAGGATGGGACGACGGCCGAACCGGTCCGACAGGTTTCCAAGCACGGGAGCCGAAAGGAAATTCATGACCGCGTAAACAGTGGTGATGTAGCCGCCCCACGGCGCTGCGTCGGACAGCATGGCTTCGAGCACCAGTTTGTTTCCGCCGGCGGCTTCGGGCAGGGCAGCCAGCGCCTTTGCCTCAAGCAGTGCTTCCTTGCCGTTGAGTAGTTCGGCCATCAGGAACGGCAACGAAGGCATGATGACAGCGAAGGCCATCATGTCGATGAACACGGTTACAATGACGAAGATGAAGGCGTTCTTGCCTCCTTTCCGCGGGCCGGCGGACGTGGGTGAGGCAGAGGCGATGGCCATGTCCGGCTCCGGGGATGAGGACCAGCGCGGATACGCTGGCGAGGCGTTGTCAGTCAATCAGGGCATGGTTCGGGAGCGATCGGCGGCGCGCACTTTCAGGTGTTCGAGACCGGCGCGCCATTGTTCTCCCTGTCGCTGATAGAACAGCGGCAGCGGGAAAGTATGACGGGCGAGGTGGTCCTGCGGAACGCTGTCCCAGCCGCGATGCTCGACGGTGACGCGGGTTTCTTCACCCGCGGGTTCGAACCGGATTTCGACTTCGGTTGCGTGGTTCGGACCGAATGTCGCCTGACGCCAGCCAACGACCAGCCTTTCGCCGGGCGACCAAGCGCGGATCGGGCCGACTTCGAATTCCTTTCCGTTGGGCAGGCGTTCGATCAGTCGCCCGCCTGATCCGTCGGCGGCGGGAGGCTGGAAGGCGAGCGTACCGGGGCTGCGTGGCGTGAAGCGGAAGAGCGGGTTGTCGGCCCACCACTCACCGATCTCTTCGGTGAATACCTCGAACGCCTGGATAGGCGAGCAGGGCACGCGAATGGAGACGACGACCCGGCTTGTCATTTGTGCTTTCGCTTCGCGATGTGCTGGGCGAAGGCAACAAGCTGGCCAGACCAGAGCTGTTCGGCGCGTTCGAGCCAGTCCTTGAGCTCGGCAAGCCGGTGACCATTGAGAGCGTAGACGCGAACACGGGCGTCGATTTCCGGATGCGACTCGATGACAAGGTTCGAGGCCTTGAGCGTCTTGAGATGACGGCTCATGGCGGGCGCGGGCAGATCGAGAAGTTCGGCAAGTTCGCCGGCGCGTCTTGGGCGTTCGCCAAGGATTTCGATCGCGCGCCGCCGGATCGGATCGGCAAGGGCCGAAAACAGCACGTCAACGTCGGGCTTTCGCTTCGCATTCATTCTGCGTGCGCTTTCAGCAGTTTCTTCGGCGCCGTGTTCCGCCACGCCATCCAGAGCGCACTCTTCGCTGTTTTTGCATCGGCTTTTGCCAGCACAAGGTTCGTCCAGCCTTTCCGGCCCCATCCGCCGGGGATGGGTTCGAACATTTCTGGCTCGGCCTCGCAGAGCATCTGCTGCTGGTCGATCGTCAGTTTCAGAACAGACTTTCCATCGATGCGTCCTGCGGTGGCGAAGATCTTGCCGCCAACCCGGAAGTCAGGCGTGTCGAAGTGAGAAGACTCGACGGCCTCGGGCAGACTCAGCGCGAGTTTCTGGAAGCCGGCGGGCGTCATGCCTTGCCCGTGTCCGCCGTGTAGACCCGCGTCTTGAGGCCTGATGTCTTGTCCCATTGGTCGGGGGTCATGACCTCGACGGTCTGACCGAACGTCCAGATGTGGCCTTCGGGATCTCGCGCGCGATAGGTGCGGTCGCCATAGAATTGCGTCGCCGGCTCCTGGATGATTTCGGCGCCGGCATTGCGGGCGCGCTCGCAGTGCGCATCGATGTCTTCAGTCAGATGCATGTGCACAGTCTGCGTGCACTTGTTGCCGATGGAGCGAGGCGATTTGTGGTCGACGCTCCATTCATTGCCGACCATGATCTTGCCGTTGCCATAGGCCATCTCGCTGTGGGCGAGATTGCCGGCCTCGTCCTCGATCAGCATGTCCACCTCGAAGCCGAAGGCGTCGCGGAGGAAATCGAGCGCGGCCCTGGGGTTCACATAGCAGAGAGCAGGGGTGATCGAGGGGAAAGCGACCATGGCACGGCTCCAGTTAGTTTCTGATCAACAAAATAGTTCTATATTTTGGAAACTATATCGTCAACCTGAAATTCTGACAGGATCAACCAGGCGAGGTGTTCGAAGGCATATCCACTTTGGAAAATCGGTTCGTGAACAGCACCCGGGCCAGCCAGAAGAACATCAGCCCGATCACGAGGAAGGCCGGGATGAACAGCAGGATGATTGGCCTGACTTTCTGGATGAACACGGGAAAGAACTGAAGCTGCCCGGGAAAGAACGAGCCGACCGCTGCGAACAATCCAAGGTGCATGCGCCAGAGATGTCGGGCGATGCGTTGCCTGCCGGAAATGCCCCGGCGCACGATCACGCTGAGATCAAACGCCGCGGCAAGGCCCACGACCGACGCGAAGCTGAAGGCGGGAATTCCACCCATGAACGCCGTCCCGTTCCTCAGCGAGTCGAAGGCGAAGTAGAAGCCGGCTGCCGAGCCCGCCGCCGCAAACAGAAACGCGCCGAGTTCGAAGAGGCCGGTGTGTCCCTCCCTGCGTCTGACGGCCATCCAGGCAGTCATGATCATGTAGATGACCAGTACGCCGCCGATGGCGAAGCCGACATTCCCAACCCGATAGGAGAGGTAGGTGGCGGTCGCCGCCGTTATCAGGATGGCGATGAGGAACACGGTCCCGGCCGCGCGATGCAGGCGCTCGCCCTTGCGGGCAATCAGCGCGGTCGCGCCCGACAACATCGCCGTGATTCCGGCGCCGAAATGCAGCATCACGTCCGGGGCCATCTAGCGCTTCGCTCCGCGTGCTTCGGTCATGCGCGCTCCCTGCAGGATGTTGGGCAGGGAATAGTTGTGCTCGTGGCAGGGCGAGGGGAACATGCCCGTCTCCGTCCGGTAGAACGAAAACTCTGCAAGCCACGGCGCCGTGTAGACTTTCGGATCCTCGATGGTGAACTGATAGAGCAGTTCGTTCTTCGCGAGCCGCGTGAAGCGCTCGATCACACGAGCGTCCTCGTTGACGATGAACTTGGTCATCAAGCCGCGGATGCGTTCCTTCGGATTCTGGCGGATCGTCTCAATGACCAGCGTGTCGCCGTCCCAGCGGGCGATTGAATCGCCGAACCAGGAAGTCGGACCAGGCGGCTTGTGCTCGCTGGCGAACGGAATGATGCGCGCTTCATCACCATTCTCGCTGTGGATCACGACATGGGCCGGCGTCTGGATAAGCTGGAGGCGGTTGTACGAAACGACGGCATGCACCGGCGGATTCCCGCTCAGGACGAGGCAGCGCTCGCCAGCAGGTCGCCGTTCGTAGTCGTCCTTGCCGCCCGGCGGCGCGTCTGCGCTAGCCATCTTTTTCGCTTCAGGCGTGATTGGCAGTTTGCCATTGGCAGGCAGGACGATGAGGCGCGTGCGGCGTTCGCCCCTCACCAGCGGCAGGCCGTCCGTGCCGCCAATGATGTCGGCTGCTTCCGGATCAATCTGGAAATCCGGAATCGACGTCATCCCGGCGACCATCGTGTCGACGATCTTCTTTGCTTCCGCTTCGGTGACGACGAGGTTTGCTGCCAAGGGGCTGGCCTCGAAGACGGGGAAGAAGTTGGTGGCCCAGACGGCGCCCTGGAAATCAGGACGGCCGTCGGGAGTGCGCGGCAGGCCGGGTTCGGCTGTGAGAGAGGTAGGCGTGTAGACTGGCGCTGCGGCCGCAGGTTGGGCCTGCGGCGTCTGGGCGGAAGCGAATGGAACGGCAGCCAGGGCGGAGGCGAGGAGGAGGGAGGCGCGAAGCATGGTCTGACCCCATGGTTTGTTTGATGTTTTCGCGATAGACTTATCGAATATCGATATATCGCCTCTCTGGGGTCTTTTCGTCCATGACCGAGCGCTTCAAAAGCATGATTGCAGGTTGCAGCCGGAGGATTGCGACATGGCGGAGCTGACGGTTGGCGCGGGGCTGGCGCGGGGGTTGGTGAAGCTCGCCGTGGCGAAGGGGGCGGGGGCGGGGGAGCTGTCGCGGAAGTCTGGGATCGATCTGGCTGGTCTGGAGGATCAGGACAGCCGGGTGGCGATGCCGAACTACATCCTGCTGATGCGGGCGGCGAAGGAGCTGACCAAGGATCCGGCGTTTGCTCTGCACTACGGGGAAGAGGTCGACCTCTCCGAGCTGTCGATCGCCGGGCTGATCATGAACGCCTCCGAGACGATGGGCGACGCATTCATCCAGATGAACCGGTTCGGCAAGCTGGCGATCGAATTCGAGGGCGCCGGCGACCGGTTCCGGATATCGGTCGACAACCGGGGCGTCTGGATGGTCGATGCGCGCGAGAACCCCAACGATTTTCCGGAGCTGACCGAGGTGACGTTCGCCCGAATGGCCTGCCAGCCGAGGCGGTTTCTGCCGAAGTCGCATGTCCTCGAAGTCCACGTGACCCATCCGGCGCCGGACCATCGGGCTGAGTATGACCGGATCTTCCAGTGTCCGGTCATGTTCGGCGCCGACTGGAATGCCTTGCGGATGGATCCGGAGGCCGCGAGTTTTCGGGTGCAGCTTCAACCCCGTTACGTGTTTGGAGTCCTGAGTGAGCGAGCTGAGGGACTTCTGAAGGAGCTGGAAAGTTCGAAGACGGTGCGGGGGAAGGTGGAGAGCCTCCTGATGCCGATCCTGCATACTGGCGAGATTGGAATGGAGACCATCGCCGCGAAAATGGGGCAGGGGCGGCAGACGCTGTTCCGGAAGCTCAAGACGGAAGGCACGACGTTCGAGCAGGTGCTGGACGATCTGCGGCACAGGCTGGCGGTGAACTATCTCTCCGGGAAAAAGGTCTCGGTGAACGAAACGGCTTATCTCGTAGGCTTTTCCGATCCCGCCGCTTTCTCGCGCGCGTTCAAGCGGTGGACGGGCAAGAGCCCGAGCGAGATGAAGGCGAAGTAGGCGCTCCCGGCTACGGCGCCGCCTTTGCCGCCTTCTCGTCCTTGATGCGCTGGGCGCGGAGGATGTTGGTGAGCGAGTAGTTGCCCTCGTGGCAGGCGTGTTCGAACAGGCGCTGGTCGGTGCGGTAGATCGAGTATTCGCCAAGCCAGGGCCCCGTGTAGATTTTGGGATCCTCGACCGTGAACTGGTAGAGCAGTTCGTCCTGCGACAGCCTTGTGTACTTCTCGATCACCTTGGCTTCGTTGGGAACGACGAAGGTGGGGAAGAGGCGCACGCGATCCTTCTCGGACATGCCGATGGTTTCGACCACCAGTGTGTTGCCATCCCAGCGCGCGATGGAATCGCCCAGCACGGAATGGAACATCTTCGGCTGGTGCCTGTCGGTGAAGGGAATGATCCGGGCTTCGGCACCATACTCCGTGAAGATCACAACCTGGGTTGGCGTCTGGATGAGCATGCGTGGATTGGATTCACCGATGCCGCCGACCGGCGCGCGGCCCATGCTGGCGACACAGCGTTCCCAGTTCGGACGGTCTTCGGGATTGTTGAAGGCGCCCATGCCCTGGCCGCGTTGCGCCTCGATCTTTGCGGCGGGTGTGTAGGGGATCATGCCGTCGGCCGGCTCCACGATCATGCGCGTGCGGCGCTCGCCGCGCACGATGCCGAGGCCATCGGTGTTCCTGATCAGCACGGGCACTTCGGGGTCGAGCTGCTTGTCGAGCTGGGTGGCGATGGCGTTGGCGATCGCTTCGGCCATCGCTTTCGCGGCGGGCTCCGGCAGGGTGAGCATCGGCGCGCGGGGGTTGGCTTCCAGCGGCATGATGAAGTTGGAGGTCCAGACGCCTTCCAGGCTGGGGTGGCCGAAGGAGGTGCGGGGGAGGTTGGGGTCGGCCCGGGTGACGGTCGGGACGTAGGGCTTTGCCGGTGGCGGCGCGGCTGGCGCGGTCGCCTGGGCGAGCGCGGCGGGGGCTACAAAAAAGCAAGCGAAAACAACGGCCGAAAGGGCCGGGAGGCATTTGACGGCGGGCATGGGGAGGCTCCGGCCTGATGTTTATTTATGCCGGTAGTAATATCGAAAAACGATAATCCGTCAAGTCCGCTCAGGACGTGGGTTTGGGCGCCGGCGCGGCGGGCGCCGGGGGCTTGTCCTTCATCAGCTCGGGGTGGGCGGCCTGGTACTTGGCGATCGAGGCTTCGACGGCTTTTTCGATCTCGCCGTCGAGACGGGCCTGGGCCTCCTCCTCGGTGGGCATCGAGCCGTCGGGCTTGCGGGCGTAGGCGTTGCGGAAGGCCTGGGCGAAGTCATCGCGCGAGAGAATGGCCGGCGGCAGGCGCGTGACCATGCCGGCGGCGAGCTGCGGATATTTCTCGCGCAGCTGGGCGCGGACTTTTTCCGTCTCGTCGCGCATCTCGTAGACCGGATAGGTGCTGGGATTGCCGGTGATCGCGCTGATGCCGAACGAAAAGACGTTCTGCAGCACGTTGGCCTGGGAGGCGACCGAGATCGCATCGAGGTTGAAGGTGCCGAGATAGACGACCTCGTTGGGCTTCACATCGACGCTGTCGAACCAGTACATGACGCCCCTGAGGTCGCCCACCGCCGAGCCGCAGTTGGCGTAGTAGAGGTGGTACGTGCCCGGCTTGACGACGGCAGCGGAAGCCTCGCCGGTGAACATCGTGCGCTGGAAACTCGTTTTGGTGTCAACGTCCATGAAGGCGAGGGCGGTCGTGCCGCAGCCGAAATTGTCGCTGGCGGAGAGAAGAACGAGCGCGTTGGTCGAGCTGCCGCCGAACGTCGCCATCTCGGCCTCGGTCGGCCAGGTGTCGAGGGTTTCGCAGGCGCAGAGCGAGACCGCAGCAAGCGCGGCGGCGAATATGGCTTTCATGGAATCCCCCGAGTTTTTTTTTGAAGTCTAGGAGAAATCCGCGCGCGAAGGCAAGGCTGCTTGCAACTCTGCCCCCGCTTGTGAACACGCCCAGCTGACGCGCCGACCGAACCGCGCTAGCAATAGCGCGCGGAAGAGGGAGGCGCGTCATGGCGAGGCTTGTCAGGCATCTGTCGATGATCTTTGCGCTGGCGCTGGCGACAAGCATGCTGTCGGGGCCGGCCTTTGCCCAGAGCATGCAGGTCTTCGTCAAGACGTTGACCGGCAAGACGATCACGCTCGATGTCGATCCGGCCGACACGATCGCGGAGGTGAAGCAGCTGATCGCCGACAAGGAAGGCATCCCGCCCGAGCAGCAGCGGCTGATCTTTGCCGGCAAGCAGCTCGAGGACACGCAGACGCTGGCCGACAGCAACATCCAGAAGGAAAGCACGATCCATCTCGTGCTGCGCCTCCGAGGGGGCTGACCCGCCGTCTCTCACTACCCCGGCAGCTACTTGCCCCGGTTGCGGACGTTGCCGACTGCGCTGTCGGCGGGCCGGGCGCTTTGGTCGATCGGAGGCAGACCGGCGCGTTCGCGGCGCTGCGCGTTGAGATACCAGTTCGGTGTACCGCCTGGCGAGAAGCCGTCGGGATCGAGCATGACGGGGAGGTTGGGCGCAGCCTTCACCGGCGCCGGCGGGGCGGGCTTCGACGGTTTGGGCCTGGGGCGCAGGCGGTTCGAGAACAGGTCCTCGACGCCGCGCGCCATGCGGAACTGATAGCGCATCACCATCGTCCAGCGGATCGCGCCGTCGAGGTCGCCGCGCCGCATGGCCCGGAAGGCGTTCCGGCGGGCTTCGTGAAAGGGAATGTGGTCGCTCTTCTTCAGCTCTATTTTCTTCATGCTGTTTCTCGCGTGTGCCGTCGTTCGTGCGCCTCGACGCGCTCTCTCATTCAGACCGGCGCGCGCCGTCCGGGATGCTTTAGTCCTGTCCCTCGACAATGAGGGAGCGGGGCGCGTGGGATAGCGCCGTGGGTCGTGCCAGTGCTGGCTTGCGCCAGCGAGTGCGCGTGTCTCACGCGCCCCGGATCGGCCGTTCTTTCCCGATATGGCGATCTGGAGTTGTCATCGACGCACCAAGGAGACGCGCTCCCAGGGGCCTTAGCTCCATAGCCAGTGATCGGTTCAGCATGCTGGGGGCGGTATCCGAAACCCCCGGACCCTCCGGTTTCACTCCCCGGAGGCAATGCCGCGCAGTTCGATTCATCCGGAAACAAGCGGGGGCTCCACGTTGTGGGACCCTCCGCGAGAAACCAGACTTGCTTGAGGGGACTCATACGTTCCCCACACTGCGCCAGCCACGCCGGCCTTATCCCTGACACCTGGAAGCTTCGGTCGACTTCGCGGCCTCCCTCCGTCAGGGCGAGGGCATCATACGGCCGCTCCGAGGGGTGGAGGATAACCTGGGCTGGGATTTCTGCCGGAGCATTGGTTTCGCAAAGGAAACGCTGCTCCAGCTGTGGGATAACCTGCGGGATTTTACACACGCGCAGCAAACACACGCTGGAAGCGGACGAAGTCCGCATTCCCCGCGCAGGCGGGGATCCAGTCCGGCGGGCCTCGGCCCGCCAGCTGCTGGCGTTTCAGACAAGTGCGGTGCGGACCGCCACGGGAGTTGCTAGCGCGCGTTCGCGCGCTGGACTGGGCCCCCGCCTTCGCGGGGGATGCGGTGGTTGGGCTCAATGACGGTGCGGTGAACGATTGCTGGAAGCGGACGCAGTCCGCGTTCCCCGCGCAGGCGGGGATCCAGTCCGGCGGGCCTCGGCCCGCCAGCTGCTGTGCGGGACACGGTTGGGATCAACGACTGTGTGGCGAGTACCAGTTGTTGATGTCGAGATAGAGGTCCCTCCACTCAGGGTTCCGGTCCTCGATCAGGTGCAGCTTCCAGAGCCGGTTCCATTTCTTGAGCCGGAGTTCGCGTGTCTTCGCCGCGTCCCGCGTGGGGTGCTGCTCGAACCAGACGAGTTTCCCGACATTGTACTTCGACGTGAAGCCGCGCCTCTGCTGGGTGCGGTGTTCCCAGATGCGATGAGTGAGATCGTCGGTGTGGCCGGTATAGAGCGTACCATTGCGATCGCTGGCGAGAATGTAGACCCAGAAAGCCATTCGTTTCGTCCCCGCGGATAACTTAGCGAGCGGAGACAAATGTTGCTAGCGCGCGTTCGCGCGCTGGACCAGCCCATTGCTAACTGGAAGCGGACGAGTCCGCGTTCCCCGCGAAGGCGGGGATCCAGTCCGGCGGGCTTTGGCCCGCCAACTGTGGTTGTTTCGACAAGAGCTGTGCAGACCGTGAAGCGGCTGCAAGCGCGCTGAAGCGCGCTGGACTGGACCCCCGCCTTCGCGGGGGACACGGCCTCACTCCCTGAAAGTAGTCCTTGCGCTCGGCGCCGTCATAACGGCCGGACGTCATGCAGCAGTTCTTGAAATCTGCTCCGCGAACCGCAGGGGCAGGGCCAGTACAAGCAATGGGCGGCCGAGCTTTTCGGTGAGTTCGATCTCGCCGCCCTTGATGAAGCGGCGCCCGCGCTTGACGTGCGTCTCGCTGGGGAAGCCCCTACGCCGCTTGCTCATGGTCTGAGTGCGGGGCGTGAAAGGAGGGGGCGTCTTCGAATTTGTCGCGTGCCATGGGTGCCTCCTGTGTTGAGGGGGATCAACGCAAGTCGAAGACGCAGTCTAAAACGTCAGAGGACCTGACCGTTCGTTTTCTGCTGATTTCAACGAGTGAGGCCCGAATGTATCATTGAATTTCTTGGTGCCAACAAACCAAGTGCACCAAATCGCCTGTGAACCCATATGCTCGCCGACGGCGTCGACGGTCATCATCGGTCCTCCGCTTTTCAATCGCACGATGTCGCCAGGTTTCCAGTCCATGTCGTTTCCTTTTCTGTGATTGCCCACTGCGAGATCATCCGTTGAGATTTGAGTCCGGATCGAATCCGATACGCGGTGCGAGTTCGTTCATCGCGTAATGAACAAATTGCTTTCCAAGTTCGGTGAGTTCGTATTCTTCCTCGTCATCAAACGCAGACTTCATTTGGGTTGAACCTTCGCCCCGACGTGACCCGCTCGTCGATTTTTTGATGAAGTTTCCCGCGTAGTCCGTTTCGCGGTGTTGCCGAATGACGCTGCCGGTTGAAAGATCGCGAATAAGAAGCTTGAAAAGGTCTGCATCTGCAGAATCTTCGCGCACGGTTGGTTTGCCGAGTTTCCTCCAGATGCCGCCGCGCGTGATGCTTTGTGCGTTGTAGATCGCGCCGATCACTTCGAAGTGGAATTCGGAATAGTTTGCGATCCAGTCAAGGAACAACGAGACGACATCATCTGACGTAGTCCGAGCGGCAGCCGCGTTCGCCAGGATGTTTCGAACAATCCGCTGCTTCTCCTCGCTCTGCGTGCTGTTCCAGTTGCGAAAGGCCTTTCGCACGAGTGTCTGGTATTCCGGTGATGTGACGCGATCGGTGATCTTTTCGTCCTGCATGTCCAAGCGCGACATCAGTTCGGCCATAACCCGATACTTTTCTCTCATCTCCTCTTGGATCATTTTGAACCACGCGATGAACATAGCATTCGCGCGGTCTTGTTCGGCGCCAGACCATGCGCCCGCGATCCAAGACATTAGGCCGCCGACGAACGGAACGCCTGCGCCAACGATCTCCAATCCAGCTTGTCCGGCCTTGGACAAACCTTTGGTCTCAATTCCCGAGAATTCGTCGTCGAGATTCTTATCGACGAACTCGTTGTCACCGCCTTCAGGCATCATGGCATTCCATGGCTTAGAGAAACGCCGAGACCTCGCGCACGAGGTCTCAGCATCCGACTACGGACATTCAGGAAGGCTGAGCAGGTTGTTCGGCTCGGAACCGTCGGCTTTGGTTTTGATGTACTTGTTGCCGTACGGGCTCGTGGCGACGATGACGTCGACTTCCTTGCCGTTCACCTCGACATAGAATTCCCACTTACCGGACTCGATCCCGTCGATCGCTTCCTTTTGTGTGACCTTCCAGCGGGTGTTGTCCGCGTTCAGTCCGCCGACGTGCGTAATACGCTCGTAGGGGTTGTAGCGGTCGTCCTTATTGATGCACCGGATACGATGGCGCGAAGCCATTCTAACCTCCTAGATTAAGGAGGTCGGGCCTTGACGATGGGGTGCGGCACAGTTCAAGTTTTTGCCGCGAGTGAACAACCGTCTTGGCCCGACCACCGGGTTATGCGGATCGCAAATGAAGCCGTCGGAGCTCGAACTCCGGCGGCTTCTTATTTGGCCGCGATTCGCGAGGTGCGACAAATCAGCGCCAATGGCAAGTTACTCACACGCTATATACGGGGTCTGTCCACAGGATTCTGGCGTATTAGTTGATCCGTTAGTCGATCGCCTCGCGCGTCTTGCCGTCCGCCGAGACGTAGAGCTGGCCGCCGACTTCTGCAAACTTCGTGCTCATCTCCGCCATGCCGAGCTCTTTATCATTCAGCTTCGCAGCGTACTCCCGCACATCCGCCGTGATTTTCATCGAGCAGAATTTCGGGCCGCACATGGAGCAGAAGTGGGCGACCTTGTGGGCGTCCTTGGGGAGGGTGGCGTCGTGGAATTTCTGGGCGGTTTCGGGGTCGAGGGAGAGGTTGAACTGGTCTTCCCAGCGGAATTCGAACCTTGCCCGTGAGAGGGCGTCGTCGCGGAGTTTGGCGGCGGGGTGGCCCTTGGCGAGGTCGGCTGCGTGGGCGGCGATCTTGTAGGTGATGACGCCCACCTTCACGTCGTCGCGGTCGGGCAGGCCGAGATGCTCCTTGGGTGTGACGTAGCAGAGCATGCTGGTGCCGAACCAGCCGATCATCGCGGCGCCGATGCCGGAGGTGATGTGATCATAGCCGGGGGCGATGTCGGTGGTGAGGGGGCCGAGGGTGTAGAACGGCGCCTCGCCGCAGACCTTGAGCTGCTTTTCCATGTTCACCTTGATCTTGTGCATCGGCACGTGGCCGGGGCCTTCGATCATCACCTGGCAGCCCTTGTCCCATGCGACTTTGGTGAGCTCGCCCAGGGTTTCGAGTTCGGCGAATTGCGCGGCGTCGTTGGCGTCGGCGATGGAGCCGGGGCGGAGGCCATCGCCCAGTGAGAAGGAGACGTCGTACTCGGCCATGAGATCGCAGATCTCGTCGAATTTCTCGTAGAGGAAACTCTCCTTGTGACGTGAGAGCATCCAGCGCGCCATGATGGAGCCGCCGCGGGAGACGATGCCGGTGACGCGCTTGGCGGTGAGGTGGATGTAGCTGAGGCGCACGCCGGCGTGGATGGTGAAGTAGTCGACGCCCTGCTCGCACTGTTCGACGAGCGTGTCCTTGAAGACGGACCAGTCGAGCTTGTCGGGATCGCCGCCGACTTTCTCGAGCGCCTGGTAGATCGGGACGGTGCCGATGGGGACGGGGGCGTTGCGGATGATCCACTCGCGGATGTTGTGGATGTTGCGGCCGGTGGAGAGGTCCATGACCGTGTCGGCGCCCCAGCGGATGGACCAGACCATCTTCTCGATCTCTTCTTCGACCGAGGAGGTGACGGCGCTGTTGCCGATGTTGGCGTTGATCTTCACCAGGAAGTTGCGGCCGATGATGACGGGCTCGAGCTCCGGGTGGTTGATGTTGGCCGGGATGATGGCGCGGCCGCGGGCGATCTCGCTGCGGACGAATTCAGGCGTGATGAAGGGCGGGATGTCTGCGCCGAAATCCTCGCCGTCGGCGCGGCGCTCTTCTGCTCCGGCCAGCATCGCCTCGCGGCAGATGTTTTCGCGGTGGGCGACATAGGCCATCTCGGCGGTGATGATGCCTGCGCGGGCGTATTGCAGCTGTGTGAGGGTGCGGTCGAGCTTCGCGCGCTGCGGCACATGCAGGTAGGGGAATTCGGTGACCAGCTTGTCGCCGGTGACGTGGCCATTGTCCTCCGGCTTCACATGGCGGCCGCCATAGGGCGATGAATCGCCGCGCGCCTCGATCCACGGCAGCCGGATTTTCGGCAGGCCTTCATGGACATCGATGGCGACGTTCGGATCGGAGTAGGGGCCGGAGGTGTCATAGACGCGGACAGGCTCTTCCTTCGCCGAAGGATGGAGCGCGATCTCGCGATAGGGGACGAGCACATCGGGAAAGCCGGGCGCGGGCGAGTAGCGCTTGGTGCTCGCGGGCAGCGGGCCGGTGGTGACCTTGAACGGTTTGATGCTCTTCGGATCGAGGTGCTTGTTCATGGTGCGGGCTCCAGGAAGGTCTGTTCGATGATGGCTTTGGCCTCGAGCGGGCGCTCGAGATGGAGGAGGGAGAAGGCGTGGCTGACGCTGTCGTCGTCCTTGCGCAGCACGAAGATGTCGGGCGAGCGGGTGCGGCCGCCGGCGATGACCTGGTCGACATCGGCAGCGGCGATCTCGTCGACCACCTGTCCGCTGGCGTCGGCGGCGAGCATGCGCTGGTTGGTGGCGGCGAAGAATTGCGCGGCGGGGGAGGCCTGGCCAAGCCTTGCGAACGAGAAGGCGGCGACGATGCCAAAGGTGATCGCGAAGACGAGGAAGACCGGTGCGCCAAGGGCGGAAGCCATGGTCCACGCCTGCATGTCGCGGAAGGTTTCGTAGAAGCGCCAGGCGGAAAGCAGGGCAACGAACGCAAGCGCGCTGGCGATCGCGGCGGTGCGCAGGCGTGCGCGGGCAAGTTCGGCGTGGCGCAGGGCGGGCGAGCCTGCGGCGCTCCAGACGATCTGCTCGCCGGGCCTGAGGTGGTTTGTCCAGATGACGGTGTCGCTGCTCACGTCCACTCCTGTCCCTTCGCCGGCATGACCCGGATCAGGTTCTAAGGGTGCTCCTGCGGCTTCGCCCTCGTTCTTCGAGACGCCCAATGCGTGGGCTCCTCAGGATGAGGGCTCAGGGGCAGGATCTCAGCAGGCTTCCGCCCGCGCCCCTCGGATAGGTGGAGACTAGCTCAGGCCGGACAGTCTTTCCAGTGCGCGGCAAGCGCGTCGCGCCAGACCTTGTCGCCGTCGGCGAAGGCGACTGAGTCGAGCTTCAGCAGGAAATCCTTGTACCCGGGATGATTGGGCTGGCCGAAGCTGGCCTCGACGACGTGGCCGTATTTCGCATCGAGCCAGAGATCGCCGCCCTTCCTGCCGAGCGCGCCGCCGCTGATGCGGTAGCGGTTGGAGAGGATGCCGTTGCGTGGCTGCGCTCCAACGAAATCGGCATGCGCTTCGCCCAGCACGCGGACCAGCGGCATGCGATCGGGCCAGGCAAGCGCAAGGCCGAAGTTGAAATCGTCCGGGCCAGCGACGCCGCGCGGACCGAAGACTGCGAACTCGGCGAGATCGAAATCGTAGAGGCGCCACGGCGCGCGCGGCGCCGCGTGTGTCTCGACCGGTTCCGCGGCAGGATCGCCGAGGCGGACGTCGAACTTGTCCGCCGCGCGGTCGACGTCGATCCACGCCTGGGGCGCCTGTGTCAGCTCGCGCGTCAGCCGCCCGCCGACGAGCCGGGACATTTCGCGCGCATCTGGTTTCGCCTGCGCCGTGACATAGGCGGCGTCGGTGCACGGCGCGACCATCTTCACGACTTCCAGCCGAGCCGGTTCGCGCGAGAGGATGTGGACGATGATCCGCTCGGGCATTGTTCCGTCCTGGCCGGAGCGCGTGTAGGTGAGCGTGACCGGCTTGGGCGGCGGCGCGGGCGGCGGTGCAGCGGGCTTTCGCTCCTCCTCACAGGCGGCAAGAGCGAGCGCAAACAGCGCGGCGAAGAGGCGTGCGGGCGCCATGACGTTCCCCGGACCAGCAGCCAAATCTAATGCGGCGCGGGCATCGGCGTCAAAGCGCCTTCAAGGCGAGTTTTTCCATCACTCCGTTCGGGAAAGAGCCGCAGGGCTTTTCGCGCGACGGGTTAGCAGAATGTGAGGCCTGCCTGCCTGCTTTGGCCTCCGCGCCCCTCGGATGGGCTCAAGCCGAACAGTCTTTCCGGTGCGCGTCAAAGCCGCGTCAGGGCGAAACGCTGGCGTGGACCATGAGGCCGGCGGCGAGCAGCAAAGCGCCGGCAATTAGTGCGAAGACGGCCCAGATGCGGACGATGTTGGGCGAGGAAACCGCCGCCGCGCCGAATTTCAGGAGCGCTTCGGGGATGGCCATCATGGCGATGCCCTCGATCAGCACGATCCAGTTGACCAGCGAGACGATGATGGCGAGCGGGTCGGTCCACAGATTGTGCGCCATCACCAGCACCAGGCCGAGGCCGAGCATCGCGACAGCGGTGAGATAGATGAGCGCCGGTGAGCGCGCATAGTCCTCCACCACCAGCTTCCAGCGATCCGTGGCGGCAATGCCGGAAAGCCCGGTAGCGATGAGGTAGACGCCATAGACCTTGGCGAAATCGAGGGTGAGCAGGGAGAAGGTGTCCATGGGCTGGCTCCTGGCGGGACTCGATCGGCTGGGAGCGGAGGGATTTCCGGCTCAGCCGTTACATCTCCTTCGTATGCGCGTGGGCGTCGATCTGGATCCACGTCTGTTCGGAGAAGGCAATGAGATCGCCGGTGTCGGAGAAGATCGCGGTGCCGGCGAAGTGCTTGCGGCGGTCCTGGCCTTTCGACCAGCCAACGGTGACGAGGGGACGGTCAGCGCGTGGGCGGTCGAGGATCTGCGCGGACATGCGGCCGAGGAGGATCGGCTCCTTTTCGATGGCGAAGGCGCCCGGGCAGTCGAGCGCGGCCCAGATGAATTCAGGTGCGATGTGGCCCGTGGCGTCGGCGAGGTCGGGCATGGGTGTCCACGGCGCCGCGACAACGGGGAACGGATTGGGATTCTCGATGCCGGCGGGATCCTTGAGCCAGTCGGAAAAGATGCGCAGGCCATCGCCCACGGCGCGCGAGGGACCGCAGACAAAACAGTTCGGCAGGACGTGATCCTCCGCGCCGCGGAAGGCTGCGGCGGCAACGGTTGCTGCTTCGAGGCCAGGCGAACGGATCTCCGGCGTTTCGAGCTGGACCGGCTTCAGCGACATGATCAGCGTTGCGTCATCGGCCAGGATATCGAGCGCGCCGGCATTGGGCTGGGCGCGCAGCGCCTGTTCGAGCGGGATCGGCGCACGCAGCGTCGCCTCGATCGCGCCGGGGCCAAGGAAATGCGCGGCAAGGCCGGCGGAATAGCCGCCATTGCCCGAGGCAACGGGGCCGTTGAAACGCTTCGCGATACGGATGGTCTCTGTCATGCGGGGAATGTAGGGGGCCAGGGCTCTGGACGCAAAGGCAGTGACGCGGGAGAAGTCGCAAAGGGATTTGCCGATGCGCATGTCGAGACGCAGCGTCATAGCAGGGTTTGCCGCATCAGGCTGCGCGAGCCTGGCGCGCGAGGCCCCAGCGCCGGCAGAATTCATGGCGGAAGACGGCGTTGCTCTGACCGGCCTGGACTATGGCGCGGGGCGCCGCGCCGTCATCCTCGTCCCCGGCGGACATGGCGTCGGCGAGACCTGGGATGCGCAGGCGCGCCAACTGGTGAAGTCTGGATTCCGGGTTCTGGCAATCGACTATCGCGGACTTGGCAGGTCGCGCGTGCAGCAGGACGACAGCAAGACGCATCTCGATGTTCTCGGCGCCGTGAAGCACATGCGCGCGAACGGCGCGCAAAGCGTTGCCGTGGTCGGTGCGAGCTGGGGCGGGCGCGCTGCCGCCATGGCGGCGCTGGCGGCGCCGGGGCAGGTCGAGCGGATCATCCTGCTGGCCAACGCCTCGTTCGAGGGAGCGGAAAAGCTGGGCGGCCGAAAACTGTTCGCGGTGGCGCGCGACGATCGCGATGGGACGGGACGGACGCGGCTGGACGACATCCAGCGCCAGTTCGACGCTACGCCTGCGCCGAAGGAGATGCTGGTGCTGGAAGGAGCGGCCCACGCGCAGTTCATCTTTCTTGGGCCCGAGAGCGAGCGTCTGTATGCCGGGATGATGCGCTTCCTGTCGGCGGACTAGCAGCCGATATCGCTCCGGCTAATTGTTCTCGTGATGGTGGCCGGCGCCGTCCTGATGGCGGGGGCTGTCGTCGTCCAGCGAGCAATGATGGTGACCGTCGCGGTCGTAATAACGATGGAGGCCGAACGGGCAGTCGCCGTCGAGATATTCGAGGTCGCTGTAGAGCGAGAGGGCGGTGCCGAACAGCGCCATCTCGTCGGTGGTGCAGGCGGAGAGCGCAGGGGCAGCGATCAGCGCGGCGAGTGCGATCTTCAGCTTCATGAAAGGGCCCCGACGGACGTCCCGGCGTCGAGCCGCATCATGAAGGATCGACAAAGCGAAAGCGAGCGGGCTCGCGCGGCGGCAGGCGCTATTTTTCGATCGCCATCCCGGCCTCGCGCCAGGATTTCATCCCGCCGTCGAGCGCCGTGGCGTGCATGAAGCCGAGAGAGCGGAGCGTCTGGGCGGCGAGGGTTGAAATCTTGCCGAACTCGCAGATGGCGACGATGCGCACGGTGGGATCCGGGAAGGTTTCGTTGACGCGCAGCTCAAGCTGGCCACGCGGCAGGAATTTGGCGCCGGGCAGGTGGCCGGCGTCGAAGGCGTCCTTCTCACGCACATCGAGCACGATGAGGTCGTTCTGGCGCGCGGCGATGCGGCGCGAGAGTTCTTCCATCGACATGAAGGGGACAGCAGCCGAGGCCTCGGCCAGCAAGCGGGCGACGGATTTGGCGCCGCTCATGTTGACGCGCAGCGCCTCGGTGAGATGGGTCGGCGCCTTGATGTCGAGCGCGCGCATCATGGCGACGAATTCGGCGCGGTCGGTTTTCTGCAAGCGCGGGTTGGACGCGATTTCCTCGCCGATGGTGGAGCCGGTACGCCCCTTGTACTCGTGGGCAGGATGGATCTGCGTTGCGGGATCGAGCTTCAGGAGGCGATTGAACAGGCTGTCATAGAGCTTGTCGGGATCGCCGGTCGGAAGATCTGTGCGGCCGGTGCCGCCGATCAGCAGCGCATCGCCGGTGAACACATGGCCGCCGTCTTCGCCCTGGATCAGCAGGCTGGTGGAGTCAGCTGTGTGACCGGGCGTCGCCATCGCGGTGATGCGCATCTCGCCCACCAGCAGCATGTCGCCATCGTCGAGCCGCAGGTCGACAAAGGGCGCGGGCGAGAGATGGCTCATCACGATCTGCGCGCCCAGCCCCCGGCCGACTTCGCGCGCGGCGGAGAAATGGTCGGCATGGGTGTGCGTGTCGATGGCGTAGCGGATCGTCAGGCCATGCTTCGAGGCAAGCCCGCGATACCGCTCGATGGCGCTGATCTCCGGATCGATGACCGCGGCGATGTTGGTCCTGTCGCAGCCGACCAGATAGGACCGGCACCCGCCGACTTCGATGGTTTCGAGGATCATTCTGCCATTCCCACGATCTGCTGGCACTGTAATCGCGCGGCGGAAAGAGGCTAGTCCCTCAGCATCGCCTCCAGTTTCAGCATTGTGTTCCAGTTGCGGGCGGTGCCCGTGACCAGCTTTTTCGGCAGGATGAGTTTCGACTGGCCGATCGAGGGGCCGTAGTCGATGTAGATCTCGCGGCCGACGACTTTCAGTTGTTCGCCCTTGTCATATTTCTCGCGGAAGGATTTGAGCCAGGCGTCGAGGAGCTTCACGTCGGGCTTGTTCTTGCAGATGACGCAGACGAGGTGGGCGGGGTCGTCCTTCGCTTTCTTCGGGAAGGGATTGGCCTTGATCATGGCGGCCCAGTCGTCCGGGTCTCGCACCATGACTTCGGAGAAGAGGCCGAAGGTTTTCTCGATCGCGGATTCGAGCGCAGTCTCGAGTTTTTCTGGCGATGCCTTCTTCGCGTCGAAGACGAGGTTGCCGCTGGCGACCAGGGTGCGGGCGTTCTCGTAGCCGAGCTTGCCGGCCGCGATCTTCAGTTCAGCCATCGTCACCTTGCGGCCGCCGACATTCACGGCGCGAAGGAGGGCTGCGAATCTTTCGCCTGCTTTGGGCATCAGGCCAGCGTCTTGCGCATTTCGACGAGGTCGAAATCGCGGGTCGTCTCGCCGGTGGTCTCGTTGAAGGGAAAGGGGATGCGTGCGCCAGTGAGCGCATAACCGCGGCGCTGATACCAGCCGATGAGTTCGGTGCGGAGGTTGATGACGGTCATCACCATCTGGTTAGCGCGCCAGAGATCGCGCACGCGGCGTTCGGCTTCTGCAATGACGATCTTGCCGAGGCCGCCGCCATGACCGGTCGGGTCGATGGCGAACATGCCGAAATAGGCGGCGTTCAGCGGCTGTGCATCCTGGTAGACCGCCGTCTTGCTGGCGGGATCCGGGCTGAGGCCCTGCAGCAGGCAGCAGCCGGCGAGCCTGCCGTCGATTTCCGCGATGAGAAAGCGCGTGTCGTCGCGGGCGATGAGGGCGGAGATTTCTTCCTCGCTGGTGCGCGGGCCTTTCAGCAGATGGGCTTCGGACGACCAGCGGCCGTCCGATTCCGGGCTGCGGTAGGCGCGCTCGATCAGGGCGACCAGCGCGGGCGTGTCGGCCGGAATGGCGTAGCGGAAGGTGGGCGTGCTCATGGCCATGCGTAATCCACGACGTGCGGCGAAGGTCAAGCGGTGACATGCGTTGCCGAGACGGACATTGCGTGGTGTGGTCGCGATATCGGGGGGGGATACATGATCCGCATTGCCAGTCTTGCTGTACTTGTTGCTGCGCTCGGCGCCTGCGCAACGGATGAGTCGCAGCGCTTCGACGACCCGTTCGACATCATGTCGGGTGGCCGCTATGTCGGGGCCAGCCTGGACAAGGCGCTGGCCGAGGCGGCGAAGCACCCGCTTGGTTCGGAGAAGAATCCGGTTCGTGCGGACATGCCGGGAGGCCAGCACGCCTATCTTGGCCGGCTTCGTTGCGCCGACGGCAAGGCGCCCCGGTTCCAGCGGAACGGCAATCTGGGGTTCGGTGCATTCGGGTCGATCGTCGATGCCTATGATGTAAGGTGCGAGGGCAGTTCACCCGCGCAGACGACAATCATCATGGACATGTATTTTCCCGGCTATGTCGAGACGCAGCCGGTCCAGGGGTTCTCGATCGTGGCGCGCTAGGCGGCTTGCCGGATCGCGGCAGGCGGCGCTTAATCCAGCTGACAGAGATGGAGAGCGCCATGCGAACGCTGGTTGCAGCATTCGTGGGACTGGTAGCGGGCGCCACCGGTGTATCGCTGGCTGGCGCGCAGGTCGCAAGCGAGGCGACGCTGTGCAAGCCCGAGAGCAATCCCTACGACGCGGTGACCGCCGCGCCTTACTCGCACCATGTGATGTTCGAGGACGAGCATGTGCGGGTACTGGAAATCCTGCTGCCGCCGCTGGCGGCCGAGCCGGTGCATATCCATGCTCTGCCGAGCGTGATCATGGGCGAGACAGGCGGTAGCGGCGGCGCGCGTTTCCTCTATACGGAGTACCGGATGGAGGACGGCAAGTTCGTCGAGGTGTCGAAGAACGATATCCAGCCGTCGGCGGGATACCGCACGGTGTGGTCGGCGCCGGAGGGGCCGCACGCGATCACCAATATCGGCCCGGTTGGCGTGCGGTTCACGCGTATCGAGATCAAACCCGAGCGCTGCGCCAAGTGACAGGTATCGCCTGATGGACATTGGAGCGCAGCTGGCCGAGGCCGGGCAGAGGCTGGGCGCGGGCGATCGCGCGGGTGCGCGGGCGGTGTGCATGGACGTGCTGCGCGTCGCGCCGGGCGTGGCGGAGGCGTACTACCTGCTGGGTGAATGTGCGCTGGCCGATCGCGATGCGGCGTCGGCGCTGGGCAGTCTGGAGCGTGCAATTTCGCTGAAGCCCAATTTCGGGCGGGCGCGCGCGGTGCGGGCGCGGGTGCTGGAGGTGACGGGGCGCCAGGAGGACGCGGTTGCGGCCGCAGGCGATGCGGCGCGCGTGGCAAGCGATGCCTACAGCTGGGACACGATCGGCGTGGTGCTGACCAATGCCGGGCTGCATGCGCGCGCGGCAGAGATGTATGCCAAGGCGTGCGCGGCGGGGCACTGGACGGGCTACTGGTACAATTACGGCGCGGCGCTGCAGTTTCTCGGGCGGTTCGACGAGGCGCGCGTGGCGTATCGCGAGGCGCTGAAGCTGGATCAGGGCAACGCGCTGGCGTGGGCGGGACTGGTGCAGATCACGAAGCAGACGAGGGAGCAGAACGAGATCACCACGCTGATGAAGATCGCGGAGGCGGTGAAAGGCGACCGCACGCGACTGCACCGGATCGGGCATGCGCTGTCGAAAGCGCATGAAGATCTGGGCGACGCGCTCGGGTCGATGATGTGGCTGGCGACGGCGAAGAGTGGCTGGCGCGGCGGATACGACGCGGCGGCGGACGAGGCGCGGTTCGCGGCGGCTGCGATAAGCGCGGGGCTGTCGCTGACGGGCGGGTTTGCCGGTGCGCGGCCGGTGTTCGTGGTGGGGATGCCGCGGACGGGAACGACGCTGGTCGAGCGCATCCTGACCAGCCACAGCGAGATGGAATCGGCGGGCGAGACCAATCATTTCCCACTGGCGCTGCGGCGGGCGACGGGGTTGCGTGGGGCGGCGCTGATCGATGGTCCGTTGATCGAGGCGGCGATGAATGCGGATGCGGCGGCGATCGGCAAGGACTACATGCGCGCGATCGCGGCGACGCAGGGGTTCACGGGGCGGTTCGTGGAGAAGCTGCCGTTCGATGCGTTGCTGGTTCCGCTGATCCTGAAGGCGCTGCCTGACGCGCGGGTGGTGATGTTGCGGCGGCATCCGGCGGACGTGCTGCTGAGCAGTTATCGCCAGGACTTTGCGCAGGTCGGCGGCATGCTGGACTACACCTTCGATCTTGAGGCGACGGCGCGGTATATCGTGCGGTTTGATGCGATGGCGAAGACGTTTGCGGCGGCGCTGCCGAAGGATCGCTATTGCGAGGTGGCGTACGAGGATGTGGTTGCTGATCTGGAGGGGCAGGTGAGGCGGCTGCTCGACTTCTGCGGGCTGGGCTTCGAGGAGGCGTGCCTGCATTTCGAGGAGAATGTGTCGCCGGTTGCGACAGCGAGCGCGGCGCAGGTGCGCCAGCCGCTCTATGCGTCGTCGGTGGGGCGGTGGAGGAAGTACCGCCCGGCGATCGATCCGGCGCTGAACGTGCTGGTCGCGGGCGGTGTGATGAACGCGAGTGAGCTCGGCTAGGGCGCGGGCACGAACTTCTCTCCGGTGCCGGGCATGTAGACGGGGCCGAGCGGGCCGGTGGCGCCCTTGAGGAATGAGACCTTCGTTTCGATCGTCAGCGACTGGCGGACCTGCAGCGCAGCCTGGAGGGCGGCGTAGTCGGGGCCGTCGCCGCCCATCGCGGCGGCGTCGCGCGTGGCCGCCCAGTGATCGAGGCTGGCATAGCGAGTGGTGAGATAGACTTCGTCATAGTCAGGCGAGGCTTCTTTCTCGCCCGGACCGGGGATCACCAGCCACATGCCGACAATGCGTGCGCCTATCTTTTCGAAGAAGGGCCAGATGCCGGTCTGGGATGCTTCCAGGAACTGCGAGTAGCCGCCCTTCTTTATCTTCCAGTAGCGGATGGTGACGATCTCCTCGCCGGTCTGGGGCGTGAGATTGCGGACGGGGCCGCGCGTAGCCGCGCCGTCGCGATTCATCTGGATCGGGTTGTCGTTGGGCGGAAGCTGCGCGGATGGCGTGGGCGACTGCATCGTGGTGCAGGCGGCGAGGGCGAGGATGGCGGCGGTGAAAAGTGCGCGCATGTGGGGCTCCCGTGACGGGACAAGCGTAAGCGGGGTGTGGGGCATGAGCAAAGGTCGAGTGACTCGAGGGGCGGGCATCGGTATCTGGGCGCGATCACAAGGTCGGGAATGCACATGACCGGATACCGCACTCTTGCCGTTGCGCTGGCGCTGGCAGTGGAGGCGTGCGCAGGCGCACCCGAAGAGGCGCCGCAGGAACAGGCACAGACGCCGAAGCCGGCCGCCTGCGAGACATCCGGCGCGATGGTGGATCTTCTGGCCGCGCAGGCCGCCGTGAACGGCGCGATGGCCTATCCACTGGGCGGCGGCGTTCCCGTGGAACAGGTTGTCGAGGGGCTGAAGGCGCAGGCCGCGGCCGCAACAACGAGAGCCGAGCACCTGCGCGTGCTGGAAGCCTTCGTCTATGCGCTGGGCGACCATCACGCGCATCTCAGCACGAACGACAATCTCTCGCCGAGGTTGGTTCCGACCGGTGCATCGGTGTGGGTTGAGTGGCGCGACGGGAAGCTTGTTGTCGTGGAACGCAACGGCGTGCCCGGGTCCACTGGCGGGCTGCGTTCGGGCATGGTGATCGAGAAGATCGACGGCGTATCGGCGGCCGAGGCGCTGAAGCCGCCGCCTTCGACGCCTGACAAGGCAGACGCCATGATGGGTTTTGCCGGTCGGGTGTCGCTGGCGGGGACGCGCGAGCACATACCGAACGTGACTGCCCGTACGACGGATGGGAGAGAGCTGACTGTTCCCGTGATGCCGAGAGCGGCGGGAGGGTCCAGCAAGTTGGCGTCACTGAGCTTTCCCCTGAAGGATGTCGCGGTGATCCGGCTCCACAATTCGATCGGCAATTCGGATCTCAATCCGGTGTTCGACGATCTGATGGAGCAGGCGAGGGGGATGGCCACGATCATCCTCGATCTGCGCGACACGCCGTCAGGAGGAGACTCTGCTGTCGCTAAGCCGCTGATGGCCTGGTTCGTCGAGGGCGCGCGCGGCTACCAGAAGCACGAGCGAGGCGGGAAGAGCTGGATCGAGCAGGTTGAGGGACGCAAGGATCACTTCAGGGGCAGACTGATCGTGCTGGTGGATCACTGGACTGGTTCGATGGGCGAGGGCGCGGCGATCGGCTTGCGCGCGGCGGCGGGAGCGAAGCTGGTTGGAACGCGGATGGCTGGCCTGCGCGGCGCGATCGAGAGTTTCGACCTGCCGTGCCTGGGCGTGAGCGTGCGGCTGCCCGTGGAGCGGCTCTATGAAGTGAATGGAGCGCCGCGAGAGAACGCCGTTCCGGATGTGCTGATCAGCGAGGAGGATCTCGCCGCGGGAGGCTACCCCGATGTGTTCTTGTTGCGCGCCCTCGCGGTGGCGCACTGGGCGGCGCTTGCCGCAAGCGTCAGCATTGCCGGTTTTCTGGCGCCATGAGAGCCTGCTCCGGGGATGTGGAGCGGCGGATGGCCCTGTTAAGGGCGCTCGTGGTCGACAACAGGCTCGTAGCACGGCTCTACGTTCAGGCTGTCCTGTCCGTGTCCGGCTTCGACTGCGTGACGGTTTCCAGCGACCGCGGAGCGCTGCGATATGCATCCCCCAATGGCATCGACCTGATCGTCGCCCGGATCGATGCGCCGGTGAACGACGGCGTCGACCTCCTGCAGCTGGTGAAGGATGGACGCTTCGGCGCCACGCCTCCGCCTGTTCTGGTGCATTCGCACAAGCGCGACGTCGAAAGTTCGGCATTGCGCATGTGCGTCTATCCGCCTGCCAGGCGGTTGAGCGAACTCTGCCCACGCCGGATGATGACGACTGTGCGACAGGCGTTTGGCGAGATGGAGAGTGCAGTGCACGCGCAATGACGCGGCGCCGCAAGACTTGCACGGGACCTGTTCATTCACATCTCTGAAAGGGTGCGCGGCGCGGTCATCAACGTGACCTTAATCGCGCCCATGTACAGTTTAACTCCCTGCACTTCGCCCGGCGTACGCCATGTCCATGAATCTGCTCGACGGCCTCAAGAGCGACTGGATCTACATCAACGGATTCCGCCGGATCATCGGCGCGATCGGAAAGTTCGATCCCGAAGCCGAGTACACGATCGCCGACGCGATTGAGGACGCCGTGGACGATCATGACGAGCGGATCTTCATCTCGTTCGAAGGGCAGGAAACCAGCTACGCCGACTTTGACAAGCGGGCGAACCAGTTCGGACACTGGGGTCTCTCGGTCGGGTTGACGAAGGGCGACTGCGTTGCGCTGTTCATGGAGAACAGGCCCGACTACATCGCGTTCTGGGCAGGCATGGCCAAGATCGGCGTCCGTACGGCGCTGATCAATTACAATCTCACCGGTGCGGGACTTGCGCACTGCGTAAAGGTCGCCAAGGCGCGCGCCATCATCATGAACCCCGAGCTGGCGCCGCAGTTCGAAGCTGCCAGAGCGCAGACGCCGCTGGAGCTAGGCGCATTCGTGCTGGGCGGACAGGCGCCGGGCCTGACCTGGATCGACGCCAGCGTGGGCCGGCTGTCGAGGGCGCGCCCCGAAAAGGAGTTGCGCGCCGGTGTGAAGGGCTCGGACATCGCGCTCTACATCTACACGTCCGGCACAACGGGGCTGCCCAAGGCGGCAAAGATCACCAACGTTCGCGCGCGTGGACTGATGCGCGTGTTTGTCGACGCGACTGACGCCCATCGCAACGATCGTGTCCTGTTGACGTTGCCGCTCTATCACGCCACGGGCGGGATGTGTGGCGTGGGCACCGCGATGAATGCAGGCGCCTGCATCATCCTGCGCCGAAAATTCTCGGCCTCGCATTTCTGGCAGGAAGCGATCGACAATGACGCGACCATGCTGGTCTATATCGGCGAGCTGGGCCGCTACCTGATGAACCAGCCGCCGTCCTCGCTTGAGAAGAGCCACAAGATCACCAAGGGCTTTGGCAACGGCCTGCGAGCCGATGTGTGGGAGCAGTTCGTTGAGCGGACGGGTATCCGGCAGCTGGTCGAGTTCTACGGCTCGACCGAAGGCAATGTGAACTTCTTCAATCTCGACGGAAAGATCGGCGCGGTCGGACGCATTCCGAGACTGCTGCGTTCGAAACTGCCGGCGCGGATCCTGAAGTTCGATGTCGAGACGGAACAACCGGTGCGCGGTCCCGATGGGCTGTGCATCGAGGCCGAGCCAAACGAACCGGGTGAGGCGGTGGGGCCGATCACGCGCGAGCCGAGGCAGCGCTTTGACGGCTATGACGACGAAAAGCAGTCACAGAAGAAACTGCTGCGCGACGTGTTCGAGAAGGGCGACCTGTGGTTCCGCACGGGCGACCTGATGAAGATGGACGAGGACGGATACGTCTATTTCGTTGATCGCGTCGGTGACACGTTCCGCTGGAAAGGTGAGAACGTTTCCACCAGCGAGGTGGAGATCGCGATCTCCTCCATGCCGGGCGTGAAGCATGCGATCGTCTATGGCGTTGTGGTGCCAGGTTTTGATGGGCGCGCGGGCATGGCGGCGGTGACGCCCAAGGACGGCGTGAACGTCGAGGCGCTTTATGCGCACCTGTCGACGCTGCTGCCCGCCTATGCCAGGCCGGTGTTCCTGCGGATGCAGGGCGAGGTCGAGACGACAGGCACGCTGAAATATCGCAAGGTCGACCTGGTGAAAGACGGGTTCGATCCAATGCATACGCAGGATCCGCTGTTCGTTGTCGACAATGAACGCAAGACCTACAATCCCATCGACATGGAAATGCTGCGCAAGATCGTGGGCGGCGCCGTCCGGATTTAGGCTGCGTCTTTCGTCCCTGTTCCGGCAACAGTGTTCCGCACCAGCTGCGCCGATGCGGAACACGTCGCCATGGGCAGAGTCCCGTCAGCTCCAGAGATCTCCGAGCGTAAGCTGCTCGATGAAGCTGGGGCCGATCGGATGGCAGTAACTCGTGCCGTTGGCCCAGTCGTCCAGGCGCGATGTAAGCGACTGGAGAGAGGGGCCGGTGCGGACGCCTGCCGCTTCGAGGTGCTGGACCAGATCGCGGAGCTGGCCATCCTCGAGATCGACATTGTCGGGCGCTTTAGCTTCGGCAAGACGCCAGCCGGCGGCATCCCACATCAGGGCGACCGCGGCGGACACATCGCCACGCCAGACATAGACGGCCATGCGGCCTTCCGCGATCCGCACCGCGTGATCCGCGAGGCAGTTGCGGAATTCGAGCGCGAGCGCCTCGAGCTGTTTGCGGCTCGTGACGCGATGGAAAGGCGCTGCAAGCGCCGGCGCGGGGCCCGCATGGCGGAACGCGTCGGGCATCAGGTCTTTCTGCGCGCGGTTGAACACGGCGCGGGCGTCTCCCCCTGCGCCCCAGCTGCGGGCCATGCGGGCAGCCGCGTCGGGCTGCCGCACGCGCACCGCGAGATGGAAGGCGCGGGCAAGGTCGGCTGCGGCCGCCGCGGAGGGCACCGCACGGACGATCGCCGCGGAACGCAGGGCGGGTGGAAGCTCCGCGATCGGGTCGAAATAGGCCGGACGGACGAGGTCGAGATGACGGAGGACCTCGTTGGCCATTGGCTCGGCGAGGAGGCGAAGGAAAACGTGGTAGTCATGCGGTTCCCACAGCGTCTCACCCGCCTTGGCGAGGGCGCGCATCAGACCCTGGGAGAATTCCCCGGCAAGGGCTTCGGCAACAACTGCGTCGCGGGCGAACTCGACCAGGCGGCGGATTTCGCTGCCGGCGAGATCGCGCTGGCCGTAACCGGCGAGGGCGATCGCCGCGGCGTGACGGCGCGCGGCGGGCAGGGCGAAGAAATCGCCATGCGGCGCGGGCCAGACCTGAGCGATCGCGTCGGCGAATCCGCCGGCGACGAACGCCAGAAGCGGCGTTGCGGTGCGCGCCCGTTGAGGTGCACGCTGGAAAAACTGCGCGACCATGGTCGCGTCTCCTCTCGACATGCGTCCGCGATCCCGCTTTCAAGCGGGTTTGAGGACGTGGCTCCGCGCGCACACAATCGTGCTGCGTGGCCAGGGTCAGGTTCGTGAGGTCAGACGCTTCCGAGCCGAAGCCGGGGGCGCTGACCGCCCCCTGGGATACAGAGGGCCAAACTGATTGGGTTCAGTCGCCTCATCGGCTGCTGGGCTCCATTGCGATGCGGGAGAGAATGTCCCCCGACCCGCGACCGTCTGACGCAAGATTCGGGCGGGATTTGGGCGGCGCATGTTTTTGGTCTAGGTGGTGATCATCTGTTTCCGTTCGCTTGTGATCGCCTTCGGCGGCGCGCAACGTCGGAGCAAAGGAGAGAAAGATGATCCGCCGCGCCCTGCTTGCCTGCCTGGTGCTTGCCGCCTGTGCGCCGGAGACGAAGCCGGCGGAGGCCCCTGCGCCAGAGCAGGCTGTTGCGCCTGCGACAACGTCAGATCCGGCAATGGCAGCAAAGTACAAGCCTGCCGCGGCTGGAGAGATCACCGTGGCTTCGCCTGTTTCGGGCGCGCGCGTGACGAGTCCGCTGATCGCGGAGGGCGTTGCAAACAATGACTGGTTCTTCGAGGGGCAGTTCGTGGCCGAGCTCCTTGTCGATGGTGAAGTCATCGTGCAGGCGCCGGCGATGCAGTCAGGCGACAAGAGCTGGACTGATCCGGGTCCGGTTGGCTTCAAGGCCGAACTAGCCTTCGATGTGACGAAGGAACAGAACGCCGAGCTGATCCTGAGCGAGGACATGCCGGAGTTCATCGACGAAGCGAACGACATTCGCGGCCCCGCGAGGTCGGTGCGCATTCCCGTCGTGCTGTTGCCGCCCGCGAAGTGAGCGGGATCTATCGACCCGAGAAGGCTATTCTCGAACTCGACAGCCGGTTTCATGCCGCTGTCGAGCCGGCGGACTTTCCGCAGCACACGATCCGCTGGCGCAACCAGCGCTGGGCTGACGAAGTCGGGCTTGGGTCGCTGAGCGACACTGAGTGGGTCGAGCATTTCGGGAAGTTCGCGCCGCTGTCGGGATCGCTCGAGAAGCCGCTGGCGCTGGCTTATCACGGTCACCAGTTCCAGGTTTACAATCCGCAGATCGGCGACGGGCGCGGGTTCCTGTTTGCGCAGCTGAGGGACCGGCAGGGCAGGCTGCTCGATCTTGGCACCAAGGGGTCGGGGCAGACGCCATGGTCTCGCTCAGGCGATGGGCGGCTGACGCTGAAAGGCGGCGTGCGCGAGATACTTGCGGCGGGAATGCTGGAGGCGCTGGGCGTCTACACGTCGAAGGCGTTCTCGCTGATCGAGACCGGAGAACAGCTGCATCGCAATGACGAGCCGTCGCCGACGCGCTCGTCGGTGTTGGTGCGGCTTTCCCACAGCCACATCCGGTTCGGGACATTCCAGCGGCAGGCCTATGCGGGTGACGCGGATGCGATTGGCAAGCTGGTCGAATACTGCATCCGGCATTTCCATCCTGACGGAGCCGGCGCCGACATGGCGGCGGCGGCGGCGGGTCTGTTGCGCGAGGTGGTAGCGAAGACCGCGGACCTTGCCGCGTCGTGGATGACGGCGGGGTTCGTGCACGGCGTGCTCAACACCGACAACATGGTCGTGACCGGCGAGAGCTTCGACTACGGCCCATGGCGGTTCCTTCCTTACTCGGATCCCAGCTTCACGGCGGCGTATTTCGACGAGCAGGGACTCTATGCCTTTGGCCGACAGCCGTCGGCGGCGCTGTGGAACCTCAGCCAGCTCGCCTCGTGCCTGACGCTTGTGTGCGATGCGACGCTGCTGGAGAAGGAGCTGGAGAGGTTCGAGTCTGCGTACCGGATTGCATTCCGGACGCGGATGCTGGCCGTGCTTGGACTGCAGCCTTCCGGAGAAGAAGCGGACCTGGCGTTGCTCAAGGCCCTGTTTGGCTGGATGGGGGAGACCAGGGCGCCCTGGCCGCAGGTGTTCTTCGACTGGTTCGGCGGACCTGCCAGCGAGGTGCGCGCGGCTCGCAGCCCGCTGGCGAATCACTATGCCGCACCGGCTTTCGAGGCGGCGCGGAAAGCGCTGATGGGCCATGCGCCGGAAAGGCCCGGCCGGCTGGCCCATGCGTACTTTTCAGGAGCGACTCCGGCGAGCCTGATCATCGAGGACGTCGAGGCAAGCTGGACCCAAATCGCGGATCGCGACGACTGGAGCCTTTTCACGGTCCAGATGGACCGCATCGAGCAAGCCCGACAGGCGCTTGCCCTTTCATAGATTGGGCAGGAGAAAAGCCCTGAATCCCAAGGGATTCCGCGGGCGATTCTCGGCAGCAGCCCCTCGATCCCAAGGGGTTTGTTAACCGTTGTTGCGCGAGATGGCGGGGGAAATTCCACAGTCTCGGACGGCTCATGACGTCGGCTCCACTTCCTTTAGGTTCTGCCGCGCCTCCAGAAGTGATCGAGCAGAGCTTCAACAGCGCTGTCGAGCATTTCCTGAACTCCGTTTCCGAAGCCTTCGCCCTGATCGACCAGGAAGGCCGCGTCGTACGCGCCAACATCGGCTACCGTCGCCTCACGGGCCCGGCGGGCGGCGCGCATGACGCGTCGATCCTGTCCTATCTCGACCCCGAGCGCCGCGAAGCCTGCCGTGAAATGCTGCGCACGCTGGGCGAGAAGGCGCCGACCCGGTCGCTGCAGATGCGCTTCAAGATCGGTCATGAGCTGAAGCTGATCGACGCCGAGCTGTCCTGGATGGGGCCTGCCGGACTAATCTCGTTCATCGGCCGCGATGTGACGCGTCAGGACACGCTTGAGCGGGAACGGCTGGAAACGGCGACAGCGCGCGACGCAGTAGAGCAGGTTGGCGACATCGGCCACTGGCGCGCGGGCCGCGACTTCAAGCTTCAGTGCTCGCCCGGGACTTCGCGTATCCTGGGTCTTGATCCGGCGGCGCCGCCGCTGGTACTGACCGATTTCGTCGACATGATCGATCCGGTCGACCGGCCTGCCGCCGTCGCGGCTGCACGCGAAGCATTCGAGAAGCGCAAGCCGGTCAAGCACACATTCCGGATGCGCCGACCGGACGGATCCACGCGGCTGATCCGTGTCGCTGGGGCGCCGTCGATCGATGCGCGCGGCCAGGTCGAAGCGATGCACGGCGTCGTGGTCGACAAGACTGACAGCCATGCCGCACTGCAGGCGGCGATGAACGCCGATTCCACCGTGCGGCGTTTCGTGCACGCCGCGCCGATGCCCATCTGCATGTGCGACAAGGAAATGCGCGTGTTGATGGCCAGCGCCAGCTGGATGGCCGAGCGCGGGCTGTCCGAAGAGGAAGTCCTCGGCCGCTCCGTGTATGACCTGCTGCCGTGGCTGCCGGACAAGTGGCGAGCCATGCACCGGCAGGTGCTGCGCGGCGAAACCATGAGCCATGACCGCGATCCCTACAGTGGCAGGAAGGGGGGGCAGCGCTGGCTGAAATGGTCAGCCGCCCCGTGGCGCGATGGCGACGGACAGATCGGCGGCATGGTCTCCATGCATGAGGATGTGACCGACATCGTGCGCGCGCAGCATGAAGTCGAGAGCTCGAAAGAGCGCATGTCGTTCGGCATGTCGATCACCCAGATGATGATCTGGGAACTCGATTTCGAGATGCGCGAGACCTATCTCGAAGGCGACTGGAAGCACTTCTTCCCGCAGAAGCCGACCTTCGATTCTCTGACCGGCGCAGACAGCTGGATCCATCCGTCTGATCGCGAAATGCTGGGCAATAAATGGCGCACTCACCTTGCCGGTGGTCCGCCCTACACCGCCGAGTATCGCGTGACCTTCGCCGATGGCCGCGAGATCTGGCACTCGGCGTCGATCCGCATCCTCAAGACCGTGAAGGGTTCGCCTGCGCGCGCCTTCGCCGTGATCCAGGACGTTACGGCGCGCAAGCATATCGAACTGAAGGCGATGGAAGCCGAACAGCGCGCTCTGGTCGCTGCGGCCGCGAAGTCGGACTTCCTGTCCAACATGAGCCACGAGATCCGGACACCGCTCAACGGTGTGCTTGCTGTCTCGGAAGTGCTGCTGCGGACGCAGCTGGACGAGCGTCAGGGCGAGATGGTGCGGCTGATTTCCACCTCGGGCCGGACGCTGTTGCGAGTCATGGACGATCTCGTGGAGTTCTCGCGTCTCGAAGGCGATGAGATCCAGTTCGATGTCCGTCCGTTCGAACTCGAAGAATCGCTGCGCATAACCTGCGAAGCTGCACGCACGCGCGCCGAAGCCAAGGGCCTGCGCTTCGACACTTTCATCTCCGCGAGCTGTGATGGCGTGTTCCGGGGCGATCCCGTGCGCATCGGCCAGGTGCTGGGCAACCTGCTCAACAACGCGGTCAAGTTCACCGAACAGGGCCACATCTCGGTCTCGGCGACGGTGGAGGAACTGCCGGAAAGCAAGACCCAGCTTCGCGTGTCGGTCACCGATACCGGCGTCGGTTTCTCGCAGGACGTGGCCGGACGGATCTTCGAGCGTTTCGAACAGGCCGACATTTCATCGACTTCGCGCAAGTTCGGCGGTCTCGGCCTCGGCCTTTCCATCGTGAAGCGGCTGGTCGAACTGATGAACGGCGAGGTGACTGCGACGTCCAAGGAAGGCGAGGGCTCGACGTTCGAAGTCGTTGTCGGGATTTCGCGTGACCGCATCGCGGCGCTGGGCGCCATGACGGCTGTCGCGGTGGAGGATTTCGAGGCGGAGACGCAGATCGAGAATCTTCGCCTGCTCGTCGCCGAAGACAATCCCATGAACCGCCGCGTCGTGGAGCTACTGTTGGCGCAGAGCGGACTGCAGATCACTTTCGCAGAGAACGGCAAGGAAGCGGTTGAGAAGTTCTCGGCCAGCCGGTTCGATCTCGTGCTGATGGATCTGCAGATGCCGATCATGGGCGGTCTTGCGGCGACGCGCGCCATCCGCGAGTGGGAAAAGCAGAACAACCGCACACCGACGCCGGTTATCGCCGTCTCGGCCAATGCGACCGACGAGCATGTGATCGAAGCCAAGGAAGCCGGCGCCGACGATCACGTCGCCAAACCGATCGTGCGCGAGACGCTGTTCGAGGCGATTGCCCGCTATGGCCGCCGCAGCGGCGTGACCGCGCAAGCCGAACTCGACGACGGCGACTTCGATCTCGACGATTTCGATATCGCGGTGTGATGCAGCGGGCTGGCCGCGCTCAGCCGCCCGGGAAGGTTCGCCGGAAGAAGTCTCCGATCGTTCCCGGCGCGTAGACGCCGAACATGATCAGGCCAAGCGTCAGGACATGCAGCGCGGTTATCAGCGCCGTGATGGTGACGAAGCCGGGCTTGTAGGTCTTGTGACGCAGCACGTGCTGGGCGAGCAGGCCGCCGACAATTCCGAAGGTCAGATCGAGCAGGTGCAATCGGCGTTCCGGTTCGCGCCATTCGCGCTTTTCGGCGGCGCGCTTGTCGGCTTGATAGAAGAGGAAGGAGGAAATGCTCGCGATCAGATAGAGAAGGCCAACCCACAGCGGAAAACGCGTAAGGGCAATGTTGTTGCCCAGAAGGACGATTATCACGGCAGCGGCGGCGACGCGCGGCGAGATGTTGAGCAGGCCGCGTTTTTCCGGTGCGGACTCGCGGGCGGCCTGCGGTTTTTGCGCAGGCGCAGTCTTCGGTTTCGGAGGCGGCAAAATCCTGACGTCGACCGCCGTGGGCCGCCCGCCTTTGCCTTCGCCAATTTCGTAAGAGAGGCGGTCGCCGGGCTTCGGCCGGTCGACGCTTTTGCCGATCGACTTCATGTGAACGTAAAGCTTGCCGAGACGGCCCGGGCGCTGGATGAATCCAAAGCCGCGGTCGTCATGCCAGTCGACCAGTATGCCTTCTTCGCGCGCCAAGCGTCCCAACCTTTCTCAGCGCTACCTGTTCGCCCGGTTGTCCACCAGGTCCTGCACCACCGCCGGGTCGGCGAGGGTCGATGTGTCACCCAGATTGGAGAAGTCGTTCTCGGCGATCTTGCGGAGGATACGACGCATGATCTTGCCAGAACGTGTCTTTGGCAGACCCGGTGCGAACTGGATGAGATCGGGCGAGGCGATCGGTCCGATTTCCTTGCGGACCCAGTTCACCAGCTCCGACTTCAGCGCATCTGTCGGCTGTTCGCCCGCCATCAGCGACACATAGGCGTAGATGCCCTGGCCCTTGATCGGATGCGGGTAACCGACGACAGCGGACTCGGCTACTTTCGGATGAGCAACGAGAGCGCTTTCGACTTCGGCGGTTCCCAGGCGGTGACCAGAGACGTTGATCACGTCGTCGACGCGGCCCGTGATCCAGTAGTAGCCGTCCTCGTCGCGGCGGCAGCCGTCTCCGGTGAAATACTTGCCGGGATAGGTGCGGAAGTAGGTATCGACGAAGCGAGCGTGGTCGCCATAGACGGTGCGCATCTGGCCGGGCCACGAGTCGAGAATGCAAAGATTGCCGGAGGTTGCGCCCTCAAGGACCGTTCCCTTGTCGTCGACGAGCTGTGGGCGGATCGAGAAGAAGGGTTTTGCCGCGGAGCCGGGCTTGAGCGCATGGGCGCCAGGCAGAGGCGTCATAAGCGTCGCGCCGGTTTCGGTCTGCCACCAGGTGTCGACGATCGGGCAGCGCTGTTCGCCGACGACGCGGTAATACCATTCCCACGCTTCCGGATTGATTGGCTCGCCGACCGAGCCCATCAGGCGCAGCGATTTGCGGGACGATCCCGTAACGAACTGGTCGCCCGCGCCCATCAGCGCGCGAAGGGCGGTCGGTGCAGTGTAGAAGATCGAGACGTTGTGCTTGTCGATCGTCTTCCAGAAACGCGAGGCGTCTGGCCAGGTCGGAATGCCCTCGAACATCAATGTCGTGGCGCCGTTCGCAAGCGGACCGTAGACGACATACGAGTGCCCGGTGACCCAGCCGACATCGGCGGTGCACCAGAAAACTTCGCCGTCGCGATAGTCGAAGACGATCTCATGCGTCATCGACGCCCAGACGAGATAGCCGCCGGTGGTGTGCAACACGCCCTTGGGTTTTCCGGTGGAGCCGGAGGTGTAGAGGATGAAGAGCGGATCTTCCGCATTCATCTCTTCCGGTTCACACTCGTCGGAGACTGTCTTCGCGAGGTCTTCATACCAGTGGTCGCGGCCTGCGCTCATGCCGACCTTACCGCCGGTGCGTTTCACCACCAGCACCGATTTGACGGTTGATTTGCCGCCGAGCCTGTCGAGGGCGGCGTCGACATTGGCCTTGAGCGGGATCGGCTTGCCGCCGCGCAGGCCTTCATCGGCCGTGACGATGCAGGTCGAGGCGCAATCCTCGACGCGGCCGGCAAGGGAGTCGGGCGAGAAACCGCCGAAGACGACCGAATGGATTGCGCCGATACGCGCGCAGGCGAGCATGGCGTAGGCCGCCTCCGGAATCATCGGCATGTAGATGGTGACGCGGTCGCCCTTCGAGACGCCCTGATCCTTCAGCACGTTGGCGAAGCGGCAGACTTCCGAATAGAGCTCTGCATAGGTGATGCGCTTCGATACTGAAGGATCATCGCCCTCGAACAGGATGGCCGTGACGTCGGCTTTTGCTGGCAGATGGCGGTCGATGCAGTTGGCGGAGACGTTGAGCGAGCCGTCCTCGAACCATTTGACGAACAGGTCTTTCGGATCGTTCGTCTTCGAAACGTCCCAGTTGACGTTTTTTACTTTTGTGTAGGGCCGCATCCAGCGCAGCCGCTTGCCGTGTTCGCGCCAGAACGCTGCGGGATCAGCGACCGAAGCCGCGTACATTTCCTCATACTTTGCAGCGTTCACCCGCGCCTTGGCGGCGAACTCCGGCGGTACTGGATAGACGTGGCTCTCGGACTTTGCCTGGGACATGGGGGGCGCTCCGATTATGACGGCTTCTTTGGAGACGCTTGTGGCGCATTTCGCGCCGAAGATGAAGCGCCAAGCCGAAGCCGGTCGGTAGCGCAGACCTAGCCCACAAACGCCTTCTCGATCACGAACTCGGCAGGCGTGGCGTTGGAGCCTTCCCTGAGGCCGGCTTTTTCGCACAGCGCCTTGGTGTCGTTGATCATGTCCATCGAGCCGCAGATCATCACGCGGTCGACGGCGGGGTCGAACGGCGGCACTTCGAGATCGGCGAACAGGAGCCCGGTTTCGATGCAGGTCGTGATGCGGTTCTGGTTCGGCCAGGGCTCACGGGTGACGGTGGTGTAGTGGTGCAGGCGGCCGAAATGCTCGCCGACCAGCGGATCCTCCTGCAGCGAGGCGACCAGATCCTGGCCGTATTTCAGTTCACCGACTTCGCGGCAGGTGTGGGTAATGATCACCTGTTCGAAACGCTCATAGGTTTCCGGATCGCGGATGACCGAAGCGAAGGGGGCGATCCCGGTGCCCGTCGAAAAGAGATAGAGGCGCTTGCCAGGCGTCAGGGCGTCGTGGACCAGCGTGCCGGTGGACTTGCGGCCGAGCAGCACCTTGTCGCCGGGCTTGATGAGCTGGAGCTTCGAGGTGAGCGGACCGTCGGGAACCTTGATCGAGAAGAATTCCAGTTCCTCGTCCCAGGAGGGGCTGGCGATCGAATAGGCGCGGAGCAGCGGTTTGCCGGTCGGGCCTTCGAGGCCGATCATCACGAACTCGCCGGAGCGAAAACGGAAGGTCGACGGCCGCGTGATGCGGAAGGCGAACATTCGGTCGGTATAGTGCTTGACCGACAGCACGGTTTCCTCGGTTGGCGCGTTGGGCGACCGGGTCTTTTCGGCAGGCTTGTCGGCGGCTTCCGTCATGACGTCCTGGAGGTTCGGCGAGAGCCCCCGTCCGGGCCCGTTTCGCGCCGGTTGGACCTAGGGGGTAAGGCCGGCAAATGCAACTAAAGCCAATGTTTAGCGGCGGGTCTGCGCAAGCCTGATCAGCAATAGCAGCGCTTCCGCAAAGGCGAGTGGAAACCGCCATAATCTCGCCCGGCACGCCATTTTGATACCGGGGGAGGACAAACGACCCTAGTATGCTGAAAAGCGGGCAAACGCCCCTATAAGGGCCGACCCGCTCCGTCCCGCCTGGAGGATCTGACAGCTTGCCGCGCCTGCTTGCCATCATACTGGGAGCGATCGCCCTGATCGCGGCCGTGGTCGGCATCCGCTCGCTGATGTCGGACGGGGATTCGATTGCCCGCGTGCAGGCGGAAACCATTCCGACGCTCGACAAGGCGCTGCCGGACGGCCAGCAGGGCCGCACCGGCATGCAGGTGGTAGTGCTGCGGTCAATCGCCGTGAACCGGCCGCTCTACCTGTCGCTCAGCGGCCGGTCGGAAGCCCAGACGATCGACGTGAAAGCCAACGCCAGTGGCACGATCACGTCGACGCCAGCGGTCGAAGGGACCGTCGTCGAAAAAGACGCCCTGCTGTGCGGGATGGATCTCGACGGCGCCAATGCAAAGGTTCGCGAGGCCGAGGCGCAGATGACCGGCAAGCGCCAGGCCTACAATGCCGCCGCTGAACTGGTGTCCAAGGGCTGGGCGACGGAGGCGCGGCTTACAACGGCGAAGGCGGCGCTGGATGGCGCACAAGCCTCGCTGGACCTGGCGCGGGCCGAACAGAAGAAGATGACGATGCGTGCGCCGTTCCGGGGCGTGTTCGAGAAGCGCAACGCTGAAGTCGGCCAGTTCATGGGGCCAGGCGCCTCGTGCGGCGTCGTGGTGCAGCTCGATCCCATAACGTTCGTGGCGGATGCCACCGAAAAGCAGGCCGCGCAGATGCATGTTGGCGGCATGGCGAAGGTTCGCCTGTCGGATGGCGGGGAGGTTGCAGGCGAGGTGAGCTATGTGGCGCGTGTGGCGGATGCCGCGACCCGGATGTTTCGGATCAAGGTTTCTGTTCCCAACGGCAACAACACAATCCCGGTCGGCCGCACCGCCGAGATCAAGATCGAAACAGGACGTGGCGATGCTCACCGGGTGAGCCCCGCGCTGCTGACGCCGGACGAGCAGGGCCGTATCGGCGTGCGTTATCTCGATGTGGGCGGCGTGGTCAGCTTCGTGCCGGCCGACATCATAGATGAGACGGTCGAGGGAACCTGGGTCGCCGGCCTGCCGCGCGAGGCTCTGCTGGTGGCGGAAGGCCAGGAGAATGTGAAGGCTGGACTGCGTGTAACGCCGGTCGTGCGAGAACAGGCGCCGCCTGCAAACGGCGGCGGGCGCTGAGCCTCACTCGGTGCTTGGGCCTTTGAATTTTGCCTCGAACTCGGCGGTGCGCGGCTGCGGATGATAGCCTGACACCAGGTAGAGCTTCATCACGCGCTCCTTCTTGGGGCCGAGCGGGACACGCAACTCGCCGATGTCCTGGAGTGTTCTGAAGTCCCCGGCGAACATCGGGCGAAAGCCGTAGCCAACGCTGGCGAGCAAGATTGTCTGGTCAGCCTCGACGGGCTGCACCTTGCCGGCCTCTTCCGCGTGGCTGCGGGGCGTGTCGCCGCGTTGCCAGGTGCGCAGCGGCGGCAGGCTCATGTTGCGCCCGTAATAGTCGATGCCATGCCAGAGCTCGCGTTCGTCGACCATGATGACGGTCGCGTTGTGCTTCGCGGCTGTCGCGCCGAGGTCGGCGGCGGTTTGTTCCCAACCGCGCAGCCGCTTGAAAGCATTGGCGAGGCCGGCCGAGTCGCCGATGGATGGAGCGATCCATACCACCGTGAAGACCAGCCCGATTATGGCGTTGAGGCCAATCCCCGCTAGCAGGGGTTTCGTGACCTTGAAACGGCTGGTTTCACCGCCGAAGCCGCGGTCGATCCACGTCGCCAGCAGGACGCAGGCCGCCGGATAGGCCGTCGCCGCCCAGTTGGCGTGCGCTCGGGAGATGATCTCCTGGCCAAGAATGACGGCAAGGGGCGGAACGATGAAGGCAGCGAGCCAGATCTCGCGTGTGGAGGTGGACGTGTCTTTCCTGCGAAGGACAAGGGCGAAGCCCGCGAATAGCAGGATCAGTGTGATTGGTCCGAAGACCGCCATCTGATCCTGGAGGAAGCCGAACACGTGGAGGAGGTCGAACCCGGCCTCGCCAAGGTTGGCGTTGTCCGCGGTATGGCTGACGGTCGCGAAATTGTTGGCGGCGTTCCACCAGAGATTGGGCGCCAGCACGACGAGCGACGCTGCGATCAGCGCCGCGCCGGCAGGCGAGAGCAGGGCCTTGCGCATGTCGCGGTCGAACAGCGCGGCAAGAGCGGCGCCGACATAGAGGTAGAGCGCTGCATACTTCGCCAGCATGGCGAGGCCGATGGCGGCGCCCGCGAGCGCGCCATTGACGAGCTTCGGCTCGTCACGAAAGCGCCAGAGAAAGTAGAGCGCCGCGGCCCAGGCCGGCAGCAGCACGGCGTCGGTCGACATGATGGTCGAGGACAGGAATATCCCGGGCATCAGCAGGTAGATCGCCGCCGACCAGGCGCCGATGCGCGCATCGAAGGCCCGCTTGCCCAGAAGGAAGAGGAAGAAAGCGGCGACGCCGTGCAGGATCGGCGAAAAGAACCGGATCGCCCATTCGCCGTCGCCGAACACTGCGGTCGAGGCAGCGATGATCCAGGCGATCAGCGGCGGCTTGGAGTAGTAGCCAAAATCGAGCGTACGCGACCAGCGCCAGTACTGCGCCTCGTCGGGGCCGATCTCGAGCGGTGTCGCAATGACGGCGACCAGGCGGATGACAACCAGCAGCGCGATGACCAGCGCTGCGGCCGCGGCCGGATTGCGGCGCCAGAGATCCTTCAATGCGGCCATCAGCGTGAGAATCCCGGAAAAACTGCGCGGACCCTACAGGCTGGACGCCGCTGCTAGAAGCTCAGCCACGATTCGCGTGGAACTTTTCGCCTGACCGCTATGCGAGGGCGCCGTGACGTAGCGACGTGGCGAAATCCCGTGGCGCCGCAGCAACAACGCGACCAGAAAGGTGGATTCATTTTGATCGCTCCAGCCTCAAACTCGGGCGGCAGTTTTGTCGCGGAAGGGGCGTTACGCGCCCACTTCGGTGCGCGGGGAAACCACTCACCGCAAAGTTCGACCTCGCAACGAAAATTGCCGCAGCGCGGAAATTTCCGGAAGTATCAAGGCGGCGCATGATCAGGGCGGTCATGAGGGTCTGTGGACAAGCCAATCGTGCACTCTGGAGACCCTTGATTGAGTCTCCGCTTGAGGCATCGATTGTCGAACAAAACCGCGGGTGACGGCGTCAAGAAACATTCATAGGCCGGTCATTGAGCGACGGCGGCCGACAGGCTATCGGCGCGGTTAGATCGGGAAGGGCAGAGGCGCCTTTCTCTTGGTGGTCGAGGGGTGCAAATGATCAATCTCAAAAGACTGGCCAGTGGCGTAGCATTTGTTGCGGTTTCCGCAGCTTTGACGCCCGCGGCCTTCGCGCAGGTGACGTCTTCGGGCGTCCAGGGAACGATATCCAACGACGATGGAACGCCGGCCGCTGATGCGACGGTGACGGTCGTTGATACCCGTACCGGCCTGACCCGCACCGTGGTCTCGACGCCGTCCGGCGCGTTCGATGTCCGCGGTCTCAACGTCGGCGGACCATACACGGTCTCCGTCTCGAAGGCGGGCGAGCAGCCCACGCAAGTCACCGACATCTTCCTCGACCTGGGCTCGCCCACCGATCTGAACCTCTCCTTCTCGGGCACAGAATCGCGTGACGTGATCGTCGTCACCGCGACGCAGGCCCGCGCCACGCCGGTCGCCATCGGCCCCGCCTCGGTGTTCTCGGCCGAGGACCTCGCCGAGAAGCCGGCGATCAACCGCGACATCAAGGACATCATCCGGAACGACCCGCGCATCTATCTCGACCAGACGGCCGGCGGCCCGGTCGGCACCGACGGCGTGCAGTGCGCGGGCGCGAGCCCGCGCTTCAACTCGGTGACGGTCGACGGCATCGGCCTCAACGACGGTTTCGGCCTCAACAGCAACGGCTACCCGACCGAGCGCCTGCCGTTCCCGTTCGGCGCCATCAACCAGGTGTCGGTCGAACTCGCGCCGTTCGATCCGCAATACGGTGGGTTCACGGGTTGCACGATCAACATGGTGTCCAAGTCGGGCACCAACCAGTTCCACGGCAGCGTGTTCTATGACTACACCAACGACAGCATGCGCGGCGACACGATCGAGGGCCGCACCGTGTTCGTTCCCGATTTCGAGGAAAAGCGCTACGGCGTAACAATCGGCGGGCCGATCATTGAAGACACGCTGTTCTTCTTCGGCGCCTACGAGAAATTCGAAGGCGTGAACATCTTCGGCCGCGGCCCCGTCGGTTCGGGCGCGACGACCGAGGTGACCGGCTTCACGCAGGCCGAGTACGACCAGATCGTCAGCATCGCCAACACGGTTTACGGCATCAGCGACCTGGGCGGCACGGTGTATTCCGACCCGGCCGTGGACGAGAAATACCTCGCCCGCCTCGACTGGAACATCAACGACCGCCACCGCGCGGCGCTGACCTACAACTACAACAAGGGCCTCAACCTCACCGAGTCCGACACGGGCTCGACCCGGTTCGAGTTTGGCAACCACCTCTATGATCGCGGCGCCATCCTGAAGGCCTACTCCGCTCAGCTGTTCTCGGACTGGTCGGACGATTTCTCGACCGAACTGCGCGTCGCCTACAACGACGTCGACGCCACCGCGGCCTGCCGCGACGGTGCGAGGATCGGCGAAGTGCAGATCATCGTCGATCCAGGCCGCACCGTGTTCCTAGGCTGCGACGACAGCCGTCACTTCAACGACCTCAACTACACGGTCCTGCAGATCAAGGCAGGCGCGCACTACCGCCTCGGCGACCACCAGCTCGGCTTCGGCGCCGAGCGTCAGTCCTTCGACATCTTCAATGCGTTCACGCAGAACGTCGAAGGCCGCTTCATGTTCAACAGCATTGCTGAATTTGCAGCGGGCACACCGGCGCAGGTCAACTACGGAAACGCTGCCGGGACGAACAACCCGGACGATACGGCAGCAACGTTCGCCTACGACATCAACACGGTCTATGTGCAGGACGAGTTCGCGCTCGGCGACAGCGCCGACATCACGCTCGGCCTGCGCTATGACTGGTACACCAACAGCGACTCCCCACGGGCCAACCCGTTCTTCCTCGCGCGGAACGGGTTCTCGAACACCGAGAACCTCGACGGCAAGGGCATCCTGCAGCCGCGCTTCGGCTTCAAGTGGGAGCTGATGGACCGCCTGAAACTGCGTGGCGGCGTCGGCCTGTTCGCCGGCGGCAACCCGAACGTGTGGGTGTCCAACTCCTACTCGAACGACGGTATCAAGGCAGTCCAGCTGCAGGTTGGCACTAGCCCCGTGCCGCCGAACATCCTGACGAACCCGAACACGGGCGACGAGCGTGGACCTGGCCAGACGGTCAACCCGAACGGCGCTCTCTGGGGCATCCCGACGTCGATGTTCAACAGCGTCGCCAGCAACGCGCCGAACTCGGCCGTTGCGGCCATCGATCCGGACTTCCAGCCCGCTTCGGAATGGAAGATCGCGCTCGGCGCCACCTACGAAGCTGACCTCGGCCTGCTGGGCGACGGCTACCGCATCGATTTCGACTATCTGCGCGGCGTCACCAACAACGCGGCGTCGATCAAGAACTCGGGCCTGATCCAGGTCGGGCTCGCGCCGGACGGTTCGCCCCTCTACAAGCGCGCCGACAAGTCGGACCCGGATTGCCTCAACCCGGCCACGGCGAATACCGCGGCCTGCACGACCCGCAACGTGGACGACCTGATCCTCGCCAATGCGAACAAGGGCGGTGTGACGGACGTCTACTCGATCGCGGTTTCCAACAGCTATGACTGGGGCCTCGACTGGTCGCTGGCCTTTGCGCACATCGACGCGAAAGACACGCGTTCGATGACGTCGTCGGTCGCCGGTTCGAACTTCGGTTCGATCGCTGTCCGCGACATCAACGACCCGGCGCAGGCGAAGTCGAACTTCCTGATCCCGAATCGCTTCACGACCAGCGTGTCGTACGAGCATGAGTGGTTCGAGGACTTCACCACCCGCTTCTCGCTGTTCGGCGAATACTATCAGAGCCGCCCCTACTCGTACACGTTCACCGGAGGCGGCACCGTGGACACCTGGGGCGACAACAACGAAGGGCTTCACCTGCTCTACGTTCCGACCAGCGCGACCGATCCGAACGTCATTTTCTGCAGCAACACGAACGCTGCGGACAACACGGCGTGCGGCGGCGCGGCCACCAACTTCGACACGGCTTCGTTCTTCGCCTGGGCTGACGCTGTCGGCCTCGCGCGCGGCGCGCAGACCAAGCGCAACGCCTTCGAAGGCGGCTGGAACAACAAGTTCGATCTCAAGATCGAGCAGGAGTTCCCCACCGGCTTCGGCAAGGGCACGGCGTTCCTCGTGGTCGAGAACATCGGCAACCTGCTGAACGACGATTGGGGCGTGCTGTACGAATCGCCCTTCCCGCAGCGTACGGCTGTGGTGGAAATCGATCGCGACGCAGCCACGAACCGCTTCGTCTATCGCCGTCTTGCCTCTCCGAACATCGACGACGTGGTCGACGGTGTCTCGTTCTGGACCGTCAGGGTCGGCGCGAGCTGGGGCTTCTAGTCCGGGCAAGCTTCGCCAGAAGACAGAGAGGCGGCTCCCACGGGGCCGCCTCTTTTCTTTTGGGCGGGCAGGGCCATATGCGGACGCTTGTGCCTGGCCCTTGTCCCCCCGGCCATTGGTGATAGAGCGCGTAACGACCTGACGGTCGCACCGCACTCCAGTTTTTGTTTGTCGCATTTTCTGCCGAAAATGCTTCGGGGCGAACCATGAGCGAGATCAGTCTTCACCCACCGGCGGAATGGACGCCGCACGCGGCGATCTGGACGGCGTGGCCGGCCGACGAGGAGCTGTGGCTCGAAGACCTAGCGCCCGCGCAAGCGGAAGTCGCCGCGATGATCCGCGCGCTCGCCGCGCCCGGGCCCGACGGTAAGCCAGGCGACAAGGTGAAGCTGCTGGCCCACGGGCCGGCGGCGCTGCTGTCGGCCGAGAAGGCCGTGGGCGACCATGCCGAGATCATCGACGCACGCTATGGCGACATCTGGCTGCGCGATACCGGCCCGATCTTCTATTCGAACGACCGCTGCGCCCTGTTCACCTTCAATGGCTGGGGCGGGAAATACCTGCTCGACCATGACGACCAGGTGGGTACGTTCGTCGCCATCGAGGCCGGCGCCGATGCGACGCGCTGGCATCGTGTGCTGGAAGGTGGGGCGCTCGACTGGGACGGCGAGGGGACTGTGCTGACGACGCGCGAGTGCCTGCTCAATCCCAACCGCAACCCGCTGATGACGCCGGACGATGTCAGCACCATGCTGCACGACGCGCTTGGGATGAAGAGCATCATCTGGATCGATCGCGGCCTCCTCAACGACCACACGGACGGCCATGTCGACAACATCGCGCGCTTCCTCGCGCCGGGCGTCGTGGCGTGCCAGTCGGCCGCCAATGCCGATGATCCGAACGCGGAACGCCTGGACGAGATCGCGAACTTCCTGAAGCTCCAGCGCGATGCCCGCGGGCGCATGCTGCAGGTCGTTCGCATTCCATCACCGGGCCGCGTCGAGGACGAGGACGGCGAGATCGTGCCGGCCAGCCACATGAACTTCCTGATCGGCAACGCCACCGTGGTGGTGCCGACCTATGGCACGCCGTCGGCGAACAAGGCCGTCGAGGCGCTGAAGCCGTTCTTCCCCGGCCGCAATGTCGTGGGCCTGCCGTCGCGCCATATCCTGACGGGCGGCGGTTCGTTCCACTGCATCACGCAACAGCAGCCGGCATAGGAGGCGATCATGGCCCGCAAGATCACTCTCGGTGTGCTGCAATCAGCGCTGACCGACGATCCCGCGAAGAACATCAAGCGGGTCAGCGAACTCGTGCGCGAAGCCGCCTCGAAAGGCGCGGACGTGATCCTTCCGTCCGAACTCTTCGAGGGCCACTATTTCTGCAAGACGCAGGACGAGGCGAACTTCGCCCGCGCGCATCCGTGGAAGTCCGACCCAGGCGTCATCGCCATGGCGAAGCTCGCCGGCGAACTCGGCGTCGTGATCCCGGTCTCGATCTTCGAGAAGGCAGGGCCCGCCTACTACAACTCCGTCGTGATGGCGGATGCGGATGGTTCGCTGCTCGGCGTCTATCGCAAGTCGCACATTCCTGACGGCCCCGGCTATCAGGAGAAGTATTATTTCCGCCCCGGCGATACCGGTTTCAAGGTGTGGGACACGAAGAAGGGCCGCATCGGCGTCGGCATCTGCTGGGACCAGTGGTTCCCCGAGGCCGCGCGCGCCATGGCCCTGATGGGCGCCGACGTGCTGCTCTATCCGACCGCCATCGGCTCCGAGCCGCACGACACCAGCCTCGACACCGCCGCGCGCTGGCGCCGGGCAATGCTGGGCCATGCCGTCTCCAACGTGACGCCTGTCGCCGCCGCAAACCGCGTGGGCGACGAGGGTGGGCAACTATTCTACGGCACGTCCTTCATCTCAGACCACACCGGCGAAGTTCTCACCGACTTCGACCGCAAACAGGAAGGCGTTCTGATCGCGGCCATCGACATGGACGAGGTCGACCGCGCCCGCGCCGCCTGGGGCTTCTTCCGCGACCGCCGCACCGATCTCTACGGCCCACTGGTCAGCCCTCAGTCCGACAAGGGCTGAAGCCATTCCATGACCCGCGCTCTGGTGTTCGATTCAGGGGTTGGCGGGCTCACTATCGTCGACGAATTGCGCAAGGCGGCGCCGGACTGGATCGTCGACTATGCGGCGGATTCCGGCTTCTTTCCCTATGGCGTGAAGACGGAAGAGGAGCTGCGCGCACGCCTGCCGAAGCTGTGCGCGGCGCTGGTCGATATCGCAAAGCCCGATGTGCTGGTCATCGCCTGCAACACGGCGTCCACCCTGTCGCTGGCGGACATCCGCGCGCAGGTGAAGGTTCCGGTCGTGGGCACGGTGCCGGCGATCAAGCCGGCGGCGGAGCAGACGAAGACCGGTGTGATCGGCATTCTCGCAACTCCCGGCACGGTGCGGCGCGCCTATCTCGATGATCTCGAAAGACAGTTCGCGGCCGGCAAGATTGTGATCCGGCGCGGGTCTGCCGGGCTGGTCGATATCGCCGAGCGCGCCGTGCGCGGGCAGGCAATCGACCAGGAACAGGTAGCCTATGCCGTGAAGCCGCTGTTCGATCCGCCCGACGGGCCGAGGATCGACACGCTGGTGCTGGCCTGCACGCATTTTCCGCTGATCCGGGACGCCATCGCCGCTGCATGCCCACCCGGCGTCAGGCTGATCGACACCGGTGAAGCGGTGGCGCGCCAGGCGATGCGCGTCGCGCAAAAAAGCGAGCGGACTGCGGGCGAGGCCATCGCCTATGTGACCGGCGGCGCCGCCAATCGCGCCGCCATGCAGCCTGCTTTCGCGCGTTTTGGCTATGTCACAATCGAAGTGGTTGACCTCTAGCCCGTTCCAGCCGCTGATCACCGGCGAGGAACCGCCATGGCTGCAACAGCCGCCACACCGAAACTAATGAACCTCGCCCTTCAGGGCGGCGGTTCGCACGGCGCGTTTTCCTGGGGCGTTCTCGATCGTCTGCTGGAAGATCCGCGTGTCGAGATCGAGGCGATCACTGGCGCCTCGGCCGGCGCGATGAACGCCGTCGCGCTGGCGGCGGGATTTGCCGACGGCGATCGCGAGGAAGCGCGTGCTTCGCTCAGGCGGTTCTGGGACGGCGTTCTGTTGGAGGCGCGCACCAGCCCGCTGCAACGCTCGCCGATCGAAACGCTGCTGGGCGGCTGGAATCTCGATACGTCACCCATCTATGTGATGTTCGATCTCGTGACCCGGATCGCCAGCCCATACGATTTCAATCCGTTCAATCTCAATCCGCTGCGCGATCTCGTCGTCCAGCTGATCGATTTCGACCGGGTGCGGAAGTCCAAGGTGAAGGTGTTCATCTCGGCCACGAATGTCGAAACCGGCCGCGCCCATGTCTGGGACAAGAAGCAGCTGACCGCCGACCATGTGATGGCCTCTGCGTGCCTGCCCTGGCTGTTCAAGGCGGTCGAGATCGAGGGCGTGCCCTACTGGGACGGCGGCTTTACCGGCAACCCCGCCCTGTGGCCGCTGTTCGAGAACTGCGCGTCGGACGATGTCGTGCTGGTGCAGATCAACCCGATCCGGCGGCCCGGCGCGCCCATCACCGCGCGCGACATCATCAACCGGGTCAACGAGATCACGTTCAACGCCTCGCTGCTGCACGACCTGCGCGCGATGGACTTTGTCTCGCGCCTGATGGAAGCAGGCCGGCTGGAAGGCACCGGCTATCGCCGCATGCTGATGCACGTCATTGCGGACGAGAAATCACTGTCCGAGCTGGGCGCGTCGTCCAAGTTCAATGTCGAGCCCGAATTCATCGACATGCTGTTCGAGAAGGGACGGCAGGCGTCCGAGAACTGGCTGCGCACCAGTTTCCGCCATGTCGGAACGCGCGCCACCGTGAACATCCGCAAGTTGTTCCAGGGCGAGGACGATTCGCTCGACGGCGACCAGCTGAAGCCGCCGAAGCGCAAGACGAAAGCGGCGGAGTAGCTAGAGGAATTCCAGCTCGTCCGGATTGCCGCCGGCCCAGGCGCGCTGGATCTTGGCGGCAAGGTGCGTGCCGCCAAGCGCGATCACGGATTTGCCCTCCGCCGTGGCTCGTTCGCGGGCGAGACGGGCCGCTGCTGTCACATCTCGCTCGATGGTCACGCGGCGGGTGTGACGGCTGACCACGCTGGCCAGTTCACCGACATCGGCGGAGGCGTCATACGGGCAGGTGAGGATCATGTCGTCGAACCTGGCCGCTGCTGCTGCGGCCATCCGGGCAGCCTGTTTCGAAGCGGCGGCGCCGAAGACGACCAGCGCCTTGTCGCGCGGCAGGAATTCAAGCAGCGCGCTGGCGACCTGTTCGACCGCTCCCGGCGTATGAGCGACATCGACCCACAGGTCAGGCGAGCGCGAGACGAGCTCAAGCCGTCCCGCCCACCGAACCTGGCCGAGCGCGTCGATCATCCTTTTCTGAAGGTCTGCTGTCAGGCGGTCACCAAGCCAGAGTTCGGCGGTGCGCAGGGCGGTAAGGGCGTTCTGCGCCTGGTGGGCGCCGATCAGCTTCAGGTGGACGGCCTGCCTTGTCGCGCCTGAAGACAGTTCGAACCGTGCGCCATCGGCGGTGTTGACGACCGGACCGATGCTGCGGTTTTCGTCGGCGAGACTGCAGGACCGGCTGGACAGGCGGGCATAACTATCGATCAGAGGCAGCAGGCGTCGCGGGACCGAGGGTGAAATCACCAGCGTCCCGCCCGGCGCCAGCGCGTCGACCTTGTCGCAGGCGATCAGCTCTTCTGTCTGGCCGAGAATTTCCGTGTGTTCGAGTTCGATCGATGTGAGCATCGACAGTTTGGCGCCAACCGCGCGAACGGCGTCATAGCGGCCGCCAATGCCCGCCTCCCAGACGATGACGTCCGGCGCTTCCTCGCGGAACCACAGCACGGCGGCAAAGAACAGAAGCTCGAATGCGCCCATCTTGCCGCCGGTGGGCAGGGTGTCGTTGAAGGCGATCACGGTCTTTGCGTGTCGATCAAGCGCCTCGCGCGGGATCATCGTCTCACCGATGGCGATCCGCTCGCGTACGTCGAACAGGTGAGGCGAGGTGAAGACGCCAACGCGCAGGCCGGCGGCTTCGAGCGCGCCGGCGAGAAAGCGCGCGGTCGAACCCTTGCCATTGGTGCCGGTCGCCACGATGGAGCGGCGCGACAGGTCGGGAATGCTGACGCCGTGCGCATCCATGAAGGCAAGCACGCGCGCAATAGAAATACCGTCGCCGAAGCGGTTCAGGCCGAACATGCGGCCTCCATGGCTGTATCGAGGGCGATAGCGCGATGGACGAGGCGGATGAAGGACTGCGTTCCCACGAGATAGACCAAGCCTTCCGTTTCCCGGATCAGGTCGCGAAGGCCGGATGCGTCGTCGATCGAAAGCGGAAGGGCGCGTCCGTGGGCCTCAGAAAAGTGCAGATAGTTTTCCGCGCCGGTCAGTTCAATCTCCTTCACGCGGCCGAGGCGCGAAAGCGCGGCGGTCATGCGCTCGCGGTCCTTTCCATCGGATAGGCAGGCAAGCACGGTCGTGTCGCCTGGAAGCGTCGCCAGGAAAGAAAGATCGAGCGAGTCGGTGTTGATCGCGGCTTCGAAGATATAACGGGCGTGTCCCATTGCGCCTTCGCCGAACGAGGCGCTGTGGATTCGAAGTCTGCTCGCATCAAGTGCGCCCGGCGTCAGGTCGAGCAGGCGTTCAGCTGCACGCTGGCCGAGCGTTCGGCAGTCGGTAATCCAGCGCGGAGCGTCGCTGGCAGCGACGGAAGAGGGCATGGTGTCCACGCGCGACCGATCGAGCGTTGCCGGCGCATGCGCCATGGCGCCGGCGGATGCGATCACATGGTCCGAATTCTCCGCGACGGAGAACTTGTCGGCCGCGATATCGGCAATGCCAGGACCCAGCGTGTCGGCGTGTTCAAGCAGGATGGATGTCACGACCGAGACCTGCGACGGGAGAGTCCCGACATCATCCCGACGGGCGCCGCGCCCGCATTCGAGGACGAACCAGTCGGCGCCTTGCCGCTTGTACCAGTCGAGCGCGACAAGCAGGAAATAGCCGACCGGCGAAATGTACTGGCCCGGAGGCAAGCTTGGCTCTTGTTCGCGAACGGCCGCCGAGAGGCGTTCGACCGTGGCGCGGAACTCGTCTTCAGAGATGGGTTCGCCATCAAGGCGGATGCGGTCTGTCTGCTCGACTTCGTGAGGCGAGACGAAAAGTGCCACGCGCGCGTCAGGCGCGGCCTGGGCGACGAGGTCAGCGGCGAAACGGGATGTCGTGCCCTTGCCCTTGCTGCCCGTGACCTTGATCACGCGCTCCGGGGGTGGAAGCAGGCCGAGGCGCGCGGCGATGCGATGCACGATTTCAGGATGACGCACGTCGCGGTCATAGCGCGCAGTCAGATGCGGCCTGGCGGCTAGCCAGGACCGGTAGATTTCATCGAGCGCCTGATCGAACGTCATGTGGCCGTGCTTACTGCGCGGGCGGCTGGCTGTCAGGCGAAAACCTGCTGCGATCAGCTGGCTGTACGGATTGTATGCAGCGAGGCGCGAGGCTAGGGTCCAGCGCGTTTTCCTCCAGCCTCCGAATGACCTGATGACCTGCGGCAAGTCGCACAAGATTCCGCTGCCTCCGATGGGAGACGGCTCGCAGACCAGCCGGCTGGCGGACGATCTGGCCATGGCGATTCACCTCGGCCAGATGACCCCTGGTTCACCTCTGCGCGAGGTCGAGATCGCCGATGCGCATGGCGTCAGCCGCACGATCGTGCGCGCGGCCCTGCAGCGGCTGGAGGCGCAGGGGCTCGCCGAGATCGTGCTCAACAAAGGCGCTCGCGTGCGCGAGGCGAATCCGGCCGAGGTCGGCGACATGATTGAGCTGCATGTCCAGCTGACGGCGCTGGCGGCGCGCAATGCGGCGGTGCGGGCAAGCGCGGCGCAGATCGCGCGGATCGACCAGTTTGTCGACATGATGGAGCATGTGGCGGACGACGGAGGGTCGGCGGAGGAGTTCCAGCACCTGCGTGTGGGGTTTGCGCGGGCGCTGTTCGAGGCGGCGGGTGGGGTGCTGGCCGAGCGGTTGCGTGTGGCGGCGCCGGTGACGCCGCACCATGCGCGGGCGACGGCGGATGTGGTGTCGGCCGACGGACAGGCGGAGGCCGCGCGGCTGGCGCGTGAGGTGCTGAACGCGGTGGAGGCGAGGGCGGCGGACGCGGCGGCGAAGGCGGCGGAACGGATGCTGCGGCGCCACGCGGAGCGCGCGCTGGCAAAGCCTGCGGCGCCGAAGAAAGCGCGCGCGACAGCCTGAAGTTCGCGCGGCGCGGGAACGCGCTGTTGCCCAAATGCGACACGCGCGTGAATGGCGCGCTGATCGCGTCTTGGTGAGGCCCGCGATTGTATGCAATGCGGCGGTTGTCGCCTAGCGTCCGCCCGTTCTGGGAGCGGAAGCAGGAGGCCGCGATCCTGGAAATTTTGGAGAATATCCGGGAGGACGTTTTGAAAAATCTTCTGCTCGGCGCTACGGCGTCGATTGCGCTCGCGCTCGGCGCGGCGCCTGCGTTGGCGCAAGCCATTGATAGCGATCGTGACGTGGTCAGCGTGTGGGGGCAGCTCGAAGAGGGGCTGGCCGAGGAGCTTGAGTCGTACGGCTCGCGCCTCGACGTGGTGACCGCTGAGCAGATCAAGAATGGCGGTTATACCGACGCGAGCCAGGCGCTGCAGATGCAGGTGCCCGGTCTCTACGTCTCGCCGAAGAACGGACCGTTCGACTATGTGAGCGCGTCCCTGCTGGGCGGTCGGCGCCAGGACATCATCTGGCTGGTCGACGGCGTTCGGATCTCGAACCGGCTCTACACGACCACGACCCCGCTCGACACGATGCCAGCCAGCATGATCGAGAAGATCGAAGTGCTCAAAGGCGGGCAGAGCCTGTTCTATGGCACGTCGGCTGTTTCCGGCGCGATCAACATCGTCACGAAGGGCTTCACGAAGGAGCAGCAGGGCTCGTTCTCGGCTGGCTTCGGTTCGGACGAGGAGCGTCATATCGACGGCTACACGTCAGGCGCGCTCGGCGATCATTCGTTCGTCGTGTTCGCCAGCCATGACGAAGCCGAAGGCTTCCAGCCCTATCGCGACCAGGACTATCAACCGAGCGCGACGGACCGGAACCGCGGCTATGACGTCACCAATTTCGGCGCCAAGTACGGCTACGAGTTCTCGCCGTCGACCAAGGTGTCAGTGAACTACCAGCACACCGACGCCGTGCTAGATTTCGCGAATTCGTATGAGACCTTCACCTCGCACAACGATCGCGACGAGGACATCCTTTCGGCCAAGCTCGACTGGGGCGTGGGCGACAAGTTCAGCTTCTTCGCCAAGGCCTACTACCACTGGTGGGACACGCGCTTTACCGACATCCGCAACACCGAGCCGCCGTCGGGCACGCTGAACATCAGCTCCGACCGCGAGTTCTGGGGCTTCGAGGACTACGGCCTCAACCTGTTGGCCCAGTACAAGCTGAGCGACGACATCACCGTGCTCGGCGGCGTCGACTATCAGAAGTACAATGGCGAGGACCAGGTGTTCCTGATCGCGCCGCTGACGGAGGACGTGATCGCGCCCTTCGCCCAGGTGCGCTGGGATGTGAATGTGCTGAACGGCCTCAAGCTTGCCGCTGGCGTTCGCCACAACAAGCCCTCGGGCGATGGCGAGACGACGGTGTGGAACGTGTCGGCCGATCTCGACATCAACGACTACTTTTACGCACGCGCCCAGGCCGGCACTGCCTTCCGCCTGCCGGATGCCTACGAACTCTTCGTGGTCGACCCGTGCTGCGAACAGGGCAATCCGAACCTCAAGGGCGAGGAGAGCACCAACTTCGAAGCTGCCTTCGGCGGTCGCGCCGAAAAAGCTTCGTGGGAAGTGACGCTGTTCCACCGCGAACTGGAAGACGTCATCCAGATCATCACGCTGGTGGACACCCGTGCTCCGGGATCGGCCGGCAATTATGGTTGCTCCGACGATCCGGTGAACGGCTGCTACGACACGTTCGACAACAACGGCACCAAGCTGGAGACCAACGGCATCGAGGCGACTGCTTCGATGGACTTCGGCAATGGCATCTCCGGCACGGTCGACTGGACGCACTCGGAAAGCGAGTTCGAGGGCGGCAGCGCCCAGGCCAACAACATTCCGGAAGATCTCGCCAAGGTATTCCTTGACTGGGATCCGGGCAATGTTCCCTTCGCGGGCGGCATCGCAGCGACCTGGGTGGGCGACCTTGCCGGCAATGCGCCGTCGGGCCTCGGCCGCATCGACTACGGCGACTACTTCCTCGTCGACCTGAACGCGCGCTGGTATCTCGACCAGGACCGCAAGCACCGCATCGGTGTGCGCGTCGAGAACCTGCTGGACGAGGAATACTTCTCCTCGCTCGGCCGCGGCTTCGTCGACACCGTTGGAACGCCCTACCTCGCGAACAATCTCGGTCGCGGACAGAGCTTCCACATCAACTATCAGTTCGACTTCTAGGTCGAGCTAACAAGTCTGGGGCGCTAGGTTGGTCCCCTCTCCGTTCGCGGGGAGGGGATCAGCTTTTGTGAGGTCCTCCGAGCATGGGGTCTCGTTCTCGCCGGTGACGCCTGCGGGTTGGGTTGAGGTGGGTTTCGGGGAATGGGGATCAGGGCGGTCCGCGCGGTCGGCAAATGCCGCGCAATCCCCCTCCGTCTTGCGCGCAAGCGCGCGCAATCCACCTCCCCCTGCTTCGCATGGAGAGGCAAGAGATCGAGCCTGTTTCACGGATTGCCTCCACCGCGCGCAGCGCGGGGGGAGGTGGATCGATGCGAAGCATCGAGACGGAGGGGAGGCTATCCCGCATCTCGCGCCGGATGCGGTTGGCTCTCCGGCGGGCGATGCGCTCGATCTGGCTGAGGGAGGCCAGCATGCGGGAATAGCGCGCGAGGACCTGGTTCATCGAGCGCGCCTTTGTGATGCGGACATCGAATGTCGGGCGGCGGCTGATGCTGAAGCCGAGGCCCAGCAGCTCACGGGTGCGCACGCCGATCAGCACGGCGATCACGTCCTCGGCGTTGGCGATGCTGGCCTCGAGCGCGGCGCGGCTGGCGGGCAGGTCGCGGAACTCGGCCAGACAGGCCTCGTCCGCCAGGACCGCCTCGATGGCGTGGAGATAGTCGAGGGCTACCCGCCACAGACGGGCGAGCTGCCCGAGCGGGAAGAAGATCAGACAGAGGATGTCGCGGACCTGCGCCATGCCTCCACTATCGGATAGCGGGCGAGGGCGGGGAGGGAGCTTGTCCGTTGTCCCACACCGATTGCGCCAGACGGCCTGCAATCACGCGGGTTGGGAGGGAAGTTATCCTCCAATCCGGCTGATGGAATGTGCTGGGTTGCGGGCGCTCTCCGCGGGTCATCCTCGGGCTTGACCCGAGGATCCTTGTTTTCATCCAGAGCGTGGATAGGCCGGGCAAGAAAGATCCTCGGGTCAAGCCCGAGGATGACAGCGGTGGGTTTGGTCGGCGCCTGGCGAAGACGACGGGGACAGTGAGGCGGTCGCCGCGTTTGAGCTGTGTTGAAGGGCGGACTAGACTAGAAAGCTGTCGCCGTCGGAAGCGGAAGGCGGTGCGACAGGTGACGGAGGCCGCCGCAGTAGTCTTGCTACTCGCGAAAGCAAGTGGGACGTCTCGAACGGCTTGGTTAAATAATCGGACGCTCCTAGGGCGATCGCGAGTTTGATATCCTTCGCCCTGCTTCGCGCCGAAAGGACGAGCACGGGGATGGTGGCGAGATCGGCCCTGTGTGCCATCAGGTCAAGAACGCCGAACCCGTCCAGCTTCGGTATGTTGAGATCGAGGATCATCGCAGCAGGGCGAACCTCTCCCAGCCGGTCCACAGCGGCGGCCCCGTCGCGGGCGCTCCGCGTTTCGTATCCGGCGACTTCGAGCCGCGTGACGACGAGGTCCAACACAGCCGGATCATCCTCCACGACCATGATGCGAGGTCGCGACGGGTCGACCCCTTGGATTGGTGCGGCTATCATGCTGCATCTCCTTGTTTTGAAGCACCGGTGAATTGGGCGACCAGGCCCAGCAGGTCGCGAACGACCACAGGCTTTGCGAGGGCGGCGTTGAAACCGGATTTCCGGTAGAATGATTCCGTGAGAGCTTCTCCAGATGCGGTGAAGGCAACGATCGGCGTATTCGAATTCGGACCGCGCCGCTCACGTAGCACCCTCGCCACCTCATCGCCTGGCATCTGGGGCATACGCAGATCGAGTAAGATGAGATCGAATGGCCACGTTGTCGCCGCTTCGATCGCCGCAGGACCATCGGTCACTTCGGTTACGTTCGAGCCCACGCTTTCGAGCACCACCCGTACGAGTTGACGGATCGAAGCATTGTCGTCGGCAACGAGAATTCTGGCGTTTATCCCTGACAGCTCATACGCCTCGTTCGCAAGCACAAGGCCGTCTGCCGGGGTGGCGGGTATGCGGAAGGAAAACACCGACCCAACGCCAGGTTGGCTCGCGACCGAGATGTCGCCGCCAACCGCTTCAACGAGTCCCTTGCAGATCGCGAGGCCAAGCCCAGCGCCACCGTGCTCGCGAGTCGAGCTACCATCGACTTGCGAGAATCTACGAAACAGTTTTCCAATCTCGGTCGCGGGGATCCCCGTGCCGGTGTCCTCGACGCTGACCGAAAGCTTCTCCTCGCTCGCGTCAAATTCAACCGTGAGCCGGACAAGGCCCGCGTCGGTGAACTTCACCGCGTTGCCGATGAGGTTGATCAGGATTTGGCGATAAACGTCCGGATCGATCATCGCGAAGGGCGGAACGCCATCCGCTTCGACGAATTCAAGCCGCACGCCTTTGGTTTCGGCAACAAGTGCGAGGAGGTCCAGGCATTCACGTGCGATCTGCGTTGGAGAACAGACTTGTGGCGTGATGGTAAACTGCCCGGCCTCCAGCCGCGAGAAATCAAGTATGCCGTTGATGAGCGACAGCAGCGCTCGCCCAGCGCTGTCGATGCGCTCGGTGTATCGTCGAAGCGGTTCGGGCAAATTTTGCGCTTCGGCAAGAAGGCTAGAGTATCCAATGATCGCCGTTAGAGGTGTACGCAGTTCGTGGCTAATGTTCGAAAGGAACTCCGCTTTTACACGGGTGGACGCTTCCGCAGCCTCCTTCGCCGCGAGCAGTTTGTGGTCTAGCGCCTTTCGTTCGCTGACGTCGCGCAAATTGTCCTGGATCTCGATCAGGGCTCCTGTCGTTGGGTCGAATACGCCGCGGGGATTTGCTTCAAGCCACACCTCGCGTCCGTCCTTGGCGATCGCACGATACTCGTATTGAAGCGGGCCTGCATTTTTGCCTCGCCTGATATGCTCTGCGAACGCGAGGCGCACGCGTGAACGGTCGTCGGGATGGATGAGCTCGGAGGCTTCACGGCCAATGAGTTCTTCCGCTTCAAAGCCGAGCAACTTTCGAATCCCCGAGGTCAGAAAGCTAAACGTTCCATCTGGGCGACAACACGCGATGACATCGAAAGAATTCTCGGCCAGCAGGCGATATCGAGCTCCGCTCTCGGCGAGGGCCCTTGCGGCGGCGATGCTATCGGTAACGTCGTGCACTGTGCCGTAGATGGCCAACACCCGGCCGTCGGGCGCTAACTCGGAGGCGTTGCGGGCCTCGATGTAACGAACCTCTCCCGAAGGCTGGACAATCCGCGATGCGGATCGCGCAGAACCGCCCAGCACGTTCGCTTTCAGATTGGCATCTGCTGCGGCACGGTCATCGGCATGTACAAACTGCATAACGTATTCGAGCGAGGGGATTGGTCCCGGTGCCAAGCCGAAAATCTTGTACATGTTAGGCGACCAGCGGATTGCTTGGGTTTCGACATCCATCATCCAGTATCCGACGCTGGCGAGCTCTTCGGCCATATCGGCCCAGTGAAGCGCGACCTGTGGTTCGATGGAACGCATTGTTTCGCTTGCCCCGCAGAGTCCCAACCCGCGTGACTCGTTTGCATGTGCGCTAGACAACAAAGGGTAATCCGCCCCCCTTCGTCCTCATACCCAATCGCCGCACCTCAACCCATTCTGAGTAAGAGTGCTTGTGCTTCCCATTGGGGTAAGCACTATCAGCTGCCGCTTCGATAACGAGACTTGCTACATTCATGATGATCATTGTGAGTAGCTATGTCCGCTTGTTTCGAGCCGTCCGGATAAGGTCTCAGAATGCTCCCTGATCACGTTCGTCCACGGGCCTTCGCGGCAGTCGAGCTGCTACTGGATATGCTTCACGGTGCGCGCTCGGTCATCCATCTCGATCTCGAAAGTATCGTCATCTACTTCAGCATTGCGGAAGCCTCGATGCGGCCGTTGGTGTTGGGGTCGGATGTGCCTGACCACGTTCGTCGTGCGGTGAAGCCGCCAGAGGATTATCGTGGAGCGATCTCGCGGCTGCTGATCGCGGACAGAACAGGCCTAGCAAGAGAGACGGTGCGCCGGAAGATCAACAAACTGGTAAAAGCCGGCCTGCTGACGGAAGACGATCAGGGACGTGTGCGCACACTCCGGAATCTCGACGACCCCGCGATGCAAAAGGCGTCCGACGACGCTTTCGCAGCGGTTCAGCGATACGACGCTCGTTTGCGCCAGCTCGGAACCGCCGGGGTGACGAGAGCTGGCGATCCCGGCTCATAGTCCAGTCGACTTAGAAGGCGACGTTCAAATCGCGCAGGGTCCTTCACCCAAGTGGGGAGCCGCAACCTAACGAGACCCAGGCGTGTCGCGTCATCGCCCGCGAAGTATTTCCAGATATAACTATACCGCCTCCGTTCACGGGGAGGGGATCAGCTTTTCAGGTGGCCGCTACCACAGCCGGATGCGGTCTTCGGGCTTCAGGTAGAGCCGGTCGCCGGGCTGGACGTTGAAGGCGGCGTACCAGGCGTCCATGTTCCGGACGACGCCGTTGACGCGGTAGCGGTTGGGGGCGTGGCTGTCGCCGTCGAGCATGGCGCGGGCGAGTTCCTCGCGCATCTTGCCGCGATAGCCGCGGGCGTAGGCGATGAAGAAGCGCTGGTCGCCGGTGAGGCCCTTGATGACAGGCGCTGCCTTGCCGCCAAGCGAGGCATGGTAGGCGGCGTAGGAGATTTCGAGGCCGGCGAGATCGCCGATATTCTCGCCGAGCGTGCCGAGGCCATTCACGCATGCGCCGAACCAGGGGCAGTAGGCGTTGTATTGCCGGATCAGGTCGTTGGACTTCACGAGGAAGCGCGCGTCGGTGTCCTCGGTCCACCAGTTGCGGGTTTTTCCCGTTTCATCGAACTGGCGGCCCATGTCGTCGAAGCCGTGGCTCATCTCGTGGCCGATGATGGCGCCGATGCCGCCATAGTTCTCAGCTGCATCCGCGTCCGGATCGAAGAAGGGCGGCTGGAGGATGCCGGCGGGCAGGACGAAGGTGTTGGCGAGAGGATTGTAGAAGGCGTTGATCACGTGCGGCGGCGTCGGCCAGCGCGCACGGTCGACCGGCTTGTTGAGGTCGGCGGCCTGCTCGCGCCAATCGAAATCGTAGATGTTGTATAGGCTTTCGATCAGCTTGCCGGGCTCGATCTTGACGCCGGACAGATCACGCCAGGTGTCGGGCTGGCCGACCATCTGCTTGAGCGCGGTGAGCTTGTTGAGCGCTTCCTTGCGGGTTGCCTCGTCCATCCAGTCGAGCGCCCGCATGCGCGTTTCGAAGGATGAGCGGATGTTGCTGACGATCGTGTCGATGGCCTTGCGGTCTTTGGTTCCGAAATTGCGCGTTGCGTAGAGCTGTCCAACGCCGTCGCCGAGATAGTCGTTGAGGACGCCGACCGACCATTGCCAGCGCGGCAATTCCTCCTGCACGCCGGCGAGCTGGCGCGTGAAGAAGTCGAACGAGGGGTCGGCGAAGGCGCGGGGCAGGTAGGCGGCGAACTGGTTGGCGAAATGGAATTCCATCCACGTCTTCCAGTCCTCCAGCTTTTCCTTGCGAATCAGATCTGCGCAGGCCGCGACGGCCGTGCCGTCGGTGACAACATAAAGCTTGGCGCCGGTGAAATTGGCTTCGCCGAGGAAGAGGTCCCAGTCGAGGCCAGGCGCAAAGCTCTTGAGCCCGGACAGCGTGGTCGGGCGCAGGGTTTCTTCTGCGCTGAGGCTGCGGTCGATGTCGGTGTGGGCCAGCGCGATCTTGCGCTCGAGCGCATAGATGCGGGCGGCCGCGCCTTCGGGATCGGGATTGCCGATCAGGCGCATGACGGTCGCGACATACTTGCGGTAGGAGACGCGCAGCGCCTCGTCCCTGACGCCGAAGCCGAGATAGTAGCCGCGATGCGGCATGCCGAGGCCGGACTGTGACACCCAGATGGCGTTGCGATCGGGGTCGACCGGGCTGGGCGCAATGCCGGCGCCCACGGGCGAGGCGTAGCCGATGACGCCCATCAGGCGCATCAGGTCGTTGACGTTGGAGACCGCGCGGATGCGGTCGAGGTGCGGCTTGAGCGGTTCGATGCCGCGCTTCTCGATGGTCGCTTCGTCCATAGCCGCGGCATAGAGATCCGCGACCTTGCGTTCGAGCGTTCCGGCGGCGGGTTTGGCGGCGATCAGCTGTTCGGCCAGCGCACGCACATCGGCGTCCGATTTTTCCGACAGCTCTTCGGTGAAGCCCATCGAAGCCTTGTCGGCGGGCAGCTTGTAGGCGGCGAGCCAGTCGCGATTGACGTAGCCGTAGAAGTCGTCCCCGGCCTCCAGGATCACCGTGGACGGGAGCGGGTCGTCATCGCTTGTAGCGGGCAGGCCGGAGAGCTGTTCGAGGTTGACCCCCTGACCGGGTAGAAGCTGGGGCGGCGTCGCCGGAAGGATGGCGAGTTCCGGCGGCATCGCAGTCGCGGCGGTCTGGGATGCAGGCGAGGAGCAGGCAGCGAGCGCGAGCAGCGAGGCGCCGATCGCAGCGCCCAGTCTTTGAAGAACCCTGACGGACACGAGGCCCCCTTGTGGAGTTTGGCCAAGTCTTGTTGAGGCGATGTTTAAGTCAAGCTCATGGCGCAGGTTCAAAAGAAAAGCCCGCGATCCGGAGATCGCGGGCCCTTTGTCGCGCGGGGGCCGGACAGGCGCCGGCGCGCCGGTTACCAGATGCGGACGCGTTTATCCGGCGCGAGATACATCTTGTCGCCTTCCTTGACGCCGAAGGCGTCATACCAGGCGTCGATGTTAGGCATGACGCCGTTGACGCGGTATTCCGGCGGCGAGTGAGGATCGAGCGTCAGCAGGCGACGGGCGGCGTCTTCACGCGCCATTGCACGCCACACCTGGGCCCAGGACAGGAAGAAGCGCTGGTCGCCGGTGTAGTCGACGCCGTTGACGCTGATCACCGGAGCTTCCTTGTCGCCAAGCGATTGCTTGTAAGCGGTGTAGGCCATGATCATGCCGCCGAGATCGCCGATGTTCTCGCCGGTCGTCAGCTTGCCGATGATGCACTGGTCTGGGAACGGACAATAGCCGTCATACTGCTTGTTGAGCTGGTCGGCGGCGGTGAGGAATTTCGCCTTCGTTTCCGCGGTCCACCAGTCGCGCTGCACGCCCTTGTCGTCGAAGGCCGAGCCCTGGTCGTCGAAGCCATGGCCGATCTCGTGGCCGATGACCGCGCCGATCGCACCATAGTTCACCGCTGCGTCTGCGTTCACATCGAAGAAGGGCGGTTGCAGGATGCCAGCCGGGAAGGTGATCTGGTTCATCAGCGGGTTGTAGGACGCGTTCACGGTCTGCGCGTTCATGTCCCACTCTTCGCGATCAACCGGGCCGCCAAGCTGGGCGACCTGGCGGTTCCACTCGAACTGCCGCGCGCTCATGACGTTTTCGAACAGCTTGGCCTTGTCGATCTGCATGGCGGAGTAATCGCGCCACTTGCTCGGATAGCCGACGCGGACCTCGAAGTTTGCGAGCTTCTTCAGCGCCTCGGTGCGGGTCGGGTCGTCCATCCAGGTGAGGCCCTTGATGCGGGTCTCGAGCGCGGTGTGGAGGTTGCCGACAAGGGCTTCCATCTTGGCCTTGTTCTCCGGCGGGAAGAACTTGGCGGCATAGGCCTCGCCCAGCGCTTCACCGATATTGCCGTCGATCAGGTTGACGCCGCGCTTCCAGCGGTCGCGCTTGGCGGTCACGCCGGAGAGCGCCGAGGTAAATGCGAAGTTCGCATCGTCGAACGCCTTGCTCAGGAAAGTCGCGTTGTCGGATGCGATGTGGAAGGTGAGGTATTTCTTCCAGACAGCGAGCGGCTGGGTGTCGACCAGCTTGGCGCCAGCAGTGATCGACGTGTCGCCGTAAGCCACCATGTTGGTAAGCGGGGGCAGGCCGGCGTCGGCCGCGAGCTTGTCGAGATCGATGTTCGGCGTGAGCTTCTTGAAGGTCGCGGCGTCCATGGCCTTGAAAGCCTTGTCGGTCACGCGCAGCTCTTCCTGCTTCCAGTGGCCCTTGGCGATCTCGGTCTCGAACTTGATCACGGTGTCTGCGCTCTTGGCGGCTTCCTTGTCGCCAAGCAGCTCGAAGATCTTCGTGACGTAGGCTTTGTAGGCGGCGCGGTATTTGACCTGCGAGTCCGTCTTGCCGAGATAGTATTCGCGGTCAGGCAGGCCGAGGCCGCCCTGGGCGCCCCACACGGCATAACGCGTCGGATCAGCGGTGTCGGCTTCGACGCCGAGGCCGAACGGCGAGGCGTAGCCGACAGTCGCGATGACTTTCAGCAGGTCGGCCTTGGTGTTGATGGCGTTGATGGTGTCGAGGTAGGGCTTCAGCGGTTCGGCGCCGCGCGTCTCAAGCGTCGCTTCGTCCATCCAGCTGGCATAGAAGTCGGCAGCTTTCGCGACATTCGTGCCGGCGGCGGGCGGGCTCGCCGCGAAGCCGTCGATAATGCTCTTCACATCGGCTTCGGACTTGTCGCCGAGCGCGTCGAACGAGCCGAAACGGGCCTTGTCTTCCGGCATCTTGAAAGTCTTGAGCCATGTGCCGTTGGCGTAGCGGAAGAAATCGTCGCCGGGTTTCACAGCGGCGTCGGCGTTGGTCACATCGATGCCGAAGGCGCCGATGGATGGCTTGGGCGTTTCGACGGCGGGCGCTGGCGTGGAAGGGTTGCAGGCCGAAAGGGCAAGGGCAGAGACGGCGGCGAACAGAAGAGTGCGCATCAGTTTCCTCGATAAGGTCGCGTGAAAGAAAACCGCCCCTCGCTAGTGGCGAAGGGCGGGCTGAAAACTACCAGATGTGAACCCGTTCTTCGGGCTTGATGAAGCCCTTGTCGCCTTCCTTCACACCGAACGCCGTGTACCAGGCGTCGATGTTGCGCTCGGGGATCGAGCCGCGCGCAGCGGCCGGCGAGTGCGGGTCGGTCTTCATCTGGTTGAGCAGGGCGTCGTCACGCTGCATCGCGCGCCAGACCTGGGCGTGGGCCAGGAAGAAGCGCTGGTCGCCCGTGAAGCCGTCGAGCACCGGGGCTTCCTTGCCGCCAAGCGAGAGCTTGTAGGCGGTGTAGGCCATTTCGAGGCCGCCGAGGTCGCCGAGGTTCTCGCCCATGGTGAACTTGCCATTGACGCACTCGGTCGGGCTCGCGGGCAGCGGGCAGAAGGCGTTGTACTGCGCCGCGAACTTGTCGGTCGCCGCGACGAACTTGGCGTTCGTCTCGGGCGTCCACCAGTTGCGGATCTTGCCGGTCTCGTCGAACTCGCGGCCCTGGTCGTCGAAGCCGTGGCCCATCTCGTGGCCGATCACCGCGCCGATCGCGCCGTAGTTCACGGCCGAGTCAGCGTTGGGATCGAAGAAGGGCGGCTGCAGGATCGCGGCCGGGAAGGTGATCTGGTTGACCAGCGGATTGTAGTAGGCGTTCACCGTCTGCGGGTTCATGCCCCACTCTTCGCGGTCGACCGGCTGGCCGAGGCGCGCAACCTGGCGGTTCCATTCGAACTTGCGTCCGGCGCGGACGTTCTCGAACAGCTTGCCGGCTTCAACCGTGTAGTTGGTGTAGTCGCGCCATTTCACCGGATAGCCGACGCGTGGGTCGAAGGTCGCCAGTTTCTTCTGGGCTTCGGCGCGGGTGGCATCGTCCATCCACTCGAGCGTCTTCAGGCGCTCGCCCATCGCGGTGCGCAGGTTGGCGACGAGGGTGTCCATCTTGGCCTTGTTGTCGGCCGGGAAGAATTTCGAGACGTAGATCTCGCCGAGGCCCTCGCCGATCAGGCCGTCGAGCAGCTGGACGCCGCGCTTCCAGCGATCGCGCTGCACTTCAACGCCCGAGAGCGTCTTGCGGAAGAAGTTGAAGTTCGCTTCGTCGAACGCCTTCGGCAGGTTGGCCGCGTAGTCGTTGGCGAGGTGGAAGGCGAGATACTTCTTCCAGGCGCCGACGGGCTGGGTGTCAAGCAGCTTGGCGCCGCCGGACAGGGCGGTCGTCTCGTTGACGACGAAGTGCTGCACGTCGCCGAGGTCGGCCACGGGCAGGAAGATGTCCCAGTCGATCGCGGGGATCATTTTCTTGAGGCCGGCGCGGTCGACCGGGTTGTTGGTCGCCTGCACGTCGCGCTGTTTCTCGGGCGCCCAGTGGACGGTCGCGAGCTTGGTCTCGAGCGCGATCACGGAGTCAGCCGAAGCCGCCGGCGTCGCATCGCCGATCAGTTCGAAGATCTTCGTGACATAGGCTTTGTAGGCGGCGCGGTAGGCGTCGTACTTCTCGCCCTTGTTGAGGTAGTAGTCGCGCACCGGCATGCCGAGGCCGGCCTGGGTGACGTTGACGACATACTTGGTCGGGTCAGCCGGATCCGGCGAGATGTACATGCCGATCGGGCCCGAATAGTCGATATTGCCCATCAGCTTGACGAGGTCGGCCTTGTTGGCTGCGGCGTTGATCGCCGTGAGATCGCCCTTGAGGGCTTCGGTGCCGCGCGCTTCGAGGGCGGCTTCATCCATCCAGGAGTTGTAGAGGTTCAGCACCTTCTCCTGCACCGAGCCAGCGGTAGGCGCGGTCTTGGTCAGCTCGTCGAGAATGGAGTGGACGTCGTCTTCCGACTTGTCGCGCAGCTTGTCGAACACGCCATAGCGCGCCTTGTCGGCGGGCATCTTGAAGGTCGCGAGCCAGGTTCCGTTGACGTACTTGTAGAAGTCGTCGCCGGGTTTGACCGCGGCATCCATCGCGGCAGTGTCGATGCCGAAGGCGCCGATCGACGGTTTGGGCGCTTCAACTACGGCGGCAGGCTTTTCGGGGCTGCAAGCGGCAAGCAGCGCGGCCGCGGAAGCGGCAAGAAGCAGAGTCATTCTCATGAGGGCACCTCTGGTGAACGGGTCTTCGCCGGCTGGCGCGGCGGTCGGCACGATCTGTCCCAGTGGCGGATCGAAGTCAATATTTCTTATCGGGAAACAATAAGCGGACGTAATGCGACAATCGTCGCGTCGAAGGAAAATCACGACAAATCAGGCATCTCGATCTAGACTCACCAGCAGCCGTAGAGGGCCAGATGACAGACGCTGGACAGCCAGCCCGGACAGACGCCGCCGACGCGGGCGCCGTGAAGCCTGCGCGGCGTGCCCGCGACTTCGTGGCGGTCGGCGGTGCGGCTGTCGTTGTGCTCCTGCTGCTTGCGCTGTTCGGGCAGCTGAACCTCTTTGCGGCGTCGCTTGGCGGACTTCTGATCGCTGCGTTCTGCGTCGGCTGGTTCTTCGGCACGGTGGATCCTGCGGCGGAAGAAGCTGTCGCCGAAGCGGACGCTGGGATGTCGGAAGCGAAGCTGCGCGTGGAAGCCGAACGCCGGTTCCGCATTGCGCTGGTCGAGGCTCTGCCGGAGCCGGCCATGTATATCGACGCCCAGGGCAAGGTAGAGGCGGCAAGCGCGCCTGCACGTCAGCAATTCCGATTTGTCGGCGTGGGTCCGATGCTGACCGCCGTGGTGCGCCGGCCGGAACTGCTCGATGCGGTTGCGGCGGCGCGACGGGACCAGACGCCGCAGAGATTTGAATTCGTGCAGCGCGAGGAGATGGATCGTCATTTCTCGTGCGTGGCCTCGCCGCTCGGATCGGGCGTGCTGGTGAGCATGCACGACCTCACGGACATCAAGCGCATGGAGATGGCGCGCGTCGATTTCCTCGCCAACGCCAGCCATGAATTGCGCACGCCCCTCACGTCGCTCGCCGGTTTCATCGAGACCATGCGTGGGCCGGCGCGGGACGACCCCAAGGCGCGCGACCGTTTTCTCGAGATCATGCAAGGGCAGGCCGATCGCATGCGGCGGCTGATCAGCGACCTGCTGTCGCTGTCGAGGATCGAGCTGGTCGAACACAGGCCGCCTGAGGGCGAGACCGATCTTGCCAGCGTGATCGCCGAGGCGGGCGATGCACTCGCGCTTGTCGCGAAAGAGCGCGGCGTCACGCTGAGCATCACTGGAGCGCATGACCCGGTTCTGGTTGTCGGCGCGCGGGATGAGCTGTCGCAGGTCGCGCAGAACCTGATCGACAACGCGATCAAGTATTCGAACAGCGGATCCTCCGTGCTTGTGGAAGTGCTGTCAGACCTCAGCCAGGAGGAGGCGGGCGCCCAAGCTGGCCGGCGCTGGGAAGAGGCGGGTCACATGTCGATCGTCACCGCGCCGCCGGGCGCGAGACGGTTTGCTGTATTGCGCGTATCGGACAGCGGGCCGGGGATCGAGCGCCAGTATCTGCCGCGACTGTCGGAGCGCTTCTATCGCGTCGATCAGGGCCGCGGCCTCAAACCGGGCACGGGTCTTGGCCTAGCGATCGTGAAACACGTGGTGCAGCGCCATCGCGGCGAACTTCTGGTCGAGAGCGAACCCGGACGCGGTTCCGCCTTCGGCGTTGTGCTGCCGATGGCCGATGCCGCCGCCTAGATCCAGTTAGAGCTTGTGGGCTTCGGCTTCGTCGCGGTGCTTTTTCAGATACTTCATGAAGGGCGTGCCGCCGGTGCCGACGTCGGTGTCGTTGCCGAGCGAGTCCTTGCCCTGCTTGTTGATGTAGCTCGCCGCGTATTCGAGGTGGCGCGTGCGGAAGCGAGCGAGTTTCGCGATGCAGTCATTGTAGAGTTCGCGCAAGGCAGGGCTGCCTGACTTCTGGATGAAGGCGCGCAGGGCCGAGCGCGCGCGGACTTCGTCGACAAAAGTCCGGTGCGCCGGTGGGCGATAGATGTGCAGCTCGTCGAGGAAGGTGCGCAGCGGGTCGGCGGCATGGCCGATGCCGAGGAGCGCGTCCATCGAGGGGACGATGGTCGATTGCGAGCCGGTCTGGCCGCGGAAGGATTGAGGCTTGCCGCCCGTCTCGGCGACGCCTTCGTAGACGATGCCTTCGCCCAGCGCTGGATTGTCCTTCCAGCCATGGATATAGGGGCGCACGCGGTGGAAATAGACATACGGATCGCAGCGCTCCGGCATGCGGTCGAAGATGGCGTTGACGTCGTCCCAGACCTTGTTGGTTTTCGAGAGGCCGGCTTCGACGGCCTTCTCGTCGCCACGGTCGGCGGCTTCAATGAGGGTCGGAATTTCCGCCAGCATCTCGCCGGCGCGCGCCTCGATGGCGACATGGACCAGCACGAACCAGGCTTCGTCCTGTCCGGCGAGGAAGTTCTGGATCATCCAGATATTGTCGAGCGCGATCGGGCCCTTGCGGTCGAGCCTGTCCCAGTTGTCGAGGACGTAGGCGGAGTAGGGCAGCAGCGGCTGCTGGCCGAGACGTTTCGCCAGCTGCCACATCGGTACGGCCAGCTGGGCCGGAAGGCGCGCCGGGGCTTTCGGTTCGCCCCACACATAGGCCTGCACCATGAAGGAGTAGCGGACCATGGCGGTGCGAAGCTCGGGCTCGGACGCCTCAGCGCAGAAGCGGGCGAGGTCGAGCGCCGGCATCGATTCGAGGTGATGGCGGACCCGGCCGGTCAGCAGCGTCCGGGGCAGGTCTTTGGCTGCCTCGACGGCCGGGGCGAGGTCGGAGGGAAGGGAGACGTCCGCCGCGTCGTGGGAGCAAAGAAAGCCCCGTTCCGGGCTCATATCGTGGTCGGACAGTCTCAACGGGGCGGCCATTCGGGCGATTCCCTTCGGGAAATGGGGATTTTGGCGCAGAAAACACGACGGACCGGGGGTGTAAATGGCGGGCGGCATTGGCTGACGCCCCGCCATACCCACTTATGCACAAGCCAGACGGATGATTCTGGGCTGAATCCCGGGTGCGGCGGCATGGCCTGCCGCAGGGTCGCATGACTGTCACAAAAGTCGCCTAGAGGACATTGCGGGACAGGCGCGGCCGGGTTTCATGTACCAGAACACCGCTCGCTCCCGGGGGCCAGTAGGCTTCCGGAGCCAAGTCCTGCACGGGCGTGATGCGGAGAGAGCGATGAGCCGTATGGACCAGATCACTGCTCCCAGGCCGACGGTGGCCGCGGCATCCGCCAAGTCGGCGCCAGGCAAGGCAAAAGTGCAGGCGAAGACGGTTTCGGTCTTCTACGGCGAGAAGCAGGCGCTGTTCGATGTCTCGCTCGACATGCCGGAAAAATCGGTGACGGCGCTGATCGGGCCGTCGGGTTGCGGCAAGTCCACCTTCCTGCGCTCGATCAACCGTATGAACGATACGATCGAGGGTTGCCGCGTCACCGGCCAGATCGAGATCGATGGCGAGGACATCAACACCAAGTCGGTCGATCCGGTTTTGCTGCGCGCCCGCGTCGGCATGGTGTTCCAGAAGGCGAACCCCTTCCCGAAATCGATCTTCGAGAACGCCGCCTATGGCGCGCGCCTGCATGGGCTCGCGCGCTCGAAGAAGGAGCTGGCCGACATCGTCGAGCTGTCGCTCGAACGCGCTGGCCTCTGGAACGAGGTGAAGGACCGGCTGCATGCCTCGGGCGGCAGTCTCTCCGGTGGACAGCAGCAGCGCCTGGTGATCGCACGCGCGATCGCGGTGAACCCGGAAATCATCCTGATGGACGAACCGTGCTCGGCCCTCGATCCGATCGCCACGGCGAAGATCGAGGAACTGATCGACGAGCTGAAGGCCAACTATTGCATCGTGATCGTGACGCACTCGATGGCGCAGGCGGCGCGCGTCTCGCAGCAGACGGCCTTCTTCCACCTCGGCAAGCTGGTGGAAGCCGGCCAGACCGAGACCATATTCACCAATCCGCGTGATACACGTACGCAGGACTACATCACCGGACGCTTCGGCTAGGAGAGCGCGACATGACAGAACACACAGTCAGGTCCTTCTCGCAGGACCTCGAAGAACTGACCGGCGACATCGCGCGCATGGGCGGGCTCGCAGAGGACATGCTCTCGGATGCGATCCAGGCGATCGCCACGCGTGACCTGGCGCTGGCCGACACCGTGGTCGCACGCGATCCGCAGATCGACAATCTTCAAGTCGAAGTGGAGAAGAAGATCCTTCGTCTTCTGGCGTTGCGCCAGCCGCTGGCGCGCGACCTGCGCCAGACGATTTCCGCCATGAAGATCGCAGCCGAGCTGGAGCGCATCGGCGATCTCGCCAAGAACATCGCCAAGCGCGCCAAGGTCGTGGATTCGATCGAGCCTGCGGGCGCGCTCAAGGGCGTCTCCCGCATGGGCCGCCTGGTGACTGCCCAGCTGAAACGCGTTCTGGACGCCTACGCGGCGCTGGAAACGGACGCCGCCAGCAAGGTGTGGGCGCGCGACGAGGAAGTGGACGAGCACTACCAGTCGCTGTTCCGCGAACTGCTGACCTACATGATGGAAGATCCGCGCACGATCTCGGGTTGCGCGCATCTTCTCTTTGTCGCCAAGAACCTCGAGCGGATTGGCGACCATTGCACCAATATCGCCGAAGAGATCCACTTCCTCGTCACCGGCGAACAGCTGCCGACCGAAAGGCCGAAAGTCGATGCCCTCAACAGCAACTGAACTCGATCGCCCCGCCATGCGCCCCGCCGCCGCGACAAAGCCATTCGCGCTGATTGTCGAGGACGAGCCGCCGCTGGTCGAGCTGATCCGCTACAACCTCATCAAGGAAGGCTATGAGGTTGCAGTCGCCACCGACGGCGAGGAAGCGCTGCTGCAGATCGAAGAGCGCCTGCCTGACATCGTCCTGCTCGACTGGATGCTGCCGAAACTCGCCGGCATTGAAGTCGCCCGCCGCCTCCGCTCGAAGGCCTCCACCCGCAACCTGCCGATCATTATGCTGACCGCTCGCGCTGAGGAAACCGACCGCATTCGCGGCCTCGACGTCGGCGCTGACGACTACATGACCAAGCCGTTCTCGATGTCGGAACTCACGGCGCGTATCCGCGCCGTCATGCGCCGCATCCGCCCCGCGCTGGCCGAGGACGTGGTTGTGGTTGGCGACATCTCGATCGACCGCGCCGCTCACCGCGTGGTGCGCAACGGGACCGAGATCCATCTGGGGCCGACCGAGTTCCGGCTGCTCGACTATTTCATCCAGCATCCTGGCCGCGTGTTCTCGCGCGAGCAGCTGCTGGATGCGGTCTGGGGCTCCGATGTCTATGTCGAGACGCGCACGGTGGACGTCCATATCGGCCGCCTCCGCAAAGCCCTGCTGAAGGGCGGCGGGGAAGACCCGGTCCGCACCGTGCGCTCGGCTGGATATGCGCTGAACGCGGGCTAGTTGCCCCGGACTGGTTACAGCCGCTGCGATGGCGTAAAGGCTCCGCGAGAGCGGAGCTTTTCCAATGATTCCTCGCTATTCGCGCCCCGAAATGACGGCGATCTGGGAGCCTGAGTCGCGCTATGCGATCTGGCTCGAGATCGAGACGCTGGCTGCCGAGGCGATGGCCGAGCTGGGGATGATCCCGAAGGATGTGCCCAAGGCCGTCAGGGCGAGGGGCGGCTTCGACGTGAAGCGCATCGACGAGATCGAGCGCGAGGTGAAGCATGACGTCATCGCGTTCCTGACTTCGGTTTCGGAGCATGTCGGGCCGGAAGCGCGCTTCCTGCACCTCGGCATGACATCGTCGGACGTGCTGGACACCTGTCTCGCGGTGCAGCTCCAGCGGGCGAGCGACATCCTGATCAAGGGCGTCGACCGCGTGCTGGCGGCGCTGAAGAAGCGTGCATTCGAGTACAAGCTGACGCCGACCATCGGCCGGTCGCACGGCATTCACGCTGAGCCGACGACGTTCGGCGTGAAGCTGGCGGGCTTCCATGCCGAGATGGCGCGCAATCGCAAGCGACTGGAAACGGCCAAGGAAGAGATTGCAACCTGCGCGATCTCGGGCGCGGTGGGGACGTTCGCCAATATCGATCCACGCATCGAGACGATGGTCGCGAAGAAGCTTGGATTGGCGGTCGAGCCTGTGTCGACACAGGTGATCCCGCGCGACCGACATGCAGCGTTCTTCGGCGCGCTGGCTGTGACGGCGTCATCCATCGAGCGCATTGCGACAGAAATCCGCCACCTGCAGCGCACGGAAGTGCTGGAGGCTGAGGAGTATTTCTCGGAGGGGCAGAAGGGCTCATCCGCCATGCCCCACAAGCGCAATCCAGTGCTGACGGAAAACCTTACCGGCCTTGCACGTCTCGTGCGATCCGCTGTCGTGCCGGCGATGGAGAACGTCGCCCTGTGGCACGAGCGGGACATCTCGCATTCGTCGGTCGAGCGTGGGATTGCGCCGGATGCGACCATTCATCTGGATTTCGCGCTGAACCGCCTGGGGCAGGTGATCGAGCAGTTGCTGGTCTATCCGGACAACATGAAGGCCAATCTCGAAAAACTCGGCGGCCTGCACAATTCACAGCGCGTCCTGCTGGCGTTGGTGGAAAAGGGCGCGAGCCGCGAGGACGCCTACCGGCTGGTGCAGCGCAACGCGATGAAGGTGTGGCGCGATCCGGCGCGCAAGGAAGGCGACTTCCTGCGCAATCTCGAAGGTGATGCCGAAGTGACGAAGCATCTCACCAGCGCCGAACTCGGTGACATGTTCGACCTCGGTTATCACTTCACCGGCGTGGACGTGATCTTCGAGAGGGTGTTTGGCAAGAGCTGAAAAAGAAGGGCCGGACTCCCATTGGAGCCCGGCCCAGTCATGATGGTGGAGCGCAGGACACGCGGGGGACGTGTTGCGCTCATGCCGAACCTGCAGGCGCCCAAGGGGACAGTGGGGCGCGCCCGCTCAGGGGAGACGGGACAGGAAGCAGGTACGGGTAGGCCCCAGACCGGCGGGGCCGATCTTCACAAACGAGACTGCGCGGGACGTCTTAAGAACCGGATCGGTTCGGAAATGCGCTTTCACGGATGACGTTCACCATGGCGCGGCAGCACGTGCGCCGTGATGGCACATCGGCGAAAACGAGCCCGCGAGACATGCGGAATCGACGAGCATGCCGGAGGCCCGCTTGGTAAACCGGAAGCATCAGTAAGGTTTGCCGCCTCCGAAAAATTGCGGCGAAGGCGTCGGCTAGGAAAGCTACTTCTTCTCGGATTTGACCTGCTCGACGGCCGTTTCCATCAGCTCCGACATCTGGCGCTGGATCTGGTGGTCAGTCATGGCGACGCCGGCCTTGTCGAAGTCGCCGCGGACCTTGCGGAACACGTCTTCATCACCAGGCGCCTCGAAATCAGCCTTCACGACTTCAATGGCGTAGGCGGAGGCAGCTTCCCCGGTTTTTCCCAGAAGTTCGGCCGCCCACAGGCCCAGAAGCTTGTTTCGACGGGCATTTGCCTTGAACCGCAGCTCCTGGTCGAGTGCGAACCTGGCTTCTTCCCCGGACTTACGCTTGTCGAAACCGCTCACACTCGTCTCCCTCAGGTCGCTTGCGCCGCGCGCAACAGCCGTCGATATAGCCCCTCAAACGGGCCGAAAACACCCCCGCGACGATGAGATGGGCGACGCCCCCGGCGCGATGGGATAGGAAAGCCCTCAATACGCGAGTCTGGCCCTGTGGATAGCTTCAGGGGCGGTCGGGAGACGACGATATGGCCAAGCGCCGCAAGATCTACGAAGGCAAGGCAAAGATCCTCTACGAGGGGCCCGAACCCGGCACGCTGATCCAGTACTTCAAGGACGATGCGACCGCCTTCAACAACGAGAAGAGAGCGGTGCTGGACGGCAAGGGCGTCTTGAACAACCGCATCAGCGAATTCGTGATGACGCAGCTGAACAATATCGGCCTACCGACGCACTTCCTGAAGCGCATCAACATGCGCGAGCAGCTGATCCGCGAAGTGGAGATCATTCCTCTGGAAGTGATCTGCCGCAATGTGGCGGCGGGCTCCATCGCCAAGCGCCTGGGCATCGAGGAGGGCACGCCGCTGCCGCGCTCGATCATCGAGTTCTGCTACAAGAAAGACGAGCTGGGCGACCCGCTGGTGTCCGAAGAGCACATCACGGCGTTCAACTGGGCGACGCACCAGGAGATCGACGACATCATCACGATGACGCTGCGCATCAACGATTTCCTGACTGGCCTGTTCGCCGGCGCGCAGATCAAGCTGGTGGATTTCAAGGTCGAGTACGGCCGGCTCTACGAGGGCGAGATGGTGCGCACCGTGCTGGCCGACGAGATCAGCCCGGACTCTTGCCGGCTATGGGACATGACCACCGGCGAGAAGCTCGACAAGGATCGTTTCCGCCGCGATCTCGGCGGCGTCACCGAAGCGTATGCCGAGGTTGCGCGCCGGCTCGGAATCATCAAGGAAGCAGGCGGGGCGGAAATCCTGTCCTTTTCGGGCAAGTAGGGCGAACCGATGAAAGCCAAAGTCCACGTCTCGCTGAAAGCCGGCGTGCTCGATCCGCAGGGCAAGGCGGTGGGCGATGCGCTTGGCCGGCTCGGCTTCGAAGAGGTTGGGCAGGTGCGTTGCGGCAAGACCATCGAGCTTGAGCTCAAGGACGGCCTGTCGAAGGCTGACGCGGAAAAACGCGTGAAGGACATGTGCGAGAAGCTGCTCGCGAACACGGTCGTCGAACGCTACTCGATCGAGATCGCGTAAGCCGAAAACGAAATCGCGCGCCTTGCGGGCGCGCGATTCGTGATCGTTGCCGGAAATCTATTTGTTTTCTTCGGCGGTCTTGGAGACGGCGTCGCCAACCGCGCCGACGTCCTTGCCGAGGCCGGCGATCGTGTTGCAGCCGGCCGCCAGGAGAGGCGCCGCCAGCATCACAGCGAGAAGAAGTTTGCGCATGGGGTCACCCCTTGATGTTGTCCCAAAGCCCAAAGATGGCGCTTCGCGGCCGGTTCTGCAAGCTTAAGGGTGGTTAGCGCTATTTGGGCTTGGGGCAGTTCGTGGCGCCTGCCGGGCAAGTCGGGGGCGGTGGGCTGGCTGGCGGAGCTGTGCCTGCCTCAGCGCCCGCTATCGTGCCGGCAACGGCCCCGCCGATTGCCTGCAGGTCCTTGCCGAAGCCAGCGACCATGTTGCACGCCGAACACGCCAGCATGGCTGAAGCAGCCAGTAGAATCCTGATCATATGCGTCCTCCGACAGGCTTGCCCGAGCCCACAGCTGGGCGCGAAATCGGGCGAAATTGGGAAGCAACATTGCTGCCGAATCCCTCAGGCAAATCTTACAGGTGAGTCATGCCGTTTGCATCATGGGGACCGGTCGTGATGCTGGTCGCCTCTAACGTGTTCATGACTACGGCCTGGTATGGCCATCTCAAGTTCAAGGAGTCGCCCCTCCTGCTGGCAATCTTCGTGAGCTGGGGCATCGCGTTTCTTGAATACTGCCTGGTGATCCCCGCCAACCGGATTGGCAGCGCGGTCTATTCGACCGCCGAACTCAAGACGATGCAGGAGGTGATCACGCTGGTCGTATTTGCTGGCTTCTCGGTGTGGGTGCTGAAGGAGCCGCTGACTATCAAGCACGCCATCGGCTTCGCGCTGATCGCAATCGGGGCTGGGGTGATTTTCTACAAGCCAGCCTGACTTGCGGCAGTTGGTCAGGTCTCGCCGTAGACCTTGTATTCGACGGTCAGCGGCTTGCAGGAAAGTTGTGTGCTTTCCTGATAGACCATCTGCTTGCCGACCTTCTCGACCGCATGCTGGTCGATCTGGGCGTCGCCGCTAGACTTGGCGACCTTGACCGATTTCACGGTGCCGTTTCCGCTTGAGCAGACGTCGAGAACTGTCTCGTAGGTCTTCTGGGTGGCGCAGCCACCGGCGATCAGAGCGAGAGCGGCAAGGGCAGGCAGGAACATGCGCATGGCGATTTCCCTCTAAACCATGTCGAACGCTAGGTCCGACCGGGTTGTAGGTCAACTTGGCGCGGGTTTTGAGGCGCTTGGGCCCCTCGCGACTCGGGTTGAAACCTGCTAGAGGCGCGCCAATCGAGCCCTCCCCAAGAGATCGCCATGAAATCAGCCGTCATCGTGTTTCCGGGCTCCAACTGCGACCGTGATGCGCAGACCGCACTGCGGCAGATGACCGGCGCGAAGCCGGCCATGGTCTGGCACAAGGATGGCCAGCTTCCGCAGGGTCTGGATCTGATCGTCCTGCCCGGCGGATTTTCCTATGGCGACTATCTCCGTTCCGGCGCGATGGCTGCCGCCTCGCCGATCGGAGATTCGATCCGCGCCCATGCGGCGCGCGGCGGCTATGTGCTGGCGATCTGCAACGGCTTCCAGGTGGCGACGGAACTCGGCTTGCTGCCCGGAGCTCTGCTCCGCAATGCATCGCTGAATTTTGCCTGCCGTCCGCAGCCGCTGGCCATCGCGTCCAACTCGTCGGCATTCACCGCGGGCTACAAGGACCAGCGCGAAGTGTCGTTCCCAATCGCACACCATGATGGGAACTATTTCGCCGACACGGCGACGCTCGACCGGCTGGAAGGTGAGGGACGCGTGGCGTTCCGTTATCTCGGCAATCCCAACGGTTCCGCGCGGGATATCGCGGGCGTGCTGTCTGAGAATGGCCGTGTGCTCGGATTGATGCCGCATCCCGAGCGCGCGATGGCGGGCCAGGAAGGTGGAAACGACGGCGTCACGCTGTTCGAAAGCCTGATGGCGGCTGCCTGATCCCTGCTGATCAATCGGCGTCTTGAACCAGAGCGGGCCAACTCGCGTATGATTTCGCGATGACACATCTCAATGCAGGGGGCGTACGGACGCATGCGGCCCAATGGGGTGCGGGCGATGACGTGCTGCTGATCCATGGCGCATCGTCCGATATGGGTGTGTTTGAGCCAACGGTCATTCCACTGCTGCAGTCCCGGTTCCGGCTGACGGGTTATGACAGGCCAGGCATGGGCTTCACGGATGACAGGCCGCCGGATTCGGAGCGGCTGGCGTCGCAGGCGGGTGTCGCAGCTGGCGTGATCCAGGCCCTGCGGCTCAAGCGGCCAATCGTGATCGGTCATTCCTATGGTGGCGCGGTTGCGCTGCGCCTTGCGCTCGATCATCCGGAGAAGATCGCGGGCCTCGTTCTGATTGCACCGGTTGCCTATGAATGGCCGGGCGGCGTCGCTTGGCATCTGCACTGGTCGTCGAACAACCTGATCGGCGATTTCTTCAACAATGTCCTGACACGTCCGTTTGTCCGGCCCGCCGTGAAGTCGGGAACGGCAAGCGCGTTCGCGCCTTCGGTTCTGCCGGCGGATTATCTTGAGCGCGCTGGCGTATTACGGGCGGCGCTTCCCGCCGCGATGCGCGCCAACTCCCAGGACGTCAAGGCATTGAAGCGCGAGATCATCGGCCAGCAGGATCGCTATCCCGAACTCAAAATGCCTGTCGCGATCATGGCGGGCGATGGCGACACCGTGGTGAGCCCGATGATCCATGCGGTGCAACTGGCCAGGACGCTGCCCAATGCACGGATCGACCTGCTGCAGGGTGTCGGACACCTGCCGCACGAAGCTTCACCAGAGCGGCTCGAAAAGCTGGTCGACTGGGTGCTGTCGGCGAAATAGGCGCGCCCGCACGTCGCAGGCGACTTGTTATCGCCATGCGCGCGGCTATCTAAGAACCATTCCAATTCGGAGATTTCAGATGGCCCTGGACATCGGCATCGACGCCAAGACGCGCAAGAAGGTTGCGGGCGCGCTGGAGCAGGTTCTTGCGGACACATACTCGCTCTACGCCAAGACGCATGGATATCACTGGAACATCGAAGGGCCGCGCTTCCTCACGCTGCACACGCTCTTTGAGACCCAATACAATGAACTCTGGCTATCGCTCGACCTGATCGCCGAACGCATCCGGTCGCTCGGACACTACGCACCCTTCGGCAATTCGATTGCGACCAAGTCTACCATCAAGGGCGATACAGGCGTGCCGTCGGAAGACGAGATGCTGGCCAATCTCGCAGCAGGCAACGAGGCCGTGGTGAAGGCCGCGCGCGCCGCTCTCGAAGTTGCGGACGAAGCTGGCGACCAGGCGACCGCAGATCTCATGACCCAGCGTGTCTCTGTCGGCGAGAAGGCAGCGTGGATGCTGCGCGCTCACCTCGCGAGGTAGCTATTTTGGCGCGGGGATCGGCTTGAAGTGCCATTCCTGGGTCGTTGTCTTTCCGCCTACGACGCGGTCGACCTGACTCTGGATGCCGCCGGCATTGTCGGAGAAGTAGGCGATCGTCAGCGATCCATCCACCGTCTGGAAGGTGATACGCCCAGGCTGGATCGCCTTCAGGGGTGTGAAGCTCCACTTCATTCCGTTGCGCGTGTTGGCGACGTCGAGGCCATAGACGCCTTCGGCGTTGGGGCCGATCTTGTGGTATTCGGTGTAGGCGCGATCCGTGCCGATCACTGTCAGCGCCGTTCCTGTCACCACGCCATTCACTGGCCCGATGAAGGCTTCGTAGACCGGCGTGCCGTTGGCGTTGGTATGGACGCGCGCGCCTTCCATCCAGGTGAGCGATGCGGCTTCGGCGGGAATGTTCGGGGCAGGGGTCTGCGGTGTCTGGGCCATGGCGCTGGACGTGAGCAGGGCGGCGGAAACAGCCGTCAGGAAAAGCTTGTACATGGTTTTCTCCCCGGTTGGCGTCTGCGCGCCGATTGGGAGAGGCTAGCGGGCTCGAGCGGGCGACGCCAGCGTGTCACGGCAAACCGAGCAAGGGGCCGGGGTCGGGACAGATCGACAGCCAGCGGTCGCGCTCGCTGTGCTTGCAGACGCCGGGATAGTCGCCCTTTGCAGCGCCGATATCGAGGATGATCTGGAAATGGAGATGCGGCGGCCAGCCGCCATTCTCGGGCTTCGTTCCGAGCGTGGCGATCGGTTCGCCCGCCATGAAGGCCGCGCCGGGCTTGAGACCCTTCAGGCTGTCGCGGCTGAGGTGTCCGTAGAGCGTGTGGAAGACGAGACCGGGAGCAGGTGAGTGCTCGAGGATGATGGTAGGCCCATAGTCGCCCGGGTTGTCGTTGATCCGCGAGGAGTGCACCCGCCCGGCGAGGGGGGCGAATACATCCGCGCCGGCGGGCGCAAAGACATCGACGCCGAGATGGATCGTGCGAGGCTCCTCGCCCTGCGGCGCGAACAGTTCCTGCGTGTAGAGGCTGCGGTCTTCGCCGTAGCCGCCAAAGCGGATCGGTTGGCCGGGTGTCACATCCTCGTCGGAAAGTCCGCCCGCGCGGCCCGCATGCAGTCCCTGGATGACCTCGGCGCGGGGGCCTTTTTGCGCCGACACCCAGCGTTGGAAGGCCTCAGCGGAAGCCATGCTACTCTGCCGCGACCTTGGCGGCAGTGGGTAGGCCTTCGAGATATTTCTCAGCCTCCAGAGCCGCCATGCAGCCAAGGCCGGCGGCCGTGACAGCCTGACGGAAAACGTCGTCGGCGACATCGCCCGCGGCGTAGACGCCGGGAATGGACGTGGCGGTGGAGCCTGGGTGGGTCTTGAGATAGCCGCCGGTCTTCATCTCGAGCTGGCCGGTGAAGAGCTGGGTTTGCGGCGCGTGGCCGATAGCGATGAAAATGCCGTGGACAGGCAGCTCGGTGATCTCGCCTGTCCTGACGTCTCTCAGGTGCGCCTTGGTGACGCTCAGTGGTCCCTCGGTGCCGATGACGTCGGCAAGCTCCGTGTTCCACTGCACGGTCACTTTGGGATTCTTGAACAGGCGATCCTGCAGGATCTTCTCGGCGCGGAAATGGTCGCGGCGGTGGACGACGGTTACCTTGGAGGCGAAGTGGGTCAGGTGCAGCGCTTCCTCCACGGCGGTGTTGCCGCCGCCGACCACCAGAACTTCCTTCTGGCGATAGAAGAACGCATCACATGTGGCGCATGCGGAAACGCCGAAGCCTTTGAATTTTTCCTCTGACGGCAGGCCAAGCCATTTCGCCTGCGCGCCAGTCGCGACCACCAGCACGTCGCACGTGTAGATCGCGCCCGAGTCGCCTGTGAGCTTGAAGGGCTTGGTCTTGAGTTCGGCTTTGATGATGTGGTCCTCGACCATCTCCGTGCCGACATGGATCGCCTGGGCGCGCATCTGGTCCATCAGCCAGGGACCCTGGATGACATCGGCGAAGCCCGGATAATTCTCGACATCGGTGGTGATGGTCAGCTGGCCGCCCGGCTGGATCCCTGCGATCAGCATCGGCTTGCGCAGAGCGCGCGCCGCATAGATGGCGGCGGTGTAGCCAGCCGGCCCCGAGCCTAGGATGATGATCTGGGAGTGGCGCGGAGCGGTCATGTCAGGTCCTGTTTATGGCCCTTCCTAACGGGCCATTGCCGGGCGCGGAATGGGTCATGGCGCGCTGGCTCTGATATTCTGGGGATGCGGGCCCCGCCGAAAAAGGGGCCGGAAGGACCCCATTGAGACACTTCAGTTTTTCTGGGGATTCAGGTGCCGCTGAAGAAGCAGGCGGACGATCTCGTCTGCTGCCCGCCCGGCTTCCCGCACAGGCGGATAGCTCCAGGTCTGGAGCCCGCCGGTGAACCAGCGCGCGGCACCCTGGCCGATGAAGCCCTGATGCAGGCGGTCGAAGCGGGGCGAGCCGCCGTCCAGCTTCAAGAGATAGGTCGGTTTCCCGAAGAAAGCTGGGTCAGCGATCAGGTTGGCGCTTTCGGCCGTCACGAGCGCGATGTCACACATCGACAGGAAGGCTAGGTAAGGGTTGGGGCCGTCGCGTTCCTCATTCTCCCAGAACACGGCGTCGAGAGCAGCGGCCAGCCTGCGAAAACGCACGCGCGCATGTTCCGGCGTGCGGCGGGAAACGCTGATCCAGAGTTTTCTGTCTTCATTCAGGCGGGTCAGCGCGCCTTCGATCGAGGCAACGTTCGCTTCGGTCATGCGATGCGTCTTCGAATCACCGCCAAGCGAGACCAGCAGTTTCTGACCCGGCGCTGAGCCTAGGGCGGCGAAGCGTGTCTTTGCATCCTCGACGCGTTCACGCGAGAACCAGACCGGTGGACCGATGATCGGAAATACGTTGGCGCCTGTGACGCCATCGTGCTCGGGTGGGATCACGAGATCGAAGGACGACAGCGACACTTTCGGATTCTGTGTCTGCACCACCAGCGTCTTGCCGCCAGACAGTCCGCGGATGATGCGCGAGTAGGGGATGGAGCGCCGGCCTGCGGCTAACCAGACATCTGGCCATGGCGATGTGAGCTGCTTGCGCTGGCCGTCAGGCAAGGCCGACATCGGCGATGGCCAGAGATCAGGACGCAGATAGAGCTGCCAGCCTTTGGGCTGCAGGATCAACGGTTCCGCGCGATGGGCATCCGAGCGAATATGCGCCAGTGCTGCCGCGCGGTCGGGCTCGGCCAGCGCCGATGCCAGCGCCTTCACCTGGTTGAGGATGCCTGCGCGTCCGTCCGCGACCGCCCAGATCGACGGTCCCGCTGTCATTTCCAGTCGATGGAAACGATCTCGAACGACTTGGCGCCGCCGGGAGCCGACACTTCAGCAGTCTCGCCTTCTTCCTTGCCGATCATCGCGCGGGCGATGGGCGAGGCGATCGAGATCTTTTTCTTGGCGATGTCGGCCTCGTCCTCGCCGACAATCTTGTAGGTGAAGCTCTCGCCGGTATCCTCATCGGTCACCTTCACAGTGGCGCCGAACTTCACAGTCTTGCCCTGAAGGCGCGACGTGTCGATCACGTCAGCGCGCGCAAGCTTGTCTTCAAGCTCGAGGATGCGGCCCTCGATGAAGCTCTGCTTCTCCTTGGCGGCGTGATACTCCGCGTTTTCGGACAGGTCGCCATGGCTGCGCGCCTCCGCGATCGCCGCGATGATATTCGGGCGCTCTTCGGATTTCAGGATCTTCAGTTCGGACTGCAGGGCTTCAAAGCCGCCAGCCGTCATGGGAATGCGCTGCATAGGTAGTCCTGTAAAATGCCGGGAATACACGGAATCGTTCTTACCGATCGGTAGCGACGACGCGATCAAGAACGATCAAGAGTAGGTCTGAAGCGCTCCGGCTTCAAGCGGGCGTGTTTTCAGCGCCCGAATGGCCTGAACAGCGGCCCGGGCCCCAGAAATCGTTGTGTAATAGGGGATACCGTGCTGCAGGGCGGCCCGGCGGATCGAGGCTGAGTCGAGCAGCGACTGCGCGCCCTCCGTGGTGTTGAAAACCAGCTGGACCTGGCCGTTGATAAGCGCGTCCAGCACATGCGGCTGGCCCTCCAGCACCTTGTTCACCCGCTTCACGGCGATGCCCTTGTCGGCCAGATACTGGGCCGTACCGCTTGTCGCGATGATGGTGAAGCCGAGCGCCGCAATGTCGCGAGCCGCTTCCACGATAGCCGGCTTGTCGTTTTCGCGGACCGAGATGAACACCGTTCCCTTGTCAGGCAAGGACATTCCGGCGGCGATCTGGCTCTTGAGGTAGGCGGCATCGAACGAGACATCGATGCCCATGACTTCGCCGGTCGAGCGCATTTCGGGTCCGAGCAGCGGATCGACGCCCGGGAAACGCGAGAACGGGAACACGGCTTCCTTCACAGCGAAACGTTTGCCCGCGATGGGGCCGGGGCCGAGGTTGAACGAGGCCAGCTTTGCGCCAGCCATGACCTTGGCGGCGATCGCAGCGAACGGCTTGCCGATCGCTTTTGCGACGAAGGGTACGGTGCGCGAGGCGCGCGGGTTGGCTTCGAGAACGTAGATCTCGTCGTCTTTCACCGCGAACTGCACGTTCATCAGGCCCTTCACATCGAGCGCCTTGGCGAGCTTGCGCGCTTGCTCGGACAGGCGATCAACGATCGACTTCGACAGCGTGTAGGGCGGGATCGAGCAAGCCGAGTCGCCCGAGTGGATGCCGGCTTCCTCGATGTGTTCCATGATGCCCGCGACGTGCGTCGTCTCGCCATCGGACATGGCGTCGACATCGACCTCGATGGCGTCGGAAAGGTAACGATCGACCAGCAGCGGTGTGTCGCCGGAGACCTGCACGGCCTCGCGGACGTAACGCTTGAGGTCGGCTTCGTCGTGGACGATTTCCATGGCGCGGCCGCCAAGCACGAAGCTGGGGCGCAACATGACCGGGTAGCCGATGCGGTTGGCAGCGGCGATTGCCTCTTCATCCGTGCGAGCGATGGCGCTGGGCGCCTGCTTCAGGCCGATCTTGTCCAACAGCTTCGAGAACAGCTCGCGGTCTTCGGCAAGGTCGATGCTGTCAGGTGTGGTCCCGAGGATCGGAGCGCCGGACGCCTTGAGGCCTTGCGCCAGCTTCAGCGGCGTCTGGCCGCCGAACTGGACGATCACGCCGAGGAAATCGCCGGTCGACTGTTCGACATAGATGATCTCAGTCACGTCCTCGAGCGTTAGCGGCTCGAAATAGAGACGGTCGGATGTGTCGTAGTCGGTCGACACTGTTTCCGGGTTGCAGTTCACCATGATGGACTCGATGTCCATGTCGGCCATGGCGAAAGCGGCGTGGCAGCAGCAGTAATCGAACTCGATGCCTTGGCCGATGCGGTTGGGACCTCCGCCCAGGATCATCGCCTTGCGCCGCTTGCTCGGTTCGGCTTCGTTCTGCGCGGGGACCGGCTTGCCGTCCTCACCCATCCAGCCCTGCTCGTAGGTCGAGTAGAGATAGGGCGTGCGCGCGGCGAACTCGGCGGCGCAGGTATCGATGCGCTTGAACACGGGCCGCACACCGGCCTTATGGCGCGCAGCGCGAACGTCGAGTTCTTTCTTGCCGGTCAGCTTGGCGATGCGGACATCAGAGAAACCCATCGCCTTGATGCGCGTCCACTCTTCGGCGTTCTTCGGAAGGCCATCGCGCTTGATAGCGGCTTCTTCCTCGATGATCTCGGAGATCTGGCGCAGGAACCATTTGTCGATCTTGGACGCGTTGTGGATCTCGTCGACCGTGAGACCTTCGCGGAAGGCCTGACCGACATTGAGGAGGCGCTTTTCAGTCGCGCGCGACACCGCGGCGATCAGGGCGTTGCGGTCGCTGCCGCCCGGGATGACCTGTTCGTCGAAACCAGAAATGCCAGTTTCCAGCGAGCGCAGCGCTTTCTGCAGCGATTCATGGAAGGTCCGGCCGATGGCCATCGCCTCGCCGACGGACTTCATCTGGGTCGTCAGGTTCGGGTCGGCGCCTTTGTATTTCTCGAAGGCGAAGCGCGGGATCTTGGTGACGACATAGTCGATCGTCGGCTCGAACGATGCCGGCGTGACGCCTGTGATGTCGTTGGTGAGTTCGTCGAGTGTGTAGCCGATCGCCAGCTTCGCCGCGATCTTCGCGATCGGGAAGCCGGTCGCTTTCGAGGCCAGCGCCGACGAGCGCGACACGCGCGGGTTCATCTCGATGATGACGAGTCGGCCGTTGTCGGGATTGACGGCGAACTGCACGTTCGATCCGCCGGTCTCGACGCCGATCTCGCGCAGCACCGCGATCGAGGCGTTGCGCATCACCTGGTATTCGCGGTCGGTGAGCGTCAGGGCCGGGGCGACCGTGATCGAGTCGCCGGTGTGGACGCCCATCGGATCGACGTTTTCGATCGAGCAGATGATGATGCAATTGTCCGCCTTGTCGCGGACGACCTCCATCTCGAATTCCTTCCAGCCGAGCAGGCTCTCGTCGATCAACACCTGGCTGACCGGAGACATCTGCAGGCCGCGGGTGACGATCTCCTCGAACTCCTGGCGGTTGTAGGCGACGCCGCCGCCGAGGCCGCCAAGCGTGAAGGCTGGCCGCACGATGCAGGGCAGGCCGACCACTTCCATTTGCTTCATCGCCTCGATGAAGCCAGCCTTGAGGTCGTAGATCACCTTGCCTTCGACGTTAGAAATCTCGGGTGAGGCGACGATGGCGGAGCGCGGAGACTCCAGCCCGATCTTGTCCATGGCGGTGCGGAACTTGGCGCGGTCCTCGGCCTTCTCGATGGCTTCCGCCTTGGCGCCGATCATCTCAACACTGAATTTCTTGAGAACGCCCATCTGCTCAAGCTTAAGGGCGCAGTTGAGCGCTGTCTGGCCGCCCATGGTCGGCAGTAGCGCGTCGGGGCGTTCCTTCTCGATGATCTTGGCGACCATCTCGGGCGTGATCGGCTCGATGTAGGTTGCGTCCGCCAGCTCGGGGTCGGTCATGATCGTGGCCGGGTTGGAATTCACCAGGATCACCCGGTAACCTTCCGACTTCAGCGCCTTGATCGCCTGAACCCCTGAATAGTCGAATTCGCACGCCTGGCCGATCACGATCGGCCCGGCGCCGATCACCAGGATGGACTTGATGTCTGTGCGCTTGGGCATGTCACCTGGCGATGCTGGGAGGCGGCAAATTGCGGCAGGGTTTATCGGTGGCGAACAGGGCGCGCAACCCTCGCGCCGTCGCACCTGCCGGGCGATGAATGAGGTGCGATTGGGACTGCTGGACGCCTTATTTGGATGCTCGATTCGGTATATGGTTTGCAGTTCAGGGCCAAATGCGTATTTGGGCGTTCTGGGGGACTGAACGCGTTCGGGCAAATGGGATGAATCGCTTCGTTACAACCATGTTGGCAGCCCTCGTGCTGCTCGCGCCTTGGGGGGGCTTTTCAGCCGCCCAGGTGACGCTGCGCGGGCCCCAGGCCGGCGGATTGTCGGGCGCCAGCGTGAGCGGAACGACGCCGCATCCGGGGGAGGTTGTTGCCTCAAATCCGCTGGCGGCCGAGCCCAAGGGTCTTACCGGCATGCTTGCGGCTCAGAATGACGCACGCGCTCGGCTGGGCCTTCCCTCTTTGACTTGGTCCGCCGGTCTTGCAGCCAAGGCGGAGGCGACCGCCAAGGCGGCTGCGGCAGGGCTTTGCACGGTCAGTTCCGCCGCCAAGGCGGGCAAGGCAGCCAGCGCAAGTGTTTATTGGTCGGCCGCCATGCGGCGGCTGGGTGGGGATGCTTCTCCACAGGAGATTCCAGCATCCTACGTCGTCTCGCAATGGCGCGACGGGCGGAGCGGCTATGATCTCGTCAGCGGCGCCTGCCGTGCGAATGGCAGCTCCTGCGAGCCTTATGCGCGCATGGTTGCCCCGGAGACCAAGGTTGTGGGCTGCGCCAGGGCGACGTGCGCCAGCCAGGCCCAGATCTGGGCCTGTCACTATTCCGAATAATTCGCGTTCTGATTCGGCTTTCCTGCTGGACCATTGAGCCCGCCACGCCAGTTCAATAGCGTCGCACCTCCGACCTGACGTGCGGGAGAAGTTCCGTGATCAAACGAATCGCCTGCGCGGCCATAGCCCTGCTGGGAGCGTGCGCCAGTTCCGGCGTGGATGTTGACGAGCCCGGCGAGGTTCCACCCGCCTGGTTCGGCCTTGTGCCTCCGGTGGCGTTGATCAATCCCATCGTCACTCCTCAGGCGGCCATTCCCGCACCGATCGTTCCAGCAGGCGAAGGGCAGGGACGCGGCGTGCTGGGCGGGCCCCGCATCCGCACTGTGGTCGAGCGTGTCATCGGCTTCGCGCAGGACATGCGTCAGCAAGGCAACCAGATGTGGGGCCGCATTTCCGGGTTCCCATCGGAAGCCAAGACCGCTGAGTGGCTCGCTGACGAGTTCGAGACCGCTTCGCTGCAAGGTGTGAGGATCCAGACCTATCCGGCGACTGGCGACTTCTGGTGGCCAAAAAAGTGGGAAGCTCGCGTTCTCGGGAATCCGGCGTTCGGAAATCAGACGATTGATGTGAACCTTGCATCTGCCATTCCGGTCAGCCGGTCGTCGATCACGGGCGGAACGCTGGAAGCTGCCGCAATCTTCGTTGGTGAAGCCGGCGAGGTGAGCGTCGAGGGCGTCTCGGGCAAGATTGCGATCCAGCACACGCGGCCATCAACAGGCGCCTATTCGGATCGCTCGAAAGTTCGCGAGTCTTCGCAGAAGCTGATCGGCGCAGGCGCTGTGGCGGTGATCACCTGGGTCGAGCAAGCGGGCAACATGCACGTCTTCGACTTCGGCCAGTGCGGCGGACCGTGCTTCAACATCGGCGGCGCTGACGGAATCTTTCTCGCCGACGCCATCAAGACGGCCAAGGCAAAGGGGGCGCCGGATGTTCGCATGAGGCTGTCGCTCGACGCCGAGGTAAAGACAGGACTGTCCGCCAGCAATGTGATTGGCCTCATTCCCGGCAAGAGCGACGAGATCATCATCGTCAACGCCCATCTCGATTCCTGGTTCGACGGGGCTGGCGACAATGCCGACGGTGTTGGCGTGCTGGTTGCGCTGGCGAGGTATTTCAACGGCGGCAATCTCGAGCGCTCACTGTTGTTCGTTGGTTCGGGCGGGCACCACTCGAGCGGCATGAACGGGCCGGGCAGCATCGTGACGATGAATCCGGAGCTCATGAAGAAGGTCGTTCTGGTCATCAATCTTGAACATCTGGCGCAATTCCAGATCCAGGCTGTGCCGGTCTGGCAGGTAGCGACGAGCGAGGAGCCGAAGAATTTCGGTGTCTCGAATTCCTCGCCCTTCCTGATCGGCCTCGCGAAGCAGGCAGCCCAGCGCTATGGTTTCGTGATCCAGCCCGAAATCGTGAACACCGTGCCGGGTGATCTCGGCGGCTACGCTCCGCTGAATGTGGCGCGCATCCAGGGCATCCATTCGGGGCCGCTCTATCATACCAGCGGCGACGTGCTGGACAGCATATCCAACGAAGGCCTCGAAAAGGCGGCGCGGTTCTATGCCTACCTGATCGAGCAGGCCGCCAAGGCCTCGAAAAACCAGATCAATCCCTAGAGTCGAGGCGCAGACTCAGTAAGATGCGGTCATGCATCGCGTGCTGGCGCCTCATCCGGGTTCGCATTCCAAGACGGTGGAGCGCATCGAGGTCGATGTCGTGCGCTCGGCCGCCGGCAGGCTGGAGCTGCGCTATGTCGTGACCGGCCTGATCGATGATGTGATCTGGCCGAAGGCTGCGGAGCCAAACCGCGCTGATGAGTTGTGGAAGCACACCTGTTTTGAAGTATTCATTCGCCGGTCGTTGGGCGAAGCCTATTGCGAATTCAATTTCTCTCCCTCAAGCCAGTGGGCGGCCTATAGCTTCTCGGGGGAGCGCGTCGGCATGTCGCCAATTGGCGAGATCTCCACGCCCCTGATCGAGCTGACCAGCAGCGACGATCAATTCGACATGGACGTCGTGCTCGATCTTGCAGGGCTGCCGGAACTGCCGAGAGATGAACCCTGGCGCGTGGGCGTAACGGCCGTCATCGAGGAAATTGGTGGCGTCAAATCCTACTGGGCGCTGGCGCATCCGCGCGAACAACCAGATTTTCATAACTTGGGTGGCTTCGTTCTGGAGCTTCCCGCACCGGAGCTGGCATGAAATTCGGCATCGATCGTCTTCTCGCTGATCCGGCGCTGCGCGCGCCGCTGAAAGGCAAGCGTGTGGCGCTGCTGGCGCATCCGGCCTCGGTCACGCAGGACCTGACGCATTCGCTCGATGCTCTGGCGGCGTGCGGCGATCTCAAGTTGTCGGCGACGTTCGGACCGCAGCACGGCATGAGGGGCGACAAGCAGGACAACATGATGGAGTCGCCGGACTTCAACGATCCGGTGCACGGCGTTCCCGTGTTCAGCCTCTATGGCGAAGTTCGCCGGCCCACGGGCCAGATGATGAGCACGTTCGATGTCGTGCTGATCGACATGCAGGACCTCGGTTGCCGCATCTACACCTTCATCACGACGCTGCTCTACATGCTCGAGGAAGCGGCGAAGACCGGCAAGTCAGTGTGGGTGCTGGATCGTCCCAATCCGGCCGGCCGGCCGATCGAGGGGCTGACGCTTCGTCCTGGCTGGGAAAGCTTTGTCGGCGCCGGGCCGATGCCGATGCGCCATGGGCTGACGCTCGGCGAACTCGGCCTGTGGTTTGTCAAACACTACAAGCTCGACGTCGACTATCGCGTCATCGAGATGGAAGGCTACAGGCCTGACGCTGCGCCGGGCTATGGCTGGCCGCTGGGCGAACGCGCGTGGGTCAATCCGAGCCCCAATGCGCCAAACCTCTGGATGGCGCGCGCCTATGCCGGAACGGTGATGCTGGAGGGAACGACGCTCTCGGAAGGGCGGGGGACAACGCGTCCGCTGGAGCTGTTCGGCGCTCCCGATATCGATGCGCGCAGGATCATCGCCGAGATGCAATCACTGGCGCCGCACTGGCTGAAGGGATGCCGTCTGCGCGAGTGCTGGTTCGAGCCGACCTTCCACAAGCATGTGAAGCAGCTGTGCAACGGCGTGCAGATCCATGTCGAGGATCCGAGCTATGATCACCAGGCGTTCAAGCCGTGGCGTGTCCAGACACTGGCCTTCAAGGCGATCCGGAACCTCTATCCCGACTATCCGCTGTGGCGAGATTTCCCGTACGAATATGTGCTCGACAAGCTGGCGATCGACGTGATCAACGGCGGTCCGTTGCTGCGTGAATGGGTCGATAATCCGTCAGCGAAGCCACAGGACCTTGATGCGGTGACCCAGCCCGACGAGACAGCGTGGGCCAGCGAGCGCCAGCCACATCTGCTCTACTAGGTCAGTCCGAGCCGTAGCTGTCGCGCGTCAGCACAACCTTGCCGCCGATGACGTCGGCGACGTTGATATTGGGCCAGCCGACGGTCGCTGTGGCGCTGGCCTTCCACGCCTCCTCGATCATGTCGCGCACTTCGTTGGCGCCGGCTGCGAGGCGTTTCAGCGTGAATGATTTCGCAGCAGGACTGGCGTCGCGGATCCCACCTGCCTGCACCAGTTCGTAAAGCGGGCGGATCTCCGCGAGCGTCGCTTTCAGATAGGCAGGCGTGCGCTGGTCGATGAAGCACGAGCAATTGCGATAGGGCGACATCGCGGCCTTCACGTCCGTCACCTTGAAGTTCGACTTCACGAACGGGCCTTCGAAATAGTTATGGATCGTCTTGATCTCGGGCGGCTGGCCCGGTGGCGGATAGGACATGGGATCGGTATAGACGTCTTCCCAGCCCGCATGATGCTCGCTGACGTGCTGAGGCTGGCTGCCGTCGCCGACATAGTGGCTCCACACGCCGATGTCCCGGATCAGGATCATCTCGCGCAGCTTCACATCGGCGGCGAACCAGTCCCGGTCGGCTTTTGTCTTCGCATTCTTCGCGGCGACCGAACTCGCGCGCCAGTAAGCGAAGTCCTTCGCGACCTGCTGCCAGCCGTCGACGATCGCATAGGGCAGGTAGCCGGGCGCTGGCGGCTTGATGTCCTTGAGACGATAGGCGGCGTCAAAATCCGACCGGCCGGGCGGCAAGGCATCAAGTGCAAAGATCCCGGCGGCGAGGCCATTGTCGTCGACGTTGATGTAGTGGGCAGGGTCGCGCTCCCAGTCGTGGGTCCGGCCCGAACCGCGCCACCGGTCTGGCTCGCGGCCGAGCAGGGTGATCTGTTCCCGTGCGGTCTTCGTCTTCAGGAAAGCGGGGATGTCCTTCGACAGGGCTTCCATGGCAGCGTCAGAGATCAGCTCGTGGCCCGTCGCGCCCCAGCCGAAGGCGGGCGTTGGTGCGGCGGTCAGCGCGACAAGCGCCGCGATGGAAATGGCTGCGGCGCGTTTCATGATTGCCCTCATGTGTAGCGCTTGGCGGTTTTCTGGTCGTAGGTCGAGCCGTCGCGCTTTTCGGCGCCGCCATAACCCGTGAGTTCGTCCGCGACGAAGGGATTGGTCTGGCGTTCCTGGCCGAAGGTGGAGGTGGGGCCGTGGCCGGGCACGAAGGTCATGTCGTCGCCCAGCGGCCAGAGCTTGCCTGTGATCGAGTCGATCAGTTGCTGGTGATTGCCGCGTGGAAAGTCGGTGCGGCCGATGGAGCCAGCGAACAGCACGTCGCCGACGAAGGCAATTCCGGCGGCGCGGTTGTGGATCACCACATGCCCCGGCGTGTGGCCGGGGGTGTGCGAAACATCGAACTTCACGCCTTCCAGCTCCAGCACGTCGCCGTCTTCGAGATAGCGGTCGGGCGTGACGTTCTTGAGACCGGAGAGACCGTACTTCACGGCGGAGCTTTCGATCTGGTCGAGCCAGAACTGATCGTCCTTGTGCGGGCCGATCACAGGAACACCGGTGCGTTCGCGCAGTTCATAGGCGGCGCCGGCATGGTCGAGGTGGCCGTGCGTGAGCCAGATGTGTTTCAGCGTCAGGCCGAAATGGTCGAGGGCGCCGATCAACGTGTCGATGTCGCCGCCAGGATCGACGAAGGCGGCGTGCTTGGTCTCGGTGTCCCAGATCAGCGAGCAGTTCTGCTGCAGCGGGGTCACCGGTACGATGCGGATCTGGAGTCTTGTCTCGGGACGTGCGTCGGTCATGGGGCCTAGATGACGATCCAGCGGGCTCCATGCAAGCCGGTTTTAGCGTCGCGCCAATGTCATTCCGGCCGGCGGCTGCCTTCAGAAGGTGGCCATCGGCACAAATCCGTGATCAGTTTCTCGAGTTTCCAAGGGGGTCGATCATGAAGACGGCTTTGGCGTTTCTTGCGGCATTGGTCGTGTTTGCGTTCAGCGCGGCGCCTGTTGAGGCGCAAACCCGGACGATCCGGCATCCGGCGACGGGCAGTCCGGCGCTGACTGTCATGGTTCCGAGTGGCTGGAACTCATCCGTCGATCCGGACAACAACCTTATCCTGACCTCACCGACGGCAACGACCGCGTTTTCGCTCTCGCTGGTGCCCAACGAACCCGGCTACACGCTCGACCAGTTTGCCCGCGAGGCGCTTGATGTTGCCGAAGCCAAGGCGGTCACGCTGGCGGGCCAGGAAATGATCCCGCCCTATAACGGCAGTCTCTACACCGGGACGATGCCGATGAACGGCCAGACGCTGAACCTCAAGATGGTCATCGTCACCGTCGAGGGCGACAGGGTCGCCAGCGCGACGATGATAAGCCGGACCACGACATCGGCGGAGGATCTTGCGGTTGCCGAAATGGTCCTGAAGACGGCCAGGGTCGTCCGCTAGCGAGCCTAGTGCGCGCGGCGCTTGCGAATGCCGTAGGGCGAGGACGTTGCGGGATTCTCGGAGAGGACCTGCGCGCGAAGAGACGTAAGCGTGAGGCGCGTTTCCTCAAGACGTTCCAGCTTGGCGGCGAGGCTTTCGATCTCGTTGTAGGCGAGGCGCTTCATCTCGCGACGGCCGAGGCTGACGGTTTCGAGAATGATGCCTGAGACCAGGCTGATACACGACAGCACGGCGAGCGTCCCGCACAGGAAGGCGGTGGGGAAGCGCGGCACCAGGCCGGTCGCCATGTATTCGGTGATGACCGGCATACCGATGGCGATCGTGCCCAGCATGATGACGGCCGACAGCGCTCCGAAGAAGACCAGCGGGCGTTCATCGCGCATCAGGCGGCCAATCGTGCCGAGGATACGGAAGCCGTCACGGATGGTGGAGAGTTTCGAGGTCGAGCCGATGCGACGCGCGCCATAGGGCGTCTGGACTTCGGCAGTGATCATGTCGAGTTCGAGTGCGTGGACGGTGAGCTCGGTCTCGGTCTCGAAACCCGACGCCATGGCCGGGAACGATTTGACGAAGCGGCGCGAGAAGGCGCGATAGCCCGACAGCATGTCGGTGAAGCGGTCGCCAAAGAGGCCCGAGACGAGACCGGTGAGCAGCTTGTTGCCGAAGCGATGACCGGACCGGTAGGCGGCCTTCTCCTCGGTGATGCGGGCGCCCACGACCATGTCGGCCTGCGTGTCGATCAGGCGTGAGACGAGGCGAGGGGCGGAGGCAGCGTCGTAGGTCGCGTCGCCATCGACCATCACATAGACGTCGGCTTCGATGTCCGAGAACATCCGGCGGACGACATGACCTTTGCCCTGGAGGGGCTCACGGCGAACGATCGCTCCGGCTTCGCGGGCGACGGTGGCTGTGTTGTCGTGGCTGTTGTTGTCGTAGACGAAAATGCGCGCGTTCGGCAGGGCGATCCGGAACGCCTTCACGACGTCGCCAATGCTCGAGGCTTCGTTGTAGCAGGGGATCAGCACTGCGATATCGATGTGGCGAAGCGCTGGCGACAGCTGCTGGCCGACAGCGTGAAGAGCCGCCTCGGCCGCGGCCAGGCGCTCATGGATATCGGAGTTGAAATCTACAGGAGGCATGGGATCCCGGGTGTTCCAGACCGGGACACGCTGCCATGCGGGGGTAAAGGAATTGGGTAGCGGATAACTGAAAAAGCGGCCCAATTCGGGTAACAAACCTTTTCAGTTGATTTACAGCAGCCCGGCGCTTCATGCTCTGCGGTGTTAAATGGCGCCGGTTGGGAATGCTTCGAAAATTCGCTCTCAACGTTTTTGCCCTCATTGGGCTTTCCGGGCCGGCTCAAGCGCATGGGCCGAAGCCTGATTTCGAGGGCGCGATGAACAGCGCCGCATTCATTTCGTGCCTCGCATGGACGCGCGATCGCCTGCCAGTCAGCGCCCTTGCCGCAGAAGGAGACCTGCTTCCCCAGCCGAGAGAGGCAGGATCACGCGACGATCGGTGGCGTCTCGATTTCAACGGCGGGCATCTCATTGCGGTCCAGCACAATGATAAAACCTGGGCCTGCACGATCATCGTGTTTGGCGTGTCTCCGGATATGGTTGTTGAGAATGTCGAGCACAATCTCGTTCGCGATGGGCTACCCAGCTTTCTGCATTTTGACCGGGTCGATACGAAGGGCTCCGATATCGTCGATCGACTTTATCGCCAGAGCGCCGACAAGAAAATCAGTGCAGTTCTGACGACCGATCCCTCAGCGTCGGGTGAGGGCGAGCCAAGCGCATTGCTGACGTTCTTCCATGAAGGGAAATGAGCGCAGCGCTCAACCCTTCCGCTCGGCCATCATCTTCGCGAAGCGTTCGAAGAGATAGAACGAGTCCTGCGGGCCGGGGCTGGCTTCAGGGTGGTGCTGGACCGAGATGATCGGCTTGCCGGCGACACTGAGGCCGCAGTTCGTGCCGTCGAAGAGCGATCTGTGGCTTTCCTCGACGCCCTTGGGGAGCGTGGCGGTGTCAACCGTGAAGCCGTGGTTCATCGACACGATCTCGACCTTGCCGGTGGTGAAGTCCTTCACCGGATGGTTCGCGCCGTGGTGGCCTTGCGGCATCTTCATGGTCTTCGCGCCGAGCGCCAGCGCAAGCATCTGGTGGCCGAGGCAGATGCCAAGGATGGGCACGCCTGACTCGATCAGCTTCTTGATCTCAGGCCCGGCATAGATCGCGGTTGCGGCCGGATCGCCCGGGCCGTTGGAGAGCACGACGCCATCGGGTTTGAGCGCGAGGATGTCTTCGGCCTTTGTCTTCGCAGGCACCACCGTCACCTTCGCGCCGACGGCGGAGAGGTTGCGAAGGATGTTCTTCTTCACGCCGAAATCCATCAGCACGACGTGGGACTTCTGGGCGCCGAGCGCAGCGAAGCCGTTGTCGATCGACCACAGGCCGGCGGTCGAGTCGAAGCGCTGGCCCGACGTGACGTTGATCGCGAGGTCGGCGTTCTCGACGCCTTTCCAGTTTTTCGCGGCAGCGACCAGCGCCTTGCCGTCGAGCTTCCCATCCGGATCATGAGCGATGGCGGATTTCGGCATGCCGAGTTCGCGGATACGGCGAGTGAGGGCGCGGGTGTCGACGCCCGACAGGCCGATGATGCTGCGCTTGGTCAGCCAGGCGCCGAGCGTGTCGGCGGAGCGCCAGCTGGACGGCAGGGTCGGCGGCGCCTTGAACACTGCGCCGCGCGCGGCGGCCATGCCTTGGGCCGATGACTCTTCCTGGTCGTCAGCGTTCGCGCCGACATTGCCGATGTGGGGGAAGGTGAAGAGGACGATCTGTTCGGCGTAGGAGGGATCGGTGAGGATCTCCTGATAGCCGGTCATCGCGGTGTTGAAGCAGAGTTCGCCGGCGGCGATGCCTGTCGCGCCGTGGCCGCGGCCCCAGAAGATCGTGCCGTCCTCGAGGGCGATGGCGCCGGTCGGTTTCATGGTGGTCATGGGGAGGCCTCCAAGCTGCCGGCGCGACTCGGCGGGGGCGCAAACAAACGGACGCTAGGTAGGGGGGTGGGGGGTGGTGCGTCAAGCATTGCACATGAGGGTGCGACCTCGGACGCAGGGCGTCCAAGGCAATGGGCAGTAGGCAGTGGGGAATCGCACTGGAATCGGGTGGCGCGCGGATCTGTCCGGCCGCGCGTTTCGCAAATCGCGACCACACCGGCAACACCGGCAACACCGGCGCCACCGACACCGGCAGCACCGGCGGGTGTGTGGATGAAGACGGGCCGAGGGTGGCGCGCTCGCGCCGGATGCGATTGGCCCTGCGGCGGGCGATGCGCTCGATCTGGTTGAGGGAGGCCCGCATGCGGGCGTAGCGCGCGAGGACCTCTTCCAGCGAGCCGGTCTTTGCGAGTGTCTGGGACCGCCAGCAGCGGTCGATCCGGAAGGGGAGACCCAGCAGCTCGCGGGTGCGCTGGCCGATCAGGATGGCGATGCCGTCCTCGGCGAGGGCGATGTGCTGCTCAAGAATGGCGCGGTCCTTCGCACTAGCCAGGAACTGGGCAAGGTAGTCCTCATCGGCCAGCACTGTCTCGATGGCGCGCAGATAGCCAAGGATGATCGCCCACACCCGGGCGAGGGGCCCGAGCGGGAAGAAGATCTGACAGAGGATGTCGCGGAGTTGCGCCATGGCGCGACTATCGGATGGCGGGCTGAGGGTGGGGATGGAGCTTTCCGACTATCCCACAACGATTGTGCTGGAAGGCCTGCAAACGCGCGGGTTGGACGGGAGTTATCCGCCTATCTGGCGATCGGAATGTGCTGGGTTGCTACCCTCGGCTGTCATCCCGGCTGGAGCGCAGCGGAAGGCCGGGATCCATTCCGCAGATCGTCCCGCCTGATCAATGGGTCCCGGACAGCGCTTCCGCCTTCGCTGCGCTTCGTCGCGACAAGCCGCGCTTCCGGGATGACAGCGGTGGGTGATTGCTGGCGCCGGTGGGCGCCGCGCTTCACCCCGTCCAGCGTGTGGCCTTGCTGGACACGGCTGGGCGCTGGCGTTCCACGGGTTGTTCCCTTGCCGTGCCGAGATAGATGAAGCCGGCGATTTGTTCGCCGGGTTTCATGCCGAGGCCGGCGTGGACGTGGCTGTCATAGGCGGGGTCTTCGGTGATCCAGACGGCGGCCCAGCCGCAGGCGTTCGCGGCGATAAGCAGGTTCTGGCAGAGTGCGCCGGCGGAAAGCTGCTGTTCCCAGACCGGCGTCTTCTTCGGATCGTGGACCGGGGCGGAGATCACAGCGAGCACGACAGGCGCGCGCAGAGGGAGTTTGCGTTCCTCTTCCAGCTTCTCTGGCGCGACATCCGGCTCGCGCAGGTGGCGGGCGGCGGCGAAATACTCGCCGAGCTTCCGGCGGGCTTCGCCCTCGATAATCAGCACGCGCCAGGGTTCGAGCTTGCGGTGATCCGGCACGCGCATGGCGAGCCGCAGAATGGCGTCGAGATCGGCGGCGGACGGGCCGGGTTCGGACAGCATCGCGACGGGAGTTGAACGCCGGAGGGCAAGAAGCCGCAGCGTGTCGGGACTCTCATGCGCCGGCGCGAGCGGCTGGCCGAACTCCGGCTCGGGCGGAAGGTCGGGCTTGAGCGGCACTAGTGCTGGTCGCCGGGCTTCGGTTCCGGCGCCGGTGCGGCCGGAGCTGCCGGCGTCTCGGTCGGTGCGGCGGCAGGCACAGGGGCGCCGGCTGTGAGGCCCTGTTCGATCAGGCGCGAGAGTTCGCTGAAGGTGGGGTTGTCGACCATTGCATCGTTGACGAAGAAGGTGGGCGTCGAATTCACGCCGCGGGTAAAGCCTTCGGCCTGCGAGTCGCGCACGCGGCGGATGATGTCCTTGTCGTCGACGCACTTAACGACCTGGTCGCCGCTGAGACGGAATTTCTCGCCGAGCGATTTCAGTGCGTTCATGGGGCCATCATTGGAGCGGCTGGCGCGCTCGATATCCATCTGGCGGACGAAGGCTTCGTCGATCACCGAGAACCAGTCTTCCGTGCCGGCGCAGCGCGCGATGGCGAAGATCGCCTTGTCGACCGGTGGGTTGTGCGAGGGGAATTCGCGGAAGATGAATTTGATCTTGCCGCTGTCGATGTAGAGCGTCTTGAGCTGTTCCCACGTGCTGTCGTGCCAGGCCTTGCAGCCGGGGCAGGTCGGCGCGCCGTATTCGATCACGGTCACCTTCGCATCGGCCGGCCCGAGGAAGGCGTCGCCCTGCACAGGTGTCAGCGTGGCGCGCGCGCCCGGGCCGCATGCGGCGGCCAGCGTGAGAGCGGCAAGGGCCGCGCCGAGGGTCTTCAGGAACATGGAGCACTCCGGTGGGGTCGTGGATCGGGGCGGAAACTAGTGCATCAGATGCGCTTCGTCTTCCCCCGCCTGCGGGGGAAGTACGGCGAAGCCGGGATGGGGGCGAGTCCCAAGGGGTCTCGTTGAGACAATCCCCTAGTGGCTCGCCCCCTTCGACCCTTCGGGCCACTTCCCCCGCTTCGCGGGGGCAGAAGGCGCCTTGCCCGTTGCAGAGCCGGGCCCTATTCGCGATCCATGGCCAACACACCGGGCAAATGGCGCATACGGTCGGCGCGGACGGTTTACAGCAATCGCTGGATCAATGTGCGCGAGTATGACGCCGTGGCGCCGACGGGAGCGGATGCATCTTACGGCCTCGTGCACATGAAGAATCTGGCGGTGGGCGTGCTGCCGATCGATGAGGACGGGCAGACCATATTGATCGGGCAGGAGCGGTTTCCGTTCGGACGCTATTCCTGGGAGCTGCCCGAGGGCGGCGCGGACCCCGAGGCGCCTCCGCTTTCAGGCGCGCAGCGTGAGCTGTCGGAGGAGGCGGGGCTGAAGGCCGAGCACTGGCTGCCGCTGCTTGAAGACATGCACATGTCCAACTCGGTCACCGACGAGCGGGCCTATGCCTTTCTTGCCTGGGGCTTGTCGCAGGACCAGAGCTTTGGCCGCGATAGTTCAGAAGAACTATCGGTTCGGAGAGTTTCGTTCGCAGAAGCCATGAAAATGGCGGCCTCTGGCGAGATCACCGACGCTTTTACCCTTGTCATGCTGTTCAAGGCCGACCATCTGCTCCGGACCGGGGCTTTGCCTCAGCAGCTTGCGAAGCTTATGCAGGCGTAGACGACCAAGGGGCGGACGGGCCCCAGGGAGAGACGACATGGCGGACGGCCAACCCTCCAAAAAAGAGTCCGTGGATTCTTCCACCTCGAAATCAACCGGCGCCCCGGCGCCGATCTGGCAGAAGCTGAGGTTCGATGCGCGGCAGGCAGCCGAGCAGGAACAGGCGCTCTCCAGCTATCTCAACGCGACCGTGCTGAACCATGAAACCTTTGCCGAGGCGCTCTGCTATCAGCTCGCGCAGAAGGCAGGCGGGCCGGACATGAGCGCGCTCGCGATCCGCGAGATCTGCGAGGAAGCCTACAAGCAGGATCCGGCGATCGTCGCAGCGGCCGAGCGTGACCTTCAGGCCGTGCTTGATCGCGATCCGGCGACGCGCTCGACGCTGCAGCCCTTCCTGTTCTTCAAGGGCTATCTTGCTCTGCAGACTCATCGCGTCGGACACCAGCTCTGGAAACAGGGCCGCGAGACACTCGCCTTCTTCCTCCAGTCGCGCATGTCGGAACTCTATGCTGTCGACATCCACCCCGCCGCGCCGCTTGGCTCGGGCGTCTTCATCGACCATGCGACCGGCATCGTCATCGGCGAGACGGCGCGTGTGGGCGACGATGTCTCGATGCTGCACGGCGTGACGCTGGGCGGTACGGGCAAGGTATTCACCGACCGCCATCCGAAGATCGGCAATGGCGTGCTGTTGGGCGCGGGATCGAAGGTTCTCGGCAACATCACGGTGGGTGACGAGGCGCGTGTCGGCTCCGGTTCCGTCGTGCTAAGCGATGTGCCGCCGCGCTGCTCGGTGGCGGGCATTCCGGCAAAGCCGGTCGGCGGCGCCTGCATGAAGCCGGCGCAGACGATGGACCAGCGTTTCGACGTTGGCCTGTAGCGCTCGCTAGTTCCGGATCATGCCGCGGCGCGTGGGGCTATCGCCCGTGACGCGCTGGTGCAGGGCCGCTGGCGTCATTCCCTGACCCGTGCGGCTGGCTGCGCAGCTGGCGCCGGCGTCTCCGACAATGCGTCCGCCGAGCATGTTCGCCATGCTGCTGTCGGCGGCGCGGAGGGCGTTCTGTGCGCTGCAGCTGCTGTTGTTCGACGCAAGTTGATGCTGCGGCGTGGTCGACGCGCAGGCTGAGGCAAGCGCGGCGGCGGCAAAGGCAATGGCCAGAATTTTCATGAGTGGTCCTCCCAACAAGAACAGTGCGAAGCTAGCTCGTGAGCAGCTGCTCGGCCAGCCAGATGGACTGATTGTGATTTCAGTTGTCCCACGCCTCCCGGGATTCGTTTTCGAGTAGCACGTTACCAGACGGTACGCCGATCGCATGCGCTGCCAGGAAGGCGCGCTGGCTACGACGGTGGAGCGAGCGACTAGTTGTGCGGCGTCTCGTTGCCAAAGTTGATCATCTGGTTCGAGCGTTGCTGCATGGCGGTCGCCGCCATGTGCTCGGCGGCGCGGTTGGCGGCGCAGTTCGCCTTGGTGCGGTACTCGGCGATGCTGCCCTTGCTCGTGAACCGGCCCCACGGGCCGTTCTGCATGTAGTTCTTCAGAGTGCAGCCCTCGGGGTCATTGGCGAGCATCTGCGGTGAAGTGTTTGACACGCAGCCGGCAACAAGTGCGACGGCAGCAAGCGACATGATCGACAGTTTCATGAAGCAGTCCTCCCAACACAGAGGGCAATCTAACAGTTTTGTTGGGATTTCGCCATGCCTGGGCGCCCGGCATGGGGTTGGCGCCCTTGGCCGGGGCGGCTAAGGCTGGCGCGCAATCAACTCCCCGGAGCCGCCCCGATGAATCCCGAAACCGTGAAGCGCATCGAGGCGTATCTGAGGCGCCAGCTGAACCCCGGCATCACGCTGGCCGCGCGTCCGCGTGTGACTGACAGCGTCGAGGTCGTGATCGCCGGCGAGCATGTCGGCCTTGTCTACCTGATCGAGGATGAGGGCGAGACGAGCTACCAGCTCGAAATCACCATCCTGCAGGAAGACCTGGACGGCTGATTCCGAAAGCTGATCAGGCTTTCGCGATTTCCCCAAAGACACGATTGTGAGCGGCCTCGCCCGGGTCTAGCTTGACGCCGTCAAGACAAGAAACGGCGGAGGGACTCCCATGATGCGTGCGATCGTTCTCGGTGCGGCGATGGCGGCCCTGCCGCTGGCCGGCTGCCAGACCATGGCCGGCGACAGCGCGACGGCGGCGAAGCCTGCCGTGACGCTGGAAGACAAGTACGCCTCCGGCGCTGATGGCGTGAAGATCCACTATGTCGCCTCGGGCTCCGGGCCACTGGTGGTGATGATCCACGGCTATCCCGACTATTCCGAGAGCTGGGCGAAGATGACGCCGGCGCTGAACGACGCCTATCGCACGGCGGCGCTGGACACGCGCGGCTACAATCTCTCGGACAAACCCAAGGGCGTTGAGAACTACAAGACTGAGAAGCTGGTCGAGGATGTTGTTGCCGTCATCAAGGCCGAGGGGCGCAGCAAGGCGATCGTGATCGGGCATGACTGGGGCGCGGCGCAGGCCTGGGCCTTCGCGTTTGCCCATCCGGAGATGCTCGACAAGCTGGTCATCATGTCGGTGCCGCACCCGACAGCGTTCTCGCACGAGCTGGCGACCAACCCGATCCAGCAGCGCAACAGCACCTACGCCCGCAATTTCCAGAAGGAGGGTTCGGAGAACGCGCTGACGGCCGAGGGGCTGGCGGGGTGGGTTCGGGATCCGGCTGCGAAGGCGAAGTATGTCGAGGCGTTCAAACGCTCCGACTTCGCGGCGATGATGAACTACTACCGCGCCAACTATCCGGACGGGACCAATGCTCCGGCCGCCAATGCGCCACCGCCGGCCAACCCGCCGATCAACGTTCCGGTGCTGGTGATCCACGGCATGAAGGACCAGGCGCTGCTTGCCTCGGGCCATTCGGGGACGTGGAACTACATCACCAAGGATTCGACCATCGTGATGATTCCGGATGCAGGACACTTCGTGCAGCACGATGCGGCGGACCTGGTGAACAGGACGGTTCGCGGCTGGCTCGACCTGCATAAAGGCTGAGGTCGATGAACATGTTGCGGGCAGTCGCCGGGGCAGTGTTCACGGCCTTGCTGGCCGGCTGCGCGATGCAGGGACCTGCGCCGAACGCACCGGCGCAGGCAGTCGCGCTTGAGGACAGGTACGCGCAGAACGGCGACGTGAAGATCCACTATGTGGCCTCGGGCAAGGGGCCGCTGGTGGTTCTGATCCACGGCTATCCGGATTTCTCAGGATCGTGGACGTATCTGACGCCGAAGCTGAACGACGCCTATCGCGTCGTGGCGCTGGATACGCGTGGCTACAATCTCTCCAGCCAACCCGTCGGCGTCGAGAACTACGAGATGCCGAAGCTGGTTGCCGATGTCGAGGCGGTGATCAAGGCCGAGGGATACGAGAAAGCCACTGTGCTGGGCCATGACTGGGGCGGTTCGATCGCGTGGATGTTCGCCTTCTTCCATCCCGAGCGACTGGATAATCTGATCATCCTGTCGACACCGCATCCGGTGCTGTTCATGGAGCGGATGCGGACCGATCCGGCGCAGCAGGCGAACTCGCAATATGCGCGCAACTTCCAAAAGGAAGGATCGGAGGCCGGCATGACGGCGGAGGGCCTCGCGCGCCGCGTGCAGGATCCGGACCTTCGGGCCAAGTATGTCGAGGCGTTCAAGCGCTCGAGCTTTGCGGGCATGATGAACTATTACCGCGCCAACTATCCGAAGACAGTCGGGCCGGGCGCATCGCGGCCCTTCCTTCCGGAGAACCCGCCGCAGATCAACGTGCCGCTGCTGGTGATCCACGGCATGAAGGACACGGCGCTGCTGGCCGACGGACACGCCGGTACCTGGAACAAGGCTGCGAAGGACACCACGATCGTGATGGTTCCGGAGGCCGGACATTTCGTTCAGTTCGATGCGCCGGCGCTGGTGAATGGCACGATCCGCAACTGGCTGGATCTGCACAGGAAGGCCAACTGATCGGCAGGGTTAGGGAAGACAAGACATGAGACTGTTGCTGTCGTGTGGAGTGGCGCTGCTGGCGCTTGGCGGCTGTGTCTCGGTTACGGTGACCAAGGACATGGTCGAGCAGGACGATGTCGACTGTTCCTTGCCTGTCCGCCCAACGGCGCCGGGGCAGATCACGGTGACGCCCGTTGCCTCGCACGCCATTGCGGATGCGCCGGGCAAGACGTTGACCTCCGTCATGCTGACCGTGCCGCCGGGGGCCAAGTCCAACGCGCACAAGCATGCTGGCGTCGTGTTTGGCTATGTGATCGAGGGCGCGGTGTGTTCGCAGATCACGGGCGATATGGGCCTGAAGCCCTACAAGGCCGGCGAGAGCTTCTTCGAGCCGCCGGGAAGCCATCACCTGGCTTTCACCAATCCCGGACTGATCACGGCAAAGGTGCTGGTCACGCAGGTGGCGGACACCGGCGCGACGCTGACGATGCCAGTTCCGTCGGGATCAGGGCAATAGAACGGAAGCTTACGACAGCGCCTTGGTCGCGGCGGCGAGGCCTTTGGCGAACTCGTCGTCGGCGGCCTTGCCGACCAGCTGTTCCGTGAGGATCGCAGCGGCGGCTTTCGAGGCGGTGTCGACGGCAGCGAGCTTCACATCGCGGATGGCTTCGGCTTCGGCGCGGGCGATACGCTCTTCGGCGATCTTCTCGCGGCGGGCGATGCGCTCGACCAGCGAGGCGCTGGCGGCAGCGGCGACCTGTTCGGCCTCGCGGCGGGCGGCTTCGACGATCTCTTTCGCATCGGCTTCAGCGACAGCGGCGCGCTTCTCGGCGTCGGCAAGCTTGGCTTCTGCTTCCTTGCGGAGAGCCTCGGCGGCGGCGAGCTCGGACGTGATCTTCGCGGCGCGGTCGTCGAGCGATTTGGTGATCGTCTTCGGCACCTTCATGTAGATGACGACGCCGATAAAGATGATGAGGCCGACGAACGCCCAGAAGGCCGGGTCGTTCATGTCGAGTTTCCAGCCGGCGAGGTCGAAGCTCGGCAGGGAGGCGGCGTTTTCGGGAGCAGGCGCGTGTTCGGGTTCCAAATCAGCCTCCCATCACGCCAGCGACGGCTTTCTTCACCGCGGCAGGCGCCGGCTTTGCGCCGGTGAGCTTTTCCGCGATGGCGGCGGCCGCGTCTTCGGCCACCGCAGAAACGTTGGTCATCGCCCTGGCGCGCGTATCAGCGATGCGCGCCTCGGCGGCGACCAGTTTGGAGTTCAGATCCGCTTCGACCTTGGCGGTTTCGGCGGCGGTCTTCGCATCGGCCTGGGCCTTGGCTTTCGACGCCGTGTCGCGCGCGCGCGCGCGAGCCTCGGCGATCCGGGCCTCGAACTCCTTGACCGATGCGTCGGCCTTGCCCGAGAGAGCGGCGGCTTTGGCGACGTCGGCCTTGATGGCGCCGTCGCGATTTTCCAACGCTTTCCTGATCCGGGGCAGGAAGAGGAAGGCGACCGCGACGTAGAGAACGGCAAACGTCACGACCAGCCAGAAGACCTGGGAAACCCCGAAGTCTGCGATCTGGTCGAACGGGGGAAAGCCGGATCCGGCTTCATGTCCCGCTGCTGCTGCCGCTTCGTGCTCCACGTCGTGCTCTCCGTTCGGGTAGAGATCAGACCGCGAAGATCAGGATCAGGGCGATAGCGAAGCCGAAGATGCCCAGAGCTTCCGTCACGGCGAAGCCGAAGATCAGGTTGCCGAACTGCTGCGGGGCGGCAGACGGGTTGCGCATCGCGCCGTCGAGGTAGGCGGCGAAGATGTTGCCCACGCCGATGGCGGCGCCGAGCATGGCGAGGCAAGCGAGGCCGGCGCCGACGTAATTGAGACCTTCCATTGTATTCTCCTTAGAAGTCCGTTGGTGATCAGTGCGCCTCGCCCAGAGCGTCGTTGAGATAGACGCATGTGAGCATGGCGAACACGTAGGCCTGGAGGAACGCCACCAGGAATTCCAGTGCAGTCACACCAACGATCAACGGCATCACGAGCAATCCGCCCATCAGCATGCCGATGCCGCTCAGGGCAATGGCAAGCGAAGGGATGAAGCCTGCGAAGACTTTGAGAGCCACGTGGCCGCCCAGCATGTTCGCGAACAAGCGCATGCCGAGGCTGATCGGGCGTGAAAGGAAAGAGATGATTTCGATAGGGGTGACGATCAGGAGCAGCACGAACGGCACCCCTGACGGCACGAAGATCTTGAGGAAGCCGAAGCCCTTCTTGATGACCCCGACCACGATCACGAGGCCGATGGTGAAGAGGGCCATGACGCCGGTGACGGCGATGTGGCTAGTGGTCGTGAACCAGTACGGCATCATGCCGAGAATGTTCGCGATGAAGATGAACGAGAACAGCGTGAAGACCAGCGGGATGAACGGCTTGCCCGGCGCGTGGTTCACGTCCTTCACGATGCCGGCGATGAACTGATACCAGACCTCGGCCAGCGACTGCATGCGGCCCGGGACGGTCTTCATCTTCGAGGTGGCGACGGCAAGGAAGAGGATCAGCAGCAGGACGCCCACGACCATCCAGAAAGCGGAGTTGGTGAAGGACAGGTCGAGATCGCCGATCCGCAGGTCAAACCAGCGGTCGATCTTGAACTGATGCATCGGGTCGGTGGAGACCATCATGCGCCGTCGCCTTCGCCCTTCGTTGCGTCGCCCTGATCGGGGGCCTTGTTAGTCTTCGCCGCGGTCGCGACGACATTCCTGACGCCGGCGATGAACCCGAGCATGAGGCAGGAAAGAAGCCCCCAGGGTGTCCACCCGAAGAGCGAATCCAGTCCCCAGCCCAGAGCCACTCCCACAATGACGGCGGCCGCAAAGTCCGACGCCATGCGGAAACCGAGGCCCATTCCCTTGCCCGTGCTCATCTGAGCGGGGCGGTTTCGTGCGTCGATTTCCGCCTGGGCCTTCGCGATCCGGTCGTTCAGATCGTCTTTGCCCATCGGAAGCGTCCGCAACAGGTAGGGAAAAAGTCCGGCCCTGCGTGCGCCAAAGCCCCAGAATCCTGAGGTTTTGCCGCGCGCGAAGCTATATGGGCGGGTCAAAAGCCAGTCAAGCAAATGTCACGCGGAAACAGGATGCTAGCACCTTGAATCGAAGGACTAATTCGAGGCGCCATTACGCCGCAGCCAATCAGGCGGCGGCCAGGCGCTCCGCGGCCTGAAGATCGACCGACACGAGGCGCGAAACGCCGCGTTCCTGCATGGTGACGCCGAAGAGGCGGTCCATACGGGACATGGTGACGGCATTGTGGGTGATGATGACGAAGCGGGTGTGCGTGCGGGTGCGCATCTCTTCGAGCAGGCGGCAGAAGCGGTCGACGTTGGCGTCGTCGAGCGGCGCGTCGACCTCGTCCAGCACGCAGATGGGGGCGGGGCGGGAGAGGAAGACGGCGAAGATGAGGGCCGTCGCCGTAAGCGCCTGTTCGCCGCCGGACATCAGCGAGAGCTGACCGAGACGCTTGCCGGGCGGCGAAGCATAGATTTCGAGGCCGGCGTCGAGCGGATCATCGCTTTCGGTGAGGCGGAGTTCTGCGTGGCCGCCGCCGAAGAGGGCAGTGAAGAGCGAGCCGAAATGGCTGTTGACCTGCTGGAAGGCGTCCAGCAGGCGCTGGCGGCCGTCCATGTTGAGCGCTTCGATACCCTCGCGCAGGCGGGCGATGGCGGCGACAAGATCGTCGCGCTCCTCGACCTGGAAGCCCATGCGCTTCGAGATCTCGGTGAGCTGTTCGTCGGCTTCCATGTTGACCGCGCCGAGCTGGTCACGCTCGCGGCGGAGCTGGGCGAGGCGGGTGTCGAGCGCGTGCGCGTCAGCGAGGGCTGCGGATTCGACCACATCGGCATCGCCGTGTTCAGCGCGCGCGGCGCGGGCGGCAGCGAGAACCTGGGCAACGACGCCTTCGAGTTCCTCGAGGTCCTTGTCGAAGGCGGCGCGCACCTGTTCGGCGATTTCGGCTTCGCGGCGAATGGCGGCCTCAAGGCGGGATTCAGCGCGGACCAGCGCTTCTCGCGCAGTTGATGACTGGTCGCGGGCGGCGCGGGAGGAGAGTTCAGCCTCGCGCAGGGAGGCCTCGGCTTCCGCCAGCGTATCGGCGGCAGCGCGGCGGGCTCCGTCGGCCGCCGTTGCGGCGTCGGCGAGCGCGTTGAGCTTCAGCTGCATCGCCGCGGGCTGGTCTTTTGCAGCTGCGTGAGCGGCGCGCGCTTCTGCGAGGTCATGTTCGATGGCGGAAAGGCGGCCGGCGGCTTCGGAGGCGCGGGCCAGCCATTCGTCGCGGTCGCGCGTGAGGGCGATGCGCTGGGCGGAGGCGCGCTCGGCTTCACGCAGGAAAGCGTCGAGCGTCGCGGCGGCAGCGCGTTCGGTCTCGCGGGTGCGGCGGACTTTCTCGGCAAGTTCTGCAAGCACGATGCGGTCGCGGTCGGTGGGTGCGGCGGCGAGGGCTGTGCGGGCAGCGGCAAGCGATTTGGCGGCGTGGTCACGCTCTATGGTGAGGCGCTGAACGGAATCTTTCAGCGCGGAGCCCTTGAGTGACAGACGCTCGACATCCTGTTCGGCGCGAAGAGCAGCCTCGTGCGCAGTGGTGGCGGCTTTTGCTAGTTCGGGCGCGCTGCGGCGCGCAGACATCAAGCCGACTTCGGCTTCGGTAAGTTGCGAGGAGGCCGTGGCGCGGTCGGCGGCTGCGGCATCGCGGGCGGTGCGGGCAGCGGCGACTTCCGGTTCCAGCGCCTTGCGGCGGGCGCGTTGCTCCAGTTTTTCGGCGGCGGCGAGGGGCGCTTCGGCGCGACGAACAAAGCCGTCCCAGCGCCAGAGATCGCCTTCGCGGCTGACGAGGCGCTGGCCAGGCGCGAGAAGCGGCAGGAGATCGAAGCCCCTGGCCCGATCAACAAGGCCGCATTGCGACAGGCGCGCACGCAGCTGGGCGGGAGCGCTGATAACGTCGGACAGCGGCGTCGCGCCGTTGGGCAAGATGGCGTTGAAATCGCCGCTGCGGCCGGACCAGTGGACAGGGGCTTCCAGGTTGGTCGGCGCATCGAGGTCTTCCGACAGCGCCGCAGCGAGAGCGCGCTCAAGGCCCGGCGCCTGGATGTCGTTGAGAACGGGTGGATGCGCCGGCGTCGTGATATCGCGCAGCAGGCGGTCGAGGCCTTTCAGTTCGGCTTCGAGTTCGCCGACCTTACGTTCGGCGGCAAGCAGGGGAGGCGTGAGGCGGGCTTCGAGCGCGCGGGCGTCATCGACAGCCTTGCTGGCGGTGGCGAGCACGGCTTGCGCTGCCTGTGCCTTTGCCTCGGCGTCCCGGTGACGGGCGCGGGCGTCGCGCAGCGCAGCTTCAAGTTTCGTTGAATCGCCAAGCTGGGCGAGATCGGATTCGGTGCGCGCAAGTTCGCTGTGGAAGCGGTCGTGGCGTTCCTGCTCGCGGCGGAGGGCGGCTTCGGCGGCGGCGGCTTGCGCTTCGGCCTGGGCAAGCGCGGTGCGGCGCTGGTCGGCTTCGGCTTCGAATGTTTGCAGCTCCGACATCGCCGCGTCGACGAACGCGGCGAGTTCGGTTTCACGCGCAGCCTGTGCTTCGGGATCGTCGGGTGGAAGCTGGGCGAGGGCGGCGGTGGCGCGTTCGGCGCGGGCGGTTGCGTCGTCGCGCTGGACGGTCTCGCGCGTGGTCTCCTCAACGAGGCGAGTGATGTCGCGATCGAGGTGGGCAAGTGTTTCACGGGCGGCGTCGCGCTCGGCTTCGAGGCGGGCCAGTTGCAGCTTGATGACGCCGAGCCGGCCGGCGGCGTCGGACTCGGCGGCGCGCAGTGGTTCGATGGCGGCGCGGGCGTCGAGTTCTGTGGTGGAGACTTTCGCCAGCATGGAGACGGTCTTCTGTTCCGTCACTCGCGCTTCTTCCAGCGCCTCGCGCGCTTCGGCGGCTTCCACAACCGCGCCGCGCCAGCGGGCGGCGCCGAGACGGGCTTCGAGGGCGGCGATCTCCTGGGAGAGCGTCTTGTACTTGCGGGCCTTGCTGGCCTGGCGTTTTAGCGCGTTCGCCTGACGCTCGACCTCGGCCATGATCTCGGCGAGACGGGCGAGGTTTTCGTCGGCGGCTTTCAGCTTGAGTTCGGCCTCGTGGCGTCGGGCGGCGAGGCCGCCAATGCCGGCAGCTTCCTCGAGAATGCGGCGGCGGTTCTGCGGCTTGGCGCCGATCAGTTCCGAGATCTGGCCTTGCCGGACGAGAGCGGGCGAATTGGCGCCAGTCGAGGCGTCGGCAAACAGCAGCTGCACATCCTTGGCGCGGACGGTGCGGCCATTGATGCGGTAGGACGAGCCAGCGCCGCGGCGAAGCAGCCGGCGGATCTCGATCAGGTCTTCCTCGTTGAACTCGGCAGGGGCCGTGCGTTCCTTGTTGTCGAGGAGGAGGGTGACTTCTGCCATTTCCCGGGCAGGACGCTGATCGGTGCCGGCGAAGATGAGGTCGTCCATCTCGCCGCCGCGCATGGCGCGGGCGGAGGTGGCGCCCATGGCCCAGCGCAGGGCTTCGAGCAGGTTGGACTTTCCGCAGCCATTGGGACCGACAATGCCTGTCAGGCCCTCTTCGATCGGCACATCCACCGGATCGACGAAGGATTTGAAGCCCGCAATCTTGAGGCCGACCAGGTGCAAGCGCCTGTTCCTCTCAGCCCCGGAAAACAACAGATAATGTCGGGCTTTGGGCCCCTCTACGGGGGGCAGGGGAATGGGTCAATGGTTGTCGCCAGAGGGGTGAACTGCAGCGCTTTTCGGCCTGCTATTGAGGCGCTGGGGCCGTGGCCGGCGCCTTCGCCAGCTGCGCATCTATCGCTGCGCCGATCGCTTCCAGCGTGTCGTGGGGAACTTCCTCGCCCGCTATGATGAAGGTGGGCGTGCCGGTGACGGATTCAGGCGCGTCGCGAACGCCCTGGCGGATTGCGCCGTCGACCGCCTTGTCGTCGATGCAGGTGCCGATCTGGTCGTTCGACAGGCCGTGGCGGTTGCCAACGGCGCGCAGTTCTCTCTGGAGGCGCCAGGGGTTCTTCGCAGCCTCGATGATCTTCTGCTGGTTCTCGAACAGGTCGGCGATCACGTCGAAGAACTTCGCTTCGCCGGCGCAGCGGGCGATGGCGCCGCCGGCGGCCGAGATCGGCGCGGGCGGCGTCGGCATCACGACATAGGCGAGCTTCGCCTTGCCGGTGTCGATGTATTTCGCCTTCAGCTCCGGGAAGATGTCGCGGTGGAAGACATAGCAGTGGCCGCACGTGGTTGAGGCGTATTCGGTGATCGTCACCGGCGCGTCGGGATTGCCCAGCACAGGTGTGCCCAGGAAGGGCGAGATCGCGACCGTGTTGAACTTCTCCGCTTCACGCGGTTGTTCGCAGGCTGCCACGAGCAACGCGGCCGCGGCGAACACGAGACGGGTGCGCATCATCCTATTCGGACGGCGGCTTGGCTGGAGGCGTTGCGCCCGGTGCGGGCGCTGCCGGCGTCGTCGCCGCAGGTGTCGTTGTGCCAGCGGGAGCTGCCGCTTGCGCGGGTGCGGGCTTGCCCGCGAGCGCCGCTTCGATGATCGCCGACAGCGGGCCGAACGTATGATCCTCGACGCGCACGTCGTTGACGAACACGGTGGGGGTCGAGCTGACGCCCCTGGCCGAGCCCTCATCGCGCGACTTGATGATCGAGGCGCTGAGATCGGGCTGGTGGTCGATGCAGGTGCGGGTTTCGTCGCGCGAGATGCCGTTCTTCTCCGCGATCTCGGCGATGATCGGACCGGCCGCGCCTTTCGAGGCGGCGTCGAGGATGTCGCCCTGACGCGTGAACATCTCGTCGACCATCGTGTAGTACTTGTCCTTGCCGCCGCAGCGGACGACGGACGACAGCAGGACGCCGAAGCCCTGATTGTCGATCGGATAGTCGCGGTAGATGTACTTCACCTTGCCAGTGTCGATGTACGTCTCCTTGAGACGCGGGAAGTCCTGCTTCCAGAAATCGCGGCAGTGGCTGCAGCTGTACGCGGCGTATTCGAGGATGGTGACTGGAGCGGTTTCGCTGCCCATCACGACATCGCCGACCACCGGATTGACCGGCACCGGCTTGAATGAACCCGCCTCGGGCGTCGCGGATTCGCCATTGCAGGCGGCAAGCAGACTCAGCGCGGCGACAGCGCCGGCGAGCAGGCGGGGACGGGCGAACAGCGACATCGTGCGTTTCCTCTGGTTTGCCGAGGTTTTGGCGAAAGAGCACGCCGGGGTCAACGTGGCCTCCTGTCAACGAGGCGTCATCAGCCCTTGCGGCGGCCTGTCAGGATGGCTTCGCCCAGTTCGGCCAGGGCATTGCGTATCGGATTGGTCTTGATCGAGGCAAGGCGCTGGACAAGGGCGGCGCGCTGGTCGGGCGTCAGAGGCCTTGGCGTGACAACGACAGCGCGCTTGGGCGGGGCGGTCTGGATGATCTTCAGCGCATTGATCTTCGAGCCTGAGGCAAGATTCACCCGCTCGATGATGTGTTCCTTGGCATGCTGGATGATCGGCGCGGCAGCCGAGGGCGCACGAAGGTGGAGAACGCCTCCCTCCTTGCCACGCGAGACGCGAACGGGTTCGGACACCGCGGCAAGGCGCGGACCGACGATTTCGGACCAGCGGGAGGCAAGGGTTTCGGGCGCGGGACCAGCTTCCTTGAGGAGGGGCCGGAGAGCGCGGGCAACCGCCACGCCCATCGGGCGGGCCGGGCGGTAGAGCGGAATGGCGTGCGTTTCCGCCAGCCGGGCTTCGGCGGCGCGCTCCTCTTCCAGCTTCTTCCAGTCGGTCGCCATGCTCTCTCTTGCCAACAAACGGCTTGTGGAGGAATGCCCGGCGGCAGATCGTTACCCGAGAACATGATCACTCACAGCCCCAGAAAGATGTTCACCGCAGTGGATCGCTGGTACCGGCGCCATGCGCGGAAGCTGCCCTGGAGGGTGGGGCCGGAGGCTGGCGATCGGGGCGAGAAAGCCGATCCCTATCTGGTCTGGCTCTCCGAAGTGATGCTGCAGCAGACGACAATTCCGCATGCTGCGCCCTATTTCGAACGTTTCCGGGCCCGCTGGCCGACCGTGAATAAGCTCGCGGCCGCAAGCTGGGAGGATGTGTCGGCGGCCTGGGCCGGGCTGGGTTATTACAGCCGCGCGCGCAACCTGCATGCCTGTGCACAAGCCGTGGCCGCAGTAGGAAGATTTCCACAGGACGCGGCAGGCCTGCGAGGTCTGCCTGGAGTGGGCCCGTACACGGCGGCGGCCATCGCCTCGATCGCTTTCAACGAAAAGATCGCGCCGGTCGATGGCAATATCGAGCGTGTCGTCTCGCGCCTGTGGGCGATCGGGTCGGATGCGACCGAAGCAGGCTGGCGCGCTGCGAAGGTGCAGATCACAGGCCATGCGCAGGAATTGTTCGACACCCTGAAGCTGAAAGAGCGGGCAGGCGATCTGGCTCAGGCGCTGATGGATCTTGGCGCGACCATCTGCACGCCCAGGAAGCCAGTCTGCGCGATCTGTCCGCTGACGACGATGTGCGCCGCGCGCGCCGAGGGCGACCCGGACCGCTATCCGGTGAAGGCTGCGAAGAAGAACAGGCCTGTGCGTCTGGGGGCCGCGTTCGTGCTGGTTCGCGGAGACAGCGTGCTTCTGGTTCGCAGGCCCGGGGCGGGCCTGCTGGGCGGCATGATGATGCCGCCGACCAGTCAGTGGCGTGAGGCGCCGCCGAAAAAGCACGAAGGCGCGCCGGGGGATTTTGCGTGGGAGCGCATCGGTAACGTGCGCCACGTGTTCACGCATTTTGCACTAAAGCTGGATGTCTACCGCGCGGATGCGCCTGCGCGCGCGAAGGTTGAGGGCGAATGGCTGGTGCACGAGGAAGCGCTCGCAGCCTTACCGACGGTGGGCCGAAAAGCCGTTGCGCTCGCGCTGGGCGGCGCAGGTGCGCGGTCAGGCCGCCGCTAGTTCGACAACGCTGGCGGCGCCGGCGGCAAGCGCTCGCTTGGCCATCCGCTTCGTCCGACCCTGAAGCGGCCTGAGCGCCTTGATGATGCGCCGCGCGATCTCGATGTCCTTGGCGCCGCTTCCGTCCGCGCCGAGCGCGACCAGAAGCGTCGCCCGAACCAGTGCGTGTTTGGCGTTGGGTGACATCACGGCAGCCCGGTTGGAAAGTTCGTTCAGGAAGAGGGCGTCGCTGTAGCCGAAGGCGGCCGAGACAGACGCGAGCTGTTGCGGCGTCACGCCAACAGAGAAGCGTTTCAGCACGCCTTCCACGGTCTTGTACCTTGCAGCTGGATCGCCGCCGCCGTCGCGAGCCAGGAAGCAGACGATCTCGGCGAGCGTCTTTGCAGCAATCCTAGTCGATTCTTCACGCCGTCCTTTCGGGCCGCCGATGAAGACCTGGTAGAGAATGACCAGCGCAAAGACGGCCAATGCCGCGATCACCAGGATGACGATCTTGCCCTGGTCGGTCCCGTCAGGTCCGTAGAACAGCTTTCCGAAATTCATCGCGCGTCCCCGAGGCAGCAATAGCGGAGATGCAGAAGCTCACAAGTCCCGAAGCCTAGCCGGACAGCGTATCCTTGTAGCGGGCGCGCAGCACTTTCTTGTCGATCTTGCCGGTAGCCGTAAGCGGTACGGCCTCGAAGATCACGGCATCAGGCTTCCACCATTTGACGATGCGCGGTTCGAGGAAGGCGTGGACATCGGCTTCAGTGACCGAGGCGCCGTCATGACGCTCGATCACCAGCACGGGGCGTTCCTCCCATTTGGGGTGCGGTACGCCGACGACCGCCGCGATTTTCACGCCGGGACAGCCCGCAGCGATGTTTTCGAGATCGATCGACGAGATCCATTCGCCGCCGGACTTGATGACATCCTTCTTCCGGTCGGTGATGCGCATGAAGCCGTATTGGTCGATGTTGGCGATGTCGCCGGTGTCGAACCAGCCGTCTTCGTTGGTAGCGTCCGCGTCTTTCCGGAAATAGCGCTTGATGGTCCACGGCCCGCGCACGAGAAGCGCGCCGGAGCTTTCGCCATCCCACGGCAGGTCTTTTCCGTCATCGTCCGCGATCTTGAGTTCGATGCCGAACTGCAGCCGGCCCTGGCGGGTCCAGATGGCCTCGTCCATCGCTTCTTCGCCTTCGGCAGCGAGCGCGGGCGTAGGCGTCGCGACAACGCCGAGCGGACAGGTCTCTGTCATGCCCCAGATCTGGAGCACATTGACGCCGTATGTCTTCTTGAAGGTTTCCGCCATCGCGCGCGGCACGGCCGATCCACCGATGACGAGGCGCTGGAGTGTACCGGGCGCCTGACCCGTCTTTTCGAGGTGCGCGAGATACATCGTCCAGATGGTGGGGACGCCACCGGAAAAGGTGACGCCTTCGTTGACGATCAGCTCCTGCAGGCTCGCGCCATCCATCCTGTCGCACGGCATAACCAGCTTGCAGCCATTGATGGGAGCGACAAACGGGAGACCCCAGGCGGTGGCGTGGAAGAGGGACGAGCAGGGCATCACGACATCGAACGCCGTGAAGCCAAAGGCGCCGGCGAGTCCGGTTGCCATCGCGTGCAGCACGACGGCGCGGTGGGAGTAAAGCACGCCTTTGGGGTCGCCGGTTGTGCCGGAAGTGTAGCAGAGGAAGGCGCCGGCGTTTTCGTCGGTCTGTGTCCAGGCGATCTCCGGGCTTTCGGCAGCTAGCAGGGTTTCGTAGCCGAGCGCATTCACGGCGCCGGGTTTGGCGCGTTGTTCGTCCGACAGCATGATGAAGGTGCGGATGTGCGGGAGCTGTGGCGCGAGGCGTTCGACCAGCGGCAGGAAATTACGGTCGAACAGCAGAACGCCGCTTTCAGCGTGATTGAGCGTGTAGATGATCTGCTCGTCGAACAGGCGCGGGTTCACGGTGTGGAGCACGGCGCCGATGCCGGGGACGGCATAGAACAGTTCGAGATGCCGGTGCGTGTTCCAGGCGAGTGTCGCGATGCGGTCGCCGGGTTTCACGCCGAGACGTTTCAGGGTGTTGGCCGCCTGCGCGGAGCGGCGGAGGCATTGGTCATAGTCGTAGCGCCAGACAGGTTCCTCCACGAGGCGCGAGACGATCTCGCGCCGGCCGTGGGCGGAGGCGGCAAACTTCAGGATATCGATGATCTGCAGCGGAGGCGTCTGCATCAGGCCGATGGTCATGGGCGCTCCCTTGGGATCTCCGGAAGCACTCTAGCGCAGAATTCGGCTTTGTTCAGTCGCCTGCCTTGCCGTAGTCGCGCTCGACCTTTGCGATGCGAATGCGGTGGCGGGCGTACCAGTGCGCATTGCCGAGACGCTGGGCTTCCTGGTGCTCGGCGATCTGTTTCCAGGCCCGAATATCGGCGTCGGACTTCCAGTAACTGATGAACAGGCTGAAGCGATCTGGCGTGGGGGCGCCGAACTCGAAGCCAAGGAAGCCGGGCTGCTCCATCGCGAGACGCGCGATGCGGTCAGCCATGGCGGTGTATTCGGGATCATTGTCGCTGGCGCGGACGCTGGAGAAGATCGCCGCGTAGTAGGGAGGCGGCCGGTGTGTTTGCGATGGTCATGTGTCTCTCCCCGGTGCTGCGGCGCTTAGAGCGCATCCAGGGTGAGGCAGCCAGAGCCGTTTTCTGCACGATTGGCAAGCTGCGGCTAAAGCTTACCGGCTGGTCTCACGCGCTTGTTCAGGGCGAGGCGGCGATCGTCGTGCGATGGAGCATGCGCTCGTGGCCGTCATAACCGCCTGTCGCGGCGTGGAGCACGGAGCGGTTGTCCCACATCAAGAGCATGCCGGGCCGCCATTTGTGGCGGTACTGGAATTCCTCGCGGCTCTGCCACTGATAGAGTTCGAGCAGGAGAGGCGTCGACTCTGCTTCCGGCATCCCCTCGATGCCGATTATGTAGCCGAAGCAGCTGAAGATGCCTTCGCGTCCGGTTTCAGGGTGACGACGGATGAGAGGATGAAGCTGGGTCGCTTCGGCGTCGCGGGACGGGCGGATATCCATCGAGCGTTTCGCCTTGTCCTTCTCGCCATAGGATCCTTCCGGCGCATAGGCGCGCTTGGCGGAATGGATCGCCATCTTTCCTTCGAGACGCTTGCGTAGTGCGGAGGGCATCGCATCAAGGGCGGCGTGCTGGTTGGCGAACAGCGTGTCGCCGCCGATCGGCGGGATGGTGATGCCATAGAGGCAGGTGCCCGCAGGCGGACGAGCCTGGAAGCTCCAGTCGCTGTGCCAGTTCTCGGCGAACAGCGGCGAGGTCTCATCGGCCTTGCGCAGCACAGCAATGATGTGGCTGCGGCCCGGAATCGGCGCGATGAAGGGATCGTTGCCGAAGCCGCCGAAGGCCAGCGTGAAGCGCTCGAGATCGTCGTCGCTCATGCGCTGGTCGGGGAAGGCGAGGACGTGGTGTTTGAGCCAGTGGGCCCGGATCTCGGCGGCGAGATCCGGGCTGACAGGTTTCGACAGGTCGACGCCTGCGAGGCTGGCGCCGCAGGCCTGGCCGGATGGCTCGACCCGGATCACGCCAGCGCAGCCTTTACAGCGGCAGGCGTGATCGGAATGTGGCGCAGGCGCGCTCCGACCGCGTTGAAGATCGCGTTGCCGATAGCGGGGCCGACAATGGTGGTTGCCGGTTCGCCAAGGCCGACGGGCGCTTCGGTCGAGTCGACGAAGGTGATGTCGAGCTCGGGCGTGTCCGCGAGGCGCAGAGGCGTGTAGGCGCCAAGGTTGGTTGCCTTCACATTGCCGTTCTCGAACTCGGTGCCCTCGTGGAGCGCGAGCGAGAGGCCCCATAGCGACGCACCCTCCATCTGGGCCAGGGCGCCATTTGGATCAACGATCGTGCCGGCGTCGGCGACAAGCGTCAGCTTCTCGACCTTCACCTTGCCCGACGCCTTGTCGACATTGACGCGGGCAACGCATGCGACCCAGGTCGGCATGTCGCGTTCCTGGCCAAACGATGTCGCGAGGCCGAGACCGGTGCCAGCAGGGAGTTGCGAGCCCCAACCGGCTTTCTGGGCGGCAAGCTGCACGACATTGGCCTGCCGCTTGGCGCCGCCGACCGAGTTCGGGGCTGTGCCCGCGTTCGCGCCTTCTGCGGTGAGCAGTTTTACGCGGAAAGCAACTGGGTCGATCTTCAGCTTGTGGGCTGCTTCATCGATGAAGCTTTCCAGCGCCCAGTTGGTGAAGCCTGGTCCGACCGAGCGCAGCCAGCCGGGGCGGAAAGTCTTGTTCGCGAGATCGTTCGAGATCGCGCGTACCCTGTGGACGCCGACCGTGTACCAGTGGTTCGCGCCATTGATCGCGAAGGGATCGAACGGTGCGTCCTTCTCGCCTTTCGGCATGAAGAAGGGCGCCATCACTTCGGTCGGCCAGCCCGCGGCGACATGGTGTTCCATGCCGGTGACATTGCCGTCCTTGTCGAAAGCCATTTTCAGCTTCTGGACGGAGGGCGAGCGAACGCTATCGAACTTCACGTCGTCCTCGCGCGTCATCACCATCTTCACGGGCTTGCCGATGGCTTTCGAGGCGAGCGCCGCGCCGACAGCATAGTCACCGTTGAGGCGCCGGCCGAAGCCGCCGCCGAGGCGATAGGTGCGCATGATGACGTCGGTCTCGGGGACCTCAAGCGCGGCGGCGAGCCATGGCAGAACGAGGCTCTGCCACTGGTTGCCGGTGTGGATTTCCCACTTGCCGTCCTTCTGGAAGGCGAGGGCGTTCAGCGGCTCCATCTGGAAGTGGAGGGCAGTCGCCGTCGTGTAGGTGGCTTCGATCGAGGACTTTGCCGCCTTGAAGACGGGAGCGGTGTTGGTGTTGCCGAGCGGGAGTACCGAGCCAGATTTGGCGTTGGCGATCAGCTTGGCGGCGTGGTCCTGCAGGTCCTTCTCGGAGACATTGGCGGTCGGGCCTGGCGAGTATTCGAGCGTGATCGCTGCCGCCGCTTTCTTCGCGGCGTGCCAGCTGTCGGCGATCACCATGGCCCAGCCGGGAACGGTATTCGACGGGTCCTTCAGCACGACCGTCTGGATATAGCCTTTGATGTCCTTCGCCGGGGCATCCATCACATAGTTGACTTGGCTGCCGTTTCGCGTCGGCGGCAGGATCGGGCAGCCATAGACCATTCCCTCGACCTTGGCGTCGATGCCGTAGACAGCAGCGCCTGTGGTCTTCTCGACGATGTCGAGCGAGGTCACGGGCTTGCCGATCAGCTTGCGGTCGGTTGCCGGCTTGAAGGTGATCTTGGCGAGTTCTTCTGGCGTGTAGGTCTTGGTGAGGCCGCCCTTGCGGACGATGTCCTTGTAGGAAATCCTCTTGCCGCCCGAGACGACCTCGCCATTGGATGCCGAGCAGGTCGCCGGATCGACGCCAAGCGCTGTCGCGCCAGCTTCGATCATCGCCATGCGGCCTGCGGCGCCTGCCTGGCTGTAGAGCGGGTAGGTCTGCCAGACGGACCATGAGCCGCCGGTGACCATCAGGCCCCACTTGGGATCCGAGTCGACGTGCTTGATGCGCACGTTTTCCCACGGCGCTTCGAGCTCATCGGCAAGGATGCGGGCAAGCGAGGTGCCGACATGCTGGCCCATCTCGGCGCGGATCACGTTGACGGTGACGATGCCGTTGTTGTCGATCGCGAACCATTGCGTGGGCTCGAAAGCGGGCGCGGTGCTCGCGACTTCCGTTGTGCATGCGGTGAGGAAGGAGAAGGCGACGCCTGTTCCGGCGGCGGCGACAAGGAAGCCGCGGCGGGAGAGAATGGGAGCGTTCACTGGCTGGTCCATGATCAGGCTCCTTTCATCGCGTTGGCGGCTTGCCGGACGGCGGCGCGGATCCGGGTGTAGGTCATGCAGCGGCAGAGGTTGCCGGTCATCTGCGCATCGATCTCGGCGTCAGTGATGTTGGGGTTGTCCTTGAGGACGGAGGCGGCCTGCATGATCTGGCCGGACTGGCAGTAGCCGCACTGCGGCACCTGAAGCTCCTGCCAGGCTTTCTGGACCGGGTGCTGGCCCTTCGGATCGAGTCCCTCGATCGTGATGATGTCGGCGCCTTCGACCGCGCTTAGCGGGGTGATGCAGGAGCGCGTCGCCTTGCCGGCGATATGGACGGTGCACGCGCCGCACATGCCGATGCCGCATCCGAACTTGGTGCCGGTAAGACCGGCATCATCGCGTATCACCCAAAGCAGTGGCGTATCGCCCTCCGCCTCGACGGTGACTGTCTTTCCATTGAGCTTGAAGCTGGCCATGTGCGGCTACCCTCCGATCCTGATGACCGGCTCGGCGCGGGGCCCATGTACGTCCGGGCGTGCAGGCGCCGGCTGGTGTTTCTGACCCGTATCGTTCTCACATTGCAGCGCCGTGTCCAGCGGATTGCGACCGTCGGGCTGCCGGGAAAACGGGACGAACCGCGATTGCCGCAACGACGAGAGGCGCGGGCGTGAAAGCGTTATAGTTGGCTGCAATTAGCGCTTTGCCGATGACCACGCGATGAGTGTAGAAATCGGGCGATCCAGTCGCGATCCGCTTTTCGGGACAGGATTCGCGGCGCCTCCACAACACGGCAGGCGAAGCTATATTGTCCGGATTGAAAACCTGATGGATTTGAGCCGATGACTGCGAAACTGCCGCCCGTGAAGCTGGATCCGCCCGGGCGCGGACGGATTTACGAAAGCATTCTCGACACGATCGGCAACACGCCGCTGATCCGTGTGCGCCGGTTCGCCGAGCAGAATGGTGTTGTTGCGGACCTGCTGCTCAAGCTCGAATTCTTCAATCCGCTGGCCAGCGTGAAGGATCGCATTGCGCTTGGCATGATCATCGACATGGAAACGGATGGCCGCATCGAGCCCGGCAAGACGACACTGGTCGAGCCAACGTCTGGCAATACCGGCATTGGCCTCGCCTTCGTGGCTGCGTCGCGCGGCTACAAGCTGATACTCACCATGCCGGAATCGATGTCGCTTGAGCGCCGCAAGATGCTGTCCCTGCTTGGCGCCCAGGTGGAGCTGACAGCCCGCGAGAAAGGCATGCGTGGCGCAATCGAGAAGGCGAACGAGTTCCTTGCGACCATTCCAGGCTCCGTGATGCCCAGCCAGTTCGACAATCCGTCCAATCCGGCAATCCACGACCGCACGACAGCGGAGGAAATCTGGAAGGATACGGACGGGCAAGTGGATGCGATCGTCTCAGGCATCGGAACCGGAGGTACGTTCACCGGATGCGCCCGCACGCTGAAGCCGCGCAAGCCGGACCTCATGATGATCGCTGTCGAACCGGAGAAATCGCCCGTGTTGTCTGGCGGCCAGCCCGCGCCTCACGTCATCCAGGGCATTGGCGCCGGCTTTATCCCGGCCAACATGGACACGAGCTATATCGACGAGATCCAGCGTGTCCCGAACGAGAAGGCGGTTGAGACCGCGCGCGCCATCGCGAAGCTCGAAGGCGTTGCAGTCGGCATCTCTTCGGGCGCCGCGCTGGCGGCGGCAGTTGAAGTCGGCAAGCGGCCGGAAATGAAGGACAAAAAGATCGTTGTGATCATCCCGTCCTTTGCCGAGCGCTATCTCTCGACCGTGCTGTTCGAAGGGATTGGCTGACGCCGCCAGATGATCGGGACGGAAATCGCAGCCTGGATATTCGCGGCGGTGCTGGCGGTGCTGGTCCTGTTCCAGCTGGCGCTTGCTGGCGGCGCGCCGTGGGGGGCGCTGGCCATGGGCGGGCGGTATCCGGGCCGCTTCCCGCCGCAGATGCGCGTCGCGGCGCTGGTCCAGATCGTCATCTATGGACTGATGGGTGTTGTCGTGTTCGTGCGGGCAGGGCTGGTCCTGCCGGACATGTTCGAGGCGTCGCGCATCGCCATATGGGTGGTCGTGGCGCTGATGGGCGTCGCGGTTGTCCTCAACCTGATCACGCCCAGCAAATGGGAGCGCAGGATCTGGGCGCCGGTCGCGATCGTGCTGTTCGCGGCGGGCCTGCGGGTGGCGCTGGCCTGACGAATGTGCTGGCGGAAAATCGTCGGCGTGGGGCGGCCGCCTGCGCGATGATGGCGAATGAACATTCCTGACGCCATTGATGCTCTCGACTGGCAGCGCATCGAAAACGATCTCAACGAAACGGGCTGCGCCATCGTACACGAGATGCTCGATGCCAGCGCCTGCGCCGCGCTCCGCAACTCCTATGACAACGACAGCCTGTTCCGCAGCCGCGTGGTGATGGCGCGACACGGCTTCGGGCGGGGAGAGTACAAGTATTTCGACTACCCGCTCCGTGATCCGGTCGCGTCTCTAAGAACGGCGCTTTATCCGCGACTGGCGCCGATCGCCAATCGCTGGGAGGAAGCGCTGGGGCGCAGGCCGCGCTTTCCCGGCGGCCATGAGGATTTCCTGGCGACCTGCCATGCGGTTGGCCAGACGCGGCCGACGCCGTTGCTGTTGCGCTATGGCCCAGGCGACTACAACTGCCTCCATCAGGATCTCTATGGTGGGCAGGTGTTTCCGCTGCAGATAGCCATCCTGCTCTCGGCGCCAGGCGAAGACTTCACCGGTGGCGAGTTCGTCATGACCGAACAGCGGCCGCGCATGCAGTCGCGGGTCGAGGTGGCGCCCTTGCAGCTGGGATCAGCCGCTATCTTCGCGGTCAACGAGCGGCCGGTTCGAGGGACGAAGGGCGTCTACCGGGTGAAGATGCGCCACGGCGTCAGCCGGCTGCGCTCGGGCTCACGTCATACGCTTGGCGTGATCTTTCACGACGCGGCGTGACTCATATGTGGAGCGGGAGCATGTTTGCCGCTCCAGCAGGGAGGGGTTCATGCTCGATCACATCGGCCTCAAGGTCACCGACATCAAACGTTCGAAGGCGTTCTACGACCAGGCGCTGAAGCCTTTGGGCGTCAGCGTGGTGATGGATGTTTCGGAGGCGGAAACCGGTTCGACGCCCTATCTCGGCTATGGCGAAGGCTACAAGCCGTATTTCTGGATCAATGAGCAGCCGCGCGCGACGGAGTTGCTGCACGTCGCATTCGCGGCAGAGAGCCGGGCGAAGGTCGACGAATTCTACAAGGCGGCGATTGCTGCTGGCGGGCGCGACAATGGTCCACCGGGCCTGCGGCTGCTCTATCATCCGACCTATTACGGCGCGTTCGTGCTTGATCCCGATGGGCACAACATCGAAGCCGTGTGCCACGCACCCGCCTAGAGTAGATCCGGGTTAGGCAGAGCCCTTAGTGCGGCGCAGGCGTCGGCGTAGCCGGCGCAGGTGCACCCGGAGCCGCTGGCGCAGGCGTCGCGCCTGGAGCCGCGGGAGCTGCGCCATCGGCTGGCGGCGTTGCGCCATCAGCCGGAGCGACAGCGCCATCCGCCGGAGCAGCCGGTTGTTCCGGCAGCGGCGCCGGAAGCGGCATCGGCTCGCCCGCGGTCAACGTGCGCAGGAAGGCGATCAGGTTGGCGCGGTTCTGCAGGCCGGTCTTGCCCGCGACGCCAGCAAAGTTCATCAGCGTGCCCGAAGCAAAACCTTTCGGACGCTCGAGGAAGTGGTCGAGATTTGCATAGTCCCACACGCCTTCATGTTCCGACAGCGAGCCTTTGCCCGTCGAATACTTGAAGCCGGCAATCGAGGCGATGTCGCGGCCGAGCACGCCATAGAGCGGCGGGCCCTGCAGGGCTGCGCCACCGGGCTCGAAGGTGTGGCACTGCGTGCACTTCTTGTGCACCTCGGCGCCAGCGGCGACGTCGGCCGTGGAAATCAGCGTGAAATAATCGCGAGGGCCGGGAGCGACCGTCTCGCCCGGACCGGTCGGTTCCGGGATGACGACTTCCATGCCCATCTTGTCGTGGTGGGCGGTGTGGAACAGGGCGTGGGACGCCTCATTGAGGCCGATCACGGCGAGAGCGGTGCCGAGAATGCAGAAGGCGATCTTGTTGAAGCCCAGATCACTCATGGCCTGACCTTGCTCCAGTCCCTGTGGCGGGGCCCTAAAAACCCCGATTCGCGCCCGCACGCGCGGGGCTTTCTTGCATTTTAGCCCTGTCGCAGCAACCCGAGATAGCCCGGCGAAATGACGCATCGGAACCGGGACTTAGCCCCATTTCTGTTGCCGAGTTCCGCAAGGGCGGGGCATAGAGGTTCGATGAGCAAGATCGCTTTCCAGGGTGAGTTGGGCGCCAACTCCCACATTGCGTGCCGCGAGGTCTATCCAGACCTTGAACCGCTGCCCTGCGCGACCTTCGAGGACGTGTTCACCGCAGCCGCCAATGGCGACGCCCAGCTGGCCATGATCCCTGTGGAAAACTCGATCGCGGGCAGGGTGGCCGACATCCACCACCTGCTGCCGACATCGCCCCTGCAGATCGTGGCGGAGCACTTCATGCCGATCCGGTTCCAGCTGATGGGGCTGAAAGGCGCCAAGCTCGACCAGATCAAAGCCGCCCACAGCCACATCATGGGGCTCGGCCAGTGTCGCAACTTCCTGCGTGCGCGCGGCATCAAGGCCAAGACGACGGCGGATACGGCTGGGGCCGCCCGCGAGGTCGCTGAACTCGGCGATCCCACGCAAGCGGCCATCGCGCCGAGACTGGCCGCGGAGGTCTATGGCCTCGAAATCCTCGCCGAGAACATCGAGGATGCGGCCCATAACACAACGCGTTTCGTGATCATGAGCCGCGACGCGGCAACGCCTGGCCGCGGCTCAGGAGAGGCGTGGGTGACCGCGTTCGTCTTCCGTGTGCGCAACGTGCCGGCGGCGCTCTACAAGACGATGGGTGGCTTCGCGACCAACGGGGTCAACGTGACCAAGCTGGAGAGCTACCAGATCGGCGGGTCGTTCAACGCGACCCAGTTCTATGCCGAGCTCGAAGGACATCCCGACGATCCGGCCGTGCAACGGGCGCTGGAAGAGCTGGGCTTCTTCTCGACCCAGGTCCGCCATCTCGGCGTGTTCCCGGCCAATCCGTTCCGCACTAAGGCCGTCAGGACCTGATCGTTGCGCCATCGGCCCGTCGCCGGATGAAAATCCGGACACGGAGCGATCTGGCCACGTCTATGTCACAATTTCGGAGCCGAAATGCTGCCGACGCGTTTCCTGTCGGACGCCATCGGCGCAATTTGACCTGCAAATACTGGTTTGGCGGCAACCTGAAGTAAAAGTGTGGTCGTCATCTGTATAGATGAACGAGCCTTCCGTTTAGGTCATGGATTCGCCACAACTCCTAAAGCAAAGACAACCATGATGACTTGGTGTGGCGCCTCTGCAACCACGCCATGATTAATCCTGTACTGGGTCGGAACGGGTTTGGCTGGCGCCTATTTAGGCTGCATATCGACCTCAAGCTGGGTGGATAGATGAGTCGAGACGGATGCCTCCTCAAGTGGGAGCGCCGGGTCGGGTCAGAACTGCAACCAGAGCGGGTATCACCGACGGGATCACGCAATTCCGCTGGAACCCTGCTCCAGACAACTGGAGTCTTCCCCATGAAACTGAAACTTGCCCTTGCTGCAGCGTCGATGCTGGTGGCCCCGGCGTACATGACGGCCAACGCTCAGGCGGCCGATGTCTACGTGTCCGGCGGTTACACGCAGTTTGACGGCGACGGCGGCGCCACGCTTGGCGGCATCACCGGCCGCGTCGGCGTGAACTTCGGCCCGAACTTCGCCGTTGAAGGCGAAGGCTCGTTCGGCGTGAAGGATGACGGCGGCACCGAGCTCGATAGCGAGCTTGGCGTATTTGCCGTCGGCAAACTGCCGATCAGCCCGTCCTTCGACATCTTCGGCCGCGTGGGCGTTGCCCGCATCGAAACCTCGCCGGGCGGCGACGAAGACGGCCTCGCCTATGGCGCGGGCGGCACCTGGCACCTGACGGACAAGGACGGCATCCGCGCCGACTGGACCCGTCACGACTATGACGCTGGCGATGTCGACGCCTACTCGCTGTCGTACGTCCGCAGCTTCTAGCTACCTCGCTCGCAAGAGCGCTTGATACGAGACACCCCGCGAGATTCGCGGGGTGTCTTCGTTTTGGGGCGCCCGTTTTCCGGGAGATGTGCAAGGGTCGTCCCCTCTGTGGAGGATTCCGGTGAGCGATCTGCGCATCCAGTTGCTGTCGCCCGAGAACCTTGCCGGGTTTGACCTGGCCTATTCGATCTATGCCGATGCGATCGTGCGATCAGAACAGCGGACCGAAGCGGAGCTGCGTGCGCTGGTGGCGCGGCCGGACTACCGGTTTCTTGTCGCCCTGCGCGAAGAGCAGACGGTCGCGCTTGCCGTGGCCTGCGTACCGTCCGGGGAAGATTTCTGGCTGTTCGAATACGCCGCTGTCGCTCCCGAAGAGCGGGGACGGGGGATTGGTGAACAACTCTTCCTTGCAAGTCGGCTGATGGCCGGCCAGTCACGTGTCGCGCTGATCGAAGCCGACGCCGCGCTTGATGGTGCAGGCGATGCGGCGCGGCGGCTTCGCTTTTACGCACGGCTGGGTTGCCGGCGCCTGCGAGACCTCGACTACCTGCTTCCGCTGGAGACTTATGGCTCACCGCCGCCGATGGTGCTGTTGGCGCTTGAGGCGCCGAACGTGACGGTGATCGGTGTTGAAGTCGTCGAGCGCTGGCTCCGGCGCATCTTTTCCGACGTCTATGGCAAGCCGCTGGATGATCCGCGACTTGCCCGCATGATCGACCCGCTGCCTGACGATGTTGCGCTGGATGCGCTCTAGCCGCGGTCCAGCCAAGCCTTGATGACGTGATGGGCGATCGCGAAGTGCATGGGCGGGAAGGCTTCAGGGTTCGTGCCGGCCATCATTGACGCCGTCTCTTCGCGCGTGAACCAGCGGGCGGTTTCAAGCTCCGACTGATCGACCGTGATCTCGTCTCCGTCGGCTTCGAGGATCATCCCGATCATCAGTGAGGACGGGAACGGCCAGGGCTGGCAGAAGAGATAGTCGGCCTTGGTCGTGCAGCGAACGCCAGCTTCCTCCAGGATTTCACGAGCGGCGGCCTGTTCGATCGTTTCGCCGGGCTCGACGAAGCCGGCGAGGCACGACCAGAAGCCGGGCCGCCATGCCTTCTGCCGTCCGAGCAGGCATTTGTCGCCGCGCACCGCCAGCATGATCACGACAGGGTCGGTGCGGGGGAAGTGTTCGACGCCGCAGTCCTCGCATTTGCGCTTCCAGCCGGCTTCCTCGATCTTCGAGCGCGCGCCACAATTGCTGCAGAACGTATGGCGGCGGTGCCATTCGAACAAGGCGCGAGCCGTCGCCGCGCAGCCGCCGTTGAAGGCATCGAAGGCCGAAGCAGCGGCGCGGAAATCATCGAACACGCCAAGGCCGGCGATAGGTGAGTTCTCGAGGCTGAAGGACGAGGGCATTTCCAGCGCGAAGACAGGCGAGCCCTTCACTGTTTCGCCAAGGAAGATGCGTGTGGCCTTTGGCGACAGCATGCCGGCCTGCGAGCCAAGCCAGAGCAGGGGGCGTCCCGGCGGCAGCTGGGCGCCGATCTGCGAGGGCGCGGAGGGTGGCGCAGATCCTTCGACCAGCAACAGGCCCTCGCGCATCAGCAGCACGCGGGCGCTGTCCGACGCAAAGGCCTTGTCCAGCCATTCAGGATCGCGGCGATGGTGCGCTGCGCGGTCCAGTCCCGCCGGAACCAGCGGGATGGCGGCGGCGGCCTTTGAAAGTGGCACGTCAGATCTTCCTGATGTTCGAGCGGAAGCTGCGTATCGCACGTTGACCCGCCAGGACGCCATAGATGGCAAAGGCAATCAGCGAGAATGCCGCCCAGGCCAGGCCGAACATTCGCAGGAAGGTCATGAAATCCTCGCCCTGCAGATAGCCCCGGTCCATGCCGCTGAGCATGACGCCCGCGCCCGCCACAAAGAACATGGCGGACGTGGCAAGGTATTTCAGGAAGGCGTCCAGCACGCGGCGGCGACGCAGATAGTAGCGCACCGGAAAAACCACGGCCCCGTAGAGGCCGGCGAAAGCCAGGCAGTACATGGCGATGATTGCGACGCCGCGATCAAGCATGTCGGGCGTGTATTGCCCAGCCGTGCTCAGAATCTGCCAGGCAGCGATCGCGATCCAGGCTGGCGCCAGAATGGCCCAGTCGAAATAGCGGAAGGGCGGAATGTCCGGCAGCTTGCGGATCGGCTTGCCGCCGGAGCCGACGCGGCCGACATAGTCTTCGACCTTCTTCGGCGCAGCACGGCCGGGCTCCACAGTCTCGCTGATCAGTTCGCCGATGGCGTCATCCAGCTTCTGTTCCTTTTCCTCGAGCACTTCGAGACCCGGCGCACGGGCGGCAGGCGCAGGCATGTCCTCGGGTGCTATCTTCTTGGATGGCCGCGTTCCGGCGAGACCGCCTTCCGATTTTCCGGCAAGCACTGCGAGATGCTCGACCAGTTCGTCGATGCGCGCCATCGGGTCGGGGAAGACCTGGATCCAGTTGCGATCAGCCAGCTCATAGAGATAGGCGCCGCGCGGTTGTGTGTTCTCGATCAGGATCGGCACGACCGGCTTGGCCAGCGTGTCGGCGACCGCCAGCTCTTTCTTGAGCTGGCGCGAGTTGTTGCAGTCTTCCGAAAAAAACACCGCCAGCATGTCCGAATTGGTCAGCGCCTCGACGATGGTCTCGCGCCAGTCAGCGCCGCCTTCGATATTGGCGTCGTACCAGACGCCCACCCCGCGCTCTTCGAGGCGGCGGACCACCGCAGCGACAAGCTCACGGTCGGCGCGGCGATAGCTGATGAAGATGTCGTATTTCATGCCCACCCGCCCGGCGATTGCCGCCGCGGTTAACCCTAAAGAGGAATCCGCGGCCATGGGCAAGCGATGCCGGCATGCGAAAGCCGTAGAACTTCGACTTGAGGCTAATCTGTGCTGCATCGACGCGGTTGCCATCCGGGGTCGGCCCCGTCATATGATCACCTTGCAAGTTGGCGGTGGACGAGTGTCTCGCCAACCCGGTCAGATCCGGAAGGAAGCAGCCGTAACGAGTTTTGCTCGGGTCGCTGCCAGCTTGCGCCTAACTACCGGTAGTCGCGCTCTTTTTCAGCCATCTGCCGAAATGCCCTTACATTTCACTCGGATCACGAAACGAGAGATCTCACCGGCGCCGCGTGGCAGGCCGTGCGGGAGTACGATAGTATCTTGATGCTGCTGCAAGCCGGGCGGTGGCAGTCCCGGGGGCAGCGCCGGGGACGGCATCTGCCGTCTTCGATCGGCCGGGCTTCGCGGGAATCGCCAAGGCCAGTCATCCAGCGAGCCCCCGGCCCACTTTGGGGAGTGACTCATGAAAAGTCTCGTTGCGGTCGCAACCGTGGCCGCGTTCAGCCTGCAGGCTGCCTTTGCCGATACGACGCCAAGACAGACAACGGGTTTCAGAACCGCGGCGCCGACAGCGTTTTCACCAAACGAACTCTCTCGCTTCAGTCTTGATCCCGCGACAGCGGCAAGGGTCGAGGAGCATCGCAAGGCCGGCGACCGCATCCTGGTGATGACGCCGGAAGAACTCGCCGAAGCAAAAGCCGGGCAGATGGACACAACCTGGGTGATCATCGGCATCGTGGTGCTCGTGGTCATCGTGGCGGCCGCTGGCGGTGGCGGTGGAGGCGGCGGATATTGATCCGTCCTGGCGCGTCCGGAAGAGCGCTCTGTGCGCTTGCGCTGGGCGCGTCATCCGCCTGCGCTGTGATGCCCATAGCGACGCTGGACGAGTTCGCACAGCGCGGCGCCGACAACAGTTTCGAGATCATCGACAGGCCGGTGCGCGCCGCCGAAGCCCTGGTGCTGAATGTTCCATTCGATCACCAGGAGAATCGGGTTGCGTGCGGTGCGCATGTGCTTGCGAGCATCATCCGCTACTGGCGGCCCGGAGCAGCGGAAAGTGGGGGTTCGATCTGGGCTGACGCTCCGCCTGCCGACACCAGGTCAGGCTACTCGCTGCAGGAACTGGTGAACCTGGCGAAGGCGCATGGGCTCGATGCCTTCGGTGTGCGGCTCGACGCTGCCGGACTGGTCGAGGAACTGGAGAAGGGCCGGCCTGTGCTGATTCCGGTTCGCGTGCCCTCGATCTATCTGCAGACTCACACGCTGTTCGATCCCGATCCCATCGTGATCGGGCAGATCAAAAACCTGCTATTCGACCGGGTGGCGGCAGTCAGCCAGTGGCTGGGGGTCGAGATGCTGTCGCACTACATGCTGGTGGTCGGCCACGCGCCGGACCGCTTCGTGTTGCTTGATCCGATCATGGGATACCGCACCATTTCGAGAAGCAGGCTTGCAGGCTTTCGTGCCGAATTCGGTGGGGCCGCCATCGTGTTTAGCCTTGCTCCACAGGGGTGATCGGTCATGGGTTGGCTTAGCGGCCCGGCATGGGCCATATAGGGGCAATGGCCTCGAAAAAGCCCCCTAAACCCCCGTCTGACGGGCCGGAAGATGATGTTGCGGAACCGCGCGACACGCTGACGGCGTCGATGTTCGGCGATGAGCCTGTAGGCCCCGCCGCCTATCAGGTGCTGGCGCGTAAATACCGGCCAACGCGGTTCGAGGATCTGGTCGGCCAGGAGGCTATGGTCCGGACGCTGACCAACGCCTTCAAGACCGGGCGCATAGCACATGCTTTCATGCTCACCGGCGTGCGTGGTGTGGGCAAGACCACCACAGCGCGGCTGCTTGCCCGGGCGCTCAACTACAAGACGGACAAGGTCGACCACCCGTCGCTGGTTCTCGATCCGCCAGGCATCCACTGCTCTGCGATCATGGCGTCCCAGCACCCGGACGTGCTGGAGCTTGACGCTGCCTCGCACACCGGCGTCTCCGACATGCGCGACCTGCTCGACGGCGCGCGCTACGCGCCGGTGAGCGCCCGCTACAAGGTCTACATCATCGACGAAGTCCACATGCTGTCGACCGCAGCGTTCAACGCACTGCTGAAGACGCTGGAAGAGCCGCCGCCGCATGTGAAGTTCATCTTTGCGACGACAGAGATCCGCAAGGTGCCGGTGACGGTGCTGTCACGCTGCCAGCGGTTCAACCTTCAGCGCTTCTCGACCGAGGCGCTTACCGATCATCTAATCAATATCTGCAAGGCCGAGAAGGCAAAGGTCGCGACCGAGGCGCTCGGACTCATCGCTCGCGCCGCCGAGGGCTCGGCGCGCGATGCCCTGTCCATCCTCGATCAGGCGATCGTGCAGGGCGACGGCAAGGAAGTCAGCGTCGAGCAGGTGCGCGACATGCTTGGCCTTGCCGACCGTTCGCGCGTGCTCGACCTGATGGACACGATCATCGGCGGCGACCACAAGGCCGCCCTCAACGAATCGATCGCACTGCTCGATCAGGGCGCGGATGCGCCGGTGCTGATCAAGGACCTGATGGATGTCGTGGTCGAGATCGCCCGCGCTCAGGCCCTGAAGGACGCGTATGTCTTCGCCGGCCCCGCCGACTGGGCAAGGCGCACGCTGGCCATGGCCGAGAAGGTCTCGCCCGCGCAATCCGCCCGCATGTGGCGGCTTCTGCTGCAGGGGTTCGAGGATTGCGCGCGTGCGCCCGATCCGTCAGCTGCCGCGCAGATGGTTGTGTTGCGACTGGCCGCTGCCGCGAGCCTGCCTTCGCCGGAAGACGCAGCACGGCTTCTGGCGGGTGGGGCCGCTGTGCCGGCCCCAAAGTCCCAGCCTGAAACGGCCCGTGAGCCGGAGCGCAGTCCTCGCGCTGACGCGCCTGTTGCAGTTGCCGAACCCCGCGACGACGAGCCCCACGAAGGCGTGCGCATGTCGTCCCTGCGCGAGATCATTGCCGAGCTTGATGCGCGTCGCGAGATCTCGCTGAAATACGACATCGAGAAGTATGTCCGCCCCGCCGAGATCGATTTCGGCCATTTCCGCTATTCGGCCGCGCCCAACACGCCGAAAGATCTCTCCCAAAAGATCAAGGACTGGCTGGAACGCATCAGCGGGGTCGAGTGGGAAGTGCTGCAATCAAACGATGGCGTCGCCGAAAGCACGTCGGAAAAGCGTACGCGTCGCGGCCGGGAAAAACTGAAGGCCGTCGAGGCCCATCCCCGCATCGCCGAGGCGCTGAGGGTTTTTCCGGGCGCGCGTGTTCTGCGCGTCGAAGAGCCTGAGGAGCAGGAAGAGCTGGACGAAGCGCCTGCTGCGGCCAATGTCATACATGTAGATTTCAACCTGCGGGAACGCGCGGAAGAAGCCATTCCAGACCCCGAAGAACGGGAGGACGACGATTGAAAGACCTGTCCGACATCATGCGCCAGGCCCAGCAGATGCAACAGCGCCTGCAGGAAGCGCAGGAGAAGATGGAGCAGATCACCGCCGAAGGCTCGTCTGGCGCCGGCATGGTCAAGGTGACGCTGAAGGGCAAGGGCGAGCTGATGAAGCTCGCCATCGATCCCTCGCTCCTCAACCCGAGTGAAGCCGAGATGGTCGAGGATCTGGTGAAGGCCGCGCATTCCGACGCACGCCGCCGCCTAGACGAAGCCATGGCCGAAGCGATGAAGCAGGCTACAGGCGGCCTTGGCGGCATGCTGCCGGGCTTCAAGCTGCCGTTCTGATCGGCGACAATTGGGGGGGGGTGGTTTGATAGCAAACGTCTGGCGACACATCCTGTTGCTGATCGTCGCTATGGTACTGGCGTATTTTGCCTGGGGACTTCCGAGCGTGATCCTCAGACCGGGCATTCTTTCTGGTCTTACGCCACTGCAGGCGCTTGGAGAATTGAACGCCCCGGATTTTGAAGGTTGGCTATCTCGCTGGCCGCTGCTCGTCATCGTGGCCGCCATACAGGCGGCCGTTTTTCGATTCGTGCCCAAATGGCCGTCGATCTGGTTTCTTGGAATCGTTGTCGCTGTTTCGTCGATTTTGGCCTGGGCGTTCGTCTGGTTCGTTTTCTACTTGAACTTGTGAAGACGTCGCGCAGCTAGATCTTCGGCATCCGGTCGCGGTCAGAGCGCGTCGCGGCATCACTTGTCGGCGGCTTGGGACGCGGCTTGAGGCGCGTGTAGACGCGAAACGCCAGAATGCCGAACACGACGAGCGCCGCGCCAAAGAACACGAAATAGCGGTTATCCTCGTTCAGCGCGAAAGCCATGATCGCGCCAAGCGCCCCTGGAATGAATGCAATCGCGAACGCCACGACGGGAATCGTGATCGCGAAGACAATCAGGACTATTTCACTCGCCTTGAAGCCGCCCATGCCCGGAGATTACCCGGTTCGGGGCGTGTTTCACAACCCGGCGGAGGCCGCTAGAAGGGTCGCATGCCGCTTCGCCTTGCCTTCATGGGATCTCCCGATTTTGCCGTGCCGACGCTGGAGGCGATCCTCGCCACCGGTCACGACGTTGCCTGCGTCTATTCGCAGCCGCCGCGCCCCGCTGGCCGGGGCAAGGAGCTGCGCAAGACGGCCGTGCACGAAGTCGCCGAGCGTCACGGCATTGAGGTCCGCACACCAGACAACTTCAAGACTCAGCTGGATCGCGATGCGTTCGCTGCGCTCGGGCTCGATGTGGCGGTGGTGGTTGCCTACGGCCTGCTGCTGCCGAAGGCGATCCTGGATGCGCCGCGCCTCGGCTGCTTCAACATCCACGGCAGCATACTGCCGCGTTGGCGTGGCGCGGCGCCGATCCACCGTGCGGTCATGGCCGGCGACAAGGTTACCGGCGTGCAGGTGATGAAGATGGATGTCGGGCTCGATACCGGCCCGGTCATGCTGACCGCGACAACGCCGATCGGGTCCGAAGACACGATGGGCGAAATCCACGATCTGTTGTCGCCGATGGGCGCCCAGCTGATGGTGAAGGGCTTGGCCATGCTCGAGGCCGGGCCGGTTGTGCTGACGCCTCAGACCGAGGATGGCGTCACCATCGCCCCGAAGGTGAGCCCTGCGGAGGCCCGCATCGACTGGAGCAAGCCCGGTCCCGTGGTCAGTGCGCACATACGCGGTCTGTCACCTTTTCCCGGCGCGTGGTTTGAGATCGACGGCCAGCGCATCAAGATTTTGCGAGCCCGCGCCGACAAAGGATCGGGCGCCCCCGGCGAGGTATTGGACGACGGCTTGCTGATCGCCTGTGGCGAGAGCGCCGTGCGCCTCACCCGCTTGCAGAGAGCGGGGAAGGAGCCGATGACTGCCGACGAATTCCAGCGCGGCGCGCGTATCAGCCGTGGCCGGAGCCTGAAGTGATGGTGTTGGGATGAGTGCGAAGACGTTCCGTGAGAAGACGCCAGCCGACACGGAAGCCGTGCTCGATCTGAACACCCGCGCCTTCGGGCGTTCGGACGAAGCCGAAATCGTGAAGAAGCTGGAAAAGGACGGCGACGTTGTGCTCCAGCTCGTCGCCGAGATGGACGAGCAGATCGTCGGCCACATCCTGTTCTATCCGCTTGGCGTGCTCGGAAAGCTGGGCGGCGTGGGATTGGGGCCGATGTCGGTGGACCCGTGGGTGCAGCGCGAAGGCATTGGCTCGCAACTGGTCATGGGCGGCCTCACGGGCCTCAAGAGCGCCGGCGTTCCGATCGTCTTTGTTCTGGGGCACGAGAAATTCTATCCGCGCTTCGGTTTCTCAGTAGACGAGGCGAAGGATTTCGAGACACCGCTGAAAGGCCCGCACTTCATGGCGCTGCGCATGCGCTTTGGACCGCCGATGTCGGGAAAGCTGGTCTTCCCGGACGCGTTCGGGGTTCCACTTGCCTAGGTACAAGCTGACGGTCGAATACGATGGCGGCGCCTTCTCGGGCTGGCAGCGCCAGGACAACGCGCCGTCCGTGCAGCAGGCGCTGGAAGATGCGGCCGAAGCGCTTGATGGCGCGCCGGTTACCGTGATCGGAGCAGGCCGCACGGATGCAGGGGTCCATGCGCTGGGGCAGGTTGCACACCTCGATCTCACGAAGGAGATCCGGGCCAGCAAGGTGCGGGATGCTCTCAACGCCCATCTGCGTCCGCATGTGATCTCTGTGCTGAATTCGGAAGACGTTTCGCCGGATTTCCATGCGAGGTTCGATGCGACCGGACGCAGCTACATCTATTGCATCATCAATCGCCGGCCCGAGCTTGCGCTGGATCGCGGGCGCGCCTGGCGCGTTCCCGTGGATGTCGACGTCGACGCCATGCACACCGCTGCGCAGGCTCTTGTCGGCAAGCACGACTTCTCAACTTTTCGCGACAGCAAGTGCCAGGCCGAGTCGCCAGTGAAGACACTCAACGCTATCGCGGTCGCCCGGCGCGGGGATGAGATCGTGATCAGCTGTTCGGCGCGTTCGTTCCTGCATCGGCAGGTGCGATCGATGGTGGGATCGCTTGTGGACGTCGGGCGCGGCAGGGAAACAATCGGCTGGATCGCCGATATCCTGAAGGCTGCCGACCGCACCAGATGCGGGCCAGTGGCGCCTCCGGAAGGTCTCTATCTTGAAGGCGTGAGTTATGATCGTCTTGGCTAACACGCCTCAAAGAGCGTGACGGGAGGGCAGGATGTCTGGTTATGGAAAACTTTGGCTACCGATCGCTGTTGCCGCGCTGATCGCGGGCGTCGCGGATCTGGTCTACGCCGTGATCCACATCGGCGGGTACTACAAGATGGAGCCGATGCAGATCTTCCAGTCGATCGCACGCGGCGTGCTGGGCCCGGCGACCACGGATGGAGGATGGGGCTCAGCCGGTCTCGGCATCGCACTCGAATTCGTGCTCACGCTGATCATGGCGGCCGTTTACATCATCCCCGCGAAGCACATCACCGACCTGCGCAAGTACTGGTGGCTGCTTGGCCCCTGCTACGGCATTGTCGTGATGGTCGTGATGTACACGGTCGTGCTGCCGCTATCGGCAGTGCATGGCAGCGGCGCCCTGCCGGATGGTCCGCGCGGCCCGGATGGCAAGATCACGGATCACCAGATGCTGTACGCCACGATTCTGGTGCACATGTTCATTGTCGGGCTAGTTATCTCGGCCTGCGCGCGTTTCCTGTGGCCGAAGGAACAAGCGAGCGCCTAGTAGTCGCGCTTCCAGCGCACCGAAATCTTGGTATCGCCATTGCCTTGCGCGGATGAGATGATCGACAGGTTGTCGCGCGGTTCCCATTCGACTTCTGCGCCGACGCCGCCTTCGCCGCCCGCGCCGACCTGCAGGTAGACGTCTTCTGCGATGTATTTGCCGGCCGAGACGGTGGTGACGCCGCCTTCCGCGCCGAACGCAACGCGGTCGAGTCCTGTGGCCTTGCGCACGAGCCCAACCGGATCGAAGCCGGCTTGCCCCCCTGCCAGTTGCGCCAGACCCGTTGCCAATTGCGCCGCCTCGAAGCCAGACAGTTCTCCCGCGGTTCGCCCGAACAGCACGCGCGCCATGATCTCGTCCTGCGGCAGGGAAGGTGTCGATTCCAGCACGAATTTCGGTTCGGTCGGAGAGCCCGTCACGCGGACGCGGGCTGTAACGTCGTCTGCGGAACGCTCCGCCGAAATATCGATGCGTGCTGTGCGGATCGGGCCATCGAATTCGATCGTGCCCGAGTCGAACTGGAAGCGGCGCCCGCCGAGATCGAGACTGCCGCGCTCCAGCCTGGCCGTGCCGTTGATGGACGGGTCGGAAATCGGACCCGTGACGTGGAAGTTGGCGCCCCACTCAGTGTCCAGTCCGCGGCCGAACACGAATATGCGTCTCGGCGCGGCGACCTTGAGGTCGAGCTGCACAGGCCGCCGCCATGTCGGCGTCTCGGTGGCGGCGTCAATCTCATCCTGGTTCAGAAAATTGGTGCGGCGCAGGCCGGGCAGCGTCTGGATTTTCGACGATGCCGGCTGTTCAACCGAAAAGCGCGCCTGGTTCACTCTGAAATCGCCCGCGACGTTGATTGCATCTGCGCCAAGCGTAACCTTGCCATCACCTGAGACGATGGCCTCGCGATCGTCCCGGCCAAGCGCGTGCAGGTCAGTGGCCGAGAAGTTGACGCCGCCGCTGACGGCGTCTCCCCATTCAATCGTGCCGTCTCCCGCGAGGCGGCCGCCGCGGCCGTCCTGCGCGGTCAGTCCGCTGATGCGCGCGGAGTGTTGATCGAATTCTCCGTGAGCAACCAGATCACGCAGACGCAGGCCGGTTTCGCTGTGCTCGTAGGCGCCGCCAGCTATATCAAAGCCGCCAGTGAGGTCGGGACGAGACATCGTGCCCGACATCTGGACGTCCGCGCTGATCTGGCCTCGCAGCGACTGGTCGTCCGGACCAAACACGGCCCAGAGCTGTTCCGCGCGCCCCGCCAGGGTGACGCTGCCTTGCACGACGCCATTCATGTCGGGCCGCACGTCGAAGCCGTTGCCGACAATCACCTGCATGCCGGATGAGGCCTCAAGCTTGAAGCCCTGGCCAGAGCCCGAGGATTTGCTGACAAGAGCTCCATTGCGGAGCGCGCCGGTGATGTTGAACGAGACGGGGTCAGCAGTAACGCCGACCGGATTGGCGTCCGTGACCGCGATCTGGAAGTCGGCAGTGGCAGGCCCCGGTCCGTTCTCGAAAGTCGCCTTGCCGGTCATCAGGCCCTTGATCGGCGGGATGCGAGCGAGGCGGGACAGGGCGCTGAGTTGCACGCGCTGCATGTCAAAGCTGGCCGATGCGGTCGTGTCCGACGCCGCAAGCATCGCGTCGAGCTGGCCCTCGAAGGCGGCCAGTTCTGCATCCAGCTTCCAGCCGGAGGCCGCATAGGTCCAGCGTGCAGGTCGCGTCGTGTTGACAGGCAACTGGTCCACGGTTCCGTTGAGGGTTGCGTCCCCTGACCATGCCTGGCCGGAGCGAACTCCGTTGGCTTTCAGAGCGATGTCCACCGGCGCTCCAAAGCGTCCCTTGGCCTGAGCCGCTAGTGTCGCCCGGTTGCCGGACGCATCCGCGTCGAACGTCAGCAGGTCGAGCCGCATCTGGCCGTTGCGCAGATCGCTCAGCCTTCCGGTGACATCAACCTTGAGATCGTCGCCAAGCGCGAGCGTGCCCTTGGCCGTAAGCGTGCCGCGATCGAAACCGGCAATGCCGGCCAGGGAGCCGGAGGCGTCGAACGAAGCCGAGAACGCGCCGTCGTCGTAAGCCAAGCGCGGAGCCGTCAGGCGAAGCTGGCCGAGGCTGGCGTTGAGATTGACGATCCGCCACGCGCCGTCACCGCCTTCGAGGCGGCCGGCGGCAATGAGAGGTTGCGCCGTGGAGCCACCCGCGAGCGAGAAATCGCCGGCAACGCGATCGCCAAGCCGCGCCTGCGCTTCGCCGGAGATGTTCTCGACCGTAACGCCCGCCGCCGTCACCGCGCCATCGGACAGGTCGAGCGCCACGCGGGGCGCAGATGTGTCGCCGGAAATGTTGGCCACGAAGGACAAGGCGTCCAGCGAGGCGCCAGACAGATCAAGCGGACGGGTCAGCGAGCCAGTCGCTTGCGCCGTGATGGCGCCAGAGTCTGCGATGCGACCGGTCATGTTCGCCCGCACACCTGCGCCTTCGACGCTGCCCGACTCCACAGTGAAACGTCCGTCGCGCACCACGCCGGCCAGCTTCACGGTTGGCGATGCGCCCGCGAGTTCAGCGAGAATGTCGTTGGTCGAAGAAACGTTGCGCCCGGCGACGTCGACGGTAATGCGGATCGGCGCATTCAGCGACGTGCGGCGCACCGTCCACTGGCCGCGCGCAGACCCTGAGAGCGGCGCCACATCCGCCAGCTGCGCAAAACTAGCGGAACCGGTGAGCGCAATGGCACCGGAATCAATATTGTAAGTACCTCGCGCCGTCGCATCGCCCGGTGCGCCGCGCACCTGGGCCTGACCGATTTCCACGATCCGCGTCCTGAGGTTCACCTCGCCACGTGTCGCCACCGTGTAGCGGGCAGGGGCCAGCGACTTGAGCGACGAGACATAGCCGCCTGTAACGGTGGCGCTGGGCGCTTCCCAGGTGATCGCCGAGCCGCGCTTCGCAAGCGTGATCGGCGTCGCCAGTCGCGCTGCGCCGCCCGATGGCCATGTCACCGACGTTGCGGTCGCCTTGCCGGTCCATTCGAAATCCAGAAGGCCAACCAGCGAGATCAATCCGCTCGCGTCGAGCTTGCCGGTGAGCGGCGGCGCGGCGGCGGCCAGGTCAAGACCGCTTGCATTGATCTGCACAGGGCCGTTGATGCCCATGGCCTCGAGATCCGCGGTGCCGGAGAGGTCGACCTTTCCGGTCGGCGAGGTCAAGGTCAGCGTGACCGGCGCGCGCAACATGTCGGCAAGATTGGCGTGACCATCGAGCCTGATCGTATCACCGGTGCGCGAAGAGATCGCGTCCAGCAGCGGCCAGTCGCCGGCGGCGATATCCGCGCCCAGTGTTGCCTCGTCGGCTTTTCGTGAAATCAGAATGGTTGCGACAGGTTCGGCGCCGAAGGTCAGCTGCGCTTTGCCATCGAATGCGATGATCGTTCCAGAGAGACTGGCGCTGAGTGTGACGGGGTCGTCTTCCGGCGCCTGGGTAAGCACGGAGACAAGTCCGCCGGCAGGTCCCGCGATGGCGACCTGGCCTTTCAGCGTGCCTTCTTCGGTCCACTCGGCCGAGATGTCCGCCCTGTCCGCAGGTCCGCTGATCGGCGCAACGACCAGTCGCGCGAAGCCGCCACCGTTCCGGCCCTGCGCCGCACCGCCGCTGATCCGGTATTTGGCGTTGGGGCCGATCACATTGTCGGCGATCTCGAATTCGTCGATCTCGATCTGGTCGAGGCGGAGGCCGATATCAGGCGGAGGATTGTTCTCGTTCTGGTAGGTCGTGCGCGGCGAGCGCAGCATGTCCACCTTGCGGATCTTGATGGCGCGGATTTCGAGCTGGCCCGCCAGAAGCTCTGTCGGCGTCCATTCGAGCCGCGCATCCTTGGCGCGCAGCCAGATACCCTCGTCATCGACCAGTGTGATGTCCGCCACCGTCGCGGCATCCAGCGGGTCGCCCTGCAATCCTGAAATCCGGATCGTTCCGAGCGGACCGATGCGGCGCCCGTCAATCTGCGAAACGATGAAGGCGCGGCCGCCATCGCTGGTGATCCAGTAGCGCAGCGCCACGCCCGCCGCCGCCAGCGCGAACAGCGCCAGCATCACGCCGATGGCGATGCGCATCCAGAGCGGGATCTTGCGGCGTGCTCGTTCCATCAGAAGGCCTGTCCGATGGAGATATAGATCTGGAAGTCGGCGTCGCCCTGCCGCTTGCCCAGCGGGACTGCGAAATCGGCACGCAGCGGACCAAAGGCCGTGTAATAGCGCACGCCAACGCCGGCGCCCGCGCGCATGGCGTCGATTGGCGGCTCGACGTTGGAGCCGGCGGCGCCAGCATCGAGGAAAGCGACATAGCCGAGCGTGTCCGTTGCGCGGTATCGCCCCTCGATGCTCATTTCGACAAGCGACCGGCCGCCGGTCAGGCCAGTGGCGTCGCGCGGGGACAGCGACTGGTATTCATAGCCACGCACCGATCCACCGCCACCGGCAAAGAACAGGCGATCAGGCGGCGCGCCGTTCGGGCCGGCGATCGTGCCGATGCGCCCGCGCAGCGCGCCCACGAAGTTGTCGGTTCCGAAATCGGAATAGATGCTCGCTTCGCCACTCAGCCGCGCATAGGCGATCGTCGTATCGCCATAGGTGAAGCCGGGCTCCACGGCGATGCGCGCGCGAACGCCGTTCACTGGCTCAAGGATGTCACGGACGCCGACATACTCCGCCGTGGCCGAACCCGACAGGATATAGAGATTGCGGCGGCCGGCGCCCTGAACCCGGGATTGCCGATCGAGAATGCTGGCATAGCCCGCCTCGAGGCCGAGCGATCCTCTTATGCGCGGCGTCAGTCTCTCTTCGATCGATGCCGAGACGCTGGCGCCGGATTGATCGAACGCGTCGGTCTCGAAGTCCTCGATCTTGCCGGTGACTTCGAGTGTCCGTCCGTAGCGGCCGATATGGGGCAGGTGATAGGTTGTCTGGAGGCGCCGCTCCAGCGTCGCCAGCTGGGCGCCAACCGTCAGCGTGTCGCCCCATCCGCTGTAGTTGCGCAACTCCCACTCGCCATCGACACCATAGCCCTCGCTAGTGGACGCCGAAGCGCCGACAGCAATCGTGCGACGCTTGCGCTCCTTGAGTTCGACCGCCACGCTGCGGTCCGTCGCCTCGCCGTCGGCTGCTGGCGCGGTCTCTCCGCCGGGAGACAGGCGCACGGCGGCGGTATCGAACAGCCCCGTCTCGGCAAGACGCGACCGGAACTCATCCAGCTTGGCAGGCGTGTACTGTTCGCCCGGCTTCCAGGGTTTCAGCCGTTCGATGAAATCCTGCTTGGTGACATCGAGCCCGGCGACCGACAGCTTGCCGAACGATGCGCGCAGACCCGGATGCAGCCGGAAGGTCAGTTCGATGGTCTGCGTCTTCGCATCGGCGAGCGCGTCGACATTGTCGGCCTTCGCATCCGGATAGCCAGCATTGCGCAGCCGCGCGATCAGCGCATCGCCTGTTTCGATCACCGGCTGCGCGCGCGCGGGAATGCCGGTCGCCAGCGGCGCCAGCAGTGAGGAGAGCTCTGCCTGCGTGGTCTCGTCGGGCGTCGTGTCGATGTATTCGATCCTGCGCGACTGGTAGGTGAATAGCGGCCCCGGCGTCACGATCACGGCGCGGGTGAAGGTATCAACGCCTTCGGCCACGCCCTGGACATCGGCTTGGTAGTACCCTTCGGATTCCAGGAAAGTCGCGACCGTCTCGCCGGCGCGGTCAGCCTGGCGCTTTGCTTCGAACAGCGTCTCCGGCGCGGGCTCTTCGCGCTGGAGTTTCTTGAGGTCGTCGCTCAGCGACGCGGGTATGCCGATGACAGGAACCCGGCCCGCGTCACCATTCCCCTGTTGCGCGAAAGCCGGCGAGGAGATCAGCACAAGCAGGCTCAGCCCCAGGGCCAAAAGGCTCCGGGCGGCTCGGCCTGCATGTCGTCCGCCGAACGCCATTCACACACTCGATGCTGTCGCCAGCATTCACATAGGTTGCCGCTGCGTTGCGGCAGGTTTTCAAGAAGCAAGCAATACGCCGCGGCAATCTCGTGGCGACGCGGATTCACCGTATGCGTGAGCCAGGTTCAGGCCGCGGCGAAATAGCTGGCCAGAAGCCGGTAATATATCCGGCAAAGCGTTTCGATTTCGTCGACCGGGATGCATTCGTCGACCTTGTGCGCCATCTCGTTTCTTACGCCGAGTTCAGCTACCGGACAGACATCCTTGATGTAGCGCGCGTCAGAGGTTCCACCGCCGGTTGTTAACGCTGGAGAGCGCCCCGTTTCCGCTTTCACCGCGCTGACGATCAGGTCGGTCAGCCGGCCCGGTTCGGTGTAGAACGCTTCGCCCGAAACGCGCTGCTCGATCGTGATGGTCACACCGTTCTGGGTAGTGCCGATCAGTTGCTCGATGCGCGCCATCAGGTCATCCCCCTTGTGGTTGGGGTTGAACCGGATGTTGAACTTGGCGGTCGCTATCGCGGGTATGACATTGTGCGCCGGATTGCCGACATCGATGGTCGTCACTTCGAGGTTCGATGGCTGGAAGCCCGGGCTGCCATTGTCGAGCTTTATCCCGCGCAGCTTGGCCAGCGCATCCAGCAATACCGGTAACGGGTTGGCGGACTTCTCCGGGTAGGCAACATGGCCCTGCTTGCCGGTGGCCTTGATCACCGCATTGAGCGATCCGCGCCTGCCATTCTTGACGATGTCGGCGATGATGTCTTCCGAGGTCGGTTCGCCGACAATGCAATGGTCGAGCTTTTCGCCATCCGCGATGACGGCCGGCAGCAGGCGGCGCGTGCCATGCAGCCCCGGGCCTTCCTCGTCGCCCGTGATCAGCAGCGATATCGAACCTTGCGGGGCACCATGGTCGGAGAGATACCGGGCCGTGGCCGAAACGAACGCCGCGATGGCGCCCTTCATGTCGGACGCGCCACGGCCATAGAGCACGCCGCCGCGGATCTCGGCGCCGAACGGATCGACCGTCCATCCGGCCTCATCGCCCACGGGCACCACATCGGTATGGCCGGCAAAACAGAGATTGGGCGCCGCTCCGCCGAGCCGGGCATAGAGATTGTCTACCCCTTCGAACGGATAGCGCTTGGTTCGGAACCCGATCGATTCGAGGGCGTCGGCCAGAACATCCTGCGCGCCATCATGGCAGGGGTTCACGGTGCGCTCGCGGATGAGGGCCTGGGACAGGATGATGGGGTCGTGCAGGTTATCGGTCATTGCGGGGGTTTAGCGTGGCCCGGTAGGGCTGGAAAGGAAGTCCGTTCCATCAGGCACTTAACCGGTCATACTTGCCCCCGCCGCCACAGGACCGGTATGACCAGAGGTAGAGCAAGGCTGTGGAAAACCCCACAGCTCAGGTGGCAACCGCGATTGAGGGTTAGATGGGCAAAGCCTCTTCCTTCAACGACCCGTTCGCCCGGCGCGCCCCGCCGGCCGGCAGCGGCGCGCCCGACAGGTTCAGCACCAAGGGCAAGCCGCCAGCGGGGGGTGACGCCTTCGCCGATCGGCCAGCCAAGGCGGCCGATGGCGATGCATTCAAGACATCCGCCCCCAAGCCAGCTCCGCCCAAGTCAGCTCCGCCCAAACCAGCTCCGCCGAGCGCCAGGGCGTTCGAGCCGGTCCCGCCTCCGCCCAAACCAGCTGCGCCGCCTCCGGCGCCAAAGCCGGCGCCTCCCCCTCGTCCCCTCCTGCAGGTGGTCGCGGCCAATGAGGCGCCAGTACCGGTCGAAGCAGTCGCTGTCGACGAACTCAGGCGCAAGGAACAGAAGCGCAAGTTTGCAGCTGGAAGATCATCGTCGCTGGTTCTGGTATCGGCCGCTGGTCCGATGACAGCGACTGCGGTAGCCGAACCTGCCGTGGCGACTGGCGGTGGCCAGGGCGAGCTCGTCATGCCGGCGATCACGAAGCCTGAACCGAAAGCGAAGGTTCGCTCCGGCGGCGGTGGTGGGGCGGGGGCCGGCGGCAATCCGCCGCGCGAGCGCCTGTTCAGCCAGGACGATCTTATCGGCGTGCTGTTCGGCGCCGCGATCCTCATCTTCCTGATGTTCTACCTTTTCCGCGGGCGCGCCGATGCGCCTGCGGACAATCGCCTGGTCAATTCCCAATTCGCGACCAACGAAGCGGTCGTTGCGCCGCCACCTGCGCCACTCGTGGATCCGTTCGGCGATGCGCCCGTCAATCTCAAGCCGACATCACCGATACCGGCGCCGGCCGAGCCCGAGGCCGCTATTGCTCCCGCAGCGCCTGTTGCGTCTCCCCCGCCTGCGCCAGACCGCACGCTGCGCGCCTGGTTCTGCACCGCGCAGAGCGAGCTGACGCCTGCCTCCCGCGCGGCCCTGGAAAAGGAACTCACCGACTTCGCCAAATCCTTCGAGGGCAAGGAAGTCGTGGTGATGGGTTACGCCGACACGCGCGGCGCCACGGCTTACAACTCCTGGCTCGGCGGCGTCCGCGCCAATGTGGTCGCCGACTTTCTGCGCACCAAGGGCATCAAGATCGCTGAGAAAGAAGGCGTGGGCGAACTCTCCGGGCTCGAGGACAACCAGAACTGCGCCAACCAGCGCCGCGTCGATGTCTGGGTGAAGGGCGCGCCCGGCGAAGAGCCTGACCGCACCTGCGCGCCGCCCAGGGAAGCAGCCGAGCTGGTGTGCGGCTAGCGCCTAGCGCGCCCGCACATAGATCGGATTGCCCAACAGCAGCAGCTTGCCGGAAGAGTCGCGCACTTCGGGGCGGATATAGCCGAGGGTGGCTCCAGGTTTGAGCGTAATGGCGACCCGCAGCCGGTTCCGTGACGCGATGGGGCTTTCGAGAACCTCGGGCTCGGTAACTGTGATGTTGACGGGGATCAGGACCAACTTCGAGTCTTGGCCGACGGCGGATCTAGTGATGGTAATAGTTGCGGCTTCATCGTCATTGAGGCGAAGTTCGCCACCCATGTTGACGGTTTGTCTCCCGGCGCGTGCTTCCATGTCGAGCGTGGCTTCGGGAAGGCCAGCGACGTCGATGAAGACGCGGCCGGATTTGACCCCGGCGATGATGCCCTTGGTGGAGAGTTCGTTCGCCCAGACGACCGTGGTTGGTGTGCCGATGGGTGGCTGTTTCGCGCCGGTGCGATCCGTTGCGTCGTGATTGTCGCTGCCGCCGATAGCAGTGATGCGGTGGCCCTGTTTCAGGAGATTGTCCCAGAAGCGGATGCCGGAGAGCGGGCCTTCTGGGCCGCCGGTGCGCATGCCGCTGCCGTTCAGGACTTCCATCGCGGTTACGCGAGACCAGTCCGTATCCCTCACGGTCCAGCCGCAGCCCATGCAGGCTTCGCCGGAGGGAAGCGATGGGTGGTTGATCGAGAGAAAGCCGCCTGCTGCGTCGACCTGGTCGAACAGCTTACCGAGCGTGGGCAGGCGCAAGGAACCGAGCTGGAAGTCGAGGAAACCCGTATTGCCGATGGCGTTGGCGTGGCCGTTGAACGTGGTGATTTCGGTGCCGGGGATCAGCAGCGTTTTCGGGAAAGCGGACTGGAGTTCGCGGATGTCCTGCAGCTGCGTGATCGTGTTGTGGTCGGTGATGGCGGCGAAGTCGAGGCCAGCAGCGCGCGCGGCCTCGAATGTGCGAACGGCTGGGCACGGGCCGCGCGTCGAGGGCGGATTGGCGCTGGCGCTGATGGCGCCGACGATGTCGCACGAGCCATCGGAGTGTGCGGTGTGCATGTGGAAGTCGCCGCGGCGCCAGCCGCTCGCTGGGGACAGCGGCTTCGAGAGATCTGCGAGGCCGACTTCTTTCTTCATGCCGTCGGGCGGGGCGAAGGCAATCGTTGCTTCGTACTGCGCCGTTTGGCCTTCGCGGATATTGGGAACGCCGAGGACGAGATGCCATGTGCCAGGCTGGATCGGACCGATGCCGTAAGAAGGTGTGCCCTCGAACTCGCCGATCTCGATGTGAGATTTGTTTCCGCCGCTCCATCCGCGCTGGCCCTGCGGGTCGCGCAGGCCGAGATCGATCACGGTGCGGTTTTCCTTGTTGTAGGCGAAGTCGATGGTGATCTTCTTCGTGCCTGGTGGCACGGTGAAAGGCAGTTCCTTGTAGGTCTGATGATCGGCGCGACTGATGTCACCGGAGAGGATGATGGGCGCGGTGTCCGGCGCGAGCGTGGGTTCGGTGGCGCAGGCGACGAGGGCGAGTGCTGCGATCAGGATCGTGCGCATGATTCCGCCTCTCGAACTTTGAGGAAGATTAGGCGGACAGTGTGACAGAGCCAACTGATCTCGACGCCGTGTCCCCCGCGAAGGCGGGGGTCCAGTGCGAATTGTGAGGCGCTCTCTTCTTTCAAGAGGGCTGGACCCCGCCTTCGCGGGGAACGCGGACCAAGGTCCGCTTCTAGTCGCGGGGCGGCAGGGCCTCCCGCACGACAGCTTCGATCTTGAAGCCGTCGAGGTCGAAGACAAAGCAACCGTAGAAGCCAGCTGTGTATTGCGGCCGCACGCCGGGCGCGCCGGTATCCACGCCGCCGTATTTCAGCGCCACCTCGTGGAAAGCATCGACCTCTGTGCGATTCCGGGCACGAAAGCTGATGTGAAGTCCGACGCCAGACGTCGCAGCGCCAGGCTCTTTTGCCAGGATCCAGAAGATCGGCGGCAACACATCATCCGGGCCCCAGCCGATCGCCCCGTCGCGCTGCTTGCGGCGGACGAGCCCGAGCGTTGCGAGTACGGCGTCGTAGAAGGCAGCGGACTTTTCGAAGTCTGCGACGGGGATGGAGACGTGATCGACGAAGGCGGGCATGGCGCAAGCATCTGCCTGTGCGCGCCGTGGTTCAACTGTTCGATTTGAATAGGTGGGCTAGTGAGAGGCGCCTCACAGGCGCCGCAAACAAAAACGCCGCCCTGGTGGAGGCGGCGTTCTCGCGTTCAGTTGTTAGAGCTTACCAGCCGCAGGTCTGGCCCTTATTCTGCTCTTTCATCCAGGTCTGCAGCGGCGCGAAGTAGGAAACCAGCGCCGAACCGTCGAGCTTGCGTGAGCCGGTGAAGGCTTCGAGCGCATCCGGCCAGGGCTTGCTTGCGCCCATCTCCAGCATCTTGGTGAACTTCGCGCCGACTTCCTTGTTGCCGTAGATCGAGCAGCGGTGCAGCGGTCCGGTCCATCCGGCTTGTTCGCACGCGGCCTTCTGGAACTGGAACTGCAGCACGAACGACAGGAAGTAGCGCAGGTAAGGCGTGTTACCCGGGATGTGGAATTTCGCGCCCGGGTCGAACGCATCCGCAGGCCGCGGTCCCGGCGCGACGATGCCCTGATACTTCAGGCCGAGATCCCACCAGGACTGGTTGTATTGCGCGGGCGGCGTTGCGCCACGGAAGACCTGCCAGCGCCAGTTGTCGACCTTCAGCGCGAAGGGTAGGAACGCCACCTTTTCCAGCGCGCGGTCCATCAGGAGGCCGATATCGGCTGAAGCCGGCGGAACCTTCGAGATCAGGTTCAGCTGCTTCAGGTATTCCGGCGTCACGCTGAGCGCGATGAAGTCGCCGATCGCTTCATGGAAGCCGTCATTCGCGCCATTGCGGAAGATGAAGTCCTGACCCTTGTAGGCGCGCTGATAGAAGTTGTGGCCCAGTTCGTGGTGGACGGTTGAGAAATCCTCGGCATTCACCTGCGTGCACATCTTGATGCGGATGTCGTCGAGATTGTCGATGTCCCAGGCCGAAGCGTGACACACGACTTCGCGGTCGCGTGGACGGGTGATCAGCGAGCGCTGCCAGAACGTTTCCGGCAAGGGCGGAAGGCCGAGCGAGGTGTAGAAGCCCTCTCCCGTTTTCACCATCTTGATGGGGTCGTACTTCTTCGCGACGAGAACGTCGGAAAGACTGTAGCCGGGATTGGAGGCTTTGGGGGCGACGAGGTCGTAGATGTTGCCCCAGTCTTGCGCCCACATATTGCCCAGAAGATCAGCGCGGATCGGGCCGGTCTTCGGCTGCACCTTGTCGCCATACTGCGCATTGAGCCTGCCACGCACATAGCAGTGCAGGTCCTGGTATAGCGGTTGAACCTGCGTCCACAGGCCATCGACCACCTTCTCCATGTCCGCAGACGGCATGTCGTAATTGGCCAGCCACATGTCGGCGATGTCCTTGAAGCCGAGCTCCTTGGCGCCCGCATTGCCGATCTCGACCATGCGCACATAGTCGGCCTTCATCGGCGGCGAGATGCCATGCCAGCCTTCCCACGCGGCCTTGAGCAGGCTCGCATCGCGCGATTCAGCGATAATCTGCGAAGCCTCTTCCAGCGTCATGGGCACCTTGGGGTCGCGCAGCTCTTCCTTCTTCTTGCCCTTGTTGAGGATCCGCAGCGCAGCGCCAGCGTTGATCGTCTCGCCCGTGATTGACACCTTGCCCTTGCCATAGGTCGACTGCAGGTCGGTGAGGATGCGGTTGAGTTCGTCGGCCACCTGCTTCTGCTGGTCAGGCGTTCCGGTCGACGGCGCGGGCATGGTGATGCCCGAGCGCAGGATATCCATCTTGCGCTTCTGCGCAGGCGTCATGGGGACGCCTTCAAACTGCTTGGTCTCGTTGGCGAGACGCACTGACAGCAGCGTGCCTTCTGAGCCAGCGCGGGCGTTCAGCCAGTCCGTGTCATCGGTGATGAAGTTGGAGTTCACCCAAGCGACACGCGCCGCATAGTCCGAATAATCCGAAAGCTCCTTCTCTGCCCTGGCGAGAAAAGCCGCCGGATCAGGCTTCGGCTTGGCGGGTGTGGCTTCGGCTGCCTGCACCACGGGAGCCGGCGTCGGCGCGACGGCCACGGGTTCGGAAACACTGGTGCAGCTGGAAAGAGCCAGGGCGCCGATAGCCGCGCCGCACAGCAGGAACTGTCTCATATCACCCATCCTTTGGAATGTTGGGCCCTGTTCGGGAACGGGCGGAGACTAGTTCGCGCCAAGGCAGGGTCAACGGGGCAGGGATATGCAGCTCACAAATGAAAACCGCCCCGGAAGCGAGCTTCCGGGGCGTTCTTTTCGATATCAAGGCGGTCGAGCCTATTTTGGGTCGTGCGAACCGCCGTCGGCGACGCTGGCTTTCGTGTTGATCGCCGTCGCCTTGGTCGGGTTGCCGCCGAGGGCCGTGTGCAGCGTGATCCACTGTTCTAGCCGCGCGCGGCGGTTGGCGATCAGCACGCTTTCGGCGTTCTCTGCGCTCGCGCGCACCTGGAACAGGTCGAGCAGGTTCTGGCTGCCTTCGTTGTAGCGCAGTTCGCCGAGGCGCAGCACTTCTTGCGACGTGTCCGACGCTTTCTGAAGCACCACGGCGCGAGATTGCAGCGTGTTGAAGTTGTCGACCGCGTTCACGATGTCGCCATAGGCGTCGATGATCGTCTGGCCATAACGCTCGAGCGCCTGACGCTCGCGCGACTGGGCCGACTTCACGCGGGCGTCGATGGCGCCGCCATCGAAGATGGTCTGGGCGAGGGCTGCCCCGATCGAGAAGGCAAGATTGTCGAAGTCGAACAGGTCGGTCGTCGTGTTGACGGCCGTGTTGGTGAGGCCGAGCGAAAGGTCAGCCGACAGCTGCGGCCACGGCGCCATTTCGGCGACGCGCGTGTCGGCGAAGGTCTGGATCATGTTGAGTTCGGCCGCGACCACGTTCGGGCGCGAGCGGATGGTCAGCTCCGGCAGGCCGAGCGGCGGCGCTGGCGGCGCATCCGGCAGCATGCCCTGGATGGTCAGCTTGTTCTGCGGGAAGCGGCCAAGCGCGGTTTCGAGCGCGCGCACGGCGGAGCGCAGCGAGGCTTCCGAAGCGATGATGCTGTCTTCAGCCTGGGCCAGGTTCGATTCACCCAGCACGAGGTCGTCGCGGGCGATGGAGCCGGCGTCGAAGCGGGTCTGAGTGATGCGGAAGGTCTGGCGCTGGCGCTCCAGCGACTTGCGGTCGAGGTCGAGCTGCATCTGCTGCTCGATCACGGCGAAGTAGGCGCGGGCAACCTGCGCTGCAAGCAGGCGGCGGGTTTGCTCGTAAGTTGCCTGCGACGAACGAAGGCCGGCGGCCGACGACTGGATCGAGGCGCTTAGGTCGCCCATGATGTCGACGTCATAGGCGCCACGAACTGCGAACGAGTAGGCTTGGTCGTCGAGGTTGAAGTTGTTGGTCAGCGAAGACGAGCTGACGCCGACGCTGGCGCTCAGCGACGGGAACAGGCGCGAGCGGGTCTGCTGCAGAGCCAGTTCCGACTGGCGTAGCGATTCCAGCGAAGCGCGCAGCGAGCGGTTGTTCTCGAGCGCTTCCTGGACGAAGGCGATGAGCTGGGCGTCGTTGAAGACGCCGTAGTCCGAAATGGCGGCGGCGGCATCGCCGGTCATTGGCGCCACCGTCCAGTCTGTGGGCAGGCCGGTACGCTTCGCCGCCATGGCGTCGAAGGCTGGTTCTGCGATGGGGAGGTGGCCGCAACCGGAGAGGATGGCGGCGAGCGCGGCCGCGGACGCGCCGCGGATCGTGTTCTTGTTAATCATATCTGAGCGCCTGGATTGGATCGAGTTGAGCTGCCCTGCGGGCGGGGAAGAAGCCAAAGATCAGACCGACAGAGGCCGCAGCCCCCAGAGCCGTAGCGATGATCACAGGAGAGACCATCATGGGTGCGTTAGAGACCTGCGCATAACCGAACACGCCGACCCACCCGATCGCCATGCCGATAAGTCCGCCCAGGGTGCAAAGTGCGATGGCCTCGAACAGGAATTGAACGAGGATATCGCCGCCACGGGCGCCGATCGCCATCCGAAGCCCGATCTCGCGAGTTCTTTCGGTGACAGAGACGAGCATGATGTTCATGACGCCCACGCCTCCCACGATGAGTGAGACAGCTGCAGTAAATGCAAGAAGTGTACTCATCTGTTCAGCCACGGCGGCACGCTGCTTTATCATGTCGGCAAAGTTAATAACTGCGAAATTGTCTGTCTGGCCGGCCTCGATACGGCGTCTTTCCCGCATCATTGTGGTGATTTCGTCCTGCGCCTCGATGACGTCATAGCCGTCCTGGACCAGCACCTGTATCCGCGAAACGTGACGGGAAACCCAGCGATTGCCCCCGGTAACGCGGTTCCGGACCATGCTGAGCGGACCGATTACGGTGTCGTCCCGGTCCATCCCCATGCCGCCGCCGCCGGTCTGGCCCTTGGATTCGAGGATGCCGATGATCTCGACCGGAACGGAGTTGATGCGGATGCGCTGGCCGACGGCGCCGCCGCCGGGAAAGAGGTTGGTCGCCGTCGTCTTGCCGATCACCACCACGGCCGCCCCGCCCTGGGCTTCCTGCTCGGTGAACTCGCGGCCTTCCTCGACCGCCCAGTTGTTGACGCTGAAATAGGTCGCGCTGCCGCCCTGGATCTGCGTCACCCAGTTGGATGCCTCCGACACGGCGGTCACCTGGCCGGACAGAACGCCGGTTGCCGCTTCGACGAAGGGCAGGTCGGCGACGGCGGTGATATCGCTTTCGCTGAACGGCCGGGCCGAGCCGCCGCCCTGGTTGCGGCCACCGCGGTTGATGCCGCCCGGCTGCAGGGTCAACATGTTGGTGCCGACCGAGTTGATCTGCTTCTCGATCTGCGCCTTGGCGCCTTCGCCGATCGACATCATCACCATCACCGACGCAACGCCGATGATGATGCCCAGCATGGTCAGCAGGCTGCGCAGCGGATTGGAAAAGAGCGCTTCAGCTGCGGAAGAGGTAGCGACGCCATAATTCATGGTCAGTCTCCGCTCGCGCGTTTCAGTTCCGGGTGAGCCGTGTCGACTTCGATCCTGCCGTCACGGAAGTGGATCTGGCGGTTGGCGTAGGCGGCCACTTCCTGCTCGTGCGTGATGACGACAACGGTGATGCCCTGCCGGTTGAGGTCCTGCATCAGGTGCATGATCTCGACGGTTGTCTTCGAGTCGAGCGCGCCAGTCGGCTCGTCGGCAAGAAGGATACGAGGACGGTTCGACAATGCGCGCGCGATTGCCACGCGCTGCTGCTGGCCGCCGGAGAGCTGCATGGGACGGTGGTCCATCCGCGTGCCGAGACCGACGAGCTCGAGGCATTCTTTCGCTCGCGCGTCGATGTCACCGACATCCTTGCGGGCATAGCGAAGCGGCAGGCGCACATTCTGGAACGCGTCCTGGCGCGCAAGCAGGTTGAACTGCTGGAACACGAAGCCCAGCGTCTCGTTGCGGAGATCAGCGAGTTCGTCACGGGTCATCTCCGACAGCGCCCTGCCATTGATCCACATCTCGCCTGAAGTGGGGCGGTCGAGCGCGCCAATCAAGTTCATCAGCGAGGATTTGCCCGAACCCGACGGGCCCATGATGGCGACGAACTCGCCTTCATGGATGTCGAGAGTCACGCCGTCGAGGGCGCGAACTTCCATGTCTCCCATCTTGTAGACCTTCGTCAGGTCCCGACAGGAAATGAGCGGCTTGCTGGTCGACATGTCTGGCGGGTCCTGTGTCAGGACTTCTTCTCGCCCTTGCCAGCCGCGGTCGCGCGGACGACGAACTTGTCGCCTTCCTCGGCTCCCCGGATGATCTGGGCGTTGGTGCCGTCCGACAGGCCGATGACAAGCTGGTGGCGCTCAAGCTCGCCCTTGTCGTTGACCTTGTAGGCAGTGATCCGCTTCTGCGACTGCATCTCGACGCGCAGCTTGTTGAGCGCCGTGTATTCCGCTTCGCTGAGATTGCGCTTGAACACGGCATCCTGCGTCTGCTGCATCTTGGCGCGGCGTTCCTGCATGGCTGCCTGCTGCAGCATGCTCTGCGGCGGGCCGAAGCCGCCGGGGCCGCCGACGATGATGCCGCCACCGCCCTGAGGCTGCTGCGGCATGGCGATGGAAGACATCGCCTTCTGCATCTCGGTCTGCATCTCGGTCATGATCTTCTGGGCGCGAGCGTCATCCACGCCCGCGGTCTTCAGCATCTCGTTGAACTGACCCATCGGACCACCCGGGCCGCCAAAGCCGCCCTGGCCACGTCCGCCTTGTCCACCCTGTCCGCCGCCCGGAGGACCGCCGCCGCCAAACGACATCGTCATCTGTCCGCCCTGACCACCAGGAGCGCCGCCGCCCGGGAAGCCGCCCTGTCCGCCGCCCGGACCGCCCTGCTGGTCGCCGGTTTCGGCGCGCCACTGCTCCGCGATCTCTTTCGGCGGCTGGAAGCGCGTCGCGTCGGAGCCGATGCGCAGAACGTTGGAGACGCGATCCGCGGTGATCTCGACGTTCGCCGTCATGCCCGGCAGCAGCTTGCCGTTCGGGTTGCGCGCGTTGACGACAGCCGTGTACGTGACGACGTTCGCTTGCTCGGCGCCAAGCTTGCGCACCTGGACGACCGTTCCCTGGAAGCGTTCGCCCTGGAAAGCGTCGACCGTGAAGGCGACCGGATCGCCATCATCGATGCCGCCAATGTCGGATTCCACGACCGCGGCCTCGATCTCGATTTCGGAGAGATCTGCGGCGACGATGAACAGCGTCGCGACAGCCTGCGAGGACTGGACGGTCTGTCCGATCTCGACCTTGCGGTTGATGATGACGCCATCCATGGGCGAGCGGATCTTGGTGCGCTCGAGCTTCGTCATGCCGTCCTGCACCGTCGCGCGCGCCGTTTCGAGACCGGCCAGCGCAGACTTCAGCGATACTTCCTCGGTCTGCAGCGCGAGCTTGGCGTTGCGATAGGTCTGGTCGGCCTGTTCCCAGGACTGCGCCGAAATCGCTTGCTGATCGAACAGCGCCTTTTGACGGTTGTAGTTCTTCTCGGCGACATCAAGCGCGAGCTTGGCGCGGTCGATCGAGGCGCGAGCGTTGTCGACCGAGGCTTCCGACTGGCGCAGGCGCGCGCGGCTCTGGTCGAGCGTGTTCTGGAAAGTCTCGGGGTCGACCTGGGCTAGCACCTGGCCCTTCTTCACCGGCGTGTTGAAGTCGACCAGCACATCGACGATCTTGCCGGACACTTCGGAGCCGACATCGACCTTCTCACGGGGCTGGATCGTGCCCGATGCAGAGATCACGCGCGCCACATCGCCCTTGGCGACCGCGACGGTCTCGTACTCGTACTTGCCGCTTTTGGCGCCGCCTGCGCCTCCGGCCATGACGGCTGCGCCGCCTACCAGAACGATGGCGATCCCGGCGATGCCAACCAGCAGTTTCTTGTTCATCTGAAGCTTTCCGTCTGCCCGTCCGTACGGACCTGGCCCTTATGGGGCTTTCATACGCGAAGTTAAATGAACCCAGCCCCTGAATCCGTCTCGTTCTCACGGAAATTTCAATCCTGTAACGAGGTGTCGCAGCGCGTTTTACCTAGGGAAAGAGCGCCTTTCCGCCAGACGGAGCGGCGCGTTTGACGGACTCCCGCACAGGGCGATAATGCCACGTCTCCGGAAGGGTCGTCCGTCCGGAAGTTGCAGGCGTCGTCATGCGGGAACTCAGCTCAGGCTGGACTTGGCGATGCTGGAGCTGAAGGACGTGTCCCGATCTGCGGGGCGAGAGCTCTTGCTGGTGCGGGCCAGCCTGACCTTTCAGCGGGATATGCCCACAGCCATTGTCGGTCTTTCGCCTCTTGGGCGAGAGGCGCTTCTTCGGCTGCTGGCTGGTGTCGACAAGCCGCAGGCTGGTTCGATCCGCCTCGGCGGCAAGGACATCGTCCAGGCCCGGCGCGACAAGGGCCGGATCATTCGCGTGGACGGCGCGGGCGTGAAGCCGTCCGGACAGAAGGTCGCAAAGCTGGCGGGGCAGGCGGAGGCCGAGAAGGTGCGGCTAGGCGGAAGGCTTGGCGCCACCGTGGCCGAGCTTGATCTGGATCAACGCATGCGCCTCGCGATAGCCAGGGCGCGAGCCGACAGGCCGGCCCTGATCCTGCTCGATGCGCCCGGCGCCGCGCTCGATCTCGAAATCCGCGAACGTTTCGTCGCGGATTTGAAAACCATGCTGGACGGAACAGGCGCCGTCGTCGTTCTGGTCGCCGCCACCGCCGACGAAGCGCGCGGGCTCGATGGCCAGATTGTGGTTCTCGACCGCGGCGAGGTCATCCAGACCGGCGCGGCCGCAGAAGTGCTTGCGCATCCTGCCAACCTTACCGCTGCACTTGCGACGTCGTATCCGCGCCTCAACACGCTGGAGATGACCGCACATGATGGCCGTGGCGTACTCGCAGACGGCTCGACCTTCCAGCCGCCCGACGGATTGCCCTGGCCGATTGAAGGTCCGTGCACGCTTGCCTTCCGGCCGGACGACACGACTCTGGAGCGCGCCGGCGCCGGATGCTTGCGCTTTGTCGTCCGCGCAGCGGGCGAAGAGATCATCGGTGGCCGCCGCTTCGTGCGCGTCACCTTCGCCAACGCCAGCTGGCTCACGCCGCAGCCCGCTGCGGCTCATCCTCTCGGCGCGATCCTCAACGCCTTCGTCGAACGCCGCCGCCTGATGGCGTTCGACGCCAGCGGCAAGGCGATCACCTGAGTTAGCCGAGGCCCTTGAGTGTCGGCGCGGGTCGCGCCGCCGCAGGCTGTTCCTGGAATTTCAGGAAGTCATCCAGCCCCATCGGCCGGGCGATGTAATATCCCTGCGCCGTATCCGCGCCCATCGCCTGCAACAGGGCAAGCGTCTCGGCGGTCTCGACGCCTTCGGCCGTCACCTTCATGCCGAGGCTGTGTGCGAGGTCGATGGTCGATTTCACCAGCAGCGCATCGGAATTGCCGCGCGCCATGTTCTGCACGAACAGCTTGTCGATCTTCAGCTCCTGCGCCGGGATCGTCCGCAGGTAGGATAGGGATGACAGGCCTGAGCCATAGTCATCGATCGAGATGCCGACGCCTGCATCGCGCAGGTCCTTCATCACGTCGAGCGCCAGCTTGGGATTGTCGATAACCGCCGTTTCCGTGATTTCGAAGCACAGTCTGGCATTGGCGCGTCGGATCTGCCGCAGCGCGCGGTCGGCAAACTGCTCGTTCGCGATCAGGCGGCCAGACACGTTGACCGAAAGCACCATGTCCTTGCCGGCCTCGCGCATCTTGCGCTGGTCGGCGATAGCACGGTCGATCACCCAGTCGGTCAGCGGGCGGATATGGCCGGTCTCTTCCGCCATGCCGATGAAGCCGTCCGGCGGGATCATGCCGCGCTGCGGATGACGCCAGCGCAGCAGTGATTCAGCCGACGTCACCTTGCCCGCGCGCATGTCGTATTTCGGCTGGTGCGCGAGGAAGAGCTCGCCACGGGTCAGGCCCAGCACCATCGACCCCATCAGCGACAGCGCCGAAGACGGATCGCCATAGGCTGCGCGGTCGAACGCAGCGGCAGGAACCCGGCGCGCGCGGGCCTGCTCAACGGCAACCTCGGCGCGCTCCAGCAGTGACAGCCGCGTGTCGGCGCCATCGGCATCGCACGCAAGTCCAGCGGTCGTCAGAACGTCAATACGATCCTCGCCAAGCCGCACCGGCTGCGAGGCCAGTTCCGAAAGCGCGGCGATCGTCTGCATTGCCGCGTCATGGCTCTCGGCATGGAACACGACCGCTATCGTCTCGGTGGTCATACGCCCAACGAACAGCTCGTGGAGCGAGCCCGAAATCCGCGACGCGATCTCGCCGATCAGTTGCGAGGACAACGAATGCCCGATCGCCGCACGCACCTGATCGAACCGGTTGACGCCAAGCACGGCGCCAAAGATCGTCGCCGGATCATTGACCGCGCGCATCTCGGCAAGCCGGGTATCGAGCGCCAGCAGGTTGGGCAGACCGGTCTCATGGTCGTGCTGCGCCAGATGGATGATGCGCTTCTCGCGTGCCGCGATCTCGCCCGACATGATGTTGAAATTCGACGCCAGCTCGGCGATCTCGTTGCGGCCCTTCACGCGAACTTCCGCCACTTGGCCGCGCGCCAGCTGCGAAGCGGCCGCGCGCAGGCCGGAGATCGGTCCCGTGACGCGACCCGACACCAGCCAGCTGCCGAAGATCAAAACAAGCAGGCCGACCGCGCCGATCGCCAGGATCGTCGTCAGCATCTCGCGATAGTGCGCCTGGTTCACGGTCAGCGAGTATTCGAGCAGCAGGGCAGGCGTCACGCCCTTGCCGAAGCCGTCGAGCACCTTCACGCCGGCGACCGAATTGTTCTCGGGAATGTTGATCAGCGTCGTGTCCGCCTCGCTGAAGGCGCGCTGCGCCAGCTCGTCGCCTGATACGCCGATGCTCTTGGAAGGACGCGAGTCGACCGATGCCCAGGGCTGCTCGCCCTGCTTGATGTAGAGGTGCGCCGTCAGCGGAATCGCCGACAGGCTTTCCAGTTCGCCCAGGTCCGCCCCGCCCAGACGCTTGCCGAACACAACCCACCCGATCAGCGTCGGCGCATTCACCGGCGCCGCCACAGCCTGGTAGGGCGCGCCGTTTAGCATGAGCACGCCGGAGGCTTCCGGGCTGGCCTCGACCGCCTCGAGCAGCGAGGCATCGGTCTTGCCCGACAGCGCCTCGTCCATCGACAGCATCCGCCCCTCCGGACTGACGATCATCGCCGTGTCTAAGCCGAAGCGCGATTGCAGGTTATCCAGCGCCGACAACGTTGTCTCTTCATCGCCAGTCGCCACCGCCTCGCGGAAACCGAAATCGCGCGACAGCACTTCGGCCGTCTGCGACAGCTGGTCGGCGCGCAGCTTCCACAGCCGGTCGAACACGGCAGAGGACGCCGTCATCTCCGCTTTCACCGCCTGGCGCGAATTGTCTTCGACCGCCACCCACACCGCGCCTGCAACGAGCAGCAGCACCACGCCGAACAGTGCGGCGTAGATCAGGGTCAGCTCGGTGGAGAGGCGCTTGAACATCGGTGTCAGTGCTGGCGAAGCGGAACGATATCGAGAACGACGCTGAGGCTCGTCGCGCCTGGCGACAGCGTGGCGTCGACCGTCACAGTCTGATCCTTCGCCTTGGCATAGGGATGCCAGACGGTGACCTTCACCTTGCCATCAGGCGCGGCCTTGATCTCGGCGACGCCGTCCGCGCCGGACTTCGCGGCCCACGGCGTGTCGACCACGCGGATGAAGGCGACCATCTGGTCGTGGATGTTGCAGCCCAGCGCCGCAACGCCGACCGCCTTGAACGGCACGGATCGCTTGTCTTCCTTGCCGTACAGTTCGAGCTCGAACTTGTTGCCCTTCGAGAAGGAATAGACGTGGTGCCTGAACTTATCGAGGTTGGGGAACGTCACGCTCGCGCCGACCGGTGCGATCAGCACGAAGGGCTCGAACTGCTTGTTCTTCTGCGCAACCTCGAGCTTCCACGGAAAGGCCGGTGCTGGCGCGCTTGGCGTCGCAGGCAGCATCACAACCGCGTCAGCCAGCGGCTTGCCGTCCGGCGTTGTCACCGTAACGGAAAGATCACCTGCCCATGCTGCCGCCGGAAGACACGCAATTGCGGACGCTACAAAGGCTGACCTGAAGACCATGCCTCGCGTTTACCACGCTGCGCTGAACGTCTCGTAAAGCCCCGCTGCACGCGGGGTCTACCTTTCTCATTGCTTAACCAGACCGCGCGAATTTCACCGACGCTGGCGCAGGGGTTGAGCGCGTCCGGCGCGTCGAGGAACCGTCCATGTCGAAGTTGGGTTGCGCTGTTGCTGTGCTGGCGTTGGGCGCCGCGATGCCCGCCTACGCGCAGGAAGAAGCCTCTGGCATCCAGATCGAAACCGGCGGCAAGCTGCGTCTTACGCGTGGAATCTCGACAATCGAAGGTCAGGGCGGCGGCGGTCTTACGCCATGGGCGCTGATCACCGGCGACGAAACCGACCGCGGCATTGGCGGCACGGCGCACGTCTCGGCTGTGAAGCTGCCGGATTACTCATTCCTTTCATACGGGGTGGGCGTTGGCCTCTTCGATCGCGTCGAACTCACCTACACGCGCCAGGAATTCGACACCGAGGACGTCGGCGCGGCCCTCGGCCTCGGCCAGGGATTCACCTTTGGGCAAGATGTCTGGGGCGCGAAGGTGCGCGTCGCGGGCGATGCGGTCTACGACCAGGACTCCTGGCTTCCCCAGATCGCCCTAGGCGCCAACTGGAAGCAGAACGACCAGGGCGCGGTGATCAACGCCATCGGCGGCAGCGACGATGAAGGCTGGGAAACCTACGCCTCCGCAACCAAGATCCTGCTCGACAAGTCTCTGCTGCTGAACGGTACGCTGCGCTGGACCAACGCCAACCAGACCGGCCTGCTTGGCTATGGCGGCAATCTCAATGACGATCGCGAGCTGATGGGCGAATTTTCCGCCGGCTGGCTGCTCAGCCGCGATATCGTCATCGGCGGCGAATACCGGATGAAGCCGAATAATCTCGGCATCGCGAAGGAGGACGACTGGGTCGATCTCTACGCCGCCTGGGCGATCAACAAGCATGTCACGCTCACCGGCGCCTATGCCGATCTCGGCTCGATCGTCACATTCGACAACCAGCGCGGGCTCTACCTGTCGCTGCAGGCGGGACTCTGAACCATGCGCGCACTTGTCCTTGCCGCAATCGCCAGCTTCGCCCTTCCATCATTCGCGCAGACCGCGCCGGCCGTTCCACCCGGCGAAGAGGAAGTCGATGCCTACACCCGGTCCAACGCCAATGCCGGCGCCGCGCCTTTCGAAGGCAAGGATATGCTTGAGGCCTTCCATGGTCGAGAAGGCATCGGCCGCGTCGTCGATGACCTGGTCGACCATGTGCAGAAGGACAGTCGCTTGTCTGAAATCTTCAAGGCCTCGGACTTCGTCCGCCTGCGCCGTACGCTGAAGGAGCAATTCTGCTACATCCTCAATGGCGGCTGCGATTACACAGGACGCGACATGAACAAGGTGCACGAGGACCACGGCATCACCGTCGCTGAATTCAATGCGCTGGTCGAAGTCCTGCAGGATGCGATGAACCGCGAAGGCATAGCCTTCGGCGCTCAGAACCGGATGCTGGCCAAGCTGGCGCCGATGAAACGGGATACGGTCCGGCGGTAGCTTCGGTCCAGTTTTCCAACTAATGTTCTGCCAACGCAGCCGACAGAGCCGCCGGGCAGGACATTCCAATGATCGTCACACGCCGCCTCTTCACATCCGCCGCTGCTGGTCTGCTCCTGACACCGGTGTCGTTTGCCGCGCCGATGCGCAAGGATCCGTCGGTCAGCATCGCCTCCGGCAAGCTGCGGGGCAGGGCGCGCGGTGAAGTCGCGGAATTCCTCGGCCTCCCCTATGGCGCCGACACGCGCCCCACGCGCTTCGAGGCGCCGAAGCCGGCCGCTGCCTGGAAAGGCGTGCGCGATGCGTTCGCCTTCGGTCCCGCCTGTCCGCAGGGCTCAGGCGCAGCAGCGCAGAGCGAAGACTGCCTGGTTCTCAATGTGTGGACGCCGACGCTGGAGACATCTGCACGCAAGCCTGTGCTCGTTTACATCCACGGGGGCGGCTATTCCGGCGGCTCGGGATCGTCACCCGTCACCGATGGCGCCGAACTGGCGCGGCGCGGCGACTGCGTGGTGCTGACGCTCAACCATCGTCTCAACGTGTTCGCGCATCTCTTCCTGCCGCATCTCGTGCGCGAGGAGCGCTATGCGGCCAGCGGCAATGCTGGTCTGCTCGATCTGGTGCTGGCGCTGCGCTGGGTTCGCGACAACATCGCTGCGTTTGGAGGCGACAGGGACTGCGTCACGCTGTTTGGCCAGTCCGGCGGCGGCGGCAAGATCGCCTGCCTCATGGCCATGCCGGAGGCGAAGGGCCTGTTCCATCGCGCCTGGACAATGAGCGGCCAGCAGGTGACAGCGCAGGGACCAAAAGGCGCCAGCGCGCGTGCGCAGGCGGTGGCCGATCATCTCAACCTCGGCGCCGCGAAGCTGCCCGAGATCGCAACGGAGCGCCTGCTTGCTGGCCTCGCTGCGCGCGATCCATCCATCACGGGAAGCCGTGTCTACTGGGGTCCTGTGTTCGATGGCGTGAGCCTTCTGGTGCACCCGTTCTGGCCCGACGCGCCGAAATTGTCCTCGGCGATCCCGATGGTGATGGGCAACACGCGCGAGGAAACCGGCTCGCTGATCGCCCAGAGCGATCCATCCATCTTTGCGCTTACCTGGGACACGCTTCCTGCACGTCTCGAGCGCGACATGGTCACGGACATCGAAGTCGCTGGCGTCATCAGGACCTATCGCGAGCTGTTCCCGCAGATCACCCCGCCGCAGCTCTTCATCAAGGCGACCACCGCCGGCCGCAGCTGGCGCGCCCAGGTGATCGAGGCCGAAGCGCGTGCAAGAGAGCAGGGCCCCACTTGGGTCTACCAGCTCGACCTCCCCAATCCCCGCGACGGTGGAAAGTTCGGCGCGCACCACACGCTCGATATCCCGCTAGTCTTCGCCAACACAGCCAAGCCCGAAGCCGAAACTGGCGACAGCGACACCGCGCGAAAGGTCGCCGCGACCATGAGCGACGCGCTTCTCCGCTTCGCCCGCACTGGCGATCCCTCCGGTGGCGCCCTCGGCGCGTGGCCCCGCTACGACCTGTCAAAGCGCGCCACCATGCTGTTCGACGCCAACAGCCGCATCGAGAACGACCCCCGCAAGGCCGAACGCGAACTCTTTGCGAAGGCGCCCTACATCCAGCCCGGAACGTATTGAGGCGCCGGCTCGCGCCCACGCCCTCGTCCTTCGAGACGCCCAGTTTATCCTGAGAAGCCGCTGCAGGCGGCGTCTCAAAGGACGGCTCCTCAGGATGAGGGCTAAATAACCAGCCTCTCCGTAGCCCTCATGGTGAGCAGCGATGCTGGACGAAGTCCTGCATCGCGCCCGTCGAACCACGAGGGCGTGCTCACAGGCGTCGGTGTGGGACGGGCCGCGTACAAAACGGCGGATATCGAAAAATCTTCAAGCCTGAATCCAAGGCGCTGAGCGAAGAAACTGCGGGACAGAGCCAGTTAGATTCAGCCGGGGTCCGGGCGCGCTTACACTGCGCCCATCGCCTCCGCAGGGAGGGCAGCCGATCACTGTTCAACGGCGCGGGGGCGATGCGACCGAGCGTATAAGTCCCGGGGAACGCTGCATCGGGCAGCCAAGGCCGGGAGTCGTTTCTGGGTCTGGTCTCGCAAGAGGCCGGATGACAGCGCAGGGGACCGGATGCGGACACATCCGGCCCGAAACGCCGTCGGCGACCATGTCAGGGGCGTGAAGAGCGCCCTGCTCTGGGCCGGCGCATAACGGTCGCGGGGACGCGGGAGATCGCGTTCTTTTTCTACTGCCGGCAACGTCGAGCAATCGGCGAAGCCCAAACCACGCGGGGCATCCCGCGTCCCCGGCCCTCCAAAGGGCCAGAGCTGCAGCGAACCTCCATGCCGATAGGGCAGTGGGGCTTTTGATGTTTGAAATCGCGGCCTCGGATTACCGCTTCACATCCAGCCCGCCGCCCGCCACCAGTGCGAGCACGTCCGCGGCGGAGGCGTGGCTGGCGTCGCCGGCCTGGCCGTGTTTCGCGGCCGCAGAATGCAGCGCAAAAGCGAGCGTGTCGGCCTCCGGCATTCCAGTCATCAGCGCGAACAGGAAGCCCGCAGCGAAGGCGTCGCCACCGCCAATACGATCGACCACGCCGGGCAGGGCGATCGGCGGACAATCGCGGCTGCCGCTACGCGTGAACAACGTCGCGCCGAGCGAGTAGTCGTTGACGCCATGCGTCTCGCGCACCGTCGCTGCAACCATCTGCAGGCGCGGGAAGGCGTCGAACGCGGCTTGGGCAGCCTGCTGCCGGTTACCGGCATTGCTTCCAAGAATGAGAGAAATATCGCGCTCATCAATGAAGGCCAGCGTTGCATGATCGAGCAATTGCTTCAGGATCGCCTGTCCCGACGTGCCGCGCGCTTCCCAGAGTTTCGAGCGGTAATTGCCATCGAACGCGACCTTCACATTCGCCGCGGCCGCAGCTTTCACGGCGGCCAGCGTCGCCTCGCCCGCATCGGCGCTGATCGCGGGCGTGATGCCGGAAACATGCAGCCAGTCCGCGCCCTTCAGCGCGGCGGTCCAGTCGATCAGATTGGGCGCCGCCATTGCGAGCGCCGACCCGGCGCGGTCGTAGACAATCTCGCCCGCGCGCAGCACCGCGCCGGGTGTCAGGAAATAGAGACCCATGCGGCCGGGCGCGAACTTCACGAAGCCGGTGTCGACGCCATGCCGACGCAGCTCATCGCGCGCGGCGCGGCCAAGCGGATTGTCGGGTAGCACAGTCGCCATGCGCGCTTCGCCGCCCAGCCGCGAAAAGCCGATCGCGACATTGGCCTCGGCGCCGCCGACATGCGCGGACAGTTGCGGTGTCTGCAGCAGCAGTTCGCCCGAAGGCGCCGTCAGGCGCACCAGCATTTCACCGAAGCAGACCAGCCGAGCTGTTGGCTTTGCACTCATGTCAAAGGCTTACCGCGCGAGCCATCCGCCGTCGACCGGGATGATCGCGCCATGGACGTAGTCGGATGCCGAGGAGGCAAGAAACACCGCCGCCCCGCCCAGGTCCGACGGCTCGCCCCATCGTCCCGCCGGAATGCGAGCGAGAATGTCCCGGCTCCGCGTCTCGTCCTGTCTCAAGGCTTCTGTGTTGTTGGTAACGAAATAACCCGGAGCAATGGCGTTCACATTGATGCCCTTCGCCGCCCATTCGTTCGCCATCAGCTTGGTGACGCCGGCAAGTCCGCTCTTCGCCGCCGTATAGCTCGGCACGCGGATACCGCCCTGGAAGGACAGAAGCGATGCGATCTGGATGATCTTGGCCTTCTGCCTGTTTGCCAACGCGTGCTTCGCGAAAGCCTGGGAGAGGAAGAATACGGACTTGAGATTTACGTTCATCACCGCATCCCAGTCTTCCTCGGTGAAGTCGACCGTATCGGCGCGGCGGATCGTGCCGGCATTGTTGACCAGGATGTCGGCGCGCCCGAGCGCCTTCAGCGTTGCTGGAATGATCTCGGCGATCGGCTTGGTCGAGGACAGGTCAGCGCTGACATGAAGAAAACGACGTCCAGCCGCCTTCACCTTTGCTTCGGTCTCGGTCGGCGCCGTGCGGCCGACAGCGGCGATATCCGCGCCGGCATCCGCGAGCGCGATGGCGATACCCATGCCGATACCGGTATTGGCGCCAGTGACGATCGCGACCTTGCCCGAGAGATCGAAAGGTGAGGTCATTTCAGCTGGCAGATATCGAGCTGGTTCATGTCGGTGTAGTCGAGATTCTCGCCGCCCATCGCCCAGATGAAGGTGTAGGCGGCCGTGCCCGCGCCCATATGAATCGACCAGGGCGGCGACATCACCGCCTCATCATTCGCCATCACGATGGAGCGGGAGTTCTCCGGCTCACCCATGAAATGAAAGACACGATCATTCGGGCCCATGCCGAAATAGAAATACACTTCCGAGCGGCGGTCGTGCAGGTGCGGCGGCATCGTGTTCCATACCGACCCCTTCTTCAACATCGTCATGCCGAGAAGCAGCTGGCAGGATTTCACAGTCGCCGGCACAACCATCTGGTAGATCGTACGCTCGTTGGATTGCTCCGGCGCACCGCGTTCGAGCGGCACCGCCTTGTCGATCGAGATCTTGGCGACCTCGTAGCGCGCATGGGCCGGCGTCGAGACAAGATAGAATTTGGCGGGCTTGGCCGGATCGCTCGACTTGAATTCCACTTTGGCGGAGCCCATCGGGATGTAGAGCCCGTCGCGAGGGCTCATCGGATAGCTCGCGCCATCGACGACAATCTCGCCCGCGCCTTCGCCAACATTAATCGCGCCAAGCTCGCGCCGCTCCAGGAAAGGCTTGCCCTTGGTCGACGCGGGCTCAGTCTGCGCTGGCAGTTCCACCGTAGCTTTCACCGGTGCCGCCCCGCCGACCACCATGCGTTCATTGTGCGAATAGTTGAGCGAAACCTGATCCACCTTGAACAGGCCGGAGATCAGGTAGCGGGCTCGCAGGTCGTCGTTGCTGGCGTCCTCCATCATCTCGGGATGGGTCGCGTGGTAGGTCTTCTCGAAAATGCTGTCTGCCATGGCGCGCCGACCTTTTCAGGCGAAAAAGGAAACCGGTGTCATAAACCCGCCAAAGGGGTGGTCCGTCAAGGGCGGGCCGGCCCTGTGGATCCACGAACAACCAGCTTGGGATGCACTTCGCCCAGCGCCTCGTCCGGCGGCGGCTCGCCGATCAGGCTGTCGCCCAAAAGGCGGGTCGAGGCCATGCGCCCCATCAGCCGGATCGGCAGGACAACGGTCGTAAGCGCAGGCCACAGGCGCGAGGCCAGCGGACTGTCGTCAAAGCCAACCACGGAGACATGCTTGCCGATCTCGCGGCCAGCCTCGCGAACGGCCTGGCAGACGCCAGCGGCCATCTCGTCATTGCCGCAGAAGATCGCGGTCGGCGGGTCCTTGAGCTTCATCAGCACGCGGCCAGCATCGACGCCGGACTGGAATGTGTACGCCGCCTTGATGTCGAGTTCGCGGTCCAGCTTCAGCTTGTGCGCCTTGAGGCCTTTCACGAATCCAGCGCGGCGCTCATGCGCCGAGCGGAAGGTATCGGGGCCCGAGACGTGAGCGATACGCGTGTGGCCCAGTTCGGCAAGATGCTCCGCGGCTTCCTGCGCGCCTTCGGCGTCATGGGTAACGATCGAGTTTTCCGGCTCGTCCAGCGGCACGGAAGCGATGCGCACATAGGGGCAGTCGAATTCTTTCAGGATCTTGATCAGCGCGTCATCCTCGGAAACCGAGGGAGGCAGCACGACACCAGCGAGTTTCTGGCGTTCGACAAAATTGCGGACGCTGGCGAGAAAGTCCGGCGCCTGCCGTCTGCATGGGTGCACCAGCAGCTCGAAGCCCGAGCCGCGGATCACATCGAGAATGCCCTGCTGCATGTCGATGACATATTGCGGGTTGGGCTGGTCGTAGATCAGGCCGACAAGGAAGGAGCGCTTGGAGGCAAGACCGCGCGCCATCGGGTCCGGCGTGTAGCCCATCTCCTTGATGAGGGCTTCGACACGCTCGCGCGTGTCTTCCTTCACAAAGGGCGACTTGTTGATGATGCGCGAGACGGTCTTCTTAGAAACGCGCGCCAGGCGGGCAACATCATTGATGGTGGGGCGCTTGCCGTTGAGAGAGAAGGGTTCGGACTTGGCGCGTTTTGGCTTGCGGGTCATGTCCTGTGATGCGCGCGCGGGACAACGGGCGTCAAGCCGAATACCGGCGAAATGTCTCGCGGTGTCCCCTTGCGGAGCGCAATATTGACACCGGTGTCAATACGGGCGAGTTTTCGTGCGGGCGAGGAAATGGAGAAGCGCATGGAGGCGACACGACGGTCTGCCCTGCTGGGCGCGGTTTCCGCGGCCGCGCTAGGCGCATGCGGAACAGTTGCTCCGGCGCTGCGTAAGGAAGGCGAGATATCGCCCTCGGGTCTCGACTGGTCACACCTCAAATGGGCGCGAGGGATCGAGAACCAGCGGCGAGCGGACCTCGGCAACGGGACATTCCTCAATCCGATTCTTGCGGGCGATCATCCGGACCCGACCATCATTCGCGATGGAGACGTCTGGTACATGACGTTCTCGTCGTTCGAGAGCTATCCGGGACTGGTGATCTGGAAGTCACCGGACCTGGTGAACTGGACGCCGGTCACCGCCGCGCTGACAACCAATGTCGGCTCGGTCTGGGCGCCCGAGCTGGTGAAGCATCAGGGGCGCTATTTCCTCTACATCCCCGCGCGCTTTCCGGAGAAGCGTTCGATCTATGTGATCTGGGCCGACAACATCGCAGGCCCGTGGAGCGAGCCGATCGATCTCAACCTGCCGCGCCACATCGATCCCGGCCACGCGGTGGGCGAGGACAGCAAGCGCTATCTGTTCCTGTCGGGCGGCGACCGCGTCGCGCTCAGCGATGACGGGCTGTCGACAATCGGAGACGTGACCCACGTTTACGATCCCTGGAAATACCCTGAAGAGTGGGTCGTCGAAGGCTTCGCACCTGAAGGCCCGAAGATCATGCGGCGAGGGGAGTGGTTCTATCTGATCACGGCAGTCGGCGGCACGGCGGGCCCGCCAACAGGCCATATGGTGATCGCCGCGCGATCGAAGTCGATCCACGGTCCCTGGGAAAATGCGCCCAACAATCCCATCGTGCGGACCTGGTCGGCGCGGGAAAAATGGTGGTCGCGCGGGCATGCCACGTTGGTCGAAGGGTCGGGCGGGAAATGGTTCATGGTCTATCACGGCTATGAAAACGGTTTCTGGACGCTGGGCCGGCAGACGCTGCTCGATCCAGTCGACTGGACGAAGGGTGGATGGTTCGAAGCCAAGGGCGGTGATCTGTCGAAACCTCTGCGCAAGCCGTTGAACATCGCCGGCGCGCCGCACGGCATGACGCTGTCGGACGATTTCTCGACCGACCGCATCGGCCAACTCTGGGCCTTCCATGCGCCCGGATCCGACGAGGCTAAGCGGCTGACCTGGTCACCGGGAATGATGCGGCTGAAAGCATCCGGAAAGACACCGACCGACTCGCGGCCGCTTACCTTCATCTGCGGGGATCTTGCCTACGAGGTAATCGCCGATATCGAGATCGACGACGGCACCGAGGCTGGCGTCCTGCTGTTCTACTCGCCGAAACTCTATTGCGGTCTCGGGTTCAATGCGCGGGGGCTGGTGATGCATCGCGTCGCGACCCAGCGCGGGCCTGGCGCGACCCCAGACCTTGGCCGCCGCATGCAGATCCGTGTCGTCAACGACCGCCATATCGTGACCATGTATTCGCGCACGCCCGGTCGCGACTGGACGCAATACGGCGTGCGGATCGAAGTGTCGGGCTACAACCACAACACGGCCTGGGATTTTCTCAGCCTGCGGCCCGGCATCTACTGCGCGGGGGCTGGCGAAGCGCGGATCAGGAGCGTGAGTTACCGGGCTCTTTGAGAATTGGCGTAGGGATCGGGCCCCCCCTCGGCGATGAAGCGATCAATGCGCGCGGTCAGTACCGGCAACGGCACCGAGCCCAGCTGCAGCACTGTATCGTGGAAATAGCGGATGTCGAACTTCGGCCCCAGCGCCGCCTCGGCCGTCCTGCGCGCCTCGACGATCGCCATCTCGCCGAGATAATAGCTCAGCGCCTGGCCAGGCCAGGAGATGTAGCGGTCCACCTCAGTGGTGATCTCGTGCTCGGCCAGCGCTGTATTGTCCTTGAAGAAGGCCAGCGCCTGTTCGCGCGTCCATCCCTTGGCGTGGACGCCCGTGTCCACCACCAGCCGCGCAGCACGCCACATCTGGTAACTCAGCATGCCGAACTTCTCGTACGGCGTTTCGTACATGCCCATCTCGTCGCCTAGCAGCTCGCAATACAGCGCCCAGCCTTCACCGAAGGCCGAAATGTAGGTCTTGCGCCGGAACTCCGGCAGGTCCTGCTCATCCGCCAGCGGCATCTGGAAGGCATGCCCCGGCGCGCTCTCGTGCAGGGTCAACGCCGGCAGGCTGTAGAGAGCGCGCGAAGGCAGATTGTAGGTGTTCAGGAGATAAACGCCCGTGCCGCCGCGCCCAGCGGTGTAGAACGGCGCAATGTCATCCGGCACCGGGATCACGGCGAAGCGGGAGCGAGGCAGGCGGCCAAAGAAGTATTTGGCCTTGCCGTCGAACTTCTTGGCGATCCACGCCGCGCGCGTCAGCAGCTCATCGCCCGTCTTCGGATAGAATTGCGGATCGCTACGCAGGAAGGCAAGGAAAGCCTTGAGGTCGCCCTTGAAGCCGACCTCCTTCATCACTTGATCCATCTGCGCGCGGATCTTCGCGACTTCCGCAAGGCCGATCTGGTGGATCTCTTCCGGCGACTTGGTCAGCGTTGTGAACTCACGGATCTGCGCGGCGTAGAAGGCTTCGCCATTCGGCAGCTTCGTCGCCGCCAGCTCTGTCGTGGTGCGCGCATAATACTCGTCGCGGAAGTAGGGCAGCAGTTCACGATACGCAGGAAACACCTTTGTCTCGATCGCTGTCCTCGCCTGTTGCTGCAGGTCCGCCCTGGTCTGCGCCGGCAGGTTGGCAGGCAAGGTCTTAAACGGTTCGTAGAAGGCCGATGTCTCGGCAGTCTTTCCCTCGTAGATCGCCGAGATCGACTCAGCGCGGCCCTGCAGCGTCACGCGCGGTGGCGTGAAACCGCGCGCGAGGCCCAGCTTCATGTTAGCGACCTGGTCTGCGAAATAGCGCGGCGTATCGTCCAATCGCGCAATATAGGCTCGCGCCTGTCCTTCGGATCGGAACGCCTTCGGCGCCGAACTCGCCACGCTCGTCCAGAACGTCGTGTCTGCATTCAACGGCTTTTCGTATTGGCGGAACTCGATCTGCGACATGCGGACTTCGATCTGCTCGCGATAGATGGCGAGGTTGATCTGCGCCTCGGGCGACAGCGCTTTCTGGTCGAGCGAGCCAAGCTGTGCGATCACGCCCTTCCAGTGCGCGAGCCGTTCCGCCTGCGTAGCCGGATCGACACGTCCCCACGTCTTCGGGGCCTTGTCCTCGTCGACGGTGTCGTCATCCTCTTCCGGATCGAGGCTCTGCCGCCAGGCCCACTCGGTTTCGTAGATGGCGCGGAATTTTGCATCGGCCGCGCTCTCCGGCGCTCCCCCGCCCATCGTCGCGCACGCAGCCAGCGCAATCGCCGCAACACCTATCGCCAAACGCTTCATGCAGGTTCCCGCCCTTGGTTCGAGCCGAGCCTAGCGAGGATCAACCGGCTTGTCGCGCGTCAATCAGGCCGACCAGAGCACCGATCCCGCTTCGCGCAGAGCCTGCGCAGCCGCTGCGATGCCCGCCACCGATCCGGGAGCTTTCGACAACGTGTCCTCGGCGAAGAAGGAGGCGAGGGCGAGCGACCGCTCCGCTTCCGGATCGCCGGCGCCATGCGCAGACAGCGCCGCGCGTGTCAGGAAATGTCCGCCGACCACATCACCTGCCAAACGCAGATAGCTTGTCGCGCCCGACAGCGCCGTCTCTCGCGACGACTTCATCGTGGCGGTCATCCACTGTGTCGCTTCGTCCAGGGCTCCCGCGCTGGCGTCGAGCCTGTCCGCGATTGCCACGAAGCGTGGCTTGTTCGTCTCCCGCGCTTCACGTGCTGTGTCACGGACGTCAGCCAGCATCGCCGTCATGGCCGCGCCATTGTTCATCGATAGCTTGCGGCCGACGAGATCAATCGCCTGGATGCCGTTGGTGCCTTCGTAGATCGGTGTGATGCGGGCGTCGAGATAGAATTGCGCGGCAGCCGTCTCGCCCATGAAGCCCATGCCGCCATGGATCTGGACGCCTGTGTTGGTCACATCGACCGCGCGATCCGTTGACCAGCCCTTGGCGAGCGGGGTCAACAGGTCCTCGCGGAGTTTCGCGGCTTCGCGCACGGCTGGATCGGCATGGTGCTCCGCAATGTCGGCGGCCGAGCCGCATGCATAGCAGATGGCGCGAGCAGCCTGCACGGCTGCTGCCATCGACGCGATCGAACGCTGGATGTCCGGATGGTGGATGATGGCGGCCGAGCCTTCGACGCCGGGCGCAGACCCCTGCTTGCGGTCGTTGGCATAAGCGATGCCCGCCTGCAGCGCCGCCTCACCAACTGCGACGCCTTCGAGGCCGACATTGAGACGTGCCGAGTTCATCATCGTGAACATGGCGACGAGACCCTTGTTGGCTTCGCCGACCAGCCAGCCTCTTGCGTTCGAGTATTCCATCACGCAGGTCGGAGAGGCGTGGATACCCATCTTGTGCTCGAGTCCGATGCAGCGGAACGAATTTCGTTCGCCCAGTGAACCGTCCGCATTCACGAAGAATTTCGGCGCCACGAACAGCGAAATGCCTTTCGAGCCCGCAGGCGCATCCGGCAGACGAGCCAGCACGAGCTGAATGACGTTGTCCGTCATGTCGTGGTCGCCCCAGGTGATGAAGATCTTCTGGCCGGTAATGGAATAGGACCCATCGCCATTCGGCGTGGCCTTCGTCTTGAGTGCGCCCACATCCGAGCCAGCCTGCGGCTCGGTCAGGTTCATGGCGCCTGTCCACTCGCCGGAGATCAGCTTGGGCAGATAGGTCTGCTTCTGCTCGTCCGTGCCATGAGCCAGCAGCGCTTCGATGGCGCCGAAAGAGAGAAGCGGGCAGAGGCCGAACGCCATGTTAGCGCCGTGCACCATTTCCATCACGGCGAGAGCGAGAACCTTGGGCAGGCCCTGTCCGCCAAACTCCTCCGGGAAGGCGAGGCTCATCCAGCCGCCATCGCGAAACTGCCGGTAGGCATCGGCAAAGCCGGGCGCGGCGATAACGCCCGCGTCGGTAAGCTTCGCGCCGGTCTTGTGGCCGATCGGGTTGAGCGGCGCCAGCACGTCACGCGCCAGCTTGTTCGCCTCGTCAAGGATCGGGCCGACGAGTTCGGCGTCGAAATTCGGAAAGGCGCCAGTTGCGGCAAGCTCATCAAGCTTCGCAATCCGCTGGAGCGTGTGGGCGATCTGGGAGACTGGGGCGCTGTAGGGCATGAGTGTAGTTAGCCGCCCCATGCGGCCGTGTCACGACTGACGCAACGAAACCTGCGCTAGCGCATCAGGTTGAAATCTTTGCCGTCCACGGTGATGGCCTGCGCTTTCCACTCATTCACGTTTGTCGTGTGCGGTTGGGCGTCCACGGTCACCGACTTGCCAACGGCAAGCGTTTCCTTCCTCAGGCCGCGATCAACCATCCGCTGGAGCGGGGAGAGCCAGATTTCCAGTTTCTTGCCACCGCTGTTCACCCACAGGATGGCGTGCGGCTGCTCCCATTTCAGTTCGGTGATCGTGCCGGTCACTTTCTGCTGCTTCTTGGCGTCGTAGGACTCCCAGCCATGGTGAGCGAAGGCCGTACCGGTGATCGCTGCGGCCGAAAGGGCCGCAGCAACTGCTACAATGATCCGCATGGTTTCCTCCTATGTGGCGCGGAATGCCCTGTTGCAGGTGCTCCGCCGCTGCCAAGGAGGAAGATAGCGCGGAAACGCTTACCGCCCTAGTTCGGGAGGAGACGGAAACCCGCGAGTGCAGGACAGCCGCTTGCGACCGAATTGTTGGCGTTGGCGGCGGCGAACTGGATCCGGGCCACTACTGGCGCAAGCTTCACCTCTGCGGATATGGACTGATAGCCGGCAAGCGCGGACTTCACGAAAGCCTCGTCCTGCTTTGAGGCGCCCGGATCTCCGCCGGGCCCAGCGTCGGCGCGAGTGTTCTTGTTGTTGCCGGGCTCAATGACGTTCACCGTTCCGGGAGCGACGCGGAAGACCGGCGCGGCGCCAGCCAGACAACGCATGTCGACCCAGTTTGCATATCCGTTAGAGTTCGCCTGCGTGATGCCTACCAGCGCGTAGTCTCCGGGCTCAACGATATAGGCGGCGTAATTTGAGTCCGTGCCCGCACCATTTATGGGACCGGCGTAAAGCGAACTGGAGTCTTCGCTGTCGCCCAGCAGGCTGCCTGGCACGAGCCGGCCCGTTCCCAGATCGACACGGACATAGTGCGGCGCCCATTTGTCCTGGTGATGGGCGACCATGGCGCGCGGGTTGTCGGAGCCAAATGCAAGCGTCTTGAGCTCCACGTCGGGTATGGTTCCGCAGGCAGTAGCGGCCAAGGCGAACGCGGCGGCGAATACAGTTTTGAGCAAGGTGTCCCCCTTCATGCTCGTTGTATTGACTACTTCGGCCCGATCATCTTTTCAGGACGAACCAGCTTCGTGAACTCTGCATCCGTCAGATAGCCGCCACCAACGGCTTCCTCGCGGAGCGTCGTGCCATTTTTGTGCGCAGTCTTCGCTATCTTGGCGCAGGCGTCGTAGCCAAGCCGTTCGTTCAACGCGGTCACTAGCATCAGCGAACGCTCGACGCCTTGTCTGATGTTGTCGAGGCGTGGCTCGATGCCGACCACGCAATTGTCGGTGAAGGAAATGGCGGCGTCGGCGAGCAGGCGAACTGACTGCAGGAAGTTGTACGCCATCATCGGGTTGAACACGTTGAGCTCGAAATGACCCTGCGATCCGGCAAAGGTGATCGCTGCGTTGTTGCCCATGATATGCGCGCAGACCTGCGTCAGCGCTTCGCACTGGGTGGGATTCACCTTGCCCGGCATGATCGACGAGCCCGGCTCGTTCTCAGGCAGCGCCAGCTCGCCCAGGCCGGCGCGCGGGCCCGAGCCGAGGAAGCGGATGTCGTTGGCGATCTTGAAGCAGCTCGCTGCGACGGTCGTGATCGCGCCATGGCTCATCACCATCGCATCATGTGCCGCCAGCGCCTCGAACTTGTTCGGCGCGGTCTTGAACGGCAGGTCGGTGATCTCCGCGATCTTGGCCGCGACCAGCTTGTCGAAGCCTTTTGGAGCGTTGAGGCCGGTGCCGACGGCGGTGCCGCCCTGCGCCAGTTCCATCAGTGAGGGCAGGGTCTGCTTGATGCGGGCGATGCCATTCTCGATCTGCTTGGCGTAACCGCCGAATTCCTGGCCGAGTGTCAGCGGCGTCGCATCCTGCGTGTGCGTACGGCCGATCTTGATGATCTTTTTCCATTCGGCGGATTTGGCCTTCAGCGCTGCGTGCAGATGTTCAAGCGCCGGCAGCAGGTCCGTCGAGATCTGCTCGGCGCAGGCGATATGCATCGCCGTCGGAAACGTGTCGTTCGACGACTGGCTCATGTTGACGTGATCGTTGGGGTGGACCGGCTTCTTCGAGCCCATCACGCCTCCAAGCATCTCGATCGCGCGGTTCGAGATTACTTCGTTCGCGTTCATGTTGGATTGCGTCCCCGAGCCCGTCTGCCACACGACGAGCGGGAAATGGTCATTCAGCTTGCCGTCGATCACTTCCTGCGCCGCGGCGATGATCGTCTTTGCGAGCTTCGGCTCGAGCTTGCCCAGCTCCTGGTTCGCTTCCGCCGCCGCGCGTTTGACGATGCCAAGGGCGCGAACGATTGGAGCCGGCTGCTTCTCCCAGCCGATCTTGAAGTTGCCCACAGAGCGTTGCGCTTGCGCACCCCAATACCGGTCTGACGCGACCTCGATCGGTCCGAACGTGTCAGTCTCGGTGCGGGTCTTTCCGGCCATGTTGAGCAGCTCCCAGCGTCAGAAATCTGCGCTGGGACTAAACCCGCGCGCGCGCAGGTTCAAGCGCCAAAGCGGCTAGGCTCACGCCTTGTTGGTGTGGGTATAGCCCATCGGATGCAGGGGATCGCCCTTCACGAACCAGCCGGATACGGCCAGACGCGGATTGAGCGACCAGGGAGTGACCAAGGTCACAGAATGGACGTGGCGCACGTCGAACAGGTCGAGCGTGTTGAACTCTGGTGAGAGGCTGGATGTCGGCCGGCCATCCCGATCAAAGAACTGGAGCAGGCCGCCCCAGTCCGGATCCCAGCGCTTCGTGAAGCCCCAAACGAAAGCAAACTTGCGGTGCTCACCTTTCGGGTCATCGAGGTGGCGAGTGAGGTAGTGGCCGGGGCGGTAGTCGGTCGCCTGGGCAAAGACGTTGTCGAAGGAGGAAGCGCCGGTGATTTTTTGCACCGCCTCCATCACGTCGCTGGAATGCAGCTCTGCATAGAAGCGTCCCAGCGCCGTATTGGGTGCGCCGTCCTTCCATGTTTCCGTCATCCGATATCCGAAATAGGCAAAACCCTCTGCCTTGCTCGCGGACTGATAGAGGGCGCGCTGCAGCTCGGTTTGCGTATTGCGGTCCCATTGCGCCATTTCGGCTGGGTCGATCACCGCGACGCCAGCACCAGTGGCGCAAAACACTTTGTAGGGCAGGCTGCTCATCTCCAGCGCCACGGCGTCTGCGACCTCGGGAGCGAGCACATTCCGGATGCGGATGCGGCCCTCCTTCGCGAACTCGGCGCGGAGGGCGTTCAGGTCGAGGGATTTGTTGAGCATCGGCCACGTTTCAAAAGAACTGGCTTGGCCTATACGGGCGGAAAGCGACTGTCCACGAGGCGCCCCTGTCAGACGCATCTTCTTCTTCCGACGACGGTTCCGGCTGGACGCGCCACGGCAAGGTGCGCGCACGACATGTGACCGGCGGGGGGCTGGAGGTGCAGGTCGAGGGTCTGACCACGCAGGCAAAGTATTACAAGCCGCTGCTCAAGGACTTCTTCCGGTTGCACTTTCCCACGCGGCCGCGCTGGGGCGACTGGTCGGCGCATATCGTCATGGAATTCACAGGCGATCCGCCGCACATGGATCTCGATAATCTGGCCAAGGCGTTGCTCGACAGCGCGACCGGGGCGGCGTTTCACGACGATAGCCAAGTGGCCCGGCTACTGGTCGAGCGCCGGGTCGCCGAACGCGAAGGCGTCTGGATGCTGGTGACGCCAGTCTGATGTTTTCCTACAGCTTACGTTGATAGGGGCGCAAATCACCGGGATTTGCTCGCTGAACGCGTTCTGCGCGGGTCGACAGCGCGAGACCAGGCTTCTACCGTGCCGTTACGTAATTGCGGCACGGGAAATATCCCGGCTGCCTACTCAGGGAGAGAGCACATGCAGAAACTGACGATCGGGGCGTCAATCGCGGCGTTTGGGCTTGCCTTGGCGCTTGCCCAACCGGCATCCGCCCAGCGCATCGGGCCGAACTCGGGCGTGAAGCTCGCCGACGAGAGCGCGGCGCCGGTCGAGGGCCCGAAGACGATCGCCGGTGCGACGTCCTATGTGAGCCCCATTCCGTTCTTCAAGGATCTCAAACCCTGGGACCCGACCTACAAGCCGCCCCGCACGGCGGACGGCAGGCCTGACCTGCAGGGCGTGTGGTCCACCGCTTCACTCACCTCACTCACGCGCGGCGGCGGCCGTGGCGGCGCCAACGTCGACACGCTGGTGATCCCGCCGGAGAAGTTGAACAACCTTCTCGATAACGCGCAGTACACGCAGGCTGCACGCGACAGCCAGAAGCGCACCGATCCCAACTCTGGCGTTTTCACCGATCGCAATCCTGACGCCGGCTACAACGCGTTCTGGATCGACCCAGGCTCCGAGTACGGCCGCGTCAACGGCGAATGGCGCTCGTCCTGGATCACGTCGCCTGCCAATGGCCAGATCCCCTACAACCGCGCCGGTACGGCTGCCGCAGGCACGCGCATGACAAACGCGACGACGATCAACAACACCGGCCCGGAAATCCGCACACTCGGTGACCGTTGCCTCGTCTCGTTCGCCAACCAGGGCGGCCCGCCGCTAACGAACGCGATGTACAACAACAACATCCAGATCGTGCAGACGCCTGACCACATCATGCTCGACATCGAGATGAACCACGACGCCCGCATCATCCGCATCAAGCAGAAAGGCGAGGACGAGAAGCGCCTGCCCGACGTGATCGAGCAATGGTTCGGCGACTCGATCGGCTGGTGGGAAGGTGACACGCTTGTCGTTGAAACACGCAACCCTCACAGGCTTCAGGCGCGTGGCCGCGTTCCGCTGTCGAAGGACGGCAAGATCATCGAACGTTTCAAGCGCGTGTCGGATGTGGAGATCGACTACGCCTACGAAGTCATCGATCCGATCAGCTACACGCAGACCTGGACCGGTCAGATGCCGCTCCGCTTCTCGAAGGAGAAGGTGTTCGAATACGCCTGCCATGAAGGCAACTACGCCCTGCCGGGCATTCTCGTCGGCATGAACGAGGGCCGCGACACGGCGCTAGCGGCGGACGGCGAATAGAGACCAGCCATCGCTCGAACGAGAAAGGCCGCCTCGAAAGAGGCGGCCTTTTTTGTTTCTGGACCTGACGGGTTCAGCCGCCTTTGCGCACACCCCGCAGGAAGATCGCCACGGCGCGGCGGGCGCGTGTCTCGATCAGGTGCGGCGGCATGGTCGCGTTGGAGACGACCAGAAGCTTGAAGCCGGAATCCTGCATCACCATCCCGAACAGCATGGCGGCGGCGTCGTCGGGATCCTCGATCTGGTATTTGGCGCGCACGGCTGGGGAGCCCAGCCAGTTGGCCAGCATCTCGCGCGGGAAGCCCTTGGGCTTGCTGGCGTTCATCAGCTCGGGATAGCGGCGCACCTCGGAGATGATCAGGCGCGCCAGCGCCATGGAGCGGGGCGAGGTGAAGTGCGTCACCATGCGGATGAGCACGCCATAGAGCTCAAGCTCGATATCGTCGGTCGGCCTGGGCATCGGGAAGTCGCCCAGATCGGCGACGTTCTCGATCAAGAGGGCTCCGAGCAACTCAACCTGGCTCTTGAACTCGCGGTAGATGGTCTTCTTGGACATGCCGGCCTGCTGGGCCACGGCGTCCATGGTTGCGTGCTCGGGCATGCCATCGAGGAAGATCTTGCGGGCGGCCGCCAGAATTCGCTCGCGGGGCGAAGAGGCGTCGCCGGGTTCCTGAAGAGCCTGCATTTAGGGTCCTGAAAGCGCGAAAGCGTGATCTACTTAACGTGATCACCATCTTTGCAGTCTATAACAGAATGAGATATGGAAACGCTAGAGTTTCCGAGTTGGGCTGATGGACCTCCCCGATAAGACCCCGGCCGGCAGCGAAACCGCGTCTGCAAATGTAGGCGACGGTGACGTTTTGTCTGGCAAATGCGTAGCGGCATCCGGCGAAAATTCGCCTGACGCCCCTGTCGGCGGAGCCGTGGAGCCCTCACATAGCCCCAGACAGGGGTCTCACCGGGGACGGCGAAACAAAAAAACTCCCAGCTTCGGTAACAATCCATCACTTCCGTTCGTCCTTGGAATTGGGAATCCGCCCAAGGCCGGAAATTCGCTAGAAGCAGACGATCACGGACGCCGGCCCACCGGCGCCGATACCTCCTCCCCGGACGCGCAAGGACAGAAAAAGATGATCACGCGCAAAAACCTCAACTCCGCAGCGGCCATCGTCGGCGCTGGAGCGATGATGCTGGCGCTGCATTCGTGTGGCGGAAAGCCTGCTCCTGCCGAAGAAACCGCCACCCCGACCGCCGCGGTGACGGCCCCGGTCGCCCCGGGCGATATGCAGTCGATGCGCATCACGCGGATCGCGGTGCGCGACATTTCAGATGAGTTCGTTGCGACTGGCCGCCTCGTGGTGCGCGAGGAAGCCGCCGTCGGATCCGAACTTCCCGGTTATCGCGTGGCGCAGGTTTATGTCGACGAGGGCGACTGGGTAAAACTGGGCCAGCCCATGGCCAAGCTCGACGACGCGCTGTTGCAGGCGCAGATCGCCCAGGCCGAAGCGACGCTGGCGACCCAGAAGGCGAATGTCGACTTCAAGCAGAGCCAGCTCGAGCGCGCCGAGGCGCTTACGGCGGAAGGTGCGTTCTCGAAGGAGCTTCTCGAACAGCGCCGGATGGAAACCGTAGGCGCGAGGGCGTCGCTCGCAGCGTCCGAAGCTGCTGTGAACGAAATGAAAGTGCGCCAATCGCGCATGACGCTACGCGCTCCGGTGGGCGGCATGGTGCTGCAGCGGAGCATTCGCCCGGGTGACATCTCCGGCGGCGGCGCCGGCACGCCGTACTTCCGCATCGCGCGTGACGGCCTCGTCGAACTCGACGCCGAACTTCCGGATGCGAAGCTAGCCCTCATCAAGGAAGGCAGCCCCGCAGCCGTCACCCTCAACACTGGCGAAGTGATCGAAGGCAAGGTCCGCTTCATCTCTCCGCGTGTCGATGCAAACACCAGCCTCGGTCGCGCCCGCGTCGCCCTGCCGTTCGACAAGGTACTGCGCCCCGGCAGCTTCGCCGAAGCTCGCTTCGGTGCGGCTTCAGCCAACGGCGTGCTCTCGGTGCCGGCCAGCGCCATCCGCTACGAAGCGGGCGGCCCGTCCATCATGCTCGTCGGCGACGACAACAAGGTGAAGCAGGTTTCCGTGAAGCTCGGCGAACGCTCGGGCGACTACGTCGAGCTGGTCGACGGCCCGTCCGCGGGCTCGCGCGTGCTGGCTGTCGGCGCCTCGTTCACGCTCGACGGCGACACGATCCAGCCTGTCGAGGAGGGCGTCGCCCAGACGCCGGCCGCCCCCGGCGGCAAATAGGGAAGGGCCAGACCCATGAACCTTCCGATTTCCAGCTGGGCCATCCGCAACCCGATCCCCGTCGTGGTGGCCTTCACCCTCATGCTCGTGGCGGGCATGTATTCCTACTCCCGCCTGCCGGTGAAGTCGTTCCCAAACATTTCCTTCCCGATGATCTCCGTGACTATCATCCAGGAAGGCGCCGCGCCCACCGAACTCGAGAACCAGGTCACGCGCCTGGTCGAGAACGCCATCGCCGGCCTGCCGAAGATCGAAACGCTACAATCGAGCGTCTCGCTCGGCGTTTCCAGTACGATGGTGCAGTTCGAGATCGGCTCCGATCTCCAGAAAGCCAAGGACGATGTCGAGGCGCGGGTCAACCAGATCCGCTCCGAACTCCCCGCATCGATCCAGCCGCCGCGCGTCAACGCGCTCGACTTCACCGGCGGCACGCTGATGACCTTCGCCGTCTCGGCGCCCGGCATGACGCCGGCGGACCTTTCCTGGTTCATCGATGACCGCATCGCGCGCGAGCTGCAATCCGTGCGCGGCGTCGGCCAGATTTCCCGCGTCGGCGGCGTCAACCGCGAGATCAACGTCACGCTCGACCCAGTGCGCATGAGCTCGCTCGGCGTCATCGCAGCGGACGTGAACAATACGCTCCAGCGCACCTATCGCAACTATGGCGGCGGCCGCGCCGAAGTCGGCGGTTCAGAAACCACGATCCGCACACTCGGCGAAACACTGACGGTCGAAGAACTGCGCAATCTCACCATCCCGCTGCGCGGCGGCCAGTCCTACGTAAAGCTGTCCGATGTGGCGGACGTCGGCGACGGCTCCGGCGAGGTGCGCTCGTTCGCGTCTCTCAACGGGCGCCCTGTAGCTGGTTTCAACGTCGTGAAGGTCGACTCCGCGAGCGAGGTCGAAGTCGAGCATGGCGTGCTTGAAGGCATCAAGAAGCTCGAGACCGACAGGCCGGGCCTCAAGATCACCAAGATCTTCTCCATGGTCGACGACACGAAGGCCAACTTCCACGCCACGCAGGACGCCCTGATCGAGGGCATGCTGCTGGCCGCACTAGTCGTGTTGCTCTTCCTGCGCGACTGGCGTGCGACGGTGATTTCCGCCCTCGCCATGCCGCTGTCGTTGATCCCCACCTTCTTCGTCATTTCGCTGTTCGGCTTCTCGCTGAACACGGTGACGCTGCTCGCCCTCACGCTGGTCATCGGCATCCTTGTCGATGACGCCATCGTCGAGATCGAGAACATTCAGAAGCGAACGCTGGCCGGCTACACGCCACTGCACGCCGCAATGGAGGGGGCCGATGCGATTGGTCTCGCCGTGCTGGCGACCACAGCGTCCATCGTCGTCGTGTTCCTGCCAACCTCCTTCATGGGCGGCATGCCGGGCCAGTTCTTCATTGAGTTCGGCATCACGGTCGCCGTGGCGGTCATCTTCTCGCTGCTGGTCGCGCGTTTCGTCACGCCGTTGATGGCGGCCTACTTCCTCAAGCCGTCGAAAGTGCACCGCGACGTCCGCAAGCTGCCGGCCTTCTACGAGAAGACGCTGGCCTGGGCGCTGCGCCATCGCCTGATCGCGTCTTTCGGTGGCTTCCTGTCGTTCGTGGGTACGGTTGTCTGCCTCATGATGCTGCCTTTCGGCTTCATCCCGAACGAGGATCCCGGCTACCTCCAGCTGCAGATCGACGCCCCTCCGGGCTCGACGCGCGCGCAGATGGAGCGGTCCGCGAAGGATCTCAACGAACTCTTGCTCAAGCAGCCTGAAGTGCAGGACGTCTTCATCGAAATCGGTGGCGGCGGTGGCGGCGCGGCGGCTGCAATGGGCGGCGGTGGCGGCGGCGCCGGCATGAACTCCGGTTCGGCTTTCGTGGTCATGAAGGAACACCACGAGCTCTCGACCGAGGAACTGAAACAGATCCTCCGCCCCGAGTTCAAGAAAATCCCGGACATCCGCGTCACCGCGCTCATGACGGGCGGCGGTCCGGGCGGCTCGGACGTCAACATCCTTCTCACCAGCCAGGACTCGGTCGCGCTCGAGAAGACGCAGCTCGCCCTGCTCAACGAGATGAAGGATCTCGACAGCGTCATCCGCAATCCCCGGCTATCGCCTGAGCCTCCGGGGCCCGAGCTGATCGTCCGCCCGCGTGCGGATGAAGCGGCGCGCCTCAACGTTTCCACCGACGCGATCGCGCAGGTGGCGCGGATCGCGACAGTTGGCGACATCGAGGCCAACACGCCGAAATTCTCGGAAGGCGAACGCAGGCTTCCGATCCGCGTGCGCCTGCCTGATTCAGTGCGCAACGACCTCGCCGAGCTGGCGCAACTGCGTGTGCCGACACTGAGTGGCGGCACAACCACGCTCGGCGCCGTAGCCGACCTGACCTACGAGCCGGGTCCGGGCAACCTGCAGCGGCTCTACCGCAAGCGGATGGCGTCGGTGCAAGCTGACTTCGCGCCTAACACCACTTCGGGCGAGGCGACCGCTGCGGTCGATAAGACGAAAACCATGGCCGCGATTCTGAAGGCCGAAGCCGACGGCACGGCCGTTGTCGAGCGCGCTCGCATCGGCAGCGAACAGGCGATGGCCCAGATGTTCGGCGGGATCATCATCGCGCTGCTGGCGGGCATCGCGCTGATCTACTCGGTGATGGTGCTGCTGTTCAAATCGGTGTTCAAGCCGATCGTCATCCTGGCCTCGCTGCCGCTGTCGTTCTCCGGCGCGTTCTTCGCGCTGCTGATCACGGGCAAGCAGGTCGACATGCCAGTCATGATCGGCTGCGTGCTGCTGCTGGGCATCGCCGCCAAGAACGCGATCCTGCTGGTCGAGTTCGCCATTGAGGCGCAAAATCGCGGCAAGAACACGCACGAAGCCTTGCTTGAGGCCTGCCGCGAGCGTGCGCGTCCCATCGTGATGACCACGGTCGCCATGTCCGCGGGCATGATCCCGACCGCGCTGGCGATCGGCGAAGGCGCTGGCTTCCGCACGCCAATGGCGGTGGCGGTGATCGGCGGCCTGATCTCGTCGACCCTGCTGTCACTGGTCCTCGTGCCGGTGGTCTACTCATTCGTCGATCAGTTCGAACGCTGGCTCAGCCCATGGGCTGGCCGCCTCGCAACCAAACCGACGGCAGAGGATCGAAAGCTTCTGAACGGCGATAGCCACGTGACGCCCGTGATCGAAGGCCCTGCGCAGGACGCAGCGCCCAAGCACGCCGAGTAGCAAACCAGTTGAGCAGGCGGAGCCGGGTGTCAGCCCGGTTCTGCCTCGCCCGCGCGCGAAGCCCAGATCAGACCGACGAACAGCCCCTTCATGCGCGGCAGTAGCGCGAGCGTGAGACCGATCACCAGCGCTGCGATGACGAGGAACGGCAGCCACAGGCCCGATCCATCCGGCGTCGCGAACACGAAGAACACCGGCGATATGAGATGGCCCACCAGCAGGATGGTCGCCCAGGCCGGCGCATCGTCGGCGCGGATGTCGCCTGTGCGCTCGCCGCAGCTGAGGCAGCCCTCGGCCTGGCGGAGATAGCCCGACATCAGCCGCCCACGGCCACAGGCAGGGCAATTGAGGCGCAAGCCTCGCCGCACGGCGAGCCACACGTCACGCTTCTGCTCTGGATCTGCAGTGTTCATGGGGCGAGTGTTGTCCCGGGGCTCGGGCGGGTCGAGCGCGCGTCTCGTCGCAGGCCAAGGTGTCGCTGGGTCAGGTCTGCACGAACTGCAGCCCGGCCGCCCCCCGGGTCTGCCAGACCACATACGCCCATGTGCGAAGCCGCAGCGTAGGCTCGGACAGGACGACGCGGTCGGTGAGCTGCACATCGCGCATGAACTCGATCCGTGCGCCGGTGTCGCTGATGTTCTTCACGACGACATCAATGCGTTCGCCGCCGAGCGTGGTGACGGTCGCGGACTTGAAGGTGGGTTTGCGTTCGGCGCGTTTCGTACCGGGTGTGACGGAGGAATAGGTTACTTCTTCCCCTTGCTCCACATTCGCAATCTTGCGCATGCGGTCCGCGAGCGGATCGGCCTGTTTGTTATTGCCTGGCTTCTTGAACATGCACGCGCAAGGTTGTGACCCAACCAGGTGAAGATTGAGCCGAAAGATTTAGGAAATACTTGACCTTTGCCGGGTCCAGCGCGTTGACCTGAGTTAGTCCTGCGCCCGACTGTCGCGCATAACCCCAGCAAACGAGGGGTTTCAGCCGATATTTACCGAGGTTCCGCCGTCCACCGGCAGGACCGCTCCGGTAATAAATCGAGCTTCGTCAGAGCAAAGGAACAAGGCGGCGTAGGCGGTGTCCCAGCCGGAGCCCATGTGACCCATGGGAACCCGCGCGTTTCGCTCGGCCCGCAGGGTCTCGGCGGACTTACCGCTGGCGGCCGCTATTCCAGTGATCGCCATGGGCGTGTCCATCAGGCCGGGCATGATGACATTGCAGCGGACGCCGTGCTTCGCGTTGCCGGATGCGACCACCGTGGTCAGCCGGTTCACTGCCATCTTCGAGACCTCGTAGGTCACCATGTGATGGCCCGCAATCGCAGCCAGCGACGAGATATTGAGGATCGCGCCCGACTTCTGCTGGCGCATCACCGGTAGGACGTGACGGATCGTCATCGCCATCGACTTGAGGTTGATGTCCATGATGCGGTCCCACGCGTCTTCCTCAATCGCGTGGGGCGGGGCGTCGCCCCGGCCGGTGCCGACATTGTTGATGAGGATGTCGATGCGCTTCAGCCGTACAACGGCCTCGCGCGCAATGGCGGCGCAATCGGCGACACGAGTGACGTCAGCTTCGAAGGCGAAAGCAGAGCCGCCTTCACCTGCGATCATGGCGACGGTTTCCTCGGCGCTATCAATCTTTCGGTCGACGCACATCACGCTTGCACCTTCGCGCGCAAACAGCACGGCCATGGCGCGGCCATTGCCGATGGTGTCGCCAGGCGTCTGGCCAGCGCCGACGATGATGGCCGTCTTACCGGCAAGCCTTCCTGACATGTCAGAACGCCTTGAGGTCGGGATCAAGCGTCTGGCCTTCGTCCAGCTGGACGCCGAAGGAGTTGAGGATCATCGAGACCTGCGTGTATTGGCCGACAGTGAACACCAGATCCATGCATTGGCGCTCGGAATAGTGCTTGCCGAGCTCGGTCCAGGACTGGTTGGAAACAAAATGATCGCGGTTGAGATCGTCAACGGCTGCGATTAGCGCGCGCTCTGCGGCGGTCCAGCCTTCGGCGCCGGCGCCCAGCTTGATCCGCTCGATCTCGGCGGCGTTCAGCCCGGATTGCAGGCCGATGCGATGATGCTGGGTCCACTCATAGCCGGATCGGCACAGCCAGCCCACGCGCAGGACGGCGATCTCGCGGTCGCGCGGCGATAGTGAGTTGCGTCCGAGCACATAGCCGCCCCACCACGAGAAGGCGCGGAAGGCGTCCGGCGAGCGCACCAGCGTACGGAAGATGTTGAGGACGGATCCGTCCTTCTGCCGCGACTTTGCGAGGCGCTCGACCTGCTCGGGCGTGAATTCCGAGTCCTTGAGCGGAGCGATACGCGGCTTTGCGAGTCTCATTGCGGTTTGTCCTGGCTGGACGAAGAAGAGGGTGCAGCGGCGGGCGTGGCTGCCGCCGTCGACGTTGCCTGGCGTTGCGGGAGGATTTCGATGACGTAGCCGTCCGGATCCTTCGCAAGACCGACGGATGAACCGCCCACCTGGGCGCTGGGCGCGTATTCGCGAGTGATCTCATAACCGGCCGCCCTGATTTTTTCCTGCAGCGCCGCGGGGTTGCTCGTGCGCGTCACCACCTTCACGGGCAAGTCCTTGTAGGAGCGCTTCGAGCCATCGGTCCAATGCATGAGAACGATGTAGCTTTCAGCGTCAGGGTAGCCGAGCACTTCCTCGTCCATATAGTCGAGGTGATAGGAGCGGATCTTCTCCATGCCCATGACGCTGACATAGAAGTCCGTCGACTTCGCGAGATCCGAAACGCCGATGCCGACGGCGGAAAGCAACGGGTCTTTCTGCGGAGGAGACGCAGCGGGCGAGGCTTCGGCAGGAGCAGCCGCTGTTGTTTCGGGAGCCTTCGCCGTTTCACCACTACAGGCGGCAAGCGTCAGCACAAGCAGCGAAGCTGCGATCACACGCATCATGAAGTCCTCCCAACGTTTTTTCTTGTCTACCTCGCCTTTGAGCGCGACGCTATCCGGCGAGGCGCGCGTCTTCTGTCGCCAAGTTGGCAACGCGACCGATGATGTAGAGGTAGCCGTCATCGTCGATCCGGCCTGCGTCGCCCGTGGCGACGAAGCCTTCCATATCCCTCTGCCGTCGCTGCGAGGGCGGAAGATCGCACTCGATCGAGCGCGGCGTACGGGCCCAGATCTCGCCGACGGCGTTGTGCGGCAGCCGACGGCCGGCGGCGTCGCGGACTTCGACGCTTGCACCCTTGATGGGGCGGCCGCAGCTCAGCGGTTTCTCGTTCTGCCTACCAGCCGGCATGAGGGCGATGAGCCCCGTTTCGGTTGCGCCATAGGCCTCGCTGACGATCGGGCCGAACACGTCGGCCAGCCACGTCTTCAGGGGCCATGGCGTTGCGGCGCCGCCGACAACCAACTCCTGCAGTGACGAAATGTTTGCCGTGCGCACGGCCTCTTCGCCGAGACGGCGAAGTTCAAGGAATGTCTCCGGAAGAGCGCTCCAGTGCGTGATGCGGTGTTGTTCGATCGCAGCGAGCGCTGCCGCTGGTTCGAACGCCCGCATCAGCGCAATGGCGCGACCGGCCGCAAGTGCGGCCCAGAACTGCACCGGACCCCAGACCCGATGCAACGGTACGGTAATCAGGGACGCACCGATTTCCGGCTGCGGTGGGCGCGAGATCGATGCTGGCGCGGCTCGATGGCGCGGCAGGCCGACAGGCGGCGAGCGGTCGTTTGTTCCTGCTGACCAAGCCAACAGAGAAGGCTGGGCCCGGCCAAACCGTTTTGGCGCGACGGGCGGAAACAGATCCCAGAAATTGAAGAAACCTGGGCATTCGCCTTCCATTGTCGCGCGCAGGCGCAGGCTGAGCCCATCAAGCGCCGGGGCCAATCGCGCCGGATTGCTGTCGCCAACAATGACAGCCGAGGCGCGCGAAGCGATGATGCGTTCGCGCAGGGCGCGCGGCGGCAAGTCGGGATCAATGGTCAGAAGTCGCGCGTCGATCTTCGAGCAAGCCAGGGCAATGACTGCCCATTCAATGCGGTTGCGGCAACGCACGGCGACGACGTCGTCAAAGCCCAGACCGCGGCCAGCGAAAGCCTCCGCCAGCATGTCTGCGTACTCGTTCCATTCAGCATAAGTGAGCGTCGCCGCGCCTTCGAACAGCGCCGCCCGGCCTCCCCGCGTGGCGGCCCAGTATTCGAGGCTTCGAGCTACGGGCTCGGTCAGGGGGCGAGCGACTTGCGAATGTTCGCCACTAGGCAGTCGCGAACTCGCGACAGGAGCACGTAATCTGGATCGATAAGCCACTGAAACATTACCCCACGCATGGCAGACAGAATGATCGACGCTTCGGCGCGAGGCCGTGCGTCCGCTCGAATTTCCCCCTGGTCACGACATTGCTTGATCAAGGCGGCGATGCCGTCGATCGATTCACGATTGAGCCGTGTCACAACCGGCTCAAGTTCCGGTCGCGTCAGGCCGGCGCCGAGAATGGCCTGGAACGCGCGCAGGCTCTTCGGATCGCGGCACCCATCGTCTATGTAGAAGGCGACACGCTCGCATATGCCGTCGAGGCCTTCAGTCGGAAAGCTGGCCACGCGCACACGCAGGGCATAGCCAGCCATGATGTGGTCGGCGAGCGCGGCAAGCATGGCGCTCTTGGTCCCGAAATAGTGGGCGGGCAGGGCGCGGCTATAGCCCGCGGCTTCGCCAGCTTCGTTCAGGGTAAGCTCGTCCAGGCCCCGTTCGGCGACGATGGTTTTGGCGGCCTCGAGAATGGCGCGCTCCGCAGTCTCGCGACGCGCGGCCTGGGTGGTGCGCGGCGCGTCGATCATGGCCACGCTTGCGGCCGGTCTGGGGAATCTACGGGCGGTCATTGGCCCGGCATCCAACTTACTTGTTAGCGCACAAGCAAGTATCTTCCCTTAGGGCAAGCTGCTGACCTGATGTCGCAGACAGCGATAGGGATAGCCTTCCGGGAGGCGGGTGGAAAATGCCCGCTCTGTTGACGGCGGACTGCCGTCGCGGCACGGAAACGGGCGAAATTCCACGACAGAGACGCGGGACCTGCCCGCGCCGGCATCAGGACAAACCCCATGACCCAGTCGCTTACCCAGCCAGCCGCTCCGGCCGACGAGATCGCAGCCTACATCGCGGCGTCCACGAAGAAGGCCTGGGAAGTGACCGGCCTGCCTGCTGGCACCCCGATCAAGCCGATCGCCAAGGTCGGCGTCATCGGCGCCGGCACGATGGGCGGCGGCATCTCCATGAACTTCGCCAATGTCGGCATCGCGGTGAAGATCATCGAAGTGCAGCAAGCTGCGCTGGACCGCGGCCTCGGCGTGATCCGCAAGAACTATCAGAACTCGGCCGACAAGGGCCGTTTCCCTCAGGAAGAAGTCGGACTCCGCATGGGCCTGCTCTCGGGTTCGCTCTCGCGTGAAGACCTCGCCGACTGCGACCTCGTCATCGAGGCGGTGTTCGAGGACATGGCCGTGAAGAAGGACATCTTCGCGGACCTCGACCGGATCTGCAAACCCGGCGCGATCCTCGCGACCAACACCTCCGCGCTCGATATCAACGAGATCGCATCGGTCGTGAAGCGTCCGCAGGATGTCATCGGCCTGCACTTCTTCTCGCCGGCCAACGTGATGAAGCTGCTGGAGATCGTGCGCGCGAAACACACCTCAGACACGGTGGTCGCCACCGCGATGGACCTAGCCAGGAAGATCAACAAGGTCGCTGCGCTTGCGGGCGTGTGCCCTGGCTTCATCGGTAACCGCATTCTCTACAAGCGCGGCCAGCCAGCCGGTGCGCTCCTGAAGGCCGGCGCCATGCCGTGGGACATCGATGCGGCATTCAACGCCTTCGGTTTCAAGATGGGCCCTTACCAGATGTCGGATCTCGCCGGCCTCGATATTGGCTGGAAGCCGGGCGCGAAAACCGCCAACCCGCTGCGAGACATGATCTGCGAGCGCACCCCGCGCCGCGGCCAGAAGTCGGGCGCAGGCTACTACGACTATGACGAAAACCGCGTCGGCCGCCCCTCGCCGGAAGTCGAAGCCATCGTGAAGGAATTCGCTGCGGCTTCGGGCGTGGCGCAGCGCAAGGTCTCGCGCGAGGAAATCCTGGAAGAGTGCGTGTTCCCGATGATCAACGAGGGTGCAGCCATTCTCGAGGAAGGCATGGCCCAGCGCGCCAGCGATATCGATGTGGTGTGGCTCAACGGCTATGGCTGGCCCGCGGACAAGGGCGGCCCGATGTTCCTGGGCGACAAGGTCGGCCTGCAGCGCGTGGTCGACGTGGTGGAGCGCGTTTCGACGAACGTTCCCGACATGAAAGTGTCGAACTTGCTGCGTTCGATGGCGAAGAATGGCCGCAAGTTCGCCGACCTGCCGGGTCAGGCGCTGAAGGTTTAGGCCGCCGCGAATTTCGGCGACGGCTTGTAGAGAGCACCGAGGATCGCAATCGCGACGATCGCCGGGATAAGGGCGAGCCACGGATACCCGTAGGCGCCCAGCCCGGCGGTTGCCGCTGTTCCAAGAGCAACGAACGTCTGTCCGAGTCCGGTCAGCACCGATCCGCCCTGGCGGCGGCGCACGAAGTCGCGTCGTGATCCTGGATTGCGCCGCCAGAGGCCAATCAGCGCTGACGAAGTCGAGGCGAACAGCACGGCGCCCAGAGCCCAGGCGCCCGACCACAGCTCACGCACCAGCAGCGCAGCCACGGGGATCGACATCACAGCAAGCACAGGCGCGATCGCGGCGAACAGTTTTGCACGGTCGACCATACGGGTCGCCACGGGGGCCGACGCGATGAGATCGGGAGCATCCTCCGCCGATACCGTGATCCAGACGAGGCTGCCGGACAGGGCGCTGGAAAGCAGCGTCAGGGCAGGCGCAAATGCGGCCTCCGTGATCTGGATGCCGCCGCCCGGCCGCAGCAGCACGAAGCCAAGCGGCAGCAGGTAAATCAGCTGCAGACCGATCTGCGACAACAGCAGCGGATCGCGAGCCAACAGGCGCAGCTCCTTGCGAATCACGGACAGCATCGCGCCGCCTCGCACCGTGGCGACGCGTGCATCGGTCCCGCGCTTCTTGCGGCCCATGGCGGATGCTGCAGCGGCATCCGACACGAAGCTGCGGCTGAAGACGAAAACGCCAAGCGGGAACAGAGCTGCGGCAAACATGATCCACGCCAGTGTCGACGGTATGTCGCCTGTAATGGCGCGCGCGGGCATCAGCCACCAGACGTGGGGGTCGATATCAAGCGACAGAATCAGCGCCGCGGTTTCTTCCTGGCTCATCGGTCCGTCCTGCCGTGAGGTGATGTTGAAATACTGGAACGCCAGGAAGACAGCTGCGCCTGCCGCCGCGGACAGGATTTGCGCCAGCAGGCGCGTATTCCTGGGGCCGATCAGCCGGAACAGGGCGGTGACGATCAGGAGCGCAATGCCGGTTGCCGCAAAGGCCAGCGTGACAATGAAGATGATCGCCGACAGCCACAGGGGAGAAGAAAAAACCGCCATCCAGAGCAGGGGTGGGCCGAGCAGCCCGGCATAAAGTGGCATGGCGCCGATAGCGATCGCGGACGACCGCACGATCAGCACGCGCCATGGCGACATTGGCGATGAAAGCAGGAGATCCAGATCGTTGCGCGTATAGATCGCCTCGACCGAAGCCAGGATGGCGCCCGATGTCATCACCGAGGCAATGAATGCGATGGTGATCGCGACGCCGGTAAGCGCGAGACCTGCGCCGGGTCCTTCGGTGAACGGCAGTGGCGGGATCAGCGGTCCCAGGCGCATGAAGACGAAGAAGCTGGCGATCGACCAGATCGTGAGCAGCAGACCCACAAGTATCAGCCCGCTCTTCGGCCGCATCTTGCCGCGCCGCCAGTAGAGGCGCAGCTCGTGTCCCATCAACCAGCGCACGCTGCCGGGTTTACCCTTCAACGGCTGTGATTTGGTTGGCCGCACCTTGGCAGGAGGCGAACTCATTGCGCGGCGATCGGCGCGGGCGCCGAGGTCAACGACAGGAACACGTCCTCGAGCGACTGGCCCTGCGCACCTGCGCTCGCCTGCAACTCGTCGAGGCGGCCCTCGATCAGGAGCTTGCCATCCTTGATGATGCCGATCCGATCGGCCATGCGTTCAGCCACTTCGAGAATGTGAGTCGTGAGGATGACGGCTGCGCCAGCGGCGACGCGCTCACGGATCAGATCCTTAACCAGCCTGCTCGCGGCGGCATCGAGACCGGTCAGCGGCTCGTCCAGCATCAGCAGTTTGGGGTCGTGGATCAGTGCGCCGGCAAGTACGGCCTTCTGCTTCATGCCGCGCGAGAAGGTCTCGCACCGGTCATTGCGATTGTCCCACAATCCCAGAAGTTTCAGCAGGTCTTCGGCTCGCGTGCGCGCAATGCTGGCTTCAACGCCCCACAGGCCTGCAACGAATTCGAGATATTCCCAAGCCGTAAGCTTGTCGTAGAGCAGCGGTTCGTCCGGCAGCCAGGCGATCAGGCGCTTAGCGGCCAGCGCATCTGCGCGTGCATCTACGTCGAACACGCTGATATCTCCGGCGTCGGCGTTGAGCAGGCCGGCGATCATGCGCAGCGTCGTGGTCTTGCCCGCGCCATTGGGGCCGAGCAGGGCGTAGAGCTCACCCGCCCGAACTTCAAAGCCGATGCGGTCGACGGCCAGCTTGCCGCCATAGCTTTTCGAGAGGTCTTTGACGCGGAGTGCGGCGGTCATGGAGGGAGGTCCTGCTGCCTGACTGTGATTCCGGAAGCCGGCTTTCTAGCGGGTTTGGGCTGATCCGTCAGCCAATGTCGCGCGTATAGCCAACGTGATCCCAATCGCCCCATTTCCATGGATTGCTGCAGGCATGGCTGCCGTAATGATCGCGGCCTGGGGGACGCAGCGCGCTGTCAACAATGGCGGCTGGGTCGACGTGTTCTGGACGTTCGGATCCGGCGCTGCCTGCGTTGCCGCTGCAATGTGGCCCGAAGACGCGGCAAGTTCCTCTCGGCAAATGCTGGTGGCGGTCCTCGGCGCGATCTGGTCACTGCGGCTGGGTATCTACGTGATGTCACGTGTCGCCGGTCACAGCGAGGACACGCGCTACGCCCAGTTCCGGGAGGAGTGGGGAGCAAAATTTCAGATCAACATGTTCTGGCTCGTCATCGTTCAAGCGCCTGCGACGGCGCTGTTGTCGGTGTCGATATTCGTGGCGGCGCATGGTGGCTCAGCGGAGCTTGGATGGTCGGATGGGTTCGGCGCTGCGATTCTCCTGATCGCGATTGCAGGCGAGGGGATCGCCGATGAGCAGATGCGCCAATTCAAGAAGCAAGGCCAGTACGGCGCAATCATGGACAAGGGGTTGTGGGCGTGGTCGCGGCACCCGAATTACTTCTTCGAATGGCTCGGCTGGCTGGCCTACCCGATGATCGGGTTTGACGCTGCCATCCCATCGACATGGGCGACTTGGATCGCGCCGGTTGTGATGTTCATCGTCCTGCGCTTCGGCACGGGAGTCCCTGCGCTTGAGAAGTCGATGCTGCTGAGCCGCGGGGACAAATTCCGCGAGTATCAATCACGCGTTGGTATCTTCATTCCGCTGCCTCCGAAGAGGAAAGCGGCATGAGCCTCATGGCCCGCGCGATCATCGCCTTTGAAGCAACGCCTCTTCCGGATAGCGTCCGGCGCGGCGCTGTGTCCTTTCTGGTCGGCCGCGTGAAGGGGCAGCTGAAGTTCGCCCCTCAGGACGGCGCCGCGCGTTTCGCCGAGGACATGCGCCACCACCCAATCGCAGCCCACACCACCGACGCCAACGCGCAGCATTACGAAGTGCCCGCCGCATTCTTCCGGCTTTGTCTCGGCTCCAGGTTCAAATACTCAAGCTGCCTCTACAAATCTCCCGGCGACACGTTGGCGATGGCCGAGGATCATGCGCTGGCCGAAACCTGCGCCAATGCCCAACTCGCGGACGGGCAGGATATTCTAGAACTCGGCTGCGGCTGGGGATCGATGACGCTCTGGATGGCGGAGCACTATCCAAACGCGCGCATCACAGCGGTTTCCAACTCGCAAAGCCAGCGCGAACACATCGAGGCCCACGCGAAGCAGCAGGGCCTTGCCAATGTCACGGTCATCACAGCCGACATGAACGTGTTCGATATCGACCAACGTTTCGACCGTATCGTGTCGGTGGAGATGTTCGAGCACATGTCGAACTGGCGCGCTCTGCTGGAAAAGTGCAGGCGCTGGCTGCGGCCGGACGGGAGCATGTTCATGCACGTGTTCGCGCACCGATCGGCGCCTTACCGCTTCGATGTGAACGACCCGGCAGACTGGGTGGCCCACCACTTCTTCGCTGGTGGCGTCATGCCCAGCCGGGACCTGATCGCGCAATTCCCGGATCTGTTTGAGGTCGAACACGACCAGTGGTGGAACGGCAAGAACTACGAGCGCACTGCACTCGACTGGCTCAAGAATTTCGACGCCAACCGCGAGCATATCCGGCCAATCCTCGCGAGAATTTACGGCAAGGACGCAAAGCTCTGGGAAAACCGGTGGCGGCTATTCTTCCTCGCCACTGCGGGCCTGTTCGGCCATGGCGATGGCAATGAATGGGGCGTCGTCCATTGCCGGTTGAAGCCGGCATAAAAGGCTTCCTCTCCAAAACAAAACAGGCGGACCGCAAGGTCCGCCTGCTTCATTTCAGGTCTTGAGCTTCGGTTACTGGCCGACGCTCTGCTGAGCTTGCGCCTGGTTGATGCGGCCGTTGATCATCTGGTTGATCGAAGCCATTTCGGCGTTCTCGAGGAAGCCGTCCTTATTGGTGTCCAGTTTGTCCCAGTTGGCGAGCAGCATCTGCGCCATGCGGCCACGGACTTCGGTCTTGGCGACCTTGTCGTCGATATTGGTGTCCATGATGCCCATGGAGCGCGTGGCTTCAAGCGCCTTCTGGTAGTCGTCCTTGCGGTTCGCGACCGTCTCAGCGTCCCAGCGGAAGCCAAGCGCCGTGTACTGCATCTCTTCGTGGCTCTGCTCGCCCCACGTAACCTTGATCGTCGGATCCGGGTTCGCCACGTTGTTCTTCGAATTGTCGTAGACATATCGCGTCACCAGCTTGGTGCCCGGCTCGATGCTGATCGGCGTCGCGAAGTCATAACCGCGCTGCCAGTTGAAGTCGTACTTCGGCAGCGACAGGATCAGCTCTTCCTTGGTCGAGCCCGGCTTGATGACCGACACGGCCATGCTCTCGCCGCGATAGTGAGCGTGCGGGAACACCGTGAACAACGTCGCCTTCTCGGGGAAAGTGATGTACGCGATTTCTTCGTGACGCGGCGTGTTCGGCGGGATCTCGATACCCGCGTTCGCGATCACGGCCGAGCGGCGCATGATCTCCGGCGGAGCTTCCTTCGGATAGAAGTAGAGCCCGACGCGGGTCGTTTCCGTCGATTCCTTGCCGTATGGCGTGTAGTGCATCTGGAAGCGGAAGGTCTGCCCCGGGGCGACCCAGGTGCCAGTGCCTTTCGGATAGACGGTCGTTTCCGCGCCAACGGCATAGCCGCCAGCACCGTTCGAGAGCAGGTGGTGAACCGCGCGCCGGTCGCTCGGTTTCACGGTCGCGGCGCGCAGCCAGCGGCCGTCGGTCAGCGGATTCTGAACAGTTGGGTTCTGGTAGTCGACCACGCCAGATGCCGGCACCTTGAAGGATGGCAGCGTGATGATGAGGTCAGGCTCGCCCAGTTCCCATTCCGGAGCGGGCTTGGCGTTGATCTTAAGCGGGTCGGCGCCCGCGCCACGCGGGGCGCCAGCCTCGATCCAGTGGATCAGCGTCTGCTCGTCCTTGTTCGACAGGTTCATGCTGCCGGCGAACGCGTTGACGTGCGGGTCGGCATTGTAGGGCGGCATGCGGTCGGTGCGGATCGCTTCGCGGATCATGCCCGAGAAGCCCTTCACCGTCTCATAGCTGTTCATCGGGAAGGGGCCGATGCCGCCTTCCGAGTGACAGGCCACGCAGTTCTTCGCGAGGATCGGCGAGATGTCCTTCTCGTAGGAGATCTTCGAGAAGTCGGCCGCGCGGTCGCGTTGCGGGAAGGAGAGCATGGCGGTGTCGAGCTTCGCGCCGGAGACCTTCACCGGTTGGCCGGCGATCAGGCTGTGCACTGCGTCAGCGACGTAGGAAATCTTCGCGGCTGCGGAAGCTTTCGCGACCTTGCCGGCGAAGCGGTCGTCGATCGGTCCGGTGTAGACGACCTTCCAGGTCTTGGGATCGATCACGAAAGCTTCGGCTACCTGGCTGACGCCGAGGCTTTCACCGACCAGCTGTGAGTCATCGATCAGCACGGGAATGTTGAGACCAAGAGAAGCCATCTCGGCGGCGATCGTTACGCGGTTGTCGTTGAGCGACGAGTTCAGCAGGAAGACCGGCACTTCCTTGGCGGCGAAGGCAGCCTGTATTTCCTTGATCGCGAGGGCGGCGTCATGGATCGTCTTCGAGCCGTTCTGCTGCGAGATGATCACGATGGCCGGCGCGTATTTGTAATAGCTGAGCAGGTGCCCTTTGGAGTTCTGGTCGACGAGGCGGAAGTCGTCCGCGCGATCAGGCGCTTTCACCTGGGCGAGCACGGCGGCGGCGCGACCGGTCTGGCCGTTGGCGACAACGCCAGCGGTGATGAGCGCTGCGGCGGCGACACTGGCCAGCGCGATGCCCAAGATCTTGGTTTTCATTATGTAGCCTCCCAGGGAGCAACAGCTCGTGCACGACTCGCGAGACCACGGTCGCAGCTGGAGTTCCCATTACAGAAAATAAGGAGTTTCGGCAACGAAACCCGGTTGTCTGGCGCTTCAAGAAAGCGTCACTCAGGACCTATTTACGCTCCGGGAAACGTCCACTCTGCGGGCTTTTATCAGCTAGGTTGGCCGCATTGGAGTCGGTTGCCGTCGGGGCGCGCTGATCAGGTGGAGCAACAGACTGGTCCACTAGCCGGCCGGAGGTCCGAGCAGGCGGTTTAGCTACAGATCGGTTTGCCGCCATAGGACGGCGCATAGCCGGTGCAGGCGACTTCCAGCGTCCAAGGCGCGCGCGAGACATCGATCCGGCCAGCCCAGGCGTCGAGCCGGCGTGTCGCCCACTGACTGATCATCAGCTGTTGTGGCCGGACGAGTTTCGGCGCGCGTCCGCCTTTGACCTCGTGGATCATCTTGCCGTCGGCATACCACCGCACGGCGTCCGGCCGCCATTCGAAGCCATAGGTGTGGAAGCCATCGGCCGAGTCGAAGGGCAGCTTCACCTTGGCATAGGTAGGCTTGCCGCTCTCGTGGAATGTCAGCTCGATGGTCCGGGTATCGCGGCCGAGGATCTCGATGTCGATCTCGTTGGGGCGAATCTTCCCGTCGGCATTGGCGTAGGTAAAGATCGCCGAGATCAGACCGGGGTCCCGCGGCACGCGCATGCGTGCTTCGAAATAGCCATAGCGGAAGAATTCGTTGGTGCGTATCTCCGCTCCCATCAGCGGTTTTTCTGAATCTTTCGGCGCCTTTTCGACGACCATGCGCAGGCCATCGGGGCCGGACGATACCTGGCTGCGTCGCCAGTCATTCTCTGTCCAGTCGCCATTCGACCATCCGTCAGACACGGACCAGCGTTCGTGAAGCTCGGTGCTGTCGAACCGGTCGACAAAAGCTTCGCCCACCTGGGGAAGTTTAGGAGCAGGCGCTGGCGCCGGCGCGGCGCCGGGTTTGACTAGTTCCGGGACAGGTACGGGTTCGGGCGCGACGTCGGGTTCGGCGTCTGGCTCAACCTCGGGGGGAGTGACCTGTTGCGAAGGATGCTCGCCTGACGGGAACAGGCGCTGCTCTTCAGCTTGGCGCTGGTAATAGTCCGCGTAGATCAGCGACGTCAGGACGAGGCCGGTAACAATCGTTACCGCGGCGATGGCGCTGACGGTCTCGCGTGGCAGTGGCTCGAAGCCGGTGAGCCAGTCTTGCCGCGACCATGATTGCTTGAAGGCGATCCAGCCCGGCTTGAGGCGGGATCCGGCTTGTCGCGAAAGTTCGGCGATGACCTTGGCGAGGGTGGCCCAATCCTGTTTGAGGCTGGCCGTGGCCTCCTTGTAGCGAACGCCGGACGCGTCGATGAAGCGCGTGAAGGATTGTCGCATGTCGGCCGAGGCCCCACCGAGGCCTGCCCACGCCTTCGCGGCACGAGTTCGTACTTCGCCGCCCAAGCGAACTGCGGCCTGCTTGAGCCGCGTCCATGCCTGCCTGAGTTGTGGGGGAAGATTCGCCGTCATGTCCGCCAAGGCGCAACCGGCGTGCCAGAACGCCAAAAAAGCCTGACACGCGAATAGTTTACAGCGCCACGTGCCACGCTGCTTGGCCCTTTAAGGCGCGTCTGCTAGACGCCGCCCCCAAGGATAAAAGAATGACTCCCCGGAACAAGATCAGAAACTTCTCGATCATCGCCCACATCGACCATGGCAAGTCGACGCTGGCGGACCGCCTCATCCAGATGACGGGCGGCCTCACCGCGCGCGAGATGACCGAACAGGTCCTCGATACGATGGATATCGAGAAGGAGCGCGGCATCACCATCAAGGCGCAGACCGTGCGCCTCGATTACAAGGCCAAGGATGGCGAAGACTATGTCCTCAACCTGATGGACACCCCCGGCCACGTCGACTTCGCATACGAAGTCTCGCGCTGCCTTGCGGCCTGCGAAGGTTCGCTCCTGGTGGTGGATTCGTCGCAAGGCGTCGAGGCTCAGACGCTGGCCAACGTCTACAAGGCGATCGACGCCAACCACGAGATCGTGCCCGTCCTCAACAAGGTCGACCTGCCGGCGGCGGAAGTCGGCCGCGTGAAGCAGCAGATCGAGGACGTGATCGGCATCGACACCTCGGACGCGCTGGAGATTTCCGCCAAGACCGGCATTGGCGTGGACACGGTGCTTGAAGCCATCGTCACGCGCCTGCCGCCGCCGAAGACAGGCGATCCCGACAAGCCGCTGAAGGCGCTGCTGGTGGACGCATATTACGACACTTATCTTGGCGTCGTCGTCATCGTGCGGATCGTCGATGGCACACTGAAGAAGCGCCAGCAGGTCCAGATGATGAAGACCGGCGCTCACTACACGCTCGACCGCGTCGGCGTGTTCCGTCCCGGCAAGCTGGTCGATGCCGACGAACTCAGCCCCGGCGAAGTCGGCTTCTTCACCGCCTCGATCAAGACCGTGGCCGACTGCTCCGTCGGCGATACCATCACCGATGAACGCAAGCCAACCGAAGAAGCGCTGCCTGGCTTTCGCGAAGTGCAACCCGTCGTCTTCTGCGGTCTCTTCCCGGTTGATGCGGCGAAGTTCGAGGACCTGCGCGCCGCCATGGGCCGCCTGCGCCTCAACGACGCCAGTTTCTCTTACGAGATGGAAACATCGGCCGCGCTCGGCTTCGGCTTCCGCTGTGGCTTCCTCGGCCTGCTCCACCTCGAGATCATTCAGGAGCGTCTCAGCCGCGAGTTTGACCTCGACCTGATCGCCACCGCGCCCTCGGTGGTCTATGGCCTTCACATGCGCGACGGCTCGGTGATCGAGCTGCACAACCCGGCCGACATGCCCGACGTGATGTCGGTCCTTGAAATCCACGAGCCGTGGATCGAAGCCACCATTTTCACGCCCGACGAGTATCTCGGCGGCATCCTCAAGCTTTGCCAGGACCGGCGCGGCATCCAGAAAGAACTCAGCTATGTCGGCAACCGCGCGATGGTGCGCTACGAACTGCCGCTCAACGAGGTGGTGTTCGACTTTTACGATCGCCTGAAGTCGATCTCCAAGGGCTATGCGTCGTTCGACTACAGCCAGATCGGCCGCCGCGAAGGCGATCTCGTGAAGCTGCAGATTCTCGTCAACGACGAGCCGGTGGATGCACTCTCAATGCTCACCCATCGCGGCCGCGCCGAGCAGCGTGGCCGGGCGATGTGTGAGAAGCTGAAGGACCTGATCCCGCGCCAGATGTTCAAGATCCCGATCCAGGCCGCCATCGGCGGCAAGGTCATCGCCCGCGAAACCATCTCGGCGATGCGCAAGGACGTGACCGCCAAATGCTATGGCGGCGACGCCAGCCGCAAACGCAAGCTCCTCGACAAGCAGAAAGAGGGCAAGAAGCGCATGCGCCAGTTCGGCAAGGTCGAGATCCCGCAAGAGGCCTTCGTCGCGGCGCTGAAGATGGACGAAGACTAGGTTTGGGCTGGCGTCGCGTTGGGCTGGCTTGCCTCGACGCGATCCGCCTCGAAGAACACGCTGAGGTCGACACCTCTCTGAATCAGGATCGCCCGGCTGATTTCATTGAGGCCCTTCCAGGCTCGGCCATCCCACTCCTCGCCCCTGTCCTGCCAGCGCTGTTGCCTGCAGTGGGGACAGTGCAGGAGAGTCGTCTTGACCTGAACAGTCCCCTTCGCAGGCGACATCTTCGGCTCGCCCAGCGCGATCTTTGCCGCGAACTCAGGCCCGCCGAGCGGCAGGGCAAAAAGTCCGCCATAATACTTGGCGGCGTCCGATCTTGAATGGAAGAAGCGGTTCCTCGCGGCGCGCCTCGAATAGTAGAGCTTGCACGTGGGGCACATCGGCTCTCCGCGCAGCGTGAAGACAAGCATTGCCCCTCCGACCAGGAAGCCCACGAAATCGCGGACGGCGAGCCAGTAACCGAAATCTCCAACCTCACCCACAGGCGAAAGGCCACGGCCGACGGTCAATTGTTGATGCGTGAGGTAGTCGCCAAGATACAGCGCGAACACATCGAGATTGAACGCGAGCGGATCGCCCCACACGAGCGTCAGGTACTCAAAATAGTAGATCAGAAGGTTCGTGATCGCCGCGACGAACACCATTTGTATCACCAGGAAAGTACCCGGCCTCATCTGCATTGCCCTGCATACGAAGAAGTATCCCGATGCAGCCGCGGCGCCGGTCGCGATCGCCCCGACAGGCACGACCAGGTACACGCCGAACCCGAAAACATTGTACCCGGTCCAGTGCTCGATCAGCGCCGCCGCCGCGGCGACCATGAAGGCCACCACGGGCCCAAAGATCGAGGCGATCAGGATTTTCGTGGAAATCGGCATCGTCCCCCCGGAATGTTATGCCAGAAGCCGCGTCCAACCATGTCCGAGGCGTCCATCTCTCGCAAGATCGGCGACTCGCCACCGGCTAGGGCGCAAACGTCGAGCGTGCCGTGATGCCCCAGAAGCCATCGCGCAGTTCGATCACGTAGAGACCGTCATATTTCGCGTATTCCGTGCCGTCGGCTTTCAGTCGTGCGAACGTCGCGATGATGTGGGCCTTTTCCTTGCCGCACTGAACGATAGTACGCTTGTCCCAGCGTGAGCGGGCCCAGCCTTCCGACGCGAGACTCCCGAAGACATCGTCCTGCTGACCGGGGCCGGTCCACACGACCAGCGGATAGCTGGCAATGCGCATGTGCGGGAAGTGGAACGCCCTCTCCAGCGCCGTCATGTCCTTCGCGTTGAACGCGGCGAGGAAGCGATCGGTGACTTCCATCGCCGGCTGGGCGGCAGGGCAGGTGGAGAAGTCCTGCGTCGCTGCAGCTTGCGCTGCCTTCGGCGCGCAGTCCGCAAGCGCCAGCGATAGCAGGATCGAGCAGGCGAGAAGGCGTCTCATGGCGGCCCTGTTACCTCAGGGACGGCGTCCGACAAAGGCGCTGCAGACGACTGTGCGCGCAATCTCGCCGCCGAACTGCTCCTTCACGGTTCGCTCCACTTCCGACAGCAGATGCGCGCGCGTCACGTCCGGCGCCATCCGCACCCGCGACAACGTGTTGTAAAGTGCGGCCAGCCGCTGCGGCGAGAACGCAACTTCAGTGCGGAATAGGCGATGCTGGACGTCGGCGAAACCTGCAGAGCGCATTTCTCCTAGGCGGGAATTGACGTCGAGCGCGAAGGCAGGACGGCTAGCGGTGGCTTCCGGATCCTGTTCCAGCCCGTCGAAAAGATGCTCGGTCGCAGTGTCGAACGCATCCGGACTGGCGGGGTCATGAAAGACATTCCACCACATCGCGAAATAGCCGCCGGGCCTCAGCGCCGACAATATCCGGTCGAATGCCTTCATGCGCGCCAGCCAATGGAAAGCCGTGGCGCAATAGCCGAAATCATAGTCGCCGTCTTCCAGGTGTGTCGTCTCGAACCGGTTGACCGCAATCTGCAGTCGGGTGTCGTCACCGGCCTTGGCGCGCAAGCTCTCCGCGAGCGCAGTGTCCGGCTCGATCGCGAGAATGGAGCGGACCGGTGTCGCAAGGATCGGCAGCGTTGCTTGGCCGGTACCAGCGCCGATCTCGAAGCATCCGGTCTCCGCTCCGAGCCCGCACGTCTTCCGCAACCAATCGAACAGCTCTTCAGGATAACCGGGACGAGCAAAGTCATACAGCTCGGGATCGTCTCCGAACTTCGTGCGGCCAGGAGAGGAGCTGATCGACGCCATGGGCTTACGGAGCGAAGCTCGACCGCGCGGTCAACGCCCAACGGCTGTTCTTGAACTCGACGATGTAGAGCGAGTTGAACTGCGACAGAACGGAGTTGTCGGCGCGGTAGCGGACGAATGTCGTCAGCATATGCGCCTTCGTGGCGTCGCACTGCACCACCTTGCGCGAGGCCCACGCCGAGTGGTGCCAGCCCTGCGCTTCGAGTGCGGTGAAAGACTGCTCGAGATCGGCGGGCGAATTGATGAGGCGGACATTGCCGCTGGCGATCCGAACGCTCGGGAAATGGAAGGTTGCGCCCCAGGCCTCGGCATCCTTCGAGTTGAAGGAACGCATGAAGTCGTCGGTCACCTTGTAGGCCGGACCATAGGCTGGGCAGGTTACGAAGGTTGAATCCCCAACAGTTTCAGCGCCCATCGAAGCGCAGGCGCTCAACATGAACGCCGCAAGCGCGGCCAGCCCGGCAGGGGCGGTATCGCGTTTCATGGCCTGAACTCCTGAACTTGTGACGTTGTCATAGGCCTATTCGGCTCCTATCGTCCCCGAAATCCGCAGGGAGAAGCAACTATGTCCGGTATGATCCTTTCGGTGGCGCTGCATTTTGCCGCCGCTGACCAGCCGCCCGCAACGGACGTTACTCAACCGGCGCAGCCCGCACAGCAAGCACAGTCCGTCCAGACCGCAGAGGCCGAGCAACCCAAGATGGTCTGCAAATACGAGAGTTCGACAGGCTCGCGTGTCCAGAAGGTGAAAGTCTGCCGACCTGCCGACCAGAAGCAGGACGAGCAGTCAACCAAGCTTCAGCGCGAGCTTGCCAAGAATGGTGACTTCATCGAGCCGTCAGGAACGTTTGGAAACTAGCAAAGAAAAGGGGTCGTGCATGTTCGGCATCATTCTTTCAGTAGCCCTGCTGTTGTCTGCTGCCGATCAGCCGCCTGCCGATGCCGCCGCTACCCAGCCACAGCCGCAGGCAGAGGAGCCGAAGCTCGTGTGCAAGACGGAATTTGCCGTCGGTTCCCGGGTCAAGAAGGTCAAGGTCTGCCGGCCGGTCAACCAGGAGGCCGACTTTCAGGACACCAAGCTGCAGCGCGAGATGGCCAAGAATGGCGACCAGCGCGTTGCTCAGGGCGGCCTCATGATTTCCCCCGGCTCCGGCATCGGAAACTAGTCTCGGGGTCATTGCCAATGCGCCATTCGCGGCTAAAGTCGCGAATATCTGATGGTGCAGATAATGATCGGGATCGCAGCATTTCTGTTTCTGCAGACGGCCTCGCTCGTTGAGCCTCAACAGGGCACGCCGCAATCCACTGAAGTACAGCCAGCGGAAAAAGCTGACCCGAAGATCGTCTGCACGATGGAGCCGGTTACGGGTACGCGCGCGCGCAAGATGCGCGTGTGCAAAACTCAAGGTTACGACAAGCGCGGCGAGCGCGACCGCGAGAACTTCGGCAAGATGATGAACAACGGGGTCAACATACAACCGGCCTTGCCGCCAGGTGTCGGCGGCTAGGCGACGAACCAATCAAGGGGACACAATCATGCACGTGGTTGCCGATCTCGTCGCACTTGCCTTCCTTCAGGTCGCCTCACCCGTTGAGCCTTCGGTTCAGCCGCAGGCCGCGCCGGCGGAGGAAGCCGATGCCAAGGAAGAACCCAAAGTGGTCTGCACGATGGAGCCCATCACGGGCACGCGCGCCGCGAAGATGAGAGTCTGCAAGACGCCAGCCTATGCCAAAGTCACCGAGCGCGCTCAGGACATGATCCGCGGCATCACCAATGGCGGTGGTGATATCCAGCCGAAGCTCCCTCCGAGACAGGGCGCCACCCCGGGCTTTCCGGGCTATTAGTCGCTTCCGGAACTAGAGCGGCTTGCACGCCTCGGCGAGCCAGGCGCGATCGGACTCGTCCAGCAGCGGCCCGACTTCGGCGAGGATCCGGGCGTGATAGCGGTCGATCCAGATCCATTCCTGCTCAGACAGCAGGCCGGGCAGGATCAGCTTCTTGTCAAGCGGGGCGAGGGTGAGCGTTTCGAAGCCCAGCATCTCGCGATCACCACCAGCGATCGGCTTGGCTTCCGTCACGACCTGAAGATTCTCAATGCGGATGCCCCAGGCCTCGGCCTTGTAGTAACCCGGTTCGTTCGAGACGATCATGCCGGGTTCTAGCGCAACCGTGTTGCCGACTTTCGAAATGCGGTGCGGTCCCTCGTGCACCCCCAGATATGAGCCCACGCCGTGGCCGGTGCCGTGGTCATAGTCGACGCCGGCTTCCCACAGCGACAGGCGCGCAAGAACATCGATCTGCGAACCCGTCGTGCCTTTCGGAAAGCGCACGCGCGCCAGCGCGATGTGACCCTTCAGGACGCGAGTGTTGCGCTCTTTCATCTCGTCCGATGGATCGCCGATCGCCATGGTGCGCGTGACGTCCGTCGTGCCATCGAGATACTGGCCACCGGAATCGAGCAGGAAGAGCGAGCCCTTCGCCAGCTTTCGGTTGGTTTGCGTGTCCGGGCGATAGTGGTTGATCGCGCCATTCGGTCCGGCGCTTGAAATCGAGTTGAAGGACAGGTCCTGCAACTCGCCTGTCGCCTCACGAAACTCCTCGATCTTCTTCGCTGCGTCGATCTCGGTCACTTCACCAGTCTGACCGTTTGCTTCGAACCAGCGCAGGAAGCGGGAGAGGGCGGCGCCGTCGCGCCGGTGCGCCTTGCGAGCGCCTTCAACCTCGACCGCATTCTTCTTCGCACGCGGCAGCATGACCGGATCCTGCACGCGCACGATGTCGGCGCCCGCCTTGTTCAACGCGCCGAAGAACCACGACGACGCCATGGAGGGGTCAACGCTGACACGCTTGCCGTGCAGCTTGGCCATCCGCCGCTCCATCTCGTTGGCCGGGCGCAGCGCAACCTCGTTGCCAAGGTGTGCGCCAAGCTCCGAACCGATCTTGGCCGGATGCAGGAAGAGTTCCGCTTGTCCGTCCGAGAACAGGAAGGCGCGCCCCAGCGGCAGTGGTGTACGCGAAACATCGCCGCCGCGAACGTTGAAGAGCCAGGCAATCGACGCAGGCGACGTGATCACGGTCGCATCGATCTTCTGGTCGGCGAGCATCTTGCCGAGACGCGCCCGCTTGGAAGACGAGCTTTCGCCAGCATAGGCGATGTCGTGCGGCACAACGGCATGGGTCGGTTCAGCCGGACGGTCTGTCCACGCCTGATCGATGGGGTTGGGATCCGTCGCGACAAGCTCGGCGCCGGCCTTCTTCGCGGCATCGATCAGCCGATCGAGTGCATCGGGCGACATCACGCGCGGGTCGTAGCCGATCTTCTGTCCGGTGAGAGTCTGCTTGGCGAGCCAGGCGAACGGACCTGGATCGATCAGATCGCCAACCTCGAACATTTTCGGCGCCAGCTGCTGTTTCACCTGGAGCGTGTAGCGGCCATCGACAAACACGATCGCGGTTTTCTGGAAAACGAACGCCGCGCCGGCAGAACCTGTGAAGCCTGTCGCCCAGGCAAGGCGCTCATAGCAGGCTGGAAGATACTCGTTCTGGTATTCGTCATCGTGCGGAATGTAGAGCCCGTCGAGCTCCAGCGCTTTCAGCGTCGCCCGGAGCAGAGGCAAAGAGGCGCGGCCGACTGCCGGACCGCCGATGACTTCGTATGTCTGTCTCATGTCTCTCACGCACCTGGCACGCACCTGGAAGGAAAGGGCGAATAGTACCGGCCGCGTGACAGGTATCCCCGAAGTCCGCCAGCTCTTGCCGCCATCCTAAACCGCACAGGGGCGGTGTGGGATAGGGAAATCCGATAATTCGGATGGCCTAGGGGCGCTGGTAGGTCAGTGTCGACCAGCCATTGAGGCGTCTGCGACCAACAAGGATTAGTCCCCGGCCCGAATAGGCCGCCCTTACTTGCGGTTCCTGATGCGTAAGAAGGCCTGACAGAATCACCCTGCCGCCGGTACGCACGAGTTTCGCGATCTCGGGCGCGAGGCCCACCAGCGGCCGTGCGAGGATGTTGGCCAAGACCAGGTCATAGGGCGCGTGCGCCCGGATCATCGCGTGGCCCGCCCCGCGTGCGTGCAACAGCTTCAGGCGGCGGCCGGCCTGGTTGTTCTTTGCATTCTCTTTCGCGATGCGGACAGAGTCGAAATCGAGATCCGTGCCTAGCGCGAAGCCTGCGCCTGTCTTCACCGCGGCAAGCGCAAGCACGCCCGAGCCAGTGCCTATGTCGAGCACACGAGCAGGGCGGCGACGCGTCAGTTCGAAGTCGAGCGACTGGAGACAGCCCTTGGTCGTGCCATGGTGTCCGGTGCCGAAGGCGGGGCCGGCCTCGATCCAGACAGGAATGCGTCCGCCATCGAGACGCGCCAGCTCGTGCGCTCCAGCGACGAAGAAGCGCCCGGCCTCCACGGCAGGCAGGCCGGCCAGGCTGACAGCTACCCAGTCCTTGTCATCGAGCTTCTGAACCGCAGCGCGGACCGATGGCGCCTCGCGCTCGATGATGGCGGCGGCTTCTTTCGCAAGGTCCTCGTCGAGACAGAAGGCATCGAGGCTCCATGAGACCTTAGATGCCTCTTCCACCGACACGGCCGAAACCGGCGTCGGATCCATCTCCGCCAGCAGGTCTGACAAGCGTTCAGCTTCGGGACGGGGGAGGAGACAATGCACGCGATACATGGGCGACCCTTGAAGGACCCGGGCTTATAGCAGGGTCGCTCCGCGTGTCATCCGCGACGTTCTTGCCCGCCAAATGCTACCAGAGACCGCGAATCTGGAAGGCCAGGTATTCGCTTCCGGCGCGCAGCTCAATCCCCATGTCGTCGTCCATGTCCCACGCAAAGGATGCAAACGGCGCAACGCGGCCGTCCTCCGGCGTGAAGTCGCCCTGCAGCAGGTAAGAGACGCCAGCGCCGAAGTGGAAACCGGGAGCAAGCCCGAACTGCGCCTCGACCACCGATCGCCATTCCGTGTCCGGCTCAGCGACACAGTATTCGTCAAAGGTGATGTCGTCCGTTTCCTGGTCGCGGCACACCTCGCTGAAGCCGAAGCCGTCGAGATAGAACCCCTCGGGAAGGTCGCCGTCGATCAGGGCGAGATTGGCCGGAGAAAAGCGAAGGCGGAGGAAATCTCCGATGTCCGCCTGCAGCCCGGCTTCGAGTTCGAGGCCGGCCTCGCCAGACCAGGCGAGGCCTCCGGAAACATAGAAGAGCGGCAGCGGCGGCGGAGGTGGGGCCTCGGTCTCCGGCTGTGATTGTTGGGCAAAGGCGGTGGGTGCTGCGAGCAGGACGCAGGCGGCAAGAACCAGACGGCGAAACATTTCGTCCCCGACTGCCCCCGCATCCAAAGACTGCGAGATTTCCCAAGGCGACGCCAGAGGATCGAGCAGTTGGGAGTACGGAGGTTCCGGAGGGTCTAGTCCTCGTCGCGGAGGAGGGGTTTGTCGGGCCGCAGGAGCGGGCGTTTTCCCATGCGCTGCTGGGCGGTAAGAGACGGGGCCGGACGTTCGGCGGAAGCAAGATTGCGCTCGCGGGCAGCTTTCGCAGGATCGAAGGGCTGACGCTTGTCGGGAAGTCGGGCCATGGGCGCCTCCGGTTCCTGCGCGGCAGCCCCCGGGGGCCTCGCGACACGAAAGACCGGCCTATTCCGGAAGTCCGCGGGAGTTCCCTAGCACGGATCGGGGATCGCGTGCGCGGTTTTCACCGCGCATCACGTCTTGCCCGTGACAGGCGACTATTTCCGGCGGGCGATGCCGACCGGCTGGTTGTTGTCTGCAAGGCCTTCGGTGGACGCTTCGCCGGGTTGGGCGGAGCGGCGATCGCCGGGGCGGGTGGTCTTGCCGTTGATCGCCATCTGCTGAAGGCGGTTGGCGTCGTTGGCCTTCTGGGCGGCGGACTGGCGCTTGGGCGGATACTGGGTCGAGCGGGTAGGTTCGGTCATGAAGTCTCCAGGCGGGCGAGCCCGAGGACATCCTCTGGCGCCGCACACGGCTCAGCAGTGGGCTTCGGGGACGGGTGGAGCAACCCTCGAAGGCCGGGCATATTTCGGTCACCTGCCTTGGTTCGGACTCAGTTGGCGCGATTGGCGCTGGCAGCACGCCTTTCAGGGTCCTAAAGCGTGAGGCAGGGAGAGCGGCATGGCCTTTGACCGCGAACGTTTTGCATCGGACTGCACCGCGGCGCTTGGCGAGAGTGATCCGCAGGCGGCGATACGCGAGGTGCTGACGCGGGCTGTTTCCGATCATGCCGCTGTGCTGGCCGGGATGGGCGAGCCAAAGGAGGCAGGGTTCGACGTCATCCTGCGCTCGCCGAAGCTGACGATCTTTGCCGCCAAGTGGGCGCCGAACATGTCGCTGGTTCCGCACAACCATCTGATGTGGGCGGTGATCGGGATCTATACCGGGCGCGAGGACAACATCTTCTGGAAGCGGACCGCTCACGGCCTGACGGCAGGCGGCGCGAAGGCGATGTTCGCCGGTGACGTCGCCGAGCTGCCAGCCGATATTATCCACTCGGTCACCAACCCGCTGCCGCGCTTCACAGCGGGGCTGCACATCTATGGCGGTGATTTCTTCGACACCGAGCGCAGCCAATGGAACGCAGAGACGCTGGAAGAAGAGCGCTCCAATGGCGACGTCGTGCGCGCGATGTTCGCGAAAGAGAACGAGCGGCTGCGGCGGTGAGTACGCCCTCGTCCTTCGAGACGCCGCTTCGCGGCGCCTCAGGATGAGGGCGCACGCGCTATCCTAGTCTTCCGAGCCGTCCAGCGGCTGGTCGAGGCCGGCGTCCGGGTGTTGCGGTGCGCGGTAGCGGGGTTCTTCGTGGCGGCGGGTGTCGTCGGAGGGCTTGGGGCGCATGTCGAAGGTGCGCTTGTTGTCGGCCGCGGTGCGCGGCGGAGCGGGCGTCTTGACGATGGGGGTTCTGGTCCGCGTCGGGGTGGCCATGGCAGGTCTCCGCTTTGCGGGACCTGGAGATCATCCCCCAGCACACGCCCCCCTATGTGGGGACGCGCGCGTGAAGATACAACCTCTGGTCGAAATTAGTTGCGGCGTGGTCGAAAACTAGCGGCGGTGGCCGCCGCCGCCGGGCTGGAAATCACCCTGGTCGGTGTCGCCGATGTGGCGCAGCGGCTGATTGCTGTCGAGCTGCACGGGCGGCACGCTCATGTTGACGTTTTCGCCGATCGCGCCTTCCGGCGTGTCGTTGACGAGGCCGGTCGGGTTCGAGCCGAACATCTTCTCGTGCAGGGGAGCTTCGACATGCTCCTCGAGCGATTCAGCGGCGGTCTTTGCGTGGGGTTCGCCCGGCTTGCCGGGATTTTGCGGATTGTTGGCCATGAAGCAGCTCCTGTCCTTCGGCTCATTCTCTACCCATTAGATGGAACAGGGAAGGGGCCTTCCCAAGGGGGAAGGCGCGCCTGTCGCAGCTGTCGCCTGACAGCTGAACCCAGCTATTCGCCCCGGTCCTGTCCGCCGGTCTGGGCGATCCCGAGCCGGTCGTTGCGGCGGCCGCCCTCGAGGATGTTGTGCAGGCCGTAATTGCCCTCGTGGCAGGCGTATTCGTAGACCCGGTCGTCCATCTTCGTCAGCGGCATCTGCCCGCCCCAGGTGGAGGCGTAGACGGCCGGATCGTTGATCTCGAACTCATAGAGAACCTGCATGTCGGAGATGCGGGTGAAGCGCTCGATGATCTTGCCGTTGTCCGAGATGAAGGCGCCGCCCGAGCGCGGGTTGGTGTGCATCGTCTCGACCACCATCGTGTCGCCTTCCCACCAGGCGATCGAGTCGCCCATCCAGGGCTCGACATTGTCGGTGCGGTGCTTGCCGCCGATCGGCGCGATGCGCACGTCGTGGATCATCTCCGACATGATCATCATGTGGTCGCTGGTCTGCACGATCTGGAAATTGTTGTTGTACAGGTAGTTGCCGAACGGAGGGCCGTTGGTGCCGATGATCAGGCAGCGTTCGGAATTGCCGCGCTCTTCCGGATTGTCGAAGCCCGATCCGCGACGGGCGCCGCCCGCAGCGGCGCGCAGCGCCTTGCCCTGGTCGGTCATCGCCGGCGTGCGGCCATTGTCGGGGAAGGTGATGTAGGACGAGCGCTTCTCGCCCTTGATGTTGGCGACGGCGGCGCCCGGATCGGTATAGGCGACATCGTAATTGCCGACGCCGGGCAGGGCCTTGCCCTTCTCGGGCGCGGGCGCTTTCGGATCGACGAAATCCTTCTCGGTCTTGAGGCGCACGTTGAACAGCGCGCGGCCTTCAAGCTGTGCCGCCTGTTCCTCGGAGAGCACGAGCGGCAGGCCGGCCGGGCGATCCATCCGCGTGACTGACGCGTTGGTCCAGTAGCCGGCGAGGTCGGGCTTGCCGGCGATGGTGCGCGGCGGCTTGTAGTCGCCGACGATCTGCGCGGCTGTCTTCACCGGCGGTTGCGCGATCGGCGCGGCGGCGATGGTGCTCTGCGGCGTCTGGGCGAGCGCGGCTGAGGCCAGCGCGGTTGCGGAGACGGCGGCGGCGAGGGCGGCGATGGCCCGGCGGCGATTGCGAACGGTCAGTATCAAGCGGCAGTCCTCCCGAGACGACGGCGCTGACGGCCGTTCACTAGTTGCGAGGAGAATGCCGTGCCGGGGGCGCATGTTTCAAGCTCCCTTACGGCAAGCTTTCGTGAGTAGGGGCGGAAACAGGCGATTGGGCCAACAATTTCCATAACAATTTCCATGCCGGCCTCACCCCAACCGCTGTCATCCTCGGGCTCGACCCGAGGATCTTTCTTTCTCCGAACCTCACGGCTCCTGAATATCCCCACGCCGTAGCTGTTCCGGCGTCACTTGCCGTTCACCAGGCAACGGTCCCGGGCGGATCGTCTCCCACAGATCGTTCCAGTCGGGATTGTCCGCCTCGATCAGGTCGATCTTCCACTGGCGCAGATAGCGCTTGAGGGACTTCTCGCGCTGGATGGCGGCGCGCATGTCGGCATGTACCTCGTACCAGACCAGCCGCCGGCACCAGTAGTCGCTTGTGAAGTCCGATCCTTCCCCAGTGCGATGGCGCGATATCCGGGTCACAAGATCCGATGTGACGCCGGCGTAGATTACGCCGCGATATTTGCTCGCCAGCATGTAGACGGCGATCGTGTCGAACCGCGCCATTCCCCCAACCCCAAGAAAGATCCTCGGGTCAGGCCCGAGGATGACTCGCTGAAAGATTGAACCCCAGTCCGAGGATGGCAAGGGTCAGGAGACCGCTGATTGCCATCATCCTCGCTCCAACCGCTGTCATCCTCGGGCTCGACCCGAGGATCTTCCTTGTCTCACGCAGCTACTAATCCCCCCGTCCGCGCTGTTCTTCCAGTTCCGCGAGGGTCTGTTCGAAGCGGGCGAGCTGCTGGCGCATGCCGGCCAGCGTGGCCGGCAGTTCCGCCGCGCCGCCGCGCTTGGGGCCCCAGGCAGGCGTCTTGACCGCCGTGGTCTTCGCCGGCTCGCCCAGCTCGATGGCGGCCTGGAAGCGCGCGATCTGCTCGCGATGCCAGGCGATGTCGTTTTCGAGTTTGTTGGACATGAGGGAGAGGGCGCTCGAACGGGGTGGATGGCAATGGGGAGGCGCGGTCTGTCATTTCCGCCGCTGTCATCCTCGGGCTTGACCCGAGGATCCTTCTTTTGATCCGCGAGCCCCTCTTGAGCCGTTGAAGAAAGATCCTCGGGTCAAGCCCGAGGATGACTCGTTGAGAGCATGCGCTCTCGTTCGCACGAGCCGGAATGCCCTGCGGGGTACTCTGGTTCTGGCCCTCGAAGGAGGGCCGGGGACGCGGGATGCCCCGCGTGATTGGGGTGACTGCTCGTGTGAGCAGCTACCGGTAGTGGAAAGAGAAACGCGTCATCCCGCGTCCCCGCGACCGTTGTGCGCCGGCCGGCTCACGGAGGCCACTTCGACCTCGTGGAGCCATAAAGCCGGCGGCGGAAAGGTCGGGCCGTTCCTGCCCGATCCCCTGTGCCGGACCGCCCGGACCGTTTCGGGTCCAGACGCCGTAACCTACTCCGCGCGTTGGCTGCAAAAACAGCATTCCGCCGGACCAGACCGCTCGATCGCATCGCCTCCGCGCCGTTTGAACATCGCGACTGCCCTCCATGCGGAGGCGATGGAGCGAGTATCCGTCAGGTCGCGGGGTGTGGGATAACTTCCGGCGCAAAATATTTTGACGCTTTCTCCGTCCTACGGATTTCCGGACCAGCGCCCTGAATCTGTTCGGAGCGGGCTGGAGTTGTCCAACACATTCTGGCGCCGGTGCCCGTGCACGGTCCTCGGCGGCTGGTTCAATGATGGTCTGTTGGAACTGCTCGATCTTCTCGCGATGCCGGGTGATCTGGTCTTCCAGCTTGGACGTGGTGCGGACGCGGAGCGCGCCCGGGAGCGAGTGGGCGCTCGTTGGCAATGACCAATGCAGCTATGAAGCTTCGCATTCCTCCGTGAATGCAACGCCGCCGATCTCTTTCGTGCCGAAGACCTTGTAGGCCATGTCGCTGAACAAAAAGAGGAACCCCAAACAGGCGACCGGATAGATGATCACAATCGCCAAGAACGTCTTACTGTTTGAAGCTACCCGTTGGCGAAGAGATTCAAGCTTCGCGGCAATCGCTTCGTTTTCATCAATTCCGGCATAACCGTCCAAGCCGCGTCGCTGAACACCGAGCACGTGGGCGGTCCATAGAAGGAAAACCCATGGGATCAAATAGAAGGCTATCGTGAAGAGGATCGAGCTGCGCTTCGTGCGAAGCCCCGCGCTGACTGAATAGGGAATCCCGCTGGTGACCAACGAGTATCCGTTTAGCATCACGCCAAATGAACCAGTGAGCAGCAGGTAGTGCTGCAGAAAATGTGGAACCGAAAACGGAACCCATGCGAAGAGCAGGGCGCGTAGCTGTTGGTAAGTGGCGACAATCTTATCGAGATCTAGGAAGCATCGCCAATCGACAACGGCGTCGGCTATTCCAGAAACGCTGAGAAGATTGAGCCCGCTCGCAGCCACGAAGCCGGCGATCCAAGACGCTCGCTTGATCGCGTTGACTTGAGCTTCGGCCGGCACGTCGCCCCCCTTTCGCGCTAGCTAGCGAAAGCCCCACTCCACATATACGTTCAGATACCTTCACACTGTCAACAATGGGACTGGGATGGGGACAGCAGCAAAGACGTTGCGGCAAGGCCGCACGCTCGCCATCGCCAACATGAAGGGAGGAGTCGGAAAGACAACTCTTTCGATCATGATCGCGGAAGGGCTTAGCGCGCTCGCAAAGAAGCGAGTGCTCGTGCTCGATTTGGACGCTCAAGGTAGCCTTTCCTACGCACTGATGGGTAAAGCGCGCTATGAGAAGTGCCTTGCCGAGAACCGACTTCTTTCACGGTTCTTCCAAGGCAAAGCCGACAAGAAGAACGTGAACCTATCGGCGTGCATCTTCGAAGGTGCCTCGCTTCTTCCCGAGTGCGCAAGCGTCAATTTAGCTCCTTCTGATCTGCAGTTGCAGCTTGTTGAGCGTCAAGCAATCAGCCAGCTCGCGAAGTTGTCTCTGGACAACCTGTGGAAGGACGCGCCTGAGGCAACCACGGCTGCCTGGCTTCGCGCAGAGATTAGCAAACTCCGAGAACGCTACGATTGGATCATTTTTGATTGCCCGCCGGGGATTTCAATTTTCGCCTATGCGGGGATCGCATGTAGCGACGCGATCCTGATGCCTATGACCCCCGACTTTCTTTCGATGCAGGCAATACGAACGATGGTGGAGAGATTTCTTCCCCAGCTCGCTGCCAATCATCAGCCGAAGCGAAAGCTTACAATTCTCAACAAGTGTCGCGCCAACGTTTCAGCAGTTGGCGAGTATAGAAAAATTCTAATCGAAGAGAGCAAGAAGCCGAAGTGGGGTGTCGAATTCATACCGGTCGAGTTGCCATTGCGAGAGCAAATTGCCCAAGCAGCCGATGCTGATGACGATCGCCGGTGGGACCGCTTCAAGGAGAAATTCGATGAGGAAGATTGTCGGGCTATTCTAGAGTATCTTGAGAACTAGGCATCAAATGCGTGACCTGCACTCCCTCTTTCACAAAGTGTTAGCCCAAGCAGCATCCAATCGAGCCTTCGAACGAAAGGCTCGATCCGTGCTTATTAATCTCTTGGAAACCGATGGAAATGCGTCGGAAGAGTTGCTCCAAGGAGCGCTCACGCGATTTGATATTACTTCGTTCGTTGACCGGCACGGCTTGCTTGCGTTGCGAGACTATCTCGAAAGATTCTCCGCCGACGATTTGCGAACCTACGTGCGAGAAGAAAAACTCTCCGCGTCGGGTGTTTCGAAATTGGCAAAAGCTCAAGTCATCAATCGGATCGTGATGGCTGTCCGCAGAGCCGCCTAGCTCAAACCCGCTTCACAAAGCTCTCGACTACCTTCTTCACGCCGGCTTTCTCGAAGTCGACGGTGAGCTTGGCGCCTTCGATGTTGACGACGCGGCCGTAGCCGAACTTGTCGTGGAAGATGCGCTGGCCGAGCTGGACGCCGCCGGAGGCCGCGGGGTCGGAGGAGGCGAGCATGTCGCCGGGCGTGCGGCCGCGCTGGAGCGGGCGGCCATCTGAATCCTCTGTGCGGAAGGCGCGGCCTTCGATGTCGGGCGGGCGGGGCGTCGAGCGGCCAGCGGTGGCCTGCTGCGCGCGGCGCCAGCCTGGAGTGTCGTAGCCGCCGCGTGGGCCGCCCTCGCTGAACGATCCGCCCTGCGGGCGGCCCCCTCCGTCTCGCAATCCTTCGGATCGCGATCCACCTCCCCCGCCTTTGGCGGTGGAGGACTGGCCGGCGCCGGGCGCGTCCCAGCGTGACTGGAACGCGTTGGTCTCGCCGCCGTAGAAGCCGCCGCCGGGGGCGACGTAGCCGGTCTCGCTGACGGCATCGACGTGTTTCGCGGGGAGTTCGTCGACAAAGCGGCTGGGGAGGACGGACGTCCAGCGGCCGTAGATCTGGCGGTTGGCGGCGAAGGAGATGTAGGCGCGCTCGCGGGCGCGCGTGATGCCGACGTAGGCAAGGCGGCGTTCTTCCTCGAGGCCCTTGGCGCCTTGCTCATCGAGCGAACGCCGAGAAGGGAAGACTTCCTCTTCCCAGCCGGGGAGGAAGACCATCGGCCATTCGAGGCCCTTGGCGGAGTGCAGGGTGAGGATCTGCACCTGGTCTTCGCTGTTCGAGCCTTCGGCATTGTCCATCACGAGTTCGACGTGCTCGAGGAAGGCGTTGAGCGTGTCGAACTGGCCCATGGCGCGGACGAGTTCCTTCAGGTTGTCGAGGCGGGTCTGCGACTGTGGGGATTTGTCGGCCTGGAGCATGTCGGTGTAGCCGGACTCCTCCAGGATGATTTCCAGCAGGCGCGGGTGTTCGGTGACCGGCTCGCCGTCGCGGATGGCGTACATGGCGCGCCAGCGTTCCATGTCGAGGATGAAGCGGCGGACGCCGGTCTTGGCGGGGCCGCGGATTTCCTCGCCGCGGATCATCATGTCGGCGGCGCGGGTGAGGTAGGTGTTCAGCCCGCGGGCAGCGACGTGCATCTTCTGGATGGTGGTGTCGCCGACGCCACGCTTGGGCTGGTTGACGACGCGCTCGAAGGCGAGGTCGTCGGCTTCGGAGCGGATGAGGCGGAGATAGGCCATGGCGTCGCGGATCTCGGCGCGCTCGAAGAAGCGCGGGCCGCCGATGACGCGATAGGGCGTGCCGGTGGTGATGAAGCGCTCCTCGAAGGCGCGCATCTGCCATGAGGCGCGGACGAGGACGGCGCATGAGTCATAGCGGCGGCCGGATTGTTTCCACGAGGTGATGTCGTCTGAGATGAGGCGGGCTTCCTGCTCGCCATCCCAGACGCCGCGCACCTTCACGAGGTCGCCTTCGCCGGCGTCGGTGCGCAGCGTCTTGCCGAGGCGGGAGGTGTTCTGCGCGATGACGTGGGAGGCAGCGGCGAGGATGTGGGCGGTGGAGCGGTAGTTCTGTTCGAGGCGGATGACTTTCGCGCCGGGGAAGTCGCGCTCGAAGCGGAGGATGTTGTCGACCTCCGCGCCGCGCCAGCCATAGATCGACTGGTCGTCATCACCGACGCAGCAGATGTTGTTGTGGCCCTGGGCCAGCAGGCGCAGCCAGAGATACTGGGCGACGTTGGTGTCCTGGTATTCGTCGACGAGAAGATATTTGAACTTGGCGTGGTAGTCGGCGAGCACTTCGGGGTGTTCGGTGAAGATGCGGATGGTGTGGAGCAGCAGGTCTCCGAAATCGACCGCGTTGAGGGTGGCGAGGCGGGACTGGTAGATCTCGTAGAGCTTCTTGCCCTTGCCTTCGGCGAACTGGCGGCTCTCGTCCTGCGGAAGCTTCTCCGGCCAGATGGCGCGGTTCTTCCAGCCGTCGATGAGAGAGGCGAGATAGCGCGGCGTCCAGCGTTTCTGGTCGATGTTCTCGGCGTCGAGGATCTGGCGGATCAGGCGCAGCTGGTCGTCGGTGTCGAGCACGGTGAAGCCGGACTTCAGCTTGGCCAGCTCGGCATGGCGGCGGAGGATCTGGGCCGAGACAGAGTGGAACGTGCCGAACCAGCGCAGGCCTTCGCCCTCGGGTCCGACCAGGGCCAGCGTGCGCTCACGCATCTCGCGGGCCGCCTTGTTGGTGAAGGTGACGACAAGCATCTGCGATGGCCACGCCTTGCGCTGGGCGAGGATGTGGGCGACGCGCGTGGTCAGCACCCGCGTTTTGCCCGTGCCGGCGCCGGCGAGCACCAGCAGTGGCCCCTCGGTCGAGATGACGGCCTCGCGCTGTTCGGCGTTGAGGCCCTTCAGGTAGTCGGCATTGGGATCGGCCGCCTGCTGCTGCCGAGCGGCGGCGCGCTGGGAGATGGAGCGGGTGTCGATTTCGAGTTCGAGTTCGGGCTCGGCGCGATGGCTCTCCTCGGGCAGGGGCGGCTCTTCCTCGTCCGGCAGATGGTAGAAGGACAGAGGCGGCGCGCCGCCTTCCGGAATCGGCGTGTCGTCGTCCGAACCGGGCTCGCGACCGGCTGGTTCGTCGTCAGGGAACGGAATGTCCATTCCAGTCTGGTCTGGGGGATCGCGTGAATCGCTCATTCCGCGCTGATCTGGCTGGGGTTTTCCCTTTGCGCAAGGCCATCGGCGCAGGACCTTGATTCACGCTGTGTTCTCCACAGACAAAGTGCGAGCTTCTCACCAGTCAGTGATGCGACGTGCGCTTGCTGGGTTGGCGCCACCGGTCCAGCTTCCGCGCCGGGAACGGACGCTTCAGAACGTCATCCAAGGGAGAGAGTGCATGAAACGGTTTGTGGCGCTTGCGGCGCTGGCCATCGGTATCGGCGCGGGCGCGGCGCATGCGCAGAAGGTGGCTGATCTCGGCATGGCGGGGATGGATTCTGCCTCGGGCAAGGCGCCGAAGCAGGCAGTGATCTTCTTCCACGGCTACACGCAGACTGGCATCGCGATGAAGCCGCTGGCCGACACGATGGCGAAGCGCCTGCCGGACGCGGTGTTCATCTTCAACAATGGTCCGCTGACGCAGGGCAACGGCAATTCCTGGTACGTGCTGCGCGGCGAGGATCCGGACAACACCAAGGGCGCGGTGAAGAAGCTGGCGGTCGATACCGTCACGAAGGTGTCCGAGGGGCTTAAGATCCCGCGCGACCAGATCGTGGTGGTCGGCTTCAGCCAGGGCGGCGGCGTGGCGTTCGACGCCGGCTCGTGCTCGAGCCCGGATGTGAAGGCGATCGTGTCGCTGGCGGGCATCCTCGCCAATGGCGACTGCAAGACGGAAGCGGGCGGCAAGGCGGCATCGGTGCTGATCGTGCACAACGACAATGATCCGACCGTGAAGGCCGATCGCATCCAGGCCTTCCAGGACCAGCTGAAGGCCGACGGCTATGACTCGAAGCTTGAGACGGTCGCCGGCGCGTCGCACTGGCCGGCGCCAGAAGGACTGATCAAGGCTCAAGACTTCATCGTCGCCCAGCTCGGCGGCAAGTAGCCCCGCTTCTCAGGAGCCCGGCGTGCGGTGGATGGCGCCGGTTGGCCAGCTTCCGGGTTCCACGCGGCGTATGCCGGGCTGCTGGATGTCTTCCAGGTAGGCAACGAAGTCCTTCGCTTCTTCGGTCGTTAAGCGGGCCTCCGGCATATCGGGGTTGCCTGTCATCAGGCCGGCGACCAGCGCGTCCGCAAGGGCCGCGACGGGGTAAATGTCCGACAGGCTGCGGAAAGGCGGCGCGTCGCTGTGCGCGCTTTGACCGAAGCGGTCGACAGCGTGGCAGCTGGCGCAGAGCCGGTATGCCGCGGCCTGGCCGCGGGCTACGGACATGCGGTTGGAAGAAGCCGAAGTTGAATCCGGCGAGGAAACACACGCAGCAAGCCCCAGGGCGAGCATCGGCAGAAAGAGGCGGCTGGCTCGCACGATATTTCTCCATCCAACGGACTTTCCTTATCCGAAGGAAGAAGCGTCTGGCGTTTGATCCAGGTCAGCCTGCCAGCGCACGCCAAGCGACGTAGGCGGCGACCATGAGGATCATGCCTGCAAACAGCCGGCGGGCGAGGGGCGCCTGTGCGGCGAGGCGCTTCGCCACGATCAGTCCGAGAAGTCCTCCAACGACGCCGCCTGCGAGCAGGAGGCCGGCGAGGCGCCAGTCGACCAGCCCTGACAGTGCATAGTTGGCCGAGGTGGCGGCGCCGAACAGCGCCACGGAAAGCAGCGAGGAGGCTGTCGCATTTGCCATCGTCATGCCGGTCGCCAGCATCAGTCCGGGCACGATCAGAAAGCCGCCCCCTATGCCGAAGAAGCCGGCCGCCAATCCGGTCAACAGGCCGAGCGGCGCCAGGCGCGCCACCAGCTTCATGTTGATGTGAACATCCGGGTTACCCTCGCTCGCAGGCTTCCGGAACATCGAGAGGCCGATAGCCGCCATGGCGATGGCGAAGGCCAGAAGCAGGTGTTGGCCGCTGATCAGCTTGGCAAGACTGGAGCCGGCAAAGGATCCGGCAAGGCCGGCGAGCGCAAAAACGGTCGCACACGGCCATTTGATCCGTCCGCCGCGCCAGTGGCCGGCAAGATTGAAGGCAGCGTTGGCGGCAACAGCTGCGCTCGCGGTGCCTACAGCGACATGCGCATCGGTAACGCCGCCGAGATACAGCAGAACCGGCGCCGCCAGAACCGAACCTCCACCGCCGAAGACAGCGAGCAGGAGGCCGACTACGGCGCCTCCGAGGACAACTGCGATGGCAGGATCGGTCATCATGATTCTGGTCTTTGCCCGATCAGGCTGTGCGGCGATTCCATGGAGCAGCCGCAAGCGCCCTGGCCATTCCGCACCAGCCCGTGATCCCGGCCTGGAAGAGGCCAAGCCCCACCACGCCAGACAAGGCGACAAAAGCCGGATGAACCACGGCCGCGAGGATCGCGCCCGCCAGCACCAGCGCGCCGGCTGTGATCTGGACCTGCCTTTGGATTTCCATTGGCGCTCTGGCGTCAGTCTTCACGGGCAGGCCGACCTTCTTCCAGGCGTCGAGCCCGCCCTCCAGACTGAAGGCGTCGCCATGGACGTGGCTTGCCAGCGTGGCGCAGTTCGTCTGTGTGCGCATGCCGGAGCGGCAGTGGAAGGCGATGTTGCCGTGCGGCTCAAGATCGATGCCGCCGGCGGCAACTCTCGACATCGGCAACGACAGGGCGCCGGCAATGTGTTCGCGCGCGAACTCGTCGGCCTCCCGGATGTCGACGAGCGTGAGTTCGCCGCGCTTCAGACGATCCGCAAGAGTGATGGGGTCGATGGGCTTCAGGGCAGTCATGTCCGTCTCTTTCGTTGAGGCTTGTCCGGGCAGAAGATGCTGGCGAGCGTTTCGATGATCCTGACCGCAGCCGGATCGGCAATGCGATACCAGATCGATTGCCCGTCGCGCCGCGTTGCGACGACGCCAGACTCGCGCAGCACCGCGAGATGCTGGGACAGCGCGGACTGGGAAAGTCCGAGCGGTTCCTGCAGCTCGCCGGCTGGAAGCTCGCCGCCGCCGAGCTGGCACAGGATCATCAACCGCTTCTCGTTTCCGAGCGTGCGGAGGAGGCCAGCGGCCTTGCCGGCGCTGGCTTCGAAGTCGGCGAGGGAGAACGTCTTCAGGTTCATCATGGAGGCAATATATTAGATCTTGCTAAATTAGCAATGGCTAATATATGAAGCGGAGCGAATTTCCTGATGGAGGCCCGAATGGCCGGAATCGAAGCATTTTTTGACAAGGCGACATCCACCGCCTCCTACCTGGTCTGGGACAAGTGCTCGAAACAGGCAGCGATCATCGATGCGGTGCTCGACTTCGATCCGGCGACCGGCCGGCTGTCGACAGGGTCTGCGGACACCATGCTGGCGCGGGCGGATGCGCTCGACCTCGAGGTGATCTGGGCGCTTGAGACACATGCCCACGCGGATCATCTGGCTGCCGCAGATCACATCCGCAGGAAGGTTGGGGCGAAAATCGGCATCGGCGCCCACATCACCGACGTGCAGACTCGCTTTCGCTCGCTGTTCGGCGCGCCGCAGGCCGAAACCGAAGCGGATGTCTTCGATCATCTGTTCCGGGACGAAGAAGTCTTTCCGATCGGCCAGATGAATGTGCGTGTGATTCATACGCCCGGGCATACGCCTGCCTGCGTGACCTATGTCATCGACGATGCGGCCTTCGTTGGCGATACGCTGTTCATGCCCGACTACGGCACGGCTCGAGCAGATTTCCCCGGTGGCGATGCCGCAACGCTGTACCGATCCATAAGGAAGATCCTGTCCTTGCCCAGCGACACGCGGGTGTTTGTTGGCCATGACTACCTTCCATCTGGCCGGACATTGCCTGCCTGGGAAACCAGCATCGCCGAGGAACGCGCGACCAATGTGCACATTCGCGACGGCGTCAGCGAGGCGGAGTTTGTCGAGATGCGCCGGGCGCGCGACAAAACACTGGCTGCACCTCGCCTGATCCTGCCTTCGCTGCAGGTCAATATCCGGGGCGGGGCCCTGCCGGCGCCGGAACCGGATGGAAAGGTCTATCTGCGAACGCCGGTCAACGCCCTCTAGCGGCGTTGCAGAAAGGCGAGATACTCGACGAAGTCGGTCGCGGCCTGGTCGGAGAACTGGAACTCAGGCATGTCGGGATGACCGCTCATCAGGCCTTCGACCAGCGACTCTTCGATCGAGTCGACCGGATACAGCTCCGACAGGTTGCGGAAGGGAATCGCATCCTTGTGGCGGCTTTCGTCGTTATGTCCAACGGCATGACAGGAGCTGCAATAGCGCGAAGCGAGCGCCTGACCGTGCGCTATGGGCCCCAGAGCTATCGCGGAAGACGTGTCCGGCGGAGTGGCGCAGGCGGCCAATCCTAGCGTCAGCGCGAAAGACGCTATCATCGGGGGGACGGGACGGTGACCAGGCACTGCACAATCTCCACCGGACACACATATACTGTAACCGGACCGCCAAAGACTCTTTGACGGGGATCAAGCGCGATTCCGTTCGGTAAGCTGGCCAGAAGGGCGGCGCCGCGTGCCCGGGAATCAGGCGCCACCCGTTTTTGCACCAGGATATAGGCGGCGGGGACGTGCGCGGCGTATCGCGACGGATAGGGTCGCGCGCGTCCTGTTGCTTGCGCGGTCAGGTGTTCCTGACGGCCGCGTGCGTGGCAGGGCGCGGCCGGGCCGAGGGAGAGATCGATGGGGCTGTTTTCGTTTCTGTCGGGCGGGAAGAAGAAAGAAGCAAAGGCGTCTGCGACGCCGGCCGCTACGCCGGTAAAGGCGAAGGATGCCGCTGTAGCGCAGCAGGCATCGGCCGCGCTCGCGAAGGCCGAAAAGAAGATCGAGACACCGGCGGCAAAACCCGCTGCCTCCTCCGCGCCGCCAGCCGGAGCGGTAGGCGTGACGCAGGCGAAGCTGCGGCTGAAGATGACGGCGTCGCTGCGCGCCGGTCAGCATGCGGCCGCCTATGAAGCCGCAAAGGCGCTGGCGGACATTCAGGTCAAGGCAGGCCGGCTCACCGGCGCCCGCGTGTGGCAGGTCGAGGCCGAACGGATCAAGGCGCAGGCCTGATTAATAATCCCATTGCGAGGTTCCATCGCGGAACCTGCCGGTTGGGGCTCCAATAAACGGGAAACCGCTCGCATTTCCACCCGCGCGGAAACGGCGCGGTAAGTATGCGCGCCCATCCTTCGACACGGCGGCATCGTGTTGGAGGGCATCATGCTGGACGTTGCGGGCAGGGACGAGCGCGGGCTGTTTGGCTCGCTGCGCATCGACAGCGATGGGCTGAGCCCGTCGGCGCATATCAGCCGCGTGCTGTCGATTGTGCGCACACACCTGAACATGGATGTCGGCTTCATTTCCGAATTCGTCGACGGACGGCGCGTGTTTCGCCAGGTCGATGCACGCGTGGCGAATTCGCCGGTTGTGATCGGCGGATCCGATGCGCTGGAGGACAGCTATTGCCAGCGCGTGGTCGATGGGCGTCTGCCGGAATTGATGCGCGACGCTGGCGCGAACCCGGAAGCGCTGACGATCGCGGCGACGCGGGAGCTGCCGGTCGGCGCGCACATGAGCGTGCCGCTGAGACTGCCGGATGGGCGAGTCTATGGCACGTTCTGCTGCTTCAGTTTCCTTCCGGACCAGTCGCTCAACGATCGCGACCTGAAAATCCTGCGCGCTTTCGCTGCAATTGTCGCGGACCTGATCTTCGAGGAGCTGGACGTCCAGCGCGATCTGGAGCTCAAGCGCGAGCGGATCGAATGGACGGTCGAGCGGCGATCCTTCCATGTCCGCTATCAGCCGATCTATCGCCTGAGTGACGAAACCGTGGCGGCGTTCGAATGCCTCGCGCGCTTCGACGGCGAGCCATATCGCACGCCCGATGTGTGGTTCAGCGAAGCGGCCGAAGTCGGCCTCGGACCGGCGCTGGAGATTGCGGTGGTGCGCAAGGCGGTCGAGGCTCTCGGCAGCCTGCCGAAGGACGTGATGCTGGCGGTCAACTTCTCGCCGGAATCCATTCTGTCGCCAGAGTTCGCGGAGCTGTTCAACAGCCTGGATCTGGAACGCATCGTGCTGGAAGTGACCGAGCACGCCGCGGTCGCCAACTACACCGAGCTGGCGGCGCGGCTGCATCCGTTCCGGTTGCGCGGCCTGCGGCTAGCGGTGGACGATGCCGGAGCAGGACATTCAAGCTTCCGCCATGTACTCGATCTCAGGCCAGACACGATCAAGCTGGACATGAGCCTGACGCGAAATATCGACCGCGATCGCGGGCGGCAGGCGCTGGCGGGCGCACTGGCCATGTTCGGCCGCGCGATGGGCAGCCAGATCGTCGCCGAGGGCGTCGAGACGGAGGCGGAGCTCGATGCGCTGCGCCGTGTCGGCGTAACGAAAGTGCAGGGCTATCTGACCGGCAAGCCGATGCATCTTGAAGATGCGCTGAAGCTGCCCGGGCTGAAGGCTCGCGTGCTACGCCGCGGAACGCAGGCGTAGCAGCACTGGCAGCGGCAGACTGCCAATGCGCAGCGGGCATGCTTCCGTTCATTGACCGGTAATGCGTGAGGCGGACCCTTGAGGGTGCTGGGACCATTGAAGGAGCCCGCATCATGGGTCAGTTGCTGAAACGCATCGAGCCTGCTGACACGGCCGAGTTCGAGCGCCGCCTCAAGGGCGCAACGCTGCTGACAGCCGAAGTGCTCTACTACATGCCGGACCATCCCAAGTTGCTGCAGCTGTTCATGTGGCAGACGCTGGACGAGGCGCCGAAGTTTCCGAGGTTGTCAGCCTTCCTCGATCACTGGCGGCGCGAGATCGAGGCGGTGATCCATTCCGTGCGTATCGCGCACGGTGAGTCACTGACGCCGGCGACCTGGCGCAAGGTGGATGGCGTGTTCAGGGTGAATTGAAGGACGAGGGCGTACGTTCCGCTAGTTCGGCTTTTTTGCCTTCGCTTTGGGTTTTGCCTTCGCCGCGTCTCGCTTGTCGCCCTCGCGGCCGCCGAGGAGGATGTTGGTCATCGAATAGTTCCCCTCGTGACAGGCGTATTCGTAGAAAGTCGTGTCGCGCAAGGTGAAGGAATATTCGGCCAGCCATGGCGCGGTGTAGAGGTCGCCGTCTTCCACAGTGAACTGGTAGAGGAGCTCGGTTGGCGAGACGCGAGTGAAGCGTTCGGTGAGCTTGCTGTCCGGCTCCACCAGGATCGGACGACCGAAACCGCCACGGATCGGATCGTCGGAGCGGATGTGCGTTGTTTCGACCACGAGCGTGTCGCCATCCCAGCGGCCGGCTGACCAGCCTTCATAGGATGTCATCGCTGGCGGGGGCGCGGGCGAGCCGTCGATGTGAATGATACGAAGGCTCGCGACATCTTCCGTGAGGATCACGATCTCGCGCGGCGTCTGTATGAATGTGTTGGGTATCATGGCCGGGATCTGCCGGATCGGAGGCTGGCCTAGCCCTGCCAGGCAGCGATCGAACGTGGTGCGTTCTTCCGGATTGTCGTCGGCAATCGTGTCCATCCAGTCAGCGCGCTCGACCAGCTTCAGGCCCTTTTCCGTGTACGGCATCTGGCCATTCGCCGGCGTGACGAGAAGCGAGGAGCGGAATTCGCCGCGCACCTGCGAGACCGTGTTGATGTTCTGGATGAAGAAATCCGGATCGATCAGATCCGGCGTGCCCTTCACCAGTTCCGCCGCCGCATCGCGCGCTTCGTCCGGCGTCAGCGCGAGCGTCTTCAGGAAGGGCGGCCGCTCGAGCAACGTCATGAAAGACGTGCCCCATGTGCCGTTGAAGTCCGGATGACCATTGGCCGTGCGCGGCGGCTCGTAGGTCGCCTGCGCGAAAGCAGATGGCGCGCAGGCGACCGCGAGAACCAACAGCAGACAGCGCATGATCCGACCCCTGAACCTGTGCGGCTTACGCCATAGCACAGGGACCGGATCAGTCGCGACCTACTTCCGCTGCAGGACGAGCGGGAATTCCATCCCGTTCTGATGCCAGGCGCCCTTCATCTGGGCGCCGTCTGCGGAAAGCTCGCCCGTGAAGTCGCCATTCACGATGGGGACTTCGATCACGATGTTCTTGCCGTCGCGCTTGGCGATGCCGGGAATGTCGGTGACGTCCTGCATCGGGGAATCCATCATCGTGGTTGTCTTGTCGCCGGTTGTGACGATGCGGAAAATGCCGGTGAGCGAACCCTCGGGTGTCTCAATGCCGCCTTCCCAGCGGCCATCAAGACCCTGGACGGCGGGCGACGGAATCGGCGGGCCGAAGTCCGGCTTCTGGGCATGCGCAGCGCCGGCGAAAGCGAGCGAGAGCAGGAGCGTAGAAAGAAGGCGTTTCATGGGAGCGTTTCCTTTTCTGTTTCTTGGGGAGGAACGTCAGGGTTTCATGCGCTTCACGATCCAGCTTGAGACCGTCTCAAGCGCGACCGGCGCGAAGGTTTCGTCGAGATCGCCATACTCGCTGATCGAGCCGGTGGTGACCGTCTGGAACAGATGGTTCAGGCCGGGTAGTTCGATGATGGTTGCGTCTGCGTTGCCGGCGAGCAACGTCCTGAAGCCGCCGAGATTTTGCTTGGCTTCAACCTGAAGGTCCTTCGAGCCGTTGATTGCGAGGAAGGGAACTTCGATTTTTGGCACGTAGAGCGACGGATCGTACGACAGGAGGTCGCGAATATAGTTGGAGGCAAACTGATCTGCCGCCGCTTCAAGCGATTGTTCCGTCGGCGCGGGCTGGCCGGGCGGGACGGGCTCCGCCTTTAGCGCCGCAAGGACGGCTGCTTTCGCACCGGCCTTGTCTTGCGTTGAAAGCGCGGCGTCGAAGACTGCGTTGGAGCTGCGGCGAACATTGGCCAGCTCTTCTTTGCTGGCGCCAGCGGATTGCGTGAGAAGCGCACGCTGTTCGGTGAGGGCGTCGCGCCCTTTCACGCCAACGCCGGCGAGGGTCACCACGAAGGCTATGCCCGGGTCCTGCGCGGCAAGGCGGGGACCGGTGACGCCGCCTTCGCTGTGACCGATCACGCCGATACGCATGGGGTCGATGTCGGTGCGGGAGCGCAGGACTTGGATCGCGGCTTCGGCATCGGTCACGAAGTCGGGAATGAGCGACATCTCGCCATTCAAGCGCTGTTTCACGTAGTCGCGGTCATCGCAGCGAAGCACGGCGATGCCCTTGCGCGTGAGGTGGTCAGCGAGGACGAGGAAAGGCTTGTGGCCAAGCAGCGTCTCGTCGCGATCCTGTGCTCCGGATCCGGAGAGCAGCAGTGCGGCTGGATGCGGGCCAGGGGCCTCCGGGATGGTCAGCGTGCAGGGGATGTGGACCCCGGGATTGGCCGGATTGTCGTAGCCGACCTGCTCTTCCTTGTAGGGGTAGGGCTTCTTCGGCGTCTGCGAGCGCTCCTTCAGAACGACCGGCGTGACGTCCTTGGTGATGAACTTGAACTCCAGCGGCAGCGTCTGGCCCTGGATGAATGTGCCGGTGATCTTGTCTCCTTCTGGTGAGAGCGTGCCGGAATACTTCGCCATGATACTCGGCATCTCGAACGAGACGGTGGCGCCGTCGCGCTTGAAGGTGGGTATGGGAAGGTTCGAGGCGTTCTGCATCGGCGAGTCCATCATCGCCACCGTGCCATTGGTGTCGGTAGTGACGCGGACAACGATCGTCATCATGCCCTGGATCTTGCCTTCCCAGCGCCCATCGAGACCGGCGACAGCAGGATTGGGTGGAAGCGCGGGCAGCACGCCAGGATGGAACACCATCGGCAGCTTGCCCATCGGCGACGAGTATTCGCCTACCCATGCGTTCTGGGCGGCGTCCCACTTGCCGGTCCAGGTCTGCGTTCTGAGCTTGAAAGTGAAGACGTCGTCTGCGAGCGAGACCGCATCCATCGGCGTGCCGGACGTGCCCTGGTCGGGGCTTGCAACTGTACCCTTGAAGACGCCGGGCGATATCTCGTCGACGTGGATGCCAATGCGTATCTTCGCGCCGGGCGGAACCTCAAACAGCCCGTGCCAGTCGCCGGCGGGTGTGACCTTTGCCGGCTGTGCGGCAACGAGCGGCGTTTGCGGCGCAGGGGCAGCAGCGCAGCTGGCGGCGAAGAGGGCGGCGGCGAGGAGGGCAGCTTTCATGGTGCGGTCCTTGTGCTTTTTCAGTCAGTCCGCGCAAGCGGCGATTTCTTACGCCGCAGGCTCAGTCCTTCTGGAAAATCTCTTCGATGCGCAGGCCGAACACGTCGGCGATCTTGAAGGCGAGCGGCAGGGACGGGTCGTACTTGCCGTTCTCGATGGCGTTGACTGAGTTGCGTGACACGTCGAGCAGCGCCGCAAGGTCTGCCTGGGTCCAGCCCTTTTCAGCCCTGAGGACGCGGATGCGGTTCTTCATGTCCGTCTCACCGCTTGGCGACGTGCCAGCCGACCCAGCACACGAGGAAGCCGACAAGCTGGCCGGCGACGATCCAGATCGCGCCGAGAAGGAATGCCGGCGCCGCCGGATCGGGGGGAGATCCGTCCGGCGCTCGCACGGCATCGCTGATCCAGCCGAGTAGCGGCGTCACTACGCCGGGCTGGAGCAGCGCGGGGAGGAGCGCAAGAGAGCCAAGAAGTCCGAAAAGGCCGCCAAAGACCCAGGAGAATTTCTGCGCGGCGCGTTCGAACTCGTCCTGCCGGCGCCAGGCCAGCAGTGAGAACACGACCAGCCACGCACCGGCCAGATAGGCGAGGGCGAGGCCCACGCCGCCGCTCACGAGCACGGCGAGGGCGATCAGCCCCCAGAAACCGAGAGCAGCGATAACGCGCCAGGAACGGGCCGAGATGCGGCTCTGTGACATCTCATTTCACCTGACTGACTGGCCGGTCGAGCATGTAGCGGAACCCTTCGGCGAACCACGGACCGTGCATCGACATGTGGTGCTGGTTCTCGAACAGGCGGGAGGAAATCTCGAGGCCGGTTTCCTGGCGAGACAACGCCGTCGCCAGCGCAGCTGCATTTTCCCGCATGCCGGGCGACTCAAGCCCGCCCACGCCGATCATCACGCGTTTTGCTGCGGCAGCCGATGAAAGGTTCCTCGCGGCCGGCAAGGCAGTCTTGTCGGCCCAGATAGACGGGCTGCCGATCAGGTATCCGTCGAAACTGTCCCGCGCCTTGAGAAGCACGTTCGTGGCGAAAATCCCGCCGAGCGACTGGCCGGCCAGGAAGGCCCTGTCTCGGTCGACCGAATATTTCTGCTCGATGAAGGGGCGCAATTCGTCGACGAGGAAGGACAGGAACGCATCGCCACCGCCGCCAATCTCGGGCCGGTCCTCAAAATGGCCGAACATGAAGTCGTGCTCGCGGTTCGTCACCACGCTCTCGAAGTCAGGATCGGTATAGCCGATCGCCACCACATAAGCCGATGGCGTGCTGGTTCCGATCGGGATCATGCGGGCGATGTCGGTCGCTATGCCGAAATACCAGTTTCCGTCGAGCACGTAGATGACGGGCGACTTTTGACCGAGCGGTGGTGGTTTGGCGGGCTCCGCCACCCGCACCAGATATTCCCGCCCGGAGCTTTCAGCGCGCAGCAGATATTGTCGCGCGTTCGGGATCGTCGCCGCGCCTTCAAAGAGCATTTTCGGCGGACCGGCAAACGCGCTGCCAGACAGTGCGGCGATCATCGCTGCGGCGGCAAGAAGGGCCCGCGTGATCATGCGTATCTCCTTCCTAGTAGCGCTCTGTCTCGATGCCGCGCTTCTTGAGTTGCACCTGCAGGCTGTCGGGCCCGATGAGATGGCCGGCGCCTACGGCGATGAATGCGACGCCCGAGCCCTCGAGGATCTTCTCGATCCGGGCGGCCCAGTTCTGGTTGCGCTTCTTGAATATGGTGTCGGTGAAGGACCGATCGCTCGACATCAGGGCGAAGGCCATCATGGCCTCGACCATGTTCGTCTCGCCGCGCGCCCAGCTGCTGAAGGTGAGTTCGCTGATGCGTTCCTTGCCCGCGTTCATCGTGATCGGCGTCATGATCAATTCGCGCAGGCTCGCAAGCTGGGCTTCGACGGCATGGCCGAGCATCAGACGGATCTGGTCGTCGACCTCTTCGAGCCCCTTAACTTCGTGCCCGAGCGCGAACGCCATGCGCCCGAGAGCGTTGTCGATGCCGTTGGCCGGATCGAACGGGCCGGAAGTGAAGGGCGTGCGCGAGAGCGCATAGTTCGTGAACCAGGGCTGCAGCTCTTCGGTCTTGGCGATGATGTCGGGAGGCGTACCGGCAATCCGGAACGCCTCGGCGAGTTTTTCGCCTTCGTCGGTCGTCAGCAGGCTGGAGAGTTTCGTTCCGTCCCACTGCGCATACTTTTCGACGATGGGAAGGACGGCGGCCTGGATGCCGTCAGGATCGCCGATCTCGGCAACTTCCAGCCAGAGCTCGGATGCGCTGGCAAAGGCGGCGTCGAGCCGGTCGCTGCGCCAGTTCGTGCCGTCCTTCAGGATATGGATCGTGCCGGTGATGTAGATCGTCGAGTCGTCGTCGTGGATCACCCACATCGGCAGGCCTTTGCCCGCCGCCGGTTCAGGCGCCGTCGGCTGTGGCGTCGATGCTTGCGCCGCTGCTGTCGCGCTCAGGGACGCCGACAGCATGGCGAAGGCCAGGAGACGGCGAAGACAAACGAAAGCAAATGAAAGCGTCATGCCGTGTCCCCTCCGTACGCGCTTTCCTATCTAGCCGCGTCTTGCCGTCCTGCGCCACAGGATGACTCCGAACGCGGCGGTCCAGAATACCGCCGGTATCGCGAGTTCGATGCGCCCCACGGCGTCGAGCTGGGTGTAGCAGGCGGCAAGGATGGTGATGGGGATCAGGGCAATCGCGCCATACACCCAGGCGGGCAGGCGCTTGATCGAGCCGGTTGCAGGCATGACAGGCTCCCTTTGCAGAATGTAAAGGAAGCTTTGCATTACTGGATGGACTCGTCAAGGCGCTCTGACTGAAAAATCAGCCACTGCGTGCGCCCGTTTGTGAAGGCGGCGCGTCTCCTCGCTAGTTCAGCTTCAGGTTCTTCAGCGCTGCGAACGGGTTGCTGGAATCGTCGCTGGGTTTGGGCGGGGCGGCGGAATAGTTGGCCGGGCCGGACTTGGCGGGGGCGGGCTTGCCCTTCCGCGTTGAAGGCGCAGGCGCGCCTGCTTCGATCGCGCCGCTCTTCATCGTGAGGGCGACGCGCTTGCGGGCGACATCGACTTCCTTCACCCGCACGCTGACGACGTCGCCGGCTTTCACCACGTCGCGCGGATCCTTCACGAACTTGTCCGCGAGTTCCGAGATGTGGACGAGACCGTCCTGGTGGACGCCGACGTCGACGAAGGCGCCGAAGGCCGTGACGTTGGTGACAGTGCCCTCAAGACGCATGCCGACTTTCAGATCGCCGATCTCCTCGACGCCGTCCTGGAAGGTTGCGGTCTTGAATTGCGGGCGCGGGTCGCGGCCGGGCTTTTCGAGTTCGGAAAGGATGTCGGTGATGGTGGGCACGCCAAACGTTTCGTCTGCGAACTCGGCCGGCTTGACCGACGACAGGAAGGCCTTGTCGCCGATGATGCTCTTCAGCGGCTTGCCGGATTTTTCGGCGATGCGTTCGACCACCGGATAGGCTTCCGGGTGAACGGCCGAGGCATCGAGCGGGTTCTTGCCGTCCATGATGCGCAGGAAGCCGGCGGCCTGTTCGAAGGCCTTGGGTCCCATGCGCGGAACCTTCTTGAGCGCGGTGCGCGCCTGGAAGGGGCCGTGTTCGTCGCGATAGGTGACGATGTTGGCGGCAAGCGCCGAGTTGAGGCCGGACACGCGCGCCAGCAGCGGCGCGGACGCGGTGTTCACATCGACGCCAACGGCGTTGACGCAATCCTCCACCACTGCATCGAGCGAGCGGGCGAGGGCGTTCTGGTCGACATCGTGCTGGTACTGGCCGACGCCGATGGCCTTCGGTTCGATCTTCACCAGTTCAGCCAGCGGATCCTGCAGGCGGCGGGCGATGGAGACAGCGCCGCGCAGCGAGACGTCGAGCTGCGGGAATTCCTTCGCGGCCAGTTCCGAAGCCGAATAGACCGATGCGCCGGCCTCTGACACGGTAACGCGCGTGAGTTTCAGTTCTGGCATCTTGGCCGAGAGTTCAGCGACAAGCTTGTCCGTCTCGCGGCTGGCCGTTCCGTTGCCGACGCTAACAAGTTCGACACCGTGGCGCTTGGTGAGCTGGGCAAGCGTGACCAGCGATCCCTGCCAGTCCTTCCTGGGTTCGTGCGGATAGATGGTGGCCGTCTCGAGCAGCTTGCCGGTGGCGTCGACCACCGCGATCTTGCAACCTGTGCGGATCCCCGGATCGACACCCATCACGACTTTGGGGCCAGCAGGCGCCGCCAGCAACAGGTCGTGCATGTTGCGCGAGAAAACGCGGATCGCTTCGTTATCCGAACGCTCCTTGAGGCGATCGATCAGGTCGGTCGAGCTGGAGGAGGAGAGACGCGTCTTCCAGGCCTGGCGCGCCGTTTCGGCAAGCCAGGTGTCGGACGGACGGCCGCGCTCGGAAATGCCAAACTGGCTCATGATGGTGGTGACGGCCGGGTGGCGCGCCTTCGGATCGTGCGGCAGGTTGAGGTCGATCTTCAGCACGCCTTCCTTCTCGCCGCGCAGCAGGGCCAGCGCGCGATGGGACGGCATGTTCTGGATCGGCTCGTCGAATTCGAAATAGTCGGAGAACTTGGCGCCTTCAGTCTCCTTGCCCTTCACGAGGCCAGAAGAGAGCTTGCCGCCCGTCCACACCTTCTCGCGGATGGCGCGGACCAGTTCCGGCGTTTCCGCCATGCGCTCGATCAGGATATTTCGCGCGCCCTCGAGGGCAGCATCGCCATCGGCAATGCCCTTGTCCGATGAAACGTATTTCAGCGCTTCTGCAACGGGGTCTAGCGTTGGATCGGCGAGCAGCCGGTCGGCCAGCGGTTCGAGTCCCGCTTCGCGGGCGATCGACGCCTTGGTGCGGCGCTTGGGGCGATAGGGTGCGTAGAGATCCTCGAGCTCGACCTTGGTCTGCGCGGCGCGGATTTGCTTCTCCAGCTCGGGCGTAAGCTTGCCCTGCTCGGTGATGGAGCGCAGCACTACTTCGCGGCGATCGGCGAGAATGGTGAGATATTCGAGGCGTTCGGCGAGCGTGCGCAGCTGCGTATCGTCCAGCCCGCCAGTGCGTTCTTTCCGGTAGCGCGCGATGAAGGGAACCGAGGCGCCTTCCTCGATCAGCTGGATGGCCGCCGCGACCTGGCCTTCGCCAACCCCAAGCTCCTTTGCGATGATCCGGGCGATTTCAGCGACGGTGCGGGGATCTTTGCCGGACATTGGGAGCCTCACTTGCAGTTTTTCGGGTCAGTGCGGGCGCGAGGCTATGGGTAGCCGCCGCCGGTGTCACGGTGTGGCGCGGCAATGGTTAGCGACTGGTTAGGCGCAAAGATTTCCACAGGGAAACAGACGTCAGAACACCTGCTTCTTCGTCGTCAACGTCACATCGCCCATCTGGATGCGCACAGCATTGGACGGGCGCGCGTCGGTCGTGACGCGGGCGTCCGGCGGTAGTTCGGTCCAGACGCCCTGGATGAGCCAGGCCGGCTTTTCGGTTGAACCGGCGGGCGGGGCCAGGGTGAAATCGAGGAAGGCGCCATCGCTGGTGCGGCCGACGATTTCCACGATGTAGTAGCCATTCTGCGGCTCCCGCATCGCAATCGGTGTTGCGCCATAGCTCAGCTGTGTCGGGTGCGCGCCAGCAGGAATGCGCAGGCGCACAAGGCGGGCGCCGGGCGCAGACAGTTGCAGCCGGACAGCGCGCTTGCCATCGCCCGTGGCCGTGTCGCTAACGATGGCTGCGCTCGCGGCGGGCCGATCGACAAAATCGAGCAGCCGGCCAGCGAGGGCCTGCGCGGCGCCGGGCGGCGAGGGGATTTCACCGACGGCCAGCTGGCCGCGTACGGCCGTAGGCAATGCCTTGGGTGTGGCGGACGCGAACAGGCCGGCCTTGTGCTCGTCCATGTCGTAGTGCGCGGTAAAGTTGAGCGGTTGCGGGCGATCGACGCTGTAGGCTGGCTGCATCGTGGTCACGACAGCAGCAGCGACCAGTGCTGTGGCGAGGACTGCAATCACGGTCTTGCGCCGTGCCGCCAGCGGCGCAACCAGCGCCAGAAGCGGTGCGAGCACCAGCGCTTCCACCACGCCGAACATGGCAGCGAGGCCGAGGCCCATCATGATGTCGAGCAGCTGGATCAACGGGAAGAAGATCAGCACGAGCAGCACGCTTGCAGCGGCGTAGGCGATCAGCCGGTAGCGTGGGAGCAGCCAGGCGACGACCGCGCACAGCACGAACACGACGCCCGGGATCAGGAACATCATCGAGAAGCCGGGTACGGCGAAGGACAGGCCCATCCCGGTGAGCAGGAACCAGAACCAGCCCGAGGCAAAGAGCGCCTCGCGCTTTGACTTGTGCGCGAGAAAACCCAGTCCGATGGCTGACGCCAGCAGTACGGAGAGGAAGATCGTGATGTTCAGCGCCTGGGGCGATGCGATCCAGTATTGCGGTTCAGGTCGCAGCAGGCCGATGCCCGCCTGCGCCAGGAAGGCGAACAGGCCGCCAGTGATCAGCAGCGCTGGCGGCAGGACCAGCGCGCGCCAGTCGAGCTTCTGCCAGCCGCCAGCGCGTGTCGGGCGCACCAGCAGCATGGCCGAGACGCCAAAGCAGAGTCCCAGCAGCACAAGGGCGAAGACCTCGGGCAGAGTGACAAACAGGCGCGAGCCGATGTCGGAATAGGCGATGTCGCCGCCGGTCTTGTCGCGGCTCCAGTCGCTGGCGAGGAAGGCGCGCGTGGCGCCGAGCGCCTGGTCGCCCATGTGCTGCACGCTGGCGCGATCGAGGTGGTCGAGATCGTCGTGATTGGTGTGATAGAAATCGAGCCCGTCCGCGATCGCGATGTTGATGCCGTTCGATCCATCGTTGAGGTGGACCGTCAGGTCGGTCGAGTTGGGCAGGAGTTCGTAGACAGCGGTCATCATCGAGTTCGAGAACGGCCGCGCGCCATTCTTCGCCCAGTCGCCGACCACGCCGGCATTGGGATGGCCGGTCTCGAACATCATCGCCGGGCCGCGCACGCCGCGCGCCTCGAGATTGATGATGCGGCCGACTTCGAAGCCGTATTTTTGCTTGCTGTCGACGAAGGCCTGCGCGCCGAGCAAGGCGGCTTCCTCGCCATCGGTGATCAGGAAGACGACCGGTTTTGCCGGCGGCGTCTGCTTCAGATGCTGCGCCACTTCGAGCCAGACGGCGACACCAATGCCATCATCGCCAAAGCCGGGGCTGGCTTCGACACTGTCATAGTGGGCGGTAAGGATCAGGGCGGGGCCCTCGGTGGGGCCGGCGCGGAAAAAGATGTTCTCAACCTTGGCGCAGCGAATCGCCGAGCCGGTAATCGATCCACGGCAAGCGTTCTGCGAGACGATCTGTGGCTGATAGCCGAGTGACGTGATTTCGCGCAGCAGGCGTTCGCGCGTAGCGTCCAGCGGCGCCGAGTCGACCGGATGCGGCGTGCCATCGAGAACGCGGGCGAGGCGATCAAGCGCCCGCGTGGTGTCGAACTGGTCGGGCGCATTGCTGACGCGCATCGGATCGAGTTGCAGCGGCACGGCGCGGAAGACGAACAGCACCAACAGGATCAGCAGGACGGCGAGCGGCCAGATCGCAGTCGTGCGCTCGGGCGAATGCGATGACGAGTCTGTGGTCAGATCGTCCGTGTCCATGTCCACCCTCTTGTCGTTTCGCCCCCGGGACGGACGATAAGGGAGGATAGGGATCAGCGCCAGCGCAGCGTCTGGCCGGTTTCCTCTGCGGGAGGCGGCGCAAGACGGCGGACAGCCATCGTAGCGATGAAGGCGGCGGCAAGGCTCACCGCGCCGACTTCGACCGAGCCCGTAAGTTCAAGCACGAGGATCGCGGCGGTCAGCGGCGCATCCAGCAGCACAGCGAACGCAATCGCCATTCCGAGTACGCCGAGATAGGCCTGCGGCGCCGGGATGCCGAGCGCGAGACCAGCCACCACGCCAAGGCTCGCGCCGATCATCGAGCCGACATAGAGCGCAGGCGCAATCGGTCCTCCGCCCCACCGGAACCCGAACGTGATTGCGGCGGCGGCGATCTTCGCAATCGCAAGAACCGGCATCAATTCGGCGCCATAGTTTCCGCCCAAGGCTGCGCTCAAGGGTTCGTATCCGATGCCGAGCGCCTGCGGGAAGGCAAGCGCAACGACGCCTAGCGAGACACCGCCGAAGAAAGGCAGCAGCCAGAGCGGCATGTGGATGCGTCCCGCGGCAGAGGCGATCATCACCGGCGCGCGCGACCAGATCACGCTGGCGCTGTAGGCGAACATGATCAGCACGGGCAGCGCCACCAGCGCCGCAAGATGTGCCTGCATTGGAATCGCGCCGACGTCGGGAATCCCGATCATCGGGCGTCCGTCCATCTGCCAGCGCGCCATCAGCCAGGCAGCCACCGAGGCGACAGCAACAGGCCCCAGCGAAGACAGACGCTGGCGGCGCAGCACCAGTTCGCGCGCCAGGAACAGGCCGGCGATCGGCGCGTGCAGCGCCGCGGAGATCGCAGCAGCGACACCCATGCCGAGCAGCATGCGTCGCGCGGCGACGTTGAGGCCAAGCAACCGGCCCGACAACACAGCGAGGCCACCGCCCAGATGCGCTGCCGGCTCCTCGCGGCCCGAGCTTCCGCCCCATCCCAGCGACACGATCGAGATCAGCGCCGACAGGAAAGCGTCACGCAGCGCCAGTGTGGTCGAGCGGATCGATCCGCGAAGGCGCCGGTTCTGGATCACGTCCTGCAGGCCGAAGGCACGGGGCGCCGGCCCCCATCCCATCGAAATGCCAAGGCGTAGCAGCAGACAGATCACCGAACCGCCAACGATCGGTCCGATCAGCCGGCTCCACCACGGCATCTCGATCAGGCGCGAGGACAGCCGGCCCGAAGCTGCGCCAAAGGCCAGGAACTGCGCGTAGATCACCAGATTGTAGATCAGCGTCACGGCCAGTGCGGCCAGCACGCCGACGAGAATCGCGAGCGCCCACATGTAAAGGCCGCCGCGAGGTGGGCGGCCCATGACTTCGCCGGATGGAAGAACGATCTCACGCGACATCTCTCATACGTTCTCCGTGCGTTGCGCCGTGGGTCAAGGCAAAGCAGAGGCGCGTGGACAAAATTTCAGTGTCCTGACGGTCGGGAAAGCGCTTGCGCGAACGGAAGGCGGCCTGCCGCACGATGTGGACAGGCGGAAGGGATTGCCTCAAGCCTGACAGCGCCTTTCCGTGGAGTTGCCGCATGCGTGTCGTTTCGCTTTCCGTGATCGCATTGGGTCTCGCGGCTTGCGGCGGTGAGAAGGATGCGGCCCCGATTGCGCCGGCGCCCGAATCTGCGCCAGCGGACGTATCCGGTCCGGCCGCGCCAGAAACGCCGGCGCCGGATGCGGCCGCAGGCGTCGCGCAAACGCTTCAGCTCGTCTGTGGCGCTCCGTTCGCTCCGGATGCGACGGCGGGCACGCTGATGGCGGCGTTCGGGCCGGAGAATGTGATTCCCGAAACGATCGATGGACCGGAAGGCGAGAAGCTCAACATCACCGCCATCTATCCCGGCGATCCGACGCGCCGCATCGAGGTGACCTTCCGCGACGAGGAAGCGCGCACAGGCGTCGCGTCGGTGACGGTCAAGGGCGCGGGCTCAAGCTGGACAGGCCCGGGTGGTATCCGGGCCGGAGACACGATCGCAGCCATCGAGAAAGCCAACGGCACGCCGCTTCAGATCGCGGGCTTTGGCTGGGACTATGGCGGCTATGTCACTGACTGGTCTGGCGGCAAGCTCGCCCAACCCGCGCCGAAATGTCGTCTGAGCGTCAGGTTCGATCTGCCGGGTGATGCATCATCGGACCAGCTGCTCGGCGATGGCGTGCAGCTCAGGTCCAGCCAGGCGCTGCTCCGAAGCGCGAAGCCTACAGTCGTCGAGTTTGGAATAAGCTGGGAATAGCTCCGGCGAGCTTGCTTACGCCTTCGGGCGCTTGCACGTGGCCGTCAGCTTCTTGTCGTCCGTGGTCACCAGCTTGTCGGCCGACAGCTCGTCGATCGTCGACAGCGACTCGCCGAGCAATGGATTGTTGCTCCCGGAATTGGCGAGGTGCTGGTTCAGCTGTCCGTGATCGATGACTTTGCCGTCGCTCTTGAGGCTGGTCGCCGCAGCAAATTTCGCATTTTCCCAGAGCTTGCCGTCGCGGATCTCCCATACGCCGCGGGACGTGTAGGTCGCTTCGAGATTGCGGCCCTGAACCTTGCCCTTCTCGACATGGGTCGAGTTCCACTTGCCGTCCGAGAAGTAGGTGATGGTTCCCACGAGATCCGAGACAATGCCGGTCGGGCCCTTGTCCTTCGCCGTACAGGTCCATGTGCCATGCACGCTGGCGGCCTGACCCGTAAGAGCCACGGCCTCCTTGGCGCCACATGCGACAAGCACGAGCGCGGGAAGGGTGCAGGCGGCAAGACGGCTGGAGCGGATCACGGCAACCCCCATGGTTGCGCAGAGGCTGGGCCTAAAAGGTTTCCGGGTCGCTTACCGTATGGCCCAAATCCTCTTCAAAGGCCTGTGTGGAGGCGGTTTTCAGCCTGTCCTGACGCAGATTTGCATCGCACCTGCGGTCAGTCCTGCTCTATCCTTCGCGCAACAAGCCGGGAGGAAACCCGATGAGGGTAAGCCGCAGGGACATGCTGGCGGGCGTAGCAGGCACCGCCATGCTTGGCGGTTGCGTCTCCATTCCGGGCATGGCCGCGAAAGCGCCGAAGCTCGTCTATCTCGGCCAGGCAAAGCTCTTCTCGTTCGACCCCGAAGGCGGCGCGCCAGTAACGCTCGTCGATGACACGCCCAAGGACGGGTCGCGCGCGACAGGCGTCAATGACGGCGTCGCGGTTCATGCCGCCACGGGCCAGATCTTCTGGACCAATATGGGCAGGGCGACCGAGCGCGACGGTTACATCATGCGCTGCGAGCGCGATGGATCGAAGGTGACCACGATTGTCGCCCCGGGCGGCACATTCACGCCCAAGCAGCTCAAGATCGACGAAGCTGGCGCCAAGCTCTACTGGTCCGACCGCGAAGGCATGGCGATCCAGCGCTGCAATCTCGATGGCTCGGCGCTCGAGACGCTGGTGGTCACCGGCGATCCCGAGACACACAAGGGCGACCAGTCTCGCTGGTGCGTCGGCATGGCGGTCGATCCCGCGCGAGGCGATATCTACTGGACACAGAAGGGCGGTGACGATGCGGGACAAGGCGTTATCCGTCGCTGCCGTATTCCTACGCCAGCGGAGATCAGCACCGGAAGGACCCCTTACGTCGAAACCTTGTTCTGGCGCCTGCCCGAGCCGATCGATCTCGACCTCGATCTCGCAACGCGCACGATGTACTGGACCGATCGCGGCGACAACACGCTCTCGCGCGCACCGATGGATCCGCCCGCGAACTGGGATACCGTCGCGCGGACGGACCGCACGATCCTCCTCCACGATCTCGGCGAAGCTATTGGCGTCGCGCTCGATCTCCCGCGCAAGCGCCTCGCGTGGACCAATCTCGAAGGAACAGTAGGTGTCAGCACGCTCGACGGCTCCAGCAAACAGGTCCTGCTCACAAAGCAGGGCATGCTCACAGGCATCTGCTGGGCGTAGGACTGGCGCCTTGCGCGCGGGGACCGCTGCACGCTACGCAGCACAGGTATCACATTCGAGGTTCACATGCGTTTCAGGACGATCGCCGTTTCGCTTGCAGCTGTAGCCGCCATTACACCCACGGCGGTCTCGCAGCAGCAGGACGCCGGACGCACGGCGTTCCGCGCCATCTACAAGGAAATGGTCGAAATCGACTCGTCAGCCACCACCGGCTCCTGCACCAAGGTGGTGCAGGCGGCCGAGGCGCGCCTCAAGGCCGTGGGCTTCGCGGGCGATGACGTCCAGCTGGTGATCCCGAACGGCAAGCCTGATGACGGCAACCTCGTTGCGCGCATCCGGGCGCCGGGCTCGACCGCCAAGGGCGTACTGCTGCTGGCGCACATCGACGTGGTCGACGCCAAGCGCGCCGACTGGGAGCGTGATCCGTTCAAGCTGATCGAGGAGAACGGCTATTTCTACGGACGCGGATCGAGCGACGACAAGGCGATGGCGGCTATCTTCCTCGACCTGATGATCCGCCTGAAGCAGGAAAAAACATTCAAACCGAAGCGCGATCTCATCATGGCGCTGACCTGCGGCGAGGAAACATCGAACCGGGTCAACGGCGTCGACTATCTGATCCAGAATAAGCGCTCGCTGATCGAGGCAGCGTTTGCGATCAACGAAGGCGCCGGCGGACTTCTGTCGGACGATGGCAAGCCGCTGGCCCTGCAGGTGCAGGCCGGCGAGAAGATCCACCAGGTGTACACACTGGAAGTCACCAACCCGGGTGGACACTCGTCGCGTCCAACGCCGGACAATGCGATCTACCAGCTGATGGCGGCGGCCCAGAAAGTTTCGCAGCTATCCTTTCCAGTCCAGGTGACGCCGGTGGTGCGCGAGTACTTCCGCATCACCGGACCGATGCTCGGCGGCGAGCTCGGCGCCGCGATGACGGCGGTTGGCAAGAACCCGAATGACCAGGCGGCGCTCGCCACCATCATGAAGGACCCGTCCTACAACGCGCAGGTTCACACCACCTGCGTCGCGACCCAGCTTGAAGGCGGCCACGCGCCTAACGCGCTGCCGCAGCGCGCCAAGGCGACGCTGTCCTGCCGCGTCATGCAGGGCACGACGCCTGAGCAGGTCAAGGAAACGCTCGAGAAGGCGATCGCCGATCCGACTGTGAAAGTCGCGATCGAACGCCGCCGCGATGGATCATCGCCGCCGGAGCTCACAGACGAAATCATGAAGCCGGTGCGCGACACCGCGAAGAAGATGTGGCCCGGCGTTCCGATCGCTCCGCTGATGACTGCCGGCGCCACGGACGGCCGTTTTCTGATGAACGCGGGTATTCCAACGTACGGCATGAGCGGCATCTTCTCGACCGCCGGCGAAACCAACGCCCACGGCCTCAACGAAAAGATCCGCGTGAAGTCGCTCTATGAGGGCAGGGATTTCCTGGAGAGCGTCGTGCGGGCGTATGTGAAGTAGGAGACGGTGCCGGCCTTCGCCCGCTTGCGTGGATCCAGTCATGTCCGGCGGAAGATAGTCTTCGCCGCCGCATCGCATCGCTACGATCGATCCCCGCATGACCGCAACAGAGCGCCTCGGTCACTCGTAACAAAGCGGCGCGATTGTCGGAAAGCCTGGTGCGGCAAGCCCGCCTTCCCTGTTCGGCGTCAATGGATCCTCGAATTGCTGACTACCGAAGCGGCGTCATAGCGGTTCGGCGAGGTGCTGGCCGGTTCACGGGTGAGCATCACCTCAAGCGAGACGACCCGTGTTGGACGCCGTCCGTCGGCATTCAGCTCAACCTTGGTCCATGTCGTCGGCGTCGCATAGGTGGTGCAGGAAACAAGCCCGCACGAGCGCTGGTAGGTCACCGCATGCTGCGTTGTGAACGATGTGGTCGGGCGCGCGCCGGCATCTGTATCGGAGTCGCGGTCTACCACCTCAAAGGTCGGATAGCCCTTCTCGAGTGACAGCTGCGCCGCGCGCCACAGGGCGAGGTCGTAGGCTCGCTGATAATCCGCCCCGTCCATCCGGTACGAGACAAGGTAGCGATCCGCGGAGAGGGCTCGCTCTGTGTATCCTTCCGAATAGGCGCCCGCCGCTTCACGCGGTACTGGCGCCGAAGCGCAGGCCGTGAGCGTCAAGACCGAAAGGCTGGCAGCGATAAGGGTCTTCATTGTCATCCTCATTCGTTCGGGTGCGGGCCAAAAAGGCACTCGATACGGGGATGACGGGCGACCGAGGCCTTTATTCCCGGCCCCCTTCAAAATTTTCGATGAGCATGGTTCCACGCAGAGTTTCCGCAGGCGGCAGGAATTTTCGGAATAACTCCGCGCCTCGCCCGTCATCCCTCGCAAATGCCTGAAGAGGGAGTTCCATCATGGCACGCATCACTACTCTGAGAGTCGTTCTTCTTGCCGGCGCTACGCTGGCGTTGAGCCCCATGGCCCTGGCGCAAGTGTCGCTTGGCGGTGGTGGCGGACTGGCGGGCGGCGGGTCCGTCTCACAAACGCCCAGTGGCAATGCCAATGGCAGCGGTTCGGCCTCCGCGCAGTTCGGCTCCACCAACGCCACGTTTGGTGGCGGTGGCAGCGCCTCGGGCGAAGCCAGCAGGTCGAGCGCATCGGGCAACGCCAGCGGTGGCGTCAACGGCAGCGCGGAGTCCAGCGCGATCCCCAACGCAACCTCGGCGGCGAAGTCTGCTGTCGCCCAGACGCGCGAACGCGCCGGCGCCACTGCCGATGCTGCGAAGTCCAAAGCCGTCAGCACGGCGCAGGACGCAAAAGCCCGCACGACCGCCACTGCCAGGACGACCGCGCAAGCAGCCAAACAGACCGGCCAGTCTGCCGGTCAAACCGCCGGCAACGCCTCCGGTTCGGTCAGCGGCTCTGCGCAGGGCGCGCTTTCCGGCGACGTCGCGGGCGGTGTCTCGCAGGAACTGTCGGGCACGCTGAACAAGACCCTGAGCGGTGAAGTTGCCGGCTCCATCAATGGCGAGCTTGCCGGTGAAGTGGCCGCCAGCGTGTCGAAGGAAGTCGGCGACAGCATCCAGGCGGATATCGCCAAGGATGTGTCCGCCAACATCGCCAACGACATCCGCAACGGCCTCGACCTCTAGCTGGGCGAAGGGGCGGTCCGGCGGCCTTTCGGGGCCGCCGGACTTTCAGGGAGACGACAATGCTTCGATTCAACAGACTTGCCGGCGGGGCCGGCGCAGGCGCGCTGATCCTCATGTCGGCCGCCGCACATGCGCAGGAGGGAGCACCGGTCGCTTCCGGACCAGCCTTCACGTTCGAAGGCAAGATCGGCGCGGAATACAATTCCAACGTCGCTGTCCAGGAGCTTGACGCAAACACCGGCCAGGGCGACTGGGCCGCGACGATCAACTTGCGCGGCGAAGTCAGCGGCTCGCCGGTCGAGAAGCTTACCCTCCGCGCCGGCTACGAATTCTCGCAGAGCCTGCATGAAGAGTTCGATGCTTTCGACATCACGCTTCATCGCGGGTACGGCGAGGCCAGTTATGATTTCAGCGGCGTCACCGCCGGCGTCATGGCCAACCTGGCGCAGGCCAATCTGGCAGGCGACAAATACCTGACCTTCACCCAGGTCTCGCCCTACCTGTCGCACCAGTTCAACGACAAGCTGTTCCTGCGCGTGGCTTATGCGGCCTCGGACAAATCCTTCGAGGGCCGTTCCGAACGCGATGCGACGTCCAACGCCGTATCCGGCGACGCCTATTTCTTCCTGGACGGAACGAAGCAATACATCGCGGTCAGCGGCAAGGCGCTCGAAGAAGACGCCAATGACAACACGCTGGATTATGGCGCCGGCTCCGCCCGCGTTCGATATGTGCAGCGCTTCCCGGCATTCGATCGCGACCTAACGTTCCGCGCCGGCGTCGACTATGAAAAGCGCGACTACGATGCGCCCACGCCGTCCATCGGCGCGCCGCGCTCCGACAAGCGCGCCGGAGTGGATCTCTTGCTCGAAGCGCCGATCAACGAGAACTTTTTCCTCGAAGGATCGTACCGCTATGGCGACTATCAGTCGAACCTGGCCAGCGCTGACTACAACGAGCAGATCGCCTCGGTGAAGCTTGGCGTGAAATACTGATCAGGGGTTCAGGAGGCGGGCTTCACCAGGCCATAGCCATAGGTGTTGTCCCGCCCCGGCCCGCCCAGATCCTCCACCCGCGCGATCAGAGCCTGCACCGCCGCCGAACCCGTTCCCGTACCGCGTGCCAGCTGTTGGGCAATCGCTGCAGCAACCACCGGCGCTGCGAATGAAGTTCCGCTGTCCTCGCCATAGCCGCCCTTCGCTCGAGCGACGGGCGTGCTAACCCCCCAGGCCGCGAAATCCACCTGCGGCCCCTGATTGGCCCAGCGATAGATCCGCTTCTGCTTGTCGACTGCTGTCACCGCCACCACCGGTTCGAACGCGGCAGGATAAAGCGGTCGCGCCGATGGCCCGTCATTGCCGACAGCCGCCACCACGATCATGCCGCGCTTCGACAGAGTCTCGATCATCGCGCCAAGCACCTGGTTGGGCGGCCCGGCGAGGCTCATGTTCACGACCTGCACGCCTTCCGCCGACATCCAGTCCAGCGCAGCAACCAGCGCAGACGTGGTCGCCCCCGTCGCCCCGCTTTCGCCCTGATAGAACACCGACGCCGCCGCCAGGCGGGCGCCGGGAAGCAGACCCTTGTGGTCGCGCTCATTGCCGATCAGCACAGACGCGATGGCCGTGCCGTGCGCCGTCGGCCGCGCGTTCGAGCTCTCGACAAAATCGCGCTCGGTGATGTTGGCGCGCACAAAAGCCGAATGCTTCCGTACCAGCGCTGTATCGATCAGGCCGATCACCGCCTTTCCACCGCCCGCCCCCTGCGGCGCAGGCGCAGGTTCCAGATCCGGCGAAGGCCCGTTCCGTTCGTCATAGATATGGTTGCGGTCCGCGGCTGTGGCGCCCAGGCTGCGTAGCAGGGCCTCCGCGCGCGCCGGGTTGTTGTCCTGATCCGACACCACGACGCGCACCAGAACCAGGCCCGTTGCCGACAATGTCCTGCGGCTGACGATCTGCACATTGGCCGCCTGCAGAGCCGGCATCTGCTCCGGCGTCAGCAGCGCAATCCATTCATGATCCAGCGCCCGCCAGCTGTCCTCGACCGGAACTTCCTTTCGCGCCGGCAGCAGCGGTATGTCGAGCAATGGGTCCAGGATCGCCTTGGGAATGTCCTTCGCCTGCATCAGTTTTTCGGCTGCACGCTCGAGCCTGTCATTCAGCGAATCCGTCAGCGAGCGGTCGACCGTGCGGTCTATCGTGCCTTCGATTCCCCGGACGATCGGTCCATCAACCAGTCCGCCGGGCAGTTGCGCCACCGCCGCAGGCGCCGAAGCGAGCGCCAGTCCGAGCAAAAGCGCGTGCATTTTCAATGGAAACCGCCCGGTGCGCACGATCGGATCCTTTATTGACGCTTCGAACTCTACACAGCAGACGCTTGAAGCCGGATAAAATTCCGCACATCCGCGGAATAAACCCCTCAACCATACGTCTTTGCACCAGATGGCTCGGGAACGGACACAGTTGCACAGGGACCTGGTGGCGCTGGTCCCGCAGGTCAGGCGGTTTGCATACGCGCTGACGCGTCATGCGGATGACGCCGACGACCTTGTCCAGACCACGCTTGAAAGGGTGCTCGCGCGCCCGATGCCTGACGATGTCGAACTGGTGAAATGGATGTTCAGGGTGTGCCGCAATATCTGGATCGACGACCTCCGCTCCCGCAAGGTTCGGCGCGAGGCGGCGGCTGATCTTGTCGCTGACATCGAGCATGACCCTTCCACCGAAGACCGCTTCGCCGCTCAGGCGATGTTGCGCCGGACACAGCAGGGCATCGACGCCCTGCCTGAAGAGCAGCGCGAAGTTCTCGCCATGGTCGCCATTGCGGGCATGGCCTATCGCGAGGCCGCCGAGGCGCTCGCCATTCCCATCGGCACGGTGATGAGCCGGCTTGCTCGCGCCCGCGCCGCCCTCGCAGCCCATATCGAGGCAGCGTCATGACACACGCCACATGGACCGACGAACAACTCTCCGCCTTCCTCGATGGAGAACTCTCGCCCGTCGAGACGGATGCTCTCGCGCGCGACCTTGAGGCGGATCCGGACCTCGCCGCACGCGCCGAACGCTTGGGTGCCGCCAACACCGCTTTCGTGACGTCGGCAGCGCAGATCGATGATGTGCCTGTTAGCGCCGCCCTGAAAGCCGCAATGGAAACGCCGCCTGAGGCCAAGGTTATTCAGTTTCGGCCGCGCTCCGTACGCGCCTTCCTTGTCGAGCATCGCGCGATCGCCGCATCGCTGCTTTGCATGGCCGCTGTGTGGGGGCTGATGTCGACAATGACGACAGGCGCGCCGTCCGATCCGTTCGCGCCGGGGCCTGATGGCGTCATCGTCGCCAGCTCGCCGCTCTATCGCGCGCTCGAAACGGCGCGCGCGGGAGAGATTGTTGCGGTTGGCATGGACGCGACAGCGACGCCGCGTCTCACCTTCGCCTCCGACGACGGCGCCTTTTGCAGACAGCTCGACGTCATCAGGGGCGACAAGGCGTCAGCCGCTATCGCCTGCCGCGAGGATGAAGGCTGGCGCACGCAGGTCGTGGCGTATGGACTTGCCAGGACGCTGGGCGATTTTCAGACGGCCTCCGCCGCGCGCTCGCCTGCGCTCGAAGCCTTCCTCGACCAGCGTATGACCGGTGCGCCGATGAACGCCGAAGAGGAAGCAAAATTGCTCCACGACAAGTGGAAGCCGACTGGACGCTGAAGACTGCCCACAATCAGTTGGCCCAATGTCGCCTTCCGGCGATTTCCGGCCGGCAACGGTCATCGATGCTGCACGCGAGCCCGGCTGCTTGTCTCGCCAGTTCCGGATTGAGCCTGCAAACGTTGGCCGACTGCGATACGCGGTCGGTTGGCCGCGACTACTTCTTCGCTTCCCGCACCCGTGCGCCCTGCAGGATGTGCTGGAGGGCGTAATTGCCTTCATGGCAGGCGAATTCATAGACCGGACCGTCGGAGGGCGTGAACACCATCTCGCCCCTCCAGGCCTGCGTATAGAAACCCGGATCATTGATCTCGAAGGCGTAGGTGATCTCGTCCTTCGCGGTGCGCGTGAAGCGTTCGGTGACGGTCGCTTTCTCCGACAGGAAGACCGGCTCGTAGTCGCCATGCCAGCGGTTCCAGCCCCTGGTCACGACCACCAGAGTGTCGCCTTCCCATCGGCCGACGCTGTCGCCGAGCCACTGCTTCACGGCTTCTGGCTTGTAGTCCTGGTCCATCCGGATGATGCGCGCATCGTGCATCATCTCGACATCGATCATCACATGCGTCGGCGTCTGCACGATCTGGTAGGTGTTGTTGTAGAGGTTGTTCAGCATCGGCGGTCCACCCGAGCCGCGAGAGCCGACGAGGCAGCGATCCGCCGGATTCATTCCTTCCGGTCCATCCTCGCCGCGCTTCGACAGGATGACCGAGATCCGCTTCCGGCCGTCGTCCGAAACCGGCATCTTTCCGTTGGCAGGTTCGGTGATCCACGACGAACGCGCCTGGCCCTTCACAACGCCGACCCTTGTCCCGCGATCGAGCCAGAACTGGTTGTAGCCGCCGGGGTCGCGGCCCGCCGGCGGTGCCGTCTGGGTTGCAGTCGGCGCTGCGTCTGCCGCAGACTGCTGTGCGCGTGTCGCCTCCATCTGCTTCACCTGGTCGGTGTTCAGCGCCAGCGGCAGCTGCGAATTGGTCCGCTCCAGCAACGTGATGCTGGAATTCGTCCACATGCCTTGCAGGTCCGGCTTGCCGTCCGGCGTGCGCGGCGGCTGATAGCCCTGCGCCATCGCGGGCAAGGCGACGGCAAGCGAAAGCGCTGCAAGCAGGCTGGAACGGAGCATGAGTCCTCCCGGAAATGCGCGATCACACTAGTCCGGGTTGCGCGACGCGAACAGGGCAGGCGGGCGACGCAGACAAGTCTGGCCGGCAACGCCTGTGCGCTATGCGATTCGCCGGTCTGGGCGCCTACTTCTTCAGGCTGGCCGCATAGTCTTCGGCAGCCTTGAGGACGCGCAGCACATTGCCGCTCCACATCTTCTGCAGGTCCGCTTCGCTATAACCTTCGGTCAGCAGACGCGCGGTGATTTTCGGCATGTAGGTGATGTCGCGATAGCCGGTGAGTCCTCCGCCGCCATCCCAGTCGGCGCCGCCGAGGCCGACATGATCCACGCCGATCAGTTTGATCGCGTAGAGGATCTGCTTCATGTAGTCCTCGAAGTCGGCCTGCGACGCCGGGTATTGCCGGTTCACCGCTTCCATCTCGTCGAGATAGGCCTTGTAGCGCTCGTCGCTCAGCGCGCCGACGGGGCCGTATTTTGTGGTGATCGCACTCACTGCCGCCGCGCGTTCAGGCGGCGCGGCCGGCAGCGTCTTCAGGAACAGCGTGTTCATCTGGATCACGCCGCCCTTGGCAGCGAGCTTCCTCAGCATCGCGTCCGACATGTTGCGCGGGTGTTCGTTCAGCGCATCGACGCCATGGTGCGACATCACCAGCGGCGTAGCGGACAGATCCATCATCTGGTCGACGGTCGTGTCGGCCGAGTGACTGCCATCGAGCACCATGCCGAGTTCGTTGGCGCGCTTCACGAACGCCTTGCCCATCGGCGAGAGGCCGCCCCACTTTGCCGACTGGCCCATCATGTTGGCCGAGTCGGCGAGCTGGTTGTTGCCATTGTGCACCGGCCCGATCATGCGCACGCCCATCATGTAGAACGTGTCGATCAGCGTGATGTCGTCGCCGAGCTCCCAGGAGTTCTCCATCGACAGGAAGACGATCTTCTTTCCGGCCTTGTTGATGCGTTCGGCGTCGGCTGCCTTGAGAGCGATCTCGAACGTGTCCGGATTGGCCGCGACCATCTTCTGGATCGCCAGCCCGCGGCTGAGCGCCCGGTCGCGGACCATGGCGTAGGCTTCCGGCGTCAGCGCGCCCTGGCCCATATAGATCGCCCAGAACCCGCCATCGAGCCCGCCATCGTTCATGCGCGGCAGGTCGACCTGGCTTCCGTCGCGATCCACGGAATGGCGCTCCGTGATGTCATAGGGCCGCGCGCCTTCCAGCAGCGCCGGGGTGTCGAGGTGGGTGTCGAGCGTCAGCATCCGTTGGTGAATCGCCATGGCTTCCGCGCTGACGCCGTCGGGGGGTGTGGCCATCGAGGCACACGCCGAAACAGAAAGCGCAGAGGCGCCTAGCAGCAGCACCCTCAGGAATCTTGCAGACGCCATTCAATCCTCGCGAGAAATGTCCTCAAATCACTCATGCACGGCCCGGCATGGCGCCTCAAGACGGTCGGGACAATTACCTCTTCCGCAAGGGAATGCCCGCTCGCGTCTTGAGGGGTCACCGATTTGTCATCGGCACAAAACGTGTAAGGTCACGTCGGCCCAAAGGGTCAATTTGGGGTCAGGATTTAAGGGAGACGACTATGTATAAATGGGGCATCGGCGTCGCCACGGCGGCGCTGGCGGCTGCGTTCGCGGGGGGCTCGGCGAGCGCGCAGGTCTACATCGCAGGCGGCGCTGGCTGGAACGAACTCGACAGCGTGAACTCGCGCACCGAAAGCGGCATTTCGCCGGGCGTTCCGCTCAACATGGCGATCGACGTGGACGGCGGCCTCTCGGCCAACGGCGCGCTCGGCATCGACCTCGGCGCCCTGCGCATCGAGGGTGAATACCGCTACAGCACGTCGGACACGAACAACTACCAGGCCAAGATCGGCGCGGGCGTCACCCGCCAGACCGACGGCAACGTCGTTACGCAAAGCGCGATGGCGAACGTATATTACGATTTCGACGGCGGCGGTTTCTCGCCCTTCCTCGGCGTCGGCATTGGACCGACCAAGGCCGATGTCGAGCTGTCCGGCCCGAGCCCGCTCGCGCCGAACGGCCCGGTCGTCTCGCTGGTCAACACCGACGAGACGAATATCGGCTGGCAGGCGATGGCCGGTTTCTCGGTTCCGATCATGCCGAACACCGCGCTGACGGCGCAGTATCGCTACTACGACGATGGCACGTTCGATCTGCGTGACACCAACGGCCGCACGATGCACCTGAGCGTCAAAGGTCACAGCTTCGACGTCGGCCTGCGTTTCGGCTTCTAGGCCGATCGACTGCGAATTGTCTTGGAGCGCGCGGCCCTCGGGTCGCGCGCTTCTATTTTCAGCGGTGCGAAAATAATCCCGGCAAACGCGTCAGATGTGTTGGCGCTGGGCCTTCAATGGCGTGAAGCTGGACGCAGGCCATTGGTCCGGGAGTCGGAGGTGAATCAGTCCATCCGCGAAGCGGTCGCGGCTGACGCGGAGGAGATCGCGGCGCTGCGCATTTCCGCGGCGGACGACCTCACAGCGCGTTTTGGCAAGGGCTTCTGGTCTTCCAACACAACATCCAGCGGCGTGATGCTGGGCATCAACCGGGGCAAGGTGTTGATCGCCACGCAGGCCGGGCTGATCGTCGGCACGCTAACCCTGTCCACCCGCAAGCCCTGGGCGATTGACCCCGCCTATTTCACCAAGGCGAAGACGCCGATCTATCTAACCAGCATGGCGATCGACCCGAAACAACAGAAACGGGGTATCGGCCGCGCGATGCTGGCCGCAGCAATAGACAAGGTCCGCGCCTGGCCGGGCGATGCGATCCGGCTCGATGCCTTCGACGATGCCGCCGGCGCCGGCGAGTTCTATGCGAAGTGCGGCTATCAGGAGCGCGGACGCGCCGTCTTTCGCAGCGTGCCGCTGATCTACTACGAGCTGCTCCTCCCGTTCCCCGCTTGATGCGTCATCACGCCTGCGTTTTCGCTGCGTTTTGCGAATGAGAATGGGTTGCAAACAGCGGATGCGTGTCGTAACGCTCGCCTGAACTGGGGTCGCAAGGGCGCCCGGAATGGCAATGCACGTCGGATGTGATCCGCACGTCGGGGAGCTGGATGGCCGAGGGCTCGGACATTGGCGCGAACGCATCCGTGGATGCGGACAAGGCGCAGGCCGAGCGAGCGGCGAAAAAGGCTCACAAGGCGAAAGTGCGTCGCCTGTTCTGGATGACCCAGGCGCGCATCTGGCACTGGATCACTGGCGCCGCGACGCTGATCGGCATGCTGCTGTTCTCGATCACTGGCATCACTCTTAACCATGCGAGCCAGATCGAAGCCAAACCCGTCATCACCCAGGTCGAGAAGGTGATGCCGCCCGAACTACTGGTCCAGCTGGGCGAAGGGCCGGTCGAGGGCAAGACGTCGATCCTGCCAAAGCCCGTCGCCGACTGGCTGGAAAAGGAAACCGGCGCGCCTGTCTCGCGCAAGACCGGCGAGTGGTCGGATCTCGATGTATACGTCGGCATGCCGAAACCCGGCGGCGATGCGTGGCTGTCGATCGACCGCGAGACCGGCGAGGTCGTCTACGAGAACACGGACCGCGGCGCGATCTCCTGGCTCAACGACCTGCACAAGGGCCGCAACACCGGCTCGATGTGGTTCTGGTTCCTCGACATCTTCTCTGCCGCGGCCATCCTGTTCTGCATCACCGGACTGGTGCTGCTCTGGATGCACGCGGCGCGCAGGCCGCCGACCTGGTTCATTGTCGGCGCAGGACTTCTTGTTCCGGCGATCATCGCCGTCTTTCTGATCCATGTGTGAGGCACGACTGAATGCGTAAGCTTGTGACCCTGGCTGTACCTCTGACGATGGTCGGCGCCGCCCATGCGGGCGTGCTTGAACTCACCGTCGACATTCCGAAGCTCACCGTCTCCGAATACCACCGCCCCTACATCGCCATCTGGATCGAGGATGCGGCCGGCAAGGTCGCCGCCAACCTCTCCGTCTGGTACGATGTTGATCTCAAGGATCAGGAGGGCGAGAAGTGGCTGAAGGACATCCGCCAGTGGTGGCGCCGCACCGGCCGCACGCTCGAGCTTCCGGCAGACGGCCTCTCGAGCCCCACGCGGCCTCCGGGCGCCAACAAGGTCGAATTCAAGACCGACAGCGGCGCCTTCGCGAAGCTTGCGCCCGGCGACTACAGGCTGATCGTCGAGGCGACACGCGAAGTTGGCGGCAAGGAGCTCGTCGAGATTCCTTTCAAATGGACGCCAGGAGCGGAGGCGACCGCTTCTGCGAAGGGCAAGGAAGAACTCGGCGCCGTCACGCTCAAGCTTACAAAGTAATTCAACCGGCATTCCTGGGAGACATCACATGAAAACCTTCGCCAAGCGCTGCATCACCGCTGTCGCCCTTGCGGCGCTCGCCGTCGGCACGGCACACGCGCACCGCGCCTGGATCCTGCCCTCGACCACGATCGTCTCGGGCGAAGGCGCCTATGTCACGATCGACGCAGCTGCCTCGAACAACCTGTTCTTCCCGGATCACCGCCCGATGGCGGTCGACCAGATCGTCATCACCGCGCCGGACGGCAAGACGACCAAGGCAACCAACGCGATGGTCGGCCAGTACCGCACCACGCTCGACGTCAAGCTCGACCAGAAAGGCACCTACCGCATCGCCAACGCCTCCAGTGGCTTCAACGCCAGCTGGAAGGAAGGCGCGGAAGTGAAGCGCTGGCGTGGCACGCTCGCCGAATACGCCGCGCAAGGCATCGACAAGAAGCCCGGCGTCGAACTCACCGTCTCCAACCGCCGCGTCGAGACCTTCGTCACCGTTGGCGCGCCGACCGCGATCAAGACAACAGGCAAGGGCCTCGAACTCACCGCCGTTACCCACCCGAACGATCTCTATGTGGGCGAGGAAGTGAGCTTCAAGCTGACCGACAACGGCAAGCCTGCCGCAGGTCTCGCCGTCCAGGTCATCGCCGGCGGCGACCGCTATCGCGAGGACGAAGGCGCCATCAAGGTCACGTCCGACGAGGACGGCGTCATCAAGCTGAAATTCCCGTCGGCTGGCATGTTCTGGCTCAACACCGAAAGCCAGGGCACGATCACGATGGAAGGCAAGACGATGAAGAGCTCGTCGATGTATTCGGCAGTTCTGGAAGTTCTTCCGGGCTGATCTTGAGCCCGACCGATCGCCACAATGAAGAAGCCGGTCCGCCAGCAGCGGGCCGGCTTCTGATTCCTGCGGGCATGCATCCCTCGAAACTTCGCGCCTCGCGTCTGGATGCGCCGGTCCGGCGTCTTTCCGGCGCAACCATGGGCACGGGCTGGTCGCTTGCCTTCGTTGCGCAAGACTCTGTCGCCAATACCGATGTGATGGCCGCGCTCGAGGAAACTTTCGCGCTTGTGATTGTGCAGATGAGCGGCTGGGAGCCGTCGTCCGACCTCTGCCGGTTCAACCGCGAGCTCGGCTGGCACGATCTCCAGCCGGACTTCCTTCTGGTGCTGACTCGTGCGCTCGAAATCGCGGCGCTGACGGATGGCGCCTACAACCCCGCGCTTGCTGCACGCATGGACATGCTAGGCCTCGGGCCCGCGCTGGATCGCCCATCAGGAACGGCAAGCTGGCGCGACATCCAGCTCGATATCGTCAACCGCCGCGCATTCCAGCCGGGCGGCGTTGCGCTCGACCTCTCATCCATTGCCAAGGGCCACGCCGTCGATCTCTGCGCCGCGCGCCTCCGCGCCCTCGGCATTCCCAGCTTCCTGATGGAAATCGGCGGCGAGTTCGTCGGCGAGGGCGTCAAGCCTGATGCTCAACCCTGGTGGGTCGAACTCGAACTCTCCGATCTTGCGCCGGCGCCGGGCGAGCCTCGCCACACGGATGTTGCGCTAGTCGGACTCGCCATCGCCACGTCCGGCGACTTCGTCCGCCGCCGCGATGGCGTCTCCCACCTTCTCGATGGCCGCACCGGAACACCTCTGCGTGGCGACCTGTCCGGCGTTTCCGTGATGCACGCCAACGCCATGGATGCAGACGGCTGGGCGACGGCGCTCTTCGCGCTCGGCGCGGAGCAGGGGGTGGCAATGGCGGATGCGCAGGGACTGGCAGCGGTGTTCGCGACGCGGACTACCGAAGGTGTGCGAACACTGCTCAGCGCGAAGGCACGTGAGATGCAGGGTTAGCGACGAGTGTCTTGAGGTTGCGTCCGCTTGATCGCTTCGAGCCAGTCGCCCCACATTGCGGAATCGGCCTGGCCGCTGTTTGCCCACTGATTGATCCAGCCCAACAGCTTGGGCATGGAGTCATCCGGTCGCCCGTCTCTTTCCCAGAAAGCTTCGAGGAAGCTGGTCATTGCCGCAAACGCGTGCCCTGTGGTCAACAGATCTTCGCGTCCGTTGGGAAAACAAAGTTCGTCTCGCGGCATGCTCATCGTTCTTATCTCACCTCGACCACATACTCCGCTAGCCCATCCAGTATCCCGCGCTGCTCTTCCTCGCGGTCCTGCATGCGGATGTGCCATTCGCGGATCCCGTCCACCGAGACAAACAGAGAGCGCCCATCATCGTAGGGAAGGAATGCCGTGCCGATGTACGTCCATTCTTCTCCGACGGTATGCACGTCCTTGTCGAAGTCGATGAACTCTTTCACCACTCGATAGCGGTGGCCGGGCAGCAAGTGCAGATAGCCGTGCCCAACACCGTGACTTGAATAGGTGCCCTTGGGAAAGCCGTCACCGATCACTTGAGCTTCCATTTCGCCAGCGCTTCATAGTGAGGCCGCGCCTCGTCAGCGATGCGCTGTAGGTGATCCGGCAGGGCGCGCTTCTTTTCCGCCTTGGGCGGTTCGAAACCTGTCGACTTCTCAACTGCGTCATACCAGGCCGGCGCCCACACGCCGTCCGTGTCCCGCCGGCCTGCTGGCCAACTCAGCATCTGCGCCGCCCAGGAAATGCCGAGTTCCGAGCAAAGCTTCGACAGCACGCCAGCCGGATCTAGTAGGATGTCGATGCTCTCAACGACTGGTGGCGCATGACCAAGGCGGTCGGACTCGCGCTTGAAGATTTCCCATTGCTGGACGAAGCCGACATCTTCCAGTGTCACTTCGCCCCGCTTCACCGAATAGGACGCCAGCACCAGGTCTGGATCGCGGATCAGGAATGCGTTGCGGCACTCCTTCATCCAGTCGAGCCCGAAGCCCGAGAGCATGTGATGCGTCATGTGCTTCTGGTAGAAGATGCTTCGCCCACCCGGCGGATCGGCCAACAATTGAGGCACGACATCGCGCCAGTCGTTGGGCTGCGAGGCCAGTGTTTCCGCCACCATGGGATGATCGGCGCCCGATATGGCGAGATAGGCTGCATAGAACGGCTCATCCATCACATGCGTGTCGGGTCGTGCGCCGAACGAGCGCATCAACGCCGTGGAGATATTCCGCGGCCCCGACCACATCGCTATCCTTACGGGTTGCGCCACTCGCTCAGCCCTTCGCGATCACAGGTTTCAATGAAGCTCGGCATGGCGCGCATGCGCGTGATGTAGCGGTCGAGGCCAGGCCACCCTGTCGCCGGGCGCGGCATGTTGCGCGACCAGCGCATCAGCATGGTAGCAAGCAAATCCACAGTGGAAAGTTTGCCGCCGACCAGGAATTCACGGCCATCCGCCAGTTGCGCATCGAGCCTGTCCCACACGCTCTTGATGCGAATGCGCGCCAGGGCTTTCACTGCATCGACATTCGCAGGGTCGCCATCCTTGTCTGCATAGAACCAGTCGCGGAAGGCAGGCAACAATGTGTTGGCGAGATAGATCATGCCCACCATCCACTCGGCGCGTTCGGGCGCACCAACCGCTGGCGCGAGCCTCGCTTCAGGATGCCGCTCCGCCAGCAGCATCAGCAGAGCGGTGCTTTCGGCGTGCGGCTTGCCGTCGATCACCAGCGTCGGCACGCGGCCGGATGGATTAAGCGCCAGATAGGTTGGGCTCTTCTGGGCGCCAGCATCGAAATCGACCAGGACCAGTTCGAAGGGCAAGCCCATCTCGATCAGCATCCAGTGTACGACAAGGCTCGCCGTGCCCGGAGAATAATGAAGTGTGTAGCTCATGGGCTGGCCTTCAGCTGGGCATACAGGGCCTGCTCATCCTTGAGTGCTTCATAGAGTGCGCGCAATTTAACCGTGACCGGCCCTGGCGTACCTTCGGGCAGCACCTGCCCATCGATCGAGCGCACCGGGGTGATGCCGCCGAACGTGCCGGTGACAAATGCCTCGTCCGCTGCGTGGGCGTCGTCGACCCGGAAATAATCGAGACGGATCGGGATCTGGTTGGCGTCGCACAACCGGATCACGGCGCCGCGCGTCACGCCGTTGAAGCAGAACTCGCCGGTCGAGGTCCGCACCTCGCCATCACGCACCCAGAAGAAATTGGTGGCGTTGCAGCTCGAGACGAACCCGCCCGGATCCAGCATCAACGCCTCATCACCGCCCTTTGCGATCGCATCGATCAGCGCCCGGATCAGCGCCAGCCTTGAATGCGAATTGAGCCGCATGTCGAACATGTCCGCCGGCGTGCAGCGAATGGAGGATGTCGCCAGCGCTAGCCCCCTGGTCACTATGTCCGGGCTCGGCTCCTTGTATTCCGCCACGATCACGATGGTGGCCGAACCCAGCGCATTGCGCGGATCCTGGTTGACCGCCGCCTTCACACCGCGCGTCGCCATCAGACGCAGGTGCGCGCCGTGATGCATGCCGTTCGCGTCCAGCGTCGCCCGCAAGGCTGCAACTATCTCGTCGCGCGTGAGGCCGAGGTCGAGCTGGATATCCTTCGCCCCGGTGTAGAGCCGTTCGAGATGCTCATCGAGGAATAGCAGCGCGCCCTTGTGCAGCCGCAGGCCTTCCCACACGCCATCGCCCAGCACGAAGCCCGCATCGAAGACCGAGACCTTCGCCTCATCCTTCGGCACAAGCTTGCCGTTTAGCCAGATCTTCAGGCTGGCGTTGCGCGGATCGGCTGCGAAGTCCTGGCTGCCGGCCATGGGGCCTCCCGCTGGAAAATCGGCGCCAGCTTAGGCGCCGCCACACCGAACGGGAAGGTAGCCTACTCGTCGGAGAGCGTCGCCATGGCGCCCTTGCGGTCGCTTGGCTTCAGCTTGATGAAAAGCGCCCGGGCCTTCTTGATGTCGGCGGGTTTGCCCGTTTCCGCCGCCAGCTTCAGCGCCAGCGTGGTTGGATCGTTCGCGCCTTTGATGAAGGCAAGCGTCTTCGCCATCTTGCCCATCGCCTCGCGGTCGATTGCACCTTCGTCCATGGAATTCTCCTGGAGTTCCGGCCAACCGGAATAGGGCACGCTCGCACGGATAGGGACCGCTGTCCCATCGGAAGGCTGGTCAGCCCGGCCTCTCATGTTATTGAGGCGGCTAGCCTTTCGGAGCGCCAGCTGCATGCAACGCCTGATCTTCATCGGCCTGATCCTCGCCATGATCCTGGGTGTCGGCGCCGGCGCGTTCGTCTATGGCGACCCCGCGGCGCGGGTGCAGGCGGCAGAGGCGAAAATCGCCCCTATGGACGCCAACCGGGACGGGCAGGTGAGTCGCGAGGAGTTCGCCACGACCATGCCGGGCGCTCCCGCAGCCGACATCGACAAGGCGTTCCGGGCGCTCGACCGCAACAATAACGGCATCGCCACGACCCCCGAGATCGAAAAGGCCCCGACCAAGGAACAGTCGGATATCGCCAGCTATTTCAAGATCCTGTCAGACATCTTCCTCCGCCTCATCAAGATGATCGTGGCCCCGCTGGTGATCACCACGCTGACCGTGGGCATTGCCCACCTCGGGGGAGGGGCTGCCGTTGGTCGCATCGGCGCACGGACGATGGTCTGGTTCGTCACCGCCTCGCTGGCCTCGCTCGGGCTCGGCCTCCTGATGGTCAACCTGTTCAAGCCGGGCGTCGATTTCCCGGTCACGCTTGATACCGCCGTGGCCGACGCCTCGACCGTCTCGACGGGCGCGTTCAACCTGCAGGAATTCATCACCCACGTCTTCCCGACCTCGATCGCCGACGCGATGGTGAAGAACGAAATCCTCCAGCTTGTCGTCGTCTCGCTCTTCATGGGCATCGCCCTGCAGGCGCTGGGCCCGAAGACCGCGAAGGTCACCGACCTGCTGGAGCAGATCGCCTTCCTGATGCTGAAGATCACCGGCTATGTGATGGCCATGGCGCCCTTCGCCGTGTTCGGCGCGATCGCTTCGACCGTTGCGCTGCAGGGGCTGGAGGTCATCGCTGACTATGGCCGCCTCGTCGGCACATTCTTCATCGCGCTGTTCGTTCTCTGGGCGTTGCTCATCACGGCCGGATTCCTTGTTCTGGGTCCGCGCGTGTTCAAGCTGATGTGGGATGTCCGCGCGCCGGGCCTGCTGGCGTTTGCCACCGCGAGCTCGGAAGCCGCCTATCCACGCTTGCTCGAGCAGCTCGAGCGCCACGGCATCGCCAACCGCGTCGTGTCGTTCGTGCTGCCGCTCGGCTACTCGTTCAACCTCGACGGCTCGATGATGTACTGCACCTTCGCGGTGATGTTCATCGCCCAGGCCATGGGCATCCCGCTGTCGTGGGATCAGCAGGTCGGAATGCTTCTTCTTCTTATGGTTACTTCGAAGGGCATCGCCGGCGTGCCGCGCGCCTCGCTGGTGGTGATCTCGGCGACGTTGCCGGCGCTCGGCATGAAGCCCGAATGGATTGCGCTCGTCCTCGCTGTGGACGCCTTCATGGACATGGGCCGCACTGCGACAAATGTGATCGGAAACTCGATCGCCTGCGCGGTCATTGCCAAGTGGGAAGGCCTGCTCAGCGATCCGAAGAAGGATACGCCTGTGGTTGAGTCCGTTCTCGGATCCGGGGAATCCGAAGCGGCGGCTGCCTCGAATCGTTGACCCGCATGTGACAGCCCTCGGGCTATCCACTGACGCACCGGTCAGTTTCCAACCCGGAAAGTTGACCAACTGCGTCAGGCGGCGCGTTGACAGCCGGATTACGTGCAGGGCATATGCGCCGCAACAGAGGGTCGTCGGCTCCCCCCGGCGAGTGGCTAAGACACTATAAAAGCAGCTGCTCCCAAGACCCCGAAACGCGGCGTCATTCCCTCGGAATGCGACGATCGCGCGCAAGCCTCTTCTGCAAAAAACGCTGCGTCCACACTGGCGCTTGCGGCAAAAGGAAGGCATAAAATTCGGGTTACCCGGCATCCAAAAGCCAAAAGGCTGGAGCCGGGGAACATTTGGGGCGTCAGAGCGAGAGAGACATGTATTACACGACAAAGCGGAGCAATAACTCGACGCGCGCCATTGGCGCCGCCGCCGTTGTGCTCATTAACGCGGGCGTCGCGGTCGCCGTCGCCAATGGCTTCGGCCAGAACTTCTTCAAGCCTCCCGTGGAATCCGAAGTCGTGATCATCGAGGTTCCTGAGATCGAGGAAGACGAGCCGCCGCCGCCGCCGCCGGTCGATGTCGACCTGCCGCCGCCGCCGCCGCAGGTCATCCTGCCTGATTTCATTTTCGACCAGCCGCCGCCGCAGAACGCCATCGTTCAGGTCCAGGCGGCCAAGGATCCGGTTCGCGCGGAAGTCAAACCGCCGCCGCCGCCGAGGCCCGCGCTGCCGCCCGTGCGTCCTCGTCCCGACCAGGATCGTTTCCAGAAACTGCTGAACGAAGACTATCCCGCTCGCGCTCTTCGCGCGAAGCAGGAAGGCGACGTCACGGTTTCCATGTGCATGAGCATCGACGGCCGGGCTACGGATGTGAAGCTGATCGGCTCGAGCGGAATCGACTCGCTCGATGATGCGACTGTCAAAGGCATTCCGAAGCTTCGTTTTACCCCGGCCAAGGACGGCGCGGGCAAACCGGTCGCCTGGTGCCCGCCGAATTATCCGGCTTACCAGCTGACGGTGTCCTGGAAGCTTCCGAAAGACTGAGACGGGGTTGAGAGATCCGGCCTCGCCGGGTGACGGTTGCATTAAAACGAGTTGATGGTGAGGGCGGAACGAAGGGATAGCTTCGCGCCGCCCCAAGTAGTCTCGGGGAAACCCGAATGAGGAGAAGACGATAATGAAAACGGCGTATCACGGTGACGGCTCTCCGCGGCGGGGCTCTCCTGTAAAACTCATGCTGGCCGCGCTGGCGATGTCGTTCCTGCCGCTGGGCGCAATGGCCCAACAGCCGGCGACGCCTCCGGCGGTCGAAGCCCCGCCCCAGCTCTCGCTGGAAGAGCCGGCGCCTGCTCCGGAAGTTGCGGCTCCTGCTGCTGCTGAAGAAGCCGCTCCCGCTGCTGAAGAAGGCGGCGTCTCCGAGGCCTTCTCGATCCAGAACGTCTGGTCGGAAGGCGACATCGTCGCCAAGACCACGCTCGTCCTGATGGTCATCATGTTCGCCGGCTCGATCTACATCGCGGCCACCAAGGCGGTCGACCAGACCATCCTGATCAACCAGGCCAAGAAAATCCCCGCTTTCTGGGACGCCAACACGCTCGATGAAGGTCTCGACCTTCTCGGCCGCAACAACGCTTTCCGCACGATTGCTGAAGGCGCCATCGCCCAGGCCAACTCGGCGCAGGCAGGTCTCGGCGCCCGCATCGGCCGCTCGGACCGCATGTCCCACCAGGTCGGCATCGAGCTCGAGCGCGTCAACGGCCGTCTCCAGGCCGGCATGGCCTTCCTCGCGACGGTCGGCGCCATCTGCCCGTTCGTCGGTCTGTTCGGTACGGTGTGGGGTATCGTGAACGCCCTGATCCGCATCGGTCAGGAAGGCGACCCGTCGATCGAGAAAGTGGCCGGCCCCGTCGGTGAAGCGCTGATCATGACCGCCATCGGTCTGGCCGTCGCCGTCCCCGCGGTTATCTTCTACAACCTGCTGGGCCGCCGGAACAAGAATATCTCCGACGCCGCTCGCCACTTCGCGTACGACGTCGACAAGCTGATGGCCTCTTCGGCCAAAGCCTAAGCGTCATAGCCACTTGAGAGGAGCCGATCATGGCTGACAATCAAGGCGGCGGAGCCGGGATCTCGTTGATCGAGGAGGAGGAATCTCCCCTCAATTCCTCGATCAACACCACCCCGCTCGTCGACATCATGCTCGTGATGCTGATCATCTTCCTGATCACCGTGCCGGTGGCCGTTGGTCTGGTGGAAGTGAAGCTTCCTGAAGAGCGCAACGTCGTCGTCCAGACCCGCAAGGAAAACATCAACCTTGCGGTGGACGAGAAGGGCGCGATCTACTGGAACACCAAGGAGATCAGCGAAGAAGATCTGGCTCGCCGCTTCTCTACGCGGGCGCGGGAAAACCCGCAGCCCGAGGTTCACATCCGCGGCGACCTGCTGACCGAATACTATCACGTCGGCCGGGTGGTGGAGCTGGCCCAGCGGGCCGGCATCCTGAAGATCGGATTTATCACGAAGGCGCCGGTGCAAGGCTACCGCTAGGCGCTTGAGTACGCCCTCGGGCGACAGGAGTTTGTACTATGGCAATGGCAGTCGGACCGATGGCGGAAGGCGAACCGCTTTCCGAGATCAACACCACGCCACTGATCGACGTTATGCTCGTGCTTCTCATCATGCTGATCGTGACGCTGCCGCCTCAGCGCCACGCAGTGAAGCTCGACACACCGCTGCCGCCCCCGCCGGATGCGCCGCCGCCTCCGCCGGATCTGCCGGACCCGATCCGTATCTTCGTCGACTTCGACGGATCGATCTTCTGGCAGGGCGCCCCAGTGGACAACGCCTTGCTCCAGCAGAACCTCGCGATCGAATCGCAGCGGGGCATGCAGCCGGAGATCCACATCGAGCCGCACCGGCTCGCGAAATACGGCGTCGTCGCCCACGTCATGGCGTCGGCGCAGCGCATCGGACTCAAGAAGATGGGCGTCATCGGGGGAACTTGATCTCGCCGCATTCGACTTGGCTAATCTAAAGCGGCGCTCCTCGCTTGCGGGGGGCGCCGTTCGTGCGCAGCGAAAGCTGCTGAATCAAGGTTGAGGGCGGTCTAGCGCCGTCTATATCGAAACGAACGAGACCAGGTGGAGGTTTGATATGCAGACGTTCGGCAAAACCATGCGCAGCTGCCTGCCCGCGATCGGGCTTGGCCTGATCAGCGCGGTTGGTCTCGCCAGCGTAACGGCGATTACGGCGCCGGCCGCGATGGCTCAGAAAGTCTCGGCGAAGAAGGAGTTCGTGGAGAACTTCACTGCCGCCAACACCGCGCTTCAGAGCCGGCGCTATGCTGACGCGCTCAAGGCCGCGGACGCCGCACAGCCCCACGCTGACGGCAAGCCGGAGAAGGTCGCGCTCGAGCAGATCCGGGTCAGCTCCTATGTCGGCCTCAAGAACCATCAGGAAGCGATCAAGGCGATCGAGAAGGCTCAGGGCCTCGGCCTGCCGGGCGGTCTCCAGAAGAACTATGCGGACATGCTCGCCGGCGAATACGCCGCTGTAGGCAACACCGCCAAGGCGCTCGCGCTGACCAAGGCCTTCATCGCTCAGTATGGCGGCGATTCGACCAAGATGGCCTACGTCGCCAAGTCCGAGCTGAGCGCCAAGAACTACAACGAGGCGATTGCGTGGGCGCAGAAGGCGATCGACCAGAACGCCAAGGAAGGCAAGAAGGCCAATGGCGTCCACTACAACATCCTGCTCAACGCCTACTCGACCACCAACAAGCTCGAGAAATATTACGACACGCTCGAGCGCGTCGCTCCGCTGCTGAACAAGGAAGACTACTGGCGCCCGCTGATCGAGCGCGCCAAGAAGGAACCGAAGTTCAAGTCGGACGCCGCCCTGCTGGACGTCTACCGCGCGCTCGACGCGGCCGGCGTGAAGTTCAACACCAAGGAACAGCGCGAGATGGGCGACCTGGCCCTCAATCGCGGCATGGCCATCGAAGCCGAGAAGATCTGGGCCCCGCTCTTCAAGTCGGGCGAGGTCGGCGGCGCGAAGGACAAGGACGCGGAGCGCAACAAGAAGCTCTACCAGCGCGCCCAGGACGATGCGAAGGCTGACAAGGCCTCCGACCTCGCGGCTTCCGAAGCCGCTGCCGCCGCCAAGCCGACCGGCGAGGCCTATGCCTCCACAGGCGAAGCATGGATCGGCGCTGGCGACTATGCCAAGGCGATCGACCTGTTCCAGAAAGGCCTGACCAAGGGCCAGATGGAGCCCGGCATCGCCGACCTCGCGCGCCTCCGTCTCGGCATCGCCCAGTTCAAGGCGGGCAAGAAGGAAGACGCCCGCAAGACCTGGCAGTCGATCAAGGCCGACAACGGCGCCGCCTGGCTCGCCAAGTCCTGGATCGCCATCTCCAAGAAGGGCTGATCCAGCTTTCACCAGAACCGAAAGGCCCGCTCGCAAGAGCGGGCCTTTTGTTTTCACCCACCGATGTCATCCCGGCTGAAGCGAAGCGGAAGGCCGGGACCCATTCATCAAGCGGGACGATCTGGAAAATGGATCCCGGACAGCGCTGCGCGCTTCCGGGATGACAGCGTGGAGAGCGCAAGAATCACCTCCCGAAGTCATTCTTGGAACAAGTCCGAGGATGATCGGAGCCGAGCTTCAACCAGCCCCGTCTTCCGGCTCGGTCGCGGCGCGCGCAGGCGTCACGACCGGCGAGGCGTCATCCTTCGGCGCTGTCCCGAACAGCTGGTCAGGGCCGATGTCGACCCGCATGGGCAGGACAAGGAGGGGCGCGTCATGCCCGTGCAGCCGGCGCTGCAGCGACAGGGCGGTGCCGCCATGGAGCATGGTGGAGGCCCAGCCATGGGGCCGCGTCATCGGCCGCGTCGCGACGAACACCACGTTGGGGTAGTCCTGTCGCGCCTTGATGCAGAGCTCTTCCAGCGTCTCGACGGCGTCGGTCGAAAAGCCGGTATAGACCTTGGCCGGCATGCCGTGATCACGGCACCAGGCCACGATCTTGGCGCAGCGCTCGCCTACCTGACTCTTCAGGCGCTCAAGAGCCTCATGGCCGCCATAGGCTTCCGCGTCGACCTCGCCGGCGGAGATGATCAGCACCGAGTCGAACTGCCCCCGGAAAAGCCTCTGCGCATGCATCAGCGCGTGCAGTCCCGCCGCGCCCTGCGCGCCCGTCACGACGCCCACAGGGCGCTTCATCTTCGCCGGCTTCGGAATCTCGATCGCGGCCGACGGATCGCGCATCAGCAGGTCGTCGAACGTCGATTCCATCGACTTGTCGAAGCGCCGGTAGTGATCCCGTATCCAGTAGCCGCACGCCGCCAGCATCAGGGCCACGACGACAGCAACCCACGCGCCCTGCGAGAACTTCGCCAGGAACAGCGTGATCAGGATCGATACCGCTACGATCAGGGCGATGCAGGAAATGAATGTCCGCGACAGCCACTGGCCGAACTTCATTTCGCGGCGGTGGGTGAAATTGTAGCGCGCCAGGCCCGTGAGCGAGAGGCTGAAGGTCAGGAACACGTTGATCGAATAAAGCACGACCAGCGAGTGAACCTGTCCACCCGTGAACAGCAGCAGCGCCCCAGCCGCCAATCCCATGGCGAGGACGCCGTTCTGCGCCACCAGCTTGTTCGACAAATGCGCAAACGAGTGCGGCGCCCACTTGTCGATCGCCATCCATGCAAGAACGGTCGGGCCGCCGAGGAAGCCCGACGCCGCCGCTACCAGCAGCAGCGCCGCCGCAAACACCATCGCCACGGCCAGGATAATCTGTCGTGCCAGCTCCGCATCCGGGAACAGCTGCGCCAGCGTCGCTTCGAACACCACGGCGTTGAGCGTCTTGCCTTCCTGCAGCTCCGGCAGCCAGACCGTGTAGAGCAGCATGATCCCGCCCGCGAGCACGGCCAGCGATATTGCGATGAGCGTCATGGCGCGAGCGCCGGTCTGGGCGCGCGGCGGCTTGAGGAATTGGGCGTTTTCGGACAGCGCCTCGATCCCGGTGTAGGTGCCGGCGCCGGCGGCGTAGGCGGTGGCGATGATGGCCACCAGCGCCCATGTGCCTCCCTCATTGGTGGTGGCCGTGACGTGCTGCTCCGCATTGACCACGGCGGAGACCAGCTCGTCGCTTTTCGCGAACAGACCGAAACCGATCAGGATGACGTGGATCGCCAGGAAGCCGAAGAAGACCGGGGCCAGGACGGTGACGGATTCCCGCACGCCTCTCAGATTGAGGAAGAGCAGGAAGCCCAGGCCACCCGCATTGGCGAACGGCTTGTAGGCCACCCACTCCAGCGGGAAGAGGTTAAACATCGCGTCGGTCGCCGCCGCGACCGAGATCGCGATGGTCAGCGAATAGTCGACGATAAGCGCCGATCCGGACAGCAATCCCGCATAGGGGTGGACGAGACGGGTTGCGGCCTTGTAGCCGCCGCCTCCGTTCGGAAAGAGCCGGATGATCTGCACATAGGCCAGCGAGATGACTACCACCGTCAGCGCGGTGATCAGGGCCAGCCACAGCACCAGCGGCTCGTGGCCCGACAGGTGGAGCGCCTTGTAGGCCTCCTCGGGGCCGTAATTGGCGGAGGAGAGGCTGTCGGCGCCAACGCCGGCCCAGGCAAGCACCGCAACGAGCGCCGCATGGCGCCACGTCTCCGAGTTCATCGGATCCTTGCGCGCCTTCTTGGAGCGGAGCTTGTCGAGGAACGCCATGGATCAGCCTGCCTGGGAATGCGTCCGGCCTTTACCCGCTCGGCGGGGCAAGGTTCCGGTGCACGCAGAGAGCCCGGAGCGTAGTCCTTCCTTGGATGTCGCGGTGGTCATGCCATGATCTTTGAGGGTGTCGAGCGATCGTTACGCTTCGGTCCTGTCCGGCCTCTTAGCCCTGCGACGACGCCTGTCCGGCGCGCGCGGACATTCCTCCCGGCCCAATTCCGAAGCAAGGTCCGCCATCGAGAAAAACCGCTGGAAAATGAAGGAGAGGTATGTCTAGCCCCGGGCGAGTCCGGCCGGTTATCCGGGCCTGCCCCAGCGGTCAAATGGCCGGTTTGACGGGCGCGGCCGAACCCGCCATACGGGCCCCCAAAATCTCCCCAAAGCCGACCCTCCCATGCTCCAGATCAACGACCTTACTTTCCGTATCGATGGCCGCCCCCTGTTCGAGGGGGCCGCGGCCCAGATTGCGGACGGCTGGAAGGTCGGCCTCGTCGGTCGCAACGGCACCGGTAAGTCGACCCTGCTGCGGATCATCCGGGAAGAGCTTGCCAAGGGCGACGGCGGGGATGGTTCGATCCGGATCAGCCGTGGCGCGAAAATGGGCTTCGTCGCCCAGGAAGTCGCCGCCAACAACCAGACGCTGATCGATGTGGTTCTGGAGGCTGACACCGAACGCGCCAGCCTGATGCGCGAAGCCGAAACCTGCGAAGACCCGATGCGCATCGGTGACATCCACGCGCGCCTAGCCGACATCGACGCGTGGTCAGGCGAGGCGAGGGCGGCGGAAATCCTGGTCGGCCTCGGCTTCACCCAGAACGATCTCTCTCGCGCCTGCAAGGAATTCTCCGGCGGCTGGCGCATGCGTGCGGCGCTGGGGGGCGTGCTATTCGCGCGTCCCGACCTGCTGATGCTCGACGAGCCTACCAACTATCTCGATCTCGAGGGCGCCGCCTGGCTCGAAGTCTATCTGCGGAAATATCCGCACACCGTAGTGATCGTCAGCCACGACCGCGACCTGCTGAACCGCTCGGTCACTCACATCCTCGCCGTCGAGCAGACCAAACTGGTGCTCAGCGTGGGCGGCTACGACACCTATCTCAAGCGCCGCGCGGAACGCACCGCGCACCTCACGGCCCAGAAGGAAAAGCAGGACGTCCAGCGCGCCCACATGCAGTCCTTCATCGACCGCTTCAAGGCCAAGGCCTCGAAAGCGCGTCAGGCCCAGAGCCGCGTGAAGATGCTCGAGAAGATGACCGAGATCACCGTGCCGCTGTCCGAGCGCACGACGCCGTTCAAGTTCTACGAAGCCGAGGAGCTGGCTTCCCCCATCCTCGAACTCGACAAGGCCGACATGGGCTATGCCAGCGGCAAGCCCGTGCTGGAGCGCGTCAGCCTGCGCCTCGACTTCGACGACCGCATCGCCATTGTCGGCGCGAACGGGCAGGGCAAGACGACACTCGTGAAATCCATCGCCCAGAAACTGCCTCTGCTGCAGGGCCTCCGCCGCGCCTCGAAAAACCTGCGCGTGGGCTATTTCAGCCAGGACCAGCTCGACGAACTGCGCGCCGGCGAGAACGTGCTCGACCACGTCAAGGACCTGATCCCGAATGCCGGACAGGCGCAGGTACGCGCGCTGGCGGCCCAGTTCGGTTTCGGTCACGAGAAGGTCGAGACCAAAGTCGACAAGCTGTCAGGCGGCGAAAAGGTGCGCCTGCTGATGGGTCTCACCACCTACAAGAAGCCGCATATCCTCATCCTCGACGAACCGACATCGCACCTCGACATCGATAGCCGCGAGGCGCTGATCTATGCGCTCAACGAATTCAACGGCGCCCTGCTGATCATCACCCACGACACCTATCTCGCGGAAGCCACCGCCGACCGCCTCTGGCTGGTCAACAACGGCAAGGCCAATCCTTATGATGGCGATCTCGCCGACTACAAGGCGCTCGTCCTCGCCGCCGACCGCCCCGACCAGGACAAGCAGCACGCCATAGCGCGCGCCGAGATCGCCTCGGCCGAAAAGCCAAAGGCGTCATCGCCCTCCAAGGCGACCTTCAAGCAGAAGCATAGGCTTGAGCAGGCCGAGCAGGCCGTCGAGAAGGCGCGCACGGCTCTGGAACTGATCGACCGCGACCTCGGCGATCCGGACACCTTCACGCACAAAGCCGATGCTGAAGCCAAGCTGAAGGGCCGCGCCAGACTGCAGACGCAGCTCGACGACGCCGAAGCTGAATGGCTGGAAGCTCTCGAAGCGATCGAGAGCGTACGCTAGGCCGCGCTGCCACCGCCACCGCCGCCACCACCGCCTCCGCTGCCGCCGCCGCGGCTCTGGGTGCGGCGCATCATCTGGTTGCCGCCGCCGCCGAAGGACTTGCCGCCGCCCTTGAACTGGTTCGGGTCAAAGCCTTTCTTCTGCCCGGGCGCGCCGCCGGGAGGTCCGCCCTTGGCGGTCTTGTCGGCCGCGCCATGCAGCTTCTCATAGAGCTTGCGGGCGACTTCGCTCTGGCTGGCTGCTTCGGCCTGAGGCGCTGCCGGCTTGGCTGGCTTGTCTGGTTTGGCAGCTTTCGTGGGCTTTTTCGGGTCACTGGCCTTCGGCATGGAGCGCTCCTTACTTGCCGGGCGTGTAGACCGCCCTTTGCTTCAATGTAGGCCGCTCGATCTCCAGACGCGAGGGGGAAACCCCGGCGGCTTTCATCTTCGCCTCGATCCACAGCAGGATGTTCTCGAAGGTCGGCTTTTCAAGCCCCGGAATGTCGTTGAGCACGGCATGATCCAGCTCCGCCAGTGTCCGCCGCAGAAGGTCTTCCAGTGCGCCCAGGTCCATCACCCAGCCGTCCCGGTCCGGCGCCGGGCTGGCGACGCTCGCTGTCACGACAAACGAATGCCCGTGCACCTTGCGATAGTGCGCGGCGCTCGCTTCTGCGTCGATGTAGTGGCTCGCCTCGAAGCTCGCCGATGCGCTGATCTCAAACATCTATCGTCCACCAGGGGAAGCTGGCCAGGCCGGGACCCATCCGCCCCATGCGGCAGGCCACTCCGGAAACGCCGGGGTATACGTCGGGCTTGTCGGTCTGCACAACCGCGCCAAGCACCGCAGGTTTCGACAGGCAAAGATCGAGGATTTCCCCGCAAAGCGTCTCCTGCAGGTTGAAATGCTTGTCCGCTACCAGCGCCCGCACCCCCTCCAGCACGAAATCATAGTTCTCGACCCTGTCGATCTCGTCCCTGCCGGTCGAAGGCGGCTTGAGCAGCAGGGTAACCGACACCATCAGCCGCTGGCGCGAGGACAGTTCGAAGGCGTGAATGCCGATCGAGGCGACCGTCTCCATGCCGCTGATGCGGACCAGATAGAAGGGCGGTTGGCTCATTTGCCGCCCCTTGGTTCGAACATCACGTCGCGCCGCGCCGAGACCAGCCGCTGGCCATTGTCGACATGGATCACCTGGCCGATCAGCGACGTGTTCGACATCAGGAATTCCAGAGCCGAGGAAACATCATCGAGCGGAATCGGCCTGCCCATCGGGTTCTTCGACGCCACGCGTTCGAACCGGTCCTGCGTCTGGTCATAGCTCGGCAGCAGCAAGCCGGGCGCGATCGCGTTCACGCGCACAACTGGCGCAAACGCACGGGCCATCATGTCGGTGGCGGCAAGCAGGCCGGCCTTGCTCATCGTGTAGGAATAGAAATCGGGATTCATGCTCCACAGCTTCATGTCGAGCATGTTGACGATGCAGTTGTCCCGCGCCGGGCTGGCCTGCGCCGCGAACGATTCCGACAGCAGGGCAGGCGCACGCAGGTTGACCGCCATGGCCGTCTCGAACACGGCCGGGTCCATCGCGCCCGGCGCATCGTAGTCGAACACCGACGCGCCGTTCACGAGGCCGGAGAGTGTGCCGCCCGCAACCTGGCTCGCCTGGCCGATCAGCGCGCATGCGGCCGCGTGATCGGAAAGATCGGCTGCGATCGTCCATACATTCGGGTTGGATTTGCGAAGTTGCCCGGCAAGCTGCTCGGCTTCGGCAGCATTGGAATTGGCATGTATCACCACGCCGTGCCCGGCCTGCGACAGCCGTTCGACAAAATGCCGTCCGACGCGCTTGGCGCCGCCGGTGACAAGTATGCGCTTGGGGCCCGTGGTCATCGGCCTGTCATGAGTGCAGGCCCGTCCCCGGGTCAAGCCTCAAGGTCGTTTACCCTGATTTGAAGAGGCCGTTGCCGTCTCAGTGTGAGGCGAACTTGCCGCTGGTCATGGCCTTGGTTGGCTTCTCGCCATCGAGCCTCAGACCCTGGCGCCAGTCCCACGGCGAGATGAATTCGCCGGCCCAGATGCCGGCCTTCGCCTTGCGGGCTTTCAGCTCGGCGGGAACATAGGCCTTCGAATAATTGCGGTAGGCCATCGCATGGCCGTTGGTCACGAGCCATTCCTGCATGTTCTGGCCGTGCACCGAACACTGGCCGAGCAGGCGGCTGTAGCGGTCCTTGCCCTCGATCGCGCAGCTGACCGTGTTGCGGTTGATCCAGGCATCAAGGGCATTGGCTGCGGTCGCGCCACAACGAACGAACTTGCTGCTCGCATCGAGGCATTTCTGCCCGGACTCCGGCGCATCAACGCCGACAAGGCGGATGCGCTGTCCCTTGATCTCGAGCGTGTCGGCATCGATCACCGAAGCAACGCCGGCGACAGAAGCCGGAACCGACACGCGTATCGGCGTTTGCGCCGAGCTGGGCTGATCCACCGGCGCAAGGAAAACTGCAATGACGAGCAGGGCGGGCGCTGCCCACAGAATGGGTGCGCTCCAGCCGCGACGCTCGCCGCGCGAAAGTCTGAGTGATGCAACTGCCATGCGCCGACGGTGGCGCGCGGAGTCTTACGGAAGGGTTTTCGGAATCTTACTGAAAGGTTGATCCGCGCGTCACGGCGTGGAACGCGAGGCAATCAGCTGTGTGCGACGTTGCCACGCGTCCGAATTGTCGCGGCTGTCCGGCCAACGCACGAGTGCAACAAGCTTCGCAGATTGCTGCGCATCAAGCAGACTGGCGGCCTTGCCGAACACGGCGTTTGCCGCCGCGTCGGCGCCTTCCAGTCCCGGGCCGAACCACGCATAGCGCAGCCACACGCGCAGCAGCGCGGCGTCATCGAACTGCCCTTCGAGCTGGCAGGCCATCGAGAGTTGCTGAAGCTGTTCGTGCACGTTGAGCCCCGGCGCGACGCGCGTGGCGATGTCGCGCGCAACCACCTGCGAGATCGACAGGCCGCGCTTGTCGGCGCCTGTCACATAGTTGAGGACAAAGCGCGCGCCGGTGCGGCACGGAATGCCCGTCTCGTTCCATGTGTCGCCGAACAGCGATTGCGCCGCCACGGCCTCGAATGTGGTCATGTCCGCGGCTGCCGGTTTCGGCGCCAGCCATGCCTGCGCTTCCTTGCGTCCAAGCAGTTGCGAGCCGTCCCACCAAAGATAGCCGGCGACGATCAGGGGAATCAGAACCACAAGGCCCAGAACGAGGGTCAGAATGCTGATGATAGACCGAAACATATGGCTCCCCGCCGGGTCCAGGAGGCCGCCCGCCACGCCCGAGACTATGCCCTGAATGGGCCGGTAAGCCAGTGTCCAGAGACATTCCGGCGCGGCTTTGTTGCAGCCCTTGCAATGCCGCCCCCCGTGTGGTCCTGAGGGCCCGGCAAATGCGGAGCAAACATGTCCGGCGTGGCTGTAGTCGGCGCTCAGTGGGGCGACGAGGGCAAGGGCAAGATCGTCGACTGGCTGTCGAGCCGGGCGGATGTGATCGTGCGCTTCCAGGGCGGCCACAATGCCGGCCACACCCTCGTCATCGACGGCAAGGTGTTCAAGCTGAACCTGCTTCCGTCCGGCGTGGTGCGGGGCGGCAAGCTCTCCATCATCGGCAATGGCGTCGTGGTCGACCCCTGGCATCTGCTCAACGAGATCGACTCGATCGCGAAGTCTGGCGTCCATCTCGGGCCGGATGATCTCATCGTCGCCGACAACGCCGTCCTCATCCTGCCGTGGCACAAGGACATCGACGCCGCGCGCGAGGAAGCCGCCGCGGGGGCCCAGATCGGCACCACCCGCCGCGGCATCGGCCCCGCCTACGAAGACAAGGTCGGACGCCGCGCCATCCGCGTAGCTGATCTCGCCGATCCTGCAGCCCTCGACCTCAAGCTCGACCGCCTGCTGGCTCACCACAAGCCGCTGCGTCTCGGTCTCGGCCTGCCCGAGCCGGATGGCGAGCAGCTCAAGAAAGACCTGCTGGCGATCGCGCCGAAAATCCTCGCCTATGCCCAGCCCGCCTGGGAGCGCCTCGACCAGGCCGTCCGCCTTGGCCGCCGTATCCTGTTCGAAGGCGCGCAGGGCGTGATGCTCGATGTCGACCACGGCACCTATCCGTTCGTCACATCATCGAACGTCGTCTCCGGGCAGGCGGCAGCTGGCTCCGGCGTCGGCCCGAGCGCCATCAACTATGTGCTCGGCCTTGCGAAGGCCTACACCACCCGCGTTGGCGGCGGTCCGTTCCCGACCGAGCAGGACAACGAGATCGGCCAGCGTCTTGGCACGATCGGCCACGAGTTCGGGACCAACACGGGCCGCGCCCGCCGTTGCGGCTGGTTCGACAGCGTGATGGTGCGTCAGGCCTGCGCCGTTTCCGGCGTCAACGGCCTCGCGCTCACCAAACTCGATGTGCTCGACGGCTTCGACGAGATCCAGATCTGCACGCACTACAAACTCGGTGACCGGATCATCAACCACTTCCCGTCCGGCATGACCGATCAGGCCAACGTCCAGCCTGTCTACGAAACCGTCAAAGGCTGGAAGGGCTCAACCCGCGGCGCGCGTTCGTGGACGCAGCTGCCGGGCGAAGCGGTGAAATACGTCCGCCGCCTCGAAGAACTCGTCGGCAAACCGGTGGCGCTGCTCTCAACGTCGCCGGAGCGCGAAGACGTGATCCTGATGCGGGACCCGTTCGAGAAGTAGGCTTCAACCCGCTGATGCGCCGAACGTAATCACGCAACCGCTTATGCGCTTGATCGCGGCCTCGTCGTTTTCCGGCGCCATGTCCTCGACTTCCCGTACGAGCGCGTGGAGAGCGCTCGCGAGTTCGTCGCTCGATGCGGCGATCTCGCTTCCGCCCAGCGCCTGGCTGACAAAAAGTTTGTTCGCATCCTTGGTCGCGGTGGATGTGCCAGTTGTGCTAGGTGGCGCCGGTTTGGGAATCTCCACTTTTGAGATGGTGTCGAGAAGCGACTTGAGATCCGGCGTTTGGCGCTTTGTCACAAGCACGTGGAGGTCTTCCATTGCTTTGTTCATGGTCGGCACGAGCTTGCGTTGCGCGGTAAGACCGAGCTGCAGCTTGCTATCGGCAGCTTCCGCGCGTGACAGAGCGGCCGCAAGCTTGGCTGACTGCGCATTGGCCGCCTTGTCTGCCGCCGCGCGCAGTGTGTTCAGAGCAGCCTGATTGCTCGGGGCCTTGGCTGCCGCGAGCGCTTTGGATAGAGCCCGGCTTCCCTCCTCGATGAAAGCGGTGGCTTCTGCTCGCTTTGCCATGAGGTTTTCGCGCACTTCCTGATACTTGAGGGTCGCGCCGGACGGCATGCTGAACACATCGCCGCCACCAACATAGTAGAGTTCGCGCGACGCATTGTTGACGCACGTTAGCGCCGTCACACCGCGCATGTAGAACGCTTCTGCGGATCCGGGCGTCAACCGCGTGTTTGCTGCATTTGCAATTCCCGCTGTCAGCGCGGCGGCGAGGATGTTGTCTTTGTGGGCGTCGTACGCGGCGAAGCCGAGCGTCGCCACGGATGAGGCAACTGAAAGCCCTTCGATCCACATCGCGTCGCCACGAAGTGCGCCAGCGCGGTCGAGATACAGGACTTGCTGTGCTTTCAGGCGGGCAAACACGTCTGCCAATGGGCTTGCGGATATCTGGCTAGACATCACCAGTGGCGGCGCCGCCTGAAGACTCGCGCAACCCGATACGGCGACGAGCGCAATTGCAGCTAATTGTCGTTTCACGATGAAGCCCCCAATCAACCGGGTCAGGCTGTCACGAAAGCTCCTGCTAGCAACACTTTTCAATCTCGGCGCGAACCTCTGGGATAGCCCTGAAAGCTCAGTGCTTCGTCGGCCTGAACGCAATGAGCACGTTGCCCGGCGGCTCGCCGAAGCGGGCATAGCCGGACTGGACGAACAGCTTGCCGTCGCCGGCCACATAGGGGGCGCTGTCGAGTGCGCCGCCATGGCCGGGCAGGCCGTTGGCGGTGTTCGGGAATTCCCGGTTGGTCATGTACTCGAACAGCACTTCGCCGGTTGCACCGTCGAATATGCGTAGCATGCCCTGTGTGGTGCCGGTGACCACCGCGCCGTCGACCAGTAGTGGCGCGGGCGAGAAGCCGAGGCGGCAACGCGCGCGTGGCGGTGCGGGCGCCGCGGGAGCAGCGGCTGCCGGCGCGCCCGTAGGTGCAACCGCCGCTGCAGCTGGCGGACGCGGCGCCGGCGGTCTCGCGGTAGCCATGGTGATACGTGGCGGCGGCGGCAGGATCGGCGCCGCGATCGCCATCATCTTCGATTCCGCCGAAGGCCGAGTCGCCGTCGCAACTGGCAATTCCTCACCGCAGTCGCGCGCGTTCGGCTTGTAGGACCATTCGATCTCGCCTGTGTTGGCATTCAGCGCGTGGATACCCGGTCCGAAATTGGGATTTTCCGGCGAGTTCACGCTGTCATTGCTTGGCACGAAGATGCGGTCGGCGGTGTTGTCGTAGGCCATGCCCCAGTGCACGCCGCCCATCGCCGAGCCCCGGCTGATCTTGTTCGACCATACCAGTTGCCCGTTGTCCGGATTCAGCGCCCACACCACGCCGGATTTCTGTCCGGCGATCACCAGCTCCTGTCCGTCCTTGCGCTTCACCAGCATGGACGTCGCGCCGAAATCGAAGTCGGGGCTGTGATACTCGCCGGGCCAGTCGCAGTTCGCGCCGCGGCGGCCGCAGGCGCTGTTCCAGATGTCGGCCTTGGTTGCCTGGAAGACCCAGCGCTTCTCACCGGTTGTCATGTCGTAGGCGATGATGGAATCGGACGTGCCTGTCGCCGGCCAGGACAGGTTCTCGCCGGTGCCGGCATAGACGACATTGCGCTTCGGATCGACGACAGGCGTCGACCAGATCATGGCGCCGGCGGGCCCCCATTGCTGGGTTCCGGTGCGGCCCGTGCGCTGCGGCTTCGCATCCTCGTCGATGGCGCGACCGACCCACAGCTTCTTGCCTGTGGCGAGATCCAGTGCAGCCACTGCACCCTGACCCTTGCAGCACTCATAGCCATCGTCGGGCGGGAAGTTGGATTCGATCACTGAGACCGGCGCCAGCACCTTGCCGTCATGGACCACCGGCGCGCCAGTGATGCGGTTGAGGCTGGTCAGCTTGACGTCGGTGACCCAGAGCTTCCGTCCGCTCTTCGCGTCGACCGCATGCACCTTGCCAGCCGCATCCCCCATGATGATCGCAGCGGGCGAAGTAGCTGTCGCCTCAGCGAAGGTAAGTGACGAGCGCAGCGTCATGTCCGAGACATAGTGCCATTTCACGCACCCTGAATTTGTGTCGAGCGCGTAGAGGCGGCCTGCATCCGTGGCCGCGATGAAGATCGTGTCGCCGATGACAACTGGCTGCGAGCGCATGGTCGGCGTCTGGGGGAAGGCGACCACCCAGGCGACTTCCAGGTTCTTCATGTCGGCTTTGTCGACGCCGGCTTCATCGGCGGTCTGGCGACGGTTGGCGTCATAGGTGACGCCGAAGGTGACCGATGTCCTTGGAGCGCCCTCGAGACGCACTTGGCGCACTTTCACGGGGCAGCGTGCGGCATTCACCCAGTCATCGTTTTGACCAGAGGCGCTCGGAATCCAGTCGATCAGTTGGGCCAGCTCTTCCTTCGGAACGTTCTTGGCCTGCTGGCTCATGTAGCCGTATTCGAGTGCGTACTGCACGGTCGAGCGGTTGAGCGTGCGGATTGCCGCCAGCGACGGCGCGCCGCTCTGGGCGCCGTTGTCGTGGCACGACGCACACCACTGCTCGTAGACGGCTTTGCCGGGATGATCGGCGCCAAGGGCGGCATGCTCATCACTGGCAGCTTCACCCGGCTTCGGAGCACAGGCCGATGCGCCCAGCGCAAATGCAGCCGCAAGCGCAAATGCGCGGAACTGGTTCATGAATCTCCTCCCCGGAGCGTCTTGTTCTTTTGCCCAAGCGTATCGTCGCGCTCGGTCGTTGCAAGGCGGACGGGGGAGAAGTGGCGCGAAAGTGAGCGCTACCTTTTTGGCTTGAAAGCGAGCAGCACGTTGCCCGGCGACTCGCCAAAGCGCGCATAGCCGGACACAACGAACAGCATGCCATTGGCCGCGACATAGGGCGAGGAATCGATCGCACCGCCATTGCCGGGGACGCCATTCACGGTGTCGAACTTCCGCATCGTGTCGTAGCGCCAGATCTCCGCGCCTGTTCCAGCATCGAAGACGCGCAGGATACCGTCGACCGAGCCCTGCAGCACGGCCCCATCGACGACCAGCGGGGCAGGTGAGAAGCCGAACCGCGTCTCGCATGCTGCATAGCGCGCCTTGCGGTCGCCGGAACAATCGGGGGCCCCCTTCGCTGTCCATGCGATCTTGCCCGTCTCGATGTCTAGCGCGTGGAGCGCCACGCCAGCCTTGGGAAACTCGTCGGACGGTTTCGTGTTGTCGTTCATCGGCGCATAGACGCGAGCGCCATCCACCGCGATGCCCCAGTGGACGCCTCCATTCGCGCCGCCCTTGGTGAGCCGGTTCGTCCAGATCAGCTTGCCGCCATTGTCAGGATCGAGTGCCCAGATCGCGCCGGACTTCTGGCCCGAGAGAAGGATATCGCGTCCGTCCGCGCGCTTCGCGATCACAACCGATCCGCCGAAGTCATGGTCGACCGTGATGCCCTGGTCTGCGCCGAAACAGTTCGCGCCGCGCGGGCAGGCATAGTGCCAGAGATCCCGCGCCGTCGCCTGGAACACCCACTTCCGTTGGCCGGTATTGAGATCGAAGGCGACAATGGCGTCGGTGGTCTCGACAAAGGGGATCGAGTTCTGTTCGCCGGTGCCGACATAGAGAAGGTTGCGCTTTTCATCGATCGCCGGCGTGTTCCAGATCGGCGCGCCAGACGGTCCCCACATCTGGGTGCCGACGCGGCTGAGCTGTGTCTTCTGCGCTTCATCCATCGTTCGCCCGGTCCAGATCTTCTTGCCGGTCTTGAGGTCCAGCGCGATCACTGCGCCCTGGGCCTTGCAGCATTCGTAGGATTCATCGACCGCATGGTTGATCTCGGTCGCCGACAGCGGCGCATAGACACGCCCTTTATAGATCACCGGCGCACCCGTGATGCGGTTGGCTTCATGCAGTCGAATGTCGGACCGCCAGAGTTGCTTTCCATTCAGCGCGTCGACCGCGACCACGAAGCCGAGCGCGTCGCCCGCAACGATCACCGGTTTGCCGCTGGAGATTTCTCCGAGGCTGATCGAGGAGCGCAGCGGACCTGGGCTCTCGTACTGCCACTTGGCGCAGCCGGTGTTGGCATCCAGCGCATACATGCGGCCGGCATCACTCGCGACGACGTAGATCGTGTTCCCGGCGACGACTGGCTGGGAGCGCATGGTGGGCGTCTGTGGGAAGGCAGCGCTCCAGACGAGCTCGAGCTTTGCGAAGTCTTCCTTTTTCAGGCCAGATTGTTCCGCGGTCAGCATCCGCGTGTTGCGGAGATTGACGCCCCAGGTCGATGCCGCGGATGTTGCCGACGCATTGATGCGCGCCGTATCGCCCTTGCATTTCGCCGCGCTCAGCCATCCGGTGTTGTCAGGCTGCCCGAGCGCTAGCCAGTCGAGCAGCTGTCCGCGTTCTGTGGCGGTCAACCCTTTCGCCTGTGTGCGCATGTAGCCGGTCGTAATGGCGTATTCGACCGAAGGCCGCCTCATCAGACGAACGCTGGCGAGGGAAGGCGCTCTGCTTCCTTCCGGATTGTCGTGGCAGGCGGCGCAGGCTTTGCCGTAGATCGCCTTGCCGGGATGGGCGGCGTCTTCCTCGGGGGTCACGACTCGTCGCTCGGCAAGCTGCGGCGCGGGGATAGGTTCAGGCGGTGTCACGCAGCTGACGGCAAGTGCGCCAAACAGGGCCGACGCCAGGAATGCGCTGCGCAGTGAAGCCATGTCTCTCCCCTCGATGCGCCTGTTGACCGACGCTGGCGGCCACTCTGTGCCGCTCTATCGGATCATTAAACGCGCAATTCGTCGCGGACCGTCGGAGGCGGAAAACCGAGGAATTTCTCGACTATTCGGCGGCGATGGCCGGGCGGCGGGCGGCCTGGGCTGCCAGGCTGGCCAATGACCAGGTCAGCAGCCGGTCGAGCCCGGCGTGGAAGCCAAGCGGCTCCCAGCCCAGGTCGCGTTCGGCTTCCGTGCAATCGAGCATCGGGCCGGGCGACGCAGTCGAGGCATCGCCTTCGGTATGGATCAGTCCTGCCCACGAAGCGCCATCCGGCAGAGGCGAGCGTTCATCGAGCAGGGCGCAGACGGATGCGGCAAGGTCGATATCGGCGCGCTCGGCGCCGACCGAGAAGTCGAATCGGGACAGCGGCGGCGCAACTTCTGCGCAGCGCAGGATGCCCGAGGCAAAATCACGGATCGGCAGCCAGTCGCGTACCGTCTCGCCGCCAGAGTTCAGGGCGAACGAACGGCCGTGAAGGATCGAAGCGACGAGGCGGGCGAAGAAGGAAGTGTTCGGCTGCCATGGGCCGAATATCTCGCCAGCGACGCAGGTCGCCAGCGGCAGGCCGTGAGCATGAGCCCAAGATTCCATCATGGCGGCGGCGCCGGCCCGCATGGCCTGCGCTGGCGTCGGTGTTTCCGGAATGTCGCTTTGCGCGTGGACGGCGTGGACAATGCGGAAACGGTCGCGCGCATCGCCGGCGAGCTTTTCGAAATAGCTGCGGCTGGCTTCGAGAACCGAGAAGGCGCCACCTGCTTCGCCATCGAACAGGCGGGTCGGGTCGTCTTCGCTGCAGGCGGCAAGATGGATCACGGCGTCAGGCGCAAATTCCCGCAGCATCGCGCGGATCAGGCCACGATCGGCGATATCCGCTTCGATACGCGCATAGCCCTCGCGGCCGACGATCGGCGCGAGCGCAGGAACAGGCTGCGATTTACGGCGGCGATCAAGATTGAGCACCTGATCGCCCCGCTCCACAGCGAGACGCACAACTGCCGAACCGATGAAACCGCAACCGCCCGTGACGAGGATGCGCATAGGCCCCAAGCCTCCAACCGTTAACGGTTAGGTTAAGCCGGGTTAGCGGGTCGTTAACGGCGATTTACACCTAGATCGGCGGGCCGCCGGGGTTCGGATTTTCCTGGATCAGCTTCCAGACATCCTTGAACGGTTCCTGCACCACCTTGCTCTCCTTCGAGAAGAACATGGTCGAGCGCGACGCCGCATCGAACTTCGGCCAGGCGGGCAGGCCGGTCGCACCGTTGGGATCGCCCGTCTTCGCGAACTGCACCCAGGTCGCGCTCATCAGCTTGCCCATCGCGAAGTCGTCAGCAGTATCACCCGCGAACAGCGGTGCGTTCGCGACATTGTCCATGATGTACGGGATCTCGGCGGTGTGCGGCGCCTTCAGCACGAAATCCTGTGGCGGCAGGTCGTGCGCGAAGATGTAGGCATAGACGCCGGCAGCCTGCGCCGACTTCCGCGAAGCCAGCGTGTGGTGCGACGACAGCGAGCGATACGTGCCCGTGACCTGCATCAACAGGTAGTTGGGCGCGTAGTCCGGATAGGCCGCCTTGAAGGCATCTACCAACGCCTTGCCTTTGCCCTTCACATTGCGCTCAGCGGCTTCGAGCACCTGCTTTTCAGTCGTCTTCACCCAGTCCGGATTGCCGACATTGTAGAGCGTCTGCTCATCCTTGGTGAAACCGATCATCACCGGCACGTTTGCGGATTGCGCGGGCGCGTCCGGGTCGAAGGGATGGCGCGGAATATTGCTGTCGTCGATCGATGGCCGGAATTTGCCCACGCCGATCTCGGTGGCGGTCGCCAGTACCTTGTCGAGTGGAACGTCGGGAAGTTCTGCGGCTGCATTTTCCGGGGCGACGCCGAGCTTCGCCAGGAAATCGGTCGCCGTCTTGGCGGCATCTTCCTTCGTACCCGAACGAAGTCCGGCGCCCGACTGGATGATCGCCTTGTGGAACAGGCCATTCGCCGCCGGCATCGCAAGCAGGGTCGAGACTTTTCCACCGCCGCCTGACTGGCCGAAAATGGTGACGTTGCCTGGATCGCCGCCGAACTGGGCGATGTTGTCGCGCACCCATTCCAGCGCCATCACGATGTCCAGCATTCCGGCATTGGCCGAGCCCTTGAAGCCCGGCACGCCAGCAGCATCGAGGCCAAGGAAGCCGAACACGTTGAGCCGGTGGTTCACGCCAACGAACACGACGTCATGGTTCTTCGCGAGGTTGTGGCCGCGATAGATGTTGAGCGGCGCCTGGCCATAGGAGAAGCCGCCGCCATGTAGCCACACCATCACGGGGCGAGTGGCGCCAGCGTCCACACCCGTCTTCTGCGTGTAGACATTGAGCACGAGGCAGTCCTCGTCGCCCGCGGGATTGATGTTCTGCGGCGGTCTGAAAGCCTCGGTCATCGCAGCCTGCACGACTGGCGGATAAGCGGCGGCGCCCGCGCCTGAACGCATCTGCACCGCGGCCTGCCCATATTGCGTGGCCGCGATCACGCCTTCCCAGGGCTCGACGTTTGCCGGAGCCTGGAAGCGCATGGCGCCGACAGGAGCCGCAGCATAACGAATGCCGAGGAATTCAAGGACGCCATCGTCCAGTACGCCCTGAACACCACCGTGCTGGGTGGTGACAAGGGTGGGATCGGCTGGCGCTGCTGGCTTTTGTTCGCCGCAGGCGGCAAGTCCAGCAAGGGCCACGCCGCTGAGCAGCAGCATGCGCCGGTTCATGTACGCAGGTTTCATCGTTTTTCTCCCCGAATGCGGTCCGGTCTGTCGCCGGACTGTCAGTTTGCAGACGTATCGCGGCCGAACTGGTAGACGATGTTGCTGAGGCCGAGCAGAAGCTTGTCCTTGCCGATCAAATGATAGTGGAACTCCACATCGCTGGTGTCGGAGACACACGACACCGTCAGCGTGGGTGTCTGGTCCTGTTCGATGCCGAGCGCCGATTTGGCGATGTATTTATCGGGAACATTGCCTTCGAACAGGCCTTCAGCGGGGAGCGATGCTGCGGCATAGGTTGCCTTCTCGCAGGTGAGCGGGGCAGGACCGGTCACACCAGTCTCGGCAAGCACCAGGAGCTTCCCAAGAATTTCTGCATCGGGTTCAGGATCAAAGCCGGGGCCGGAAAACCACGGCCCCACGATATGGCCGGTGACCTTCCAGCTTCCCATGAACGCGGCTGCAGTCGTTTCGCCCGCAGGCGAGCCGTCGGTTGCGACCTTTGGTGAACAAGCCGTTGCTAGCATCGCTGAGGCCAGAAGCAGGGAGGCGGAGCGCAGGGTCATCATCAGCCGTTCGTTCGCTTGAAAGTGTAGAGCACGTTGTCGAGGCCCAGCATGATCGTGTCATCGTTGACCATCGGAAACTCGAGCGAGATATCAGCAGTACCTGACTGGCAGCTGAAGTTCATCACGGTGATCGATGAGGATGCAAACCCAAGCGCGGTCGCCTCCTTCACCGGATCGGGCAGGCCGCCTTCGAACAGGCCGCGCGGCGGAACCATGTTGAGCGCATAGCGCGGCTTGTCACAGGTCAGCAGTGGCGGACCGGACGACTTGTCGGCAGCGAGCGTGAATTTCGAGAAGGCGGGGTCGGCCACGGGTGTGTCGCCTTTCTCATCCCACCATGGTGCAACTTTCGCGGCGAAAATCGCCCAGCTGCCGAAATAGGGATTACCCGGCGTGATCACGTCGGCGCCCGATGGCGCCGGCGCTGCAGCTTGCGCATCCCCGGTCTTGGGCGTGCAGGCGCCAAGGAGCGCCGCGAGGCTGGCGACAGCCATGACAAGACGAACGCGCGCCAGAATCATTCGTCGCTCATCCAGAGTTTCCTCATCCACCATGTCCGCCGACAGTGCTTTTGGACGCCGGCACTCTGGCGAATTTCCGCACCATGTCACGCTATGCTGTCAGGCTATCGTCGATAGGGCGGGTGTCCAAGTCAATCCTGAAGCGATCGTCGTCCGAATACATACGACAGCGCGATGGCGCCGGCTGTTGCAACGTTGAGACTATCGACGCCCTGGACCATCGGGATCGACACGCGGCGACAGCGGTCCATCATGCCGGACGACAACCCGGGTCCTTCCGCGCCAAGAACGATGGCAAGGCGCGATGGCGGCGTGAGTGTGTGCAGAGGTTCGCCACCGTCGGGTGTCAGCGCCCATGGTTCGATCCCGGCAGCTTCCAGCGCCGCGAGCATGGACGGACCGTCGCCTTCATGGGCAAAGGGCAGGGACAAGGCCGTGCCCGCCGAAACGCGGATGGATTTGCGGTAGAGCGGATCACAGCTCGCGTCGTCGAGCAGGACTGCATCTGCGCCTAGCGCAGCAGCATTGCGGAAACACGCGCCGACATTGTCGTGGTTTGCGAGCGTGACCAGCGACAGCAGGGTCAGCGGCTTCTGCGCGCCAAAAGATGTGATCAGGCTTTCGACTGTGGTCTTCGCTCCACGCTTGGCCAAGGCAAGCACGCCGCGATGAATGTGAAAGCCGGTGACATCATCCATCACAGCCTGCGGGGCAGTGTAGACTGGGATCGCTGGATCCAGCTTTGCGAGTAGCGGAGTCAGCGGTTCGATCCGGCTTTCGGAGAGAAACAGTGACTCGATCGGGAAGTGCGAGGCCTCGATCAGCCGGCCGAGCGTGACCTTCCCCTCAACGACAAAGCGACCTTCAGCCCGGGCGAGGTCGCGTTCCTTTATCGCCATGTATGGCGCAAGACGCGGATCGGCGGTGGAGGTGACGTAGAGGATCATCGCGGAGACGCGCCTATTTCTTCCGCCGGTACAGCTTCAATCCCGACCAGTCGGCATCGACTGCACAGACCTTCACATCGACGAGGCCCATGGGCAGGCAGATCTTGCGAATGCCGTCTTCGGTCAGATCGACGAAGAGTTTTGAAGTTTTCTTGGGCCACGAGACCCAGATCATCCCGCCTTCGGCGAGGCGTGCCTCCACCTTGGTCAGGTCGCGCGCCAGGCCGGCCATGTCACGGACAAAGAGATGGACAAAGTCGAAACTGCCCGCGGCGGGCGCGGCTTTCTTCACCGTGATCGCCGCGCCGTCGGTCAGCTCGCCATAGTTGGCAGGCGGCGCCACGACGATGGCTTTCGAGCCTTCCTTCCAGCCGAGCTTCGCGATCAGGCTCTTGCCGGAATATCCGGCTGGATTGGCAGCCGGTTTCGCCATCAGGTGCGCAGCAGCTCGTTGACGCTGGTCTTCGAGCGCGTCTGCGCGTCGACCTGTTTCACGATGACGGCGCAGTAGAGCGAGGGCGACCAGTTCTGGCCCGGCATCGGCGCGGCGGACGGCCGGTTGCCCGACACGATCACGGAGTAGGGCGGCACCTCGCCATACAGCGTCTCGCCGGTAGCGCGATTGATGATCGGGGTCGACTGGCCGAGATAGACGCCCATGCCAAGCACCGAGCCCTCGCGCACGATGACGCCCTCGGCCACTTCCGAGCGCGCGCCGATGAAGCAGTTGTCCTCGATGATCACCGGGTTGGCCTGCAGCGGCTCCAGCACGCCGCCAATGCCGACACCGCCTGAGAGGTGGCAGTGCTTGCCGATCTGCGCGCACGAGCCAACCGTGGTCCAGGTGTCAACCATCGTGCCTTCACCGACATAGGCGCCGATATTGGTGAAGCTCGGCATCAGCACGGCATCCGGCGCCACATATGCGCCGCGGCGCACGACGGCACCGGGAACCGCGCGGAACTTTCCGGTGATGAATTCATCCGGTCCCCAGCCCTCGAACTTGGACGGCACCTTGTCCCACCACGCGCCTGGCCCCGGGCCGCCCGGAACCAGCGAGTTGGGGTTGAGGCGGAAGGACAGCAGCACGGCTTTCTTGAGCCACTGGTTCACCGTCCAGGCGCCAGAGGCGGATTTCTCGGCCACACGCTGCGAGCCATTATCGAGCGCAGCCAGCACGGTTTCGACAGCGTCTCGCACAGCGCCCTTGGTAGAAACTGACAGCGAGGCGCGGTCTTCCCATGCGGCGTCAATGGTGGCGGCGAGCTGTTTTACGTCGGTCACGCTGGTCTCCGTCCGGTAGAGGTTCCGCGCGGAATTACATGGTCCGGCGGGCGCAGCCAACCGGATTCAGGGCTGGGCCAACGATCCGGTCTTCAGCGTCCCCAGGAAATGGGCCAGATCCGACGTCCGGTGGTGGACGTGGCTGAGATCCTCGTCCGGCGCGAGCGGAACCGCGCCCCAGTGCCGGCCGGCCTCGATCAGCACGGTCGTCATGCCGCGCTGGTGAGCCGGGACAAGATTTCGGGCGAGATCCTCGAACATGGCGGACCGGACGGGCGCTGCCCCGGTGACCTCGAAGAAGCGGTCGAAGCTCTCCACATGAGGCTTGGGCGTGTAGTTTGCGGCGACGATGTCGAATATGTCATCGAACAGATGATCGATGCCAAGTTTGCGGGTGATGTTCTCCGCATGCTTGCGCGATCCGTTGGTGAAGACATAGCGCTTGCCAGGAAGAGCCGAGAGCTCGGCCGAAATATCGGGCAGCCCGTCCAGCGGCGACAGGTCGAGGTCGTGAACATAGTCGAGGAAGTCAGCGGGCGAGAGGTTGTTGATCTTCATCAGGCCGGAAAGCGTCGTGCCATGTTCGGCGTAGTAGCGCTTCTGCAGCACCTTGGCCTCGGCGTGCGGCAGGGAAAGCGTGCGCGACACAAAATCCGTCATCCGCACATCTATCTGGGCGAAGAGATCGCAACGCGACGGGTAGAGCGTGTTGTCGAGATCGAACACCCACGCATCGATGTGAGACAAGTCGGGCGCAGTGGCGTCTATCAAGGCGCGGGCCGCACGGGCGGGCCGAAGGCGCGGTCAAAGAATTCGTAGACCAGCTTGCCGTCTTCGGGCGCAGCCGTCTCGACGAACTTCTCCTGCCGGAAGTGGCGGGCGTCGCAATTCTCTCGGCCGAGGATCGCGAACTTCGAGCGAGCCGTGCAGAAGACGGTCTCGGCGCCAGTGAGCGAGCGCTTGCCCTGCGGCAGCGTCATTTCTGCAAACACATAGTGCGGTGCTGCGATCAGGCTCTCGTCGACAGTGCGGACGCACAAGCCAGCGTCGAGCGTCCACCAGCCGCGCGACTCCCATCCGTCCGGCCGGCGGCGCGCTATCGCGGTGAGGATGCGGTTGTCCGTGCGGTTGCACAGCATCATGCCGACTTCGAGAGCGCGGTTGAGCGCGAACTCCTCGAGCATGTCGATAAGTTCGGGGAAAGGCTTCGTTACTGGTTCCTTGTGCTCGACCAGGAAGGCTGTGATCGCGGCGCGGGACTCGCGGCCCAGATAGCCGTCGACCACATCGGCGGTGATGCCGGCGTCGTCGAGCAGGCGCTGAATACCGGCGTTCTCGGCGGATTGTTGCTGCTTGTTGTAGAGGTCGGTCTCGTTGAACGTCATCGAGCCGCCGCTGGCGCTGTCGATGCGCACGGCCTGGAAGCCGCGCTGCTCAAGGCCCATGGAAGCGCAGGAGGACGGATTCTCGACGGCGAAGGAGCCGTTGGTGTCGACGCACAGCGGAATGTCGCCATTCCACACGCGCTGTCCGCCGCGGTGGGCCTTGGACGAGCGGGCGAAGACAAAGTGGATGCCGGGCTTCAGCGGCGCGGGCAGGGCGACGCGGCACTCGCCGGGACGGATCCGTGTCCAGCCTTCGACAATGACCGTTTCGCCTTCAGGACGGCCAGTGGCTGCTTCGAGCACAAAGCTGGTCTGGTTGCAGAGCCGCCAGCCGCTCTGACCGCTCTGGGCCGAGGAAGGAATTGCAAGCGCCAGCAGAAGCGCCGCGACAGGCGCGAGCTTGGCCAAGCCTCTAGCGAACCAGCGTACCCGCGCCATGCTCGGTGAACAGCTCCATGAGAAGGGCATGCGGTTTCCGGCCATCCAGGATGACCGCCGCCTCGACTCCCTTTTCCACCGCCTGCATGGCGGTTTCAAGCTTGGGAATCATCCCCCCTTTTGCAGTTCCGTCCTCGATGAGTCCTTTTGCCTCGGCAACACTGAGCTGTTTGATCAGATTGCCCGATTTATCGAGCACTCCGGTGACATCGGTCAGGAACAGCACGCGGCTGGCCTTCAGGGCCCCGGCGACTGCTCCGGCAGCCGTATCCGCGTTGATGTTGAAGCTTTTCCCGTCAGCGCCGACGCCAACTGGCGCCACCACCGGAATGAAATCGTCGTCTGCCTGTGCGGCAAGGGCGCGCAGGACCGATGGATCGACCTTGTCGGGCTCGCCCACGAAGCCGAGGTCGACCACCCGCTCGATGTTCGAATCAGGGTCCCGCTTGGTCCGTGTAGCCTTTACGGCCGTGATCAGGTTGGCGTCCGAGCCTGAAAGGCCCACGGCCTTGCCGCCTGCCGCGTTGATGGCGCGGACGATGGATTTGTTGATGGCGCCGGCGAGAACCATCTCGACGATCTCCATCGAGGCGGCGTCGGTTACGCGCAGGCCGTCCTCGAAGGTCGAAACGATACCCAGCTTGTCGAGCATGCGGCCGATCTGCGGTCCGCCGCCATGGACGACCACCGGGTTGATGCCCAGCAGCTTGAGGAGGACGACATCCTTGGCGAACATCGCCGACAGCTCGTCATTCTCCATGGCGTGCCCGCCGTATTTGATGACGATCGTCTTGTTGTCGTAGCGCTGGATATAGGGAAGCGCCTCCGACAGCGTGCGGGCTGTCGAGAAAGCATCGCTCGCGGCGAGGGCGTTCATGGCGGCAATCTCGGTATTCGTCATGGGCGGGGGTCTACAGGGTTTCGCGCGGCGAATGAAGAGGGAGCCGGAGCGCCTTGAACCAGCCCTATTCCGGGCTGAGATTCCGGGGCTTCGGATGGTGAACGAGGGAGGACGTTGGTGCGCGTGGCTATCCTCTTGGCCTTGCTGGCTTGCGCCGCGCCGGCTTTGGCCCAACCGTCGAGCCGGCCCATACGAAAGACATTCCCCGAACCGGTCCTCGATCCGCGCGGCGTGACGGCCGAACAGGCGGGGCTCGATCTTGCCTGCGACCGACGGGTGCAACTACCCCGCGCCGTGCCGCAGAAGTCGGACAAGGCGATCGCAGCAACGGGCGGCCGGGCAAGGATCGAGGACAGCAAGCTCCACGTCGCCGGCCGTACTTTCGACGCACCGCCCGACAAAGACGACTGGATAGGCTATGCTTATGCCGGCCGGTACGCATCGGCGGATGTCGACATCCTCCTGCACCACGACCACGATTCCGTCGGATGGGTGATCATCGACCGTGAGGCCGGAACGCTGCAGGCGCCGCACCTGCCGATCCCTTCTCCCAACTCGCAGTTGTGGGTCACGGGCACGGACAATCGAGCACCCCATGGCGAAATCAGGGTCTATGCGCGCGAGGCGCAGGCGTGGAAAGAGGTCGCGAAGGTTTCAGTGGAAATGGCGTGCGACCTTCGCTGGATCGACGATGCAACCATCGGCTTCCGTACAACGACGCATGACCGCTATGCACCGCCGGGCCCTGAGCAGCTCTTCGTACTGGACGGCGGCCGTTGGGTGAGGAAGCCGTTCTAGTTCTTGAGCCGGTAACCTGTCTTGAACATCCAGCCCACGACGCCAAGCAGCACGGCAAGGAAGACGGCGGTAACGGCGAGGCTGACACCGACATTGTCGCCCTGGAGGTCAAAGAACGCCCAGCGGAAGCCGGCGATCAGATGGACAACTGGGTTGAGCGCGGCGACGCCCTGCCACTGCTCGGGGAGCATGTCGATCGTGTAGAACACTCCGCCGAGCATGGTCAGTGGCGTAACGACCAGCATCGGGATGAAATTCAGCTGCTCGAAGCTCTGCGCCCAGATGCCGATGATGAAACCAAACAGGCTGAACGCAAACGAAACCAGGGCCAGAAACAGAACCATCTCGAGCGGATGCAGGATGGTAACAGGCACGAAGAAGTAGGCGGTGGCGAGGATGACGAGTCCGAGGATCACTGACTTGGTGGCCGCAGCGCCGACAAAAGCAATGACGATCTCGAGATAGGAAACCGGCGCCGACAGTAGTTCGTAAATCGTGCCGGTGAATTTCGGGAAGTAGATGCCGAAGCTGGCGTTGAAGATCGAGTTGGTGAAGATCGACAGCATGATGAGGCCGGGCACCAGGAAAGACCCGTATTGGAGACCTTCAACCACGGGCGGCATCCGGTTGCCGATCGCCGATCCGAACACCACAAAATAAAGCGCCGTGGTGATGACGGGCGTCGCGAGGCTTTCGCCCAGCGTGCGGAAGAACCGCACCATCTGGAAGCGATACATCGCCCAGACGCTGTAGCCGTTGAAGGCCGGCACCCGGCGAGTGGATGCCGCGGGCGAGGATTTGAGAGCGGAGGATGCGTCGGCCATGATCTGTCTCAGACTTTCTGGGCTTCGGCTTTGGGCTCGTGAACCAGGCTGACGAAGATGTCCTCAAGCGAGGACGACTTCGTGTCGAGGTCGCGGAATTGCAGGCCAAGCTCGCTCATGCGGCGGAGCAGCGTGGTAAGGCCCGTGCGCTCGGCCTGCGTGTCGAACGTGTATTCGAGCGCGTGTCCGGAGTCCTTGAGCGCGAGATCCCAGTCCTTGAGGCCGTCAGGAATGGCGGCAAGCACGTCGTTGAGATTGAAGGTCACGGTCTTCTTGCCGAGCTTCTTCATCAGCTCGGTCTTCTCTTCGACCACGATGAGCTCACCCTTGGAGATGACGCCGACACGGTCGGCCATTTCCTCGGCTTCCTCGATGTAATGGGTGGTCAGGATGATCGTGCAGCCATTGTCGCGCAGCTTGCGGACGAGGCCCCACATGTCGCGGCGCAGTTCCACGTCGACGCCGGCGGTCGGCTCGTCGAGAAAGAGGATTTCAGGTTCGTGCGCCAGCGCCTTGGCGATGAGCACCCGGCGCTTCATGCCGCCGGAAAGCTCCATCAGCTTGGTCTTGCGCTTGTCCCAGAGCGAGAGGTCCTTCAGCACCTTCTCGATATGCGCGTCGTTCTGCGACATGCCAAAGAGTCCGCGTGAATAGCTCGTGACCGCCCACACTGTCTCGAAGATGTCGATGTGCATTTCCTGCGGGACCAGGCCGATGCGCGAACGCGCCTCGCGATAGTCCTTGCGCACGTCGAAACCGGCGGCAGTGATGTCGCCCGAGGTCGGGGTGACGATCCCGCAGACCGCGTTGATCATCGTTGTCTTGCCCGCGCCATTGGGGCCGAGCAGGGCGAAGATCTCGCCCTTTTCGATTTCGAGATTGATGTCCTTCAGGGCGACAAGGCCGCCCTTGTAGGACTTGTTCAGCCCCTTGATGGAAAGCACTGGCGGCATTGGGTGTTGGTTCCCCGAGCTTTGCGGCTTCTTGTTATGTTCTGGCGGCCTCGGGGCGATGTGGGGCCTGGGAACGCCAGTGTCCAGTAGGACGATCGAAGATCGTCTCTCCCGACATTGCACGCGAGAAAAATTCGCCCGGTCTCCGACCTGACCGCAGCGTCAGGTACGCCAGCTCAGGATTTAGGCGGCAGGGAGCTGTCGATCATGGCGATGCCGCCGGTGATCCACTGGGCTTCCTTGCACGTCCCCTTGCAGGCCTTGTCCAGCTTCTCGAGTTCGGCCCGCTGGGCCATGGCGCCGTTGATGTCGCCCAGCTTGATGAGCGTAACGCCAAGCCGGCTCTTGGGGTCAGGCGCCTTCGGGCTCTTCTTCGCGGCAATCTCGAGGAACTTCTTTGCCTCTTCCCATTTGCCGAGGCTCATCTTGACGGTGCCCATCATCAGGTTGGCTTCGGCGTGATTGCCGTTCTCGCGCAGGACCTCTTCGAAGATCGACTCTGCGGCGACGAAGTTCTTCGCCTTCATGGCGTCCATCCCGTCCTGATAGCGCTTGGCGCTGAGGGCGGTGTTGTTCTCGAGCCTCTGCTGGTCCGTCGATTGAGGCGTGAAGCCACGCGGAACCTGTGCGGTCGCGGCACCCGAGAGGGCGATGACGGCAGCGATCAGAACCGGGATTCCGTAGGCGCGCATGATCTCCCCCTATGTGTCTTCTCGGGGATGATACCCGTTTTGCCGGGATCAGGCGAGGCCGTTGATCTCCGCCCGAAGCTCCGGAAGTCCCACGCCTTTTTCGCTTGACGTCACGATCACGCGAGGGTGAGCGGCGGGCTGCTTCCTGAGCGTCAGCGTCGTCGCCTCGATTAGATCTGGCAGGTCCGACTTCTTGATCTTGTCGCTCTTTGTAAGGACGATCTGGTAGCCAACCGCCGCGCTGTCGAGCTGCTTCATCACGCCGAAATCGACCTCACCGAGGCCGCGCCGGCTGTCGATCAGCACGAAGACGCGCTCCAGCTTGGACCTGCTGCGCAGGTAGGACATCGTGAACTGGCTCCATGCGTCGACCGATTTCCTGGGCGCCTCGGCGAAGCCGTAGCCAGGCAGGTCGACGAGATAGAAGCGGCCCTGGCCAAGATCGAAATAGTTGATCTCCTGCGTGCGGCCCGGCGTGTTCGAGGCGCGCGCCAGTGTCTTGCGGTTGCACAGCGCATTGATGAGGCTGGACTTGCCGACATTGGATCGGCCCGCGAAGGCGAACTCCGGCCGGTCCGGTGTGGGCAGGCCTTCGAGATCAACCACGCCTTTGACGAACGTCACCGTGGCGGCAAACAGCTTGCGGCCGGCCTCGATCTGGTCGTCTGTGAAAAGAGTCTCGGTCATGGGGCGGGGCCCCTTACTTTTTCTTGCCCAGGCGGTTGGCAATGAACTTGTCGAACTCGGTCTCAACTCCGGTACGGCGCATGATGATGTACTGCTGGATCACCGAGATGATGTTCGACCAGACATAGTAGATCACCAAGCCCGACGCGAAGCCCGCGAACATCACCATGAAGATCAGCGGGATCCAGCGCATGATGGCGCGCTGCATCTTGTCGGTGGGCGGCGCCGACAGGCCCTGCAGCAGCACCATGGTGCCGCCGTACAGCAGCGGCCAGACGCCGATCATCAGGAGACCGCCAACCAGTGGCACGGCGCCGGGGTTCCACGGGATCAAGCCGAACAGGTTGAAGATGGTCGTCGGATCAGGCGCCGACATGTCCCTTATCCAGCCAAAGAAGGGCGTGTGGCGCATCTCGATGGTGACGGCGAGCGTATGGAACAGGGCGTAGAACACGAACATGGTCGGGATGAGGGGCAGGCAGCCCGCAACCGGGTTGATCTTCTCGCGCTGCCAGAGCTTGGCCTGTTCCTGACGCATCCGCTGCGGATCGGCGGCGAAGCGCTCCTGGATCGATTTCATCTCCGGCTGCAGCAGCCGCATCTTCGACATCGACTTGTACATGTTGAACTGCAACGGGAAGAACACCGTCTTCACCACCACCGTCAGCGCAAGGATGGCGAGCCCGAACGAGCCGAACCAGCTCTGGAACATCTGCAGCATGAAGAAGAACGGCTTGGTGATGAAGAACAGCCAGCTCCAGTCCACCGCATCCGTAAACGCCGGGATCTGCTGGTCGTGCTCATACTTGTCGAGCACCGACACGCGCTTGGCGCCAGCAAAGATGCGCGCGGTCTTGGTGACGGTCTGGCCCGGCTCGATCGTGTAGGGCGTCAGCGCATAGCCGGCCTCGAATGTGGTCTGGCCGTTCTGCTTGACGGTGCTCGCGAGCATCTGGACCTCTTCGGTCTGCTCGGGAATGGTCGCCGCCATCCAGTATTTCGTGGTCAGCGCGTTCCAGCCGCCGGTAACGTGCTTGTCGACCGTCTTTCCCTGGTTGAGGTCGTTGTAGTTCATCATCTGGTTCTTTTCGGAACCATAGGTGCCAAGCGCGCCGCGATGGGCCTGCTGTTCGGAAATCGGCGTCGTTGTGTGCTCGGCAAGCAGGCGTTGGCGCACCTGGGCTGACTGGGTCAGCGTGATCGGCGCCGCCGACGTGTTGGTCAGCTTGTCGGTGACCGTGAACATGTAGTCGTTGTCGATCGCGATCGTGCGTTCGATCTGTGCACTCGTGCTGGAATAGGCAAGCTTCAGCGGATTTTCCGGCGTCAGCGGACCGGTGTTGGTCTGTGTCCACAAGGCGCTGTCGGTCGATGAGCCTGCAACGCCGCTGCCCCATGCGACCGTGGCGTAGAAGGCCCGCTCCGTGCCCTCGGGCGAGAGCAGCTTGATCTCGCCAGCCGTACGCTTGGCTTCCTTGTCGTCGATCGTTTCGTAGAAATTCTTGAGCGCGACGTCGTCGATGCGGGCGCCCTTGAGCGAGATCGAACCGTCGATCGCCGGCGCCTGGATCGGGATGCGTTGGCCCGAACCGAGCTCGGCCGTCACGATCTCGCTACGCGGAACGATGCGATTGGCGAGCGGCGTGTCGGGTGTGGTCTGCTGTGCGGCGGCGTTGCGGGCGGCCTGCGCGCGCGCGGCCTGCTGCGCCTTTTGCTGCGGCTCCAGCACAAGCCAGTTGTAGCCCATGAAAAGAGCGAAACACAGGACAAGCGCCAGCAGTAGGTTGCGCTGCTCTTGCTGTTCCATGGAGATCAGGCCCTGGCGGAAGAGGGATCGGCGTCCGGACGCGGCGCGCCATCGCCGGAAGAAAAGCGGCGGCGGAGGCTTACCAACGCCATTTCCATATCGTCAAGCAAACGGGTCCAGGGGGCGACCCCTGTTTCCTGCCGGGCGACAAACACGTAGTCGGCGCCGGCGACGCCCAGATGGGGCAGAAGGACGCGTACTGCCTCGCGCAGGCGGCGGCGGGCCCGGTTCCTAACAACTGAACCACCGACCTTCTTGGTGGCGGTGAATCCGGCTCCGGCGGTGTCGCGGGCAGGGTTGCGGCGGCGGGCCTGGACCACGAGCAGCTTGCGACGCTCCTGGTAACCCTCGGCAACATAAAGGAATTCACGGCGAACCCGCAGGCGTTCAACCGCCAGTGGAGCCGGATTGCGATCGTGGGGAAGGGCCCTGACGGGCCCGGAAGCCCTTAGGCCGACAGCTTCTTGCGGCCCTTGGCGCGACGGCGCTGAAGGATCTTCTGGCCGTTCTGGGTGGCCATGCGCGAGCGGAATCCGTGGCGCCGCTTGCGCTTCAGATTGCTCGGCTGAAAAGTCCGTTTGGTGGACACGGGTCACCCCTAGAGATCCTTCAGGAAGGGCGGGGAACTAACTCGTCGGGTGGGGCAAGTCAAGCAGACCTGCAGTCCCTTAATTTCCGGGTCTTCCGGCGACGGGATTGTCGCAGTTCCGCCGTACAACCATCTGAAGCGCAGCCCCTGTAGCGGATCGGGACCTATGGGGTAAGTGCTGTCGGGGAAACGAACCGGACCAAGACTGGCTGAATCTGCTAAAAAGGGCCAGCAAAAGTCCGTCCAGACCTTCAAAACGCCCAGGGGCGAACAACTGAGCGAAGCACAGCAACTCGAGGCGGTTGCCGCCCCGGCCGACGTGCCGGCGGCGAAGCCTGTCCCGTTCTTTTCGGGGCTGCGCGGGCGCCTGCTGCTTCTGACCGCCGGCTTCGTCCTTTTCGCCGAATTGCTGATCTATCCCGTTCTGGCGGGCACTTACCGGAACAACTGGCTGGAAACCCGCGCCCAGGCCGCCCAGATCGCGGCGCTGGCGGTCGAGGCTGCGCCTGACGGGCGCGTCGGCGAAGAGTTGTCGCGCCAGCTGCTGACCCAGGCGCAGGTTGTCTCTGTGGCTGTCCAGGAACAGGAATTCCGCGAGCAGATCCTGGCGCCCTCGGTCGACATCAGCGGCGATCTCATCACTATCGACCTGCGCACCGACGCCGGCATTGGCGGCATCATCGGCGCCTTCGACCACATGTTCGCGCCGGAGGGCCGCTTCCTCAGCATCGTGCTGAAGCCATCTATGACCCGCGATGCGGAGATGGAGGTGATCGTTCCGGAGTCCGCGCTGAAGGCCGGTCTGATCGGTTTCTCGCGCACGCTGCTGATCGTCTCGATCATCGTCTCGGCGGTGGTTGGCGCATTGGTCTATTTCGCGATCTACTACCTGGTCGTGCGGCCGATGAGGGGCCTCACCAGCAACATCGTCCGCTTCGCGAATGCGCCGGAAGGCGCCGAGATCGAGCCCGTGCCAGGAGAGAGCGACGAGATGCAGCGCGCCAACTCTGCGCTGCAAGGCATGCAGAGAACGGTGTCGGCCGCCTTCCGCCAGCGCAAGCGGCTGGCTGAACTCGGCGAGGCGGTGGCAAAGATCAATCACGACCTGCGCAATTCGCTCGCGGCAGCGCAGATCGTTTCGGAAAGCCTATCGCAATCGGAAGATCCGCGCGTGAAGCGCGCCGTGCCACGCCTCGAGCGCGCGATCCAGCGCGCCACCAACCTCGCCGAAGCGACGCTTCGCTATGGCCGGGCTGAGCCCTCGCAACCCAATCTCTCCGCGGTTAGCCTTGCGCCGGCGATAGACGAGGCTGCTGCCGAAGGGCTGGCAGGCGCGTCCGACATCGAATGGCGGCTGGAGGTCCAGCAGCCGGTCAACGCGCTGGCGGACGCCGATCATGTTCACCGCATTGTCGCAAATCTCGTACGCAACGCCGCCCGGGCCATCACCGAGCAGCCGGAACGGAAGTGTCCGGGCGTAATCTGCGCTCGCCTGTCTCGCGACGGCGATAGCGCAGTGGTGGAAATCATCGACAACGGGCCGGGCGTCCCCAAATCCGTTGTCGGGCGATTGTTCCAGCCTTTCTCGGGATCGGCATCACGCGGCGGCGCCGGTCTTGGGCTCGCTATCGCGCGCGAACTGGCGCGCGGCATGAAGGGCGATCTTGAGCTTTCGAACAACGGAGCGGAAGGCGCGGCCTTCACCCTGCGCGTGCCACTGGCAGCCTGATCTCGCATTGACCTTCGCCGCCGTGACAGGCAACACGTCCTGCAAGGGGCTGTGCGTGAACGAAATCAGGAACGACATCAAGGCAGAGCGAGAAGCGAAGACCGAAGAGGCCTTCGCCAACTATGATCTCAAGGCCGAGGCGCCCGAGGCGCGCAATCCCCATATCCGCTTTGCTTTCGAGTTCCCCGCTTTGCTGGAAATGTTCATTCCGGCGGACGAGATCGCGCTGGCTTCGCGGCGTACCAGCCGCATCTCCGGAATTTTCGCGGTTGCGCTGGTTCTTGGTGCGCTGCTCCTCGCATCGCTCGGACCGCTGCTGGCGGGCATCCAGGATGCCTCCCATGGCGCTGCGGCCAGCGACAGTCATGCAGCGCCTTCGGCTGGCGGCGCCGGATTTTCCACTCACACCATCATCGGCCTGTTCGCGACCGCTTTCGGTCTTGGCGGCGCAGTACTTGGCCTGTCGGGTATGCGACGCTCAGCGTCGCGGCGGAAATGGTTGCACGCGCGTCTCACCACAGAGACGCTGCGGCTCTATCACTTCCATCATATTGCCGCCCGCTTGCCGGAGATCATTGCGGTTGGCGACGACGAAGCTAAGCGCAAGAAGTATCTCGATGAACGTGCGGCCGCGTTCGAGCGCTTGAAGACCCAGGTGCTGGCCGATCCTGAAACGGAGTTGAGGCGCATCGTCGTTCGGGGCGAAGAGACCCGCTTCGAAAGCATCATGCCGATGCTGCCGGAGGAGGGCGCCGACATTCCGCCAGCGGCTCAGGACGCCTTCGCCGCTTGGCGCGTCCTGCGCGTCGACTGGCAGTCCAACTACTGTACCGCCAAGCTCGAGCACCGCCACAAGAACCGCCTGACAATCAAACAACTCGAGGAAATCTTTATCGGCGTCGGCTGGTTCTGCGTAGCCGCAATTATCCTGATCCACGTCGCGCACTTCATAGGTGCGCTAACGCAGTTCTCGTCTTCCTGGCTCGAAGCGGCGGTCATCTGGATCGCGCTGATCGCTCTTGCTGGCCGCGCGCTGGAGGACGGCTTCCAGCCACAGCGTGAAATCGAGCGGTATGAGCAGTATCGCGCCAATGTCCGCGTCGCGACGGAACGGTTCGAGACGGCGAAGACATTTGCCGCCAAGCTCGACGCCATGCGCGCATTCGAGCGTACGAGCCTCGAAGAGATGCGCGTCTTCCTGCGCACCCACGCGCGAGCCAGATTTCTGCTATAGCGAAACGAGGAAGGCCCGGGACTGCTCCCGGGCCCTCATGAACGCTGGAGTGTCGGGCTTGTGCCCAGCTTACTTCACCGTCTCGATGGCGACGCCTTCGCGGCGCGGATCCGCGCCACCTTCGAGCCGATCGTGGCGCGCGACGATCAGGTTGAGACCTGACACCTCGCCAGAAACCTCCTGCACCTTGAAGCCGGCGTCGGTCAGCATCTTCGCCCATATCTTGCCGGTGGGGTTCGGGCCCGCTGTCGCATCCGACGTCTCGACGCGAACGGTCGGTCCACGCGCAACGATGTTCGGAAGCGCGGAGGCTTCCTGCGCGGTCTTGCCCCAGTCCAGCACGGCAACCAGCGTCTTGGCGACATAGCCGACGATGGAATTGCCACCGGGCGAGCCGGTGACCATGAAGACGTCGCCATTCTTGTCGAACACGATGGTCGGCGACATGGACGAGCGGGGCCGTTTGCCTGGTCCCGGCGCGTTGGCGACCTGCTTGCCACCAAGCGTCGGCGGTCGCGTGAAGTCGGTCAGCTGGTTGTTGAGCACGAAACCATTGGTCCAGCGTGAGGAACCAAAGGCGCCCTCGACCGTGGCCGTGAACGAAACCGCATTGCCATACTGGTCGACGAACGACATGTGCGATGTGCCGGGCTGCGCGGCGTTGGCGTCACGGCCCCACTGGTCGACAATTGGTTTGTTGTGAAGCACGGCGCCCGGATCGCCCGGCCGCGGGGCGTCGCCCGGCTTGAAGCCGCTGGCGGCGCGGGAGGCGATGTAGACGTCGTTCAGCAGGTCCGCGACGGGAACGCTGACAGCGTTCGGATCGGCGACATAGTGATCGCGGTCGGCATAACCAAGTTGTTCGGCCAGCACGAAGTCGCGCAGTTTGTCGGCTTCGGTTACCGCGCCGGATTTTGCAACGATGTCGTCATAGAGCGACATGATCTGGTTCATGGCGACGCCGCCGGATGAGGAAGGCGGCGCCGAGCAGATGCGATAGTCACGGAAGGGGCCGCACAGCGCAGGCTTCACCAGCACCTTGTAGTTTGCAAGGTCCTGCAGCGAGAGCTCGCCTTGGATGTCGCCGGAGTGAACCGCATTCACGATGCTCTTCGCGACCTGTCCCGAATAGAAAGCTGACGGGCCTTCTATGGCAACGCGGCGCAGGACGGCGGCGTATTCCGGATTGGTGCGCCGGTCGCCAACAGCGAGCGCCTTGCCGTTCGGAAAGAAATACTCGCCCGAACCCGGATTCTTGCCGAGCGGACCATTCTTGAAGCGATCGCTCAGCGAACCGGCGAGGCGTGGTGAAACGATGAAGCCTTCGTCGGCCAGCTTGATCGCCGCTTCGAAATCCCTGCCCCAGGGTAGCTTGCCGAATTTCTCATGCGCCGACTTGTAAAGCGCCACTGCGCCGGGAACGCCAATCGATTTGCCTGACAGGATCGCCTGCACAAACCCGAGGTTCTGACTATTGACGGTGAAGTAGTCCGCGGTCGCTGTTGCCGGCGCTGTCTCGCGTCCGTCGAATACAGTCGTGGTGTTCGACTTGCGGTCGTAGACGACCATGTATCCGCCGCCACCCAGACCCGAACTCTGTGGTTCTACCAGACCCAGCACCGCGTGCGCGGCGATCGCGCCATCGACCGCGCTGCCGCCTGCATTCATCACCGCCAAAGCCGCTTCGACCGCACGCTTGTCGGCGGCCGACGCCATGCCGCGACCGGCCAGCCGCCATTCGCCAGCGGGCTTGGCAGCATTGGTTGCGACACCGGCGCCCGGTGGGCCCGCGCAGGACGCAAGAACCAGGGCCGCGGCGGCGGCAAAAGGCGACAGGCGCATGGGGGAGGTGCTCCTTCTTGCGCGGAACAGGCTTGGCCAGCATACAGGCCACCAGACGGCCCATATACAAGTGTGGGACGACCGCAACTGAACCGACCCTTGAGGCTTGTCAAATGACGGGACTTTTCAGGTGAGTGCGCGGCCCGGGCCTTTCAACCTGATTACCGATGTCGGCGGCCTTGCCGTGGGGTCCGCGCATGATTCCGTGGCAGGCACAGGCGTCACCGTCATACGCCCGTCGGCGCGCGCCGTTGCGGCCGTGCAAGTTGCTGGCGGTGGACCCGGAACGCGTGAAACTGACGCGCTCGGGCCGGACACGCTGGTCGACGCGGTCGACGCGATCGTGTTCTCCGGCGGTTCTGTCTACGGGCTGGCCGCAGCCGACGGCGTCACGGCGGCGCTTGGCGCGGCGGGGCAGGGCTATGCGCTGTTCCCATCTTCCACTGTGCCAGTGTCGCCCATCGTGCCGGCGGCAATCCTCTATGACCTCGCCAATTCGGGAAACAAGTCATGGGGCGAGACGCCACCCTATCGCGCGCTCGGCATGGCGGCGTTGAAGGACGTAAAGCCTGAATTCGAGATCGGCCGCATCGGCGCCGGTTACGGCGCGCGCGCAGGCGGCCAGCAGGGCGGCATTGGCTCGGCCAGCATCGCGACGCGTGACGGAATTATCGTTGGCGCGCTCGCGGCGGTGAACTCGCACGGCGCAGTGAAGATGCCGGGTACAGATGTCTACTGGGCCTGGCCTTACGAACAGCACGGCGAATTCGGCGGCGCGCGCCCGTCTTCCGGCTTCACACTTGATCTGGATGACTGGGGCAATGCGAAATCCAATCCCGGCATGGCGTCCACGCCGCCCGGAGCAGGCGGCCGCACCAACACCACGCTCGCCTGCGTCGCCACCAACGTCTCGCTGACGCCGCCCGAAGCTCAGCGCATCGCCAAGATGGCCATTTCCGGCATCTCGCGCGCCGTCCGCCCGTCCTTCGCCCCCTTCGATGGCGACGTCGTCTTCTGCCTCTCCACAGCGCAGGTCGACCGTCCCGACCAGCGTCCCTTCCTCATCGCTCGGCTAGGGGAGCTCGCGGCAGGTTGCCTCGCCCGCGCCATCGCACGCGGCGTGCACGCGGCGAGCTAGGTTTTCTGTGTTTTGGGAGGAACTGGCGCGCCCGAAGAGATTCGAACTCCTGACCCCCAGATTCGTAGTCTGGTGCTCTATCCAGCTGAGCTACGGGCGCGGCCTGTCGATGGAGGGCGGGTTGTAACGTCGGGGCCTTGCCTGCGCAAGGGCGGCATATTGGGCCGAAAACCGCTGAAAATCGACAATTTCGCGGTTTCGCCAACAGGCTGCTTTGGCGCTAGCGCCATCGTGCCCGGTGAGGATTGAGGCCGGGACCAGGTGGGGCGGACCACAACATGGCCGGATCCCAATGCGGAAAACCAGACGAGACTTCGGCGCCAGCCGGACCGCGCTGGCTTGTCACGCCTGAAGAAACTTGTTTGATTGCAAGTCGGTTTTCTTGAGGGGACGGGACGCCTGCGATGGCGATGGCGAGACCGGCGAGTGCCGGGCGTCAGAACGAGACCCGCAAGGTTCGACGGGCGCGCTCCACCCGCGCCCATTCGCTTGCTGCCCACCCAGGCCGAACGCCGCGAAACAGCCCGCCGCGGCCGGCATCGCCGCCGAGTGCAGCATCGATGCGGATCGAGTTCGTTGACTTGTCCGTCTCTTGAGCCAGTCGCTCGCCCGCGCCAAGGTGGACCATGGCTTCCCTGGATCGCCTGCCAGTCATCGACGTTGCGCCCCTCTTCGGCCGCGATGAAGCCGCACGCCGCCGAACAGCCGATGCGATTGGCGCCGCCTGCCGAAGCATTGGATTCTTCTACGCCAGCGGCCACGGCATCTCGCCGCAGACGCTGTCATCACTGACAGAGGACAGCCATCGCTTCTTCGCACTGGCTGAAGCCGAGAAGATGAAGATCGCCATGGCGCGCGGCGGCCGGGCCTGGCGCGGTTTCTTCCCGGTTGGCGGCGAACTCACCTCGGGCAAGCCCGACATCAAGGAAGGCGTCTATTTCGGCGAGGAGCTTGGGCCCGGCGATCCGCGCGTGAAGGAAGGCTTGCCACTTCACGGAGCGAACCTGTTTCCCGATGGCGTTCCTCGGTTGCGTTCCTCGGTGATGGGTTTCATGGAGCTGGCAGAGCAGTCCGCTCATGGGATCATGGAAGGTATCGCGCTCAGCCTCGGTCTCGATGCCCAGTATTTCCGGAAGGCCTACACATCCGATCCGACCATGCTGTTCCGGATCTTCCACTATCCCGCGTCGGCCAGCTCCGAAGGCTGGGGCGTCGGCGAGCACACGGATTACGGCCTCCTCACTCTGTTGGCGCAGGACGATATCGGCGGGCTTCAGGTGAAGACTGCTGCCGGCGAATGGATCGAGGCCCCTCCGATTCCCGGTACGCTCGTATGTAACATTGGTGACATGCTCGACCGGCTGACCGGCGGCGTTTATCGTTCCACGCCGCACCGTGTGCTCAACGCCAGCGGCCGTTCGCGGCTGTCCTTTCCTTTTTTCTTTGACCCGGGTTTTTCTGCACACATCGTCCCTCTGCCGGGCGGCGCAGCGGTCGATGACAGCGCACAGCGCTGGGACGGCGTGAATCTTCGCGACTTCACAGGGACTTACGGTGACTACCTGCTCGGCAAAGTCGCGAAAGTATTTCCTGAACTTGCGCGCCGAGTAACGTGAGTCTGTACGGATTCGTTAGGTCGGGTCTGCTGCACATGCGCTTGCGCCCGTACGTTAAACATATCAAAGTTGGCGTGGATTTCTTCGCGGGGGGAACCGCGTTGCGTTGTGTGCGTAGTGCGTTTTCGCGACGAGCGGGGAGACCCCCATGCAAAGAACAATGTTTGCCGAACTGTGGATAGGCTTGGCCGGCGCCGGGCTGATGCTTGTCGCATTCGCGATGATGGTGGCGCCGTTCATCGTATCGATGATCGTGAATGTCGGACGCCGTGTTCCGTCGCGTGCTGTCAGTGGTGCAGCGCAGCGTCGTGTTGTGCGCCGTTCGCGTTCCATCGCCTCCTGACGTCTTTTCGTCAGCTTCCTTCCGCGTCACACTTGAACGTCCTGTAGTCGAGGCGCACGATGATCGCGCCCGGGCCATGGGTACGGCCCTCAAGGCGTAGATTTATCCGCGTCCGACAGGACCGGCCCGTGGCCCTTCACCCCAGGCGTGAAGGACAGAGACATGAACGGCAGAAAGGCGTCGACCGCACGCGCGGTCGCACTCACTGGACCCTGCGGGGCTGGAAAAACCACCCTGCTTGAAGCGTTGCTGCACGCAACGGAGACAACCCAGCGAAAAGGATCTGTTTCCGCAGGAACGTCGGTTGGCGACGCCAGCGAGGAAGCGCGCGCGCGGGGGCTCTCCACCGAACTGAATGTCGCGGGCTTCGACTATCTCGGCGATCGCTATATGATCCTTGATTGTCCGGGCTCGGTCGACTTCGCCAGCGAAGCGGACGCGGTTCTCCCCGCTGTCGACCTCACCATCGTTGTTGCCGACCCCGATCCCGATCGCGCCAGCCTGCTGCAACCCCTGTTGAGGCGGCTCGACCAGCTCCAGGCGCCGCACTGCATCTTCGTCAACAAGATCGACAAGTCGCGTGGCCGCGTACGTGATCTCATTGCCGCCCTGCAGCCCTACAGTCTCGAACCACTGGTTGCCCGCCAGATCCCGATCTGGAACGGCGCCGGCGCACTCGGCTACATCGATCTCGCGCTTGAGCGCGCCTACGCCTACGAGGCAGGCGGCAAGCCGTCGAAACTGATCCAGATTCCTGAAACCGAAAAAGAGCGCGAGATTGAAGCGCGCTATCGCATGCTCGAGCAGATGTCCGATTTCGACGATAAGCTCATGGAAGAACTGCTCAACGATCACGATCCCGAACGCTCGCTGGTGATGACTGATCTTGCGGACGAACTCGGTCGCGTACAGATCGTGCCTGTCTTCCTTGGCTCGGCGGAAAATGGCTCAGGGGTGCGTCGGCTGCTGAAGGCGCTGCGGCACGAAATGCCGTCACTCGATGCCGCCGCCTCGCGTGTCGGCGCCGGGGGCAAGTCTGCCCTGGTGCTGAAGACGCGCCACGCCGGCCAGGCCGGGCGTCAGACCATGGTGCGCGTCATGTCGGGTGAAATCGCCGATGGCGAAGCGATCACGCTGCCGGACGGAACAACCGAACGCATCGCCGGCCTGTTCTCAGTGCAGGGCGAAAGCCAGACCAAGCTCGACAAGGCGGTTGCGGGCGATGTGGTCTGCCTCGGTCGTCTCGACAGGGCGAAGCGCGGCGACATGCTCAGCGCCGACAATGTCGTGAGGAAATCGCAAGCCCCCACTGTCGAACGGCCCGCTGTCTATGCGCTTGCTGTCGAAACCCAGAACCGCGCCGATGATGTGAAGCTTGCCTCCGCCATGGCGCGCTTGACCGACGAAGATGGCGCACTGTCATTCGGTCCCGATCCGGTCACGCGCGAATTTCGCTTGTCTGGCCAGGGCGAGATGCACCTTCGCGTCGCGCTCGACCGGCTGCGCCGCAAGTTCGGCGTGAGCGTCAACTCGCGCCGACCCGAGACGGCGTATCGCGAGACCATCCGCGGCTCCTCCACCCAGCGCGGCAAGCACAAGAAACAGTCGGGCGGCCACGGCCAGTTCGGCGACGTCGTTCTGGAAGTGCGGGCCGGCCAACGTGGCACGGGTCTCGTCTTTGATCAGAAAATCCATGGCGGCGTGGTGCCGAAGCAGTATTTCGGCGCCGTGGAGGACGGCGCGCGCGACGCGCTGATGAAGGGCCCGCTTGGTTTCCCCGTGGTCGATGTCGAAGTGACATTGCTGGACGGCTCCTACCACACGGTGGATTCGTCCGAGATCGCCTTCCGCACGGCCGCACGCATCGGCGTCCACGAGGCCCTGCCGCTGTGCCACCCCATGCTGCTTGAACCGGTCCACAGTGTCACGATCCATACACCATCGGAACAGATGGCGCGGATCACAGCGCTGATCCCGATGCGGCGCGGCCAGATCCTCGGCTTCGAGCCGCGTGATGGATGGTTCGGCTGGGATTCCATCCGCGCCTACATCCCCGAGGATGAGCTGCACGACCTGATCATCGAGATAAGATCGGCGACACAGGGCCTCGGCGAGCTGGAGTTCAGCTTCGACCATATGGCCGAAGTGACTGGCAAGGCCTTCACCAAGGCCGTCGAGGGCCGTCAGGGCGTGGCGGCGAAGTAACGCGCTCCCCTGTTGCCATACCGCCCCAACCGCTCGATGAATGAGCGGGGAAGGGCGGCAAGGAGCAGGCGTATGAACAGGCGCGAATGGCTGGCAAGTGCAGGTGCTCTTGCGCTGACGGCATGCAATCAGGCCGAGCAAAGTGCTGCGCAACAAGGCGTCGCCACGGCGCCTGCTGGCGATCCCTTTACGGGTGACAAGCTGATGAAGGATGTCGAGACCTATGTCGGTTTCGGCACGCACCGCAGCGGCAGTTCCGGCGATGTTGCTACCTCCGACTGGTTCGCAAAGCGCTGGAAGGAACTCGGTTACGAGATCGAACAGCAGGAGTTCCCGCTTCCCAATGCCGACACGAAGGTCGCAAAGCTCCGCGTCGGCCAGGAAGCCTTCGACGGCTTCGCGCAGCCGCCGCTGTCCTTCACGCCCGAAGGCGGCGTCAACGCACCGCTGGTGATGTGGAATCCGAAGTCGATCGGCGACGTCAACGGCGCCATCGCCGTCGTTTACGTCGCGCGCCAGCCAGGCGCTATTTCCCCGGGCGCGGCTTATCGCGAGGCGTTCGAGCGCGCGAGCAAGGCTGGCGCAGTCGGCATCGTCGGCATCGTCACGTCGCCCTCCGGCGAATATGCCGCGATCAACACGCCGGTCGAAATGCTGATGGAAACGCCCGTGCTGATGATCGGCGAAAAGGACAAGGCGCGCTTCGACGCGGCTCTCGCCACCAAGCAACCCGGCAAGCTGATCATTGAGGGCCCCGGTGGATTCCGGAACGGCAAGAACACGATCGCGCGGCGCGGAACGGCCGGCCAGCTCGTTGTCATCTCGACGCCCCAGAGCGGCTGGTTCACCTGTGGCGGAGAGCGCGGGCCGGGTATCGCGATGTCGCTGGCCCTCTCCGCCTGGGCGGCGCAACAGGCCTTCCCGGTGCGCTGGCTGTTTGTCGCGACCTCCGGCCATGAATGGACGGATTTCGGCGCGGACCTCTTCCACAAGGGCAGCGGTCTTGATCCACGAAACACCGCCTTGTGGTTCCACCTCGGCGCCGGCTTCGGCGCCCGCAACTATCAGGAAACGCCGACGGGTCTCGTTCCGACAGACACCGCCAACACCAATCGGACGCTGATGGCGTCACCCGACATGCTGCCGCTGTGCCAGGCGGCCTTCGCGGGTCAGGCATCGATCGAACAGCCGGTCGTGGCTGATCAGGCCAAGGCGCTTGGCGAATACAGGTTGGTGCTGGCGGAAGGCTATCCCTCGTCGGCCGGCTTCTGGGGCGGCAACGCGCACTTCCACACGCCGATTGATGGAGCGGACTCAACCACCGGCGCCATCATGGAGCCGATCGTTCGCGCCGTGGCGAAGGTGATCGAAGCGCGTCTCGCGAAGATCTGACGATCAGCTCTTGCAGCGGGCCCAGCTGTAGTTGCCAGGGCGCGAGCCATCGATCTTGGAGATCGTGGCGGTCAGGCCATCCTTCACCGCGCGATAGGTAATGCGCTGCGGATAATCGTGATCCGCGTTCTCGAAGGTGATCGTGTTCGGCGCCACGAGCGCAACCGGATCCGGCGCGGTCTCGGTGAACACGACCGGACGCTGTCCGTCAGGCGATGCGTTGTAGGTTGCGCGCGGCGGGCGCGTATCAATGCGCGATTGTTCAAAACCCACCATCTTTCCGCCCTGCGTGGTGGTTGCGTAACCGAACATCAGCCCGCCGCCTTCCGGCGGAGACCACACTTCCAGGTTCACGCCATCGGGTGATTGCCAACAGCCCACCATGAAGGCGAGGCGGCCAAGGTCGCGCTTGGGCGTGCTGGCGCATCCGGAGAGCGCGACAAGTCCCACGACAGCGGCGGCGGAAAACAGCTTGAGCGACATGGCAGTCCCCACGTGATTGATCCACCCAGACCTAGCGCACGCCGGGGGCCAGGGGCAATAAGCCCAGAAATGCCGAAGGCCGGAATTACCCGGCCTTCAGTCAATCCGAATTGCGCAAGCGCAATGGGCGCTAGGGGTTCGACACGGCCTCGCGCGTATCTGGCGCAGCCGAAGCCGCCGCTGGTACCGGCGCCGCGAAGGACGCGGTGAACTGCGTGACAGGCTTCTCGTTCTCTGCAACCAGCTGGTTCCTGGCGAGTTCCGCATCGCGCATCGCCTCGATCCGTGTGCGCTCCGCCTTGAATGCCTCGAGCTGCACGCCAGCGAGCTTGCGCCCCGTCGGGAGTTTCAGCTTCATCGCGTTGACCGGCTTCGAGTTGACGTAGACCTCGTAGTGCAGGTGCGGGCCGGTCGAGCGGCCCGTCGTGCCGACATAGCCGATCACCTGGCCCTGCTTCACATGGCTGCCCCTCTTGAGGCCTTTGTTGAAGCGGCTCATGTGCGCGTACGCAGTCACATAGCCGTTGGCGTGCTGAATCTTGGCATAGTTGCCGTAGGTCGAGTTGGGGCCATACGAGACGATCGTGCCATTGCCCGCTGCGTAAATCGGCGTGCCGGTCGGCGCCGCGAAGTCCGTGCCCTTGTGCAGCTTGGTATAGCCGAGGATCGGGTGCTTGCGATTGCCGAAGCTCGACGACAGGCGTGCGCCGTTGATTGGCGTCTTCATCAGGAATTTCTTCGCGCTCTGTCCGCTCTCGTCGAAGTAGTCGACATTGCCGTCATCCGACGGCGTGAAGCGATAGAACGTCTTCGACAGCGCCGCGCCATCCATTGTGGCCATCAGCACGTTGCCGGTCTTCACCGTCTGGCCGCGCTCGTCCTCATAGCTTTCGTAGAGGATGCCGAAATGGTCGCCCGTGCGCATCTCGCGCTGGAAGTCGATGTCGTAACCGAAGATGTCGGCGTAATCGACGACCTGCTGATCGTTCGCGCCGAGCGCAAGTGCGGTCTCGTAGATCGACTGATCGATGTCGCCGGAGACATAGTTGACGCCGGGCGTCAGCTTCGCCTTGAGGTCGTGCGTGGTCCACGATCCGTCGAGGCCGCGCGACACCATCACCTGGCGATCCGCTTCCGGACGAAGCGACACGCCCATCAGGCGCACTTCGCCATCGGCGGGGTCCGTCTCGAGCCATGCAGTAACGTCGTCGCCAGGACGCATGTCGCGCAGGTCGAGCAGCTGGCCCGCGGCGAACACGGCGCCGTTGGCTTCCTCGCGCGGCGCGCCGAGGCGATCGAGCACGCCAGACAATGTCTCGTTCCGCAGAACGGAGGCGCGTTTCATCTCGCTTGCAAGTGTGTCCTGGTCTGCGCTGGTGAACGAAGCAACCAGTTGGCGTGGGTCGGGACCCAGGTCCGGCGTCGCCGCGGCCTCAACAGGACGCGCGTTCACGCCGACAATAACAAGTCCAGCCCCCATCAGCACGGCCGTAGCCGCACCCACCCCCCAATCAAACCAAGCGTTTTTCATGGGTGCTCCGAAAGTTCCTCGCGGAACGGAATGTCAGTCCGACCGCTTCCCCTCGTTTGAACTCGACGCGGCGGCACTGGACAGCGAATAAAAACGTTCAGCTGTCATTCCACAAGAACGAATGCATATCTTGGCATGTCATGACTGAAGAAAAACTTGATCCCAAAGCCCAAAAAGCTTCGATACGCCGCATCCTTGGCCTAGTTCTCGCCTTATTGGCGCTTTTCGTCGCGGCGATCTGGCTTTTTCGGCAACCTATCGCGGAAGCCATCGCCCGTGGCGTGTGTGGCCAACAGCAGCTTGTCTGCAAACTGAGCATAACTCGGTTAGATTTCGGCGGCCTCTCATTAACAGGTGTGGACGCCCGGGGGCCCGACTCACGTGAAGCGGCCCTGACGGCAACGGGGCTGACAGTCGATCTCGCCTGGGACGGACCGTTTTCGCCCCGCCCGGTATTCGTCCGCGGCGACGAAGTCGTGGTGCAGCTCGATCTCACCGGCAAGCGCCCGCTGCTCGGCGATCTCGACACGGCGATCACATACTTCACGAAACCGAGCGACAAGTCTGCCGCGCAGATCCCGCGCATCGATATCAAGTCCTTGCGCGTGATCGGGCAGACGGACGCCGGCGCGGTTGAAGCGCGCGGTCACGTCACCGCGACCGGGCCTGATGCGTCCGTGATGGAACTCGTCGCGCCAGCGACGGCGATGAGCCTCTATGGCGCAACCATGCAGCTTTCCGGCGGCCAGTTGAGAGCTACCATCGCCGGCAAGCAGATGTCTGCCGATGCAAAGCTCGGTCTCGCATCATTCAAGACGAGCGACGCTGACATATCGGACGTGAAAATCGATGCATCGCTGACGCAGGTGGCGGGCGTTCTCAAGGGCTCCGGCGCAGCATCGATCGGCGGCGTTGCGTTGAAGGATACAAGGCTCGCCGGCGCGCAGGCCAATGCCAGCATCGAATCCGCAGCCGTCGATCCTGCCGCGTTCAATCTCAGCGAATGGCTGGCCAGCGTCCGGACACTCGCTGTCAAGGCCAGCGCAGGCGAGGGCGACATCGCAGGCATGGGATGGAAGAAGGCAGAGCTCGTCGCAAACATCGAACCGAAGGCGACCGGAGGATCGGGCGGGACTGTTACGCTGAGCATCGACAACGCGCATGCGCAGCAGGGCATGGCTGGGCGTGTGGAGTTCGCCGGGCATGTCGATCTCTCGGAAGGATCTGGCGTCGCTACCGCAACCGGCCAGCTGCGCATACGCGGCGCGGCGCTGTCGTCGTCGTCGCGCAAATCGTTCGCAGAAATCGTATCCGCGCCTCTCGATGCAGCGCTTCCGAGTTTTGGAGCTGCGGCATACCGCGCTGCGAACCGCGCGGCTGACAATTTTGAAGTGACTGTGCCGATGTCCGCCTTGGCCTCAAAGGGTTTCGAGTTCTCCTTGCTCGGCGGCAGTGAACTCAAATCGGCGAGCGGACTGATGGCGATGCTCACCGCGCCGACGGGACAGCAAAACGTCGCGACCATCATCACACACAACGGCGGCAGCTGGACGGCGGCAGGTTCGTTGCGCATGTCAGGCGGCGGCGGACCACCTGTGTCGCTCGATCTCGCGAAGGCCAGCGGGCAGGGCAACGCATTCAGTCTCGCGGGCGCCGCCTCGCTGCAAACCTGGAAGGTCGGGTCTGATTCCGTTTCCGCCGAAGCGACGGGGCTTGAGTTCCAGCAGGATGGAGTTGCCGGCAAGGCGGCCGGCCAGCTGACGGTCCGGCTCGATGGCGCGTTGGGCGGTGGTGTGTGGAAGGACGCGCGGGGTACCGGCAAGGTCTCCGCGGTATGGGACGCCCAGACCTTCGCCGCCGACGCGCCACGCGGCGCTGTGATAGAATGGGATCAGGCTCGCTATGGCGAGACGACGTTCGGCAAGGGCGCTCTCCACTACACGGCGCAGGGGCGGCTCGCCGAGCGGCAAGGCGATGGACTGATCGGCAAGGGCACACTCGCGGCAATCAGCCTGCCTGTCACCGGCGAAAACTTCTCAGCGAAAACTGTACTCGGGGAGACAGGCATCAACTGGAGGGCCGCAAGCGGCTTCCGCGCCAACTTCAATTCCGCACCGTCTACCGTCGAGATGACGCTCGACAAGCGCGTCGTGCCGATCCGCATTGCCGACATCAATGGCACGCTCGATCTGCGCGATGGCTGGCGCGTCAATGGTGGCTTCAGCGGAGGTGAAGTGAAAGCCGAGGAGGCGACGGTCGCGGATCTGGCTGGCAAGTTCAATCTCGGTGGACGTGGTGACACGCTCGATGGCTCGCTCTCCGACATCGCGATGCGTATCTTCGACCCGCTGGACGAAGAACATCGCCGTTTCGAAGAGGCGAAGTTCGAAGGCTCCGCGACATTGAAGGACAGCGTCGCCACTTTCACCAGCGGCGTGGCGATGGCGAAGTCGGGCATGCAGGTCGTTCGCGTCACGGGTACGCACAGCCTGGAGACCAATCGCGGTTCGCTGACCTTCGAGCCCACGCCGCTGATCTTCGCACCCAAGCGGTTCCAGCCATACGACCTGTCGCCGCTCCTGCGCGGCCCCGCCAACGTCACCGGACGCGTCGACATCTCTGGCGGCGCCAGCTGGTCCGAAGACGGCATGAAGGCGAACGCCACGGCCGACCTGCGCAAGATCGGTTTCGCACTGGCGACTGCCGGCGTGTTCGAAGGCGTGTCAGGTAAGGTCGTGATTGCAGACCTTCTCAATCTGAAGTCCGCTCCCGGCCAGACGATCACGCTCGACAAGGTCACGCTCGGTCTGCCGATCGACAACGGTGCGATCAGGTTCCAGCTGATCGGCTACGAGGCCATCCGTCTCGAAAGCGCCGAGTGGCCCTTCGTCGGCGGCTTCATTCGCGTCAAGCCAACGGACTTCAGGTTCGGCGCCGAGGACAATCGCGTCGTTGCGCAGGCCGTGGATTGGGACCTCGCGAAGATCATCGAGGACTTCAAGGTTCCCGACATCAAGCTTTCCGGAAAGGTCAGCGGCACGTTCCCTGTGGTGTTCAGCACGGGTTCAGCCACGATCGACCATGCTGTCCTGGAAGCGTCGAAGGAAGGCGGCGTTATCCAGTATTCAGGCGCCACCGGGGATGCAGCGGCCCAGGCGGGCGAGGAATCCAAGACGATGTTCGAAGCGCTGAAGGACTTTCGCTTTCAGGTGTTGAAAGTGGGGCTGAACGGTGACCTTGCGGACCGAATGATGATGTCGCTGGACGTATTGGGGCATAACCCCAAAGTGCTGAACGGAAGGGCGTTCCAGCTGAACATCGGCATCGACAGCGCGTTGATGCAGCTGTTGAACAGTGTGAAGCTGAGACCAACCCTGCAGGATGTGATCGAAACGACGAAGCAGGGTCAGACTACAGGAGACCAGAAGTGACGAGATTGACGAACAGCATCGAAGGGGCAAGGGTCGCGGCGCCAGCTGCCGACGCAGCTGCTGCCATGGAGCGGGAGATGTCGATCAACGGAACGCCGGTGAAAAAAATTCTGATGTCGAGTGCGGCCATGATGTTCGCGATGGTCGCTGTCGGGTGCACGCCGACTTTGGCGCTCGGCGGAGGCGACAAGCCGATCACGATCAACCTGAACGTCAAGATCGATCAGGAAATTCGCTACCGCCTCGACAAGGATCTCGAGGACGCAATCGCCAAGAACCCCGACTTGTTCTGAGGCAGGAAAAAGGAGCCTGTCATGAGCATGCTGAAAAAGATCACAACCTGGTTCGCTGCGATGTTCGCGGCCGCCACCCTGATGACCGCCTACGCCGCTGACCCGGTAATCGAACAGGCGAAGGCGCAAGGGATCGTCGGTGAGATGTATACCGGCTATCTCGGCGTCGTTGATCAATCGAAAGCCTCGGGCGACCTCAAGCGCCGCGTCGAGGAGAACAATGCTGGCCGGCTGCAGGTCTACACCGATATCGCCAAGAAAAGCGGTGATCCGGTCGCAACCGTCGCTGCCGCCATGGCCGAGAAGAACTTCGCCCGCGCCGAAGCCGGTGAACTCGTCAAGCCGGGGCCGAGCGATCCCTGGACCAAGAAGTAACGAATGGCGCGTCCGCCAGCTGAAAGGCTGGCGGACGTCTGCCCTCTGAAGAGGGCGTCACATGTCTCGCAAGACCCTGCTGATCTTAGCCCTGGTGCTCGTGCCCGTTGCGCTGATGGTGCTGTTCGCGGCGACAGGGTGGGGCGGCGCTTTCTTTGCCCAGTTTCCCAACGCCCATTTTGTGATTGCCTTTGCGCTGGGCGCCACGGCCACAGTGCTGCTGGCTGTGGGCTTGTTTGCGCTTTCCTTTTACAGCGCCCGCAGCGGGCACGACGAAACTATTGGTAATGAACAGGACTCGGATGGGGCCTAATTCCGGCTTGGGCTGGCGAGTCCAAATCAGCTAGCTTCCCGATTCGTTTGTGGGGTCGGCCTCAATCCGGGCGGGAGCTGGAGCATGATGGAATCGTCGAAGCTGGCGGCCTATGTCGCATCGCGCATCTGCCACGACGTGGCGTCGCCGCTGACGTCCCTGTTGCAGAGCGTCGAGCTCCTGTTCGACGAAAGCATGGGCCCCGGCATGAAGGCCGAGGGCGAAAAATCCCTGCGCGCGGGGCTCGCCACACTCGAAGCCAAGTTGCGCTATCTGCGCTTTGCACTCGGCAGCCAGGCCATCAACGACAATCTGTGCAGCGTCAGCGAGACCAAGGATCTCGTGGTGAAGCTGTTTGCGCAGAATTCGCGCACCGAGCTTGACTGGCGCGTCGAAACCCAACGCATCACCAACCGCCAGATGCGCCTCTTGATGAACATGATCCTGATCATGATCGACCCCGCTGCGCGCGGCACCTGCCGCGTTTCGGCGCGCGAGGACGGCAATCGCCTTGTGCTCGACGTCGAGGCGCTGGGCCAGTTCTCGAACTTCAAGCAGGAAGTGCTCGACGCTCTCTCCGGCAAGGAGCCGGGCGGCGGCTGGGGCGGCGGCGCGGTGCAGCCCTTCTTCACGAAGGTGCTGGCCGAAGAGACCGGTTTTACCCTCGAGCCGCGCATCGTTCCGCAGGCCGCCGGCCTCACCGCGATCGGCCCTCTTCCGCCAGGCTGAACCCGGGCCGTTTCTTAATTCGCGATCGGCTTATTTGCCACAGGCATAAAAGGCGACGCCCGGCGCTGGCCAGCAATCGCTTTTCCGGAGCCGCATCAACGGCTTGTATCTTGTGGGCTTCGACTGTGGCCGTGACGACAACCCGGCCCGTAAGTCACCCGAACACCCGCAAAAGCAAAGCCCCGTTAACCTTATCCCGACAAGGTCGCCAGAATCCCGCGGTGTGATCCGCCCACCGGTCATGAAGATCTGATCCGGAAGCCGGCCCGGCGCCGCGGATGCGATGGCCGAGGCATGGCCGCGAACAGGGAGACGCTCGCATGAAACGCTGTCTGATCGTGGACGACAGCCGCGTGGTCCGCAAAGTCGCGCGCCGCATCGTCGAGGACCTGCGCTTCGAAGCCGACGAGGCTGCCGATGGCGCCCAGGCGCTCGAGACCTGCCGGAAGGGCATGCCCGATGCGGTGCTGCTCGACTGGAACATGCCGGTCATGAACGGCATCGATTTCCTGCGCGCCCTGCGCCGCGAGCCCGGCGGCGATCGTCCCGTGGTCGTCTTCTGCACCACCGAGAACGACATGAGCCACATCGCCGAAGCGATGCGCTCGGGGGCCAACGAATACATCATGAAGCCCTTCGACTCCGAAATCATCGAATCCAAATTCTCAGAAGTCGGTCTCGTCTGACCGGAATGATGTGATGCCATGAACTTCGCGGCCCGCCACCCCAGCCCACTCCAGCCCGTCCGCTTCACGCTGCGCGCCCCGCCGGCCGTCGCGTGCGAGCCCGCCGCCATGGTGATCGCGACCTCCACGGGCGCGGCCGCAGCGCTGCCCGCCTTCCTCGCGCCGATCGCGCGCCGCATCGACGCGCCGATCCTGATCGCAGGCCAGCTCTCGTCCTTCCTCACGCCCATGCTGGCCGAACGCATCCAGCAGACCGTCGGCAAGCGCTGCCGCGAGGCGATCGAGGGCGACATCCTTGCGCCGGGCATCATCCTGCTCGCGCCCGGCGACTGCCAGATGCGCATTGCGCGCTGCCCCGCTGGCCGCATGATCCATCTCGACCGCGGTGAGCCGCTCAGTTTTACCCGCCCCGTCGCAGACCCGCTGTTTGAAACCGCCGCCGGAGCATTCGGCTCGCGACTGCTTGCGGTCGTACTGACCGGTATGGGCGAGGATGGCCGCGCCGGCGCCGAGAAGATCGCCGATGCCGGCGGACGCGTCATCGTGCAGGACGAGGCGACCAGCGTCGACTGGGGCATGCCCCGCGCCGTCGCCATGGCCGGCCATGCCGAAGCGGTGAAACCGCTCAAGGAGCTGAGCCAGCTGGCTCTGCGGGTGATGAACGGAGACGCTGCGTGAACAGCCAGGACTTCGAGTTTGTCTCCCAGCTCCTGCGCAAACGCGCGGGCATCGTGCTGACGGGCGACAAGATGTACCTGCTGGAAAGCCGCCTCGCGCCGCTCGCCCGCAAGGAAGGCCTGCCGTCGATCGACGATCTCATCCATGTCGTGCGCGCCCGCCGCGAGGAACGCCTGATCGCCCAGGTGATCGACGTGATGACCACCAACGAAACCTATTTCTTCCGCGACAAGACGCCGTTCGAACACCTCAAGGAAGCGATCTTCCCGCTGCTCGCCACCGCGCGCCGCGGCAATCGGATCCGCATCTGGTGCGCCGGCTGCTCGACAGGGCAGGAGGCGTACTCGATCGCCATGCTGCTCGACCAGAACCCGAACCTCACGCAAGGCGTGCCGGTCGAGATCGTCGCCACCGACATTTCCGACCGCTGTCTCGAGCGCGCCCGCCAGGGCCTGTTCACCCAGTTCGAGGTCCAGCGCGGCCTGCCGATCCAGATGCTGATGCACTACTTCACGCAGCAGGACGATCACTGGCGCATTTCCGAACGCCTCCGCCAGCAGGTGACCTTCCGCAAGCTCAACCTGATCGAGACCAGCCAGGCGATCGGCAAGTTCGACATTGTCTTCTGTCGCAACGTGCTGATCTATTTCGACGGCCCCACCAAGGCCGAGATGCTCAACCGAATTGCCGACCAGGTGAACCCCGGTGGCTTCCTGATGGTTGGCGCGTCGGAATCCCTCGTCGGCGTCTCGGACGCTTTCGACGCCACGCAGGATCGTCGCGGCCTCTACAAGGTCTCGGCCTCGCGGGCCGCAAGAGCAGCTTAGGCAACAACCGCGATGTCATTCTCGGCCTTGTGCCGAGAATCCGGGTTGAAACGCCATCGGGGCAAGCGACCAATTCCATCGCCTTTCAAACCGGGATTCTCGGGATACGCTTCGCTTACCCGGGAATGACACCTACATGTCTCTTCAGTCATTGGAGGTCTTATGTTCGGTCTCATCGGAAAGATGCGTGCGGCGCCCGGCAAACGCGCCGATCTGATCGCCATTCTCGGCGAAAGCACGGAAGCCATGCCTGGCTGCATCAGCTATGTCGTTGCGGAAGACCTGGCTGAGCCTGACTCGATCTGGATCAGCGAGGTCTGGGACAATGAGGCGAGCCACAAGGCCTCGCTCCAGCTCCCTGCCGTGAAGGCAGCCATCGCGAAAGCCATGCCGCTGATTGCCGGCTTCGATGTAAGTGTGAAGACCCGCCCCGTCGCAGGGGTGTGACGAAGCTGACCACGTCCCTGTCATCGTGCTGACGCGAAATCCGCGCTAGGACTCGCGCATCTTCAGGGGAGTGGTCCATGAAACGCCTCATCGTCTGGCTTCCCGCGCTTGCCATCCTTGCCATTGCTCTGGCTGCCGCCTGCACCAAGGCGCCTGAACCTGAAACAGCCGCGGCGCCATCGTGCGATCTGAAGGCAGCAAGCGCCAGCGCCGCCGAAACGGCGCTTGCCGGCTGTGGAACCAAATGGATCGACGCCAATGTCGCGATCAACCAGATCCAGTCCATGGGCACGCACAACTCCTACAAGGAAGCGATCCCGGACGTCGAACTGGCGCTGATCAAGGAACGCAATCCCGACGCTGCGATCACCCTCGACTATTCGCACCGGCCCTTCGCCGAACAGCTCGACAAGGGCGCGCGCCAGATCGAGATCGATCCGTCCGACGATCCGCAAGGCGGCCTCTATTCGACGCCGCTGGCCCGCAAGCTGCTGGCCGACAAGAAGGTCACGCCACCCGACTACGACCTTTCTGCGATGAGCAAGCCTGGCATCAAGGTGATCCATGTCAGCGACATCGACTATCGCTCGCACTGTCTCCTGTTCGTCGACTGCCTGAAACAGGTGAAGGCCTGGTCGGATGCGCATCCCACGCACACGCCGATCCTGATGATGATCAATCCGAAGTCCTCCGGCATCGCCTGGCCGGGCGCCGTGAAGGTGCTGCCTTGGGGCAAGGATGCTTTCGAACGCATGGATGCAGAGATCCGCTCTGTCTTTTCCGAAGATCAGCTCCTCACGCCAGACGATGTGCGGGGCACGCACGCCACCTTGCGTGAAGCCGTCACCAGCGGCGGCTGGCCGAAGCTCGGCGAGGCGCGCGGCAAGATCATCTTCACGATCGATCTCTCGCCCGAAGCCAACGCACCCTACGCCGAAGGCCATCCCTCGCTGCAGGGCAGGGTCGCCTTCATGACGACACTCCCTGATGCGTCGGAAGCCGCCTACTTCACAATGAATGAACCGGAGAAGGATCAGGCGCTGATCCAGGAGCGCGTGAAGCAGGGCTTCCTCATTCGCACTCGCGCCGATGCTGACACCCGCGAAGCTCGCGCCGGCACGACAACCCGTCGCGAAGCCGCTCTTGCCTCCGGCGCGCAGTTCATCTCGACCGACTATCTCTGGCCGGATGACCGTTTCGGCACGGGTTACGCCGCCACGCTGCCCGACGGCGTCGTGACGCGGTGCAATGCTGTGAGCACGGCGTCGGGCTGCGACGCAAAAGTAGAGTAAGTTCTACGAAGAATGCTCTTGGCTACCTATGCTCGATAGCTGCTGACAAACGGACTGAGTACGGCTTACCTTTGTCGAGCGATCAATTCGGTCGTGGGGGCGGCGATGGCATTCACATATGGCGGCGCTGCAAAGCGCTTGCCGCTAGGTAACCTAAACGGCGTGGGACAGCGCTACAAGCGTTGGGCCAAAACGATGAGTGGAGGAGCGGCAACGGCAGCGGCGCTGTTTTTCAGCGTGCTCTTCGCGGTTGGAGTTCTCATCACCCTCGTCTACGGATCGGCTGTAGCGATAGACGTGGCTTTGCAGCTCGGCATGCCACTAGTCGGTCTTGCGGCGCCCTCGATCTGGTTGACAGATACCTTGCCTTTCTACGGGGTGGCCGGCTCGCTCTTCACGTTCTCGATCCTGTACTTTCCTGTCGGCGCCTTTCTGTGGGTCGTTGTAGTGCGCGATTTTTGGATCGCGCAGCTCGTTTTCCGGCAAAGAGCGCGAGATGCATTTGCGGCGAAGATTTTCGAACAGCTGAGATCTGGCAAGCAAGCGGAAGCATTTTCGCTTTTTCTTCGCCCGTTCAATTTTACCGGTCAGGCGGCTAGCGGCGATCTGATCGCCGGAGCCTTGCAACAGCGCGCGGGCAGCGCCTCCCGCTATCTGTCAAACGTTGCATTTGATCTCGAAGCACCGCTTTCGAAGGCGACAGCCAAAATGGCGCCTCTGGTTTGCCTGGGGCGGCCGCTGGATCATGTCGGAGCCGGGCGGATTCTAGTTCCCGATGAGAACTGGAAGGAAGCCATCCATCAGCTTATCGAGCACGCCCGGTGTGTCTTCATCATTCCGTCGACCCGGCCTGGGACGCTCTGGGAAATCGATCGTCTTGTGGAATCCGGCGTGATCAGGAAGTGTGTCTTCATTGATTTGCCGGATAGCAAGGTAGCCGGTGAGCTGTTCCGTCAGGAACAGGAATGGCCCGATATCCGAACGTCTTTGCAGGCATCCGGATACGAGCTTCCGGACAATTCCCGCAAAGGTTCGATTTTTGCCTTTGGTCCTGCACGGCAGCGGCGCTTTCAAATTCGCTACGGTCGAAGCGCCGGCCCTATTCGAGATCTAGTCAAGAAGTTGGTCCGGTCTCTCACGGACGCCACGACCTAGCGCTCCTTCGGCAAACTGCCGTGTACCCGATGTTTTGGGTTCAAACGCAGGGCCGCGACAGCTTCCTGTCCAGCCAAGGAAGAGACGCATCTCAATCCGCTCGCGGGAACGCGAACGCGTGCCGGCTTGCATCGCCCGCCGGTTCAGCCTTACCTCCCGGCCAAGGCGGACGCTGATCCGCCAGCGAGGGAGAAACACGATGCGCGGTATGTTTGCAGGCGCGGCGATTGCCGCGGCAATGATGGCCGCCAGCTGCGCCACGGCGCCTCCCGCGCTTGAGCTCCAGCCGCTGCCGGATGCGAAGATCGCCCACGCCGATTTCGCCAACCCGTCGCTGTGGCTCTGCCGCCCGGGCCTCGCCGACGACAAGTGCAAGATCGATCTCGACGCCACGGTCGTCGGCACGGACGGCAAGACGAAGGTCGAAAAATACGCCGCCGCGTCTGATCCGAAAGTCGATTGCTTCTTCGTCTATCCCACCGTCTCCGACGACAAGACCTGGGCCTCCGACTGGACCGTCGACAAGATGGAGATCGACGACGTCAAGCTGCAGTTCGCCCGCTTCGGTTCGGTCTGCCGCCAGTTCGCGCCGGTCTACCGCCAGACCACGCTCACCGCGCTGCGCATCGCCTCGGGCGGCCCGCAGCCTGAAGGCGAGCGCCTGCCGCAGGGCGTCGGCGGCTACAACGATGTGGTCGATGCGTGGAACTGGTACATGGCCAACGAGAACAATGGCCGCGGCGTGATTCTCGTCGGCCACAGCCAGGGTGCCGGCGTCATCTCCCGCCTCATCGCCAGCGAGATCGAGAACAAGCCCGCGCAGAAGCAGTTCATCTCCGCGATGATCCTCGGCTCGTCCGTCATGGTCCCGCCGGGCAAGGACACGGGCGGCACGTTCAAGGCCATCCCGCTCTGCCGCGCCGAAGACCAGACCGGCTGCGTCATCAACTACGTCTCCTTCCGTGACACGCTCCCGCCGCCGGCCACATCGCGCTTCGGCAAGGCCAGCGGCGCCAACGTCGCCGCCTGCAACAACCCGGCGAACCTTGCGACAGGGAAGGGCACGCCGGACGCGTACTGGCTCACCAAGGGCTTCCTCAACGGCTCGGGCGGCGCGGTCCAACCGGCATGGGCGAAACCCGAACCCACCGTCGCCACGCCCTTCGTGAAGACCCCCGGCCTCGTCTCAACGCAGTGCGTGACCAAGGGCGAGTTCACTTATCTCGAAATGCACGTGAATGCCGATCCCGCCGACGCCCGCACCGACGAACTCGGCGGCGAGATCCAGCGCGCCACCGGCCCTGATCTCAGCTGGGGCCTGCACCTGATCGACGTTGACCACTCGATGGGCGACCTCGTGCGCATCGCAGGCAAACAGTCGGCGGCCTGGCAAAAAGCCCGCTAGCTCGAAAAAATCACAGTAAATCAGCGGCCTGAGTAACATTACACAGCGGAGAGGGTGCGGCTAAATGCATACGCTTTCCACTGCAAGTGGCTTGCTAAAGTCCTTGCTGCGGCGCCGAAGGGGGCATACGTGGACGGCCCTTGAGACGCTGCACAGTGCCTCATGAACCTTTTGGAAGCCGAAGCGTTGTATTACTCGCCTGTAATAACAAACGCAGAAGCGTTGCCGGTGGTGGTTGATGCCTAACAAGTGCGATGGCGTGGCAAAGCTGAAGAAGCTTGAGCAGCGCCTGGACCGGCAGTTCTCCGTTTTCGGAGTGCAGTTCGGCCTCGATGGCATCATCGGCCTCGTGCCTGTGCTCGGCGACGTCATCACGTCGGCTATGGGCCTCTACATCATCCTCGAAGCCCGCAAGCTTGGCGCAACGCGCTGGACCCTGACGCGCATGTCCGCGAACCTCGCGGTCGATTTCGCTGTCGGTCTCATCCCGCTGCTGGGCGACATCTTCGACATCGCGTTCAAGTCCAACGCCAAGAACCTGCGCCTGCTGATCGCCGATCTCGAGAAGCGCGCGGTCGAGCTGCGTGAAGTGAACCGCGAACAGCGCCTCGCGGCCGCCGCCTAAAGCAATCCGCGTCCGAACGGACGCGAACAAGTTGCTTTAGAACTTTGGAATAGATCAACTTGTCCGCCCTCAAACGATTCCATTTTCGGGCGGGTTGATCTAGGCTCTCTTCTTCAATTCAGCGACGTCGCTGCAGAGCTGGTCCAGCTTTGCGTTCAGTGAATCCTCGCGCCAGAGAATGTCGCGGTCGCGCAGCGCATCCAGCTTGTCGTGCAGCAGCATGATCTCCAGCTCTGCCCGCAGGTTGACGACATAGTCGTGCTCCGCCGCGGCGCGGTCCTTCGCCGATTGCCGGTTCTGGCTCATCATGATCACCGGCGCCTGCAGCGCCGCTACCATCGACAGGATCAGGTTGAGGAAGATGAAGGGGTAGGGGTCGAATGCTTCTTGCGAGGCCGCCAGCGCGATGTTGGTGATGATCCAGAGCGCGAGCGCGCTGGTAAATCCGATGATGAAGCCCCACGATCCGCCAACCCTCGCCACCGAATCCGCCAGTCGATCCCACCAGCTGGAGGTATGCACGTTCGGATCGAGCGATGTCGGCCGCTGGTCGGCGATAAGGTCGATAACGCTTTTCTTCTGCTCGCTGAGGTCCTTGTAGGGACAGTTCAGCAGGTCGCGTGAAAGCTGTTCGCGGATGTCCATCATGGCCGGCTCCGTCTGGTCATTGCCCGGCCGACCCTAGACCTGGGCCCCAAAAGCGAAAGGGCGGACCTTTCGGCCCGCCCTCTCTTGTGTTGGTCAGTCCGCAGGCGTTGTGCGCTAGGCAGCCTTTTCGGCGAGCGCAGTGGCCACGCGGGGATCCGGATCGCGCAGCACATAGCCGCGGCCCCAGACTGTCTCGATGAAGTGATCTCCACCCGTCGACTGCGCGAGCTTCTTGCGCAGCTTGCAGATGAACACGTCGATGATCTTGAGTTCGGGCTCGTCCATGCCGCCGTAGAGATGGTTGAGGAACATCTCCTTGGTGAGCGTGGTCCCCTTGCGCAGGGAGAGCAGCTCGAACATCTGGTATTCCTTGCCGGTGAGGTGAACACGCTGGTTGTTCACTTCGACGGTCTTGGCGTCCAGGTTCACGATGATGTCGCCGGTGCGGATCACGCTCTCTGCGTGGCCCTTTGACCTGCGCACGATAGCCGTGATGCGGGCGATCAGCTCGTCCTTGTTGAACGGCTTGGTGAGATAGTCGTCGGCGCCGTAGCCGAGCGTCTTCACCTTCGCTTCGATGTCTGGGTTGGCCGAGAGGATCAGCACGGGCGTGTTCACACGCGACATGCGGAGCTGCTTCAGCACTTCGTATCCGGAGATATCGGGCAGGCCGAGGTCAAGGATGATGAGGTCGTACTCATACACCTTGCCGAGGTCGACGCCGTCTTCCCCAAGATCAGTCGTGAAGATGTTGAAGCCAGCTGCCTTCAGCATCAGTTCGATGCTGCGAGCAACCTGCTCATCATCCTCGATCAACAAGACCCGCATAGCGTCTCTCCCGAATCGCGGTCGCCTTGCGGCGGTTCGTTAACCCTCGCATTAAGACGACCTAATAGTTAACGGCAGGTTTCGATCCGGCTGGACCGATTCAGATTCCTTACCGTGATTCCATGAGTCGCCTAGAGTCGAAAAATCCCGAAAAAACGAGGTTTTCCGTGGTTAACGACCCGGAAACCCGGCTTGGGGCCTGATCACAAGGATGAGGGCCCAGGGCTCCTATTAATTACAAGGCGTTGAACATGCTGGCCTCGGCCATCCGCGATCTCAAGGCCTTGGAGCCGCGCCGCCACGAAGGCCGGGTCACCGCCCTGGAAGGCCTGCGAATCGAGGTTGCCGGCCCCGCCCACGCTCTGCGCCTCGGCGCCGCCGTTCGTTTCGGCGCCGAAGACGGCCCGCGCGGCGAGCTTGTCGGTTTCGAAGGCGACCGCGCCATTCTTCTTGCCTGCGATCCGCTCGATGGCCTCGGGCCAGGCGCGCCCGTCTTCTTCACATCAGGTCTCGACACCGTCCGTCCGTCGGATGCCTGGCTCGGCCGCGTGATCAACGCCTTCGCGGAACCGCTCGACGGCAAGGGCCCGCTCGGTTCTGGCGGAAGACCGCGGCAGGTGAGGGCAATCGCTCCCAACGCCCAGGCGCGCGCGCGTGTCGATGAAAAGATGGCGCTCGGCGTCAAGGCGATCGACGTCTTCGCGCCCTGCGCCAAAGGCCAGCGTCTCGGCGTGTTCGCGGGATCGGGCGTCGGCAAATCAACCATCATGTCGATGCTGGCGCGAGGCGCGGATGCAGACGTCATCGTCATCGGCCTGATCGGCGAACGCGGCCGCGAGGTTCGCGAATTCATCGAAGACACGCTGGGCGAAGTAGGCCTGCGGAAATCCGTCATCGTCACTGCGACCTCCGACGAGGCCGCGCCCAAGCGCCGCCGCGCTGCCTGGCTGACGCTTGCCGTCGCCGAACACTTCCGCGACGAGGGCAAGCAGGTCGTCTGCTTCCTCGATAGCGTCACCCGCTTCGCCATGGCCCAGCGCGAGATCGGCCTTGCCGCCGGTGAACCGCCGACCACGCGCGGCTATACGCCCTCGGTCTTCGCCGAACTGCCCAAGCTTCTCGAACGCGCCGGTCCGGGCATCACGGTCGCCGATGGCGAACGGCAGGGCCATATCACCGGCCTCTTTACCGTGCTCGTCGACGGCGATGATCACAACGAACCGATCTCGGACGCCGTTCGCGCCATTCTCGACGGCCACATCACCCTGTCGCGCCACATCGCCGAACGCGGACGCTTCCCCGCGGTCGACGTGCTGAAGTCGATCTCGCGTCTCCAGCAGACCCTGCAGACGCCGGAAGAAAAAGCGATCGCCGTGAAGGCGCGCAAGCTGATCGCGCTCTACACCAACATGGAAGAGCTGGTTCGCATCGGCGCTTATGCAAAAGGCGCGGACGCGGAAGTCGACGAAGCCGTGCGCCTGTGGCCGCAGATCGAGGCCTTCCTGCAACAGGACGTGTTCGACGTCACAACGCCTGACGGCGCCTATGAGCAGCTGGCCGCGCTGCTGATGCCGCCTGTTCCGGTGCAGATGGCGCCGGCTGCAGCAAAGCGGATCGGTAGATAATGAAATCGCTCCACACGCTTCTCAAGGTCGCCCAGCGCCGGATGGACGAACTCGGCATCGAGACCGCACGCATCACCCTGGAAATCGACGAGCTGCGCGGAAAGCAGGGCGCTCTGCGCGCTCGCGAGCAGGCCGAGATCGCCACCGCCTCCACCAATCCGATGTTCGTCTCGATGTTGCCGGCCTACCGCATGCGTGTGAAAGCGCAGATCGGCGAAATCCAGGTCCATATTGTCTCGAAAGAGGAAGCGCTCGCTGAAGTCCGCGAACGCCTGTCGGCTGCCTATATCGAGAAGTCGAAATTCGAACAGCTGATCGAGCAGGAAGCCATCCGCCTCGCCGCCGAACGCGCCTCGAAGGAGCAGGACATGCTCGACGAAGTCGCGATCAACCGCGTGGGCGGATTGGGCAAGTAACTACCAACTCACAACACGGGTCGCGGATCGATCGCAGGTCGGCGCCATGTCAGCGCCTAAAGTGCCCCGTGCCGCCCTGCAGCTTGCGCGCGACCCACGTCAGCGCCGCCACGAATAGCGCGGCAATGACGATGATCCCGATCAGCTTCAACGCAAGGCCGATGACCAGGCCAATGATCAGCGAAGCCGCGGCGACGAACAGGAAGGCATAGATGATCAGCTTCATGACGCGACCCTGACGCAGGATATTCCAATTATCAATGCGCAAGGGCAGGCCGGGTTGCCGGCGCCCGCCAGACAAGCCTTCACCGCCCCCGGCCTGACGCCGAAAGCTCGAAGCCTTCGTACCCCTGCGCGGCGACCTCGTTGCACTTCTGCCGATAGGCCCCGACGCCGCCGATATACGGCATGAAGATGCGCGGCTTGCCCGGCACGTTCGCGCCCATGTACCAGGAATTGGCCTGCGGAAAGAGCGTCATCCCGGCGACTTCATTGACATGGCTGACCCACGCATCCTCGGCCTGAACGCTCGCTTCGATCGCGTCAAACTGCCGGTGCGTGACATGGGTGATGCAGTCCGAGATCCAGTCGACATGCTGTTCGATCGACACGACCATGTTGGACAAGACTGACGGGCTGCCAGGCCCCGTGACGATGAACAGGTTGGGGAAGCCCGCCGTCATCAGGCCGAGATAGGTGCGCGGCCCTGCCGACCATTTGTCCTTCAGCACAACGCCTTTGCGACCCCGGATGTCGATCTTGCCGAGCGCGCCTGTCATCGCGTCGAAGCCGATCGCGAAAACAAGACTGTCGAACGCGTAGCTGCCTTCCGATGTCCGCAACCCGGTCGGCGTGATCGCCTCGATCGGCGCCGCGGCGATATCCACGAGCGTAACGTTATCCCGGTTGAACGTGGCGTAGTAATTGGTGTCGACACACATCCGCTTGGTGGCGAGGGGATATGTCTTCGGGACCAGTTTCTCCGCGACTTCAGGATCCTTCACGATCCCGCGGATCTTCTCCGCGACGTAGGCGACAGCCGTGTCGTTCGCGGGCTTGCTCAGCACGATGTCGGCATACGCGCCGCCGAAGCCAAGGCCGCCCTTGGCCCAGCGTTCGTCGTACTCGCGTCTGCGCTCCTCCTCCGAAACCTCCAGGGCGGATTGCGTTGCCGGTTGCGCCCCGGCAAAGCCGTAGGAGGATTCCCTCTGCATCTGGCGATTGGCCTCGCGGTTGGCCAGCCAGTCCCGCACGACCTCGGCATCAGGCGGCGCGTTGTGCGCCGGCACGCTGAAATTCGGCGTACGCTGGAAGACGTGGAGATGCTCGGCCTGCTCGGCGATCACCGGAATCGACTGGATCGCCGACGAGCCCGTTCCGATGACGCCAACCCGCTGGCCGGTGAAATCGACGCCCTCATGCGGCCAGCGCGAGGTCCAGTAGGTCTTGCCTTTGAACGTCTCGGCGCCCGGAATGTCGGGCTCCTTGGCAACCGACAGCGTCCCCGTCGCCATCACGCAGAACCGCGCCGAAAGCCGGTCGCCCTTGTCCGTCGCAACCAGCCAGCGCTTGCGGTCCTCGTCGAACCCGGCGGCCGTCACGCGCGTGTTGAACTGGATGTCGCGCCTCAGGTCGAATCTGTCAGCGACATGGTTCAGGTATTTCAGCAGCTCCGGTTGCGGCGCGTACTTCTCGCTCCACTTCCACTCCTTCTCGAGCTCCTCGGAGAACGAATAGGAATACTCCTGGCTTTCGATATCGACCCGCGCGCCTGGATAGCGGTTCCAGAACCACGTCCCGCCGACGCCGCTGCCCGCCTCGAAGACTTTCGCCGACAGACCCAGCCCGCGCATCTTGTGGAGCATGTACAGCCCCGAGAAGCCCGCCCCCACGATGACGACGTCAATGGCCTGGGGACTCTCGCCGCGGTCCTTCGTAGGGTCTGGCGCAGATTCTGGCGTCGGCATGATCGATCATGCTCCCTCTGTCTGAGACAGGCACGATACAACAGAACCACGCGCTTACGCACGTCTTCCGGCAGCCAAATGTCTACCGCTACGGCAGGCCGATGGTTGGCCGTCGAAAAGCAAACGGCCCGCCGGGAAGGGCGGGCCGCTGCATGTCTGGAATTGGAGCGAGCCTACGCGCTCTGCGCCACGCTCTCGGCGCCGCCACGGATCAGCGCTTCAGCGATCTGCTGGGCGTCGAGGGCGGCCTGGGCCTGCGGATCGATCGAGACGATCGTTTTCTGCTGGCGGATCGCTTCTCGCACTTTCAGATCGCGCAGGACTATGCCGGCCAGCGGCGGGCGGAAGCCAAGGAAGGTCTGGCTCGCACGAGCCAGCGCCTCGTAGGTGCGGCGGCCGGCGACGCGGGTGTCGGCCATGTTGATGGCGATCCACGGCTGGACGCTCGGCGCATAGCCGCGCAGCACCTTGATGAAGGCATAGGCGTCCGTCATCGAGGTCGGCTCGTCATTGGCGACGATCAGGCAGCGATCGCACGCACGCGCCAGGCGCATGACGTTGTCTTCGATGCCGGCGCCAAGGTCGACGATGACCTGGTCATATTGAAGGGCGAGGGCCGTGAGAGCGGCGGCAAGGCGCGAAGCCTCTTCCGCCGGCAGGCCGGCGAGAGCACCCGAGCCGGAGCGGCCGGGCAGCACGTCGAAACCGATTTCGGAGCCAGCGCCGCCATTGACCTTGCAGACCGCATCCTCAAGTTCGACCCAGCCCGCGATCACCGCGGCGAGGTCAGTTTCAGGGGCGATACCGAGCTGGACGTCAACGTTGGCAAGGCCGAGGTCGCCATCCACAAGAAGCGTGCGGCGGCCCATTTTCGCAAAGCAGGCGGCGAGAGTCGTCGAGAGCCACGTCTTGCCGACGCCGCCTTTTCCGGAGGCCACGGCAAGGACCGATGCGGGCGCAACCCGTGATCGGGGCCCCTTCGGTTCTGGTTTTCGCAACGCGAAGTTCATCACGCGGCTCCTTTGAGCAGTTCCGCTTCGGTAGTCCCGGTCACGAATAACCGGGCAATACGACCAGCCGAAGCAGGCGCTAGCCCGCCGCGTACACTAGACGTCAAACCTAGTTGAGCGATGCTTAACCGCGCCGAAGAAATTGCTGCGATCGCACCGCCGCGACGCCTTACCGCATCAAGTTTGGTGAGGATAACCCGCCGGCACCCGACCTGGGCGAAGGCGCGCGCATTGTCCTCAAGATCCATCGGGTGGCCCTCGGCGCTCATCACCAGCACAGGTTCGACATTCATGTATGAAATCAGGTCGCTGCAGCGTTTCATGTCCGCTTCATCGAGCGGGTTGAAGGCCGGCGCGTCGATCACCAGACGCTGCCCGCGATCGTCGGCTTCACGCACCGCGCGCATCAGGTGATCGGGCGAGATGCAATTGGTTACCGTGGGCTTAAGCATTAAGGCCGCGAGCCTCGCGGTCTGGCCCGATGCATCGAAATCGGCGGCCATCGGCTCGATCGGCGATTTGCGGTCGGACAGGCAGACAGCGATCTTGGCGGCCGCCGTCGTCCGGCCCGCGCCAGGCGATCCGACCAGCATCAGCGACTTTTCGGGGTACGGGTTCAGCGGATTGAAGGTCAGCACGCCCTCGATGCCGACCGTCAGCGCGTTGATGGCTTCCATGCCCGCGCCGAGGCGGCTTCCGGCTTCCGCCACCATGTGGACGAAGCCATCGGGAGCGCCGTGCCAGCGCAGGGACGACGACAGATGGCTGCGCGTCTCGTCGAACATCGGACGCACTTCCGAAAACTTCGGCGCCGCGAACTTGTGGCCGAACGATCGTTCGACCGCGGCGCGGACTTCGACCCGCCCGTCCTCATCTCGCGTGGAGAGCACGATGGCATCCGGGCCCATCTCGGCCCGCATCATCTCCATCGCCTCTTCTTCGGTTCGCCCGACGAACATTTTCATCTTCATGGCGAGGTTCCTTCTCGATTCACGGTCCAGAGCCCGAGGCCAGAGCCGCGGGTGGGTGTCTTAGACGGCGCCTGCGGACCGCAGGCGGGCTTTCGGGTGAATTTCGTTCTGCGACATCACGACGGTCTGTGGCCGGAACCGCTCGACCAGCGAGCGGACGTACGGACGGATCGGCGAGGAGGTGAGCAGTACCGGGCTGTCGCCTGACTGCGCCGCGCGTTCGAACGCGTTGCGCAGGTCAGCGACGAACTGATGCAGACGCGACGGCTCCAGCGCGAGCTGGCGATCCGCGCCCTGTCCAACCAGCGCTTCCGCAAACGACTGCTCCCAGTTGGGAGACAGCGCCACGACGGGCAGGGCGCCGCTGGCATCGAGATGCGAGTTGCAAAGCTGGCGAGCCAGGCGCGTGCGAACGTGCTCGGTAACCGAGAGAAGATCGGTCGAGGCGGATGTCGCCTCGGCGATGGCTTCCAGGATCGAGCCGAAATCGCGGATCGAGATGCGCTCGCGCAGCAGGTTCTGCAGGACGCGCTGGATGCCGGACACAGTGATCTGGCCGGGCGTGATGTCGGCGATCAGGGCGTGCTGCGGCTTGGGCAGATCATCGATCAGCGATTTCACTGAACCGAAGGTCAGCAGCTCGGCCATGTTCTCCTTCACCAGCTCAGTGAAGTGCGTGGTGAGAACCGTGGCGGCGTCCACAATGGTGTAGCCTTGAAGCGCGGCGTGTTCCTTCATCGTGTCGTCGACCCACACAGCCGGCAGGCCGAAGACAGGCTCGTTGACCTTTTCGCCCGCGATCGGCGGCGCGCCACCCGAGGCGTCCATGGCAAGATTCAGTTGCGGACGCAGCTTGCCGCGGCCGGCCACCACTTCCTTGATGAGGATGCGATAGTCCTCGGATCCCAGCTCCAGATTGTCGATGATGCGAACCTGCGGAACGACGAAGCCGAACTCCGACGCAATCTGGCGGCGCACCGCCTTGACCTGATCGGTAAGTTTGCGGCCCGACGTCTCGTTGATGAAGCCGAGCAGGCCGAAGCCGAGCTCTATCTTGATGTCGTCGACCGACAGCGATTCCGAAATCGGCGGCTCCGGCACAGGCTTGGCGCGCTGCACCTGTGCCGCCTGAACGGCCTCCGCTTCTGCTTGTAGCCGCTGCTTGCCAAAACCGCGATACGCTCCATAGCCGGCGATGCCGGCGAGAGCGAAGAACGGGATCATCGGCATGCCGGGCAGGATGCCGGCGAGACCGGCCATGACGGCGGCCATGGCAAGGCCCTGCGGATTGGTGAAGAGCTGGATGCCGATCGCCTTGTCGGCCGCGCCTTCGACACCGGCTTTCGAGACCAGCATACCGGCCGCGACCGAAACGATGAGGGCGGGGATCTGCGAGACGATGCCGTCGCCGACGGTCAACAGGGTGTAGGAGTTGGCAGCCTGCTCGAACGAGATGCCTTCCTGGGCAACGCCGATGATCATGCCGCCGATCACGTTGATGAAGGTGATCAGAATGCCGGCCATCGCATCGCCGCGCACGAATTTCGAGGCGCCGTCCATCGCGCCGTAGAAGTTGCTTTCGCCTTCCAGCTCCTTGCGGCGCCTGCGGGCTTCCTCCTCGTTGATCATGCCGGCGGAGAGGTCAGCGTCGATCGCCATCTGCTTGCCGGGCATGGCGTCGAGGGTGAAGCGGGCCGCGACTTCGGCGATCCGGCCCGAACCTTTCGTGACGACCACGAAGTTCACGATGATCAGGATGATGAAGACAACGACGCCGATGACGAAGTTGCCCTGCATCACGAAGTTGCCGAACGCCTGGATGATATTCCCGGCGGCCTGCGGGCCTTCATGGCCGTGGGCGAGGATCAGGCGGGTCGTCGCGATGTTCAGGGCGAGCCTCAACAGCGTCGCGAGCAGCAGCACGGTCGGGAAGGCCGAGAATTCCAGCGGCTTGCGGATCAGCAGCGCCGTCATCAGGATGAGGACGCTGAGCGTGATCGATATCGCCAGCAGGAAGTCGAGCAGGAAGGCGGGCAGCGGCACGATCAGCATGATGACAAGCGCCATCACGCCGAGGCCGAGTGCATATTCGCCCTTCGCAAACTGCTTGGTCAGCGCGTTCCAGTCGAACTCGCCACCGCCATTACCGGTAAGAACGCCAGCCTGAGCCATTTAACTGTTATCCTGCCGCGCGGGTTTCGCCGGGAGCGGCGATAGCAACGCCAGCATCCTGGTAGGCGCGCAGCTTGTTGCGCAGGGTGCGGATCGAGATGCCGAGGATGTTGGCCGCATGCGTGCGGTTGCCCAGGCAATGGTCGAGCGTGTTCAGGATCAGGTCCTGCTCCACTTCCGCGACGGTCTGGCCGACACGCGTCGTCGCGCCGTTGATCGCGATCTCCGCAGCGTTGACGGCGCGTTCGGCTGCGGCGTCGAGCGCATTGGCCTGCACCGGCCGGCCATCCGGCGTCCGCAGGTCGTCGACCGAGATCTCCTCGCCCTTCGCCAGGATGACGGCGCGGTGCATGGCGTTCTCGAGTTCGCGGACGTTGCCGAGCCATGACGCCGAGCGGATGCGCTGGACAGCGTCCAGCGACAGCCGGCGGATGAATCCGTTCGCCTTGGCGTATTTGTCGACGAAATAGCTCGCGAGCGCCTCGAGATCGCGCGGCCGCTCCCGCAGCGGCGGGATGTGCAGGTTCATCACGTTGAGGCGATAGAGAAGATCCTTCCGGAAATCGCCGCGCATCACCGCTTCCTGCAGGATGCGGTTCGATGTCGCGATGATGCGAATATCGACGGCCACCGGCTTCGCGCCGCCGACACGGTCGATCTCGCGCTCCTGGATGGCGCGCAGCAGCTTGGCCTGCAGGCGCACGTCCATCTCGGAGATCTCGTCGAGCAGCAGCGTGCCGCCGTCCGCTTCCTCGAACTTGCCGATCCGGCGAGCAACAGCGCCGGTGAACGCGCCCTTTTCATGTCCGAAGAGTTCGCTCTCCAGCAGGTTCTCCGGAATAGCGGCGCAGTTGACCGAGATGAAAGGCTTGTCGGCGCGCTTCGATTTCTTATGGACATAGCGCGCCATCACTTCCTTGCCGACACCGCTTTCGCCGGTGATCAGCACCGACGCGTCCGACGGCGAGATCTGGTCGGCAAGCGCCCGCAGCTCGAGCATCACCGGATCCATCGCGATCAAGGGACGGTCGTCATCTGCCACCGCAGCCAGCACCGCGGCAATCAGTTCCGGATCAGGCGGCAGCGGAATGAACTCGCGCGCGCCGGCGCGGATCGCGTTGGCCGCCGTGTTGGCGTCGGTCTGCACGCCGCAGGCGACGACCGGCGCCACAATGCGCTCCTGCCTCATCGCGTTGACCAGCCAGTTGATGTCCTCGTGCACGTCGATCATCACGATGTCCGCGCCGCGCCCGGTGCGCAGCAGCTCCATGGCGGCCGACGCATCGGGCGCGTGCAGCACCTTTGCGCCTTTGTCGAAGGCGATCTTGGTTGCGGCCGAGAGCTGGCCCGCGAGATTTCCGATGATCAGAACGCGCATGGGTTTTCCTCTAGGCGTCGGAGTTCTTGATGATTTCAGTCATGGTCACGCCAAGGCGATCATCGACGACGACGACTTCGCCGCGCGCGACCAGGCGCGAGTTCACATAGATGTCGATGGCCTCGCCCACGCGGCGGTCCAGCTCCAGCACCGAGCCGGGACTAAGCTCGAGCAGCTTGGCGACTTCCATCGTCGTGCGACCGATGACCGCCTGCACCGACACCGGCACGTCGAACACCGGCTTCAGGTCCGCGGCGATCTTGTCACGCATGTCTTCCTGGGTCGCCGGCGTCGGCGAGCGCGACGTGGTCTGCGGCGCACCGCCCTGCGTCAGGTCTGGAAGGTTGAGGTCGCTGCTCATGATGCGTTCCTAGGCGGCAGAAAAGAGTTCAAGTTGCGGTTCGATAGGGTCTTCAAGCCGTGCGCTGATGATCGCCTCGATCGAGGCCTCCACCTGTTCGCGGCTGAAGCCCGTCGAGCCATCCATCCAGTCGACGCGCCAGTCGCCTGGTCTGGCTTTCGGATCGCCGACGAAGGCGATGTTCGTCCCCGTGCCCTGGCGGCGCAGCTGTTCCATGCGCTGCTCGACTTCCGGGATTGATTCGGGCGCAAGGCTCACGGTGATCACCGGATTGAGCTTCAGCATCCGCACGACTTCCGCGATCGCGGTCGCGGCTGCTTCCTCGCCCTTCGCGTCCAGCGCCGTTCCGGCGATTTTCCGTGCGGCGATCATCGCCATCTCAGCGGCTTCGCGACGAAGCGTTTCCGCAACATCGGCGAGCTTCACTGCAACTGGCGACAGGTGCGCGACGATCCGGTCGACCGAACCGATGCCGCTCTGGCGCGCCTTGGTCTCACCCTCGACGCGGGCTTTAGCTGCGAGCTTCTCGGCTTCGTCTCGCAACAGGAATCTTGTCTGCGGTCCACCGATCACCTCGCCATGCGGGGTGAACTCGGTCTGGAACATGAAGGGGGATGGGCTCTGCGACATCAGTAAATCAACTCATCCTGGCCAGCGCCATCGGCGAGCATGATCTCACCTCTGTCTGCCAGCGCCTTTGCAACAGTCACCATTTCCTGCTGCGCCGCCTCGACGTCCTTCAGCTTGACGGGGCCCATGGCGGACATTTCCTCACGCATGATCTTCGCGGCGCGTTCCGACATGTTCGACATGAACAGGTTGCGCATCTCGTCATTGGCGCCCTTGAGCGCCAGGCCCAGTTTTGCCTTGTCGACATTGCGCAGCAGCGTCTGGACGCCACCGGGATCGAGCTTCTGGAGATCCTCGAACACGAACATCAGCGAGCGGATGCGGTCGGCGGATTCCTTGTTCTTGTCTTCCAGCAGGGCGATGAAGCGGCCTTCTGTCTGGCGATCGAAATTGTTGAAGATCGCCGCCATCTGTTCGTGGCTGTCGCGCTTGGACGTGCGCGCAAGGTTGGTCATGAACTCGGTGCGCAGCGTCGATTCGATCTTCTCGAGAATGTCGCGCTGCACCGGCTCCATGCGCAGCATCCGCTGGATGACTTCCAGCGCGAACTCCGGGGGCAGGGCTGTCAGCACGCGCGCCGAATGCTCGGACTTGATCTTCGACAGGATGACCGAGACCGTCTGCGGGTATTCGTTCTTCAGATAGTTCGCGAGCACCTGCTCGTTCACGTTGGCAAGCTTGTCCCACATGGTCCGGCCAGCTGGGCCGCGCAGCTCTTCCATCAGGTTGTCGACCTTTTCGGCCGGCAGGAACTGCATCAGCAGGCGATGGGTCTGTTCGTACGAACCGGTCACCGCGCCGGATCCGGACATGCGATTGACGAAGTCCTTGATCAGGAACTCGACCGTCTCGGCCCTGACCGGGCCGAGGTTGGACATGGCGCCCGAAATCTCGCGAATTTCCTCGTCGTCAAGCCGGTCCCAGACGGGCTTGGCCTCTTCGCCAAGTGCGAGCAGAAGAACGGCGGCCTTCTCGGAGCCGTGCATCTGCTTGATCGATTGTATCGTCTCCTGAATGCGGCGCTGCATGTCCTGCGCCGGATCGTGCGGGCCCGCCTGCGCCGGCGCTTGCGCGGGCGCGTCTTCCTTCTGGACGTCCTGCTTCTGTGCTGCGGAGGCCTTGCTCATGCCGCGTTCGGCTCCTCAGCGAGCCACGAACGGATGATCGCGATGGATTCATCCGGATGGCTGGTGACGACCTCGGAAATCTTCTTGATCGAGGAAGCTTTTACCTGGCCCGAGATGCGCGCGACATCGATGCCCGCGTCGAGCCGGTCCGGCGTCGCCATGTCGAAGGTCACAGCCTTGCCCTCGGGGATGGCTATATTGCCGTATGCGTCCGCGGACTGGTTGGCGATCTGCTGGGCGTTGGCATTGGCCATTGCCGCCTGCATTGCGGCGATGGCCTGGACGCGCTTGGCGCCTTTCAGCTTGCGGATTTCCGGCGGCAAGTCTTCTGGCTCGTTCTTGGAGAACAGGCCGCCGATCAGCGGACGAAGGACAAAGAACACCAGGGCGAGCGCTGTCAGCAGCAACGCCACGATCTCGCCGACACGCACCAGGTCGAACTTGTCGAAGTCGAACGGTCCAGGCGCCACGGCGCCGTCAACCGACACGTCAGGCCGCGAGAAGGCGGCGCTTTCGATCGTGACCACGTCGCCGCGCGGTTCATTGAACAGAACGGCCGATTTCACGAGGTTGGTGATGCGGTCGAGCTCTTCCTGCGGGCGCGGCTGCCAGGTCGGCGGCGCGCCGTCGGCGCCGGGCACGCGCATGTGATCGATAGCGACCGCAACCGACAGCCTGTCGATCTTGCCGCCCTCGATGACCTCGGTGCGGATATCCTTGGAAATCTCGTAGTTGACGGTTTCTTCGGTGTGATTTGTCCGCGACTGGCTTGTCGGCTGGGGCGCCGCAACGCCCTGCGCTCCGGTCGGCACATTGTTGGCGACTGTGGTTTCGTCCCCTGGCGCCAGGTCGCTGCTGTCAGACGAGTCATCCACCGTGCTCTGCGAGCGGACGACGCGTTCGTCCGGATTGTACTTCTCGGAGCTCTGCGTGACCTTGTTGAAGTTGACGTCCAGCGAAACCGTGACCTTCGCAGCGCCCGGGCCGGCAATGTTCTCGATCACGTCGAGAACCTTCTTGCGATAGCTTTCTTCAAGCGAAGCCTTGCGTTCGTCGACCGTGGATCCGCCGCCAGCGCCGCTCGGGTCGCCGTCGTCGGTCGCCGCCGCCAGCAGGCGGCCATCGGTCGACGAAATCGTTACCGCGCTGACGGTCAGGCCCGGCACCTGGGAGGCCACCAGATTGCGGATGGCGCGGACTTTCTCCTGCGACATCATGCTCCCGGTGATTTTCAGGACCACCGAGGCCTTGGGCTTCTCATTGTTCTGCTGGAACAGCGGCTTGTCCGGGATCGACAGGTGGACTTTCGCGGTCTGCACCATGTCGTAGGAGTTGATTGTCCGCTCCAGCTCGCCCTCCATGGCGCGGAGCTTCTTGATGTCGAGCACGAACTGGGTCTCGCCCAGCGCATCGCTCTTGTCGAAGATCTCCCAGCCGATCGAGCCGCGCGTCGGCAGGCCCTGTTCGGACAGCATCATGCGCGCTTGGTCGACCTTGGCGCCGTCGACGAAGATGGCCGAACCGCCGCCTTCCAGCGAATACTTGACGTTTGCGGTGTCGAGCTTGCCGGTGATTTCGGCCGCCTCCTCGAGGTCGAGGCCCGAGAACAGCAGCTTCTTACCGCTGGCCTCGCCCTGCAGCATGATCACGCCGAGGCCGCCGCCGACCAGGGCGACAACCACCAGGGCTGCTGCAATGCGCATGCGGCCCGACCGCGCGAGGTTCGCGATCAGGTTCTGGGATTCGGCTGGTTTGGGATCGGCCATGTACGCCCGGAAAAATCTGCCGCCGCGATTTGCGACTAGGCAGGAATTTCCCGGTGCTCGGTAAACGCAGCATTAAGGACCGCGTTTATCTGGTTACCGAAGTCTTAAGACGGAATCGTCTCCCGCGCGCCGTTCCTTCCCGGATTCCCCGGAACGGCGCGCGCGGAGACAGCTGTTAGCGATAGTTTTGCAGGCGCGTGGTCCGCAGACCCTTCACGCCATGACGCTCATAGAGGCGCTCCCAGCCACTGAACTCTTCTTTAGAGAGTTCGTACCGGTTGCACGCATCGTCGGCGGACAGAAGTCCGCCATGGACCGCGGCCACGACTTCCGCCTTGCGGCGGGTGACCCAACGCTGGATCCCGGGGGCGGGAAGGTCAGCGAGAGTAATATGACGTCCGTCGGGTCCCACGACGGCCGCGCTGGTTGCGCTTTGGCTCAGCATGGATAGCTCCCTGTGCTGCTCAGTCTTCCGGGAGACCATACGCAGCGGATGCTAAGGTCACGCTCAGCGCGACTGGCGGCTTTTAGGCAAAGTTCGATTGAATTTTTCGGCCTCCGGTCACCATGCCGGCGGCGCGAAGATGAGTGAAAAACGAGCGGCGAATAACGAATGGAAGGGAACGGCATGCGTTTCATCCCAATTCGTTATTCGCTATTCACGTCTCGCTAACCCAGACCCTAACGCTTCAGCCTGATCAGCTCGTCCAGCATCTCGTCGGCTGTGGTGATGATCTTCGAAGAAGCGGAATAAGCGCGCTGGGTCATGATCAGGCTGGAGAACTCTTCAGCCAGGTCGACGGTCGAGCTTTCCAGCGCCCGCGCCTTTATCGTGCCGGCGCCGCCAATGCCCGCGCCACGCATCGAAAGGGCGCCCGCTCCTGGTCCGAGGCGATAGACGCCGCCATGCTCCGGCACCAGTCCATCGACGTTGCCGAACGTCGCGAGCGGAACCTGGTAGATCCGGCGGGTCAGGCCGTTGGTGAAGATCGCCGTGACGTAGCCGTCGTCGTCGACGTCCACCGATGCCAGCGATCCGAACGGCGTACCGTCGATCTGCGATGTGCCGAGCACTGAAGGCGAGTCATAGTTGGTGAGGCCGCCCGGCGAGCCGGGGCCGCCCATGTCAAGCTGGATCGTTTGCGTCGCAAGACCCAGCGAGGGATCCCACTCCGGCCCGCCGCCGGTTCCGGTCTGCAGGATCGTCACAGTCGCTGGCAGCGTGGAGTTGACGACGTCGAGCTGGCCGAACGGCGTAAAGGCGACGACGCCGGTGGCAAGCTGACCATCAACGAAGGCGCCGCCGGCCGTGACGTCGGTCGAGGGCATGTGAACTTCGGTGAACCAGCTGTTGGGGCCCTGTTTGAGGAAGGACATGGTCAGCGTGTGCAGGCCGCCCTGGCTGTCATAAACCTGGATCGGGATCTGGAAGTCGGGCGTCACGGCGCCCGAGGCCATGTTGTTGGCGCTCAGGGTTGCATCATAGGTCGCCGCCGCGGCAGACACCGTTTGCGAGGACTGAAGGTTGGCGGACAGCGACAGGCGCGCGGTGGCTTCGGCGCCGCCGGCGATGCCCGAGACACGGATCGGCTCCAGCGCGTTGAGGTCGGTCGGGTTCGCTGTGACCTGACCGGTCGAGTTGACCGGCCAGCCCTGCAGGAAGTAGTTGGCCGTGTTCTTCAGATAGCCGTCGGAGTCCGGCGTGAACTGCCCGGCCCGCGTGTAGAAGAAGGGGTCGCGTGCGGTGGCGTCGTCGCTGCGGCCGCGCACAACGAAGAAACCCGAACCTGACACCGCAAGGTGCGTCGCGACCGACGAGGCGATGGCCGAACCCTGTTCGCCCATCAGTGGCGCTGATTTCCCGATCACGCCGCCGGCGTTGTAGGTCGTCTGCGCATTCTGGGAGTTGAGCAGGGACACGAAGTCGCTGCGCAGCCGCTTGTAGCCAACCGTGTTGACGTTGGCGATGTTGTCGGAAATCGCCGCGAGCGCGCTCGAGTTGGCGCGCATGCCGGACGCACCGGCGAGCATGGCGGAATTGATACTCATGGTCGAAGCTCCCAGAAAGCCTGCGGGGCAGGGTTCGTAGCGGTTGGGTTGGTTGGCCGCTTATGCAGCCAGACGGCGCGCTTCTGCGCCGGATATCGGTCGTCGGCTGGCGCTTAGTGGCGCATCAGCCGTTTGACGTCGGAGAACGCGAACACGCCCGAAGGGGTCGTGAGCGCGGGCTCGCCGTGTGTCAGGTCGACGCCGGTAATCGTCGTCACCAGCGTGTGTATGGGTGTGATGGCCTTGCTGTTGGCGTCTTCGGAAACGACGCTGATCCAATAGGGCTGGTCCTCGCTCGCCGTGCCGCCGGCATTGAGTTCACCGTTCCAGACGAAGTCGTGGCTGCCAGCCGTCAGCTCGCCGGTCTTGGAATAGAGCACCTTCCCGGCGGCGTTGGTCACTGTCACAGTCGTCGACTTGGCGTCGGATGGCAGTTCATAGCGCCAGTGAACCGGCTCGCCGGTGTATTGCGCGCCAGCCGAGTCGATCTCGGCTTCCTGGCCAAGATAACCCGACAGTGAAGCGCCGGCGCCGGAATTCGTCGCCTTGATCAGCGTCTCCAGCTGCGTGTTGACGCGAATCTGTTGTTCGACGCCCGAGAACTGCACCAGCTGCTCGGTGAACTGGCTCGAATCCATCGGTTGCAGCGGATCCTGGTTCTGGATCTGGGCGGTGAGGATGGTGAGGAAGGTGTCGAAATTGCTCGACAGCGACGCGGTGGAAGCGGCGCCATTGGCGCCCGAGCCTGTGGCTGGCGACGGAACGAAGGAGATGAGGTCAACCATTCAGGATCTCCATCACGCGACGAGGTCGAGACGCGTGGTGCGCCACGGCTGGCTGCGCGACGCGGCAGCTGCGGTTTCGGCGTCGGCCGCCATGTTCATCGTCGAGAAGCGGCGCCAGGCATGGGCAAGGTTGGCGCTGGAATTCGCGTCGCTCTGGTCCCGGTTTCCGGCAAGGTTACGGCCCGTATCGCTGGAGAGCTCGAACTTGATGCCGCCATCGGCGAGATCGATGCCGGCGTCGGCAAGTGCGCGCTCCAGTGAGCGCTGGCCGCGCATCAGGTCGGTAAGGGCGGCGCTGTCGTGCGCGGCGAGAACCGCATGCACTTTCTTGTCGGCGCCGATTTCGATCCGCACATTCACGCGGCCAAGCTCGACCGGATCGAGCCGCACTTCGAAGCGCTGGGCGCGTCCATCCATCCGCTCGATCATTTGTGAATAGACCTGGATGGCGGCGGGCGGGGCGGTGTGCAGTGTGGCGGGTATGGTGGCGGCGCGTGTGGTGTCGGTGGTGACGGCGCCGGGTGTGGTGAGGGCCGGCGTGGCGGCCGGCGTGGTGGTGGCGGCGGCGTCGACCGTGGTGCCGGGCGCTGTGGCGGCAGCCGCATGCGTGTTGGTCGCGGCCAAGGCCGGTGCGGCAGCCGCAGCGGCCTTGGCGCCTTGTTCTGCAGGCGCCTGCGTAGATGCGACGCGTTCTGCGCCAGGCGCCGACTGCGAAACAGTCTCGACTGGAGCTTGCTCCGCGACGAGGGGCGCCGGTGCGTTGGGCGTGCTGGACACGGCCGGGGTCGGAACAGCAATGGCGATCGGCGCCGCCGCAACCTGAGCTGCTGGCTTGGCGTCGGTGGCGATGATGTCGGTCTTTGCAACAGGAGCAGCTTCGGATTCCGGCGCGCCTTCATCGACTGCTTCGGAAGCGACAGACGCCGTGGCCGGACGTGCGGGCTTCACCACCGTGGGGGCGGGCGCCGCTTGAACCGGAGCGGCTGCGACAGGCGCAGCAGCAACCATAGGTGCAGGCGCAGCCTCAACAGGAGCTGGAGCAGTCTGAACAGGAGCAGGCGCAGCCTCAACAGGTGCAACAACAGGCGCTGCAACCGGAGCCGCTGCAACCGGAGCCGCAACAACTGGCGCCGCAGCAACAGGCGCGGGAACAATCGCTGCTGGATCAACAACACCAGCCGCCGGAACACTCACAGGAACATCCGCCGCAACAGGCTCGGTAACCAGTCCAGCAAGAATTGCCGCTGGAGATGCAGCCACTGAAACAACCGGCAGAACCGGCATCGCAACAACCGGAACCGGCATCGCCGCCGGATCCGCTGAAACCGTCACAATATCCGCAGCAACATCCGCCACGACATCTGCGCCAGCGTCGGTTTCGGGTTTGCTCGTGACGCCAGTATTGTTTTCGGCGTTGAGAATATCCGCAAAGCTCGCGCCTTCGGCTTTGCCGCTGTCCGGCGCAGCCTTGTTCGCGACGGCGTCAGGCCGTGCGGCAGGCTGCATCATGATGGCGTCGGCTGGTGTCACTCTCGGCCCATGCGCTCAACGTCTCCGGCCCCTCACGGGCGCGAAGTGAGTCAAAGGTGTGCAACGCGCGAGCCAGTAATCTTTACTGCAGGAAAGCCCTGCAAACCGGCATTCTTCTGGTTAACAGCGAGCGGTTCCTGGGCTGCTTGTCGGCAAGAGTCGCTGTACTGTCACCGCCCTGGTGGGAAGGAATTGCCGGGCATCGCCAGGTTCAGTCCGCTCTCGCGTGGGAGCGTCGGAAGACCGGCAATGCTGATGCGGCATACGGCCCGGTTCGATGGCGAATGCAGGTCCGGACATTCTGCGAAGGAAGCTGTCTCCACCCTGTTGGCCCGCAACTTGCGTGGTTAACGGCAACGTTGCGGCCAGTGCGCTGGGACGTTCAGGGCAGAAGCCTGCGTCGCGGAAGTTTCGCGAACGTATTCAGTAAGATGGAACGATGCCGGTGAAGGCTGGTCGCGTTTGGGCGGCCCGGCAGATCGCGCCTACTCGGCAACATCTGCAGGGCAACCGGCGACGGAGATGCGATCATGTCGATCGGCACCATCATGAACACGGGCCTCTCGGCTCTTGCTGCGAACCAGCAGGCGCTGAAGGTCACGTCGACGAACGTCGCCAACGTCAACACCGTCGGCTATTCGCGTCTCGACGTGCAGTTCATCTCGCGCCAGTCCTCCGGCGGCCTGTCGGGCGTCGAGATCGAAGTCACCCGCATCGCCAACGCCTATCTTGCCGCCGCCGAGATGCGCGGCGCGGCCGACGTCGCTTCGGCCGACATGCTTTCCCAGCTCATGGATCGCGCCCAGGGGTTGCTGGGTGATCCCTCCGATTCCTCGACCGTGTTCGCCGCGCTCGATCCCGTCTTCGCCAGCTTCGGCGCTCTCTCCGTCGATCCGTCATCGGCCCTGCGCCGCTCTTCGGCCCTGTCCGATCTCCAGACGCTGCTTTCCCAGCTCGACACCACGTCGGAAGAGCTAGCCGCCCTGCGCAACGAGGCGCACTCGCGCATCATGGCGAGCATGGAGGAAGCCAACTCGCTGATGACCGGCATCGCCCGGCTCAACACCTCGATCCAGCGTTCGACCGTCGCCGGCATCGCGGCGAGCGAAGCTGAGACCGAACAGTCACGCATGATCGACCGCCTGTCGGAGATCATCGATATCCGCATCCAGAAGCGCACGCTCGGTGGCGTCGAGGTCCGTACCACCGACGGCATGCTGCTGGTCGATCTCGACGCGGCCAGGTTCGGTCTCGATTCCACAACGAATGGCGAGCCCTATGCCGGCGTCGTCATGATGCCGCCGCGCTCTACCACCGAGACGCCGATGGAAACACACATCGCCGGCGGCGAACTGAAAGGCCTGCTGCGAGCCCGCGACAAGGAACTGGTGAACCTCCAGCTTGCCTTCGGCGAATTTTCCGCCGGCGCAGCCGAGGCGCTCAACGCAGCCCACAACAAGGCCTCCAGCGTGCCGCCGCCGACCGAGATGGTCGGCCGCAACACGGGCCTGCTGCTCGGCGATCGCCTCAACTTCACTGGTGTTACCAATGTCGGCATCGTCGACAACCAGGGCAATGTCGTTCGCAATCTTCGCATCGACTTCGACAACGGCCAGATCCTCGACGACCAGGCTGTCGTCACGCCCATTGGCGGCAACACGATCCAGGACCTGCAGACAGCGCTCGACAATGCGCTGGGCATGGAAGGTTACGCTACTTTCGCCAATGGTTCGCTAGTGATCGGTTCAGAGGTTCTCGGCGCCGGCATCGTCGTCGCCGACGACCCGGCCAGTCCCGCTACGCGGGCGGGGCGCGGCTTCTCGCACACATTCGGTCTCAACGACCTCGTCTCCCACGGCGCCCCGCTGAGCTATGCCACGGGTCTTTCCGCCGCTGACAATCATGGCTTCACGGCCGGCACGATCACCTTCGCCATGCGCAACACGGATGGCGCGATCGTCCGCTCGTTCGATTTCAACGTGACGGCCGGCACGACAATGGGCGCGCTCCGCACCGCGCTCAACACGGCGCTGTCAGGTTATGGCCAGGCGACGCTCGACGCCAATGGCCGCCTGACCCTGACGCCGACCAACAACGACATCGGCCGCATCGATGTGCTGCAGGACACGACCATCCGCGGCGACACCAACCTGGCGATGTCCGAAATGTTTGGCTGGGGCGAGCAGCTTCCAACCGAACGCTCCCGCAGTCTCATCATCCGCGCCGACATTCGCGCCAACCCGGGCCTGCTTGGCACCGCTCAGGCCGATCTTGCTGGCGCAGCCGCCGGACAGCGCGTGCTGGCGCCTGGCGATGGTCGCGGCGCGCTGACGCTTGAGGCGGCCGGCACAACCCCGCGTACATTTTCTGACGCCGGTTCGCTGACCGGCCAGGTGACGTCGATCTCCGACTATGCCGCGCGCCTCGCTGGCCATGCCGGCGTACGCGCCGAGGCGCTCGAGGCAGCCAAGGCCGCCGCCGAGTCCGTCCGCAACGAAGTGCGCGAGCGCCGCTCGAGCGAAGAAGGCGTCAACCTCGACGAAGAGCTGGTGAAGATGACCACCTACCAGCAGGCCTACGCCGCAGCCTCGCGCATGATCCAGGCGGCGAAGGATCTCTACGACATCGTTCTGAGCATGGTCTGAGGAACAAAAGTCATGACCCGTATCTCCTCGGCAATGATACCCGCCTCCTCGCTGGCCAGCCTGTCCAAGGCCCAGCAGTCGCTCGTTGAAGCCGCGCGCCAGAGTTCCGCGCAGACCCGCGCGACGGACCTCAAGGGCTACGGCCGCGAAGCGCAGACGCTGGTCTCGGCCGAACGCCTCGTTGCACGCACGCAAGGCTTCATCGCCACCTCACGCGAGATGACCACGCGTATGCAGATCCAGGACGTGGCGCTCGGCCGCGCTGCCGACGCGGTGAGCAAGCTCAAGGACGAGCTGTTCCAGAACGTTGGCCTCGACAGCGGCGAGGGTGTGCGCGCCCAGCTCGAGGAAGCGTTCTCAGTGCTCAAGGATTCGATGAACACCAATCTTGGCGGACGCTACCTGTTCGGCGGCGTCCTCAACGACCGGCCGCCGGTGACTGTGACATCGCTCAGCAATCTCGCCGCCAATCCGGTCACGAATGCGATCGAACAGAACGCAGACTCGCAGCAGATGCGGGTGGAAGACGGGCGCACCACATCGGCGGGCCCGGTCGCCGACGATGTCATCACGATGGCAATGTCCTCGATCAAGCGTCTCGCCGAAATGGACGAGGGCGTTGATGGTCCATTCCGCGGTCCGCTCAGCCAGACGCAGAAGGACGCAATCAGGGACGAGCTCGGCTCGCTCAGCGACGCCTTCGACCATATCCTCGCCCAGCAGGCTGAAAACGGCAGGCTGATGAAGGAGGTCGACTCGGCTTCGACACGTCAGACTTCGCAGCTCAACGCGCTGGACGAAGCCATTGGCGGCATCGTCAATGTCGATCTTGCAGAAGTCGCAGTTCGGCTGAACCAGGCGCAGTTCGCCTATGAGTCCGCGGCGAGCGTCTTCAACACGCTGCGCAACCTGTCTCTGCTCAACGTTCTCAAGTAACGTCACGTAAGGCCGGTCACGGGCCTGTGTCGGCAGGATCGTCTCGCCGCGCGTTGAGATGACACTGACGCTGTGGCAGGGTCTCCCACAAACAACAGTCTCCGTGGGAGGATGACATGATCCGGACAGGTGTGGCGCTTGCGGCTTTGGCCGTGGCGATCGGAGCAGCGGCGCCTTCGGCGTCGGCGCAGATCGCATGTGAGTCGCTAAAGGGCTTCCAGTCGCCCGACGTGAAGATCAACGCGGCCGCATCCGCGACTTCGCCTGTGCCGCTGTGCAAGCTGGACGGCGTCATCGGCAAGGAGATCAACTTCTCCGTCTGGCTGCCGGATGCGTGGAACGGCAAGTTCGTAATGGGCGGGCAGGGCGGCTTTGCCGGCCGCGTCGAAAGCCAGGCCATGGCGATGAACGCCCTGCAGAAGGGCTATGCGGTTGCTGGCACGGATACGGGTCACGTCGGTCCCGGCGGCGCCGCAGACGGCACGTGGGCGATGGGCGACATGGAGCGCGTGGTCAACTACGCGCACGCTGCCATCCACCGGGTCACCGAAACCTCGAAGTCCGTCGTCAAGGCCCGCTACGGCCGCGCGGCGGAGAAATCCTATTTCGCCGGCTGCTCCAATGGCGGCCGCGAAGCTCTGATGTCGGCGCAGCGTTATCCCAATGATTTCGACGGCATTGTAGCGGGCGCACCCGCCATCAACTTCCAGGGCATCACCGCGACGTTCTCGACGGTCACGCAGAAGATGTATCCCGACCCCACCAAGCTCGACTCGCCGATCCTCGACAAGGCGGCGCGCGATCTTGTCTCGAAGTCGGTTCTCGAGAAGTGCGACGCGGCTGACGGTCTCAAGGACGGCGTCATGACCGATCCGCGCACCTGCACGTTCGATGTGAAGACCATCGCCTGCAAGAGCGGCAAGAAGGATGGTTGTCTGTCTGCTCCGCAGGTCGCCGCGGTCGAGTCGATCGTCAAAGGCCCGATGCTGAACGGCAAACCCTTCGCCGTGGCCTTCCCCTATGGCGGTGAAGTCAACGACGCCGGCTGGGGCACATGGCTTGCCGGCCGCAAGGACGGCATCGGACCGGGCCGGCCGAGCCTCGCCTACGGCTTCTCGATCGACTTCATGCGCTACTTCCTGAAGCAGGATCCGAAGTGGAACCACTCGCAGACCAACCTTGCCACGCTCGGCACGGAAATGTCGGCCCTGCAGGCCACGATGTCGCCGACCAATCCTGACCTGTCGGCCTTCCGCGGCCACGGCGGCAAGCTGCTCATATACCATGGCTGGTCGGACTCGGCGCTCTCGCCGAACATGAGCATCGACTATGTCGACAAGGTCTATGCCAAGGACGCCGGCGCGAAGGCCGACGTGAAACTGTTCATGCTGCCCGGCGTGCTCCACTGCAATGGCGGACCTGGTCCCGATCGTGTCGACACGCTGGACGCGCTCGACAAGTGGGTCGCCAGCGGCAAGGCGCCGGAAGAACTGACCGCCAATTTCGGCTCGGGCGGCGGCCGCAAGGTCTGCGCCTATCCGAAGACCCAGACCTACAAGGGCTCGGGCGACGGCAAGAGCCCGGACCACTTTGATTGCAAATAGCGGCGCCTACACGCCGCGCCTGAATTGCGATAGCGGAGGGCGATGACGTCGCCCTCCGTTTCCTTTCCAGTCCCCCCCAACAAGCCGGACGATGAGTCGTGCTGCCATCGCGGCTGCAGCCCGTGCATCTTCGACTATTACTGGGATGCGCTCACACGCTGGGAAGAAGCCGTCCGCAAGCTGGGCGGCGATCCCGACCAGGTCCTTGCCACGCTGGGCCGCCAGCGCTAGCGCCTAGTTCTTCTTCTTGGCCGCCGCCTTCACATCGTCAGCACGCGCGCCGGACAGGATGCCGTGGAGGCCGTAATTGCCTTCATGGCAGGCGTATTCGTAGACGTGGTCGGGCACCGCCGCGAACTCGTACTCACCGCCCCACGGTTCGACCCACGTGTCGGGATCCTCGACGTTGAAGGCATAGTGCAGCCGGTCTTCCGCCACGCGGGTGAAGCGCTCGGTGACCTTCATGTTTGGCCCGCCGCCGCGAAGGTTCTGCTTTGGGTTGTATCCGACGGTCTCGACCACCAGCGTATCGCCATCCCACCAGCCGATCTGGTCGCCCATCCACGGCTTGACGCCGTCGGTGCGGTGCTTGGCGTTCAGCGGAATGATCCGCACATCGTGCACCATCTCGACCCACATGGCGAAATGGTCGGGGGTCTGAACGAACTGGTAGGTGTTGTTGTAGAGCTGCGGCGTCATCACCGGACCCGACGAAACGCCGAAGCTGATGATGCAGCGCTCGCCCAGCGAACGGTCTTCCGGATTGTCCGCCGCGCCGCGCGTCGCGTCTTCCTCGCTCGTCGTGACGATGCGGGCGCGGCCAGCTGTCGAGCCCGGCACACGCGCCGGCATGCGGCCGCTGACCGGATAGGTGATCATCGATGTGCGGCCCTTGCCGTTCACGCGCATGACCCAGTCGCCCGGATCGGTCCAGCCGGCATTGTATCCGCAGCCCGGACCGCGCGATCCGGAGCGGCACTCGTCCAGCGTGTCAGGACCCTTCGCGATCTCGGTCCACTTGTCCTGGACTTCCTTGGAGGTCGGCGCGTTCTGGCGCGCGTTGCGGGAGCGGGTGTCTTTCTCGATCACCGCCATCTCCTCGTCGGAGAGGACCAGCTGCGTGCCGTATTTGGCCGCGCGATCGAGCCTTGTGGTGGTGGCGTTCGTCCAGACCCCGTTGAGGTCCGGCCTGCCGTCCTTCAGTCTGGGAACGACATAGCCGGGATAGAGCGCCGGCTTCGTGGTCGCGACCCGGGCCGCCGCGTTCGCAGCAGGATCGGATGGGACAGCCGCCGGGGCGGCCGGCGCCTGTGCGCTCGCAATGCCCGGCATCGCGGTGCCAAGCACCGCAAGGCTGACAAACAGGGCGCGCATTTTTGCGGACTGATTCACGGCGTTTCTCTCCCCGATACTTTTCCGCGGACAGTGATGAGTTCCACCCGTCTCTGGCAAGCAGAAACATGCTCGCTCAAGGGCGTGTGAAGTCCGGTGGTTCCGCAGGTTCTCGCCCAGCCAAGGCCATACCGGGCTTTCAGCATCCGCTTCAGCCTTCCAGCTCCGGATAATGCTCCATCGCCGCCTCGATCCGGTCGAGCGCCGCTGCGACCCGTTCGCGATGGTTGCGTTCCGCGCGCTTCAGATAGATCGGCTGCGTCACCGAAAGATGCCGCACCACGCCGCACGCCGACAGGATCAGCGGTGGAATCTCCCGCAGGTCCACGCTCCAGCCATCCTCGCTGAAATGCAGGAAGGTGTTGCGCAGGTCGATCAGGTCATCAAACGCTTCGGTGATGTCGTGATTGAGCGGCAGTTGATAGGGCGGCCGCAGGAAAAAGCTGTCCCCGGCGCGCCGCAGCAGCTCCAGCGGCGACACGATTCTCGGCTCGCGCACCGCAATTGGTGGCGGTCCGCGCCGGCCGTTCTTCGTCCAGCGCACCACCTCGCGCGCATCTGTCCGCGTCATGCCCTTGGTGCCGAACTCGTCGCCTGTATCCAGCGCGCACAGGCAGGCATTCTGCACCGCGAGTGTCATGGATATCACCAGCCACCGCCACGCCCCATGGTCGCTGTCGGCCTGATCCGCCTGTGTTGCCGCAAACTCGATGCACGCCAGCAGCTCCCGCGGCTGGCTGGTCTGGAAGAAGAAAGGCGAGGGCGGCTGGTCGGGCTTCGGCATGGCCCAAGGCTAGCGCGCGCCAGCCGCCACGCCTAGACATAGGGCATGATCACGCGCGCCTCCGCCCTCATGGCATTCGCCACGCTTGCCCCGGTCGCTGCTGCGCAGACCACCGTCACGCTGATGCACGACAATGACGAGTGGGCGGACACCGAACGCGAATACGCCTCGGGCTCGCGTCTCAGCGTCGTCAGCCGCGACTGGGGCAAGGCCGACTGGGCCCGCACGCTCGCCGGCTGGCTGCCCGGCGCCGAGCCTGGCGATGTAGTCAGCGCAGGCTTTGGCGTTGGCCACTATTTCTATGTGCCGGAAAACATCAACGCGACCGCACCGATCACGACCCAGCGCCCATATGCTGGCTATCTCCACGGCTCACTGCTGCTCGTCACCGAGAACCGGACCCATCAGGATACGTGGAAGCTGGACGCCGGCGTCGTCGGCCCCGCCTCGCAATCGCAGGAACTCGAAGAGTTCTTCCACAACATCTTCAGCGGCCGCGAGATGCTCGGCTGGGACAACCAGATCACGGATCGCTTCGCCGTGAATCTCGACTGGCAGCGCCGCTGGCGCAATCTCTTCGACATGGGCAATGGCCTGCAGCTCGACGTCTCGCCTGCCGCAGGCCTCGAGGCGGGAACCGTCAGCACCGCCACCAGCCTCGGCCTCACCGTGCGGGTCGGCGGCAATCTCGACGCCGACTTCGGCGCGCCACGCGCTGGCCCACTCGGTGGTTCGCTCCAGCGCGAGGCGCGCGAAGGCTGGTCGGCCTACGCCTTCGCCTCCGCCAATGGCCGCTACCAGGCCCACGACATCTTCCTCGACGAACCCGGCGGCGACAGCGGCGATCCCGTCCGCGCCGGATCGGCCACCTCGCCCAAACGCCTGCGCAGCGAAGCCAGCGCTGGCGTGGTCGTCGCCTATGGCGGCGCCCGCCTGACGCTCGCCTGGACCGAGGAGTCAAAGCGCTACGACCAGCAGCGCCAGCCCCAGCGCTTTGGCGAGGTAACGCTGGGCTGGAGCTTCTAGGCCGGTTTACCAACGCTTCTTGGGCCTACCTTTCGCCACAGCTTTCCTGTAAGAGCCGCCCCATCATCCATCTGCTTCGGGCCTTGAACCCGTGGGAGACAGCAAGAATGCCTACGATCATCGGCCCCCGTGGCGGGCCCGCCGCGCCTGTTGGACTGGATATTCCGGTCGCTGACGGCCTCTGCGATTTCTCGAAACTGAAAGACGTCGATCTCTCCGGCGCCGACCTCGACCTGTTTCCGGGCGATGACCGGCCGCGCTCGGCCATCCGTGTGGTCGCCGCCATGTCGGGCGGCGTCGATAGCTCGGTCACCGCGGCCCTGCTGGCCTATGCCGGCTACGACGTCGTCGGCGTAACGCTCCAGCTTTACGATCACGGCGCCGCGCTCAAGAAACAGGGCGCATGCTGCGCAGGGCAGGACATTCACGACGCTCGCCGTGTCGCCGAAGCCCTCAGCATCCCGCACTACGTGCTCGACTACGAAAGTCGCTTCCGCCAGCAGGTCATGGAAGACTTCGCGGACACGTATCTGAAAGGCTCGACGCCGATCCCGTGCGTGCGGTGCAACCAGACCGTGAAGTTCAAGGATCTCCTCGCGACGGCCCGCGATCTCGGCGCCGATTGCATGGCCACGGGCCATTACATTCGCCGCACCATGAATGCGAACGGCATGGCCGAACTCGCGCGTGCGGCCGATCCGGACCGTGATCAAAGCTATTTCCTGTTCGCCACCACGCGCGACCAGCTCGACTTCCTGCGCTTCCCGCTCGGCGGCATGAAAAAGCCTGACGTGCGGCGCGCCGCGTCGGCGCTTGGTCTGCAGGTTGCGGCCAAACCCGACAGCCAGGACATCTGCTTTGTTCCGGCGGGCAAGTATTCCGACATCGTCGAGAAGCTGCGCCCCGGCGCGTCCACGCCCGGCGACATCGTCCACATGGATGGCCGCATCATGGGCCGCCATGAAGGCGTGATCCGCTACACCATCGGCCAGCGCCGCGGTCTCGGCATCGCGACGGGCGAACCGCTGTTCGTCGTCAAAGTCGATGCTCCCAACGGCCGCGTCATCGTTGGCCCGCGCGAAGCCCTGCTCACGTCGGCGCTGGCGATCGGCGAATCCAACTGGCTCGGCGAAGGCTCTCTCACCGAAGCCTGCGCCGCCGGCATGCCCGCACTCGCCCGCGTCCGCTCCACACGTGCTCCAGTCCCCGGCCGCATGACCCTCGTCGACGGCCAACCCGGCTTTACGTTTGACACGCCCGAAGAAGGCGTGGCGCCCGGCCAGGCCTGCGTTCTTTACGAAGCGCCCGATGGAAGAACCGTCCTCGGCGGCGGCTTCATCACGTCGACTGTAAGTGCAGCCTAGTTCGAACCCCAAGGCTCCAGCCACCACTGTCATCCCGGCTGAAGCGAAGCGGAAGGCCGGGAACCATTCCTCAAGCGGGACGCCCGCCCTCGTGGTTCGATCCTTCGACAAGCTCAGGATAAACTCGACGCAGCCTTCGGCTGCTGCTCACCATGAGGGCTAAATCACCAGCCTGCCTGTAGCCCTCATGGTGAGCAGCGATGCTGGACGAAAGTCCTGCATCGCGCCCGTCGAACCACGAGGGCGACTCACAAGCGTTGAAATTGTAGGACGGAGCTATCCGCAAAACCGAGGATAGCCAGAAATCCTGCAGCCTGATTTCAAGGCGATGGCCAAAGAAACTGTAGGACAGCCCAGGTTAGATTCAGCCGGGGTCTGGACGGGGTTACAGTCCTGCCCATCGCCTCCGCATGGGAGGGCAGCCGATCACTGTTCAACGGCGCGGGGGCGAGGCGTTCGAGCGTGGAGCACAGCGCCCCTGTTATCCGAGGGGCCGAGCTCAGTCCCTGCGTATGTCAGACCTGATGGGCTGACCAAGCGGGGAGGATATCGGGAACCCTGGCTGAACACCCCAAGGGTCCGCACGCCGCCGGCGCTACCCACGGCAGAGGAGTGAAACTATCTCCTTGTCCGAGGCCGGCGAACCAACGAACGCGGGGACGCAGAGAACCGCTTCTCTTTCTACTGCCGGTAGCCGCCAACAGGCGGACGCCAAACCAGCGGGGCTTCCCCGCGTCCCCGGCCCTCCAAAGGAGGGCGGAGCCAGAGCATCCCGCAGGGCATCTCCGCCCGTGCGAATGCGAGCGTGCATCCTCAGCCCATCGATCCCGACACAAGGACTTTCCTCATGACCAAATGGTTTCGCCGTTCCGAGCATGAACACGCCATCAATACGGGGCGCCGCGCTTGCCGACGCGGGGATCTCGATGCCGCCGAGCGTTGGCTCAAATATGCCGAACACTACCTTGCTCATTCCATGCGTCACGACAAAGCGATTCATGAGATGATGATGCGCGACGAAGAGCGGCATCGCGCTCGCGCCGAGACCGCCCGCCAGTCCGCTCCGAGCGAACTGGACCTTTTCGAGCGCCTCGACAAGTTCGTGTCGAGCCCCGAGCCAGACGATGTCGACTTCTAGTCCCCTCGTATTGCTGGTCTCCATATATTTCGGCTCCGACTTTTCGACGGAGGGAATCTTCACAGACAGCGCGACACTCCGCTCCCGTTCGCAAGCATCGACCGAATGCTTGAAACCGCTTCCGCGATCGCTGCAGGTTCAAGCACCATGCCCATATGATCAACGCCGGATGTGACGCGAACCGGAATCGACGGGTTCAGCGTAGCGAATACACTCGCGAAACGATCGGCAAAGAAAAGCTCGTCCTTTTCCCCGACCAGCACAACCGCCGGACGGGTGATCGCGCGAACGCGGTCCTCCCAGCGCGCCCGCGGAAGCCCGAATGCCTCCTGCAAGCGGAAGGAATAGGAGTAGGTCCTGTTGGCGCTGCCCGGCGTGATCGCGAAATTCACCACCGGCAATCCGTCAAACGCGTGAATCCCAAACCTGTTCGCAATGCTCAGCCCGACGATCCGCGCTATGCCGGCCTTCGCCCAGCCTGCGTCCGGCCTGAGCGTCGAGGCCTGGTAGTTCAGGTAAGGCGACAGCGCGACATAGCCGTCGAACTCACAGGCCCGGTCACTACCTGCGATGCCCAGCACAAACCCGCCGCCGGAAGAATGTCCGGCAAGCAGCCGTCGCTCGCTGGGAAATTGCCGGTCGAGCAGCCTCGCCATGTCGGCCATGTCGTCATTGAGCTGCCCCACATAGGCGATATCCCCATGCGGACCGCTGCCGCCATGGCCGCGTATATCGATCCCGATCGCCGTCACGCCTTCCTTGGCAAGCGCCTGCGCCAGCAAATGGGTCGCCGAATTGGTTCCGGACGATCCATGGACAAGAACAACCACGCCGCCGCCAGCAACGCCGGGATAGCGGCGATAGGACAGTGCGGTCCCGTCGCGCGCCTGAAACGTCTCCTGGTCAGGCAAGCCGGTAAGCCCGGCGCCGATGTCCTTGTCGCGCTCGGCCAGGTGCTGGTTGACTGGCGGCGTAGCCGGTCCACCCAGCCAGATCAGGCCGCCGACCACGGCGGCGCCGGCGACAAGGGTGATGACGAGGCCAATGGCAATGTGACGGGCAATGCGGATGAGCATGGAGTCTCTCTTTTACGCATGAGGGGAGGTGCCCTTGCATCGCTGGAGAACCCCTGCAAATCTCGAGTGTTTTCGTGAACAGTGCGAGGATTTCGCCAATGGCGGATAGCGGCATTTCGCGTTTCGCGAACCGGCCGATGACCTGGATCGCCGGCCTTGGCTTCCTGCTGGCCTGGGCCGGCCTTGCCGGGCTCGGCGGACCGTTCGGCATGACCGTTTCGCAGCCGGACCTACTGGCCCGCATCGCTCACTTCGCCATTTGCGCCCTGGTTGCGGCAACCTCCACGCTGCTGACCGAGGCTGCGCTCGCGCATTTCGTCCGCTGGCGAGGCTGGATCACACTCGGCCTCGCGGCCGCCATCGCGGCGATTCCCACCACGCTGGCTGTACGCGCCAGTCTCGATGTACTGTCACCGACCGGGGCGGCCAATGTCGGCTGGCTGGAGCTCGGCGCCGAGACCCTGGTGATCAATCTGGTCCTCACCTTCCTCGCCCGCCGCCTGCTCGGTGACCGCTTCCTGCTGCGCCAGCCTACGCCGGAAATAGCAATGACCGCTCCGCTGGGGGATTTCCTGCCGCCGGAATTCCGCACCGCGCGCGTCCTGTTCATGGAGGCCGACGACCACTATCTCCGCATCCATACCGATCGCGGGCCCACCCTGGTCCACATGCGCATCGGCGAAGCCGAACGGTTGCTAGCCAATGAGGATGGCATCCGCACCCACCGCTCCTACTGGGTATCGCGGCGCGCCCTCACAGGCGTCACACGTCGCCCCGGCCAGGTCCGCCTCGATCTGCAAGGCGGCCTGTCGGCGCCCGTTGCCCGCGCCCGCATCGAAGCCGTCGACGCCTGGCTCGCCCGCGCCTAGTCGCCCGTGAACTTCGGCTCACGCCCTTCAAGGAACGACGACACGCCCTCGGCGAAATCCTCCGACTGCTCCATCAGCGCAAACGCCTCGAGATCGCGATGCGCTGTCGCCTGCGACAGCGCCAGCGCCGCAACGTTCACATCGCGCTTCACCATCTTCAGCGCAGTCGGCGGCAGCGCAGCCGCAGCCGTGGCGAATTCCATCGCACGCGCAACGGCCGCGCCATCCTCGCACACCGCATCGGCCAGTCCCCACGCCAGCGCTGTCTGCCCGTCCACCTTCTCGCACAGGCCCGCCAGCCGCTTCGCACGCGCCGGCCCCACCAGCGCCGTCATGCGCGGGATCGAGCCCCAGCTCATGTTCATCCCCCGCGCCACCTCGGGCACGTACACCGTCGCGGACTTCGCCATCACCCGCAGGTCGCACGCCACCGCCAGCGCCGCACCGCCACCCACACACCACCCCTCGATCGCCATGATGGTCAGCGCATCCACCTTCTCCCACGCCTCGCACATCTCGGGCCCCGCCCGCAGCGATATGCGCCGCTGCGCCAGACCTTGCCCGCGCTGCTCCGCCCGCGCCGGATCCTTCAGGTCCGCGCCCAGCGTGAAATTGCGAGCCTGTCCCGTGAGGATGACCGCAGAAATGTCCGGCCGCGCATGGAAGCTTCGCGCCGTCTCGGTCAGTTGCCGCAGCGCCTCCGCCGACAGGGCATTCGCCTTGTCGCCGCGGTCGAACCGCACGATGGCGATCCGCCCCTGTGTCTCGACCTTGATGAAGCTGCCTGTCATGTCGTGGTCCCCGGAATGGCCGACTGTCACATGACAAAACGATGACAGCTAGGCTCGCGCGCCGCGCGATACCAATTGTCGAGCGTCTGCCAGTGCGATCTGCTTCGCCCCAACCGGGTATTGGAGGCAAGCCATGGCTGTCATGAAGTCGGAACAGATTCTCACGGAATCGCCGAAATCGTTCGAAGACGCGATCCAGGCGGCAGTGTCGCGCTTCTCGAAGACGGTGCGCGGACTTCGTTCCGCCAACGTCAACAACCTGTCGACGGTGATCGAAAACGGAAAGATCACATCCTATCGCGTCAATCTGCAGATCACGTTCGCGGTCGAGGACATTCCGGGCAACGGCAAGGGCAAGAAGAAAAAGAAGAAGTAAGGCGCCAGGACCGCGCCCCGCGCTGACGGCGTCCGTGGCCCCGGCCCCCGCCGCCAGCGCAGACGAGGCGCAGACGCCCGCGGCGCCCATGATCGAACCGCAGACCTTCCAGCCTGAGCCCACGACATTTTCGCCGCCGGCCGCTGGCGACGCCTTGGACGAGTCCGAGCCGAGGCTTATCTAGACCTCCGCTCTGGGATAGACCCGAGCCCTGAGGCGCCGGTGAGGTCAAACTCCCGGGCGCCCTGCTAGGCGGAGGATGCGCGATGGAACAATCCGGCGAACCGAAGCTTCACCGCGGCGCGCCGGTCGGCGTCGCCGTCAACGAGACGTCGCGAGCCCTGTCCGGCGTCGACATTCTCAGGGGGATCATGACAGGCGGCCTGCCTGCCGCCGGCATCAGCAAGTCGCTCAACTTCTGGATCGCTGAAGTTGAGGAGGGGCGTGTCGTCTTCGCGGGCGAGCCCGGCGAGGAAAGCCTCAACCCGATGGGCGCGGTTCATGGCGGCTGGTCGCTGACCATGATCGACTCGGCCTGCGGCTGTGCTGCGCTCAGCGTCCTGCCGCCGGGCGTCGGCTACACGACGCTGGAGACGAAGGGCAATCTCACCCGAGCGATCAAGCCGAACTCCGGCGTCTATCGCTGCGAGGCGAAGATCCTTGCGAACGGGCGGACGGTCATCACATCAGACGCGACCATCACTGGCCCCGACGGCAAACTCTATGCCCATGGCACATCGACGCTGCTCGTGCTGGGCGCCCGCTAGGGAAGGCGAGAGAGCGTTCGCTTCAGATGCAGGCATCGTCTAGGCTCCGCTGAAATCAGGGGCCGGTGGTTCGATGTCGAAGACGGAGACTCCAGACCGCGCGGGCGCCATCGCCGAATGGCGCAGGGGTTGGAGAACCGTCGGCGCCGCCGCTTTCGGCTCCTCCACCGGGCTCATCCTCTTCTCCTTCATCGTCAGCGTCTTCGTCCGTCCGCAGACCGAGGCGCTCGGCTGGACACGCGGCGAAGCAGCGCTCTCGAGCTTCTCGACATTGGCCGCTGGCCTGCTCGCGCCGCTGGTCGGCAAGCTGTCGGATGTATGGGGCGTGCGGCCGGTCATCATCCTGGGCGGAGTTGGCTATGCCGCGGCAGCGTTCGGGCTCAGCGTGCAGAATGGCAACCTGCCGCTCTATTACGGGCTGATGTTCCTGCTGGTGTTCCTGGGCCTGGGAACATCGAGCATCACCTGGGCGCGGGTCGTCTCGACGGAATTCCGGAAGACGCGGGGCCTCGCGCTGAGCGTCGCGCTTTCGTCGGTAACGCTCACCGCCGCGCTGATGCCGATCGCGATCACCTCCGTGATGGGATGGGCGACGTGGCGCGGCGCGTGGGTGCTGATCGGTGTTGTCGGCTTCACCGGCGCAATGATCGGCCTGCTGCTGCTGCCGAAGCATGTCGGACGGGCGGGCAAGCCAACGGTGGACACGCCGGCTGCGCCAGCGAGCAAGCTGGGCAATGCGATCAAGCAGCCGGCTTTCTGGTGTCTCGTCCTGGGGATGGCGATCATCAACATCCCTTCGGGCGGCATCATGAGTTCCATGGCGGCGCTGGTCGAGGACAAGGGGTTCGGGGCAGGCGATGCAGCGCAGGTGCTGTCGGCATTCGCCGTGTCAGTCTTCATCGGGCGGCTGATTTCGGGCGTATGCCTCGACCGCTTTTCACCGCCCTTCGTCGCATTCGTCGCGATGGGAATACCGGCGGCTGGCTGTGTCTTGCTGGCGGGCGGGCCGCCGATGCTGGCGGTGATGTTTGTCGGCATCGTGCTGGCCGGACTCAGCCAGGGCGCGGAGAGCGATGTGGGACCGTTCCTGGTCACCCGCTATTTCGGCCTTGAGTCGTTCGGGGCGATCATGGGCGCGGTGAATGCCGCCGTGGTCGGTGGCACGGGCATTGGCGGCTTGCTGTTCGGCTTCGTGTTCGACAGCTACAAGTCATACGACATGGCGCTGTGGGTCGGCGGAGGATGCTTCCTGTTCGGTGCGATGTTGTTCCTCGGCGTCGGCCTTGCGCCCGCCCGCAAGGAAACGACGCCCGAGGGCGCGGGCGCCGCAAACCAGATCGGATTCTAGACAGAAAACCTCCGAAAAATGGGTCTGTCGGGCCGACGAATGACGGCCGGGCCTGTTCCTCCGGCGCTTGACGGACATGGCCCCCGGGCAGATTGTGCGGCGCACATTTCACAGGAAGGACTTCCCCCAATGAGCGCTTCGGATCCCGTTGTGATCGTAGGCATGGCGCGCACGCCGATGGGCGCGATGCTTGGCGAGCTGGCCGGCTTCTCGGCCAACGAGCTGGGCGCTCACGCCATCAAGGGCGCGATGGCGGAAGCCGGGATCAAGGGCGAGGATGTCGAACTCGTCTACATGGGCAACTGCCTTCCTGCCGGACAGGGCCAGGCGCCGGCCCGCCAGGCCGGTATCAAGTCGGGCCTGCCGAAAGGCGCCGAGGCGACCACCATCAACAAGATGTGCGGCTCGGGCATGCAGGCGGCGGTTATGGGCCGCAACGCCCTCCTGGCCGGTGAGGCGACCGTGGTCGTGGCGGGTGGAATGGAAAGCATGACCAACGCCCCGCACCTGGTCGACCTGCGCAAGGGCCACAAGTATGGCGCTGCTTCGCTGCGTGACCACATGGCGACCGACGGTCTGGAAGACGCCTATGGCGGCGGCGCGATGGGCAACTACGCCGACATGATCGCCAAGGAATACCAGTTCACCCGCGAACAGCAGGACGCCTACGCGCTGGAGACGCTGAGCCGCGCGCAGTCAGCCACGAAGGAGGGCCGCTTCAAGCGCGAGATCTCGCCGGTCACCGTGAAGAGCAAGAAGGGCGACATCACCATCGACACGGACGAGCTGCCCCGCCAGGCAATGCCGGAAAAGATCCCGACCTTGAAGCCTGCCTTCTCCAAGGATGGCACGGTGACGGCGGCCAACGCCTCGGGCATCTCAGACGGCGCAGCCGCGCTGGTCCTGATGCGCGCCTCGGAAGCCAAGAAGCGCGGCCTCAAGCCCCTGGCCACCATCGTGGCGAGCGGCGCCCACAGCCACGAGCCTGCCTATTTCACCACAGCCCCCGTTCCGGCGATGAAGAAGGCTCTGGAAAAAGCTGGCTGGAAGGCTTCTGACGTCGATCTCTGGGAGATCAACGAAGCCTTCGCAGTCGTGCCGATGATCGCCATGAAGGAACTCGGCATCACCCACGACAAGGTCAACGTCAACGGCGGCGCCTGCGCCCTCGGCCACCCGATCGGCGCCTCCGGCGCCCGGGTGCTGGTCACGCTGATCAACGCGCTTGAACAGCAAGGCAAGAAGCGCGGCATGGCCGCTCTATGCATCGGCGGCGGCGAAGGCATCGCCATGGCGATCGAGCGGGCCTGAAACTCTCAAGGCTGGGGCCGCGTCGGGGGGATGTCGATGTTGCTGAAAGCAACAAGTGCCGTCGCTCTTGTGTTCTTGTCGTCGTGCAGCGGCGCGGCTGATCGCCTTTTCGGCGTCTACGACATCCAGCCGAAGGGTGGCGCTGCAACGTTAGAGCTGATGAGCCCGGACAAGTACGAATTTTGCGAAGCCGGAAAGTGCTCATCTGGAAAGTTCAAGGCTTATGCCGACAACGGACGCATCATGTTCGAGGGTTACGAGCTGGAGCGCTACACGACGCAGCTGCTTGCGAGCGCTATGGGCGGAGAAGAAAATGTGCCGGCCTGGATCCGAGAGCCGAACGGCGTATGCGAAATGGGTGTCAGCTTCGGCCTTGCGGACGTGAGACTCAATGCCGAGGCATTGAGCGGGATTGATTTTGTGCAAAGGTGAAAGCCCATGAGCGGTGATGTAACGAAAGTGCCCAGCGGATCGAAGCTGGGGCTCGGTTTCTCGCGCGCTGTGCGTGTGGGCGACATGGTGTTCGTGTCCGGCTGCGCGCCGATTGCCGCCGACGGCAGCGTTGCAGCGCCGGGTGATGTGAAGGCGCAGACCAAGCGCTGCCTCGACATCATCGAGGGAGCTCTCGTGCAGGCCGGCGCCGACATCAAACACGTCGTCCGCACGCGCGTTTTCCTCACCGATATGTCGCGCTGGAAGGAAGCCGGGGAGGCGCATGGCGAGGTGTTCAAGGACATCGAACCGGCAACCTCCTTCCTCGGCACGTCGGCGCTGATCAATCCCGGCTGGCTGGTCGAGGTCGAAGCCGACGCGGTGGTGACGCGGGGGTAGCAACCACAAGTGTCATCCCGGCCGAAGCGTAGCGGAGGGCCGGGATCCATCGCTGGTCTGTCCAGGTAGAGGAATGGTTCCCGGACAACGCTTCGCGTTTCCGGGATGACAGCCGTCGGGTCTGCCCGATAGGCTGACCGAAAATCGTCGGGAGGTTTCCATGCATAGCTTCGATGTCTGCGAGTGCGGAGCGCCGCTGCAGCGGGCTGAACGCGAGACGCCCCAGCCCAAAGGCGCGGAGGTTGTGCTCAAGGTCCTCGCGGCGGGTGTCTGCCATTCCGACCTGCATATCTGGGATGGCTATTACGACATCGGCGGCGGCCAGAAGCTGCAGCTCAAGGATCGCGGCATCAAGCTGCCCCTGACGATGGGCCATGAGAATGTTGGCGAAGTCACGGCCGTCGGCCCTGACGCGAAAGGCGTGAAGGCCGGCGACGTGCGCCTGATCCATCCGTGGATGGGTTGCGGCGAATGCCTTGTCTGCAAGCGCGGCGAGGAAAATCTTTGCGTGAAGCCGTGCAGCATCGGCATCCATCGGGGCGGCGGCTTCGCCACGCATGTGCTGGTTCCGCATCCGCGCTATCTGTTCGACATCACCGGCATAGCGCCGGAGCGCGCAGCGCCGCTCGCCTGTTCGGGTGTCACCGCCTACAGCGCGCTCAACAAGGTCAAGGACACGCTCAACCAAGAGCCGGTCGTCATGATTGGGGCTGGCGGCGTCGGCTTGATGGCGCTGGCGCTGCACAAGAAGATGGGCGGCAAGTCGGCGATCGTGGTCGACATTGATCCGGCCAAGCGCGAGGCGGCGAAGAAGGCCGGCGCGGCGCATGTCATCGACGGCTTGGCAAAGGACGCACTCGATCAGATTCGCGCCCTGACGGGCGGCGGCGCCTGGGCAGTGATCGATTTCGTTGGCGCGGGTCCCACCGTGAAACTGGGTGTCGACGCCACCATCAAGGGCGGCAAGGTGGTCGTCGTTGGCCTGTTCGGTGGCGACGTGCTGATACCTACGCCATTCTTCCCGATGAAGGCGCTGACCGTTCAGGGCAGTTATGTCGGCAGTCTCGTCGAGATTGCCGAGCTGATCGACCTAGTGAAGCGCACCGGCGCTCCGGACGTGCCGGTGAAGACGCGCCCGCTGGCCGACGTCAACGCCGCGCTCAACGACCTGCGCGACGGCAAGATCATCGGCCGCGTCGTCATCACGCCTCAGGCGCCGGCTTGATCAATATTGCTCAACTGGCGGAAGCTGCGCCGCTATCCTATTTCGATCGGTAACTGCCGGACGGAGGGGATTTCGTGACCACGGTTGTCGAGGAATTCCAGCTTCAGTCCCGCTTCTGCGGCGAGTTCGGATCGCGTTTCACCGAGGAGCTGTTGGCGAAAGCGGCGCAGGACATCGAATCTCGCGGCATCTGTCACAAGCTGACCGATGGCTGGGCTGGGCATCCGCGTGGTGACGCTGTTTCCCTGAGGCTAGCCGGAGCGCTGCACGCAGCGGCGCTGACCGGGCGGGATGCGAAGCTGCAGGCGGAATATCCCGAAGCGCGGCCCGACTGGTCGATGGCCAGAGTCTGGCCCATTGCGCGGGATTTCCTCGAACGCGAGGAAGCCCACGTCAGCGACTTCATGAAATCGCCGCCGCAAACCAATGAGACGGCGCGGGCGACCGGGCTCACCGCCGGCTTCCTGTGGCTGGCGGAGCGATCACCCCAGCCCTTCCACATGTTGGAACTCGGGGCGAGCGCCGGGCTCAATCTCAACTGGGACCGGTTTGCCTATGCCCATCCGCCATGGGGCCGGGCAGGCAGTCGCGGTCCCGCTATCCCGACCATTGTAAGCGGTCCTGCGCCGGCATGGTGTGATCTCGTGATCGCCTCCCGCTCAGCCTGCGACCAGAACCCGCTCGATGCCCAGGATGCCGGAGACCGGCTGCGGCTGCGCTCCTACATCTGGGCCGACCAGACCGCCCGGATGGAGCGGTTGAACGCCGCCCTCGATCTTGGCCGCGCGTCTGGCCTGAAGCCGGAGAAGGCCGATGCGGCCGAATGGGTGCGACGGAAACTTGGCGGGGAACTGCCGATTGGAACCAGCGTCGTTTACCACTCCGTCTTCTATCAATACCCGCCCCGGGAGGTCCGCGACGCCATCCGGGACGGGATCGAGGAGGCAGGGCGCCGGACCAGTTCCGACCGGCGGCTGGCCTGGGTGCGGTTCGAGCCGGAAAGCGTGATCGGCGGCCAGCGCGGCTCGATCCGCTATGTCCTGAATGTGGTCAACTGGGAGGCCGGCCGGCGGTCGGAAGCGACGCTGGCTGACGTCGATCCCCATGGCCGGACCATGGCCTGGCTGGCCTAGGCCCGCGCACGGAATTTTGTTGTGCGAAACTTCAGCCGGACATCACGGGGCTAGCCCTTGAATCCCTTGGAGTTGGGAAAAAGCTGGGCCGGCGACGGCTTCCGAAATCGCTGGAAAATAAGGCTTCCGTGCACATCCGGCGGGCGCGACCGGCGCCATCGGCAAGCAGTTCTCGCCACGTGCGGGAGTCGACTCGCTATCGGGCTCATGCTTCCTACATTGCTGTCATGCCCGATGCTGAAACCCGTGACAGGACGCTGAAACTGCTGCGCGAGCGCCGCGAGCGGATTGCCCGCGCGCTGGCCTCCCTGGAGACGGAAGCGGACGTGTTGTCGGCGCGCGAATACCTCACCTGGCGCACCCGCCTGGCCGAGCTTGAAGCCCGGATTGCGCGCTATTCGGAAGCTGCAGTCTGACCCTAGATTCTAGCCATCCTGCGAAGCGCCTGCGGCGGCTGGCCGAACGCGCGCACGAAGGCGCGGCGCATGCGCTCCGGATCGCCGAAACCGACGCCACGCGCGATGATGTCGATCGGTTCGGCCGAGCGCTCCACCTGTTCGCGGGCGGTTTCGAGACGCAGCCGTTCAACCGCCTTGGCGGGCGTCACGCCGGTTTCGGCGGTGAAGGCGCGGGCGAAGTTTCTCGGGCTCATGTTGGACTGGGCGGCGAGCGTCTCGACCGTCAGCGGCTCGTCCAGGCGCTCGCGCATCCAGCCGAGCAGGGGTGTGAACCGTCCCTCGGTGCGTTCGATATCGAGCAGGGCGGAGAACTGCGACTGGCCGCCCGGGCGACGGTGATAGACCACCAGCTCCTGCGCCGAGCGGCGGGCGATTTCCTCGCCCAGATCGTCCGCGATCAGCGCCAGCGCGAGATCAATGCCGGCGGTGATGCCGGCTGAGGTCCAGATCTTCCCTTCGCGGATATAGATGCAGTCCGGCTCCAGCTTCACGTCCGGAAAGCGCTTCTGGAAATCCGGCGTACGGCCCCAGTGCGTGGTAGCTCGCTTGCCATCCAGCAGGCCAGCAGCGGCGAGGATGTAGGCGCCCGAGCAGACCGAGCACAGCCGGCGCGCCGACTTGGCGGCCGATCTCACCAGCGCCAGCGTGCGCTCGTCGGCCATCGCCTGCCTCGTGCCCATGCCGCCGACAACGATCAGCGTGTCGAAGCGCGGATTCTTCGGGATGGGATCGGCCATCATGATCGCCCCGCTGGTGGAGCGCACGGGACCGGGCGTGACAGAGATGATCTTGAGTTCATAGGGCGGCGGCTTGAGGCCGCGCATCGGCATTTCGAACGCGGAGATCGGGCCGGCGGCGTCGAGCAACTGGAAGTCCTCGAAGATCAGGAAGCCGATCTGGCGTGGCGGCATTTTTCGGGTCATGAGCGGTTTGGCGTAAAAAGAGGGAACATTGTCATTTCAGCCAGACGCTAGATCGGCGACATTGTCCCCGTCAAGACGAGGTTTTCTCCCCATGCCGACAGAAGCTGACACGAAGTTCCGGATCCTCTTCGCGATCTATCCGGGCATGACGCATCTCGACTTCACTGGCCCGCACCAGTTCCTCAGCCGCACGCCGAACTCGGAAACGATCGTTGCGAGCCCGGCCGGCCGCGCAGTCGAGGCCGATGGACTCACGTTCGGAAACACGGTGAGGATCGCAGACGTCAGAAGCTGCGACCTCATCTGTGTTCCCGGCGGGATCAACGCCACGAAAGTGGCGCAGGATACGGCTTTCGTCGCTGAGCTGCGCAGGCTCGCGCTGGGCGCGCGCTACATCACGTCGGTCTGCACCGGCTCGCTGATCCTCGGCGCGGCGGGTCTGCTGAAGGGCAAGCGCGCCGCGTGCCACTGGGCATGGGCCGACATGCTGCCGCTGTTCGGCGCCATCCATGATCCCGCCCGCGTAGCCCGCGACGGCAACATCATCACCGGCGGAGGCGTCACAGCAGGCATCGACTTCGCGCTGACCGTGCTGGCCGAGGTAGCAGGCGAAGAGACGGCGCAGACAATCCAGCTCGCTCTCGAGTATGCGCCCGCGCCGCCCTTCAATTCAGGACGGCCAGAACACGCGCCTGCCAGTGTCCGCGCCTACTACGAAGTCCTGCGCCAGAAGATGATGCCATCAAGGCTGGCCGAAGCGCAGCAGGCCGCATCGATGATGCTTCCGTCCGCTACTGCACCCGCGTGATCCGCCCCTTCGCATTGCCTGTGAGCGGGGAATGGGCGCGCATGTAGTTTTCCAGCGCTGAAACGTCGCCTCCGACATTGACGCGACTGGTTCCGGTCTTGAAGCCGAAGAAGCTGTCGCCGCCGCCAACAAGGAAGTTGTTGGTCACGACGCGATAGGACTGAGTCGCGACGAGCGGCTGGCCGTTCAGCTTGGTCGAACCCGGAATGATCTCGATCGGCTGGCCTGCTGCTTGGCGCCAGGAGAAGGTGAACCCGTCCGAGACCTGCAGGATATTGTTACCGCTCGGCTGGTATTGCTGCTTCAGGATCGTTTCGATGTCCGATCCGGTAAGCGTCAGGACAACCAGCTCGTTGCCGAAGGGTTGGACGGAAAAGATGTCGCCAAAGGTCACTTCGCCGCCATTCCGGAAGGGCAGGTCGGACCGTATGCCGCCGGGGTTCATGAAGGCGATTTCCACCTGACCAGCCTGCTCGCGCGCGGCTTCCAGCATGGAGTCGGCGATGATGTCACCAAGCGGACTCTCACCTGTGTCGCCGCCCCGGCGAGCGACGGCTGCAGAGATGCGCCCGACCGGACGGGTCATCAGAGGTTCGGCCTGCTTCTTGTAGGCGCCGATCAGTTCGAGCTGGCCGGGGTCTTCCGGAAAGGCATCGTGAGCAATGACGATGTCCCTCGCGCGCGAGCCGATGACATCACGCGTCTTCGGATCGATCAGGATCGAGATGTCAGTCAGCCGCGTGCCATAGGCGCCGGCGCCCGTGACCAGGCGACCGTCGACCGTACAGATGTAGATGCCGTTGGTATGTCCCGTCACAACCACATCGACAGCCTTGTCGAATTTCGGGATGATGTCGGCAATCGTGCCGGTGAGGCCGTGGCACTCGTCGAGACTGCCCGTCGTGTAGCCGCCCTCGTGGATCAGAACGACGATGGCTTCGACACCCTGAGCCTGCAGCTTCGGAACCAGCGCGTTGACGGTTTCCGCTTCGTCGCGGAACGAGATGCCAGCGCGGGATGCCGGCGTGATGACGTCAGCTGTGCCTTCAAGCGTCAGGCCAATGAAGCCCACTTTCACACCAGAGAATTCTCGAATGGCGTAGGGCGGGAATAGCGTTTCGCCGGAGTCGAGATAGGTCGACGCCGCAAGATACTCGAACTCCGCACCCTTGAACGGGGCGGGACCCGTGCAGCCATCGACCGGGTGACAGCCGCCAATCTGCATGCGGCGCAGTTCCTGCCAGCCTTCATCAAACTCATGATTGCCAACGCTGGTGATGGCGAGCCCCATCCTCGACATCGACTCGATCGTGGGCTCGTCGTGGAACAGGCTGGAGAGCAGCGGCGATGCGCCGATCAGATCGCCTGCCGCGACCATGATGGTGTTGGGCGAGCGCTGGCGGAGCTGGGCGATGGCGCTTGCAAGCCGCGGAGCGCCACCGCCGGGAACCGTGTTCCACTTGGTCGGGTTGGCGGGATTGAACACGAAGGCGCCGCCCGCAGGCGGTTCAAGATTGCCGTGGAAATCGTTGATGGCGAGGATGTGAATCTCGACCGGCGCCGCGCCGGTAGAAAGGCTGGCGCAGCCTGACAGGGCCAGGACCACAATAGATCCAAGCGTTTTCCGAAAGGCCATGCTGACACCTCTCACTTCAATGCCTGTCAGGCACGAAGGCGAAGCGATGACAAGTCTCGCCTTCTAGTTCCCCGCTGGCTTCGCCGCCGCTGCGGCTGCCGCGCGGAAGGCCGCAAGCTGCTGGAGGGCCGCCATCTGGTCGGCTGGCAGGCTCTCGACCTTCGGGCAGCGCGGATCGGTATTCTGGATCGCTTTCGCCATCGTCGGCGTGACCGGGATCGGTGCGCAACCATGACCCTGTTCGCAGACCATGTCCCATTTCTTCTCGGCTTGCGCGTGGCAGGACAGGCAGTTGCCGCCGAACTGGTTGACCACGTCGGTCGCGCCTCTGACGCGAATTTTCGTGGCCGTGGGCTGGACGTCGAGTTCGAAGAACTCCCAGTCGTTCGTTGCCGCGTTGTAGCCGGCGTGGTGCTTGACCATCGCCTCACCCGGCACGAGCTGGATCACTGACCCTGGTGGATAAACGCCTCCGGCATTGCCGTTCGCTACAGCCAGTGTCGCGTCGACATTGCCGAGCACGTTGCCGACGTAGAACCCGCGCACGGCCTTGAGGTCGCGGATGCAGCCAAAGCTGGCCTCAGAGATGACGATCGGCCTGGGGGCGGGTGCAGCGGCGATTTCCGGTGATGGAGCAGGGGGATTGGCCGCGCATGCGGCGAGGCCAGCGGCAATAGCAATACCTAACATAGCGCGTTTGAAATTCATCGTCCCGACTCCCCGTCGATCAATTCGGTCATGTTAGCGCGGTTCGCCTCGCAAACAAATGGGTACTAGGCCCCCAAACTCATGGCTTCGTGATCATGGCGTCCTTGCTGGACCGAAACTTCGGCTGCACGTTGCGTCGTTCTGCAGGAGCTGGTCATGACGCCGCTCTTCCGCGTCGCCACGCTGATTTCCTTCGCCGCTATCCTGTGCACGCCGCAGGACGCCCGGGCGCAGCGCGACAACGCCGTCGATCTTGAACTGGTACTCGCGGTCGATATCTCGCGCTCGATGGATTTCGACGAACACACGCTGCAGCGGAACGGTTATGTCGACGCTTTCCGCCACAAGGACGTCATTGATGCGCTGATGAGCGGTCCCCACGGGCGGATTGCGGTCACCTACATGGAGTGGGCGAACGATGCGCGCCAGGTGATCCCGTGGACGATCATCGACAGCGCTGCGGCCGCGAGTACGTTCGCTGACCGGATGGCAGCCGAACCCATCTATGGAGAACGGCGTACGTCGATCTCCACCGCGCTCTATGAAGCCGAGCGGCTGATCCGCGAGAATGACATCACCTCGCACCGGCAGGTAATCGATATTTCCGGCGACGGCGCCAACAATGCCGGTGGGTCGGTCGAAGAGGCTCGCGATTTCGTCCTCAAGCGCAAGATCAACATCAATGGCCTGCCAATCCTGCTGCACGCCGACGGCAATGGCGGGTTCGCTAGCGGGGGCGGGGGCTTTGGCGGGCCCGGCATCGATATCCCGCACCTCGACCGCTACTACAAACACTGCGTCATTGGCGGCGACGGCGCCTTCATTGCGCCGGTGTTCGATCTCAAGCATCTCAGCGCCACGATCCGCAAGAAGCTGGTGCTGGAAATCGCCAGCCTTGAGGTCGCGCCGGAAACTGCGCCGATCCAGTATGCCGATGCGCCCGGCGTGACGCGTGTGCAGCTGAAGCTGCCTGCCGAAAAGTCCGACTGCTTTGCCGGCGAAAAGGCTCGCGCCCTGCGCGAGGGCGGCGGTTTCCCCTGAGCCGCGCCGCCGCTAGACTGCCGTCATGGCAAAGGCCCCCCCGAAAACGACGCCGATCGAGACGGTCGAAGCGGAGCTGACCAGGTTCGGCCTCAGCCTGCCGGAAACCGAGGTCGGCCCCGGTTGGGCGACTACGCGCGTGCTGAAGGTGCGAGGCAAGATGTTCTACGTCTTCGGTGACCGGAAGGAGCCGCCGGGCGAACTGACCATCATCGTCAAGCTGCCGATCGCGGCGGAGATGGTCCAGGACCTCTATTTCGTCCGGGAGAGCAAGGGCTGGTTCAAGCAACACGATTGGGTGATCGCCCACTTCGATGCCGAGGACGACATTGTGGCGGAATTGGACACGCTGAAGGCCTGGATGATCCAGAGCTATTGCGCCATGGCGCCAAAGAAGCTGGCAAAGCTTGTGCGGGGTGACGCATGATCGCAGTAGAGCAGGCTTGCATGAACCACCCCGGATCGGGTGGACTGCGGGCTAGTGCTGCGTTGTTCGTGGAGATGGAATGAGGCCCTTGCTGAAACCGGTTGCCGGTCTGCTCACTGCCGCCCTTGTCGGGCTTGGCGGCATGGTCCTGCTGGAGGCCTCGGCGAAGCCGCAGGTGTCGCTTTCGCAGCAAGCCCCCAAGGGCTGGGCGCGAGAGCGCAGCGATCTCCCGCATGATCCGGACTATCTCCTCGGCACGCTGCCCAACGGCATGCGCTATCTCATCCTGCCGAACCAGGTGCCGCCCGGACAGGTGGCGATGCGCCTGATGATCAGCGCCGGTTCGATGCAGGAGCGGCCCGGCGAGGAAGGCGTTGCGCACTTTCTCGAGCACCTGGCTTTCCGCGGAACGAAGGAATATCCGGACGGCGAGATCCAGCGGACGCTGGAGGATCTTGGTCTGCAGATGGGCGACGACGCCAACGCCAGCACAGGCGCCGACCGTACGATCTTCATGCTCAACATGGCGCGCAACGACACAACGTCGCTGGACACCGGCCTGCACATCTTCCGTCAGATCGTCAGCGCGATGAACATCGCACCGGAAATGGTCGATGCGGAGCGCGGCGTCGTGCTCGCGGAAGAACGCGTGCGGGCCGGGCCGGGGCTTGAGGCTCAGGTCGCGCTGCTCAAGCTGCAGATGGGCGATCATCCCTTCGGCCGTCCGCCAATCGGCCTGCGCAAGGTGATCGAGACGGTGACGCCGGAGCGCATCCGAGGCTTCTATGATGCCTATTACCGGCCGGAACGCGCAACGCTTGTGATCATTGGCGACATCAATCCGGCAATGCTGATCCCCGCGATCGAGGCGCGTTTCAGCGACTGGACAGGACGCGGTAAGCCCGGCGGCGATCCGGCCCCTGTCACCACCAAGCCTCCGTCACCCGATGTGGCGATGCTCGTCACCACCGGCGCGCCGGACACCAGCGTGATGCTGCGCTGGTTCGAGCCCTATCGCGATGTGCCGAGAACCAAGGCCGAGCGTCGAAAGAGCATGGTCGAGTCCCTCGGCTTTGGCGCGATCAGCCAGCGCATGCAGGGCTTCAACGAAGCGGCCGGCTTGCCTGCGCGAGGCGTCAGCGCGCCCCAGCAGAACACGATCCAGAATGTCTGGACCGGGCTGACGGCCTCGTCAGGCAGCGTCACCAACGTGGCCGGCACGATCGACCTGATGATGAAAGCCTCCAGGCAGGCTCAGCAATTCGGCATTACCCAGGAGGAGCTCGACCGGCAGATCGCCCTGCGGCTCGACGTTGCGAAGGAAGCCGCATCGCGCGGCCGTACCGGCACGTCGGAATTCCTGGTGGAAGGGGCGGTCAGCCAGGTAGCCGCTGACGCTGTCTTCATCTCGGCCAAGGATGCGCTGGCGATGTTCCAGGAACAGGTGAAGACGATCACACTCGCTGAGGTCAATGCCTCGCTGAAAGCCAAGCTCGCAACCAAGCCGGTGCTCATCTATCGCGGCCCCACCGCGCCGGCGGGCGGCGAACAGGCGCTGCGCGACGCCTTCAACAAAGCGATGTCGGCAAAGCTTGCGGCCTATGTGCCGGACGCCGTGAAGCCGTGGCCCTATACGGATTTCGGTCCGGCCGGAAAAGTCGCGGAACGAAAGGCCATTCCGGATCTCGGTGTCACGCTTGTGCGCTTCGAGAATGGCGTGAAGCTGACCGTCAAACCGATGCCCAGCAACAAGGACGCGGTAACCGTACAGCTGAGGCTTGGCCGTGGCCGGCTGCAGATGCCGATCAACGTGATCGACGCGTCCGACATGGGCCTCACGCTCTGGGGCGTTGGCGGCTTGAACAAGCTGACCCGCACCGAGGAGGCGCGGACGCTGACCGGCAAGCGCGTGGCGGCGGATGCGAACACGGAAGACGACGCCTATACGCTCGATTGCCTCAACTGCACCACGCGCAATGATTTCGCGCTTGAGATGCAGCTGATGGCGGCCATGGTCTCCGATCCTGCCTATCGCGCCGACGACTGGGCGTCCCTGATGGCGGGCTCCGATCGGGCCGAGGAATCCATGCCGCTGACCGCCAGCGGTGTCATGGCGCGCGAATACGACCGCGTCGTCCACTCCGGCGATCTGCGCTGGACGATCAATACCAAGTCGATGCGCGATACATGGAAGCCGAAGGACTCGGTCGCCTACATCCGGCCGATCGTCGAGAAATCGTCGATCGAGGTGATCGTGCTTGGCGACATCGGGACCGAGACGGTCATCGCGGAAGTCGGCAGGACGCTGGGCGCGTTGCCGCCGCGTCCGGACTTCGTCGAGCCGCCGGGCTGGCGTGATGTGAAGTTCCCGGCGCCGGGTACGTCGACCCTGCCGCACAAGGGACGCGCCGACCAGGGCTTCGCAATGGTTGCCTGGCCAACCTATCAGGGCATGTTCAGGAACCTGCGCGAACAGCAGATCGGCTGGGTGATCGGCCAGATGATCCGCGACAACGCCACGCGCAAGTTCCGCAGTGAGGGTGGGGCGACCTATTCGCCGACCACGGCGGTCGACTTTTCGCCCTTCCTGCCGGACTACGGCTATATCGGCGCGATGGTGGAAGTGCCGCCGGACATGATCTCGACCGTGCAGGCGCAGATGGAAGCGATTGCAGCCGATCTTGCGGCCAATCCCGTGCCGGCATCGGAAGTGACCCGGATCGTGACACCACGGCTGGAGCAGGCCAAGCGCGACGTTGCCGCGAATATCGGCTTCTGGCTGACCTACCTCGCAGGCGCGCACGAACCGCAGGCGGGTGGGCCGGAGCTTATCCGCACACAGATCCGCGACCTGCAGAGCATCACGCCGGCGGACGTTCAGGCGATGGCGAAGAAGTGGCTCAGGCCGGAGACGGCGTGGAAGCTGCGTGTTGTGCCGGGCTAGCTTCGGTATCCAGCTCGGCCCAGACGACGTAGCGCATCGGTCCGTGAACCTTGGCGTCCAGCGGCCAGCAGGTAACCAGCGCTATGCGGGCTGTGTCGCCATCGCGCGTATGGATGCCGGAAGCGTCCCAGCGGACGACTTCCGATCCGGTGACGTGGAACGTCCTGGCGCCATCGGGCAGGTTGATCTCGACCGGGTCGCCGACCTTTAGCTGATCCAAGAATGCAAAGTGCGTGTCGCGGTGAGCGGCAAAGACGGCAACGCCTCGCTCGCCGGGCTTCACGGACGCCGCCATCAATGTCGGACCAAAGGCGAGGCTTTCGCCCGCGGCGTCGGTCAGCGCCAGTACGCTGCGCTTTTGCGATGGGAAGACGAGTTTGGCCGTGGGCGTGAAATCCGCCCACGGCCATGGCCTCGCTGGATCGCCGGTGGAAAGCTGACGCTCCCAGGCGTTCGTCATGAGGACCTGGGCGACCTGCGCCTTGGCCGGTATGAACAACGCCTGCGCGGCGATGAGCGCGCCTGCAACCAGACATGCAAGAGCCGACAGGGACCGGGTCGATAGGCCCCTGGGTCTCGACGGCTCGGACATGTTCGTCATCACAAACTCCGAAACTCGAGCCCACCCTCCCGGAAGCGGTTGCGGGAGGGCGGGCCGCGGCTAGCGCACGCCTTTGCGGTCAGACGTTACACGCATCGGGCTGTCACTGGCTGTGAAAGCCTGTCCCCGGAGACCGATGGCGGAACGTCCGCGCCGCATAAGCGCCGCGCCGAACAGCAGAAGAGAAAGTCCAAAGGCGAGCATCATTTCCCACCCGCTGGCTGTGCCGGGCAGGGCGAGGTCCTGCTCCTTGGCGTCGACCTTGTTCTGCGAGCGGGCGTTGATCTTCTGCATCACCGCATCGGGCAGGCGGTCGAAGCGCAGGGCGCGCGCCTCGGCTTGCGGTCCGAAGATGTGGCCGAAGTCCCACCCCTTCGGTAGCATCGAGGCGATCTGGCGCGTATCGAGCTTCTCGCCCGCCGGGCGCGCCGGCGTCTTGTCGATGGCGACGAGGCTGGTGAGACGCGAGACCAGGTGAAAATCGAGCGCTGTCTTGAGCACGCCCGCATCCACTGCTTCCATGGACAGGCCGGTATAGCGGCTCTCCTCGAAGCCCGAGATCTTGGCGCGCGCCCAGAGCTGGGCGACGCCTTTCGACTGCGCGGCGTCAGCGAGCGAGAAGGTTTGGGTCCAGGACTTGCCGTTCAGTTTTCCCGACAGCGTGAGATCGCCTTTCAGGTCCTTGGCGCGCACAACCATCGTCACCGGCTCGCCGGCATAGAGATCCGGCAGCGGAGCGGGGTAGGCGTCCGCCGCGCCAGTCGGCAGCTTCACCTCAAGGTCGGTCATCACCGGGTTTTCGAGGGCAGCGAAGAGTTTCGCCGACTGCTCTGTCACCTTGGTGACGTCGTCCATGTAGGTGAACGTCCCGCGGCCCTGACGGGCCGCCCGCGTCATGAAGTAGGCGTTGGGCGCCGAGCCGATGCCGACCGTGAACAGCCGGGAGCGGCCGAGGCCGTCGTGGATAGCGGCGAACAGTTCGTCCTCGTTGCCGATCGAGCCGTCGGTGATGAACACGACCTGGCGGACTTCCTCGACATTCTTCCAGTCGTTGTCGACGAGGGCGGCGCGCAGGGCCGGCAGCATTTCCGTGCCGCCATTGGCCTGCAGGTTGGAGACGAACCGCTTCGCGCGGGCGAGGTTCTGCTCGTTTGCCGTGACAGGCGCGGTGAAGAGTTGATCCATCGTGTCGTCGAAGCGGATGACGTTGAATTCGTCCGCCGGCGCAAGGCGGTCGAGAGCGAGCAGGAGACCCTGTTTCGCCTGGTCCATGCTTTCGCCCGACATCGAGCCGGAATTGTCGATGACGAAGATCGTTTCGCGGTCTCGCCGTTGGTTGGCGGTCTTGACCACCGGCGGGTTCACGACAGCGAGCAGGTATTCCTCGCCATTGCGTTCTTCCCGGAAGAGGCTGGCAGTCGGCGCGGAGGCCGGCTCAGGCTTCCAGGACAGGACGAAGTCCCGGTCGGCCGGTACTTCACCATCCCTGAGCGAGATATGGGCCGTATCCGCGTCGGGCTTGGTGATGACGAGCCCATGCGTCTGCGAAGAGATGCTGGCGATTGGAACGCCGGCTTCCAGCGAGATGTCGAAATTGACCGGCAGGCGCAGCCCTTCCGCGCCCGAAGGCTCAAGCGCGGGGTGCAGCACGGGCGGCGTGATGCGATCCCGATCCGGAACTGGATCGTTGATGGCAAGAGTGCGGCCGGCGCGGTCGGCGGTAAGGCCGATCGTCGGTTTGGGATTGTAGCGCGGCCCGATCACCAGCGGGAAACGGGTCGACCAGACGCCGTTGTCGAGGCGGGCCTTGTCCTGGAACTCGATCTGGATCGCGACTGTCTCGCCCGGGCCAATATTGGCGAGAGATGTCGTGAACAGGTTGGGACGTTCTTCCTCTACAAGACCGGCGCGCTGGCCGTTGGCCGCGGCTTCCTCGTAGATCTGGCGAGCTTCCTGGCGTTCCTTGATGTCGCCCTCGATGAAGCGGTCGCCGATCACGATCTTCAGCGTGTCGACAGCGGCATCCTCGGGTAACGGGAAAGCGTAGACGCCTTCGACCCATTTGTCGGTCGGGTTGGTGAAGCGCTGGGTCAGCCGGGTCCGGATCACCGGGCCGGCGATATCCATCTTCACGTCAGCGGCGACCAGCGGCGCCTCGACATAGCGGCCGGGCGTCGATGACTGAAGGAGCAGGGAGCCGGAGGAGACCTCCGCCTTGCTCACCGTTCCGTCCCTAGGCGTTTGCTGAGCGTAGGCAGCAGGTACAAGGCACGTAGCAGCCAGCAGCGCGCCTGCCAGAGCCGGGCGCGTGCGAAGTCCATTTGTTGTTGGGGTACTCATCTGTTCCATCAGGGGGTGTCCCAGCCCCTTCGAAGCAGACAAAACACTGTGAGCTCGTCCGGCGTTTGCTTGCGCCATGACGTTGTGACGGCGACTGCGGCGGCGCGGCGGCGATTGTGGCGGGATCGCGCGAACCGTTAAGTGGAATCGTCTCGCGGAGGTGTGCTAGCAATCGCCGGAACGAGATTTTGCCGGAAACGCCGACGTACCCGATGTTTCCTGGCTGGTGACCTGAGGAGACCGACCTTGGCCAGCAAATCGATCCGAATCGCATCGGGCATTACGCTTGCCGTCTTCGCGCTGGCAGCCGCCAGCTGCGCCGCCTCACCGGCGGGTCCGGATCCCACCCTGCCGACACAGACATCGCAAACAGCGCCGGCGACAACCCAGACTCAAACCGCGCAGGCAGCGCCGGCTGCTCCGGTTCTGCCGTTCATGCCGAAGGACCTGGCGCCGGACACCGTCAAGGCGGCCGATGAATTCCTCTGGCTGGAAGATGTGAACGGCGCGAAGTCGCTCGCCTGGGTCAAGGAGCAGAACAAGAAGACCGAAGCCGCCCTGAAGGGAGACGAGCGCTACGAGCCCTTCCGGAAGGAGGCGCTTGCCATCCTAACGGCGCAGGACCGCACCCCGACGCCATCTTTCCGCGGTGATGGCATCGACAATTTCTGGCAGGACGCTTCACACGTCCGTGGTGTCTGGCGGCACACATCCCTGGAGAGCTACCAGTCCGACAAGCCGAAATGGGAGGCGGTGCTCGATATCGACGCGCTGGCGAAGCGCGAGAAGGCTAACTGGATCTTCAAGGGCGCGGATTGCCTGCCGCCAGCCGAAATCCGCTGCCTGGTCAGCCTGTCCGACGGCGGCAAGGACGCTGTCGTCGTTCGGGAGTTCAACACGCTCGAGAAGAAGTTCGTTGTCGGCGGCTTCAACATCCCCGAAGGCAAGCACCGCCTCTCCTGGCTGGACGAGGACACTCTGCTGGTCGCCAGCGATTTCGGCCCCGGCTCGCTGACCGAGAGCGGCTATCCCTTCATCGTGAAGGCGCTGGATCGCGGCCAGACCCTGGCGAAGGCGAGGGAGGTCTATCGCGGCTCTGCCTCGGATGGCGGATACGGCGTCAGCCCGGATGTCATGCGCAACAGCAAGGGCAGTGTCGTCGCCGTGATCGTGTCGCGCCCGCTCGACACGTTCCGCAGCGAGACGTGGGAACTGGTCAACAGTAAGCCGGTGAAACTCAACCTGCCACAGCGCGTCACCGTGCGTGGCGCCCTCTCGAGCGGCCAGCCGCGGCTTGTGTTCAGTGTCGAAGAAGCCTGGGAGGTGAACAATCTCAAGGTCGCGGCGGGTGCCCTGATGGCGGTGCCGACGGCGATGCTTCGTCCGCCGCCGCCCGGCGTCGGCGCGGTGCTGACCAATGGCGATGTTTCGATATTCGAGCCGAATGCACGCCAGTCTGTCGAGGAAGTCGCGGTGTTCGATGACCGCATTGTGGCGTCGATCTACGACAATGTGCGCGGCCGCGCGGCGGTGTTCTCCGACAAGGGCGAATTCGGAGGCTGGTCGGAAACGGCGCTGCCATCGCCGGAGAATTCCGCGATCCATCTTGGGTCGTTCAGTCGCGAGAGCCGCCGGCTTTTCTATACCTTTGAAGGCTTCCTGACGCCCTCGACACTAAGCCTGGCGAACGTCGATGCGTTCAAGGCCGATGTCGTCAAGCGTGCGCCGGAACGGTTCGACGCCTCGAAGCATGTTGTCGAACAGTTCGAGGCGATCTCGAAGGACGGCACGAAGATTCCGTACTTCGTTGTCCACCCCAAGGACAAACCGGGTGATGGCGCCACGCCGACGATGATGTTCGGCTATGGCGGCTTCCAGGTGTCCTACCCGCCTGTCTACAAGCCCGAACTCGGCAAGCTGTGGCTGGAGCGGGGCGGGGCGTATGTGATCGCCAACATCCGTGGCGGCGGCGAGTTCGGTCCTGCCTGGCACCAGGCAGCGCTGAAGGGCAATCGCCAGCGCGCGTTTGACGACTTCGCGGCGGTGGCGTCAGACCTGGCAGCGCGCAAGATCACGTCGGCCGAGCATCTTGGCATCTACGGCCGCTCCAATGGCGGCGTGCTGACATCCGTGACCCTGACCCAGCACCCTGAACTGATCGGCGGCGCGGTGATCGAGAGCCCGCTGGTCGACATGCTGCGCTACCACGAGCTGCCGCCCGGCGCGTCGTGGATGGGCGAATACGGCGACCCGCGCATTCCCGCCGAGGCAGCGTGGATAGCCAAGTATTCCGGCTACCAGAATGTCCGGCCGGACATGAAGTATCCCGAAGTCTACATCACCACGAACACGCATGACGACCGCGTGCACCCCGGACACGCCCGCAAATTCGCGGCGCGGCTGCAGGCGATGGGCTATCCGGCGCTCTATTACGAAGAGACCAATGGCGGGCACTCGAACGATTCAGACCCGATCCTGAACTCGCAACGCTGGGCGCGGCACTACGTCTATCTCGCGCGCAGGCTGGGACTGTAGGCCTCAGGCCTTCGGAGGCATGACTCGTTCGATCCGTTTGTCGGGGATGAACCAGATCACCGACACGGTGATGTAGCAGGCGATGCTGAGCAGCGGGTGGATGAAGTTAAGCGCCAGCGCCGCAAGGTAGATGGCGAGAGAGACGTTGCCCTTCCAGTCATGGCCGACCGCCCTGGCTAGGAGCGAGTCCTTGCCCTCAACCGCGAGCAGGAAGCGCACGAGGATCGTGAAGGCCGCTGCACAGCCCAGCAGGACCACGCCATACGCCAGCACCGGCCACCGAGAAAACTCGTTCTCGCCCATCCAGCCCGTGACGAACGGCACGAGCGACAGCCAGAACAGCAGGTGGAGGTTGGCCCACAGCACGCCGCCGCTGATGTTGCGGCAGGCGTGGAACAGATGGTGGTGGTTGTTCCAGTAGATGCCGACGAAGATGAAGCTCAGCACATAGCTGAGAAAGACCGGCCAGAGCTGCAGCAAGGCTTCGGGCGTAGGCTCGTGCGGAACCTTCAGCTCCAGCACCATGATGGTGATGATGATGGCGAGGACGCCGTCGCTGAAGGCTTCAAGCCGGCCCTTGGTCATGTGATCCCTACCGAATCCAGCGTGGGTCCCTGAAGGCTACGCGATGCCGCTGCTGGCAACAAATGGCAGCGGGAGGGAACGCAAGGCCATAGTCGGCTGCGGTTTCGACACTATCGAAGCGGGTCGGCCCGAGCGCGAGATCAGCGCGAAACGCTGCTGATCCCGGCCCGGTGTTGGTCAGATCCGGTCCTCAGGGAATGAGGTTCGATATCAGCACCCAGTTTTGCGCGAAGATGGCTGCGCCGTTGTCCGCCTTGACCTGGGCCCACGTTGTACGCGCCGAATCCTTCTGGCCCGCGCGGTATTGCGCGATGCCGAGATGGAGTTTCGCCACGTCGGCAGCGGCGGCATCCGGAATGCCCTTCGTGAGGCCTTTCTGGATCAGGTCCGCCGCCTTGGCGTTCTCGCCATAGCTGAGAAAGGCCTCGCCCAGCTTGGCCAGCGTCGAACCGTCGCCCTTGGCGAGAGTATCCGCCTCTTCCTTGGCCAGGTTCTTCTTGTCGTCGGCGGCGCCGTCAGTCGCCTTGGTCATCGTTTCCTTGTCAGCTGCGTTCGAGCCGAGTTCGCCGCTGGCGAAGGCGGGCTGAAGGATCTGCAGCGCCTCGTTCGGTAGGCCGCGCTTCACCGCTTCGGCGGCCGCTGCGCTCTTTTCAGTTGGCGACAGCTTCACGCCAGCCGCGATCAGCGTGCGGAACAGATCCAGCTTGGTCGCAGAGCCGAAATTCGGCGCCAGCTGGGCGCGCGCGATCAGTTCCTTCCAGTAGGCTTCTTTCGGGTGGACGAGGACCAGCTGCTCTGCGACGGCATAGTACTGGTCCATCGCATTGGCCGTTTTGTGGATGCGCATCAGCTGCATGTAGTAGTCTTCCGGCGCCTTGCCGGAGGCCTTCGCCATGTCGATCGCCTTGGTGGCGGCGGCGGCGGCCCCAGCATGGTCGTTGGCGGCGAGCAGCTGGCGGGATAGGCCGTAATATTGGTCGTGCGTGCCGCCGTATTCGTCGAGGAAAGATTTCGTGGCGGTGAGCGCCTTCGCGTTGTCGCCGAGCTTCGCATAGGCTTCCGGCAGCGCCGCCTTGTACATCTTCAGGTCGGCGGGGGGCAGCAGGTTGAGCGCGACGATCGCGTTGACCGACGAAATCATCAGGGCCGAGTCGCCGCTGTTGGCGGCCATCGATACGCGCAGCTGTTCAACGGCCAGCTTCTCGCCTGGGATCTTGGCGATACCGAAGGCCGCGTCGAGCTTGGTCTTGGCCGTCGCAAAGTCCTTAGCGAGGATCGCGGCGCGCGCCTCGTTCATCGGGGCGACCATCTGCTTGGACACCGTAGTGGCGGGCGTCTGCGCGACGGCGACGGCCGGCGTGATCGCCAGGGCCAGGACGCCGGCCGCAATGGCTGTCGCGCCAAGTTTCAGGAATTGCATCACTTAGACTCCGTGGCTCCATTTTCCCAGCGATAGCCGGGAGATAGGGCGGGGCACAACTTCCCCAACTGTAAATTGACTGTGTGACTTGCCCGTAATGGCCATTTCTGGCCGATTCCGTAGGCTCTAATCGCAGTTCGGCTGCCCCATCCAGCAAGGTAACTGGTCAGCAACAATGCCAACCGCGAGGGTCGCCAGGAATGCGGCGATTGCGCACGCGATAAAGAGGTTCAATGCGCCTCCGCCAAGGCTGTTGCCTGCAGCGCGTATCCGGACAAGGGACACGATGCTGACAGCTAGGCCCGCTATCATCAGGGCCAGAAAGACGAGGACGAGTATCAGGCTCAGCTCGCTCTGTCGGCCATCAGGTCGCGCCCAGAATCCCTGAAACGGCTCGACGCCGAGCACGGCCGTCAGCAACAGAATGAGCATTGGTGCGGCCAGAAGGGCGCTGACAATGGCGGCCCGTTTCGGACTGGCGAACAGCTTGTCCATGGTGAGGCGAACCTAGCGGGAAGCCCGTGGAAGTGACAATGCCGCCGCCGCGCCAATTAAATTGCCAACAGGGAAGGCGATGGCCCCATCGGGACCTTTTTTCTCCGTGCGGAACGGCGTATCAGCCGCGCCATACAAGCCGGAGAATCTCATGTCCGCCCCTGTTTCCGAAGCGCTGAAGCGCATCAAGCCCTCGGCCACGATCGCTGTGAGCCAGAAGGCGCGCGAACTTCAGCAAAAGGGCGAGAACGTCATCGGCCTCGGCGCAGGCGAGCCGGACTTCGACACACCGGACAACATCAAAGCTGCCGCGATCAAGGCGATCCAGGACGGCAAGACGAAGTACACCGACGTCGACGGCATCCCGGAGCTGAAAGCCGCGATCTGCGCCAAGTTCAAGCGCGAGAACGGGCTGGACTACAAGCCGAGCCAGGTGAACGTCTCGCCGGGCGGCAAGCCGGTTATCTTCAACGCCTTCATGGCGACGCTGAATTTCGGCGATGAAGTCGTGATCCCGACGCCGTACTGGGTCAGCTATCCCGAGATGGCGCTTATCTGCGGCGCAACGCCGGTGTTTGCCGAAGCCAGGGCTGCCGACAACTACAAGCTCAAGCCTGAAGTGCTCGAGCGCGCGATCACGCCGAAGACCAAGTGGTTGATCCTCAATTCGCCGTCCAACCCATCGGGCGCTGCCTACACGAAGGACGAGCTGCGGGCGATTGCGGACGTGCTGCTGCGCCACCCGCATGTCTGGGTCCTGACCGACGACATGTACGAGCACCTGGTGTTCGACGGTTTCCAGTTCTGGACGATCGCCCAAGTCGAGCCGCGTCTCTACGACCGGACGCTGACCATGAACGGCGTCTCGAAAGCCTATTCGATGACGGGCTGGCGCATCGGCTATGCGGCTGGTCCCGAGGCGCTGATCAAGGGCATGGCTAAGGTGATGAGCCAGACGACCTCGAACCCGTCCTCCGTTTCCCAGTGGGCGGCGGTTGAGGCGCTGAACGGCACCCAGGAATTCATCAAGCCGAACCAGGAACTGTTCAAGAAGCGTCGCGATCTGGTGGTCGGCATGCTGAACCAGACAGAGGAACTGCACTGCCCGACACCGGAAGGCGCGTTTTACGTCTATCCGGACTGCTCACGCGCCATGGGCAAGACCTCGGCCGGCGGCAAGAAGCTGGCGAACGACGAGGATTTCGCGGCGGCGCTGCTGGAAGAGGAAAAGGTGGCGGTGGTTTTCGGTTCGGCCTTCGGCCTCAGCCCCGCCTTCCGGATTTCCTACGCGACCTCGACCGAAAAGCTGGAAGAAGCCTGCCGTCGCATCCAGCGCTTCTGCGGAAACCTGAAGCGCTAGTCGCGGCAAACGCAGCTTGCGGCGATAAAGCCGTTTGACGGAACACGCATGTTGATTCACCTCTAGCGCCGGCTTGGGCTGGAGGCTGAATCACCATGAACGTCGACGTTGCGCCGTGGTTCACCGGACTTGCGCTGTTTTCCGTAAGCGTTGTTTTGACCGCGGTTTCACTCTGGATCGCGGGCCGACTGACGCCCTGGTTCCTCCAGGAAGCCGTCGAGCCGCCTAGCGTGCGCTCTTATTTCCTCGATCTTCGGGCCGACACGGACCTCACCAAGGCTCGCGTTGTCACTGCCCTGATCGCGTTCGCGATCATGCTCGCCATGCTGCTGGTGATCGCCATCGCCGTGAAGGTTGGCGGGATCGCGCTGCTCTAGGTTAGGCGGCCGCCCCGGCCGAAGCCGGGACGGGAACCTCTACTTCAGTGTGGGCGAGTCGAGATTGAGCTTCGAGTCAGGGATGCGCTCGATACCGGGGCGCTTGTCCTTGATCTTGTCCCAGAACTCCGCGCCATCGCCGACGACGACCAGCGAGGAGTTGGCCGGGTCGTAGTAGGATTTGGCGGCCGCCTGCGCCTGGGCGGCGGTGACGCCGTTGATGTCCGCCGAGTAGCTCTGCAGCTTCTCGAGCGGGATGCCGAACTGGGCGAGAGCAGAGTACTGCCCCGCGAGGCCGGCCGTGGTTTCGACCGAGCGGCTGAAGCCGCCGACGATCACGGCCTTGCGGGCGCCAAGCTCCTTGTCCGGGATCGGCTCGGCGCCGAGGCGGGTGAACTCCGAGACCATGAGGTCGACCACGTCAGGCACGGTCTTGTTGGCGGTCTGGGCGACGCCAATGACCGGGCCGGGTTGCTTGCGGCCGGAGAGCGAGGCGTTGGCGCCATAGGAGAGGCCGCGCTTGATGCGGATTTCGGCGTTGAGCCGTGCGGAGTAGCCGCCGCCCAGCACGTTGTTGGCGACAACGGTCGGGAAGTAGTCAGGGGCCATGCGAGGCGGGCCGGCGTGACCGAGCATGACAACAGCCTGTCCGGCCTTCGGAATATCGACCGCCACCGCGCGGGGCGCGGCGATCGCCACAGCGGCAGGAGGCGCGGGGAGCGCCGTGGCAGGCTTGGCCCAGGCGCCGAACGCGTTTTCGGCCAGCGCGAAGCCGGCTTCAGGCGTCACGTCGCCCGCGATCACCAGCACCGCATTGTCCGGCCGCCAGTAGGTCTTGTGGAAGCCATTGAGCTGTTCGGGGGTGAGGGCGGTGACCGACTTCCTGGTCACCACGCCGCCATAAGGGCCGGCGCCGTACAGAGCGCGCGTCATGGCGAAGCCGCCAACCGTGCGTGGCGTCGAGAGCTGGACTTCGAGATTATCCAGCGTCTCGCGCTGGGCGCGTGAGAGCTCTTCCTTCGCGAAGGCAGGGTTCTGCACCACGTCCGACATGATCGCGAAGGCTTCCTTCGCCTTGTCGGAGCGGGTTGAGATCGAGACGTCGGTGGCGTCGACACCGGCGCCAGCGCCGATAGCGGCGCCGAGGCTTTCGATCTGGGTCGCGATTTGCGTGGCCGAGCGCGTCCTGGTGCCGCGCGTGACGAGGTCGGCGGTCATGGTGGCGAGGCCTGCACGGTTGGCCGGATCGGTCGAGCCGCCGGCCGAGATGCGCAGGCTGGCGCTGACCAGCGGCAGGCCCGGCTTGTGGGCGATGATCACGCGGAGGCCGTTGGGCAGCGTCTTCTCGACAGCGCCCGGCACTTTGACGTCGACCGGCGGGCCAGCTTCGGGCGGCTTGGCGCGCTTGTCTTCCGCAGCCAGCGTGTAGGTCGGGATCTCGGCGGCAGGGATGTTGATCGTGGAGGTCTCGATCGTCGGCGAGTCCGCGAAGGCTGTCTCGATGGCGTCGCCCTGGGTTTCCTCCGAGAGGTATTTGATCGTGACGGACTTGTTGTCGTCGAAGATCATTTTCGCAACACGCTGGATGTCTTCGGCCGTGACGGTTTGCAGCTTTGCCAGAATGCCGTCGGAGGCTTGTGCGTTGCCGTAGAGGATGACGGAGCGGGCGAGTTCGTCGGCTCGACCGTCGGTCGTTTCGCGGCCTTCGAGTGCGCTCGTGACAAGCTCGTTGCGCGCTTCCTCGAGTTCGGCGGGCGTGACCAGCGTGTCGCGCATCTTCGCGACCTCGGCCTTGAGCGCTGCGAGGCCATCGTCTGCCGATTTGCCACCGGAGAGGATGGTGTAGAGCGCGAAAATGCCAGGCTGTGCGGTAACCTCGAAGTTCGAGCCGGCGTCGGAGGCGACCTGCTGGTCGTAGATCAGCGATTGGTAGAGCCGCGAGGACTGGCCGGCCGTCATGATGGCGTCCAGCATCATCAGGGCCGCGATGTCCGGGCTCTTGGCGTCAGGTTGCGGCCAGCTGATCGCGACGGCGGGCAGGTCCACATTGGGTTCGTAGACGGTGAAGCTCCGGGCCTGCGTGCGCGCGGGTTCGATCGCTTTCACGCGCGGGATCTCGCGCTTGGGTGCCTTGATGCCGGCGAAGTACTTCTTCACATAGCCGTCGAGCTGCGCCTCGTCGAAATTGCCGGCGACGACGAGAACGGCGTTGTCGGGGCGGTAATAGGCGGCGTGGAAGGCGCGGACATCGTCGACCGTGGCGGCTTCAAGATCCGCGATCGAGCCGATGCCGGGGCGGCCATAAGGATGAACCGCGAAGCTGGCCTGCGGCAGGTAGAGATAGAACAGCTTGCCATAGGGCGGCGCGAGCACGGACGAGCGGAACTCCTCCTTCACCACGTCGCGTTCGGACTTGAAGTTGGCCTCGTCGATGACGAGCGATCCCATGCGATCGGCCTCGCCCCAGAGCACGCGCTCGAGATGGTTGGCGGGGATGTTCTCGTAATAGTTTGTGTAGTCGTTCCAGGTCGAGGCGTTGTTGTAACCGCCGGCGTCTTCCGTCAGCCGGTCGAAGCCTTCGGGCGGCATGTTGATGCTCGACTTGAACATCATGTGTTCGAAGAGGTGAGCGAAGCCTGAGCGGCCTTCGGGATCGTCCTTCGAGCCCACATCGTACCAGACCGCGACCGAGACGCTGGCCGTGTTCTTGTCTGGCATCGCGTAGACACGTAGGCCGTTCGGCAGCTTCTTGCAGGTGAACTCAAGCGGCGCGATCGAGAGACCTCCGCCGGTCTGCGCTGCGGCAGGCGTATCGGTCGGGCCGCAGGCGGCGAGCTGGCTGTCGCCCCCGGCCTGGTCGCATGCTGTCAGGGCAAAGCCGGCCAGCAGGGCGGCGGCGGCAAGGCGGAGCTGGATCATGGCTCTGTCTCTTCTTCTGAATCTGGATGTCGGAGGCATAGCAAGGCCAGTTGACGCGAGCGAGAGGTTTTTATCGATTATCGTTATGACCGTAGGGCCGCCCGGTCACGAGTATAGAAGTGTCCAGCCCGGCCCCCTCAGCCAGACCTGATCGTCCGGCCAGTCGCCGCCGCGTACGAGGCGGGTCACGCGGTGGACGTCGCCATCCGCAAATGCCTTCGCGAGCGCTTCGCCATGCTCGGTTTCGCGCAGGCCTTCACACGGGATGAAGGCGGTCGGCGACACCACGGTGGCTAGAAAGTCCGTTTCGCGTCGTTCGAAGCGGAACACCACGCCGGGCGGAATCTGGCCGGGACCAGACGAAGCGGTGAGGGGAAGCACAAGACGGCCGCCTTCCTTCAGGCCGTCAAGCCAGCTCTCCGCCGGCCGCGTGACCCCGGCGTTGACGTAGATGACATCAGCGGGGTTGAAGGGCAGCGTCGTGCCATCGCCCTGCAGCACCGTGACGTTCGGATAAGGCTTCAGATTCTCCCGAGCCTTCGCTGCTAGATTGGCGTCGTACTCTATCGCTGTAATACGTCCCTGCACGCCAATCAGATGCGCCAGCATCGCCGTGTAGTAGCCCGTGCCTGCTCCAACGTGGACGACATGGTCTCCGGGCCGGGGGTCAGCAGCGTTGAGCCATATGGCGTGACCAGAGGGCTGCCCGTTGTTGATCCGCTTTTTCGGCACAAGCGCGACGAGGACGTCGTCATAGAGATGCTTCGGATCGGCGTCTTCCGTCCTGCGATAGCCGCTGAAACTGAACAGCGACCAGGGACCGGGTCCGACGAAGTCCTCGCGAGGGATGGCAGCGAAGGCGTCTTCGAGACGGGGTGACGTGACGCCAGCGCGTTCGAGGATGTTGCGGGCGTAGTCGCGGCGGATGTCTGCAGCGTCCGAGGCCATTTTGGCCTTCCATGTCAGAAAATCGAATACGCCCCGTCGATCACGAAGGCGTCGCCCGAGTGGTAGGAAGAGGCGTTGGATGTGAGGTAGACGGCGACGCCGCCGAAATCCTTCGGTTCGCCCCAGCGGCGCATCGGAACGCGTGGAATGACTTTCTCGGCGAATGCCGGGTTGTCCTGGGCGCCTTGCGTCATGTCGGTGGCGATCCAGCCGGGCAAGATCGAGTTGGCGCGAACGCCATAGCGGGCGTGCTCGACGGCGATCGACTTGACCATGGAGATCACGGCGCCCTTGGTTGCTGCATAGGCTTCGTTGCGAGGCGCGCCTTCGATGGCAGCGAGGGACGCAACGCCAACCAGCGATCCGCCCGGATCGCCTGCCTTGGCGCGCTCGACCATGTGTTTTGCCGCCTCGCGAAGCGTGAAGAAGACGCCATCGAGGTTGACCGAGAGAACCCGACGGTAAACGTCAGTCGGGAATTCGGCGAACGACTTGCCGCCGCCGCCAATGCCGGCGTTGGCGAAGACGCTGTCGATGCGTCCAAAATGCTTGGCGACATCGAGCATGGCGTCGGCAACCTGCTTCTCGTCGGCGACATTGACCGTCCAGGCCTTCGCCTTGCCGCCGAGCTTCTTCACTGCCTCGGCGTTGTTCTTCTCGTTGGAGCCCCAGATGGCGACCGATGCTCCAGCCTGGCTCAGCGCCTCGGCGAAGCCATAGCCGATGCCGCGATTGCCGCCGGTAACAAGCGCGACTTTGCCTGTGAGGTCGAACGGGGCGTAGGCCATCGAATATCTCCTGTGACGGAACGAGTTGTGGTGGGACGGGGCTTTCCGTCAACTGGTTCGGGGCGTTTTGCGGTCCGTTCCCGCGTGCTAGCTTTCCGGTCATGGCAAGAAGCATCAGACGGCTGGGTATAGTGACGATTGCGGCGGCTCTGCTTGCCGCGCCGGCAATGGCCCAGCTCGCCAAGGAGTATGGCGGCAAGGTTCTCAAGCGGGACGAGCTCAAGATGGCGCTGTTCGGCATCGAGATGGAGGGTTATTCGCCGACCTCCAACATGGCCTGGCGCGAATGCGTCGATCCCAAGGGCGAGACCTTCTATGAAATACCGGGCTCTGCGCTGAATGGCCGGCTGATGATTTCCCCGGAAGGCAAAGCCTGCTTCTCCTATGAGGACGACGACTATTCGACTGTCGGCTGCTATGTCGTGAAGCGTTCGGACAAGGGCTTGCGGTTCGAGGGCGATTACCTCAACAGCGTGTTCATCACGACCAAGGTCACGACGGGTATCAAGAGCTGCAAGCCGTCGGATCTGATAGGCTAGGGGCCAGCGAGACGGGAACGCGTCATGGCGGACGATCAGGGCACAGCCCACATTTCGGAACTGATTGCAAAGCTCAGCGCGGCGCTGGGTCCGAAAGGCGTGTCGACCGATCCGCAGGAGATCGAGCCGCATATCCAGGACTGGCGCGGCCGCTGGAAGGGATCGACCCCGGTTCTGGTGAAGCCCGCGTCCACCGAGGAAGTCTCGAAGGCGATGACGCTGTGCGCCGAATATGGCGTGGCGGTGAACCCGCAGGGCGGCAATTCGGGGATGGTCAACGGATCGGTGCCGCAGGGCGAGGTGCTGATTTCGCTGAAGCGGATGAACAAGGTTCGCGAAGTCGACGTGCTGAACGATGCGATGACACTGGAAGCAGGTGTCATCCTCACCCGGGCCCAGGAAATTGCGGATGAGAATGGACGGCTGTTCCCGCTCTCGCTGGGCGCGCAGGGCGTGGCGATGATCGGCGGGTTGATCTCGACCAATGCCGGCGGCGTCGGCGTGCTGCGCTACGGGATGATGCGCGACCTCGTGCTGGGGATCGAGGCCGTGCTGCCGGATGGGCAGATCTGGAACGGGCTGCGCGGGCTGAGGAAGGACAATACCGGCTACGACCTGAAGCACCTTTTCATCGGAGCGGAAGGCACGCTCGGCATTGTGACGGCGGCGACGCTGAAACTGTTCCCGAAGCCGGCTGTGAAGGAGACCGCCTGGGCGGTGGTCGAGAGCCCGGCGAAGGCCGTCGAACTGCTCCAGATCGCCAAAGCGGCAAGCGGTGGGACGGTGACCGGCTTCGAGATCGTGCCGAAGTTCGGGCTGGAGCTGGTGCTGAAGCACATCCCCGACACGCGTGATCCGCTGCCGACGGCAGCGGCGTGGCGCGTGCTGGTCGAGCTGTCGCTGCCTCGGGAGGAGGGAGCGCGTGACATGATTGAATCGCTGCTCGGCGACGCCATCGAGAAGGGCGTCGTGGCGGATGCCGCCATCTGCGAGAACGAGGCGCAGAAGGCGATGGTCTGGAAGATCCGCGAGAACATCGCTGTGGCCGAACGGGCGCATGGCAAGGCGTTGAAGCATGACGTGTCGGTGCCGGTGTCGCGCGTTGCCGAGTTCATGGAGCGTGGGGCGGCGCTGGCGAGGTCGATGGCGCCGGGTGTCGACATCATCTCTTTCGGGCATGTGGGCGATGGCAACATCCATTTCAACGTGACTCCGCCTCCGGGCGTCGATCAGGACGCGTTCGTGGAAGGCGAGGGGCTCAAGGTCTCGAAGGCGATCCATGATCTGATCTCGAGCCTCAACGGATCGATCTCGGCCGAACACGGCATCGGAAGGCTCAAGCGTGAGGAACTGGTCTCACGGAAATCTCCGGTCGAGATGGAGATGATGCGCGCCGTGAAGAAGGCTCTCGATCCCGATGGCCGGATGAATCCAGGGCGCGTACTCTAGTCATCCAAAAGCAGGCTGCCGAACTCAGCCGCCGTTTGGCGTCGAGGGCGCGGGTGTGGGTGTAGGCGCAACCGGATCCGCTGCGGCGGCCTTCTGGCCCTTGGGGGCGCCGAGAGCGTAGTAGGCGGTTGCGGGATCGACCGGTTTTGCAACCGGCGAGTCCACGGCGGGGACAGCAGCAGGCGCTGCGGCCGGCTGGAAGGCAGGCTTCATGATGTTTGCGCCGTTGTGAGCGCGCTCCACCGTGCGCTCGGACAGGCCGAGTTCGGACGCCGTGAAGGCAACGAGGCCGCCCGACTTGCAGAGCATCTGGACGATGTTCTGCTTGGTCTGCAGCTCCAGCATGCGAAGCAGGGTCTCGATCGTGGCCGGATTGGCCTTCTCGAGCATGTCGACCAGATCGTCGAGGTGCTCGTTGTCGTAGGCCATCGGGCCGTTGGCGAGGTCCTTGTTGATCGGTTTCACGGCCGGTTCGTACGAGAACATCGCCTCGTAGACCTTGATGCCCATTGGCATCCCATCGGGGTGATCCGGGTCAGCGGGGGCTTCGATGTCCTGCAGCTGGCGAAGGACTTTCTTCTCGATCTCGCCCTGTCTCGCGAAGACGTCCTGGTCTTCGTGCTCGCCGATGGCGTTGTCGAACAGGTTCTCGATGCGCGCGCCAAGCGTTGCGCCGAAGGATTGCATCAGGATCGGGGTCTGGATGCGTTCGATGTCGATCTGGAACGAGACCTTGGCCTTGATGATCAGCTGGCGCTTGTCCGACGTGCGCGTGATGAAGGGGCGAGGGGAGCAGGTCTGGACCCGCAGTGTGATCTCGCCATTGCGGCGGTTGACCAGGGACTTCTCATAATAGTTGCCTGACGCATCGATCGTCATGATCGTGATGTCGGGCGCGTGGCGGTCGCGCAGCACCTTGATGCTTGGATTCCAGAGTGTCGTCGGCGCGCGCAACGCGCCATAGAAGTTGCCGCCCTTGGTCGCGATGTAGGTGGCGTGCGCTCCCGCGTCGTAGGTGCGCGCCGCGCGATAAACCAGTAAGATCAGAAGCAGGCCCAAGAGGACCGCAGCGACGATCAAAGCGATCTCAAGCATCTGGAAGGTCCCGCACCACTGGCCGCCCCGTTCAGCGGGCCAAGCCTAGACCCGGGACGTGTCAGCTACAATTCAAAAACGCGGCTTTGCCGGGCCTGTTTGGTTCGAATTCTAGCGAAAGCAGAATGTCGTCTGGGTAATGCGCGCGGGGCGGCCGGTTTTGTTGTGGTCCGACAGGGATGGCTCTGACGTTTACTATGACGCGTGTGCAGGCAGGCATGGCTGACGCTTGGGCATGGGGTCTCGTTCTCGCAGGTGAGCCCTGCAGGTTGGATTGGACGGGTTTTCGGCTTGTGACGGTTACGGCGGGGCGCGGATCTGTCCGGCCGCGCGTTTCGAAAAATGCGACACCACCGGCGCCACCGACCACACCGGCAACACCGGCGCCGGCAACACCGACGGGGCCGGTGGCGCCGGCGCGAGGACAGAAGCGTGGGCGGAGGGAGACAGGTCGACGGTATTGACCTCGCGCTGGCGGATGAGACGCCCGGCGCGGCGCTGGGCGAGACGGTCGATGTCCTGATAGCGCAGCACCAGACGCTCAAGCCGGCGGCAGGCCTCGTGGGGAGACCGGACCGACCAGGCCCAGGTATGACGCGGACGCGGCCAGGGCTCGTGGAGAAGCCCTGCGATCTGGCAGGCCTTCATCTCGATCAGCTCGTCCAGACGCTCGCCGATGACGGCGAGCCAGCCGCCAAACCAGGCCAGCACCTCCCGGCTCTGGCACAGCCGGTCGAACTCGGCCTCGAGCGTATCAAAGGCCCAGTCGAACAGGCGGTCGATGGCCCAGTGCATCCAGAGGACCGGATAAAAGCGCCAGAGCAGCCGGGTGAAGATGGCGGTGAGCGATCTCATTGGCCCGGAGTATCGGGCAAGCGAGGGCGGTGGGGATGGAGGGTTTGTTTTGTCCCACAGCGTGCGTGCTGAAAGCTCAGCAATCGCGAGAGTTCGGACGGGAGTTATCCTCCTATCTCACCGCTGGAATGTGCTGGGTTGCTCCTCACTGCTGTCATCCCGGAAGCGCGCAGCGCTGTCCGGGAACCATTTCTCTGATCGTCCCACGGATGAATGGGTCCCGGCCTTCCGCTTCGCTTCAGCCGGGATGACAGCTGTTGGGATACGCGGCGCCTCCGCGCCTTCCGCTGCGACTTCCCTCGCGGTCTTCTCATAATGATGGGTGTTATGCACAGGGAGCGAGCAAAACTGGCGCTCAAGCGTACCCCTGAAAGAGTTCGTGCCCACCCGGATGACCGGATGGGCACGAGGAATGCAACTCTAGTCTCTGGGAATTGGGCGGCCTCTAGTCTGGTGAGGCGCTAGCCAAGGACTGGCTGCCCAATGCGAAGAGGCTCCAGCTACTACTTCTTCTTCTTCGCAGCTTTCGCCGGTTTTTTGGCGGCGGCTTTCGCCGGCTTCTTCGCAGCTTTTTTGGCAGTGGCCATTCTAAGTCTCCTTGATGGTCCCTCGGATGTTCACCCGCTAGCGAGCTTCACATCCATGAAGTTGAGTCATCGTCCGATCGGAAATCCGACTCAACGAATCTGTCATAACCTATTTTCGCGTGAGTGTGCACCCGCTCTGTTGAGACGATCGTTGATCGCCTCGCCGAGTCCCTCGCTCGGGATGGGCGCCACGGCGATCGAGTCGTGTTGGTCATCGAGCGCGCGCAGCATCGCGAAGAGGTTCGTCGCCGCCTCCGCGAGGTCGCCGCGAATCGAAAGGTTGAGAGAAGGTGAAACCCCTCTGGGAGGCACCCCGAAGGCGAGGAAGGCCTCCCCCGACTCGACCGATGTGGCGTTGGTCCGGAGCCGCGCGCGGGGGGCGTAGTGGCGCCTCAACATGCCCGGCGCCACCACCCCGGCGGCATGGTCCGGCGCCCTCAGCGGGCCTGTGAGCATCTCGATATCGGAGCGCGAAAGGGCGCCCGGACGGAGCAGCACGGCGCCGCTTTCACCGGGCGCGACGATGGTGGATTCGAGACCCGCTACGCATGCTCCGCCATCGATGATGAGGTCGATCTTCGAGCCCAGTCCGGCCGCCACATGGGCCGCCGTGGTGGGCGACAACTGCTCCGATGGGTTAGCCGAGGGGGCCGCGAGCGGGCGGCCAACCGCGCGAATAAGTTCAAGACTTGCAACGTGTTTTGGCGATCGGAGCGCGATCGATGGAAGCCCGGCGGTGGTGATGTCGGCAACAGGGCAGCCTGGCTTGCGCGGCAGGACGAGCGTGATCGGGCCGGGCCAGAAGCGCGCCGCGAGCGCGCGGGCGAGAGGGCTGAACTCGGCGAGTGTTTCCGCCATCGCGAGGCTCGCGACATGACAGATGAGAGGGTTGAAGGAGGGCCGGCCCTTGGCTGTGTAAATCCCCGCGACGGCGCGCGCGTTGGTGGCGTCGGCGGCGAGGCCATAGACGGTCTCGGTGGGGATCGCGACGAGCCCTCCGGCGAGGATCACGCGCGCGGCCTCGGCGAGCGAGGCGGGGTCCGTGCCGAGGACCCGGGCGGGCGCGCGTGGCGCCGATTCCGAATCATCCGTCATCGAATTCCGGGTCCGCTAAGTCGTCCAATGCGGCGCCCGCGAAGGCGTTGCGCGACGCTCGCGAGGCGCCTCTCGCGTGTCCCGAAGCGAGACGTCGTGCCGCACATTTCGAGTCCGCGCTGTGACCTCATGGTCACACTTTTTGCAGCCTGCGGAGGCGCCGAGGCGCGCGATCGAGACTCGGAATCGGGTCGCAGCGACGAATCGAGAGACGGAGATTCGACTCTCACTGGCCGGACTCTCACTGGCGAGTCGCGACGAGATCGATGACGACCCCGACATCGTCGCGCACCCACTCCTCGTCGGCGTTGTTCGGGTTGGCCGCGGCCCTGGTGTCGCCTCCGACGCCCATGGCCATGCGCTGGAGCGTGACCTCGCCGTGCATCTTCGCGGTGGCCCCTGAGATATTGAGCGTGAAGGGCAGGCGCACGGGGTAGTCGACGCCCTTCAGCTTGAGAACGCCGGCCGCTTCATATTGAGAGTCAGTAAGACGATAGAGGCCGCCGACCGCGACCTCGAACACGGCCTCTGGGTGTTTGGCGACGTCGAACCAGTCGCCCTGCGTGACGTTCTCGTCGAAATAGGGCTCGCCGGTGGAGATCTTCGCGGTCGGGATCGCAACGCGCACATAGCCATCGACCGGTGCGGTCTGGCTCGGCGCGGCGCTGGCGTCGAACTGGATGGTAGCTGTCCATTCCGGGAAGCGGCCCTCGAAGGGGCGGCCCATATAAGCGGCCTTGAAGACGATGGAGCTCTGCGCGGGATCGACGACCCATGTAGGCGCCTTCGATGCGACCGGAGCCTGCGCCTGCTGTGGTTCTTCATCCTGCGCGACAGCCGCAGGCGCGCCGGACATCATCGAGACGCTGGCGATGGCGGCGAACACGGCGATGGAAGCGCCGAACGCCCAGATCGCGCCGTGTCCGTTGTCGGGCGGACCAGCGGTGCGGCCGAACAGGCCGGGCGCAATGCGGGCAAGGAGGCCGTCCTTATCCACAAGCTGGTGCTTCAGCGCGCCGGCAATGTGCAGGACTAGAAGGCCAACGATCACCCAGGCGAGGTTGTGGTGAACAAACTCGAAGCCTTCGGCCAGCGGCTCGCGCGTTGCGGCCGGAAGGCCCGGGATGCCAGGCACATACATCTCGAACGTGCCGAAGAAGCGCGTGTCGTGCTGGTTGATCTCGGCCGACGCCATGATCCAGCCGGTCAGCGGCATGGCGATGATCAGCACGTAGAGAAGGATGTGGACGGCGCTGGCGAGATACTTCTGCCAGGCGGGCATGGCGGGTTCGGGCGGCGGCGGATTCATCAGGCGCCAGATGATGCGGGCGATCGACAGCAGCAGCACGGTTATTCCGAACGACTTGTGCAGCTGGATGATGGCAGTCTTTGGGCTGCCGGGGCCGCCCGGCATGAGGTCCATGATCCAGCCGACCGCGAGCAGACCAACAATGAGCAGCGCGATGGCCCAGTGCAGGGCGATGGCGACGGCGGTGTAACGCTGTTGCTGTGTGGTGACGGGCGGGGCAGCGTCGGGCTGGGTGGCTTCCGCGGTCATGGTGTATCCTCGGGGGCGGCAGGTGTTGGGGGCTGGTATGCCACGAAAGATGGGGTGGATTGAAGCCGGGGCCATTGTGGTGGCGCTGGGGGCGTGCGCGACGGCGGCGCCCCTACTGCTCGCTGCACCCGTCCCAGATGGCGTGGACTATGTCAGGGCGGTCCAATGCGGAGGGTTGATGAAGGCTGAGGCCGCGGTCGCGCCCACGCTCTATCTTCACGATCAGAACCTCGCGCGAGCGGATCAGTTTGTTGCCTGGGCTCGCGTGCGGGCAGACGAGAATGGCCAAGACGCATCGCTTGCATCGCAAGACGTTGACGTCAGTCGCGACGATTTCATTGGGGCGGCGGGCAACGGTTCGAAGGCCTCACAACGCCAACGTCTTTACGATGCCTATCCAGGAGAGATCCGCGCTTGCGGTAGTTTGTCGACCATACTTGACCTGGTCGTTATCGGCGGCTGAGCCGCACATCAGTGCCGCGTGAACTCTGCCTCGATCACCACCTCGACCTCGTCGGCGACGATGGAGCGGTAGGCGGTGAGGCCGAAGTCGGAGCGGTCGAGCTTGCCGCGCGCGGAGAACCCGACAGCCGGCCTGCCGCCATAGAGCGCGGCGCTGTCCATCGAGCCGTTATAGGTGACGTCGAGCGTAACCGGCTCGGTCACGCCCATGAAGGTGAGGTTGCCCGTCACCTTGCCGGTGAATTCGCCGGTGGGTTCGACCTTCGTTGAGTCAAAGACGATCTGGGGGAACTCCTTCCCTTCCATCAGGTCTTCGCCGATGCGGCGGTCCCAGTCCTTGTCGGTCGGATGCTCGGCGCGGACGGACAGGGGATTGATGATCGCCTTCACATGGCTGGCGGCCGGGTTCTTGGGATCGAAGTCGAGCGTCGCGTCGAAGTCGGTAAAGCGCGCGGTGTAATAAGAGAGGCCGAGATGCTTCACGCGGAAGAGCAGCGAGGCGTGCGGCTTTTCCATCTGGTAGGCGCCGGAGGGAAGCGTCTGCAGGGCCAGCGGCGTCTGGTTCGCCGTGAAGGCGCAGGCCGAGAGGGCGAGTGGAGCAATGAGGACGGCGAGGCGCATGGGGTACTCCGCGGCGGCTCTCTCTATGTACTGCCTCGGTGTTTCATATCCCAACCCCGGAGGGCATGAGGAATCGTCGTGAGGGGCGTGAGTTTAATGTGCGCGTCATGTGGCGGTGAGCACCGCCCTCGTCCTTCGAGACGGCCTTCGGCCTCCTCAGGATGAGGGCTACTGGGGCTATGGTCGTTTAGCCCTCATCCTGAGGAGCGGACGAAGTCCGCGTCTCGAGGGACGAGGGCGTACGTCCAGAAGCTACTTCTGCACCAGCTCGGAGTTGATCTCGATCCGGATCTCGTCGGCGAGCGGGCCGCCGATGGTCATGCCCCAGTCGGAACGCTTGAACGAGCCTTTCAGCTGGAAGCCGACCTTGTGCTTGTTCGAGCGCGGGTCGTTGCGGTGGCCGACATAGGAGACGTCGAGCGTAACCGGCTTGGTCACGCCGAGGAAGGTGAGGTTGCCCGTCATCTTGCCGGTGTTGGCGCTCGTCTTGCTGACGGCGGTCGATGCGAAGGTGATGGAGGGGAATTTGCCGGCGTTGAAAAAGCGGTCGCCGGTGGCGAGTTCGTTGTTGAAGTCGGTGGTGTTGCCGGCCGGGCGGGTGCGCGAGTAGTCGGTCTCGATCGACTTGGGATCGATGGTGGCGGTGACTTTCGACTTCGAGACGTCGGCGGGATCGAAGGTCAGCTGGATGTCGAAACCAGTAAAGCGCGCCGTGTACCAGGAAAGGCCGTTGTGCAGGCCCTGCCACTGGATGGCGGTGTGCGTCTTGTCGGAGACATAGGCGCCGGCGGGGGCTTCGGGGGCGCCCTGCGCCAGGGCAGGGGCGGCCATCAGGCCGGCGGCGGCAAGCGCAATGAGAATCCGGCGCATCAATTCACTCCGTTTGGAAACTTGAGACATTGTTCTGACCTGCGGCGCGAACCCTGTCGCCGCAGAGTTCCTCAAGGGTGGGTTGGCTCAGGCTCCACGTCCAGTGGGCTGCGCATCTGGAACGGGCTTCGTGACACGAGCCTGACGCGAAATTGATCTTATTGTCAGTAAGGACAGGCCAGATGCTGGAAAACACCGGGCGGCGGCGTTAGCGTTCGGGTCAGGACGGATCGGCGAGTTGGGGCCTCGCCTGAAGGGACGGACCATGAAACCGGGATTTGTTGCTGTGCTGGCGGCGCTGCTTGCCACTGCATGTTTCACCGCGCCTGCGGTCGCGCAGGTCGAACTCAAAGACCTGACCGACGACCAGGAAAACGAGATGTACTGCGTCTACGACTCGCTGGTGTCGTCGGGCGACCATGAACTGGTGGCCGAGGCCTACATCTATACCGACCTGACCGACGATCAGATCGATGAGGCAGAAGAGGCGCTGGAGTTCGCGCTGTGGGACTGCTCGGACGAGTATGACTGGGATGCAACCCAGGAAATGCTGGCCGAGGAAATCGGCCGCTATGGATCGGTCGTCGATGTCCTGCACGATGATCTTGCCGGCGAGAACATCCCGGACGCCAAGATCACGGCAATCGCCGACCTCGTCGACAGCCTGCCAGAGGCGGACCTCAACAAGTTCTCCGATGAGAGCTGGCTTGATGACGAAGCCTTCAAGACGCGGATGAAGGCGAGCCTGATCGGCATTGGCATACCCGACGACAGCTTCGTGCTGGATACGTCGATCGACTTCATGGAGTCCTCGTTACTCCTGGCGACCGCGATGATCGACTGGCTCGACTTGCTCTAAAGAGCCACGCGTGGCGGCCTGTTTGCCCCCGGCTGCACTCGCGCGCTACACTATGCTGGCAGCGCACACACGCCGTGTCGCACTCTTATAGAGAGAAGGGCGTCCCATGGACGGCTTCGAGGGCAAGGATTCCGAAGGGAAGACTGGGCGGGCGCGGTATGACTATCCGTTTGCCGAGCCGCCTGTGCCGGGAACCACGATGGAGGTTGCGCCGGGCGTGCGCTGGGTGCGCATGCCGCTGCCGTTCTCTCTCAAGTGGATCAATCTCTGGCTGATCGAGGATGGCGACGGCTGGACGGTGGTCGACACCGGCATTCCGAACTCCGAGACCAAGTCGCACTGGCGCACGATCTTCGACAACGAGCTGCAGGGCAGGCCTGTGAAGCGCGTGATCGTCACGCACATGCATCCCGACCATATCGGCCTCGCCGGATGGATGACGCGCAAGTGGCAGTGCGATCTCTGGATCACGCGGCTGGAGTATGTGACGTGCCGGATGCTGGTGGCTGACACCGGCCGCGAAGCGCCAGACGTCGGCGTGAAATTCTACCGCTCCGCCGGCTGGGAGCAGGAAGACCTCGACAAGTATGTCGAGCGCTTCGGCGGGTTCGGCAAAGCCGTGTCGCAACTGCCCGACGCCTTCCACCGGCTGAGCGATGGCGATGAATTCCAGATCGGCGGACGTACGTGGCGGATTGTCACGGGATGCGGACATTCACCCGACCACGCCTGCCTGTGGTGCCCTGACCTGAACCTGTTCATTTCAGGCGACCAGATCCTGCCGCGCATATCCTCGAACGTGTCAGTCTTCCCGACCGAGCCGGAGGGCGATCCACTTCGCGACTGGCTGGACTCATGCCGGAAGCTGAAAGCCACGATCCCGGCGGATGTCCTAGTCCTGCCGTCGCACAACGAGCCTTTCAATGGCGCCCACAAACGTCTGGACGCGCTGATCGACGGCCACGAACTGGGGATGAAACGGCTGCTGTCGCGTCTGGACGAGCCGAAACGGGCGATCGACCTGTTTACCGCCCTGTTCGCCCGGGCGATCGAGAAGGACAGCCTGGGAATGGCTACCGGCGAGACAGTCGCACACCTGAACTGCCTGAAGGGACGGGGATTAATCACGTCCGTACAGGAGGGTGGGACAACGCTCTACAGACGGGCGTCTTGACGCCGGACTGAGACGCATAACGTATACCGGCAGCCCCGAACCGGGGTGTGTTTGCCCCCCGTGGGCGCCAAGGGCTGGTACATGAGTGATACCTCGACGCAGCAGCCGGTGACCGACCAGCCGGCCGCGGAGGCCGAGGCGGCCCCGAAGAAAAGCATGGGCAAGAAAGCGCTGCACGAGCTGCGCGAAACGGCGATGACCATCGCCATCTTCGTCCCGTTCTGGCTGCTCTTCTCCACCTTCATCTACGAGCTGCGCTCCATCCCGTCCGAGAGCATGGTGCCGGCGCTGCAGGTCGGCGACCGCGTGGCGGTGGCGAAGTTCCCCTATGGCTACAACCGCAACTCGATCCCGTTCGGCATCGGCACGATGGTGATCGGCGACGATCCGAAGAATCCCGAAGAGCGCATCTTTGGCGGCATGCCCAAGCGTGGTGACGTCATCGTATTCCAGCACCCGCACAATCCGCGCGTGATGATCAAGCGCCTCGTCGGCCTGCCCGGCGACACCATCCAGATGAAAGGCGGCCACCTGTTCCTCAACGGCCAGGAAGTGCCGCGTATAGAAGTGCGCAAGACGCGATACATCGAGACGCTGGAGGACGGCTCGGCCGGCCGCCTGCAGTCGGCGACGGAATATCGCGAAGAGCTGCCGGGCGAGGGCAAGGCCCACCTGATCCACGAGTTCAACGACACAAGCGATCTCGACGAGACGCCGATCTTCAAGGTGCCCGCGGGCCACGTCTTCATGATGGGCGACAACCGCGATAACTCCGAAGACAGCCGCGCGCCATCAGGCCACCGCAGCATGGCGGCCGCCTTCCCGCAGGCATGGGCCAACCGGATAGGCGTCGGCAATCTATCCCCGGACACGATCAACGACGCCATCGGCTTCGTTCCGATCGACCACCTGATCGGCAAGGCCGAGACCGTCCTGTTCAGCCTGCACGGCTGCAAGCAGGGCGATGGCGCGCAGTGTCCGGAAGGACGGCTCTGGAAGGGCCTCTGATTCGGCTGTTGTCTGATTTCGCGGGAGTTTTGCGGCGGCCTGCCGTAGCGCCGAACAAGCCGGTTTGGATTTCTGGCGCTTTGCTCTAAGCACACCCGGGGAGGCCTGCCGGTTAAGGGGGGTCGATTGGCCCAGGGCCACCGAGGAACATGGACGCCGTCGTCAAACAAGCTGATCGCCCGATGAAGGCGGCGCGTCCCGGACGCATCATCATCGTGCGCCACGGGCGCCCGCAGGTGATTCCGAAAGAAGGCCCGCCCATGGGCTGGAAGGACTATCGCGACTGGTGGGCGCGCTATGAACTAAGCTCGCTCGCCGACGGCCAGAAATGCCCCGAGTCGCTTCTGAAGGAAGTGCGCGAGGATGCGATCCTGCTGTCCAGCGCAAGGCCGCGCGCCATCCAGACCGCGGGTCATCTGGGCCGTGGGCGCGCAGTGAAGCACGATGCGACCTTCAACGAGGCGCCTTTGCCGCCGCCGCGTGTCGCCGGACGCATGCGCCCCAAGAACTGGAACAAGATCGCTCGGCTGATCTGGCTGCTTGGCCATCATGGCGGCGAGGAGCATGTGCGCGACGCCCGGGCCCGATCCGCGAAGGCCGCGGGCATGCTGGTCGACGCGGCAGGCGAAGGACGTGACGTGGTGCTGGCCGCGCATGGCTGGTTCAACCGCATGCTGCGTCCCCAGCTGAAACGGCGCGGCTGGGTCTGCGTCCACGACGGCGGTGACAAGTACTGGTCGTACCGGATTTACGAAAAGCGCTGAAGCTTTCCTCCTCCAGCCGCAGGCTGGGGGAGGTGGATCGCTGACGTAGTCAGCGAGACGGAGGGGGCAGCCGCCGAAGGATGCTTTCCAGAACGCCATTTAGATTGTCGCAGACATCGGCGTTCCAAAAACGCACTACGGACCACCCCTGTGATCGCATGAAGCCCTCGCGACGTGCGTCGTGAGCGCGTTCCTCCGTGGTTGAATGCGTCGCGCCGTCGAGTTCGATGACCAGTTTTGCCTCGCTGCATGCAAAATCGGCGATGTAGCTGCCGATCGGGTGCTGTCGCCGAAAGCGATAGCCACGCAACTGCTTCCGCTGAAGCTTCGACCACAGAATGGCCTCTGCATCCGTGAGCTGTTGGCGCATTGCGCGAGCCCGCTGGCGGGTTTGATATTTCGTCTTCAGCGGCTGCCCCCTCCGTCTCGGCGCTGCGCGCCGATCCACCTCCCCCAAGCTTCGCTTGGAGGAGGAAAAGCGCAAGAGACCTCCCCTTCCAATGCGCTTGCTCCGCAGACTCTGCCTCCCTATGGTGGCCCACCTTTTTTGGAGACCCGGATGCCAGAGCCGAAGGCCAGCGCAGACATTGCGTCGATGAGCTTCGAGGATGCGCTCGCGCAGCTCGAGCAGATCGTCCACAAGCTGGAAGCTGGCGACGTGCCGCTGGAAGACTCGATCCGCATCTACGAACGCGGCGCGGCGCTGAAGGCGCATTGCGAGAAGAAGCTGAAAGAGGCGGAACTCAAGGTCGAGAAGATCGTGCTTGGGCCAGATGGTCCCAAGGGCCTCGAACGAGCGGATGATCTCTAGAGCATGGCCGTCATCGTCAACATCGATCCTGCATTCGAGCTGCGCCTCAACGAGGTCGCCGACAAGATAACAGTCGCGCTCGACCAGCTGATCCCGGCGGCGTCTGGCCCGGAAGCGCAGCTGATGCGTGCGATGCGCCATGGTGCGCTCGGCAAGGGCAAGCGCCTGCGCCCGTTCATCGTGATCGAGATCGGCCGCATGTTCGGCGCGCAGGAGAAATCCCTGCTGCGCGCAGCGGCAGCGGTCGAGTGCATGCACGCCTATTCCCTGATCCATGACGACCTGCCGTGCATGGATGACGATGACTACCGTCGTGGCCAGCCGACGGTGCACAAGGCGTTCGACGAGGCGACGGCGGTCCTTGCCGGCGACGCGCTGCAGGCGCTGGCGTTCGAGATCATGGCGTCGCCCGAAACCCATCGCGACGCGCTGATGCGCTGCAAGCTGGTGGAGCGCCTAGCGGTCGCCTCCGGTGCGCGCGGCATGGTCGGCGGCCAGATGATCGACATGTATCCGATCGCGGACAACGAAGAGCCGCTTCAGGTCCTCACCCGCATGCAGCGGTTGAAGACCGGCGCGCTTATTACCCTGGCAGGCGAGGTCGGCGCGCTGCTCGGTGGGGCGCTGGAAAGCGAGCGGAACGCGATTGCCGGATATACCAACGATCTCGGACTCGCCTTCCAGATCGTGGACGACCTTCTGGACGTGGAGGGAGACCCGGCGATCCTGGGCAAGGCGGTCGCCAAGGATGTGGGCGCGGGCAAGGTGAATTTCGTGTCTTTGCTGGGTGTTGAGGGCGCCCATGACCGGGTGCGCTATCTCGCCGCACAGGCCAAGCAGCATCTGGCATCCTTCGGGTCACGCGCCTCATCTTTGCTACATACGGTCGACTTTGTGCTCAATCGCCGCCACTAATTCACCGGTATCCGGGACCTAGTGCACCTGTATGACCCTGCTGACCCCCTTGCTCGACCAGATCGCCAGCCCTGCTGATCTCAAGGGGCGGTCGAAGGCTGAGCTGAAGCAGATCGCTGACGAGCTCAGGGCGGAAACGATCAGCGCAGTGTCAGTCACCGGCGGCCACCTCGGCGCCGGGCTTGGCGTGGTCGAACTTACCGTCGCCCTGCATGCCGTGTTCGATACCCCGAAGGACAAGATCGTCTGGGACGTCGGACACCAGGCCTACCCACACAAGATCCTCACCGGCCGCCGCGACCGCATCCGCACGCTTCGCCAGGGGGGGGGCCTCTCGGGTTTCACCAAGCGCGACGAGAGTGAATACGACCCGTTCGGCGCCGCCCATGCCGGCACGTCGGTTTCCGCCGCCGCCGGTTTTGCGGTCGCTCGCAATCTGAAGAAGTCCGACAACCGCGTGGTCGCTGTGGTCGGCGACGGCGCCATGACGGCGGGCATGATCTACGAGGCGCTCAACAACGCCGGCGGCATGCACACGCGCATGGTCGTCATCCTCAACGACAACGACATGTCGATCGCCCCGCCGGTCGGCGCGCTGAGCCACTATCTATCGCGCACGGTGTCCTCGAAGGGCTATCGCAAGCTGCGCAATTTCGGACGGCGTCTCGCCAAGAGCATCGGCCTCGAGCGCTTCACCAAGAAGGCCGAGCATTCGGTCCGCAACTTCGCCATGGGCGGCGACCTGTTTGACTCGCTGGGCTTCTACTATGTTGGCCCGATCGACGGTCACGACCTGAACGTTCTCATCCCCGTGCTCGAGAATGCGCGCGACATGGAGAACGGCCCGGTCCTGATCCATGTCGTCACCAAGAAGGGCAAGGGCTACGAGCCTGCAGAAAGCGCCGACGACAAGTATCACGGCGTCTCGAAGTTCAACGTCGTTACGGGCGAGCAGGCGAAGGCCAAGGCCGGCCCGCCGTCCTATACGAAGGTCTTCGCGCAGGAACTGATCCGCGCGGCAGAAAAGGATCCGAAAGTCGTCGGCATCACCGCGGCCATGCCGTCGGGCACGGGCCTCGACCTGTTCGGCCAGAAATTCCCTGACCGCTGTTTCGATGTCGGCATCGCCGAACAGCACGCCGTGACCTTCGCCGCCGCGATGGCGGCCGACGGCATGAAGCCGTTCGCGGCGATCTACTCGACCTTCCTGCAGCGCGGCTATGACAGCGTCGTCCACGACGTTGCGATCCAGAAGCTGCCGGTGCGCTTTGCGCTCGACCGCGCAGGCCTCGTCGGCGCTGACGGCCCGACGCATGCGGGTTCGTTCGACGTCGGTTATCTTGGCGCGCTGCCCGGCTTCATCCTGATGGCCGCCGCCGACGAGACCGAGCTGCAGCGCATGGTTGCGACGGCTCATGCGATCGATGATCGCCCGTCCGCATTCCGCTATCCGCGCGGCGAGGGCATCGGCATTCCGCTGCTCACCGATCCGCAACCGCTGGAGATCGGCAAGGGCCGCATCGTCAAGCAGGGTACATCGGTTGCCATCCTCTCCTATGGCGCGCGCCTGCCGGAATGCCTGCGCGCCGCTGACATGCTGGAGAAGCAGGGGCTCTCGACCACGGTCGCCGACGCCCGCTTCGCCAAGCCGCTCGACGAGGCGCTGCTGACGCAGCTCGCGAAGAACCATGAAGTGCTGATCACGATCGAGGAAGGCGCCCGCGGCGGCTTCGGCGCCTTCGTGCTGCATTCGCTGGCCGAGCGCGGCCTGCTCGAACATGGCCTGCGCATCCGCACGCTGACCCTGCCGGACATCTTCCAGGATCAGGACTCGCCGGAGCGGATGTACGAACAGGCCGGGCTCGACGCCCGCTCGATCGCCGCAAGCGCGATCAAGGCGCTGGGCCGTGGCGACGAACGCGCGCTCAAGCTGATCGTGGGCTGAGCCCGGCAACTGTTGAAAAATTTGCAATTCGGGCGCGCTGCGCGTCATGCTCTGCCCATTGTTGGGAGGGACGCATGCTCAAAGTCCTCGTCGCCTTGCTCGCGCTCACCGCTTCGGCGTGCACGTCTTACATTTCGCCTGTTGCGAGAACGAACGTTGCGATCGCCGTTACCGGCTTCGATGGCGCCATGCGCGGCCGATTCAGCCGCGAGGCGCCGGACGGGTTCAAGGATGTGGGCCTCTCGCTCAACTTCTCCACCGCCATTCCGGTCGAGCAGTGTGAACGGCCAACGCCACGTGGGGTGCGCTATGCTGACATCATCACCTTCCAGATCGGCGAAGTGATCGAGACTGGTGGAACGCAGGTGCTGGTCATGAACGGCAGCGCGGGCCCCGATTGGCTGGAGCGGCGGATGATCCCCGGGCGATACACGCTGAGGGATGTGAGCCTTCATTGGGCGGATTTCATCCACTTCTCGTCGGGTGAGTCGAACATGGCGATCGCCAACTCTACGCCGGAAAGCCTGTCGTTCGACTACCAGGGCGGCCCGACCTTTGTCGGCTTCTACCGTATGATGTTCAATACGAGGGACGAGGTTGTTCTGATGAAGGAAGAGCCCTCACCGGACATCCTCGCCGCTGTGACTGAGCGCATGGGACTCGCAGCCGCGCCGGTTGCCGTTCCAACCAGTCAGGGCGAGAACCGAAATTGCCATCCAGGCGAGGGCATCAGGCGCAGCGGCGTCGATCGCTAGGCAAGTGGCGCCTGCTTCAGCCGCTTCACCAGTTCCTGGCGCACCTTCCACGGCTTGAAGCTGGAGTGCAGGCGCGAGAGCCAGTGCGAGTTGACGGCGCGATGGGGCATGCCGAGTTCGCGGGTCACAGGCAGGATCTTGCGAGAGAGAATGTCGATGGCGTGCTCGATCTCCTGTGGCGAGGCGAAGACGAGTTCGCGGCCGCGGTGCTCGATGACCCAGGCGGGCCAGCCCTTGCCTAGCGTCGGCTTCGGCATGGGCGGGTCGAAGACGGTGGCCTTCCAGTAGGAAGCGTCCACGCCCTTGTGCACCCATGGCGTCAGGGGTGATATCCACGGCTTGTCGCGATAGTCGACACGGATGCGCATAGCTTTTCCTCGGGGGACCTGATCGCGATGCCAAAGATGACAGTCAAGCAGGCCGAGCAGAAACTGATCAAGTTTGCGCTGACCTATCCCGAAGCGGTGCTGGAGCATCCGTGGGGCCATGACGCCGTGAAGGTGAAGGGCAAGATGTTCGCGACCTTCGGTGGCGAGGCCAACCCGAAGGACGAGTTCTCGCTGAGCGTGAAGCTGCCGGTCTCGTCGGAAATGGCGCTGACGCTGAAATGGGTGGAGCCGACGGGGTATGGGATGGCGAAGTCGAGTTGGGTGACGGCGCGGCTGAAGTCGGGCGCCGACTTTGACATCGACACGATGAAGGGCTGGATCGACCAGAGCTATCGCGCGGTCGCCCCCAAGACGCTGGTGAAGACGCTCAAGTAGCCGGAGATGGGGCTGGCAGCGAGCTGGTGACACTTGGCGCCGGTTCGACGATTGTTTCGGCGACCTCGTATGGTGGTTCCCGCACCGCACGCACTAGCGGTGCGCCGATCAGGGCGCCGACGACCCTCAGCGGCGGCGTGTGATCGCAGATCACCTTGAACATGATCAGCAGGGGCAGGGCGATGACGCCGCCGATCGGTCCCCAGATCCAGATCCAGAAACTGACTGCAAGGATGATCGCCAGCGGGTTCAGCGTCATCCGCCGCCCGACGATCGTCGGCGTGATGATGTTGGCTTCAAGGAAGCTGATGGCCATGAAGGCCAGCACCGGGAAGGACGCATCGACCAGCGTGTCGAAGGTGGCGAGGCCGGCGAGGCCGAGCAGGGCCATCATGATGACCGGACCGAGGAACGGCACGAAGTTGAAGACGGCGGCAAGCCCGCCCCACATCGCCGGCTCCGGCAGGCCGAGCTGCCAGCAGGCTAGGCCTGTCCCAACGCCGACCACGACGTTGATCAGCGAAAAAGTGACGATGTAGCCGGAGACGCGTCTTTCAATGTCGCGGAACGCCCTTGCGGTCCGCACGCGGTCGGCCAGTCGTGGCTGGAAGATGATGATCTTGGACCGGAACTCCTCGCGCGTGATCAGGAAGAAATAAGCGAGCAGGAAGACGAAGCCTGTCTGCACGATCGCGGTCTGGGCCGACGCAAAGATCGATTGCGTGAGGGCAGGCTGGGCCATCACCACCGTGCGGGATGCCGGCGTTGTCGGCGTTGGGACAATGTTGAGGTTCTGCATCTCCTTCGAAATGTCGGTGATCGGCTTCAGCGGCGCCTGCAGTTTCTTGAGCTGGCGCTCGGCGCGGTCGATGATGGTCGGCGCGTTCTCGAACCATCGGCTTGCTGGTTGCGCGATCAGCGAGAACGCGACCCAGACAAGCGCCCCCGCCAGGATCAGTGCAAACAGCGCCGCGATGGGACGCGGTATCCTGAACCATTCGATGCGGCCGCAGATCGGCGCGAGGATCACGCTGAAAACCAGCGCCACAGCGATCGGCATCAGGAATGTGCTTGCCGTCATCAGCGCCGCGCAGATCGCGATGACCGACAGGATCGTCAGGCAAATCGCGGTCACGATCTGCGGGTGCTGTCCGACAAGCACAAACGGCTCGCGCACCGGGATCGGCGTGAGTACGGATGCGCGTTTCCTGCGTCTGGCCATGGGCATTTTGTTCGGGTCCGGAATACGGAACGTGTGAGGGAACTGCCGGGTTCCCTGCGCGCGCAGGCTTGCGGGGTCGTTGCCACAGGCAGATGCTTTGCGCTGGATCGCTAACGCCGATCCGGACAGGGGACTCCCATGAAAAAGGTGATGGCTGCGTGTAGCGTTCTGGCGCTGGCGGGATGCGGAGGCATACCCGGCCTGGACATGATGGATCCGACGGGAATGATGGCGAACTCGGCGATGGCCAGCGCCAACATGACCACACAGATGGCGGGGACGAATTTCATGGCCGCGCAGGCGGCGGCCGAGAGGGATGCGGTCCGTCCTGGCGACGACAAGCTGACCTGCGACCAGCTCCAGGCCGAGATGGGCGTGATGTTCGACGATCCGGCCTTCGTTTCGACGGTCGCCTCGCTCGGCGCGCAGGCCCAGTCGGAAATGGATCGCGGCAAGGCGCAGCAATCCAAGATGGCCGCGACCATAGCCACCACTACGGCGATAGGCGCTGCGGCGTCATTCATTCCGGGAGGCGGCTGGCTCGCGCAGGGCGCGATGCAGGCCCAGATGGCCGCCACGGCCGCCGAGGTCGGGCCCGCCAGCCAACGCAGTGCGGGAATGATCGGCAACATGGCATCGATCATGCCCCAGATGATGCGAGGCCAGCGAATCAACGATCTCGCCACGGCCAAGAAGTGCGCTTTCCTCCAGCAGGCGCCGGCCGCTCCCGGCTGATCCCGAAGCCTTCGCTGACGGATGGGGTAATACCCCCGGTCGCGATTAATTCGCGGCCGGCGCGCTTCGCCATCAAACCGGCCATATCCACCTATGACATCCGTTCACCGCCCATTCAGGTCGGGAGCGGGACTTTGAACGCCTGCCGAGGTAAAGGCCCATGACCCACATGAAACGAATTCTGGCCGCCTGCGCTTCTGCGCTTTTCATCGCGGCCTGCACGACGCCTTCAACTGAAATGGCCGCCGCTGACGCCAAGCCCGACGCGCGCCAGGGCGAGGAAGTCCGCAACATCTGCTTCCAGAGCCAGATCCGTAACTGGCGCACGCTCGACAACCGCTCAGTCATCGTCGAGGTCGGCGTGCGTGACGAGTACAAGCTGGATCTCATTGGCGCCTGCCAGCCGCGCGATGCCTTCACCTCGATCGGCCTTGTCTCCCGCATCGGCGGCGGCGCCTGTCTTGAGACAGGCGACAAGCTGATCACCGACGCGCGCTACAATGACGGGTCGTGCTCGATCCGGAAGATCTACAAGTGGAACAAGGATGCGACGGCTGCTGCGCCAGCCCCCGCCGCCAGCTGACAGGTTTTCGTGGACGTCTCTTCTCCTCCGACGTAACGAAAAGAAGGCCCGGGAAGCATCGCTTCCCGGGCCTTTGTTCGGACCGGACGGGCTGCACCTCCGTCCGGTCCTCCGGACCGCGACCATGATTGGACCCAGAAGTCGCAGCCCGATGACTTGTAGCGGTGGGTCCTACTGCCAGTAACGCGGGGCCTGATAGTAGTCGTAGACGGAATCCCGCAGGCCATCGCCGTCATTCGAGGTGAGCTGATCGATGCCGTCGGCGGGCGCAGCCTTGAGCTGTTCCTTCGACAGGTTCACCACATAGCCTTCCTTGCCCTTCTGGTAGTCGAGCGTCGACCAGGGCAGAGGATGGAACTTCTCGTTCATGCCGAGGAATCCGCCGAAGCCGACCACCGCGAACATGATGTTGTTGCTCTGCTTGTCGAGCACGACGTCCTCGACCTTGCCAATCTTCTCACCGGCGCCGTTGAACACGTTCGTGCCGATCACCTTCGAAGCGCGAATGGCGCTCGTATGTCCTGTTGCTGTGGGCATGGGCTCTCCTTCTTGTTGCGGGGCTGACAGGGTTTGAACGCGGGAACCGCGATGCGGTTTCAATCAAGTTGAGAAGCTTGCAGCTGGCTTGCTTCAGGTGAAACACTGCGCGTGGTTCGGACGTTTGGCCGAGGGGCGTTTGGGATATGGAATGACATCGACTCGACGCCTCTCGAACCTGTCGCGCGCCGTGTTCGCCTTCGTACGGACTGAGGTTGTGCTGGTTGCCGCGATGGCTGTGATTGCGACGGCGGTGCTCGCCTTTGTCGGCATCGCCGATGAGATGTCAGAGGGTGACGCGCATGCCTTCGACATGGCGGTTCTGCAGGCGCTGCATCCGGATGCAGCCAACCCCGCTGATCCAATTGGACCAAAATGGCTGGATCACGCTGCCGTCGATCTCACGGCCATCGGTAGCGTCTCGGTTCTCGCGGCCCTCGCGATCGCGATCGCAGGCTTCCTGCTGCTGGCTCGCAAGCGGCTGGAGGCGCTGATCATTGCAATCGCGTTCCTCGGCGGGCTGGCGATCAGCCAGGGACTGAAGTCGACCTTCGCCCGCGAACGCCCACCGGAAATCTATCGCGCGGCCGAAATCATCAACACCAGCTTCCCGAGCGGGCATGCGCTGCTGTCGGCAGTCGTGTTCCTCACACTGGGCGCCATGCTGTCGAGAGCGGCGAAGACCCGCGCGATCCGGATCTATGTGATGGCGACGGCGATCCTGCTGGCGCTGCTGGTTGGAATCACGCGGGTCTATCTTGGCGTGCACTGGGCCAGCGATGTGCTGGCCGGCTGGTCAGCCGGAGCGGCCTGGGCGACAGCGTGCTGGGTATTCGAGCGTTGGGCGAGGGACCGGCTCGGGACCGGTCAGCCGCCGGAAGCCGCCCGCAACACGTCGACGACTTCCTGATTGTCGAGCCGCTTTGCGGCGGCCGCACGGCCATGTTCGCTGCGCTGGCGCCGGGCAACATCATCGCTGAGCAGGGCGAGGATACGGTCAGCCATCGCCTGCGGGCCGTTGGCGACATCGACCAGGTCGTCCAGCTCGCCGCCGAAGCCCTCGAGCGCGACAGGGTAGGCGATGCACGGCATGCCGAGACGGAGATACTCGGCCACCTTGATGCTGACCCCGCTGGCCAGACGCGTCGGCGCCAAACCGATCGAAGAAGCGCCACCAATCGAGATCAGGTCCTCGACTCGTCCCATGATCCTGACGCCGGGAGCGGAAGCCTGTGCGCTCGAAAGATCCTCGCAGACAGAACCGGTGACCCAGAGGCTGGCGTCTGGCGCCGTGAGGCGCACCAGCGGCCACACATCGTCGATCAGATGCTTCAGCGCGTCGGTGTTGCCGGCATGGCGGGTTCCGAGAAAGACGGCGCGCGGCGGCTCATCGTCACTGGCGGCGGCATAGGCCGGGACTTCCGGGCGCAACCAGACGTGTTTCGCGCGGGTCGTCAGGGGACGGAAGTGCGCAAGTTCGTTGGCGGATGCAAAGAACAGCATCTCGGCATGCGAGACGTTCGTCGCCTCCTCGGCTTCGGAGGTATCGCGGAAGTCCGGGCGGTCGCCACGGGCGCGGAAGGCTGCGGCGCGCAGCGAGAACATGTCGTGCAGCAGGATCGCCTTGCGCACGGGCGATTTCAGGAGAGCGAGCACCGGTCCGAGCGTCGAATACTCCGCGACGGCGATGGATGCGGGGTTGCGGTCGGAGACACGGGCCAGTTGCGCAGCTTCAGGTCGCGATAGCGGATCGCCCAGCAGGCTGGTGACGCGCGTGACCGCGCCGAGCTTCAGTCCGGAGCGGCGAAGCGCTTCCTGACCGAGGCGGGCGGCGAAGCGGCTCCAGACGACAGGCGACAGCGACCAGTAGCGTCCGCCAAAGTGAACCGACTGCGGGACGACGATTTCCGATGCGATGGCGGCGAAGTCCGGGTGGATGGCAAACCAGGGCCGGTTGCCGAACGACCGGCGCGGGGCATGGATCAGGCGCACCTGCAGGCCGGCCCGGCGCACGGCGCGCAGCAGCACCATCAGGTAGGCGCCATTGCCCGTCGTCATCCGGTCCAGCTGGCGCGCGACCAGCATGTTCAGGAATGGCTCTGGTTTGGCCGGTCCGTTGGGCATCGGGCTTCCGTCGTCCCATGGGGGACTCGCTGGGCGCAATACGTGCAAGACGCCAGCCGCGACAGCCATTTCTGCGCCTGTGACGCGAATAGCAGCACGTAACAGGCGAGTGGGGGTGTGTGTTGCCGAAACACGACACAGACTTTCCGCGGGGATGCTGATCCATGGCCGACTCCACGACCTTTAACCGGGCAGTGGCCACCGAGGGGGTGGTTCGAGCCAAGCCCAGACGCGAGAAATCGCGGTCGGGACTTGCTGGCCGCGCCGTTGGATGGATCGCCCTGATCGCCGCCGGCGTTGCTGCGGTCATGCCGATGTCCCGTTTTGCGGAGCAGGAAATCGAGACCTGGGCGCTGGTTAACGCCAATGACGACGGGATCATCGAGGCGCTGCAAGCCGACTGGTCCGTCTCGACTTCGCCGGATTATCTCGAAGCGCTTGCCGAACAGGGTCTCGGACTGGAGAAGCCGCCGATCGACACGGTGCACGCGATCGCCAGGCGTGTTGTCGAGCTGGATCCGTCGCGCGCTTCCGTCTGGGCGCAGATCGCCTACCTTGAAGCGAAGCAGGCTGGAAAAATTAACCCCGCCTCGCTCGACGCGCTGACCAAGTCGATGGCCGCGTGCACGATGTGCGACGAGGAGCTGATTCGCTGGCGGTTCAACTTTGTGCTCGCGAACTGGATCGCCATGCCCGAGGCCGTGCGCCGCCAGGCCTTCGAACAGGCCGACCTTCTGCGCTGGATCGGGCCCAATGCCGAGTTTCTCGCCGAAATGCGGGTCAAGGCGCAGCAGAACGGCGTTCCGTTCGATGCTTACCGGGCTGCCGTTAACACGCCGGTCCGCACCTGGGACATCGGTCCGGGACCGCGTCCAAAACCTGCGCAGGTCCCCACCGCCGCGCGCGTCGTGACTGCAAGCCCGACTTAACGTTTCCGGCGGAAGACTGGCCGGGCTTTGGTTCATGGACGACATGCTTTCCCCACGCGACATGCCTCTGCCTGGGTCTGAGACGGCTCACGCCGTTGCCGAAGCCGTTGCTGGCGCCGATGTGCTGGCCGTGATCCCCGTGCTCAACGAGGCCGCGCATATCGAGACCTGCGTGCGCTCGCTGATGACAGGCGATGCGCGGCTCAAGGACATTGAGCTCGTGGTCGTGGACGGCGGCAGCCTCGATGCGACGTGGGATGTCGTCGAGAAGCTGCGCGCCGAATTTCCGAACCTGCATCTGGTGCACAATCCAAAGCGGCTGCAGTCGGCGGCCGTGAACCTTGCCGCGCGCGAAGCGGGCGAGGGCCGGCGCATCCTGGTGCGGTGCGATGCTCACTCCATCTATCCAGCCGGCTTTGTCATGCAGGTGGCGGACTCGCTTGCCCAGCGCAACGTCGCCTCGGTCGTCGTCCCGATGGATGCGATGGGAAAAACCTGTTTCCAGCGCGCCAATGCCTGGATCGTCGATACCCCGCTCGGATCCGGCGGATCGGCCCATCGCGGCGGGCGCAAATCGATGTTCGTCGACCACGGCCACCACGCCGGATTCAATCTCAAGGCCTTCCTGGATGTCGGCGGCTATGACGAGACGTTCTCGCACAACGAGGACGCCGAGTTCGACACGCGGCTGCGCAAGGCTGGTGGCCGCATCTTCCTCGACGCTGATATCCGGCTCGCCTATTTCCCGCGCGCGACGGCCGGCGCGCTGGCAAGGCAGTATTTCAACTACGGCAAGGGCAGGGCCCGCACGCTGATGAAGCACGGCGAACGCCCACGCCTGCGCCAGCTGATCCCGCCCGCGACGCTGGCGGCCTGCATGATCGGGCTGGCCATCGCTCCGTTCAATCCGCTCGGGCTGATCCTGCTCGGCGGCTATCTCGCGGCGCTCGCGCTGGCGTCGGTTGCGGTGGCGGTGAAGCACAAGTCGCTGTGCGGCCTGATGGCGGGGCCGGCGTCAGCTATCATGCACATGTCGTGGTCTGCGGGTTTGTTCCGGCAGATGCTCGCGGGCCGTTAGGTCTGCAAACCTCAGAACATCGAACTCTTGCGCTCTTTCACCTTGGACGCGGCGCGGTCGTACATCATTTCGACGAGCTGGCCGGCGGACTTGCCGTTCATGTCGATGCGCGTGGCGAGATTGTTGTCCTTGAGGACGCGCTTGATCTCCGGGAGCTTCATCGAGCTGAAGACAGACAGGAACTTGGCCTTGGGACCGTTGGCGAGTGCGTAGGGGTTGGCGATCTCGGCCTTGTGCTCGTCCTCGAAGACCACGTCGCCGCCAAGTGCTTTGACCAGACGCGCGGCAAGCTTCGGATTCGAGCGCACTTCCTGGCGCAGCTCGTCGAAGAAGCGGTCGAGATACTCGACCGGCGTCAGTCTCGAGCCTTCTGCCATGTCTCGCCCGTTCGCTGGCTCATGAAATCGGTGAAGCGTTCGGCAAGGCGGCGCACGTCGCCGGTCACGCCATTATACTTGCCGCGGATGGTGTTGTAGCTATCGGGCGCCGCGCGATCCATCGCGTTGAGAACGTGGACGGATTCCGGAATGGTCGGGCCGAACCAGCGATCCTTGAGATAAATCTCGCGAAGGTCGGAGGCGACCGAGCGCGCATATTTGGTGTCGCGGAACCGCGTGATCAGGACGAAGTTGCGCTCGGCGAGGTCGGGCGTGATGAACTTGCTGACCCATTCGGAAAACTGCTTGGTTCCCCAGGTCGATACCGAGTCCGCGATCGTCGGCGTGACGAAGGCGTCGGCCAAGGACAAGCCCGCGCGCGCCAGTGGCGACAGGTGCGGCGGGCAATCGAGCAGGATGACGTCGTAGAGCGGCAGCAGGGGTGCGAAGGCTTCGCGGAAATACTCGGTCAGGGCGCTCGAAAGCGTCGTTGGCGTGCCCGATTTAGAATACCATTCTTCCTCGAGTCCAAGCTCGCGCAGACGCAGCTGGGGATGCGAGGAAAGGCTGGAAATCCAGCCTTTTCGCTCATCCTGCTCCTCAGCGAGCCGCAGTTCCTCAAGGGTCACGGCGTTGGGCATGACGAAGGGGCCGGCGGCGGCTGGGTTGCCGTTCACGAAGCTGGCGAGAAGGTGGTGCGTGCCCTTGCCCTGGTCGGAGGCGTCCTGAACGCCGCGCTCGGTCAGCAGCATCTGGCTGGAGTTGGCCTGCGGGTCGAGATCGATGACCAGCACGTTCATGCCGTAGTAGTAGGCCAGACCATCCGCCAGCATGACCGTGGTGGTCGATTTGCCGACGCCGCCCTTCAGATTTGCAATGGCGACAGTCATTGCAGGCATCAGGCGGGGTCTCCTGGTTGTTCGTTTCTAGCCGCTCGTTGACTCACTTTGCCGAACGCGACGACCGGTGGCGACGCCGCACGCGGCGCCGAGAAGGAGCGCGTATAGCCACGTCGCACTCGGCAGGTCGAGTGAACTGTCTGACACACCGTGCAGGAGCATCAGCACGCCAGCCATTACAGCGAGCCGCAGGAAGGTTCTCGGCGTTTTGCGCGACGTAAGTGCGGCAAAGATACGCGCGTGCATGGCGCCGAGTGCGAGCACCAGCAGAGCTAAGCCGATGAGACCGGTCTCCACCAGCCAAGAGACAAAAACGTTGTGAGTATCTCCCGGCGCCAGCATCGCTTTGGCGTTGAGGAGTGTCGTCGCGCGATTACCGACAACGTCAACTGATCCGAGGCCATGTCCGATGGCCGGCTGTTCCATCCACGCGCCCATATAGGCGGTGATGCGCTGCACGTTGGGCAGCGTGTCCGAAAGGCCGATGCCGGGCGCGATGGTTTCGTCGTGCACCCAGGCGAGGCCGACGCCCCAGACGGCAAGGCCGATCGCGATGACCGGCGCCACAAGCGCGCCGAGCCGTAGAAGAATGCCGCGATGCGCGCGCGTCGAGATCGACAGCGTGTCCCACCAGGCAAGGCCGACGAGGACGGCCGCCGTCATCAGCATGCCGGGGACCGAGTTCGCGATGGCGAGGCAGGTGATCGAGAAGACGAGCAGCAGGATGCCGCTGAGGCCGTCTCGCATGAGGCGATCGAACATGGCCGAATGGGGCAGGGCCTCGGCGTCCATCTGCTTGAGGACGTGAAGGACACGGGAGAGACCGATGAGGGCAAACAACCCGAACAGAACCGAGGCTGTAGCCGGCGTTGCGAAGGCGGTCTCGAGGCCGCCGGCGCTGTTGCCCGACATCGACGCCGAGACATCGAAGGCGAACATCAGGGCGCAGCAGACGATGGCGCCCCAGAGCAGCGTCGCCCAGGCCGCTTCGAGCGCTGACCGCCGGCGCGAGGCGATGAAGCCAACCGTCCATAGGGCGCCGGAGGCGAAGAGCACGGCAAGATCGGGCGCTGCGCGGCTCAGCGGGCCGGCAAGTCCCACCAGACCGTAGAGGCCGACCGCAACTGCGCCGACGACCATTCCGGTGGTGACATGACGCGGGCCTGCAAAGAAGACTGCAACAACTGCAACAACTGTAAGTGCAATTGCCATTGCAATCGCAACAACAGGCTGAACTGCCCCAAAAAGAAGATGTGCAACCGTAAGAACAACAACCGCCACCACCGGCGGCACCACATCCCGAACCCTAGCCCGCCTCACAGGTTCTGCGACGCGTGAGCTGCCCCAGCCCATTGCAGCCTGCACTGGAATGTTGTTCATGCCGACCGCCTCGGAATACCCGTCCGGAGAGAGCTAGACCAACGCAAGGACGAGTCCATCAAAGCGAGCATATAGCCGAAAACTCCACTCGCTTGTCGGGATATGTCAGCGACTATTGCCGGCCGCTTTTCGCGTCGTGCGTGTGCCAGATTCACTCATGTGAATCTGGCTGACGTTCGCCGTCCCCAAGTGTGTCCCTGATCAGTGCAGCGAGCTCGCCGCGCGGGGCGACGAAGGTCGAAGCTGGTAAACCCAAAAGCCGGGTGCGTTTGCCGCCAATGAGAGCGCGTTCGTCGGCCAGGCGCCGCAGCAGAGCCGGCAGGGTAGAGGCGAGATTCTCCTCCACCGTGAACCCGGCGTCACGCGCCTCGATCCATTTGGCTGTTTGAGTCCCAGCCGGTGCGATCGCCGGAACGGCGTAATAACCCCCTTCATAGAGCCGGTTGGGCAGCAGCCAGACGGAATTGTAACCAGCCTCCATGAAATCACCGGCCCAGACGACGTCCAGGTCGTCATAGATCCGGAAGAGATCCTCCGGGGCCCGGTAGCGGCCATGGAACTCGACGTTCGGAAGGCCCGCAATGCGCTCGTGGAAATCGGGAATTTCGGTTAAAGCCGGCGCGCCGTGGAGTATGAGCTTCACGCGGGGACCAAGATCTCTGGCGGCATCCAAGAGTAGACCGAAGCTGCGCCAGCAGCGGAGCACGCCGACCCAGCCAATGCGCAAGGGTTCAGCAGCGCCAGGGATTGGGGCGACGGCCTTGGGGCGGGGACCATAATCAGCGCCAGCTGCCAGGCGGTTCTCGATCAGCTTGGCCTTGTAGTGGCCGCGGTGGCGTTGCTCGAAATAGTTGTCCAGGAAGCCGGGAGACGACACGACCAGTCGACGGCTACGCGACAGCAGCGCACCTTCGATGCGGCGAAGCATCAGACCGATCGGGTCTTTTCTGGTTAGCAAACGGTGAACGTCGAGCGCCTCATAGATCACCGGCGTCTTTAGCCTGGCATGGTGTTTGGCCAGGAAGGCTGTCGCCAGCATGTCGAGATTGCGGGCGTAGATCACGTCGGCTGCGGCGAGTTCGCTACTAGCAGCTGCGGCCAGCCTGGCGCCCCGGAAGATCGATTTGATGCGCTGGATGTAGTCGCCATCGAAAGTCCGACCAAGATCGATGTTCTGCCAGTCAGTCGCGACATCGTCGCGGCGGCGCATGGTGAAGCCTGTCACCTCCAGACCATCGTCGCGGAAGCCCTGAACGCGCCGGCGCACGGCGGCGTCGGCGGCGTCGTGGCCGAAGAAAGCGATGCGCGTCATGGGCGAAAAGTCTGCAAGCGGCGGGCCTGTTGGGCATGGAACGGGCAGGGCGCGTCCGCAACTGCATTAACCCTGCACGCAATGAGCGAAAGGTTGTTGCGTGGAAGGGCTATCGGAGCAACCTTTAGCGCTTGCGCAGCATGGTTACCGATGGGGGCGCTGTCGTGATACTGAATCGTACGCATAGCAATCTTGCGCGGAAGTTCCCGTCGTGGCTCGCCAGTTGCGTGTAGGCGAGGCCGCGCCGGACCGGGCTGCGGACCGGAACAGGAGTTCTGACTTGTCTTTTCCGCGCCTGCGGGTTCTCGAGGCAGTATGGGGCCTCGTGCGATCGGCTGGCGGCGCCGTGGGCGCCGCGGGCAGCGGTTTTGCGCGCCTGTTCTCCGCGAAGGACAGTTCGCCGGTAACCAGGCCGGTCCACATTCCGGGCCCTCCTGCAACGATTCCGCCGGGGCGGCGCGTGTATGCAGTCGGCGATGTTCACGGGCGTGCCGACCTGCTGCTGCGCCTGCTGGACGACCTGCGAGCGGATGTCGCGAAGGGCGGATTCGAGGGGAGGCCGATCCTGGTTTTCCTTGGCGATTATGTTGATCGAGGCTTCCAGTCGAAGGATGTTCTGGACGTCCTGCTCGGCGATCTTCTGTCTCCGTTCGAAACATATTTCCTTAAAGGGAACCACGAGGCGGCGATGCTTCAGTTCCTTACGGATCCGAACATAGGGCCGCGCTGGGCGGAGTTCGGCGGAGCGGAGACATTGGTATCGTACGGGGTCCGGCCGCCGCGCACGCGCACGGCCATGGACGAATGGAAGCGGGCGTCAGACGACCTGAACAGGGTTCTCCCGCCGGAACACCTGCATTTCCTTACCCATCTCGATCTCAGCGTCCGGATCGGCGACTATGTGTTTGTGCATGCGGGCGTGCGGCCCGGGGTGCCGCTGGATCAGCAGACCGAATACGATCTGCTCTGGATTCGCGAAGATTTTCTGACGGATCGCAGGCCGCTCGGGGCGGTGATCGTCCATGGCCATACGCCAACCTCAAAGCCGCATCGTGATTCAAGGCGCGTCGGGATCGATACCGGGGCGTACCTCAGCGGACGGTTGACGGCGGCCCGATTTGAGCATGATGGCGTTGAATTCATATCGACCGGCCCGCGCGTCGACGCGGTTGCCGCTGTCGGCACATAGCTGGAGACCTCGATGATGTTCCTGAGGAAGGCATTTTTTGCTGTTGTGGGCCTGGGCCTCGCTGCTCTTGCTGCGTGCCAGTCAGGGCCTGCGATGGGCAACACGCAGGATTTCGAGCAGGCCCGTGCTGGCATCGAGGGGTACCGCCTCGGCGGCGGCGACTCCATAAAGATCACCGTTTACGGAGAACCAGATCTTTCAGGCAGCTTCACGGTCGACGGACAGGGCGCGATCTCGATGTCGCTCATCGGCCAGGTTAAAGTCGCCAACCTTACGCTGGCTGACGCCAGCGGACTGATCGAAGCCAAGCTCAAGGACGGCTGGTTGCGCGATCCGCAAGTGACGGCCGAGCTGGTGAAAGGGCGCCCGTACTACATTCTTGGAGAGGTCAACAAGCCGGGCGAGTATCCCTACGTTTCCGGCCTGACCGTGATGAACGCGATCGCTAGCGCCGGCGACTTTACCTACCGCGCCGACAAGAGCCGGATCCTGATCAAGAGCGCCGATAGCCCCAATGAGCGCGAGGTCGAATTGACGCCGACGACGGCGATCCGTCCGGGCGACACCATCCGGGTCAAAGAGCGATTTTTCTAGTCTCGCAGAGCGCGACCGCGTTGAGACGTACATATGCTGATGGGCGAACCGCGTTGACCCTCACACCTACGTCTGACCGAGAAGGTAAATGGCCGGGGGGCCACAGGGGGCAGTCCTTGCGTCTGCTTTTGACTTCGTCTGTCTTTCTGCTTGCCGCGCCGCTAGCACATGCTCAGGACACGGACGCGCTCGTCGTTGGGTTGACGGCCAATGTGCGCTGCTCCGTGGGCGCTGCCGAAGACATCAGGCACAACCTCACTAAGCTGCAGGCTCCCGAGGAGGCTGTTGCCACGGCCCTGAGCCGGATCGCAGCTGATCAGGGCCGCTGCCAGGCTGTGCGGGATGCGGCTCGCGATCTCTCGTCAGGGTTGGTTGTTGTTCCGCAGGCGAGCGAGGAAGACGTAGCCGCTACGGCTTCGCGGGCAATCGTCGACCAGGCGCTTGCCGATGCCGCAAGCCGAGCTGCCAGCCTGAAATTCGACGTGGGGCCGCCGCCCCGCAATATAACGCGGGGAAGGGACGTTAACCCCTGACCTCAACCAGTTTCGGGCGCGAACTGTAACGCAATGGAGCAGAACGATCCGATTCAACCAGCAAGCGAGACGGCCCGCCGGGTCGGCCCCGATCTTGCTACCTGCGGCAAGAAGCAGAACGCCCGAAAGGTGAATGCAATGAAGATCGGCCTGAAGCATCTCGTTTTGACCACTGCGCTTGCCGCCATCCTGGCGCCGGTCGCCGCCGCCCAGTCGGATAACAATCCGTTCGAGCGTGGCCGATACACGGCAGCGGATGCGCGGCCCCAGTCGGAGTATGATCCGGAAGCCATTCGCGCCGGTGCATTCCTGATCGATTCGAGCGTTGGTCTCTCTGCTGAGTACAATGACAACGTGTTCGCAGAGACGAACAACGAAGACGCCGACACAATTATCCGCATTACTCCGCAGGTGCAGGCTCGGTCCGACTGGTCGGTGCACCAGCTCAATGCTGGCCTTTCGGTTGATCGCAGGGTCTATCGCGACTTCGGAAGCGAGGATGCAACGGACTATAACGCCTTCGTCGGCGGTCGCCTCGATGCAACGCGGACATTCCAGCTCACCGGCAATCTGAATGCCGGCCACGCAACCGAAGAGCGATACGACATTGGTTCGACAGGTTCGCCAGAACCGGCCCAGAACGACTATGCCAGCGCAATTGCTGGCGCGACCTACCGTACGGATCGCCTTCAGTTCGAAGGCCAGGTCGGCACGGATGAAGTCGACTATGACTCGGTGTTTTTCAACTATCGCGACGTGACCGAGACCTTCGTTTCGGGCCGGGCATCCTATGCCTGGTCGCCGGATATTGCCTTCTTCGTCCAGGCTCGCCGGGCGGACTTCGACTACGACCTGACGCCGGTCCTGCGCAATGCAACGCTGACCTCGGTTCAGGTTGGCGTGAACTTCGAGCTTTCGGCGCCGTTCCGCGGCGAGATCTCGGTCGGTCAGGTCGAGAGCGACAAGGACTCGCCGAGCCAGCCTGACACCGACGCCCTCAGTCTCGATGCGAGGGTGCAATGGTTTCCGACCGAGCTGACGACAGTCACGTTCACCGGCGGTGCAGGTATCGACGACCCGGGTCTGGCGCAAACCAGCTCTGGCGAATACACCAAGTTCTCGGTGCGCGCTGATCATGAATTGCTGCGCAATCTGGTGCTGTTCGGCCAGATCGGCTTGGTCAACTATGACTTTTCGGGTTCTGGGGTTCAGCGCGAAGACGAGCTCTGGAACGTCGCTGTTGGCGGCCGCTACAAGCTGAACAAGCACGCCCACCTCGAGTTTGGCTACGGCCGCAACACTCGCGATACGAACGAGACAAGCCCACCCCTGCCTACGGTCAACACCGACCTGGCTCAGAATGTCTTCAGAGTCGGTATCAGGCTCTTCCCGTAAGCCCCACAAAGGGGTTGAGTGACGTCGTGAACTCGGAGCAGGTTCGTTGAACAAGGTTTATCCGCTCGACATCGCGACGGGACATCCTCGCGGACCTGTGTCGCCGCCTGCGCCAGACGGGGAAGGCGCCATCACGGTGCAGCGCGTCGTACGCGCGGTGCGCCGCCGTCTGAAGCTGATGATCGCCGTGTTCGTGCTCACGTTCGCTGCGGTCGCGGTCTATTCGTTCCAGCTGAAGCCCTACTACACGGCGACGTCGCGTGTGATCGTCAACACGCGCGGCCAGAATATCATCGATATTGGCGCAGTGCTTTCCGGGATGCCGGCTAACGCGGCGATGATCGACACCGAAGCGGAAATCCTGCGCAGCCGGACTTTGGTCGAGAAAGTCGTGCGACGCCTCAACCTGATCGAGGATCCCGAGTTCAACGCGGCGAAGGCCAAACCGAGCGAGTGGGACGAACGCGTCGGACAGGTGAAATCGTTCTTCAAAGGCTTGATGCCCTTTGGCAAGACCGACGCTCCGGCCCAGACCGGTGTGGCCGAAGACCCTGCGGTCGCGGAACAGCGCGAAATGGACGGGGTCATCGACTCGGTTCGCGGCGCAGTGTGGGTGAACCGGCTGGGGTCGACTTATCTGATCGAGATCAACGGCAAGAGCCGCAGGCCCGACATGTCTGCGAGGCTCGCAAATACGCTGGCGGAAGTTTATCTCGATAACCAGCTCGATACGAAATTCCAGGCTACGCGCCGCGCACAGGAATGGCTGGACGCGCGGGTCGCCGAACTGCGCGAGGAGCTGCGCGAAGCCGACAACAAGGTTGAAGCGCATCGCGCTTCCAGTGGTCTGCTGCGTACCGGCGGCGATACGCTGACTGAACAGACGATCCGGGATCTCAACGCCCAGCTCTCGGCCTCTCAATCGGAGTTCGCCGAGAAGAATGCGCGTCTTCGCAACATGAACGCGCAGATGCGTGCTGGGGGCGGTATCGATACGATTGCTGAAGCGCAGAACTCTTCGGCGATCGGAAATCTCCGGGCGCAGCAGACGACTCTGACGGCTCGCAAGGCCGATATCTTTCGTCGTTATGGCGAAAAGCACCCTGAGTATCAGAAAGTATTGGCGGAAGAGGGCGATAACTCGCGCCAGATCGACGCCGAGCTGAAGCGGATCGCCTCGTCGCTGGAGCAGGAAAGGCTGATCGCGCAAGAGCGCGTGGCTTCGCTGCAAGGCAACCTCAATCGCGCCAAGGGCGAACTCGCGAGCAACAACCGGGCAGGTGTCGAGCAGGCGGCGCTGGAGCGCGACGCCCAGGCGACACGCACGCTGTTCGAGGAATTCAACAACCGGTTCAAGGAGACGAACGAACTCGACGGCATCACCGAGGCTGATGCGGTCATCGACTCCTTCGCTCCGGTTCCGGGTGGACCGAGTTTCCCCAACACCAACCTCAACCTGATGCTTGGCTTCATGCTGGGCCTGGCGCTGGCCGCTTTCGCTGGCGTGGTCATCGAGTTGCTCGACAACTACATCTCCTCACCAGAAGATGCGGAGATGGTTGCGGGCGTGCCCTACATCGGCCAGATCCCGCTCCTGCCGGCCGCCGGCAACTTCACCAAGGCGCGGGTGAAGCCAGCAGAATACCTGATCGAAAAACCACACTCAGGCTTTGCCGAGGCCTATCGTCATCTGCGCGCGTCGATCATGTTCGCCGACATCGACAAGGCAGCGAAGACCGTCGCGGTCGTTTCCTCGCTTCCGAGCGAAGGCAAGACCAGCATGACCTTCTGCCTTGGCCGCATGGCGGCCATGTCGGGCACGAAGACGATCGTTATCGACGGAGATATTCGTCTGCGTCAGTTGACTGAAACGTCGGGCGTGAAGGCTGAAGCTGGCCTGCTGGAATACCTGTTCGGCGAAGCTCGCCTGGCTGATGCAGTTCACATCGACGAGAAAACGGGCCTGCACATTCTTCCGCTGACGGACCGCAAGCACACGCCGCGTGATGTGTTCGGCAGCCGGGCCTTCGACGCAATGCTGAACATGTTGCAGCAGAGCTATGACCTGATCATCATCGACACGGGCCCGATCCTGCTGATGGCCGAAACGCGCGTGGTGACCTCGAAGGTCGACCAGGTCGTCGTGGCGACGCGCTGGCGCAAGACCAATCGCGGAACGCTGCGTGAGACCATGAAGATCCTGCGCGACTTCAACGCCAACGTCGCGGGCGTCGTGCTGACCTTCGTTGACCTGCGCAAGCGGGCGCACCACGCCTACACGGCGGCGAACTACAAGGCGTACGAGAAATACTACCACGACAAGTAGGGCCGCGCCGCAGAGCCACGGATATCAACGCCTCACATCGGTCGATGTGGAGCGTTTTCCGTTCCTGGCGTCAGGCGAGGGCGGAGAGGGCCTGCTCCAGGTCGGTGATCAGGTCGGCCGGATCTTCCAGGCCGATGCTCAGGCGGATGAGCGGGCCGCCGTAAGCGGGCTTCCCCGCTGTGCGCTTGAGTTGCGGGTCGCAGTGGATGGCAAGGCTTTCAAAGCCGCCATAGGAAAAGCCGAGACCGAAGAGTTCGAGTGCGTCGAGGAAGGCGTGGACCTGCTTGGTTGGCGACGGACGGAGCACGATGCCGAACAGGCCGGACGCGCCGGAAAAGTCCCTCTTCCACAGTGCGTGACCGGGATCATCCTGAAGAGCGGGGTAGAGGATCTGACCGACCTGTGGATGCTGTTTCAGCCAACCCGCGACGACGAGTGCCGCTGACTGATGCTGCGCCATGCGGAGAGGAAGGCTGCGCGCGCCACGCAGAACCGTGTAGGCGTCGTCTGGCGAGACGTTGATCCCCAGATCGGCGATCGTTTCCTTGATGCGTGTGATCAGTTTCTCGTCGTTCGTGAAGATCGCGCCATTGATCGCATCAGCGCCGCCGCTGACATACTTGGTGTTGGCCTGGACGGAGATGTCGAAGCCAAGCGTGAGCGGTTTGTAGAAGACGCCCGCGCTCCAGGTGTTGTCCATGACAGTGACGATGCTCGCTGCTTTGGCCATCGCAGCGATAGCAGGCGCGTCGGCGACTTCGAACGTCATCGACCCTGGGCTTTCGACAAAGATCAGTTTCGTGTTCGACCTGAAAAGCCTGGCGATGTCCGCGCCGATCAGAGGATCGAAGTATTCGACCTCACAGCCCCAGCGCTTGAGCATGCGGTCGCAGAAGCGCCGTGTTGGGCCGTATACATTGTCACCGACAAGAACGTGTGAGCCGGCCTCGGCGATAGCGAGGAAGGGCACGGTGCAGGCGAGAAGACCCGAGGCGACAAGCGCGCAATGTGCTGCGCCTTCGATCTCGACCAGCGCCTGTTTCAGGGCTTCATGCGTTGCCGTGCCGTGGCGGCCATAGGTCCAGCCGCCGGGTTCGAACAGCTTGCTCGCGCTTTCGACGATGATGGTGGAAGCGCGCTGGACGACGGGGTTCACGCCACCCTGCGTAAGCTTGCGATCGCGAGCAGCATGCGTGATGCGCGTAGCGAGCTTTCGCTTGTCTGCGTCTTTCGGTTTGCGCGGACCAGAGCTCATCGGCTCAGCCTGTCGCGACCGGCATTGCGGTCTCCGGTTTGGCCCATTCGGTCCACGACCCGTCATAGACCGCGGCATCGTCATGGCCTGCGAGCGATTGTGCGAGCGAAAGGATAGCCGCGGTAACGCCGGATCCGCATGAATTGATGATTGGCTTCGCGAGGTCGACGCCAGCCTTTGCAAAGACAGCGCGGATGTCGCTCTCTGTTTTCATACGCCCGTCGGTGGTGAGCACGTCAGCGTAAGGTACGTTGAGCGAACCCGGCATGTGGCCCTTGCGAAGGCCAGGGCGCGGTTCTTCGACTTCTCCGCGGAAACGCGCCGCGGAACGGGCATCAACGACCTGCGCGGATTTTGTCTCAAGCGTTTGCTTGATCTGATCAATGCTGCGCACGAGGTCGCGGCGGGGGCGCGCGGTGAAATGACGATCGGCGTGGAAGTGTGGTGGCAGATCCTCGACTGCGCCGCCGATCGCTCTCCACGCATTGAAGCCGCCATCGAGTACAGCAACGTCACCATGGCCCATCGTGCGGAACATCCACCAAACGCGCGCCGAGGCGAGGAAGCCGTTCTGGTCATAGCAGATCACGCGATGGCCATCGCCGACGCCAAGCTTGCGCACGCGAGATGCAAATTTCTCCGGCGGCGGGAGCATGTGGGGCAGGGCGATGTCGGTGTCGGCGATGTCGTCGATGTCGAAGAAGCGCGAGCCTGGAATGTGATGGGCGTCGTAGATCCGCCTACCGGTCTGCGGCGAGCCAGGCATGAAGTAGGTGCAGTCCAGCACGCGCACGTCGGGCGCGTTGAGATGTGACTTCAGCCACTCGGCGGAAATGACGGGCTTTTCCGGCGTGAAACTGGCGACCATGGCGGCGCCGACTCCGTTGGCTCGAGTGCTTAGCGAGGGCTTGCGTAGCCACACCCTAGAGCCGGGGCAAGGCGAAGCTCGGATGAGTCTTGCTCAGCATGTCCTGTCGCTGCGGGTGCAGGCATGCCGCAAGCTGGCAACACCCTATCAGTGACAGCTCGCCTGTCCGTTGTGCAATTGTGCGCCGCAGCAACAGTGTCCAGGAAAGTGACACCGGGAGACTCCAAGTCCACTGAAAATAGTAGGTGTTACGGGGCTCGCTTACTGCGCGAAGTGACTTGTTTGCAGTGCAATATAGGAGTTCTGTAAGTTAACGGGCTGTTACTTCTCGTGATTCGGGAATCGAAGCCGGACAACTCGCCTGACGGGGATGGTCATAGGCGGTCCAGGCATCTGCAGCACCTATTGGGGTGACCCTAGGAGGAGGGTCAGACCCGAGGGGGCCGGCCGGCATTTTGCTGGTCCGGGTATTGCGTGGTGGTGCCCGTTCCAAGGACCGGGCGAGGGTGTGGCAATGAAAAATGGCAGCGGCGTTGAAGCCGGCCGGTTCGGCGCATGGAGCGACAGCGCTTCAGCGGGGGACTACCAGAAGGTTCACGAAAGCGGATTGAAGCGGGCGATGGATATTGCCATCGCGATTCCCGCGATGATTTTCCTGTCGCCGCTGTTGTTGGCGATCTACGTCCTCCTCAAGGTGTTCGATCCGGGACCGGCGCTGTTTACCCAGCTGCGCGTGGGTCGCGATGGGCGCACGTTTACCGTCTTCAAGTTCCGCACGATGCGCGTGGATGCGCAGGAGCGCCTGGAACAACTTCTGGCCAGCGACCCACAGGTTGCAGCGGAATGGGACGAATTCCAGAAACTCAAATACGATCCGCGGATCACGATTCTGGGCCGTATCCTTCGCAAAACCAGCCTCGATGAGCTGCCGCAGCTGCTGAACATCCTGCGCGGCGAGATGTCGGTGATCGGCCCGCGTCCGGTGACGTCCGGCGAGATCCATCGCTATGGAGCGGAATATCCCTACTACACCGCCGTCCGCCCGGGCGTGCTGGGGCTGTGGCAGGTGTCGGGCCGCAACAGGCTGACCTATCCGGAGCGCGTCGCACTCGACGTGCAGTATGTGAAGACCTGGTCGATCTGGCAGGACTGCAAGATCGCCCTGCTCGCTATTCCGGTGGTTTTGTTCGGTCTCGGAGCGTACTGAGCGTTCCGTTAGCGGCTAACTCGGTTATCCTGAATTAACTGAGTGGAACCTTGTTCCAGCCGGTGCATTTATCCACAGGCCGCATATCGCGATGACGTGGATGACCGTAAACTTATGAACTCGCTGTCATTTCGGCCTGCGACCAAGTCGCGGTTGACCGATTTTTAAGGGGCCGGACCAACAGTGCCCCGGTACGTTACGAGCGCGAGACAAGCAGCGAGTCTGCGTTTCCACCGGAGAACTCTTGGCCCACACGCCAACAGCATGGCCCGAGCCTGTCGCCCGCCTGGGCGAGGCTGCGGCTTCGCAGGAAGCCGGTCGGCGCGTGCGTTACGATCACGATCTCTCGCCGCGTGATCCCTATTTCGACGAGCCCAAATGGGCAGCGTGGAAAGTCACGACCGCTGTTGTCGTTCTATGCGGCGGGTTCTGGACCGGCATCGGCTATATCGCGATGCGCCTTCTTAGCTGAGGGCCCAGCTTCTCTTAGATCTCATACCAGTCAGGCGTCGGCAGACCTTTTTCCTTGAGGAAGGCACCGTTGTAGAGTTTCGAGAGGTAGCGGTTGCCATAGTCGCACAGCACTGTGACAACCGTTGAGCCCTTGCCGAGCTTTTTCGCCATTTCCATTGCGCCAGCGATATTGATGCCAGACGAGCCGCCCAGGCACATTCCCTCATCCTTCGTAAGGCTGAACAGGATGCGCAGGGCGTCAGCGTCATCAATGCGCCAGGCGTCATCGACCTCGACGCCCGCTAGGTTTGCCGTAATCCGCGATTGGCCGATGCCTTCAGTGATGGATGTGCCTTCGGCCTTCAGGTCGCCAGTCTTGTAGTAAGAGAAGAGGGAAGCGCCACCGGGGTCAGCGACGCCGATCTGGACTTTCTTGCTGCGCTCCTTGAGCGCCATCGACACTCCTCCCAGCGTGCCGCCGGATCCGACCGAACAGATGAAACCGTCGACCTTGCCGCCGGTCTGTTCCCAGATCTCCGGCCCGGTCGTCTCATAATGCGCATTGCGGTTGGCCACGTTGTCGAACTGGTTGGCCCAGATCGCGCCTTTGGACTCGGTCTTCGCCATCTCGTCTGCAAGGCGTTGTGAATACTTCACGTAGTGGTTGGGGTTCGCGTAGGGGACGGCATCGACCTCAACCAGCTTCGCGCCGAGAGAACGCACGGCATCCTTCTTTTCCTGGCTCTGCGTGCGCGGCATGACAATCACGGTCCGATAGCCGAGCGCATTTCCGACGACGGCGAGGCCGATGCCCGTGTTTCCCGCCGTTCCCTCGACGATCACGCCGCCAGGCTGGAGCCGGCCCGATTTTTCGGCATCGCGGATCATGCCCAGCGCTGCGCGGTCCTTAACCGACTGGCCCGGGTTCAGGAATTCGGCCTTGCCGTAGATATTCGCGCCCGTGAGCTCGGAAGCCCGGCGCAGCTTGATAAGCGGCGTCCTGCCGATCGCCTCTATGACGTTGGTGTGTATCCGCATTGGAAAGGCCCTTCGCTCCAGAAGGCTTTCTGGACGCGCTCTATGACCTAGGGAGATTGCCCTGCTGGATCAACCGTGAAGCCGTGATCCGTGGTCGTTTGCGTTGCGTACTGCAAGGTATTCGCGCGCCAAAGGGCAGCCATGTCGCTCCCCGACAACGCCCATGGCGTTTTCACCAGGCTTTCCGTTGGGCATGGCGCGGAGCAAGGGAGACAGCCTGATGCGTGTTCTCGTCTGGCTTGCAACTGCGCTCCTGCTGACCAGCCCGGCGGCCGCGCAGCCGGCTTCACAAAGCTGGCAACCGTCCGATGGCCAGAAGCTGGTTTTCGACGTTTTCCGTGACGGTGGCGCTTTCGGAACGCACACGGTCGCTTTCAAGAAAACCGGAGACACGCTTTCGGTCGACACCGACGTCGAGCTGCGTGTCGATCTGGGTCCGCTCAATCTGTTTCACTACGTGCTTGATGCGACCGAGCGATATGTCGGCGGCAAGCTCACCTGGGTCGGCTCGCGCTCCAAGAATGAGGGCAAGTGGAAGACGCTGTCGGCCCAAGCGGTCGAAGGTGGGCTGCAGGTGAAGGGATCGAAGTTCAGCGGCGTGCTGAAGGGGCTCGTTATCCCATCGTCCCACTGGAACATCGAAGAGATGAAGCAGCTTGCGATGTTCTCTACCGAAACGGGCGAGATGTTGAAGATCGCCGTGACCGATAAGGGCGTCGAGCGCGTGAAGGTCGGCAAAGGCATGATCGATGCACGGCGCTATTTCGTGAAGTCGGATATCGAGGCGAGCTTCTGGTACGATGCGGAAGGGCGCTGGGTGAAATGCGCATTCGAAACGCAGGGCTCGAAAATCGAATACTTGTTGCGCGATCTTCCTCAATAAAGACGCCGAGCAGCTGTACGCTTCTTTCGATTTGTTCCCTCACAGCTGCATGACAGAACACCTTACGGTGTCGTCACAACCGGGAACGTCACCGCCTTAACGCACGTTGCCTCCTCGAGCGGTTGGGACCAGTTCGGCTGGTCCCGCCAGTGTCTCGACTGCGTCCGCATGCGCGGATGGCAGGATAGCAAGGAGGCTAACATGCCGAAGAAAATTGCGATGATTGGTGCGGCGATCGCTGCGATGCTGGCGGCGACGCCTGCGCAGGCAGCCGGCGTCAAGGTAGGTACGCTGACCTGCGATGTCGAAGCAGGGTGGGGCTATGTGCTCGGCTCCCAGAAGGATCTCGCCTGTGTGTTCAAGTCGATGAACGGCACTGTCGCGAACTATTCGGGCGACGTCACCAAGCTCGGCATTGATGTTGGCTATACCAATGCCGGCGTGATGATCTGGGCTGTCGTGGCGCCGTCGAAAGACATGCGTGCTGACGCACTGGAAGGCACGTACGGCGGCGTGACCGCTGGCGCGACAGCGGTTGTCGGCGGCAATCTGAATGTGATGGTCGGCGGCCTCGACAAGTCGATCACGCTTCAGCCGATCAGCATCGAAGGCAATAGTGGCCTGAGCGTCACTGTTGCGATCGGCGCGATGCAGCTGCGTCACGAGAAAGCCTGATCGGTCGCCAGCGATGGATCGAAGATGGGGCGGCGGAGCAATCCGCCGCTCTTTCTCTTATTCGGAAGCGAGCTTCAGCCCGACGATACCGGCAAGGATCAGTGCAGCAGAGCCAACGCGCAGCAGTGTCGCCGCCTCTCCCAGAAAAACCACGCCGAGGATGAACGCGCCAATGGCTCCGATGCCGGTCCAGATCGTGTAGGCCGTTCCGAGCGGGAGCTCCTTCATCGCCATAGATAGAACGACAAAGCTCGCAATCATCGCGACAACGGCAATGGTTGCTTCAACCGGCCGCGAGAAACCGGCTGACTGTTTCAGGGCATAGGCCCAGATAACTTCCAGAACACCAGCGACACCAAGATACACCCAGGCCATGCGACCCTCCTGATCAGGTCGGGCCGTCCCGAATGATGCCCTTGATGGGGGAGGTCGTCCTCGCGGATGCGATGTGCGTCTAACACGTGTTCCCGTCAACCCGGCGCAAGGACGCCAAGCCCCATTGCCTTATCTTCCCGCGCGCCTATGCCATCCGCATGGTTGAATGGAGCGATCGCGGGATATCGCTGGGTTTGAGACGCTTCGGCGAGACCGGGGCGATCCTTGAAGTCTTTGCGCGCGAGCAGGGGCGGCGGCGCGGCATGGTCCATGGCGGCGCCAGCCGGACGAAGCGCGGACCCATGCAGCCGGGCAATACGCTGCTGGTGACATGGAAGGCTCGCGTCGACGACAGCCTCGGCTTCTTCACCGCGGAAACCGAAAGCGAACGAGCCGCGATCTACATGGCTGATGCGGAGGCCCTTGCCGGCCTCTCCGCACTCGCAGAACTCCTCGCCGCGGCGCTGCCGGAAGGGGAGGCAAAGCCTGCTCTCTACGACGCCGCAGAAACGGTTCTCGACATGCTGGGTCATCCAGATGTCTGGCCGGCGCTGTTCGTTCGTTGGGAGCTCGGTCTGCTCACCATGCTCGGCTACGGGCTCGACCTGTCGAGCTGCGCGATTTCCGGCGCCAATGATGGTCTGACCCATGTGAGCCCCAAATCGGGACGGGCAGTGCGCGGTTCTGAAGCGGGCGACTATCTCGCAAGGCTGTTGCCCTTGCCGGCATTTCTGGTGGATGCACGCGCGCCGGCCGGCCCTGTGGATATCCACAATGGCTTTCGCTTGACCGGACATTTCCTGTCAGAGCGTTTGTTTGCCGATCTCAACAAGCCTGTACCCGAAGCCCGCTTCCTGATGATTGACCGGCTGGAGCGAGCAGGGCGACTCTCGCCTTCCTGATTCGAGCGCCAAAAAGAGATAGAGTATGGCCAAGAACACGACGCTGGAGCCGCCAGACAATGGCGGCGAGATCATTGAAGAGGGCATGAGCGATGCGCTGTCGAAGCGCTATCTCGCCTATGCGCTCTCGACGATCACGGCCCGTGCGCTGCCGGACGTGCGCGACGGCATGAAGCCGGTTCACCGGCGTGTCCTTTATTCGATGAGCCAGCTCGGGCTTTCTCCGACCGGTCCGTTCCGCAAGTCGGCGACCGTGGTCGGTGAAGTCATCGGTAAGTACCACCCGCACGGCGACCAATCGATCTATGACGCCATGGTGCGCCTGGCGCAGGATTTCGCGACGCGCTCACCGCTGGTCGATGGCCAGGGCAATTTCGGCAACATCGATGGTGATGCGCCCGCAGCGTTCCGCTACACCGAAGCGCGCCTGACGCCGGCAGCGATGCTGCTGCTCGAAGGCCTCGACGACGACGCGGTCGATTTCAAGGAAACCTATGACGGCCAGCACAGGGAGCCGGTCGTCCTCGCCGCTGGCTTCCCCAGCCTGCTGGCCAACGGCTCGTCAGGCATCGCGGTCGGCATGGCGACGTCGATCCCGCCGCATAACGTGGCCGAGTGCATCGATGCCGCGATCCATCTCCTCGATCACCCGAAGGCGAATGTCGACGAGCTGATGAAGATCATTCCCGGTCCGGACTTTCCGACCGGCGGCGTGATCGTCGAGACGAAAGAAGGCCTGCGCGAGGCCTATGCGACAGGCCGGGGCGGCATCCGCTGCCAGGCGCGCTGGCGCAAGGAAGACCTTGGTCGCGGTATGTGGCGCATCATCGTCACCGAGATTCCCTACCAGGTGCAGAAGTCCAAGCTGATGGAGCGCCTGGCCGAGCTGATCGAGACCAAGAAGGCCCCGATGCTCGAGGACGCGATGGACGAGAGCGCGGAGGATGTGCGCGTCGTGCTGACGCCCAAGTCGCGCACCATCGAGCCCGAAGTGCTGATGGCGAGCCTGTTCCGGCAGTGCGAGCTGGAGACGCGTTTCCCGGTCAACATGAACGTTCTGGATCACGGCGTGCCCAAGGTCATGGGCCTGCGCGAGATGCTGAACTGCTATCTCGATCACCGCCGCGAAGTGATCGTCCGGCGCAATAAGCACCGCCTTGGCAAGATCGAGCATCGCCTCGAAGTCCTCGACGGCCTGCTCAAGGCCTATCTCAACATCGACGAAGTGATCCGGATCATCCGCTACGAGGACGATCCGAAAGCCGTGATGATGAAGCGGTTCCGCCTGTCGGACATCCAGGTGGAAGCGATCCTCAACATGCGCCTGCGTGCGTTGCGCAAGCTCGAAGAGATCGAGATCAAGCGCGAGCACAAGGAGCTGTCGGAAGAGAAGCGCGAGATCGAGCAGCTGCTCAGCTCGACCGCCCGCCAGTGGACCGAGGTGAAGCGCCAGTTGAAGGCTGCGCGCGAGGTCTTTGATCCCAAATCGAAACTTGGTCGCCGCCGCTCAGATTTCGGCGTCGCCAAAGAGATCGACACCGAAGCCGCGATGGAAGCCCTGATCGTCAAGGAACCGGTCACGGTCGTGCTGTCGACCATGGGCTGGATCCGGGCGCTGAAGGGCCACAACCAGAAGCTCGACCAGGTGAAGTTCAAGGAGGGCGACGAACTCGCCCTGACGCTGGAATGCCAGACCACGGACAAGGTGCTGCTGATGGCGTCGGGTGGCCGGGCCTTCACGCTGGGCGCCGACAAGCTGCCGGGCGGGCGAGGGCATGGCGAGCCGATCCGCCTGCAGCTGGAAGTGCCTGAGGCCGAGACGATTGTCGCGATGTTCGTGCCCGAGGACAAAGCCAAGCGCATCGTTGCCTCTGGCAAGGGCTATGGCTTCATCGTCACGGACGCAGAACTCGTTTCGTCCACGCGCAAGGGCAAGATCATCCTCAATGTCGGCGACGAGGAGTTGATCGCGTGCGTGAAAGTCGAAGGCGACATGACAGCGTCGATCGGCACGAACCGGAAGATGGTGATCTTCAAGACTGTCGAACTGCCGGAGATGACGCGCGGCAAGGGCGTGAAGATCCAGGCGTTCAAGGATGGCGGACTTGCGGACATCAAGACGTTCAACAAGGCCGACGGCTTCTCGTGGATCGACTCTGGCGGCCGCCAGCAGTCGTCCGACGACTGGAAGGACTGGATCGGCAAGCGCGCCCAGTCGGGTCGCCTGCCGCCGCGCGGCTTCAACAAGAACGGAAAATTCTCCGGGGGCTGACGCTAAGGCGCCGGGTGTTGCTGCATCGCAGACTGACCTAGCCTCCCGTGGGGACAAGGGAGGCCGCGATCGCAACACGTGCAACTTCGCTCGGCACGAGGCTGACCTACGGTCTCGGCTCGGCGGCGTTCGGCATCAAGGATGCCGGGCTACAGATATTCCTCCTGATGTTCTACACCCAGATCGTTGGCGTCCCCGCGCCGCTGGTTGGCCTTGCGCTGACGCTGGCGCTTGTGCTGGACGCGATCCTTGATCCGATCGTCGGCTACTGGTCCGACAACTTCCATTCAAAATGGGGACGCCGACATCCCTTCATGTATGCGTCGGCGATCCCGATCGCCGTCTCATTCTTCCTGCTCTGGACGCCGCCCCAGGGCTGGGATCATCAGGCGTTGTTCTGGTATCTGCTGACATTCGCGGTGCTGACCCGCGCGGCGCTCACCTTCTTCGAGACGCCAAACGCCGCCTTGGCGCCGGAACTGACGCGCGACTACGACGAACGCTCGACGCTCCAGTCATGGCGCAATTTCTTCGGCTGGACGGGCGGCAACGCGATGACCGTCCTGATGTTCTTCTTTGTCTTCCCTGCATTCACGACGCCGCAGATTCCCAACGGCCAGTTCAATCGCGATGCCTACGTCGTCTATGCGTGGATCGCGGCGGCCACGATGCTGTTCGCTATCGTGGTGTCCTCGCTCGGCACCCACAGACATATCGCGCGCTTGAAGGCCCCGGAAAAGCGCAAGCTGACGCTCGTTGACGTGTTCCGGGAAATTTTCGAGACGCTGTTCAACAAGTCGATGGGCGCGATCTTCCTGACCGCCATCATCGCCAGCTCGGCGCTGGGCCTCGCTCAATCATTGTCGACCTTCATGTCGACCTTCTTCTGGCGTCTGCAGCCTGTGCAGATCGGCATCATCACGCTGGTCATCTTCGTCTCGGCGGCGATCGGCGCCGCACTTGCCCCCCTGCTGACGCGTCGCTTCGGCAAGAAGAGGGGCATCATCATCGTCGGCGTCCTGGGGCTGGTGACATTTCCGGTCGCCATGCTGTTGCGGCTGACAGGCGTCATCTCCCCGGGGACGGATGCGGCGTTCTGGGTCGTCTTCGCGCAGGGACAGGTGGATGTCATCATCGTGGTCGCCCAGCAGGCGCTGCTCATGTCCATGGTGTCGGATCTGGTGGAGCAGGCCGAAGTGAAGACCGGGCGCAGGTCGGAAGGTGTTTTTTTTGCCGCCAACACATTCATCATGAAAGTCACCACGGGCATCGGCGTGATGGCTGCCGGCATCGTGCTCGCGCTGGCGCAGATTCCGCCTGGCGCTGCGCCTGAACAGACACCCGATGCCGCACTCGTGACCTTGGGCTGGTGGTATCTGCCGGCTGTGTTGTTGCTGCGGCTGCTGATGGTCCTCTCGATCCTGCCCTACGCAGTCGATCGCAAGAAACACGAAGAAAATCTGCAGAAACTTGGCGCAACGTAAGTCTGGTCGGGATCTGGTTTCGCTGGCACGATCCGGGAAAGAGTAGCCTTCAGGGATGCCGCCATGATTGCCGCTGAAACGAAGCAGAGATTTGAAGCTCTCGTCGCATCCGGCGATGGCGACCCCGCTAGTCTTGCCCGTGTGACCAAGCAGGGCGATATGCAGGCCTGCGCTGATCTCGGCGCACTGTTCGCCCGCGCTGCCTTCGTTGAGCCGAGCACGATCCTTGACACCTATGACGCCGCCGCCCGCGGCTGGTTCGGCGAACCTTCTCCACCCACCACGCTTCGCGGCGGCAAGGGCACGGTGAACCCCGCGCTCTGGCCGCCGTTCTGGGAATTGCTCGAAGACGCGTCGAAGATGGACCCCGGCACGTTTACGACGCGCACTGCGGGGCTTGGCCAGTATGTCGATGAGAGTTTCCCGCAACGGGCAGGTGAGGCGAGCCTTGCTTATCCGGGCGTGCCCGACGCGGTGGCGCAGGGTTGGCCCGAGCGTTTCCAGATGTCTGATCTCGCTGTCTGCCCACACGACTCGCTGGGTGGTGAATTCCACCGCCAGATCGTCGACAACAATTTCGATCTGGAAGTTCTCGATCGCGATGTGCTTGGTCTCGCCAAGCTTCGTCCGCCGCTCGACTATCTGAACGTCCGGATCCTCCAGTGCCACGATCTCTGGCACATCGTTGGCGGCTATCACACGACGGCGCTGCATGAAGTGGCGATTTCGGGATTCCAGCTCGCTCAGTTCGGCCATAACTATTCGGCGCAGTTCCTCGCGCTGATCACAGCGCGCGCAGCGTTCCGGCAGCAGATGGGCGTGCCGCTGCTTCTGGAGATCACCCTGTCCGGCTGGCGCCACGGCCGCATCACCCCGCCGCTGCTCGGCGTCGACTGGCAGGGCATCTGGCAGAAGCCGACCGACGCCATCCGCGAAGACCTGGGCGTGTCGCTGTACAAGTCGCCTGTGCCGCCTGACCTGATCGAACGGCTCGAACGCGCGGGCGTGTCGGCGTCCTGAGTGCTCTGCGCCAGCGGCTGGACAACGCTACCGCTCGGTATCATAAAAACGTCGCGCGTCTTCCGCGCATCGGGAGAGCACACATGATCCGCTCACTGCTCGCCGGCCTCGGTGCAGCTGCACTTCTTGCGATCACGTCGACATCCTTCGCGCAAACGGTGAAGACGAAATCGGGAGACATTGCCGGCGCAACAACGGGCGGCGTCTCATCCTGGAAGGGCGTTCCGTTCGCAGTTCCACCGGTCGGCGATCTGCGCTGGAAGGCGCCGCAGCCGGTAAAGGCGTGGAGCGGCGTGAAACAGGCAACAGCGATCGGCACAGGGTGCCTTCAGCCAGATCGCGGCGATGGCGGAGGGGCAGGCGCTCCACCCGCTCAGATTGAAGACTGCCTGACGCTGAACGTGTTTGCGCCCGAAGGCGCGAAGAACCTGCCAGTGATGGTCTGGATTCATGGCGGCGCCTTCCGCCTCGGCTACAGCGGCGCCCCGATCTATGACGGTGCCGCGTTGGCGAAGCAGGGCGTGATCCTGGTCACGGTGAACTACAGGCTGGGACTTCTCGGCTTCTTTGCCCATCCCAAGCTGACGGCCGAAGCGAAGGCCGGCGATCCTCTCGGCAATTACGGACTGATGGACCAGGTCGCGGCGCTGCAATGGGTGCAGGACAATATCGCAGCCTTCGGCGGGGATCCGAAGAATGTCACGGCCTTCGGCGAAAGCGCTGGCGGATCGAGCATGATCTATCTGCTCGCAAATCCAAAGGCGAAGGGACTGTTTGCAAAGGCGATCGTGGAATCCGGCGGCGGCCTCCAACGTCCCATCGGACTTTCAGAGAACGAGACCCGTGGCGCGGCTTCGGCAGCGACTATCGGGCTGGGCGCTTCGGCGACGCTGGCTGAGATGCGCGCGAAGCCCGCGCAGGAGTGGGTCACAGCGCAAGGCGCGCTGCAGGGCGGGCTCGGTTTCGGACCGTTCATCGATGGCCGCTTTGTCACCGAAGCGCCCTGGGAAGCTTTCCGCGATGGCCGCGCGCATGATGTACCGCTGCTGATCGGCGCCAATTCCAATGAAGCGAGTGTGCTCTCGACGCTTGGCGTACCGACAGGCGCACTGGCCGCCGCCGTTGGCCCGGCGCTGCCGCAGCTGCGCAAACTCTATGGCGAGACGCTGCCGGAGGATGAATTCACGCGGCAGGCCTTGGGCGATGTGGTGTTCGTAGCGCCGTCGCGCTGGGTGGCTGGAGCGGCGGCATCCGGCGCGCCGAGCTATCTCTACTACTTTTCGTATGTCGCAGCGGTGCGGCGTAATGCGGTTCCTGGCGCCAACCACGGATCGGAAATTCCGTACGTGTTCGGATCGTGGGCGAACATGCCTGCGCTGGCGCGCGCGCTGACCGAGCAGGACAAGGCGATGTCTACGATGATGTCGGCGTGCTGGGTTGCGTTCGCCAAGACCGGCAAGCCGTCATGCGCGCCGGCGCCGGATTGGCCAGCTTACGATCCCAAGACAGACCTGCAGATGGAATTCGGCGTGACGACGAGCGTCGGCAAGCCGCCCCGTGCGGCCGCGTTCGATCTTCTGACGGCGCCATTCCCTCAGCACCGCTAGCCAAGGCGCATGAAGACGCGCGTGCTGAGATCCAGGAAGGCTGCTTGCTGTTCTTCAAGCGCTGTCATCCAGGGCAGGTAGTCCGGACACGCCACTTCGCGGAAGCCGAGGCGGGCGTAGAAAGGCGCATTCCAGGGCGGATCGCGGAAGGTCGCGAGATAAACGGTTGCAACACTTCGAACGCGGGCGGCCTCCACAAAAGCGCCGACCAGCGCCGCGCCTACGCCACGACGCTGGAAAGCCGTATCGACGTCCAGCTCGTGGAGATAGGCGTCCGGCCCGTGCATCTCGCCCATCGCGAAGCCGGCGACGCGGCCGTCGATCTCGGCAACAAACGACAAGCCGGCATTGATGGCGTCGATGTGGTCCGACAGAGCGACAACGGCCATGTTGCCGATATCGATCAGGGGAGAGTCGCGAAACAGTTCTGCGGCGTTGCGCTCGATATCCTGCAGCCGGAAGATGTCGGCGGTCGTCGCGGGGCGCAGGACGAGCGTCACGACATCTCCATCACTGGGCCATCGAGCCTTGCAGCGCCGTGAAGAAGCGGATGCCGAGCGGCCCCTCGCGCAGGATGTTGGCCGAATCCACCATGTGCACGAGGCGATAGCGCAGCACGCGGAATTCCATTTCCTCGTCCGCCAGCTTGCGCAGGACGGACGCCATCGCACGGCTCATGCCAAAATTTGCGGGACGCTCGCCTTCGGTTTCCTCGTAGACATAGTCGGAGTTGATCGAGAGGCTCCAGGCGCGGCCCGAGATGTCGGCAGCGACGGGAAGATATTCCGCCACCAGGCCCTCCAGATCCTTCCGGTTCGAAAGCATCGTTGCAAGCGCCTCGGCCTCGCAGGCGGCCACCGTCATGCCCTGGCCGTAAGTCGGGTTGACGCTGCTCATGGCGTCGCCGATCGGGATCAGCCGGTCGGGCCATTTTGCCGCTTCCCAGATCTTGCGGCGTGTTGCTGTCGGTTTGCGGAAGGTGCGCGCCTCGCTGGTCGCCTCGGCGTCCTTGATGCGGTCGTAGATGGTCGCATCGAACTCCTTTGCGTAGGAGCGCATTTCCTCGATCGATCGCGGCGGCGACGCCTTGCCGCGCGCGCCGACGGAGATGATCCACTGGTCGCCCTCGATCGGCAGCATGAAGCCGAACTGCTTGCCCGGAGGGCCGGGCAGGAAGAAGAATCCGGCGCCTTCGCCACGATACTTTTCCGGTTTGCGGAATTTCGCGGTCGTGTAGGCGACGTTGATCTTCACTTCTTCGGTGTCGAAGTGTGCGTGGCCATCCTCGACGAGTTGCGCGACCAGCGGGCCGGTCATACCGGTCGCGTCAACAACAAGGTCGGCAGTCAGCTTCGAGCCATCTTCGAGTTCAATACCGGTGCAGACATCGTTCTCCACGGTGAAGCGCTTGACCGGCGTTTCGTGCCGGATGGTCACGCCGGGCAGGGCGGCGACGCGGCCGCGCAGGATGGCTTCGTAGGCCGGACGCGACAGGCTGGTGACGTCGAAGCCGGCATCGCACTCGTCCATCCAGCCTCCAAAATCGAACACCTTCACGTCGCGGCCCACCCGCATCCGGGCCGCGCCCGCTGCGTAGAATTGGTCGGTGATTCCCGGCAGCAGCTGTTCCAGCGCCTGTTCGCCAGCCTTCAGCAGCTGGTGGGTATGGGCGCCCTGGCCGGCGCCCTTGCGCAGCGAGGCGTCGCCCGGAAGCGTGTCGCGGTCGATGACGGTGATCGACGCGAAGCTTCCCGACAGGGCGGCCGCCGCTGCGAGCCCACCAATGCCGGCCCCGACCACGATCGCGCTTTTCCCGAGGCTCATGCCATCTCCGTTACGGAAATCCTTGGGTGACGTTTGCCATGATCTCCCGGACAGGGCGAGTGGCCCTCACCTGTGGATTCGCGCGGCTCTGGATTCGCGCAGTCTATGATATAGGGTCGCCCTGCCGGAATCGGCCGGGGACGGACTTCGAGAGGGGCTACGCCGTGGACATGCTGCCGATCTACATCATTCTGGGCGTCGTTGCGCTCGTCGTTATCTTGATCATCGCGATCTACAACGGGCTCGTCTCCAAGCGGCAGACGGTCAATGAGGCGTTCTCGGGCATCGACGTGCAGCTGAAGCTGCGCCGCGAGCTGGTGCCCAACCTGGTCGAGACGGTGAAGGGCTACGCTGCCCACGAGAAGTCTACACTCGACGCCGTCATCGCCGCTCGCAACGCCGCTGCGGCCGCCCAGGGGCCTGCCCAGCTCGGCGCCGCCGAAGGCGCCCTGACCGGTGCGCTCGGCAAGATGTTCGCCCTGGCCGAGGCCTATCCTGACCTGAAGGCCAGCACCAATTTCGTGCAGCTGCAGACCGAGCTCTCCTCGATCGAGGACAAGGTCGCTGCGGCGCGGCGCTTCTACAACTCGTCGGTCAACGAATACAACACCGCGATCCAGCAGTTCCCGGCGGCGATGTTCGCCGGCGGTTTCGGCTTCACCTCGCGCGAGATGTTCGATGTCGGCGAAGCAGAGCGCGCGCAGATCAACGTGGCGCCGACGGTGAAGTTCTGAAGTGACGGTCGTCATCCGGTCCTTCAGGCCCGGCGACGAGGCGGCGTTCCGGGACATCAACCTCGAATGGATCGAGCGCTTCTTCGCGGTCGAGGCAAAGGACCGCGAGGTTCTCGGCAATCCGGAGAAGTACATCCTCGATCCCGGTGGCGCGATCCTTCTTGCCATGGATGACGAAACGCCGGTTGGCGTCGTCGCGCTGATGGTGATGGGCGATGGCTCTGTCGAACTCGCCAAGATGGGCGTGCGGCCACAGGCGCAGGGCAAGGGTGCGGGACGCATGCTGGTCGCCGCTGCGGTCGAGCGGGCGCGCGAACTGGGCATGCGGCGGGTCTATATCGAGACCAATTCGAAACTCGGTCCGGCGCTCAAGCTCTATCACGATGCGGGCTTCGTTCCGCTGAAGGAACGGCTACCGTCGCCCTATGCGCGTGCGGACGTGCAGCTCGAACTTATCCTGGACTAGCCGCGCCATTTGCTGCGTGACGCTCGCGGGAACCCGCATTGTCCAATCGCGTTCCGATCATGCGGCCGCCGGAGCAATTCACGGAGCCGCAATGGCGGCCATCCGACAGGGTAGTAGCCTCGAGATACGCCGAGGCTATGATCGAGGCGCCATCGCTATTCCGGTGGCGCCTCGAGACGTTTCGCCATGCAGTTCATCGATGTCCTCGTCACCTGTCCCGACCGGCAGGTCGCCAGCCGGATCGCGCGAACACTGGTCGACGAGCGGCTCGCCGCCTGCGCCAATATCGGCGAGGCGATCGAGAGCATCTACCGCTGGAAGGACGCGATCGAGGAAGCGAATGAGTTCCCGCTATTGCTCAAGACTCGTGCCTCGCTGTTCGAGCGATTGAGCGAACGCGTGAAGTCGATCCACCCGTACGAGGTTCCGTGCATTGTTGCGATGGATCTGGTTGCGGTCGAACCAGCTTATGCAGCATGGCTTGAAGCCGAGACGGAAGCCTAGAGCTCTTCCTCGCGCAGCGGGCGCCATTCTTCGCCGTCAAAGACTTCGAGCGGCATGAAGTCGGACTTGTAACCCATCTTTTCTGAGCCGCGCACCCAGTAGCCGAGATAGACGTAGGGCAGGCCGAGCTCGGACGCGAGGCGGATATGGTCCAGCACCATGAAGGCGCCCGCGCTGCGCTTCGACAGGTCGGGCCTGAAGAAGCTGTAGACCATGGACAGGCCATCGCGCAGCACGTCGGTCAGTGCAGCGGCCTGAAGCGGGCCGTCTTCTTCCTGACCCGGTTCTATCGCGTTGCGGTATTCGAACACGACCGTGCGCACAGGGCTCGCATCGACCATGCCGGCATAGTCGCGGATTTCCATCTCGGTCATGCCGCCGCCGGGGTGGCGATCGTTGAGATACTTCTTCAGAAGGCGGAACTGCTCGCGCGTCGCGCGCGCATTCGTGGGCTCGCGCTCGAGCATGGCGTTCTTCGCCAGCACGCGCTTCCACCGCTTCGTCATCTTGAACTGGGCGACATCGATCCGCACAGAGCGGCACGCGCCGCACGCCTTGCATGCTGGGCGATAGGCGATCGTCTGCGAGCGGCGGAAACCGGAGCGGGTGAGGCTGTCATTGAGATTGACAGCGCCGTCGACCGCAAGGTTGGCGAACACCTTGCGTTCCATCTTGCCGGGCAGGTAGGGGCAGGGCTGGGGCGACGTCAGGTAAAACTTCATCTTCCGGACAAAGTCCGGCGGGATGATTTCCTTGGTGTCGGCTTCCTTCATGTCGAATCGACTGTAAACGCCGCCGGGGCGGATACGCCACAGGAAAATAGCTTCAACTGCGATGTGTCACAGCCCCAACTGTCAGGGCGCTGCAACATCCGGTCAGAGCGCGTGATCTGAGGGCATAACCGGGGCTTCGCGCATCAGGACGATGCTGATCCGCCGGTTGGCCGGTAGATCGGGATCATCCGGATAGAGTGGTTCCCGGTCGCCCTTGCCGCTGACCTGATAGATGCGATCCCCCTCGACGCCGGCTTTTTCCAGGATACGGCGGGAAGTGTTGGCGCGGTCGGCGGACAGCTCCCAGTTGGAATAGCCAGCGCGGGCAGGCGTCGACGAGTCAGTGTGGCCGGAAATGCTGATCCGGTTGGGAAGCTGCTGGATGACCCTGGAGACGGTCTCCAGCAAGTGCTGGGTACGCGGCAGCGGATCGGCCGACGACCCCGTGAACATGGCCCGGCCTTCCTGGTCGATCAGCTGGATGCGCAGGCCTTCCGGCGTCTGGTCGATCACAATGTTCTTGGACAGCTCTGCATAGTCCGGCAGGTCCTGCAGCGCCTGACGCAACGAGTCTTCGGCGCTGGAGAACTCGGCTTCCTCGCGGATGGCGCGGGCCTTGGCCATTGCCTCGTCGCTCGGCTGGCTCGACTGGCTGTCGCTGTTCTCGCTGCCGCCCGCCTTGGACCGGACGTTCTCGGAGGCAAGCTGTTCGTCGAGCTGGCGATTGGTGCCGGAGGCGCGGGCGCCGTCATCCTGGAAGGCCGTTCCGCCCAGAAGGCCATCCGAACCTTGAGTCGAACGCGACACGCTGGCAGGCGCGAAATAGTCGGCGATACCCCGCTTTTGCTCGGGCGAAGTCGTGTTGATCAGCCACATCAGCAGGAAGAACGCCATCATCGCGGTCACAAAGTCAGCGTAGGCCACTTTCCAGGCGCCGCCATGGTGGCCGCCGCCAATGACCTTCTTCACTTTCTTGATGACGACTGGCTTATTGCCACTCATGGCGAATTTGATCCCGGGTATTAACCCGGCTTTATAGGCAGGCTACAGTTAAAGCCGGGTGCATGAGCGATCCTGACGGTCTCTCGGAATTCGATCCGCACGCCTATCGCAGGGCGCTGGGCGGCTTTGGCACTGGCGTGGCGCTGGTGGCTGCACACGATGCGCAGGGAAATGCGCACGGAATGGTCATTAATTCACTGACGTCCGTGTCGCTGCACCCGCCGATCATGCTGTGGTGTCTGGCCAACTCCAGCAATGCTTTCAGCGTGTTTACGGATTGCCCCGCCTTCTCGCTGAACATCCTGCGCTCCGACGACCATGAGGTCGCCCAGCGCTTCTCGCGCAAGGGCGACCGGATCATTCCTCCGGACCAGATCTGCACGATGGAAACAGGCGCTCCCGTCCTGTCGGCCGCCGTCGCCAGCATCGATTGCCGGATGCGCCTGCGCCAACCCATGGGCGATCATGAAGTCATCTATGGCGACGTCGTCGCCTACCGCGCCGATGCCGGCGTCGACGCGCTCGGCTTCTTTCGCGGCAAGTTCGTCACGCTGAGGTCGGAGCAGAAATGACGTCCAAACCACTTGCGTCCCAATAGCCCTCATCCTGAGCAGCGGACAAAGTCCGCGTCTCGAAGGACGAGGGCGTGCTCACCAGCATCGAAAATGCGGGGCAGGCCTTCCGCAAAACGGCGGATGGCCAGAAATCTTGCAGCCTGAATCCAGACCACTAGCGCCAGAAACTGCAGGACAGAGCCAGTTAGATTCAGCCGGGCTCCGGCCGCGCTTACACTGCGCCCATCGCCTCCGCATGGAGGGCAGCCGATCACTGTTCAACGGCGCGGGGGCGATGCGACCGAGCGTATAAGTCCCGGGGAACGCTGCATTGGGCAGCCAAGGCCGGGAGTAATCAACATCCGGCGCTCAAAGGCTGGATGCTTGCGCAGGGGACCGGATGCGGACTCATCCGGCCCGAAACGCCGTCGGCGACCATGTCAGGGGCGTGAACAAGCGCCCTGCTCTGGGCTGGCGAACAACGGTCGCGGGGACGCGGGAGATCGCGTTCTTTTTCCACTGCCGGCAACGTCGAGCAATCGGCGAAGCCCAAACCACGCGGGGCATCCCGCGTCCCCGGCCCTCCTTCAGGGGCGGAGCTAGAGCATCCCGGACGGCGCTCGCCGGTCCGACAGCGGGCGCATGTCGAAAACCAGATTGCTCAAACGTCTACCCTGTTTAACCATCACCCCAAGCTTGGAGGCGCCGATGCCGGCCATTTCGTCCTTCATCTCTCTCAGCCTTGACGGCTGCTATGCCGACGCCAGCAGCGACATGAGCTGGGCGCATAGTCAGGATCCCGAACAGCAGGCTTTCACCGCTGGAAACGCCAAGGGCGGCGGTTGTCTGGTCTTCGGCCATACAACCTACGACATGATGGCCGACTTCTGGCCCACTCCGGCCGCAGCGCAGATGATGCCCGACGTGGCGAAGCAGATGAACGCGCTGCCCAAGATCGTCTTCTCGCGCGCGATGAAGTCGGCCGCCTGGAACAACACCACGGTGAAATCCGACCTCATCGCCGACGTGAAGAAGCTGAAGGCCGGTAGCGGGCCAGACATGGCGATTCTCGGTTCTGGCAGCATCGTCGCCCAGCTGATCGAGGCGGGGTTGCTCGACGAACTCCAGGTGATGCTTGTCCCTGTCAGCCTAGGCGGTGGGAAGAAGCTGCTCGACGCCGTGAAGCGGAAGGTCAGCTGGAAGACAACCGAGATCCGGCCGTTCAAGGGCAATGGCAACGTCTTCATCCGCTATCGCCCGGCGTGACAACGAACGGCGTCCTCACTATGTGTCGCCTGACCTGAATCAGGACGTACACAATGGCGACATGCGCATTCCTCGGCCTCGGCGTGATGGGCAGCCCCATGGCGCGCCATCTCTCGCTCAAAGGGCATGAGGTCACGGTCTGGAACCGCTCACCGGACAAGATCAAGGCCTGGGTGAAGGCGGGCGGGAAGGGCAAGGCAGCGGATACGGCGCGCGACGCTGTCCGCGACGCCGATTTCGTTCTGATGTGTCTTGGCGACGATCCGGACGTGAAGGCCGTGTTCGACGACATCGAGTCCGAAGTGAAGCGCGGCGCAATCGTCGTGGATCACACGACCGGATCGGCCGGGCTGGCGCGCGAACTGGCCAAGCGCCATCTGGCGCATGCCGGACATTTCCTCGATGCTCCCGTCTCAGGCGGACAGGCAGGCGCCGAGAACGGCCAGCTTACGGTGATGGTCGGCGGCGACTCGTCGGCATTCGCGCTGGCTGAACCGGTCATGCGTGCTTACTCGAAGCAGATCACGCTGATCGGCGAGAGTGGGGCAGGACAGCTTGCCAAGTCGGTGAACCAGATCTGCATCGCAGGCATCGTGCAGGGCCTTGCCGAGGGGCTGCACTTTGCGCGCGCCAACGGTCTCGACGAAGCGAAAGTCATTGAAGCGATTTCTGCAGGCGCGGCGCAAAGCTGGCAGATGCAGAACCGCTGGAAGACGATGGTCGATGGAAAATTCGACTTCGGTTTCGCTGTCGACTGGATGCGCAAGGATCTTCGCATCGCGCTCGATGCGGCGCGTAACACCAGCGCATCGACACCCCTCACGGCGTTGGTTGATCAGTTCTACGCCGACATTCAGGCCGACGGACACGGCCGGTGGGACACGTCCAGCCTGATCTCCCGGCTCAATCGGAAAAGCTGAGATGCCGGTCTTCCTCCACCAGTTCGAGCACGAGCTTGAGGAAAAGTTCGTGACCGCCGGCGGCCCGGGCGGACAGAACGTCAACAAGGTGGCGTCGGCCGTACAGCTGCGCTTCAACGTGAAGACGTCCCACGCCTTCGACGACGAGCAGAAGTGGATGATCCGCCGCGCCCTTGGCAACAGGATCAATGACGAGGGCGAGCTGGTGCTGTTCGTACAGACCCATCGCTCGCAGGTGCGCAATCGGGAAGAAGCGCGCGAGCGGCTGGTCGAACTGCTCGAGAAGGCGCTGGTGAAGCCCAAGAAGCGGGTGAAGACCAAACCGAGCCGCGCCCAGAAGGAAAAGCGCCTCGAAGGCAAGGCCAAGCGATCCACGATCAAGCGTAATCGCAGCCACATCGACCACGACTAGATCTGGCGACATCTTTCGGGGGCAGCCCTAGACTACGTTTCCTCGATCCTCTGTTACTACAACCCGGGGTTGTCATGGGTCGGGGGCGGTGGATGACAGGCATTCCAAAGACGAGGGTACATGTCGCGGACGAAGAGGCCGAACGTTTGCGCAATTTCGTGCGTCAGTCGGAGCTGATGGGCGGCCGGATTGCCGGTGCGCGTGTTGCCAATGCCGATGACGCCGAAGCGCTGGCTGCATTCCTCGGGCACGAGAGCATCGGTCCGAAAATCTACACCCTACCCAACCCGATCAATGCCGGCACGATGAAGCAGTTCATCGACGATCACCTGATCCAGCGTGCACGCGGCGACGGCATCCTGTTCGCGTCCTTCAACCTTGCGGGCGAGACGACGGCCTATTTCGATGTCGAGCTGTGGCCGCAATGGTCGATCTGCAAGTTCGGCGGCGCCGTTAAGCCTGAGCGGCAGGGGAGAGGCTTCGGCGGCGCGTGCGGGCTCGCGGCGGTGGAGTGGTGTTTCGATCAGCTCGGCGTGGCGCGCATCTGCGAGACCACTGCGAGGGACAATGATCGTTCCATCCGTTTGTTGTCGCGGCTTGGCTTCATCCAGATGGGTGAAGTCCTGTCCGTGAAACCGGATGGATCAACGCGTCCTTCCCTGTACTGGGAGATGGAGCGCGCCGCTTGGGAAGCCGCACGTCAGGTTCGTCGCACAGGTTGACGGCATACATGAAAATTTGCGGGATCTGGCTTCAGGAATCTTAAGTCGCAAAAGGCATGCTCCCGGCAAGCACGAGTCCGGATTCCCCATGTCATCTTCGATTAACCAACCGCAGGCGCAGGCTGGAAATTCCCACGCCGGAACTTCCAAGGCCGCGAAGAATTCGAAGGCTGCTGGCAAGGCCGCCAAGCCTAAGCCCGAGCAGGGTGTGGCCAAGCCCGGCAAGCCTGAGCTGAAGTCCGAAGGACCGACGGCGCAGACGCGCCTCAACCAGCAGGTCGCGCGCGACCTTCTGATCTTTACCGGATTCCTCGCTGCAGGCTTCATCCTGTCGGTGAACCTCAACGTGGTCGGCCTGCTCAATTCACTGATCGCCGAGCATGTCCAGCTGCCGCTGGACAAGGTTTTTGGCACCGTCATTGTCTCATGCGTTGGCCTCACGCTCTATGTCATCACGCGCTATCACGCCCATATCCGCGACCTCAAAGCCCGCCTGCAGTCGGACGAACGCGCCCGCCGTGTCGCCATGCACGACCAGCTCACCGGCCTGCCGAACCGCCGCCACCTGAAGGGCGTGCTCAACTGGCTGCTGAGCGAGAACGACGGCTCGCGCCGCCACGCCGTGGTGATGCTCAACCTCGATGGCTTCAAGGCCTTCAACGACGTGAACGGCCGCCCCACGGGCGATGAAGTGCTGATCCATGTCGGCAAGCTTCTGAACATGCGCGCCGGCGTCGACGGGTTCGTCGCGCGCCTCGAGAGCGATGAATTCGTTGTGCTGCTGCCGGGTCAGGGCGAAGAAGAGCTCATGGACTGGCTGTCGGCTACGCTGACGGCGATCGAAGCGCCGATCACGCTTGGCAAGCTGACCGTCACTGTCAGCGCCTCCGCCGGCGCGGCGATCGCACTCACCGATGGACGCGATGCCGAGACACTGCTCCATCGCTCCAGCCTGGCGCTGCGCCGGGCCAAGGACACAAGCCGCGGCTGGTTTGCCTTCTTCAAGACCGGCATGGACGAGCTGGTGCGCCAGCGCGCCCTGTTCGAGGCGGATCTCTACGCTGCTGTCCAGAACGACGATATCGCGGCTCACTTCCAGCCGCTGGTCAGCCTCGAAGACGGCAAGGTTCTCGGTTACGAGGTCCTCGCCCGCTGGACGCACGCGACGCGCGGACCGATCCCGCCAGATCAATTCATCCCGGCCGCCGAAGCTAACGGCGCCATCAGCGAGCTGACGCTCAACCTGCTGCGCAAGGCTTGCCGTGAAGCGGTCAACTGGGAGGGTGCGCCGCACCTGTCGCTCAACATCTCGCCGGCGCAGCTGCACGATGCTGAGCTTGCCCAGAAGTTGTTGAAGGCTCTGAACGAGGTAGAGTTCCCGCCGACGCGACTTGAGATCGAGTTGACCGAAGCGGCGCTGATCTCCGACCTCGACGCGGCCCGCACGGTTCTGGGCACGCTGCGTGGCAAGGGCGTAAAGATCGCCCTCGACAATTTCGGCACGGGCCATTCGAGCCTGGTGCAACTGCGCCAGCTTCCGTTCGACAAGCTGAAGATCGACCGTTCCTTCGTGCGCCGCATGATCGTGGATTCGGAATCGGCGATCCTGGTTCGCACCATCGTGTCGATGGCGAAGAACCTTGGCCTGGTCGTGGTCGCCGAAGGTGTCGAGACCGCGGAACAGGCGCAGGCCCTTCACGCGCTCCAGTGCGACATGGGGCAGGGCTATCACTTCGGCCGCGCAGTGGCGGGGTCGAATGTGTTCGCGCCTGCTGGACAGCTCAAACCCGCGCAAATCCAGTCGAAGGAAGCGCCGGTTGTTGAAGCGCCGGTTCCCGTCACGGCCTGACGGGCGGGCGCTCCAGCCTGCCTACATCCGCAATCCGATTTCCTTCAGGCGGATTTCGAGAAAGTCCTGGGCGTTGAGCGGCTCGGGATAACGGTTCGGCCGTTCCGGCGAAATGCAGGAGGACAGGGTCGTGATCTCGAAGTCCGGATTGAAGTGCAGGAAGAACGGCGTCGAATAGCGCGGGAAGCGCGACCGCTCCGGCTTTGGATTGACGACGCGATGCGTGGTCGACGGCAGCACGTGGTTGGTCAGGCGCTGCAGCATGTCGCCGACATTAATCACGAGTGATCCCGCCGGCGGGTTCACGCCCAACCACGATCCATTGCGATGGAGCACTTCAAGTCCGCCTTCCTCGGCGCCGAGGAGGAGGGTGATGACGTTGATGTCCTCATGCGCGCCGGCGCGGACGGAGCCCTCAGGAGGCGGCTCGGTCTGCGGTGGATAATGAAGCAGGCGCAGGATCGAGTTGCCATCCTGGACGGTCTTGTCGAAGAAGCGCGGATCCAGCTTCAGGTGCGTCGCGATGGCCGAGAGGATTTCGAGGCCGAACTCATCCAGCGCGCTGTACATCGCGTTTGTGGCTTCCTTCCAGCCGGGAACCTCGGCGACATAGAGGTTCTCCCCCATGGTGCCAGCGAACTTGTGGCCCTTGGGCAGCTCGCGCGCGACGTGCCAGAACTCCTTGAGGTCCTTCGCCTTGGCGCCCTTGGCGACTTCGGTGGCAAAGGGCGTGTAGGCGCGCTGGCCGCCGCCGCCGGGGATGAAGTATCTGCGTTTGGTCTCATCGGGCAGGGCGAAGAACTTCTTGCCGGAGTCGACACCGCGATCGATCACGCCCTGGTCGATCGGATGATCGTTGACGACGGCAAAGCCGGTTTCGCGGAAGCTGGCGCCCAGCTTTTCGGCGAAGGCTTGCCGGTCCTTCTTCCAGAGCGTGTAGGAGATCGGCTCGAAGAGGCTGGTTGTTGTGGTCGTCATGTCTGCCTCGTCACGGATATTCTGAGGTTGCCTGTCGCGGCGGTAGTCTGGCGCTGTCCGGGCCCGGCCGCTACATCCCCCTAGTATATAATGCGCAAGAGGGAAGCCCCATGGCCGACACGGCGCCGATCGACGTTCATTTCTGGCCGACCCCAAACGGGCGAAAAGTCACGATTGCGCTTGAGGAAATGGGCCTGCCGTACCGGATCGCGCCGGTTAACATCGGCAAGGGCGACCAGTTCAAGCCGGAATTCCTCGCCATCAGCCCCAATAACCGCATGCCGGCGATCGTTGATCCCGAAGGCCCGGACGGCAAGCCGATTTCGGTCTTCGAGAGCGGGGCCATCCTGCAGTATCTCGCCCGCAAGACTGGCAAGTTCGGCGGCGCGAACCCCCGCGAACAGGCCGAGGTCGAAAGCTGGCTGGCCTGGCAGGTTTCCAATCTGGGGCCGGTGATGGGTCATCACAATCACTTTCGGAACTATGCGCCAAAGATCGAGCCCGACCCGGCCAAGCTGGAATACGGCCAGACCCGCTTCTTCAACGAGACCAACCGGCTGTTCGGCGTAGCGGAAGTGCGCCTGCGCGATCGCGAATTCCTTGCTGGCCCGTTATCGATCGCTGATTTTGCGTCCTGGCCGTGGATCGCGGCATACAAGAGCCAGGGGCAGGACCTTGAGAATTTCCCGGCGCTGAACCGCTGGTTTGGGCAGTGCCGCGAGCGGCCAGGCTTCGAGGCGGGTCGAAAGGCAGGCGCGGATCTCAGCAACAGCAACCTGGCTGACAACACCAAGGAGGCCGAAGAGGCCCGCAAGATCCTGTTCGGCCAGAAAGCCCGGATCTGATGTCGCCCAGCCGTTTCGTGCTGCGCATGCGGCGCGAGCTGGATCGGCCAATCGAACAGGCGGTCTGGCCTGATGGTGTAAGCGTTACGACGCTTCCAGCGAAGAATGCCAAGAAGCAGGCGAAGGCTGCTCATTCCGTGCTCGGGGCCGGCTACTGGCAGGGCGGCGGCGGAGCGCCGATGTTTCGCCAGTGGTGGTCGCAGTTGAGCAAGGATTCCGAGTTCGATCCGTCGCTGGTCTTTGTCGCCAGTGATCGCGAAGGCGTTGTCGGGATCGCACAGTGCTGGACGACGGCATTCGTGAAGGACCTTGCAGTTCATCCCCGCGCGCGTCGGCGCGGGATCGGTCGCGCGCTGATGTTGACCGCGTTTCAATCTTTCGCAGCTCGCGGCGCGCGCCAGGTCGATCTCAAGGTCGGCGAGGAAAACGCTGAAGCACAGGGACTCTATAGATCGCTGGCGATGACAGTAATCGCGCGTGAACGGGTCTGAATCGGATTTAACGGCTTTACTTGTATAGTTTTGATTCAGACGTCTGAATCGATGTAAACCCAAATAAATCTGCATCCGACTTCCAAAACTTTGCAGTATTAACTACGTCGAAAACCTTCTTCGATTGAATGTCCTCAAGCCGCTGATGCGGCGGTGGGCGGAAGTAGAGCCGAAGTCCAGAGAGACGAGGCGAAGCTTCCCAAAGTCGAAGGGATGCCAGAATGGCGTATGCAGACGTCCAGCTTGAGAAGCCCGAAGCGCTCCTCACGAAAGACGCTCCTTGCGAGGAGCTCTATCGACTGGGCCTCATCTATTCCGAAGGTATGGATGTCGCCGTGGACCTCGTGTCAGCGCACAAATGGTTCAACCTCGCGTCCTCTCGTGGTCACCGTGAAGCCAAGCTCTGTCGCCAGGAAATGGCCGAGATGATGTCGTCGGCTGAAGTGCTCAAGGCTCAGAGAGCCGCGCGCGAGTGGATGAAGAAGGCCAACTAGGCTTTCAATTCGGCTCCAGCGAATACGATCGTCCTTTCCACCAGGACGTCCGTTGAGTTGACGAGTTCGGCATCGACCTCTTCATCCGTGAGCACCAGCGGAACTTCGGTGCAACCTGCAATGATGACTTCGGCGCCTTGCGCCTCGAGCTTCTTCGCTAGCGTCGCCATCGAGCGGCGAACCGTGTCGCCTGTGTCACCAAACTTGAGGCGGTAGACCAGTTCCATAAATGTCCGCTGCGAGTCCGCATTTAGCAGGACCGGCGTGACGCCCGACTTCTTCAAGGCATCCTGATAGAGATTTGCGGCGAGACATGCATCGACCGCCAGCACGCCCGCGCGCTCCGGGCGGAGTTCGGCGACAACGCGCGCTGTTTCCTCGATGATGCTGATGAAGGGTACGGAGATCGCGGCGCGTATCTGCGCTTCGTAGGCATGTGTGGTGTTGCACGCCATAACGATGAAATCGGCGCCGGCCGTCTGAAGACCGCGCGCGGCGGCAGCAAGCGCCGGCGCTGGCGAAGGCCCTTCGCCGCGCGCAAACGCATTGCGATCAGGAATCTTCGTATTGTTGTCGATGATGAGACGCAGGTGATCTTGTTCGTGCAGCGCCTTGGTTCTTTTCAGAATCCGGTCGAAGAAATCGAGCGTGGCGAACGGTCCGAGCCCGCCGATGACGCCAACTGTCTTTGTCTCTGACATCGTCCTACCTGCGCCGGAATACGAACATCGGCGCGAGCGCCAGGGCGGCCAGCGCCACCGCGATCGCCGCCACGACATACTGCCCGGGCGGTCGCGGTATGCCGAGCGCATCTGCAATCACATGCCGTCCAAGCCACGTGGCCACTGCGATCAGTCCCACGATCAGCATCCACAATGTGCGAAACGCCTTCATGCCGTGCCCGACAGCGTGGGTTGATATGCGAACAGCGACGGCGCGCCGCCCGTGTGGACGAAGAGGATCTTCGAATCCGGCTTGAAGTGCTTGCGGCGGATCAGGCCGATCAGGCCGGCCGCGGCCTTGCCGGTGTAGACCGGATCCAGCAGCACGCCTTCAAGGCGCGCGAATAGGCGAACCGCTTCGACCATATCGTCGGTCGGAAGTGAATATCCGGGGCCTACCCATTCATCGAGTGCGACAACGCTTTCGCGCGACGGCGCCGGCAGGCCTGCGAAAGCGGCGGCTTCGACCGCGAGCTTGTGCACATTGCCTTCCTGCTCAGTGCGCGGGCGGCGGACATTGATGCCGGTCAGCGGCACGCCGGCGTTTGCTGCGTTGAAGCCGACAAGCAGTCCGGAATGCGTGCCGGCGCTGCCGGAGGCGACGACGAACTGGTCGAACGCCAGTCCCATGTCGAGCGACTGCGCCAGGATCTCGCGCGCGCAGACGACATAACCCATCGCGCCCAGCGCATTCGATCCGCCGCCGGGGATGATGTAACCCTTGCGGCCGAGCTTGGTCAGCTTCTCGGCTTCGGCTTTCATCGCCGCGTTAAGATCGCTGCCGCCGTCGACGATCGTCAGAGATTCCGCTCCAAGAAGGTCGAACAGGAAGTTGTTTCCTGACGCTTCTTTTTTGTAGCTACCCGGCACACGTTGCTCGAGAACAAGACGGCATTTGAGGCCCTCGTGCGCGGCCGCCGCGAGGGTGAGACGGCAGTGGTTCGACTGCACCGCGCCGACTGTGATCAGCGTATCCGCGCCTTGCGCCAGCGCCTCGGCGACCAGGAATTCCAGCTTGCGCGTCTTGTTGCCGCCGCCGGCGAGGCCAGTGAGGTCGTCGCGCTTGATCCATATCTCGGGGCCGCCGAGATGCTTCGAGAGACGCTCCAGCTTCTGGATCGGCGTCGGATGCGGCGTGTAGCGGCGGCGAGGCAGGGCTTCGAGCTTCATGGCGCGGAACCTAGTGGGGGATCGCGACGCATGGAAGAGCGAGGACGACGCTTTTCCCTTGGAAGGGGCGGTCAGAACCGCGCGATGTCGTAGAACAGGGAGAAGTCGACCGGCAGGGCGTCGCGGACGAACTGCTTCATGAACAGGTTCTGGTCGGCGATCGTCTTGCGGGTGACATAGACGACATCGAAGCGGCGCAGCGGGCCGACATCGTAGAGGGACTGGTTGGCGAGGCCGTTGCGAACATCGACCACGCGCGTCATCAGCTCGCCGCCCGGGGCGCGGCGCATGATGATGACCTGGGTGAGTTTGCCTTCCTCGGTCCACCCGCCAGCCAGCAGGATCGCCTGCAGCGGGTCGATCTCGCCGGGCAGCTGGAAGACGCCAGGGTGTTTCACCTCACCGCCAACGAAGATTTTCTGCGAACCAAAATCGGTAGGCGTGATCACCAGCGAGGGATCGCGCAGCTCGTTGCCGTAGATTTCCTCAACGGTTGCGCGCAGTTCCGCCACGGTCTGGCCAGCCGCCATGACCGGCCCGATGGTCGGCAGGGCGATGCGCCCATCGGGAGCTATGGTGAGTTCCGCCGAAAGCTCCGGCGCGGTGCGCACATCGACGCGGAACCTGTCGCCCGGATAGAAGCGATAGCTGTCATCCTCAGCCTTCCAGGCCGGATAGGCGGACAACGGAAAATCGGCGGATTGTTTCGGCAAGGGGTCGCCCATGCAGCCCGTAAGCGCTGCTAGGCCGGCAAGGCCAGACAGGGCAGATAGACGCAACCGCGACATGATCCGGGTGTCCCCCAGAATGGCTAACCGCTTCTTAAGCAGAGCAGGGGAAGGCTGATCCGTTAACCACGGGAAACGTGGACTTTGAGCGTAGAAACCTGGACCGAGCGCACCCCTGCCGACGCCCCGGCGCCGCGCGCGCAAACGCGCGCCGGACGCTTACGCCCGAAGCTCGGCTTCGCTGACACGCTGCTTCAACTATGGCGTGCGAAGTGGCTGATGTTCCTGGTGTTTCTGCCCATCGCCCTGATCGGTGTGGCGATTGCCCTGCTGGTCCCTACCAAATATCCTGCGAGTACGCGTCTGCTGGTTCGAATGGGACAGGAGCATGTGTTCAGCCCTGTCATTGGCGACGCCTCCGCAGACGCTTTTCCACGCCAGGAAGAGGTGCTGCAGGCCGAGACGGAACTCGCCAGGTCGCCAGTGATCGCCGAGCGCGTGATCAAACGCATCGGCCTCTCCCGCCTCTATCCGAAGATCGACGAAGCGGAGCTGAGAGGCGGCAGCGACAAGGCTTATCAGGTCGATCAGGAGGGTCTCGAAGCGTTCGCGGCCGATCTCGATATATCGTCCGTGCCGAAATCCTCGATCCTGAAGATGACCTATTCGCACGAGGAGCCGCAGCTGGCGGCCGATACGCTCAACGCCTTCGTGGCGGAGTATCTCAACTATCGTCGCGAAGTTCTGGATGGCGGCGCCATTGCAGGCCTGTCTGAACAGCGGACCGTGATCGAAGGGCGGCTGAACGTAGCGGACGCTTCGCTGCGAAGCTATCTCGCCCGGAACAACCTCAGCGATTTCGACGCAGAAACGGCTGCGGCAACGCGGCTGTTCGGAGAGATTTCTGACGAGCTGTCACGGGTCGAGTCCTCCATGCGGGAGGCCGAGGCCAGGACGGCGGGGCTCGCTCGCCAGCTGGCCACGACGCCGAAGGATGTCGACCTCTATGTCGACACGACTTCCGAGCAGGATCTGCTGAAGTTGCGCCTCGAGCGCGAGGACCTGCTTACGCGCTATCTGCCCGACAGCCGCGCGGTTCAGGACATCGATCGCCGCATTGCGCAGCTTGAGGGATTTCTCAAATCGCCTTCCGCCAAGGGCCTTCGCCGCGTCGGTCCCAATCCGACCTGGCAAGCGCTGGAAGCCGACCGCGCGGTGCAGATGGCAAGCATCAGCGCGCTAACGGGCCGGTTTGCCTCGCTTGCCGGCCAGAAGAAGGAGGCTGAGTCGCAGCTTGCCATGCTCGGTTCGCTCGAGCCGGAATACAGGCGGCTGAAGCGCGAACGCGATGCGCTGGAGGCATCGGCGGGCGCTTTCGCAACGCGCGAGCAGACGGAGCGCGCCAGAAGCGAGCTGGCCTCGCGCAGCGTCGACAACATCTCGGTTTACGAACCGGCGCGCACACCGATGCGGGGCGAGTCGCCCAAGCGCGACATTGTCGTCGCTGCAGCACTGTTCGGCCTGATCGCGGCGCTGATGGCAGGGCTGTTGCGCGCCTGGTCGATCCGCAGCTTTGCAACGGCAAGTTCCATCGAACGCACGCTCAATCTGCGCGTCCTCGCAGCGACGAAGGATCGCTAGCAAAATGAGGGACATGCGCGCGGATCTGAAAGAACTTCATCGCCAGCTGGCGCAGACGCCCGCGCCCGAAGGTGGGCGCACCGTAATGTTCATGGCGGCGCGTGCGGGCGAGGGCGCTTCGAGCGTTGCGGCGTCGTTTGCGCTGCTGGCGGCCGAGACTGCGCGCAAGCCGGTGTGGCTGATCGATCTCGATCTCAAACGCAATCACGTGTTCAACACTTTCGCTCTAGGGCGGTTTTCCGAAGCGTTTGGCGGCGTTGGCCCGCCCTATTCGGCGGCGTTGAAAACCCAGCCCTTCTTCGCCATCGAGCCCGAAGATCCCGAAGCGATGGCGGGCCTTGGCCTGTTCACCGCGCATCGTGTCGGTGAAACGCGGCTGATGGTGACGCAGTTCGACGCTTCCCGGCTGAAGCCTAACCACGCCATCCGCATCCGCACGCAGCCGGTTTACTGGCAGGCCGTGCGTGCTGCGACGGACTGGGCGGTGATCGATGCACCGGCGCTGGAGCTTGCCGGCGCGGGGCTCGCGCTTGCCTCACAGATGGACAAGACGGTGATCGTTGTTAAGGCCGACGACACCTCGCCCAACGAGGTCGACGCCGTGCGACGCGAGATCGAGGGCCATGGCGGCCGCGTGGGCGGCGTGGTGCTGACGCGCCAGAAGGGCGACGCGCGGTTTGCAGACCGCATACTCTGAGAGCGTCCTAGTCGATCACGCCTGAAAGCACAGCACCAAGCGTCGGCCCGGCCAGTACTGCGCCAGCATCGACAGCACGCTGTGCCAGTTCCTCGATCAGGTCTGACGGTGCGCCCTGGGGCGATGGCGTCTTGCTGACATCGTGCGTGAAGAAGAACAGCCAGCCCTTGGAGTCGATGCAGGTTTTCAGCGCGGCGAGCGCGCGGCGGCGGTGCATTTCGGTGCGGCCGAGTTCAATGGCGCGAAGCTGGCTGCGGTCGCACTCGCCGATATTGACGCCAGGAAGGACGCCCCGTCCGGTCGCAAACACTTCACCGACCCAGCGTTTGGCCGCGTAGGTCGTTTCGCCATAGGGGAATGAAAAGGCCGAGACAGTGTCGCGATGGCCCGCTTCCGCCAGAGCGACAAGGTTTTCGCCGATGTCGCGTTCGACCTTCTCGAGCCGCGCCTGGGCGCAGTCGAGGTGCGAATGGGTATGCGCGCCGATCTCGTGGCCGCGCACGCTCAGCTCGGCGAGCGTGTTGCCGTCGAACATCTCGCCCATGACCGGGCTGCGCTGGCCGAGCAAGGATGTGCAGGCATAAAAGCCAGCGCGACCGCCATGGCGCTCGACGATGTCCGCGCCGTTGAGAGCGGATTTGGGGAAGTCATCGAAGGTGAAGCTCACGATCGGACGATCAGGCGCGACTTCGGCCTGGCACGCGCGCCGCCACTGCACGACGCGTCGCTGCACTTTCGCGGGGGTCGTTCGTGGCGGGGCGTAGACCCACTGAACCATCTAGAGCGCCTCCGCATGGACGAAGGCGCGCCAGGCTTTGAGGGCGCGTCCGCGCACGGCGAGCGGCAAGCTCTGTGACTTCGCAATAGACGCCGCCAGCGCCTTGAGAGGCTTGCGGAAAGGCAGGTTGCGGACGCGCTTGGCGGTACGGAAGAGCGGCATCGCGGTGATTTCGGCCGGATGGCGGTTTGCGAGACGCGCGAAGTTGCCGACCGAGCGCGCATACTTGCCCATCAGCGCTTCGTCTGCGTCGAGGCCGGTATGGGTGGCGGTGTCGTCGATATGCACGACCGGGAACGCCTTCAGTGCATTGAAACCCCAGTCCGCATCCTCCCAACCCCATCCTGCAAAACCCTCATCAAAAGGGCATGCCGGGAAGACAGCGCGGTGGGCCAGCACGTTGGAGGAGAACAGATGGCGTTCCGGCGCTTTCCGGCGGTGGCGCGCGGGCGCGCAGTCCGCCTGCCAGCGATGCAGGGCGAATGATTTGTCCCTTGGCGCAGAGCGCAGCGAATGGCCGCCCACGACCACGCAGGGGCCTTTCGTGCGGTCGATGGCGTTGAGGTAGGTCTCGATGAATTCCGGACTGTCGGGGACCATGTCGGCGTCGAGCAGCAGAATCCAGTCCGCCCTAGCATGGGCAACGGCAGCGTTGCGGGCGGCGGCGCGGCCGCGGTTCGACCAGCACGACACGATGCGCACGGCGGCGTGGGCGTGGCCGGCATTGGCTTCCATGCGCGCAAGCAGGTCGTGATCGCGGCTGCCGTCGTCATAGACGATGATCTCGATCAGGCCTGACGCTTCGCACCTCGAAAGCGCTTCGATCAGCGGTGAAGCGTCATGCCGGAAGGCCGGGATGCACACGGAAATGCGCGGCGCAGCGCCTTGCCAGAAGACGTTGTCGTGGAGCGTCTCCAGATTGCAGAGACCGTGGCTGTGCTGGAGGATGAACTTCGCTGCGTGCATGCCGGTCACCTGCGCCTGCGCCGTCCGCCTTTCAGGGCGGCCGGCACGCTCGATTTCGCAAAGGATCGAGGGCGCTTCCCGACCTCCCGAACGCTAGCGGAACGAGGTCAAAGGCCGCTTCAGGAGATCGGTGAAATTTGATCGATCGCGCCGGCGGCAAGGGGCGCTGGAGCTGCTTTTGTTGGAGATTTCAGGCGCACAACGAGCGCTGGTAGAGGAAAAATCTGCGGTCGAACGTCTGCGCCCGGTCAGCGTAGGCCGCTGGATCCGTCTTCCCATAATGAGAGGGCATCGGGCGCTGGCGCTATGGCGTGGCTGCGACCGGAAAACAAAACGCCCCGGCGATGGCCGGGGCGTCAAGCGTTTGATGCGCCGCGATCAGCCCTTGGCGCGAGCCGGGAAATCGATGATGCAGCCATCGGTCAGGGCGTGCACCGGCGTCACCGTCTGGCCGGCCAGAACCTTGTCGAGGACGTCCGCGACGAAGTCGTTGTCGGCCTTGGCGCGCGCGCGGCCATAGGTCAGACGGTCATTGATCGGGCCGTGATAGAGGATCTTCCACGTCGTCGGCTCGATCACGATCGCCTCAGCGGTGCGCACGACGCCCAGCGGTTCGGCGACCTTCTGGCCGACATCCTTCAGGATCGGCATCTTGATGTCGAAGCTTTTGGCTTCTGCCGCGATCATCGGGACCGTGTCCTGGTTGTTGGCGTTCAGCATCAGCCATTTCACGCCTTTGGGCTCATACTTTGCCTGAAGGTCCTTCAGGTCGGGCGTCATTTGCTGGACGATCGGACAGCCAACACCTTCGAGGAAAATCACGACGGCCTTTGCATCCGTTATCTTGTAGAGTTCGTGCGCTTTCCCGTTCTGGTCGCCCAGCGTGAAGTTCGGCATGACCGAAACCGGTTTGCCGGTCGTGTCCGGATGGTCGGCAACGGCGGTCGCTTGCGCGCCGCGTGGCGGGGCTGGGCTTTCAGCCGTTGCGTCCGTTTTCGAGCAGGCCGAAGCCATCGCGAGCATGATGCCCGCGGTGGCGGTGGCCGTGACAATCCGCGTGATCATCGATCGGGTCAGCATGGGGAGATGCCTCCTTGTGTTTCCTGGCCTTGCCCGTGTTGCTTGGGGCGACAGGCCGGATGTGGGGTTAGGCCGATTATCCGGCAATCGCCAGACAGCGTCAAACCGGCCACAGCGCCGCGCACTGCATTGTGTTCCGGCTTGAACCCCAAACGAAAACAGGCGGCCGAAGCCGCCTGTTCCCGTATTTCGAGGCTTTCGAAGGCCTAGAAGGTCTTCTTGACGCTGAATTCGATCGTGCGGCCGAGCGGGTTGCCCTGACGCGGATCGTAGCCGAGCTCCTGACGGGACTGCGGCGGGTCTTTGTCGAGAATGTTGCCGATCGTCGAGGTGAAGCGGAGCGTTTCGCTGAGTTCGAACAGGTAGGTGAAGTCGAACACCATCCAGTCCTTGCCCTTGATGCCCCAGCCCGTCGGGCCAATGCCGCCCAGCGGCGTCGTGGACGCAGCAGTCGGGAAGCGCTCGTCGTCGACGCCAGAGATGTAGTTCATGCCCAGCCGGAAGTTGTGCTGGTCCATACGGTAGTTGACGCTCGCATTGCCACGCAGTTCCGGCGAAGCGAAGCCCACGACCGCGAAGTTCAGGAAGCCCAGGCGATCGTCAGCCGGCGCCACAGTGAAGCCATCGAGGATGGTCGCCGTGTTCTCGTCGGTGGTCGTCTGGGTCGCCGTTGCGCTCAGCGTCAGGTCGCCCGGTCCGAACGGCAGGTCATACGAGATCTGCAGATCGTAGCCAGCGGTGTGCTGGCCGGGGCCGTTGCCGAACTCGGTCTTGATCGAGGAGAAGTCCCGCGCCGTCGTGACACCCTGGGTGCACACGCCGCCGTTGAAGCTCACCCTGCTGATCAGCGGGTGCGCGCAGTTAGCCAGCGCGGCGCCCGTGTTCACGCCCGGGAAGATCGACGCAGCGATGTCGTTCACGGTCGCCAGCAGTCCGAGTTCGTCCTCCGTCTCGATGTCGAAGTAGTCGAGGATGATGCGGAGGTTGTGGTCGGCCGCAAAGCCTTCCGACTGCCAGATCGCGCCGACGTTCCAGGACGTAGCGGTTTCCGGGACCACGTCAGACCGGGTTTCGGTCTGGGTGCCCAGCCACGCGCCGGCAACCTTGGTGTAGCTGTTGACGCCGTTGGTGACGTTTCCGGGGATGAGGCTGGCGGGCGGCGCCTGATAGTTGGTGCCGTAAGACCCGCGCAGCGAGAGGGGTCCGAAGACGTCCCACTTGCCCGAAACCTTGTACACGGTAGCTCCGAGGCCGCCCGAGAACTCCTCGCGGCGGACAGCGGCCTGGATGTTCACGTTGTCCAGAAGCGGAATCTGGAACTCGGCAAACAGCGAGGCTTGCTGCTGATCGTTATAGTCCGGCCGGTTGAGTCCGAAGAACACGAACGGGCCGGGGCTGTCCGGGGTGCATCCGTTGAAGGTGTTGGTCGCCGAAGGCGTCCCAACAGGCTGCGGGTTCTGCCGGTATTCGATCGGCCATTCGCAAGGAACCTGTCCGTTATAGTTCGGGCTCGTGATATTCTCCCGGAACTCGTTTTGACGGACCTGGATACCACCCGCCCAGCCGATATCACCGCCCGGCAAGACGATCGGAATGCGGCCATTGACGACGGCGTCGAGCGTGAGGCTTGAGCTGGTGCTCTCGTCCGCGCGCGTATCGAAGAGCCAACGGGCAACGTCTTCCCTGTTTTCCTGGCCCGCGACGTAGTTCGGGTTCGCCAAGCCGAGTTCCGGCTGGGTCGCGAACGAGCTGGCGAAGGGGTTCCAGTAGTAGCAGCCAAGGGCAGCGCGCGCCGCAGCGCTCGTGCCGATGGTGTTGTTCTGGGTGCCCAGACGCAGCGGATCCAGATCCTGAACCGAGCAGTTCGGTCCGCCGAAGCCGGCGAGAGCTTGCTGGAGACGATACCCCATGATGTCGGGGGCGTCGCCGTAGCTGATCGCCTGGTTGTAGGTCAGCGCAACATCGTATCCGACATCGCTGAGCGGGCCGGCCCAGTCTCCCAGAGTGCCATCAATGGCGGCCGAAACGCGCCAGACCTGGTTGTCGATCTTCGAAGGCACGCCGTAGCCATTGCCTGTACCCAGGAACGGGTTGCCGCCGTGCGCAAACGCCCGGTAGCTGACGGCTGTATACCCAGCGGTGCTGGCAAACAGCGGGTTGGTCGCCCATCCGGTGCGAGTTGCGAAAGCCGCAACATACGGGTTCGTCGAGGGAATGTAGAACTGGCTGCTGCCGCCGGTCGTCAGGCCAGGCCCGCGGATGACGGGCTGCGCAGGCGAGCCGAACACCTGCGGAGACTTCACCTGCCCGTAGGAGGCGTCGAAGTGGAAGTCCATATTCTCATTGATCGACGTGTTGAGCTGCGCGTAGCCGCGGTAGATATCGTTCACTTCAACGATGTTGTAGTATGACGCATACCCGTAAGCGCAGGCGTTGATGCCGGTGGTAACGCCGTTGGGAATGAACTTGCCGCCGACTGCGGCGCACGAAGCGGGTGTAAAGTCAGCAACGCCGGCAGCAGACAGGCCAGCGCCAAATTCGGCTGCAGCGTTCATGGAAGCCGGAGGAGGCGCCAGAAGGAAGGGCGATGGGACCGCGGGCAGCGCGCCGCGCGGCGTCCAGGTCGCCATGTTGGTCGTGGTCGACCACGGCGCCGGGTTGATGTCGTAGGGCTGGCTCGAGAAGCCGCGCTCTTCAGCTTCTAGACGCGAGCGATGCTCCCACTCCGCAGAGAACAGCAGGTTGGTGTCGCCTTCGCCGAAGCCCGCTAGCATGCTGAGGCCATAGTCGCCATCCGACCCGGCAATGTACTTGTATTGGCCGCCGACTTCGAAACCGACGAAATCGTCGCGCGTGATGAAGTTCACAACGCCGCCCGTCGCGTCAGCGCCGTATGTCACGGCCGCGCCGTCCTTGAGAATTTCGGTGCGGGCAAGGGCGGCAGACGGGATGTTCGAGGTATTCTGGCTCATCCGCCGGCCGTTGAGCAGGGTCAGCGTCTTGTCGGCGCCGAGGCCGCGGAGGTTGTAGTTCACCGAGCCCGTAAGTGCGGCGCCGGAGAAGTAGTAGGCTTCGCCCGTGGTCGGGCCCGCGATCGAGAGGCTCTTGGCGAATTCGAGCGCCGTCGGGGCGCCCTGCTGCGCAAGCTCTTCCTGCGAGTAGACCTCGACCGGAAGAGCGGCGTCTTCGGGCGTGCCCTGGATGTAGGAGCCGGTCACGACGACGCGGTCGGCCTCTTCATCTTCCTGTTGGGGCTGCGCAACCTGATCGACAGGCGGCTGCGGCGCTGATTGCTGGGCCCAGACAGGAAGTGCTCCAGCCAAGCCGACGAGCAGCGCGGCGCTCGATGCGCCGCGGAGTTTGAATTTCATAGCTGTAACCTCCCCGTATGAGTCTGTTGGCGACTCTCAATGTTGCTAATAGTTCAACGAATGCGACGTCGCGTCAATAACGCGGGGGACATGTCGTCCGGAAATCGCGATTGCTGCCACGCAGCATCGTTTGCGCGGCGCCTGCACACGCAGCAGAAGCCACCGCGCCTTACCTGCGCGCAGGAGTAAGTTCGTGCCGCAACTCTCTCGGGACGCGGCGCCGATTGCCTCTCCGAGCATGCACCGTGACAGGAAAGCCGCATATCAGGGTTTTGTCTGGGTAGCGTTGCGTCTGCTTGGAGAGCGAGGCTTTCGCACAGACTCTGACTTGCTGCGCTTCCGATCACGGTCTGCTCTTGCGCGCCGTTGATTCCTGCACGGATTCGTCCTTATCGCCTTGTCGGAGTCATTGGTTTGACGGCGAGGATTTTCGCAGCGTAACTCCGGCGGTGTTCAGGGGCGTTACGGGTCGCAACGATGCTTGAATTGAGGGACGTTTCCCTGCGCGTCGACGGCGTCGATCATCTGGCGAACGTGTCCCTGCGCCTGGAGCGCGGCAGCCTGAACGTGCTGCTGGGGCCAACCCTTTCGGGCAAGACCAGCCTGATGCGCGTGATGGCCGGGCTCGACCGGCCAAGTTCGGGGTCAGTCTGGTTCGATGGTCAGGACGTCACGGGCAAGCCCGTGGCGAAGCGCAATGTCGCGATGGTCTACCAGCAGTTCATCAACTACCCGGGCTGGACCGTCAGGCAGAACATCGCCTCGCCATTGAAGGTGCGCAAAGCACCAAAGGCCGAGATCGAGCGCGAGGTGGCGCGGGCCGCCGCGCTTTTGCGTCTTGAGCCGTATCTCGATCGCAAACCGCTGGAGCTGTCGGGCGGCCAGCAGCAGCGCGTGGCGCTGGCGCGGGCGATCGTGAAGAAGGCCGGGCTGGTGCTGCTCGACGAACCGCTCGCCAACCTCGACTACAAGCTGCGGGAGGAGTTGCGGGCCGAGTTGCCGAAGCTGTTCTCGGATTCAGCGTCCGTGCTGGTCTATGCGACCACCGAGCCGACGGAAGCGCTGCTGCTCGGCGGGGCCACGGCCACCTTGCATCAGGGCCACATCACTCAGTTCGGGCCGACACTGGACGTCTATCGCCGCCCGCACGACCTGATCACCGCGAAGACTTTTTCTGATCCGCCGCTCAACACGCTGCCGCACGAGCAGTCGAAAGTCGCTGGCGCAGATCCGCTCGCGCGGACGTTCGGTTTCCGGCCTCACCATCTGCGCATGAAGCCCAAAACGGCCAACGCGCATGCCTACGAGGTGAGAGTAGAGTCGAGCGAGATCACCGGATCGGAAACTTTCGTGCATGTGCGGTTTGGCGAAAACCGCTGGGTTATGCTGGCGCATGGCATCCACACCCACGCGGCTGGCGCCGCGATCACCGCCTATGTCGAGCCCGGCGACGTGATCGCGTTCGACGACGTCGGCCGGGCGATCGGCTTGCAGGCCAGGGTGGCCTGACCCATGGCGCGCATTGACCTTGCCAATATCCGGCACGCCTACGGTCCTGATCCGCAGTCGGACAAGGATTTCGCCCTGAAGCATGTGAACCAGGCGTTCGAGAACGGCGGGGCCTATGCGCTGCTTGGGCCATCGGGTTGCGGAAAGACTTCGCTGCTCAACATCATGTCCGGGCTTGTGGCGCCGACGCAGGGGCGCGTGCGCTTCGATGGCGAGGACGTGACCGAACTGTCGACCGAGAAGCGCAACATCGCGCAGGTGTTCCAGTTCCCGGTGATCTACGACTCCATGACTGTTCGCGACAACCTGGCCTTCCCGCTGCGCAACCGCGGCGTGAAGGGGGCAGAGGTAAAGCGCCGCGTAGACGAGGTGATCGACATGATCGGCCTCAAGCCGCTGGCGAACCGCAAAGCGCGAGGGCTGACGGCGGACGAGAAGCAGAAGATCTCGCTCGGGCGCGGGCTGGTGCGGTCCGACGTCAACGCCATCCTGTTCGATGAGCCGCTGACGGTGATCGACCCGCAGATGAAATGGGAGTTGCGCGCCCAGCTGCGCGAGCTGCACAAGCGATTTGCCTACACGATGATCTATGTGACCCACGACCAGACCGAGGCCCTGACCTTCGCCAGCAATGTGGTGGTGATGTACGAGGGCGAGATCGTGCAGGTCGGGGCGCCTGAAGACCTGTTCGAACGGCCGAGTCACACTTTTGTGGGCTATTTCATCGGTTCGCCAGGCATGAACGTGATCCCGACGTCCCTGGACGGCGCCAACATGCGGCTTGGCGAGTACGTGGCGGCCTTGCCCGCCGCGCCGAACCTGATCGGGCAGCCGAAACTCGAAATGGGCGTGCGGCCCGAATACGTACGCGTCGGGACGGAAGGCATTCCTGCGACGATCGCCCGTGTCGAGGATGCCGGGCGGCTGCGCATTGTGCGGCTGAAGGTGCAGGGTCACGACATCACCGCCGTCGTTCAGGAAGGCGAGGAAATTCCCGCCGAACCGTTCGTGAGCTTCGACCCCAAGGGCGTGCACCTCTACGCGGACAGCTGGCGCGTCGACGTTGCTGCGATTGCCGCGAACGGGAGGGTTACGTCATGAAGCCCGTGAACCAGAAGGCGTGGCTGCTGGTGCTGCCGGTTCTGGCGCTGGTCGCGATCTCGGCGGTGATCCCGCTGATGACCGTCGTGAACTATTCCGTCCAGGACACGTTCGGCGGCAACCAGTTCTTCTGGAACGGCGCTGGCTGGTACGAGCAGATCCTGCATTCGGACCGGTTCTGGAGCGCGCTGGTCCGCAACCTGATCTTCTCCGGGATCATCCTGGCGATCGAGATACCGCTGGGCGTGTTCGTGGCGCTGCACATGCCGCGCAAGGGCTGGGGCGTGCCGGTCTGCCTGGTGCTGATGGCGCTGCCGCTGCTGATCCCGTGGAACGTGGTCGGTACGATCTGGCAGGTGTTCGGGCGCGCCGACATCGGGTTGCTGGGCGCCGCGCTCAACGGGCTCGGGATCGACTACAATTATGTGCAGGACCCCATCGATGCCTGGGGCACGCTGATCCTGATGGACGTCTGGCACTGGACCAGCCTCGTGACCCTGCTCGCCTATGCCGGCCTCGTCTCGATCCCGGACGCTTACTACCAGGCGGCGCGCATCGACGGAGCATCGGGCTGGGCGGTGTTTCGCCACATCCAGCTGCCCAAGATGGGGCGGGTGCTGACCATCGCCGTGCTGCTGCGCTTCATGGACTCGTTCATGATCTTCACGGAGCCGCTGGTCGTGACGGGCGGAGGGCCGGGCAACGCCACGACCTTCCTGTCGATCGAGCTGGTCGAGTTCAAGGTGAGGCCGTTCGAACTTGGGCCGGCCGCCGCCATGTCGATCATCTACTTCCTGATCATCCTGCTCTTCAGCTGGGTGTTCTACAGCGTGATGACCCGCAACGATGCGCAGGCGGAGGGCAAGCGATGAAACGCCTGCGCCTCTCCTGGATCGTTCCGACGCTCTACATCCTGTTCCTGCTCGCGCCGATCTACTGGCTCGTGAACATGAGCTTCAAGACGAATGCCGAGATCACGTCCGGCTTCACGCTGTGGCCGCAGGCGCCGACGCTGCGGAACTACACGGTGATCTTCACCGATCCGAGCTGGTATAACGGCTACATCAACTCGATGATCTATGTGGCGCTGAACACGCTGATTTCGGTCGCCGCGGCGCTGCCGGCGGCCTATGCCTTCTCGCGCTACCGCTTCTTTGGCGACAAGCACCTCTTCTTCTGGCTGCTGACCAACCGGATGGCGCCGGCGGCGGCGTTCGCCCTGCCTTTCTTCCAGCTCTATTCGGCGTTCGGCCTGTTCGACACGCACCTCGCCGTGGCGCTGGCGCACTGCCTGTTCAACGTGCCGCTGGCGGTGTGGATCCTCGAAGGGTTCATGTCGGGCGTGCCGAGGGAGATCGACGAGACCGCTTATGTCGACGGCCATTCCTTCCCGAGTTTCTTCGTGAAGATCTTCATGCCGCTGATCGCGTCCGGCATCGGCGTCGCGGCGTTCTTCTGCTTCATGTTCTCGTGGGTGGAGCTGCTGATCGCGCGGACGCTGACGGCAACTGCCGCCAAGCCGATCTCGGTTGTCATGACCCGGACGGTGTCCGCGTCCGGCATGGACTGGGGCGTGCTGGCGGCAGCGGGGGTGCTGACCCTGATCCCCGGAGCGATCGTGATCTGGTTCGTGCGCAACTACATCGCCAAGGGGTTTGCGCTGGGTCGTGTCTGAAGGACGTTTCGAGGCGACGCCATGGCCACGCTTGCCGACATCCGCCGCGCCGCGCTCGCGCTGCCGGGCGTGGTGGAGGAGCAGGTCTATGGTGGGCCGTGGTTCCAGGTCGGCCGAAAGTCGTACGTGCTCTACTGGACGCGCGACGAGCGCTGGATATTCAAGCTGCCCAAGCCGCGTCAGGAGCTTCTCTTCGAGGCGCGGCCGGACGTGTTCCAGCCCTACCGATCAGGCGCGCTGGTGTGGAGCTATGTGGCGATTGAGGCGCTGACGCGCGCCGAGGCCGAAACCTACGTCACGGAAGCGTGGACCACGATCGTGCCCAAGAAGGTGGCTCGCGCTCACCTCGGCGCACGAGGCTGATTTTGCCGCCATATCTCGATATCGACCGTACTTCCAAGGGCTTCGGGAGGCTTTGACCGGGTTCCGGCTGTGCTATGCTGACGGCGTCACCACCCCGACGGCACAAAGGGCGGGACGCAGATACGAGTTGAAACGCAACATAGAGCCAGGAGAAAAACATGGCCAATGCCTATACCCCTCCCGAAACCATTCGCGCCCGCAAACGCGCCGACGGACAGAAGCTGACGCTGATCGGCGCAGTGATGTTCGGCGCCGGCGTCGTGGGCATCGTTCTTTCGGCGCTGCTTGGCGCCGTGTTCCTCGGTATTCTCGGCGGGCCGATCGGCTCGCTTGCCTGGCTTTCCGCGCTGATCGGCGGCGGCCTCTTCTTCTGGGGCTTCACCATGATCAGGGACGCGCGCGGCGACGGCGTCTGACCTCATGAACGCAACGCCAGAGCAGAAGAAGGGGCAGACGCTCTTCATGACCGGGCTCGGCCTCGTCATGGGCGGCTGCGTCTTTGGCGGCGGCCTGGCGATGGTGTTCTACTTCCTCAACCTCAGGCCGGCGGCGATCGTCGCCGGCCTGCTGGGCGGAGCGATGGTGATCGCTGGCATCTGGTTGCAGATGAGCGGTGCCAGGCTCCTCCGGACCAATCAGGGGAGCAAGTCGTCATGAACCTGTCCTGGATGGCCTGGACGCTGCCGACGACCCTGTTCTTCGTGGGGATTGCCGCGGTGCTCACCCTCATGGGTGTGATCGCGAAGCTTGCCCCCCGCAACGAACCACGTGTGGGCATTCTTGGCATCGCGACCCAGCGGGGCGATCGTCTGTTCCTCAGCCTGCTCGGCTCTGCCTTCATCCATCTTGCCTGGATCGGCCTCGTGCCGGCCAGCGCCCCTCTGTGGGGCGCCTCCCTTGCGTCGCTAGTTTACGCGGCCCTCGTTTTCCGATTTGCTTGAGTTCGTACGGATTCTGAGGCGGCAGCCGTAAATCGCCGCCCGCCAGGGAGAGACAATATGCGTTTTGTGGTGAAGCGCCCGCGCGCTTTGGCGCTGGCTTTTGCATCGGCGCTTGTGCTTGCCGCCTGCCAGCCGGAGCAACCGTCCGGAGCGGCCAAGGCGCCGAACCCGAAGGCGGCTGCCGAGATCGCAAAATTCCTCGATGCGCAGATCGGCACGGTGTCGTCACTGAGCCGCGCCGAGCAGGAGGCGGAACTCAACTGGTTCGCCACCGCAGCGGCGCCGTTCCAGGGCATGGACATCAAGGTCGTCTCCGAGACCATCGCCACGCACGAGTATGAATCCAAATTCCTGGCGCCGGCGTTCACGGCGATCACGGGCATCAAGATCACGCATGATCTGATCGGCGAGGGCGATGTCGTCGAGAAGCTGCAGACGCAGATGCAGTCCGGCCAGAACATCTACGACGCCTATGTGAACGACTCGGACCTGATCGGCACGCACTGGCGCTATCAGCAGGTGCGCAATCTGACAGACTGGATGGCGGACGAGGGCAAGGACGTCACCTCGCCCACGCTCGACCTGCCCGACTTCATCGGCTCGAGCTTCACCACCGGACCCGACAAGAAGCTCTACCAGCTTCCCGACCAGCAGTTCGCGAACCTCTACTGGTTCCGCTATGACTGGTTCACCGATGCCAAGAACAAGGCCGACTTCAAGGCCAAGTATGGCTACGACCTCGGCGTTCCTGTGAACTGGTCTGCCTATGAGGACATCGCCGAGTTCTTCACCGGCCGCACGATCGACGGGAAGAAGGTCTACGGCCACATGGACTACGGCAAGAAGGACCCGTCGCTCGGCTGGCGCTTCACCGACGCGTGGCTCTCCATGGCCGGCAACGGCGACAAGGGCGAGCCCAACGGCCTGCCGGTCGATGAATGGGGCATTCGCGTCAACGAGCAGTCGCAGCCGGTGGGATCGTGCGTCGCTCGCGGTGGCGACACCAACGGCCCAGCCGCCGTCTATTCGATCGTCAAATATCTCGAATGGCTCAAGAAGTACGCGCCGCCTTCGGCCCAGGGCATGACCTTCTCCGAAGCCGGACCAGTCCCGTCGCAAGGCGAGATCGCGCAGCAGATCTTCTGGTACACTACCTTCACTGCCGACGCCGTGAAGCCGGACGTGCCGGTGATGAACGCCGACGGCACGCCGAAATGGCGGATGGCGCCGTCGCCGCATGGCGCCTACTGGGAGCCCGGCCAGAAGCTTGGCTATCAGGACGCTGGTTCGTGGACGCTGATGAAGTCGACGCCGGCCGATCGCGCCAAGGCGGCCTGGCTCTATGCCCAGTTCGTCACCTCCAAGACGGTGGACGTGAAGAAGAGCGATGTCGGCCTCACCTTCATCCGTGAAAGCACGATCCAGAACCAGCACTTCACCGATCGCGCGCCCAAGCTCGGCGGCCTGATCGAGTTCTACCGCTCGCCCGCGCGTGTGCAGTGGTCGCCGACCGGCACCAATGTTCCCGACTATCCCAAGCTGTCCAAGCTGTGGTGGGAAAACATCGGCGACGCAGCGGCGGGCGCGAAGACGCCGCAACAGGCGATGGATGCGCTCTGCAAGGCCCAGGAAGACGTCATGGCGCGCCTCGAAAGCACCGGCGCCCAGAAGGAGCTCGGGCCGAAGCTGAACCCGGAAGAACCCGCGCAGGTGTGGTTCGACCGCCCCGGCGCGCCCAAGGCCAAGCTGGCGAACGAGGATCCGAAGCCTGAAACCATCGACTACGACACGCTGATCAAGAGCTGGCAGAAGTAGCGGAGGATCCGATGGCGTGGATCAGGGCGGCGCTGGCAGGCGCATTGATGATGGCTGCGTCGTGCATGACCTCGCCTGACCCTTCCACGCCGTCGCCGCTTACCAGCGTTACGGGTCCCATCGCGCAGACGGAGGCGAGCCACGCCTTCGGCGGCGCGGGCTGGGCGCTCAATCCGGAAGACCTCGGCGCCCGAGGCTATGTCGAGGAAGAGTTCCTGATCTCTGGCAAGGCCAATGTCTATGACTGGCCGGCGACGGGCGCGATCATAAAGTCGGCCGATGCGCCCTACACCACGCGCGTCCTGGTGCGCCGGCCGATCTCGAAGACGAAGTTCTCCGGCCGCGTCGTGGTCGAGATGCTGAACCCATCCAACCTGATGGATCTCAACATCGGCTGGGCGATCCATCACGACGAAATCGTGCGGTCGGGCGATGCCTGGGTCGGCATCACGGCCAAGCCGGTTGCTGTCGTCACGCTCAAGGCGTTCGACCCGCGGCGCTATGCGGCGCTGAACTGGGCCAACCCGCTGGCCGCCAGCGATCCCGCCAACTGTGCGGTCAGCGGCGACACCACCAAAGAGACCGAGAACGGTCTCGTCTGGGATATCCATACGCAGGTCGCGCAATGGCTGCGGTCCGGCGCAACCGACAACCCGTTCCGCTATGGCGCGAGCTCGACCGCGGTGAAGCGCCTCTATGGCTGGGGCTATTCCCAGACCGGCGGCTTCCTCTTCACCTACATCAACGCCATCCAGCCGCTGGTGATCGCAAAGCACGGCAAGCCTTTGTTCGACGGCTATCTCGTCGCCATGCTCGGCGGACCCTCGCCGATCAGCCAGTGCGGCGAGCGGCCGCCGGTTGGCGATCCACGCCGCCCGCTGCGCAACTCGGTCACCCCGGTGATCCACGTAATGAGCCAGTCGGACTATCTCGGCTGGGTCCCGAACCGCCGCGAGGACAGCGATACGCCCGGCGATCAGTACCGCCATTACGATCTCGCCGGCGCGGGGCACGCGACGCCGGACGAACTGTGGTTCGCCGCGCGGGCGGAAGACATCATCAAGGCCGGGCGCACGCCGCCGACACTCAACTGCGACCAGGGTCCGCGCAGCCGCTTCCCGAGCCCGATCCCGTTCAATGCGATCTATCGCAATCTGAAAGCCTGGGTGGAGGATGGAACGCCGCCGCCGCCCTCGCAGAACATCGAGGTCGTCGACGGCAAGGGCGTGCTGGACGAGCATGGCAATGTGAAGGGCGGCGTGCGCTCGCCCTTCCTCGATGTCCCGACCTCGACCTGGAACGGCAACTCCACCGGCCAGTCCTTCTGCCGGATCGCCGGCCACGAAATCCCGTTCACGCCAGCCAAGCTGGCCGCGCTTTATCCAAGCCAGGCTGCCTATGAGACCGCTTTCAGGAAGAGCGTCGATGATCTGGTGAAAGCGCGCTTCATCACACCGGAAGACGGCGCGGCGCTGAAGGCAAAGGCCGGCCAGACGAAGGTCCGGTAAGGTCGGGCAGGGTCTGGAACGGCTGTTTTCGGGCGTTTTGCTGCGCCTGCCCCTTCAGACTTGCACCTGCCCCAAATCCGGCTAGGAAGGCCCCTTCGCACGCCGCCGAGCGCGATGCGGAGAGGTGGCCGAGTGGTCGAAGGCGCGCCCCTGCTAAGGGCGTAAGGGGGCAACCCCTTCGTGAGTTCGAATCTCATCCTCTCCGCCAGCTCGCGCTTTGTCAGTCGAGGGCGCGATGTCGGCGAATCTCCACGACCTGCTGGTTTCGCGCTTTCCAGCCGAACGATCCGCTCCCTGCTTCATCCTCAGTGACGGTTCCGAGATCAGTTACGGCGCGCTGGAGACAGCCGCCTCCAGGGTCGCGGCAAGGCTGATCGCCGAGGGCGTGACCCCGGGCGACCGGGTGGCCCTGCAGGCCGAAAAGTCTCCCGAAGTCATCATGGTCTATCTCGGCGTGCTGATGGCTGGCGCTGTGTTCGTGCCGTTGAACTCCGCCTACACGAAATCCGAGATCGACTACTTCCTGAAGGATGCCGAGCCGAAGGTGTTCATCACCGATCCGCCGGCCTTCGTGCGCGAGGCAGCCTTGCATGCCCCGCTCAGGGAGGCGGTTTTGCGCCGGGCGGGCGACCTCGCCTCGCTGATCTACACCAGCGGAACCACGGGCCGCTCCAAGGGCGCGATGCTCAGCCATGGCAATCTCGCGGAGAACGCCTTGGCCCTGCACGCAGCATGGAGCTTCTCGCCGAAGGATATCCTCCTGCATGCCCTGCCGGTCTTCCATGTCCACGGCCTGTTCGTGGCTCTTCATTGCGCGCTGCTGTCCGGCGCGCCGATGATCTGGCTGCCGAAGTTTGCCGATGCCGACGTGCTGGCTGGTCTCAAGCACGCGACGGTCATGATGGGCGTGCCGACCTTCTACACGCGCCTGCTCGCCAATCCGGCCTTCACGCGCGACAGCGCACCGAACGTGCGCCTGTTCATCTCGGGCTCGGCGCCGTTGCTGCCGTCAACCTTCGCGGAGTTCGAGCAACGGTCTGGCCAGCGCATCCTCGAGCGCTATGGCATGAGCGAGGCGGTCATCATCACGACCAACCCGCTGAACGGCGAGCGGATCGCCGGAAGCGTTGGCTTTCCGCTGCCGGGTGTCGAGCTTCGTATCGGCGGCGGCGAGGATACCGGCGTCATCGAGATACGCGGCCCCAGCGTCTTCTCCGCCTACTGGCGCATGCCGGAGAAGACCGCCGAAGAGTTCACCCGGGACGGCTTCTTCATCACCGGTGATGTCGGGCGGATCGACCCGGATGGCCGCGTCTGGATTTCCGGCCGGGCCAAGGACCTGATCATCTCCGGCGGCTACAATGTCTATCCGAAAGAGATCGAGCTGGTGCTCGACGAGCTTCCCGGGATCACAGAAAGCGCCGTCATCGGCCTGCCTCACCCGGATTTCGGCGAAGGCGTCGCCGCCATCTGCACCGGCCAGGCCGACGAGGCGGCTATCATTGCCGCCGCCCGCCAGCAGCTGGCGGCCTACAAGGCGCCCAAGCGCGTGATCTTCGTGCCCGACCTGCCGCGCAACGCCATGGGCAAGGTGCAGAAGAACGTGCTGCGCCAGACCTATGCCGGATTGTTCGACCGTACCTAGGCTTCCAGCGCCAGCAGAGCGAACGTCGCCAGCCAGTGTTCACCCATATAGTCGCTGGCCACGTGCGGCAGGCTCGCGGCAATATGCCGGTCCGCTGCCTCGCGCCCGCGCCGCGCCACCGGATGCTCGGCCTCCATCATCGAGGCGATCGACCGCCAGCACCATGCCCGCGAGAAGTTGAGCCCGTCCAGATGCGCGATCTTCCCGTCGCTCCGGTCGCTCACCCGCGCCGGCGCGAACAGCGAGGTCGGCGCGCCTTGTCCCGCCCGCGGCAGGAACCGTCCAAACCATTCGCGGAACTCCCGCGGCTCCAGTATCCGCCGCATGCACTCTGCTTCCATCAGCGTCGGCGACAGGAAGTCATCCTGCGACGGCTCCCACGCCTGGCTGTCACGATCCCCGCCATACCAGGCGACCACCTTGTTCCGCATCAGCTCATACAATTCCAGATCAAACGCCTCTGCCCAGTCCGCCGCCATCCGGATCGCGAATGCGGTGGACGAATGCACGCCCGTCCGCACCGGATAATCCGCCAGTGGCAGGAAATCCCGGAACCGCTTGCCAAATGCCTGGGCCAGCGGCTTCATCGTTTCGTACGCCGCTGCAACCGGCCCGTCCTCATGCAGCACCAGCTCGGCCTGCAGCGCCAGCAACCAGCCCCAGCCATAAGGCCGTTCGAAACCGCGCGCCGAAAGACGCGCCAGATACGCAACCTCTCCAGCAACATTGGCCTCGGTGAACCGTTCCGCGAACAGCGCCTTCACCGCGTCCGCCACGCCGATATCCGGATGCCTGCGCACCAGCCGCGCCATCAGCCAGTACCCGTGCACGCAGCTATGCCAGTCGAACGACCCGAAGAAGATCGGATGCGCTGCCCGCGGCACGATCGCATCCTGCGGACCCGTCAGCACATGGTCCATCTTGTAGGGAAACTCCCGGCTGACATGGCTCAGCGCCAGCCCTGCAAACTTCTCGGCGATCTCATGGGTCAGCTTGGTCATTTGGGAAACGCCAGGAAGAACATCAGGACCATGTTGACGAGCAGCAGTGGCAGCGCCGTCGGGATCTGCGCGCGGATGACGCCGTTGAGGGCGGCCTTGCGGTCGGGCAGTTCCAGAAGATTGGCGGGCACGACGTTGAAGTTCGCGGCCATTGGCGTCATCAGCGTCCCGCAGAAGCCAGCGAGCATGCCGATGGCGCAAACGATCGCTGGATCGCCGCCGAACTGCTTCACCAGAACAGGCAGGCCGACCGCAGCCGTCATCACGGGGAAAGCCGCGAACGCATTTCCCATAAGGATGGTGAAGGCCGCCATGCCGAGACAGTAGGCGAAGACTGCGGCGGCTCGCGTATCGAGCGGCACATAGTCGGCGAACAGCTTGCCAACCTGATCGCCAACTCCGGCTGCGAGGAACACCGCGCCAAGCGAGGCCAGCATCTGCGGCAGGATCGCCGCCCAGCCGACGGCGTCGATCAGCCTGCGCCCTTCCTGCAGGGGCGAAAGCGCTGGCGGCTTCAGCCAGATCATGATGACGGCCAGAGCGATCAGCACGCCGAGCACCAGTGAGATCAGCGTCGCCTGACCGGGATCGATCACTACGGGACCCCAGCTCGTGTATTTCGCCGCCAGCGTTCCCAACAGCGCGACTGCCGGGATGATCAGCGCCGGCAGGAAAAGCAGGTTACCGCGTCGCTCTGCGCTCGCACGCCTTTCCTCGGTGGTGGTCGTGCGCCCCTTGCCTTGTCCCAGCCCCCAGGCAGCCAGCACTGTCATGCCCAGTGCTAGCAGGCCGTTCGCCAAGTCTCCGATCAGGGATCCGAACAGGAAGCTTGCCGCGAGCAGGCCCCAGAACACAGCCGTTCGATAGCGCCTCGGATTGCTTGCGTCGATCGCCGACAGGATCGCGACAGATCCGAAGAATAGTCCCGCCAGAATGTAGAGATGCGCCAGGACGATCATGAGGCCATCTCCGACGCCGCGGCGGCGCCAAGCGTGCGCTTCAGCGACCGATCCAGCAGCCACAGGCGCGTCGAGTGAATGGCGAAAGCTGCAATCGCCGTGGGGATTGCCCACAGCGACAACTGCAGCGGTTCCACCTTGATGCCGTTCTGGTCGAGGAAGCCCACCATCAAGAGGATCGACCCGATGGCAATGAAGATGTCTTCGCCAAAAAACAGTCCGATGTTGTCCGCTGCCGCGGAGTGTGAGCGGATCAGGTAGCGCTCGCGATCCGGCAGATCGCCATACCGGCTTTCGGCGGCGCCTTCAGCCATGGGCGCCACCAGCGGCCGAACCATCTGGGCATGACCGCCAAGCGAGGTGAGTCCGAGCGCTGACAGGATCTGACGCATCAGAAGGTACGCCCAGATGACGCCAGCTGATGTCGCAGCAGGTATTTTCGCGATCAGCATTCGCGCCCGTTCCTGCAGGCCCGAGCGTTCCAGAAGGCCGATGACGATCAACACCATCCAGATCAGCGTGATGAACCGGTTGTCGTTGAACGCCTTGCCGAAGAGAGCGAGCGTATCGACGCCGACCTGCCACATCACCGCGAGGTCCGCTTCAGGCGTCCACGCGGCGGCAAGGCCGGTCGTGATCGCGGCCGCCATAACCACAAGAAGCGGATTGGCTCGCACGACGAAGCCGAACACCACCACCGCTATTCCGAGCAGCACAAGCATATGTGACCCGTCCCTCCAGCTTGCGCCTTGGCGCTGCCCTGCGTCCTGCTAGCATGCCATGGGGTCAGCCGTATAAAAGAGGATCGTCATGATCAAACGGCTTTGTGGACTCCTGCCCGTTGTTCTCGTTGCCTGCTCGCCGGCAGCGCCCGTGCCAGAAACTCCGGCGCCGGAAGCAGCCTCAGCGCCTGCCCAGCCCGCCACGCCAACGCTTGAACTCTCCTGGCGGCTCGGCGGCCTTGCCAATCCCGAGAGCACGGCGCTTTCCGCCGATGGCGCGTTTCTCTACGTCACCAATGTGAATGGAGAGGGCGAAGCGAAGGACGGCAACGGGTTCATCTCGCGCGTCTCGACCGACGGACGGATGCTGGAGCGCGAATGGTCCAAAGGGTTCAACGGTCCTAAAGGCGTCGTCCTCAGCGGGGCTATCCTCCACATTGCCGACATCGACCAGCTGGTCAGCGTCAACACCGCAAGCGGCGCCATTGAAAGCCGGACGCCCCTGCCGGGAGCTGTTTTCCTGAACGACGCAGCCATGGCGCCGGATGGAAGCGTGCTCGTCGCCGACTCGGGCGGATCGAAAATCTATGCGGTGAAAGCGGGCAAGGCGGAAACCTGGCTTGAGGACAAGCTGCTCGACAGCATCAACGGACTGCTGCCGGAACCGGGCCGGCTGGTCATCACCACGATGGCTGGGCGGTTCCTTGGTGTCGACTATCAGACGAAGGCGATCACCGTGCTGGCCGAGGGACTGGGCGACGCCGATGGCGTGGCGGCGCTCGGCGGCGGCCGCTATCTCGTCAGCGAATGGCCCGGCCTGATGCATGTCGTCAGTCCGGATGGCTCGCACCAGACGATCCTGGATACGCGCGAAGAGAAGCGGTTGCTGAACGACTTCCTGCTGGTTGGCGGCACGCTCTACCAGCCGCACTGGGATCCAGGCGAGATCACCGCTTATCGCGTTGTCGGCGGGATGCCGTAGCCGCCGCCACCCGGAGTTTCGATCACGAATGTGTCGCCGGTCAGCATCTCGACCTGCGCCGTTGCGGCCAGCTCTTCGACGCTGCCATCGGCACGCTGCACCGCATTGCGCCCGAAAGCGCCATCGGCGCCGCCGGCCAGGCCGAACGGCGCTGTCTTGCGCCGGTTCGCCAGCATGGCGGCAGTCATCGGTTGCCGGAACCGCACCTTGCGTACGGCGCCATCTCCACCGCGGTATTCACCATCGCCGCCCGATCCGCGCCTCACCGCAAACTGCTCGATGATGATCGGGAACCGGCCCTCCAGAACCTCGGGATCGGTCAGCCTGGAGTTGGTCATGTGGGTCTGGACAGCTGACGCGCCCGGAAACCCCGGCCCCGCGCCCGACCCGCCGCAGATCGTCTCGTAGTACTGGTAGTAGTAGTCACCAAACGTGAAGTTGTTCATCGTGCCCTGCGACGCCGCCAGCCTGTTCAGCGCACCATAGAGCGCATCGACAATCACCATGCTGGTCTCGACATTGCCCGCCACCACAGCAGCGCCGCGCTTGGGGTTCAACAAAGAGCCCTCCGGCACGATGATGTCGATCGGCTTCAGGCAGCCCTCGTTGAGCGGGATCGCATCGTCGACCAGAGTCCGGAAGACATAGAGGACAGCCGCCCGAGTGATCGCCAGAGGCGCGTTGAAATTGCCGGGGTCCTGTCTCGTGGTCCCGGTGAAATCCACGGTCAGTCGCCGCGTCGATCTGTCTGGCTTCACCGCCACGCGGATCACCGCGCCATTGTCCATCGGCGCCTCGAATGATCCTGGCTCAAGTCCATCGATCACGCGCCGGATATGCTCCTCGGCATTGTCCTGCACGTGGCCCATGTAGGCTGCGACACCCTCGCGGCCGTAGTGGGTCACCAGTCGCCGCAGCTCCTCCGCGCCGCGAACGCACGCGGCGATCTGCGCCTTGAGGTCAGCGATGTTGCGGTCGATGTCGCGCGCAGGGTGTGGGCCGGAGCCGAACAGCGCGCGCGTTTCGGCCTCTCTGAGGCGACCATCCTCGACCAGCAGGAAGTTCTCGACCAGCACGCCCTCGTCCTCGATGCGCGTGCTGTTGGGTGGCATGGAGCCGGGCGTGATCCCGCCGATATCCGCATGATGGCCACGCGCCGCCGTAAAGAAGGCTGGCTGCGTTTGACCATCGAGGATCACCGGGGCGATCACGGTGATGTCGGGCAGGTGTGTGCCACCGGCGTGGGGCGCGTTCAGCATGTAGATGTCGCCTGGGCGGATGCCACGGCCGTCCTTCGCCGCGTCCCGCTCGCGCAGCACCGTCCGGATGGAATCGCTCATCGACCCGAGGTGCACGGGGATGTGCGGGGCGTTTGCCACCAGCCCGCCGGCCTCGTCGAACACCGCGCACGAGAAATCCAGCCGCTCGCGGATGTTGACGGAGGCTGCTGTCGTCTGCAGCGCGAGCCCCATTTCCTCGGCCACGCCCATGAAACGGTTGTTGAATATCTCTAGCAGCACCGGATCGACGCTTGCGCCCACCGCCTTCCTTTCAACGGTCGCGGTCCGGCGTTCGAGGATCAGATCGCCGTGCGCGTTGACCACCGCGCGCCAGGCGGGTTCGACAAACGTGGTCGCGCCGTTTTCGAGGATCAGCGCCGGCCCGTCTGCGGTGAAGCCCGCAGGAAGGTCGCCGCGCCGGTAGACCGGCGTCTCGTGCGCCTTGCCATCCGCTCGCACCGGCACGCGCGCCACGGGCGCGGGAGCCGTCGTGGGCAGCATGCTCTCGGCCTGCGCGGCGCCCTCATCCTTGCCCGCCGCCTCCACCGACAGCTTGGCGATCAGCACGGCGCGGCCCGCGTCCACGAACCCGAAGCGCCGCACGTGTTGCGCCTCGAACGCCGCCTTCATTGCCCCCGCGTCGGACCATCGCACGGGCAGCGCCACCTCGCCGCCATCATACCGCAGGTGCGCGGTCACCTGCACGTCCATCGCCCCGCGCGCCACACCCTGCGCTGCCAGCGCATCGCCCGCCGCACGCACCAGCGCCTCCCCACGCGCCGCCACGTCCACACCCAGCATCGCCTCCACGGACACCTCACGGATCACCCGCAGGTCAGCCAGCCCCATGCCCCACGCCGACAACACACCCGCCAGCGGGTGCAACAACACACGCACGCTCCCCACAGCGTCCGCCACAGCACACGCATGCTGCCCGCCCGCACCCCCGAACGCACACACCACATACTCGCGCGGGTCATACCCACGCTGGATCGAGATCTTCCGGATCGCCTCGGCCATGTGCTGGTTAGCGATGGCGATGAAGCCTTCGGCGGCTTCCTCGGGCGTCAGCCGCCGCCCCGTTGCCTTTTCGACTTCCGCGCAGAGGTCGCCGAAGCGTTCCCCCACGATCTTCGCATCGAGCGGCCGGTCGCCCTTGGGACCAAAGATCGCCGGAAAGAATTCCGGCCGCACGCGCCCGAGCAGAACATTACAATCCGTTATCGTGAGGGGGCCGCCACGGCGGTAGCAGGCCGGCCCCGGATTGGCGCCCGCAGATTGGGGGCCGACCCTAAGCCGCGCGCCATCGAAGAAGCAGATCGACCCGCCGCCAGCGGCAACCGTGTGGATCTGGAGCATCGGTGTGGTCAGCCGCACACCGGCGACCACCGTGTCATTGGTTCGCTCGAATTCGCCGGCATAGTGCGACACGTCGGTGGACGTGCCGCCCATGTCGAAGCCCAGCACCCGGTCGAACCCGGCGCGCTTCGCCGCCGCCGCCATGCCGATGATCCCGCCGGCAGGTCCTGACAGAACAGCGTCTCGCCCTCGGAAAGTCTGGGCGCCCGTGAGGCCGCCGCTCGACTGCATGAAGAACAACCGCGTTGCGCTCTCGAACGCCCTGGCGACACGCTGCACATAGGCATCGAGGATCGGCGACAGGTAGGCGTCCGCCACTGTCGTGTCGGTGCGTGGCACATAGCGAACAAGGCCGGACACCTCCGAGCTTACCATCACGTGGCCGAAGCCGATCTCGCGCGCGATTGCCGCGATGCGCTGCTCATGAGCCGGATGCGCCCAACCATGCAGGCAGGCGATGGCGCAACTGGTGAAGCCGTTCGCCAGTGCCTGGCTGAGATCGGCGCGAACCTGCGTCTCGTTGAGCGGTGTCAGGACCTCGCCTTCGGCCGTGACCCGCTCACGGGCCTCGATCACCCGGCCCTGCAGCAGGTCCGGCTTGACGATGTGCCGCGCAAAGATGTCTGGCCGCGCCTGCTGGCCAATTTCCAGCACATCCGCGAAACCTTCGGTCACCACCAGGACGACCGGCGCGCCCTTGCGCTCCAGCAGGGCATTGGTTGCAACCGTCGTTCCCATCTTGATGGCCGCGACGTCCGAAATCGTCGCGCCATGCTCGTCCAGAACCGAGCGGATCGCCTCGACGGCGGCATCCTCGTAGCGGCCAGGATTTTCGGACAGAAGCTTGCGAACGATCTCGGCGCCCTCAGGCGAGCGCGCGATGACATCGGTAAATGTCCCGCCGCGATCGATCCAGAAATGCCAGCCGCTCATGGGCTGACCTTTGGTGGCCCCGAGAGGCTTTGACAAGCCTCCCGCACAAGCCGATCCTCACGCAAAAGCGGGAGGCAAATCATGTCCAGGCGTTCGGTGCTGCTGGCTCTTGCGACGTTTGCAGTCGCGCTGCCCCTGGCCGCCTCGTCCCAGACCGGGCCGGCCTCCACCGCGATCCAGCAGGACGACTGGAAGGTGAAGGGTCTTGCCGCGCCTGCCGAGATCGTCGTCGATCACTGGGGCATTCCGCACATCTTCGCGCAAAGCTCGCGCGACGCCTTCTTCCTGCAGGGCTACAACGCCGCCCGCGACCGCCTCTGGCAGGTCGACCTGTGGCGCAAGCGCGGACTTGGCCGTCTCTCTACGTCCTTCGGCGCGACCTATGCGGAACAGGACAGGGCGGCCCGTCTTTTCCTCTATCGCGGCGACATGGAAACCGAATGGGCTGCCTACGCGCCTGACGCGCGTTCGAGTGTCGAGGCCTGGGTCGCAGGCGCCAATGCCTACATCGCGGAAGTGCGCTCCGGATCGAAGCCGCTGCCGGTCGAATTCAAGCTGACCAATTCGATGCCCGAGGACTGGAAGGCGGAAGACGTCCTCCGCATCCGCAGCCATGCGCTGGTTTCCAACGTCACTTCGGAAGTCTCCCGCGCCCGCGTTGCCTGCGCCGCTGGCGTCGAGGCCGACATGCTCCGCCGCAAGCTCGATCCACCGTCCCACAAGCGCGTCGTGCCCGCCGGCCTCAGCCCGTGCGACATCCCGAAGGACGTCCTCGACGACTACGAACTTGCCACGCGCCAGGTCGATTTCGACGCGCTCGGCAAGAAGCAGCAGGCCTCCATCGACTCCGAAACCCGCCTTGCCGACCTGATGGACAAGCAACTCAACGAAGGCTCCAACAACTGGGTCGTCGCCCCGTCCAAGACGGCAACAGGCCGCCCCATTCTCGCGAACGACCCCCACCGCCAGCTCGGCGTGCCGTCGCTTCGCTATGTTGTCGGTCTCAACGCACCCGGCCTCAACATCATCGGCGCCGGCGAGCCGGCGCTGCCAGGCGTCTCGATCGGACATAACGCGGACATCGCGTTTGGCATCACCATCTTCGCGATGGATCAGGAAGATCTCTATGTCTACGAGACCAACCCGAAAGATCCCGATGCCTACCGCTACGATGGCAAATGGGAAAAGATGACCATCGAGAAGCAGACGATCGACGTAAAAGGCGCGAGCCCTCGCGAGGTCACACTGCGCTTCACCCGCCATGGCCCCGTCCTCGCCAGCGACGCAACGAAGAACAAGGCCTTCGCCATGCGCAGCATCTGGGCCGAGCCCGGCCTCTCCGGCTATTTCGGCTCCTCGCGCCTCACCCATGCGAAGACATGGGAAGACTTCAAGGCCGCCAGCAATGCGTGGGGCGCACCGCCGCTCAACCTCGTCTACGCCGACGTGAAGGGAAATGTCGGCTGGGCCGCATCAGGCCGCACGCCTGTTCGCAAGAACTGGGATGGCCTGATGCCGGTCCCCGGCGATGGCCGCTATGAATGGCAGGGGTTCTTCGCGAAAGACCTGCTGCCGTCCGTCCTCAACCCGAAGGAAGGCTTCTTCGCCACCGCCAACGAGTACAACCTGCCTGCCGGCTATCCAGCCGAGGAGCGCAAGGTCGCGTTCGAATGGACGGACCCTTCACGTGTCACCCGCATCAAGGAAGTTCTCGCTGCCATCCCGAAAGTCAGCCTGCTCGACTCGATGAAGCTGCAGACGGACTCGACCAGCCCACAGGCGCGCCGCGTCGTGGCGCTGGTGAAGGACGTTCCCGGTGGTACGATCAACATAAACGTCGATCATGCGATCAAGCTGCTGACGTCATGGGACGGCAACGAAACCGTCGATAGCGTTCCCGCTGCGATCTACGAAGTGTGGGCCAACAAGTATCTCGGCAAGGCGCTCGTCGCGAAGGTCACGCCTACCGCGGCGCGCGAACTCGTCGGCAACGGCCATCTCGAAGCCATCCTTACCTATCTCGAAAAACCGGATTCGAAACTTGGCGCCGAGCCGCTCGAAGCCCGCAACGCGATCATCCTCGAAAGCCTGAAAAGTGCGACGGACGAACTTGCCCAGCGCCTTGGCGCTGACCCGATGACCTGGACCTGGGGCCGTCTCCACCAGGCCAAATGGGATCCCGCCATTGGCGTACTCGCCGATCCACAGCTGAAATCGCAGATGAGCATTGGCCCGCTGCAGACGCCGGGCTCGGCTTCGACTCCACGCGCCCAGACCTACCGCGCGTCGGATTTCAATGTCACGGCAGGCGCATCCGTGCGCATGGTGATGGATGTCGGCGCCTGGGACAATTCGATGGTCATGAACACGCCCGGCCAATCCGGCGATCCCTACAGCGCCCACTATCGCGATCTCTTCCCGATGTGGGCCGAGGGCTCCTACGTGCCGCTCGCCTTCAGCCGAGAGGCTGTCGATCGTGTGGCGGAGCGGGTGATCAGGCTCCAGCCCGCGAATTGAAGACATCAAAGGGGTCGTGGCTCTTGTGGTTGAGCGACGTTGCCTGCCCCGGCGCCGGGGTTGTAGGACTTTGGACAGAGAATGATCGTCGGCCAATCCGGAGAGTGAACATGGCTACGTTTGGAAAACCTCTCGCACTGGCGGCGCTGGCTGCGGTTCTGGCCGCTCCGGCATTCGCTCAGTCGTCGGGCAAGCCGAGCTTTGATGGCGTCTGGACGAACGCCTCGTCCACCAAGCTCGAGCGCTCCCCAAGCATGCGCGAGCTTGTGATTCCCAAAGAGCAGGCACAGGCGATGGAGCAGGCCGCACTCGCCGGGGCGAAGCGCGCAAACGCTCCTTCCGATCTCAGCACGGGCGCGTTCAAGGACAGCAACAGTGGCGCCGGATACAATTCCTTCTGGACGGATCCCGGCTTCAGCCCAGCGACGGTTCGCGGCGAGGCGCGCTCTTCCTACATCACCGATCCTGCGGACGGACGGCTTCCCTTCCGCGACCGCGCAAAGAGCCTTGTCTTGCCGATCCGCGAAGGCGTCGAATACCGGTCGGGCAAGGGCGCGTATGAGGGGCCTGAGGATCTGCCCCTGCGCGAGCGCTGCCTGATCGCGCAGAGCGATGGCGGCGGGCCGGTGATGCTGAACGGGCTCTACAACAACAACTACGAATTCCATCTCACATCCGACTACCTCGTGATCGAGGTGGAGATGGTGCACGATGCGCGCATCATTCCGATCTATGCCTCCGCTGAAAAGGCGCGCGCCGCCCACAAGCCCTCGGCCATCAAGCCGTGGCTGGGAGACTCGGTGGCCTGGTGGGAAGGCGACACGCTGGTCGCCGAAACCCGCAACGTCCATCCCGTGCAGGCCTCGCGCACATCGACGCCGCTGTCACCGGAAGGCACGGTGACAGAGCGTTTCGCGCGGATCGGCGAGGGCGAGCTGCTCTATCAGTTCAAGGTGGAAGACCCGACGCATTACACCAAGACCTGGTCGGGCGAGTACGCGTTCAAGCCAACGAAGGGCGTGATCTACGAGTACGCCTGCCATGAGGGCAATTATTCGATGCCAGGCATTCTCGGCGGCGCTCGGCTAATCGAGGCAAAGGCCGCCAGGACAAGCCGCCCCAATCCGTGATCCTTCCGGGCGCTCCGCGGGTCAGCCCAGATACGGCACGCCGTCGCCGATGATGTAGTCGTTCACGTGGCCCATGAAGGTGCGCTCGCCGAGCTGTACCTTCACCATGTGTCCGCGCCAGGTGTTGCCAACCATCGGGATCGTGTAGGCCTGCACCACGCGCGCCTCGCCGCCGAGCGTTCGTCCGTCCGCCAGCTTGACGCGTATCGCGCGCTGTGCCGCCGGCGGATCAATGGTGACGTTTTCGACTTCGGTCACCTTGTCGCCTTCGAGCAGGTAGCCATCGCGCCGCTTCGGCGCGATCAGCATTGTGGTCGCGGCGTCCTCGCCCCACAGCGTCATGTAGCAGAAGGGCTGGGTGAAGCGCGGCGTCGATTGCCGCTGTTCGTGGAACTGGGCGACGCCGTTGAACTTGTACGTCTTGCCATCGACCTTCACCGCGGCCTCCGACTTGCCGAAGACTTCGGTCCGCCCGGCATTGAGTCCCTGATACAGCCGCTTCGGCGAGAACAGGATCGCGACAGTCACATCATGATCGCCTTGTCCGAATGACGACGTCGCCGATTTCCGAGCCTTCACCGAGCCACTGGCGAAGCAGGCTATCGGTTTGTCCAGCGGTCCGCGTCTTTGCATCAGCAGCCGGCCGGCCGCGTCGGAATAGTCCACCCGATCGCCCTCCGTCGGCGAGGCGCCGTAGGTGCTTGGCGCCAGGTGGTCGACATAGGAGTAGAACTCGCCTCCTACGCGAGCGTGCACCCAAACCCAGGCCTTGCCGAGTTCGGGATAGCGGCACAGCCGCACGGTCAGCCGCAGCTCGCCGTCGTCCGACGCGACGCCCGAATGAACCGATTCACTTGGGCTGGTCAGGTTGGCGAACATCGCGTCCAGCGGTTGGGCGCCCAACCGCTGGGCGTCCAACGGTGCGCGTTCGCCGGCCGTCGCGCACGCGCCGGCAGCCAGCGAGGACAAAAGGGCGCTCCGTCGAGTCAACATGCCGCAATCCCCAGCCAGCCATCCCCATCACAGCGCGCCTGCGCCAGCTCCGCAACCCGTCGATTCCAGCGTGATGCTTTACGTTAGGGTCGCCGCCAAGTTTTGCGTCGATTTCACTGGCGCGATCTGTTCAAGCGAGTAAGCTCTACTTGTGGGGGTTCATCTGGTCGGCAAAGTATCGACCGGGTCGGACTGAAGGACTGCAGCACTAGCACCTGCCACTACCACGCCTCCAACGTCGCAAATTCGGATTTGATCATGGCTGCCGTCCATTAGGTTGCGCCAGGAGATTCGAGTTCGAACCGGCTCCTGATGGGATTCTAGCCATGCGTCACATGCTCGTCGCGCTGATGGTCGGTGTTCTTGCCGCTTGCGGCGGGGGCGGAGGTAGTTCCGGTGGAGGAGGTGGCGGTGGAGGAGGTGGCGGGCCGACTTCGCTGCCGCCAACGGCGCCTGAGGCCGAACGCCTGCTGACCCAGGGGACGTTCGGGCCGACCGACGCCTCCATCGCCGCCGTCATTTCGTCGGGCAGCATCAACAACTGGATTGCGGCCCAGATGGCGATGCCGCTTCCGGCGAGCCACGAGGCTTATATCACCGCCTCGCTCGCGTCGTTCGGTTCTGTCGACGCCAACTCATTCTACCAGACGTGGTGGCGCCAGGCGATTACAGAGCCTGGCCAGCTGCGCCAGCGGGTTGCCTTCGCCCTGTCGCAGATCTTCGTCATCTCGCTGAACGACCCGACAATCGACGTGCGCGGCGCGGCGTCCTACTACGACATGCTCTCGCGCAATGCGTTCGGCAACTTCCGCACATTGCTCAATGACGTGACGCTCCATCCGATGATGGGTCGCTATCTGACCTACATGACCAACCAGAAGGAAGACGCAGCCGGCACGCGCACGCCGGACGAAAACTACGCGCGCGAAGTGATGCAGCTGATGACGATCGGCCTGCAGGAACTCAACGCGGACGGAACGGTTCGCACCAGTGCAGGCGCGCCGATACCGACCTATACGGCTGCAGATATCGCCGGCCTCGCAAAGGTGTTCACCGGTCTCAGCTGGTATCACAACGCGCCGACCAACAACACGTTCTTTGGCGGGAGCGCGCACCCCGACCAGTCGGTCATGCCGATGACTTTCTATCCGAACTTCCACTCGACCTCGGCCAAGACATTCCTTGGCGTGACGATCCCGGCGTCAGCCACAGTCGACATGACCGGCGACATCAACATCGCGCTCAATACGCTGTTCAACCACGCGAATGTGGGTCCTTTCATCGCCCGACGCCTGATCCAGCAACTGGTGACGTCCAATCCGTCTCCGGCCTATGTCGGCCGCGTCTCGGCCGTGTTCGCCAACAACGGCTCGGGCGTGCGGGGCGACCTTGCCGCCGTGGTTCGCGCCGTGCTGGTCGACCCCGAGGCGCGCGACATGTCCGTGGTGACTTCCGCCAGCTTCGGCAAGCTCCGCGAGCCGGTGATCCGCCTTGCCAACTGGGCGCGAGCGTTCGAGGTCACGTCACAGACGGGCGGCTATCTGCTCACATCGACCAGCGCGAGCACGGCGCTCAACCAATCGCCGCTGACCTCGCCATCGGTGTTCAACTTCTGGCGGCCCGGCTTCACCCCGCCGGCGACGACCCAGCTCGGGCAGCGCTCGCTGCTGGCACCTGAGTTCCAGGTCGTCGATGAGGTGACGACCGCCTCCTACATCAACTTTATGCAGGACACGATCAATTCCGGCATCGGCTTTACGCCGCAAAACGGCACAGGGCGCGATGTCCGCACCTTCTATCCGGCGGAGGTCGCTCTGGCCGAGAACGTGCCCGGCCTCGTGGAGCGGATGAACACGCTGCTGTTCTATGGCCAGATGACGTCAACGCTGCGAACGCGGCTCGAGGCGGCGATCAACGCGGTCTCGATCCCGGTGTCGAACGGCACGAACCAGGCAGCGATCGATGCGGCCAGGCTCAACCGGGCGAAGACGGCGGTCTTCTTCTCGATGATCTCCCCTGAATACCTGATCCAGCGCTGAGGAAGCCGAACATGACCCAGCACAAGTCGATGTCGAATGCTACCCGCCGCGAGATCCTCCGCCGCGCCACCGCTCTCTCCTGTGTCGGGGCCGCCGCCTCCACCTTCGGCTTCCAGCTCGCGACCATGGGCAATGCCGCCGCACAGACGGGCGGCGCGTACAAGGCGCTGGTCTGCATCTTCATGTTCGGCGGCAACGACGCCAACAACATGGTGCTGGCCACGGACACCGACAGCTGGGGCCGCTACTGGTCCGCCCGCAATACCGGCCAGACGCCCATCGCGCTGATGCCCGCCGGCACGGCAGCCACACTGCCCGGCGGCGTCAACCCCGTCACCGGCCGCGGTCTTCCCAACAACAACGGGGCATACATTTTCCCAGAAGCCTGGGGCGGCGTGCTGCCTGTGTCTACGCTGACGCCGAACCCTGTGCCGCCGGGGACCAACGCCGCTGCGCGCACTTTCGCTATCAACCCGCACATGGGCGCCTTGTTGCCGCTATGGACGGGTGGGCGTCTTGCGATCGCCGCCAACGTCGGTCCGCTGATCCAGCCCACCACCAAGACGCAGTACGGTAATCGCTCCGTTCCGCTGCCGGCCAACCTGATGTCGCACAACGACCAGCAGTCGACTTGGCAGGCGGGCTCCGCCGAAGGCGCGCGCCTCGGCTGGGGCGGTCTCCTGGCCGACCAGTTTCTCGCGACCAATGGGACGAACTCGGTCTTCACCGCGATGTCGACAGCGGGCAACGCCGTCTATCTCGCTGGCCAGAACGTCATCCAGTACCAAATGTCGACCAGCCAGACGTCGCCGGCCCAGCGCGTCTCGGCGACTGCGGCGGTCTTCGGCGCCAACGGCGCGGGCGCCCGTGTTCGCGAGATCATTCGCGACACCACCGGAACCAGCTATTTCATGCAGGACCACGCCGCGAAGGTTGTCCGCTCCATGGATGCCGCCGACCTGCTCAACGCACAGTTCGCGGCCGGCGCTCCTGGCGCAGGCGTTGCTGCGCCGGCCCAGCTGCAGAACCCCATCACGCGCGCCACCGAAACCAACCAGCTTGCCGTCCAGCTGCAGAGCGTGGCGAAGGTCATCGCCGCCAACTCCGTGCTCGGGGTCGGCCGGCAGGTGTTCTTCGTTTCCATCGGCGGGTTCGACAACCACGACATCCAGAACACCAGCCAGTCGCCGCTGATGGCGCGCCTTGCTCACGCGATGGCCTATTTCGATGGCGCGCTCGCAAGTCTCAATGGTGTCGACATGCGTCCGCAGGTGACCACGTTCACAGCGTCGGATTTCTCGCGCACCTTCACGACCAATGGCGATGGCACCGACCACGCCTGGGGTTCGCACCAGTTCGTCATGGGCGGCGCGGTGCGCGGCGGAGATGTTTATGGCCAGTTCCCGACCGTCGGCATTGATGCCGCCGGCTTCCAGAATCCTAACATGTCCGGAAACATCCTGATCCCTACCATGTCGGTCGACCAGTACGCCGGCACGATGGCGCGATGGTTCGGCCTCAATGATAGCCAGATCGCGGCGATCTTCCCGAACATTCCGAACTTCACGAACCGCTATTTCAACTTCCTCCCCTGAGGGTCGAAATAGCGCCTGCGTCTCCGAACCGGCGTGCCGCCGGACTAGGGACAAAGGACAGCGCCCGCGCCTCGCTGGACCTCGCTCGTCAGTCCAGGCGCGGGCGCTCTCGTTTCTGCTGGGAGGTGGGCGCTAGCGCCGGTGCAGCGTAACGGAGCTGACGATCCGCTTGCCGTTCACGCGCGAGAGCTGAACCACCACATCGATCACTGACTTCGCGTAGTCGATCACATCGGCCCGGGTCAGCGTCAGCCCGGCCTGAAGCGTCATGAACGCGATCTGCTCCAGTGCGCCTTGCGGGCTATCGGCATGGACTGTGGTCAGCGAACCGGGGTGGCCGGTGTTCACTGCGCGCAGAAAGGTGAAGGCTTCTGGTCCGCGGATCTCGCCAACCATCAGCCGGTCCGGCCGCATCCGCAGGCTGGCGCGCAGGAGTTCGTCTATCCCGACCCGCGCTTCGCCAAGATCGCTGCCGACCGCCACCAGGCCAACAGAGTTCGGGTGCCCCAGCTTCACCTCAGGCGTGTCCTCGATCACGATCAGCCGGTCGGTTTCGGGAATCTCCTTCAGCAGCGCGTTGAGGAAGGTCGTCTTGCCCGTGCCCGTGCCGCCCGAGATCACGATGTTCCGCCCGGCTTTCACTGCCTTCGAAAAGAAATTTGTCAGATCGCCACGGTCCAGCAGGGCTTGCAGGTCGGCATTTGCCGCCTCGCGCTCATTCACTCCCGTCCGGGCAACGCGCGCAAAAGCGCCGGATTTCTCGTAGTCGCCAAGCTTGAGATCCTGGACGACATGCTTGCGGATCGCCAGCGCGATGTTCGACCGCGTCGCCGGAGGCGCCACCACCTGAACCCGCGCGCCGTCCGGAAGCGTGGCCGCCAGCAGCGGATATTCCCGGCTGACGCCTTGCGCCGTGTGCGCCGCGATCTGCTGGGCCAGCCGCTGCAGCATCTGTTCGGTGACGTCAGGCGCGTCGATCCGTTCGAAGCCGGATGCGCCGTCGATCCAGACCTCGCCGGGTTTGTTGACCAGGATGTCGGTCACATCCATCCGGTCGAGCCAGGGGGTGAAAGGCGCCAGATAGGTACGGAGATAGACGCCTTCGCCGATCAATTGCCGACACCGGGCTTGGCTGGCCCGACCGTTGAGAAGTCGAGATCCTGGCTGACGAACACGCGCACCGGAGAGCCCTGCGGAACCGTTACCGTGGGGCTGACATTCGCGCCGCTGGTAATGGAGCCGGCTCCTGCATCCGTTCCCGCGCGGGTCGAGGCGATGATAATGTTGGTGTCGGTGCTGTCGAGCGCCGCGCCGATTCCAAGGTTGAGCAGCGACAGCAGCATCGCCCCGCCGAACCGTTCGAAGAAGTGCGTGTCGACATCGCCATCAAGCCCGCCCCGGCCGAGGCCATCAGTGGCGGGTGAGGACAGTTCGATCGTGGCGCCATCCGGCCGGATCAACCGGGTCCAGATCACGAAAGCCCGGCTCTGGCCCAGCGCCACACCGGCCTTGTACTGGCCAATCAACCGCGCCCCGCGCGGCACAAGGACTTTCTCGCCGTCGAATCCACGCACATCGCGGGTGACCACGGCGCGGACATAGCCGGGCAAGTCGGAATTGATCGCGGTTTCCAGCACGGCGGCGATCATCGAGCCTTCGATAATCGTCGTCGACAAATCGCGCATCTGTTTCGCCTTTGACGGCTTGGAGTCGCCGCCAACGCCAAAGCGCTGCGCGAAACGTTCGTCGGCATTCATGCTCTGATTGCTTGCCGCTGACATCGCGCCCGCCACGGCTGCTGGATCCAGAGGATTGCCGGTCGGGGCTGCTGCTCCCGCCGCTGGCGCCTGGTAGGTGCCGAGGTCAACGACCAGGGCTGGCGCGCGCAGCCTGTCGAGCTCGGCCTGCGTCGGTCCAGCCGGAACTGGCGGGGGAGGCGGAGTTATCTCGACCATCGGGACAGGTTCAGGTTCGGCCATGGGCGGGGGCGGAACGTATTCCGGGATCGGTGGAGACGACGGAGGAATGGCCGCCAGCGCCAGTCTCTGGGCTTCAGCGTTCGCAGCGGCTTGCTCGCTGGCAAGCTTCGCCGTCGCCTGGCTGTTCCGGCTGGAGTCGAGCTGCAGGAACACGACCGTGCCCAGTCCCAGCGCGCCGATGATCCCGAAGGTGATCGGCCACAGGCTGCTGCTGCCGGCGACGCGCGGCGCAGCATCCACGTCGAAGGTTGGGTCGAGACCGGTGCGCGGGGTGCTTTCGCGGGCCATGTCAGTTCCGGTTCGGTTGCGGAAGCGGGGCCAATTTTGGCGCCGCTTGTTTGCCCCACGCCTTGTTCTTCACTTCGGCCTGCGTCTTCCCGTACCGCAGGACAAATGTCTCGGCTGTGAAATCCGCGATGGTGTAAGGGCCTGACACACGCGTGTTGGCCATCTCCTCTTTCCCGTCTGGTCCCACCACGAACACGGCCGGTGTGTCCTTCGCGCGGTCGAACTGGAAGTACGTAACGGCGCCGTCGTCGAACACGCGCACCGGATGCAGGTTCTTTTGCCCGCTCATCCCGTAGTCGAAGTTGAAATCATCGGGAGTCGGCGGTGGAGGCGGTGGTGGGGGCGGCGCGAGCGCCACCTCTGTCTTGGGCGGTTCTGGATAGAGGAAGCGGAGACGCAGCATGGTGCTGGGATCGTTCGAGCTGAGGCCTTGAACGGCGGTCAGCACGAAGGAATAGATCCGCTCGCTGGTCACCACCGTCATGCTGGTGGGGCTGCCCTTCGACATCGGTTTGAGGAAGAGGAGCGTCGCCTTGCGGTTTGGCGTCACCTGCCAGGATAGCGAGTCGCCGATTGAAACGTTCTCGATCCGCTCATCCGCGCCGAACTCGATCGTCATCTCATAGCCGAGCTGGCCCTTGATCGAGACGATCGCATTCGGATCGTACATGAATTCCTTGATGCGCGGATCGCCCGGTCCCGGTTCCGGCGCGGACGCGACCTGTGCGTAGGAAATCTGGCTCATGGCGAGCGCCAGAATGGCGATTGCGGCTGAACGCATCGTCACAACTGTCTTTCCTCGACCCGCCTGGCTCATGGCTTTGGATTCCATGCAGCCCCAAGGGTATCGACACCCGTTTTCGCGGGGAGTGCAAGTGAAGAGTATGTTGGGACTGCTGCGCACATGACCTCAGTTGCCCTCGCCGCGCCGGGTCGTCGGGCGTGGCGCCCTGCTGTAGGCCTGCCCCAGCCGGTCTCCTGCCAGGAGCGGTGTCGAGGCGACGGCATCGGCGATTTCGCCGGTCCGCCGGCTGAACACTTCGCGGCTGGAATAGGCGCCGCCGGCCTGAACCGCCTGGCTGCGATCGATCATCGCGATCCGCGCGGCGATCTGTTCGGCCCGTTCGCCGGGGCCACCGCTCGAGGGGCGCTCCGGCGCAGGCAGGCGCCGCATGGACGGGGTGTCATCCGACCGGCGGTTGAAGCCGAAACCCTTGCCGATCGCCGCAACGGCGCCGAGGCCGAACAGCATGACCACAACGAAGACGGTGATCACGATCATGATGGTGATCACCGGGCCCATGTCGAATGCACCCTTCTTCGAGTTCTCTACGAGGATTTCGAGGAAGGGCTGCAGGATCATGAGCATCACAGCGCCGAACACATTCACGGCCAATGGCGCCATGGCGAAGGAGAAGGTTGCTCGCATCCACCCTTCGAACAGGCCGCGTGTCGCATCGAACAGCAGCATGCCGATAAAGATCGGACCGATCGCCAGCAGGAAGGCGAGAACAATCTTGGCCGCGATAATCAGGCCGAGCGTGATCAGCAGCAAGGCGATCGAGGCCATCCAGAGCAGGCCGGAGCCCAGCATGGGGCCACCTTGCAGCAGGTTGGCGGTCGGACTCGCCATGCCGCCATAGACCCCGGCGGCGCCGCTGATGTCGTCGAACGCCCTTTGCACACCGCCCATGACATCGCCATCGAAGGTCGAACCTTGTGCGGACAGAGGCCCGATCAGGACCTTCATGATCTCGGCCGGGCCATCGAACAGCAGGTTGAAGATCAGGGTCTGGTAAGCCGCCCACGAAGTCAGGAAGGCGAGGATCAGGCCAAGTTTCAAACCCACGATTGGCAGCTCGGTCACGCGCAATCCACCGCGGCCAAACAGAAGCTGGTAGCCGAGCAGGGCGATGTAGATCGTGAGCAAGCCTGTGAAAGCCGTGGCGAACCAAGTGTTGGGTCCGACCAGGTCGCGATAGCTGTCATGGACAAGCGCGCGGATATGACAATCGACCGTCCCGACGACGCTGCCGACCATTCCTTCTTCCGGAAGAGCTGGGCAGAACGCCATCACGCGGCTCCCAGCAAACGTGGCATCCACGCGGAGGGATCGTCGCCGACCTCCGAGCGGATATCGTCAAGCATGCGCACCGTACGTTCGCGGCCAGACAACACTGTCAGCAGGTCGCGCTCGCCGTTGAGATTGAGGCGCGCCACGACGCTCTCGGCGCCATGCTTCACGAGGAAGCAGCGCGAGGTGTCTGGCAGGGTGCGGATCAGGTCGAACTCGTGGCCGGACAAGCCGAAGCCCTTGCAGTACTCACCCTCCTGCGCCTTGGGGTTGGGGAGGAAGATCTGTGTTGCGGACTGTTCGATGACGGCGCTGGCGATGCGGCTCTCGAGGGCGTCGCCCGTCGATTGCGTGGCGAAGCCGACAATGCCGTTGCGCTTCCGGATGGTCTTCTCCCAGTCACGGATGCGGGTGACGAACACTTCGTCGTCGAGCGCCTTCCAGCCCTCATCGACCACGATGATCGAAGGCTGGCCGTTGAGCCGCTCTTCCACGCGATGGAAGAGATACATCATGGTCGGTGTACGCACGACCGGGTCTTCCAGCAGGTGCGTCATGTCGAAGCCGACAATGCGCGTTTCTAGATCTAGGTGGTCATCCTCGTTGTCGAACAGCCAGGCCCGATCGCCTTCCTGGATCCACGGATTGAGGCGCGAGGCGAGGTCACCCGGCGTCGGGCGGCGGCCGCCGAGGAAGAGTTCGCGGAAATAACGCAGACGGCGGAAATTCGAGGCCTGGTCGTAGTTCGCGCTGACGGCCGATGAGATGGTGGCGTTGTCCTCGGCGGAAAGGATCTCGCCATTGGAGGTCACGAGCTTCGCAGTCCATTGTTGCAGGAAGCGGCGATTGCCGGGCGTATCGGGAAGCTGCAGCGGATTGAATCCCGTGCGCACGCCGGGCCGGATCAGGTCGTAGCGCCCCCCCATGGCCCGCAGGAAAATCTCTGCGCCGCGGTCCTTGTCGAAGAACACGACCTTGGGCTCGAAGCGCTCACACTGCGCGATCAGGAAGTTGAGCACCACCGTCTTGCCGGCGCCGGACGGGCCGATGACGAGGAAGTTGCCGAGATCACCCTTGTGGAAATTGAAGTAGTAGGGCGACGCCGCTGTCGTCTCCAGCAGCGTAACCGCCGGGCCCCAGTGATTGCCGGTCGCGCGGCCAACGGGATGGCTGTGGAAGCTGGCAAGGCCGGCGAAGTTCGCCGATGAGACCAGCGCCTTGCGCGGGATGAACTGCGTGTTGCCGGGGAACTGGCCCCAGAATGATGGTTCGAGCGCGGCTTCCTCGCGCACGCCGATGATGCCAATCTCGGTCAGCGCCGCCTGGACGTCGGCGACGGCGTTGTCGAGCGACGCGAACTCCTTCTCGCGCACCATGATGGTGAAGTGATGTTCGCCAAAAACAGCTCGGCCAGCGGCGACGTCGTCCTTGGCCTGCACCAGGTCCCGCCGCAGCGACAGCGCCTCGTCGTCCGCCGCGCGCATGCGGCGCAGCGCAAGGTTCATCCGGTTGAGCGCAGGCTGGCGATCGACGAACGAGAAGTCCTGCGAGATGACCATCTCGTGCGGCACGCGCAGCAGAGAGTCGAGCTGTCCGGCTGAGGTGTGCGGCGGATATTCCTTCACGGCCAGTATTGCGCCCAGCGCGCGTGGGCTGCGGGCGTTGCCGGAGAATTCCAGCGCATCGCGCCCGAAGCTGACTCGACGATCGATGAACTCGACGCGGCCTTTTTCGTAAGGCACGGGGCGTAGTTCGCCATCGAACAGGAAAGCCAGGAATTCAAGCGGTTCGGAGAACAGGCCGCCCGCCGTGTCATACGCGCCAAGCAGGCGGGGGCCATAGGGCTGCAACGCGGCGAGCAGGCTGTCGGTAGCGGCGTCGAGCTCGCGCCGGTCGCGAACACGGCTGACGGCGTCCCACTGCTTCTTCGCGCCCATGAAGCCGGCGCGGCCAAGGGCCGGACGGCGTGTCAGCGTTAGAAACAGGTCGTTGACGAACAGGCGGCGGCCCGAAAGCCGCTCGCGCCAGCTGCTGTCGAGATTGCGCGCGAAGGCGTTGTCGAACCCGCTCTCGAGGCCAGGCCGAACCTGATGGCGGATGACATGCGCACCGATCGAGAGGCGCGAGGAAGCAATCCCGCGCAGCACCGTGTCGCGGACATTCTTGCGGTAGTTCAGTTCCTGCGTGTCCGCTGTCTCGAACGCGAAGCCCGCCAGGTGCAGCACCTGGATCTGCTGGCCATCGCGTGTTGCAAGCGTCGTCTCGTCGATATGACGCGCATAGGGAAGCATGTCGCCCGCGCGCCTTTCGCGGCGCGCGAATCTCTTGCTTACCTTTTTGCCCGGGCCCGCTTTGAGAGGCGGCTTTTTCTTCATGGTGAATAGGAATTGCAGCGCCAGTGCGAGAAGTTCGGCACGCGCGGACAGCGGCTTACCTTCTGGATCCACAGGTCGAGCCAGCGTGGCTCACGCAGGCACATCAGATAACCGAACGCGTGGAGCACGAGGGCGGTCACGATCGCCCAGAACGACTTGGTGACCAGGAAGACCTCGGTGGTGACCACGAGGTTGAGGACGAAGAAGGAGTAGCTGACGCCGGCAAACATCTGCGGACGGGTCAGCGCGGAAAAGACGATGTCGCGTTCGAGGCCAGCCATCCGCCTAGCCTCCCGCGCGCGAAGCGTACTGGATGCCGGCGACGATCGTGGCGGCGCCGAACAGGATGAAGCAGCCGATGATCACGGTGATGCCGTGCTTCCAGTTCATCCGTCCAGTGAGCATCATGAAGCCGACGAAGGCGACGGCGATGACGGCGACGGTGGTGGCGATCGTGCCTTCCATCGTGCCGCGGACCCAGTCGACGGCCGCGACGATCGGGCCGGAGCCGCTGGGATTGTTCGCGGCCTGCGCCAGCGCCTGCTGCGCCGTCGTCATGGCCACGATCGAGAAGGCCGCTAGGGTGCGGGCAAACGCCATCACTTCGTCTCCGGTACGCTGGTCCGTGCGAGGTAGTCCATTACAGCCGCGACATAGGCGCGAGTTTCGGTATAGGGGGGCACGCCGCCGTGGCGAATGACTGCCGAAGGGCCCACATTGTAGGCCGCGACAGCCAGTTCGACGTTGTTGTCGAACATTGCAAGCATTTGGCGCAGGTAGGCGGCCCCGCCCCGGGCATTCTCGGCCGGGTTCCGTGGATCGACGCCAAGGTCGCCGGCCGTCGCAGGCATGAGTTGCATCATGCCGATCGCGCCTTTCGGGGAAACTGCATCCTGCCGGAACCGCGATTCCACGTAGGCGATGGCTTCAAGAAGGCGGGGCGACAGGGCGCTGGCCTGCCCGGCCTGATCGAGGAGGGGCTGGGTGTGAGACGGCGCCGCGGTTGCTTTCGGCGCCGGCCTGAACGGCTTGATGGCAGAAATGCCTTCAGGAGTGATGATATTCGGGCCTGCGATCGAGGTAATGCCGGCCGGTCCGACCTCCAGAACCTGGGCAGCCGCGGGCAGGGCGCACGCAAGGGTCAGCGCTGCTCCGGAGAGCGCGAACCGCAGTTGCGGGCAGTCCCGTCCGTCCATGCTCCGGCCTCGTGTGGCTGAGCCGCCACGCTACCGATAGAGGGCCGGGAAGTCGAGTTACCGAGCGGACGGATTTTCCAGTTTTATCAGGGGAAACCAGCTGCCCGGAGGCCTGACAGCTGGGGTATCGCCACCCAAAAAAGCGACCCGTCCCCCCGAAATTCTGCCCGTCCCCACATACAACCTGCTGACGTAGGGTTTTCAGGGAAGCCGGGCTTCAGGACTACCCCCCGGATGTGAGGGTTAGACCACGATCAGGCCGCGAAGGGCGGCAGTGACGGCGGCCTGGGTGGTCGTGCGCACGCCGAGGCGTCGGCGAGCATCCTCGAGATACTCGTTCACAGTGTGCTCGGAGAGATTGAGGATCTCGCCGATCTCCCAGGCTGATTTGCCCGCGCACACCCATTTCAGGCATTCGAGCTGGCGAGGCGTGAGATCGAGGCGTGTGGCGGCTTTGCCCTCGAGCGCCGGGGTCAGACCCAGGCGCTCGGCCGCCAGGGAATAGTAGACGGCCAGCATGTGGAGCGCCGCGAGTGTTCGCGGGTCGGTCTCCAGCCGGTCTGCAGCCATCATCGAGACGCCGAGCATCGATCCGTCCGGCTGATGCAGCGGGAGATAGAAACCGTCAGTCAGGCCAAACACGCGCGCATCATCGTAGACCGCTTCGCGCTTCTGGGTGAGGCGCCTGCTTGAACGAAACTTCGTCCATGTGGTCGGTGCAGCGCTGGTAAGTCCTGATTTCAGAAGGTCGTCTCGATCTGCAAAGCCGTGGTCCACGTAGTGCTTGCGCCAGGCAAAATTGTTCCGGCCAGCGATGCGTGCGCTCGATGGGCGGCGCGCCCGGTCCGTTGCCTGGTACAGAACGAAGTGGTCGACGCCGAACCGGCGGATGATCGCGGAAAGGCTATCATTGACGCCTTCGATGTCGGCAATCGATTGCGATGCCTCAGCAAAGCCCAGCACGCTGTCGGCCACGAAGGGGTCGACCAGAAAGCCGGCAGATGCGATTGCGCGATCGCTCATACGGCTAGCGTCTCCGGAAAGGCGCCGCAGCGCCATGGGGCATTTCGTCAACCGCGACGGGCCATGAAGCCGGCCACGACGGCTTCCACAATTTCCTTCTCCTGCACCGGTTTGGCAAAGACATTGTCAGCGCCGGCTGTGCGCAGCTGGCTATCGAAATCCGGCGAGTGCTCGTCTACCAGCACACATATCACCGTGCCGGGCGCCGCCTCGCGAAACCCACGAATGGCGTCTACGGGGCCGATGTCGCCGGACTCAACTGCAAGCAGGATCGCCCAAGGGCCGGGCAGGCGGATTGTGATGTCGCCTAGCGAGTCCGCAGCTGCAACGGACCAGTGAAGACTGGCGAAGGCAGCTTCCAGCACGGACCGGCAGACCGGGTCGGGCTCGAAGATGATGCCATGCGTCAATCGACTTACCGGTGTGAGGACGGTGAAATGAGCCTCAAAGACACCATGCGAGCGATTGCTCGCCAACTCAGGGGAATCCCATAGGGCGCCCGCCAGTGCCTTGAAATCAGGCGAGCTGCTCAGATGAAAGCATGTCGCGATGTTCCGGCGCTGCAATCGATATCAGCGCTCGGGCGCGGGCAGATGCATCAAGCCCCCGCAGCCGGACAACTCCATGTTCCGTCACGATGGTGTCGGTGAGTTCCGCTGCGATCGACGGCGAGGCGATGCGTGGCACGATGCGGGATGCGCCGTTTCCTGCAGTCGCGGCGAGAGCGATGATTGATCGTCCGCCGGGCGACAGCATCGCACCGCGCAGATAGTCCGGCGCGCCGCCCACGCTACTCACTCGCCGCGCGCCACGCCATTCGAGGTTAAGATTGCCGGCAAGATCGACTTCGAGCGCCGAGCCGATCGAAACGAAGTTCGGCAGCGCCGACAGCCTGTCATGTCCGTGAGTTTCGCGAATGGAGCGCATGGCGAAGTTTGATTGCCCAAGCCAGTCGTAGAAAGTCGCGTCGCCCCATGCGATGCCGGCGAGATGAGCTGCGGTCTCGTCCAGAACTCCGGCTTCTGCGAGTTCGCGATATTCGGACGTGATGATGCCCGAATGGATGCGCAGCCCCCGATGATGCCGTAGAGCTGCAACAACCGCCGCCGGCGTATCGCCAATGCCAGACTGTACCGTGACGCCATCCGGAACCAGCGCGATGGCATGCCGAGCGATTGCGTCGAGCGTGCTCGACTGGGCGCCGGATGATGGCGCCGCAAGAAGTGGAGCGTCGATCTCGATTGCGAGATCGAGTGTGTTCGCCGGGAACGATTCTGCCAGTACCGGGCTTGGCATTCGATGATTCATGAAGGCAACGCGACGCCTGGCCTTGGGCCAGGCGATCGGCGCCGCATCGCAGGATATCCCGAAGGAACATGCCTCGTTGGCGCGGGGCGGGGCACAGTGCAAAATGGCCAGATCGAATTCGGTCCGGGACAGCAGGGCGCCGATCTCGGAATACGGCATGGCGCGAAGTGTTGTGCGGCCGGATGCGATCGACGGTTCAAGCGTTGTTGACGCCATGAACGTCGTCAGCGAAACGCTGCCCGGCAACGAGCCGTAGTCGAACGTGTTGATGCCGGGGATCAGGCACGACCAGAGTTCAATGCGGTCGGCGCAGCCGGGATTGCTCTTCAGAAGATCGATGAAAGTCTGGCATTCACCCGGGCCGCCCTGGATGAACACACGCCGGCCCGGTTTCAGGAAGTTCAGGACTTCTTCAGGGCGACCCGTTCTCACGCCAGTCCTGCTGACTGAAGCAGCTTGCGCGCGCGCTCAGCCACCGGCTGGTCGATCATGCGGCCGTTGTGGGAGACAACGCCGTCGGTCCTGGCCTCCCACGCGGACAGGATGGCGCGTGCGTCGGCGATCTCGGCTTCGCTGGCGCCAAAAGCCTCGTTCAGGACCGCGATCTGGCTCGGATGAATGCACATGGCGCCGGTAAGCCCCATGGCATGAGAGCGGCGCGCCTCAGCGGCGAAGGCATCGAGATCGGTGAAGTTGCCGATGCCGGCCGCCATGCCGAGACCCATGATGCCGCGCGCCGAAGCGGCATAGGCGATCGTCTGCGCGGCAAGGCCGAGCGACAAAGGCGCGGGCGGCCGGCCGAGCGACAATGCAAAGTCTTCGCTGCCGAGCGAAATGCCGATCAGACGCGGCGCGTCGGCGATCTCGCTGATCCGTTCAAGCGCGCGAGGAGACTCGATCACGGCGATGACCTTGAGCATCAAACGTTCCATGCCGCGGTCGTATTCCAGCGCTTCGATCAGCGTGGACACTGCTTCGAGTTCCTGCCGGCTTTCGACCTTCGGGAAAACGACTGCAGCCAGTTCCGGAAAGGCGATGGCTTCAAGATCCGCCTCGGTGTGAGCCGGGTCGTTGTTGATCCGCACCGTGACCTTCGCACCGTTGGCATGGAGCGTCTTCACGGCTTCGGTTGCAAGCGCGCGTGCCGCGGCCTTTGCTTCTGGTTGCGTTGAGTCCTCGAGGTCGACGATAATCGCATCGGCGCCGCGCGTGTGGGCCTTGGCCCAGCGCTGCTGTGCAGTGGCGGGAACAAACAGCAAGGAACGCCAGTTGGGACGCATACTGTTCACACCACGCCTGATCCAATTTTCCCCGTCATGGCGACATAGCCGTCGCCATCGCACGCCCAGACATCTGCCCCGGTCGAAGTGTCTCGCAGGTTAACAGTAAAGGGCGACAGGTCGAACACCGGCCGCTGGGCCCGGAATTCGAAACTTGCCACCGGATCATTTGGCCGGTGACGGCGGAAGTGATCGACCAGCAGTGTGGCGAGCAGGGGTCCGTGGACGACCAGGCCCGGATAACCTTCTTCCTTCGTCGCATAGTCGCGATCGTAGTGGATGCGGTGGGCGTTGTAGGTCAGGGCGGAATAGCGGAACAGCAACGAGGCGTCCGGCGAGATCGTACGCGAGACCTGCGCTTCGCGCCGTTCGCCTGGTGGAAGCGGCTGCGCATTGCCGCTTTTCTCGCGGAAGACGACGTCGGCATCCTCGGTGATGCAAAGCCGGTCGGCTGCGAAGACCTGATGGCGGAGAGTCAGAAAGGCGAGAGGTCCCGTGCGGCCAGTCTTTTCCGAAATGCTCATGATGCGCGAGATACGCCTCACTTCAACGCCGATCGGAACGGGTGTGTGAAAACTGATCCGGCTTCCTGCGGCCATGCGCATCGGAAGCGCGATGGGTGGGACGAGGCCGCCACGTTTCGGGTGTCCATCCGATCCCATCTCTGCCTGCAGCGCGCCCGGAAGGAAGCACAGCCAGTGGCCGAGCGGTTGAATAGCGCGCGCCGCGGGATCGTCTGGCCGGTCGAGCAGGGCATCGAGCCGGCGGAAGGGACCGCGTGCGACGTAGTCGAAGACAGTGTCCTCGAGCCCGACCCAGTCCTGGAGATTGGTTTCGCTCATCAGAACGACTTCGGCATGCCGAGCACATGTGTCGCCACATGACTCAGGATCAGGTTGGTGGAGATCGGGGCGACCTGGTAGAGGCGCGTTTCGCGGAATTTGCGTTCGATGTCGTATTCCTCCGCGAAGCCGAAGCCGCCATGGGTCTGGATGCAGACATCAGCGGCGAACCAGGACGCTTCGGACGCCACCATCTTTGCCATGTTGGCTTCCGAGCCGCAGGGTTGGCCGGCGTCAAACAGGCTGGCGGCGTGATCGACCATCAGGCTGGCGGACGTCACCTGCACGTGGGCGCGGGCAATCGGAAACTGCACGCCCTGGTTTTCGCCGATCGCACGGCCGAAGACTTCGCGGTCCTTTGCGTAGGCAGATGCGCGATCGACGAAGAACCGGCCATCGCCAATGCATTCCGACGCGATCAGGATCCGCTCTGCGTTCATGCCGTCGATGATGTATCTGAAGCCCTGGCCTTCCTTGCCGATCAGGTTTTCCACCGGCACTTCGAGATTGTCGAAGAACAGCTCGGTGGTGGCGTGGTTCAGCATGCTACGGACAGGCTTGATAGTGAGGCCGCGCTTGACGGCTTCGCGCATGTCGACCAGCAGCACGCTCATGCCATCGGAAGGCTTGGCGCTGTCGTTGCGCTGTGACGTACGGCACAGCAGCACCATCAGGTCGGAATGTTCGGCGCGGCTGATCCAGATCTTGCTGCCATTGACGATGTAGTTGTCGCCCTGGCGTTTTGCGAAGGTCTGGATGCGGGTGGTGTCGGTGCCGCTGGTTGGCTCGGTGACGCCGAAGGCCTGGAGGCGCAACTCTCCGGAGGCGATCTTCGGCAGGTAGCGCTGCTTCTGTTCCTCCGAGCCGTGCCGCAGCAGCGTGCCCATCGTGTACATCTGGGCATGGCAGGCGGCGCCGTTGCAGCCGGAGCGGTGGATTTCCTCGAGCACTGCACAGGCAGCCGAAAGGCCAAGCCCAGCGCCGCCATACTGTTCGGGGATAAGGACGGAGAGCCAGCCAGCCTCGGTGAGGGCTTTCACGAATTCGGTCGGATAGGCGCGGTCGCGGTCGAGCTTGCGCCAGTAGGGTCCCGGAAAGCGGGCGCACAGCCGGCGCACAGCGTCACGTATTTCGGGATGGGACTCGCTGGCCGCCATGCGTTGAATGCTCCTCGCCCCGTAATGTGCAGCGGCAAACCGCGTTCGTCATCAGCCAATAAGCGGCTTCAGGCATCCCGTGCGGTCCAGCATGGGATCAAGCTCGACTTTCGCCGCGGCCGGAAGCCCGGTGTAGGCATGCCTCAAGGTATCGAGGCATTTGAGCTGGTATTTGAAGGCGCCTTGTTCGTAGGGCATGCCGAGTGCGGAGAAGGAGAAGGTCTCTTTTCCATCGCCGATCGCACGGGCGTTGGCGAGCAAGAAGGGGAAATAGACTTCGCCGGCAAAGGCCAGGAGTTTTTCGATGACAGGCGCTCGCGCCTCGCCTGGCTTGCGCCACTCGCCGCCTTCGAGGCCGGAAAGATCGTCGATTTGCGCCAGCCAGCGATAGGTCAGCGGCGCGATCTTGCGCATCAGCCGCTCGGGTGTCGGATCGACAGCAAGCTGCGAGAACTGTCCCATCCACGCGAACTCGGCGAGCGATGGGCGTGATCCGAACCAGAATTGCGATGCCGCGGCCTGATCCTCCAGGATCGCGCACAGCCGCCGCATCGTTTCCTCGATCAACGGCGCATTTTCCTTCGTGCAGCCGACCAGAGCCATGCGCCCCATCTGGCGCGAGCGGAAATAGTCGGCGAATTTCTGGATCGCGTCGCGTCCGCCGCCACGATGACGGTCGAAGGATAGCCAGGTGGATAGCGCCTGCTGATCCTCCTCGTAGAACCAGCGATAGTGGAACATCAGCTTGGTCGCCCACTCGTCAGCCATGTCTTCCAAAAGGCAGGCGAGGAAGCGGTCGGCTGGATCGGTCGGAACGATGCCGCGTTCAGCCTGTCGTTCTTCCAGTTCGAAGATCATCGGCGTCGAATCGTTGCGCCATTCACCGCTCGGGTACTGGATGACCGGGATCACGGGCGCTTTGACGTTGCGGAGGACGACTTCGGTGTCCGGACCCAGCGGTTGCCAGATATAGGGCAGGCGGCGGTAGCGCAGGATCGCGCGCATCTTCATGGAATAGGGAGAGCCGAGCCCTCCGATCACGCGATATGGGTTCGCCACAATTGTCCCTTTCGCCCGCTGGACGCAGTCTCGTCTCTCGTACAGATTGTACTACGCAGTAACAAGAAGACGCAGGGCGGGAGACGATCATGATCCGACTGGCAATGACGGTGTGTGCCGTGGCCCTGCTTTCGGCCTGCGGGGATCAGAAAGCCGGCGAGGCTGCCCAGCAGGCGCCAGCGACTGCACCAGAACGCGCTGCGCCGAACCCGCTGAAGAACGCCTACTTCGGCGATCTCCACCTTCACACGCGCAATTCGTTCGACGCGTATATCTTCAACGTGCGCGCGTCGCCCGATGAGGCCTACGCCTACGCCAAGGGCGGTACGATCAAGCACGCGGCGGGCTTCGACTTGCGCATGAACAGCGGCCCGCTGGATTTTCTCGCTGTGACCGATCACTCCGAATATCTCGGCGTGCTTCCCGCGATCAACACAGAGGGCGACCCGTACTCCAAAGTTCCATACGCCAAAGAGTTGTTCTCGACGGATCAGGTTCAGGTCAACACGTCGTTCCGCAGGTTCGCCGACACGCTGAACGTCGGAAAGCGCATGGAGGAATTCTCCGATCTGCGCACCGTCAAGTCCGCGTGGCACGACATCATTGACTCGGCCAAGCGCAACTACGAGCCCGGCAAGTTCACAACGCTCGTCGGCTACGAATTCACCTCCGCCCCGCAGGGCCGCAATCTGCATCGGAACGTGATCTTCTCCGGCGACAATGTTCCGGACCTTCCCTACACCGCGCTCGAATCCCAGAACCCTGAAGACCTCTGGCGCTGGCTCGACCAGCAGCGCTCAGCGGGTATGGAAGCGCTGTCCATTCCGCATAACTCGAATGGCTCGGACGGCACGATGTTCGAACGCACGATGTGGAATGGCAAACCCATCGATCGCGCCTGGGCGGAACTTCGCGCACGCAACGAACCGCTTGCTGAAATAACGCAGGTCAAAGGTACGTCGGAAACCCACCCCTTGCTGTCACCCAATGACGAGTTGGCCGGTTTCGAAGTGATGGAATGGTATATCGGCCAGGCAAAACCGGTGACGAAATTCGATGGAGGTTATGTCCGCAAGGCCCTGAAGGACGGGATCGAGCTGGAAGCCAGGGTCGGCGTCAATCCCTACAAGTACGGTCTGGTCGGCGCGAGCGATACGCACAATGCGGCCGGCAGCTACGAGGAAAACAACTATTACTCAAAAGTCGGCATCCGCGATGCGACGCCGGAATTGCGCGGGTCGACGCCGCCGAAAGGGCAGACCTGGGATACCTACAAGGTGCCAGATGGCATCGCGCGCTTCTCGACATGGGGCGCATCCGGCCTGACGGGTGTCTGGGCGCAGGAGAACACGCGCGAGGAAATCTATGGCGCGCTCCGCCGCAAGGAGACGTTTGCGACGACCGGGCCGCGCATCCGCGTGCGGTTCTTTGCCGGCTATGGACTGGCGGGCACGCAGCTCACCAGCGATGACGGCGTGAAGGCAGCCTACGCCAATGGCGTGCCGATGGGCGCAGATCTTGTCGGCAAGGCGGGCGCGAAGCCCGATTTCCTGGTGATGGCGATGCGTGACGCCAACTCCGCGCCGTTGCAGCGCGTGCAGATCGTCAAGGGCTGGGTCGATGCCAGCGGCAAGGCGCAGGAGAAGGTGATCGATGTCGCCTGTTCCGATGGCGGCAAGATCGATGCGAAGACGCAGCGCTGCGCGGACAATGGCGCGACGGTCGACGTGAAGACCTGCGCCTTCTCGCAGGACAAGGGTGATGCGGAACTCGCAACGGGCTGGAGTGATCCGGAGTTCGATCCAAAGCTGAGCGCGTTCTACTATGCGCGCGTGATCGAGAACCCGACCTGTCGCTGGTCGACCTGGGACGCTATCCGTGCGGGTGTCGAGCCCAGCCCGCATCTGGCGAAGACGATCCAGGAACGCGCCTACACCTCGCCGATCTGGTACGTTCCGACAAAGGGATGACCGAGCAAACGGTAGTATCGCGCGTTGGCGTCTTCCTGAAGCGCGCGGTTCGCGAGCCGCTGGTGCATTTTCTGGTCATCGGTGCGGCTCTATTCGTAGCCAACAGCCTCATCCACGGCCCTGATCAGGGACCGGAGAACGGCGTCATTGTCGTTTCCGAAGGGCGGGTGAACCAGATCGCGGAAAGTTATCTGCTGCTGTCTGGACGACTGCCTAGCCGTGTCGAGCTTGAGAGCCTGGTCGATGATTTCGTCAGCGAGGAAGTCGACTATCGCGAAGCCGTCGCGATGGGGCTTGATGCCGACGACACCATCGTTCGTAGGCGCATGCGGCAGAAGCTGGAATTCCTGATCGAGGACGGCGCCGCCAGCGAGGAGCCATCCGATGCCGAACTTCAGGCCTGGCTGACTGAACACGCGGCGGACTACGTGCTACCCGAGCGACGCGCGATCCGACAAGTACTGGCGAATGCCGATCACCGCGGCGCGGCCGCCCGTGCCGACGCCGACGCTCTGCTGATCAGGTTGAAGCAAGGCGCCGATCCGGCGAAGCTGGGTGATCCGTCCATGCTGCCGGGCGCCATGCCTTTGAATTCAGAAGCGGGCGCCGCCGCGCTGTTTGGCGGCGACTTCGCCAAGGTCGTGTTCGAACATCAGGGTGAAGGCTGGTTCGGTCCGGTCGCGTCGCCATTCGGCTATCACCTCGTTCTGGTGATGGAGACTGAGTCCGGCCGCGCCGTTGCGCTTGCGGACGCACGCGACAAAGTCCGGTCAGACTGGATTGAGGCAAGGCGAGACAAGGCGCGCGATGACGCGCAAGCGCGCATGCGCAAGCGCTTCAACATCAAGATCGAATGGCCCGATCCGTGGAAGGGACTGCCGGAAACAGCCAATCCGAATCCAAAGACCAAGCGCTCGCCCGAGGTTGGCGAGTGATGCGGTGGCTGCGGCTGCTCGGCTTATGGCTTCTGGCGTTGGCTGGCGTTGCGCCTGCCGCTATTGCGCACGAGATCCGGCCGGCCTTCCTGGAAATTCGCGAAGTCGAACCGTCAATCTACGACATCCTCTGGAAGACGCCGGCGCAGGGCCAGATGCGGCTGGCGCTCAATGTCATTCTTCCCGCCGAGTGTTCCAATGTAGCCGAGCCGCGCTCGACGCTTGTTGAAGCCGCGGTGATCCAGCGCTGGCGTACGCGCTGTGAGGGCGGTCTCGTCGGCAAGAGCATTGCTATCGAAAATCTCAGCCAGACCCTGACCGATACGATCGTGAATTTCGAGCCGATGGAAGGTGCGCCGAAGACCCTGCGGCTGACGCCCGATGCTCCGAGCACGACGATTCCGGCAAAGCAGTCATGGACTGAAGTAGCCGCAACCTATTTCGGGCTGGGCGTTGAACATATTCTGCTCGGCTTCGACCACCTGATGTTCGTGCTCGCGCTGTTGCTGCTGGTCCGAGATATCAAACGCCTGGTCGGGGCGATCACGGCGTTCACGGTTGCGCATTCTCTAACGCTGGCCGGCACGACGTTCGGGTGGGTGAAGCTGGCCAGCGCCCCGGTCGAGGCGACGATTGCGCTCTCGATCATGTTTGTCGCTGTCGAGATCATGCGAGCGCGTGGAGGCAAGGACAGCCTCACTGCGCGCCTGCCGTGGCTTGCTTCTTTCGCGTTTGGCATGTTGCACGGGTTCGGCTTTGCCGGCGCCTTGCGCGAGATCGGCATACCGGAAGACGCCGCACCGCTGGCCCTTTTGTTCTTCAACCTGGGTGTGGAGGTCGGGCAGCTGACGTTCATAGCGGTTGTGCTGACCGTGATGCTGCTCTGGAAGAGACTTGCTCCTGCACCGTTCAACGCCCGGTGGAGCGATGTAGCCTGGCGCGCGCCTGTCTATTTGATCGGCATCACGTCCGCCTACTGGTTCGTCGAACGGACCGTCGGGGTTCTGGCGTTCTAAGCGTGGTTCGAGTCCAGCAATCAACGATCCGCAGGGAGGAAAAGTCATGAACGACATCAGCCTTCAGAATCCGGTGTTCGCCACTTACGCCATCGCGGCCTGCCTGATGATCTTCAAGGCGGTGGGGATGTCCTGGCTCACGGTCGTCCGCATGATGGGCACAAATGCCGGTTTCCGCTCGCCGGAGGATGCGAAAAGGACGCCGTTCAATCCGAACCCGAAGCCCGGGCAGGTCGGCCCCAACGAAAGTGTCGACCGCATCCGGCGCATCCAACTCAACGACCTTGAGAACATCCCGTTCTTTCTCGCGGCGGGGTTTCTCTATGTCCTGACGCAGCCGTCTTTCGTGCTCGCGCAGTGGCTGTTCTACGGGTATGTCGTCTCGCGCCTCCTGCATTTCCTGGCCTATCTGACGGCGCAGATTCACGAAGTGCGGGCGATTCTCTGGACCACTGGCTCGCTGATTCTGATCTACATGACCGGTGCGGCGCTGTGGTCGGCGCTTGGGTATTGAGACGGGCCCGGCATTGAGCTGAACCAGGGAAGCCATGTTGCCGTGGCGCGCGAGCCCGCTATATTGCGCGCTTCCAGAGGAACCGCCCATGCCCAAGACCCTTCGCCGCACCGCCATCGTCAGCCCGCTTCGCACCGCGGTTGGCAAGTTTCAGGGCGGACTGTCGTCCATGCAGGCTGGCGATCTCGGGGCCGTCGTGCTGAAGGCGCTGGTCGAGCGCACCAAGATCAACCCTGAGCGGATCGACGACGTGATCTTCGCGCAGGGCTATGCCTCGGGCGAGGCGCCGTGTGTGGCGCGCTGGTCGGCGCTGGCGGCGGACCTGCCGATCACGGTGCCGGGCTATCAGCTCGATCGCCGCTGCGGTTCGGGCCTGCAGGCGGTCGTCGATGCGGCGATGTTCGTGCAGACCGGCGCAGCAGATGTCGTTGTCGCCGGCGGCGTCGAGAGCATGAGCAATGTGGAATACTACACCACCGACATGCGCTCCGGCGCGCGCATGGGCTCGGTGACGATGCATGACCGCCTGGCGCGGGGCCGCGTGATGTCGCAACCAGTTTCGCGCTTCGGCGTCATCTCCGGCATGATCGAGACCGCCGAGAACCTGGCGCGCGATCACCAGATCAGCCGTGAGGCCAGTGACGAATACGCAGCCCGCAGCCACCAGCGCGCGACGGCCGCATGGAAGGCGGGCAAGTTCGACAATGAACTCGTACCGGTGTCGGTGCCACAGAAGAAGGGCGATCCGATCGTTTTCAAGAAAGACGAAGGCGTGCGCGAGGATGCGACGGCGCAATCGCTTGCGGCGCTGAAGCCGATCGAGAAGGGCGGGGTCGTGACCGCCGGCAACGCCAGCCAGCAGAACGATGCCGCTGCGGCCTGCCTTGTGGTCGCCGAGGACAAGCTGGAAGAGCTGGGCCTCGAGCCGATGGGCTGGTTCGTCGGCTGGGCCGCGGCGGGCGTCGATCCTTCGCGCATGGGCATCGGCCCGGTGCCTGCGGTGGAGCGTCTGTTCCAGCGCACAGGCCTCAAGTGGAGCGACATCGATCTGGTGGAACTCAACGAGGCCTTCGCGCCGCAGGTTCTGGCTGTGCTCAAAGGCTGGGGCTGGAACGATCCGGACAAGCTCAACGTCAACGGTTCAGGCATTTCGCTCGGCCACCCGATCGGCGCGACGGGCGGGCGTATCCTCGCCAACCTGATGAACGAGCTTGATCGCCGCAAGGCGCGCTATGGTCTCGAGACCATGTGCATCGGCGGCGGGCAGGGCATCGCCGCCGTGTTCGAACGGGCGGCGTAAACCCTACTGCTTGCGCAACCGCTGCGGATCGACCGGGTTCACCGGATAGCCTGCGGCTTTCTTGAAGTTGTCAACGCGCTGGCGCGCCGCGACAACAGCTGGCGCTTCGGTCCAGTTCTTTGGCGGATTGAGGATGCGGCCGAAGAAGTCGAGAGCGTTCGAGAAGCGCGGGATTGCTGACGGGCCAACATGCTCCGCACCTTTTACCAGCCGGTATTCGTGGCTGATGCCTGCGTCGAACAGGATGCGGTGAACGAACTCCGTTCCGTGATGCAGGAAGAACATGTCCTGGTCGCCGGCTTCCAGATAGATGCCGAGCCCGACAAGCGTTTCTGGCGTCTTTGAGGCAATGGTCGCCGGATTGTTGGCCGCCCAGTAGGCCTCGTCCACGGGCTTGCCATAGATCGTTTCGAACAAAGACTGATCGCGCCAGAAGCGGTCGCGCAGTTTGATGTCCTTGAATTCAAGCGCAGGCTCGATGCCCGGCTCCATCGAGGCGACGGCCTGGAAGAGATCGGGATGCTTGAACGCCATGCGCAGCGAACCCATGCCGCCCATCGACAGGCCCGTCACAAGCGTTCCTTCGCGGCCTTTGACGACGTTGTAGTCCTTGCGAATGGCGGCCAGCAGATCGATGGTGACGAACGTTTCCCATTTCTGCGAGCCGTCGCGATAGTCCATGTAGAAGGAGCGGCCAGCCGACGGCATGACCGAAACCGCGGCCGGGATCGTGCCTGCCTTGATGGCAGACTCAAGGGGCTCGGCCATCGTGTTGATGTTGTCGCTGTTGCCGCCGCCGCCGTGCAGCTGGATGATCAGCGGATAAGCTTGCGCTCGTTTCGCGTCGTAGCCGGGCGGTGTGTAGACAGCGACGTCTACCGGGCCAGGCACGTTCTTCGTTGCTATCTTGATGTGAACGATCTTGCCTTCAAGCGCATATGCGGCGGGCGTGATCAGGACGGCGAGGGCGATTGCAACGGCGCGCAGCATGGGTAACTCCCGAATCTGGCGCCGACAGCATGTGATACCGCATGGTCCGGCGCAACGGGCGAAGCGCTGGAAACGCTAAGCCTTCTCTTTCTCACCCGTGCGTTCGCGGGAGCGCAGCGCAGGCACGAGGCGTCGCCACAGTGACTTGCGTGGAGGCGCTGGTGGATGAAGGCGCGCTGTCACGAAGTCGAACACCTTGTCCGGCACGCCGATCGAGCAGGCGGCCTCCAACCCTTCGAAACCTGGTGAAGAATTGGCTTCACAGATGCGGTAGCCGTTCTCGTCATAGAGGACGTCGATGCCGGCGATATCGAGCCTGAGTATGCGGGCCGCATCAATGGCGAGCTGCGCCATTTCCGGCGGCGGTTCGATGCAGACACCGATGCCTCCGAGTGAGATGTTGGACTTGAACCCGCCATTCGGTGAGCGGCGCTCCATAGCCGCGGCGACCGTGTCGCCGATGACCAGCAGCCGCACATCGCGGCCATGGCTCGACTTGATGTACTGTTGAAAGATGAAGTCGGTCTGGGCGCCGACATCGCCGAGCAGGCTGGCAAGGTCGTCGAACTGGCTGCGATCCTGGCACAGCACAACGCCTGCGCCGCGCGTGGAGCGCAGTTTTTTCACCACTACGGGAAAACCGAGTTCGCGTTCGATGACGTCAACATCGACCGGAAACTTTGCTAGGATGGTGCGAGGAATGGGGAGGCCGGCAGCCGAAAGAAGCTGGAGCGTCTGCAGTTTGTCGGCGCAGGCTTCGACAGCCTCGGCGCCGTTGATCATCGCGACGCCCATGCGCTCGAACTGCCGGATGACTGCAAGCGTAAAATAGTTTGTCTCGCTGCCGGTGCGCGGGATGATGAAGTCGGGCCGCGGGAGCTTGCCTCCCGCATATTCTGCGCGCCAGTCGCGCTCGGTCGAAACGATCAACTCGAAGTCGCGTGGACGCAGAGCATCCATCTTGAGGCCGCGGCGCTTGCCGGCCTCGATGAAGCGCATGATCTCGTGCGCTTCTGGCACGCCGGGCGTGACATCATTGTGAAAGAGCAGCCAGCCTCGCATGGGTGTTCCCGCATGATCCTGGTCAGTACCGCCGCCCGCCAGCCTCGATTTCATTAAACTAGTGCGGTTTTGTGGCGTGTCCCGTCGAAGTGTCCGATCCTGGGACGCAACGAAATAATGCGGGCGCAACAGGTGTTCAGCGCAACGCTGTCTGCTTTACTGGACCGAGACGGCGTGCCGGGCGTCAGGCGGGGATTGTGCGTGAAGCTCTTCAAGAGCGATTCTCCTGAGAACACGACCTGGGTCCAGGCCTTCCTGGTCGCGGTGCCTTGCGTTCTTGCAGGCTATCTCTCGCGGTTGGCGATAGATGTACTGATCGAGGGGCAGGTGCCTTTCGTCACCTTCTATCCGGCGGTGATGGCGGCTTCGCTGATCGCGGGTTTTCGGTCTGGTCTGATCGTGGTGGTAGCGTCGACGCCGTTGGCTGTTCTAGCGTTTGGCGTTCAGTACCCGATTGCAACAACGACGATCTGGCTATTGTTGTCGTCCGTTGTGGCTGCGGGGTGTGGAGTAGCTCACGAGTTGCGGGCAAGGCTTCGCGTGGAGCGGGACGAACTTGCCCGGACCAAGCAGAAGCTGGAACTAGTGATCCGCGAGCAGACTCACCGCGCCAAGAACACGTTCGCCATCCTTAGCGCACTGGCCCAGCAGTCGGCCCAAGGCGCGACCAACGTCGAGGAATTTCGCGATCGTCTGACGGAGCGCGTGCGCGCACTGTCGTCGGCTTACAGCCTGATGTCGTCGTCGGAGCCAGATGCGCCGGTGCAGCTCGATCGGCTGGTTGAGCTGGCGCTTGCGCCGTTCAGCGAAACCTACGGTCAGCGGATGAAGGTGTCGGGCGGGCCTGTGGTTCGATTTGCTCCTTCTGCGGCCATTCCGCTGGCTCTATGCCTGCACGAGCTAGCCACGAACGCGGTCAAATACGGGGCATTGTCCGGGAGCGGCGGCAGTGTCGATTGCGGCTGGGCTGAGCGTCTGCCAGGGGCCTACACGCTGCTCTGGACCGAGACCGGCGGCCCCGTGGTCGAAAAGCCGAGATCTTCGGGATTCGGAACTCGGATGATCGGTGCGGCGCTGAATGGCGTGCCGGGCGGTGGCGCGATTCTGAAGTTCGAGCCCGATGGCGTGCGGTGCGAACTCGCTTTCAACGGCGAAGAGTCTCCGACCTAAGGCCCTGAAAACTATCGATGTAACGCCGACTGTAACGCCGCTGAGACGGTAATTCACTTACGGCGTCGCTCTGAATGAGGCCAATGGACTCGTTCGGGCTGGCTTCCTCGCTCTCCTCCTCCTGTAGGGGGCTTGGCCGAAACCAACTGCCGCTGCAGGCGCTCACGCGTCTGCAGCGGCTGATTTTCCAGGACATTCTTATTTGGTTGGATAGCTAGCGGCGTTCGCGGTGGCGTTGCCGCCGGCCCAGATGGATGGGCTGTCGAGCTGATAGCTCGCCACGACCTGCGCCTCGAGATTGGTGTGCTTCTGGCCTTTGACCACGAGCAGGGTCTCGAAATCGCCCTCTGTGGCCGCCTTTTTCTCGAAGCGTAGCAGGGAGTCGATGCGGGTCAGCGTCTCGGCAACGCCCATGACAGCGGCGTCGCGGGTACCTGACAGGATGGCGATGCGGTTGCCGCTGGGTCCCTCAAACGTCGAGAAGAAGCCGTAGTCGCGGTACATCTGGTCGCTGGGCGCGGTGAGGAAAGCTTCGCTGGTGTAGGTCTTGCCGGTCTTGCGATCGATGATCTGATCGTAGCTCTCCCCGAACGAAAAGCGCGACTGCGAGAAGACCGGATCGCGTAGGGGACCCATGCCGCTGAGCAGGCCGACATAGATGATGTCGTGCGACTTCAGACTTTCCGGTGTGAGCTCCGAGGCCAGTGTCACCTGAACCTGGCGGCCTTCGCGCAGCAGCGGGGCTAGGTCGGTCAGCGCATAGGCGGCGGAAGCCGGCAGGTATTGCATCGCGATATCGGAATAGCGGTCAAAGCCGCTGGGATCGTCGCGGTAGTGGTGGACCAGATCTTCCTTGGAGTTGATCGAGAAGTCCCGGATCAGCCGGGTCAGCGACACACGGTCCTTGTACTCGCCGAACATGTAGTAGTCGCCGACGACGATCTGCAGCGGACGCGTCGAATTCGCGATCTCCGTCCAGATGCCAGCATCGGCGATCTTGGCAGTCTCTGGCTGGGGCTTGTTGAGCAGCAGAGCCCAGGCCGCTATGTTGCCTGCGGTCAGTGTCGCGAACAGGCCGGCGGCAATCAAGCCCCAGCGAAGTTTGCGTGAGGGCGGGCGCGCGTATGCGTCTGCTTCCGCAGGCGCGTCTGGCGTCGCGATCGCTTCGACATTGTCCTCGGGACCCACCGGCACAATCCGATAGTCGCCCTTGGGAATATCAAGACGGACCCCGCCTGACACGCCATGCCGAAGATAGAAGTCGTCGAGCCGCTTGCGCAGGCGGTGGATGTAGACGCGCGCCACGGGATCATCACGCAGCGAATCCGAGTCGGCCTTGCCGAACACGGCGAGGGCAATTTCTGCCTCTTTCGGCGACCGGCCATCGCCGGATCGCGAGGCAAGGAAATCGAACAGCTCGACCAGACGTCCGCTTGTCCCCAGTGCGCCGGATTCCCGCACACGCGCTATCTCCGCGAGCGTGGCGGGGGCGAGAGCGTTCATCGGTTCGGCAGGCGTAACGGTCATGTAACGTCCGAAACTTCTGGCGGTTAGACTAGGTCATCGACACCGGTTGAGTCTCGTCCCTTGAGCTTCACGGTGTCGCGACGGAGATGCTGGTCTCCGGCCAGATGAGGCTTCACATGGCCATGACCCTTAGGTCAATTGGCGCGCCACAGCGGCCATGTGCTGGAAGGGATCTCCTGGAGCGCCGCCTGTGAGCGCCGCTCAAAAGGGGAAATTCTTCCCCTGGTTGCAGGACTTAGCTGGACGCCGACTGACGGGCTTCAAGCTGCGTCTTCATCTCGGCGCAGGTCTGGTCGAGCAGCGGCCGAAGTACGGACAGGCCCGTGCAGGCTTCAGCCATCCGTCCAGCCCTGCCTTCGTACTCCATGTCCTCGCACAGCGCGGCAAGCCGCGCTGCGCCGGACGACAGGCACATCGACTTCAGGAAATGCGCCTGTTTTGCGAGCATGCCGGGGTCGCTGCCGGTTGCAAGCGTCTCAAGCTTGAAGGCAGCATCGGGCGCCTGGGACAGGAACAGCTTCCAGACCTTGCCCACGACATCCCGGCCTGACCGGGCGCCGACCGCTTTCATGGTCTCGATCGCATGTTCGTCGATAAGTGGCGTCTCGCCCTGTGGCTGAGCTGGCAGCCCAAACGATGGTGCGGTCACCGGTTCGGCCAACGGTTCGCTCGCAATGACTGGGGCCGGATCAGCAGCTATTGCCGCGCCGGGTCGAACCGCTTTCAGGGCGTCCATCAGGCGGGCTGAGGTGAAGGGCTTTGTCATGTGACGGTCGGCGCCCGCAGCGGTCCACGCATCGGCGTCCGCGCCGCGAACTTGCGCGGTCAGGGCGACCACGAAGGCGCGAGCGCCTGCCTTGATCTCGTGTTCGCGGATCAGTCTGGTGGCGGTGAAGCCGTCCATCTCCGGCATCGAGCCGTCCATGAAGATGATGTCGTAGGATTTCTTGGCGGCCGCCTCGACCGCCTCGAGGCCATTGCTGACGAAGTCACCTTCGACGCCAAGGCTGAGCAGGGCCTCACGCAGGACCTCGCGGTTCACCGCATTGTCGTCGACCGCGAGGATGGCGAGGTGGCCAAAGGTTTCAGTCGGCGCCTTCGCGGCTGATGTGACCAGTGCCGCGGGTCCACGGAAATCCAGGCGTGCGGCGCGTGCTGCAAACTCCCACAGCGCCTGGCGGCCGAGCGGTAGGGGCAACAGGTCAACGGCGGACCGGTTGCGTATCAGTCCATCAACGCGGTTGTCGCCGACATCGGTTAGGCAGACATTGAGCGCGTCCGGCGCACCGCCTTGCCGGGCGAGCAGATCGGAAAGCGTGATCACGATCTCTCCGGCCTTGCCTTCGGCCGGTGAAGCAACGAGGCGTGGCTCGATATCAAGATCTCTCAGTGCCGAGACGATGCAGCCCGCAAGCAGCGGTGAGGGCAGGGCGAGCGCGACCTTCAGGCCCGGCACGGCAGGCCTCACCGGTGCTGCTGTCTCGATTGCGAAGCCGGCGATGACGGTGAACGTCGATCCTTTGCCCGGTTGGGACGTAACAAGAATGTCTCCGCCCATGGCGTCAACAAGGCGTTTGCACACGGTCAGGCCAAGGCCCGTTCCGCCGAACTTGCGGGTGGTCGACTGATCCGCCTGGCTGAACGCCTCGAAGATCGCTCCAATGCGCGAGGCCTCGATGCCAACGCCCGTATCCGTCACGGCAATGCGAAGTTGCGCGCGATCGCCTGCTGTCTCGCACGCGATGTCGACCGTGACGCCGCCTTTTTCGGTGAACTTCAGCGCGTTGTTGACGAGGTTGGTGACGACCTGGTTCAGGCGCGTCGGGTCGCCGATCACAAGCAGGGGTACGTTCGGTGCGATACACACTGCGATTTCGAGGTTCTTCGAGCGCGCCTTTTCCCAGAACAGGCTGGCCGCGTCCTCGACCAGCGCTTCGGGCGAGAACGGCACCGCCTCCAGGTCCAGCTTTCCGGCTTCGATCTTCGACAGGTCGAGAATGTCGTTGATGATCGTCAGCAGGCTCGCGCCAGATCGCGTGATGATCTCGGCGTAGCGGCGATGGCGCGACGAAAGATCGGCGGCGGCCAGCATCTCGGCCATCACCATCATGCCGTTCATCGGCGTACGGATCTCGTGACTCATGGTGGCGAGAAAGTCCGACTTCGCGGCGTTCGCGGATTCGGCTTCCTCCTTGGCGACGCGATAATCGTGGGTACGATCCTCGACCGTCTGCTCCAGCGTCTCCATGTGTGTCGCGATGCGTCGGTCCCGCTCGCGAATATTCTCGATCATGCCGTTGAAGGTTTCGCCAAGCACGCCGGTTTCGTCGCGGCGCTTCGTCGGTGGCATGCGACTGGAGAAGTCCTGTTTCGCACCGACTTCGGCCATCACCGCGGTGAGGTCGCGAAGCGGCTGCATCAGGCGCGCGATGGAGAACTGCGCCACCGAGACACCACCGGCAATAGCGACAAGTGCAACAAGCGCGGTCCAGCCAAGCGTCTGGTAGAGATCAGTGCGCAGGTCGGTGATATCGGCCATCACCACGAGCGAGCCTATCTGTTCACCGCCCTTCAGCACCGGCATGGAGACCAGGCCGTGATCGGAATTCAGCAGGTCGAGGCCGCCGAGACTTCGCAGATCCGCCGTCTTGCCCCGGATCGATGCGCCGGCGCCAAGCTGGGCGAACGCAGTCCCGTCAACGTCCTTGAGCGTCATGTAGATGACGGAGGGCAAGTCGCGCATTCCACGCATGTGCTCGAAGGCGGCCTGACGATCGCGGGTCGCTAGTGGATCCGCAAGTGCGGCTGAATATGCAGACGTTGCCGCCTCGAGCATTTCGGCGCGTGCGTCTGCCCCCTGGCGCAGATCACGGAAGGCTCCAGCAGCCGACGCGGACATCACGGCGGCGAGAATCACCACCGCGATCACCAGCGACAGCCGGAACCGGATCGACCGGCGCAACGGAACTGCGAAACCTGTCATTTGTTAAGTGCGCTGCTGTCCCACGTCTCATAGTCGCACAATCGGCTATCGTTCCGGTTAACCGGAACGCGGGTTCCATGAGGGAGCGCCTAATTCTTCGCGAGTAATGAACGGTTCCTTTAGCGAGTTCTGACAGGGTCACCCTCTAGCCAGACACGGGCGTGACAGTCGCCCGATGTCGGATCGACAGGGGTGAACGTGCGGAACTTCGGGTCAGACTCGAGGGGCAACATGGCCCTCTTGGCGATCGGCCTGATGGCCGTGGCTGTGTTCGTCATCGGCGGCATCGTCGACTACATGTCGCTCTCCAACCAGAAGCAGGAACTCCAGGGCGTCGCCGACCGTGCAGCGATCGCGGCCGCGCAGGAGTTGATCGTCTTCAAAGGTTCGGACGGCCGCATGGCCGCGGTGGCGCAGAGCTTCGTCGACAAAAACTACGACAAGAAGAAGCACGTGACGACGGCGAAGATCGTCGAAAAGGGCAAGGCGGTGGAGGTGACCATCCAGGCCGAGCCACAGACATATTTCCCGGGACCGATGGCTCGTGGTGTTTCCGAGATCAAGGTGAAGGCAACGGCCGAGGTGGGCGGCGGCGGCTATGTCTGCATGATCGGGCTCGACACTAACGCGCCTTCGACGCTGAACATGAGCGACAAGGCGCGGGTGACGGCGCAGAATTGCGCAATCTACTCCAACTCCACCAACAAGGAGTCGCTGAACCTGCACAGCAAGGCGCGCGTGAAGGCCGAGCTGGTGTGCGTGGCGGGGGGCGTTGCCGGCTCGAAGTCGGCAGTGACGCCGAACGCGCCGATCGAGGATTGCCCGCCGCTGCTCGACCCCTTGCGTGACAGGCCGGAGCCGAAGGTAGGGCTGCTGACGTGCGACCATCTGTTGACCGTCGTGATCACGAAGCTGAGCGGGAAGGTGAAGCTGAAGCCGGGCGTCTATTGCGCCGGTATCAACGTCATCGGCGGCGACGTCACGCTTGAGCCCGGCACCTACATCATGAACAACGGCCCGCTGACCGTGTCGCTGGGCGGCAAGCTGCAGGGCGAGAATGTCGGCTTTTACCTCACCGGCCTGCTGGGCCTTTCCACCATCCAGTTCGGGCCGTCGAGCACGATCTCGCTGACGGCGCCAAAGACGGGCGACATGGCCGGCATGCTGTTCTTCGAGGACCGCAAGGTGCTGTTCAAGTCGCCGCACCGCATCGCCAGCGACAACGCACGCAACCTGGTGGGCACGATCTACCTGCCTAACAACCAGCTGACGATCGACTCGAAGCATCCGATCGCCGACCAGTCTGACTACACCGTCATCATCGCCAAGAAGTTCGAGATGAAGGACGGGCCGGAACTCGTGCTGAACACGGACTACGAGAACAGCCCCATCCCCGTGCCGGACGGCGTTGGCAACAAGTCGCGGCCGAACGTGCGGCTTACGAAGAATGCGGGCTAAGTCGGTAACGATATCCTCAAGGTACTCTGGCAACAGAGGCTCGGGTGGGGGACTACAGCAGACGGCCTTTTTATGAGCTACCGGCAAGCCCTCCTCGTCGATGATGATCCGGTATTCCGCGCGCTGGCGGAGGACATCATCCTCGATGCCGGCGTCGGCTCAGTGGAGATGGCTGGAGATGGATCCGAGGCGCTGGCGAAGCTCGACGCAGGCTTTGCACCGGATCTTCTTGTCTGCGATCTCAACATGCCTGCACATGACGGCGTCAGCCTGATCCGCGCGCTCGCCGAACGGCGCTATGCCGGCAAGGTGCTGATTGTCTCTGGCGAAGCGGCAACGCTGATCGAGACTGTCACCAAGCTTGCACGCATGCAAAGCCTCAACATCATCGGATCTATGCGCAAGCCGCTCACCGTTGATGCACTTGAGGCGGCGCTCGCCAGCGGCGTACCCGCTCAACATGTTCAGGCGCCGCACGCTGTAGCTTCGCCGGGCTTGCTCGACGCAGCGATCGAACGCGGTGGTCTGCATCCCTTTTTCCAGGCCAAGGTCTCGATGGCCGATTATCGCATCGCCGGCGCCGAAGCGCTCGCCCGCATCGCAACTACGCACACGGACTTCGCCAACCCGGTTCCCTATATCGAGCTCGCCGAGCGCAACAATCGCATCGACGACCTCACCTTCGTGATGACGCGTATCGTCGCCCTGCACGCCAAAGGCTTCCTGGTCGACGGCCGGCCCATGCCGGTCTCGATCAACATATCCCCGGTGTCGCTCAAGAGCCTCAGTTTCCCGGACACGATGGCCAATGCGGTGGAGGGTGTCGGCATCCGCGCTTCGCAGATAACGCTTGAACTCACCGAGACACACCTTCTCGACTACGGCCCGGAGGCGCTCGACATCTTTGCTCGCCTGCGCATCAAGGGCTTCGGCCTCTCGATCGACGACTTCGGTACAGGCGCATCGAACATTGACCGGCTGCAGATGTATCCGTTCACGGAGCTGAAGATCGATCAGTCGTTCACGCGCAACGCGCTGACGAATACGTTCGCGCGGGCGAGCGTGGAAATGAGCGTGCGCCTGGCGAAGGAGCTCGGCCTCAAGATCGTCGCCGAGGGCGTCGAGACCCGCGACATGTGGGATTTCCTTGCAGACCTCGGCGTGGACGAGGCGCAGGGTTTCCTGATGGCGAAGCCAATGCCGCCTGTGGAGTTTGCGAAGCTGCTGGTCCAGGGCCTTCCGGCTCTGCCTGTTCAACAGCAGAGCCGGCGCGCCTAAGGTTTTATCCTCGCGTCGCTGGCGGCGTGTAGGCGGCCCAGTATTTCCTGATATCCGAACGCGGATCATTTTCGACTCGTGTATGGCTATCGAAGATCATCGTCGCCCGTGTCTGCGCATTGTAGGCAGGCCAGTTCGGGATGAGATCGTTGTTGGGATTGCCGGTCTTGGCGAAGGTCGCCCAGGTGGTGGCGAACAGTTTCGCCATGCGCCGCCCTTCCGGATCTCCACCGCCGCACGGGTTGTTGCGAAAGTTGTTGAACGACGCGTCGACATCGAGGCCGTGGATCGCGCCGAACTTGCCGCCGAAGGTCGGCGACATCCATTCCCAGATATACATGTAGGCAGGCGCGCCGCCGGCCGCTGACTTCCGCTCGGCCTGGGTAATCGCGTTCTTGCGTCCACCCGCATCGGTGAAGACCTGCGCCTGGACGAGATAGGGTGACTTCGACGGGCCCTGATAGCGATACATCTTCAGGATCTCGTCGGCCCTGCCGGAATAGCGCGCATTGACGGCGGCGGTGAGACCCGCATCGTCAATATTCCAGTTCGTGAGGCTGAGTGCGGAATCTTCCAGCGTGGTCGAGATGATCACCGGCACGTTGTTCGATTCCGGCGGCGCGCCGGGATCGAACGGATGGTGAGGCAGGTAGTCGCCCTCGATCACGGGCGAGAAGCCAGCGCCCTGCAGGCTGGTTTGGGCCTCAAGGATGCGCTCCCACGCGATCTTCTGCAGGTCACCCATATTGCTCTTGGTGATATTCAGTGCCTTGAGCAGCATCTCGGCGGACCGCTGGGCGGCGTCAGGCGCGGTGAAGCGAAGCGAAGAACCAGATTGCACCCCGGCGCGATGGAAGAGGCCCTTCGCTTTCGGTGTTGCCAGCAGGCATGAGGTTTTCGCGCCGCCGCCGGACTGGCCAAATATCATCACGCGAGAAGGATCGCCGCCGAAATTCGTGATGTTGGTCTTTATCCATTCCAGCGAGGCGACCATGTCCATCACGCCAGCGACGCCGGCGTATTTGAAGTCACTCGGCGCGCCGGCCGCCGCCAGGTGCGTATAGCCAAGCGCTGCGAGGCGGTGGTTCACGGTGACGACAACCACATCGGCAAGCTTGGCGAGCTGTGCGCCGTCATACATGGGGCCATTGCCGGAACCTGTGGCCCAGCCGCCGCCATGGAAACTCACCATCACGGCGCGTTTGGCGCCGTCGGCGCCCGGCGTCCAGACGTTGAGATTGAGCATCTCCTCGCCCATGCCGCCCGCGCCGATGTGACGATCCCACATGATCATCTGGCCATAATCGCCAGTGATTGGAGAGGGCGTCTGCGGCGAGATCGGCGCATAGCCAATGCAGTTTTTCACGCCGGCCCATTTGGCGGGCACCCTCGGGGGCATGAAGCGGTTCTTCCCGGATGTCGATGCGCCATAGGGAATGCCGTGGAAGCATTTGATGCCGGCATTGATGATGCCTTGCACCTTTCCGCTGTCGGTCTCGACGACCGAGAAGATGCCTGCGCCGGAACTGCCGCCGCCAAGCGGGCTGTTGTTGGCCGGAGGCTGCTGGGCTTCGGCGGATGGCGGGGCGAGAGCAGCGGCGACCGCAACGGCGGCGCCAGCGGCAAGCGACCCTGCGCGCAACATGTCGCGTCGGCTGAAGGCCGGTTCGTCCGCCTTGGCGGCAGCAGGCGCTGCAGCTTCCGCGGTTGGCTTAACAACTGGATTTGTCATGGCGATATCTCCCCGAAGCGCCGTCTTCGCGGCGTGCGATTGTTTCTAGCCGACTGCGGGAGGTCGCGGCGTGTTTGCTCGCTCGCGAAAACAGTCAGGTCTGTCGGAGATGATTTCGCCCGCTAACCAGACACGGCGTCAAGTGCCCGTCACCGGGCTCTTTTGACCGACGCTGATGACGCTGGCGGGTGAAAGGACTCAACGGGAAGGGCAGCGTCTTGCCCAAGCTGTCGCGCGATGATGCCTTCGCGCACGGTCTTGAGTGTGGCGAGGACAGTCTGGATCACGCGCTCGCGCGGATAGGTCAGGGTGCTGATGGCCAGCGAACGGATCGCCATTGCGGTGGTGGCTGTGAGGCCTTGCAGTTCCATGTCGGGGGATAAGCCGGCCTCTCGCGCCTGTTGTCCAACGAAGCGCGCATAGTCATCAGCGACCTGGGTCATGATCGGGGTGACGGCGGCGCGGATGTCCGGTTCGCTGCGGCTGCCGACGCGGATTTCGTTGCAGGCGCGGCCTTCGGGCATCATCGCCGTCGTCCAGGCAAGATCGATCAGCGCGCGATAGCGGGGTAGGCCGGCCGGCAGCTTCGCCAAGTGCGCAAGCCTGAAGTCACGCAACTTTCCGTAGGCATGGCCAACTGCGGCGACAAGCAGATCCTGACGCGTGGGGAAATGATGCATCATCGCGCCACGGCTGACGCCAGCTTCCTCGGCGACGAGATTGTTGGTGACCGCTCCATACCCGTCCCTTTGCAGGCAGGTGATGGTTGCTTCCAGGATCTGGCGGCGCGTGGCAGCGGACCGATCGATGTTACGCCGCCGCTCGCGCGGTGGCGCTTCGGTCTTTCGTTTTTCGCGATGCGCTTGTTCTGCCATCCAAATCTCGCTGACGGAGAACTACTCATGGAAGTCTTGCTGGCGGTCTATATCACTGGGGCAACTCGCACTGACAATGCTGCGGCGGCCTCTCCGAGCAAAAAACAAGCCGGTCAGCCGGTATTGATCAGAGCGCCGCTCCAGATTATCGGTATGCCGAAGGGTGCGGGGATAGAGGCGCTTCCGCACATGGCATTGTTTGAAGCGCGAGTTTTCTGCGCTTTGGGCCTTCGAGATCGGTTTCCGGAAGCAATTCTGGACCGATAACCCCGAGTGACTTGCCCCCGTGTCGAAAGACGCGGGGGCATTTTCACGTCCGGAGTGCGTCTTCGTTCTGATTCTGGATCTAATGCGCGAAATGTTTTCCGCGCGCGCATCGCTTATCGAGCACAATTTTGGAGTGGACGTGCGCGTCAGTGGCAATGGCGCCGCCGTCACGAATAAATGTTCGAAGGTACCGTTACGGATGCCGCTACGGCATAATTGCAAAGCCGTCACCTATCCGCATGGTAAGGGCTTGGGCTGGGGAATGAAGAGCACACGCAACGAAACAGTTGTGGTGTCAGGGGAGAGAAATCTAATGGCAATCAGGACCCTTCGGGGCGTGTCCGCGCTTGCGTTGCTTTTCGGGGCGCCGGCGCTTCAGCTGGCGGAAGCGCAGCAGACAACTGGAACAAATCAAACCGTCGCAACGACGAACACTGTCGATCAGGTCCAGCCAGCAGAACAAGACGCTGCAACGGACCGGGTCGTCGTCACCGGCTCGCTCATCGCGACAACGCCAGAAGACGCGCCGAAGCCGGTTGACGTCTTCACGGTCGAGGACCTGCAGCAGCAAGGAACGCCGACCGTCACCGAATTCATCCGGTCACTGACGACCTCGTATGGTGACGACCTCGGCTTCGGTCAGGCCTCGCCGGACGTTCCCCAGGGGACCGGGTTCGGCAACGCCAACCTTCGTGGCCTCGGCTCGAACGCGACACTCGTCCTGATGAACGGCAAGAATCTGGCGCCCTGGAACGGAGCGTTCGGAGCTGACGTCAACACGGTTCCCATGGAAGCACTCGAAGCTGTCGAGGTGCTGAAAGACGGCGCGTCGGCAACATACGGCGCCGGCGCCGTGGGCGGCGTCATCAACTTCCGCACGCGTCGCGATATCGACGCGCCGCAAATCACCGTGCAGAAGCAGTTTTACGATGGCTCGGACGGCTACTACAAAATCGACTTCCTGACCGGCTGGGTGGGCGATTCATCGAACCTGATGCTGTCGGTGTCGCAAAGCCATGAAGACGCCATGCTTCAGACGGCGCGAGATTTTTCGAGCCAACCCTTCGCGGTGAACCCGGCGCCCTACACGCTGACAGGCGCCAATCCCGGCACGTTCCAGCCGACCACGTCGGACTTCTACCTGGCGCCGACGATCACAATGAATCCGCTGACGTCGTATCCGGGGATCAACGACTATCGCACGGCGGCGGACTGCACCGCCGTGGGTGGCCAGATCACCAATGTGCTTCAGACCAACGCCGTCGCCACGGGGTCAACGGTAGCGGCAACCTCCTGCGCCGTTCCACAATATCTGTTCCAGAACCTTGTCAACGAGAACGACACGACGCGCGCCTATATCGAGTTCAATGGCGACATCACGGATGACATGGAGTTCCACTTCGACGCGACGTTCAACAAGTCGAAGACGCTGCAGCAGCAGATTCCAATTGGCCCGGCAAACGCAACCGCAATCGACCGTACGTTCAGCGCTCTCTGCGGCGGCTGCAACTATGTCGTTCCTGTTCGAGTGCAGAACTATTCCGCGGCTGGCGCTGGTCTCGGAACATATGTCCAGAACCCGTTCATCGCCGACTTCATGACGAGGACGGGCACAACAACGACCGCGCTTCCAGCCAACGCCGCGCTCTATATGGGCTTGAACTGGCGTCCCTTCATGTTTGGCGGCTTCCCGCTGGAAGAAAGCGGTAACAAGGTCGACATTTTCGAGCGCGACAGCTTCATCGTGAATACGGGGGTCAAGGGCGAGTTCGGCGAGGATGGTCTGTTCGGGTCACTGCTGAACGGGATCAATTACGACATATCGGCCCAGTACAACCAGTACCTGAACACGTATGAGCAGCCCGACGTCTTCGCTTCTCGCCTGCAAAACGCCCTGCTGGGTTACGGCGGAGCTGGCTGCCAGGCCGTTGACCGCGTGCCGACCGACTATTCGTCGGCGGCTGCGTACAACCGCACGGTCGGCATCCAGTCCGATCGCGCGCCGGGCGTGAACGGCTGTCAGTGGTTCAACCCATTCGCCAGCGCGTTTGCCGCCAGCACTGCAAACGGCGCTGCCAACCCGCAGTTCAATTCAGGTTCGATTGCGGGCCGGCCAACCGGCTATGCCAACCCGCTGGACCTGATGGACTGGATGATTGGCGACCGTGTTGCTGAATACCGACTGGAATCGATCACGGGCAATGCCGTTCTCAGCGGTCAGATCGACGAAAATCTGTTCCAGCTGCCCGGCGGCACGATCGGTTGGGCGCTCGGTACGCAGTGGAGGCAGGTCGAAGGCCGCTCGTCGACGCGAGATGACACCGAGCTTGAAGAAAACATGGCGACCCAGCCATGCGTCTGGCCGGATCGCGCCGTCCTCAATTCACCGGCGCAGATCGAACCGGGCCTCGGCACGCGAGGCTGTACCGCCAATAACGGCGCGTTCTTCTCGAACGGCAGGGTCAGCATCGTCACGACGATCCCCCCATTCTGGTATGATACGCAGTCGGTCGCTACTTTTGCCGAACTCCAGCTGCCCGTTCTCGACAACCTGAACTTCTCAGTGTCGGGCCGGCATGAGGAGTACAATGGCGGCGACCTGATCGGCGACATCTACTCCGTAGCCGGAAAGTGGGACGTTACCGACAACCTCTATGTCCGTTCGTCCTATGGCACGAACTATCGCGCTGACGGCGCGCTCGAACTGGATCCGGGAGCGCAGACGTTCAGCACCACCACCCAAAGCCGGTTCGGCACGGGTTACCAGGTCCTCGAAAGCATCACCGTCGGTTCCAACGTAGGCCCTGAAGACGACAAGACGTTCAACTTCGGCGTGGGCTGGGAGTCCGATCTCTGGGACGGCCGGATCCGCGCGAGCGTCGACTTCTTCGAAATCCTGATTGATGGCCAGATCGCAACGACGAGTGCGACAACAACGCTGAACGACATCTTCGGGCTCAACACGACTGCGGCACAGTCAAACCGAGGCATTGTCGGCATTCCGAACACAGCCTTGGCAAACTCAAACGGCCAGTTCGCAGATTGCAATGCGAACCTGATCACCTTTGTCACATTCAGCACGCCCTGCGTGCAGGGAACGACGACGGCGGCGAGCTTGACCGAAGTCGAACGGTTCCAGGTCAACGGGCCGGGTTTCATCACCAATGGCGTCGACTACTCGATCGACTTCGCCTACCCGATGTTCGATGGCACGTTCAGCGCCCAGCTCACCGCAACCCAGAACCTTGTCTACAAGGCGCGCGGGTATGAGGTGAACGGGACGGTGTTCGATCTCGGTGGCAAGCGTCTTGGCCGCGCCAACTACACGAGCACCGGCAACGAGTCGCGCCGGTGGCGGGCCAACGCCCAGGTCCGCTGGGCCAACGACACCCACAATATCAGCCTGAGGGCCAACTACTCCTCGGGCGTCTATAACGAAGCCTACACGGTGGGAGGACTCATCCCGATCGTCTCCAATATTGCGGCGACGACGACGATCGACGAGACGGTGTTGTCCACCTACGGGATCTTCCCCAAAGAGTATCTCGATTTCGATCTGAACTACATCTACACGGCGCCGTTCTGGGAAGACCTGGAAATCCGGGCCACGGTGCTGAATATCTTCGACAAGGATCCTTCTCCGGCGCAGGGCCGTTCCGGCTACTACAACGCGACAGGCAACCCGCGCGGCCGCATCCTTGAGATCGGCGTGACCAAGAAGTTCTAGTCGGGCGCAAGCCTGCAACTGGACACGACATGGCGCCCCGGACCGCAAGGTCCGGGGCGCTGGTTTTTGGGGCCGCACGGGCGTATGATGCTCCCAGCAAAGAAGGGGGAAAGCATGCGCCGTCACGCCAGTATCCTGATCACCGCCTGCCTCGCAGCCATGACTGTGGGCGCGTGCGCAACAACCACGCCGACGCGCTACGAACTTGCGCCCATGCGCTCCAACGGACACGACCTCAAGGGCATGGACGCCCGCACCACGCTGGAGTCGCGCCAGCCGGGGGGCATCGTGTCGGTGCGCGCCGACCAGCAATTCGAGGAATTCGGCGCCGGGTTCATCATTGTCGCGCAGAACAAGAGCGCCGGTGCGCTGGAGTTCGGGCCGCAGAACATCCAGGCGTCGATCAACGGCAAACCGCTTGCCGTGCTGACAGCCGATGAACTCGACACGAAAGTGCAGGGCAAGCTGCGCGGGTATGTCCGAGCGACGAGCACGACCAGCCAGCAGGATATCTTGGCTGCGTCGGAAGAAGCCACGCGCGACTACCGTTTCAACAATTATGGCGGCTGTCCTGCAGGACAGGGCAGTTGCCAGGTGTTCAGCGATGACAATGGCAGCATCTACCGCCAGGACCGCATCGCGCGGGAGCTGCAAGCAAAGACGGTGGCCGAGGTCGCTACAAAGCTGCAGCAGAGCAAGGTGCTGATTGCTCAGAAGGCGCTGCGTCCATCGCGCATTGAACCCGAGCAGATGGCCGGCGGCATCATGGTGGTCGAGCTACCGCCATCGGGTGGTTCGGTAGATCTGACCATCACCTTCAACGGCCATAAGCACAACTTCACCTTCGCCGCGACGCCCGGGGCCTGATCTTCCGGCCAGCAACGCGCACTTCCCGGGCGCCGTGCTGCGGCATTCGAGAGGCATTTATCTTCCACCCTGTCATGCGATAGGACTGCCGTGTCGAAAGTCATGGAGTTCGCATGAGCGCGATTGAACGGATCGATCCGGCCGAAGCTGGCCTGAACGCAGACCGCCTGAAGCGGATTCCCCAGTATTTCGACAGCTATATCGAGAAGCAGAAGCTGCCGTGCGTTGCGGTGCTGGTGGCGCGCGGCGGGCAGGTGGCGCACCTGTCCTTCCAGGGCGCAACCGAAATGGGCGGCAAGCGCGCCATCGACGAGAACACGATCTATCGCATCTATTCGATGACCAAGCCGATCACGTCGGTTGCGGCGATGATGCTGTTCGAGGAGGGCCTGCTGCACCTCGACCACGATGTGTCGCGCTACATCCCGGAGTTTGGCGACGTTCAGGTATTCGCGGGCGGCACTGCCGATGCGCCACAGCTGAAGAAACCGGATCGTCCGATCAAGGTGAAGGATCTGTTCCTGCACACGTCGGGCATCACCTACAGCTTCCTGATGCAGGCGCCGACGGACGAGATTTATCGCAAGCGCAAGCTCGAGTATTCGACCTGGAGCGGCGATCTGAAGAGCTTCTGCGAGGCGCTGGCGCAGGCGCCGCTGGCGTTCTCTCCCGGGGACCGCTGGAATTATTCGAACTCGACCGACGTGCTCGGTCGCGTGGTGGAAGTGGCGTCGGGCATGAGTCTCGACCAGTTCTTCCAGACGCGCATCTTCGAGCCACTGGGCATGAACGACACCGGCTTCCACGTCAGCGAGGACAAGATCGACCGGCTGATGGCGTGCTATCGACGCGATCCGCTAAGCGGCGCGATCTCGATGATCGACCAGCCCGGCAGGGCGAGCAGCTACGCGAGGAAGCCGAATGTATTCTCGGGTGGCGGCGGTCTCGCGTCGACCATCGGCGACTACTTCAAGTTCTGCCTGATGCTGGGAAATGGCGGCGAGCTGAACGGCGTGCGCCTGCTGTCGCCCAAGACGCTTGAGTTCATGACGCTGAACCATCTGCCGGGCAACAAGACGCTGAAGGACATGGGCGATAAGACCTTTTCGGAATCGCGCATGGACGGGTCGGGTTTTGGCCTCGGCTGGGCTGTGACATCGGATGTGGTGTCGACCATGCAGCCGGGATCGCTCGGCACGTTCTCATGGGGCGGCATGGCCTCGACCTTCTTCTGGATCGATCCGGTCGAGGATCTGATCGTGATCCAGATGACCCAGCTGATGCCCTCCGGCGCCTATCCGATCCGGCCGCAATTGCAGCAGCTGGTGTACGGCGCGATCGAGGAGTAATCGCGCGGTTTGATTGAGCCGTCTAAGAAGGTTTGGCCGCCGGGGTGGACGCCGCCGCCACGTTCTCGTCAATGCGCTGGATGCCCTGCGCGATGTCCGCCGCCTTCGGACAGGTTCCCTTGCAGTCTTCATGCATCTTTGCCAGCACAGCTCGCTGATCAGCAGCCGCCTGCGGATTGCCGAGCACGACCTCGATCGCGCCAAGCCAGCCACGGGGCGCCACCATTGCCGGATCGAGATTCACGGTGGTGCGGAACGAGGATCGCGCCTTTTCGAGATCGCCAAGCTGGACCTGAGTCAGACCCATCATGAAATTGCCGCCAGCGTGCTCGCCGACCTTCCCCAGGAAGTCGGTGAGTTCCTTTTCCGCCAGCTTGAACTGTCCGGACTGATAATACCTCACCGCGTCCTGATAGGACTTGATCGAGTCGTCCATCTTATCGATTTCGGCCCTCGGCTGTGGCGCCGACCGGGACGGCATACCTGACGAGCCCTGTGCCGATGCGGGCAGCAGGCCCGGCCCCGCCAGAGTCAGAAATATCGCAACGGCAACCGCCTGCATGAGATTTGGATGCATGTCGTTCCTCTCCCCTGAGCTTGTCTTCGCGTCGGCCTCGAGAGGGCCGGCGCTATCGGGCAAAGCGTCTCCGCACCCTGTCACCCATGGTCCAGACTATAGCTGCGCCCGTTGAAAAAGGCATGGGGGAAGAGCGGCTCTCGGGTTCACGCCGGTGCGAAGAGCGTCCACGGCCGCGATTTGCCTTAGATGCAGGACCTTCCGGCTTGTCCGGCTCTTGAGGCAAGGGCGACCGCGCCGTTGCGCATTCTCAGAGTTTGACGGGTGGCCGGATCGGCCGGCTTCCGCAATTGGTTGTACCCTGCGCGACCGTAGATTGTTCGCCGATGCCGATCACTCACGAACCGTCACAAGAGCTTTTCCTGCGAGGCCCCGACGTAAGGGCAGGGCTTTCCTCGACGCGATCGTGGCCTAGAGTGACGCCATCGCTCCGGCAGATCGGCGTCGAAAAAAGGGGACATGGAATGCGCACGCAAGGAAGGCTCGGTCTTGGAGCGTGTTGCGCGCTGATAGCATTCGCGTTGGCGTCCTGCGCTGTGCTGGAAACGCAGCCAGCGGCGCCTGCCACCCCCGAAGAGCTGCTTGCAGGCATGCGCCCCGTGACGCCCGCCATGCTACGCGACCCGGCGCCGGGAGACTGGCTGCAATGGGGGCGCACCTACGACGGACAGAATTTCAGCCCGCTCAACCGCATCAACCGCGACACCGTGAAGACCCTGGCGCCGGCCTGGAGCGCGCCGATCGAGCGTGGCGTGGCGATGCCGACACCGCTCGTCCATGACGGCGTGATGTTCCTGCAGACGAGCCCGGATGCGGTTCTGGCGCTCGACGCTGCGACCGGCAAGGAACTCTGGCGCCATGCCCGTGCGCCGATCGAAGTTTCCGCCACCATGAAGATGGGGGTGGGCCTGTCCGGCGGGCTTGTGTTCGTTCCGACATCCGACCTCCACGTTCTGGCGCTGGATGCGCATACGGGCGCGACGGTGTGGGACCACGGCATCGAGCCCACGCCGCCAGGCGTGAAAGGCGCGACGCTCGGCCTGCGCAGCGCGCCCTTTGTCGTGGGCGACAAGGTGATCCAGGGCGTCACCACCAGCTTCGTTCCCGGCGGCGGGTTCATCGTCGCGCTCGACATTTCCACGGGACGCGAGCTGTGGCGCTTCCACACCATCGCGCGGCCGGGCGAGCCGGGCGGCGAAAGCTGGAACGGCCTGCCGCTCGACAAGCGCAGCGGCGGCTCGGTCTGGCACCAGGGCACCTGGGACCGCGACCTCAACCTGATCTATTTCGGCGTTGCCCCGACCTACGACACCGGCCCGATGCTCAAGCCATCAGGCGTTCCGGGGACAACGCGCGATGCGCTCTATACCAACAGCACGATCGCGCTGAACCCCGACACAGGAAAGCTGGTCTGGCACTACCAGCACTTCGCAAACGACCAGTGGGACCTCGACTGGGTGTTCGAGCGCCAGCTGGCGACGGTCCGGATCGGCGGCCGCGACCGCAAGGTCGTGATGACCATGGGCAAGATGGGCATTCTCGAAGCGATGGATGCGGCGACTGGCGCCTATCTGTTCTCGATCGATGCGGGCACGCAGAACATCATCACCGCAATCGATCCAGCAACCGGCGCCAAGACGATCGATCCCGCGCGCCTTCCTGATCCGGAGCGACCGACAATGTTTTGCCCAGGACCCTCCGGCGCGCGCTCGTGGCCGCCGACATCCTTGAGCAAGAACACCGGCCTGCTTTACGTGCCGCTGACCGAATGGTGCATGGGGATGGGCGGCAAGGGCGGCAACCTCCTCACCGCGCCTGGCTCGGCGCTTACCGCCGCCGACCACCCGGATGCGGTGAAGGACAGCAAGATGGGCCGGCTGCAGGCCATGGATGTGAGCGGCAAGAAGCTCGCCTGGACGCATGATCTCGATGCGCCGATTTCGACCTCCGCCCTGTCGACGGCCGGCGGCGTCGTGTTCGCCGGCGACCTCGATCCCGCGCTGAAGGCGTTCGATGACCGAGACGGAAAGCTGCTGTGGACGGCGCCGCTCGACGCCTTCCCCAGCTCCAGCGTCATCACCTACAGCGTTGGCCAGACGCAGTATGTCGCCGTGGTTGTTGGCATGACCAACAACCACATCAACGACATGTCGCGCCGCTATCAGGCCTTCCGCACCAGCCTTAGCCTGTCTGCTCCCAAGCCGGCCGGCAGCGCCGCCATCCAGGTGTTTGCACTGGGCAAGTGAGCCAGCGCAGACGATCCTTCGCTGACCTAGCTGAGCTTGTCCCGTATTGTCGCGAGCGTTTCGCGGACATAGCTGCCGGGGGCTGCGGGTGCGCCTTTGACCGGAGACGGCGGGGGGACTTCGTCGCCGGAGGTGTGTTTCAGCAGGTCGGCCCAGAGGGGCCACCAGGAGCCGGGGTGTTCTTTTGCGTAAGCCATCCAGCCGTCGCTGGTGGGCGGATGTAGATCGCCGGTCCAGTAGCGATACTTGTTGGCCGCGGGCGGGTTCACCACGCCGGCGATGTGGCCTGAGTCCGCGAGCAGGAAGGTGACGTCGCCGCCAAACAGCTTCACGCCCTTGTAGACCGACTGAAAAGGCGAGATGTGGTCCTTGCGCGCGGCGTGAATGAAGACCGGGATCTTGATCGCGCCCAGATCAATAGTGCGGCCTTCGACTTCGAACGCGCCCTTGGCCAGCGCGTTGTCGAGATAGAGGCGGCGCAGGCTGGTGATGTGGAGCGGTCCGGGCAGGTTGGTCTGGTCGGAATTCCAGTAGAGCAGGTCGAACGGCTTGGCTTCATTGCCGAGCAGGTAGCGGTCCTCGACATAGCGCCAGATGAGATCTTCCGGGCGCAACATGTTGAAGGCGTCGCGCATGGCCTCGCCCGGCATGACGCCATTCGACTCTTCGATGATCTGGCCGATGCCGCCGATTGAGGCATCATCGATGAAGAGACCAAGATCGCCGGGTTCGGAAAAATCGGTCTGCGCAGCAAGAAGCGAGATCGACGCGAGGCGCTTGTCCTTTGTTTCCGCGAGACGCGCCGCGAGAATGGACAGAAGCGCGCCGCCGACGCAGTAGCCGGCCGCGTTGACCGGCGTTTCATGCTCGGCGTGGATCCAGTCGAGCGCAGCGTGGCCGCCGAGCTTGAGATAGTCGTCCCAGCCGAAGTCCTTTGTCTCGGCATCCGCCGATCGCCACGAGACCATGTAGACGGTGAAACCCTGGTCGCGCAGCCACGCCACCAGTGAATTCGCGGGTGTAAGATCGAGCACGTAGTACTTGTTGATCCAGGGTGGAAAGATCAGAACCGGGTTCTCGCGAACGGTCTTGGTGGTGGCGTGATAGCGGATCAGTTCGATCAGCGGGTTTTTCATCACCACGTCGCCGGGCGTGACGGCGAGGTTGCGGCCGGGTGCGAAGGCATCGGTATCGGACTGCGTGATCGCGATGCGGCCGTGGCCGGCGTTGAAGTCGTCCTGCAACTGGGCGAAGCCGCGCTGGACTGACTGACCATCGGAATCGAACAGCGCCTTCAGGGCCTTCGGATTGCCAACCAGCATGTTTGACGGCGCCATCATCGCCGTCGCCTGACGGATGAAGAAGGCGGCGCGGCGCCGTTCGGTCTCAGAGAGGTCTGGCGCATTCCAGGCGAGGTTCTCGGCCCAAGCCGAGGAGGCGAGGAAGGTGCGGCGAATGAAATCGAAGAACGGATTCTCACGCCAGGCGGCATCAGAGAAACGCGGGTCGGCGTCGGCCGTCATGGAGGGAAAGCCGGCGGACATCTCCTGGAGAGCGGTTGTCTGGCGGCCGAACAGATCGAGCTGAGCTTCGGAGAAGGCTTCGGGTTTTTTCGCGTAGGCTTCGGAGAGTGACTTGAACGCGGAGGCGGCGGCTTCGAGCTCCAGTTTGCGCGGAGCGGCCGTGCCGGCAAGGCGGGTGATGTCCGAGAGTTCCTTGCTGAGGTCGGCGATGCGCTGGCCGAGGCGCTGGAAGTTCATCTCGGAGAAGTCTGCCGCGCCAGGTGAATCAGCGCCGCCGGACGCGGCCTTGCCGTCGTCCGTGGCCCCGCCGGAGGCGTTTGCGGGAGGGTTTTTCCCGTTTTCCTTCATCCAGACGATGACCTTTTTCCTTGCCGGCAATTCAGGATGCGCCTGAACAACCCGCTCGCCAAACCGGCAGACTGTCACTAGGTAGTAACGTCAACCAGTGCAATCGCAGGCCTGCTCAGGGCCTGCAGCCGGAAAACAGGCATGTACCGCCGCGCGGCGATCCTTGTGGGACTTGGCTGCACCGCCCTTGCCGGCGGGTGCGCCGATATCATGTCGCAATCGGCGATTTCGCAGATCGCGCCGGAGTGGTTCGAGGCCAAGGCTGTGGAAGTGAAGGGCGAGGGCTATCCCGACATTCATGACATCCCCAAGGTGCGCGAGGGCACCGGGACGGACGCGGAATGGCGCGCCGATGGGGAATCCCTGAAAGCGGCCGCGGCAAAGCTCGAAGCCCAGATCGCCGGGCAGCGCCCCATCCCGACCGACGAGGAGGTGCGAGCTATGGCAGCGCAGTTGCGCGCCAAGGTCGAGGGCGACAAGGCAGACCCGAAAGCCATCCAGCCTTAGTCGGGTTCCCTATTCCGGCCTCTTTCCTAGTAAAATTTGCCCCATAGCGGCCGTAACGATACGGCTTTACAGAATCCTTTACCCGGCGCGGGCGAGACCCGGCAGGGTTCGAACAGGTGAACCGACAATGATGTTGGATTTCCACAAGATCAGGCGTCTGCCGCCCTACGTCTTCGAGCAGGTGAACGTCACGAAGGCAGGGCTGCGCGCCAACGGGGCCGACGTGATCGACCTCGGCATGGGCAACCCGGATCTGCCGACGCCGCCGCATATCGTCGAGAAGCTGTGCGAGACGGCGCGCAAGCCGGACGTGCATGGCTATTCGGCCTCGCGCGGCATTCCCGGACTGCGTCGTGCGCTGAGCGCGTATTACGACCGTCGGTTCGGCGTGAAGCTGGACCCGATGAAGGAAGTGGTGGTCACGCTCGGCTCGAAAGAGGGCTTCGCCAACCTGGCCCAGGCGATTGCCGCGCCGGGCGATACCATCCTGGTGCCCAACCCGTCCTATCCGCTGCACTCGTTCGGCTTCATCATGGCGGGCGCCGCCATTCGTTCGGTGCAGGCGCATTCACCGGAGGAGTATCTCTCGAACCTCGGGCGCGCGGTGAAGCACTCGGTGCCGCCGCCGACCGCGATGGTTGTCTGTTATCCGGCCAACCCGACGGCGCAGGTCGTCGAGCTCGACTTCTACAAGGAGGTCGTGAAGTTCGCGAAGAAGCACAACATCTGGGTGTTGAGCGATCTCGCCTATACGGAAATCTATTACGGCGATCCGCCGCCTTCGATCCTTCAGGTCGAAGGCGCGAAGGACATTGCTGTGGAAGTTACCTCCATGTCGAAGACCTATGCGATGGCTGGCTGGCGCGTCGGCTTTGCGGCCGGCAATGAGCGGCTGATCGGCGCTCTGGCGCGCGTGAAGTCGTATCTCGACTATGGCGCGTTCACGCCGGTGCAGGTCGCGGCGGCTGCGGCGCTGAATGGTCCGCAGGATTGCGTCGACGAGATGCGCGAGATCTATCGCACGCGCAGGAACGCGATGGTCGAAAGCTTCTCGCGCGCTGGTTGGGAAATTCCCGAACCCAAGGCATCAATGTTCGCCTGGGCGCCGATCCCGGAACCGTTCCGGGAAATGGGATCGCTGGAATTCTCGCTGCGGTTGATCAAGGAAGCGCATGTTGCCGTGGCGCCGGGCGCCGGCTTTGGCGAGCACGGTGACGGCCATGTGCGGCTGGCGCTGGTCGAGAACGAGCAGCGCATCCGGCAGGCCGCGCGCAACGTACGGAAATTCCTTGAAGCCAATGGCGTCAAGGTGAAGCCCGAACCCAAGGCCAAGGCAGACGTGGCGCCGATCCGGAAGAAGGTTTCGGGATGACAGCGCCAAAGGGGAGCAAGACGCTGAGGCTCGGCGTGGCTGGCCTCGGAACGGTCGGGGGTGGCTTGCTGAAGCTGATCGAGCGTCAGGACGAGCTGCGCCTTCCGGGTAGGCTGGTCGTGACCGCAGTGTCGGCGCGCAACAAGAACCGCAATCGCGGCGTCGACATCTCCAAGTTCCGCTGGGTCGACGATCCGGTCGAGCTGGCGACGAGCGATGATGTCGATGTTGTCGTCGAGCTGGTTGGCGGATCGGATGGACCGGCGAAACGCACAGTAGAAGCCGCGCTGAAGGCAGGCAAGGCTGTGGTAAGCGCCAACAAGGCGCTGATCGCCGAGCATGGCATCGAGATCGCAGCGCTGGCCGAGAGGCATGGCGCGCATCTGCTGTTCGAAGCGGCAGTGGCGGGCGCCATTCCGATTGTGCGAGCAGTCAAGAATTCGCTGTCGGGCGTGATCGTGAGCCGGGTGTCGGGCATCCTCAACGGGACGTGCAACTACATTCTCTCCGAAATGCTGAGGACAGGCGCCGCGTATGAGAGCGTGCTCGCGGAGGCGCAGCGGCTGGGCTATGCCGAGAGCGATCCGTTCCTCGACGTGTCCGGCGGAGACGCGGCGCACAAGATTCTGATCCTGGCGTCGATCGCGTTCGGGGCGCAGCCGGCGTTCGACCAGGTGCAGGTCGAAGGCATCGACAAGATCGAGGCGATGGACATCGCGCTGTCGAACAAGTTCGACTACCGCATCAAGCTGGTGGCCGAGGCGTTCAGGGCCCCAAATAGCAAGAATGGGGATGGCGTGCGTTGCCGCGTCGCGCCGGTGCTGGTGCAGAAGGAACATCCGCTGGCCCAGATCAACGGTCCGCTCAATGCGGTGCTGGTGGAAGGCGAGCCGGTTGGGCGACTGACGTTCACGGGTCCCGGCGCGGGCGCTGGCCCAACGGCCGCGGCCGTGATGGGCGACCTTGCGCGGCTGTTCGAAGGGCCAGCAACGCCGCCTCTGGGCAAGCCGGCGGCCGAACTTGCTCCGCTGATCACGGCGGCGAAGGGCGTGGCCGACCAGGGTTCGTTCTTCATCGGCGCCAAGCTGGCCGACAAGCCGGGCATGTTCGCTGCGCTGACGGAACAGCTGGGCGATGCCGGCATCTCGATCGACAAGCTGATCCAGGAGTCGGCGGGTGATTCAGGCGCGGCGCCGATCGCGATCATGACGCATCCATGCCCGCGCGCCTCGGTGGAGTCGGCGCTGGCGAAGATCGCGGACCTCAAGATCACGGCTGATACGCCGAGGCTGCTGCGGATCGAGACGCGGGCCTGACGACGGAGGCGGCATGAAGCGGGTCTCGCTAGGGCTCGCTTTGATGGTTTCCGGTCGTTAGCGGCTGCTGGAGCCGCGTTTCCGTCGACATTTCGCTGACGGTCTCAAAAACGGGCAAGACGCTGGTAGAGTGCCATTAACATATGTCTGTCATGTTCGTTTAACGGCGGGGGTCAGTCGTTAATGGGTGTGTCGACGTGAAGGGCATATTGTTCGTCGAGCTGCTGGCCATGGCGGACGCCAAGGCCGGCGAAGTGGCGGTTGATCAGATGATCGCTCGCTGTCCGCTGACCTCGAACGGCGCCTATACATCGGTCGGCACCTATCCCGCCTCTGAGTTCTGCAGTCTGACCACAGCCTTTGGCGAGGCGGCGGGCATGGCGCCGGACGCCCTGCAGCGCGAGTTCGGCCACTGGATGCTGCGCAGATTTCTCTCGTCCTTTCCGGTGTATTTCGAGTCCAAGGCCGACGCGTTCAGCATGCTGGAGTCCATCGAGAACGAAGTACATGTGGAAGTGCGTAAGCTCTATTCGGAAACCGAGCTGCCGACCTTCGAAACGATCCGCCAGGGCAATGACACTCTGGTCATGATCTACCGGTCGCCCAGAAAGCTTGTCGCGTTCTGCCATGGACTGATCGAGGCCTGCATGAAGCACTACGGCGAAGCGGCCGACATCACATGCGTCGATCGTTCGACGCCCGGCATCGCCGTGGCCGAGTTCACGATCCGGCGCAGGGCGGCCTGACGATGTCGATCGACGCCGGCAATCAACCCGGACAGCGGGTTTCGCGCGAGCGATATCTTCGCGAGCGGATGGCCCGCGAAGAAGCTGAACGCCTGCTGGAGGCGAAGAGCCGCGAACTGTTCGAGGCGAACCAGAAGCTTGAGGCAGAAGCCCGACGGTTGGACGCCACCGTTGCGGCGCGCACCATGGAGCTGCGGGAGGCGGTAAGCCGAGCGGAGGCGGGAACGCGAACGAAGGCGCAGTTCCTTGCCAACATGAGTCACGAGATACGCACACCGCTGAACGCTGTCCTCGGTATGGCGCAGTCGCTTCTCGATGACGCCTTGCAGGAGGTGCAGCGCGACAAGGTCGCGATCATCGTGGAGTCGGGGCGATCGCTGACGGCTTTGCTCAACGATGTGCTCGACCTGACAAAGATCGAGGCCGGAAAGCTCGAGATCACGCCGATCCCGGGGGACCTGCGAGCGACTCTGCGCCGCACCTGCCAGCTGTTCGAGGCGCAGGCGGAGGAGAAAGGTCTCGCTCTCACCCTCGTGTTCGATTCCGACCTGCCGCCGCGGTTGAGCTATGACCCCGTCCGCATCGGCCAGTGTGTGACCAACCTTGTTTCGAACGCGATCAAGTTCACCCACACCGGACACGTCACCGTTTCAGTGTCGGCGACAGAAGAGGTTGATGGTCTCCATCGCGTTCGCATCGACGTGATGGATACCGGCATCGGCATGAGCGAGGACACGCAGACGCGTCTCTTCGCCATATTCACGCAGGCCGACGGCGCAATCACGCGCCGGTTCGGGGGCACGGGGCTGGGGCTGGCCATTTCCCGCCAGCTTGCGCGCCTTATGGATGGCGACCTGACAGTCAGGAGCGTGGAGGGCCGGGGCTCCACGTTCAGCCTTTCCCTCTCGATATGGGACGTTCCCGAGGTGGCGCCGGCCGAGCCGAAACCTGGAATGGCAACCGCTGGATTTGCGCAGCCGAGTCGGGCGCTGAGGGGCGTCCGCGTCCTGCTGACGGACGACAACGCGATCAACCGGCAGGTCGTCAAGCTGTTCCTCGCACCACTCGGACTGGAGGTCGTCGAAGCGGAGAATGGCCAGGAGGCGCTAGACGCGCTTGCCGCCCGTCCGTTCGATATTGTCCTGCTGGACGTCCACATGCCGGTGATGGACGGACGCGAGGCCATCGGACGGATCCGGTTGAGCTCAGAAGCTTGGTGTTCGGTCCCGGTGATCGCGCTCACGGCGGATGCAATGGCCGGCGACCGCGAGAGGTTCATAGCTCTGGGTATGACCGACTATCTTTCCAAGCCGGTGGACCAGCGCGAACTCGTCTCCAAAATCGCTAAATACACCGCCGAATGCCGGCTGCCGGTAGCTTCAGGATTCTGACGGCGCACGAAGCTCTAGTCCAGCGCTTGCAACACGCTCCGCAGCGTATCGACGATCTGGTCGATCTGGGCCTTCTCAATGATCAGCGGCGGCGAAAGCGCAATGATGTCGCCGGTGACGCGGATCAGCAGGCCCTTGTCGAAGCAGGTGCGGAAGGTTTCGAGAGCGCGTTGTGTCGGCTTGCCGGTCCGCGGCTCCAGCTCGATGCCGCCGATGAGCCCGAGATTGCGGATGTCGATCACATGGCGGGCGTCGCGCAGGGAATGTAGGGCGGTCTCCCAATAAGGCGCGAGTTCGGCGGCGCGCTCAAACAGGCGCTGGTCGCGGAAGACTTCGAGCGTGGCGATCCCGGCGGCGCAGGCAAGCGGGTGGCCGCTCATCGTGTAGCCGTGGAAGAATTCGATCGGTGCATCTGCAGCGGCGAGTATCGTGTCGTGAATCTCGCGGCTGGCGGCGACCGCGCCCATAGGCACCGTGGCGTTGTTGATCGCTTTGGCCATCGTGATGATGTCGGGTCGCACGTCGAAATACTGCGCTGCGTAAGGCATACCGAGGCGACCGAAACCTGTGATGACCTCGTCGAAGATCAGAAGGATGTCGTGTTTCGTGCAGAGCTCGCGCAGGCGCTGGAGATAGCCCTGTGGCGGCACGAGCACGCCTGTGGAGCCGGCAACGGGTTCCACGATCACGGCGGCGATGGTCGAGGCGTCGTGCGTGAGAACGATGCGTTCGAGCGCATCGGCGTATTCGGCGCCATGCTTCGGCTGGCCGTGGCTGAAAGCGTTTCGAGAGAGGTCGTGCGTATGCGGCAGGTGGTCGACGCCGCCCACCATCGGGCCGAAACCGATACGGTTGCGGCCGATGCCGCCGACCGAAATGCCGCCGAAATTTACGCCATGATAGGCGCGCTCGCGGCCGATGAGGCGGTACTTGCCCGACTTGCCTCGCGCCTTCTGGTAGGCGAGCGCTATCTTCAGCGCGGTGTCGATGCTTTCGGAACCCGAGTTGGTGAAGGCGATACGATCGATCCCGTCCGGCAGGAGTCCGGCGAGGCGATTGGCGAATTCGAATGGCAGCGGGTGGCCGAGGTTAAACACGGGTGCGTAGTCGAGTTCTCCAGCCGCGCGCCTGATCGCTTCAGTTATGCGTGGCTGGCCATGACCGGCGGCGACACACCAGAGGCCGGCTGTGCCATCCAGGACCTGGCGGCCATCGGGCGTGAAATAGTACATACCTTCGGCGCGTGCGAGCAAACGCGGATCGGCCTTGAAGGCCCGGTTCGGAGTGAACGGCATCCAGAAGGCGTCGAGGGAGTTGGGGCGCACGGCATTGTTCATGACAGAAGTGTGGAGCCGGTGCGGCGCGGCCTGCAACAGGAATCGTGGAGTTTGGCCCCCGAGGCGCGCAGCGTCGGCGCGATGTGCACCGCAGCATAAGGTGTAATGTCAGCCGGGCTGTTTTTGCTTGGGTGGCATGCCGCCCCGGCGTATGCCTCACCTCAACGATTCGCGCCCTGGCTTGGTCGCGCTCTGCTTGTAGAAGGCGCCGAGATGGTCAAGGCATCGATGCTCAACGCGTATCTCGGCTACGCCATGGCGAGCGCCACGATGAGCGCGGCGATGGCGGCAGAACGGATGGTCGGCCGCGGCGACGAACAGGCTGCGGAAGAAGCGGCGGCTGCGGCGATGCGCGCGACTCTGAACGCCATCGAGATCCGGGGCCGGGTTGTGGTTGGCGAGGCCGAAGGCTCGATCCTCAATCCCGGTGAAGAAGTGGGGACGGGACAAGGGCCCGAACTGGATATTGCGCTGGAAGCGCTGGAAGGAACGACACTGACCGCCAAGGCGATGCCGAATGCGATCGCCGTGATGGCGGCGACGCCACGCGGCGGGCTGCTGCAGGTTCCCGACCTCTACATGGAAAAGCTGGCCATCGGGCCGGGCTTCGAGGCTGGTGTGGTCGATCTCGATGCACCTGCTGGCGAGAACGCCATCCGGCTCGCGAAGGCCAAGGGCGTCAGCATCGGCAAGATCACCTGCTGCGTGCTCGACCGGCCGAGACACGAGAAGATCATCGCGGACTTGCGCAAGACCGGCGCGAAGATCAGCTTGATCACCGATGGCGATGTCGCGGCAATCATCAACGTCGCCATGCCGGAGACCGGCATCGACATGTATATCGGCCAGGGCAAGGCGCCGGAAGGCGTGCTGGCGGCGGCGGCGTTGCGCTGTGTCGGCGGGCAGATGCAGGCGCGTTTTGCGTTCAGGAACGAAGCCGAGAAATACCAGGCACAGCGTTCCGGCCTGAAGGATGCGGGACGGCGGTTCGAACTTGCTGACCTTGTGTCCGGCGACACACTGTTCGCGGCGACGGGCGTCACCAAGGGCGAGCTTCTGGATGGCGTGCGGCGCGACAATGGCCACATTGTCACCCACACCATGGTGATGTCGTCGGCGGATGGCGTGGTACGCAGGATAAGGTCCTCGACGCCTGTGCAGGGTTGATGGTGCGGACTTGAACCCCGACCCAAGGCGCCACACGTTGAGCGCTGATTCCCATGAGCAACCCGCCCCCCATTCCAGCCTTTCTAGGCGTATCGCAGTCGCTGTCCGGCAAGCTGTGGCGACAGCGGCCGATGGACGAGCAGCTTGCAGCCGAGCATGCACGCAGGCTGAAGGCGCCGGATCTGATCGGGCGTCTGCTGGCGGCGCGAGGCGTGCAGCTGGATGAGGCGGAGCTCTTTCTCAATCCGACGCTGAAGGACCTGTTTCCCGATCCGTCGACATTCGCCGATATGGATCGCGCCTCGGAGATCATCCTCGATGCGATCGTGTCGGGCAAACCGACGGCGGTGTTTGCTGATTATGATGTCGACGGCGGGACGTCGTCTGCAATCCTGTCGCGGTACTTCCGTGCATGGGGACGTGAGCTGATCCTTTACGTGCCGGATCGCCTGATCGAAGGTTTTGGGCCGACGCCCGGCGCGTTTCGCGCGCTGAAGGACATGGGCGCGGAACTGGTAGTGACGGTCGATTGCGGCGCGGCGGCGATCGAGGCGCTGAAGACAGCTAACGAGATCGGGCTCGGCGTCGTGGTGATGGACCACCACCTGATGCATGACGAGCATACGCCGCCGACGCTGGCGCTGGTGAACCCCAACCGGCCGGACGACAAGTCCGGCCACGGCTTTCTTGCGGCGGCTGGTGTCGTGTTCGTGCTGGTCGCGGCGCTGAACCGTCTGGCGCGCAAGCGTGGCGTGGCGCCTGACGGCGGTCTGCCGGATCCGATGAAGTGGCTCGATCTCGCGGCTCTCGGCACGCTGTGTGACATGGCGCCGTTGAAGGGCGTCAACCGCGCCTTCGTGACCCGCGGACTCAAGGTTCTCGGGCAGCTCGAGAACCCGGGGCTGCGAGCGCTAGCCGAAGTCTCGAACATCGAGGCGCCGCAGTCAGTTTATCATGCCACTTTCATTCTCGGTCCACGTCTCAATGCAGGGGGGCGGATCGGCGATCCCTGGACCGCGGCGAAACTGCTGGCGACCGACGACCGCACCGAAGCGATCCAACTGGCCGAGAAACTCAACTTCCAGAATGCTGAGCGCAAGGAAGTGGAGGCCGGCATCCTGCAGGCGGCGACCGCTCAGGCGGAAGAACAGCTGAAGATGAATCCGAAGGCCGGCATCATTGTCGCGGGCGGCGAAGGCTGGCACCCCGGGGTGATCGGGATCGTGGCTGGGCGGCTGAAGGAGAAGTTCCACCGGCCTGCCGTGGTGATCGGCTGGGGTGAAGGTCTTGGCCCGGTTGCGCGGGGATCGGGCAGATCGGTGCCGGGCGTCAATCTCGGTGAGCTGATCTCGAAGACTGCGAAACAAGGCTTGCTGCTGTCCGGCGGCGGGCATGCGATGGCCGCGGGTCTAAGCATCGATCCAGCGCGGATCGACGAGCTGCGCGAGCATCTCGAGGCCGAGACAAAAGGCACGACTTTCGAACTGGCCGAGGCGCGCGTTCTGGAGATCGATGGCACGCTGGCGCCGGGCGCCGCCAATGGCGCCCTGCTCGACATGATCGAGCGCGTTGGCCCGTTCGGATCGAATGCACCAGAGCCGCTATTCGCTGTACCCAATGTACGCGCCCAGGGCGCCCGGCGCGTGGGCGAAAACCACATGGCGTTCGACATGGTGGGCGAAGACGGCGCCCGCGTGCGGGCTATCGCGTTCCGAGTAGCCGACGGCCCCGAAGGCCAGGCGATCGCCCGCGGTGACGCGCTTCATGTCGCCGGCCGGCTGAAGACGGACACCTGGAAGGGGCCTGGGAAGGTTCAGATTGAAGTCGCCGATATCGCGCTGGCCTAAGGGTCAAAAGCGCTGGATTTGGCGGTTCTGTTCGCGCTTGCACCCTCCGGCGCATGCAGCTATATCGCCCGCTTCGCAGCGCGGTCCCTTCGTCTATCGGTTAGGACGTCAGGTTTTCAACCTGAAAAGAGGGGTTCGACTCCCCTAGGGACTGCCAGCGGCTTCCATAAGTAATTGATATGATTGAGTAATTCGGCTCGGGCCGAACGGCCACCAACATTCCCGCCAACAATCGTCAGAGGCATACCCCGCGCCTCGCTGGCGTTCTCGCCTGCGTGTCCCCACATTGGATGCGGGCGACTAGGGACCGATCCCATGAGCGACGATGAGGCCGCGCCGATCCGGGGCCGCTACCTAGCCCTCAATGCTCAGCATCGAGTGCGGCACCACATGGACGGTGTGCGTGTGCTTCAGCAGCGTGATGGCGTTGCCTTCCGCTTCTGTGGACTGGTCAGCGGCAAGGAAGAAAACGGCGGTGAGCATGGTGAGCGATCCGGTGCAGCGGGCCGTCTCTCGACCCGCAACAATCATGCCCGAAAACCGCGCAAAAGTCCACTAAGTCGCTGTAAAATAAGGATTTTTGGACGTAGTTGCGTCTAGTTGCGTGCGGTTAGACTTCCTTGCGCATTGAGCGTGCGTGCGAGTGCGCGTTGATGGCTCTGCCCACAGGTGATGGCGTAGCGCGCTCGCCCTATCCGCTGACCATTGTTGGTTGGAATGTTGGGCGTCAATTCGAGCCACGATGAATTGCCCACAGTTGTCAGGCTGCTAGCGATGACGTGGGCAGTGCGGATGGCTGCTAGGCGTCAACCGCCCGTGCGAGGCCGCATACTTTGCAAGCCGCCCTCTCTCTGCAAAGTGCAAAGTATGGCGATCTATGGCGGCGGGTTTTTCGCTGCGTTCCCCATAGGTCGCCATACTTTGCAATAGATTGAATCATTTTTGGAGAGAGAGGGATGCAATCTATGGCGCGCGGCGCTCAGGCCCCCAAATGGCCCGGCGGCGCGGCGATTGGAGCCCCCGGAAAGGTCCACATGACCAACCCGCCAAAGCCTGTCCTCACCGTCTCAACGCCAAGGGCTTCACGCGCGCGATTGAGCGTGTCGTAACTAATGCCTTGAGCCTTTGCCTTAGCCGTAAGTTGGTTCACCTCCTGCGGCCCGTGCTTTAGCTCAACGCTCAGCAATGCCTTTGCCGTCTCAGTCTTATTCAACGGCGGACGGCCAAACGAGCCGGTGTTGGGCTTCAGCATGTCATCCGCTGTGGTCTCAACGTCGCCATCATCAAAGATGACGTAAGACGTGTCGGCGTCACCTTCCTCTGTGGGCACAGTTGCTTGCTCGATGCGATAGGCGAGCCCCATGGCCTTGCCCACATTCTGCTTGGCCTCAAGCATCAGCTTGCGGCCCGTCTCGGTGCGTTCGCGTGTCTCGGGGTCAGTCTCAAACTCTTTGACGAAAATCCACACAGCACGGGCGGCACCCACAAACGCGCCTGAGCCACCGATTGCATTGACGGCCTTGCCGCTCGGCACGTTTTTGGGCGGGTGCGCTACGGCCACGATTGCCACGCTGTGTTTCTCAGCTAGCGCTTTGTACGGGCCAAGCACAGCGCGCACCTCAGACTGCTTGTCGGTATTCACGTCACCCATGTAGGCACTGATAGGGTCAATGATGATAAGCTTGATGGGGTCATTTTCAGTGGCAGCGGCGGTTAGCAACCTGTCGATTTGCTCAATGTCGGCTTGCAAGTTGAACATGCGGTGCTTGTCTTGGCCCTCCCGCACTGCCTCTGCAATGTAGATGCGCCCCATGTCGGCACCGGCAGCCACAAGACGCGGTCCTACAGTGTCGGAAACATCATCTTCGCAACAAAGGATCAGCACGTTGCCCACAGGTGCGCTGCCCTCGTTGTTAGGCCATGCGCCGCCTCTGGTGACTTGCGCCGCGATGAACAGCGACACTGACGACTTACCCAAGCCGGGGTCGCCGCTCATCATGGACAGCTTTCCGATTGCGAAGCGGTTGCGCCACAGCCACCGTATGGGCTTCATCTTCACGTCAGCGCCCCGCGTCAGCACCAATCCGCCGGAAGGGCTCGGGGCTGTGGGCTGCAACTTTTCCAGCCTCTCGCATTCGTCCTCAGCAATGAAGCGCCATTCTTCACGCACCGGCTTGACGGCAGTTACGCTCAAGCGGGGGTCGCCATCCTGTTGAGGAACCAACGTCACCTCAATGGGTCGAAACATTGCGCCTTTGATTTCTTTCACGTCATGGAACTGAGCGTCGCCGCACGCGGCGATGATGTATTGCACCTTGCGCCGGTCACCCATCGCTTTGGTCTGTGCGTCAGGAGACATGATGACATAACGGTCAATGTGCCGCTTGCCTTTGTCAGCGCCCCAAAGACATTCGAGGGTGAGGACCATGTGCATCCCCCTGTCTTTCTTGTTGTCCTTCACCTCAGCTTTGACGATGCAAACAACCTTCTCACCTGCGGGCAGAAACTTGGTGCTCATATCGCCATCCCCCATCGGCGCATGAACGCGAGAATGTCCCGATCAGTTGTGGGCATGTCGGCTGCACAGGCGGCGTAGTAAGCAATGCGCCAACGCGGACGGGTTCGGTCTATGATGATGGCGTTGGCGTAGTGCGGAATGCCGTTCTCATCACCGGCCAATGCAGGTGGGTCAAACTCACCGGGGCACAGTGCGCGGACAAAGAACCGGCGCTCAGGCATCGCGGCGAACAGGGCCACATCCACCTCAACGAGTAGCTGCGCCATCGGTGTGAGCGGCGCTTGTTCAACGCGCGGCGGGAGCTTAGATTGCGGATGCATAGCAAGACTTTCTCAGGCCGTGCCCCTTTGTGGTGAGGGGGTGCGGCCTGTCTGTTTGTGGGGAGTGTCAGGCGGCAACGCTCGGGAGCGATGCAATCCACGCCTCAACCTCATCGGCTTTAAAGCGCACGCAGCGCGGCCCCATGCGAACGGGCTTGGGGAAAGTCGGATCGGTTTTCATGCGGTAGTAAACGGTGGAGCGCGGGATCGCGTAGCTGACTTCAAGGTCGAGCGTGCGAAGCATACGGGCGGGGGCGGACATTTTCAGTACCTCTTGAACGTGTTTGCACGGGACAATCCCCGTTGCGTTCAAGAATGCCTGCGACGGCCCGGCCAAAATAGAACCGGGTTCGCTGAGATTACTGTTGTGGTGTCTGCCTACAGCGGCGCTGTGGTCCTGCGCTTACGCAGCCAATGCTCAACGCGCCGACGCTGATTGATGGCGTCATCATCGTCACCGGGAACGCGCTGCATGAGCGTGGCGCGTCGGCTCATCCTGCGGCCTTCACTTTGGGCGGCAGCAAGCTCGCGCTCAATGGCCTCCACAATGGTCAGGTCAGCAGACGCGATACGTGGACCCGTCACCACGGGCGGTAGCGGAACGCCTTGCATGATTTCAAACGTGCTCACGCGGCCTCACCCTTGGCCATTGGCACGACTTCACCGCCCATGAGGTATGTTGACCAAGCGGTGAGCACGGTGAGGTGCTTAGCTAGGGCCACGTCGCGGCGATACGCGCGGCGCACTTCACTGCCCACATTTCGGCTCGATATTTCCTCAGAAATCTCTTCGGCAAACTCAGTCTCGTTGTTGCACCAGTCTTTGAACGCCGAGCGCATCCCGTGAACGGAAGCTTCGGGGGCAAGTCGCTTGAGCACGGAGCGCATCGCGTTCGGGTTAAGGCCCTTGCCATCCGTCGCGCCGGGGAACACCGGGTCTGTGGGCAGGTTTTTGGAGCGCAGCTTGTGCATGTCGTGAAGGATTTCGAGCGAGCGCGGCGGAAGCGGAAACGTGTGGGCTCGCTTTTGGCCTTTGGTGCGTCCGGCGGCGACCGTCACGAGGCCCGCTTTCAAATCGACCTCACTCCACATGAGCGGCGGAAGGTCGTGCGACAGGTCACCGATGACTTCACCTGTGCGGATGGCGTGCAGGGTGGTGAACTCCAAAGCCCTCGCCGCAACGCTCGTATCGGCCCGCAGGGCGGCAATGATGCCGGGAAGGGCCTTGTACGGCGCGGCAGCCTGATGGCCACGGGTGAGCTTCACACGAGGCGGCAGGATGGATTTCAAATTGCCTTTCCAGCGGGCGGGGTTTTCACCGGTGAGGCGGTGCTTGACCTTGGCCGCATCCCACACGCGCTCAATGATGCCACGGGTGCGGGCAGCGCTTTCCATGCGCCCGTCCTTGCCGAGCTTCCACATGGGCCTGAGCATATCGGCAATGTCGTTTGCGGTCAGGTCGGAAACGAGAATGTGGCGGATGGGCTCGCAATAGGTGGTGGCAGCACGCCGGTAAAACGCCTTGTGCTTTTCCGACCTACGGTCAGCAACAAAGTCCTCAACCCAAGCGTCCGCGAACTCCCCAAATGTGGGCATTGTCTTGGCCCGTGCGCGTTCGGCCCGAGGGTCTGTGCCCTTGCGGAGTAGCTTGCGGTTCTCAAGGGCGTCCTCACGGGCCTCCCTGAGGTCTTTGAGGCTGACGGGGCCGATGGCGATGTCCCGGCGCTTGCCGCGTATCAGAAGGCGCTGGACGTACCGCTTGGCCCCGGTGGCTTCCACCTTGAGATACAGACCCTCACCATCGGCATAGAAGCCGGGCGCGGTGACGGTACGCACGAACGCGGCGGACAGGATTTTGGCCTTGTGACCGCCCTTGCGCTTGCCCTTGGCGGGCGTGCCCGCAATGTTCTCGCTATCGTCCCCGGCCATTAACCACCACCAACAATCCAACCAACAATTTTACTTGGATTAGGGTAGCAACTACTGTGCCTCGTTGGAAGCAAAGGGCCGCAAAATGCTTGGTAAATAAGGGATTTTTGCGCAGTGCTGGGTCTAGCTGGATGCAGATGGTGCAGACCTAGGGACTGCCAGCGTACTTTCATCAGACAGTTGAATTTCTGAACCTTTTTGGATGCGAGGCGCGTCTGGGAGGGGAATAGGTTATTACGCTGGGCCTGCAATGGATAGGCTGCGCGCGAGAAGCCCAGGGATTGGCGATGAAGGATCTGGGGACCGCCTGGAAGACCTACGGCTTTGCTGGCCTGGCCGCCGCGGCCCTGTTGACGGGCGCAGTCTTCTACGTCCTGTTCTTCTGGTGGGGCAGCGAATACTGGCCGCTGCCGATCGACTACAGCTACCTCTACGTTGCCGGAAGGGTATGGGGCGAGGGTGCGTCTCCCTACAATAACGGCTACCTGACCATGGCGAGCGCGCTGACAGGGAGGGACCTGACGCCGTTTGCCTATCCTCCGAATTGGTGGGGACCGTCGCAGCTGCTTGCGCTGTTTGATCCGGCGACGTCGAACTTCCTGTGGTTCGCGCTATCGATGGCGTTCCTGGGAGTGTCAGCGTGGATCCTGGCGCGCGTCACGCTGCGCAACCAGGCGGGGTTCACGCCCCTGGCAAAGACGTTGGCGACAGTGGACAACAATACGACAGGCGTGGCGCTGCTAGCCTGCCTGCTGGCCGGCTTCATAGCGGCGACCAAGGCTGCGGGGTCACAGGCCTATCTGGGGCAGACCAGCCTGCTGATCATGCTGGGCCAGTGCCTGCTGCTGCTCGGCGTGGTCGAGCGCAGGCAATGGGCGGTGGGTGTGGGTGTGGCCGTGCTCCTGTTGAAACCGCAGATGGGCATTCCCTTCGCCTTTGCGCTGCTGTTCCCGCGCGAGACCCGCATGCCGACCATCATTGCAGGCGTGACTACCGCGATCATCTCGCTGCCAGCGCTGATGCTTGGCGGGCCGGTGAACGTGTTGAAGCAGTTTTATGCCAATGTCAGCGAGTACGGCACGCGCGCGGAAAACGTGGCGGATGCGACTAGCGGGCTAGGCAACTTCCTCTATCGGGCGACGGGGATGCAGCTTTCGGCGCTGGTATGGCTGGGCCTGGCGATGATCGGCGGCCTGGCGGCCTGGCTGCCTCTGAAGCGGTTGATGGGCCAGGAACATACGACGCTGGCGTTGCTGATCTCGACGACGCTGTCGATCTTCATGTTCATTCCATTGCACGACTGGGATTTCGTGTGGTTCACGCCGCTGCTTCCGCTGCTGTTCTTCATGCGGGGACCGGCGCTGGTGCTGGGCATCGTGGCCGCTGTGCTCATGACGCGGGTTGCACAAGTGCTGGAGCGTGTGATCGCCGAAGACACCTGGATTGACCACCAGCGGGCGAGCGCCACCCTCTTTGCGGTCTGCGTGCTGGTGGCGATCGCGGCGGCGGCGGTCGCAGTGCTGAATAAGCGGCGCGGTGCGCTGGCAGCGGCCTCGGCAAAGTCCTGAGCCGAAAGCAACCTGCGTCCGAACGGATCGGGACAAGTTGGCTTAGCATTTTTGGAATAGATCAACTTGTCCGCCCTCAAACGAGTTCGTTTTCGAGCGGCTTGATCTAAGCCCGGAACGTGGCTCGCTTGTTGAGCCAGAAGGTCGAAGCAAACGTAGCCAACACGCTGACGCATTTGGCGAGAGTGGCGCCCATGAAGGGCTCGAGCGTCAGGATCGTGGCTGATGAAACGGCAAGGCCAACCACGGTCACCATCGCGAATATGCTCGCCTCTCGCACGGGCGAGCCGCGATGCGGCCGATCGGAAAAGGTCCAGAAACGGTTGACGATGAAGCTGTGAACCGCGGCGATCGAATATGAAATCAGGTTCGCGATCGCGAAGTGGATGTGGACGACATGCACCAGCAGCAGGAAGACAACGAAATCCACGCCCGTGTTGAGCGCCCCGACGATGGCGAACCGGATCATCTGGACGATCGTGCGCCGCGATTGCTGATCGGTCATCTTGGGCGTTCCAGTCGCGGCGATCGGCCGGGTCAGTTGCCCGGGCGGGCAATGATGTCTTTGATGATATACAGGCTGCGACCCTTGCTCTCCATGTAGAGCCGGCCGAGATATTCGCCGATGATGCCGACCATGAACAGCTGCACGCCGGAAAGCAGCAGCATCATGATGGTCATCGAGGTCCAGCCATCCACCGCGGTGCCGGCGAAGTAGGACGCCAGCGCGTAGACCATGCCGACGCCCGAGAGGACGCAGAACAGTCCACCGAACCAGCTCGCGATACGCAGAGGCACGGTGGAGAAGCCCGTGGCGGCGTCCAGCGCCAGTAGCATGAGTTTCCCAAAGCCATACTTGGTTTCGCCAGCGAAGCGTTCGTGCCGGTCGTAGAGGATGGGAACCTGCTTGAAACCCACCCAGGACAGCAGGCCACGAACAAAGCGCTGGGATTCCGGAAGCTTGTTGAATTCCTCGACCACAGCTCGTTTCATCAGGCGGAAGTCGCCCGTGTCGACTGGAAGCTCGATGTCTACCAGCCGGTTCAGCAGGCGGTAGAACATGGCGGACGAGGTTTTCTTGAAGAAAGATTCGCCGGCGCGCGAACGGCGCTGGCCATAAACGACGTCCGCACCGTCATCCAGAACCTTCATCATATCCGGGAGCAGTTCGGGCGGATCCTGCAGGTCGGCGTCGATCAGCATGACGCGTTCGCCGCGGCAGGTCGCAAGGCCGGCGGTAAGCGCCAGCTCGTGGCCATGATTGCGGGACAGGTTTATCGCGACGATATGCGGATCGTTCGCAGCTAGAGACATCATGATTGTCCAGGTCGAATCCTTCGACCCGTCATTGACCAGAACGATTTCGTAGGAGTCGCCGACCGCGGTTGTGCTGACGGCCGTAAGCCGGCGGTGCAACTCGGGGAGCGAGCCTTCCTCGTTGTAGCAAGGGACGACCACGGAAAGTGCGGGCCACCTGGTCGCCGAGTTCATTGTAAACAGTCCGCTTTGTGTCGGCCCGAGGTCGAGACAACATATTCCAGCGGTTTTGAAGCAAGCGATGTGCCGCCCTTACGCAACGCCAGTTGGCGCCGATTCGTCGCAGGGGAATCAGGGGTGAATATTATTAACGGGCGCTCTGGCCCGCCGGATTTGTCATGGTAGGGTCACAAGGCTGGGGAGCGTGTGGGTGAATGCAACCGCAACAGAATCAGACCGCGGCGGGAGAGGAAACGGAGCCGGCAGTCAGGGTTGAGGGCCGCGTGAAGTGGTTCGACCCGGCTAAGGGCTACGGCTTTGTCGTTCCCGATGGCGGGCCGGCGGGTGGCGGGCTCAAGCGGGACGTGCTGCTCCATATCTCCGTGATGCGGAAGTTCGGCCGCGACAGCGCGCCTGAGGGCGCCCGGATTGTCTGCAATGTGGCGACACGCGACCGTGGCTATCAGGTCAATGAAGTCCTCGAGCTTTCGGCCAACGAGAATGACGCTGCCGCGCCCGAGGACGATGGACCGGTCGAGGTCGTGCTTGTGAAGTGGTTCAACCGCACCAAGGGCTATGGCTTCGTGCAGCGGCTGGACGACCCGGAAGACATCTTCATTCACATGGTCGTGGTGCGGAAGGCCGGGATCGAGGACCTGCAGCCGGGGCAGAAACTGGTGGCCGTGGTCGGCAAGGGTTCCAAAGGCCGGAACATCGTCAGCGCGCGGCTGCACGACGGGGTCTGATCGCCGGGCTGGACCGCGCCCTTGGCTTCGGTCGAACGGCGCCTTATGCCCTCAGCCCATGAAACGCTCATTTCTTGTCCTTGCCCTCGCCGCCGCACTTTCGTCTCCAGCCTTCGCCCAGGCGCCGACCGAGCCGTTGACCATCGTGTCAGGCGACAAGACGCACACCTTCAAGGTGGAACTGGCGGATACCGAAGAGAAGCGGAAGACCGGCCTGATGAACCGCGCGCCCCTGCCGGCTGATGGCGGCATGATCTTCGATTTCCGCCAGTCGAAGACCGACGCTACGATCTGGATGAAGAACACCAAGATCCCACTCGACGTGCTGTTCATCGATCCGACGGGCACTGTGCTGGCGATCGCGGTCAATGCGCGGCCCGAAAGCCTTCGTACGATTAGCCCGGGGCTTCCCGCCGCGGCCGTCCTGGAAATCAACGGCGGCAAGGCGACTGAGCTCGGCATCAAGCCGGGTGACAAGGTGAAGAACAAGATGTTCGGCAATGGCGGCTGATCCGCTGGCCTCACCGCCACCGCCGCCGGGCTTTGTTCATTGCCTGCGTGCGCCCTTCATCAATCATGTCGGTCCGCTGCTTCAGGCGGTGGAAAATCCTTCCGGGCAGATGACGCTCGGCCTATGGGTCGAGACCGTGCACACCAACACGATGGGCTTCATGCATGGCGGCATGATCGCCACCATCTGCGACAGCGCCATGGCGCGCTCCACGCACGGCACGCTGCAACGCAGGACGGTGACGCTGCGCATGGCGATGGAGTATTTCGATCCCGTGCTGAAGGGCGATTGGTTGGAAGCTCACGGCCGCCTCGTTCATCACGATGAGGATGTCGCCCATACCGAATGCCTGATCATCGTCAATGGCGCGCCGCGCGCACGGTCGACGGGCGTGTTCAGGTTGCTGCGGAAGATCTAGCGGACTTCGTTGATCTCGGCCTTCTTCACGGAAGCAAGCACGATCGGGATCTCGTGATCGGCCAGCGGCTTCATCTTCTGCTTGCGCGCCATTGCGGCAGCTATAAAGGGTGCGAGCTCATCCGCTTTGCGTTTCTCGCGCGCCGCGACCTCGGCCTTGAAACCGGGCATGACTTCCTTCGCGAAGAGTTCGAGCGACTGGCAGATATGCTCGTGACGGTTGCGCCCGGCCTGCTGCAGAAAGATTACCTGATCGACGCCGGCATCCTGGAAGGCCTGGATGTGGGCGCGGATGTCTTCCGGTGTGCCGATGCCGTTGGCGCTGATCTCGGCGCGCTGGCGTGCAGCGATGATCTCCTCGTCGCGATTGCCGCGAGCCTTCACGAAATCTGCGAACAGGGTCGACCGGCCCGGCAGGCAGTCATGCGCAACGAGTGCGTTGACGGCATAGCTGAAGAATTCGAAGCCTTCCTGGCCGCGACGGATCGCCTCTGCGCGGTCGGCATGCACCGAGAAGTTCGAAACCATGGCGATGCTGGCGTTCACGCTGTGGCCGATGGGCGTGCACTGATCCGACTTGATGATCCCGTAATAGATGTCGGCCCACGTGCGCGCCTCGGCCGGATCGACGAAAGAGAACGCCAGAGCGCCGACACCCATGGAGGCTGCGACCTTGATGGTGTCGCGGTTGGTGCAGGCCATCCACATCGGCGGATGAGGTTTCTGCACCGGCTTGGGCACGATATTTCGGCAGGGGAACGAAAAGCCCTTGCCCTCGTATCCGGGATACGGGTCCATCACGAGCATGTTGGCGATCTGCTCGGCCGCCTCCAGCGCAAGGGCACGCTTTTCCTTCGCGGGAATACCAAAGCCGCCAAGTTCCAGCCGTGTTGCGCCCTCGCCAATGCCGAAGTCGAGCCGGCCTTTGGAGATGATGTCGAGCGTGGCGATGCCCTCGGCCGTCCGCGCTGGATGGTTGTAGTTGGGGATGACCTGGCGGATGCCATGGCCGACGCGAATGTTTTTCGTCAGGGCCGCGCAGGCTGCGAGGAAGACTTCTGGCGAGGATGAATGGGAGTATTCCTCAAGAAAGTGGTGTTCGACTTCCCATGCGTAGTCGTAGCCGAGCCGGTCGGCGAGAACGACCTGTTCGAGGGCTTCGTGGAACAGTTTCGCCTCGTCGCCCTCATTCCAGGGTTTGGGCAGCTGGTGCTCATAGAAGACCCCAAAGCGCATCGCCGTCCCTCCGCCATTTTGACGGAAGCTTATCTGCTCCGGCCGATGTGGAAAGGGTCAGGGCGCTTCCGCGAACTGCTCCGTCTGCGCCTTGAAGGCGCGCTGGAAGGCGGGACGGGCTTCGCAGCGTTCCTTGTAGGCTTTCAGGGTCGGGTAGTCGTCGATGATGCCAGTGCCGTCGATGATCCGGAGCACGTCGGACATCATCAGGTCTCCGACCGTGAAACGACCTTCGAGATAGTCCTTGTCGCCCAGCGCGCCGGCGAGTTGACTGAAGCGAAGTCGGATGAATTGCTCGACCATCGGGCGGCGCTCCTTCGCCCAGGCGGTGTCGTTGTGGAAGAAGATGATCGAGCCGAGTTCCTGCACGGCGTTCTCGATGGAGTTGAGGGCGGAGAAGACCCAGGCGGTAGCGCGTTCGCGGCCGATGCGATCCTTCGGCATCAGCGCTTCCGATTTCTCGGCAATGTAGAGCGTGATGGCGCCACTTTCGTGGAGTACAAGACCATCCTCCTCGATTGTGGGCGCCTGGCCGAAGGGCTGGCGGGCGAGATGTTCCGGCGAGCGTTGTTCGGGGCCGAGCTGTACCTTGCGCACGGAGTAAGGCAGGCCCGCCTCCTCAAGCGCCCAGCGGACGCGGAACGCGCGCATGAGTGGTTTGGCGAAATCCGGCACCCATTTGTAGGTTGTCAGCGTGATCATGCGCGCAATCCTTTCTGTTCGCCGACCGCGAGGTTCTCGGCGTAGAGCTGTTCCTTGTTGATGAAGGAGTTCCAGCCACCGATGTGATTGTCGCGCGACTCCACGCTCGAGAACGGCGTCTGGTGGAAGGCCTGGATCGTCTTGCCGCCTCTCTCTTCGAACGTGACGGTGATGAGCGTATCGGTGGGGTCGCCGGACTCCGCCGCCCAAGCGAAGGTGAAGACGATCTTCCTGTTCTTCACGATCTCGCGGAACTCACCGCTCATGCGGCTGACGCCGTACTGTTTCGAGAGCATGGTCGCGCGCCACTTACCGCCGGGACGAAAGTCCATCTCCAGTTCTGTAGTGGTGAACTTTTCCGGGCCCCACCAGCGGATGGCATGGTCGCGGTTTTCCCAGATGCGGAAGACGAGGTCGACGGGGGCATCAAACTCGCGCTCGATGTAAAGCTCGTCGTCGCGAAGTTCGCGCTCAGGTTTTGCGGCCACGGCCATCTCCTTTCGTGATTTGCGACAGGTAGGCGTCCATCCGGTCGAACGAGCCTTCCCAGAACTTGCGGTACTTCGAGAGCCAGCCATCGACTGCCTTCAGCGGTTCCGCATCCAGCATGCAGGGCCGCCACTGCGCCTCGCGACCACGAGAGATCAGCCCGGCGGTTTCCAACACCTTGAGATGGCGGGAGACGGCAGGGAGCGAGATGTCGAAGGGCGCGGCCAGCTCATTGACGGTCGCAGCGCCCTGGCTGAGGCGCGCGAGGATGGCGCGGCGGGTGGGGTCGGCCAGCGCCGAGAGCGTCATGGAAAGCGTATCAGTCGCCTGCATGGAAGTGCCAATATTTAGCGTATGTGTTAATTAACATGATTGCTAAATAGGTGAGGAGATTGGGCAAGTCAACAGGGCGGGCGGCTTTGCTTCCTCTCCGCCGCGTTTCGGGTATAAGCGCCGCGATCGGAGTGTGGCGCAGTCTGGTAGCGCATCTGCTTTGGGAGCAGAGGGTCATAGGTTCGAATCCTATCACTCCGACCATTTCTTCACCGGTAGCGTAAATGTCCGACCGTCCCGTGATTCTGCTGGCGGCCCATGGCGAGCGGGGCGGTGCAGCGAACAACGCCCGGCTGGCGCAGATCACCGAGGATGTCGGCAAGGCGATCCCTGACGCGGATGTCGGCTCGGTGCTGGTCAATGTCGAAGGGCTGGTGGCGAAGACGCTGGCGGCGTGCGGGGAGCGGCCGGTCCTATGCCTGCCCCTACTGTTCTCCGACGGCTATTTCTACACAGACCGACTGAAGCCGCATTTTTCGGGTGTGCGGAAGCTGGCGCCTCCGTTGGCGCTGTGGCCGCGTTTCGCGCCTTTTCTGGCCGACAATCTGGCGTTGAGAACGATCTCGCACAGTGTCGATCCGCGAGTCGTCCTGGTGGCCCATGGTTCGAAACAGCCTGGCAGCTCGGCCGAATGCGCCCGCAAGGTCGCAACGCAGCTGCAAAATCGCTATGGCCGCATCGAAACAGGTTTCCTGGAAGAGGCGCCGTTCGCAAAGGACGTAATCGAGGCGACGCAGCCGCCCTGGTCGGCAATCGGTCTGTTTCTGGGCGCCGGCATGCATGGCGGGGAGGATTTCGACGTCCTCGTATCGACGGCGCTGACGCGCCCTGTTGCGGCCTTTACGGCAGGCGAATTGCCCGGTCTGGCCGGTCTGATTGCCGCTGAGGCGCGCGACCAGCTGCGCAGTTGAATTCTCAACCTTTTGCGGGCAGATGGTCCGCATCAGGAGTCGCTGATGCTTGCGAAAATCTACCGCCCCGCCCGGAACGCCATGCAGTCCGGCAATGCGAAATCAGAGAACTGGGTTCTCGAGTTCGAAAGCGAGACCGCGCGCACGGTCGACCCGCTGATGGGTTGGATCGGCAATGCCGACACCAACACGCAGGTCCGCATGACCTTCGAGACGCGCGAGGAAGCGATCGAGTTCGCCAAACGCCAGTCGATCCCGTTCCAGGTGACTGAGCCGCGTGAAGCCAAGCGGGTCATCAAGGCCTATGCCGACAACTTCTCGGCCGTCAGACGCCGGCAGTGGACCCACTAGCCGCCAAGCTGGCGCCGTCCGCAGAACCCGCTTAAGAGGCGTTTGCTGCGCCTGATCCCGTAGCTCAACTGGATAGAGCACCCGCCTTCTAAGCGGGTGGTTGCAGGTTCAAGTCCTGCCGGGATCGCCAGACTTTGTTCGAGATCTCGGTAACCGAAAGGCTGTTCGTGCGTTGTGGAGCATACGGCTGCTTGCGGCCTTGCCGCGGCGCCGATTTGCTTTGCAAGCGGAGCGATACATGGCCGACCGAACCCAACCTCAGAACCCGAATTTCCCCGCGCCTGGCAGGTTTGAGCCGGGCGGACATCTTCCCTCATGGACTGACGGCTTTCCGCACGACTTCAAGGGCTGGGGTCCGCAGACGCCGGACATTGACCAACCTGACCACATCCAGTTCCGCCAACCGGAGAGCGATCTGATCTGGCGCGGTGAGGAAGAACGCGATCACATCGTCTGGCGCTTCGAGCCGCGCAGGCACTAAGACAATATCCACGGCGCGTACAGATCGGCGGCCTGCGGGCCGCCGGTTTTGTTTCGGGAACCCGCCCCGCGGGAGTGACGTTCATGGCCCGGGACGTTCCATCCGTTTCAACCAGTCCCCCTGGAGGCGCACTTGGACGCGATCACATTGCTTCGTGAAGACCACAAGCTGTTGCGCAAGCTCAGCCAGGAACTGGCGGATACGACAGAAAGAGCCGTCGAGACCCGCAAAAAGCTACTGAAGCAACTCGAGATCGAACTCAAAGCCCACACGACGATCGAGGAAGAGCTATTTTATCCCGCGATCCTTGATGCAAGCCAGGACATCAAGGATGCCCGCATGGTGGCGGAGGGCATCGAGGAGCATCGCGCCTGCGACAAGAAGGTGATCCCCGACCTGCACAAGGCCGCTCCGTCTTCCATCGCCTATTCTGGCGAGGCCAAGGTGCTCAAAGACTACATCTTCCATCACCTGCGGGAGGAGGAAGAGGAGATGTTTCCGAAGGCGCGCGACCTGATCAGCAAGAAGGACCTGCAGGAGCTGGGCGAAAGGATGTTGGCACGGAAGAAAGAACTGCTCGGCGAGCTGGCCTGAGAATGAGGCGCGACTCGGTTGGCACTCACACATGTTGAGTGACGGCGGTCGCCGCGGCTGCGTTACACGCGGCCAGCCCAATTGTGGCGGAAGCTTTGGGTCTGTGCGCCAGGGCTATCGCGGAGTCACAAGAAGGAAGAATTCACCCGCCAGAACGTGACGCCCCCGCTTTTGTTCAAGAAAAAGGCGGTTGGGGGCGTTGTTGCCTGTTCAGATCGCACTGTGTGTCGCCGACATCACGCATCAGGATGTGTGCCATTCGTTTTGGTCAAATGTTGTGAAGGCTGGTTCAAACGCCGGATTCTTCTAGTATTCTGATTCATGCGTCGGGAAGTTTTGAGAGCAGTCGCCCTCTTCAATTCGTCGCACTGACGCCGACATTTGAGGAGAGAGTTCCTCAACGCACCACCGGGGTAGCGCCGCCGCACCCTCTACGTGGCAGCCGCTCCTCCCGTCAGGGTGCAGCTTGTGAGGGACTGAGACCGCTTGAGATGCGAAGCTGACGCACCGAGCAACTCGGACGTGCCTCTTTGGACCGTGATGCTTTCGGCAAGGGAGCTACGATGTCGCGCGATCTGTTCGACAGCTACACCAAGGCCTTCGAAACCCGTCGCGAGACGGTGATGACGATCCAGGAGTATCTGGAAGGCTGCCGCAAGGATCCGCTGATGTATGCGGGTCCGCACGAGCGTCTGCTCGCCGCAATTGGCGAACCTGAGATGGTTGACACCTCGCGGGATTCTAGGTTGGGGCGGATTCACTCCAATCGCACCATCCGCGTCTATCCGCAGTTCTCCGAATTCTACGGGATGGAAGAGACGATCGAACGCATCGTCGCCTTCTTCCGCCAGGGCGCGCAGGGGCTCGAGGAGCGGAAGCAAATCCTCTACTTGCTCGGCCCCGTCGGCGGCGGCAAGTCCTCGCTTGCCGAGCGCATCAAGGCGCTGATGGAGGACCAGTACATCTATGTACTAAAGGCGGGGAACGATCTCTCGCCGGTCTTCGAGAGTCCGCTGGCGTTGTTCGACCCGGATACGCAGGCCGAGCAGCTCGGCAAGGACTACAACATTCCACGCCGCCGCCTGACGGGCCTGATGAGCCCGTGGGCGCTGAAGCGGCTTGACGAGTTCGGCGGCGACATCACCAAGTTCCGAGTTGCGAAAGTGAAGCCATCGCGGCTGCGTCAGATCGGTATCTCCAAGACCGAGCCGGGCGACGAGAACAACCAGGACGTTTCCTCGCTGGTCGGCAAGGTGGATATCCGCAAGCTCGAATTGCATTCGCAGTCGGATCCGGACAGCTATTCCTATTCTGGCGGTCTCAACCGGGCGAACCAGGGCGTTCTCGAATTCGTCGAGATGTTCAAGGCGCCGATCAAGATGCTGCACCCCCTGCTGACAGCGACGCAGGAGGGCAATTACGCGGGTTCAGAGAATATCGGCTCGATCCCGTTCACCGGCATCATCATGGCCCACTCGAACGAGAGCGAATGGCGCCAGTTCAAGAACAACAAGACCAACGAGGCCTTCATCGACCGGATCTACGTGATCAAGGTGCCCTATGTGCTGCGCGTCGCCGAAGAGACGAAGATCTACGACAAGCTGGTGAACACGTCGGAATTGGCCGACGCGCCGCTGGCGCCGGGCACGCTGGAAATGATGGCGCGGTTCTCGGTGTTGTCGCGCCTGAAACCGCACGAAAACTCCAACCTGTTTGCGAAGATGCGGGTCTATGACGGGGAAAGCCTTAAGGAGGTCGATCCCAAGGCGCGCACGCTGCAGGAATATCGCGATGCGGCGGGCGTCGACGAAGGCATGGAGGGCATTTCCACCCGCTTTGCCTTCAAGGCGCTGTCGGCGACCTTCAACCACGACACGGAAGAAGTCGCAGCCGATCCGGTGCACCTGATGTACGTGCTCGAACAGGCAATCAAGCGCGAGCAGTACCCGGATGACACCGAGGGTGCGTATCTGGAGTTCATCAAGGCTGACCTCGCCCCGCGCTATGCGGAGTTCATCGGGCACGAGATCCAGAAGGCCTATCTCGAAAGCTATCACGACTACGGGCAGAACCTGTTCGACCGCTATGTCGACTATGCCGACGCGTGGATAGAGGATCAGGACTTCAAGGATCCCGACACCGGGCAGATGCTCGACCGCGAACTCCTGAATCAGGAACTCTCGAAGATCGAGAAGCCGGCTGGCATCGCCAATCCGAAGGACTTCCGGAACGAGGTGGTGAAGTTCACGCTGCGCGCGCGCGCCAACAACAAGGGCAAGAACCCGTCGTGGACGAGCTATGAAAAGATCCGCGAAGTGATCGAGCGGCGCATGTTCAGCCAGGTCGAGGATCTGCTGCCGGTGATCTCGTTCGGATCGAAGAAGGACTCCGACAGCGAGAAGAAACACGACGAGTTTGTTCAGCGGATGGTGGAGCGTGGGTACACCGAGCGGCAGGTTCGCCGCCTGGTGGAATGGTACATGCGGGTCAAGCAGGCCAGCTAGCCTCAGCCAGGAACTCCATGAACATCATCGACAGACGTCGGGACCCGGGAGGCAAGTCGCTGGCGAACCGCCAGCGATTCATAAGGCGCGCTCGATCTCTCGTGCGTCGCGCTGTTCGTGAGGCTTCGGCCAAACGCTCGATCAAGGACGTTGAAAAGGGCGGCGACATAGTCGTGCCAGCTGATGGCGTGCGCGAGCCTGTGCTTCGCCGCGGCAGTGTAGGCGGCAAGCGGGAATACGTCCTGCCCGGCAACAAGAAGTACATCCAGGGCGACACCATCGCGCGTCCCGAAGAGGAAGGCGGCGGATCGGGCGCTTCGGCGGATGGCGAGGGCGAGGACGATTTCCGTTTTGCCCTGTCGGACGAGGAATTCCTTGATCTCTTCCTCGAGGACCTTGAGCTTCCAGATCTGGCCAAGCGTCAGGTGCTGGGTGTCGAGGAAAGTCAGCCTGTGCGTGCGGGCTATCGCTCTTCAGGTCCTCCGGCGTCGCTGTCGGTCTCGCGCACCATGCGCAACAGTCTCTCGCGTCGCGTTGCTCTTGGCCGCCCAAAGCCGGAAGACGTCGCAGCGCTGGAAGCCGAGATCGCCCGCCTGGACGATGAAGGCGGCCACGACGAACAGGTGGCAACACTGCGCGAGGAGCTGGCGCGACAGAAGCGCAAGATGAAACTGGTGCCGTTCATTGACCCGTTCGATGTGCGCTATCGCCGGTATGATCAGGTCCCAAAACCTGTCGCGCGGGCGGTGATGTTCTGCCTGATGGATGTGTCGGGGTCGATGGACGAGCACATGAAGGACCTCGCCAAGCGGTTCTACTCGCTACTCTACCTGTTCCTGAAGCGCCGCTACAAACGGGTGGACGTCATCTTCATCCGCCACACCCACGAGGCCAAGGAGGTGGACGAGGACACCTTCTTCCATAGCCGCGAGTCCGGCGGGACCGTGGTGTCGACCGCGCTGGAGGAAATGGCGCGCATCGTTCACGACCGTTATCCAGCCACGCAGTGGAATATCTATGGCGCGCAGGCGAGCGATGGCGACAATCTGCCGATGGATAATTCCAACACGATCGCGCTGCTGAAGGAGTCGATCCTGCCGCTGTGTCAATACTACGCCTATCTGGAAGTTGGTCATGCCAAGGACGATGGCGGCGGCGAGGCAAGCTCACTGTGGCGCGCCTACGAACTTGTAGCGGGCAGCGACGAACGCATGGCGATGCGCAAGGTGAGCCACCGCCGCGACATCTATCCGGTGTTCCGGGAGCTGTTCTCCAAGGCCGGCGTTACGGCGGAGGCATAACATGACCGACGAAGTCGTCACCCGCAAACCGAAATCGCGCGTTGTGAAGGCGCAGCCTGCGCCGCCATCGTCTCTACTGTTCAGCGGCCCTGACTGGAATTTCGAGACGCTCGGCCGGATCTTCGACGCGGTGCGCGAGGTGGGCGAAAACGAGATCGGGCTCAATCCCTACCGCACCCAGATCGAGGTGATCACGTCCGAGCAGATGCTGGACGCCTATTCGTCGGTCGGCATGCCGCTGTTCTACAAGCACTGGAGCTTCGGCAAGGACTTCGCCCGCAACGAGGCGATGTATCGCAAGGGCTGGCAGGGGCTCGCCTATGAGATCGTGATCAATTCTGACCCTTGCATCTGCTACATCATGGAGGAGAACTCCGCGACGATGCAGGCGTTGGTGCTGGCGCACGCCGCGATGGGCCACAACCACTTCTTCAAGAATAACTACGTGTTCAAGCAGTGGACCGACGCCAACGGCATTGCGGACTATCTCTCCTTCGCCAAGAGCTTCATTTCCAAGTGCGAGGAGCGCTATGGCGTCGAGAACGTCGAACGGCTGATCGATGCAGCGCATGCGCTGCAGAGCCATGGCATCCATCGCTATCCCGGCAAGCGCTCTATGGACCTGCGCTCTGAGGAGATCCGCGAGCGGGAACGGCGTGCGCATGGCGAGGCGCTGTTCAACGATCTCTGGCGCACCGTGCCCCAGGGCAAGGGCAAGAAGCCGGCGACCAAGAAGAAGCTGGACGAGGATCGCCGCCGCGCCATCTTGAAACTGCCGGAAGAGAACATCCTCTACTTCCTGGAGAAGACCGCGCCGCGCCTCGCGGGCTGGCAACGCGAGATCCTGCGCATTATCCGGCTGATCGCGCAGTATTTCTATCCGCAGCGTCAGACCAAGATGATGAACGAGGGCTGCGCCTGCTACACCCACCATCGCATCATGACGCGGCTGCACGAGAAGGGGCAGATTAGCGACGGCTCCTATCTCGAATTCCTGCACTCGCACACCAGCGTAGTGATGCAGCCGGACTTCGATGATCGCCGCTACTCCGGCATCAACCCCTACGCGCTAGGGTTTGCAATGATGCAGGACATAGAGCGGATCGCGATGACCCCCTCGGACGAGGATCGCGCCTGGTTTCCGGACATAGCTGGCAATGGCGATGCCTATGGCACTCTGAAGGAAGTTTGGGCGAACTTCCGGGACGAGAGCATCGTATCGCAATATCTGTCACCGAACCTGATCCGGAAGCTGGGTCTGTTCCAGCTGCGCGACGACCATGACGAGGAAGAGATGGAGGTCGCCGCCATCCACGACGAGCGCGGCTATCGCGAGGTCCGCAGGGCGCTGGCGCGGCAGTACGACGTCGCGCGGCGCGATGCGGATATCCAGGTGGTGGACGTCGACCTTACAGGTGACCGGCGACTGGAACTGCGCCACCACGTCACTGACGGCGTGACGCTCGAGGAGAAGGACGCGGATCGCGTGCTTCAGCATCTGGCCGATCTGTGGGGGTACGAAGTGCGGCTGGTCGAAAGCGACGACGAGACCGTCTATGCCGAACACAAGGCAGAGCCGATGAGGCCGTTCGCCTGAGGCATGGACAGGGTTGAGGCGTCTTCGCCGCTGGCGCGGTCCGTGCAAGTCTGCGCTCGATGATTAACGAGCCTGCCAGCGAGGCCGGGGCGCATGGCGTCGCCGGCAGCAGCCATTCGGCCCACAAAGGTGGGCGATTTGGCTTGTTCCTGTTGATCGCGCTGGGCGTCGTGGGGTGCCTGCTAACCGTCCTCGGACTGGACGGCGCCAACGGGCAGCAACTGTCCGATTTCGACCTGTTCTACTTCCCGGCAATGCAGGCGTTCGCTGCGGATCCCGTCGCGGCCATTGCCAACTATCCGGCGGCGCCGACGCCCCTCTACTTCATGCTCCAGGGCGGCGTGCTCGCCCTGACCCACGACCCGGCATTCATCCGCATAGTGTCGATCCTGTTGGGCGCAGGCGTCATCTGGGCCACCTGGCGATTTCCGGCTTCCCAGGCGCGCCGCCTGGCGGCTATCGCGGTGCTTCTGATCAGCCCGTATTTTCGCGGCCAGGTCTGGTTTTCGAACAACGACGTTCTGGCGCTTCTGCTGATGCTCATTGCGCTGCGGCCGGAGAAAGCCGGCGGGAAAGCTTGGTTCGGAAAAATCGCGCTGGCCAACGTTGCCGTCTATGTGCGGCAGACTTTCGTGTTCCTCCCGATGTGGGTGTATGTGCGCGGTCTGTTACGCGAGCGCCGTCCCGTGATCATGACCACGGTGGTGTGCGCTGTGATGGCGGCGCCGATGCTCTGGCTGGTGAAGACATGGGGCGGCATCGCTCCGCCGCAGTTTGCAGGCCACCTGTCGCCGGCCGATCTGCCCGCAAGCCTTTCCGTGGGCATCACGATTGCCGCGACTTACCTCTTGCCCATGATCGTAGTCCGCGCGCTTACGCCGAAACGCATCGTGCGCGATGTGGCCGGCCTACCCGTGTGGCTGCATGCAGCCGTGGGCCTCGCGTCCACCGCGCTGGTAGTCTGGCACGAGGGCTTCGGACATCTGATGGGAGGCGGCCTCGCCTTCCTGGCGGCGCAGGCGGGCGAGAAGATCACTGGCTTGCCGATGCTCGCCGTTTTCATCCCGGCATTCATTGTCTGCTGCTACGTGATGGCGCTGGTCGTGCGAGCCGATCCTTGGCGCAACGGGCTGGTGCTGCTCGCGACGCTCCTGATGTCCTCGTCGCTGCTGATCTATCAGCGATACTTCGACCCCCTGATTCCTTTGCTTCTGCTGTTCTATGCGCGCGTACCCGAGATCCGCTGGCTGGAGCGCAAGGGTTTGCTGTGGACGATGGCGCTCCCCTCCGTCGCGATCGCCTTGATCGCGTCCGTGACGCACTAGCGAAAGCCCCGGTTTTCCCCTGAAACCTCGCTCGCACGGGGATGTGACGGGCTCCACCCTCGCGCTGACCTTGCGGCGCCTTTTCAGGCGGCATTCTCAGGCGCTAAGTTGACGTAAAGGTCGGGCCGCGTGGGTTGCGCGCGAGCTATCTGGCCAACGGGAGGAGAGTATGGCCACACGTGTCGCCCAATGGGCGTTTGCGGCCGTTTACCTGATCATCGCGCTCGTCGCGATCTGGGGCGGCATCAACGAACTAAATCCGCCGCTGCCAGAGCCATCCGGATTCAACAGGGATCCGCTGCCGCTGCTGGTGAACTCCGGCATGATCACGGCAGCGATGTTCTACTTCCTCACCGCGGCCGCTTTCCTCGCCGCAACAGCATATGCCGCGCGGGGGGCACTGAAGCAGACCCCGCAAGGTCTTGTTGCTGGCCTGAACATCGCCTTCGCGGCGGCCTTGCTGATGATTGGCGCTTACTTCACCTGGTACGGTATCCAGCTCCTGCTGCTCGGTGGCAGTTTCTATTACGCGCTCGCGGGCGTGGCGCTGATCGCAACGGCCGTGCTGCTGGTGATGCGCAACCCGCTGGCGGCGATCGTCTTTGCGGCTGCTGCGGGTTTTACCGTGCCGTGGGCGATTTTCGAAGCCGGACTCGATTTCGTGCCCCTGCTGATCCGGCTCAACGGATGGCTGGTGTTCGGTTTGTGGTTCCTGACGCCCTGGTATCGCGCGGCCATGACGCAACAGCCGGCCGCGGACGGCGAGCCGAAGGGCTCCTGGCGTCGCCTCAGTTCGGTCAACGGTCAGTGGGTCGGCTATGCGACAGCGGCCGGCGCGTTGCTGCTCGTCGTGGGCGGCCTGCAGGGCTATTCCGTGGTCGAGGGCACCAAGAACGAGGCCAGCACCGCGCCAGCCGTCACCGACTGGCGTTTCTATGGTGGCGTCTCCGAAGGTCAGCGTTTTGCCCAGCTCGATCAGATCAACCTGGAGAATGTGGGCCAGCTGAAGGAAGTGTGGAGGGCTCGCACCGGCGTTGCGTATGACTTCAAGCAGACACCGCAGATGGCCAACGGCCTCCTCTACATCTGCACTGCTGGAAACACGTTGCTGGCGCTGGATGTCGATACTGGCGAAAAGCGTTGGGAATACGACACAAAGACCAACGTGCCGGGCGGCATGACCAACGGTTCCACGTTCGCCCGCACCTGCCGCGGTCTCGGCTATCACGAGGCGCCTGCTACCTATGCCGGGGAATGCGCCAAGCGCATCATCACCGGCACGACCGATGCGCGCCTGGTCGCTGTCGACGCGATGACTGGCCAACTCTGCCGCTCGTTTGGGTTCGACGGGCAGGTGAACCTCGTTTCGGGCATGGGTTATTCGCCGCTCGGCAACTTCATGGTCACGTCGACGCCACTGATTGCTGGCGACAAGGTCGTCGTCGGCGGTTGGGTAACCGACAACCAGCAGATCGGAAACCCATCTGGCGTGCTTCGCGCCTATGACGCCGCGACCGGACAGTTCGCCTGGGCCTGGGACATGGGCCAGCCGGGCTATCACGGCCTGCCGGATGAGGGTGGAGAGTACACGCGGGGTACGCCCAACATCTGGTCGAACACCGCCTACGATCCACAGCTCAACCTGATCTACGCGCCGACTGGCAACTCCTCGCCGGACTATTTCGACGGTGAGCTGCGCACCAAGGAAGCGGAAGAGAACGCCAGCTCGGTGGTTGCGATCGATGCTGCAACTGGCGAGCGGCGCTGGGTCTACCAGACTGTTCACCGCGATATCTGGGACTGGGATGTGCCGTCCCAGCCTGTGCTGGTGAACATTCGCAAGAATGGCGAGGGCGAACTGATCCCCGCCGTTGCGCAGCCTACGAAGCGCGGCGAAATCTTCCTGCTCGACCGCAGGACGGGCGTGCCGATCTACGACACGCCAGAAAAGCCGGTGCCGCAGAATCCGGAAAAAGGCGAGAGTGTCACGGCCACGCAACCTTTCTCGCCGCTGCCGCACTTCCGCGACGACCGGATCGAGCAGGACATGTGGGGCCTCACCCCGCTCGACCAGCTCGCTTGCCGCATCGAGTTCAAGAAGATGCGCTATGACGGCCACTTCACGCCGCCGATGATAGGCGGCGGCGGCTATGGCCAGGCCAAGGAGACCTGGGGCGGCACGTTCCAGTACCCGGGCAATGCCGGCGGCTTCAACTGGGGCTCGGTCTCAGTCGATGCAGACAACGGCCTGCTGATTGGCGCTCCCATGCTGATGGGCAACCGTATCGTCCTGCGCAGCCTTGAGGATCGCGCAGCCGAAGCAGAGAACAATGCCAAGCGCCGGAAGGACCGTGAAGCTCAACGTGCGGCGGCGGGCCAGGAACCGCCGGCGCCGGCGGGACCGCCGGGTAGCGGTGGCGGACGGGGACCGCAGGGTAATTCGGCGGCTGCCGAGCATGCGCAGCGCTTCGACCAGAACCGCGTGCTCTATCGCGGCGACACGTCTCCCTTCATGTCGAACTGGCGGATGCCGCTGCCGTTCTGGAACGAGCCGACGGACATGCCGTGCTTCGAGCCGCCCTATGGCCAGATCGGCGTGATCGATCTCAACCAGAACAAGTTGCTCTGGAAACGGTCTTTCGGGTCGATGAAGGAGTCCGGTCCGTTCGGCATCAAGTCGGGCCTGCCATTTATGGTCGGAACGCCGCTGCAGTCCGGCTCTATGACCACACGCGGCGGCCTGATCTTCCACGGCGGCGCCATGGACTCGACCCTGCGCGCCTTTGACCTGCGCACCGGCGCCGTGAAGTGGGAGAGCAATCTCCCGGGCAGCGCCCATGCGACGCCGATGAGCTATCTGGGCAAGAACGGCAAACAGTACGTGGTGATCACAGTGCCGAACCCGACCTGGAGCTACCCGCGGGCGCCGTCGAGCGAACAGCCGACAGACGACCAGGGCGGCTATGTCGTCGCCTTCGCCCTGCCGGATGCACCCGCGAAATAGGCGGGCGTACAGCGCCAAAACAAAAGGCCCGGAGCGATGCTCCGGGCCTTTTCGATTGCGTGGAGGAGGAAGACCCTACTTGATCTTGCCTTCTTTGAACTCGACGTGCTTGCGCACAACCGGATCGTACTTCTTCAACACGAGCTTCTCGGTCTGGGTGCGCGGGTTCTTCTTGGTGACGTAGAAGAAGCCGGTGTCGGCCGACGAGTTGAGGCGGATCTTGATGCTGGTCGGCTTGGCCATCTGGTCGGTCTCGACTGGTCTTCTGAAAATCGGAAGCGTGCTTAGACAGTCGGGCGGGCCTGAAGTCAAGAGATCGGCGCAAATATATGAAAACAGGCTGTTTTTGGTCTAGCCGATCCGTTCGCGGACGTGTCCATTTTGTGCCCAGTAGAGGTAAAACGGCTTGAGGGCTTCTTGGCGCAGCAGCCGCGCCTCGACTTCGGAAATCACGAAACGGGTGACGTTTGGCAGATCGAGCCCGGCGACTTCGGCCAGGGTGAACCAGCGCAGATCGGCCAGTTCGCGGCCGTCGATAGGCGGGCGGTCGTCAATGAGCGCCTCGTCGGCATTGGCCATCAGGAAGCGTGCATCGAAGCGCTTGTGCCGCATCGGCGGCGTAATCGCTCGCCCTAGAAACTGGAAGCCAGCGAGGTATGGCGCAGCGCCTTGCGCGTAGTAATCACTCCAGGCGGCGGGAACATCACCAAGGCCGCCGGCAGCGCGGCCCACGATCAGGCCGGTCTCTTCGAACATCTCGCGGACGGCTGTAAGTGGGAACGCTCGCGTCGGGCGTGTCGCGCCCACGGCCAAAGCCTGGTCTACATCGGGAGCAAGCTCGGTGAGCGAAGGAACGAGGACATCGTCGTCGTCCACACGACCGCCGGGAAAGACGTACTTGTTCGGCATGAAGTCGTGGCCTTCGGAGCGGCATCCCATGAGGATGCGCGGACCATCGGGCGTATTGCGGTAGAGGATCAGTGTGGCGGCATCGCGCGGAACGGGCGGTTCGCCCTGGATGGCGGCGGCTTCTGCATTGATTGCGTCCGGTTCTCCCAATGGATCGCGCCCGGCGACCGCAGCCTTGGCGGCTGCGACCTGCGCGGGATCATCATCGGGATCGAAGGGCTTGGTCATCTTCCCTTTTTCTTCTTGTTCTTGCCGTAGCTGGCCTTGCCGCCGCCGGAGCCGGGACCCTTGTTGGTATGACGGACATTGGGCGGACGTCCACCACCATCGCTGGAGCGCTTGCGGGCGGGGTTGCCGCGGAAGTTGCGCTCTTCGCGGGTAGGCTGTTTCAGGTCCTTGCGGCGCGGGCGCGGTGGGGACTGCATCGAGAACAACAAGCCGCCGGTGAGAGGCGTAGCTTCCATGAGCTTGACCTGCACCGTCATGCCCATCTCGTAGCGCTGGCCAGAACGCTGGGCGACGAGCGCCGCATGGGCGTCGTCGTGGATCCAGTATTCATCCGACAGGCGGGCGGCGGGGATGAAGCCATCGGCGCCGTTTTCAGCGAGACGAACGAACAGGCCTGCGCGCGTGACACCAGCGATGCGGGCATCGAACACAGCGCCGACGCGGTCCGCCATGTAGATCGCGAGGTAGCGGTCGGTGGCTTCGCGTTCAGCCGCCATGGAGCGGCGCTCTGTCATGGTAACGTGCTCCGCCATCTCCTCGAGGCGGACCATGTCCTGATCGGTCGCGCCATCCGGGCCGAGGCCCAGAGCACGGATCAAGGCGCGGTGGACGATGAGATCGGAGTAGCGGCGGATCGGCGAGGTGAAGTGTGCGTATTTCAGCAGGTTGAGACCGAAGTGGCCGAGGTTCTCGTTCGAGTAGCGAGCTTGGGCCTGCGTGCGCAGGACCATCTCGTTGACGAGGTGTTCGTTCTCCGAGTCCTTCACTTCGGCCAGCAGTCGGTTGAAGCGAGAGCCCGTGATCTTCTCGCCCTTCGTCCATTTGAGGCCGATGGTCGGCAGGAAGTTGGAAAGTCCGTTGACCTTCTCTTCGCTCGGTTCTTCGTGGATCCGGTAGACCAGCGGGGTGCGCTTGTCTTCCAGCGTTTCTGCGGCGCAGACGTTGGCCTGGATCATGAATTCCTCGATCAGACGGTGAGCGTCGAAACGCTCGCGCAAGCTGATGGAGGCGATCTTGCCATCCTGTCCAATACGCACGCGGCGCTCAGGCAAGTCGAGGTCGAGCGGTGCGCGCTGCTTGCGCGCTTTGTCGACGCACCAATAGCTGTCCCACAGCGGCTTCAATACGCTTTCGAGCAGAGGCTGGGTCTTGTCGTCGGGGCGACCATCGATGGCGTCCTGGGCCTGGCGGTAGGACAGCTTGGCGGCAGAGCGCATCTTGCCGCGAATGAAGCGATGCTTCGTCTTTGTGCCGCTGGAATTGAAGAACATCTCGACGGCAAAAGTCTCGCGCAGCTCGCCTTCCTTCAGCGAACAGAGATCCGCCGACAGGTGTTCCGGCAGCATCGGCGACACGCGGTCGGGGAAATAGGTGGAGTTGCCGCGCCGATAGGCTTCCCTGTCGAGGGCCGTGCCGGTGTGGACGTAGGCGGCGACATCTGCGATGGCGACGATCACGCGCCAGCCACCCTTGCCGTCGGGTTCGGCATAGACCGCATCGTCATGATCGCGGGCATCTTCCGGGTCGATGGTGACGAGCGGAATGCGGGTGAGGTCTTCACGCTGCGCAGGCGCAGCCCTGGCCTTGTTGGCTTCCTCGATTACGTCCTCTGGGAATTCATCCGGTACGCCATGTGTGTGCATTGCGATGATGGACGCGGCGCGTGGGTCATCCAGGCGTCCGATGACCTCCACGACACTGGCGCGTCGTGGGCCATAGCCACGCGCAGGCCGGGCGTTGATGCGCACTAGGTCGCCATCGGCCGCGTCGCGGGCGTCGGCCTTCTCGATGATGTAGTCGCTCTTCTCCTTTCGGGAGGTCGGCTCAACCGTGCCGCCGAAGCGGTTGGCGCGGTAGACGCCGATCAGCGATGTCTCGGGCATCGCGTCGATCTTCTTGATCGCCTTGGCGCGCCATACGCCGTCGCCACCCTTGGTGATGCGGCACAGCGCACGCTCGCCAACGCCGAGTGCAACGTTGCGGCCGCTACCGGCCGAGCCCTCGTAGATGATATCGGGTCCAAACGGGCCTTCGCGGCCCATGGCGCGGCCGATAAGGTCGCCGTCCTTGTCGATCCGTTCGAACTTCACGATGCCTGTCGGCGGCGGCATTTCGGCTGGCTGGAAGGCGCGCTTGGCCGTGCGCACAAGGGCGCCTTCGGCTTCAAGCTCGTTGAGGATGCGGCGCAGTTCGGGCCGGTGTTCGGTCGGAACATCGAGGCCGCGCGCAATATCGCGCTTGGCGCCGTGACTTGGGTTCTTCTCGAGATAGTCGAGGACCATCTCGCGTGTGGGTGGACCGCTGGGGCGGGGAGCTCGGCTCATGCCTCGTCTGCGGTTGCCTTCGCCGTTTTCTTGGATTTTGCCGGGGCCTTCTTGGCCGCGGGCTTTTTGGTCGTCGTTGATTTCTTTTCTCCAGTGGGTTTGCTCTCAGCCTTCTTGGCCGGAGCTTTCGCCGCTTTTTTCTTGCCCTTCATTTTCGTTGAGGGAGCGGCGAGGGCGCGGGCGTCGACCAGTTCGATGGCTTGTTCAAGCGTTATCGAGGCTGGATCCGCTCCGCGCGGAATGTTGGCATTGATCTGCCCGTGCTTCAGATAGGGACCGAATCTGCCCGAATAAAGGCGGATCGGTTCGCCGTCCGTGTGATTGCCGAGTTCGCGAAGCGGCGGGGCGGCCTGGCCGCGTCCACGGCCGGCGCCTTTGCCGGCGCGTTTTTCAGCGATCAGCGTGACGGCGCGGTTGATGCCGATATCGAACAGTTCGTTGACGTCGGGCACGTTCGCGTAGGTCGTGAGGTGTTTCACGTACGGGCCATAGCGGCCGAGATTGGCCTCGATCGGTTCGCCGTCTTCGGGGTGCTTGCCGATTTCGCGCGGGAGCGAGAGCAGTTTGAGGCCCTGCTCAAGATCGAGATTTGGCACGGACCATCCGTTGGGGATGGACGAGCGGCGGGGCTTCTCGCCTTTCTCGATCGGGTCAGGTCCGAGCTGGACGTAGGCGCCGAAGCGGCCGCTTTTGAGATAGACCGGCACGCCGTCCGGATTATTGCCCAGCACCTTGCCTTCCGGCGGAATGTCGGTCTGGCCGGGTTTTTCGGCGCCGAAGGGCCGTGTGAAGCGGCATTCCGGATAGTTCGAGCAGCCGATGAAGGCCCCGAACTTGCCGAGCTTGAGTGACAGCTGGCCCGAACCGCAGGTGGGGCATTTGCGCGGGTCGAGCGCATTGCCAGCTTCATCGGTTTTGGGCGGGAAGATATGCGGTTCGAGGACTTCATTGAGGGCGTCGATGACGTTGGTGACGCGCAGCTCCGCAGTCGCGCCGATCGCGCCGTTGAACTCTCTCCAGAAGTCGCGAAGCAGGTCCTTCCACGCGAGCTTGCCGTCGGAGACGAGGTCGAGCTTTTCTTCCAGGCCTGCCGTGAAATCGTATTCGACGTAACGCGCGAAGAACTTCTCCAGGAAGATGGTGACGAGACGGCCCTTGTCCTCGGGGTAGAAGCGTTTCTGTTCGAGCTTCACGTACTCGCGGTCGATCAGGGTCGAGAGCGTGGAGGCGTAGGTGGAAGGGCGGCCAATGCCGAGCTCCTCCAGCCTTTTCACCAGCGAAGCTTCCGAATAGCGCGGCGGCGGTTCGGTAAAGTGTTGCGTGTGCGTGGCGTCGACCAGGCGCGGCGTGTCGCCCTGATTGATGACGGGCAGGCGGCCGCCGTCCTCTTCGTCGCTCTCGTCCTTGCCTTCCTGGTAAAGCGTCAGGAAGCCGTCGAACTTCACCACCTGACCAGTCGCGCGCAACACGGCCCGGCCGTCGTTGGACGGAATCTCGACCGTCGTGCGCTCGAGCGAGGCGGCCTCCATTTGGGAGGCAACGGCGCGCTTCCAGATGAGTTCGTAGAGCCGCGCCATGTCGGGCTCCATCGAAACCTGACCAGGGCGGCGGTCGAAGTCGGTGGGGCGCACAGCCTCGTGTGCTTCTTGCGCGTTCTTGGCTTTCGACGTGTAGCGGCGTGGACCGTCAGGCAGGTAATCCTTGCCGTAGTTGCGGCCGATGGTGGCGCGCGCGGCGGCGTAGGCTTCCTCGGCCATCTGCACGCCATCGGTACGCATGTAGGTAATGAGGCCGGTGTTCTCGCCACCAATGGAGACGCCCTCGTACAAGCGCTGGGCGATCTGCATGGTCCGACTGGCGGAGAAGCCCAGCTTGCGAGCGGCTTCCTGCTGCAGGGTGGAGGTGGTGAAGGGCGGGGGCGGGTTGCGCTTGACGGGCTTGGCCTCGACCGAAGCGACGCGATAGGCGCCGGCTTTCACTGCCGCAAGAGCACGGGCGGCGGCTTCGGCGTTCGGCAGGGAGAATTTCTGAAGTTTGACTCCATCCAGCTCGGTTAGACGCGCTTCGAACTCGCCGCCATTCACGGCGAGCTTGGTCTGAACCTGCCAGTATTCCTGCGTGATAAAGCGTTCGATCTCGATCTCGCGATCAACAACGATACGCAGGGCAACAGACTGCACCCGACCGGCCGAACGTGAGCCCGGCAGTTTCCGCCAGAGCACCGGTGAGAGGGAGAAGCCGACGAGATAATCGAGGGCGCGGCGAGCGAGATAGGCATCGACCAGCTGCTGGTCGATCTGGCGCGGGTTCTCGATGGCTTCGGTGACAGCTTTCTTGGTGATCGCGTTGAAGGTGACGCGCTGGATCGTCTTGCCCTTGAGTACCTTCCGGTTGTTGAGCGCCTCCAGCACGTGCCACGAGATCGCTTCGCCTTCACGATCGGGGTCGGTGGCGAGGATCAGGCCGTCAGCGTCACGTACCGCGTCGGCGATTTCCTTGACGTGTTTGATCGACTTTCCGTCGATGTCCCAGGTCATCGCGAAGTCCTCGTCGGGCTTCACGGAACCGTCCTTGGAGGGCAGGTCCCGGATGTGGCCGTAGGACGCCATCACCTTGTACCCGGGGCCCAGGTACTTGTTGATGGATTTGACCTTGCCGGGTGACTCTACGACGACGACCTGCATTTTTCCTCAAAGATTCAGGTGACTTGGGGGAGGTTGCGGCGGGAAGTTGGGGGGCATGGCCGGGAATGTCAATTCGCGGGAATAGGCCGCTTGGCCCCTCCCCCGTAGGGGGAGAATATTTAGAAGATGTGTTTAGACCGTCCGGCTGGCGGTCCCGCCGACATGGGTGACGGCCTCGCCGGCAAGCTCCAACTCGGCGAGTGCGGCCAGCACCAGACGGTGTGGCGCATCGACCGCTCGAACGATTTCATCGACCCGGGTAGGCGTCGGACTGAGCGCTTCACAGACGGCGCGGAGCAGGGCCGGTGGCACGGCGGCATCTCCGGCGTCGAAGCGATCGGAGAACGGTTCGTCGAACGTCGGCGGCGAAAGTCCTTCCATCGCGTGCAGCACGTCCTCGGCCGATTCGATCAGCGCCGCCCCCTGTTTAATGAGCCGGTTGGTCCCTCGCGCGCGCGGATCCAGCGGCGAGCCGGGAACGGCCATCACCTCGCGCCCCTGTTCGAGAGCGAAGCGCGCGGTGATGAGACTTCCGGATCGTTCCGCCGCTTCGATGATGATCGTGGCTAGCGACAGGCCCGAGATGACGCGGTTGCGCTTTGGAAAGTCGCGCGCCTGAGCGACGTAGCCGAAGGGAGATTCCGAAACGAGGCAGCCGCGCTCGGCCAGCCGCTCATAGAGTTGCTGGTGTTCGGGCGGGTAGACCTGATCGATGCCGCCTGCGATCGCCGCGACGGTTCCGGTGTCGAGCGACGCTGCGTGCGCCTCACCGTCGACGCCACGCGCCAGTCCGGAGATGATGACTAGCCCGGCCTGACCAAGTTCTCGCGCCAGATCCCGCGCCATGCGTCGGCCGACAGCGGAGGCGTCACGCGCGCCGACCAGAGCAACCGATGGCTTGTTCAGGAGACGCTTGTCGCCGCGCATGGCGATTACGGGCGGCGGTGCATCGATGGCGGCGAGGCAGGCGGAATAGTCCGGCTCGCAGGCTGCGAGGTGATCCGCGCCAAAGCGTTTGGCGGTATCGATCTCGCGGTCCATATCCGCTTTTGGGGGAATGCTAATTTCGGTCTTGCCGCTAGCTTTGCGTATCAGTGCAGGCAAGTCGTCCAGAATTGCTGCGGCCGAACCATCATAGCGTTCGAGAAGATGGAAGAAGGTGATCGGACCGATGCCGCGTGTCCGCGAGAGCCTCAACCAGTCTGCACGCTCTCCCCCCGTAAGCGCGCGTCGTTTCATGGCAGCGCCGCCGGTGGGTCTTCCGGCGCGGCCGGGTCGTCGCCTTTTTTCTTCTGGCCGATCTTCGGTTCAGTGCCCGCAAGGATGCGACTGATGTTGGCGCGATGGCGCCAGAAGATCAGGACAGCGAGCGCACCCGTTATGATCCAGCCATCGCCGAGCGGGTTCAGCCAGTAGGCCAGCAGCGGCGTCGCCAGAGTCGCGCTGAGCCCCGCGACGGACGACATGCGGAACAAGAAAGCGATCGCGAGCCAGATAGCGCCAAAGCCAACGCCGACTGGCAGCATCGCAGCGACCAGCAGGCCGATATAGGTGGCGACGCCCTTGCCGCCCTTGAAGCCAAGCCAGACTGGATAGCAGTGGCCAATAAAGGCAGCCGCGCCCGCAAGCAGTCCCATTGTGTGAAGCGTACCTGACGAGACGACGAGGCCGCTGCCGTCAGCGTACCAGCTCATGCCCCAAACTGCGATCCAGTAGGCGAGCCCGGCCTTGCCGGCATCGAGCAGCAGGGTTGCCAGCGCGAGATCCTTGCGGCCGGTGCGCAGCACGTTAGTTGCCCCGATACTGCGGGAGCCGATCTCGCGAATGTCGCCGAGGCCGGCCAGTTTCGTGATCACAAGGCCAAACGGAATCGATCCAAGCAGATAGCCGAGCACAACAGGTGGCCCGAAAAGCGCGAGCGCACTGAAAAAACTGCTGAATTCACCCATGGTCGCGGCCCCCGCCGACTGCGCACGGCGTTCGCCCCCGTTTATGATTTTCGGAGCGCGCTGCCAATCGATTCTTCCGGTCGACGCCCGCCGGCTGGAACTGAACTAGCTCCGCTCGAACACTGTCGCGCCGTTCACCCAGGTGCGGAGCACCTTGCCTTCGAGCTTGCGGCTGTCGAAGGGCGAGTTTTTCGAACGCGAGAGCAGGTCGTCGCGATCGCACATCCAGGGCGCGACAGGATCGAACAGCACGAGATCGGCCGGAGCGCCCTTGGCAAGGCGGCCCTGCGGCAGCCCGAGCAAGTCGGCAGGGCCCGATGTCACGGGCTTCAATGCGGCAAGCAGCGGAATCTCTTCGCGCACGGCGAGGCTGAGCAACACCGGTAGAAGCGTCTCAAGGCCAACGGCGCCGAATGCTGCATCGGCGATCGGCAGGCGCTTGTCTTCTGGGGGCTGGGGATCGTGGGCGGACACAACAGCGTCGATCACGCCGCGCTTCAGGCCATCGATCATCGCCATGCGGTCCGCTTCGGAGCGGAAGGGCGGCTGGACCTTGCAGTAGGTCAGGTAGTCACCGACATCGAGCTCGTTGAAGAAGAGCGAGTAGGCCGCAACCGAGCAGCTTACCTTCACGCCGGCCTTGCGGGCGCGTTCAACGGCCTTCAGCGAGCGGTCGGTCGAGATGCAGTCCACAAGCAGGCGCACACCAGTCGTTTCGGCCAGCATCAGGTCCCGCTCAAGTGCGATCCACTCCGCTTCGGGCGGCGTGCCGCGCACACCCAGCCGCGCAGCGAACGCGCCGGCATTCATGACAGTGTTCTTCGACAGCGAAGGCGTGTCCGGTCGCGACGAGACGAGGGCGTCGAAGCTGGCGGCGTAGGTCATCGCGCGCCGCAGAACGCCGGCGTCTTCCACTGGCTTGTCGCCATTGGTGAAGAAGACGGCGCCGGCTTCCTTGATCAGGCCGATCTCTGACATCTTCTGGCCGTCGAGGCCAAGCGTCAGGCCGCCCGTGGGGTGGACTTTTACCTTCGCGACGCCGTCTGCGCGACGCTTGATGAAATCGACGAGCGCGACCGTGTCGATCACTGGATCGGTATCGGGCATCACGACGAACGTTGTAACGCCTCCAGCGGCGGCGGCGTCGCTCGCGGTCTCCAGTGTTTCCTTGTTCTCGGCGCCGGGTTCGCCGGTGCGGACGCGAAGATCGATCAATCCTGGCGCGAGCGCCTTGCCTTTGGCGTCGATGCGCAGATCGGCAGGCGAGGCCTTGGTGATGCCGGGCCCGATGTCGGCGATGAGGCCGTTCTCGATCAGGATGCCGCCCTTCTCATCGAGTCCTGAAGCTGGGTCGAGCAGGCGCGCGTTGTAGATGGTTGTGCGGCCGGTCATCGGTTCTTCACTCCGAGGTCAGGCGCATTGCGGGCGAGTGTTTCGAGAACGGCCATGCGAACGGCCACACCCATCTCAACCTGTTCGGTAATCAGCGAGCGCGTCTTGTGATCGGCGATGCTGCTTTCGATCTCGACGCCGCGGTTCATCGGGCCGGGGTGCATGACGAAGGCGGTGGGCTTGGCGTGGGAGAGCTTCTCTTCGTCGAGGCCCCAGAAATGGAAATACTCGCGGGCAGAAGGTAGGTAGGCGCCATCCATCCGTTCCTGCTGCAGGCGCAGCATCATCACGATGTCGCAGCCTTTCAGGCCTTCGCGCATGTCGGTGTAGATTTTTGCGCCCCACTCGGCAGCGCCGGGTGGCGTCAGCGTGCGTGGAGCGATCAGCCGGACTTCGGCGCCAAGCACGTTGAGGCAGGCGACATTCGAGCGGGCGACGCGTGAGTGCAGGATATCGCCGCAGATCGCGATCTTGAGACCGCCAATGTCGCCGACGCGGCGGCGGATGGTGAGAGCATCCAGCAGCGCCTGCGTGGGATGTTCATGCGTGCCGTCGCCGGCGTTGATAACCGCGCAGTCAACTTTCCGGGAGAGCAGCTTCACAGCGCCCGACGACGGATGCCGGATCACCAGAAGATCGGGGCGCATGGCGTTGAGCGTCATCGCCGTGTCGATCAGGGTCTCGCCCTTCTTCACGGAGGAGGTGGCGATCGGCATGGTGACCACGTCGGCGCCGAGGCGGCGGCCGGCGATTTCGAAAGAGCCCTGCGTGCGGGTGGAGTTCTCGAAGAACAGGTTGACCAGCGTCTGGCCGGAAAGCGTTCCGGCGTGTTTTACGCGCTGCCGGTTGAGGTCGACGTATTTGTCGCCCAGCTCCAGCAATGTCTCGATATCGAGCCGGTTCAGGCCCTCGATCCCCAGAAGATGTCGATGGGGAAAGGCGTAGTCCGCCATGCAGGTCACCCGCGATTTGGGGGGTCATAGCGAGGGAGTCGCTGGGGAGCAAGCCGAACCAGTCAGCGGCCTTGGTTAAGCCTGTCGATTGCGCCCTGAAGGATCCAGGCGGCGGCGAGCTTGTCGATCAGCTCGTCGCGGCGGGCGCGGCTGGCGTCGGCTTCCAGCAGGGCGCGTTCGGCCCCGGCTGTGGATAGCCGCTCGTCCCAGAGGGCGACCGGAACGTCCCGACGTTCGACGATGCTGCGGCCGAGGGCGCGGGCGGACTGGGAACGAGGGCCTTCGGTTCCGTCCATATTGATGGGGAGGCCGAGGACGAGGCCGGTGCATTTGCGTTCGTCGTAGAGCTGGAACAGACGGTCCAGTGAGGGCGCCAGCTTCTTGCCCCGAACGATGGTCTCGATAGGGCTCGCGATCATGCGCAGGGGGTCGCAGGCGGCGACGCCGATGGTCTTCGATCCGGGGTCGAGGCCCAGAAGTGCGCCTTTTGGCGGCAGTTGGTCGAGCGAAACCAGAGGCATGGCGGGGGTTTAGCCGGTTGGCGCTTGATGCGGAAGGCGAGGGCGTCTAGGGCAGAGCAATTCTTCAACTGAGGCCGTCATGAGCGTCGACAAGAACACGGTTCGCAAGGTTGCGCGGCTCGCGCGGATTGCGGTTCCCGAGGAGCGGCTGGAGCCGCTGGCCGGGGAGCTGAACACCATCCTGGCGTGGATCGAGCAGCTCAACGAAGTGAATGTCGATGGCGTCGAAGCCATGACCACGCCGGTGGCGATGACGCTGCCGATGCGTGAGGACGTGGTAAGCGACGGCAATATCCGCGACCAGGTGCTCGCCAATGCGCCGAGGACCGAGGACGGGTTCTTCGTTGTGCCCAAGGTGGTGGAGTAGAAGCCGTGACTGCAACGAACTTGTCCGCAGGCGACGATCCGCGCTGGACCGCGTTCAACACGAAGGGCTTCGCGTGCTCGTGCGGCGAGCGGCATGTCGGGCTGTTTCCGATCAACCTCCATGTGCCGATCGGCTGGACCGGCGCCACAGAATACGAACCTGAAGAAGCGTTCCGGATGGATCGCGATTTCATGTCGTCGACCTTGTGTGTCTGGCAGGGCAAGAATTTCGCGGTGCGGACGCGCCTGTTCCTGACGATGCAGGGTGCGGACCCTGCGGCCTTCCTGTTTACAGTATGGGCGAAGCTCGACCGGCCGGAATTCGAGAGCTACATTGCGGCGTTGCGGAACAACAGACTGAGGGCTGGAGAGCCCATGCCGGCGCGTCTGATGAATCGCCTCGGCGGGTTTCCTGACACGTTCAACCTGATGGGCACTGCGTTCCAGCAGACCGATGGCGGACTGCCTGTGTTGCTGATCCATGGCATCCAGGCGGGTCACCTGTCGGAACCCGATCTGATCCGGCAGCAGCACGAGGGCATCGGGGTCGACCGTATGCTCGAGCTTTTCGCCGCGTACGGCCACGACATGAGCAAGGGCCAATGAGTGCGGCGCTGCGCCAGTCCGGCATGATCACGCTTGCGGCTGAAGATCCGCGGTCGGCGGATAGCGTCGCGCTGTTCGATGAGATGTCGGTGTTCGTGCTGAAGACCTACCCGGAAGACGAAGAGAACGGGATAGTCCCGACGACGACGGAAGAGCTGGCGCGCGATGGCGTGTTGCTGATTGCCCGCGTCGATGGCGAAGCAGCGGGCTCCGGTGCGCTGATGAAGCATGAGCCGGTTGATGGGCTGCGCGCCATGGAAGTGAAGCGCATGCTGGTGCGGTCTGCGTTTCGGGGCCGTGGCATTGCGGAGAAGCTGTTGCAGCAGATCGAGACAATCGCCAGCGAACGCGCCACGCAGAAACTGGTCCTGATGTGCGGGCCGCGGCAACCTGAGGCGCTGCGTCTCTACGAGAAATGCGGGTACGTCCCGCGCAGCGCCTACGGAAAACACGCCGATCACCCGCTCAGCATCTTTCTCGAGAAACGCCTCTAGATGACCAACCTGACGCAACTCACTCTTTCCGATGCCGTTGATGGCCTGAAGGCGAAGACGTTTTCGTCGAAGGAGATCACACAGGCTTTCCTGACCGAGATCGACAAGGCTAACCCGCATCTCAATGCTTTCGTCGTCGTGACCGCCGACAAGGCGCTGAAGATGGCGGACGCCGCCGACAAGAACCTCGCCAAGGGCAAGGGCGGTCGGCTCGAAGGCGCGCCGCTGGGCATCAAGGACCTGTTCTGCACGGCGGGCGTTCGCACCACCGCGTGCTCGAATATCCTGGGCGAGTTCACGCCGACCTATGAAAGCACCGTCACGCAGAACCTGTGGAACCAGGGCGCCGTGATGCTCGGCAAACTCAACATGGACGAGTTCGCCATGGGCTCGTCGAACGAAACGTCGCGCTTCGGACCGCCATCCTCGCCGTGGCGGCGCAAGGGATCGAACGCCAGCCTGACCGCAGGCGGATCGTCGGGTGGTTCGGCGACGGCTGTGTCGGCTGATCTCTGTCTCGCCGCGACGGCATCGGACACGGGCGGATCGATCCGCCAGCCGGCCGCGTTCACCGGGACAGTTGGCATCAAGCCGACCTATGGCCGCGCGAGCCGGTACGGGATGGTGGCGTTTGCCTCGTCTCTGGATCAGGCGGGGCCGCTGGCCAAGTCCGTGAAGGACGCGGCGCTGATGCTGGAAATCATGTGCTCGCCCGATCCGAAGGATTCGACCTCGCTGCATTTGCCAGTGCCGAAGTGGACGGCATCGGTCGGCAAGTCGATCAAGGGCATGCGTATCGGCGTCCCCAAGGAGTATCGCGTCGACGGCATGCCGGACGAGATCGAGAAGCTCTGGCAGCAGGGCATCGCCTGGATGAAGGCGGCGGGCGCGACGATTGTCGACGTCTCCCTGCCTCACACCAAATACGCTTTGCCCGCCTACTATATCGTGGCGCCGGCCGAGGCGTCCTCGAACCTCGCGCGCTATGACGGCATCCGTTATGGCGCACGGCAGTCGGGCGACGGCTCGCTGACATCGACCTACGAGACGACGCGGGCAAAAGGTTTCGGCGCCGAGGTTCAGCGCAGGTTGATGATCGGTACCTATGTTCTGTCGGCCGGGTATTACGACGCATATTACCTCCGGGCGCAGAAGGTGCGTACGAAGATCCTGCAGGACTTCGAGCAGGCGTTCGAGAAGTGCGATGCGCTGCTGACACCGGCAACGCCAAGCGCGGCTTTCGCGTATGGCGAAAAGGGCGATGATCCGGTGGCAATGTATCTCAACGACATCTTCACGGTGACGGCAAACCTAGCTGGTCTTCCGGCGATTGCGGTTCCAGCCGGTGTCGACGGACAGGGCCTGCCGCTTGGCCTGCAAGTGATCGGCAAGGCGCTCGACGAAGAGGCCTGCTTCAAGGTCGGCGGCGCCATCGAGAAGGCCGCCGGATTCAAGGCGCGGCCGGAGCGCTGGTGGTAGGTGAAGCTCAGCTCTGACAAGCGGAAGATGATGGCGCTTACCGGGTTCATTCCGGCGATTGCGATCTCCGCCGGGTTGTTGTCGCTGGAGCCGGAGAGCGCGCTGCGGGCGCAGTATTGGCCGTGGCTGCCGCTTGTCGCGCTGGTCGCAGGCGTACTGTTCAGTACGGTGTTCTGGCTGGTCATCGTGCCGCGCCGAGATCTCAGGGACGGCGATAAGCCGGGCTGAACGGGTCGTATAGCCATCACAGGTTGACCAGCGCCGGATTGGCGCCTTTGGGTGGTGCATGATCTCCTTTGCCGACTCCATCCTGTTGCTGCCTGCCGGAGAGAATCTCTGGGACGGGAAGACTGATCCTGCGTATCGCGGGTTCGGTAGTCAGTTCGGCGGGTGGACCGGCGCGGCGCTGCTGAAGGCAGCGATGCTGGAGCCGGGCGCGAATGGCGGGCCGCTGTCGCTGAGCGTGCTGTTCATCGACGCGGTTGGCGAGGGGCCGTTCCAGGTCTCGACGCGGCTGCTGCGCTCAGGTGCGCGTCTGCAGTTCTGGCGCTCTGAACTGGTGCAGCGTGATCTGGTCTGCGCTCACGCACAGGCAACGTTCGGGGTGAGGCGAGAGACGACGCGATTCACCGATGCGGTCATGCCGCTGGCGCCGCCGCCGGATGCCGAGGGATTGTTTCAATGGGCGCCGCCGTCGGGCTTCGGGGCACAGTATCAGTCGCGCTGGGTCATGCCGCCACCGCGTTCTCCCAAAGCTGATCCAGCCCTTCCGGCGAGTTCGCTGGTGTGGGTGCGGGACAGCAATGCGCGGCCAGTCGACGTGCTGCAGCTGGCGGCGCTGGCCGATCACGCGCCGCCGCGGGTGATGTGGAAGCGCGAATCGATCAGCGGATCATCGACCATCTCGATGACCACGCACTTCCACGCGACGCCGGAGGAACTGGAAGAAGTGAACGGCGGGTGGATCTTGAGTGAGGTCCACTGCCGGCGCTGCGAGGGCGGATACTTCGACCACGAGCTGAAGCTGTGGAGCCGGTCGGGCAAGCTGCTGGCGACGTCCGAGCAGGTGGCCGCGTTCCGGGACTGACGCTCTATTGCGGAGCTGGCTGTGGCGCCCGGCCCAGGAAGCTATCGAGCGGCGTAGCCGGATTGCCGGGCGGCTTGTACCCGCTGAGGTTCATTGCCTCACCATGCTTCACGGCATCGTCGTAGGTCATGCCTTTGTATTTCACGAGATAGGCTGACCACATGTTGCTGGCGCGCCAGGCGACAGTGCAGTGGAGCAGCACCTTGCCGCTGGCTTTCTCCATGGCGTCGCCGAACGTCTTGAGGGCTTCGGGCGAATAGGGGTGATCCTTGTCGCCGAGCGGGATATGGACGTAGGTGATGCCGAGTTCCTTCGCGACGGCGGCTTCGTCGAACGGAACCTGCTTGCGGTTATCCATCTCGGGCTGGGTGCGCAGGTTGATGACGGTCTTAATGCCTTGGGCTGCCATGTCGCGTAGCGCCTGTTCGGTCGGCTGTCCGGCGACGTAAGCGGCGCCCGCGTCTGCGATCATCCCTTGGAAGCCCGTCGTGCTCAGCTTTTCGGGAAAGTGGACGGCCTGTTGCGCGAAGGCGGGCGCGGTGAAGAGCAGGGACAGGGCTACAAGGGCAAAGCGCATGGGGTTCCTCCGGAGTAGGGGGAATAGGGAATAGCCCGTCGGGATTGGCAAGGGTGTTGAAGCGGTTGTGAGCCCTACGCCCTGCCGCCGGTAACCTGCAGCTTGTCTGGCGAAACGCCGATCCTTGCGAGGGCTCGGCTCCATTTGGTATCCAGCGACGGGTCGTAGACCAGGGCAGTGTCGGGGATGCCGACGAGCCAGACGTTTTCAGCGAGCTCCATTTCGAGCTGGCCGGCGCCCCACCCGGAATAGCCGAGCGCTAGGACGAATTTCTCGGGTGGCGTGTCGGACGTCATGGCGTGGAGCACGTCGCGCGTGGCGGTGAGGCAGACGCCGTCGCAGATGTTCAGCGTGGCGCCGTCGCTGTCATAATCTTCCGAATGAAGGACAAAGCCTCGGTCGCGGCTGACGGGGCCGCCAACGAGGATGTGCGCATCTTCCGGCGCGCCATCGCCATCGACGCCGAGCTGGTCGAGCAGTTCGGGAAGGCTGTCTTCCTCGGACACCTTGTTGAGCACGATGCCCATCGCGTGTTCTTCATTGTGGGTGCAGACAAGGATGACCGCCCGGCTGAAGCGGGGGTCCTCGATCGCGGGGGACGCGATCAGCAGCTTGCCGGCGAGCGAGCCTTCCAAATGGGCTGTCTCCAGATCGGTCAGGCTATCCTTCAGGTCGGGCATGCTGGGCTTTCAGGCGGGGCAAGGCAAGCCGGGATTGCGGCGGCCGATTCCGAAAAACACGGCGTGGCCAAAGAGATTCGCCTTGAGGCCGGAAACGCTCTAGATCGGGGCCGGTTCATTTGATGCTGTTCCAGGGAGATCAGGCATGACGATCAAGGTTGGCGACAAGCTGCCGGAAGCGACCTTCAAGGTGATGAAGGACGGCAAGCCGTCCGACCTGACCGTTGCAGACCTCACCAAGGGTAAGAAGGTGGCGCTGTTTGCCGTGCCGGGTGCGTTCACGCCGACCTGCTCGGTCAAGCACCTGCCGGGCTACAAGGAAAAGGCCGGCGACTTCCGCTCCAAAGGCGTGGATACGATCGCCTGCGTTTCGGTGAACGATGTGTTCGTCATGAATGCGTGGGGCAAGGACCAGCAGGTGGGCGACGACGTGGTGATGCTCGCCGACGGCAACGGCGCATTCGCCAAGGCCGTGGGCCTCGAGATGGACGGTTCAGGCTTCGGCATGGGCTCGCGCTCGAAACGCTACTCCATGATCGTCGAGGACGGCGTGGTGAAGTCTCTGAACGTCGAGGCGCCGGGCGAGTTCAAGGTGTCCGCCGCCGACTACATGCTCGGCCAGCTCTAGCGGTTTACGGCTAGCGATTTTCCCGATCTCGCGTTTCAGGGGACTTGCACGCAGGTCCCTTGACCTCCATGTCTGATCGTGACAAGGTTCCTTGTCACGATGATGGGAGTGGATGGGATGGAATTCGGCGACATCGGCAACAATGCAGGGCTTCTGGTTCCGGTCTTTCTGGTCGTGCTCGGGGTCATCCTGATCTTCAGCGCCGTGAAAGTGGTGCCGCAGGGCTATCAGTACACGGTCGAGCAATTCGGCCGGTACACTCGGACGCTGCAGCCTGGCCTCGCCTTCATCATGCCGTTCATGGACCGCGTCGGCCACAAGCTGAACATGATGGAGAACGTGCTCGACATTCCGACGCAGGAAGTGATCACCAAGGACAACGCGATGGTGTCGTGCGACGCCGTGGTGTTCACGCAAATCGTTGATCCGGTGCCTGCCGCCTATGAGGTCAACGATCTCATCCGCGCGATTAGCAACCTGTCGATGACCAACATCCGTACGGTGGTCGGCTCGATGGACCTCGACCAGGTTCTGTCCAACCGCGACGACATCAACGCTCGCCTGCTGTCGGTGATCGATGCGGCGACGCAGCCGTGGGGCGTGAAAGTAACTCGTATCGAGATCAAGGACCTGACGCCGCCGGCGGACATCACCGAGGCGATGGCCCGGCAGATGAAGGCCGAACGCCTGAAGCGTGCGCAGATCCTCGAAGCCGAGGGTGATCGCGCCTCCGCCATTCTCAAGGCGGAAGGTCAGAAGCAGTCGCAGATCCTCGAGGCGGAAGGCCGCCGCGAGGCCGCCTTCCGCGACGCCGAGGCGCGCGAACGCGCGGCTGAAGCCGAAGCGAAAGCGACCGAGGTCGTCTCCGAAGCCATCGCCAAGGGCGACGTCAATGCGATCAACTATTTCCTTGGCCTGAAGTACGTCGAAGCGTTCTCAAAGCTGGCGTCCTCGCCGCAGCAACGCACAGTTATCGTGCCGGCTGACTTTGCTGGACTGGTAGGCGCGATTGAGGGCGTGAAGGCGCTGACCGATAATGTGAAGCGCGGCAACGGCCCGGCGCCAAATACCCCGCCGGCCGGCGGCAGCCCGTTCGCGACGCGGGGGTAGGTCATGGACGCCATAGTCGGCCTGCTGGAAGGATTTACGGTCTGGCACTGGGTGGGCATCGGCATCGTGTTGCTGACGCTCGAAGTGGCGGTTGGCACGTTCGACCTGCTCTGGGTGGCGCTTGGAGCGTTCGTGACCGCCCTGTTCGCGCTGGTCGTGCCGCTGCCGGCGGGAGGTTGGCAGGGACAGTTGACCTTCTTTGGCCTCATCGCGCTTGCCTTCGTGATTTCGGGGCGGACGCTGTTCAAGGGCCTGCGCCAGCACAACACGTCCCACCCGCACCTCAACGACCGGCTCGCCACCATGGTGGGCCAGCACGGCCAGGCCGCGACAAAGTTCAACAATGGCGAGGGCAAGGTGAAGGTCGGCGACACGATGTGGCTGGCGCGCTCCGAGGATGCAGCCATCGTTGAGGGCGACCGGATCGTGGTCTCGGGCGTCGAGTCCGGCACGCTGAAGGTGAAGCTCTCGTAGAAGTCTGTTCGCCGAGAAACTTTCCTTCTTACGTCATGTCTTCGCGCCAATCTTGAGGCTTTTCACTACGATGATCTTGGCGAGGTTGGCGCCAGGGATGAACATGTTTGCTGCTTCCGCGCCAGCGTCGAGCAGGAAGGCCGGGTCGATGAACTTGCCGACATAGTCCTCGAACGTCTTGCCGCCGACCTTCACCTCGCCGCTGACTGCGTCGAACTCGACGACGGCTTCCTTGTTCTGCCATCGATAGCGAAAGGCATAGACGGGGCGGTAGTAGAGATCGATCGCATCGACCTGCACTTTTTCCTCAAGGATGCGGTCGGCTTCTATCTTCGGCATCACCTGGGAGAGCACTTCCCGCGTCAGCGAAGACGACTTCGCCTCTGGGGGCACCACGACGGCGCCTGCCCTGGCCTGATCATTCAGGTCATCGGCCGCGACGGGCTTGGCTTCGTAGCTGAGGTAGGACCTGAGCGCTGGCTGCGCGGTCTTGGTGAGGCCGTCGTAGAACCATTCGTGTCGATTGTCCTCGCGGCACGCTTCGAGCGCACTCACCACGATCTCACGATTGGTCGCCGCGACCAGCTCGCCGAACAGTGTGAACGACTGCACTTCCGGACCGACCTTGATGCGGTGCTCGCGGCGGCGTTCGTAGATATAGTCGGTATGGGTGGAGAGTCGCCAGAAGGGTTGAAGGCGGCGCTCGCGATAGACCACCTGATAGTCTTCGTCCTTGTGCCGGGTGAGGAGGCCGCCGAGCTTGGCGAAGGCGCCAAAGGCGTCGGTGCGTTTCGCCCAGGCGCGGCCCTCAGCATGGTCCATGCTGAAGCGGTCGGCCAGAAGAAGGATGCGCTCCTCGGCAATTTCGACGTTCATGGCAGGCCCCCGGGGTTCCCGTGGACCCTGTCATACACCCTGCGAGGCCTTGTCGCAAAACCCTGCAACTGCCGCGGGTCGGGCCGTTACGCGCTCTCGCCTAGCTCTTCAGCTTGGTGACGAACATCCTCGCGAGGTTCACGCCGGGGATCAGCATGTTCGCGGCTTCAGCGCTGGCATCAAGCAGGAAGGCTGGATCGACGAGCTTGCCGACATAAGTCTCGAAGGTGGAGCCGCCGACCCTGGCGTCGCCCGTGACAGCGTCGACCTCGACCACGGCTTCCTTGGTCTGCCAGCGATAGCGCACGGCGTAGACCGGGCGGTAGTAGAGATCGATCGCGTCGATCTGCATCTTCTCCTCGATCACGCGGTCGGCTTCGATCTTGCGGATCGCCTGGCTGATGACGTCGCGCGTCAGCATCGAGGCCTTGGCCTGCGGCGGAACGACGATGGCGCCAGACTTGGTCTGGTCGTTCAGCTCTTCGGCGGTGACGGGCTTCGACTCAAAGTCGAGATAGGCCTTGAGCGCCGGCTGGGCGGCCTTGGTGAGGCCGTCGAAGAACCATTCGCGCTGGTTTGATTCACGGCAGCACTCCGTGACGGTGACCGCCGCTTCCTTGTTCGACGCCGGGAAGCTCTGGCCATTGACGGTAACCGACTGCACCTCGCCAGCGACCTTCAGGCGATGCGGGCGGTCGCGTTCGTAGACGTGTTCGGTGAGCGCGCTGAGCCGCCAGAAGGGTTGCAGGCGCAGTTCGCGATAGGCGATCTCGTACTCTTCGTCCTTGGGCTTGGACAGAAAACCGCCGAGCTTGGCGAAGGCGCCGAAAGCGTCGGTGCGCTTGGTCCAGGCGCGTTCTTCCGCCTGCTCGACGCTGAAGCGGGGCGACAGCTGGAGAATACGTTCTTCTGCGAGTTCGACTTTCATGGGCAGTCCCGATTCCCTTGCGGCAGACCCTAATCCCGGATCGCGCCGCGTCGTCAACCTTGCTTCCGGCAACCAGCGAACTGTGCGATCATTCGACTGTAATCCGATCGGGGAGGATCTGATGACGGATGCTGCAATTGGCGGCGCGACGAAGGTTTCGTCGCGGTATTTCTACACGTGGATGGCGCTGACCTGCTTCGCCATCGCGGTGCTCGGCTTCATGCCGACCTACTTCATGCCGCTCGTGCAGGGGAAATTCCAGGCCGAACCGATCGTGCACATCCACGGCATGGTCCTGTTCTCGTGGTGTGCGCTGTTCTGCACGCAGACCTGGCTGGTGGCGAAGGGCGGCACGCTGGCGCACCGCAGCTGGGGCATGCTGGGCATCGCCATTGTTGCGGCCATGGTATGCGTGGTGACGGCGGTGGTGTCCTTGCGGATCTCGCAGGCTGCGACGCCGGGCATGCCGGCGGAACAGGCATTCGGCCTGAAGTCGTTTGCTTGGGTCAGCATCAGCGCGTTGGTGTTCTTCGTGCCGGTGTTCGTGCTGGCGATCGTGAATATCAAGAAGCCAGACGTGCACAAGCGGCTGATGCTGCTCGGTACGATCTCACTGCTCGGCGCGCCGATCGCTCGCTGGTTCCTGACCTTCCTGGCCCCGCCGCCGGACCCAAATGCGGCGGTGTTCCTGCTGGCCAACGGCAATCCGGCGCCGGTTGCGCCGCCGATCGAGGTGGCGATCCCACCGTCGCTGGTGGGCGACATACTGTGGGTGGTCGCGATGGTCTATGACTGGCGCACGACCGGACGCGTGCATCCGGTCTACATCGTCGGCGGCGCCATCATGCTGGTCCTGCAACTGACGCTGTCGCCGATTGCGCACTCGGATGCCTGGCAAAGCATCGCGACGGCGATCGGTCATCTTGCCGGGTAAAGCCAACGGCTAGCGGCGGTTTTCGTCACAGCCCTTGCGGGCAAGTGCGTCGGCGCGGTCGTTTTCGGCGTGGCCGGAATGGCCCTTCACCCAGCGCCAGTCGACCCTGTGCACGGCGGCAGCGGTATCGAGGCGCATCCAGAGGTCCTGGTTCTTCACCGGCTCCTTGGCGGCATTCTTCCAGCCATTGCGCTTCCAGTTGATGATCCATTTAGTGAGACCGTCTTTCACGTAGGTGCTGTCGGTATGGAGGACGATCTTCGTCGCCGTCGGCTGCGATTCCAGGGCGACGATCGCGGCCATCAGCTCCATGCGGTTGTTGGTGGTGGCGGGCTCACCACCGTGAAGTTCGGTCTCGGTGCCGCTGGCTCGGATGAGCACGCCCCAGCCGCCGGGGCCCGGGTTTCCCGAGCACGCGCCGTCCGTCCATACTTCCACTGTGTCAGCCATCGTGGTCAGGTCGCGGGGTTTGCTTCCGTCGTCAAGGGCGGCGCGGCCGAGATCGTGGTATGACCCACAGTGTTCAGCTGGTGATTGGAAGCGCCGATAGCGTCGCGGCCTTTCTGCGCGACTGGCCGGGCTCCCGATCCGTGGAGCTTGCCGGAGGCTGGCATGCTGTTCCGGTCGACGATGCGCTTTTCCAGCAGATCGAAATGTCGTCTCGGGAAGCAAGGAGGCCGGAAGAGCTGGATTCATCGCCGCCCGGACTCGAAGCGGCGATGGAAGTCGCCACGCGGGGCGGCGGCGCGCTAGCCTATGTCGAGACTGACTATTGGGGCGGCTCTGGCGGGCAATCGGCGGTCGCCTACGTCGATGGCCGGGTGGCCGTTCATCCATATCGATCCAAAGGAGCGGGTGGGCCGATCAATTCGGCGCTGCGCGCTATCGGTGTCGCGCGTGGCGCCGACGATGAGTTCGACACGATCGGTCTGGGCGAGCGGCGCACAATGACTGACTACGAGCTGGAGGGGCCGGTGCGGTTGCGCTCGCCGCTCGCGGTTGCGGCAGAGCTCTTGGGCGCTGATGCGCCGGAGCCAACCATCTTGATCTGGTTGGTGCTGGTCCTTATCGCGGCATTCGTCGCTGTCGGGACTATGATGGCGATGCTGCGCTAGATCGCGCGAAATCGCGATCGGGTCGGCGGATATACCAGAACACAAGTGCGCCGGCGACGCCTGCCACGCCGATGATGGCGGTCGTATCCAGCGACATATCCGAGGTGTTGCCCCACACCGGGCCGAGGATGATCGGCGCCATGACAAAGAAACCGGCAACGGCCATCACCGCGCCAAGCGTGATGTAGATCAGCAGATGGCCCTGGCGCAGGCGCAGCAGCAGGAGGTGAACCGGCCAGCCAAGGACGAACGCGGGAACAACCCCGAGAATCGCGCCGCCTTCTGCGCCGATAGTTGCCGACGATAGTAGAATGTTGAAGGCATCTGGCGGCCAGCCCACCGTTGCGGTGAGCCAGGCCAGTCCGAACAGATTGTAGCCGAGGATGACGATCACGCCACCGGCGATCGGCGCGAGGATCAGGCCGACAAGCGAGCGTGCGAATTTGACGGGAGAGAAGCCGGAAGATGTGGCTGTCTCGCTCACGCTTGCTCCGCCGCCTTGCCGGCATCCCGATCCGGTCGCCGGATCATCCAGAAGATCAGGCCGCTGAGCGTGCCGATCACCAGACCGACGGCGGCAACCGCCATGAGCGCCATGGCGTCGGTTGTCGAAGCTTCAGGGAGTGCGCGAACCAGACCAGCAACAGCGCCGGCAATCGCTCCGACACCGATATACCATGTCACGGTCGCATTAGTGCGCCGAAGCAGGAACGCATGAGCGATCAGCCCAACTGTCAGCGTGACGGGCCAGCCCGTCAGCGCGCCATAGGTGAGGCCCTCCCGGATCAGGCCGAGAGATGTCCCCATGGGGTCCACACCCTCTGCGAATACCAGCCGGTTGAAGACGGTTGCGGCGAGGATCAGGGTGACGACCGCTGTCGCCACAGGCGCGGAGAGCAGCACGGCAAGCGCAAGCGGCAGCGGCTTCGTAGGTTGAAGCCAGTTGTCCTCGGGAGGCGTGGTCGCGTTCATGCCCCGTAGTCCTCCGGGCTCTTGGCCTGACGGTGGAAGCCGAGGCGTTCGGCGTAGTCGAGTGGGTTGTGCGGCTTGACCAGCGCGTCCTTCGGCGTCGCCGCGAGATCTACCAGGCGCGTAAGGAAAAAGCGCATTGCCGCGCCACGTGCGAGAACCGGCAGCGCGGAGCGTTCGCGCGGTTCGAGGCGGCGGACGCTTTCATAGCCGGCGATCAGCGCGCGGCCCTTGGTGACATTGTATTCGCCACGCCGCTCGAACGCCCAGGCGTTGAGGCAGACAGCGATGTCGTAGGCGAGGAAATCGGTACACGCGAAATAGAAGTCGATGACGCCCGAAAGCTGGCCGTCGAGGAAAAAGGTGTTGTCGGGAAACAGATCGGCGTGGATGGCGCCGCCGGGCAGCGTCTTCGGCCAGTTCGCCTTCAGGAAGTCGAGGTCGCCGGAGACCTGGGCGGCAAGGCCCGGCGTAAGCGCATCTGCCGCCGCCTCGCGGCCGGCCCACAGGCCAGGCCATGCTGAGACCGAAAGGTCATTGGAACGGCGCTGCCGGAAATCGTCAAGGGAGCGGTGAAAGCGGGCAAGGCCGGCGCCGAGAAGGCGGCACTGGTCGATGCCGGGCCGGCGCGGGCTCATGCCCTGCAGGAAGGTGCAGATGACGGCGGGTTTGCCCTGCACGTTGCGCAGCGGATTGCCATCGCGCGCAGGCACAGGCAGCGGGGCCGGGAAGCCTTTGGAGGCAAGGTGGCCCATCATGCCCATGAAGAAGGGCAAATCTTCGCGCTTCGCGCGCTTCTCGAATACGGTGAGGATGTAGCGGCCCTTCGGCGTCTCCAGCAGGAAGTTCGAGTTCTCGACGCCTTCCGCGATGCCCTTGAACGCCAGCGGCGGGCCGAGATCGTACTCGGTCAGCAGCTGCGCCAGCGCATCGTCATCTATGTCGGTGTAGACGGCCATGGTGTGAGGGTTAGAAAGATGTGGGGTCGAGAGCAAGGGTTGGCTGGAGGGCGGATCGTGGGCCCCGACTATTCTGGTCTGCTGGCAGGCTATGGCGCAGCCATGGCGTGCTTCTGGGCGGTGTTCCTTGGACTGAAGCCTGGCTTTCTCAAATTAGAGGGCCCCACGATAGCGAGACCCTGGCTAGAGCTGGCGCTGCTCGCGCTTGGCGTCGCGGGCGTCATCGGCGTTGGACAGTTGTATGTCCGCGGGATGCTGCTGTCCGGAGACAGCGAACTCTTCCGGTCGGCAAACCAGGTGCTGATCTTTCTTCCCGCGCTTGCCGTTCTCGCGCTGCAGGGATCATTCTGGCGGAAGAACTTCCTGCCCTTGGAAGGCGTGGCGGGCAGCCTTGTTCTGGGGCTTGGTCTGGCGCTCGCGGCTTTCACCGTCTTTGTGGCGACAAGGTACGGCATCGGCGCGTGGCCGGAGATGGGCCGGCAGATTGCAAGCCCGTCCAGCATCTCGATCGCCGTGCAGGTTCTGTTCGAGGATATTTTGATCGCAGCCCTGGCGGCGCGATTGCTGGCGGCGACGAACTGGATGGTTGCCGTTGGCGCGGCCGCGGCGCTGTTCGCGGCGGCGCATATTCCGGCGATGTTGGCTGAGGGCGCTACGCTGAACGAGCTTGGCTCGCTGGTGCTGGATACAGGACTCGGCGTCATGGTGATCGGCGCCATCATCATTTCGCGCAATGTCTGGTGGTTCTGGCCGGTTCACACGGTGATGGACCTGACCCAGTTCCTGCGTGTGTGAGCAGCTAGGCCGGCTTGTGCACGCCCATCGGTTCGTACTTCGCGCGGGCGCGCTCGAGGCGGGCGACCATGTCAGTCAGAACGTCCGGATGGAGCGAGGAAACATCGTAGGATTCTGCTGGGTCGGACTGGAGATCGATCAACACCTTCCAGTCATTGCGTTCCGGCCCATCGAGCGGCGCTTCTATGGAGCGGTAATAGCTGCGCACGACGTATTTCCACCGGTCGGTACGAAGGGCGGCCACGCTCTCATTGTTGAACAGCACCAGCTCCTCGTGCGGCGAGCGTGCATCGCGGGTTGTGAGGAGCGAGGAGATGTCGAGACCATCGAGCTCAGCGGCCGGAAGTCTTGATCCGGTCCACGACATCAGCGTCGGCAGGATATCGATGTTCATCGCCATCGACCTGCTGATCACACCTGCAGGAATGCGCCCCGGTTGTCGCGCGAGGAACGGCACGCGATAGCCGCCATCCCATCCCGCGCCGCCCTTGCGCTCGCGAAGGCCGCCGGCCGAGCCTTCCCACCACGGGCCGTTGTCGGATGTGATGATCACCAGCGTGTCGTTGTCGATGCCGAGTTGTTTCAACCGGTCGAGCAGGCGTCCGACATTGGCGTCGATCTCTTCCACGACGTCGCCATACTCTGCCGCCTGCGAATGGCCAGCATGGTCCGGATGAGGATCCAGCGGCACATGCGGCGCGGTCAGGGTCAGCATCAGGAAGAAGGGCCGTTCGCGATTGTCCTCGATGAAGCGCAGCCCGCGCTTGAAGAAGCGCTCGGTGAGACGCGTGGGATCGACGTCCTCCTTCGTGATCTCTACGCCGGGCTCTGCGTCGTAAAGCGCAAGCGGCTTCATGTCGTGGCTGTAGGGCAGGCCGAAGAACAGCTCGAAGCCATGTCCCGTGGGCGGCCAGTACGGCGCCACATGACCAAGATGCCATTTGCCGACCAGCGCCGTGACATAGTCGGGCTTCAGCGCCTCGGCGATCGTGATCTCCGAGAGCGGCAGGCCACGCGTATCGTCGGGCTGGATCACCTGCCAGCCGAGGCCCGTGCGGATCGGGTAGCGGCCGGTCATCAGGCCAGCGCGCGAGGGCGTGCAGATGTTGGCCGAGGCGTAGAACGTCTCGAGCCGCGCGCCTTCCGCCGCCATGCGATCAAGGCTCGGCGTGCGGATCATGCGATTGCCGAAGACGCCGAGGTCACCATAACCAAGATCGTCACACAGGATCAGGACGATGTTGGGCTTGGCGCGTGTCGAGGTCGCAGGCTGCGTGGCGCAGGCGGCGAGAGCGGTGGTGGCGAGGAGAAACTGGCGACGGTTCATGCGCGCATGCTCGCCAAGGATTGCCCGCGCGTCCAGAGCGAACTGGGCCTGCCGTCGCGCTTACGCGCCTTCGAGAACACGAGGAATGCGGAAGACAACATCTTCCTGCGCGGTGACAACTTCGCGGACGGAAACGTCGAAGCGGGCGCGGCAGGCGGCAATGACCCCTTGCACGAGTGTTTCGGGGGCGGAGGCGCCGGCGGTGAGGCCCAGGGTCGAGACCCCGTCGAACCAGCGCCAGTCGATATTGTCGGCCGAGGCGATGAGGTGGGCGGCGTTGGCGCCCGAGCGTTCCGCCACTTCCTTGAGCCGCACCGAGTTGGACGAGTTGGCGGCGCCGATAACGAGGACGAGTTCGGCTTCCTTGGCGATTTCCTTCACTGCTTCCTGGCGATTGGTAGTTGCATAGCAGATGTCGTCCTTGCGCGGCTCGGGCATGTCGGGGAAGCGGCGGCGCAGCGTTGCGACGATGTCGGACGTATCGTCGACCGACAGCGTGGTCTGCGTGACGTAGGCGAGGCCCTTGCCGGTTTCGCCATCGGCGCCTGCGGGCACAAAGCAGTCGGCGTCCTCCACCGTCTCGATCAGCGTCATCACGCCGGCGTCGATCTGGCCCATCGTGCCCACCACTTCCGGGTGGCCCGCATGGCCGATCAGCAGGATGTGCAGGCCGTTGCGCGCATGCCGCTGCGCTTCTGCGTGCACCTTGGAGACCAGCGGGCAGGTGGCGTCGACATAGGTCATCTGCCGCGCAGCCGCCTCGGCGGGCACGACCTTGGGCACGCCATGAGCGGAGAACACGACTGGCCGGTCGTCCGGGCAGTCCGCCAGCTCCTCGACGAAGACGGCGCCCATCGCTTCAAGCCGTTTCACGACATGCGCGTTGTGCACGATCTCGTGCCGCACGAAGACCGGAGCGCCCCATTTGGACAGGGCCTGCTCCACGATCTGGATCGCGCGGTCCACCCCGGCGCAAAAGCCGCGGGGGGCTGCAAGCAACACGGTGAGGGGTGGTCTGGACATCGGGTAAGGGCGAACCGGCTACTTCAGGCAGCTAATATGGGCATGGCAGGCCTAACATCATTCCTAGCACTATTCGCCAGCCGCCATTCACCTCGAGCCTCAGAAAAAGCGGCGATTCTGGGGCAGCTGCGCAGCGTTGCGTGCGGGCTTGTTTCAGGGCTATCACCCAGCAACAACAGATGACGCCGCCCTGGCCGACTGCGATTTCGCAGCAAATCCGGGGGGATTCCGCCAGGGATGTGCCAGTGAAGCGTTCGATGACTGCCAGACTTGCCGGAATGGCCAGACTTGCCGGAGCGAGCTGCGTGGCCGCGATGGCCGTGGGCCTCGGCGGGTGCGAGAATCTGGCGCAGACGCTGAACGACGATCCCAACGTGGGCCCGTGCCCGGTGGCGGGCGTACTCTACGACGCCAACCGCGTGGTGAATGTGGTCGGCGCCGAGCGGCACGAGAATGTCGGCTTCACCGGCGCGGTCGAGGGCGTGAAGGGCTTCTGCCGCTATGTCGGCACCAACCCGATCACAATGGAAATCGAGATCAAGTTCGCCTTCGGCAAAGGGCCCAAGGCGGATGGCAAAACGCACAACTATCCGTATTTTGTCAGCGTCACGCGCCGCGACCGCAGCGTGCTGGCCAAGGAGCACTTCAACCTCAACGTCAACTTCCCGGAAGGCTCGGACATCGTCCGCCTGACCGAGAGCGTGCCGGGTATCATGATCCCCCGCGCCAATGAGACGGTGTCGGGCTCGAACTTCGAGGTGATTGTTGGTTTCGAGCTGACGCCGGAACAGCTGGCTTACAACCGATCGGGCACCCGCTTCACGATCAACGTTGCGCCCCCCGCCGCTCCCAAGTAATCCGGCGGGACTTCAACCCCGCCAGGCCTACTCCTCATGAGCACTTCCAGGGATCTCGCCGGCCTTCTGTCGGACGCCGCAGGGGCTGCGTTTGTCGCGCTCGGGCTGGAGGCCGGCCTTGGCGCCGTGCGCCGTTCGGACCGGGCAGACCTTGCCGACTTCCAGTGCAATGGCGCGATGGCCGCGGCGAAGAAGCTCGGCAAGAATCCGCGGGATATCGCTACCGCTGTGGTCGAGGCGCTGAAGGCATCGCCTTTGGTGGTGTCGAGCGAAGTTGCCGGTCCGGGCTTCATCAATATTCGGCTCAGCGCGACCGGTCTGTCGAAGCGGGCGCAGGAGATTGCTGACGACGAGCGCGCCGGTGCACAGCGCGTCGAGCAGGCGCGACGCGTGGTGATGGATTTCGGCGGCTGGAACGTCGCCAAGGAAATGCACATCGGCCACCTGCGCTCGACGGTGATCGGGGATTCGCTGCAGCGGCTCTTCCGCTTCATGGGCGACAGCGTCACCAGCGACGTCCACCTCGGCGACTGGGGCCTGCAGATGGGCCAACTGATCAACGAGGTAAAACTGGAGCAGCCCGGCCTGCCGTATTTCGACGCCGGCTTCACCGGGCCGTATCCGCAGCAGAGTCCCGTAACGATGGACGATCTGAGCCGACTTTATCCGCTGGCGTCGGGCAAGTCGAAATCGGACGAGGCGCGGCGCGACGAGGACCGCAAGGCGACACAGGAGCTGCAGGCGGGCCGGCCAGGATACCGGGCGCTGTGGAAACACTTCTGCAACGTCACGCGGGTGGGGCTGGAGCGCGAATGCGCCAGCCTCGGCGTGACGTTCAACCTGTGGAAGGGCGAAAGCGACGCCGAGCCATTCATTCCGGAAATCGTCGACGATCTGAAGGCGCGGACGATCGCGGAGTTCGATGCCGGCGCGTGGATTGTGCGCGTGGCGCGCGAGAGCGACAAGAAGGAAATGCCGCCGATCATTCTCGTCAACAAGGATGGCGCGATCGGCTATCACGGCTCCGACCTCGGCACGATCGTGGACCGCAAGCGGTCGATCGATCCTCAACTGTCGCTTTATGTCGTGGACCAGCGACAGGCGTTGCATTTCGAGCAGGTGTTCCGGGCGAGCGAACGCGCCGGCTACCTGCCGGAAAGCGAGTTGGAGCATCTCGGCTTCGGCACGGTGAACGGGCCGGACGGAAAACCGTTCAAGACGCGCGATGGCGGTATCCTCAAACTGCACGAATTCATCGCGCAGGCCGATGCTGTTGCGCTGGCAAGGATGAAGGAAGCGGAACTCGGTGCGGATGCTTCTGAGGTCGAGCAGGTCGATATCGCGCACAAGGTCGCCGTGGCTGCGATCAAGTTCTCCGATCTCTCGAACGTGCGGACGACAAACTACATCTTCGATCTCGACCGCTTCATCTTGTTCGAAGGCAAGACCGGCCCATACCTCCTGTATGCGGTCGTGCGGATCAAATCACTGGCGCGGCGCGCGTCGGCGGAAGGCGTCAAGCCCGGCGCGATCTCGATCGAGCTCGATGCAGAGCGCGCGCTTGTGCTGGCCCTCGACGGGTTCGGCGACGCGCTGCGCGGCGCTTACGACAAGCGGATGCCGCATATCCTGTGCGACCATGCCTATACGCTCGCGCAGGCCTTCTCGGGCTTCTACGCGGCGGCGCCGATCCTTGTCGAAAGCGATTCAGTGAAGAAGGCGTCCCGGTTGGCGCTCGCGCTGGCGACGCTGAAGCAACTGGAGATCGCGCTGGGGCTGATCGGGATCGATACGCCGGAAAGGATGTAACGCGGGATGGGGGACGGGATCGCATTCCGGGTCGATGACCTGGCCGGTGCGGCGACACAGGCGCTGGTCGCGCGGCACCTTGAGGGCATGTACGCCAACTCGCCAGCGTGCAGCGTGCATGCGCTCGACCTCAACAAGCTGCGCCAGCCGGGTGTAACCTTTTGGTCTGGCTGGGCGGGCGGCGAGATCGTCTGCATCGGCGCGCTGAAACGGATCGACGCTCTGCGAGGTGAGATCAAGTCGATGCGGGTGGCGGATGCATTTCTCGGCACCGGCGCCGGGCGGGAGATGCTTGAGCACATCCTCAGCGAGGCGCGGGGCGCAGGAATGAAAAGCCTCTGGCTCGAGACCGGCTCCGCCGATGCATTCGTGCCTGCGATCAGGCTCTACGAGAGCGCCGGGTTCACCCGGTGCGGCCCGTTCGAGGGCTACACCGAGGATCCGTTCAGCGTGTTCATGACGAGAACGATCTGAGCCGCCGTCCTTCCCCGCTTGCGGGGAAGGTGTCGCGAAGCGACGGATGGGGACGATACAAGGGGATTCCCATTGAGGCGTCCCCCATCCCGCCTTCGGCGTACTTCCCCCGTGAACGGGGGAAGATGGGCGCTACTTCTTATTTTTCGCCGCTGCTTTCTTCACCGGCTCTTTCACGGGCGGCTTTTCCACCGCCAGAGCGGGGCCGCCATTGCCTGGCATGAGCCAGATGGCGACCACCGCGTTGGCATGGCCGTGGCCAAGACCCATCGACTCCATCAGGTGCGACCGGAGGTCGCCATGCTTCTTCAGGCCCGACTTCGACAGGACGAGAGAGAAGTCCTCGTATGTCTTGCCGGAGGCCTTCTCCGCGTTGGCGAGATAGGTCTGGAAACCCTTGTGGAGTTTCGAGCGATCAAGCGCCATTGCTACGGCGCCTTCCTCGATGCATCGCGAGTCGCCTTGAACTCGTTGTCATCATACCAGTTGGGCCATTCGCCATTGTTGGCGAAACGGTTGATGACTTCGTAGTCGACCTTCGTGTCGCCCTCGATCCCGGCCATGTTCCATGTGTCCGCGTATTCATCGCTCGGCTGGTGATAGTCGTTGTCGGTGTATGTCTTGTTGGCGGCTTCGCCGGTCGCAACACCGCCTTCGACCAGGTCGACGCCGCTGTCTGCGTACAGCATCGGCACGCCCTTCTTGGCGAGGCTGAAATGGTCCGAGCGATAGAAGTAGCCGTTCTGCGGCAGCGGATCCGGCGTGATGTGGCGCCCCGCTTCCGTCAGCACGACGTTGAGCATGTCTTCCATCTGGGATGCGCCGGCGCCGACAACGATCATGTCCTTGGCGAGACCAATGGGCTGCATCGCATCGATATTGATGCCGCCGACGATCTTGTTGAGCGGGATCAGCGGGTTCTCGCCGAAATAGGCCGAGCCGAGCAGGCCCGACTCTTCCAGCGTGACGGCCAGGAAGGTGATGGAGCGCTTGGGCTTCGGACCTGAAGCCATCTTCTCGGCGATCTCAAGGATCGCGGCGGTGCCGGTGGCGTTGTCGACCGCGCCATTGCTGATCACATCGGCGTTCGGATCGTCGCTGACGCCTTTGCCGAGGTGATCCCAGTGGGCCATCAGCAGAAGGTGTTCGTCGGGCGCTTCCGAGCCCTTGATCGTGCCGATCACGTTGCGGCTGTCCTTGGGCGTGATCGTCTGCGTGATGGTGGCGGAAGCCTTGAGGCCCGTCATCGGCACCGGCTTGAAGCCGCGCTTGTTGGCGGCAGCGCGCATCTTGTCGATGTCGAGGCCTGCGGCCTTGAACAGTTCGGTGGCGTATTTGAGCTGGATCCAGCCTTCGAGCTTGGCGCGGTTGGCGCCGGCGTCGGCGCGGACGATGTCGGCCTGTTCGCCGGTCCACGAGCTTTCGACCACGTTCCAGCCATAGGCGGCCGGCTTCTCTTCGTGGATGATGATCGCGCCGGTCGCGCCTTGGCGAGCGGCTTCCTCGAACTTGTAGGTCCAGCGGCCATAATAGGTCATGGCCTGGCCGTTGAAGAGCGTCTTGTCGTTGGTGGCAAAGCCCGGATCGTTGACGAACATCACGGCCGTCTTGCCGTGCATGTCGACGCCTGCGTAGTCGTTCCACTTCGCTTCAGGCGCGACGACGCCATAGCCGACGAAGACGAGATCCGAGTCGGTGAATGACACGGTCGAGTTCTTCTGGTCCTTGGTGATGTAGACAGCGTCGGGTCCAAGCTTGAGGTCCCACGTCTTTCCGCCCGGGCCTGCGATCTTCAGCGAGGACGTCGCGGGATCGACCGTCTGCGCGACCATTTTCACGGTCTGGAAGTAGGTCCCGTCCGGATTGCCGGGCTCAAGGCCGATGCGCTTCATCTCGGCGGCAATCCAGTCAGCGGCTTTCTCGCCCTCCGGATCGCCCGGGCCGCGGCCCTCATACTTGTCGTCGGCAAGTTCCTTTACGCGCGCTGCAATGTCCGCCCCTGTGATCTCGGGCGCTGTGACGAGCGTGGAGGTCACGGTATCCGCCACGGGTTCCGTGGGCTTGGCCGGTTCGGTCGGGTTGCAGCCGGCGAGGGCGATTGTCATCAACCCGGTTGCCGATAGCGCGAGCAATCTCATCTACGTCTCCTTGAAAGTGCGGGCACATTATCCCGCAAAGACGAACCGGCAAGGGAGGGTTTTGTGGGATTCCAGCCGCACTGCAGGCCAAAACTAAAAGACCCAGCACTTGCGTGCTGGGTCCTTCAAAACCGAATGGACTTCCGAACTTGCGTTCTTCCTTCCAGCCAGTTCGAGGAATGAACGGCGATGGCGGGGAACGGTTCCCGCGTTTCGCGAATTCTTTTCCTTCAGCTCTCCAAGTCGCCGTGATGGTCCGGTTGGTGGTCCGGCGGGTCTGGTTGCGGGTCGCCGGGCAGCGGGATCCATGAGGTTTCATCCGGCGGCTGGCTGAACCAGCTATCCCTGAAACCGCCGGCGATCGACGCGCGCCAGTCCGCCGCTGCTTTTGCAAGTCGCTCCTTCGAGGAGGCGACGAAATTCCAGTCTAGGAACCGCGGCCCGTCGAGCGGATCGCCGCCCGCGAACATGATGCGGCTGCCAGCGGACAGTTTCACCAGGCATGGCCGCGCCGGGCTCAGCACCGCCATCTGGGCTTCGCCGATGATCCGCCCGCCGATCTCAGCCGATCCCTGAACCACATAGAGGCACAGCTCAGCCGCATCGGGAGCTTCCACCACCGTATCGCGTTCGGTTTCGAGCACGAGCTGGCAGATCCCGCTCGGGAACTCGACAGGAGACCGATGGCCATAGGCGGAACCCGAGATCAGCACCCCCCGGGCGGTGCCAGACTCGATGCGCGGCAGCGTCTCGGCGGGGTGATGCCGGAAAGCTGGGGCCTGCTCCTCATGGCTCTTCGGCAGCGCGACCCAGGTCTGGATCGCCTCGATCCTGTGACCCTTCTCGCGTTCCGCATGAGGCGTCCGCTCGGAATGGACGATGCCACGCCCGGCTGTCATCCAGTTCACCGCGCCGGGGCGGATGGTCTGGAACGTTCCGAGGCTGTCACGGTGGTCGAGCGCGCCTTCGAACAGCCAGGTGACGGTGGCGAGGCCGATATGCGGATGGGACCGCACATCCATGCCCTGGCCAGGCGGCATTTGCGCAGGTCCCAGATGGTCGAAGAACACGAACGGGCCGACATTTCGCCGCTTGGCAAAGGGCAGCAGACGCCGGACGTAGAAGCCTCCGAGATCGCGCTGACGCGGTTCTATGACAAGTTCGACCGGATCGGACATGGTCACCTCTCGGTTGGTATGAGGAAGAGTATGGACGAAGCGGCGCGACCGGGCAAAATATTCGCATGAAGCAATGGTTCGCTTTCGCCGCCACGCTGGTGCTGTCAGCACTCGCCGCCTGCGCTCCGCTCCAGCAGGGTGCGCTGGGGTATGACGCGCCGCCGGCGCCGACCTTTTCCGACAACTGGTTCACCAGTTTCGACGGCGCCCAGCTTGGGCTGAGCGTTTGGAAAGCTGCGCCGCAGACGCCGCCCGGCGCCGGACCATGTGACAACGGGCGCGGCATGTCGGCGAGCGTCGCGGTTCCTACCTGCGCCGCAGCGGCCAGCATTTATGCCAGCGAACCGAAGACCGTGATCATCGCCGTGCACGGCATGAACGACTATGCTGGCGCCTTCAAGGCGGCAGGCGCGTGGTGGTCGGCCCACGGCGCCACGGTCTATGCCTATGACCAGCGCGGCTTTGGCCGCTCGCCGCAATGGATGATCTGGCCGCAGCACGATGTGATGCGGAAAGATCTCGTGACTGCAGTCAGTGTCGCGCGCCGCCTGCATCCCGGCGCGAAGATCGCCGTCGTCGGCGAGAGTATGGGGGCGTCAGTCGCGATCACTGCTTTCGCGGAAGCTCCGCCGCCCGAGGCGGACGTGCTGATCCTGTCCGGGCCCGGACTCTATGGCTGGGGCGCGCTACCCTGGTTCTACAGCGCCAGCCTGTGGACCAGCGCGCACATCCGGCCGAGCTGGATCGTGGTGCCGCCCGAGGGCGTGCACATCGTCGCCACCGACAACAACGCAAAGCTGCGCGAGATGTGGTTCGACCCGTTGGTGCAGAAGCAGAACCGCATCGACAGCGTCTATGGCGTTGTCTCGATCATGGAGGAGGCCGACAGCAAGATCGACCGCCTGCCTGCGAAAGTGCCGACGCTGCTGCTCTACGGGGCCAACGACCAGGTGATCCCAGCGCCTGGCGTGGAGCGCGCCTCGAAGCGCCTGCCGGCCCACGTGAAGACCGCCTATTACGCCAAGGGCTACCACATGCTGCTCAACGACCTGCAGGCCGACACGGTCTGGGGCGACATCTTGGCCTTCATCCAGAACCCCTCGGCCCCGGTCCATTCGGGGGCCCCGTCGCTGCCCTGGAACCGGGAAAGCCTCGCAAAACGATGAAATTTCATCGAATTCGCAAGCCCGAAAATTAACCAAAACCCGGTACATTCCAGAGCCTAAGAGCAGCATCTGAGGGCTGACGCGCGATATGCTTGCGCAAGTGAAAAAGATGGCGGGCGGTGATCTCCCCGGGCGTTTCGGCGCCTGGTGGAACGGCCGCGACTATGTCGCCCCCGTCCCGGGCGAAGGCGAAGCTGCGCCTGCCGAGGACGCCAAACCCAAAGCCCCGAAAGCCGAAGCTCCCAAGGTCGAGGAGAAACCGGCGAAGGCCGAAGCCAAACCCGAGAAGAAGAAACCCGAACCCGCGCCGGAAGCTGCACCCGCTGCTGAAGCTGTCGAGACGCCCGCCCTTGTGCCGGTCGACATTGACGGCGGCGCGATCCGCATCAAGGCGCTCGAGACCATGTGGGGTGAAGGCCGCCTCCAGCCCGGCTCGTTCGCGCTCGACACCAAGCTGCTCGACGCCGTGCTCGAACTTGCCAACAAGCCGGGCGATATCGGCTTCATCGGCGCCGATGGCGCGCTGCTCAACGCTTTCGCCGCCCAGTCAGACCGCAAGGCGCTGGCCACCGAATGGCGCGCGGCCTGCGCCGTGCGCCTCAACGAACTCGTGCCGTCCGCCTCCGTCACGCTAGGCGAAGTCGATCGCCCGCGCGGCTTCAGCGACAAGTCGCTGCAGTCGATCGCCAGCGTCGAGGCGTTCGCCTATGCCGACCACAAGCCCGGCCTCGTTGGCCGCGTCCACCGCGCGCTGGATGACACTGGCCGCTGGGTCTTCCTCGAGACGACGCGCAAGACCAGCAAGACGCCGCCGGAAGCCTTCGCCTCCGCCTGGGCCAATCCACTGCTGACCACCAATGACGAGATCGAGGAGCTGCTGAAACTCGCGGGCTTCAAGTCGGTCCGCAGGGTTTCGGTCAACGAGCTGGTGGTCGCCTCCGCGAAGCAGGGCTACGCCAATCTCGCGAAAGTTCTCGAAGGCGCCGCGACCGGCGGCTTCACCGGCAAGGAAGGCGCGCTCTTCCTGCAGGAACTGGCGTGGGAAGCGCAAAGCTGGCGCGCCCGCGCGCGCGCGCTTGAGGGTGGCGCGCTGGAAATGCATCTCTGGATCGCCGACAAGACCGAACAGCTCGCGCCGCTCCAGCTCACCGATGCCGTGCTCGACACTCCGATCCAGCCCGACGACGCCGGCGCCAACGACGCGCTGTTCGAGCAGAGCTAGCGGGCCCGCTATCGTCGCGGCCACAAAGGCTTGCGCGGTACTCAACCAAATCGATCTATCCAGCTGTCCGCTGCGTGCGTTGACAGCAACATTTCCGCATGCCGAATGACGCCCAGAGCGGCGCTCATCGAGGCGCCGACGCGCCAGGGAAACGTTCATGTGCGGATTGATCGGCGGAGCGCCGCGCAAACAGATTGCGCCCGAACGCATCCAGCAGGCGCTCGACTCGCTCGACCATCGCGGACCCGATGGTCAGGGGCGCTGGGTTGCCTCTGACGGCCGCAAATTCCTGGGTCACACACGGCTCTCGATCATCGGCCTCAACAACGGCGTTCAGCCGATGTCGAACAGCGACGGCGACGTACACATCGTCGTCAACGGCGAGTTCTATGGCTATCGCGAGATCCGCGACCAGCTGCGCGCCCAGGGCAGCGTCTTCGCAACCGACTCCGACAGCGAGATCGCGCTGCACCTCTATCTTCAGCGTGGCATGCGCGCGACCGAGGCTCTGCGCGGCGAGTTCGCGGTCCTGATCGCCGACGAACGCCGCGACATGATGATCGCCATCCGCGACCGGTTCGGCATCAAGCCGCTCTTCTATGCCGTGATCGACGGCGGCGTTTATTTCGCATCTGAGATCAAGGCGCTGCTCGCCCTCGGCGTCCCGGCCGTGTGGGATGCGGAAGCCGCCTACCACGACGCCTTCATCTTCCGCTCGCACGAGCGCACCATGTTCGCCGGCATCCGGTCGGTTCCGCAGGGATGCTATGCGATCGCCCGGGGTGGAGAGGTCCACACTTATCGCTACTGGGACTGGGATTTTCCGACCATCGGCGAGACCGCTGCGGATGACCGGCCTGAAGCCGAAGTCGTGGCGGGCTTCCGCGATGTGCTGGCCGATTCCGTCCGCGAACGGCTGGTCGCCGATGTCGAGGTCGGCTGCTATCTCAGCGGCGGCATCGACTCCTGCGCCGTCCTCGGCCTCGCCCAGCAGATGATGCAGCGTCCGATCCGCGCCTTCACACTGGCGTTCGACGATCCGCTCTACGACGAGTCCGCCATCGCCCGGCAGCAGGCCGAGTTTGTCGGCGCGTCCTTCCATCCAATTCCGGTAACGCGCCGCAAGCTGGCGGATGCATACTCCGACGCGGTCTGGCATTCGGAAACGCCGATGGTCAACGGGCACGGCGCCGCCAAATTCCTGCTCAGCAAGGCGGTGCGTGATGCGGGGCTGAAGGTCGTGTTCACGGGCGAGGGATCGGACGAGCTGCTCGGCGGCTACACCACCTTCCGGCGCGACATGCTGCTTCACCACCCCGGCGGGCGCAGCGAGAAGGAAACCATGGCGCTGCTGCAGAAGATGTTCGCTTCGAACGCGGCCACGCGTTCCATCTTCATGCAGAGGGATCCCGACAATCCCGCCTTTGTCGAAGTGTTCAAGCGGCTGGGCTGGCTTCCGTCCTTCATGGAAACCTTCGGCGCCATGGGGCTTGCGACCGTGCCCTGGTTCCGCGACGGCGCGCTCGCACGCGTGAAGGGCAATTCAAACTACGCCGATGTGCTCGATCGCCTGCCGCTATCTGAGGCCGTTGTCGGGCGCGACCGGCTGCACCAGGGCCTCTACATCAATGCGAAGACCCACCTTGCGAATTTCATCCTGACTTTCCTCGGTGACCGGATGGAGATGGCGCATTCCATCGAAGGGCGCGTTCCCTTTCTCGACCATCACGTCGCCGACTATGCCGCCCATGTTCCGATCGCCATGAAGGCCAAGGGCTTCCGCGAAAAGCACATCCTGCGCGAAGCCGCGAAGGATGTGCTGATCGATGAGGTCTATAATCGGGAGAAGCACCCGTTTACGTCGCCGCCGGCGGGAGGCGAGGATCCGATGATGACCATGTTCGGCGACGTGCTTGCCTCGCGTGCGCTCGACGACCAGCCTATCTTCGATCCCGCCCGGGTGCGGGAGGCATTCCAGCAAATGAAGGAATGCCCGGTCGACCTGCGCCCCGCCTACGAAGGCCGCATCCAGCGCGTCGTCTCCACCACCCTGATGCACGAACGCTTCGGCATGTCCTGACACGACACGATCCTTGCGGGCGCCGCCTAGGGAGCTGCTTCGGCCCATAGCTTGCGGATTCCCGCGCAGATCTCATCCGCCACCGGATTGTTGATGTACACGCGGCGCGTGAAGGTCAGCACCTGTTCCAGCGCCAGGCCGCGCGTCGGCACAGGGGCAAACACCGCCCGGGCCTCGGCGTCGCGGCCGGTGCGGAGGCAGGCCACCGCCTTCACCTGGCGACAGGGGTCGTAGTCGGGGTGGATGGCGAGCGCTTCGTCGATCATTGCCTCCGCCTCGTCCCAACGGCCGGCCCGCAAGAGAGCGCTGGCCTGCCAGCCCCGGATGCCGTGGCGGAACACCCAGCCCGGCATCAGCCGATCGGCTTCGGCAAGGCTTTGAAGTGCGCCTTCGACGCGATTGAGCAGCACGGACGCCCAGCCGATGTTGAAATGGTAGGGCCCGACCAGCGGCGCTTTCTCCACGCCGCGCCGCATGTGGCCCAGCGCCTCCTCCGGCCGGCCGATGCAGCATAGCGCCTGCGAGCAGAGACCCACCGTGTATAGCTCATCGGGGCCGAGCGAGAGCGCCTTGTCGATGTGCTGACGGATGCGCTGCACCGTCGCCGGGTCGTCCGGCAGGGCGAAGAGGTAAAGTATGCCCATCGCCTGCGCAAAATGTGCGTGGCCGAGCGCGAATTGCGGATCGATGTCAATGGCGCGCTGCGCCTCTTCCACCGCCCGCATGATGCTCGTCGGGTCGAACTGGCGCTGTGCAGCGGCGGCTCGGTTGACAGCCTCCCAGGCGGTGATGACGGAAGGCTTCTTCAGCGCGCGTTGCAGCTCGAGATCCTGGAAGCGGACTTCGAGTGTCGTGAAAACGTCCGCGACAAGTTCTTCCTGAAGACGCGCAAGTTCGCTCAGCGGCCTGTCGAAACGGCCAGACCACAACACCTCGCCTGTCTCGGCTTCCACGACCTGCGTCGTCACGCGCAAAGCATCGCCGACGCGGCGGACATTGCCTTCGAGCAGGTAGCGCACGCCAAGCCGGTGGCCGACGGCGGTGATGTCGGTGTAGATCCCCTTCCGGTAGCCCGCCGTGACGCCAGTGGCGAGCACGCGCACGGAGAAGCCCCCGGACATGGCGGCGACCAGATCTTCCACCATGCCCTCGGCGAACACCTCGTCCTCGGGGAGTCCGGAGCGGTTGACGAAGGGCAGGATCGCGAGAGAAGCGAGTTCGCCGCGTTCGGCCTGCTTCTGCACTACCGGACTGGCGAGAACGGCTTCCGCCTGCGGGACCCTTCCAACCATGCGCTCGACGTCGGCCGCAAAGGCGCGCCAGGCCCGGTCGTCCGGCGCGCCCTGCCAGCTCGACAAGTCGGCGGTCTGTGTCAGTTCGAACATGATCGGCCGCTCGCACGGCTCGATCATGGCGGGCACGAGCGTGCCCTTGCGGTCCGCCAGCGTCGCCTCGGAGCGCACCCAGCGTGAAACGGCGGACTTCTTCGACCACAGGACAACCACGGCCTTCGCGGTTCGCAGCGCTTCTTCCGTTACTTGGTCATAGGTTTCGCCCGAATGCAGGGCGACGTCCCACCACACGTCGAGGCCAAGGGCGGCAAAGCCGTCGGCGAAGCGCCGCGCCACGGCTTGATCCTCACGGTTGTAGGACAGGAAAATGTCGGGCGAAGGCATCTTGTCCCCACACGCTTGCTACGACCGAAAGCCACGTTCTCACGGCTCGCTCTCACCGTAAACGCCTGTCGGGCAATGGCCATGCTTCAGCGTAGCCAAGGCCGGTGCGTTCGGGGCACGATCATGCTCATCGGCCGGGTTCACCACGCAGGCAGTTGGGGCTATACGCCCGCGCAAGCCGCTAAGGGCGGCGAACGTCTGGAGCCTTCCCATGTTCGACAAACCCGCCTTCGCCGGCCACGAGAGCGTCCATCATTTCTTTGACGCGAAGACCGGCCTCAAGGCGATCATCGCGGTGCATTCCACGGCGCGCGGGCCTGCGGCGGGCGGTTGCCGGATGTGGAACTACGCGACGGCGGACGAGGCGTTCGTCGATGCGCTACGCCTGTCGGAAGGCATGAGCTACAAGAATGCCATGGCCGACCTGCCGCTGGGCGGCGGCAAGGCCGTGATCTGGGGCAATTCGAAAACCGACAAGACGCCGGACCTGTTCCGCGCGCTGGGCCGTGCGATCGATACGCTGAACGGCAAATACTGGTCGGCCGAAGACGTAGGTGTGTCGGTGCACGACATGGCCTATGCGGCCGAGCAGACCAAGTATGTGGCGGGTCTTCCGACAGGCAAGGCTGCGAGCGGTGATCCGTCTCCGGTGACGGCCAAGGGTGTGTTCCTCGGCATCAAGGCGGCGGCGCTGCGGGCGTTCGGCACGGACGACCTCAACGGCCGCCACGTAGCCGTTCAGGGCGTTGGCCATGTCGGTAGCTATGTCTGCGGGCATCTGGCGAAGGCCGGTGCGAAGCTGACGGTCACGGACGTGAACCAGGAGACGCTGGATCAGGTCGTGAAGGCCACGGACGCAAAAGTGGTGAAGCCGGACGAGATCTACGATGTCGCTGCTGACATCTTCTCGCCGAACGCACTGGGCGCGATCATCAATCCGAACACGCTCCCGCGTCTCAGGGCGAAGGTGATCGCGGGTGGCGCCAACAACCAGCTGTCGACGCCGGACATGGGCGAGAAGGTGCTCGAGAAGGGCGTCCTCTATGCGCCTGACTACGTCATCAATGGCGGCGGCATCATCAACGTCGCGGCGGAAATCTCGGGCACGTACGACCCGGCCTGGGTCGATGCCAAGGTGACCCGTCTGGTGCAGACGCTGGGCGAGGTTCTGGACCAGGCGAAAGCCGAGAATCGCGCCAGCAACCGCGTCGCCGACGAGATCGCGCGCCGCCGGATTCTCGCCGCCTAGGCGAATCCCAGTGACCGTAAGGTAATGCGCTGATTTGTTGCGTTGCAGCGAGAGCGCAGTCCGCGACGAACTGGCGTGTCTCTTGCTGAACGGGGTGGTGGGGCCGCCCTTGTTTGCGGCAGGATCGTGAGACCGCACGATCCATAGCTCAGAGATCGGTGGCCAGTGGTGTTGGGACTTCGGGGGCGTCATGTCTGAGGTCGTTGTGCAGATCAGCGCGGATGAGAGCAGGGATGCTTCCCGTCTCACCCAGGCGCTCGATGCCTTTGCCAAATGGGCTGTCGAAACAGGGCTTTCCACTGAATCTGGCGATGCGCCGGACATCATGATGATGACCGAGCATTCGGGCGGCGAGATGCGCCGGAAGCTGGTTTTCCAGGACCGTGAGCATGCAGCTCGCTTCCTCGTCTTCTGGCGCACCGAGCGCCAGCGTTTCCGGGCCCCGGAAGGCCTGCCGGCCGGCGCCTGAGCCGGATTCTCTTCAGACACAACAAATGAACCGGCCCGACACAGGCTGATGCCTCGTGGCGTGAACCGTTGCCCTTATGGTGCAACGCACTCGCGAGTTTCCTTGGGTATTCCTGTCTCTGGGCGCCGGTATTCCGGAACGAATCGGGGAGCGGCTCGCGTCTGGCGCGACCGGGGCGTCCTGCTGCACGATGAGGCGGGAAATCACGGGATCGCGGGCCTCTGGAACGCCGGTCTGGCTCTCGTCCCGCGCCGCTATATAGAGGCGCGATGTCAGCTCAGCCCTCCAAAAGGAATACCGGTTCTCTCCGCGTCGCCGTGATTGGCGGCGGGATCATCGGGCTCAGTGTGGCGCTGGAGCTGCGGGGACGCGGTGCGGACGTGGTGGTGTACGAGGCGGGTACCGAGGTGGGCGCCGGGGTGACGGTGCGTGCGGCGGGCATGCTGGGCGCCGCGTTCGAGTGGGCGGTGGAGGCGGACCAGCGTGCGCTTGCGGCGCTGGCGCGACATGCGGGTGCGCTGTGGCCCGACTTCGCGGCGCGTGTGGAGCGGCTGGGGGGCGGCGGGTTCGAGTTCTCGAAGGAAGGCGCGATCGTTGTGGCGCGCAACGATGCGGAGATGGCGTGGCTGGAGACGTTGGCGGCGGCGTGCCAGGCGCGCGAGCTGCCGGTGCGGCGCCTGTCGGTGGCGGATGTGCGGCGCGAGGAGCGTGCGCTGACGGGTGTGGTGAAGGGTGCGCTGTTGTTGCCGGACGACCGGCAGGTGGATGCGCAGCTGGTGCTGCAGCGGCTGGGCGCGGCGTTGTCGCGGGCGGGTGTGGGGCTGAGGTTCGGGCGGAAGGTGGAGCGGGTGGTAGGCGGGCAGGTGTTCCAGATGCCGGACGGCGAGCGGGTCGACCGTGTGGTGCTGGCGACGGGTGCGGGTGTGGTTCCGGTGTTTGTGGGACCGCGTGGGGCGCCGCTGGAGCATGGACTGGCGGGCGTGGCGCCGGTGAAGGGACAGATGGTGGCGCTGGCGCCGGTAGAGGGTGGGCCGCGGCACGTGATCCATGCGCGGGACGTGTACGTGGCGCCGAAGTCGCGGTGGACGCTGGTGGGGGCGACGAGCGAGCGCGGGCGTGCGGACACCGAGGTGGAGCCGGCGAAGATAGCGGCGCTGAAGGCGCGTGCGGTGGAGCTTGTGCCGTCGCTGGCGCGTGCGGGTGAGGTGACGTCGTGGGCAGGCGTGCGGCCCGGCACGCCCGACGACGCACCAATGATAGGCCAGACCGCGATACCGGGCGTGTTCGCAGCGCTGGGCCACTACCGCAACGGCGTCCTGTTCGCGCCAGCAACCGCCGAGATGGTGGCGGAGCAGGTGATTGACGGGAAAGTGAGCCCGCTGGCGGCCGCGTTCGACCCGCTGAGGTTTGACAAGCAGGACGAGGCGCCGCACTCGCCCTCTGCCAGCGGCTTGGCTAGTAATCACTGACGACTTTGTCGGCGAACCTGTCGGAGAGACCAGATGCACAACATCGCCCCCATGACCGAGGATCAGGAAGCGATCCGCGACGCGGTGGCCAAGGTCTGCTCGGAGTTCGACGCCGAATACTGGCGCAAGACCGACGAGACCGGGAAATGGCCGGAAGAGTTCACCAAGGCCATGGCTGAAGGTGGCTGGCTCGGCATCGCCATGCCGGAAGAAGTGGGCGGGTCGGGCCTTGGCCTGATGGAAGCGTCGATCATGATGCAGACCGTGGCGCGCTCGGGCGCAGGCTTCACGGGCTGCTCGTCCATCCACCTCAACATCTTTGGCGCGAAACCGATCGAGAAGTTCGGCACGTCGGAGCAGAAGCAGGAATTCCTGCCGAAGATCATCTCGGGTCAGCAGAAGATGTGCTTCGGCGTCACGGAGCCAAACTCGGGCCTCGACACGTCGAGCCTTCAGACACGCGCCGAGCGCACAAACTCGGGCTATGTCATCAATGGCCGCAAGATCTGGACGACGGGCGCGCAACGCGCTGACAAGATCCTGCTGATTGCTCGCACGACGCCACAGGACAAGGTCGCCAAGCCCTATATGGGCCTCTCGCTGTTCTACTGCGACATGAAGGGGATCGACGCCAAACCGATCCCGAAAATGGGCCGCAAGGCTGTCGAGTGCAACATGCTGTATTTCGACAATGTCGAGATCCCGAAAGAAGCTCTCATTGGCGAAGAAGGTCAGGGCTTCAAATACCTGCTGCAGGGGCTGAACCCGGAGCGCGTGTTGTTCGCAGTCGAAGCCATCGGCCTCGGCTTCGCGGCGCTGGAGCGCGCGACGACCTATGCGAAGGAGCGCGTCGTGTTCGGCCGTCCGATCGGCCAGAACCAGGGCGTGGCGCATCCGCTGGCGAAATGCTGGGCCGAACTCTCGGCCGCCGAACTGCTCGCCTACAAGGCCGCTCAACTCTACGACAAGGGCTTGGAGTGCGGAGCGGAAGCGAACGCTGCCAAGTATCTCGGGGCGGAATATGGCTTTAACGCCTGCGAGGCCTCGGTGCTGGCGCATGGCGGTATGGGCTATGCGAAAGAGTACGACGTCGAGCGCTACATGCGTGAGGCGATGATCGCCCGTATCGCCCCGGTGAGCCGCGAGATGATCCTCAACTTCATCAGCGAGCGCGTGTTGGGCCTGCCGAAGAGCTACTAATCAGGCGGGTCAGTCAGTAACCGGCGTGAGGCGGGTTCGGTTTTCCGATCCGTCTTCGCCGGAGAAGATGAACCACACATCGTTGCCAGCCCACTCCATGGCGACCGGCTGGAACGGCCGGCCCCGCATGTTGTTGGGAGTCTTGCTGACGACGGGCGTCAACATGAGATTGCCGTCGTCGCTAGCAGTGTAGGTGCCAGCAAAGCTGGCGAAGGGCGTGAAGATTTTCCCACGTTCCTCGTCAGTTGGCTTTTCGCTCAGCAGCGGCCGGGGCGCGAACGCGGAGACGTAGTTCGCCGCGAAATGGTTCGGCGTGAAAATGTAAAAACCGGGTTGAACATCCGCCAGGTGTGTTCCCGTGTCGGGTCCCGCTCCGACGATCATCTCGGCGCGTCGCCAGACGCCCTGCAGGCGCTGGGTTGCAGGGGTCACCTTGGAGGCATCTTCGGGAAGCCGGGTCAGCCGGGTGCGAACCTCTCCGTTCTCCGGCGTGGTGTTGATCAGCCAGAGATCATTGCCGGCCCACGAGATGTCGTATTCCAGCTTCGTCGCGCCATCCATGTTCACGGGGTTCTTCGCCGTCAGCGGGGCAAGGATCAGCTTGCCGCCTTCACTCGTGTAGGTTCCGGTGTTTCCCGTGAGCGGTGCGAAGGCGCGGCCGGAGTCCTCGATCGTTGGGTTCTCGCCCAGAAATGGTCGTGGCGTGAATCCGTTCACCGCGGAGATGGCGTAGTGCGACTTCGCGAAAATGTAGACGCTGGGCTGGACATCGAGTGTGTGCGTGCCGGCGTCCGGTCCCATCTCGAAGACAATCTCGGCGCGTCGCCAGGCGCCCTCCATCGAGTGGTTGACACTCTCAGCGGACGCTTGTCGCGGAGAGTCACCCGGGCTGCAGGCCCACACAAACAGGCTCAGCATGAAGCTGATGGCGGTGAGTGATCGGTTCATGGCATCCCCCGAACTTCAGAGTCGAAAGGGCTACACGAACCAAAAACATACCACGCCCGGACACGCATGTAATGCTGCACTGCTTCCTTTCGGCGGGTTGTTGCAGCAACGATCCGGCTCGCGCCTCAATTTACGATGGCGTGTTGCGCCGATAGCGTGACTTGAACAAGGAGTTGCGCATGCCTTCCATTCTCATCACCGGCGCAGGCAGCGGCATTGGCCGGGCAACGGCTGTGGCTTTTGCGAAGGCAGGCTGGGAGGTCGCGCTTGTCGGGCGGCGGCGCGAGGCGCTGGAGGAGACGGCGCGCATTGCCGGCGGGCACGTCATTCCCGGAGACGTCACGAAAGCGGATCAGGTCGAGCGGGTGTTTGCCGAGGCTGTCACGAAGACGGGGCGGTTGGATGTGCTGTTCAACAATGCGGGGCGCGGGTCTCGCGGCAAGACGATCGACGAGATGTCGCTGGAGGACTGGCACGCAGTGCTCGACGTGAACCTCACTGGCGCCGTCATGTGCGCTCGGGCGGCGTTCGCGCAGATGCGGAAGCAGGACCCGCAGGGTGGGCGGATCATCAACAATGGTTCGATATCCGCGCATGCGCCGCGGCCCGGTTCGACGCCTTATACGGTGACCAAGCATGCGATCACGGGGCTGACGAAATCGCTGTCGCTGGACGGCCGGCCGTTCAATATCGCCTGCGGGCAGATCGACATAGGAAACGCTTTGACAGAGATGGCGGCGCAGATCGCCAAGGGCGTGCCGCAGGCTGATGGCCGTATCGCAGCGGAAGCCACGATGGATGTGGACGATGTCGCGAAAGCCGTGCTGATGATGGCACAACTGCCGTTGTCGGCGAACGTGCAGTTCATGACGGTGATGGCGACGAAGATGCCGTTTGTCGGGCGCGGCTGAGGGAGAACGTGATGGGGCGTGTTTCGGGCAGGGTCGCGCTGGTGACAGGCGCGGCGAGCGGCATCGGCAAGGCAAGTGCGATGGCGCTGGGGCGGGAAGGCGCAACTGTCGTGCTGACCGATGTTCAGGCCAAGGGTGAAGAGGTTGCTGGTGAGATCAGGAAGTCTGGCGGCAAAGCCAAGTTCCAACTGCAGGATGTGACGAGCGAGAGCGAATGGGCGGCAACTGTAGCTGGCATAGAACGAGAGTTCGGGCGGCTTGATATCCTGGTGAACAATGCCGGGATCGCGATTGGCGGCATGGTGACGGAGATGAGCTTCGACGACTGGCGACGGCAGCAGTCCGTCAACGTCGACAGCGTGTTTCTGGGGACGCGAGCAGCGTTGCCGCTGATGCGCAAGAACAAGGGCGGATCGATCGTCAACATTTCGTCGGTCGCCGGGCTGCGCGGCGCACCGAGGCTGTCAGCTTACTGCGCCTCCAAGGGCGCCGTGCGACTGTTCACCAAGGCGGTCGCAATCGAGTGCGCCATGATGAAGGACGGCGTGCGCGTCAACTCGATCCATCCCGGCATTATCGACACACCGATCTGGAGTCAGGTGATCCCGGGCTCGAACGAGCCGCCTGATCTCGATGCGCTATCGACACTCCGCGTGCCGCTTGGCGTCAAGGGCGTGCCGGATGATATCGCCAATGGTGTTGTGTTCCTCGCAAGCGACGAGAGCCGCTACATGACCGGCGAGGAGATGGTAATCGATGGCGGCCTGACGGTGGGCTCGCTCTAGATCACTGGCTGTTGCGCCACTTTTCCATCGAGGCGGAGATCGCGAAGGTCTCGCGATATTTCGGCGAGTCCGACGGGCGCGGCGGCTTGGCCGCTGTGAGGGCCATGATCTCGGCGAGCTTGTTATGGGCGGCGCCTGACTGGCCGGCCCCGATATAGGCGTGCAGTTCGACCAGAGCGCTTGAGAGCACGTCGTCCGCGCGGATGACGAAGTAGGGTTCGTCGTCAGCCAGCTTCGTGAGCGGATCGTATTTCGACGGGTTGGCCTTGGAGCCGACGGGCGCGGTCATGTGCGAAGCCTCTTGATGATTCGTGCGGCAGTGTGGGGGGATTCGGGCGACCTGCGCGAACGAGGCTGTGGATGGCGGGTGCACATATGATCGCGGCTCCGGTCCTGGGGTTTCCAGGCGGAGTTGGGTGGGATGGAGGCCTGATCAGATCAGGCGGGGTGCGCGGAGACTCCAGCGGAAGCAACGATTGTCATCCCGCCCGGAGGCGCGAAGCGCCGCAGGGCCTCGGTCCATCGATCCGCGAGTCCGATTGCCGAGGAATGTTTCCCGGACAGCCCCAAGAGCTTCCGGAATGACATGTCCCCGTGTTGCGCCAGCGCGCGGCTGGCGGCAGCAAGCACGCCCTCGTGGTTCGACGGGCGCACGCATCGCGTGCTGCTCACCATGAGGGCTTCGATAGTCTGGCTGTCTGGCGCAGCCGTTTCGTTCTCCGATTGAGTGTCGGTCCTTCCTCCAGGCAGCGCTGCAGGCGTCACGTCCGTGTGGCATTCACGGGGAAGGCGGCTGGGGCGCATCCGGAAGATCGAGGCGACGTAAAGCACAAGCTCGACAAGCGCGCGCAGCATCGCGCCCAGCCAGAGCTGGGGTGACGACGGGATTACCAGTCCGTGTGCGCAGGTTTGTGCCTGTGTCATGCGGGGCATCTTAAGCGCGCCCTGACCCCGGTCGGATCTGCGTCGCTCCGTCCCACGGTTTTTCAGGCTAGAGCGCTGGATTCAGAGTGGAAGATTTTTGGTTATCCTCCGTTTTGCGGACATGTCCATCCCACACTTGCGGTGTCATCCCGGAAGCACGCAGCGCTGTCCGGGCCCCGTTTCGCAGCTTGTCCAGGATGAGGAATGGATCCCGGACAACGGCTTCGCCGTTTCCGGGATGACAGCTGGTGGAGTCGCTCTGCGTCAGGCTACTTCGCAGCGAGCATCATGCGGATGATCTCTTCTGTGATCGCCGGTTCGAGGCCTTCGGTGTGGCCTTTGTCGAGGCGGGTGATGTCGGCGACGATGCGGCCGTCCTTGCAAGCGGGATAGTCGTAAATCTTCGCCGTGCCGGGGCGCGGATCGAGGCCCCAGATCTTGTTACGGTTGTCCTGCGGGCGGCCGTCGAAGACGTAGCCGGCCTTGATGTCCGCGATCTCGCGCGGGGCTGACTGAGACTTGCAGCCGAGCTTCTCGGCCCAGGGCGAGGTCTTCGGCACTCCGGCGGCGGTGTATTCGTGTTCGCCGGCTTCGTAGATGAAGGAGAACGGTTTCGCCGGTAGGACCGATGCGTCCGCCGCGAGGCCGCCTGCGGGTGGGCCGGCGGGCGGGGAAGCGGGCGAAGTTGTCGGCGCGGGAGGTGGCGGCGTGCCGCGCGGGATCGTGGCGCGGATGTCTTCGCGCTTCGAGCCGAGACGGCCGCCTGACAGCGAGACCCAGCCGTCGACGCGCTGCGTGAAGAACGGATCGGTCATGATCAGGCGGTTGGAGGTCTGGCCGCCAAACGAATGGCCGGCGAGCCAGAAGGCCTTGATGTTCTGCGGGCCGACCGCGCCTTCGACGGCTTCGACAATATTGCGCAGGTGCTGGTCGTCGCGCGGGCCCTGCCAGATGCCGCCCGGACCATACGGTGTAGCGACGACGAGCCGGTATTTTTCCTTGTAGTCCATGATCGGGAAGTAGTGGCGCTGCCAGTTGGCGATCGAGCCGCCGCCGTGAAGGTTGAGGACGAACGTTACTTCCTCGCCGGGCTTCAGGTCGCACGGATAGTCGAGGAAGTAGGCGCGGTCTTCCGTTTTCGGATCCTTCGCCGTGCCGGGCGTGGAGGTGAGTGCGCCAGGGCAGGCCGTGTCCGGGCAGTGCAGCGGCGGCGGTGACGAGCACGGAACATCAAGAAGCGTAATCGGCTTTGCGGGCGCGAAGAGCTGGCAGGCAGCAGCAACCGTCGCGGCGGTGGCGCCGGCGAGCAGGCGAAGTGTCGTGCGGATCATGGCGTGTTTCCCCAAGACGCCGCGCTTCCGGCGGCTTCCCTATCGACGCTAGGGCAGGCGCTGGTGTGAGGCAAGAGGCTCGTTGTGAATCTGTCCGGACAGTTTCAAAGGCCGTCCGGGCGCGGGGAGGATCGACGCACGGGGGCTTTGGGAGAAGATAGCCGGAGCGATTCATTCGGGAGTGGTTCGATGCGGCTGGCGGGAGTGTTGATTGCGGCGGCGCTGATTGCGGCGCCAGTCGCGCAGGCGCAAACGACGCCGGTGCAGCGGAAGGAAGTTATCGAGGCTTTGGCCGCGGCGCTGGAGAAGAATTACGTCTATCCGGAGATTGGCGCGAAGTATGCGGCGCTGCTTCGGGAGAAGGTCGCCAGCGTCGACTACGCTGTGGCGGATGATTTCGAGTTCGCAAAGAAGGTGCAGGCTGATCTCGATACGGTGAACACGGACAGGCACCTGCGGCTGCTGGCGCCTCTGCCGCCGGCCGGTGCTGGCGGACCGCGGACCTGTTCACGAAACAGATCGATCTTGTACAGATGGAGACGGCGCAGGCCGTCATCGATGCCCGGCCTGACATGCTGATGCAAGGGCCGACGTTCCGCCCGGTGACGTCGAAGCCGGGGCAGGTGAGGCTCCAGCACTTCGCCAAGCCTTCGGCGCATCCACGGCTGGCGAACACGAAGCTCTATGTGTTGCAGTCGGGCTTCTCCGGGTCGGCGGCGGAGCACTTCCTGCTGGAGGTGAAGATGTCGGGGCGCGGGAAGCTGATTGGCGAGACGAGCGCGGGGGCCGGGCATTTCGGCTTTCCCGTGGACCTGCCGAACGGATTCTCGACCTTCATTCCGGCGGGTCGAACGTTTGATCCGAAGACTGACTGGGACTGGGAAGGAAAGGGCGTCGCGCCGGGTGTGGCCGTTCCTGCGGCCGAGGCGCTGGTGGCAGCGCTGAAGGATGCGGGTGTGGCGCAGGCCGAGGCTGAGGCGCTGGACGCCAAGGTCGGCTTTGTGATGCCGAAACGGGGGCCGGGTGGCGCTCCGGTGATCGTGCGGGTTCCTGCGCCGGGTTGAGCACGGCAAGATCATGCCTGACGGGCCATTAATTGGTCCGTTTCCTTGCACATATTGACCTTCCGCTGCCGCCCGCGTAGAAGCCCCGCCCATGCAACGTTCGTTTTTCAAGCGCTATTGGAAGACCATTATCCCCGCGGGGCTGATGGCGCGCTTGGCTTTTACGAACTAGCCACAAGCCCGCCGACCAGCCCCGCCGGAAACCGGATGGGGCAGAGATGGCCCCGTCTCCCGGCTCAAGAGGAGACTACCCCGTGACCCAGGCCAGCCAGACCGCGCATCGTGCCGGTGATTTGGGTAGCTCCAGCGCGGGCGTTGGTGTGAAGACGGTCGCCGTCATCGGCGCGACCGGAGCGGTTGGCGCGGAGATGCTGCGCTGCCTCGAGCAGTCGATCTATCCGACGGGGACGCTGAAAGCGTTCGCGTCCGAACGTTCGGCGGGCAAGCGGTTCAAGTTCCGCGGCAAGGACGTGGAGATGCAGGTGCTGACGGACGATGCGTTCGTCGGCTGTGACGTGGCGCTGTTCGCGTCGGAGACGGACATCTCGAAGAAGTATGTGCCGCTCGCGGCGGCGGCAGGCGCTTATGCGATCGACAACTCGTCGGCGTTCCGTATGGACCCAGCCGTGCCTCTCGTGGTGCCGGAAGTGAATGGTTACGAGATCAAGCCGTCGCAGAAGATCTACGCCAATCCCAACTGCGTTGCGGCGATCATGGTAATGGCGCTGTGGCCGCTGCACCAGGCGGGCAAGCTGAAGCGCGTGATCGCGTCGACCTACCAGTCGGCGTCGGGCGCGGGGCGGCCGGCGATGGACGAGCTGGAAGAGGCGACGCGCGCCTACCTGAAAGGCGAGACCTACGAGCACAAGGTGCTGCCGCATCCGTATGCGTTCAACCTGTTCAGCCACAACACGGCGATCGGCGACGATGGCTACAACGGCGAGGAGCAGAAGGTGGTCAAGGAACTGCGCAAGATCATGAACCTGCCAGAGCTGCGCGTTGGCGTGACGTGCGTGCGCGTGCCGGTTCTGCGGGCGCATTCGATGGCGATCACGGCGGAGTTCGCGGACAAGGTGTCGGTGGATGCCGCACGGGCGATCCTGTCGAAGGCGCCGGGCGTGAAGATTGTCGACGATCGCGTGAAGAACCACTTCCCCATGCCGGTAGAATCGAGCGGGCAGAATGACGTGCTGGTCGGCCGCATCCGCGAGGATGTGTCGGACCCGACGGGCCATTCACTGTCGCTGTTCATCTCGGGCGACCAGCTCCTCAAGGGCGCAGCCCTCAACGCGGTGCAAATCGCGGAACGGCTGGTGTAATCATGCATGTCGGTTTGATCGGCGGCATCGGGCCCGCAGCCACGGAGTTCTATTACCGTGGCCTGACGCGCGCGTTTGCCGCCGCGAACCGCAAGCTTGAGCTGACCATCTGCAATGCAGACGTGCGCGAGATGACGGGCAATCTCGGCGCTGGCAACCGGCAGGGGCAGGCCGAGATCTTCGCTGGACTGATCGGACGCATGAAGGCGGCGGGAGCGAAGGCTGCCGCCGTTACGTCGATGGGCGGGCATTTCTGCATCAAAGAGCTGATGGCGATTTCGCCGCTGCCATTGATCAACGCGATCCCGGAGCTTGATGCCTATTTTGGAAAGATGGGCGTGAAGCGCATCGGGATTCTCGGTTCCGGCGTCGTGATGCAGTCGAAATTCTACGGCGGTGTCACCTCGGTCGAGATCGCCGCTCCGAAAGGCACCGACCTTGATGAGGTGGGCAAGCGCTACCTGGCGCTTGCCATGGCCGCCGTTGCGACTGACGAAGACCGGCGCTTCTTCCGTGAAGCAGGCCGCAAGCTGGTGGACGAGCAAGGTGCGGACGTGATCGTGCTGTCCGGCACCGATCTCTTCCTCGCCTTCGATGGAACTGATCCGGGCTACCGACTGGCGGACGCCGCAGATATTCATATTGGCGCGATCGTACGCGCCGCGATGCAGGACTGACCTATGCGTGATCGTATCGATGCGGGCTTCGGCGATAGCGAGCCCTCGAAGCAGATGATGGCCGAGGACATGGCCCGCGACTGGTCGCCAGCTTCGTGGAGGGCGAAGCCCGCCTTGCATATCCCGGCAGACTATCCAGACGCGCGCAAGCTTGAAGCTGTCGAGAAACAGCTGTCGAACTATCCGCCGCTGGTGTTCGCCGGTGAAGCACGGACGCTGATGGCGCGGCTGGGCGACGTCGCGCAGGGTAAGGCCTTCCTGCTGCAGGGCGGGGACTGCGCGGAGAGCTTCAAGGAATTCCATCCGAACAATATCCGCGACACATTCCGCCTGATCCTGCAGATGGCGGCCGCGATGACGTTCGCGGGCGGCAAGCCTGTCGTGAAGGTCGGGCGGATCGCGGGGCAGTTCGCCAAGCCGCGTTCGGCGCCGACGGAGACGATCGATGGCGTGACGCTGCCCAGCTATCGTGGCGACAACATCAACGGAATGGAGTTCACGCCGGAAGCGCGCGTGCCGGACCCACAGCGGCTGGTGCAGGCCTATTCGCAATCGGCGGCGACGCTGAACCTGCTGCGTGCGTTCGCGCAGGGTGGTTACGCCTCGCTCGCCAACGTGCACCGTTGGATGCTCGGGTTCGTAGAGCGCTCACCCGCGGCCGAGCGCTACAGGGCCCTTGCTACACGCATTTCTGACGCGATGGACTTCATGGCGGCCTGCGGCATCACGCCGGAGACGACGCCGGCGCTGTCGCAGACGGAATTCTACACGAGCCACGAGGCGTTGCTGCTCGGATACGAGCAGGCGATGACGCGGGAGGACTCGACGCGTCCGGGCGAGTTCTACGACACGGGCGCGCACATGGTGTGGATCGGCGATCGCACGCGGCAGCTGGATGGCGCGCATGTGGAATTCTGCCGGGGCATTCGCAATCCCGTGGGCATGAAGTGCGGGCCGTCGCTGGCGCCGGATGACATGTTGCGGCTGATCGACAGGCTGAACCCAGACAACATTCCGGGGCGGCTGACGCTGATCGCACGGTTTGGGTCTGACAAGATCGCGGATGGGCTGCCTAAGCTGGTGAAGGCGGTGCAGAAGCACGGCGCGACGGTGGTGTGGTCGTCGGACCCGATGCACGGGAATATCGAGAAGACCAATTCTGGCTACAAGACGCGGCCGTTCGACCGCATCCTTGGCGAGGTGAAGTCGTTCATCGACATCGTCGAAGGCGAAGGCGCGCATGCGGGCGGCGTTCACCTGGAGATGACCGGGCAGGATGTGACGGAGTGCACGGGCGGGTCTCACCAGCTCACGGCGATGGACCTGCAGGACCGCTATCACACGCACTGCGATCCGCGGCTCAATAACGAGCAGGCGCTGGACCTGGCTTTCCTGCTGGCCGAGAAGCTGGCGGCGAAGCGGAAGGGGTAATGTCGTGAAGCTTTTGCTCCCGGTGATTGCGGTTCTGGCGCTGGCTGGCTGTGACGCGGGAGCGCCGGGCGAAGCGGGGGCGCTGACCGCGATTCCGAAAGCATTTGTCGGGACGTGGGAGATCGATCCGGGCGCGTGCGGGTCAGGCAGCGATACACGGGTGACGGTGTCGGAAACAGAACTTCAACTTCCGCAATCCGCTGTCGCGGTGAAGAAGGTCGTGCCGGACGGCGAAACAGCTGTCCGCGTGGACGGCGCGTTTACCGGTGGGGGCGATACTTGGAATGGGTCGGTGCGGCTGGAGCTGGCAGGTGAGCAGCTGATTGTCGTGAATGGCGCGATGGTGTCGCCGCGCGTGAAGTGCCGGTAACGTTCTGGCATTCGGGCTCGCAATCGCGCGCCTGCAATCCATGTCTGGAGCAGAACGCCGACGCAGTCTAAAGAGGCTGGGATCGGCTTTGCGCCAGAGAAGGGTTCACCCATGAAAAGCTTTGTCCTTGCAGCGGCTGCAGGCTTGGTCGTCGCGGCTTGCGCTTCGACGCCGGAAGAGGCCAAGCCGATGACGCTCGACCAGATGGTGATCGGCAAGTGGACCTGCGAAACGTCGTCCGACGGCATGAACATCAAGGCGACGTTGGACTACGTCGCGGGCGGCAAGTCGACCTATGTCACCAACGTCAATGGCGACGCCGGCGGCATGAAGATCGAGATGACGGGCAATGGCGATGCGGTGTGGGCGGTACAGCCGGACGGCAAGCTGACTGAGACGATCAAGACCCTGAAGGTCACGGCCGGCAAGATGAATGGCAACGACGTGCCGCCGGCAATGCTGCAGAGCATGGTCGAGGGCATGCTGGTCGGCCAGTCGTCAACCTCGACAGTCACGATGTCCGGCGGCGCGATGGTGCTGACGGACGCAGACGGCGTCGTCACGAACTGCGCGCGTTAGCGCGCTGATCGAGGGTGTTCTTTCCGGAATTCGTTGAAAGGCGCGTTGCGCGCAGCCCCGGCTTGCCCCATCTGAGGGAAAACCGGGGACGCGACCGTGGCGAAGAAGTTCAAAATCCGCGCAGAAGACCTAAAGCCGCTCGCCAAAGGCCATGGCGGCTGCATCGCGACCGACATGATCACAGTGAAGGGAAAGCCAGTCGGGTTCATGTACCGCGAGAAGACGACGGACAATGATGCTGACAGTGGTTGGCGCTTCATGTCCGGTCTCGAAGACCAGGACTACATGGACGAGCCGGACAATCACGGCATCTACGACGTCAACACGATTGCCAATTGCGATCCGACAATAATTCCATTTCTCGACTCCCCGCCGGGCAGCGTGTTCGAGCGAACGCCCGGCGCTTCGAAATTCCGGGTAGTTGACGACTGGGAGCCGCCCGAGGACTAAACCGGCAAAACCGCCAGAGACTGACCACACGCGCACGCAAGATGCGCGACGGAGTTACCCATGACCGCCGCCTCACGCCTGCCTGCCTGGGCAAGGCCGAAAGACATGCTCGACCTCACCCGGCTTGCTGTGCCGGTCGCGATCTCGCGCGCGTCGTTCATGCTGATGTCGCTGACGGATGCCGTGCTGCTGGGACGCTATGCGCCCGGCGAGCTGCCGTTCGTGCTCAATGGCTGGCTGCCAATTGGCGTCATGTTCGGCTTCGGTATGGGGCTGATGATCGGCGTTCAGGTGCTGACAGCCGAGCTGAACGGCGCAGGCAAGGGCGCGGAGACAGGGCGCATCTTTCGCCGCGGTGTCGCTGTGGGCCTGATCTATGGCGTGCTGGCGATGGGTGTTTGCATAGTAGTTGCGCGGCCCCTATTGGATCTCGTCGGCTTCGATGCAGCGCTTGCTGAGGCGACCACTCAGTGCACGCATATCCTCGCCTATGGCGCGGTTGCCCACATGGTGGGTCTCGCATGCCAGAGCTATCTCGAAGCGCTGCGCAAGCCGAACATCGCGACCGCGATCAACATGGTGGCGGTACTGTTCAACCTGGTCGTCGGCCTCATGCTGGTGCCGGACCATGGCGCAATCGGCGTTGTCTGGGCGACGACCGGTTCGCGCTGGTTCACGCTGGTCTGTTTTCTCGTCGCTGTCGTTTTCCTGACGCCGGCCTTCCGGCCGGCGCCCAGGGCGCCGGCGGGTGAGTTCAAGCGGCAGAACATGGTGGGCATCGGTACCGGCGTCGCCAACATCGCCGAGTGGGGCTCATTCAACATGACGTTCGTGATCGCGACGCTGGTCTCGATCGATAGCGGAACGGTCTACGGTCTTACCGTCCAGATGATGGGCGTGATCTTCATGATCTATGTCGGGATGGGCACAGCCACGAGCGTGCGGGTCGCGGAACGTTTTGGGCGCGGTGATGCAGTGGGCGTGCGCGAAGCTTCACGCCTTGGCGTTGTGGCGTCGATCGCGCTTGGATTGCTGATGGCGCTGATCCTTGTCCTCCTGCGCGACCCCATCGCGGTGACGTGGCTCGACGGATCTGAGGTCGGTTCGGCGGGCGCTCATCTCGTGCCAACGCTGTCGCTGATGCTGGCGGCGGTTGCTTTGGTGACGATCTTCGATGGTCTCCAGGCCGTGGGATCGATGGCGCTGCGTGCGCAAGATGTCGTGTGGATGCCGACGGCCATCCATGTCGGCAGCTACGTCTTCGTGATGCTTCCGCTTTGCTGGTGGCTGGCGCTGCACGCCGGATATGGCGTGTGGGGTGTCGTGATCGGCATTTCGGTAGCCTCGATCCTCGCCGGGTTGGGGCAGGTGCTGGCGCTGGAATGGAAAGCGGCGCGCGGCGTCCGTGAAGGACTTCCGCGCGCCGCGTAAGAGCCCCGCCATTCGTCCGCATGTAGCGAGCAGGCAGACGGGTAGGGCTCCATTCTGTCCCCGTGGAAGGGGCTATTTCAAATCCTTCATCGCAGCCGCCGGCTTGAATGCGGCGGAGGTGCGGGCAGGGATATGGATCGTGTTGCCGGTTGCGGGGTTGCGGCCCTCGCGCGCAGCGCGTGTCTTGGCGACGAAAGTGCCGAAGCCCGAGATCGCAACCTGCTCACCTTTGCGCAAGTTCGCGGAGATCGTGTCGAACACGGCGTCGACTAGACGGGTCGCTTCCGTGTTCTTCAGACCGGTCGAGTCCGAGATGGACTTGATGAGGTCGGACTTGTTCATGAGGCCCCTCCTGATCAGGAAACGGCCGCTTTCGCGGTTACGCTTTTGATCAGGCTGCGACTGCAACGATTCTACAATCCCGAATCTCGTCCGGATTTGGGGAAAAAGCCCGAAAACGTGGCCTATATCCCCAGAATCCAACCCTCTTCCGATGTCGCGGCGGTTTTCTGACGCTCCGTCAGCTTGGCTTCGCCAGCGAACATCTGCGGCAGCTTTCCGCTGGCGTCACGCTCGGCGAGAGCCTCGCAGAGGCTACGGACCTGGGTTTCATCACGGATCTCGGTCGCTTCCTGCTTGGTCGTGTGCAGCGACGACAGAACCTCGGCGACGACGATGCGCACGTCTTCCAGCGACTCCTGCTCGAGCTTCGCAAGCGGAATTTCGAACGGCCAGATTTTCAGCGCGGGGAATTTTTCGCGCAGGCGTTCAACCGCCGGCACGCCGGTGAGCGTCTGGCCGCCGACGGCGCCGGCATAGGCGATCTTCCACACCGGCTGCGGCCGGCCTTTCTTCGCATCGAGCGCGATCTGCTCGACGATGCGGTATTCGGCAATGTCGCCCTTGCCGTGCTCGCGAGACTTCTTCACGGACAGCGTCGTCAACTCGTCCTTCTTCGAGCAGCCCCAGAACGGGAAGGGGCCACCGGACATGAGCCGGTTCATCCGCGCCGCGAGAGCGAAGCGATTGTTGGAATTGTCCGGCTTGTCCTTCATGTCCTTCAGAAGGAAGTCGCGCATGGCGCGCCACGGATCGCCCTTGAGCTTCAGAGCCTCGGACGTGCCAGCCGGGAATCCGAGCGGGAAGTCGACGCCCATGAGCACGCGATCGCCGCGCTTCAGGCAGCGAGCGAGCAGCTCGGAGAGCTCTTCAACGGCCTTGGCGCGCGTGGGCGGATTCGACGCCTTGAACGCGAGCTTCAAGCGCGAGTCCGGCGTCAGTGCGCCGATCCAGATGGAATCCGCGCCCGTTGCCGGCTTGGAGGCGGCGCTCCAGTCCACCATGATGTAGCTGTCGAACAGGCGAGCCATAGTCGTCTTCTTCTTTCATGCGTCCGCGATCAGCGCGGAAGGGACTCGTTACAGGAAATATGACCTTCCGGGCCGGAAGATCCTGCACGGAGATAGGCGTGCTAGGCGAGTTTGACCAGCATCTTGCCGGTATTCCCGCCGCTGAACAGGGCAAGGAAGGCTTCCGGCGCCTTTTCGATCCCGTTCATCACGGTCTCCTCGTACCTGATTTGGCCAGAGGCGATCCAGCCCGCCATTTCCTTGACGAAGTCCGGGAAGGTGCTGGCGAAGTCGGAGACGATGAAGCCCTGAAGCTTGATACGGCGGCCGATTAGGTTGGGCATGTTGTTGGGGCCGGGTTGCGGGCCAGTGGCGTTGTAGAGCGAGATCATCCCACAGATCGGCATGCGCGCGTGCATGTTGGCGCAGGCGATCGCGGCGGTGAGGTGATCACCACCCACGTTGTCGAAGTACACGTCGACGCCCTTCGGAGCGGCTTTCTGGAGGGCGCTCGTGAGGCCCTTGAGGTCGCCCGCGGCGCGGTAGTCGATAGCTTCGTCGAAGCCGATGGATTTCAGGTAGTCGCATTTGTCCTTGCCGCCCGCGGAACCCACCACATGGCAGCCCTTGATCTTGGCGATCTGGCCAACGAGGGAGCCGACGGCGCCGGCTGCGCCGGACACGAAGACGGTCTCACCGGGCTTGGGCTCGCCCAGCTTGAGCAGGCCGGCCCAGGCCGTGTGGCCCGGCATGCCGGCGACACCCAGATAGGCCGAAGTCGGCAGCTGGAGGTTCGGCAACTTGTTCAGGGCGACGGCCGCCGGAGCGGCCGTGAACGCCTCTCGCCAGCCCGCGAACGAACTCACAAGATCACCGGGTTTGTAATTATCATCACCGGACGCCAGCACCTGGCCGATGGCGCCTCCGTTCATCGTCTGCCCGAGTTCGAACGGGGCGGCATAGCTCTTGGAGTCGTTCATGCGGCCGCGCATGTACGGGTCGACCGTCATCCACAGGTTCCGGACCTGGACCTGGCCGGGTTCCGGCTCGGGTGATTCCACCGTCGCCAGCTCGAAATCCGAGGGTTTCGGCTCGCCCACGGGACGGGCCCTAAGGCGCCACTCACGGGATGTTACAGATGGCATCACGGCCTCACTTGGGTTGCGGCGCTGTAATTGCGCGATAACAGGCGTTTTTCCAGCGTTTTCTAGGACTATTACTGATTGAAAGATACGGTAACCAAGCTTGATGGGCCCGCTAATTGCGCGGTCGCAGCATTCAGCTATCTGCTCCCCACACGCCGCAAGGTGTGTCGGAGGGTAGTTTAGTGAAGCGTACCGAACCCCAGGCCAGAACGGCCACCGTTGTCGGCAACCACCGCGGCCGCGTGCGCGTGGGCATTGTCGGAGCAGGCGTGTTCGGCGGTTATCACGCCCAGAAATTCTCCTCCTCCTTCCATTCCGAATTCATCGGCGTGTTCGACCTCAACGCTGAAGCTGCTGCTGCTGTCGTCGCCAAGGTTGGCAGGGGTGAGGTGTTCACCTCGTTCGAAGCGCTGAGCGAAGTCTGCGACGCGCTCGTGATCGCAACGCCTGCCTCGACCCACGCCACGCTGACCCGCCGGGCTCTCGAAGCCGGCAAGCACGCGCTCGTCGAAAAGCCTCTCGCGCTGACCGGCAGCGAAGCCCGCTCACTGGCCAAGCTCGCGCTTGAGCGCGACCTCGTTCTTTCGGTTGGTCACCAGGAGCGTCTGGTGTTCGAAGCGATGGGCCTGTTCTCCACCGGCGAGCGTCCCAAGCGCATCGAAGGCGTCCGCAATGGTCCGGCTTCGCCGGAAGGCCGTTGCGAAGACGTCAGCGTCGTGTTTGATCTGATGATCCACGACCTCGACCTCACGGCTGAACTCTTCGGCGGCGAAGTGCGCGGCGCGGATGGCTCGGGTCACTCGGCGCACACGCGCTCGCTCGATCATGCCGAAGCTGAACTCCTGTTCGCCAACAATGGCCACGCCAAGCTCACCGCTTCGCGCTGCGCCGAGAAGCGCGAGCGCTGGATGCGTATCGAATACGCGTCGGGTACGGTCGAGATCGACTTCCTCACGCGCAATGTGAAGAACACCACCAAATTCAACATCCGCGCCGACGTGTCGGCGATCCTGCCGGATCCACTGAGGGCTGCGGATGAGGCTTTCCTCGCCGCTATCCAGGGCCGAGCGGCCCCGGTGATCACCGGCGGTGTCGGCGCCCGCGCCGCCGCCATGGCCGAAATGGTCGAAAACTGCGCGATGGCCGTCAGCGCAGTCGCCGCCGCCTAGGGCTTTCCAACGAGCCGCTTCTGCCGTACATGCCCCGCACCTTGTCGCAGGGACTTGCGATTTCGTTCCTGCAACCCAGATGACGTTCCGCGGGGCCGGCCCGCTTGCCCCATCAGCCTTCGGAGACTGTCACATGGCCAAGAAGCCGACGGCGCGCGTTGAATTCGCGTTCTTTAATGTGACCTACGAAGACGGCAGCCAGCGTTCGAACCGCAAGGTTCAGGCGGATGTGCTGGACGCCTATGATCGCGACGCTGCCATTCGCGCGGCGATCGAAGCCCAGGACAAGGCGATCTCGGAGAAGTCCGGACTGCCGCCCCTGTCGATCAAGTCGATCACCCCGGTCAAGTAACCCAATTAATCTGGATCACTGACGCGGCGGCGCCGATTGTGGCGTTCCGGCATAGGCGTAGGCTCCGTCCATAAACATGGGGAGAGGCGCATGCCTGATATGGGATCTGTTCAACTCACAATGCTCTGGGCGAGCGCCGTTCTCGGCGTCGTCTACCTGCTGGCGGCGGTGCTGCCGTCGGTCGCGGAGCGCGGCCTGCCTTGGGCTCTGGGCCCGCGCGACGAAACCCCGGCGCTGGCGGGCAAGGTTGGCGCGCGGCTGGACCGGGCGTGGAGGAATTTCCTCGAAACCTTCCCGCTCTTCGTGGCAGCGATCCTGATCGAGGGCCAGGCTGGGCACGGCAGCAGCCTCGCAGGTCTGGGCGCGCAGCTCTACTTCTGGGGCCGCGTGGCGTTCCTTCCGGTCTACGCGCTTGGCTTGCCTGTGGTGCGCACGCTGGCGTGGACGGTGGCGTTGGCCGGCATCGTACTCATACTGGTCGCCTGTCTGCCGGGGATGTAGCGAAAGCTGCGCTCCCGCCACTGACGTATCCGCCTTGCCGCCCCGGCAAAGCAGGCTCATGCTGTCGGCAACGATAAGCTGCCAACAAGGCAGCGGGCGGGAGGACGCCCATGAGCCTCAACCTGACCAGGCGAATGATGCTTGGCGCCATACCGGCGCTTGGCTTCGCAGGCGCGGCTTCTGCGCAGATCACCGGCTCGCGCCTCGGAGTGCCCGTTGAGGAGGACATAACCTACACGCTGGATGCCTGGGTCGATAAGTACGGCCGGCCGACCGCGAAGGTGATGCTCAACGGTATGGGCCCGTTCAATTTCATGGTCGACACTGGATCGACGACGACGGTGATAGCCCAGCGCCATGTGCTCGCGCTCAAGGCGCCGATCATCGGCATGGCGACCGTCAATGGCACGACCGGCACAGCCGAAACGCCGATGGCGCGGATCACGACACTCGTAGCCGGAGCGGTCACCAAGCAAGACGTGCGTGTCGCTGTCCTTCCCGACGCGGGCATTGCGCGCATCGACGGAATTCTCGGGGCCGATGTGTTCGCCGGCAAGCGGCTGGTGTTCAACATCCAGGACAGGATTGTGCGTATCGAACCGTCGCAACGCTCCACACGTACGGCGCCACGCGGCAACATGAGGATCCGCAATGGCCTGCTGGCGGAGATCGATGGCCAGGTCGGAAACGTACGCGCCAAGCTGATGCTCGACACTGGGGCGCAGAACTGCATCGCAAACATGCCGCTAAGCCAGGCGCTGAGGAAGGCACACCCAAGGCTGCAGCGGATCGACGAAGTCGAAGTGGTTGGCGTGACCGGCCAGGGCATCAAGGGCCAGTTCATCGCCCTGCCCAAAGTCGACTTCAAGGAGTTCTCAGTGAAGGATGCCGGAGCTGTGGCAGCCGATGCGCCGATCTTCGCGATCTGGGGGCTTCAGAACGAGCCAGCGATGATCGTCGGGGTGAACCTGCTGTCGCGGCTGCGGAGCTTCTCGATCGACTACGGGGCAAGGATATTCGACGCGACCCTGCTGTCCGATCTGATCGCCCGGAACGGGATGGCCTTCGGTTAGGCGGTTTTCTGCATCTTTGGGCAGTCTCGGGGCTCCGCTTGCCAAGCGGGGGCGGATGGGTACATCCATCGCCCCGATCCCTCCGGAAGCCGGATAGAACACGATGACCACCAAAGTCCGCTTTGCGCCTTCGCCCACGGGCAAGCTGCATGTCGGGAATATCCGTACGGCGCTGGTGAACTGGCTCTTCGCGAAGAGCCAGGGCGGTATCTTTGTGCTGCGGATCGATGACACCGATCTTGAGCGGTCCACAAAGGAGAACGAGGACGGCATTCGGGCTGACCTGACCTGGCTTGGCATGACGTGGGACGAGACGTTCAAGCAATCCGACCGGTTCGCGCGCTACACCGAAGCGGCTGAAGGCCTGAAGGCCAAGGGACTTCTCTATCCCTGCTATGAGACTGCCGAAGAGCTTGAGCGCCGCAAGAAGATCGCCCTGAGCCGCGGCAAGCCTCCAGTCTATGATCGCGCCGCGCTCGCATTGACGGATGCTGACCGCAAAACACTGGAGGCCGAGGGCCGCAAGCCGCACTGGCGTTTCAAGCTGTCGGGCGGGCGCGCTGAGTGGAACGATCTCGTGCGTGGCCAGCAATCGATCGATACGGCTTCTGTCTCTGATCCGGTGCTGATCCGTGAAGACGGCTCCTTCCTCTATACCATGCCGTCAGTGGTGGATGACGTAGACGCAAAGATCACGCATGTGATCCGCGGCGAAGATCACGTCACCAATTCGGGCGCGCAGATCGAGATCTTCCTCGCGCTGGGCGCACAGCCGCCGGAGATGGCGCACATGCCGCTGCTGATCGGCGCCGACGGTCAGGGGCTTTCGAAGCGCCTCGGTTCGTTGTCGGCCGAGCAGTTGCGCAGCGAAGGCTATGAGCCGTTGTCGATCCTGTCGCTGCTTGCGAAGATCGGTACCTCCGATCCGGTGGAAGCGCGCGAGAGCCTGCAGCAGCTGACGATGGAGTTCTCGTTCTCGAAAATGGGTCGCGCGCCAGCGCGCTTCGACGAGAACGAACTCAGCGGGCTTAACGCGCAGATCGTGCACGGCATGAGCTTCGATATCGTGAAGCCGCGTCTTGCGAAGCTCGCGTATGGCGACAAGGCGACGCCGGAATTCTGGGACACCGTGAAGGGCAACCTCAAGGGCGTGCCGGATGCGGCGCTGTGGCTGGCGGTTGTCTATGGCGGCGGCCTGACAGGGCCGGATCTTGAAGCCGACGACAAGGCCTTCATCGGCGAAGCGGCGAAACTGTTCCCGTCTGGCGAAGTGACGCCGGCGACGTGGAAGGACTGGGTCGACGCAGTGAAGGCCAAGACCGGCCGCAAAGGCAAAGGGCTGTTCATGCCGCTGCGCCGCGTGCTGACCGACCAGGAGCATGGTCCGGAGATGGACAAGATGCTCGTGCTGATTGGCGCCAAGAAAGCGCGCGATCGCCTGGTGCAGGCGGCGCCGTAGGATCGCAATAGGGGGACAACGTGCGCCGCGCGCTTTTCATTTGCGGCGCCAATCGTCTCAGAAGCCCAACAGCCGAACAGGTATTTTCGACCTGGGAAGGTGTGGAGACTGATTCAGCCGGCCTAAGCAGCGGCGCCTCGCAAGAGTTGTCGACCGAGCACATCGAATGGGCGACCATGATTTTTGTTATGGAGAAAGCCCATCGCAACAAGCTTTCGAAGAAGTTCAAGCAGCATCTGAACGGCAAGCGGATTATCTGCCTCGATATTCCGGACGAGTATGAGTTCATGCAACCGGAATTGGTCAGGCTATTGGAATCGAAGGCCGGTCCGTTTCTGCGCTGAATTCAGACGTATTTGATCCACGCCTTCACGATCGCCTCGAATGCTTTGGCGTTTGCCTTGAGCGTCTTGCCGGCGCCGAGCATGGCGAGGGCGCGGTCCTTTGCGAGCCAGACGAGGAGGCCGTTCGGGTCGGAGATTTTCAGCTTCGGATTGTCCTTCGCTTTCGCGCCGGTGTGCATGACCAGCTGGATCACGTCCTTTGAGCGCAGGTTCACGGTGGCGAACCAGTCGGCGTGGCGGAAGCTGAGGGAGTTCCATTTCACGCCGTCGGCAATGGCTGGGTCGACTGAGAGAATGAGCTTCCTCACCGCCTCGATATCCGCCTTGAGCGGATGGTCGAGGGCGGCGAGGAAGGCGGAGGCGTCGTCGGGGAGAGGCCGGGAGGGCGTCTTTCGCCGGGCCATTTTCGGCTCTGTGGCGACGCTCTTCTTCCTGGCAGTCTTCTTTCTGGTGGTCTGGCGCACTTTCGTGGGCATGGATCAGAGGCTCGCGAGAACTTCGTCGAGGCGCGCGTAGCCGGCTTCCATGCCGTCCGTCATGCCGCTGGCGGCCGCGCCGTCGCGCGCCTGCTTGGAGGCATACAGGACCGTGAGGACCGACTTCGTCTTGCCGCCGGCTTCGGTGAACACCTGCATGTTCACCGTCTCGCCACCGGTCCAGTCGTCATCGAACTTCTCGCGGGAGTCGAAGCTCTTGGGTTCCTTCACCGCGATGAACACGCCACCTATGCCCATCGTCTTGCCGCGTCCCTTGTCGAGCCATTCGTAGCGGTACTTGCCGCCGACGCGCAGATCGATCTCGCAGACCGGCATCTCCCAGCCCGGCGGGCCGAGCAGCCAGCGGCGCACCAGCGCGGGTTTGGTGTGGGCGTCCCACACTAGATCGCGCGGGGCGTCGAAGGAGCGCGTGATGACGATCTCGCGGTCGGTCGGCAGCGTGATTTCGAGCTTGTTGGTCATGTCAGCCTCCCTGCTGTTCGGCGACGAGCTTGTCGAGGCGTTGGAAGCTCACCTCCATGCCGTCGGTCATGCCGGTCGAGATGGCTGCATCGCGTGCTTCCTTCGAAACGTATTTCAACAGCGTGACCAGCGTCGTGACGCCGTTCTTCTCGGTGAAGCTCGTGTGGTTGATGGTCGGGCTGTTCGCATCCATCGCCCCGCCCATAGTGCCGGGATCGTAGTATTCGGCGGCGACCATTCGGGCGGGCGCCTCGACTTCGCTGTACTCGCCGAAGAAGCCGAACTCCTGGCTGCCATCATCCGTGCGCCAGAGCCAGCGATACTTGCCGCCAGTGCGGACATTCATTTCACACACCGGCATCGACCAGCCCGGATAGCCCCCGATCCAGCGTTGAAAAAGCTTCGGATCGGTATGTGCCTGCCAGACCAGCTTACGGGGCGCCTTGAAGTCGCGCGTGACGCGTACCTCGGTGTTGCTCGGCAGCGAGACCTGGGCTGTGTCGTTGATGGAGGCTGTCATGGTCGCTTCCTTTGTCGGGTTCAGGTTTCGCGGCGGGTCAGCCGTTGAAGGCCTTCTCGAGATCGGCGACGATGATCTTCTTCATCTTCAGCATGGCCTGCAGGGCGCGATTGGCCTTCTCGCGGTCCGAACTGCCGAGATAGTTGCCCAGCGCATCCGGGATGATCTGCCAGGAGACGCCCCACTTGTCCTGCAGCCAGCCGCAATTGTCCTCACGCCCGCCGCCGGCCAGGAACTTGTTCCAGTAGAGATCGACCTCCGCCTGGTCCTTGCACTTCACGAAGAGCGAGATGCCGGGCGTGAACTTGAAGTGCGAGCCGCCGTTGAACATCAGGATTTCCGTACCGTTCGCCACGATGGTGGCCGACATCGGATTGGCCGACTTGATCTCCGAGTTCGGGAAGACAGAGACGTAGAACTTCGCTGGTTCCTCGACGGGGCCGTCGAACATAAGGAAGGGCGAGATCTTCTGAACGGATGCCATGCTGGATTCTCCTAGTGGCGTTTGCGTTTTGATTTCGGGGGCTTGGCCTGCAGCTGGCCGAGCAGTTCGTCGAGGGCGCTGTAACGGCGTTCCCAGAACTGCCGGTATTCCTCGAGCCAGCCGACCGCTTCGCCGAGGCGGGCGCCTTCAATCTTGCGCGGGCGGCGCTGGGCGTCTTGCGCAGTCGAGATGAGGCCGGCGTTCTCAAGCACCTTGAGGTGTTTCGAAATGGCCGGCTGGCTCATGGCGAACGGTTCGGCCAGTTCGGCGACCGAGGCATGGCCCCGTGCGAGCCGAGCCAGGATGGCGCGCCGTGTAGGATCGGCCAGTGCAGCGAAGGTCGCGTCGAGACGTTGGGACGGCGTCATTGATGTCAATCCATAACCATGTGGTTATAATAACTATCCAGTTATGGACGTCAAGCGGTTTCGATCAGGAACCTCAGGGTTGGCGAGGGCGCTGCTTTGGCGAGATCGACTTGATGATCAACTCGCCTTTGGCGCGAGGATCCAGCTTCCAGTTCGCCTGAAGCACGGCAGCTGTGATGAGCGCATCCACCTCTGGCGACTTCAGGGTTTTTATCCCGTCCTGAAGGCGCATTGAGCGGATCTTGGGTCCCTTGCCCTGCAGAAGGCCTTCGGGGTCGTCGAGCGTGGCGCCCATCATGAAAAACAGGTTTGCCCACCGTGGATAAAGCGCAATCGACAATGGAATGGCGGAGACCTTGCCGGTCTGTCCGAACCCGACCGCCAGTGCATTGTAGTTGTCGTAAACCATGACCACGGCGCCCGGCAGCCGTTTGCGCATGTGGGTGAACGCGGCCCGCCCGAGCTTTTCCATCTCAGGCGAATACTTTTTCAGAAAGCCATCGAGTTGCTGCTGGGCAGTGGCCATGCCGGCAGGTTAGCTTAAGTCGCGCTCGCGCCCTAGTCGGGGAACCTTGGCCGCGCCTGCGGGTTTAAACCTGCTGGCAAAAGGAACCTCCCATGACAACGGCACGAAGGCAGAGCGCGGATACCAATGGGTCGGTGAACGACCTGGCCGGAAGGGTGGCGGAAGACATGACTGATTTTACGGAAAAAGCACGGAAGGTTTTCGGCGAAACAACGCATCGCGCCAGCGAGATCGCGGGCGATGTCGCGGATGGCGCCGTGCGCGGCGGCAAGAAGGCGGCGAAATTCGTCGTTCGTGAAGTGCGGGAGCATCCGCTTCGCACGCTGGCGATCGGCGCTGCAGTCGGCGCTGTCGTGGCTGCCGTGCTGATGCTGCGTAACCGCGACGATTGATCTAGGCGGCTGCTTTTGACGTGACGCTGAGCGCAAGCGCTTCGGCGACCTTGATGCCATCGACCGCGGCCGAGAGAATACCGCCAGCATAGCCGGCGCCCTCTCCGGCCGGGTAGAGACCTCTGACATTCAGCGACTGCAAATCCGGCCCGCGTGTCATGCGAATGGGGCTGGACGTTCGCGTTTCGACGCCCGTCATGACCGCGTCATCCATAGAGAAGCCCTGGATCTGGCGACCGAATGCGCCAAGCGCCTCGCGCATCGCGGTGGTGGCGTATTCCGGCAGGCAGAGATTGAGATCTGTCGGCGTCACGCCGGGCTTGTAGGACGGCACAACGGCGCCCATCGCGGCGCTGGGGCGGTTGGCCAGGAAGTCACCGACAAGTTGCGCCGGGGCGAGCCAATTCGAGCCTCCTGCGACGAAGGCCTGTTCTTCCCAGTGGCGCTGGAAGGCGATGCCAGCCAGCGGATTGGTGCGGAAGTCTCCAGGGAAGTCCTCCGGCGTGACGCCAACGACGATGCCGGCGTTGGCGTTGCGCTCCTTGCGCGAGTACTGGCTCATGCCGTTGGTGACGAGGCGACCGTCTTCGGAAGCCGCCGCGACCACGGTTCCTCCGGGGCACATGCAGAAGCTGTACACAGACCGCCCATTGCTGGCGTGGTGGGCTAGCTTGTAGTCGGCGGCGCCGAGGATGGGGTGGCCGGCATTCTTCGCGCCAAAGCGAGCGCAGTCGATGATCGATTGCGGGTGCTCGATGCGAACGCCGATCGAGAAGGGTTTCGGCTCAAAGAAAACGCCGCGGCCATGCAGCATCTCGAACGTGTCGCGAGCACTGTGGCCAAGCGCCATGATGACGTGGCCGGTTTCGATGGTCTCGCCCGTGTTGAGGACGAGGCCGGCAACCTGCTTCTCGCCATTGCGGTCGTGCAGCAGGATATCCGTGACCTGATGTTGAAAGCGGATTTCGCCGCCCAGCTTTTCGATCTTCTCACGCATGTGCTCGATCATCGAAACGAGGCGGAACGTGCCGATATGCGGCTTCGAGACAAAGAGGATTTCCTCGGGTGCGCCGGCTTCGACGAATTCGGTCAGGACCTTGCGGCCGAGATGGCGCGGATCCTTGATCTGAGAATAGAGCTTGCCGTCCGAGAACGTGCCGGCGCCTCCTTCGCCGAACTGGGCGTTGGAGGCGGGATTGAGGATGCCCTTTCGCCAGAACCTGAACGTGTCGACCGTACGCTCGCGAACGATCTTGCCGCGTTCGAGGATGATCGGGTTGAAGCCCATCTCGGCGAGGATCAGGCCGGCGAACAGGCCGCACGGGCCTAGGCCAACGACGACGGGCCGTTTGCCGCCGGCGGGCGCTGTTGCGACGGGCTTGTAGGAGATGTCCGGCGTGCGGCCGATCTGCTTGTCTTTTTCCAGACGCTTGAGGACCGTGGCCTCGTCCTTCACCGCGGCGTCGATGGTGTAGATCAGCTGGATCGCCGAGGTCTTGCGGGCGTCGTAGGCGCGCTTGAACACGGTGAACGAGACGAGGTCCTGATCGGAGAGAGTAAGGCGTTTTACGATCGCCTGGCGTAGCGCCGGCTCGGGGTGATCGAGCGGCAGCTTGAGTTCCTGGATGCGCAGCATCGGCGTCGTCCTTCATGGGGGCGGCACAACGCACGCCAGACCATGGGCGGCCTCATACATCAGAAGCCGTAAACGAAAAACCCCTCGCCGCAGGGGCGAGGGGTTCGACGTGTTTGACAAGCCGAAGGAGCTACGGCGTTGCTGTTGCTGCAGCTTCCTGCGTCGCCTTCTCGTCATTGGCGCGTTTGATGATGTAGGCGAGGATGGCGTCTGTGGTCTCCTCATCCAGCATGTTGCCGAAGCCGGGCATGCCACGCGTGGCGCGTTCGCCCGCACGGACAGGCCCATTGAACTGGGCCCTGAATGGCAGAAGCGCGCTGTAGCGAAGGTCCGGGGCAGTGGCGCCGGCGCCGGGGACGGCTGTGACGCCGTGGCAGGCCTCGCAATTGGCCGCGTATGCCTGTTCGCCGGCGGCGACAGTCTCGTTGTTCGCGGTCAGCAGCGGCGGACTGATCGTTACCTTGTTGTCGCCCGTGGCGGCCGCGACCTTCATCTCAGCCGGCAGCGTGGCCGCGCCGCCCGCCTTGAACACCAGGATGCGTGAGTTGTTGGCGCTGACCTCAACGGTGCGCTTCTGGCCCGGCGGCAGGCCACGAGCGCCGACGAGGATCGCTACCTGCTGCTGGCCATCGACCAGGAAGGTCGAGGCGGCAGCCACCACGCGGGCCTGCGTCGGAGCGGTCCAGAGCTCATTGCCGGTGCGGGCGTCGTAGGCCGCGAACTCGCCATTGTGGTTGCCGGAGAAGATCAGGTTTCCGGACGTAGAGAGAAGGCCCGAAGCTCCATACTCCTTGTTGGGGATGCGCCAGACTTCCTTCGCGTTCACGGGATCCCAGGCGAGAATGTAGCTGGTGACGTTGCCGCGGGGCGGTGCGCCCGGCTTGGTGTAGAGCGAAGCGCCGCCAGCGAAGTCGGTGCCAGTATTCCAGCCATTGGGGTTGTAGACGAAGTTCTCCTGCGCGGCGTATGGCGCGTTGGAGACCGTGACGGGGATGTACACATAGCCCGTCTCTGGGCTGTAGGTCATCGGATGCCAGTTGTGCATGCCGAGCGCCGCCGGCCAGATGATCACTGGCTTGCCGCTCTTGCTGTAGCGCGCTTCCGGATTTTCCACGGGGCGGCCCGTCGCCATGTCGACATGCGTCGCCCAGTTGGTCTCGGGGACATACTTCTCGGCTGAGAGAAGCTTTCCGGATTTCGCATCGAGAATATAGTAGAAGCCGTTTTTCGAGGCCTGCATGACAACGCGCGTTTTGCCGCTTTTCAGCGCGAGCTCGACAACCATCAGCGGATTGCAGTTGTCGTAGTCCCATTCATCGCCAGGCGTTTCCTGGTAGTGCCAGGCATATTTCCCGGTGTCTGCATCGAGCGCCACGATCGACGAGACAAAGAGATTGTCGCCGCCGCCGGGACTGCGGGCCTCCTGCGCCCACGACAGGCCATTGCCGGTGCCGAAATAGATGAGCTTGGTTTTCTCGTCGTAGACGATCGTGTCCCAGATCGTCGCGCCGCCGCCGAGTTGCCAGTACTTGTCGCCATTCCACGTCTTGGCGGCCATGGCGAGTTCGGGCTGTTCGTAAGGCTTGGCCGGATCGCCAGGCACGGCATACCAGCGCCAGAGTTGCTTGCCGGTCTCGGCATCGAAGGCAGCGATGGAGCCGCGGATGTCATACTCGGCGCCGCCATTGCCGATGAAGACTTTTCCGTTCGCGATGCGAGGGGCGCCCGTAATCGTGTGGTGAGTGCCGTCCGGCGTCGTCTTCGTCGTCCAGACTTCCTTGCCGGTCTTGCCATCGAGAGCAACGAGGCGACCATCAAGCACGCCGAGATAGATCTTGCCGTTCCACGCGGCCACACCGCGGTTGACGACATCGCAGCACGCATCGGCGCCTTTGGCGCGATCGACCTTGGGATCGTATTCCCACAGCTTGGCGCCCGACTTGATATCGTATGCTTTCAGCATGCTCCATGCGGTGGTCACATACATCACGCCATCGACCACGACCGGCGTCGCCTCCTGGCCACGCTCGGTGTCGATGTCCGAATACCAAGCGAGGCCGAGATCCTTCACGTTGGTATCGTTGATCTGCTTGAGCTGGCTGAACCGCTGTTCTTCATAGCCGCCGCCGACGGCGAGCCATGAGCCTGGCTCCTTGTCGGCGTCGAGCAGGCGCTGCTGGTTCACTGCTGCCGATCCCACGGGGAAGACTTTCGCGGCGGTCGCCGTCTGGTCTGCTGGCGCGGTCGGATTGTTGCTGCATCCCGAAAGCAGGGCCGGCACGGCCACAGCCAGAGCCATCAGGTAGGCGCGCATTGGAATTCCTCCGCCGGCCGCTTTGGGCCTTTTTTCTCGTGCTTGGGCGGTGACATACTCTTCCCCGTGCCCGTCCGCCGGGGCGCAACCTAGAAGGCGCCGCGCCGCCTCGCAATACGCGCAGGTTTCCGCATTGCCGCAGGGTGGTTTGCGCGCATAACTCCGCGCATGACAGGCAAATTAATCGCGATCGCCATGAAGAGCGCGCCGCGCCAGCCAATGAAGCTGCTGGATCGGGCAGGAATTTCCGTTGAATCAGGTGTTGCGGGAGATTTTCGCGGGCAATCGCCAGGTCGTCAGGTCACCATCGTCTTTGTCGAGGACTGGACGAGGGCGGTTGCGAGCCTCGATCCATCAGCGCCGTGGACGATAAGGCGCGCCAACCTGTTGGTTGGTGGGATCGTCAATCCAAGAGCCGAAGGTGGTCTGCTTGCGATCGGTCCGGTCCGGTTGGAAATCACCGGCGAGACTCATCCGTGCAACCGGATGGAGCAGCAGCTTCCGGGTCTCCGCGCCGCCCTGACGCCGGACTGGCTTGGCGGACTCACCGCCAACGTTATCGAAGGCGGCGAGATCGCGGTCGGCGACGAAGCGACGTGGGTGGCCTAGTCCAGCACGATGGCCCGCTGGTGCAGCGCATCGAGCGCGGCTTCCGGAGAGTTCGTGTCGGCCATCAGCTGGCGGAAGCTTTCCGGCAGGAAGCCGCCTTCGATCATGTGGTCGATCAGTTTGAAGTAGGGCGCCCAGTAGTTGTTCTCACTGAGGAACGCCATCGGCTTGCGGTGAAGCGAAAGCTTCGCCCAGGACAGCGTCTCGACCGCTTCTTCCAGCGTGCCGATGCCGCCGGGCAGAACGATCAACCCATCAGCCTCGTCGAGCAGCGCCTGTTTCCGCTGGTGCATGTTGTCGGTGTAGCGGTTCTCGATGCCGTCGAGCACGCCTTCCAGTTCACGCAGGAAATGAGGCATGACGCCCAGCACTCTGCCGCCGTTATCTCGCGCGGTGGTGGCGACGGCGCCCATTAGGCCGACATTGCCGCCGCCATAGACCGTGCGCCAGCCACGCGCAGCGATGGCCTTGCCGAGCTTCTGGGCGAGCTTGATGTAGCTGGGATCGGATCCGGGAGCGGAGCCGCAATAGACGGTGACGGACATAATTCCGGGCATTTTCTTCCTCTTCTTGAACGACATAGATGCTCTGGTTTGCCGTTCAGGCAAAGCGGGCCACCCCTGCGGCTTTTCCACAGGACTGATGCCACACCGTTGGCGGCAGGTTTTTGGGGGAACTCTGGCGTTTCCGCATTGGCGGACCTAGATATCCCGCCATGGCCACGCACCCCAGAGCTGCTTCCACCGACGTCGATGCGATCGAGAGCGGGGATGCCGGCATCGGGATATCGCTCGTCCGGATCGGTAAGATCATGGGGCGGAAAGAACTGGCCAAGTGGCGGCCGATGATGGCGGCAGCCCTTCTCCTTACGCTCGCCTCCAAGGTTTTCTCGGTTTATGCGCCCGTCTATTTCGGAGACGCGATCAACCAGCTGTCCGCGCCCAATGCCGCTCTTGGCGCAGTGTTCCTGCTGCTTGGCTGGTGGACCGGAGCGCGCCTTCTCTCGTCAAATCTTCCCTACCTGCGCGATGCGATCTTCGCGCCCGTCAGCCAGGACGCGCAGCGCCTTATCGCGGTCGAAGCCTATGGCCACGCGCAGGGCCTATCGCTGGCTTTCCACCAGACGCGCCGCACCGGCGCGCTCAATCGCGTGATCGACCGCGGCGTGTCGGCCCTCGACTACCTGATCCGCTTTCTCGGTTTCAACATCGGGCCGACGCTAATCGAACTGGCGCTCGCGGCGTTCGTGCTGACGACGCGCTACAATCCCTGGTCCGCACTCGTCGCGGTCGCCGTGGTTGCGCTCTACGCTGTCTTCACGGCGGTGCTCACCAACTGGCGCGTTGAGCAGCGCCGAAAGCTCAATGCCGCCGACACCGAGCTGCGCGCACTGGCGATCGACAGCCTGACGAACTTTGAAACGGTGAAAGCCTTTGCGGCCGAGACGAGGGAGACCGAGCGCTACAATGTGGCGATGCGGACCTACAACAAGCACATGGTGGATGTGTCGCGGTCGCTCGCGCTGTTGAACTCGGGCCAGGACATCATCATGGCGCTGGGCCTCACCGGCGTGGCCGCGCTGACGGCGACGGCGAGCTTCAATGGCACGGTGCAGGCCGGCGACGTCGCGGCTGTGGTACTGATCATGAGCAATCTCTACCGGCCGCTGTCGATCCTTGGCTTCGCTTTCCGCGAGATCAAGCAGGGCGCGATCGATCTCGAGAAGCTGTATGGCCTGCTCAACATGAAGGCGGAGGTTTCCGACGCGCCGGATGCGAAGCCGCTGGAGGTGAAGGGTGGGGAGGTGACGTTCGATCACGTCAGCTTCACGCACGATGCACGCTCGGCGGGTATCGACGATGTGTCGTTCACTGTGCCGGCGGGAACGAAGCTGGCCGTGGTGGGGCCGTCGGGTTCGGGCAAGTCGACGCTGCTGAAGCTGTTGTTCCGGTTCTACGACACGGGCGGCGGGCGCGTGCTGGTGGATGGGCAGGATGTGCGCGGGCTGAAGCAGGAGAGCCTGCGCGATGCGATCGGGCTGGTGCCGCAGGAAGTGGTGCTGTTCAACGCGTCGATGAAGGAGAACCTGATCTACGGGCGGCCCGGTGCGAGCGATGAGGAGCTGCGCGATGCGGCGCGGCGGGCGCAGCTGCTGGAGTTCATCGACAAGCTGCCCAAGGGCTGGGAGACGCGCGTTGGCGAGCGGGGCGTGAAGCTGTCGGGCGGCGAGAGGCAGCGCGTGGGCATCGCGCGCGCGATCCTGAAGAACCCGGCGATCCTCGTGCTGGACGAGGCGACGAGCGCGCTGGACTCGGCAACCGAGGCCGACGTGCAGGGTGCGCTGGACGAGGCGGCGAAGGGGCGGACCACGCTGATGGTCGCGCACAGGCTATCGACCGTGGCGGGCGCCGACGAGATCATTGTGCTGAGCGAGGGCAAGATCGTGGAGCGCGGGACGCACCATGAGCTGCTCGATGCTGGCGGCCTCTATGCCGATCTGTGGAGCCGGCAGTCACGCGCGCACGAGATGGCGGCCGAGGCGGTGGGGGAGCGGGTGGCTTCATGACGCGCGAGCACAACATGCCTCCATGGGAAGGCGCGCAGGCACTCTGTGAAGCAGGCGTATTACGTGCCGCACGGCGCGCCGGATTTCCGCCGATGCTATGGAAGGAAGAGGTCGAACTCGAACTGGATTTCGAAGGGCCGAAAAGGTTGCGAACATTCCGCGTGATGACCGGGCCGACGGGTGCAAACGACGTGAACGTGGCGGACGGAACCGCGCTTGAGCTGTTCTCAGGCCATCTGCGCGACGAAGAGCCGGACACCTATGCGGAAATCATGGCCGCGTGGCGGCTCGACCCGGAGCCAGATGTGCAATGGGCAGTCGGAGCGCGACTTTCGAGGCCTGTTCGGCTGGAAATGACGGCTCCCTATGTCGAGGTGGTTGGCTTCGCTTTCGACTGCGAACGCGACGGGCGCCTGATCGGGCGGCTGATGTTGTTTGCTTCGGCGGATATCCTCTTTGCTGTGCGCGAGGATCATTCGGAAGTTACGAAGTATGGATTGCGCGAGGCAGCCAGCTAGTTGGGGACCGGAATAAAGCCCGACGGGCCGACGCCGCTTTCCTGATACACCGCGTCGCCATTCTTGCCGAAGCCGTAGTGGGGCGCGTTGGCGGGGACGAGGAAGTAGCTGCCTTCGGGGTAGAGCTTGCAGGCATTCTCGTCGAATACGGCGCCGAAGCCGTAGCAGACTTCGCCATCGACGACGGTGATCACGCGCGGATCGGGGTGTGTGTGCGGGGCGATCTTTCCGCCGTCGGTGATGTGGACGCGGATCGTGTAGGGCGCTGCGGCGCTGGTGCTGCCGTCGAGTATGGCGGAGAACGCGCCAGGATTCGCGGCTCCCATCGGCGTGAACTTCACGTTGTCTATCCAGGCGGTGCTGGATGCCGGGGAATGCGCGCAAGCCGACGCGGCGAAGGTGGCGATGGCGAGCACGATGAAGCGCATGAGAATCTCCCCGGTTGGCCCGATGTTATATGAGCCGGCGGTATGTGTCAGTTCGGCTGCAGTGTCGGTCGAGGCTTGCTGATCCATGGGGCGGGTCTAATTCGGGATTGAAGCTTGTACCGCCGGGGCGTTAGCCGCACATCTTGGCGGGGATTGAGCTGGGCCAAGGAAGCGTCTCATGAGCGAACCGACCGGATACACGCCGCCGAAGGTATGGGTGTGGAACAAGGGCAGCGGCGGACGGTTCGCCAACATCAACCGGCCGATCGCCGGGCCGACGCACGACAAGGTGCTGCAGGTCGGCAAGCATCCGATCCAGCTCTATTCTCTCGGCACGCCGAACGGCGTGAAGGTGACGGTGATGCTGGAGGAGTTGCTGGCGCTGGGCCACACCGGCGCCGAGTACGACGCGTGGATCATCGACATCAACACCGGCGAGCAGTTCTCCAGCGGGTATGTGGAGATCAATCCGAACTCGAAGATTCCGGTGATGGTGGATCATGGCGAGCCGAAGCCGGTGCGCGTGTTCGAGTCAGGTTCGATCCTGCTTTATCTCGCAGAGAAATTTGGCGCGTTCCTTCCGGAGGATCGCGCGGGCCGGACCGAAGCGCTGAACTGGCTGTTCTGGCAGATGGGCGCTGCGCCGTTTCTCGGCGGCGGTTTTGGTCACTTCTACGCGTACGCGCCGGCCAAGTGGGAATACCCAATCGACCGCTACGCCATGGAAGCGAAGCGTCAGCTCGACGTACTCGACCGTCGGCTGGCCGAGACGGAGTACCTCGCAGGAGATGCGTACACGATCGCCGATATTTCGGTCTGGCCATGGTACGGCGCGATGGTGAAGGGCGTGCTGTACAGCGCCGGCGAGTTTCTCTCGGTGCATGAGTACAAGAACGTGATCCGCTGGACCGACCAGATCGCAGCGCGGCCTGCCGTGAAGCGCGGACGCATGGTCAATCGCACCTGGGGCGATCCGGCGAGTCAGCTTCACGAGCGCCACGACGCGAGCGATTTCGATACGAAAACGCAGGACAAGGTTGCGCGGGCAGGCTGAGGGCAGGCGTTGACCGGAGGCTAGGTTCAATGCGACTCCGGAGCGTCGACCCGGGGGATGCATGCGCTCGTTCTTCTTCAATATTGGCTTCTGGGGGATTTCGGTCCTCTACGTGCTGCTGGCGGCGCTGTTCGCGCTGATCCCCGGACGCAAGGGCGTCCGGTGGGCGGTGCGGCGGTATTCAAAGCGCATGGTTCAGCTGATGAAGCTGTGCGGCATCAAGCTGGAAGTGCGGGGCAGGGAGCGTCTGCCGCCTCCGCCGTTCATCGTGGCGCCCAAGCATTCTAGCTACGGCGATGGCTTCCTCATGTACGTCCAGTTCGACGACGTCGCATTCGTAACCGGCGACCACCTCGAGCGCTTTCCACTGGTGCCGAAGGTGCTCGAGAAGCTGGGCGCCATCGTGATCGACAATTGCGGGGGGCCTGAAGCGCGCCGCGATCTCAAAGAGAGCTTTGCGAAGGCGGCCGCAGAGAAGCGGATCGTGCTGATCTATCCGGAGGGCAATCTCTCCAAGGTGGGTAAGCACCACAGGTTCCGCGCCGGCGTGTGGCACATGCAGGAGGCGTCGCAATGGCCGGTTGTGCCGGTGGGGACCAGCCTTGGCCTGCGCTGGCAGCAGGAAGACTTCAAGAAGTATCCGGGCCCCGCCGTGATCGAGTTCCTTGATCCGATCCCGCCGGGTCTGGGCAAAGACGAGTTCCTGAAACGGATGGGCGGGGCGATCATCGCTTCGACCGACAAGCTGGTGGCCGAAGGGCGCGAATGGGACGCCGCCAACGGTCTGAAACGCCTGCCTGACCGGCCGAGCAAGAAAGGGGAGCAGGATACGGAAGGAGATCGCGCCGAGCAGGAGAGGGCGCGGGCGGAGAAGACGGGCGGGTGATTGACACGCTGCGGTCTCGGGCGTTGGTCGGGATTCGTCCAATCCGGAGCGACGCATGACCACCGCGCACGATTTCAGCTTCACCTCGATCAAGGGACAGCCGCTGCCCTTGAAGCAGTTCGCGGGGCATCCGGTACTCGTGGTGAATGTGGCTTCGGCTTGCGGGCTGACGCCGCAGTATGAGGGGCTGGTGAAGCTCTACCACGAGCTGCAGGGCAAAGGGCTGGTCGTGCTCGGCGTGCCGTCGAACCAGTTCATGGGGCAGGAGCCAGGGACTGACGCAGAGATCGAAACGTTCTGCTCGACGACCTATGGCGTCGATTTTCCAATGACGTCGAAGGTGGATGTGAAAGGCGACACCGCGCATCCGTTCTTCAAATGGCTGAAAGGCGAGCTGGGGGAGCCAGCGGAGCCGCTGTGGAACTTCCACAAATTCCTGTTCGGCAAGGACGGTAAGGCGATCACCGCATTCAACCCGCGCGTCGAGGCGACGGCGCCGGAGATACGCACGGCAGTCGAGGGGGCTCTCTAAGGTTCTCATGCCGACACTCGATCCCACGGCGATGATGATGGAAGGCGTCGCTATTCTTGCGACGAAGCTGCGTCCGTTGGGGTTCAGTTACGAGATCAAGAGCTGGCAACAAACCTCCGGCGGTCCTGCGGCGGACGTCATCTTCAGAAATGGCGACCGTGAACTGCTCATTTCATTTCGCTATTCACTTGGACTCGTTCGCTATCGGAAGGGCACGGTCGAGTTGGATCATAAGAAGCTAATGCGCGCTCTCGGCTGTTACTCAAAAGCAAAATACCCTGGGTTCTCGTCAGAGCCTTTGGACGCCTTCAGGGACCTTCTTTCGGATCTCGACTATTGCGATGTCTTCTTCCAGGAAGACGGGGCTGCTTTCCTGCAAGTGGCTAGCGATGCCAACAAGCTTTCAAACGGCTTTTTCGAGTTGAGTGATCACCAGCGTGATAGTTGATGTGTGGTAGCGATGTTTGTTTCTGAAGGAAGCCCAGTTTGGCCAACGCATACGATTTCGAATTCACGGCCATCAATGGTGCGCCGCTACCACTGAAGACGTTCGAGGGGCAGGCAGTGCTCGTCGTCAACGTCGCCTCGAAGTGCGGGTTCACGCCGCAATACACCGGCCTCCAGAAACTCTACGCCGAGTATCACGGCCGTGGCTTCACCGTCCTCGGCGTGCCGTGCAACCAGTTCCTGTGGCAGGAGCCGGCAAAGGAAACTGAGATCGCCGCCTTCTGCGCAGTGCAGTATTCCGTCACTTTCCCGATGACCGAGAAGACGCATGTGAAAGGCGGCAAGGCGCATCCATTCTACAGATGGATGCGTGAGCAGCTCGGACGTGCGGCGCATCCGGCGTGGAATTTCCACAAGCTGCTGGTCGGCAAGCACGGCGAGCCGCTTGCCGCATTCAAGTCGAACGTCGAGCCGCTGAGCGGTGATCTGCGCAAGGCAATCGAAGCCGCTCTCTAGATACTGATCGGACTCACGCGGATCGTTGCGCCGCGCAAACGATCCCAGCTTTCCGGTTCCAGCGCACTTTTGCTCCCTGCGCACCGTGGCTCTGGAGTCACGCCTGCTGCGAACGCAGCTGGGATTGGTAAATGGAAGCTCTCGTTAACGGTTGGCGGGCCATCGAAGTGCAGGCTCGGTTGTGACTCTTCTGTGACAGCCGAATCAATCCGTACGCGGATACTTCGACCCCGCGGGCAGTCCGCCCGCTCCTAATCGACAGGGTAATAACGTGAAAAAATATGTCGTGACCGCCTCTCTCATGGCGGGTCTCTCCATGGTCTCGGGCGCTGCATTTGCCCAAACATCCGGAAGCGTCGGCGCCAACTTCACGCGCATCGACACCGACTTCGGCGACGGCGATGCCTATGGCATCGACGGCGAAGCGATCTTCCCGACGGGCGGATCCTGGTCGGCCATCATCGAAGGCGCCTATGACGACTCTGACGATGCTGACAGCACGCTCTCGGCGCAGGGCCACCTGATCACCAACGGCGCCAACAACGCCTGGGGTGGTTTCGTCGGCGTTTCCGACTCCGATAGCGGCACGGTCTATGTGATCGGCGGCGAATACGCTCAGTTCTTCGAAGCGTCGACGCTGGCGTTCAACGTCAACTACGGCAACGACGACGACAACGACGTGGATGCCTACGGCATCAACGGCGCCTACCGCATGTTCGCGTCGGACAACCTCCGCTTCGACATCGGCGCGAGCTTCGGCCGCGCTGAATCGGGTGGCTTCGATGCGGATATCAACAGCATCGGCGCCGGCGTTGAATACCGCTTCGCCGACTCGCCGTTCTCCATCGGCGCTGCCTACAGCCGCGTCGACGGCGACATTCTCGAAGCTGACGTCATCGGCGTCACGCTGCGCATGAATTTCGGCGATTCGACCCTGAAAGAAGCTGACCGCAAGGGCTCGACCTTTACGGGCCTCGGCAGCGCGCTGCAGGGCTTCTAACTGATCCAATGAAGCTTTCCGTCTCGGTGGAAGGCGCGAGCTACCAGACGGGGCGGTCCATGGGGCCGCCCCGTTTCATTTTCCCCGGCTTGATCCCCAATCCATTTCAGTCCTTCCTGCGTATCGGCCAGCGCAAGGGGGCGCATCATGGATCCGCTGACGCAGCTCGGCCTCCTGGCGACGATCGCCGCAACCTATTCCGGCTTCATCGCCGTGTTCATTGCGTTCACGAAGGATGGGCGCTTCGAGTCAGCCGACGCGCACTTTGTCCAGGCCATGGTGCTCGGCACGATCGGCGTGATCGTGATGGCGCTGACCCCGCCCGTGCTGATGCTGATGATGCCCGCCGATCAGATGTGGTTCGTGGTGTCGGTCTTCGCGATCGTGGGCGGCGTACCGTCGATGCTCTACCAGGCCTGGCAGCAATCGCGTTTGTCCAAGATCGAGACGTCCAAGGTTCCCGTGGGCTGGCATGCGCCGGGCTGGGCGCTGGGCTTCATCGCGCTCGCAGCCTTCGCCGCCGGACTGGTTTATCCGGACATCCGCTCAGGCTTCTACGTCGCCGGCGTCACGCTGATGCTCACCGTATCGATCTGGTGCTTCATCGCGGTGGTATTCCGGCGGTTCTTCTAGACGTCCGGACTCTCGTGTGGCTCATCCTTCGCGTGCATCCATTTCAGCAGCGGCTTCAGCGGCAGTACCCAGGCGAGACCCACGATCGGGAAATAGAGCAGCTTCCAGCCCCAGTGTTCGGAGGCAATGCGATCGCCTACCACCGCCGCCACGGCGATGTAAGCGACCATCCAAGCCACCAGGACAAAGGCTCCAACAATCTTGCGCATGGGCGCTCCTGCGGCTTCCGGCCCGCTGGCCTTCCGTTCTCACAGGTAGGATAAGCGCGCAATGAGCGAGGCTGTCGCTGCCACCTTTGCGCCAAATCCCATGGTTCCCGCCAGGGGCGTGAGCCTGGTGAGGGCATGGCTGCTGGTGATCGCCGGCCTCGTCTATCTGATGATCCTGGTCGGCGGCGCCACGCGCCTGACGGATAGCGGCCTGTCGATCACCGAATGGAAGCCGCTGCTCGGCGCCTTTCCGCCGATGAGCGAGGCCGACTGGGCCGGCGCCTTCGCCAAATACCAGTCGATGACGTCGCAATACCACCAGCTCAACCCCAACATGGATCTGGCCGGCTTCCAGGGCATCTACTGGTGGGAATGGAGTCACCGCGAACTCGGCCGCGTGATCGGCGTGGCATTTGCTCTGCCGCTGTTGTTCTTCTGGTTGACCGGCCGCACAACGAAGAAGCTTCTGCCGCACCTGCTGATCCTGTTCGCCCTCGGTGGGCTGCAGGGGCTGATCGGTTGGTGGATGGTGTCGTCGGGCGTCGAGACCGAACTGACGTCTGTCGCGCCCTACCGGCTGATGACGCACTTCTGCCTGGCGCTGCTGATCATTGCCTACTGTTTCTGGCTGTGGCTCGAACTCGGCGCCACGCGCCGCGATCTGCCGCGCGCGGCCTCCGGATGGGCGAATGCGCTGATCTGGATCGTCGGCGTGCAGATGGCGCTCGGCGCGCTCGTGGCGGGCCTGGACGCGGGCAGGGGCTACACCGACTGGCCTCTGATGGCTGGCCGCTTCGTACCCGATGCAATCTGGTCGCTGGACCCGTTCTGGCGCAACTTCACCGAGAACGAGGCGACGACACAATTCCTCCATCGCATGACGGCGTACACGCTGCTGGCTGTAGCGCTGTGGTCAGCGTGGAAATTCCGCGCCCAGCACTGGTCTCTGTTCCCGCTGTTCGCAGGCCTCGTCGCGGCCCAGGCTGTGCTGGGCATCGTCACGCTGGTTCGTGCCGCGCCGCTAGACATGTCGCTGATGCACCAGGCGCTGGGCGTCATTGTTCTGCTTGCCGCGACGCGGCTGGTCTGGAACGCGCGGTCGCTACGGACGGGCTGACGGCGCGGGGGCTTGCCCCGGAACAACCGGCGTTTCCGGACGCGGCTTGCGCGGCAGCTTGCCGGGATGGTTCGCGGCCATCAGCGCAAAGCCCGCCATGATCACCGAATTGCGACGCATGTCCTCGGGCTGCAGCGCTTCGAGGAAATCCATGTTCGTGTGGTGGGTCTTCGGTTCGTATTCCAGCTGGTCCTGGATGAACTGGAAGCCGGGCAGGCCTGCCTGATCGAACGACGCGTGATCCGTCGAGCCGGTCGAGCGCGACGACACATGCGTCACGCCCAGATCGCGGAATGGCTCGGCCCACTGCCGGAAGATCGGGATGATCCCCTGATTGCCCTGGGCATAGATGCCCCGGATCGAACCTACGCCATTGTCGAGATTGAAATAGGCCTGGAAACGGCTGTGGTCGCGCTTGATCGGCACGACATCGCCGCGCGGATTGCCGGCCGAAGGCACACCGCGCACGCCGCCGAAATGGTTAGCGACATAGAGCCGCGATCCGATCAGGCCCTGTTCCTCGCCATTCCACAGGCAAACACGCACCGTTCGCTTCGGCGCCGCCCGCGTGGCCTTGAGGATGCGCATGGCTTCCAGCGCAATGGAGCACGCCCCGCCATTGTCAGTCGCGCCGGTGGCCGAGTGGAACGAGTCAAAGTGGCCGCCAATGATCACGACTTCATTCGGCAATTCGCTGCCGCGGATCTCGCCGACAACATTGAACATCTCCGGCTTGTCGAACCAGTCGTTGCGGATGTCAGCCTCGACCACCACCGGCTGGCCTTGCATCACTGAACGGGCGATGCGGCCATAGTGTTCGGCCTCGACCGCAATGCGCGGAATCTGCTGGTCAGGCGCATCTACGCGCCCGCCGCCATTCACATTGACGACGCCATGGCCCTTGTTGGTCTGGAAGACGCCGAGCGCGCCTTCGGTGAAGAACCATTTGTTGCGGTCGAATACGGGCTGGCCGGGCTGGGGCGGCACAGGCGGGCGTGGCGGCGTCGGTCCTTGCGGTGTGCCGTTCTCGGGCGGACGGGCAGGGGTCTCCAGCGCATCGAGCTGTTCCTTGGTATAGCGGCGCGCAACCGGATCCCATTGCGCACGCATTTCGGCCGGCGCCTGGCCCAGCACCCACTTGCCACGCAGCTTGCCGGCGTATTTCGCCTTCACTTCGTTCTCGACCGTTTCCGTGACGAGGACGCATTCGCCGCTGACCGGCCCCTTCGTTCCCGGCGTCCAGCCGATCGACATGCCCGAGATCGGGAAAGCGTTCGGCGTCACCGCATGCAGGTAAAATTTTGAATTCGCCCAGCCGCGCGGAAAGCCATTGTTGGTTCCGGTCGGATCCGTCGGCCAGGGCTCGAGCGCTGCGCCCGTCAGTCCCCACTCCTTCATCTTGGAGACGACCCAGTCGGCCGACTTCCGGATGCCCGGCGAGCCAGATAGGCGCGGACCCAGCACATCCATCATGTAGCTGGCCGTCTTCATTACCTGCGACGTCTCTTCGTTCATTCCGAACCGCCGGAGCTCGGCGATGGCGTCATAAGGCAGCTGTCCAAAGGCGCGGCCCGGGAACATGGCTGGCGCCAATGCCGAGGCGGCGGCCGCCGAAAGGAACGACCTGCGGTTCATGACTGTCTCTCCCCTGGGGTCTCGCCCCTTTCTCCGGACTATAGGCGGGACGGGGAGGGCGTCGATTGGACTCGCGGGACAGGGGCGTTCAACACCCCGCTATCCGTGCTAGGCCCGGCCCATGATGTGGATGGAAATCCTGATTGTGGTGGTGCTGGTCCTGGCCATCATCCCCTTTTTCCTGCTGGCCGGCGCCTTCAAAGGCCCGAAAGGGGGCCAGCCAGGCGGGGCGGACGGCGCCTCTACGGACATGGAGGCCGGACATGGGAAGAAATCTGGGCCACAGGACCAGGACGGCCCAGGCGATTCCGGAGATTCTGGCGGAGATTCAGGGTCGGACGGTGGGGGCGGCGGGGGAGGGGGTGGCGGCAAATAAAAGCTTGTCCCGCCGGGGTTTTTGCGCCCATTGGGGCCTTTCGGGCCCTGCCTGTCTCCGTTGTTGACAAACACCCGGCCCGGCTATAGCTGCACGCGTTCGAAATTCAGTACTAAACCCTGTCTGAGAAAGGCTCCGCGAGGGAGCATGCAAACCGTTTCCGTAAAACCGGCCGACGCCGAGACTAAGTGGGTGATCATCGACGCCGAAGGCGTCGTTGTCGGTCGCCTTGCCTCCTTTGTGGCCCGTCGCCTGCGCGGCAAGCACCGCGCCGACTACACGCCCCACGTCGACCAGGGCGACCATGTCGTGATCATCAATGCGGGCAAGGTCGCGATGACCGGCCGCAAGTTGACCCGCAAGCTCTATCACCGCCACACGGGTCACCCGGGCGGTATCAAGACCACGACGCCGGAGAAAATCCTCGCGTCGAAATTCCCCGAGCGCGTGCTCGAACTCGCTGTGAAGCGCATGATGCCGGGTGAAAGCCCGCTGGCGCGCAAGCAGTTCGCCAAGCTGCGCGTCTATGGCGGCGCCGACCATCCGCACACCGCGCAGAACCCTGAAAAGATCGACTTCAAATCGATGAATTCCAAGAACGTGAAGGTCGCCTGATCATGGCCGAAGCCGTCGACTCCCTTGGCAGCATCAAAGACCTCGGCGTCAAAGCCTCGCCGGCGCAAGCTCCGGCGACCGCGAAGATCGACAAGCTGGGCCGCGCCTACGGCACTGGCCGCCGCAAGACCGCTACCGCCCGCGTGTGGGTGAAGCGCGGCACCGGCAAGATCACCGTGAATGGCAAGGACCAGACGGAATACTTCGCCCGTCCCGTGCTGCGCCTGATGATCAAGCAGCCGCTGGAAGCCGCCAAGCGCGAAACGGAAATCGACGTCGAGTGCACCGTTGCTGGCTCGGGCCTGACCGGCCAGGCTGGCGCTGTGCGTCACGGCATTGCCCGCGCTCTGGTGAACTTCGAACCGGAACTGCGCCTCGCGATGCGCCCGAACAAACTGCTTACCCGCGACCCGCGTGCAGTCGAGCGGAAGAAGTATGGCAAGGCGAAAGCCCGCCGCTCCTTCCAGTTCTCGAAGCGCTAGGACGCGTTTCAATCGCGTTTCAGAGGGGCGCTTCGGGAAACCGGAGCGCCCTTTTCCATTTAAGGCGCCGAAACTTGGACAAGCCCGTCCCGCATACCGTGACAAGTCCGGACGGACGCCAGAAAGCGGAATTTGATGTCCGTGCAGACGGAACGTGCAGATACAGCGTGATCCAGTGGTATGATAACGATCCCGACAATCCCTATGAACGTCCGCCAGGCTGGTGGTCGCCAATCTGGCAGTCGGGCATCTTTGCATCGCTCGAGGACGCGACGCGCGATCTTGCAGTCCAAGGCTGGCCTGTAGTGAAGTACACGGCATGACCCCTAAAGTCTTCATCGACGGCGAAGCCGGCACGACCGGCCTGCAGATTCGGCAACGGTTGGCGAGCCGTCGCGATCTGACGGTCATTTCGATCGATCCCGACAAGCGCAAGGATGCGGCCGCCCGTGCCGACATGCTGAACTCGGCGGATGCCGTGATCCTTTGCCTGCCGGACGAGGCGGCGAAGGAAGCGACGAAGCTGGTCTTCAACGCCCACACCGTGATCATCGATGCCTCGACCGCTCACCGTGTCGATCCGCACTGGGTGTATGGCTTCCCGGAAATGGTGGATGGCCATCGCGTGCTCATCCACCGCTCGAAGCGCATCTCCAACCCAGGCTGTTATCCGACAGGCTTCATCGGGCTCACCGCGCCATTGGTACGCGAAGGGCTGATACCGGCGGATTTCCCCATCACGGTGAATGCGGTCTCCGGCTATACTGGCGGCGGCAAGGGGCTGATCGAGGAGTTCTCGAACGCGTCGCCTGAAGACACACATGACGCCTTCCGCGCCTATGGCTTCACGCTGATGCACAAGCACGTGCCCGAGATGCAGAAGTATGCCGGCCTCGCACACCCACCGGTGTTCGCGCCGAGCGTCGGCCGCTATGCGCAGGGCATGCTGGTGGAGGTGCCGCTGCAGCTCTGGGCGCTGCCGGGCAATCCTTCACCGAAGCAACTGCGCGAGGCGCTGTCCGATTTCTACCGGGGCGAAAAGTTTGTCAGCGTCGCGAGCGATGATGAGTGCGCCAGCCTGCAGAAGCAGCGCGCCGGCGCCGGCGGCTATGTCGACGAGCTAGATCCAGAGGCGCTCAACAACACCAACGACATGAAGCTGTTCGTCTTCGGTAATGAAGCGACGCAGCAGGCGCGGCTGGTGGCGCTGCTGGACAATCTCGGCAAGGGCGCTTCAGGCGCCGCGGTGCAGAACCTCAATATCGCGCTGGGACTGGATGAGGCAGCGGGGCTGTAGGGTGCGGGATGGGGCCGGACGACCAGTGGAATGAGGATGATGCGGCTGAGCTGATCGGTGCGCTGGTGCTCGTCGGCTTCACGCGGCTGACGTACACGGGCGAACTCAAGAGCCGGCAGCAGTTCCACGGCCGGGTGGTGTCAGCCAGCAAAGAGGATGGGATCTGCATCGCCTGGCAGGGCGATTATCTCGGCGAGCACTACTGGCTGCCGCCGTTGACCGCGGCTTTCCGTCGTCTGCCACCGGGCAAATACGAGATCGTCAGCACGGGCGAGACGGTGGAGAACCCAGCCTTCATGAGCACGTGGACGATCAAAGAACCGCCGGAAGGCGACATGCCGGAAGACGATGCTGTGAAGAACTGACGCCTACGCCGAAGCGGCGACCGCGCCGACGTTGCGCGCTTCGTCAAGCGCATCCAGCTTGTCGAGCAGGTATTCGAGATCGGCCCTGGGAATCGCTTGGAACTGGGTCAGCACGCGCTCGACCATGCGCTGGCGGAAGCGTTCCTTGTCGTTCGGCCCGCCATCCATCTCGGTCTTGTGGAAGATGTCTACGGCCAGGCGGAAGGCGGTGAACATGCCGGCCGGAAGGCCTGCGCGTTCGAACACGGTCTTGAGACCCAGCGTGCCGGCGTCGTGGATCATCAGCCAGGCCTTGGAGCGCGGCACGCCAGCGAGTTCAGCCAGCGCATGCTCGACAAAGCCCATATGGCCGAGACACAGCGCACGCATGATCAGCGACGGCGTCAGGCGTCCGTTGAGATGAAGCTGCTGGACGAACCGCGCTGGCTCGGATGACAGGCCGGCCTGCTCAACCAGATCGAGCGTCGCGCGCTCGCGAGCACCCGATGCGATCTCGATCGCCAGCTGCGGCGGAAGTTCATGCTTGTTGACCAGCCGATCGAACAACTCGCCCGTCACGATCGAGACCAGCTTCTCCGTGACGTGCAGCGGCAGGACCGAACGCGAGATCAGCGCGCTCTTGATGTCGTCATCGTTCGAAAAGCGTTTCAGCACACCGGCATAGGCATCGTCCGAGAACGACGCGCCCTCGTTGAGCGAACAGGCTTCGACGGCGAGCTTGGACCCATAAAGTGCAATGACTTCCGTCAGCCCCTCGCCAAGCGAAGCGCGCTGGGCAATCGCAACCTGTTTTTCGGAAGAACCCGACAAAACGATCTCGACCAGATCCTCGTCGGTGATGACCGGAGAATTTTTCAGGATCGGGGTGGCGATCGCGTCGATGTCCTTCGCCAGCTTCATCGCGATGTCGCGCGGCAGTTTCGGCGAATTGCGCAGCGTGACGGCCATCGCGCGGCGGACAAGCGCAGCAGCGTCGGCGGCGATGACGTCCAGAACCTGGCGGGCGCTTTCGCGATCCTCTTCGGTGAGGTCCATCGCATCGATGCGCTTGCAGATCTTGTGAGCGGCGTTTGCACGCGCTTCGGGGCTATCGCCCCGCACAAGGCGGCGGATATCGTCCTGCGTAAGCGAGGACCGCATCGTCGCGACAGTCATGTCCATTTAGCCTTCCGGCTTGAACTGATTTGAAAAATGACAATTGCTGCCGCGGGTTAATGGATATTTACGACCGGGGCCGAAATCGGGCTACCGGCAAAGGGTTTTGGAGGACGGGATGCTGCTTCAGGGCGTGAAAGTCATTGAACACGCTACATATTATGCAGCCCCGGGCGCGGGCGGCATCCTGTCGGACTGGGGGGCCGAGGTAATAAAGATCGAACCGCCCGGCGGAGACCCGGTCCGCTCCAACTTTCCGACCAAGGGAACCGGCAAGGAACACCTCACCGACAACCCGGCTTTCGACGGCGATAACCGCGGCAAGAAGTCGATCGTGGTGGACGCCCGCACGGAGGAAGGCCGGGAAGTCATCCGCAAGCTGGCCGACACGGCGGACGTGTTCCTCACCAATGTCCGCCCCGGCGGTATCGAACGCTCCGGCCTCGGCTATGAGATCCTGTCGAAGCGGAATCCGAAACTCGTCTACTGCGCGCTCACCGGTTACGGGCTTGAAGGGCCAGACGCGAATGCTCCGGGCTTCGACGTGGCAAGCTTCTGGTCGCGCTCGGGCCTTGCGCGCCTCACGGCGCCAAAGGGATCGGAACTGTTTCCGATCCGCACAGCAGCCGGCGATCACACCACCAGCATCGCGGCGGTCGCGGCCATCAATGCCGCTCTGATCGAGGCGCTGAAAACGGGCAAGGGCCGCCTTGTCGACGTCAGCCTGCTGCGCACTGGCCTCTACACGCTCCACACCGATCTCGCGATCCAGCTCTTCTTCGGCCGCAACGCCTCCACACGCCCGCGCGCCGAGGCCTACAATCCGCTCACCAACTTTTTCCGCACCAAGGACGACGCCTGGATCTGCATCGTCGCCCGCGCCGGCAAGGCGGACTTGCCGCGCATGGCGCGCGCGTTCGAACTACCGGGCATTGAGACCGACACTCGCTTCCAGGACGGCAAGTCGCGGCGCGACCACGCCGGCGAGATCACCGCCATGTTCGACGCAGCCTTCGCAAGGTTCACGAAGGACGAGATGGCCGACCGGCTGACGAAGGAAGAGATCGCCTGGGCCCCGGCACAGACGCTGGCCGATGTCGCGATGGATCCGCAGGTCGCTGCAGCCGGCGGCATTGTCGAGATGCCATCGCAGACCCCGGGCGAAACCTTCCGCTCCCCCGGCGGCCCCGCCCGCTTCCACGGCGCGGATGATGGCCCCAAGGGCCCCGGGCCGAAGCTGGGCGAACACACGCGTCAGATCCTCAAATCCGTTGGGTATTCAGATGCGGACATCGAGGTGATGTACGCCAGCAAGTCGGTCGCCTGAGCCAGCGGGCGCAGGAGTTAACCAGTGTTTGACGCCCCCGGCCTAGGCTGAGGGACGTCCGATTGGGAGAACTCCATGGAAGTTCTGCTGTGGCTCTGTGGCGTAGGCGTCGTCCTGCTGGCGATCCGTTTCTTCAGGGCGAAGGATGATAGCGAGCCCCCGCTGGTCGCCCATCTGGCCGGCCCCGGCCTGTTCACGGTCGATGTCGTCGGCGAGGCCCATTACCAGGACCAGATCGAATCTGTCGTGGGCAAACGAACAGAAGACGGCTCCGACAAGGTCGTTCAGGCCGCACTCGTCCTCGAGGACTCCAACGTCCACGATCCCATGGCCGTCCGCGTTGATATCGAGGGCGTGACCTGCGGCTATCTCAGTCGCGCCAACGCGCGTGCCTATCGTCGTGCACTTGAGAAGCTTGGTCACGGTCCGCTGATTGGCCAGTGCCAGGCGGTGGTCATTGGCGGCTGGGATCGCGGCGCCGAAGACAACGGAAAGTACGGCGTGAAACTGGATCTTCCGGTCGCGGCCTAGATCTTCCGATCTTCCTGCAATCCGAACAGCGCCGTCATCAGGCTGGTCCCGAGCTGCGCCATGCCCAGCTGCGCCTGCATCAGCACGCCAGGATCAGACTGCGGCTGCAGCGGAGCGATCAGATTGCCCGGCGCGACCTTGCCAGCATCCGCCATGGCGATGTCGACACCGGTCAGCTTCTGATAGAGCTGCGCCGATGTCAGCGTCGCGCCATCCTTGCCGCGGAATACGTTGGCGTTCGCCAGCGCGGCTCGCGGGAAAATTTCGGCAGCCGGACCAGCCTTCTTGCTCCGCGCCGCTTCGATCAGCTCGAAGGCGTCATGCGGCCCCATGAAGTGGGCGGTGTAGAGTTCAGCCGAAGTCGCCGGCCGGCCAAGCTTCTTGCCGAGGATCTTCGCGTTTTCGCCGGCAAGCTCGCCAGCCATCACGGCCGACAGTTCCGGATCCTTGCGCAGGGCGAGCAGCTCGGTCCGCGAAAGGCCGCCCGTCTTCACGTCATGCTTGGCGCCATAGCGCTCCAGCACGTTGAGCCAGGTTTCATTTGTGAACTGGAAGAGGCCGGTGGCGGACGAGGTCGGCGCCTTGGCCGAAGGATCGAAATTGCTTTCGCGCTGCGCCGTCTTGACCAGGTAATCGAAGCTAACGCCAGTCGACGCCGATGCAGTGCGCAGCGCGGCCATGACCTGCGCGCGCTGGGCGGCGACGGAAGAGGAGCCGATCGAATCGGTCACGGGCAGGGTTCCTAGAGGAAACCCAAGCTCGGCCGCTTATGGTTAGCCAAAGGTTAACGGGGCCTGTGGCCCGTTATCGGGATCAGCTGTCGGCCTTGGGCGACATGGCGTAGTGGATGCCCAGATTGGCCAGCTTTTCCGCATCCTGCCAGCGCACGTTCTCGGCGATCAGGGCAACGCCCTCAGCGGCCGAGACTTCCAAGCGTGTCATCGGGATTTCAAGGGCGTCCATATGCGACGGGGCCAGGCGAACGGCCTCGAACGTCAGGCGAGCGCGGGCGCCCATCGGGGTGCGCCAGGATTTGCGCGCATCGAGACCAACGCGGAACCCTCGCTTGCGGAACGCGTCCACGCGGTCCAGCGCCAGATCTTCCAGGGCCGACACCGAAGCGTCGCAGAAGTCGATGCGCACTTCCTGCGGCAGCAGGCCGGCGCGGATCACGCCAGCTTCAGCGGCCATCGGGGCGTCGCGGTCCGAAAGGGCCGCCATCGGGGCTGAAATAGCCAGCGGACGCAGAGTCGAGCCGGTGTCCTTGGCCAGGCGGGCGGCGCGCTCGATCAGGTCACCAAGCCAGGCGGCCGCCGACGGCAAAGCCGCATCCGACAGATGACGCGGCGCAAACGTGTCCTCGAACGCGATGTCAGCTTCGACCTGCACGCCGAACGCTTCGCCATCCTCGAGGCGCACCACCGGCTGAAAACGCAGCTTCGGCTGGCGCACGGTCGCCGGGGCGGGCTCGTTCACGACGAGGCGCAGATGGGACGCGCGCGCTTGGGTCATTGCAGGGTTCCGGCTGGGGTGGTCAGTTGTGCCTTGGATAACAGAGCCGGTTGAAGGTCAGCCGAAACCGGACCGGTGAATTTCGATCAAATCGGGGGCCGTCGTTGGCCTTTGGTTTTTGTAGGTTTACAGAGGGTTTATGACCGCTCCCGCAGACGCGCCAAAGCCAGCATCCACCGTGCTTCTCGTGCGCGATGCGCCGGGCCTTGAGGTGCTTATGGTCCGCCGCAGCGCCGGCATGGCCTTCGGCGCCAGCGCCTGGGTGTTTCCGGGCGGCAAGGTTGCGGCTGCCGATGCCGATCCCAGATGGGACGATTCATCAGACGGCAACTACGATCACTACGAACGTTCGCTCAGGATCGCTGCGGCGCGCGAGGTATTCGAAGAGTCCGGCCTCCTGCTTGCGACGCGCGACGGCAAGGCGCTCGACGCCGACGCCTTCGCCGGCTTCGATGCGATGCGCGCGTCAGTGGAGGCGGACCCCGCGCTGTTCCTGAAGCTCGTTCACGAGGCTGGCTTGCGGCTTGTGCTCGACCGGCTGGTCCCGTTCGCGCACTGGATTACACCGAGCTTCGAGCCGCGCCGGTTCGATACGCACTTCTTCCTGGTGAAGGCGCCGGCCGATCAGGTCGTCCGTCATGACGGACGCGAGGCAGTCGATCACGTCTGGATCGCGCCACAGGAACTTCTGGAACGTCGCAAGCGCGGCGAAGCCAAGCTGATGTTCCCGACACGCCTGAATCTGGAAGTGCTGGCGAAGTCGACGAGCGCCGCCCAGGCCGAGGCCGCCGCGCGCGCGCAGAAAGTCGTCACGGTTGAGCCGCGCGTAGAAGAGCGCGAGGACGGCAAGGTGCTCGTGATCCCGGCGGAGGCCGGTTACGGTCTCACCGAAGAGCGCATGAAGGAAGTGATGGGTTAGGACCTCGTCGGGTCGGGCGCGGCCTGCTGTGCGATGATCGACTTGGTCCGCGTTTCCAGCTCGGCCACAAGCGCCAGGCCGACCGGATGGTCCATACCTTTGATCTGGCCCACCACCGCAGCTTTGGCGCCATCGACGTGCGCTTTCAGCAACGCTGTCGGAGCTGTGATGTCGCCGTGCTCATCGCCTGTCAGTTTGCACAGCGTCGCGCAGATGCGGCCAACCAGCGGATAGCCATAGGTCGGCGCGAGACCCTTAAGGTCGTGAGCGCGGCGATGAAGTTCATTCTTCGCGGCGGGCGTTCCGCCAGCTTTCTCGAAGGCGGCCCATGCTTCCAGCAGGCGCTCGAGTTCTTCCTTGATCCATTCGGCGAACTGGTCGCCCATTTTTTCGAGGGCAGCTTCGGCCTTGGCGATGGCTCGCTGATCGAGCGCGGGAAGTGCGCCGCCGATCTTGACCTTCAGCATGTTGGGCGGAGTGATAACCTCGATGGGTTTCTGCCTCGCCATATCCCATCCCCGTTTTGATCGCAGCGCCGCCAAGCGCAGAAAACGCGATTCCAAATATAGTCCGGGAGGATAGTTAACAAACGCCTGTGGCAGCTCAACCGGGGAGCGCCCCGAAGGACAATTGGTCTCAGAACGTCGAACGAGCCGTGACGAGCCAGCCCTTCTCCTCGAAATTTCCTGAGATTTCCTCGCGCCAGCCGACGCCTAGGCGCAGGCCGCCGAAGTCATAGGCGAGCCCCGACTCGAATTTGGCCGAGCGGGCGCCGTCGCCTTCCTCCGACCATGCCTTGAGCGTCAGGTGCATGGAGGGTGCAAACTCGATTCCCGAAGCGAACTCGACAACGATCCGCCGGCAGGCATCGCCTCGCGACCGCTGGCCGGCCTCGGCGTTCACAAATCCCTCCCGCCCGAACAGGGAGAACGAGGTTCCGATCGCCGCACGCGCCTCATAACCCTCTCCCAGGCATTCCGGCCCATCGAGCGCCTCACCGCCCAGCATCGAAGCCTGGATCGCGAAGGACGCGCGCTCTCCAATCGGGAACGCCTTCTGCAGGCCGAGGCGAAAGCCGGACCGATCATCATAGGTTGTGTCGATGCGGATCTCGCTCTCGATTTTAGCGTTGAGGCCCCAGCCATCGCCAAAGCCCCATTCGACATATTCGTCGGAGCGCCAGGCTTCGCCGAAATCGCCAACCTCGCGCGAGATCGACGCCGACCATTGCTTGACGCCGTCGGGCTGGCTCCAGGCGCCCGCATGAGCGGGCAGCGCCGCCAGTGAACTGAAACCACCAAAAACGATAATGCTGCGCGCCGCGGCGCGCGTCCCAACCCCACCCACTCAGTCCCCCAAGTCTTGTGTCCCTAGCTGTCGTATCCCGGCGATTCACGGTCTAGTTTCCGCAGGCATCCTGGCCATGCGAGCATGGCGCCCATGCCCATCGCTGCCGTGACCTGCTGCTTCACCGTCTCCTGCGCTTCAATCGGCGCAAGCCGTAGGTGCTCGCGGCCCTGCGTCGAAGCCAGCACCTGCGCCTGGCAGGCGCGCTCGAGCGAGTAGATGCCAAGCCAGCACTGCGAGGCGGTCTCGCCAATCGCCAGCGTGCCATGGTTCCACAGCATCATGAGCTGATTGTTTCCCAGGTCCTTCACCAGCCGCTCACGCTCGCCATGGTCGAGCGCGATGCCTTCATACTCGTGGTAGGCAAGGCGCGGGATCACGGTTAGCGCCGTCTGTCCGATCGGCAGCAAGCCTTCCTTGGTGGCGGACACCGCGACACCGGCGTCGGTGTGGACGTGAAGGACGAACTTCGCATCCTCGCGCGCGGCATGAATCGCCGAGTGGATCGTGAACCCGGCTGGATTGATGTAGTGCGGCGTCGGTTCGACGATGTTGCCCTCAAGGTCGACCTTCACCAGCGAGGACGCCGTGATCTCCTCAAAGAAGAACCCGTATGGGTTGATCAGGAAATGGTGCTCGGGTCCGGGCACGCGAGCCGAGATGTGGGTGAAGATCAGGTCATCCCAGCCATAGAGGGCGACAAGCCTGTAAAGGGCGGCCAGATCGACACGAACCTGCCATTCCTCGGCGCTGACGCGGTCCTTGATGTTCAGGCTTTTCAGGTCGTCGGCCATCGGGATCTCCGGGGTTTCGGTCGCAATTTATAACGCGTTGGCACGAATGTCATTCTGTCCCCATTTACCCAAATGCGCTTTATAGATGGGCGCCGCAGCGAGACCCAGAATGAGCGCCGACCCCAGGATCCATTTTACCGCCTCGGCCAAGCCCGAGGCAAAACAGGCGCTGGAGGCGATGACCCGGCGCTATGGCCAGCACACGGCCGGTAAGGCGGATGTGATCGTCGCCCTCGGCGGGGACGGCTGGATGCTCGAAACGCTCCGAGGCCGCTATGCCGACAAACTGCCAGTCTATGGCATGCATCGCGGTACGATCGGCTTTCTCATGAACGAGTATGCGGAAGAAGGCCTTCCCGCCCGACTCAACGCCGCGGTACGCGCCGTGATCCATCCGTTGGCGATGACAGCCGTGACCACGCGCGGCAAGGTCACCCATCTGCAGGCCATCAACGAAGTCTCCCTGCTGCGCCAGACGTCGCAGACCGCCAAGCTACGCATTGAGGTCGATGGCAAGGAACGTCTCGCCGATCTTGCCGCCGACGGCGTGCTGGTGGCGACGCCTGCAGGCTCGACCGCCTACAACCTCTCGGCGCACGGACCGATCCTGCCCATTGGCGCCAACCTGCTCGCTTTGACGCCAATCTCGCCCTTCCGCCCGAGACGCTGGCGCGGCGCCCTGCTGCGCCACGATGCGCGCGTGGAGATCGAAGTGTTGGATGCCGAGCGGCGTTCTGTCTCCGCCTCGGCTGACACGCAGGAAGTACGCGACGTGCAGCGCGTCGAGATCCGCGAGGATCACGCCAAGTCGCTCACCATGCTGTTCGACGAAGGCCACGCGCTCGACGAGCGCATCCTGCGCGAACAGTTCTCGCTCTAGCTATTTACGGGTCTCGATCAGCAGGTAGCCGATCACGTCGCGTCGGTCTTCCGGCTTGCTGAAGCCATTGAAGAACATCGACGTCCCCGGCAGGAAGCCCTGCGGTTGCTGCAGCCAGTGGTCGATCAGTTCCGGCGTCCATTGCGGCTCGTCGAGCGCAACCAGCGCGGGCGAGTATTTGTAGTTCGGCGCTGTGCCTGGCTTGCGCTCGAACACGCCGTGCAGGTTGGGGCCGACCATGTGGCCCTTGGCGGCCTCGATCTGGTGGCAGGACCGGCATTTGTAGAAAAGCTTCGCGCCGTTGCCGAGGTCAGCTGCGTTGTAGGGCGCCGGCAGTTCGGCAAGGGTTGGGGCCCGAACCGCGGGATCGACCAGAGCGATGGAGGCGGGTTCCGAGGCGCCGCAGGCCGCGAGCGCCAGAAAAGCGGCTGAAACCGCTGGAATCAGATAACCAGACCGCATTGAACGCCCGTCTCCTGGTGACTTTTGGTCTTGCCTGCACGCCGTCAGCGCCAAATTCTCCAGAACGTCCACTTCCGCAAGGGATTTCGCGCATGACGCTGGCAAGCTGGAAAAGGGTCGAGGCTGAAGCCACGCGACTGGGCGAGCGCACCCTACAGGTCACTGCCGATCGCGCGAACCTCGACGTGTTCATCTGGAAGGCACCGCACCTCGAAGCCGATGTCGGCAAGCAGTTCATCGACGCCGGCGCGATGGACGCCATGCAGGCCGTCGCGGAGGAGCGCGATCTCAAGGAGAAGATCAGGGCGCTGTTCGCCGCCGAAATCGTCAACGCGTCGGAACACCGTCCCGCCCTGCACTGGGCGCTTCGCGGCGGCGGCAAGGGTATCCCCGCCATCGACGCCATGAACCGCGAAGCCGAGAAGGCTGCGGCCTTCGCCACGAAAGCCGCAGGCGGCGGGCTCGGCTTCCCGTTGAAGACGATCCTTCACATCGGCATCGGCGGGTCGGATCTCGGTCCGCGACTGATCTGGGACGCTCTGCGCGACTACAAGTCGACGGGTCCGGACATCCGCTTCTGCGCCAACGTCGATCCGGAAGATTTCGCCGAAGCAACGGCTGGTCTCGATCCGAAAACGACTCTGGTGCTCGTCGTCTCGAAATCCTTCAAGACGCCCGAGACCGCTTCCAACGCCATCCTGGCGCGCGAGTGGTTGGTGAAGGCGCTCGGCGAAGCGGAAGCCAACAACCACCTCGCCGCTGTCTCCTCGGCGCCGGACAAGGCGCAGGCCTGGGGCGCCGCCGCCGATCGCATCTTCCCGATGGATGAAGCCGTGGGGGGGCGCTACTCGGTGTGGTCATCCGTCGGTCTGTCACTGCAGATCGCGCTCGGCTCTGTTGTCTGGTCCCGCTTCCTGAAGGGTGCAGCGGAGATGGACGAGCACTTCCGCACCGCGCCGCTCGACCAGAATACCCCCGCGCGTCTCGCCATGATGGACGTTTTTATCCATACGGCCGCCAAGGTGCCGAACCGCACCGTGCTGGCCTACGCGCACCGTCTCAAGAAACTGCCTGACTTCCTTCAACAGCTGGAAATGGAATCCAACGGCAAGAACGCCGCTGATCTTCCGGGTGGGCGTCTCATGACCACAGCGCCAATGGTCTGGGGTTCGATCGGCACGCTCGGCCAGCACTCTTTTCATCAGCTCCTGCACCAGGGCACGCGCGAAACCTCGATCGAATTCGTCGCCGCGCTGGATGCTGGCGCAGGCGACAAGGCGCGGGGCCGGGCCCTGCTCGCCAACGCCTTCGCCCAGGCGGAGGGACTGCTCGCCGGCCGCTCCTCCGAAGTCGCCGAGAAGGAGCTGATCGCCAGGGGCCTGGCGCCCGAGAAGGCAAAGGCGCAGGCGCCTCACATGGACATGCCCGGCGGGCGCAGCTCGACCACCATCCTGCTCGACGATCTCAAACCCGAGAGCGTCGGCGCCCTGATCGCGCTCTACGAACACCGCACCTTCGCTGCTGGTATCCTGTGGGGCATCAACCCCTTCGACCAGTGGGGCGTTGAACGCGGCAAGGTCCTCGCCGAGGAGCTCGACAAGGCGATCGCCGGCGCCGATCCCGGCACGCGTGACCCCTCCACGCTCCGCCTCGTTTCCCGCGCAAGGAAAACGCTGGGCTAGCTGGACATCGCGCCCGGTCGGGCGGAGGCTGCGCCGGGACAGTCGAGGGGTTTTCCATGCGTATCGCCGCGTTCGCCATGATGGCGCTGGCCGCGTCCTGTGCAGGAACGCCGGACACGAAGCCGATCAACGAGCCCCTGACCGCCGCGCCGCCCCAATCCGAAATCGAGATCGGCATCGATGGCGACGCAATTGCGCTGGCGCTCTCCGGCGGTGGCGCGCGCGCCGCGTCGTTCTCGCTCGGCGTGCTGCAACAGTTGCGCGACATGAAGCATGCGGACGGCAAGCCGCTGATCGATCGCGTCGCACTGGTCACGGCTGTCTCGGGCGGCTCCATCACTGCGGCCTATTTCGGCCAGCACGGCCCCGCCGGCCTCGACAACTTCCGCGCCGCTGTGCTCGACAAGGACTGGAACGCCCAGCTCCACACCAGCTGGATGTGGCCGGACAACTGGCAGCGCTTGCTGCAGGGCGGCCTCAACGGCCCCGACAAGCTGGCGAACTGGCTCGACAAGGAAGTCTTCACGGGAGGCCGCATGCGCGACCTGCCCAACCGCCCGCGCATCATCATCAATGCGACCGATCTCTATTCCGGCGCGCCCTTCGCGTTCGCCGCGCCATATTTCCAGGCCATCTGCAGCGATCTCGGCAACATTCGCATCGCGGATGCGGTGGCGGCATCGATGGCGGTCCCCATCGCCTTCCGTCCGATCGTCGTGAAAAGCTACGCCGAGAATTGCCCAGCGCCTCTGCCGGCCTGGGTGGACAGGGCGACGCACGATCGCGGTGCGCCAATGCTGCTGCGCGAGACCGCCCGCTCCTTCCAGTTCTATCGCGACCCCGCTCGCATGAAGTACCTGCATCTCAGTGATGGCGGCGTGTCGGACAATTTCGGCGTCTCCAGCCTCGTCACCATCCGTCGCGCCGCTCAGACGCCCTACGGCCCGTTCTCCGCGCGCGACGCCGTGAAGGTCCGGCGCATGACCTTCCTGATCGTCAACGCCGAGATGGCTGCCTCGGGTGACTGGGCTCTGAAGGAGGCTGGCCCCGATGGCCCGCAGATGGTCGAGGCCGCTCTCGGCGCCGCCGTCAACGCGCCCAAGCGCGCCGCCAGCGACGCTTTCGCCGGCGTCCTCGCCGACTGGCAGCGCGAACTTGTCGCCTATCGCTGCTCGCTCCCACCCGACGAAGCGCGTCGCCTTGGCGCCGGTGAAGGCTGGGACTGCAAGGACGTCCAGTTCAAGATGGACATGATCTCCTTCGCCGACCTGTCGCCGGAGCAGTACAAGCGCCTCGGCGCTGCTGCGACCGCTGTGAGCCTGCCAAAGGATCTGATCGACGACCTGATCGCCGGCGGCCGCCAGGCTGCGAGAGAGAACGACGCGATCAAGGCGCTTACACGCTAGCTGCCGCCATCCGGCGTCAGAACGCGCACACGCGCTTTCGCGGTGCGGCCATTGAGATCGACCACCGAAACTTCGTAGAACCCGGCATCCCTCGGCCGCCACAACGCGTCACCGGCCACGTTGCGAGACAGAGCCTTGCCGTCGACATACCAGGCGAGCTTGCCATGGCCCTCCGCGGCCAGCACGAAGGACGTGTGTTCCGAGTCCTTCCACACTTCCGCGCCATCTGGCGGGAACAGGATGTGCGGCGGCGCATTCTCGCGCTCGAAGCGCACCAGAGGCGCAGGCGGCGTATGATCCAGCGTTTCTTCCTCGCGCAGCGGCGGCCCGGATGAGCGAACTGGCGTGATCCGTGCGATCGCGTCGAACGCATCGAAGAGAACCGGCAGCGCGCCTTCCCGGCCGGTCACGCCCGGCCGGGGCGCCGAGTCAGCGCGCCCCATCCACACCACGACAGCATGGCCATTCCCGACGCCGGCCGCCCATGCATCGCGGAAGCCGTAGGACGTGCCCGTCTTGAACGCGATCAGCGGAGCTTCCTGCGTAAGCACTGCCGGCATGCGGCCGGCCGGAGCAGGCGCCGCCATGAGAATATCAACGATCTGCCGCGCCGATTGCGCCGACATTATTTGCGTCGGTTGTATCTTGGCCTTTGCCGCCGCGTCGCTTTCGCTCTTCAGCCAGCTGATCGGTCGCGCGCGGCCATCATCGGCCAGTGCTGCATAGAGCATGGCAACGTCGCGCACCGTCAGGCCCGCTCCGCCAAGCGCGATGGCAAGCCCCGCATCGTCATCACCTGTCAGCGGCATGGACAGGTCCGCGCCTGCAAACGACAGCGCCGCCGCAAACCGCCGCGCGCCAACCACATCCAGCGCCGACACCGCCGGCACGTTGAGCGAGTGCTGCAGAGCCTGCGCCACCGTCACATCACCGCGGAAAGTGCGATCGAAATTGTCCGGGCGATACGTCGCGAACCGCTTCGGCGCATCCGATATGCGCGTATCCGGCGAGGCGACGCCATCATCGAAGGCCATGCCATAGATGAACGGCTTTAGTGTCGATCCCGGCGACCGGGCTCGATCGGTGAGGTCGATCCATCCGCCAGCCGATGCGCGGTTAGCTGACCCCGCCGCTGCGCGCACTTCGCGGCTGGCGATGTCCACCACCATGATCGCAACCTGTACGCCTTCGCGCGACGGTCCCGCCGCCTGCGTCGCGAGTTTCTCGACTTCCTTCTGCAGGGCGAGGTCGATCGTCGACTTGATGTTGTCCGGATTACTCGCGCGCCGCACGGCTTCTTCCGACGCATGCCATGCTACAGTGGGAAAATCCTGCCGCTTGGGCGCGGGATACTCGGCGGACTCGGCGGCAAGATCCCTGGCGAAGATGTTCTGGTCAGCCAGCCGCATAAGCACGCGCTCACGCGCCACGATCGCGGCCTTGGGGTGCAGGTCAGGCCGCCGCGCTTCTGGTGATTGCGGCAGGGCAATCAGCATTGCGATCTGGTCAGGAGAGAGATTGTCCGGCTCGCGACCGAAATACGCCCACGACGCCGCACGCACGCCTTCGAGGTTGCCGCCATAGGGCGCCAGCGTCAGATAGAGTTCGAGTATCTCTTCCTTGGAATAGCGATGTTCAAGCTGCCAGGCCCGGATCGATTCAATGATCTTCGAGCCGATGTTGCGAGGCCTTGGCTCCAACAGCCTTGCCGTCTGCATCGTGATGGTGGAGCCGCCCGAGACGATCCGCCCCGACGACGCCAGCGATCTCGCCGCGCGCGTCAGTGCTGCGAAATCGACGCCATCATGGAAGAAGAAGCGCTTGTCCTCATAGGTCAGCAGGGCCGTGACGAAGTCCGGGTCCAGCTGGTCGAGGTGCGCGCGCATGCGCCATTTGCCATCGTCGACCGGAAAGACACGCAGCACCGCTCCGCGCCTGTCCATCACCACGGCCGATGTTTCGTTCGCGCGCGTCAGCGGCGGCGGAAAGAGGAAGTCCAGCGCCATCAACGGCACAAGCACGTAGAGCACGACGAGCGCCACGCGCCGGTACCACTCCGGCGGCCACCAGAGTTTCGGCATCCGTTTCGGCAGTCCGATCCGCGGTAGGCGCGGCAACTTCATACCTACCTTCTAGCCACCATGATGGTGCGCGAAACCGTGCGGGCGAACGTATCGGGGCGATACATGTCCTCGGCCACAACGCCTGGCATCGTGAATGTGCCCGGCGTCACGGCGCGAACCATGTAGGCCACCGTCTCCGACTTGCGATCATAGAGATCGACCGCCGCCACGAACCGGTCATCCCGCGCTTCGGCAATGTTCGGCGACACGAGGTCTCCGAGGAAGCGATAGGGACCGGTCTTGCCGGCGTCTTCCGGCCGCAGCACGGCTTCGATCTCGAAGCCGGCGGGCAGCAGGTCAGCGATCACCAGCGGCGTGGTGCGCGCTTCGGATGCGCCCACGGTGATCGCCACGATGATGCGGTCACCCTGGCGGAACGAGGTTCCGTCGATGGCGTTGCCGCCCGGCGTCCACAGCTGTTTGATCGCCTGCAGGCCGTCGAAGGCCGGCGCCGGCGCCGAAGCAGGTGAGCCGCGCGACACTGCCGTGACCCAGAGCTGGCCAGAACCGCGGTTCGTGAACGAAGGCGGCGAGGCCATGTTGGCGCCGGTCATCTTGAACACGCGACCGGCCGTGACGACCGGGGCCTGGCCCTGCACCGCCACGTTCACTGCGGCCTGTCCGCCCGAGAGCGAGTTGGCGGCGAGAAGAAGGAAAGCCTTCTCCTGCGTCGTCAGGCGGTCGGGTTCCGGCAGGTCTTGCGCCACGCGCGCAGAAAGGCGTGTCACGCGGTCAGCGGCTTTCGCTTCCGAGGCCAGTGCAAGCACGCCCGCGAGATCACGGCGCGGCGTCTGGTAGTAGTCGCCGATGTTCTCGTGACCGAGAGCTGCTTCTGCTTGGTCGAATGCTGACTTGGCGCGGGCGTTATCGCCAATCATGTACAGAGCGGCGGCGATCTGCGCGCGGGCCAGCGGGCTCGGAATGCGAGCAATCCGGTCATCGTGCAGATAGCGCAGCCGCGCCTTGTCCATGCGGCCGGCTTTCGCCAGCACGTAGGCGGCATAGGCGACAGAGCGGTCCATCAGGCGTTGCGTCGTGTCTGGGTTCCAGCGGCTTTCATAGACGTCGAAGTCGTAGCCGGTGGAATAGCTGGACTCGCGGATCGCAAACTCAGCAAGCGCGTCGTACGCCTTGTCGAGCGCAGCCGCGGGTACGACATAGCCCGCCGCCTTGGCGCGGAACAGGAAGTCAGTCGCATACGCGCCCAGCCACGGCGTCGCGAGGCCATCGCCCACGCGCCAGAGGCCGATCGCGCCGTCCCCACCCTGCCGGTTCAGCAAGGTCGAGATCGCATCCTGCACCTGGTTTTTCAGGTCGCCCGGCGCCTTGCGGCCCGCGAGCGCGGCCATGTTCTGCGCATAGAGCAGCGGCATGGCGCGGCTGACGATCTGTTCGGTGCAGCCATAGGGATACTGGTCGAGCGAGTCGAACAGGGCGGCCGCATCCATTGGAATGGGCGAGAACGACACCTGCACATAGCCCGAGCCTGCCACGAACGAGGATAGCGAGTTGCCGGCCGGAGAGAACGAAGCCCCCGGCGCGATCGTCGTGCGCTGCACATAGCTCGCCGGCATCCAGGCCGAACGGGTCTGGATCGGATAGCTGCGCGAGACCGAATAACCGCCCGGTCCCGTCACATTTAGCGCAATGTTGGAAATGCCTTCTGTGGCCGAGGTCAGCGTCGCGTCGATGTCGCGGCGCTGGCCGGTCGGCAGGTTGGCTGACAGGGCGCCCGTCACGGCGCGCACAGGCGCGGAGGCCTGCAGCGCGGCGTTATAGGTTCCCGCCTGTCCTTCCACGTTGTCGAGCGTCAGCGTCGCCGTCGCCTGGTCGCCTGGTGCGAGGAAGCGCGGCAGGATCATCTCCGCCGGGACCTGGTCACGCACGGTGACAGGCGTTGAAGCAGATCCGACGCCGGTGTTCGACCAGGCCACTGCCATCAGCCGCAGCTCGCCGTTGAAGGCAGGCACGTCGAACGTGACGGTTGCTTCGCCATTTCTCAACTGCACAGGCGCGGAGACCAGGGAGACAGACTTGGTCGGCACAACGGTAAGGCCCGCGCCGCCGATCTGGTCGCCGCCCGAACGCGCCGTTCCCGCTGCGCCCTGGTTGGGGTCGAGCAGGCGGCCATAATCGTCGCGCAGCTCAACGCCGAGACGACGTTTGCCGAAGAAGTAGTCCGCCGGATCCGGCGTTTTGAAGCCGGTCAGCAGCAGAATGCCTTCATCGACCGCCGCGAGCTGGACATAGCCGTCATCGCGCGGGCCGGTGGCCTTCACCTTGACGGTCATTTTGTTGTTGGGGCGCTGCACCTTCGGCGCTTCCAGCGTCAGCTGGAACGTCCGCGGCGTCACATCCACCGCAACGTGGGCGACGCCCACAGCGCGGCGCGGCTTCGGCCGCTGCACCGCATCGCGGGGCGTGTAGACCGACGCCATCACATAGACGCCCGCGCCCCACTCCTTGGTGACGGGCAGTTTGATGTGCGTGCCTTCATTGGCCTTCACTGTGATCGAGCGCGTCAGGATCACGTTCTCGGACGCAACCACGATCTCCGCTTCGCCGGCATAAGGGGCCAGCACGGTGACATCGACCTCGTTGCCGATCGCCGGCAGCTTGTCCGGAACCTGCACGCGCACGCGGTCTGGCGCCTCGACGCCATCCTGCGGCTGGCCGCCCCAGCCCGACCAGAAGGCGTAGGACGCTTCCGCGCCATTGGCTTCCTCGGTCAGGTAAAGTTCGTAATCGCCATAGTCGAGCGTGCGTGTCTTGACCGTCGCGCGCTGGCCATCGGCGATGTTCGCCGTACCGCTTTCGATCTCGACGATACGGCGCGACTGGCGCCACTGCCACGCGCCGCCATCGGCGCGATACCAGTCATACTTCCAGTCGATGCGCACGAGGCGCCAGTTGACCTTTGCGGCCTTGAGCGCGCCGGTGCGATCCGCCGAGACGATCTCGAAGCTCGCAGCCTCGCCTTCCTTCGCCGAATTGTCCTCGAAGCTCGGCTTCACGGCGATATAGCGATCCGCCGGGCGATAGGCGATGCGGACATCGTCACGCACGGCCCGCCCGCCCGGCTCGATGGCCGAGATCACGGTGCGCAGGCGCAGAGGACGCGAGGACTCGGCATTGTCAGCTGCACGAGGATCGAGCGAGATCACCGCCTTGCCGGACGAGTCTGTCTGCGCAGCTGCCAGTTCGAAAGTCGACTCGCGGAATTCCTCGTTATGCCGTCCGATGCTGAAGCCCTTCAGATCGGGAAACGGGTTCGGGTCCTGCTCGACACGGACATTGCCTTCAACCGCTAGCCCGGCGCCTGGTGCGCCATAGAGGAAGCGTACGCTTGCCGTGATCGGGCGCGTCTCGTTGGCGCGCATCGGCGTCTTGTCGTCCGCGGTCACGTCGAGAGCAATGCGCTGCGGAACGAAATCCTCGACCGAGAAGGTCTCACCGCCGGCGACACCGACGCCGTCGATCTCGGTCGCGATCCGCCATTCGCCGCGCGCCGCAGCCTTCGGAATGCCAAAGGCGTAGGAGATGCCGCCATTGAACTGTTTCGCATCCTTGAAGCGCAGGCGTCCGGCCTCAAGCCCATTCGGGCCGTACACGATGACGCTGCCGGCGCGGTTGTTCACCGAATTCGCCGCCGCATCGCGCACCAGCGAGGTGATCTGCACTGTCTCGCCGGGGCGATAGACGCCACGCTCAGTATAGACGAACGCGTCAGCAGCAGTGGCTGGCGAGCGTCCGCCAATGTCGCGCTCGGTCAGGTCGACTGGCGAGCGATCGAGATCGATGATCGCGAAGTCGCCATTGGATGCGTAGGCCATCAGCATGCGCGGAGCGACATTGCCTTCGCCGCGCATGATCGGGCCGGAGAATTTCACATGGCCGCCGTTATCCGTCGTTCCGCGCGCCAGGATCTCGTTGTTCCGCGCGACCAGTTCCAGCTTCACGCTGCCGACCGGCTTGGCCGACTGGATTGACCGCACCGTCGCCGACATGCCGTCGGTGCCGGTATACGTCGTCAATGCGAGATCGGTGATGATCAGCCAGCGTTTGGCCCGCGCCGCATCGTTTGGAACCTTGCCCGACGCATTCAACTGGTCGAGTTCGACGAAGTAGGCGCCCGGTTGCAGGCGCGGGATCGCAGTCGCGATCGGGAATACGGTCGTCTTGGCCGAATTCGGCGAACCGGGGGTATCCAGCTCCCCCTTCCACACCGGCTCGGCGAGATCATAGACCTCGGAATTGTAGTCCATATACCCATAGCTGCCCTGGCTATGCGAATAGCCCTGGCTGATCGTCCGGAACGCCAGCGATCGATCGGTGACGCGCGAAATGGTGACAGCCACCTTGTCGACGTTCACCGTCTCAAGCGCGAGACCATCGGCCTCCACGCGCGGCAGGATCACGCCATCGCCCTTGAAGCCGACATAGGCCGGGCGGTCGCCAAACTCGATCGCGATAGTCTCGTCGAACGCCAGCGTGCGGCCGTCGTTGGCGGGCAGGCCGGAGCGGATCGTGACTTCTTTCTCTTCGCCGAATGTCAGGCCGCCGATGCAGAGGTTCGCCGCATCAACCGAAAGCGCGATCTGGGTGCCAGCCGGAACATCAACATAGGGGCGATAGTCGGTTTTGGGATTGAGCGTCGAGGAGAAAGCGAGGCAGGCGCGGGGAAGGTCCTGGCTCACATCGATCGAATATCGGACGAACTCGAATTCCTTCGCTCCAGGCGCCGAGGCGCGCGCTGATCCCTGCTGTCGGGTTTCGAGACGTGGACCCTGGTCCTTGCCCATGACCACGTCGGCGTCATTGCCGGATGGTCCCGAAGGGCCGCAGCTTGCGAGCACAAGTGCAGAGAAAACGCCTGCCGCTGTCAGCGACAGAGCGCGCCAAGTCCTGTTCGTCCCCACGACGTCCTCCTGATCCCCAGCCCGAGTTTTCCGGTGCCCGATCACATTAACCTGTCGCGCCCGTGATGGAAGGCGCCGCAACAGCCAAGCTGCTGAAAAAGAGTGAGTTTGTTGCTGAAGGCTAAGTTGTCTCCCGCCTGGAGAGACTGGTGCCGGATGAGGGGATTGAACCCCCGACCTTCGGTTTACAAAACCGCTGCTCTACCGCTGAGCTAATCCGGCGCCGGCTGGAACCGACTTTGCGCGACCCGGAATAGGCGCCGTAACGGCCATGCGCAAGCCCGGCGTTTTGTCCTCGAAATGACCCATGGACCGCCACAATCGGCCCAGATCAGGCCGCGCGAAGGCCCGCTCGGGAACTAGCCTCCATTTCGGGCCTTATAGGCACAGGATCTGGGAGGCGAAGATGCAGAAACTGAAAGCGATGACACTCGGCGCCGTCCTCATCGGACTGGCCGGCTTTGTCTATGACACCGCATCGGCGCAGCAGCCCGCCGCGTGCCCGCAACGCGAAGTCGCCCTCTATTTCGAGAAGGGCGCCGCGGAATTCAACGACATGTCGAAACAGCTCGTCCAGCGCGTGGCCATGGAAGCGAAAGCTTGTGGCGCGAAGCAGGTCGTTGCTGAAACGAAGACCGGCGAGCGCGCGCAAGCCGTTTCCGAAGCCTTCGAACCGTTCGGTATCCGCGTCATCCTCGTCAGCCAGCGCCTGTCCACTTCGGGCGACGCCATCTCTGACCGTACCGCTACCGTGCGCCTTGGCCCCACGCGTCAGGTCGTCGGCTAGGTTCTCGCAGCCGCAAATCATGTCATGCTTCTCTTCGACCGCCTGAAGCGGCGAGGAGGGGCATCACATGAAATACCTGACCGCCGCGCTCGCCGCTCTCTTGTATACTGGCGCCGCCATGGCCCAGCAGCCGGACGCAAAGCCGAAGGCCGAACCGATCAAGCCGATCGTGAAGCCGAAGGCGCCGGTAAAGCCTGTCGTGCGTGAGGTCCAGAAGTCAGCCTCGCAATCCGCATCTGGCAAACCTGCTCCCGCGCTCAGCATTCCCGCTGAGATTGGTGTCGCTCTGACGCCACAGGCGGCGACGTTGGCCGGCAAGACCCAGCTCAAGGCGATCACGCCGGCATTCCGCTCCAGGGTCGCAACGAAGCTGCTGGCGACTCCAATTACGCTTGCCTCTCCCTCCAGCACGCTCAGCGTCTCCCCGGGCGAGCCTGCCCAGAACGGCGTCTGGCTCAGCGCCAGAGGCGGAACCTGGACCACGCATCCGCGCCTGCAGCCTTCCATCGCCCTTCCGAACGTCACGGTCGATCCTTCCGCCGCCATCACGCTGCGCTGGGAGGCGGCCGCCAACACACGCTATCTTCTTGTCTGCACCGTCTCCGCACCCGCCGCCTGGGATATCGCTGTCGATGGCCGCGCCATGCCTCTCATCGCCGAGGACGATGTCACCGGCTCGGCGCTCATTCCGCCGCTCACGTCGGCCCAGACGCGGATCGTGAAGCTGGTCGTCCAGCGGATCAGCGTCCCCGCCGCGCCCCAGCAGAACGAGATCTTCCGCCGCTGCGAGGTCACCCCGATCACCAGCTGATCCGTCAGGCGCTGGCGCTTGCAACGCCCCGTGTTACAAGCCGCCGGACCACGGAGCCCGCATGGACAAGAAGATTCTCGGCCGCATCTATAGCCGGCTGATTCACAAGTACTTTCTGAACGACATGTACCTCGACCTGCGCATGCGGGCGAAGAAGGACTCGGTCGATTACATCGAGGCCAACCTCAAGGACGCAATGCTCGTCCAGGGCCGCAAGCCGCTGATCGAGCTGTGCATGAAGCGCGAGAAGGAAGCCGGCATCAACGGCCTCAACCTCGAGTTCGGCGTCGCCGGCGGCGTTTCCACTCGCCTGATCGCGAAGAATGCCGAACCGCGCACCGTCCATGGCTTCGACAGCTTCGAAGGCCTGCCGGGCGACTGGTCCGGCACGCACGAACAGAAGGGCCGCTACACCCAGCACGGCAAGCTGCCGCGTGTCCCGGCGAACGTGCAGCTCCACAAGGGCTGGTTCGACCAGACGCTCCCGGGCTTCCTCGAGAAGAACCCTGGCCCGGTCAGCTTCATCAACGTCGATTGCGACGTCTACGACTCGACCATCTATGTGCTGAACCAGCTCGCCGACCGCTTCCGCGTCGGATCGGTCATCATGTTCGACGAATACTACAATTACCCGAACTGGCGCGAGCACGAGTACAAGGCCTGGCAGGAATTCGTGAAGACGCGCGGCATCACCTACCGCTACATCGGCTTCTCGACTATGCGCTATCACGCGGCGGTCCAGATCACGAAGATTGGCTGACACATCAAGGGCCGCATCTCGCTGGAAGCCCCCTTGGAAATGCCAGCAATCAATTCCCGCCGGCATCCTCCAGGATGTGCAGAATCTCGATTGATCTTGCCTTGCAGTCCCTGGCGGTAGCCACAGCGCCTCCCGCAAGATCAACGAATGCTTTTGGCACGACGTTGATCACAGTCGGACGGAAATTTGCCAGTGCCTCGGTTGCGTGACGAACTCTATCAGCTTCCTGTCTGTACTGCTCATCGTGGTGCATCTTCGCGGCATACAGGGGCCAAGTATTCACTGTGATGGGCACAATTCGCCATGCCGTGACTTCCCCGGCTCGCACAGACAGAACTTCGGAGAAGTTCGCCCAACAAAACGAATTGTACGCGACGGCGACGCCAGTGGGCATGCTGCTTTGAAAACTAAAGACAGCGTAATCGCCCGGATCGAGATAATAGGCGGCATAGGTGGACTTTCGGATATAGCCAGGGAGAATCGAGGCGGCTTCGATCAGACCTGCATCGGGCTCGCCCAGCTCAATCGGATTTCCGAGTTTTTTGGTATTCAGATCGACACGAACAACCGTCACAACCGACTGTTCGGGGAAGACAACCGGCTTGAGAAAAAGCCCCTTCGGACTCCCAGCTCCAAACTCAAGATCCTTCACAGCAGCGGTCGCGCATCCGCACAAGAAAAGGCCGAGCGCCAACAGGCAAAACTTCCGCATCAAGACCCCCCGTTAAGATGCTCAATTTGCGTCCTTGAGTTAGAATAGCCGTGGCGTGACCGTCTGCAATGGGGTGGTGATCTCAACCGGTCAATCCCAGACATCTCCACTGATCGTTGGCCCAACGATTTGTAGGCTGATCTGCCAATCGAGTTTCCGGTCGCGACTGATCAGCGTTGGTCCACCCCGCCATCAGGCTGGCAATCCCGGCCGGGCAAGGCTACATCGCGCGCATGGCTCGTATCCTCATCACCTCCGCTCTGCCGTACATCAACGGCGTCAAGCATCTCGGCAACCTTGCCGGATCGATGCTGCCGGCCGACGTCTACGCCCGCTACTGCCGCGCCGCCGGCCACGAAGTGCTTTTCATCTGCGCCACTGACGAACACGGCACACCTGCCGAACTCGCTGCCATCGAAGCGGGCCAGACCGCTGCGCAATACTGTGACGAACAGCACGAGATCCAGAAACGCGTCGGGCAGGGCTTTTCCCTGTCGTTCGACCATTTCGGCCGCTCGTCCAACCGCCCCAACCGCGAGCTCACGCAGCACTTTGCCGACGTCCTCGAAGACAAGGGCCTGATCGACGAGCGCACCTCGAACCAGGTCTACTCCGTCGACGACAAGCGCTTTCTGCCGGACCGCTATGTCGAAGGCACATGCCCGAATTGCGGCTACGAGAAGGCTCGCGGCGACCAGTGCGACAACTGCGGAACGCTGCTCGACCCGGTCGACCTCAAGAACCCGTACTCGTCCGTCTCCGGCTCGCGCAATGTCGAGATCCGCGACACGCGCCACCTCTATCTTCTGCAGTCGAAAATGCAGGACAAGGTTCGCGCCTTCGTCGACGCGCGTGCGAAGGACTGGCCAAACCTTACGACCTCCATCGCCTACAAATGGCTCGATGAAGGCCTGATCGACCGCTCGATCACCCGCGATCTGTCATGGGGCGTGCCCGTCACGCGCAACGGCAAGCCGCGCCCCGGCTTCGAGAACAAGGTCTTCTACGTCTGGTTCGACGCGCCCGTCGAATACATCGGTTCGACGGTCGAATGGGCCGAAGCCAACGGCAAACCCGATGCATGGGAACGCTGGTGGCGCACCGACAAGGGCGCGCACGACGTCACCTATGTCGAGTTCATGGGCAAGGACAACGTCGCCTTCCACACGGTCTCATTCCCCGTCACCATCCTCGGCTCGGAAGAGCCGTGGAAGCTGGTCGACAAGCTCAAGGCCTTCAACTGGCTCAACTGGTATGGCGGCAAGTTCTCTACCAGCCAGAAGCGCGGCGTCTTCATGGACCAGGCGCTCGAGTTGCTGCCCGGTGACTACTGGCGCTGGTATCTCATCGCCAACTCGCCGGAGAGCTCCGACACCGCCTTCACGTGGGAGTCGTTCAAGGCTGGCATCAACTCCGACCTCAACGACGTGCTCGGCAACTTCGTGAACCGCATCACGAAATACGCAGCGGCGAAGTTCGACAGCAAAGTCCCTGACGGCGGCGCACCGGGTGAGCACGAGGCCTGGATGGCCAACGAACTCGCCACGCGCCTGCCGCAGCTCATCGCGCATTACGAAGCGATGGAATTCCGCAAGGCCGCCGCCGAAACCCGCGCCATCTGGGCCGCAGGCAACGAGTACATCACCAAGTCCGCGCCGTGGACCGCTTACAAGACCTCGGTCGAGCAGGCCGCCGTCGGCATCCGCACCGGCCTCAACCTCGTCGCGCTGTTCGGCGTCATCGCGCAACCGATCATTCCGGAAACCGCGAAGAAAATCCTCGACGCGCTCAACATCCCGGAAGACAGGCGCAGTCTCGACCTCGCGAAGCTGGGGCAGGACGGTTACGCAGCTCTTCTGGACGCCCTCCCGCGCAACATTCCTATCAGCGTCCCACCACAACTCTTCACCAAGATCGAAGACGCCCAGGTCGCCGAATGGACCACGAAATTCGGCGGCGGCTGAGGCGGACCTCAACCGGGTTGGTCACTCCACTGCTGTCATCCCGGCTGAAGCGAAGCGGAAGGCCGGGATCCATTCATCTGGTGGGACGATCTGCGAAATGAATCCCGGACAGCGAGTTCACCCTGAGGAGCCGTCGAAGGCGGCGTCTCGAAGGGCGCTTCCGGGATGACATCACTGATGCTGAATCATGTGGGATATCTCGCCCGCACCACAGCGTTTCCTTCGACAACTCTACGCTCTGCTGTGGGATAAGATAAATCCTGTCCCAAAGTTATCCGACACCCCTCCCACCTGAGCGACACTCTCACCGACGAACAAGGGAGGTTCGAGGTTGCTCAGGGTATCGAGGAGTCAAGGCATCGGTGTCACCGGCGTCGCCAGTGCTGCCGGTGTCGGTGGCGCCGGTGTTGTCGGTGTGGTCGGTGTGGTGAAAGAAAATGGATCCGGGCGCCGGTCAGCGATCACGCCGCCGCGCTTGGGCGCTCGCTTACGCGCTTGTGCCACGACCGCACATTCTCCAGCCCGTCCGGAAGCGTCAGGCCGATCCAGCTGGCGAAGTCCACCGTCGAGAGGAGGCAGATGTCCGCCATCGTGTATTCATTGCCGAGCAGGAAGTGCTTGCCCTCCAGTTCGCGGTCGAGCCAGCCGAGGGCGCGATTGTAATGCTCGCGGTTCGACTCGCCGAATTCCTTGTACTGCGGCACGACCACCGCGGCCGTGAACGGGTGCGCGTGACGCCAGAACATGCCGACCGGCGTCATCACGGTGAACTCGATCCGCCGCGTCCACATCTCCACCAGCGACTGCTCCAGCCCGTTGCGGCCGAACAGCGGCGGCTTCGGATAGACGTTTTCCAGGTAACGGCAGATCGCCACCGTCTCCGAGATCGTCGTGCCGTCACCCAGCTCCAGCGTCGGCACCTGTCCGAGCGAGTTCCGCGCAAGATGCTCTGGCGATTTGTGCTCGCGCTTCATGATGGCGACTTCCGCCATCGGAATCGTCTGGCCTTTTTCGGCGAGGAAAATGCGCACGCGGCGAGGGTTCGGCGCCGGCATGGGCGCATTGTAGAGTTTCATGGGCGTTTCCCTTTGGATTTGCCTAGCCGTAAAGCCTTCGCGCAAAGGCTGGCAAGCGTGACGCAACGTCGGGGTGACGGGGTTGTGTTGACCGGCTATCACCGCTGATCGGCATGAGGGATTCCTGTATGAAGCGCGCAGTTCTGGCCTTTGGCGTCTCGCTCCTTGCCGCCTGCACAAGTCTTCCCCAGCCATCCGAAGCGCAGCAGCCGGTCTTCTCCGCGAACGGCAAGACGCTCCGCCAGATCTACGAATATCTGCACACCAATCCCGAACTCTCCTTCCAGGAGAAGAACTCCTCCGCGATCCTCGCCGCCGAGATGAAGCGCCTGGGCTTCACGATCACCACAGGTGTGGGCGATGCCTGGACAAAGGCACGCGCGCAGAAGGAGTACGGCAAGGTCGAGGATGGCGTCGCCGGTTACGGTGTAGTTGCCATCCTGAAGAACGGCGCCGGACCGACGATCATGATCCGCGCCGACATGGACGCGCTGCCGCTAGTCGAGAAGACCGGCCTGCCTTACGCCTCGAAAGCGCGCGACATCGCCTGGAGCGGCGAGGAAAGCGGCGTGATGCACGCCTGCGGCCACGACATCCACATGACCACCTGGCTCGGCACAGCGCGCGAACTTGTCGCTCGCAAGTCCGAATGGAAGGGCACGCTGATCATGATCGCCCAGCCGGCCGAGGAGATCGGTCTCGGCTCGATGGCAATGATCGAGGACGGGCTCTACACGCGCTTCCCCAAGCCTGACTTCAACATCGCATTGCACGACAACGCGGCCTTGCCCGCCGGCATGATCGGTGTCGGTTCGGGCTATGTCATGGCAAACGTCGACTCCGTCGATCTCACGGTGAAAGGTGTCGGCGGTCACGGCGCCTATCCGCAGGACACCAAAGACCCGATCGTGGTCGCCGCCCGCATCGTCACCACGCTGCAGACGCTTATCTCACGCGAACTCGACCCGCAGGATTCCGGCGTCGTTACTGTCGGCGCCTTCAATGGCGGCTTCAAGCACAATATCATTCCCGACGAAGTGCAGATGCAGCTCACTGTCCGCTCATTCGCTGACACGACGCGCGACAAGCTCCTGAAAGGCATCGAGCGCATTGCCCGCGCCGAGGCGATGGCGGCGGGCCTCGATCCCGACAAGGCCATCTCGATCCGCGTGAAGGACGACTACACGCCCTCGCTCTACAACACGCCCGCTCTGGTTGAGCGCATGTCCGGCGTACTCAAGAAGACCTTCGGCGAAGACAAGATCGTCACCGCGCAGCCGACGATGGGCGGGGAAGACTATTCGCGCTTCGGCCGCACGCCCGACAAGATCCCGACCATGCTGCTCTGGCTCGGCGCCGTGCCGCAGGCGCAGTACGACGCATCGCTCAAGCCCGGCGGCGCCCCGCTGCCGTCTCTCCACTCGTCAAGCTTCGCCCCGGATCCCGATCCCACCATCGCCACCGGCGTCAAGGCGATGACGGTCGCCGCGATGGACCTGCTGCGCTAGTTTTTCGATTTGCGAGCAGGGCGCCACCAGAAATCCCAAGCAAGCTGGGCGCGTTGCTCGACCGAAAGCGATTGCCGTTCCACGCGAGTCGTAAGGAGCTGTCCCACCGTTCGCCACATCACGTAGTTGAAAGTAGCAGAACCAGAATGATCGCGATGCCGACCGCTGCAACTACGTGAAGCCCAAGCCGCGGACCTTGAAAGAAGCCAGCGATCGCGAACATAAGCGCGCCCTCCTGCCATTCCTTTAGAAAGCTCTTTCGCAGGTATTGCCAAAGGAATGTATTGGTGAAGCCACCTCTACTCACGCGATCCCAACCTGTTCGTTCTATTCCGACTTGTTGGTCATCGCCTTGGTCTGCTTCTTCTCTTCCCGGAAGCGGAGGAAGGCGAATGCCGCGGAGCCAACCGCCGCGATGGCCGCCAGGATCGCGAACACCGGCTGCACGCCCTTCGCCCAGGTTACGATCTGGTCGAACTGCTGCACCTCGACGGTGATGTTGTCCCGGTAGGAGTCGAGCGGCTCGGCATCGAGCGATCCGGTCGCATAGCCATAGACGGTCAGCGTCAGCGTATGCATCCCCGTCGCGGTCGGCGTCACGCGCCAGCGCCATTCATTGGCGAACTTCGGCGACAGCTTCTGCCGCGCCGCCGTCGTCTGTAGCTGGATATCAAAGTCCGCGCCGATCAGTTCGGCCGACACGAAGTCTGACAGCTCGACGTCACGCTCGACAACCGAGCCGGGCAGGTCTTTCAGCCGCTCCGCCGCATTGGCGTCGCCCGTCGTGTCGATGATCAGCGAGATGTCGATCGGCTTGTCGAGCGCCAGTTTTTCCGGCGGCCGGTTGTAGGTCAGCTTGCGTGACTTGAATTGAGTCTCCAGCGACGCAACGGCCGCGCTCGTCGCGGCGGGAGCAGGGGCGCTCTGCGTGGTCACGAGGAGCTCGGCCTGCGGAGTCGCCGGCGCCACACGCGCTTCAGCCTGCGCGGGCGGCTGGTCGGCCGTCGCGGGCGGCGTCGCTAGTTTCGGAAGCGCCGCCGGATTGGTCTCATCCAGCGTGCTGCGTAGCGCGCCCGGCGCAGGTGTCGCCGGCGTCGTGGCTGGAGGCGCAGCAGGTTCGGCCGTCACGCTCTGAGGCTGCACCGCAGGCTCCGGCGGGGCAGGGGGCTGCTGCGATTGCATGGAGGAGGTCTGGTTCCGGGTCACCGGCTGCACAGGCGTAGTCGCAGCGACCAGTTCGGGCTCCCGAACGATCGGCGCGCGCGCTTCGGTTGCGCCGCCGCTGAAGTTGCCGCCGAACTGGCCCAGCGCCCAGACGCCTCCGGCCCCGATGGCGACGACAGCAAGCAAGATCACGATGACGAGGCGCATGATTCCTCCTCCCGCTATGGGGGCTGGCGACAGACTAGTCGGTTTCGTCCTCGGCGCCATCCGCCTCCGCAGGCGGCAAGGCCGGCTTTGCAGCAGGCGGCGCGGCGCCATTCCGGCGCGCTGCCTCATAAAATGCAATCGCGGCGGCATTCGAAACGTTGAGGCTTTCCATGTTCGCCCCGATCGGAATCCGCGCCAGGCCGCTACAGGCCTTGGCCACGCCATGGCGAATGCCCGCGCCCTCCGCCCCCATCACGATGGCCAGGGGCTCCGGCCCGGCGAACGCCTCATCCAGCGTCTGCTCTCCCGATCCGTCCAGCCCGATCACCTTCCATCCCGCGTCGCGGAGCGCATCGATCGCCCGCGAAATGTTGACCGAGCGTATCTCGTCAACCTGTTCGATCGCGCCCGCCGCTGCCTTCGCCAGCGCGCCGCCGAGCAGGGGCGCATTGCGTGTCTGCATCACCACGCCGCCGATCCCGAACGCCGCCGCCGAGCGGAAGATCGCGCCCACATTCTGCGGATCGGTCAGCTGGTCGAGGATCACCAGCGGCCGCTCCGCCTGCATAGCCGCATCCGAAATGTCCGGCCCGTCGAGCTGCTTGCAGCGAACGGCGATGCCCTGGTGCACCGCGCCGGGCGCCAATCGCTGGTCGATATCCCTCGGCTCCATCAGCTCTGCGAACTTCGGCAACGCCTCGGGATCAAGCCCCGCGCGGATCGCGCCATTGCGGCTCACATACGCCTTGCTGATGCGCCGCTTCGGATTGGCCAGCGCCGCGCTTGCCGCGTGCAGCCCCCAGATCCAGACCTCGCCATTCTCCTCGAACGCCGCATCGCGCCGCTCATACTGGCCCGAAGCCTGCGGCCGGTGCGGCTTGCCGCGTCCGCCCCGCTCGCCTCGCGTCCAGGGCTTGTCGCCTCCTCCATGGCCTCCGCCATCGCCGCGTTTCCCTTGGAAACCGCCCGATTTAGGCCCGTTTCCGGGGCGGTTGCGTGGTCGATCCTTCGTCACTATAAGACGCGCTCCCAAGTGAGGCCGGGCCCCGTTTCGGTCTCATTAGCGGCGGCGTCAAGCCATCGCGATGTGTCTCGCAAGAGGCGGCCTGGAAGGGTGGGAGAGTGGTTAAATCCACGAGACTGTAAATCTCGCGCCGTACGGCTACACTGGTTCGAATCCAGTCCCTTCCACCAGCCTTCCCTCCCACTCGCGGTGGTGCGCCTTTCGCGGCAAACTATCGCCGTGTTCGGGCATTTGCGGTGCCGCAAGTTCTCTGCGTCCCTGATAGAGGCAGAACGGACGACATTTCGCCGCGAAATCTCTGTGGCCCCGGAAAAGGGTGCGCTTCTCGTGTTAGGAGAGGCAGCGTTGAAATTCTGGATCTGGCTCTCGCGCGGCCGACGCCGGGCGCGATGTCAGGCTTTGGCAGTGTTACTGATTCCTAGCGCCGCGCGCTGCTCAGGCCAGAGCATGGGGAGGATCATCCGGCGCAACCGGGTGACGGACAGACCGGGCGGGTGGCGACCGGTAACAATCAACTCAATTATGTCTGGCGCCAGGAAGGCAACCGGAAGGTGGTTCGCGATCAGGCGAGGCGAGACGTTCTCGGCCTCCGCGAGTTGCGCAAGGGAACTGCCTTTCTGAATGGCCTCCCACCACACCCATCCCTTTGCTACATACCGCAACAGCGCCTGATCAACCTCAGGCGGTTCGTCGCCGAAGATCAAGCGGAGTTCCTGCCCACGACGGCGGGTCTGGAACGGCGCCGACAGCTTCAGAAATGGCTCAGCGAGCGCCTTGGCCTTGACCCCTAGCGCTGAAGCCAGAGTCGTCTGATCAAGGTCGATCTCCATTATGAGCGGAGCGATACGCACCTGCTTTACCAGGGACAAGGTCCCCCGGAGATCTTTAGCCTTCCAAAGTTCCTGCAGCTTCAAATCGACGCCAGAGGTTGCGCCTGCATCGGTGATCATCAGCATAGCTTCGATAGCTGTGCCGGATCGCTTCAGGTGTTCGACTACAAGCGATGCGACCGTCTGTTCGAGATGCTCGCCTGGTAGACGCCAGCCTCCCGTGTCGCTCCTCTTGGCTCCCTCGATTAGCCTCCGCGACACATAGTAATGTCGACGGCCAGCACCCGAGCCGCCGTAGCTGGGGCCGAGGCCATCGCCCGTCTCGTCCAAGAGCTTGCCCGTGAGAAGGGAGCGCCAAGCAACATTGCGTCGACCGCGTGTTGGCCCCGACTTCTGGGCCGTCAGCTGTGTTTGAACTTCGTCCCAGATCGCGCGATCGATGATGGGCGCGTGGAGACCTGGGTAGCTATTCTTGTGGTGTCGGATTTCGCCGATGTAGACGGGATTTGTAAGCAGCCAGTGGATCCCGCCGCGGGAGAATATAGGACCAACATCAGATCCCGTCGGCGCCCGGGATCGAAGTCCCGCCGCGATCGCAGCGTTCCGGGTCTTAACGACACATCGATGTATCCGGTAGAGATCGAAAATCTGTCTGACGATCAACGCCTCGGTATCGTTGATGTGAAGCTGACGATCCTTTGCGAAATAGCCCAGCGATGGGATTCCGCCCATCCATATGCCTTTCCTCTTGGATGCTGCGAACTTGTCCCGGATGCGCTCAGCTGTGACCTCGCGTTCAAATTGCGCGAACGACAGCAGCACGTTTAGGACGAGCCGTCCCATCGAAGTCGCCGTGTTGAACGACTGCGTCACCGAGGCGAATGAACAGTTGGCCTTATCAAGCCGCTCGACGATCTTGGAGAAGTCCATCAGCGATCGGGTCAGGCGATCGATCTTGTAAACAGGCGCCAACCCGCGAAGGCTTGCTGGAACACGTCACGGCGATGACGCGGCTCCGCGCCAGGCGGATAGATTGCGGCGGACAAAAACGCGGACGAACCTTTCGGTCCGTCCGCGAATTTTTCGTCGGGCATGGCAGTCGCTACGCCGCCTCATCCTCGACCCGGACGAACCCCGGAATTCGAACAAGCGCCTCCGCATTCTCGCGCGTCGTTCGGATGCGTCCGCGGTCATCCATCCGAGCAATGCTGCCATCCTTCAGATAGAAAGTGTCCATGCGCCGCTCCGCAGGCACGAGCACGGTCCAGATTTCTTCGGACTTTCTTTCGCCGGTGCGTTTGGCCTCCTGCCTGTAGAACTCCATGACATTCCACCCGGGGACCTTGAAGTTGTTGTACCAGGCGAGGAACTGCGACGTTGAATCGACCTGATCGTCGTACTTTCCTCGCGGAAACACTTCCAGCTCGTAGAGATACTCCGGCGCCCAGTGCGCGTTTTCTGGAATGAACACGAACCCATTTTCGATGATCGCGGTCTGAGAGGCCATGCGCATTTCCTTGTCCCGATCGGGATCCACGCCGGTCGCCTTGGCGTATCCGTCATGGATGAGATCCTGGAGGAGCTGCTGGCCCGAGGCGCGGTTCTCGATCAGCACGGCCGTAGCGTTGAACGCCGCGTCCTGCTCGAGTACCGCCCGCTTGAGGTCCGGATAGATCAGGCGCTTGCGGAAGACATGGAGCAGATGGAGCTTCTTTTTCAGAATGCCCCAGGTCGTGCACACCGAATAATCGCTCCACTCGGCCGTCGTGTTGGCCGTGTCCCAAGACTGGATTATCCGCTCGAAATCCTCCAACACCGGCATTTTGTCCGGGGGCACGCGCTTGAACCACTTGATCTGAACAATGCCGCCGCCCGCTGCCGTCGGCCGTTGCTGCCATTGGGTCGCCCATGCGGCTTCACCGATGGTCGCCCTTATCCGGAGCAGCTCCGCTTCCGGGAAACGCTCCGGGTGAAGCGGCTCGCCTTCTTTGCGGGTCCAGGTGTGCCGGCCGATGAAAGTCTCGTAGGTCCATGTCTCGTCAGCGTCGGCGATCGCCGGCAGGTTGATGATCGTCCAGTCGTCGCTCAGGCCTGATACGTGGCCAACGAAGTCATCTTCATGCAGGCGCTGCTGGATAACCACGATCTTCACTTCCTTCGGATCGTTCTGCCGGCTCAGGAAGGTGTTCTCGAACGCGGCGTTGGAGGATCGTCGGACCGCCTCCGACAGCGACTCTCCGGACTTCTGGGGATCGTCGAACACGAGAAGGTCGGCGCCCAGACCGGTCGCTGTGCCTTCGATTGATGTCGCCCGCCGCACGCCGCCGCTGGTGGTTCGCAGCAGCAGCGGTGAGCCCCGGGCCGAGGCGAGGACGGGCCCGAACAGCCGAAGGTAGGTCGGACTCAGCATCACCTTGCGAGTCTGCTCGCCGAACTCTCGGGCAAGCTCGTTCGAGTAGCTCACGCACATCACTTCGGCGCCGGGGTTATGGCCGAGATACCAGGCCGTGAGCGCCACCGAGCCGCAGATCGTCTTCCCATGCCGGGGCGGCACGGTGATCATGACGCGGTTGAGGTCGCCTTCCGCGACCTTCTGCAGCGTAGCGCTGATCAGATCGAGGTAGAACGCCCAGAGCACCTTGACGTGCGGCTTCACCGCGGGGAATGCGACCACGCGGGTGAACATCGGCAAGTCGCGGCGGAGGATGGCGTCGACCATTTCTGGAGGAAGGTCATCGAGCGAGTCTTTAAGTTTCTTCGTCATTGTCAGTCTCCTTGGGTTTGCCGCCTGTGAGGCGGGCTTTGAGGTCCTTCAAAAGTTCGGCGTCCGCCTTGGACCGTGAGGTGGTGTCGATTGCCGGCGCCTGGGCGTCATCGCGACGCTCCAAGCGATCGAGAAGTTCAATGGTGAGCTGGATGGCGCGCGCGTTGCCGCTGGCTGCCTGGTTCAGCAGCTGCTTGACGGCGGCCTCGATCTTGGTGATCGTTTTCCGACGGCCGCCCTCGGTCACCGTGACCTTTTCGCGGGCAGCTCGCTTTAGGACGGTGGTGAGATTGGGCGAACCCTTCGGGCGGCCCTTGGGGTTGGCTCGGTCGCCGGGTTTGAATTGATGCTCCACCGGCGGCTTGCCCTTGCCGACCTTGTAGTCGGGATCGTCGCCATCAGATTTGTCGGTCATTGCGTTGCCTCCACTTCGAGTTCGGTGAATGAGCGCCCGTCGGCCTCGCGCACGACCGTGCCGCCGGTGAGCCGGAGCCACCGGCGGACGGCAACGTCCGCGTAGAGAGAGTCGAGTTCCATCGCGTAGGCGCGTCGGCCGGTGCGTTCGGCCGCGATCAGCGTGGTGCCCGAGCCCAGGAATGGGTCGAGGACAATGTCGCCGCGCTCGGTACAGTCGAGGATCGCCTCGGCGATCATGTCGACGGGCTTTCCCGTCGGGTGGAGGGCAAGAAGATCGCCTTCCATCGTGTGCCGGCCGTTGAAAGAGTTCATGCCGGCGTAGGTCCACGTGTTCGATCTGTTGCGACCGAACCGACCAAGCTGTATGTTGTTCTTGTGTGGACCGCCCTCGACTTTGAAGAGCGCGATCAGCTCATGCTGTGAGCGGTAAAAAGAGCCCATAGCAGGCTGCGTCTTTACCCAGGCGATGATGTTCTTAAGATCGCCGAAGACACGATCACCGACGCCCAGCAAGACGCGGATGCCGCGCCAGTCCATGAAGATGTAGACAAGCGCACCCGGCGCGCACGCTTCCCTGATGAGGGCGCAGGCGGAATTGAGCAACTGCTCGAGCTCCTCCGGCGTTCGGCCTTCGGAGCCCATCACAAATTCTGGGTGTTTGATCTTTCCGTTTCCCGGCAGATAATCCTCAATCTTGCCTCCGAACGGCGGGTCCGTGATAACCGCTCTGGCCCGCATTCCAGCCGTCAACGCTGCGTAAGACGCAGCCTGCAGGGCGTCACCGACATAGAGCCGGTGCACGAGGCCGGAGGTCGCGCAGCTGAGGATCCAGAGATCACCAAGCTTCGAAACAGCAGGCCCAGATTGAAGTGCGTGGGCGTCGACGTCTTCGACAGGCGCGAAATCCAGACCCTGAATCATCAGGTCGATCTCGCCGGTCTCGAACCCGGAGATTTCGAGTGTGAGGTCGAGGCCGAGGACGGAGAGATCGCGGAACAGCTCTGCCAGCGCCGGCACATCGAAACTGGATCGGTCAGAGAATTTGTTCTCTGCGATCATAAAGAGTTGGGCTTGCTCGGCCGAGAGGTGGTGGAGGCGAATGATCGGGATGACCGTCATCCCCAGCATCAGGCACGCGAGATAGCGCGCATGACCCGACAGGATCATTCCTGATACGTCGACCAGGATCGGCACGTTCATCTCGACCGCGAGGATAGTGGCCGCCAGGTCCCGGATAGTCTTTTTGGTGTGTCGACGCGGGCTTTTCGGGTTGGGGCGGATGGAGTTGATCGGCACGTATTCGACCAGAAGGCGCCGATCCTGCGGAGGCGGATCGATGCGTTCGGCTGCGAGCCAAGTTTTGGGCGGACGGGGTGGTAGGGAAGGAGGTGGGCGAAGCTTCATAGCAGGTCTCCATGTAAACGGAGACCTGTCGCGCTAATCTCGAAGGTGTTTCGAGTTCAGGTGACGGGGTTTATGTGAACCTGGTCTTCCACCCAACGAATCCGAACGATTGTCTGGTCGGTGACACCGAGCTTCTCGCTTGCCAGCACGTGTGGTTCGAAATCTTGCGCGAGCAGGATCACCGCGCGCAGCAAGGCCATGTCCTGGGCAAGCAAGTCTACCAATGACCCCTCATTTTCTTGCTGACTGATCAGGACCCGGATCCAAGCGAGGGCGGCGCACAGGTGGAACACGGGTCGGTTGGGATAGAACTCGCGGTTCTTGACGTTTTCGGCCGTTCCGCCCTCTCTCTTTCTCAGGATGTGTTCGGCCATCTGGTTTTGCGACAGACGCCTTACTCCGGAGGGGAGTCGAGCAGCGGAACCCAGAGCTGCGCTTTCAATGAAGGCGATCGCCATTTCCCCCGCAGTGAGGCACTTTTCCAGACCGTCGGCCAGCGCTCGCCCGGCACGCAGGGCGTGATCTTCTGAGATAAGAGCGTGCATCGGACGAACTAGCTGGAGGTCCTCGGCGAAGCCATGGTCGAGTTCTGAGCGACGACGGATCAGGTAGGCGCAAATTGCGCCAAAGCGCTGGCTGAGAAGATCGTCTCCACTGCCAGCAGGAGGATAGGTCAACAGGGTCAACGCAAGTGCGGCTGCCTCATGCGGCGGTTGCTTGCGGAGGTCGATTTCAAACAAGCCGATCGGTGATCCCGAAACTTCCTCGGCACTCATGATGTCGTCCCCATGTTGACCCAAGCAACTGGTATGGGGGCGACAACCGCAAATTCAAGTTCGCACGCATCATTGCAGCTCGTTCGTCGAGGGCTGCCCAGCGTCTGCTTACCCGCGGATGAGGTACCGCTGTTCGATTCCTCAAGCGCCAACCAACCCCGGCTTCGTCACATTACCACTGGCGGGAACGGTGCGCATTCCGGACGCTCTAGCCTGAGTTCGGACTGGCCATCTTTGGCCCATTTGCGACAGCAGCGGAAACAGTTACAAACATCAGCGTGGTTTGGGCAACGGGGGCACACTCATGCAGGAAATTGTCGGCTCAACAGTCCTGGCTGCCCTCCTCGCGGCGCTCGGTTTCCTAGGAAAGCAAGTCTTTGATTCCTGGCTGAGCTGGCGCAGGCAGAGGCGCGAGCGCCTCGCACGACTTGGCGTGCTCCGATCCCTTCTGCTTGCTTCAAGAGAGGTTTTCGACGCGCAAGTACAGCTGCGCAGGTCGCTTTGTCGAACTTATTGCGAGAAACAACCGAATTTAGAAGGATTGGCCTACGATGAAGTGCTTGCCTCGGGCTATGCCAACGCAAGCAACGACGAGAAGACATTGCACGGTCTAGTTCGTCAGTACACGGTCAGCGCCATCAAACCTCTCAACGCTGAGATGCGTGAATGGCTCCGAGCCGATGACTACTTTAAGGTTGCCGGGCATTCGAGAGCGCTTCGGGGACTATCACCCGCTCTTCAAAAATTAGAGGCGCACTTGGTGCTCTGGTCGGCGAAGTACGATTTCTGGATCCCGAACAACCCGGAAAGGGCGCTGGTTTACCTCGCGGATGAGCATGGACACGGGGTGGGCTTCCCCACTGGCATCGAGGACCTTGTAAGCGCCGTGGTCGACCGCAACGGGCCGTTCGACGCTCGCGATCGAGTCGAAGAACGTCCTGCAACGGCAGAATAGGGATCGCCCTGGCCTTGACCGTCATACGTCGCCACATCCTGTCCTCAAATCGCGACGCGCCCAAAAAACCCGTGTTCGTCGACAGAGATTTGACGATCTGATCGGCTGCTGAAGTTTGCCAATGTCTCAAATCCTCGAGAACGATGCCGATCTCGTTCGCAACGTGGCGGCCATCAGCCTTGGGGCCAGTGCGAGTCTGTCGCCGGACGGACTTCAACTATTGAGTTCGGATTACTCAGCGAACCCGTTGGAGACAATACGTCGGATCGGCAAACTGTGGCCGACTAGCGAGTTTCCATTGGCGGACATCGACAGCGACGGGTTTCTCGTCAGCAGGTTTTGACAGCACCACGCCTGGGCCTGACCCTTTTGATATATTGGAAGAGAGCCGAAACGGCATCATAGGGTGGGGGTCGCGGGGTCGATTCCGCCGAAAGAGGACGCAAAGCGTCATTTGACTCAAAACCTCGCCGATCGGGCGAACAGGCGGTCGCTGGCGCCGGTGAACTGGCAACTTTCCTTCCTGAGTTTTGAGAAAGCGATCTCGACGCGTTTTTCGGCAGGGTGTATGAAAAGCGTGCTTTGGAGATCCGCAGGATCAGTCGCGACGCGGTCGCTTAAAGAAGATCCGGCGTGATGTCCAACGGCCCAGGGGGTGGTGGCCGTGTCGTTGGGAATGATGCAATCCAAGTTTGTGCTCAGACCGCGCGGCGGCGGCCGAGGTGTCGGACGCCCGCGTGCGACTGGGTCATTCCTTCTGGCATCGTTGAAATCATGTCTGACCGAAGCCGGCGAGCGGAACACATCTGACATGTAGGCGGTTTGGGGGGGCGACATGGGCGAGTTCCGGATTGAGCGCAACGGCGTCACGCTGCGCTTCGGCCAACAAGATACACCCGCACCCCAAGGTGAAGTGCCTTCCAGCGCACCTCCACGCATCGTCGTCGCCGTTGGCCCGCTCGCCGCCACTCTGCGAGTGAGTTTGCGGCTCCGGTTGGCTGGCGGCGAACGAATGCTTCCGATGCGGCCCTTCGAGCGCACGCGAGCTGAACAGTTCTTCGAAGCGACGATACAAGACCTTCGACCCGAGCTGCGGATTCTATACTCGATAGTTGTGGATGCCAGCATCGCTTCCTCCCGCGGCGTGCATCTGGATTCTGCCGAAGCGAGAGATGGGCAGGTGACGGTCGTGCTGGCAGAAGCAACACCACCGCCTCCACCTCCACTACCGCCACCTCCCGCGCAGAATGGCGCCAGGGTAAAGGGGACGATTGCACTGGAGCACGGATTGCCAGCGTCGGATGTTGGGGTGCGGCTCTACCAGCGAGGATATGGCGGGACACGGACACTGATCGGCGAGACGCGGACAAAGCCGGACGGGGCGTACGATGTCGCTAACGGGGCCGGGACCGGTGCAAATGTCGAAGTGTTCGCTGTTGGCGCGGACGGGAGCGAGATTCAACTATCGCAAACGCGATTTGATGCCCAGGCAGAGGAGTTTCTCGATCTAGTGGCTCCTAGCCGGCTTCAGCCAGTCGCTAGCGAGTTTGCGCGCCTAAAAAAAGAAGTGGCGCCGCATGCCAACAACGAATTCTCGAATGTGCGCGACGCACTGGAGACCGGCCAGCGTCGCGATTTCAGCTATTTGGCGAACGCCTCTGGGTGGGACGCGGGCGCGATCGCGCTAGCGTCGGAAGCCCTTGAGACGGAGGCGCGCACTGGCATTCCGGCGGAGGGCGCCTATGCATTGGTGCGCGCGGGATTGCCTACAGACGCCAAGAGGTTGGCCTATGTCTCAAAACGATCGGTGGCCAACGCTCTGCAGCAGGCGGCCGCCGCCGGTGTAATCGAGGCTGGCGCTGTCGAGACCAGTGCCAAGGCGTTCAACAAGTTTGCCGGGCAGTACAGGCTAAGCAACGTGATACCGGGAGCGGTTTCGAGCGCCAACGACTTCATCACACGCGCTCGCATATCGGATGCTGACCGGTCAGCCTTCACGTCGGTCGTAGAAGAGGACATGACCGGTGACGTGTGGGGGAAGGCGAAGGAGGCTGGCGTTTCCGAAGCGGGCGTCAAAGGGTTGCAGCTGCAAGGTAAGCTTGCCTACCTAACCTTCAACAACGCCGAACTCGTCGCCTATCTCGAGCCCAAGGTCGGCGCGGATGTGCACACTCTGATCGGGCTCGGGTATCACGACGCGAAGAAATGGCTGGCGGCGCTCAATGAGCTTGCCGGTGGGGACGAAGCGAAACTCGCCGCAAGCGTCCCGCCGGCCTTTGTCGGGACAACTGATGAGCGGACGACGGAGTACGCTGACGAAATGGCGCGCCGGGTACGCCAAATCGACCCGCACGCAGTGACGATCGAGCGGGTGGCGACAGGCGAGTTGGCCGGCATCACCAATCCAGCGGCGGTCGGAAAGTTTCTGAAGAATGCTGCGGGGCAAGGGTTTCGGCTCGGCAAGACACCCTTTAGTTCGTTCATGAGCGCCAATGGCGATGCCGTATGGGCAGGCGTCGACGACACGCTGCGAGGCTCCGTGACAGAGCAAGCGCGCAGGATGACCGCGCTGTACTCGGTGAGTCCACATGACGAGGCCTTGAGTGCGCTGATGCTGGCGGGTTTTTCATCTGCGACCGCGATCGCGCGCTGGGATAAGTCGGTTTTGGCAAAAGAGTTGAGCAGGTATTACGTACCTCGCCCCCGGTTCGGCGACGTAAATACCACCGACGAAATTTACTGGCGGGCGCAGCAGCAAGCAGCGACCGTATTTAACGTGTTCGATGGATTGAAGCGACTGAGGGCGCCGTTCGCCGCGCCCGGCGCAACATCGCGAGACGCCAAGCTCCGCGAGGACCAGATCGTTAGGACGCGCGAGAAGCTGACCGGTCTTTTCCCCACGATCGAGACGTTGTTCGGGTCGGCAGACTATTGCTCTTGCGACCAGTGCCAGTCCGTATTGAGCCCGGCTGCCTACCTTGTTGATCTGCTGCACTTCATTGATCCGACCGACGAAGCTTGGGCATCAGTCAAAGCCGCATACGAGGCGCGCACCGGCGTTCCCTATGCCAAGCTGAAGCCGTTCGACGCGTTGAACAGACGTCGGCCCGACATCAAGAGCATCGCACTCACGTGCGAAAATACAAACACGGCGCTGCCTTACATCGACATCGTCAACGAAATTCTCGAACAGCTGATGATGTCGGATGAAACGCCGCCGGCGATGGAAGCCTATGACGTGGGCGAGACACCCAGCGCGGACCTGGTCGCCGAGCCACAGAATACGCTGTGGAGCGCGTACGTCGGAACAACAGGAAAGAAAGGCCTCAAAGATCTCGTCTATCCTCCGTCACTTCCGTTCGACCTCCCGCTCGAAACCATACGGGAGTTTCTGAAACATCTGGATTTGCCGTTGTGGAAGTTGCGAGAGGTCGTGGCTGCACCAAAGGCGCTCGAAGCATCTGCCATCGGCCGAGCTGATGGTTGGTCGGATGCCTGGATCGAGCGACTCGGGTTGGGACCTGCCGATGTTGCAGCGCTGACGCGGGTGCAAGACTGGCACGAGCTCTTTGGGTACGCTTCCGAGGCCGAGGCGCTGAAGATTGAAGCCGGAGGGGAGCCCGCAGAGTCTAGCCTGCGCAACGCCAAGACGCTGGCGCGCCGGCTCGCGGTGACATATGAGGACCTGGTGGAGCTGTTGCGGACACGCTTCATCAACCCCGACATCGAAAATCTGATCGCGCTGAAACGCCTTCAGATCGATCCGAGCAGGATCGATCGCTATTTCGGCGTTGGTCCAGTGCTAAAGCCGTCTGAGCGCGCCGAACTGGAAGCGGATGTCAAAGCAAAAGGCATTGAGATAGACGATCTCGAACCGCTGCGTAGCGAGGCAATCCGCAAGCGCACTCTGGAGCTGCGCTCGCCGAGTGTGGGATGCGACTTCTCCCGCATGTGGCTTGCCTTTGATGCGGACCGCGACGACGCCGACGACGCGATGGCCATGACGCTCCGCAAGCTCAACGCCTTCGAGAGGTTGCGCAAGAAGACCGGCTGGGAGCTTCACGACATCGATCGAGCGTTGATGGCGTTGATGCCAGGCGTCAACGACCTAAGCGTTGCATCGTGGCCGGGCGCCATGAAGACGGCGCTGATCAATCTGGCACATGTGGAAGAGCTGTGGGCCCTCCTGGGCCAGCGCGTTTCGCGCGAAGAGATACTCACGTTCTGGGCAGACATACCGACTGCGGGCGTGTCATGCCTTTATGATCGGTTGTTCCAGAGCGCTGCTTCACTCGGCCGGGACGCGACGTTCGATAGAAAGCTCGGCAAGGTAGTCGACGGCGGGGCGGAGACGATCGAGGCTCATGCCGATGCGGTTCGCCAGGCGATGCGCCTGGAACCGGCAGACATCGGCGCGATCCTCGACGCGGCAGGCACAGCGGACAACCTTCTTTCGACGAAGAACCTTTCGGTTCTCATGCGCCATGCGCAGCTCGCAGTCGGGCTCGACATGTCAGTCTCTGACATGCTGACCATTCTTTCGCTGTCCGAGCGAAAGCCATTCTCGCCGTTGCACGACAAGCCAATTGAGGACCTCGCGGAAGATTTCGCCTGGAATGAGACGATCGCGTTCGTAAAAGAGGTCCAGCGGTTGACGGACGCAGGCGTCGACGGGGCGTTTCTCAATCGTATCTGTCGGCACATTGGTGCGCCTGATGAGCTTGAACCCAAAGCCGACCCAGTACTAATTGCCCTCGATGCCCTCGATGCCCTCGATGCCCTCGATGCCCTCGATGCCCTCGATGCCCTTGATCCCGACGTGCCGCCCGACAAGACTCAGCGCCAAGCGCTGATCATCAAAACGCTGGCGGCCCAGCTTTCTGCGCCGGCGCCGTTGGTGGATCGTCTGGTATCCAGCGTGTTGAAGAGCGCAGCCGGCGCGCCACTAGTTGAGGCGGGATTTGCGAAGGAGACGGTGGGTACGTCTGTGCGAAAACTTCGGAAGGCGCTGGATGTTGTGCAGGCGCTTGGCATCGGCGATAAGGAGCTTGAGTACGCCGTATCGCTTGATGGTGCGGCGGATCTCAATGCGCTACCGCTTGCGGCGAGCGTGACCGATGCCGATGCGCGCAAGGTGCGAAAAGGCTTGGCGATCTGGCTGGACTACGTAGCGGCGCGCAATCAGCTCGGGCCGGCCGAACGTGTCGCAGCAGTGATCAGCGCCGCTTCGCAGCCAGTCGATGCGACTAATACGCGTGATATGCGACAGGCCGAGCTCATCGACACGTTGCGAGTGCTGACGGGCGTGAAGGTGAACATCCTTCTTCCGTTCCTGGAAGCGATCGGCGCCGTTTCTCCGGGCGGCGCGGTGTTCAGGATTTCCCAGTTGGCCGACGCCGTCGGTCTCGCCAATGTTGTCAATGCTCTCAAATGCATGTCGCGCATTAGGCTGAGTCCGGTGGATATCGTGCAGCTTGCCAGTATGGAGATTGATCAGAGCGCTGCGCAGAAGATGCGTGCTTCCTTAAAGAGCCGCTACGCGCGATCAGCGTGGCGTCGATTGGCGAAGCAGATCTTCGACGTGTTGCGTCAGAAGCAGCGCGACGCGTTAGTGGCGCATCTCATCAATGTCCGGAACGGTGACGATTACGTCTACGGCGGCACGGCGGAGAAGCTGTTCGAATATCTCCTGGTCGACCCCGGAATGCAGAGTGTCGTTCTGGCGTCCCGCATTCAGCTGGCCATAGCGTCGGTGCAGTTGTTCATCCATCGTTGCCTCAGAAACGAGGAGCACGAAGTCGGGTCCGAGATCATCGACAAAGCGCGATGGGAGTGGATGCAGCGCTATCGCGTGTGGGAGGTGAACCGGAAGTTCTTTATCTGGCCCGAAAACTGGCTGGATCCGGAGTTTCGGGATGACAAGACACACTTGTTCCGCGCGCTTGAGGGCAAGTTGCTTCAGGGTGATGTCGATGAGGACCTCGTTCGAGGAGCGATGCACGAGTATCTGCGCGGACTAGAGGAAATTGGCCGCCTTGAAATCCTGACAATGTACTTCGAGCCAGGCGCGAGTGCGGACGGCTCAGCGGTTCACATCGTCGGCCGTATGCAGAGCGCGCCACACAAGTATTTTTATCGCCAGATGTCACATGGGATGTGGACTCCGTGGGAGCCGATCGACATCGGCATTGAAGGCCGACACTTGGTGCTCACAAAATGGCGCAGCCGGTTGCACCTCTTCTGGGTGAGTTTTCTGGAAGACACTCAGAAGAACCCAAACATGCCTGCCCAGTTCACGCCGGCGTCGGACAGCGTGCAGAGGAATGTTGTTGAGGGTAAAACGAAGGTCAAACTGCAGTTGCACTGGGCAGAAGAGGTCGCCGGGGCGTGGACCAATCGCGCCTCGACGCCTGGATTTATGGACACCGCGTTTGTCGACCAGAAGGCCACGAGTGACGAAGAGAAGGCGGCGTTCTTCGTGCGCGCCGTGATAATCGAACATGGTTTCGGCGTTGGGGACGACGATGTCGAGATCCATGTGACGAGAGGCGATCTTGGTCACAAATTTGGGTTCTTCAGCAAGCTCGCACCGCCACTTTCGACCGTGTCGACTGTGGCGCCAACCAAGCCACCGTTCGCGGTGAAAGACAGCGGCGTCGCTACGAAGTGGAAAGGGAGTGGTGCGCTGCAGGTGAGTTTCACTTCGAAGGTTACCCAGAACTCCGAGGCGGGCCCCATTCGGGACAGCGGTGACCACAAAATTCTCAGCGGCGGGAGCGAGTTTGCCCTGTTATTCCCGGGCAACGAGCAGTTGCCGATGCCGGCGCGGACACCGCCGACAGGTGTGGGACGGCTGACCGGTTTTGTCTTCGGCCCACAGGCGACAAAGCATGTTGCCTATCGCTCAAGCGATGGAGCGATCCATGATTTGTTCGGGACGAAGAATGGTTGGTTTCACCAGACGCCGAGTGACGACGCGCAGTCTGCGGATCCGTCGGGGGAGTCGCAACCTGCCGAGGGAGACCCAAGTGGATACTCGCTGGACACGCGCGGGCTGCTGGCGTTGGCCTATGCGGGCAAGACCAAGATTCATGAACTGATTTGGTCGCAACTCGATTCCGATCTTGCCGATCCAACAGCTATGGCGACGGGCTGGAGATGCGAGACGCTCTATAGCGCGCCAAACGAGGCCGAACGGCCCGTAGGTCGCGTTCTGGGTGGAATGTTCACTCCCAATCGCGGCGTAGTATTCCGCACTCGCGACGGGCTCATTCGCGCGGTGGCGGAGGCCAACGATGGCACGTGGACTGTGTCCGATCTGAATGCCGGACAGCCGAAAGCTGCGAGTGATCCGTGCGGCGCGGTGATAGCGAAAACCGAGCTGAGCGCGTCCGTCGTAACGAGCCGGCATATCGTCTACCAGGGCATCGACGGTCATATTCACGAACTCCGCTCGGATGGTGGGGCGGCGAACTGGACTCATACGGACATCAGCCAGGCCGTGCCGGCGGCGGCTGCGCCTGCTCCAGCCGGGATGCCCGGAGCATACGCATTCCTTGGTCAGAACACGATGCACGTCATCTATCGCGGCACGGACAACAAGATTCATGAGTTGTGGGGGACGCCCGGGACTTGGGCCTACAATGCGACGGGTGCACCGTTCAGCGAAGCTAAAGGCGATCCCGCAGGCTACGTCACCGAAAGCTATAATACGCAGCACATCGTCTATCGCGGGAAGAATGACGAGGTGGTGGAGCTATGGTCGGATGGCGTCTGGCGCGAGAACATTCTGAGCCAGACTACGGCAAGCGCTGCTCTGACCGGAGGCGACATAACAGGCTATTCGTTCGAGATCGAGCGCACCCAGCACGTCGTCTACTTCTCCGCAGACGGGAAGCCGCGCGAGCTAGGATGGAGTTCGCGCGGATGGCGTGCAGATGATTACGAACTCCAAAATCCATTCCCGGACGATCTTGGCCCGCTGGCTGCACCATTCTTCTACGAGGCCCTGGGACGAGACCACACCTTTTTCGTCGAGCCATATGTGGTCGAAACCAAAGTTCATGAATGGAAAAGCTGGATCGCCACGACCAAGGAGTATGTTCCTGACTACGTCAACAGATTCGAATTCATCCCGCTGGTTCCCAAGCCCACTTATGTCGCGCCAAACGACATCGGCATCTACAAGAGCCGGCCCAAGACCAAGTTGCGCGACGATGCGACCGTCATGCGCACGTCGAAGGGAGTCATCAATACCTCCGCCGAAGCGCCTGGACTCCGACAGCGGGTCGGGGCCGATGCGTCGAGCCCGGCTCGGGTCCTCGATGTGAGGCGTGGCGTGACCACGCTGAACGTCGTCGCTCGCAACAATCTGATCAGGGGCGGGTGATGAACAAGGTGCGATATTTTCATGGCGCGATCGACACCTACCACGCGGCTATTGGGCGGTGGAAAGTTACGAAGCGAGAAGTGAAGCAGGCGCATATCGTCGAAAGTGCGCGCCACATTCTCTATCGCTTTTCGGGGCACACGCACCCTTACGTACAGCAGCTGGTACAAGAACTGGTCGTCAAAGACATCGCCGGTTTGCAGCGGCTCGACACTGATGTTGATTTACGTCGAACGTATTTTGCGACCGAATATGCGCCCACGAAAATCGTTGATGAGATCGACCCGGCGCAAACAAACTCTTCGGCCGTGGCGGTCGCTGCGATTAAGCGGACGGGTTCTACTCTGCCGGAGGACGGACTGCCAGTCGACGACTTGGACTTCGACTATCAGGCTGGCGCTTACGCGGTATACAACTGGGAAATCTTCTACCACGCGCCCTATCTGATCGCCCTGCATCTGAGTAAGAACGGACGTTTCGCGGAAGCGCAGCGCTGGTTCCACTACATCTTTGATCCGACCGATAATTCGGACCCAGCGTTGGGGCCGATGCGGTTCTGGAAGGTAAAGCCGTTCAGGATCGACGAAGTCGAACACATCGAGCAGGTACTGTTCAATCTCGCGATCGGAGACGACCCAGTCGCGCGCGATTCAACAGTGCGGGCGATCGGTGCTTGGCGCGACAATCCTTTCCGACCGCATCTCGTCGCCCGAACGAGGCCAACCGCCTACATGTACGCTACGGCGATGGCGTATCTCGACAATCTAATCGCTTGGGGTGACGCTCTGTTCCAGCAGGACACGCGCGAGAGTATTAATGAAGCGATGCAGTTCTACGTTCTCGCTGCAAACATCCTCGGCCCACGTCCCCAAGCCATTCCGCCTCGTGGAAGTATCAAGAAGCAAACTTATGCCAGCTTGAAGAATAACCTGGACGAGTTCGGGAACGCGGCCACCAAGTTGGAGCCAGAGATCGGCTTCGATCTCTTCCCTCCACCGCAGGTTGAAGTTGTAAAACCAGAGCATGCAGTGATTGAGAGCGTCGGACGTAGTCTGTATTTCTGCGCGCCTCGCAATGAGAAACTGCTCGGCTACTGGGATACGATCGGGGATCGACTCTACAAGATTCGCAATAGCCTCAACCTCCAGGGTGCGTTCCGCCAACTGCCGCTATTTCCTCCGCCAATCGATCCAGCAATGTTCGCGCGGGCCGTCGCGGCGGGCGTCGACATAGGCGCGATCATAGATGGCACAGCTGGGGCATTGGCACCGGTTCGCTTCCAGGTGCTTCTCCAGAAGGCTTTGGAGATGGCGCAGGAAGTGAAATCTCTTGGCGGTCAAATTCTGGCGGCGACCGAAAAGAAGGACGGGGAAGCATTGAGCGTCCTGCGTTCCCGGCACGAAGTTGCGATGATGGAACTCGCAGATCACATCAAATACGCGCAATGGCGTGAGAGTGTAAAAAACAAGGAAGGTGTTATGGCCAACCTTGAGAACGCGTTCCAGCGTTTCCGTCACTATGATCGGTTACTGGGAACCGATGAAGCAAGGATTGAGAGACCGGAGTATTCCGACTTCGATCGTGCGCAGTTCGAGACCCGGTTCATTGCTGCGGGAGAACCGTCAGTCGAGGCTGCCGATCCTGTCGTCCAGATTGGCAGCAGTTTCCGAGATGGTGGTCATAAGATTTCTGACGAAGAGGCAACGGAAATCGATCTCTTGGAGGCGTCGCAGATCCTGCAAGACGTCGCGACTGTCATAGAATCCATTGGCGCCATAATGGCAGCAATCCCGGAGGTTGAGGCTGCTGCGAAACCTCTCGGTGTTGGCGTCGGAGTAAATTATGGCGGATCGCACCTTGCGGCCGTGTTTCGCGCACTCACGCAGGTGTCGCGCGGAGTAGCCAGTCGTATAGGCCATGAAGCGGGCCTCGCGTCAAAGATGGCCGGCTTCGCTCGGCGTGAACAAGACTGGACGTTCCAGCGCAAGCTTGCAGCTGGTGAGATGACGCAGCTCTATAAGCAGCTGCGGGGCGCTGAAATCCGCGAGTACATTGCCAAGCGCGAGCATGAGCATCATGCGACGCAAATGCAGCAGTCGCGCGATGTACTGGAATTTCTTACCAACGAGGCCAACGCTCGCAAAGGCGATCAGCGCAAAGTGACGACGGAGGATTTTTATCTCTGGATGCGTCGCGAGGCACAGGCGCTGCACTCCAAATGCTTCCAGTTCGCTTACGATATCGCGAAGAAGGCGGAAACGGCTCTGCGATTCGAACTAGCGGATTCGGCCAAGACATTCATCCGCCCGGGATATCTTGCAGGCAAGGAGGGCCTTTTCGCCGGCGAGAAGTTGTACTTCGATCTTAAGCGCATGGACTTTGCCTACACCGAGCAAAACCAGCGCGAGCTCGAGATCACCAGGCACATCAGCCTACGCGAGTGGTTCCCGCTTGCGTTAATCGGCCTGCGAAAGGATGGAACCTGTTCGTTCGAACTACCGGAACAGTTGTTCGATCTCGACTGCCCCGGCCATAGCTACCGCCGCATCAAAAGTGTGGCGCTGACGCTTCCTTCGGTGACGGGTCCGTTCGTCAGCGCGAATTGCAGTGTCACGCTGGGAGACAGCCACGTGCGCACCGGCGGCGGCGGCTATCCCGCCAAACCTGACGCAGATACAACCAACTTTACTATTTACAACGCTGCGGTGAGATCGATCGTGACCAGCTCGGCCCAGTCCGACAGCGGGCTGTTCGAGGCCAATCTTCGGGACGAACGCTACCTGCCGTTCGAGGGATCCGGCGTCATCGGAAAATGGACACTGCAGCTTCTCGGTGATCCGCCGGCTTTCGACTACGACACCATCGCCGACGCCATTCTTACTATCCGCTATACAGCAAAAGCAGGGGGCGGGAACGTCGCCCAGGCTACGGCCGAAGCGAAGACCTGGCTCAAGGAGAATTCGGCGCGCGTCTTTTCGATGCGCCATGAATTTGCGAGCGGCTGGGCGAAGTTCAAGCGACCGCCTGAGGCGGAAGGCGACCTGTCGGTTCTTCCGTTCACGCTGGCAGAGGATCATTTCTCCTACAGGATGAAATTGATCAACGACGAGCCCAAGAGGCTGCATCTGTTCGTGTCGGGCGAAGGGGATGGCGATGTTGAATTGTTTCGCGACAGCACATTGCTTGGGTCATCGCAGTTGTCTGACGGCGGTGCGGTGATTGATTTGAGGAATCTACGATCGGCGACTGGCGACTTCGAACTGCGGTTCTCATCAAATACACTCGACGGTCTATTGGTTGTGTTCGATTGGTCTGTCGACGCGGCCTAGCCGATCAAGGCTATCACGCCCCCCAGTCTTCATTGCGTCCTGATGTGCGAATTGGATCAAACGGATTCACCAAGAACAGCGATGCATCGCGGAAGCGCAACAGCAAACTCGGATTATAATTCCATTCCGGGTGACCCTGCTTGTCGGTCTTTCCTGTATGCTCCCAGCCCGCCATCCGTTGTCGTTCGATCTGGGCTTGCGTTGGTGTACCAATGTACTGGTCTCTGAGTTTCGCCGCTTCGTCATAGTTGTTCTGAGCTACTTTTTGAATGCCCCAGAAGAAAATCATGGGGGCAGCTACCTTGACTCCGGTTACTGCTCCTCCGGCGACGGTGCGGCCGATACTGGGTGAAGGCGTAGGTTCAACCACCAGAGGCTTGGGAGTAGCCGCGATCGGCTCGGGCGTCGTCACGGGTGCGGCCGTTGGCTTGGGCGGCGACAGGGCGGGAGGTGCCGCACGGGCCGCGGGTGGAACAACAGGTTGAGCCGCGCTGCCCGGTTTCGGCGTTACCGGCGTACTAGGCGGAACCGCTCGGGCCGTTCTACGGGTACCTGGGGCGGCAGTCGGATCGTTACCCTTGACATCACGAGCGTACTCACCTGCCGCCCTCGCTTTCCCTGCCGCAGGTCTATCAATTGTCGCTCCTCTACTACTGTTGTTGCCGGGCCCTTTTGCGGGTTCGTTGCGAACTACGTCAACATCTCCCGCTTTCGATTGCCAGTGCGCTCCGCTCTCATGGCCCAACACACGGGTCTTGGGATCAAATCCGGCCGCGGTGGCGCCGGCGTTGCCAGCTGCCTTCGTGGTCCTCGGGCCTTTCCACGGACCTGACCCGGCCTCGACCTTGCGTCGCACCAAGCGATCAGCGTCGACATCCCAAGGCCCGGTCGGTTTTGGAAGATATGTAGGGGGCGGCAACTCCCCTGTGTGCCCTGTTGGATCTGTTAGCTGCAATGGTTTGCCTCGGACGTATGCGTACAGATTCGCTCCGTCAACAAGTTCGCTTGGGTCGCAACTCGCCCATCTCCCCAACCAAGACGCATAGTAGCGGGCCCCGTGGTAGTAGAGGCCGGTTTCCTCGTCGCGCTCCTTGCCGGTGTAGCGGTAGCGCTTTGCCGTTTCGGTCTGGTTGCGCACAGCCTGGAAGGTTGAGCTGCCGTACGGTGCGTACTCCTCGTAAGAGATGATCTGCGCATCTTGATCGAGCTCGAGACTGGCTGAGCCCAGGTGGTTACCGAACTGATAGCGGATAATCTGCTCGGGCGCCGCGTCATCGCCAGCGGTGTCAAGTGTACGTGTTTCCACAAGCGCGATGCGCTGCTTGTCGTCCATGACGTGGAGCGTCTCACGTTCGAGCGTGGCGCTGTTCACACCAATCGCACCACTATGTCTTCGGTATATCTCGAAGCCCCCGAGATAGAGCCGTTCCTCGATGAGGTTCGCCGCCTTCTCCCACACCTTCCGCACCCGTCGGCCGTCGGCGTCGTAGACGTAGAACGCCGCGCCGGACGTCAGATCAGCCTTCCGCAATTGGTCCTTGTAGTCCCAGTGCAGGTTCGGTCCGGCCGCGCCGCCACCAAGTTGGGGCATGCGCACCACGTTGCCATGGGCGTCGTGCTGGTATGGTTCGAGTGTCGGCACGGCACCTTCGGGTTGAAGTATAGTGCGCGACAAACGGTTGCTTGCCTTGGCCAATGTGCCGTCCGCACCGGTCTCGATCAGGCTAGTCTCCGATGTATCGTAAGCACGGGTCCACCCGGGATGCTGTGGATCGCGACCACGATGCTGCATCTTCAGGAAGTTGCCGACTGTGTCGTAGACGTACCGTTCGACGTAGGCTCCCATCGCGTTACCGTCTTCTGGATGCAACACGCCGATGCGCCCAGCATCGCTGCGGGAATGAGGGATTGGCGCTCCGCCAATCTGCCCGAGGTGCTCGCGACCGGTCGCCTGGATCAAACGGTAGAGCGCATCATAGACGTAGTTGCAGCTGGGTTCGACTCGTTGGTTGCGGAAGTATGCAGTTTGCTGCGCATCATCCGAAATGCGCACAATGTTTCCGGCTGGATCATACGTGTAACTTAGATTTTGCAAGCCGCACGCACCGCTCTCGGGCGGTAAGTCCGGTGCTGCGATGGTTGGCGGTGGTGGATCTCCGTTCGCGCAGTCCTCTGTGAAGGTCGGGCCGCGCCGCGTGTAGAGCCGGATAAGCCGGAAGGTTGTTGCATCGTAACCGTAGCGAGTTGAAGCGCCATTCTTGTATGTGATGCCAACCCGCTGACCCTTGGCGTCGTAGTTGATGTTGGCGACGCCGACCGCAGAAGGCAGCTCGTTTTCGGCGTCAATGAGGTCGGCGGGGTCGTCGACGCGATTAAGCCAAACGTCAATGCGATCGAGAAGATTAGCCTCGTTGAATCTGGGTTGAATGACATGACGCTTCGCACGCGCGAAGCTGCTGTGGGGGGCAATTGATTGGATCGGACGGTTGAGCGCATCGAAGCGCGTGCTGGCCATGAAGGACTCGTCCTCAAGCACCGGAATCGTCGACCAGTCAGGTATCGATTTGTAGTCGGCAATTAGGCGTCGAGTGCTATGCAGAAGATTGCCTTTGAAATCGTAGGCTTCCAAAATATCGCCGTTGGCGTCCACTCGGCCATTGATGCCTGCGCCAGCTGGATCAAAATGTCGAACGACACGGGTGCGGAGATTCAGCGTTTCGGCGTTTGCCAACCCTTCGCCGTACTCAGTGCGCTCTATAACGATATCGCGATTCAGCGAGCGGGGATCTGATGATGCGGTCACGCCGCGCAAGGTCTGCGTTGTCGGGCGTCGCAGCAGATCGTATGCAGTTGAGAGATTGTGACCACGGCTGTCCCACGCACGGATAGGCTTGCCGGTGACATCGTTTAGCATCCAGCGAGCGCCGGCCTCCATGCTCTCCTGTTGAATGTGATTGCCGAGCATATTGTAGGCGTAACGCATCACGATACGGCCGAGCGGATCGCCCGCCTGAATGACCGAATCGCGTACCGAACGTTGATTGCCCTCGATATCAAGGTCGATGCGCGTGAAGAAATCTTGTTCCGTTCCGTCGAGGTCATGATCAGCGCACGCCACACGGTTGCGGGCTACTGTCAGAAACGAGCGGCCCAACACATCGAGATGAGTAGTCGTTGGCGTGTCGGCGTGAGCAGCGGCTCGGTTCGCGGCTTCCTCTTCACGTGGGCCGAGTTGGCCACCACTACGTTGCTCATGCCAAGTTTGCCAGGCATCGCCGATCGTCCCGAAATAACCCGCAACGTAGCCCTTGATGTCAGGATCGGTGCGCGGGTCGCCGGTCTGGTCGTTGCGTAGTGCACAGGTGTCGTTGACGTCGAAAGAAGTCTGTTGCCACGCATCGAACACCGCCTTCTCGAACGTGTGGTTCGGATGCAGAGTCGCGACGACTCGATCGGCTGGGTCATAGAACAGAACCGGACTGACGCCGGCCATAACGCCGAACTCGAAGTCGTGCGTCCGGCTAAAGAACGGCTCATATCGGCGAACCGGCTTGCCCTTATTGTTGAAGATCGTCCAGCCCGTACTGACCCAGCGCGGATCAACTTCTGGCCCTCCATCAGCCACTTGTCCGGCTTCGGCTTGGACCTTCTTTTGAATTTCACGACCGAATCCGTCCGAGTAGGAAAAGCTCAGCTGGATTCTGTGCCCATGTGGCGGTGGCGTAGCTGTGGCGTGGGTTTCCCGCGCCAGCACCGCCACGCAGGGCGGCTGCCATTTCGACGGATCGTCAGGCTGGGCCTGCCGAGTACTATAGAAACGATGAACGTCGTAGACGATCCGACTTGTTGCGTCTTGCAGTAACGTGGCGGCGATCAGGCGCGGATCGTCATTGAACAAAGCGTCAATGTCGTCTTGAGCCGGGTCGGCAACGAAACCGGTTACTGAGTCGCCTTCGACCTGAGCGGGCAATGGCTTACCCATCGTCGCTGCGCCGACGACCATACCCAAAATGTCAAAGACGGTGGCTGTCTGATTGCGGTTGGGGTCGCTTACCAAGCGGGGTTGCAACACGCGGTAGTCGTTCACCCTTACCGTAATGCGATTGTCCAGTGCGTCCCGCGTCTCTCGCATCAGGAGGTCGTGGGTATCGAAGTCAACGACGGTGTTTCCTCCAAAGGGATCGCGGTAGCGGTGAGGGAGGAAGAAATGCGAACGTGCTTGGGCCAGCTCTATGAGCGGAGTGTCGGCCGGATTATCGCTGAAAAATGATTGACCCGACGGTTGCCACCAGTTTCCGTCTGCATCGCTCGCAGGAAACAGGCCTCGCGCCTTCATCGATTGGCTTTGTAGGTATCCACCTTGATCCTCACCGTGACCTGCGAGTACAGCCGCAGGGTCGGGCAGGAGGGATTCAAGCGGCTGGCCGGCGTGCGGGCGTTTGAGCACTTGGGCCAATAGACCCGGAGTGAACGCGAGCCGGTAGCTTTCGCCGGGCAGGCCGAGCGTTTCTAGGTCGCCAAGCGCCAGAAGCCCGTCGAGATCGTCGCGCCGAAAAAGCGTTCGTACACATTCGATCAGCCGCCGCCGCCGCGCGCCAACCGCGACGACCTCGTATTCGACGTTGCCTGCAAATCTCAGTTGCAGGCGACCCGACATTGCCGGATCGAGTTCAACGATATCCGAAGCCTGGAACCGCCCGTCAGGTCCGGTCGCCGTATATTCGGTCAGCTCGAACGTCAGCTCTTCACAAGGCACTGGCGCGCGATGTGTTTCGGTAGTCTCGATGGAGTTAGTAAGACGGCTTTCGGTGTAGGTGAGTAGCGGATCAGTTTGTCGCGCTTGGTCCTCGAGACGAAGACCCTGGAGACCGGGATTGGGAATCTTCCGAACGCGCCCGAGATCATCGATCTCACGGACAAACTCTCGACGCCCATAGCCGATAGCGACCTGCTTGGTAACGTTCCCGTACTCATCCACATCCAGCGTCAAGGCATGCTGCACGCGAGGGTCGGCAGCGTTGCGCTCGTAGTGGTAGCTAATCGCTTCCAGAGGATGAACAAAGAAGACGGCGTGGCGATTGATGCCGCGGGTCTGAACCGCGCGGATACCAAAGTTTTGCTCGGTGACCGTGTATGGAGTGCGTGCTCGTTCGATTTCGCTCTGCTTAGCGTTTGAGCCGGCGTCGAGCGCGTAGACCTCCCTGCGGAGCATTGAGCCTTTGAGGGCCCGGCAGGCTTCGCGTTCCTCTTCAAGCGTCAATGTGCCAGGCAGTACAGTGTCCGGTAGAAGCAGCAGCTCCGCCTCGGCATCCGTTAGTCCCGGTTCGCGAAAATACTCGCCGCGGTCACGCGTATCGAGAAGCCCAGCAAAATGTCGAGAAACGCGTTGGCGGTCAAAATAGATGCCAGTGTGAAACCAGGTTTTCGTGTGAACAGGAGGAACATGTGACGCGCTGTCGATATTCTCAGCTGGGACCTCGCCCGATGAAAGAGCGGCCAACGTTTCCGTGTCCCATTGTTCGACCATCCCGAAGCCACGGAATTCACGTTCCACGCCATCGAAATGGCCGTGGTGATAGGCATAGCGCGTGACGAACCTGTTTCGGCTGATGTGGTCCCAAGTTTCAACGCGTTCCACCACGTGCACCGGGAAAGGCAGGCGCGTAATCCACGGCCGACCGTCGAGGCGATCTCGCAAATAGAACTTGGTCGACGGAGCGTACTGGACACGCGTTTCGGCGCCGAGATTGTTGGTAGTCTTCACAAGGAGATGGGGTTTCGATCCGCCCATCAAATTAACGTAGCGCATCGGTTGTTGGGCATCGCCTGCCAACGACGACGACCAGACCAGGCAGGCCGTGCCGTTGCCCAGCAGATCGGCGGGCATAATGCTCGCCATTTCATCGACGCGCGGAAACACCTTGAGCGTCTGAGGCTTGCTCCACGCGTTTCCCGATTGGTTGAAGTACAGGCGGACGCCGTCACGATGCAGATAAATGATGTCGGCCGTTCCGCTTCCGTCTATGTCCGCCAGGCGGATACGCTTGTGATCGAATTGATCGGGGTTGTCGAACCAGGGCGCGTTGTCCATCGTTACTTTGGCGCCAAAGCGGCCGCGGCCTAGGTTCGGCCAGTAACAGACATCGCCATTACGAATGCGCACGATGTCGGCGAGACCATCGCCCGACAGATCCGCCACATAGATTGATTGCGCGGGATCGGCGAAGACAATGCGCGGCCCGTCTTCTTCATCGAGCGCCTGAGCAGCACGACGTGCTGGACCAAATCCGCTTTCTCCCAACGATGGATGCCAGACGAACGCATTGTCCTCGGTGATCAAAACATCTGCGTGTCCATCACCGTCGAGGTCCACAAACCTAACGTTTGGATCTTTCAAATCACGATGCAAGCGCGAGGTGAACGAGCGGAAGGGCAGCCAGCCTTCATCTTCGTCGTGCTCGTAGAAGCCAGGTGCCGGACCTTCCATGAGGACGATATCGGGCTGGCCGTCGCCGGCCAGGTCCATGACTTCCGCGCCACCGATCAATGTAACATTCGGTTTTGTTGCGACGGTTTCGAGAGCGGCAAATTTCGCCTTCGTCTGTTCCTGGTCATCGGACCGGGTGTTTGTAAGTGGGCTAAGGTTGCGCTTGTAATACCAAGCGCCGGCTTGCTCGCTCAGTATTCCGGGAATTCCTTCGCCGTGCAGATCAGTCCAGCGATAGATGTTTCCGTCCACCCCGATCGGCAAATTCTCCAGGCTCTCGGCGTCGACCTGTTCGACCTCGTCCTGCACGGTCGGCTGCGTGTATTCAAACTCCACTGGCGGAAGGCTACGACTATCGTAACCGGGGCCATTGCGGCGATAGCCCCGCTGCGTAACCGAACGCAGGAAGGTGTAGATGGGATTGCTGACGTCGGGAGGTTCAAGTTCGTCTGTATACGTGAAATCCGTTGAACGAACTAGGCAATCAGCGCCAACCTCCAGGTTGTCGGGGAAGTGATGGAACATCAGCACGCGCCGGCAGATGCGCGTGGTCCGAACCTCAAACCCCGAACGGTAAGATGAAAACGGATCGAGTCGGTAAGCCCAGTCGCCCGCGTCACCGGGTGAGGGTGCCGTGCCGTGGTGTTCGCCGTAGTCGAGCACGACCTCGAACATCCAGCCGGCCCCATTTATTTGGGCTTGGGTAAGGACTCGTGGGCGTCTGCCGGAGCCGTCAAGCAGAGGGGTGCGATTGCCGTAGAAAATCCGCTTGAGATAACGATTGGCGGTTCGTCGCTGATCGTTCCGCTCGCCGCGGTTGCGTTCATTGGCCTTGCTCAGACTAGCCTTTGCGCCGTCTTCTTTTTTATAGTCGTAGAGGACTGCATTGCCTTTGTCGTCGCGCGTTTCGCAGATCAACCAGGAGAAAATGCGGGTCGAGTCTATTGGATCGGCGATGCGCGATTTCTTGTCCAACCCATAAATGGAGAGGATGTTGTCCTTTGAGTACGAGCGCCAGTGGACATCACCCACGGCGCCAATTCTGCTCCAGCGTTCGATGCGTGCGAAAAGTCCCTCGATCCGCGGCCGATAGCGACGGACACGATAGCCATCGATCTCGTCCTCGTGGACAACCAGCTTTCCCGATTGATCGCTGACCCAGCCATCGTCACGATCTGTTCGATAGCCGGGATGGCTTGCGGTCCAGCTTCCGTCTTGATCTTGCCGGAAGACGGGTACCAGATCTTCGGCTCCGGACAGCACAAAGACATCCGACTCCTGCGCATCGAGATACTGCGGAAGACCTTTATCGGTCTTGCGCGTGATCGACGGCAACGAAAGGTTCCAGCCGAAGCCGAATGGACCATTGCCTGCGCCCGAGTCGTAAGACAGGGAGAGCTGCGGGCCGAAGCCGGCGCGGCCGGGGCTGGTAGCGATCGGAATGGCCGTGGAGCCCGTTCCAGTAACAGGGTTGGCTGAGAACTTCTCTCCAATACCCCGGATTGCGCCTCCGCCCTTAGGCAGGGCGATACTAGGAGCGCCCACGCCGAACGACTTTTCGGCATTACCTACATCGTCGGTGCGCGAAGAAGGATCCCGCTTCATAGCCCCCACCCCGGCCAGAATGCAGTTAGTGTCTCATAGAGCGGGTCGATCGCAAACTGTTCAAAGGACAAGACCGGTTCTGACTTCTAGTTCGCAAAGGGGCGGAGCCATTGGTTCTCGAATGTCCCAGCTTCCGGCGAGCCGCACAAAGACAGTCCAAGCTATACGGAACGATCTGTTCGCTTGAGAATCGGAATGTGTTGCGTCGACCGGTTGAGCTCACCGGCCCATTCCTGCCGTTCGTTAGTTCGGCGGCTGCGAAGCACGCAGGGCTACGCAGAATGCGAAGCCTTGTTCTTCCGCCTTGTCGCAGACGTCCGGTCGGGTCTTGGTGTCGAGCCAATACTGGAAGATGCCCAGTTCCTGGATCAACGACAAGAATTGCGGGTCCGCACGCATGACGCGGGCTTGTGGGGAGAAGAGAACACCAGCTGCGCTAAGGAAGACGAGCGGGTTGCGGCGATCAAGCGGTCGCTTCAGGGCTTCAAAGGCGCCTTGCACGTCCCCAAGATTCGCGAGCGCGCCTGCGCCGCTGATTGGGTCAATCAGGTCGTCGGCCCGGCATTGTTTCAAGAGGTCTGTTCCACGGCGGCGGTCCAGGGCAGAGCGCGACTGCATGCTCTCCGCGATCTCCTGCCAGCATGTTCGTGTTGCGTCGGGCACGGCAGGAGGCGCCTTGGCGAGAACCTCGCTGGTGCTGCCCGGGTCGAGCAGGGCGGCGTAGAAGAACCATGTCTGCCAGAGTAGGGAGTTCGCGTGGCGGGCATTTGATTGCTCGAACTCACGCTCCGCCTCGGGCCAGCGGCCGACGCGCGCAAGCGTGACGCTGAGGACGAGGCGCGAATTTACGGCAAGTGGATCAAACTCGACTGCAGCGTTGGCGCTGGAAACGGCCGCGACGTTGCGGCCAACCGCAGCCAACAGCCTGGAGCGGGCGCGGCTTGGGATCCCTTTGCGCCAGTCGTCGGGCGCGTTGGTGTTGTTTGCAAGTAACTCTCCAGCTTCGGCCAGGGGCCGCCCTTCGGCGATCGCGTCCATGGCTCCCCCCGAACGAGCGTGGGCGCCACCGGGGTCGAGTTCGGTTGCTCGTCGGCTGGCATTCCTTGCTTCCTCGAGCAGGCCTGGCCACTCGGTGACCATGACCACCGGGGTGCTCTGGAATCCGTAAAGCCCTGATGCGAACTGGCTTTGGACGAAGGCCGAATGTTGAGCCTGCTTCGCGAGGTCGCGCCAAACGTCGACCTGCTGCCGCGTCCAGTTCCCGTCCCCGTCGCACGCAGCCGCGATGAGGTTGCGCACATTGCCGTCCGGTCGCGGTAGGCTGGCGCGCAGGCTGGAAATGCAACGGACCTTCGCGGTGGCCGCGCCTGCGGCCATCACCGGAAGCGAGATTCTGTCGAAGGTGGCGCCGGCAACGGTGTCTTCCCAGAGCGTCGTGCTGCTGGCGACGTCTTCCAGACGCATGCTGATGCTGATGCGCTCGCCGGTCTGGCGGACTTCTCCCCCGAGAATGTAAGCGGCTCCGAGTTCACCTGCTCTCTGGCGCTGCTGCGAAGGTTCGACGCCTCGGGTGGCGGTGCGGGCGCCGGTCTCCAGCCGCATGGCAAGCATTGTCTGGTACGTCTCATCCGTTGCGGACGCCGCGATATCGTCTGCAAGCGGGCCGCCGTCTGATGTGAAACCAAAAAAGGCGACACGCTGTGAGGTCGGAGCGCCACTCCCTTGCCCGAGCAGCATGACTGCCCCGATGGCGGCGGCAAACACAGCCGCGAGGGCGATGGCGCCGATGACCAGCGTGCGGCGCGGAATGCTGGGGGGCGCCCAGCTTGTCGCCGAAGCCGGCTGCGGCTTTGGCGTTGCTGAAGGCTGCTTGTGAACGATAGCCTTCACATCGGCGAGAAAGGCGAGCCATCGTGTGTCGTGCGGGTCGCCCTTCCAGTGCGTCAGGTCCGCCGTCTGCGTCAGCTCGAACATGATGGGACGTTTGCAATTCTCGATCATCACGGGAACGAGCTTGCTGTCGCGAACGGCCTGGGTGGCTTCGGCGCGCACCCATCGCGACTCGACTGAACGGGGAGACCAGAGCACGACGACGGCCTTGGCGTCGCTCAAGGCCTGTTCGGTGATCCGGTCGTAAGCTTCGCCTGCACGCAGCGATACGTCCCACCAGACGCTGAACCTCTCCCGCTCGAACGCCTCGGCGAAGCGCCGTGCTGCCGCTTGGTCCTCTCTGTTGTAGGAAAGGAAGATATCCGGCACGCACGTCCCCGCTGGTACGGCCGCAGGATTACAGGAAGGAGGCCAAAAGGTCTAATGGCGCCTTGTAAGGTCCGAAGACGAATGGCGGTTTTCGGCGAACTCCTGCCAGTTCTAGCCGGCGCCGGGGATGACCAGTTTTGGTCGACCCCGCCATCGGTAACATTGTGGCGGGCCGGGCGATGATGGCCCCAAGCGGACGGACGAGCCGTTGCGGCTATCGACTCGTCTCGATCGATCCCTTCGCATCATACGCCGGCCTTTGTCGTCCAATCGCCATATGTTAGCCTCGACCTCATTATCGAGAGCGCGCCGGGCGGCGGCGCAGTTTTTTCCGTGAATTGAGCTGGATTTGATGGGGCGCGGGGCTGCTCCGCCACCCCCTTTCTTGCGCTTTGCATCCCTGGAGGAATTTCGATGACAATGATCGGCCTGCGAGCGATGGCCATCGCACTTATTGGTTTTGGCGTCTCGGCCCCGGCCTTTGCAAATGGATTGATGGAGGACGCCAGACAGTTGTTTCGCGGTGATCTGACATCGGACTACAACAAGGCCGTGAACTTTCTTGGGTCGTACAACGTCGACAAAGACACCGACGAGGCTAAGGACCTTCTGGAAGATCTCAATGACAGCTTGGAGAAGCTGGAAGACCACTCGTCCGACATCGCCGATGCTGCGAAGGAGCTAGCGCCGGATTTGCGCGACGTGTGGGAATTGTCAGCCAGAGAAATAAGAGAGCTTGTGAAAGCAGCGGAGCTTCTTGGGAAGCAGGTCGAAAGAAAGGAACAGTTCCGACTGGATGACCTCAAGGCGCGTTTCAACAGCACGGGCTACGCGCTCGAAAAGTCCTACTCCAATATGGAAGGCTTCGGGAAGAGACTGGAAACGCTGATTTCCCGAATTGAAATCTCGCAGAGATTGTACTCTGGTGAGGTTACGGACGCCTATGACCGCACCAACAGACTTGTCCCCGAGATAAAAAAAATTCTTGAAGATAGCGCCGCTTCGGAAGAGGCCAAAGATGCAGCGTTCGAGAAGGCTATCGAGCAGGTGGCAGACTTCAGAGAACTAGCTGAAACTCTGTATGAGTCGACTGACAGGTATAAGGACGTGATGCGCTCGCTTTCGGAGGACTTGGCCCGGGAACTTGTCAACGAACGCCGTGGCCCTCAGCAACTGAATATCGCTGTTGGCGGCCTCGAGATGGAGTTGAAGTCAGGCTACCGGTTGAATTGGAAACAGGTCGAAGAGGTATTCAAACTAGCCGGCGAGCACTTGCGAGAGACCAGCAAGGACACACTGGACTATGCTAAGAAATTCAAAAAGATGTGCGAATGTCGTTAGGTCCAGTTGAACGCGTCTCGGGAAACTTAGTCCGCGAAATCGAGTCGATGACGAAGGCGTGCGCGGCCGCCGGCAAGTGACTGATCATTTGTTCCTGGCTACCCGAAAGCCGATGTTTGGCTGTCGCACGCCGGGGTCGCTAAGATCGCGGGCGGCGGCGCGAATGCCAGGCGGGGAATTGAAGTAGGAACCGCCGCGAATTACGCGCTCTCTGCAATCTTTCCACTGCCACGCCGACCCATTCTCCGGCGGTGCTCCGCGCACGGGCATCTTGAGGTAGTTGTTGGAATAGCAGTCCTGCACCCATTCCGAGGCGTTCCCATGAACGTCGTGAAGCCCGAACGGGTTTGGCAGGAACGAGCCGACAGGAATAGTCTTCTTGCGATATTCGCCCGTCACACCGCCCGCGTAGATCGCAGTGGCGTCATAGTTGGCCTGGGCGGAACTTACGGAGCCCCCCCACCAGAAGGCGGGTTCGTTGGGGCCACCCTCCATCTTGCCGCGCGCGGCATATTCCCACTCGGCTTCTGACAACAGCCGATAAGTCTTTCCGGTTTTGGCCGATAGCCACGCGACATATTTCTGCGCGTCTTCCCAGGAAACCATAATCACCGGATTGCGGTCCCGACCCCAGTCGCGGTCCTTCGGCGTGTAGCCGCCGCAACCGCCAGCCGTCACGCAGGCATCCCATTCGGCGAACGTCACTTCGTATTTGCCCGCAGCGAAGCTCGGCAATTTCACCGTGTGTTGAGGACCTTCACTGCCGGAGCGTCGTTCTTCTGACGCAGGGGATCCCATTGCGAACGTTCCGGCGGGAATGATCACCAGCTCGGGACATTGCGCACAATCTCGCAGCGTCTGACTTTCGGCAGGCAAGGCGGCAGCGATCGCCATTGATCCGGCCGTGGCCAACGCGCAGAGCGCGGGTCTGATTTGCATGAGTTGAATCCCCCTTCTTGCAGAGCAGAGCTGATAAGCTCAAACGCTAATGAGCAATGACGCGGATAGATTGTGCCACGCTGAAGGGGCACTCTGCGGAGACGTTAACATGGAATGCGGAATGAGCTAAAGTGGCAAGCACGGACGGCTGCTTTGAGGCGAGAAGCGGACAGTCGGGCGGGACAGGGCGACAGGCCGAAGTTCGCCCCTTTCGGACATTCCTACTTGGACAAAATCGCGATGGCGGCAATTGGCCGGGCTTGAAGCAGGCTTGGAGGTGCTAGCAAAGGGAATGAGCCAAGCCTCCAGCCTCAAAGGTCCTGCCTATGCGCTCGGGGCCGCATTTCTCTTCGGCGTATCGACGCCCTTCGCCAAGGTTCTGCTTGGCGCCGTCGATCCGTGGCTCATGGCCGGCCTCCTCTATGCCGGCGCTGGCGTCGGGCTCCTTGTCCATCGCCTGATCGTCAATCGTGGTCGTCTTCGGATAAGCATTGCGCGGTCCGACTGGCCCTGGCTTATGGGCGCAATCTTCTTTGGCGGAGGGGTCGGTCCCGTCCTGCTGATGCTCGGCCTTGCGACCACGGATGCAGCTACGTCGTCGCTGCTGCTGACACTTGAGGGCGTCTTCACAGCAACGCTTGCCTGGATCGTCTTTCGCGAACATGTCCATGGCAGGTTGATCTGGGGCATGGTGGCAATAGCGGCAGGTGCAGCTGCGCTGGCGTGGAGCGGCATGCCGACCCTAGCCAGCGCGATCGGACCGTTGATGGTCGCCGGCGCTTGCCTGGCCTGGGGCATCGACAACAATCTCACGCGCAAGGTGGCGTTGAATGACGCCACCGCAATCGCGATGCTGAAAGGGCTGTTCGCCGGCGCGGCTAATCTAGGGCTGGCTGGGCTGGCGCAAGCGCACTGGCCGCCCCTGGCGCCAGCGCTGGGGGCGATGGCCGTGGGCCTGGCCGGCTATGGCGTCAGCCTCGTCCTGTTCGTGCTGGCCTTGCGCGAGTTGGGGGCAGGTCGCACCAGCGCCTATTTTTCGGCGGCGCCGTTCATGGGCGCTGTCGTCGCCATAGCATTTTTCGACTCGGCATTAACGCTGGGCATGCTCGCGGCGGCGGCGCTGATGGGTGTTGGCATCTGGCTGCATCTCACCGAAACCCACTCGCACGAACACCAACATGAAGCCATGGAACACACCCATCCCCACGTTCACGACGAGCACCATCAACACGACCATGGACCGGATGACCCGATCTCCGAACCGCATACCCATCGCCATAAACACACGGCGATGCGCCACACCCATGGCCATTTCCCGGACGCGCATCACCGGCACAGGCATTGAATTTGCGCGAACGGGCTTGGATGTAGCCCGAAGGTGCATATCGGCGATCAACAGCCGTTCGCAAGGGGCAGGGTGAACGGCCGCTACTGGCCTAAACCAGACTCTCACGCCCTCGCATCAGAGAGTTGTGGGATCGAAGCCGCCCTGGATCGATCTGCGGTCGGCATTGCTTTGGTTGAGCGTGTGACCATGCAGGACGGCGCGGTCATAGATGATAAGGCCGCCGGCTGGGCCAATAGCTAGCATCGGCGACCCGGCGGGCGAACCGCGATGCGAGCCGGGGATGAACTGGGTCGCGCCGTTATTCGCGTCGAAACTGTCGAGCATCCAGATGAAGGCGAGCAACTTGCCAGCACCTGTGCCCACATCACAGTCCATGTGCAGCGTCTGACAGGCGGCAGCGGGATGGACGGTGCGGGATTGAAGATACCTCAGGGCGAACGGCTTGCGCAGAACGCGCGCCGTTATCGTCAACAGCAGCTGATCCTGGTGCAGGGGCGAGAGGTCGGGGCAGTCGGGTAACAGGCGGACACGTGTGCTGCCGCCGTCCGAGGAAGTGCGCGTGGCGCCGGCGGCAGAGGACGCAAGCTGTTCAGTAGGGATACGACGCAGACGATCCAGTACTGAGACGTCGAGGCGGCTTTCAGCAATGGTGAAGCCATTCAAGATGATGTCGTCCGCCAGCCGGTCGGCTTCACTCATGTCGTATCCCCCGGACACCGCTACTCGTACGATAATCCTGTCGGTGGCCTCCGCCAACACGGGAGTAGCGGCTGATCCGCGGACTCTTCGTTGTGCGTTGTCGGCGAATAGCGGCCGCTCGCCGAGAGCAGGGCGAACGGCAGGTGTGCTTCATCCAGCGCAGCAACGCCGGGCTTGAAGCTTCGTCCTTTACCCCGCCTCTGATCGATCCTTGGTGTTGGGTGTGGCTGCCGTGGCCGCCGCAATATCAATATCTTTCGGTGGTGCTCGGGCCTGGGGACGGAGTCGAGTTGGAGGTTCAACGCCTTTTTAGAATGGATGCTCGCAGACGCGCCATTTGCTTATCGCTCGTCGCCAATCTTCAACCGGTGAAGACGGTGCACGACTTGGTCGGTACCGCTTTCGCCGCGACCGGCCCGACTGGAGCTCGATCGGGATCGCGAGAAACAGGCGGTGGCGGCTGGCGACCGACGCCTGTCTCGGTGGCCAATCTGCCTCGAGCTCCTCCGCTTGTCGTCTGACACGGATCGGGGACGTTGCGCTCACAGGTGTCGGGTACCGAGTTAGCGTCGCTATCCAGGAATGATCCGGGCCTTTGTCCCACGGCAGTTGTGCCGCCGCCTGCTGGCGAACGAGCGGTTGGGCATGTCACACGGTAACGAGTCCACACGGGATTGGTGTAGGCCAGCCGATCGCCACACTTGCTTCCACCAGTCAGCGGTGCGGGGCACAGGCGGCGCTGCTGTCCGCCAACAACGTCTGTGCGAGCATATCCATCGACTGCACTGATCGTCTTTGCGACAGCGCGAACATAAGAAAGCGCTTGGTCGCCGGCCACCAACCCAAATTGCTCCGGTCCAACATAGATGCGTGCGAGACCACGATATCCGGCCTCTATAGTCGCGACCTTGATCTGCAACACACCGGATGGGTCTCGCGCATACGTGTCGATCACATTCGATCCGGGTCCGCGATAACTAAAGGCGGACTCGGGCGCATATGTCGTCGTCTTGTTGCCAATATAGAGATCGACCTGCGTGACTGGGCCAAACTCCGGAGTCGAAATCCATTCGATCAAAAGCGGGATATGTTCGCCGGGAAAAAAGTCCGTTGTAGATCCCATCTGGAAATCGGTCGGGTCTATTGCTCCGTTCCGATTGCGATCGATCGCAAGGCGGAGCGCCGGCCCATCGGTAACGCTGAACTTGCCGGCCTTGAGAGCATCCAGCACCTGCGTATTGGTGTAACGCTTCGGGCCGTTTCCAGGATTTGTACGGTCTGTCGCAGCGCCGGCCGATACTCCTGAACCGGCTGGCGTCAGATCCACCAGATTGCGAGGATTGCCGATAGCCGTGTCCGTTACGGGCTTGTCGCACCACCGCCCTGTCCCGCCGTCGCAGTATGGTCGTCCGTAGCGCCGGAAATTGAGGTCGCCATGACTATCCGATCCACCAGACATGAACCACTTGCGCGGCTCGCCTCGAGGCAGCCAGGCAAGGCTCGCGGTCTGCTGCGGGTCGAGCCCTTTGCGCAGGAAGCGATCCCAGGTGAACGCGCCGTGATAGAGCTGGCCCGCACGTCCGCTTCGACCGTCGAACTCGTTTTTCACCTCCTCTTTGTTGAGAAGCCAGCGCCACGGAAATACATCTTTCGCCCAGGGATAAAGGTAAGTGTAGTTCTTCGGCGTGAACAAGCCGGTGAGTTCCTCTCGGATTGCGTCACCATGATAAGAGGGCGTCGAAAGCACATCGTTCTCGTTCCAGAATTCCAGTCCGAGAATGGATGGCGATCGCCAAGCGCGAGTAAGCGCGATTGCCGAATATGGAGCCTCCGCCGGTGCGATATCATCGGCAATTGACCTTCCCGGGTGGAGACTAAGTAGCGGGTGCGCCAAAAACGCGTAACCATTGCGTTCAATTTCGCGCGTCACGACTTCCAGCGCCTTGCTTGCTCCACCGAATATGTTCGTGTCGCTGGCGATCCACCCTTGACCGTTAGGGAGCCCGCTGCTCGGGAAATACACCAGATGTTGCCGGCTTGGTCGGGGCTTTGCTTTCAATTCGTCATCCACGGCCGCGTTACCGAAGATCTTTCCGATAGTGCGCAGGACGCGGTTCTCGACGGCGTCGTTGACGACGCGAGGCACAGGGATTCCTTGCTGGTCAAGCACCCAATAGGAAATCCGATCACCTTCAATGTAGGGCAGGGAATACCGCTCGATGCAGGGCGGAAGCGGGAAGAGGGGGCTGGTGAAGGGTTTGGTCACGCAGTCGTTGACGTCGGCGTAGTGGTACAACTGTCCGTCGCCGTAGGTGATGGCGCCGGCGTTCCGTTCTGCGGCCGACATCTCCGGCACAGCGTCGAGTTCTTCACCCATGTAAATCTGGGGCAGGATATTCGCAGACTTGACGCGGGCCAGGCGGGACGCTTCCCGGCCGATCGCTTCATTTGCGCCGTCGGGTCCATACAAGATTGTCTTTGCAGCTGCGAAGCGTTGCGGATTGAGGTCGCGTGCTTCCTTGCACCCGGCGAGAAAAGACGGGATGGGAGAGTCCGCACAGACCTCTCCGGCAATTCCGCCGTCGATCTGCTGGCCATTGGAAGCGTGGTCGGTTGCAAAAACGAAGTCGAGTCCCATCGCGCCCATGGCGCGCACTACGTTCCGATAGGAATATCCGGTTTCACCCTCATTGTCGGTCATCTGTGAATGGTAGTGTAGGTCGCCGTAAAGCCAGGCGTCTCCAAAACGTGGGAGCGGTCGCTCGCCCGCAACGACAATAAGCCTATTGGTCCAAGACCGTTCCGCGCGACTCGCTTGTGCTGGCGGCGTCCCGATAGGAGCGAGCGTTGTCACAACCGTCACTTGGAGTTGAAGGCGTAACCCGGGAGCCATCGGCCGCTTCGGCGTGAACCAAAACCCGGTATGCCATTCGTGCGAGTTGGAGATTTCGAGGAGCTCGGCGCAATCCTGGCCAGGCGAGGGCCGACAAAGTTCGTGCGGAGGCTCGCGAGTGATCGTAGAAACCCGCGACTTACGTTCTATCTCGGCCAACTGGGATGGCGCTATCACAGTTACGCCTTCAGCGCCGGCGGCGCCCATTTCCGAGATCCGGATTTCCTTTAGTCGGCCGACGACGATCTGCTCGAAGGCTTTGCTGCCAAGCCATCCCCGAGCCTGCTCAAATACGGCGTCCTGAAAGGTCACACTGATCGGAATTGGGCCGTAACTGTTTCGACCATCAGAGAGCACGACTGGTTCGATCCGCCACGGCGCGTCGATCGCAAATTCGAGGCCGATTTGTCCGCCAATCGCTTGGGCCGGCGTCGCCGAAGCCAAAGCCAATGCAACTATCGAAAGCACTGAAACGGTACGTTTGTTGGCCATCGGAGTTCGTCCCCATCCCGAGCCACTAGCATCTACCGTCTCACGCTCCCTAACATACGTCAATTCGAGCAGGTGCTGCCCGCGTTCGCGCGACAGGCACGCGCGACACCTAGGCCAACCTGATGCCGCCGCCGATGAAGTAGGCCGGGTGCAGACCGCCCCGTGTGCGTCAGTCGAAGATCATCGCAACAATGATGGGGAGATCGGTGATCTGGGTTGATCCTGTCGGCGTCGCCGGGAGCCACCGTTCTAGGACACGACCACATCCAGGTCTTCGAACTCCGCCACGAATGCGCTGACAAGCGCTGCGGTTTCCATCGGACGCTCCCAGTCAGGTGCGTGGCCGACGCTGATCCAACCTAGTCCATCGTGCCGGCCCCTCTTTCGCCGCGTCTTAATGAGAAGCTTGAAGCAGCACAGAAGCGCCCACGACAAGGGCTATCAACAAGGCGACGGCCCAGGCGCGCACAAACAAGGACCAGGGCTTCTTCTCACGCGGTTGGCGAACACTGCCGTTTGCGACATTGATCTCCGCCGCTCGGGCGGTCCAGATTTGCCTCGCCGTATCGTGCGCTCTACGGCGATGCCGCGCCCATTGATCGAGTGACGCGATGGAGTCCCCGTCATCTCCGGCAGCCCAGCGAGAGGCGACATCGCGATCGACATCGCCGATGATGGTGCGTAGCAGCGCAAGCTCCTCATCGCTCAGCCGTCCCATGCCCTTAAGACGACCCTTGACGGCGGCCTGCACCAGGCTCGCTCCCGAAAGACCCGCGAGCCACGTCGCATCCCAGAAGCGGATCAATCCATCATCCGATGCTGTAGCCATCAGCGAACCGTCCGGACTCAAAGCGACATCCGACATCTGCGCCTGATAACGCTCGCATCGTGCAATTTCGACTTCGCTTTGCACGTCCCAGACGCGCGCGGCGCCGCCGGCAAGGGTGGCCAGAATGCGCTCGCCGTTCGATGAGAATATAGCGCTGGTGAATGGCGACGCATCATTGAATCGCGCAATTTCAGCGCCACTCGCGGCATTCCAGACACGGACCGTTTTGTCGCTCGACGCCGTGACGACACGATCGCCGGCATGGTTGTAGGCGGCGGTAGACACCCAGTCATCGTGTCCCTTGAACTGGATGAGTTCTATTCCGCTCGCTCCATCCCAGATGCGCGCGCTGCCATCGCCCGACGAGGTGAGGATGCGCGAGCCGTCAGGACTGAAGCTCGCTCGCGACACAGCTTTCTCGTGCCCCTCCAAACGCAATAGACACCGACCGCTTGCCACATCCCAAACGAAAGCGCGCTGATCCGCGGACGCCGATACGAGCTGCACGTCGTTCGGGCTGAAGCTCGCCGCATAAACGGCGCCCTTGTGGCCGACGAAGCGGCTCACTTCCCTGCGTGTTGCGATGTCCCAAATGCGCACTATGCCGTCGGTCGACGCGGTGACCAATCGGTCACCAGCGTCGTTGAAGAGGGCGTCCCAAACAATCCCGCCACCGACCTTGAGCGCGGCAAGTTCAGTGAAATCCGCCGTCGACCAAATCCTCGCGACGCCGTCATGCGCGCCTGCAGTAAACTGCGCGCCATCGCGGCTGAAGGCGGGCCCATGCCAGGCACTTCCCTTCCGCTGTCCCAGCATTGCGAGTTCAGTTCCCGCGTCGGGGTCCCAGACGCGGGCCGTGTGATCGTCGGAGGCCGTCACGACGCGTGCGCCGTCCTGGCTTACTACAGCGCTTGAGAGCTGATCGTCGTGCCCTGCAAGACGCAGGATCTCCCTCCCGTCGCCCGCGTCCCACACGCGCGCCGTCGTGTCCGTCGATGCGCTGACCACGCGCGCGTCGTCCGGGAGAAACGCCACGCTCTCGACCCATCCAGTGTGTGCTGCAAAGCGCGTTAGTTCTGTCCCGGACCGCACGTCCCATACACGGGCCGTGCGGTCCCTCGACCCGGTTGCAATTCGCCGGCCTGAGGCGTCAAACGCCACGCTGGACACCGGGCTCGTGTGACCGCGCAGCACAGCACGCTCCTGGCCACTAGCCGCGGCCCAAACCCGCGCGGTTTGGTCGGCAGACGCAGTGACCACTTGGCTGCTGTCGGCGCTGAACGCCGCGACCCAGACGCGACCGGTGTGGCCTTTCAACCGGCGGAGCAGGGTGCCTTTCACGCTCCAGATGCACGCACTCTCGTCATCCGAACAGGTTACGAGCTTTCGGCCGTCGGCGCTGAAGACGGCGTCAACGACAGCACCTGCGTGCCCTTTGAGGCGGGCGCGTTCGCTACCCCGCGCGACATTCCAAAGGCGAGCCGTGCAATCGGCTGAGGATGTCAACAGCAGCGTCCCGGTTGGGTCGAAGGTTACGCTCTTCACCATGTCTGCGTGACCGGAGAGCGCGAACAGCAGGGCGCCGTCGGCGCTACGCCAGATGCGCGCCTGTTTGTCTAGGCAGGCCGTCGCAACGAGACTTCCATCGGGGCTGAAGGCCACATCCGTCACCCCATCGTCGTGGTGCAGAACCGCAAGCGTTGCGCCCGTGTCGGTATCCCAGATGCGGGCGGTATTGTCGGCTGACGCCGTGACGATCCTCGCGCCGTCGGCACCGATCGCAACGCGGCTCAAACTCTTACTATGACCGGCCAGTCGCGCTGTGCAGGCGCTGGCATGTGCACTGGCCGCTATGTGCGCGCGCCGCGCGGGCTCCGGGATGTCGGTGTCGCTCTCGCCGGCCAGCGCGAGGCGCAGCGCGGCGTCAAAGCGTTGCGCGTCGCGCGACTGTTGAGCCAGCGCTGCGACCCCGATTTGAGTCTGCCGATCGAGCTTCTGTTCACTGGATGTCTTCTCGCGGCGCTCGCGCTCGTCCCTGGCGATGCTCGCGGCGAGATAGTCAGTGAGCACGGCGGGAATTTCGGGCGCGTGCGCCGGCCGGGCAGTTGCCCATGCCTGGATCGCATCAATATGCGCGACCGGCAGCAGCTGGCCTTCGGCGCGCGCGGCTCGATCCCACTCCATGGCGCGACCGACCCATTTGGTGTGTTCGCGCACCCAAAACACGTCAGCAACTGAGAGCGCGGCTTCCAACTTCGCAAGCGACGCTTCAAATGCAGATGCGTCTGTCATCCCGGAGCGTTCATAGGCATCGAAGAACACGTAGTTGAGAGAGGCCAGGCCCTCGGGCGCGGCAACCTCGTCAGCGACGCGCCACATCAACGGCGTCAACGTCTTCTTCAATTCAAGCGAACGCTCGACCTCCCATACACAATGCTCAGAATGTAGAGAGTCCGGGGAGATGACATAGACCACCGCGTCCGCGGCGATGATCAGCGCCTCAAGACGGTCTCGCCACGGTTCGCCAGGTGCTATGTCTTCACGATCGAGATAAGCCGCGTAGCCGCGATCGATCAGCGCTGCGCGGAGCTGTTCGGCAAACCTGCCATCCTTGCGAGAGTAGGAAATGAAGACGCGCATCTTGAACGGGAGTGACAGGTTAAGCGGAAATAGCCGTCAAGCGGATTCTGACATGCGGACGAGCTAACCGACCGCCGGGGCCTAGATAGAGTCCAGCGCCATAATAGATGCACTTCGCCGACGCGCGCTCCGATGGTCTATCCGTGATCGGAGGCAACGTGCCGTGCGAGAATTCGGCCGCCCTCAAGACCGAGCAAATAGTTCAAAGCGTGCCGGTCGCCGGCAAGCGCCCGAGATTTGGCGCGCATCAGCAGGATGTCGATAAGCAGCATTGTTTCCCGCTGATTTCCGACCACCACTGTCGTCGGAGTGAGAAGCGTCCTCCTTAGAACAGTGTTCTTCCGGGGCCGACCCTTCGGGTTCGCGACTTGGCCTGGCTTAAACCGGGAATGGAGGGGCGGACGCCCATACCCGACGCGGTACTCCGCGGCCGGCCCTGTTGCTGGGGGCGGACCGTGCCGAGCATCCGAATCGTCGGTGTTGTTCGACATGGTGCTCCTTCGCTCAAGTGAGCGGCGCTGGACCAGTCGAAAATGCCAAGGTCACGGATTTTCGCCAGACGAACAGAGAGTTCGCACTTGTTGGCCGATTATTTCCCGGTTCCGATTCTCATGATTTTCGGGTTCCTGTCGGCATCTTGCCGGCCTTTGCCGGGGTAATCCAAGATTGCTCGGTCGAAGTGCGGCGAATTCCCAGTATTTTTCCCAGTTAGCGGGAATGCGATGGTGAGAGCGGTGGTCGCCGGACTGCGCACGCCACCACCGTCCCGCCACTTCGGGTGGTTCGTTTTCGCGACCTGTCACCGTATCGTAGCAGAGCGGCATTGATCGCCCGGCTTGCCATTCAGGGCCGTTCCGGTCATCGTGGCGCATCGAGAGAATGGGCCGCGAGGGGAAAATCATGCCGAGCGAAGTCAGCCCAGTCATCAATATCTTTCAGGCGCCGCCGGAGCGGCCGTCCTCCAGCCTCAATCTGGAAAAGCTAGCTGCGGAGTTCGGTCAGAACCGGAATACGGACTGGACCGTAGGTGAATCTTACCTCTGTCTTCTTCTCTGTGCGGTCTCCGTCGATGGCGTATTCGCCCGAGAGGAACAGGAAGAAGTCAAAGCGCTTCTGCTCCGCTCACGTACGCTGAAGACACTGAAGCAGAACCAGCTCGCGCAGGCCAACGCGATCATCCAGAAGCGACTCGCAGAGCGCAAGAACGGTCTCGAGGAGGCGTGCAAGGCGCTGCCGTCTGACATGCGGCTCTGCGTCTTCGCGCACTGCGTCGACATCATTCTGTCAGATGGCAATCTGGCGCCTGTCGAAGCGGATTACCTGAATCGCATCACCAAGATGATGGACCTCCCCCCAGAGGACGCGAAGCGGGTGATGGAGATCCTGCTGATCAAGAACCGGTTCTGACAACGGCGCGGCCGGATGGCCGCTGGTCTTCGAGTGAAGCCGGGACTGGTCAGTTAACCTGTGTCAGATCGGTCACCTTGTTGTCCGGTTGCCGCCGTCTGCTGACAGGGGATTGCGAATGGCGTTCCGCCTCATTTTTGGCCGGAGAGATGCCTTTCTGGGCACGCTCTGACCTACTCATTTGTGACGGGGGAGTGCGTTGGCCTCCGCAGCTGCGCCATGTGGCGCCGATCGCCTTCCTGGTGTACGGTTGCGTCGTGGGGACTCAACATGAGCACGACCCAAATCGAGCAGGCTGACATTGATGCGCTGGCTGCAATTCTCGAGTCCGAGAAACAGCACCACTGCCGCACCCGCGGCCTTTGTTTTGGTCTCTTCCTCTTCTCGCTTGTCATGCTGATCATCGCTATCGGGACGATCTCGGTTCTGTTTCTATCGGGTCGCATCAGCCAGGAATGGTTGGGCGCGATACAGCTGCTGACGCCCATGTCGGCGGCCGTGATTGGTTTCTTTGGCAGCTGGTGGGCCTGTCAGAACTGTATCAATTCGATCGAGCGCACACTTTTCGCCGCGCGTGCCGGGCGTCTCAAGCTCTTCGCCAGCTTCCTTGGCAATCTGCAGTGCGCTGACAAGAAGAAGCGTCGGCTGTGGACGGAGATGGCCACGTCGCTGATCAGCTAGCGAAGGAGTCGGGGAATGTCGGACACAGCCGAGGACGACTTGATCGCGCTCGTCAGCCGGGAGCAGCGCGGATTCCGGCGCATCCTGTTCGCAGGGTTTGGCATCCTGTTCGTGCTGGTGGCGATGTCCGCAGCCCTCGGCGTCTACTATTACGCGGTCTCCCAGCAGCTCACCGACACATCAGCCGCCCTGACTCAAACATCCGCTCGGCTCGAGCGTGATGCGTTCGATGCGAGGATCGAGGCGGACCGTCAGACCAATCGCGTCTCGAACCTGGAACGGGCTGTCCGCCGCACCTATGACGAGTTCCGCGCCATATCCCCGGGACTGCCCAGCCGCTCCGAGCCCGTGGCGGCTCTTGCGGCTGTCAGCAACTATCTAAGGCGAGGCCGCTCGCTGAGCGAGGAGCGGCTCATCGAGGCGGCGACGGTCGGCCAGGGCGGCCTTAGCCCGGGAACGCGCGCCCTCTTCGCGGGATCCTCCGCCCTGCTGGCCTGGGAGCGAAGCGGCGAACAGATCGACGCGGGCGCAATCGAGCTTCCAGATGTTCTTGCGAGGGCGCAGACGGATTTCGAGGCAGCACTGACTGATCCGGCTGTGGCGGCGCTTGCCCAAACCGGCGCCGCGTGGGTTCGGTATCTTTATGCATCCTCGAACGCTTCGAACTACGCGCAGGCGGATTGCGATGCCGTCTTCCGAACCATTGAAGCAAGTGCGGCTGCGACCGAACTCGGACCGCAACCGCTGTACTGGAAAGCTCAATGCGAACGAAAACTGGGCCGAACGCACGATGCGCTCCGTGACTATGTTCTCGCGCTAAGGCAGAGCGGCGAGCTCCCTTCCGGTTCCGACGAAGCGGCCATCACTTTGGCGATGAACGCCTTCCACGGCGTCGGAACGCTGTTGATCGCGATGTTCGATGTGCCGGATCCTGACCTGCGCGCCGAGCTTGATCTCGCCGCCAGCCTGTGCGGGAAGGCCGACGAAGCCGACAAGGGATCCGCGCGCATGCTGCTCGCGAGATCCTGCCTGAACCAGGCGATACGTCTGCGCGAAAGACTTCACCAGACGCCGAACCAGGTAAGCGGAACGCGAGAGAATGTGAGTTTCTCCTATCTGCGTGACGGCGACTTCGCTGGCGCCTACGCCAATGCCAGCAAAGTTGAACGGACCGGCCTGTTTCCTTGGAACGAGCTGCTGCGCGCTCTGTCAGCTGCGCACGTGAAGACTGATGATGCCACGGACGCCGAGCGTGAGGCCCGGCGCAATGTGCGCTTCTTTGAGATCGGACGGTTCAATCCCTGCGAGTTGAATGTCCTGCTCGGCGGCGACCTGATGGCCGAGGCGCAATCACTCGTGGAGCATGAGCACAAGGGTGAGGCGCTAGCCTGCGCAGTTGCGCCGGGTGTGGCGCCGGCTGCGTCGTCGAAGGGTTAGACGTCCGCAAACCGTGCGAATTCTGGGCGCTGCAGCTCGCTCGTCGGATACGCGTATCCGCCTGTTTTTCGCGACACACGTCGGCGTTTGAGCGTCAGGCCTGTGAACGGCGCTTGCCTGAGCAATGGGGGACGGCGGCCAATTTTGAAAAAGCCCGCATTTGAAAGGGGGATTGGCAGTCTCGCTGCCACGAGGCTGTCATTTGAGCAAAGGGGGTTCCGTAACGCTCAGCACATTTCCCGTTTGCCACTTTTACCCCCTGTGGAAATCAGCCATAAAGGTTAAAACCGGGCACTAAGAGCGGTTCTGCGGGGTGATAGGATGCGTGGGGTAGCGTTCGGGCGTTTCCGCCAACTTTCTGGAATCGCAATGACCGTGTTGATTGCCGCATGCGCTACCGGCGCGACGGCGCAACCGAGTTCGCAGCCTGTCTCCTGGGCCGCCAGGAAAGACTGCGTTGTCCCTGATGTCGGCATGCCTTCGTCGACGCGTTACCTGGACATGGTCCGGGAGTGTAGCGCGACGGCGGAAGATCCCAATGAGCGCGGCGGCAACCAGGCGATCGCCGCCTACAACGTGGCTCGGGCCCACGTCGCGATTGCTGCGACGCCACCAACAACAGACCCTGTCGGCAACTATGTCGCCGCCATCAAGTCTATCAACAAATCGCTGGATCGCCTGCGCAACGATCACCCGGATCTTACGCGGAGCGCCAGGCCCAACGACAAGAAGGACGCTGTCGTTGTTCTTGCCAACCAGAGATTCCGGTACGGTCGCGTCTATGAACTTGGCCGGGCGTATGCCGGGCTGGGATTGAGCAATCCTCCGGCGTCTCCGCAGGCGACGGCCGGTCTTTGCACGGGCAGGGATGGCTGTCTTATGGAGGCGATCCGGCAGCTCGAAAGCCGCGATGTTGCGAGTCCTTTTGCCAATGATCAGGTCGATACGCGCTATGACGAGTTCGTGCTTCTGCGCGCCAACACCTACGCGCAGCTGGGCCTGGCGAGCGATGGAGGCAAGGCGCGCGCCGACTTCGAGGAACTCGTCCGTCGCGGCGCGATGCCAGGACGCGGGCAGGTTGCGGCGAAGGCCAAGCTCGAGCTCGCAAAAATCTATGTGAGGGACGGTCAGGCGGCGCTTCAGGGCCCGAACGCCAACCTCGGAATAGCGATTGATTCCTTCCAGAAAGCGCTCGGCGTTGATCCCAACGCTCTTGAGGCGAAGCTGGGTCTGGGGCGCGCATATCTGGCGCTGGCGAATGCGTCGACGACGGGCAAGCGGGAAAGCTACGTTTCCGCTGCAAGTTCCTATGAGGCCGCGGCGAAAACGGCGGCCGAACGCGGTCTTGTCAAGGAGCGGGCCGAGGCTCTCGAGGGCCGCGGGCAGGCTCTGCTTGAACAGAGCCGCATTGCCGCCGCCGCTGGCGGGGCCGATGCGGCTGGCCTCTTGCAGCAGGCGATCGATGAATACATCACGGCCGCTGGCCTTGAGCCGAACAATGCCGAGCGTCAGTTGAAGCTCGCGCGGGCGCTTGATCGCGCCGGCCAGTTCGATCGGGCAGACAAGTCCTTCGAGGCGGCTGTGCGCCTGCTTCCACCCGGGCCTCTCCTGTCCGATGCGCTTCTCGAGCTTGCAGCGGTGAAAGCCAAGCTTCCCAATGCAGGGCCGGAGATCATCCGGGCAACCTACGAGCGCGCGAGAACTGCCAATCCCCAATCAGCGAAACCCGCCTTCGAGATCGGGATGAGCTATTACAAGCAATCCCTGCTCAGCGATGCTGCCAGAGAGTTTCAGGGTGTCGTTGACAAGACGGGAGGGGTGAACGGCATCCCTCCACCCGGAGAACTGCAGTTCAAGGCGGATGCATATTACTATCTCAGCCTCATCGAGGCGCGACAGGTAGGCGGCGGGACGTTGTCGTCCGCCGCAGTCGCCAATGCGGATCGAGCGGTGCTGGTCGGCGCTCCCAACCCGCCCCGGAATCATGCCTGCCTTGCTCACATAGTTCGCGGCAACAAAAGCGTGACTGATGACGGCATGTCGACGTGGTGTTCCGGAAGCGACGGCACGTCGGAGGGGCTCCTGCTGCGGGGGATGTTCTACCTCCGCGCGGCGCAGTTCGCTGCACCGAGCTCCCGGCCGATCCTGCGTGATTCAGCGCAGTTCGCGTTCAACCAGGGCCTCAATGTCAATGAAGCACGGCGACAGGCGGCAGGCCCGGGTGTCGCAGCGCCTGAAGTTACATTTAGCTGGCCGGGCTCGCCCAAGCCGCCGTCCATTCAGGTGCTCCTGGATTTCGGAAAGGCCGTGGTCGTTGGTTGCGGGTCCCAACAAACCGCGCTGACGCCGCTCTCTGCGGTCGATGCAAATGCAGCCGAGGCATTCTTCACATTCTACCGCGTGTTCGACTGCGAAGCGCGGAAGTAGTTTTAGTTACGGCAAAGGGGCTTTTAGAATGGACCACGTTCCAACGGTCTTTATTGAATCAACACCCCCGCCACCTCCGCCGGCGCCCCCGCCGCAACAGCAAGAGAGAGGCGGATTGGTCATCTCCAGAGGATTCCTCGGAATCCTTGTCGTCCTCTTCCTCGGGGCGGCCATCGCTGGCACGGGCTATTTCTACGTCCAGGCCGATGCAGCGCAGAAAACGGTTGAGGCCCGCGACAAGACGATCGGCGAGCAGAAGGCCACGCTCAAGGAGCGCGACGCGAAGATCACCGAACAGGCAACCGCCATTGGTGCTCGCGATGCGACGCTCCTGGCCCAGGATCGGCAGTACGGCCAGATCGAGTCCCTCATGGCGCAGGCGGCAAAGCTCCAGAAGGACGTCGAAGAGCTGCTTCCTCGCAGACCGGGCACGCCTGGAATTTCTGACAAGATCAAGGCGCCCCTCTGGCGGGACGCAGCCGTGCAGCAGCTGACGCGATATGTTGCGGACCTCCAGAAGGAGTTCAATCGGATCGACAGAGCCGCTGCGGCGCCCAAGCCGACGGGGCCGACGACGCCTACCAAGCCCAACATTCAGCCGACGTCAGCTCCTGGCGGCGGTTCGCCAACCTGATTGCTGCCGGGCAAGCCGTCGGCGCTGTGCTGATCGTAGGGATGGGGCCGCTGACGGAGCATCGGGCGCACCATGTCGTGCGCACGATGCACTCGGGTCGATGAGCTGTTGCAACGCCCGGCAAAACGCGTTTCGATGCGTTGCTGGCATTTCTGTCGGAAGAGGACCGTTACATGGCTGACGTCTTGAACATCTTTCAGTCGACGGCCGAGCCTGCGCAGGCGTCGACTTTTGACCTGGACAAGCTGACCGAGGAATTCAAGCAGCAACGCAACACGGACTGGTCGGTGCCGGAAGCGTTCCTTTGCCTGCTTCTTTCCGCGGCGGCCGTCGATGGCAATGTCGCGCTTGAGGAGCAAGCCGAGATCTACGCTCTTGCGCGCAGGTCGCGGGCGCTGAAGACGGTCAATGCCAACCAGCTCGCCGCCGCGAACTCCTCGGTCAACCAGCGCCTCAAGGCCCGGCCCAACGGCCTGCAGGAGGCGTGTCAGTCCCTTCCGGCGGATATGCGCCTTCCGGTTTTCGCGCACTGCGTCGACATCATCCTGGCTGATGGCGCTCTGCTTCCGGTCGAGGCTGACTTCCTCAACCAGATCATTGCCTTCATGGGAATTGACCCCGCCGACGGCAAGCGGGTGATGGAAGTCATGCTGGTCAAGAACCGCTTCTAGGCAGCCGTCGAGGTCTGTCCCGCCCGGCAATCCTGAGTCTTGGCCGGCGCCCGGTCGTTCGGCGCCGTTGCGCCCATTCGGGCGCCCTCGACTCACCGCGAAGGCACAGCACAGGGCAATAGCACCGCCCGCTCGTGGTGTTTGTCGCTTGCAGCTTGCCCTTGAGCGCTTTTGCTCGCATCGTTTGCTCATGAAGGCGACAGGCGACGGTGGGCAGGATGGCCATGCCAAATGATGGCGGGCAAATCGGGGTTGTCAGACTCTTCGAGGTTGCTGATCCGCCGCTCGATACGTCGTTTGATCTCGACAAGCTGATCGAGCAATTCCGGAAGCAGCGTAACATCGACTGGTCGATCCCGGAGGCGTTCCTGTGCGTCCTGCTGTCGGCTGCGATCTCCGATGGTCACCTCTCCGTTGAGGAGCAGGCTGAGATCGAAGCCCTCTCCCGCCGCTCCCGCGCGTTGAAGTCGATCAATGCCTCTCAGCTGGCAGCGGCCAACGCGACGATCAATCTGCGCCTCAGAAGTCGTCCAGACGGATTGCGCGAGGCTTGCGAGTCTCTGCCGCCCGATATGCGTTTGCCACTCTTCGCGCATTGCGTTGACATCGTGCTTGCCGACGGCCTCCTCCTTCCGATCGAAGTGGACTTCCTCAACCGGATCATGACGTTCCTCGGCATTGACCCTGCAGAGGGCAAGCGTGTGATGGAAGTCCTGCTCATCAAGAACCGTTTCTAGCCGCGCATCCGGCGGTCGCGCCGAAATAGGCGCGGCTTCGCGCTCTCGCGGGCTGGGCCCGCGGGTTGGGTTTGGGGAGTTGGGCCTGAGCTAGATCAGGCCGAGGTTGAGAGGGCTGGCCCCCTCCGTCTTGCGCGCAGGCGCGCGCAATCCACCTCCCCCACTTCTGCGAAGTGAGGGCGGCAATCCCCGCGACCGTCGCGCTTGAGCGCGTTGCTGCCTCCCCATGTCGAAGACAGGGGGAGGTGGATCGCGTGCAAGGCACGCGAGACGGAGGGGGATGGTTCAACGGGCGCGCTGTCGGGCGCGTGCGTGGCTTTCCTTTTGATGATGCCGGTCTGTCCTTCGGGCAGCGCGGCCGGCGTCACGTCGCTGTGGCATTCAGCGGGAAGACGGCGGGCGCGCATCTGAAAGACAGAAGCGACGTTGAGCACAAGCTCGACGAACATGCGCAGCAGCGCTGCCAGCCAAGGCTGGGGAAGCGATGGGGTTGCTAGCCCGTGTGCGCATGTTCGTGCCTGGGTCATGGGAGCGAGTATCCGCCCGGTCCGAAGGGACGGGGATAACTTATCGGGCGCACTCAATGGATTCAGGGCCGTAAGGCCTTTGGCTGTGGGATAGCTGCGGACTGGTGCAGCAACTGCACCAAGCAAAATGAATCCGCTGTGGCCGTTTTCGGTAGATGAGCGAGAGAATTATCCGGACGCTGGTCCAGAGGACTCCAGTCCTCCGTCTACCACATGGACACCACGCTGGCGGTCTTTGGACACTTCGAGGACACGCTGAGGAGCCCGCGGAGCTTTGCTCAAGGCTTGGCCCGACTTCCCGGGCTCTCGCTAGGGAAATTGTAGTCTGTGTCGCACGCTGTACAGTCAGCGGCTGAATTCGGATCGACGAGGGAAAACGCCATGGCCGAGGCCTACATCATCGACACCTGCCGCACGCCGCGCGGTATCGGCCGGGTCGGCAAAGGTGCGCTGGCCGACATGCATCCCCAGCACCTTGGCGCCGAGGTACTGAAGGCTCTGGCCGAGCGCACCAACGTCAACACCGCTGACATTGACGATGTGATCTGGGGCACATCCAGCCAGAGCGGGAAACAGGGCCGGGATCTTGGCCGGATGGCTGCGCTGGATGCGGGTTACGACACGCGAGCCTCGGGCGTGACGATCGACCGATTCTGTGGCTCGGGCATCACGTCGGTGAACCTCGCGGCTTCGACCATCATGGCAGGCATGTCGGATCTCGTCGTGGCGGGCGGCACCGAGATGATGAGCTACACGTCGGCGATGGCCGATCCGAAATCGCCGGCATTCATCGACGCCGGAAACCTGCGGCTGCGCGCGAAGCATCCGCAGAGCCATCAGGGCGTCTGCGCCGATGCGATCGCGACGATGGAAGGCATCTCTCGAGAGGACCTCGATGCCCTGGCGCTCGAAAGCCAGGTGCGCGCCGACAAGGCGATCAGGGGCGGCCATTTCAGCAAGAGCCTCGTGCCCGTTCACAAGGAAGACGGATCGCTGGCGCTGGACCGGGAAGAGTTCCCGCGCCCGCAGACCACGCGAGAGGGGCTGGCCGGATTGAAGCCTGCGTTCGAGGCGATGGCGGAGGTTCCACTTGATGAGCGGGGCACGACCTATGGCGGGCTGATCCGTCAGGTCTATCCCGACCTCAAGATGAAGCATGTGCACCATGCCGGGAATTCGTCGGGCGTGGTCGACGGCGCGGCGGCGCTGCTGCTTGCTTCGCCGGAGTATGCGAGGAAGCACGGGCTCAAGCCCCGCGCGCGCGTCGTTGCGATGGCGAACATGGGTGACAGCCCCACGCTGATGCTCAACGCGCCTGTGCCCGCGGCCCGGAAGGTTCTGGAGAAGGCGGGACTGACGCTGGATGACATTGACCTGTTCGAGATCAACGAGGCCTTCGCCGTCGTCGCCGAGAAGTTCATCCGCGATCTCAAGCTCAACCGCGACAAGGTGAATGTGAATGGCGGCGCCATGGCGCTGGGCCATCCGATCGGCGCGACGGGCTCAATTCTGATCGGGACTGTGCTGGATGAGCTGGAGCGGCGCGATCTCAAGCGCGGGCTGGTCACCATGTGCGCTGCAGGCGGCATGGCGCCAGCGATCATCATCGAGCGTATCTAGTCGCCGCCGCATAGTCCGGAGTTCCTGCAATGCCATCCCTGTTCGACCCGCTCGAACTTGCGCGCGGTCCCGCGCTCAAGAACCGCTTCATGCTGGCGCCGCTCACCAATCTGCAGAGCCATGCAGACGGAACGATGAGCGAAGACGAGTTCCGTTGCCTGACCTTGCGCGCGGAGGGGGGCTTTGGGTTGACCATGACCTGCGCGTCCTCTGTCCGGCCTGACGGGTTGGGTTTTCCGGGGCAGCTCGGCGCTCATGATGATCGCCATATTCCGGGACTGTCGCGTCTTGCTGCCGCCATCAAGGCCCAGGGCAGCCATGCAGTGGTCCAGCTACATCACGCCGGCATGCGTTCGCCGGAGGCGCTGATCGGACAGAAGCCGCTGTGTCCGTCGGACAATGCCGAGACTGGCGCTCGCGCAATGACCCTGGCGGAGGTCGAGCAGACCGCGGATGACTTCATCGCGGCGGCTGTGCGTTGCGAACGCGCGGGTTTCGATGGCGTGGAGCTGCACGGCGCCCATGGTTATCTGCTCTGCCAGTTCCTGAGTCCCGAGATCAACCGCCGCGAGGACCGCTATGGCGGCTCGATCGAGAACCGTTCACGGCTGCTGTTCGACATCATCGATGGCGTGCGCGCAGCGTGTCGGCCTGGCTTCAGTCTTGGCGTGCGGCTGTCGCCCGAACGGTTCGGGTTGAAGGTGCGGGAGATCCAGTCCGTCGCGCAGCGGCTCATGCGGGAAGGCAGGATCGACTATCTCGACATGTCCCTGTGGGATGTCTTCAAGGAGCCCGAGGAGCCAGAGCTCAAGGGCCAGAGCCTGGCATCGATTTTCACCAGCCTGGATCGCGGAAGCGTTCGCCTCGGCGCAGCCGGCAAGATCACGACAGGTGATGGCTGCAGGCGCGCACTCGAGACAGGTCTCGATTTCGTTGTCATCGGGCGTGGAGCAATCCTTCATCACGATTTCCCGAAGAAGGTAGCTGCTGATCCGGACTTCAGACCGGTGTCGCTGCCCGTTTCAGCCGATCACCTCCGCCAGGAAGGATTGGGCGAAGCGTTCGTCAACTACATGCGCACGTGGAAGGGTTTCGTCGCCGACGTGGCCTGATCGAAGTGAGTTCGCACGTCAGGACAAATTGATCGCGGCGCTTCCCTACAGTCACGACTTGCGCAGGCACGATGCGCGCGCAACCTTGTGTGTACGCGAGCCGCCGATAGTGCGGCAGGATTCAGGGAGCCATCATGCAGCTGATCAGCCAGACCGCCGTCGAAGGCCGGCCGGGACCTGTCTATCCCGAGGCGTATCCGCGCGTGGACGGGCTGCAGTTCAACGATGTTACGACATTCAGCAAGGGCCAGCCGTTCGAAGCGTTTGCGCGCCTTCGCAAAGCGGCGCCGGTCTGCTGGCACCCCGAGCCTGGGGACCTGCCGGGCTTCTGGGCGGTGACCCGGCACGCCGATGTCATGCGGGTGAACGGCGATCCAGCGACCTTCTCGTCCCAGCGGGGCGGCATACTGATGAATACGCCAAAGCCCGGCATTGGCCATGTCCTGCTCGGCCGCGCCTCGTTCGACACGATGATCAATCTCGATGCGCCCCAGCATCTGCAGCTGCGCCGCGAGCACATGCCGTTCTTCACGCCGAGCTATCTGGCCGGGCTCAAGACGAAGGTTGCGGCCGAAGTCACGCGCCTTATCGATGGAATGGCGCCCCTCGGCGAATGCGACATGGTCGAGGCGTTTTCTTCCAGGCTGCCGCTGTTTGCGCTGTGCGAAATCCTCGGCGTCCCTGAAGCGGACCGGGCGAAATTCCTGAAGTGGATGCACTATCTCGAGCTTGCGCAGAACCTTGCGGCCGATCAAGCGACGCAGCAGATCGCGCCGAGTCTCGAACTCATGCAGTTCGTTGCCGACTTCAACTCCAACGTCGAGGAGATGTTCGCCTACGGTCTCCATATGCTGCACAAGCGCCGGCAGGACCCACAGGCCGATCTTATGACCGCGATCGCCCGTGCGCAGGTGGATGGCGAGTTTCTCAGCGATGAATATCTCGACGGGTCATGGCTGCTGATCGTCTTCGCGGGCAACGACACGACGCGAAATACACTGTCCGGCGCGATGAAGTTGCTGTCCGAGTTCCCGGAGCAGAAGGCGAAGCTCGCTGCTCATCCCGAACTGCTTCCGAACGCGGCGAATGAATTCATCCGCATGGTCAGCCCGGTGATCTATATGAGGCGCACGGCGCTTCAGGACGCAGAGGTCGCCGGACAGAAGGTCGCCGAAGGCGAAAAGGTGGTCATGTATTACGGCGCCGCCAATCGCGATGCCGCCGTATTTGACAGGCCCGATGAACTCGATGTGGCGCGACAGAATGCGGACAAACACATCGCCTTTGGCTACGGTCCGCACGTCTGTATCGGCAAGCGCGTCGCCCAGATCCAGCTCGAGGAAGCCTATCGCCAGCTCCTTGCCCGGCTGCCCGATGTCGAATGGACAGGCGAGATCGATATCGCCCCCAACAACTTCGTCCACGCGATCCGCAAGCTGGGAATCCGGTTCACCGCCAGCAATTAGGCGTCAGCACGGACGGTCAGACCTTCGACAATTGCAGGTCCGGCGACAGCGTACATTTATTGCAACATGCCTCTTGCCAGAAAAAGCTAGCGATGACTAGCTTTGTGAAAACACAGATCGGTGGAGGTTTGTCATGCGCGGGATCAAGGTTTGGCTTTTGGCGTGCACGGTTCTGACGGCGGCACCTTTGCCGGCAATCGCGCAGGTTGTGAACGCACAGGACTCTGACGTCATCATCGTTACGGCGCAGAAGCGATCGCAGGACATCCAGGATGTGCCCGTGGCCGTAACGGCTCTCGGCGGAGAGGCGCTGCAGGACGCCCATGTCACCAACGTGCTCGACCTCAACGCTCTTGCGCCAAGCCTTCAGGTCAAGACAGACGACAACGCCGCCAACCCCAAGATCTTCATCCGCGGCATCGGTCTCAACGATTTCAATCCCAACACCGCCAGCGCAGTCGCGATCTATTCGGATGGCGTCTACATCGGCTCGCCCCTGGCGCAGATGAGTCAGTTCTTCGACCTCGACCGGGTCGAGGTTCTGCGCGGTCCTCAGGGCACTCTCTACGGTCGCAACACGACAGGTGGCGCAATCAACCTCATCAGCCGCAAGCCTAGCGACTCGTTCGAGGCGATGGGATCAGTGGAGTATGGCAGCTACAACAGCCTGACGCTCGAAGGCGCGGTAGGTGGACCGATCTCGCCCGATCTCGCTTACCGGCTCTCGGGCACTTATCTTACCAATGACGGCTATGCGCTGAACCGCCTGACCGGCAATCACGGCAACGACACCAATCGTGGCAGCGCACGCCTGCAGTTGGCATGGACTCCGTCGGACACGTTCGATGCGCTGTTCCAGCTGCGCTACGGCAAATCAAATGGCGGATCGATCTGGGCGTACAACCGGTCGCTTTTCCCGGCGACAGCTCAGGCAACTGGATCGGATGGGTTCTGCGCGCCCGGCTACTACACCTCGGGCGATTGCACCGACCTGGCGGGCTACGCCAACACCAGCGACAATCTCTATCAGGGCGACTACCACCTCGAAGGCAAGGACAAGGTCGAGACCTATGGCGCGTCCGCGACGCTGACATGGGACCTCGGCGCGATGTCGGTGATCTCGGTCACCGGATACGATCACGCGGACCGCGACGATCTCGAGGACACAGACGCTGGTCCGACCGATATCATCACGGCGCGCTATCGGGCGCAGCAATGGGCCGCCAGCGAGGAACTCCGTCTGCAATCCAACGGCGACAACCAGCTCGATTGGGTCGCCGGCATCTACCTCGCGCGCGATGAATTGGACACGAATTCATATTACGATGTCTTCCGCGTCGCGAACTCGGGCAACCCTCTCGTGGACCTGCCGCAGGGCATAGGCGTGTTCGGCTGGCCGTTTACCCAGGACACCAACAGCTACGCCGTGTTCGGGCAGATCGACTACGACTTCACCGACCGGCTCACCGCCACTTTCGGTCTGCGTTACTCAGCGGACAAGAAGACGTTCCACTACGACGCCACGTACGCGAGCGACGTCGACGATCCTACGTTGAACCTCTTCTCCGTCGATGACGGCAAGACGTTCGATTCCTTCTCCGGAAAACTGGGGCTGCAATACCGGGTCACCGACGACATCAACGTCTACGGAAGCTACAACCGGGGCTACAAGAGCGGCGGCTTCTTCGGTGGCCAGACGACCGATCCGGGGGCGCTGCAGCCCTACGCCGACGAAATCGTCGACGCCTACGAGGCCGGTCTGAAATCCGAACTGCTCGACGGACTGCTAACGGCAAACTTCGCGGCGTTCTTCTACGACTACCAGGATCTGCAGGTTTACACTCTGGTGGTTGATCCCAACACGCAGCTGACAGTGCAGAACTTCACGAACGCGTCGAACGCCGAAGTAAAGGGGCTCGAAGCAGAGCTGATGGCTTCGCCGATCGATGGACTGGATCTGTCGCTGGGGGCTTCGTTCCTCGATGCGACCTATCAGGACTTCCAGTCGCAGGGCGACGACTATTCAGGCAATACGCTGCCCAACGCACCCGAGGTCAGCCTTAACGGGTCGGCGCGGTATGAGTGGAACATCTTTGGTGGCAGCGCAGAGGCCCAGGCCGACGTGTCCTATCGCTCCAAGGTCTTCTACGACACGCGCAACGTGGAGCGGTTGTCCGACGGAGACCGGACGTTCGTGAACCTGCGGCTAGGCTGGAAGCCATCGGATGGCGAGATGGAGTTTGGCCTCTACGGTCGCAACGTATTCGGCGAGACCAACATCACTGACATCATTCCTATCGAGGGGCTTGGTTTCGACCTGTTCAGTATGGGGCCGCGTCAGACGGCTGGCGTTTATGCACGCTTCAACTACTGATCCGTCATGAGCGAAGCATCAGGGGTTAGCTGGATCGGGCCGCGTCCTACGGGGTTGCAGTTTACAGCGGTGATGTTTGTCGGCGTAACCGGCATCATGATCGCGGGGCTTCAACCTCTGCTCTTGGGCGCGCTGGAGCATGAAAACCGTCTGTCGCCGGCCCAGCTCGGGCAGGCAGCGACAGCGGAGCTGTTGGCGATGGGCCTTGCGGCCTTCATCGCCGGCGCGGCGCTGAAACCGAAATACCTGAAGCTGATTGCGATCGTCTCATCACTGATCCTTGCCGGGATCGATCTCGCGACGCCGTCCATGCAGGGCGACATGATCACTCTGCTGCGTGGGGCGGCGGGCGTGCCAAGTGGGATCCTGATCTGGGTGACAATAGCGCTGATCGCGCGCTCTCCGACGCCGGAGCGATGGTCTGGCGTCTACCTCACCGTGCAGACCCTGGCGCAGTTCGTTGTTGCGACGGCTTTGTCGGTTACGCTGATGCAGACCTATGGGGCGGATGGCGGGTGGTACGGGCTATCGGCATTCTGCGTGCTGACGGCGGTCGTAGCGTTGTTCATGCCAGGCGAGTTCGCGCCTTTGCCAAAAACCGAAGGTAACAGCTCACTGCCCGGCGCGCGTGGCTGGATTGCGCTGCTTTCGGCCTTTCTCTATTCGGCCTTCACGATCGGAGTATGGGTCTATGCCGAACCGCTGTCGAAGCAGGCAGGACATGATCCAGGTGTGACCGGAATGGCGGTTTCGGTGTCGCTGGCGTGCCAGGTGGCAGGCGGTGCGGCGGCGACCGTGCTGGCGGGACGCATCAACTGGCTGTGGACGACGCTGATCGCCGCGGTGCTGAGCGCCGGGGTGATTGTCGGCCTGGCCTCACTGCCTGACCCAATGATGTTCCTTGTGCTGTCGGGCGCCTTCGGCTTCTTGTGGCTGTTCGTGCTGCCCTTCCTGGTGCCCATGGTGATCGAGGCGGATCCGACGCGGCGGGCGGCTGTGCTGATCGGCGGAGCGCAGGTTCTCGGAGCCAGCTTCGGCCCGTTCTTTGCGTCCATGCTGGTAACAGACACCGATGCGCGAGGGGCGATCTGGTTTGGCGGCGCCTGTCTTGTGGTTGCGGTTGTCTTGGCGTTTGGTCTCCATCAGATTCGGCCCCGCGCGGCCGTGGCGAGAGATTGACCATGCCCACTATCAAGCGTGCCAAGCGGAAGCCACGCCCGCTGGCGCTTCGCGCAGCCCCGAAGCAGGAACGTGCTGTACAGACGCGCGACCGGCTGCTGGATATCGCAGGGGAACTGTTGGGCGAGGTTGGGATCGAGCGTATCTCGACCAACATGATCGCGGCGCGCGCGGGCGTTTCGCCGGCGGCGCTCTATCGTTACTTCAAAGACAAGTACGGCGTACTGGAGGCGCTCGGGCGGCGGCTGATGGATCGGCAGAACGCCCGGCTGTTCGCATGGCTGGAGGAACACAAGACAGGCGGGCTCGACGCCTTCAGGGTGCATACCGAGGATCTGCTGCGCGCCACGGCGGACGTAACAGCCAGCGAGCCCGGCGGCGTGTGGATCGAGCGCGCGATGCGAGCGGTACCGCAGCTGGCGCATGTGCGCGTCGAATCTCACCGCGAGGTCACGGATGCGATGCTCGAAGTTTATGCGCCCTTGCTGCCGGGGGTGAACAAGAAGGTGCTCTGGCGTCGCCTCAGGCTGTCAGTGGAGCTTGGCTACGCGATCGACGAAATGCTCAACGAAGAGGACCGCATCCCCCGCGACCAGATCTTCCGCGAGGCGGCAGCGCTTCTCGGCAGTGCACGGATAGAGGGCGAGTAATGACAGCCTGGTCGAACTGGTCCGGCAGCGTCTCAGCAACTCCATCGAAGATCGAGCGCCCGCGCAACCAAGATGAACTGGCCCGACTTGTGCGCGAGGCCAAGAAAGTTCGCGTCGTTGGCGCCGGGCATTCCTTCATGCCGCTGTGCGAGACAGATGGCACGCTGCTGTCGCTGGGCGACATGGAAGGCGAAGTAACTGTCAACGCTGACGCCACGCGGGCATCGGCGCCGGCAGGCTGGTCGCTGGCGAAGCTGACGGACATTCTCTGGAACAAGGGCGCATCGCTGATCAACCAGGGCGATGTGAACCCGCAGGCATTGGCCGGCGCCATTGGCACGGGGACACACGGAACCGGCGCTACGCTCGGCTCGCTATCGACGGCGGCGCAGGCTTTCGAGCTGATGAGGCCTGACGGTTCGATCGTGAAATGCAGCCCGAGCGAGAACCCGGACCTGTTCCAGGCCGCGCGGCTGTCGCTGGGCCTCGTCGGCATTGCGACGAAGATCGAGTTCGATGTCCTGCCAGCCTATCACCTGGAAGAACGGCTGGAGGTCTATCCGCTGGATGAGATCGCCGAATGCTGGGATCAGCTGGCAGTGGAGAACCGGCATGCTGAGTTCTTTGTGTTTCCCTACGCCGACCTGGCCATGATGAAGATCCTGAATCCGAAGCCGCCCGAAGGCCCGATGAAGGAGCAGAAAGACATGGACGACACGGCCTTTCGCCGAGTGTGCGATACCTGCAAGACGTTCCCGTTCATGACGGCTTTCCTGCAGCAACGGTTACTGCCGAAGGAGATGAAGCGGCGTCGCGTGGGGCCGGCGTACAAAATCTTTCCGTCCGAGCGCACAGTGAAGTTCGAGGAGATGGAATACGAACTGCCGCGCGCCAATGGCTGGCCAGCGCTGCGCGAGGTCATCGCTTGGATCCAAAAAAAGAGGCTTCCAGTCACCTTCCCATTCGAATTCCGGTTGGTAGCGGCAGACGACATCTGGCTCAGCCCGTTCAACGGACGGGTTGGCGCATCCATCTCGATGCACCAGTATCATCGCATGGCGTGGCGCGACATTTTCTCGGAAGCCGAGAAGATCTTCCGCGCGCATGACGGGCGACCGCACTGGGCGAAGCGGCACACACTGACCACAGCGGATGTTCACCAGCTCTATCCGCAGGCGAAGGATTTCTGCGCGGTGCGAGACAGGATTGACCCTGGCGCGAAGTTCGCCAACGCGCATCTGACGAAGCTGTTCGACATCCGCTCCAAGGCAGGTTGACGCCATGAACGACCGCGAACTCCATGCCCACCTCATTGGTCAGCAAGGCGGCCGCAAGGCGTTCAATACGCCAGTTCTGGTGATCGATCTCGATGCGCTGGAACGCAACATCGCGACCATGGCGAAATTCGCGAGGGAGCGCGGCATCGCTCTTCGTCCCCATGCCAAGACGCACAAGAGCGCAGACATCGCCTTGAAGCAGGTCGCCGCGGGCGCGGTCGGCGTCTGTTGCGCCAAGCTTGGTGAGGCCGAGGCGATGGCCGACGGTGGTGTTGGCGCCATCCTGATCACGTCACCTGTGGTCTCTTCGCCCGCGATCGCCCGGCTGATCGCTCTCAACGGCCGCATTCCCGACCTGCGGGTGACGGTCGACAATCCTGACAATGTCGATGCGTTGGCCACAGCAGCCGGAGCTGCCGGCAAGACTTTTCAGCTTCTGGTCGATATCGATCCCGGCATCCGCCGCACGGGCGTCTCTTCTGCTGAAGCAGCGATCGCCATCGCGAAGAAAATAGCAGCGTCAGCAGCGCTGCGCTATCTCGGGGTCCAATGTTATTGCGGCCGGGAACAGCACATCGAGAGCTATGCCGAGCGCCGGACCGCGATCGAAGATCGCACCAACTATCTCCGTACAATCATCGATGCGCTGACAGGCGCCGGTCTCGCACCTGGAGTGATCACTGGCGGCGGCACTGGAACGCATCGGATCGACGCGGATCTCGGTGTCTTCAATGAACTCCAGGTGGGTTCCTACGTCTTCATGGATCGCCAGTACAATGAGTGTGATCTGACCGGGAACGCCGCTGCGCCCTACGAAACGTCGCTGCAGATCGATGCGCGGGTCGTAAGCGCCAACACGTCCGGCCTGGCGACGATCGATGCCGGTTTCAAGGCAATGGCGACGGACGGCGGCCCGCCCATGGTGCTGTCCGGCGCGCCAGCAGGCACCCCTTACCACTTCATGGGCGATGAGCACGGCCTCGTCGTTGTGGGCGAGGTTCCGCTCGCGATCGGCGATATTGTTACGCTGGCAGCGCCGCACTGCGATCCGACCGTGAACCTCTACGATTTCTACCACGTGGTTCGAGGCGACACGCTGGTAGACATCTGGCCGGTACAGGCGCGCGGCCGCTCGCGCTGAGTCCTTTGGATCAAATGCCTGTCTGGTTCGCCTGCGGCAGCGAGAGGCCCATCTCTCGCATGGCAGGCAGGAAGTTGCGATTGTCGTGGTTGGAGCGGGCCAGCTTCAATAGTGCGAAACGCTCAAGGGTTGAGAGGCGTCCCCATTCTACCTGCGTAGGTGGCGGTACGCCCACTTTGGTCGCCTGATCGATCACCTGCGATGCAACGCGCGAAACATTACTCCACGCCGGATCAGGATCCGGCAGCAACGAAACAATCGCATCCCTGCTATGAGTTTCTACAAGGTGTACCAGCTTGCAACGATAAGCGACAACTTCAGAAGGTGCGTCGCACTTCAGCGCGAGAAGACGGACACGATTTTCGGCCCCGATTTTTGCCCATTGCCTCAGCGAGAGTTTCACGCCGCAACGATCGAGCTTGAACCGCACAACCATCGGGATGCAGCGCAGATCCTGTGCGAAGTCCGCCTCAAAGGCAAAAATGCGACGTTCGTCGCCGAGTGAAGCGTCGAGCTGGGCGGGGTTTGCTTCAAGTTGATCGACCGTCATGCGTTTACACCTTTCACGGGCACGCGGATCCTAGTTGGCGCTTGCGAGCGTTGCTTCGACGTGTTGCCGCACCGTTGAAGTCAGATTCAAGGATGCTTCCGCACAGGCCTCACCGATACAGATAAAGACGGGCGCCAGCGTTGACTGCAGCGCGAGTTCAGCGGCGATCTCCCCAAGGGTTGATCTCACCAGGCGTGAATTGGGGCGCGAGACATCGATAGCAGCGAGGGCGGGCGTACATGCGGGCAATCCCGAATGGATCAGCTGCGTGGCGATCGACTCGATGTCGGCGCAACCCATGTAGAGGCAGAGGGTCGTACCGGGGTCCGCGGCCGCAGCCCACCCTTCTGCCTGACCATCCAGTGTACGGCCGGTTGCTAGCATCACACGGCGAGCCTGGGCGCGCGTTGTCAAAGAGAAGCCAAACTCTGCCGCTGCGGCTGAAGCAGTTGTCACGCCAGGAACCACTTCGACCCCGATCCCATGCGTGCGCAGAAAGCTACGCTCCTCGGAGACGCGTCCAAACACGGATGGATCGCCCCCTTTCAACCGCACAACAACGGCGCCGGTTCGCGCGAACCTAAGCATCAGTCGATTGATGAAGTCCTGCGACGTCGATGGCCGGTGGCCTCGCTTGCCAACTTCGATGCAGCAAGCTTGCGCCGGAAAAAGCGCTCGTATGTCGTCACCCGTCAGGGCGTCGAAAAGGATCACGTCCGCTGCTTCGATGGCTTTCAGAGCGCGAAGCGTCAACAGGTCTGCAGAGCCCGGCCCAGCTCCTACGAGCAAAACCTTGCCAGCACGACTATGCGGCATCGCGCTTCTCCTCAACTTGAGCTTCCGAAATCATCATCTGAAGCGCCGGGCGACAGGAGCCGCACGTCATGCCAGCGTGCGTCAGCTCGCCGACGGCTTCGAGAGTGCGCGCGCCACCGTTGATGGCCGCCGCGATCCGGTGTGACGTGACACCGGCGCAGGCGCATACAACCGCGCTCGTATCCAGCTGTGCCGTCGGCGCTCGTCCGTGCAGCAGGAAGCGACGCGTTTCGTCGGAGACGGTTTCTTCCAGAAAGGCAGCCGCCAGCCATTCGCGTGGAGGTAGCCGCCTGCCGACGAAGAAAACACGATCCAACCGGCCATCCAGGATCCACGCTTCGCGACGCGAGAGAGCCGCCGGATCGTCGAAGCGAAGGCATTCTCCGCTCGCGCCCTTGAGAAGAGCGCGTGCAACCTGGCCGCGTTCAGTATCGTCGCCTCGCCCCGCGAATTCGTGAAGATGCGCGCCGGCTTGAGGGATGCGCCGCCAGATCACACTCGTCCCTTTTGGAGTAGAGACAGGTGCGCGGGAGATGTAGAACCCAGCCCACGTCTCACGGTAGCCGTAGATGCGAGCGGGCGTATGCTTGAATTCTGGCTGTCCTGACACTGGATCGACTGCGCCGCTCGTTGTTGCGTTGACCCGGCCGTTTGGCGCAAAGGCATCGCTCCAGTGCATCGGCATGAAGATGGAGCCTCGGCGCTGGCGATCCGTTACGCGGGCCAACACCACCGCCTCACCACGAGCTGTTTCGACACATGTCAGGCGACCATCAACGATGCCAGCAGGGACTGCGTCGAGCGGGTGAACATCAACATAAGGCTCTGGTATGTGCCGGGAGAGAGCTGATGCCAGACCTGTGCGCGTCATGGTATGCCACTGATCGCGAATCCGGCCGGTGTTGAGTGACAACGGGTAGCGCGGGCTTGTGGCATCCGCTGGGCCGCGGGGTTGGATAGAGATCATTCGCGCGCGACCATCCGGGGTCGGAAACTGGCCGTCAGCGAACAACCGCGCCTGGCCAGCTCGGTTGCGCAGCGGCCATTGCACGGGCTCGAACCCGTCGTACTCCGCGTCCGCGATGCCGATCAGCGAGGACAGGTCGAGCAGACGCCCTTCATTCTCATAGGCGGTGAGGCGTGCGTACTCCCGGAAAACATCGGCGGCGTTGCGCCACGAGAATGCATCAACGTGGCCCATCGCGCGGGCGACATCAGCGACAATCCGCCAGTCGGCACGCGCCTCGCCGGGCACGGGGAAAAGCGCGCGCTGGCGGGAGATCCGACGTTCGGAGTTCGTGACTGTGCCATCCTTCTCGCCCCACGCCAGCGCGGGTAGTTTGACGTGAGCAAGAGCAGCCGTGTCTGTTTCCGCCATGCAGTCCGAGACAACGACCAGCGGGCAGAGATCCAGGGCCTCGCGCACCCGAGATGAATTGGGAAGGCTCACAACCGGATTGGTCGCCATGATCCAGACGGCTTTGACGCGGCCGTCGTGAATGGCTTCAAACATGTCGACAGCCTTGAGGCCGGGCTTGCACGCAATTGTGGGCGAAGACCAGAAGCGCTCTACGCGGCTGCAGTTCTCTTCCGTGAATCCCATGTGCGCTGCCAGCGTTGAGGCAAGACCGCCCACCTCGCGTCCACCCATGGCGTTGGGTTGGCCCGTGATAGAGAACGGGCAGGCGCCGGGCTTTCCAATCCGCCCGGTGGCTAGATGGGCATTCAGAATGGCGAGGCCCTTCGCAACACCTTGCGCGGACTGGTTGGTGCCCATGGAAAACAGCGAGACGGTTCGCGGCGTTTCAGCGAACATCGCATAGAAGCGCTCGAGTAGATCCTCATCCACCCCGCAATCCATCGCCACTGCGCTCGCCGATTGGTCGACTTCCGCAAGACCAGCGACAACGGTCTCAAAACCGCTGACGTGCTCCCTCATCCAGGCTCGGTCGATCGCGCCACGCCGGATAAGATCGGCAAGCAGTCCGTTCCACAGGCGCACGTCGGATTGCGGCGCGAGCGGCAGGTGCAGATCGGCCGCATCTGCGGTTTCCGTGCGGCGCGGATCGATCACCACATGGCGCTGGCCTCGCGCGCGCGCAGCTTCCATGCGGCGGTAGAGGACAGGATGTGTCCAGGCGGCATTGTGACCGGACATGACGACAAGGTCGGCAATATCGATGTCTTCGTAGCAGCCGGGAACATAGTCGCCGCCGAAGGCCTGCGTGTGAGCTGCAACGGCGGAGGCCATGCAAAGGCGCGAATTGGTGTCGATGTTGGCCGAACCGATGAAGCCCTTCATCAGCTTGTTGGCGGCGTAATAGTCCTCGGTCAGCAGCTGGCCGGAAACATAGAATGCCACCGAGTCCGGTCCGTGCTTCTCGATAGTGCGCCGGAAACTGCGCGCAACATGATTGATTGCGCGTTGCCAGCTCACGGTGCGGTTGCCGATCATTGGCGTCAGCAGCCGGCCCTCCAGACCGACGGTCTCGCCCAGCGCCGCACCCTTCGAACAGATGCGGCCAAGATTGGCGGGATGCTTTGCGTCGGGCCTGACTTTCAGCGATCGCTCCACCGCTGCTTCGCCGCGCAGGCCACAACCGACTCCGCAATAAGGGCAGGTTGTGCGGATGCCGGCTTCCGACATCAGCGCAGCGCCTCCGCGATGATTTCGACACGACCGTCGATCACGCGGACGTCTATGCGTGGCGCGCAGCCCTGGCTGGCGTCGGCGCCGGTCAGCTGGCCCGTGGCGAGATCAACGTTGCGGCCATGCAGCGGGCAGGTGACACTCGCACCGTGAACGATGCCCATGCTGAGCGGACCCTGTTTATGCGGGCAGCGATCGATGAGGGCGAAGATCTGATCGTCGCCCGTACGAAAAATTGCGATCGGCCCATTGGCGCCCGCCATTCTCCGCGCGCCGCGTTGTGGAATGTCGGCCATGGCGCAGACGTCTACCCAGGGGCGATCCATGACGACGCTCATTCTGCGGCCACTCGCATGGGTGCACGGAGGTCGTAGAACTCCGCCGCGTCGTGGCCTGCAGCACGTTCGGCCCAGGGGTCGTCCTGGCTGAAGCGCTGGGCTTCCATGAACCGCTCGAGCAGAGCAACGCGGCCAGTAGCGTCGTCCACAACACGAGCGGCAATGCTCGCGAGGCCGACGCGGTCCATCCATTTGTAGACGCGCTCGAGGTAGAAGCCTTCCTCGCGATAGAGCTGCAGGATGGCTGCGATCATCTCGATGGCTTCGAGTTCGCTACGAACCTTGGTCAGTACCTCTGTTCCCTTGATGTGCAAGCCAGCCGCGCCGCCCACATGGATCTCGTAGCCGCTGTCAACACAGACGACTCCGATATCCTTGCAGGTGGCCTCGGCGCAGTTGCGGGGGCAGCCGGAGACAGCGAGCTTGACCTTGGCGGGCGTCCACGAGCCCCAGAGCAGTTTTTCGAGTCGGACGCCGAGACCGGTTGAGTCCTGCGTGCCAAACCTGCACCATTCGGAGCCAACGCATGTCTTCACCGTGCGCAGCGCCTTGCCGTAGGCGTGGCCTGAGACCATGCCCGCTGCATTGAGTTCCGCCCAGACGGCGGGAAGCTGCTCCTTGTGCACCCCGAGAAGATCGATGCGCTGACCACCTGTGACTTTCACCGCGGGGATATTGAAACGGTCGACCACATCGGCAATGGCGCGAAGCTCCTTCGACGAGGTCATGCCGCCCCACATGCGAGGGACGACAGAGTACGTGCCATCCTTCTGTATGTTGGCGTGCACGCGCTCGTTGACGAAGCGGGATTGGGCATCGTCGCGATAGAGGCCAGGCCAGGCGCAGAGCAGGTAGTAGTTGAGCGCTGGGCGGCACGAAGCGCATCCGTCAGGTGTGGTCCATTCAAAAGCCTGCATGACGGCCGGGATCGACTGAAGGCGTTCTGCGAGAATGCGCTTGCGAACGCTTTCGTGGCCATTATGTGTGCAGGGACAGAGGGGCTTCGGACCTTTTTGCGCGACAAACGCGTCACCCAGAGTCAGCTTCAGCAGCTTTTCCACGACTGGCGTGCATGTGCCGCAGGAGGCTGAAGCCTTGGTAACGGCGCGCACGTTGTCCATTGTCGAGAGATTTTGCGCGACAATCGCACCGGTGATCGCGCCCTTACAGATGCCGTTGCAACCGCAGACTTCAACGTCGTCCGCCATGGCCACAACGGCTGCGCTAGGGTCCAGACCTCGAAGGCCCTCCGTCGCAGCTTGCCCGAAAACGAGTGTCTCCCGGAAATCAGAGACGTCAGCGCCGTCGCGCATCAGATCGAAATACCACCCGCCGTCAGCTGCATCACCGAACAGGACGGCGCCGGCGATTTTGCCGTTTTCGAGCACGATGCGCTTGTAGACGCCGCGACCCGCGTCACGGAACACGATGTCCTCGCATCCGTCTCCGCCGGCGAAGCGGCCAGCCGAAAACACGTCGACGCCCGAAACCTTGAGCCGTGTCGACAGCATTGATCCTTCATAGGCGCCATCTGCACCAGTTAGCGTCTCGGCAAGTGCGCGGCACATCTCCCAGATTGGCGCCACGAGCCCGTAGCACTGGTCGCGATGCTCCGCGCATTCGCCTAAGGCGAACACGTTCGGGTCGGAGGTCTGCATCGCATCGGTGACGACTATTCCCCGGTTGACGGCGAGGTCCATCTCGCGACCCAGCATCGCGTTGGGCCGAATTCCGACCGCCATGACCAGCAGGTCGCAAGAGAGAATGCGGCCATCCTTCAGACGAAGTCCGGTGACCCTGCCGTTTGCTCCCAGGATTTCTTCCGACTGCGCCCCAAGGATCGTGGTTACGCCACGGGACTTCAGAGCTTCGGCGAGGAGATGGCCGGCTGAGGGATCGAGCTGGCGCTCCATCAGCACGTCCATGAGATGCACGACGGTTGCGTTCATACCGCGGCGAGTGAGGCCGTAGGCCGCCTCAAGGCCGAGCAGCCCGCCTCCGATCACGACCGCATTGCCGCCACGACCGGAGATCGCCACCATCCGGTCCACGTCATCGATGTCGCGGAAGGCGACCACACCTTGAAGGGTATTACCGGGGAGTGGCAGTACGACCGGATCCGAGCCGGTGGCCAGGATCAGCTTGTCATAGGTCTCGGTCGTGCCGCCTTCCGCAAAGACGGTTCGCCTCGTCGTGTCAACGCTGGTGACCTTGCACCCGGAATGCAGCTTGATGCCGTTGTCACGGTACCATTCTTCGCCATTTATGATGATGTCATCGAACGTTTTTTCTCCGGCGAGGACCGGGGAGAGCATGATGCGGTTATAGTTCACTCGCGGCTCGGCGCCGAACATGGCGATGTCGTAGCGTCCCGGGTCTCGCTTGAGAATTTCCTCAACCGCCCGACAGCCGGCCATGCCATTGCCGATGACGACCAGTCTTTCCCGGGGCTTGGTTTTTCCAACGATTGTCATCTAGGCTTGCACCGGCGAGGTTTGACGCGCGAGCCAAGTCGCACGCCACTTGGCGCTGACAGCCGCCAGCGTCACGAGCGCGACGAGTGCAAGACACGCGAAGCCAAGGAAGCCCAGCTGGAATGTGCCGGTCGCCTGCTTCGACAGGCCAAGCGTCGAGGCGAGATAGAATCCGCCGATCCCACCTGTCATGCCGACAAGGCCTGTTACGACGCCGATCTCGTCGCGAAAGCGCTGCGGTGCGATCTGGAAGATGGCGCCATTCCCGGCGCCGAGTGCGACCATGCTGGCCAGGATGATGGTAAGCGCCATCCATGCTGAAGGCCAGGTGAAGCTGGCGAGCACCAGTCCTGCGATGGCGAACAGGTAGACGGTGGACAAAGTGCGGACGCCACCAAACCTGTCAGCGAACCATCCGCCCACAGGCCGCGAGAACGAGCCAGCAAAGACGCAGGCCGCTGTGAAGAATCCGGCAATGACAGGTGTCAGCCCATACTCGGCGTTGAAATAGATGGTCAGCGACGAGGACAGTCCCACGAAGCCGCCAAACGTGACGCTGTAGAGCAGCATCAGCATCCATGCGTCGCGCGTCTTCAGGACGCTGAAATAGCCGCTGAGCGGTTTCGGCGCCGGGCGATTGGGCGGATCTTTCGCAAACACGAGGAAGATCACGAACGCGGCGGCCAGCGGGATCGCGGCCATGCCGATCACATTGTTCCAGCCGAACATTTCGGCGAGGCTCGGTGCGAACAGGGCGGCGAGAGCGGTGCCGGAATTTCCGGCGCCCGCGATGCCTAGCGCCAGTCCCTGATGCTCCGGTGGATACCAGCGAGACGCCATCGGCAGCGCTACCGCAAAGGACGCGCCCGCAACACCCAGCAGCACGCCAAGCACCAGAGTGCTCTGGTAATTATGCACGCCGATTGCCCAGGTGAACACCAATCCAGCGAGCACGATTATCTGAAAGATGAGGCCAGTGAGCTTTGGTCCAAACCTGTCGACGGCGAGCCCAGCCAGAACGCGCAGGAAAGCGCCCGACAACACGGGAATGGCGACCATCAGACCCTTCTGCGCGGCGTCGAGATGAAGATCGCTCGCAATGGCGACACCAAGTGGTCCGAGCAGAACCCAGACCATGAAGCTGAGATCAAAATAGAGGAAGGATGAGAAAAGCGTGGGCGTATGGCCCGCTTTCATGAATTTGCCGAACGACATGGCGGATGTGACCCTGGACAAAACGGCGGCGTCGCCGGGGAGGGACCGCATCCGGGCGGTCAACCAGTTAGCCGCGAACGCCGTTGTCCTTGGGCCGAGAAGCAGTCATCCACGCGATGGCTTTACTGTCACGCGATCCATGCTGGTCAAACGTGCACACATGATGATCGCCTTACCTTGGGGCGCCTGCGCGTACATCCTGATGGTGTTTTGGGCGCCGTCAGCGCGGCGCGCGCGTGATGCCGAATGCGGACGCATACTCCGGCACGCACTCTGGCACGAATTCGGCGCCGTCGAGCAACCTGTCGGGCGTCATCTCGATGGATCCCGTCCGACCGGGAACGGACCAAACCGTATCATGCGCGCCCTCGAGCTTGCCGTCGCCGGTCGGCGCATTCACGCCAACTTCTGCAGCGGCTTCGCGAAACAGGTCCGGCCGATAGCAGGCCAGAGCGGCGTCCAGATCAATATTCGCTGGAACCTGACCCCACCGGATCATCTGGCTTACAATCCATGCCGCATGACTGCGCCATGGGAAAAGCACACCGTGCCGCGCAAATCGCAACGACTGCGGAACGTTCGGCGTCAAACGCTGTGCGATCAGGTCTTTCGGTGCGTTCAACCATTCCGGCCCGGCAAGCAGAGCCGCCAGATCCTCAGCATTTGCTGAATCGTCTGCCCACTGCGCCGCGCGCATCAGCGAGCGCATCAATGCAAGCGTCTGAGCCGGTTCGCGAGTCGCCCAAAGGCTTGAAACGCCCAGGACTTTGTCTGGCCCACCGGGCCAGAAGTCACCGGCATGCAGCGCGATCCTCGCGCCGCTCTCGGCTTCGCACAGGGCGCCCCAAGGCGCGCCAACACAGAACCCGTCGATCTCGCCAGACTTCAGGCGCGCCGCGATGGCTGTCGGCGGCGCAACGACGATGCGGACGTCGTCATCTGGATCAATTCCCGCTGCGGCGACCCAGAACCGGAGCATGTAGTTGTGCATCGAGTATGGAAACACCACCGCAAAGCTAATCGCGGGTTTCCCCTGTTTGCGTCGGATCGCAACAGCGCCGGCGAGCGCGTTGGCGGTTAGCGGTGCGGCCGGATCTGCCTCCGCCATTTCCAACGCAAGTGTCGCTGACACCCCGATAGCGGCGCCATGTGCGTTAAGCGACATCGGAACGGAAAGCGGAGCCGGTTCAGATCCCACTCCCAGGTTGGCGGCAATCGCCATGGGCGCGAGCATGTGCGCGCCCTGGAAAACGCCCGCGGCAACCTTGTCGCGTATTGTGGCCCACGAAACTTCGCGATGCAGGCTGACATCCAGGCCTTCGTCCGCGAAAAGGCCATGCGTCTTTGCCACAATAAGCGGCGTCGCGTCGGTCAGGGCAACGAAGCCGAGGTCGAGCGCTACCTTCAAGACTTGTCTCCTTTCAGCACGCCCGAAAACGCCAGCAGATCAGCTGCAACAGCTGCAACCGGACGGCCCGAATTCATCGCCAGCCGCCGCAACATCGCGTAGGCCTCCTCTTCGCCAACCTGCCGCTCTTTCATCAGCAACCCTTTGGCCCGTTCGATCGTCTTGCGCGAGGCGAGATCCGACTGGGCCTTGGCAAGGTCAGCACGAAGCTGCTGCATCAACTGGAACCGGCTCATCGCGACTTCGAGGATCGACCGGACGCGCCCGGGCTGCAGACCGTCGACGATGTAGGCCGCAACGCCTGCTCGAATCGCCTCGTCGCCGAACCCCGGTTCCGATCGGTCGACAAACATCACCACCGGACGGGGATTCGCCTGTGTGCTTTCGCGCAGACTTTCCAGCGTGTCGCGGTCCGGGCTGTCGCTCGCAACAACAATCACATCCGGCCGGAACTGCGTCAGCTCGGCCTGGTTAAGGCTGCCCGCGCGCCGCAGCTCAAGCGGCGAAATATCCGCAAGGCCCTCGGCAACGAGGGCCGCACGGGCGGGATCCGGATCTACCAATAGAAGCCTCATGGCAAGCCGGACCTTGGCTTGTGACGGTGCCACTGCCGACGCCAACGTCGCTGATCAGCTGATCTCCGTAGGCGTTTGCACAAAAACGCGCCGCCCATTGCGCAATGACGCGTCGGGTTCCTGGTGAAGAGGGCGTCGTATCGTCGCGATGGCGCCCCGTGCGCGTGCAGCCAGGAGCTTTCGCGCCTTCGGGATCGGCGCCGCGGTGAAGTTTGCCGTCCGTAACTCAATAAGAATCGCGCGGCGTCACGTCGGCCTGCATCTTTCTTCAGTCGCGAAGCAACGAAGTTTCGCTCTGGGCGACGGCAGCCCACCCAACCAGAATTCGGACAATGGCGTCCTGCGGCCTCGATGAAGGCTGCGGAGACGCATTCGCGCGTGTGCGCCAAGGAGAGAATTGAGATGACCAGGAACAGAACGCAGGCGGTGCGAAGTCTTGTCTGCTCGCTCATCGTGGGGGCGACTTTGCAGAGCGTCAGCTCTGCGAATGCCCAGGAAGCGGCCAACGGGATCGTCGACGCCATAGGCAAGGGGACACTGATTCTGGAACTACGCCCGCGATACGAGCAAGTCGAGCAAACCGGCCGGCCCAACGATGGCGAGGCTGCAACGCTTCGCACGCGTCTCGGCTGGCAGACTTCCAAATGGAACGGTCTTCAGGCTCTGGTCGAGTTGGAGGGTGTCCGGCAGCTGGGTCCGGAGACTTATGATACCGGTCTGAACGGCAAGACGACTTACGCGCAGGTTTTCGATCCGGAGACCACGGAGTTCAATCGCCTGCAGCTGGTCTGGTCGCCTGATCCGGCTTTCACCGCCACGATCGGCCGCCAGCGCATCAATCTTGATGACCAGCGTTTCATCGGTGGTTCGGCTTGGCGCCAGGACGAACAGACGTTTGATGCCGCACGCATCGACACACGCCTTGGCAAGCTCGATGCGAGCTACATCTACATCGCTCGCGTCAATCGCATCTTCGCTGAGGATCAGGACTGGGACTCCGACAGCCATGTGCTGAACGCAAGCTATGCGTTCGCAGAATCCCTGAAGCTGACCGGTTTTGCCTACGCACTCGACTTCAATAGCCCTGCGACACCGACCGTTCGAAACCAGTCGAACCTCACGTTGGAAGCGAAGGTTTCAGGCAAGGCGCAGATGGGAGACTTCAGGTTCGACTACGCTGCCACAGTCGCGAAACAGAGCGATTACGGCTCCAGTCTTCTGGACTATGATCTTGGCTTCGCGAGTGCTGAGGCGACCGTCACGAACGGCCCGCTGTCGGCGCGCCTTGCCTATGATGAGTTGGAGGGCAATGGAGCGCGCGGCTTCGCGACGCCGTTGGGGTCCCTGCATGCCTTCAACGGCTGGTCAGATGCTTTTATCTCCAGCGGCGCCAAGACGACCGTCGATGGCCTGCGCGACGCCAACGTCACACTGACCTGGAATACGGGAGTGAAGTGGGACTATCTCTCAAATCTGGTCCTGGTCGCGCGCCATCACGATTTCGAAGCCGAACGCACCGGCGCTGATCTCGGGTCCGAACTGGATCTCATGGTAACGGGCAGTGTCACGACGCAACTCTCGTGGCTGGTCAAATTCGCTGACTATGACGGGCCCGGCATTGCTCCCGCTCCGTCCGATCGCACGAAGATCTGGTTCGGAATTGAGTGGAAGATGTAGACGCAATCTCTGCGCGGTTGGTTCGATCTCGATTTCGTGGTCGAGCGTGAAGCAAACGCGGGCAGAATTTGTTCATTGCACAGTTGGAGCAACGATTCCGATGCTGATGTTGACGGGCGTTTGTGCGGATGCGCCCAAGGCCTCACCACATTGAGGCGGGATTTGGCGTCGGCGACGCTCTTTGCGATCAACAAGGTGGCGCGGCGCGACGGAACAGTCATAATCGCAAAAAGCGATAGGAAAAATTCGCATCGGGCGGCTGCGTGCGCAGCTCCGCCCTAGTGGCTGTTGCGACATCGAGAACGCGGCGCTCAACAAATCAACACGGCTTCATTTTCACGAACCGAATTTCGTTTCGCGCTGTACCCGCGCCGAGCGCAATGACCTCATCGCATCAACGAGAAAAAGAAACGGAGGAAACACGCAGCAACAAGACGGGGACGTAAAATGAGATCGCATCTTCTCTATTCCAGACTGATCAGCGCAGCGGTGGCGGGGGCCGGGCTGTTAGGCGGAAACGCTTGGGCGCAAAGCGCGCCAGAAGTCATTCCGGGGCGCGCCGAGGAACAGCCGCCACAGGATACCAAGCAGGACATCATCATTGTCACGGGCACGCGCACGACGGGCCTGACTGCCGCGGACAGTCCTGCGCCGATCCAGGTGCTGGATATCGGCACGCTGGAAAAAACTGGTCAGCCAGATCTGATTCAGGCGCTCGCGCAGAACATCCCATCCTTTACGGCGCAAGCGTTCGGCGGCGACACGGCTGCGCTCACCCTGTCCGCCAAGCTTCGCGGCGTCAGCCCCAACCACGCCCTGGTGCTTGTCAACGGTAAACGGCGGCACGGAACCTCGAACCTCGCCGTGCTCGGCGGGGCTTATCAGGGCGCAGCGGGCGCCGATCTCAGCTTCATTCCTGTTGCTTCGATCGATCATGTCGAAGTGCTGCTCGATGGCGCAGCCGCGCAGTACGGCTCCGATGCAATCGCGGGTGTGATCAACATTATCCAGAAGCGCGATGATTCCGGCGGCTCAGTCACAATCACGGGCGGCAAGTATTTTGACGATGGCGGCGACACGGCGGACATCTCCGCCAATTTCGGCTGGGCCCCTTTCGAGGGTGCTTTTCTCAACATCACAGCAGAATCGAAGTTCCGCGAGTTCAGTTTCCGGGGCGATATCGATCCTCGCGTTGTCGACGGACCGTGGAACACCGGCGCCGTCAACAGCCCGGCGCGTAGCTATCCGCAAGTCGTCACCGCGCCCAACTGGCCATACGTCAACCGCATCGCGGGCGATCCGCAGTACCGGCTCAGTATCATCAGCTTCAATGGCGGGTACGATGTTGCCGAGGGATTGGAAATCTACGCTTTCGGCTCCTACGGCTACAAGCAGGCGCAGGCGCATGAGAACTATCGTCTGCCGAACGTCGTCACGGGCAAAGCCGTCGATCTGGCCGGCAACCGCACGGACATTCCGTTCCCGCTCGGCTTCGATCCGCGCGAAGGCTCGGTGGAGCAGGATTATTCGCTGACAGCAGGTATTGCGGGTGGAGACGGACCGTTCAGCTGGGACTTCGCCACTACCTACGGCAAGGACAAGAGCAAGATCTCGGTCCTCGGCACAGCGAACGCCGACTATTATCGCGATACGTCTGTGCTCGCGACCGGTACGACGGCTTACAAGCCAGGCTACACTCCCCGGGATGTACTCGCGGGAACTTTCCTTGCCGGCCAGTGGACTACAACGCTGGATGGCGCATACGAGATGAACGTTGGCTGGGAAGAGCCTGTCACCTTCGCTGCCGGTCTCGAATACCGTGAGGATTCGTATCAGCTGAAGGCGGGTAACCCCGTCTCCTACTACAAGGGCGGAACGCAGTCGTTCTATGGCTTTGCGCCCGTGAACGAGAGTGATGTGAAGCGCGATTCCTACGCGGCCTATATCGACATTGCTGCATCACCGCTTCCCGGTCTCACGCTCGATGGCGCCATCCGTTATGGGGACTTCAGCGATTTCGGCGACACTACAGTGGCCAAGCTCACTGGCCGCTACGACTTCGGCGACGTCTTCGCGATACGCGGAACGGCGTCGACCGGTTTCCGCGCGCCGACACTGGCGGAAGGCTACTATGCCGGCATCAACGTCTCGCCGAGTTCCATCGGCGGCCAGTTGCCGCCAAACTCTCCCGGCGCCGCGCTGCTGGGCATCAACGGCCTCGAGCCTGAGGAATCCACAAACTACAGCATCGGCTTCGTGGCCTATCCGGCGCCCGACCTGACAATAACACTCGATGTCTATCAGATCGACATCGAGAACCGCATTGTTGGTTCTGGCACGCTGGCGGGGGCCTCTTCCAACCCGGCCGCCGTTGTATCTCCGTCGGTCGTGGCTGCGATCCAGGCAAACGGTGTCGTCATCGACTCGTCGATCTATACCAACTCGTCGTGGAGCATTGGGGCCAGCCTGTTCACGAACGGCCTCGATACCTCGACCGAAGGCGCGGACTTCGTGATGACCTATGTCTCCGACTTCGGTGACTGGGGCGATGTCGACTGGACTCTGTCGGCAAACTACACGTCCACCGAAGTCACGCGTATTGCGCCGCCACCTTCGCAACTCACCGGCGGCGTCGTTCTGTTCGATACCGAGGCGCTGTCCTACCTTGAGACATCGGCTCCGAAATACCGCTTCGTCGGTGGCGGCATCTGGTCTCTTGGCGACTACACCGTCAGCCTGAAGGGGACCTACTACGGTGAGTCCTCGGTCATGCTGCTCGACTCGTTCGGAACGCCGACCTATCGCGAGACCAAGGTCGACCCGCAGCTGATCGCCGACCTCGACATTTCCTACGCGGTCGACGATTCGTGGACCGTCTCGATCGGAGCGAGCAACCTGTTCAACGAGTATCCGGACAAGATCAATTCACTGCAACGGCAACATCGCCTGGCGCAGAACTCCAACGCCTACGTCACGCAATACGCCACGTTCTCCCCCTTCGGAATCAATGGCGGCTACTACTACGGAAAACTAACCTACGCATTCTGATCAGCCTCGCCCGCTGGATGGGTGCTCCCGTGGGCGAAGTTGAGGCTCGGGCGCTGCAATTGGCGGCGCCCGGCGGGGTTCGGCGGCTGTTGGGGGCCGCCGGCCTTGCCCGCCTCGACCGGCGAGGGCGAAGTCGCCCGCATTCCAGAACAGACAGCAATCCAATCATCGCGGGGAAGCTGCCAGGTGGTGTTGAACGACATGGCGGAACTGGTTTCTCAGCAGGACTGGCTCGGTGCTGCTTTCCAGCAATATGGCCTCCTCGTCCTGTCCATGCTGCTAGCTGGCCTGTTCGCCGGCTTTGTTGCAGGTATGTTCGGCATCGGCGGTGGATTCGTAGTCGTGCCGGCGTTAGCCGCTGTGCTGACGGTATTGCCCCACAGCGGCGGCAACGAGCACATCATGCACGTCGCCATCGGCACCTCGCTGGGAACGATCTTCTTTACATCCCTCAGGTCGGTCCAGGCGCACGCCAAGCGAGGCGCGGTTGACTGGAACATTCTCAAAGGTTGGTTGCCTTGGGTGGTCGCAGGCGTGATCGCCGGTGTCGTACTCACCAGTTTCATGGATGGCGATCAGCTCAAGATCGCATTCGGGATCGCGCTGATTCCACTTGGACTGAATTTCATCTTCCAGTTGCTCGGCCGGAAGGTGAAGGGCGAGGAAAACATGCCCAAAGGCCCGGCCCGGGCCGCGCTGGGATCAGGGCTTGGCGCATTCTCGTCGCTGCTCGGTATAGGCGGCGGTACGCCTGCGATTCTGATCATGACACTGAGTGGCGTGAACATGCACCGTGCAGTGGCGACCGCCGCAGGTTTCGGCACCATCATCGCCGTTCCGGGGGCCATCGGCAGCATGATTACCGGCTTCAACCAACCCAACCTGCCGGTGGGCTCTGTCGGTTTCGTAAACCTGATTGCGCTCGCTTCGATCACCGCGATGAGCATTCTCACGGCGCCATTAGGTGCGGCGGCGGCGCACAGCCTTGATCCCGTGAAGCTCAAGCGCATCTTCGGCTGCTACCTTCTGGTGACCGCGGCTTTCATGCTGAAGGATTCGATTCCGTTTCCGGCTCTGCTCGGACGGTAGGTCGCTCAGAAATCAGGCAGATCGGAAAACCGCTCACGCGTCGCCGTGCGCGCATTTGCAGCGATGGCGCCGCTGTGTTCGGCAGATGCCGGCGCCAATCGTCAAAATCAGGCGAACGGGAAACATGTTCGTTGACCGGCCGAGCGGCCCGGGTCGAAACAGGATGCAGGTCTGCCGGTCGTATCCGCGTTCCTGGTCTTCGCAGGTTCGTCCTTCAGACCATCCAAATGCCTGGGGCATCTGGCTCAACACCATCTGGAGACGGCAGATGAAAAGTGCGCTCGCCAAAATCGCCATGCCTGAAAACCTGTTGCGGGCTGTCGCTGACGGAGGACCGGAGGCGGTCAACCTCGCCCGACGCTCATGGTTGAAAGCCGTCGGCGCGGGCGCAGTCGGCGCTGGCGCTGCTGCTCTGATGTCGTCGTGTTCGCCCGCAGCGGTGGCATCCCCGACGCCAGCCGCCCCAGCCATCGCCCCGCCTGCCGGACCGGCGATCCTCTCGTCCAACGAAAGCCCGTTCGGTCCCTCGCCCATGGCGGTCGCAGCGATGACCAAGGTCCTCGGCGGCACGGCCCGCTACGCCAACGAAGAAACGATCCAGCTGCAGAAACAGGTCGCTGCGATCGAGGGCGTCGACTTCGATCAGATCATCGTCGCCAACGGCTCGTCGCCGATCCTGCAGGCTTTCGGCGAGATGGTTGCCAACAAAGGCAAGGGCCAACTGGTGACCTCAGTTGCCACCTATGAAGGCGTCCCGCGCGCTGCCGATCACTATGGCGCCGAAGTCGTCATGACGCCGCTCACCAAGGAAATGAGCATTGATCTCGACGCGATGGCCGCCAGAGGCAGCGCAAAGACGACTGGCTTTTACGTCAACAACCCGAACAATCCGACCGGCAACATGGTCGATCCCGTCAAGCTGAGGGCATTCGCCGAGACCATGTCGGCAAAGGCGCCAGTCTTCATCGACGAAGCCTACCTCGACCTCTGCGACGACTACGCCGGCAACGTCATGACGGGCCTCGTCCGCGCCGGAAAAAACGTCATCATCTGCCGCACCTTCTCGAAGATCTATGGCATGGCCGGACAGCGCATCGGCTACGCGATCATGTCGAAGGAACTAGCGACCCAGCTCGGGCCGGCCGTGCGCCTCGGCGGGGTCAACCATCTCGGCCTCGTGGCGGCCATGGCCGCTCTCGACGACAAGCGCTTCGTGCCGGCGATGCGACCGAAATTCGTTGCGGGCCGCGCGAAGCTGCTCGAGATCGCCAAATCAACCGGTCGTCCGTTCGCACCAAATCCGCAGGCCAGCTTCCTGTTTCTCGACGTCGGCATGCCCAACAAGGCGTTTGCCGCAAAGATGGCCGACGAGGGCGTGTTGGTTGTCGGCCGCACATGGGCGGGCTTCGAGAACTGGACCCGCATCTGCGTGGGCGAAGACTGGGAGCTCGATCGTTGCGCGTCAGCGATCAAGAAGGTCTTGGCCTAGGCTATTACAGCTCGCGCGGGAACGGCCCCTCTTCGCCAGCCTGCAGTCGCTCGCCCTGGTATAGCCGAGCGACGCGGCCGCCGAGCAGATCACCCGGTCCTTGCAGGAAGCGTGGACCGGAGAAGGCCTCGATAGCATCCAGTTGCCTTGCAAGCGCGCGGCGATCCTGTGCCACGACTTCAAGCAGGAATAGCCGGATTGCTGCTTCTTTTAGCCAACCCGGACCGCGACCCTTCGGCGTCGTGAAGCACGCAAATGGCCTGAACCGCGTCGAGGTCTCCGGCGTGAAGAACGCTGACACGCAGAGATTCAGTCCCTTTGGACCCTCCCATTGCGCCTGGATGGTGGTCGGCGCGTGCAGGCGCGTGCGGCTACGTATGCGCGGCGGCTCAAGCATACGCGACATCCAGCCAAGGTCGCGGTTCGGCTGGTCAATCACCGACTCGATCCCGTACTCGAACACGCGGGTGGACAGCGTCACGGGCAGGCGCCTGTTGCTACGTCGGATGTAGCCGTCGTGGATGAAGTTGGTGTGGAAGGGGTCGAGCACGTTCTCGATCGCATCCAGCGCTCGCCCGCGCCAGACGCCCTGTGCCCACCAGAACTGGTCATGGCCCTCCGCGCCCCAGACGCCAAGATCCAGCATCTCATCGCCGCCATCGCGCGATGCACGCACGAAGATCGCGCCATTGCGCTCGATCAGCGGAAGAGGATCGGCGCCAAAGCGCCGGCCTTCACCGGGCGCCAGCGTGCAGCCCGGCACGTCCACACACGACCCATCCGCACCAAACCGCCAGCCATGATAGGGGCACTGCAGCGCCCCGCCGCGAACCTTGCCTTCGGACAGGGGATAGTTGCGATGCGGGCAGCGGTCCTCGAACGCTGCTGCCTTGCCATTCGACCGGAACAGCACGATCGGCAGGCTCGCGATCATGCGGGACAACGGCTTCTTCTTCAGATCGCGCGACAGCGCGACGAGCTGCCAGCTGCGTGCAATGGAATCCGGCAGCGGCGTCACAGCTCTTCTCCATTCCACTCGATGTCGGCCGTCATCACTTCGGCAAGGCTACTACCCTTGGCAAGAGCCTTCGTGCCAAAGAGCATGGTATCGGCGAGGGCGCCAAAAACCGGCGCGCGATCGCCCGGCCCGCCGATAACGTCTACGCCCAGCTTCCGCTGCGCATGCCAGTCGCGCAGGCGCTTGTGTTTCAGGGCGTCACGCATGCCATACCACCAGAGGGCCAGTCCGACATGGGTCGACTGCGTCGTCCCGCAGACGACAGTGTCTTTCCGGCCAAGCATGGCAAGCGCCAGATCGGGATGGCGGCTGAACAGATGCACGCCGCTCGTTGCACGGGGATTGCACTCGATCAGCCAGGGCTGGCTTGCAGCATCAATGATCGCGTCGCAGGCAAACTGTCCGCGCGATACAAGTTGCTTGGCGATTGTCTCCGCAATCTCGCGAAGCTGGTCGGAAGCGCGTGTTTTGAGTGGCGCAAACGCATAGCCCGCGCCGCCGTTGAAGCGCCAAGTCGATTGATATGCCGAGAAAGCGACAAGACGCGAATTATCGCTTACCGCATAGAAGCTGACCTCCGTTCCTTTCACACGCGCCTGAGCAACCCATGGCGTAGTTGATGAAGGCAACAGCTTGCGCGCCGCGGTTGTCTCGGGGCCGATCAGGGCGCGGGTTCCAAATCGCGAGTATTCAGGCTTGAAGACAAAGTCCGATGCGCGTTCAGCAAACGGCTCCAGCTCCTGCGCGCTTGCAACGCGCGAAGTCGCTGGCGCTGGAATGCCGATCGCAGCGCAGTCTTCCGCAAACATGAACTTGGAATGCAAGCGTCTAAGGTTGGAAAGGGGCGGCGCAAACAATATCCGGGACACGACAGGCTGAGCCGCGAGGTGAAAGACCTCCTCGCAAGCCGGCACAACAAGGACGGGATCTACATGCCTCACCAGTTCCTCAATGCCCCGCTTGAAACCAGCTGGATCCGAGCGCGGTGAGGGGTAGCGGTGAACGCGCGTGGTCGCCCGGGACCAGCGGGCCATGCGTGCCGGCACGCAGTCTGCCATGTGGACTTCACACCCGGCCGCCGCGTAGCTGCGCGCCAGGTCCAGCGCGGCCGGCGCTCTTGCTCCTGTGATCAGCACACGCTCAGGCATCGAGCCACCGCACACGTTGCCGCTTGAACCCCGACGGCGCGGTCAGTGGCGCAACGGTCACGCCCTGGGCTACGCCACGCTGCTGCAGCAGTGTGGTCAGCGCTGCTGCAGCGGCTTGCGCGTTGGTGGCTGCCTCGATCACCACACCGCTCGGACCCGCCACGGCGCGCCACTCCACCGCCGGTCCCACGGCCATCACCACCGCTGTCACCACATCGCGCGGCGCCACCACCACGCCTCCCCACCGCCACACGTCACGTACACGCCCCTCCACCCCACGCACCGCCAGCAACGGCGACCCACACAGGCAGGGCTCGTCCATCACCTCGATCAGGTCATCAAGCTGCACACGCACCATGGGCTGGGTTGTACGCCGCAAGTCCGTGACGATCGGCATGAAACGGTTCGTTCCAGCAACCGGCGTTCGTTCGATGATCAGCGAGTCCTCGTTCAGATGCAGCGTTCCGTACCTGCACGACGCGCCCAGAAAGCCTTCGGTCGCCTGGTAGATCGGGTCGGGTCGCATACCGAGCTGGCGCTCGACCCACACGCGCTCATCGTCGCCCATGGGCTCGGCGCCGTAGAAGAGACGCTGCAGGCTGGGCAGTTCGAGTTGATCTTCAGTGCGGCCTGAAAGCTCGGCAAGCACGTGGCTTGGCGCGATGAAGACATGCGGATCGAACTCTTCCAGTTCGCCGATCCAGTCGCCCACGGGTCTTGCGAGCTCGAAAAACCGGAATTGAAACGGGCCGGCGTTCTTCACGTCACGGTAGAGGGCGCTATCGGCGCGCAGGCACAGCGCAATCCGTCTAGGCCGAAGCAGGCCATCCCACGGCAGCAGCTTTGCCAGCGCCTGGCCAAGGTAGCGTGCGCGCTCCTCGCGGTTTGCCAGGAAGATGCCGCGCGATCCGGATGTACCGGTGGAAAAGCCGGCCGATACGCCGGGCGCGACCTTGCCGGCGCCGCCACGCTCTGCTTCTTCCGCCGCTGCGTGGGCTATAGCGCGCATGAGGCCCAGCGTGTTCCAGTCGTTGAAGCGCTCGCGAACGTCCCGAGGCGTCATCACAGGGAAGCTTTGAAGTGGAGACCCGGCCAGCGCCGACAGCGCCGGAGTGCGCGAGATCACCGGCGCGAAGGCTTGCCACAGCTTCGCTTGCCGCCGTTCGATGTCGTCCCGCGTGCGCAGGCGGCGGTGCGCCTGTCGCGTGCCAAGATACGCCTTGAGAACGGTGAAGCGATCAATGCTCATGGTGCGCCGACGCCGTGGCAGCGGCTTCCGGACAGTGAGACGGCATCAGCACCATGTCGCTGTTGCTGAGGTGAAGCTTGTTCAATGCCAGAAGGGTCTCGCGATAGGCCCTGGTGTCGCCCAGCAGAGATGTCGTCAGGCGCGGCGGCGGTGCGTTGTCGCGCACTGCTCCGCGCGACCAGGCGGCATCGCCGATCATGAAGGTGAGACGATCATCTTCACCACGCACGGCCAGCCCCCAGTGGCCGGGGCAATGCCCAGGCAGGTTGACGGCGAGCAACGCGCCGTCGCCAAGAAGATCGGCGCCGACATCAAAGGGCGCCATGCCAGACCCAAGCGATACAAATGGCCGGTCTTCGAAGAACACCGCTCGCTCCCCCATGTCGAGCGGCGCCAGTGACGCGAGTACGCCGCGGCGCACGCGGGCAAACCGGCCCGGCCTTGCCACTTCCGCAGCGCCAAAACGCGAGCAGAAAATGCGCGCGCGGGGAAAAGCATGCAGGCCGGCGACGTGATCGCCGTGGAAATGCGAGACAACAACCGCACGAACGTCAGCCGGCGCGAGGCCGAAGCGCTCAAGTTGCGACGATACCGCTTCTCCATCCGCCAGCTTCACCGGGGTCACCCAGCGATAGAGGCGTTCCGGCATGGCCCGCGTCGCTGAGAAGAAGGCCGGGTCATAGCCGGTGTCAAAGAGAACGGCGCCCTCGCTCGGATGCAGGATAAGTCCAACGAGTGCTGGAAATTCCGCCGGGCACAAGCCTGCGCCTTTCCGGGCCATCCCTGCGGGATGGAAGCATACCCCCGCGCGCAGGATATGAAGACGGCAGCGTGTCATGCCTTTGCCTCGGCCCAATGCGCGGCAAGCGCTCGTGCGGTTGCAACTGGATCGTAGGCGGGTTCGTAGCCGAGCAGGTCTCGTGCACGCGCCAGGTTGAATGTCTGCGTGTAGGCGAGGGTGGCTATGCCATAGGTCGTCAGTCGCGGCTCCGGCCGGCCGGGCAGAATGCTGCAAACCGCCTCCATCGTCTGTGCGAGCGTGCGCGCGACGAACATCGGTATCGGCTGAAGCCTGAGCTTTCTCGACAGCGCATCGCCAAGAGCACGTGCAAGCTCGACCACTGCCACCGGGCGCCCACCGGAAATATTGATCGCCTTACCGCCGGTTCTCTCGATGTGACGGTCGGCGCTGAGCAGCGCCTGGGCGGCGTCACGAACATCCGTCAGTTCAACCAGCGCTCGCCCGCCCCGGAACAAGGGAAACCATCCGCGAGCAACCAGCGCCATGATGCGTGGCAACAGCACAGCGTCGTCGGGCCCGATCAGAGCGCGTGGGCGAACAGAGACTGTTCTGAACGATGGCGCATCCGCCGCCAGAACCAGCTCCTCACCGGCGCGCTTGGTCGCGGCGTAGGCGTTCAGCGAACGCGCTGGAAGCGGAGACGCCTCCGTCAATCCCGCCTGGTCCTTCATTGCGGCATAGACTGACGGCGATGATACAAAGACGAAACTCGTTGCTCCGCTGGCGCGCGCCGCTTGAAGCAGGCTTCGAGGCGCATCGACATTGATCCGCTGGAATGCAGCTCGCGGCCCCCAAGGGCTCGACAGCGCAGCGGCGTGAAACACGACGTCGATCCCGGCGCACAGTCTGTCGAGATCCATCTCAAGCAGATCTCCGCGCATGAATTCCGCATCGAGCCTTGCAAGCCTGTCAGCAGCTGCGGCGTTGCGGCCTGTCGCGCGGATTGCGTATCCTGCGTCTCTGAGAGCCGTGCAGAGAGCGAGGCCTAAGCCACCCGTTGCGCCGGTTACAAGTGCGCGTCTGGCGGTCAAGCGCGCAATACCATGGCTGCCGCGCTGATACCCGCGGCGGTGCCAAGCAGCAGTATGGTCTTGCCCGGCGCAATTCTGCCGGTTGCATGCGCTTCCACCAGAACGTTCGGCAGCGACGCTGCGATCTGGTTGCCGAACGATCCGAAGACATCGATCACGCGCGCCGGATCGCCGCCCATCAGCCTGCGCACATGCTCAACGCCGGGATGGCTCGCCTGATGGCAGATGATCAGGTCCACCGTTTCCCGGTTGAGTCCGGCTTCACCCAGCACCTGGTCGATGATGCGGGGCAGACTGCGCGCCGCCGCCTTGAAGATGCCGAAAGCATCCATGTGGAAGCGCGATCCTTCGAGCAGGGCGTCAAATCCTTCTTCCACTCGAATGCGCGTTCCGCCTGAGCGCAATGTCGCGAGGTCCTGGCCTTCGCCATAGGTCTCGAACTGCCTCGACAACAGACCCGGTCCCGCGTCGTCGTCGCGCGCCTCGACGCAGACCGCCGCGGCGCCATCTCCGAAGATCGAAGCCGTTTGGGGGTCTTTCAGGTCGAGCCCGGCCGAAGCGATGTCGCTCGAAACAATCAGCACGCGTTTGAAGCGTCCGGTCTCGAAACCCATTGCTGCGACATCCAGCGCCGTCAGGAAGGACAGGCAGGTCTGGTTCACATCGAATGCCCAAATGCCTGACTTGCCCAGGCCCAGCGCATTCTGGATAAGCACCGAAGTACCCGGGATCGGCTGCTCCATCACCCCACAGGCCCCGATCAGCGCGTCGAACTCGCCGGATTTCCAGCCGGCCATCGCAAGCGCTTCACGCGCAGCTTCCGCACCCATCATCGAGCTCGTTTCGTCCGGGGATGCGATCCTGCGCGATGCAATGCCGAACTTGTCCTGCGTCCAGCCTTCGGTCTCGCCAAAAATGGCATCCAGCTGCGCCGACGTGCGAGTCTGGCGCGGCCGGTAGCGGCCAAACCCCGTAATGCTCAATGGCGTCATTCAGAATCCACTCAGCGTCGCGCCTCTGCGTCGATCCCACATTGTATCAGAATATGGGCGGCAGACGACAGCTTGGAAGGCGCCGCAATTGCTCTGGAAATCACACTTTGATCTGGCTGGCCGATCGCCCCTTGGTTGAAGCGTTCATCTCGACGTCAGCTCCCGGCGCAAAAGTGTTCGCTCGTCCTTTGCGACGCCATGTGCGTCACGTCGATCGAAGCCAAGCGTAACGTGAAAATGCCTTTGAGGCAGGCGAGCGCGTCGCCGAAAGTCCGCGGCGGCTGCGCATTTTGCCACAATAAAGTAAGATGTGCTGGCGCCTCTCGACGCGCGACCTAGTCCCACCAGTTTTATGCGCGCGGCGTCGGCGAACCGGAATGATCGCTTTGGGTGAGCCATCTCGGGCGGCGAGACTACCGTCATGTGAAAGTTGGGACCGTCTCGTCGGATCTTGTTTCTTCTGAACGCGCGATAGGCATCCGCGCCGAGCAAATCGAGGAGTTCTGCAAGATACGGCCGGACGCGCCGATATGTGACCGTTATGCCGATATAGTGGTTCTCGTCTCGGCCCTTCCTCAGTCGCGAACGCGTCATTTCCTGCGAACGCGCGTCACGCGAATGAATCCCTTGCGTGGAATCGAGCTGATGTAATGCCCTTCGAGAACACGGTTGCGGCCATCCCGCCGCAGGACGAGTTCGGAAGACCCCCATCCGTCTTTGAACTTGAAGATGTGCTCGATCGAGCATTGGTTGGGGTTGCCGTTGATCCGCACAGCCGTCGCTTCGGACCGTGTCCGTCCGCTGGCGCTCTTGGGGTCATCGTTGATCAGCATGATCGCGATTTGGGAAAACGTCTGTTCGATATGCAGCTCTACCGGAATAGCGGCTTCCTGCTGCTTGGTCTCGTGATCAGTACGCTCGAGCGTGCCCGTCCAGACGCCGGAAAAATCCGGAATCCTGAAGAGCATGCGCCCGAACAACGACTTCCAGAAATAGACGTTCACGAAGAAGTAAAGCGCAGTGAAAATCGACAGGAAGGATACGCCGATCAGCGCATAGACAACTGCAACCGGAAGAAAGGACGGCAGAGTCGAAGAGAGAAAGGGCTGAAGATAGAGCTGGACATATACAAAGATGACCGCGGTAAGTGTGCCCGTGACCGCGATCACCATCCGCCGGGGATCTGTATCGAGTGAGTATGGATTCATCTGGTCCCCCACTAACTACCCACAGAAACAGCCCCCAGCTCGCCGGGGGCGCCTGTGCTTACCAGTCTAGCGCAAGCCTCCGGCCGCTAACAATGGCGACTTGACGCTCGAATGCTCAATCGAAACACTAGGCCCAGTGGCGATAGTGCGGGGGCCAAGTAGCACATGTCTGAATCAGGCGCTGCGGAGACTTCCGCGTCGATCCGGCTTCGCGCCGTGGGGCACAGATATGCGCAGAAGGGCGCTGCGCCCGCCCCCGTACTGAGCAACATAACGCTCGACATCAAGCCCGGTTCGATCGTGTCGATCGTGGGTCCATCAGGCTGCGGCAAGAGCACCCTGATGTCGATCATCGCCGGCCTTATTCCGCCTTCCGAAGGCGAGCTCCAGCGCAAACCGCTTCGCACCGGTCTGGTCCAGCAACGGCCAGGCCTCCTGGCTTGGCGCAATCTGCGTGAAAATATCCGTCTGCCGCTGGAGCTGGAGCCATCGACTGGTGAGCCCGATCCGGTGCCGGAGCTGCTTGAGTTGACCGGCCTTTCGGCGCTCGCAGATCGCTACCCGCATCAGCTATCCGGCGGTATGCAGTCGCGCGTGGCCATGGCGCGATCGCTGGTGAACCGCCCCGAATTGCTTCTGCTGGATGAACCCTTCGGCGCACTCGACGAGTTGACTGGCCAGGAGCTGATCGGCGGTCTGTCGGCGCTGCTGGCGCGAAGCAAGCCCACGGTACTGATGATCACACACAGCCTTTCGCACGCCGTATTTCTCGGCGACGAGGTTGTTGTTCTGGCGGCCAGCCCGGGCAGGATTGTCGGCGTTGTTTCCGTGGCCGCCCCGCATCCGCGAGACCGAACTTTCCTGAATTCCGAAACCTATGTGAATGCCCTGACCAAGGTTCGCGAAACTCTCTGGGGGGCGGCGTCATGACTAGCAACCAGCCGATCCGCGCGGTCCTTTATCCCATCGCGGCTCTCGCGGGCTTGCTGCTCCTGTGGGAGCTGGCGGCGCGCGGGCTCAACGATCCACGACTGCCAGCGCTTTCCACCGTAATCCTGGAAATCGGCAGTGATCCTGGTTTGTACTTTTCCAATACAGGGCTGACGCTTCTTGAGGCGACGGTGGGGTTGGTGGTTGCGGTCATTTTCGGGTTTTTGATTGCTCTGGTTCTTGCGTTTTCTGTTCCAGTTCGCCTCGCATTCATGCCATTTGTCATTGCAGCGCAGTCTGTACCGCTGCTTGCAATCGCGCCTCTAATGGCCGTGTGGTTCGGGGAGGGGTTCTTTTCCAAAGTGCTTGTTGCGGCGCTGTTATGCTGGTTTCCGACGGCTATCAACGCGTCGCGAGGGCTTCTCACCCTCGATCCCGTACATGAAGCGCTTTTCCGCGTTCACAATTCGAGCACGACGAATCTGGTCACCAAGCTGCGGATCCCGAACAGCATCGGGTTCCTGCATTCCGGTATCCGTATCTCGGCGGGCCTTGCGATGATCGGCGCCATCATTGCCGAGTATGGTCCGTTCGGCAGCGGCATCGGACACCTGATCTTTGTGGAGTCCCTGGCCGATGAGCGCAATCACGCGCGCATGTTTGCGGCTACATTGTTTGCAGCCGGCGCGGGCTTTGCGCTTACCGAAACTGCCAACGCGCTGTTCCTGCGGGTCTTCTCGCGCTTCATGGTGCGCGGGGTCTGACGCGCGCCGATCGTGGACTGTTGGCGAGCAGCCAGCGCGTGAAGCTTTCTTGGCGGGACGCGGGCCTGGCGCGGAAGTCCAGTCGCAAGCCGGCAGCGCGCCAACCGATATTGACCGGGACCGAGACCGCATAGTCGGACAGCACCGGAATGTCCTGCCGCGATCCTGCTGGAAACATCTCCCTAAGATGCTGAACGGTGTAGGGCGTCTGGATGTCTAGCTGGACCACGACGTTCGTCGTGGCGGCGTCATCGAACGCTATCTCGAACTTCACCGGCCCGCCGGGAAACAGGAATCGCCAGTCCGGCTGGCCGGGATGTATCCGCATGTCGAAGGTCCTGGCCATCTCCCGGAGCACGAGCCCGCGCTGAAATTTCGACAGCGCTTGCGGGCCGAGGGTTAGCCCCAAGTGATCAAGCTTCAAATTTCTGCTGCCTACACGCCTCAATGCCTCGCCCAAGCCGAGCACCGCTGGACGCTGTCGCTGTGGACGGCGCAGCAGAACATTCAGCACGTCCTCGAGCGGGGACCAGACCCGGCCAGGCTGCGTGATCGCCAGCCTGAGTGACGAGCCATCGCCGATCCGGCGCATCGCGACTGGCGCATCGCGTTGAATTGTTCGAAGCAGTCCATCAAACGCGCGCGCTTCCGAACGCAGCGCCCCGAATTCGAGCGCTACCGATCTGAGGCGCACAGCATTCCAGGTTGATTGGCTAGCCTTGGCCGCGGACATGAAAGCACCGTGCGGGCAAAACCGCCCTAATGTCAGGAATACCCGTCCGCCGGCAAACCGCAATTTCACTTACAGCCGAATGATGGGAGCCGCCATAGACCTTGCTCTTGATTCTTTGCCCGCGCTGACCTGAAGTGCGTTTCCGCCTTTAGGGGAAGAGTGGGCAAAGGGGGATTGGCGTGGCTTCAGGCAAGGATCAGGAGCGGATCAGAGCGGTGATTGCCGCTCTCCGTGAATTGCTCGAACACGCGGGTTGGCGAGTACAGGAAGGCGCGGGTGGCGCGTTCCTGAAGGGGACTTTTGGCGGCGGGCCGCCTGTATGGTTCGCCATCGCAGACGAAGCAAAGCCGCGTGGGCACAAAGCCAGCGAGCTTCTTGTCTGGATTCACGATGACGCGTTTCAGAGGCCCTCCAAGACAGAAAACTGGATCGACCTGAACGCAATCGCCTCGCGCGCGCACGCCGGCGAAGAGGTGCATACGCGCTTTGGCTGGGACCTCGTGTTTGGTTTTGGGGCATCGGGTGCGACGCCGCTGGTTCAGTATCTTGCGGAGCTGCGCGCCGCCCACAAAGTGTCGACGCAAGCGAGCAACACGTCTTCGACTGCGGTGGTGGCCGACCTGCTGATGAAAGTCAGCAAGGCGACCCGCGTCGCTGAAGTTACATCGGAGCAAATCCGATCGGCCATCCTGCGTCGCGGACCACTGCCTGAAGGTCCCTCCGGCGCCCCGCCGCGCAACGCGCTGATCGCCTATAATGGCTGTGTCGATGGAAAGGCCATCGATCAGGCCGCCTTTCTCGTTTCTCATCTGATCGAGTCTCACATCGAAGATTTGACCGCAGCTGTGTCTCTGGCGAGCGTGCCTGTGCTCCTTACCGGTGAGCAGATGCGCCTGGATGGACTTGGTGGAGCGTTGCGCCAGAGTTTCTGGAGCGCCACCCGACGGTCTTATTCAAATGCGCTTTACGCTGCGCTCGCGCGGTTGGGCTATCTTCACATCTATATCGCAAACGGCGAGGCGCTCCGCGTCGATCAGGACTTTGATCCCAACACGCGCCACATCACCGACGTGTTCAATTTTTGCGAAGGCTATGGGCGGTTCACGCTCTGTTGCGCGCGCGACTACGTCTTCCACGACAGCGAATCCGACCCCGTCCCCAATGAGACGCCAGAACAAGGACGTTGGGAAATCGGTTCGCTGCGTACGCTTGGCCAACGGTTCTTCCTTGCCGAGACGTTTTACATTGTCGATTTCGGCGACCGGGAGTCGCGTGATTTCAAGGCGATCGTCGTCCACAGCCGTGCGCTCGCCGACGAATTCGCTGAAAAAGTCTCGGATCGCAGTGGCGGCCGTTGCAGTCAGCCAGAAGCGCGCGCGGCCCTTGGGAGACTCGGCAAACTGCGGGTCGATCGCGAGTCGGGCGTGTTCGCGCGCGGTGATCTCCGAACCGTATCTGCGGGCATTCTGACGGAGGAACGCCGGCGGCCAGTGCATATCGCCGTTGTCGAGGCAGCCCTGGCGGAGTCGGGCGCATTTTCTGAATTGAATGGCGGCCGTCTGATGTTCAGCGACGGGCTCCTTGCCGAGTATCTTCTGGCAAACGAGATCGCGACCGCGTTGCGTTACGCGCTGATCGTGCCGGACTATGGCCCGATCGAACAAATCTTCAAGAATCGGATTTCGGAATCCCGCGTGCATCAATTGGCCTGCCATCTGGCGGGCATCGAGAGTCAAGGCGAAATAGCCGTTGCGCTCGGCCGCATGACGTCAAACTTCGATCTTTTCAACGGCCCTGGCGCGGACAAGCAAATCCAGGCGGAAAACATGTTCCGCCTCTTGTTTGCGGCCGCTGATCACCTTGTTGAAGCTAGAATGTGGGAACGCCGCAGTGATGCGCTGGCTGCGATAAATGGGGGCAACACACCGATACTCATCGGGATGGCGCTTCCGCAGTTCTCTTTCCGGGATGTGAATCTCGAGAAGTGGCGGTTTGAAAACTGCAACTTCAGGTCCGCTGCGTTCATCGAAGCAAACCTGACGCGCTTTACAGCAAACGACTGTTATCTTGGCGGCGCGGTGTTCAAGCAGTGCCGGCTGAACACCTATACCGATTTTTCAAAATCGAATCTCTCTGGAAGCTGGTTCGGTGGCGGTACCAACCCCGAAGGGTTGTTCGGCTCCCGGCGCACGAGAGAGCGTCTACAGAACGTCAACTGGACGCTTGCTTTTGTTGATGGGCAATCGACGAGCAACGACGAGGACGACGTTGGGGGCGACCTCACCACGACACGGGAGAAATTCGAACTTCTTCGCGCCAGCGGCGGCATCCTGACCGATCTCACGGTGATCGGCCGGGACGGTGAATCCGCGTCCGGCGGACTACCAGTCGACTTCCGCGCGACACTTCTGAGAGGAATCTGGGAGAAAGTCGTCGTCGAGGAAGATGCTGCCCAGGTTATCCAGATCCAGGAAGCTCACGCCCCTCTCTCCCGAGGAGGCGCCGCGTCAATCAAGGCCACCTACGCCGTGCGCGTGAATCTTCATGGCAAACCGGGTTTGGCGGCTATCGCTGACAACGGCGATATCTGGGCGACTGGACCCGCTGTCGGTTCGCCGGCGGAGTGGAAAAAGGTCGGCCAGTTGAAGACACGAGGAGAGGTCGGCCAGATCGGCTGTTTTGATCAGGATACCGGCGCCAACGCTGTCCTTGCGGCAGTCGAGGTGACGGTCGAAGGCGGTGGGCGGGTTGTCGAAGTAATCGAACCGGAGATGGCCGACGGCGCCATCAAGTCGCTAAACCACGTCCGTTTCTCTTGCCTCGAAGGTGACGGAAGTCTCACGACACTGAAATGGATTCGGCACAGCACTGGCGCTCGTCCTGAACTCTACTACGGCACGACGTCCGGCATCGTGCGCAGGGTCTTACTCGACAAGCCTGAAGACAAGCCGGAAGAGATCGCCGCCTCGATCCGTGGTGTCGAGGTCGGCGGACTTTGCTTCGCCAAGCGAAGCCGCGTCCTTGTCATCACCTATAACAATGGTCTCGTCATCGGCGTGCAAACGCCGGTGAATAGATTGGCCCCGCCACTGTTCAGCTTCAAGACAGCCATTCGCAGCGTGTTTGGTGTCGTCTATCTCGAAGGTGAGGGCGACCAGATGGTTCTTGTCGGCTCGGCCGAGCCGGCTGCAAGCGATCGATTCTTAGCAGAGAACAAGCCGTTATGCGTGCTGATGAACGCTTCGGGCGACGTGCTCGCCGTGTTCGAACGGCCTGTAGATGAACGGCTTGTGACCGACACGAAAGCCGACGAACCGAAGAAGTCTCCCAAGCGGACCAAGAAAGCCAGCACAACGCAGCCAGAAGCGAGCGATGCGGCTATCTTGTATGATGAGGAGCGCTTGAAGAGCTTGTTGGCTCAGTATCGCCCCGAAAGCGCGAGGCTCGAGGTTCGGCCGCTATCCGAGGGGGACGCGAAGCTTGTCGTGCGTCTTAACACGGGTATCGATGGCGTGCTGACCCCCGTGGTCGAAACCAGCGACGGCCCGGCATTTCGCCAGTGCACTCTGAAAGTGAGTTGCTGGAACGAGCACGGCGAGAAGATTGTGCCCGTCCAGGAGATTTTCACGGACCACGAATGCGACATGGAACAAAGCGGACAGCAGCTGGAGATCGTACCGCCAATCCAGTTTGGCCGCGACGCCTCGCGCGCGAACCTCAGCATCAACATCGCGTATCGATCGATCGATCGGTTGCTTGCGAAAACTGACCCCGATCCAAGCGTCGACATAGACGTGATCTGGCGAGACAATCCATATGAATCGAGCGGACGTGCAGCGGCTGGTCGCCAGTATTTTGGTCGCGAGAAGGAAGCCGAATTCTGTATCGCGAGATTGTCGAAAGGTTACGGTGTCGGCATCCGGGCGGCGCGCCGGATGGGCAAGTCGAGCTTCCTGTCGGCGATGGCGCGCGACCTTACCAAGCGAGGGCATCTCGCGATCGTGGTTTCGCTTAGCGGATCGGCGAGGCCCAGCGCGGATCTGGCGTCGCTGATCATTCGCGGAGCGGAAGATCCGCTGGCGCCGGTCCAGACAAACTTTCTCGAAATGCTGAAGAGCGATTTCCGGTCGAGGGTGCCACGCGGTCGCGCCGCGATCGAGCGGCTGAGCGAGCTGGCCGAACGGATTTTCACGTCACCGACAATCGTATTCATCGATGAATGGGGTGTCGTGGCAAATCCTCAGAGCAACCAGGCAGACCAGGTTTTCGAACAGGCAATTGGCGAACTCATCCAGAACCGCGGCAAGCATGAAGTTGCGATCTGCCTAGCCAGCACGCCAGCGGACTTTGGCTACAAGGAGACGGTGCACACTTCCAGTTTTTATCGCGGCCTACAGGAGAACTGGCTCGATATGGGACCGCTCGATGATGTGGAACTGGAAAGGATCATGAGCGCTCCGATCAAAGAGCGCAAAGGCTTTATCAAGGACAAGGCGAGCTCGCTTGATCAGTTGAAGACCCTGTCGAGCGGCGACCCCTACGCCGTGAACGTGATCATGTCCCGCGCCTACGATGCGGCCGTGGCCCGGGCCGCGAAAGAAGGGGTCAATGCCATGCTGCACATCGGTCCTGCGGACATAGGCAGCGATCAGGTCCGCAGAGACGTGGCGGGGATCTACGATGTGCATATGGGATACACGTTCGACGTGCTGACCCCGGAAAACAGGGCGCTGTTCATGGAAGAGGCGGCACGGAAAGTTCCTCGTTGGGAAGCCGAGCCAGTTGTCATCCCGGACGAGCACGCCGACCCGAGGCAGTGGAACGTGTTCGCCGCGGCGGGTTTCCGCCGTTCAGGCGCCGACATTGGCAATGGAAAGTTTGCAGTGTGGATTCCGCGAGGATACAGTTTAAATGTTGCAGCGAGAGGCGCCCCGGGCGCGCGAGGGGGATGAGGCGTGAGTAACGAGCGTGGAGAGGCCGGGGCCAACGGCCAGGGCGGCGGCAAGGCTATTTTGCACGACAGCCTCTATTATCGCAGCGATGGCGAGATTATCGACGACATCGCCCTGAGGGGTGGTTTCAGTTGTCGCGTGTTCCTCGGTCTCAGACGCTTTGGAAAGAGTTCGTTCCTCGCTCGCATCGAGCGCTGGTGTAACGGCGTCAACAATGGCTGGGATGTGGAAAAAATCCGGCCTGACTATCGCGAGAAGGGTGTGAGGGCCTACTTCGTCGAATGCATGAATCCCGAGTCCATTGGAAATGCAATCACGACTGGGCTCAACGATCAGTCTGACGGAGTCAAAACAAAGATTTTCCTACTCGACGACATTCAGGGATACGCCGCCCCCTACAACAGAGGCGACGATACCAGTGACGCCGACGCCGCTCTGCGAGATGTCTTCCGCGAGGCTCGCAAAAGGCCTGCCGAGATTCGCATTGTGCTTGCCGAGCCCACGAACCATCTAGAGTGGCTTGACACCGAGCCCGCCGGCCAGTGGCTGGACAAGCGTTGCGGTGACGGCCTGCGGTTCGTGCATGCGCCGATCCTAGCGTTGAGCCGTGACCAGTCGGCGGCGCTTCTTACCGGTAGTCCGCCGGACAAGATGGGCAAGACCGAACGCAAGCACGACCTGTCGGACCAGCAGATCGATCGGCTTCATTCGGCCTTCGGCGGCAACCCCTGGCTGCTCGGCTATGCCTATCGCAAGATCGACGCGCGGGGAGATCTTGCGATCCTCTCAGGCCGGGAGATCGAGAGCTTTATCACCGAGGTGAACACGACGATCGACCCGGGCAGCTTGCGGTCGATCTATAACTCCCTGGCAAGCGAAGAGAAGCTGATCGTTGACCTGCTTGCAGATCTCTGGATCACGAAACGCGATCCGGAGCGCCTTGAGATCGCGCGCCGAGACCATCGCGAGTCGCTGACGCTGTTCGAGCGTGGCGAGGAGGATGTCTGGCATGAAAAGGCCAGCAGGTATCATGTGAGCCTTGGAGAGGTTGGTCTGGCTTCAGTCGACAAGGTCAAGAACATAGCGAGGGATTTGACCAGCGAGGCTTTCGCCAGTTTCGTGCACAAGAGCATCCGGAAGGGCAAGCCGATCCTGGACGAACCTGAAAGCATCGAGAACTGGTCGGAGCTGATCAGCGGCCCTTCGCCGGCCGACCGGCTGAGGGGAAGGTGCGTCATCCACCAGTTCAGCGACCTGCTGTTCGACAGCCCCTCGGGCCACGCATACTGGCAAAAGTACCTCAAGTGGATCGGCAAGCTGAAGGCGGTTAATGACGAGCGTACACCGCATTTCATTATTATCTGCGGCAATATTCTTCCGGGTGAACTCGAGAGCGACACGCTGGGCTATCGCAAGCATTTGCAGGAAGCGCTCAACAGCCTTCATGGCGCGGTAACTTACCTGAAGCCGGTGGAAGGCTCCCGGATGGCGTCACCAAGCCAAATCATCATCGTGCCTGGCGTTCTCGACATCGACTGGCCGGCCGCCAATGAGGTCCCGCACGCCAAGCGCGCGGAGGAACTCGGTCAGTTCTACGAGCGGCAGAAGGTGTGGGACGAGGAGATCGTGAGATGCGGGTTCTCGGTCGCGGAGACCGAGGATGTCACGCCAGATCCCAAAGGGCCGACCTACAGCGTTCCAAAGCCGATCCTGTTCATGAAGCAACGAGTGGCCTTTATCCTGTTCGACTCGGCGGACATTGCCGGCGTGAAGGAAGAGCTGGGCAACGAAGCGGCCTACGACATCATCGACATCCGTCGGCGCATCCGTATCAAGTTCCAGAAGGACTGGTTGCGTCTCCGGGACGATGCTCCGCCGCCGAAGGGGAAGAAGAACGTCCAGCGCGACAAGGTGGAGGGCTGGACCAAATTCCTGGGCTCGACCTGGCGCTATGCATTCAGCGTGGACGACGCCGAGGCGCGGGACGCCAACGTCCCGGACGAGAATATCGAGACGCCGACATTCCGCTGGGCAGAGTACCGCTCCTCGGGCGCGGGCAAAGCAGTAGAAGAAGAATGGGTTTCTGAAGCGGGGTTTGTGACTCGTGCCGCGCGTGCGCAGCTTGGCGCCACGATCGGAAAGCTTTCGGACGATAGCATGATGAAGATCGCAGTCATGCACCACGCGCCGCGTCAGCTGCGCAGATCTACGCTGGTTGCGTTCTACCAGTCCTACCGGTTGCGGCAGGCGCTGACGCAGGCCGGCGTCAGGTGGATCCTGCACGGCAACTCGATCCTCCAGCAGCGCGTCGATGAGGCGGTTGCGCATTCGGGAAGCCGCCCGCTCGGCGGGACCGACCGTTCGCGGGAGATGAGCCTGCTTTCGTCCGGGCCGTTCTCCGACATGGTGGACTACCTTCCGGAAGGCTTCCTCATTGATTCCGAGGGCGAGGTTCTGGGGCGTCCCAGCTTCAACGAGATCACGATCACACCGCCGGATCGCGATGATCCGGACAGGAAGTCCGATCGAGACGAGGCGAAGAAGAAGAAGGGCTTCAGCGTCTCTGTAAGCTTCCTGGAGTGGCCGTCCAAGGACGCCGCAGAGCCAATCCAGACGCGTTGATTTTCGAACCCGTTGACTTGGGCGCAGCGGCGCTGTTCGTACGGCTATGGTCCAGAACCGTCTGAGTGAAATCCGGGCTGCGATAGGGCAAAGGCGGCTGGCGTGGTTCGGCACGCGCGGGCTTGATGCGCTGTCGTTGTCAGCGGTGCGCACACCGGACGTCGTCGTCAGCCAGGTGGCGCCAATACCACGCGACCTTGCGCCCGACATGGAGCAGGACTGTCTTGAGTCACGGCTGAACGAACGCCTCGATCTCGATCGCTACGACATCGACATGGATGTGAGGCGGGAACCCAGGAGCCTTCGGACGCGGTTTCTTGCCCATGCGCGTACGCCGATGGTCATCGTTGCCTATCGCCCGGCAGAGTTCCTGTCGGCCACATCGTTCTGCAACGACGATCTGCTGACTGCCTTCAATTTTCATCTTTTCCAGCGCCAGTTCGAGCACAAGCCGTGGGTCGAGCGCGCGCTTCGCAAGGCATCCGTCGATGTGCCGATGACGCCGACAATCTATCTGCGCGATACCGACCTCGATGCGGTGCGGCGCGAGGTCAGCAAGGGCAAGCTGGTGGGGCGCACCTCCTCCGGCTCGGGCGGCTCAGGCGTGTTCCTGTTCAGCTCCGAAGTCGAGTTCTCCGAACGGATACCGCCACATCGCGACGGGTTCATCTCGGTCTCTCCCTTCTTCGAGCGAGCCAAGCCGCTTAATGTCAACGCATGCGTCTACAGGGATGGCGTGTCGGTGTTCGGCGTTTCCTTCCAGTTGATTGGGATCGAGGGTCTTACCGGCCGGCGCTTTGGCTTCTGCGGCAACGACTTTGCAGCCGCCGCCGATCTAGATGCCGACCTACTCGATGAGATCGAGACCATCACCCACCGCGTTGGCGAATGGTTGCACCGGCAGGGATATCGCGGGCTCTATGGCCTCGATATCCTGGGCACAGAATCCGGCTGTTATGTCAGCGAACTGAATCCGAGGTTCCAGGCGTCAACGCCGCTGTCGTCGTCGATCAACCAGGCGCTGGAAATTCCCGATCCGGCCACCGAGCATCTCGCCGCATTTCTTGATTTTGACCGGCCGGAGCTGCCATCCTGCGCCGAGCAGGCTAGCCGAACCATGGAACTGGCTGGCCAGCGTCCGCTTGCGCAGGCCATCCATCGCAACGTGCTGATGGATGCAATCCATCTCGACACGCCGCCGCCAGCGCGCCCGGATCTGGTCTACACGATCGAGGGGGCCGCAGCGACTAACGTCGCCATCGCCAACGAGGCGATGATGTTCCGATCCATGCACGCGAGGCAGATTACCTGGGACGGTTATACGGTTTCGCCTGACGTGCTGGCGATCAACGACGCCGCGGAGCTCGGGTTCTGACTTCTTCAGCTGCCGGCTCGGACGGTTGAACCAGAAGGCACAGCCGGTCTTCCTGAGCCTTTGCAAAGGTCCACGCCGGGATACTGAAAAGATGGTCACCAGATGATCCATCTTGCGAAAACGCCGGGTTGACAGTTGATGTTGGGATCCAGCGAAACGCTTCTGGCGTGCTGCCAGTCACCTCAAGCAAAGTTGGCACGCCGGTCAGTTTCCATTGGTCTTTGGCTTCTATCTCGGTCTTCTTCTTGATCTGACCGAGCCGCAAATTCTGAGGTTTGAATCGCGAGCTCGCGACCCAGACCTCGAGTGCGCCATGCTCTGACGGACTGAATTCGCCTTCCGGCGTGTAGCCGCCGAACAGAGGGCGCCGGTAGAATTTCAAGTCGTTGCCGTCGAGATTGAGCTCTCGGCTTTCAATCTCTCCCTTGTCGAGAATTGCCAGAATATCCTCTTCCGTCAGCCACAGGTAACGCCAGCCTTCAAAGAGTTCGGTCTTGGCGAGTTCGCGGTTCCAACCGATTATCCAGTTGCGAACGAGATAGAACGTCACCGCTGCTTTACGAACGAGACCCCTGTCGGTTGGGGTTCTAAGCAGTGGCAAGGTCGGCCTGCCGCCATGCATGATGCTGTTGCGCTGCTTGAGCAGGTCATTCACCGCATAGAGCAGGTCATCCTGTTTGCGCATGGCGCTGCGGTCGATCTTATCGTCAGTTTTTACGTCGCGCGCATCCTTGAGGTATTTTTCCAGGTTGCCCAATGTGGGCTTCAGAAACGACTTTTCGCGGCGCTTCTGCTCGCCATGCTTGGTATCCAGGCTCTGGTATAGCCCTGCATCGAACGCGTCGCCGCGCTCGTAGGCCCAGCGCATGAAACCATTCATTGCGCTTTCAAGCATGAACATCAGAACCAGATACTGTTCGATCTGGACGTCGGTCGTTTTCTTTGCGCGCGCCACTAGATTCCCCCCGGCTAGGCCTCAGAAAGCATGTGATGGAGCAGGGCCGAGCGGACGGCGACGCCGTGGTCGCTCTGGCGAAACATCTGCAGGCGGGGATCGCGGCGCGCATCTTCGCCGATTTCGTCGATTGCCGGCATTGGGCACAGGATCATGCAGTTCGGGTCGAGACTGGCAAAAACCGGTCCAGTCAGGGAAAAAGCGGCACGATCCATTTCGTTGAGTACGTCATCTCCGCGCCGGGCAGACAAACCGGTCATGATCAGCACGTCCAATCCCTGAACGTTCATGGTCGTGGTGACGGTCCAGCGGGATGCATGGCTGGGTGCGCGCGATGGAGGGGATATCAAGCGGAGTTCTTTTGGATGCCGTCTTGCCATCAGCTTCGTGGTCGACTGCGCGGCGCGGCTTTTCAGATCGCCACAGATCCCGATACGCAGGCGCGAAACGTCACCGTCAGGCGCGGCGGCGAACAGATCGATCAGCGCCTGGCTCGGGTGTTCCGCATCTGGTCCGCCATCGCCTCCATTGATCAGCGGAGCGACGATGCGGGAAGCGATGTTGCTTCGCTCAAGGGGGAATGGAACGCGCGCTACAACCAGGTCGACCATCCCGGTAAGCACTCTCAACGTATCGTCGAAACTCTCGGCTGCGCTCATGGAGGGCGAGTTGCGTGCGCCAAGCAGGGTGATGGGCGAGCCGCCCAGCCGCAGTGCGGCCTCGGCAAAGCCGGCCCTCGTGCGCAGCGAATCTTCCCAGAACAGAAGGCCCAGCGAAAAGCGGCGTTCATTCGTCTTGGTCTTGCCTTGGGCAAGACGCGCTCTCGCGCCGGCCAGGATCGCATCTACGTCGCTGTCGTGAATGTCGTCGATGGAAAGCAGGGCGCGCGGCAGGCTAGATGACATAAGGCGCGCCATGCGCTTGGTGGTTGTCGTAAGGGTTGGGGAAGGTCAGCGTGTTGTGCATGCATGGTCGGCAACTCGGTCCCAGCGCGACACCGAATTGATCCGCAATATCGCGGGCCTTCAGATAGATGCGTTCCAGCGTTTCCGCTGACGGCGGCGCCAGCGTCGCCAGGTCGGTGATCGGATCGGGCCGGAAGGGGCTCAGCACTGGCGCGCAGCCACGCTCTACAAGGGAGCGAACGCCTGCCAGCGTTGCGGCCTCTTCCTCCAGCCCTACCATCAGCATGGAGCGCACGCGCGGACGTCCTTTGCGTGTCGCCATGCGTTCGACCGCCTTCTCGATAAAGTTGAGATATGCATCGAGCCCGTGACGGAATTTCTCCGGCATGATCGCGCGGGCACGTTCGCGATCGAAGATTTCGAGATTTAGTGAAAGCTCGTTGATGCCCGCGCGGTCGAGTGCTTCAAGGTCGATCAGCTCGTTGTGTGGCACCATCATGATGTCGATGGGTGTGTTCGGGAAAGCCGCCAGCACGTCGAGATAGGTCTGGCGGAGTGCGCCATAGTCGCGTGCTGCAGGCGTGCCGCCTGAGATCAGCACGTGAGCGGCAGGCTGGATGCTGTCTGTCAGAGCTACGTGGAGCGCCTCGAGAAGTTCAGCGCTCGGCTTCGACCAGTAAGCGCCTTTGAATTCGTAAGGGATGTCGCAGAACTTGCAGCGCATGGCGCAGCCCCGCACCGGCGAGATCCGGGCGCGGTCTGTGTGGGTGTGGACGTATTCTGTTATGCCACGTTGCCCAGCTGTCTTGGCGTTGTGGTAGTCAGGTACGGGCGCGAGTTCGACTGGCCAGAGCCGGTTGGTTTCGTCCTGCACTACAAGGCGGCCGCCGTCAGCGATCAGCTTGTGGCGAGGTTCGAACACGAAGTTGCCGTTGAACTGCGCGGTCGGCGCGTTGACCCATACTTCGCCTTCCAGCCTGAGGCTGACGCCGGTGGTTGAGGCATAGTCTGCAAGCGTCAACGGGCGATCGCCGACGCGTTCGCTGACATACGCCATGGCGCTGTCGGCCACGGTCAGACCACCCTGCATCAATTCAAGTTTCAGGCGCTCAAACGGCGCCAGCGACGAGCGCGAGCCAGCTTCGCTCATCGGTCGATCGCTAGAAGGTAGCGCCGGCGCGCGAACCGGCGGTGGACGCCTGATCGCACGGCGACGAACGCCGAAGGTCTTTTCGACGACGCGGTGGGGTTGCAGGACGACGCGGCTTTCGAGGCGCTTCAGCCAGCCGGTGTCGCGGAAGGAGAATGCGCGGCTGATGTCTTCGACCGACCAGCTTTCGACCGTGAAGAGATGGAGCAGTGGATCGATGACATCATAGCCTGCGCCGAGGACTTCGTCGTCGAACCAATAGTCTTCGCAGCCGGGGCGAGATTCCGTGAGCAGGTCGCGCACATTCAGGAGCATCGCCAGCTCGGCGATCTCGGTCTTATAGACATCAGCCAGTGGCGCGAGCTGTCCATAGAAGGCCTCGGTATAGCGACCGAGAAGCTTTTCGCTGCGGTCGGTGGTCGCCAGCACGACGGCGTTGCGTTTGTCGGCTTCACGGAAGATCAGCGTCTGGATCAGGCGCGTGTCGATATTGATCGCGAGCCAGGGATAGTCGGCCTCCGCCACGTCCATCAGCGCCTTGCGAGCGGAGGATGCGTCGACGACGACATGCGGTATCTTGAGTTGCGTCGCGCAGTCGCGAAGCCGGCGGGTACGCTCGGTCTCTTCCCTGCGGCCGAGGTCGATGCTGATGGCGGTGACTGGGGCGCCGGCCAGTTGGGCCAGCCGGGCAATAACCACGGAATCGAGGCCGCCGGACAGGCCCAGGACGAATTCGGAATAACCGATTGGCGCGAGATCGTTGAGGCCGCTGGTCAGAAAGCGGACCAGATCATCCTGGAGCTTGCTGTCAGCCGCTCGACGGAAGGACAGACTGGTCAGGCTCTCGCGATCAAACGTGCCCTTGATCGCGCCTGGAAAGAGGCCCTGCACAATCTCGGTCGCACCATTTGTCTCTGCGTCGCGAGATTGCATCGGTTAGCCCCTCCAACCACTGGAATTGCCCGATCAACCCGGATCCGGCAATTTCCCCAAGGTTTCTAGGGCTACCAAGACATGATCGCAATGCACCTATGTGATCGCAGCGCCTCATTCCGCGCTACCGGCGAAAGAGTGTGCGGGACTTCAGGCGGACCTCCTGAAGCGCTGTGCCGTTCACGTAAATGCAGTGTAGAAAGCACGCAGCGGGCGAGAAGACCTGTCATTAGGTGAGGATGCCGGGAATGGGCGATATCGTCAGCGGCGCGCGGCGCCTTGCGACAGCGGACCTCAATGCGCGCGCTGCGCGCGCCGCGACGGGGCTCGAGAGTCTGGGTTTCAAGGCAGGCGACATAATCGCGCTCTTTCTTCGCAACGATCTCCCTTTCTTTGAAGCGAGCGTCGCCGCCGGCCTGGTCGGCGGCTATCCAACCCCGGTCAACTGGCATGCCACGCCAGAGGAAGCGCGCTACATCTTCGAGAACTCCGGCGCCAAGGCCGTGCTCGTCCACGCCGACCTGCTGAAGCAGGTCCAGCATGTCATTCCGGCAGGCGTCACCGTACTGGTCGCCGAAACGCCGCCGGAAATCGCCGCTGCCTATGGCATCCCGGCGGGCGAGTGCGCTGTGCCAGCCGGCATGACCAACTGGTCTACCTGGCTGGAAAGTTTCGAGCCGCGAACCGCACCGGCTGGTCCGCCGGCAGGCACGATCATCTATACATCCGGCACGACAGGACACCCCAAAGGCGTGCGCCGCGCGCAGCCCACGCAGGAGCAGTATGATTTCAGCCTGCGCCTGCTGGTCGCCATCTTCGGCTTCGCCACCCGGCCCGCGGACAAGATCGTCATGGCGATGACCGGGCCGATGTACCACTCCGCTCCCAACGCCTACGGCATGCTCTCCGCCCGCATGGGGGCCAACGTTCATCTCGAGGCGCGCTTCGAACCCGAAGAACTGCTGCGCATGATACAGGACCTGCACATCACGCACCTCCACATGGTGCCCATCATGTTCAACCGGTTGCTGAAGCTACCGGACGAGGTGAGGCGGAAATACGATCTATCCTCTCTCGAATTCGTCGTTCATGCCGCAGCGCCATGCCCTGCGCCGATCAAGCGCGCGATGATCGAGTGGTGGGGGCCGGTGATCAACGAATACTACGGCGCCACCGAAACCGGCGGCGTGGTGTTCTGCAATTCGGAACAGTGGCTCTCCCACCCTGGCACGGTCGGCAAGCCACTGCCTGGCGCCGATGTGAAGATCATCGACAAGGAAGGAAATGCGCTTCCCATCGGCGAGATCGGCGAGGTCGTCTGCAAGTTCTCCGGCATTGCCGACTTCACCTATCACAAGGACCACGCCAAGCGGGTCGCCACGGAGAAAGCCGGCCTCATCGCGCCGGGCGACATCGGCTATTTCGACAAGGACGGCTTCCTCTATCTCTGCGACCGCGCCAAGGACATGATCATTTCCGGCGGCGTGAACATCTATCCGGCAGAGATAGAAGCCGTGCTTCACCGCATGCCGGGCGTCGCCGACTGCGCTGTCTTCGGCATTCCGGACGACGAATATGGCGAGGCCGTCCACGCCGTCATCCAGCCACAGCCCGGCGCTACGCCCGCAGAGGCTGACGTAAAGGCATACCTCCGCGAGCAGTTGTCCGGATTCAAGGTTCCCAGGACGATCGACTTCCAGAGCGATCTTCCACGCGAGGATTCCGGCAAGATATTCAAACGGAAACTGCGCGAACCCTTCTGGGCCAATCGCGACAGCCGTATCTAGCGATCTACCCTTCCCAGACCTGACGCTCGCGGTAAGGTGAGGCTAAAGCCTGCCTTGGGAAGCGCCACATGAATTTCGATTTCTCCGACGACCAGAAGATGCTGCGCGATCAGGCGAGGAAATTCCTCGCCGAGAAATCGAGCCGCAAGGTTGTGCGTGACGTGCTCAATGACGCTGCGAAATCGCACGATGTGGCGTTGTGGAAGGGTGTGGCCGAGCAGGGCTGGCTGGGCGCCGGGATCCCCGAGGAATTCGGTGGGCTCGGTCTGGGCGGGCTTGAGCTGTGCGTGCTGGCCGAGGAAGTCGGCCGAGCCGTCGCGCCGATCCCGTTCTCGTCCACCGTCTATTTCTTCGCTGAGGCCGTTCTTGCCGCCGGGTCGGCGGCGCAGAAGAAGGCGCTTCTGCCGAAGCTCGCGAGTGGAGACCTGATTGGCGCCTTCGCCATTTCCGAGGGTCCAGGCGCACCAACAGCCGCTTCCATCGAGGCAAGCTTTGACGGCGCCAAGCTCTCGGGCGTGAAAATCCCGGTGACGGATGGCGACATTGCCAGCCATGCCGTCGTGCTTGCGCGCGAAGGACAGGGCGTGTCGCTCGTCCTGGTCGACCTCAACCAGGCCGGCGTGAAGCGCGAGACCCTGACGACGCTCGACCCCACGCGTGGACACGCGAAGCTCACTTTCGACAAGGCCGCTGGAGAGCGCCTCGGCAAGGCAGGCGATGGCTGGGCCCTCGCCGAAGCCGTGCTCGATCGCGCCGCCGTTCTGATCGCCTTCGAACAGCTCGGCGGCGCGCAGGCGTGTCTCGACATGGCGGTCGACTATGCCAAGGGCCGCTACGCCTTCTCGCGCCAGATCGGCTCGTTCCAGGCGATCAAGCACAAGCTTGCCGACATGTATGTCGCGATCGAACTCGGCCGCTCCAACGCCTATTACGGCGCCTGGGCGCTCTCGACCGAGTCCGCGCAGCTGCCGCTTGCCGCGGCCGCCGCGCGTGTCGCCGCAAGCGACGCCTATTATTTCGCAGCGAAGGAAAACATCCAGGCGCATGGCGGCATGGGCTTCACCTGGGAAGTCGACTGCCATCTCTTCTATCGCCGCGCCAAGCTGCTCGCCGTGCAGGCGGGAGGTCCGGGCGTCTGGAAGGAAAAGCTCGTGCGGCGCCTTGAATTGAAAAACGCGGCCTAAGGGGATCGTCATGGATTTCAACGATTCGACCGAAGAAGCCGCCTTCCGCGCCGAAGCCCGCGCGTGGCTTGAGAAGACGCTCGGCGCGCCCAACGCGAAGACCAATCTCCGCGTTGAAGGCCCCGAAGCCATGAAGGCCGCGAAGGACTACCAGAAGAAGAAAGCCGAAGCCGGTTACACCGGACTCACCTGGCGCAAGGAGGTCGGCGGCCGCGAACTCCCGCCGATCTTCTCCGTGATATTCGGTCAGGAAGAACAGAAATTCCAGGCGCCGAGCGGCGCCTTCGCCATCGGCCTCGGCATGTGCATCCCGACCGTCATCGCCTTCCATTCGCCGGAGGGGATCAAGCGCTATGTCGGTCCCGCGCTGCGCGGCGAGGAAATCTGGTGCCAGCTATTCTCTGAGCCGGGCGCAGGCTCGGATGTCGCCGGCCTCAAGACGCGCGCCGTCAAGGATGGCGACGATTGGGTCATCAACGGCCAGAAGGTGTGGACCTCCGGCGCGCATTATTCCGACTATGGCATCGTGCTTGTGCGCACCAATCCGGAGAAGGAGAAGCACAAGGGCCTCACCATGTTCGTCATCAACATGAAGGCGCCGGGCGTGGATGTGCGCCCGATTCACCAGATGGCGGGCGGGTCGAACTTCAACGAAGTCTATTTCAACGACGTGCGCATTTCGGACTCGGAGCGTCTCGGCGAGGTTGGCAATGGCTGGAATGTTGCGCTTGTGACGCTGATGAACGAGCGTCTGGCGGTTGGCGGCTCGTCTGGTCCCGAATACGGCGAGATCCTCGAGCTGGCCCGCAACACGCCATCGCCGAGCGGCAAGGGCACGCTGATCCAGGATCAGGCTTTCCGCGAAAAGCTTGCGAGCTGGTATGTCAGTGCGGAAGGCTACACGCTGGGCAAGTACCGCACGATGACGGCGCTCTCGAAGGGCCAGACGCCGGGGCCGGAGTCGTCGATCGGCAAGATTCTCAACGCCAATCGGATGCAGGATATCGGCAACGCGGCGATCGAGGCCGAGGACCATTTCGGCATCATCTCGGATCCAGCGCTCGCGCCGATGCAGGGCGCCTTCCACAACGCCTACATGTGGGCGCCCGGTCTGCGCATCGCAGGAGGCACGGACGAGATCCTGCGCAACATCATTGCGGAGCGCGTGCTCGGCCTCCCGCAGGATGTGAGGGTGGACAAAGGCGTGGCGTACAAGGACCTGCCGACGGGGCGGTAAATCTCCACCGGGTTTTTGGACTGCCCACTTGCGTATGTTCCTGTTTTGTTCTTCTGTTGAATCGCGCTGGAAAGAGGCCGGCGCGATGAGCAACAGGAGCCTGTAAATGCTCGAACACTCCAACCTTCCAACGGCGCTTTCGCCCACCCAGCCGATCAATCTTTTCTTCGCGCTCATGCCGGACCCGGCTGCGATGGGGCAGGCGCATAGGATCGCGCGCAATCACTGCGCGGATCGCAGAATGTCGGGCCAGCCGCTGCGACCCGATCGTTTGCACGTCACGCTGCTTTCGGTCGGCGGAAGCATCGGACGTGTGCCGAACGCGCTGATGGAGGCCGCCTTGGCGACAGGCGATTCCGTGACACTACCGCAGTTCAGGATGACCTTTGATCGGGCGATGAGTTTCGCGCGCAGCACTGGCAAGCGGCCCTATGTCCTGCTGGGAAACGAAGATGTAGCGGGGGCCATGACCCTGCACTGCGGGCTGGTTGGCGCAATGTGGCGTCTCGGTCTCGATGTGCCGGCGAACGCGTGTTTCAATCCGCATATGACGTTGGCATATGATGCCTCTCATCACGCCGAGGTCCCGGTTGAGCCGGTTTCGTGGACCGCCCGGGAGTTCGTGCTGGTCGAAAGCCATGTCGGACTCACGCGGCACATCGTTCGCGGTCGATGGCAGTTGCGTTAATGATTGCGCGCGGTTCGCGATACAGATCGCCGCCTGCCGGTCTTCAGCTCTGGGTCGACTCGCTTGATCGCATCTTCGCCATCAATATGCCGCCCGCCATCGCGTCCGCCTGTGGCTCGGTCAGCCGCGCCGCGGTCGCTTCCGGAATCCACGGCCTGATGAACTCCACCAGCCCGCCGACGAGCGCCACGCGCGGCGCGCCGCGCTCCAGAACCGCTTCCACCAGTCCGGCAATATGCACGGCTGCATCGCGCAGCAGGTTGCGGGCCGCCGGCTCACCCGCGGCGGAGTGCTTGATGACGATCGCTGCGAACGCTGCATAGTCGGTGGCGCTCGCTGTCGCTGACCACCGGATGACGATGGCCGGGTCGGACGAGAAGCGCGCCAGGATTTCCTCTGCAAACGCCGTCGCCTTTGCCCGGCCATCGAGTGTGCGCAGTGCATACCGGATCGCGTTCATCCCGATGTGCGCGCCTGATCCTTCGTCCGAAACCGGAAATCCATATCCACCGACGCGGATCGTCTTGCCCTTATAGGTTATCCCGATGCTGCCGGTGCCGCACACGACGATGCCGCCTTCATCGCCGCCGAAAGCGCCAAGCCAGGCAAGATACCCATCGCCCTCGAACCAGGCTTTCGCGAACGGATGCTGCCAGGATTCCAGCGCCTGCCGCGCGCCAAGATGGCCTGTCCCCGCCAGCCCGATGCCGGCATAGGTCCGCGCGAGTGCCTCTTCGCCAAGTCCAGCCTGACCCAGCGCCTGCCGCGTCGCCCCGAGGATCGACGCGCTTGCTGCTTCGATTCCGAAACGCATGCTGGCTGGTCCGGAAATGCCGCTTCCCAACACGCGGCCATCCGCAGTCTCCAGCCGCGCGCGGCAGCGAGTTCCACCGCCATCAACACCGAGATACAGCGTTTCCGTCATGGCCCTTGTCTATCCCGATTTGCCTGCCATTCAATCGACCCGCGCCGTGATAGAGATAGAGCCATGACGACCGAAGACATCAGCCCGAGCTATCTCGACCTCGATCTCTGGGCCACGATCGATGGACTGAAGGCCATTCACGAAGGGCAGGTGGCGGCCGTGCAGGCGATCGGCTCGGCCTTGCCGGCCCTCGCCGCTGCGGTCGACGCCGCGGCTCCGCGCCTGCGCAGGGGCGGCCGGCTGGTCTACGCCGGCGCCGGCACATCGGCGCGAATCGGTGTGCAGGACGGTGTGGAACTACTGCCCACCTTCAACTGGCCCAGCGAACAGGTTGCCTTCGTCATTGCTGGTGGAGAGCCCGCGCTGCTGAAGGCCGTCGAAAATGCGGAGGACTACGCCGCCGACGGCGCTCGCCGCGTCGAGGAACTCGGCATCGGTCCGGATGACGTGGTGATTGGCATCGCAGCGAGCGGCGCGACACCTTTCACCATTGCTGCTGTCAAAGCAGCACGCTCGCGCGGCGCCATGACGATCGGCGTCGCCAACAATCCCGGCGCGGCGCTGCTGGGCGTCAGCGAGTATCCGATCCTTGTCGAGACCGGCGAGGAAGCCATCGCCGGCTCGACGCGCATGAAGGCAGGAACAGCGCAGAAGGTTGTGCTGAACCTGTTCTCGACGATGGTGATGGTTCGCCTCGGCAAGGTCTATCGCGGCCTGATGGTGCACATGCGCCCAACCAATGAAAAACTCCGCCGTCGTGCCGCAGGCATGGTCGCCACGATCACTGAATGCGATGCGGATGCAGCAGCGTCAGCCATCACGCAATCAGGTGGCGACGTGAAACTCGCCGTGCTTCTCGCTCGCGGGCTTGATCAGGGTAGCGCCAGCGCACTCCTCGTCAAGCATGAAGGCAATCTGCGCCATGTGCTGGACGAGATCGCTGGCCGTCAGTGAACCCGGCTACCGCCGATCCAGGTTTCCAGAACATCCAGATTCGTCCCCAGCAGTACCAGGTCCGCACGCGCGCCTGCAACGATCCTGCCGCGCTCGCCGTCGACGCGCAGGAATTCCGCGGGCGTCAGGCTCGCCATCCGCAGCGCTTCTTCTGGTGTAGCGCCCAGTATGGTCACGGCGTTTCGAACTGCGGCTGACAGTTCCAGATGAGCTCCGGCAAGCGTGCCGGATGCCGTCCGCAACGCGCCGTCACTTACGGTGATCGTCTCTCCGAACAACGACATCGATCCGCTGCTCGATCCAATCGTCGCCATGGCGTCGGACACAAGCATCAGCTTGCGCGATGTCTTGGCGGCGAACGCCGCGCGCGCCGACAGGGGATGAACGTGAATGCCATCGAGGATCAGCCCTGCCCATGCCTCGCGATGACCAAGCGCCGCGCCAACCGCACCGGGCTTGCGCCCCTCCAGCGGCGGCATCGCGTTGAACAGGTGCGTGAAACCGGTCGCGCCTGCGCCCAGCGCGGCCTCGATCTCATCGGACCCCGCCGCTGTGTGTCCGAGGCTGACGATGACGCCAGATCCGCTCAGCGCCCTGAGGTCTTCAAGGCTGACCTGTTCCGGCGCCACCGTGATCATCAACGGGAAAGGCCGCTTGCGGGTCAGCAGCGTCAGGTCTGCAGCGTCGAGCTTTCTTAGATACTGCGACGGATGCACGCCGCGGCGCGGATCAGACAGCCACGGCCCTTCAAGATGCAATCCCAGAAGGCCTTGAACGCCGGACTTTACAGCAGCCGTTACGGCATCAATCGCGCTGGCCGCCTTGTCGCGGTCATCCGAGATCAGCGTGGCCATGAACCCGGTCACACCAAAGCGGCGATGCGCCGCCGCGATCGTCTGCAGTGCTTCAACTGTCACAGCATCGTTGAACAACACGCCTCCGCCGCCATTCACCTGAACGTCGATGAAGCCCGGCGCCAGCAGCCCGTCGAGCCGGATGGCGCCTGCCAAGGACGCCATGGTCACGTCCACGATCCGGCCGTCGGCAATGCGCATGGTCGCGCCTTCGAGCATTTCGTTACCGGTGAACAGTCGCGAGGGTGACAGGGCCAGCATCAGCGTGTCTCTGTGATCTTGGTCAGCAGTGGCGGATTGTCGGGTGAGCGGCCACGCCTCAGCGCGGAGGCATTTGCGAGCAGGTAGAAACGCAACAGCATCGCCAACAACTCCAGCACAGGTTCAGCATCGGGCTCCACGGTCGTGTGCGATAGCGAAGCGTCAGAAGAGATGAACAGCACAGGGCAGCCGCGCTGTTCAAGATCAATCGCCACGCTCCGCAGGCCATCGAATGCCGCATCACGCTGTGCAAGGATGATCACGCGAAGGCCGGGGCCTGCGAGCGCATAGGGGCCGTGCCTTATCTCGGCGGCGCTCACCGCTTCGGCATGCAGGCCATTCGTTTCCTTCAGCTTCAGCGCCGCCTCGGCCGCAATCGCGAGGCCCGGCCCGCGCCCGATCACATAGATCGGCCCATCGCCATCCAGGAATTTCTCGGCGACTGACCAGTCCTGCTTCAACGCATTGGCAAGCACCTGCGGTGACCGCTCAAATGCAACAATCGCTTCGCGGTCCTCTCGCCAGTGCGCCGCCAACCCCAGAACAAGCGTCATCGCCGACAGGCAGGATTTGGTTGCGGCGACGCTCTTTTCCGGTCCTGCCTCCAGCGGCAGGCAAACATCCACGATACTGGCCAGCGGCGACGTCGCGTCATTGATCAAACCCACGCGCAGCACATCGGGCCCAACGGCCGAGCGACAGAACTCGATGAGGTCCGGGCTCCGTCCCGATTGCGATACCGCCAGCACCAGAGCCTTCTGAAGCGAAAGCTGCCGTCCATAGATCGAGCGGATGGACGGCGCAGCTGAAACAGTTGGCAATCCAAGCCGCACCTCGAACAGGTATTTGGAGAGCAGGGCGGCCGCATCCGAACTGCCGCGTCCGGCCGCAACCGCATAATGCGGCGCCATCGCTCTGAGCCTCACTCCAAGCTGCCTCAACGGCTCGCTCGCCGCCGCGACCAGGCGCGCCGCAACCGCCGGGGTCTCCCGCGCTTCGGCCTCCATGAGAGTCTGGGTCGTCAAACGCGCACCTGCAAAAGCCTGTTCTACTCGTACGCGAGTCGGGGGGTTCTCTTATCCTTCGCAATCCAACATATTTTTTCAGCACGCCGACGAAAATCTCCCGAGCAATTGCAAAGCTCTAGCGAGAAATCCGAGAGCCAATTTGGCGCGGCCATCCTCACCCAGCTGGCTTGGGCGGATACTCGCGCTCATGACCCAGGCACGAACCTGCGCAAACGGGCTGGTAACCCCATCGCTTCCCCAGCCTTGGCTGGCAGCGCTGCTGCGCATGTTCGTCGAGCTTGTGCTCAACGTCGCTTCTGTCTTTCAGATGCGCGCCCGCCGTCTTCCCGCTGAATGCCACAGCGACGTGACGCCGGCCGCGCTGCCCGAAGGACAGACCGGCATCATCCAGGAAAGCAAACCGGCTGCAACGAGCAGCCAGACCACCGAAGCCCTCATGCTGAGGGATCGCGACGCCATCGTCTCGAAGCACGAGGGCGTGCTCACAGCCGCTGGCCGCACGCTGGCCCGGCACGGGGATTTGTCATCCCGGAAGCGCGCCTTGTCGCGCCGAAGCCGCAAGGCGAAGGCGGAAGCGCTGTCCCGGAACCATTCCCCAGCATTCGGATTCGCGGATCGATGGATCCCGGCCCTCCGGCGCTTCGCGCCTGCGACCGGGATGACGGCCATTGTCTCTGCGAAATTCCGCCCGCACCCCGCCTGACCTAGCTCAGGCCCCATCATTTTTTCGCGCTCCGCATGCCCCGCATGCCGGAGGCGCTGCCACATGTCAGGTGGCCACCACTCTTGTCTTCCGTGTCCCCGGCGGCGGCGGTGGCTCAGCCGCTCCGGCAAAGCACTGCGCCTTCGACATCCAGTTGACGGCGTTCGGTCCGACGGCTTTCAGTTTCGTGTCGGCAATGTTCCGGGTCTGCGTCACCACTTGGCAGAACTCTTCGGCCAGCCCCTCGACCAGCTCGTTTTCGCTCGGATCGTTGTAGGTCCAGATCTCTCCGGAAGGCGCTGTCAGCCTGACATGCGGACGAGGCGAGGGCGGGTCCTCGCCACGTACCTTGAAGGTCCAGCCATAGGTGTTGTTGCCGAGCACGACGATGTTCCTGATCCGGTCGCCATTCTTCCGGACCGCGCCCAGCACGTCATAGACTTCCTGCCCGTGCGCCCACGTTTCCATCAGACGGGCCGTCAGGGACGACCGCACACTCATGTCCGGACCCGCCCATTTCACCCGCGCCGCCGGATCCGCCAGCGCGAAACGCGCTGCGGTTTCGGCAAAGCCATTCTTCCACGCGGAAACCAGAGCTCGTCCCGTCAGTCCGTCGACCCACGCCGTCTCGAAGGCAGACATCTTGCCGCCCTTGGCCAGCTGCTCCGCAAGTTTCGCGTAGTAGGCCTCGAACGACCCGTCGGACTTGAGTGACATCTCTGCCGCCAGATTCCAGACGTGGAGGTGCCGGATCACGGTTGCGATCGTCCAGCCCTTGAACGCCGTCGGCTCATCCAGCGCCTTGTTATCCAGCGGGGAAACGAGCGCGTGCAGCGCTTCGCTTTCTTCCCGGAAATCCCTTGCCAGCGCCCGCATCTCTCAGTCTCCAAGCGTGGTCGAAAGGCGTTCATAGGCAGCAGCGAAATCTTCCTTGAACGCCTGCACCACCTGTCCGGCGGACATGGATTGCTCCATCAGGCCCACGCCCTGGCCCACCCAGTAGGTCGCGAGCTGTTGTGCGCCCGCATGGCCACCCTCGGCCAGCTTGTCCACACGCCGCAACGCGGGCTCCGACACCAGCGTCTGCAACGGCATTGGCAGGGGCGTCGGCGCATCCTCGCGTTCCCACGCATCGGTCCACGGTGAGCGCAGCTGCCGCGATGGCTTGCCGGTGCGCGACCGCGACCGCACCGTGTCGCGCGACGACGCCGCCAGCATCTTCTGCTTCACAATCGGGTTGGTCTCCGCCTCCGTGGTGGTCAGCCACACGGAGCCACACCATGCTCCATCCGCGCCCATCGTCATCGCAGCGGCCATCTGCGCGCCGGTCGTGATGCCGCCCGCCGCCAGGATCGCGGTGTTCGCCCCCATCGCCCGCACAGCGCGATACACCTCGGGCACCAGCACCATGGTCGACACATCGCCACAGTGCCCGCCCGCCTCGCCACCCGCCACCACGAGTATGTCCACACCCGCCTGTACCTGCGCCACCGCATGCTCCTTGGCGCCCACCAGCGCCGCCACGGGCACGCCATGCCGCTTGCCCAGCTCCAGCATGATGGCCGGCGGAACCCCCAACGCGTTGGCGATCAGCTTGATCGGATACTGGAACGCCACTTCGAGGCTGTTCACCGCTCCATCGGCCCGCATGTTGCGGGCGAAGTTGACGCTGTTGCTGCGATCGCCTTCAAGATCGCCCGGCTCGATGCCGTGTTGCTTGAGAATGCCGGCAGCGAAATCCTTGTGTTCCTGTGGAATGGCGTTGAGCAGGGCGTCGCGGTTGAACGGATCGGCCTTGCCTTCCATCTTGTTGGGCACGATGAGGTCGACGCCATACGGCTTGCCCGCGCAGTGCTTGTCGATCCAGTCCAGCTCTTCGCGCAGGCGATCCGGCGGAAGGTTCACCGCGCCGAACACGCCCATGCCGCCTGCCTTCGAAACAGCGGCAACAACATCGCGGCAGTGGCTGAAGGCCAGCAGCGGAAACTCGATGCCAAGCATCTTGCAGATCGGAGAATTCATCATCGGGCGGTTTCTCCCAGAGGTTCGATTTCGAGTATCAAGTCGCCAGCCGCAATCTGCGAGCCGGGTGAACCAGCAACCCTTGCGACCTTGCCGTCAATCCCGGCGACGAGCTCGTGCTGCATCTTCATGGCCTCAAGCACGGCCAACCGGTCGCCCTTCCTGACGGCGGCGCCTTCGGCAACGCTGATTTCGACAAGGCGGCCATGCATGGGTGCGAGCAGGGCGCCTTGTCCGGCCGCAACGTCCCTTGGTTGGATGAAGGCGGCGAAGTTGGTGAGTTCCAGCGAACGTCCGCCGGTCGCCAGCCAGAGGCGGTGTCCGTCGTCGCGCCAGATCACGTCCGCGGTCTTGCCCTGGATCGACAACTTGGCCGTGTCGGCGCCCAGCTGCTGGACCGCGATCTCGAACACACCCAGGGCGGACCGCACGGAATAGGAGCGCGTGCCACGGGATTGAACGAAGAACGCCTGCCGTGCGCCTTCAACATCATACGTCACAACCGTTTCGAGCGTGCCTGCGCTTGTCCATTCGAGCAGCGACGGGCTGACATCCAGTGCATCTGCCGTGGATCGGGCCAGCGCCGCGGAATGCTGAAGCGCAGCCGCCGCCGAATAGAGGCCGCCGTCCGGAGTCGGTTGTCGAAAGCCTTGATCGCCGTAGATGTCGCCGATGAAGGCCGTCGTCGCCTTGCCTGCGGCGAACTCTGCCTGGGAAAGCGCGTCGATCAGGAAGTCGCGATTGCTGTGCGGTCCGAACAGGGCCGTCGACGACAACGCCGAGACCAGCCGCCGCCGCGCCTCATCGCGCGTCTCGCCGTGCGCGACGATCTTGGCGATCATCGGGTCATAGAAGGATGACACTTCGCCGCCGGTCTCGATGCCGGCATCGACACGCACGCCCTCGCCGGACGGCGAGTGAAACAGATGCACGTGTCCGGTGCTTGGCAGGAAACCAGCGGCCGGATCCTCAGCATAGAGCCTGACCTCGATGGCGTGACCCTTGATGGTGACATCCTGCTGGGTCATTCCAAGGGACTCTCCGCGCGCAACCTTGAGCTGAAGCGCCACGAGATCGAGGCCGGTCACCATCTCCGTGACGGGATGTTCGACCTGCAGTCGGGTGTTCATCTCGAGGAAATAGAATTTGCTGTCCTCACCGAGCAGGAACTCCACCGTGCCGGCGCCGACATAGTTGACCGCTCGCGCCGCCTCGACGGCCGCAGCGCCCATGCGTTCCCGCAGTTCCGGGGTCATGACCGGACAGGGCGCTTCCTCGATCACTTTCTGATGACGGCGCTGAACCGAGCAGTCGCGCTCGCCAAGATGGATCACGTTGCCATGGCTGTCGCCGAACACCTGGATCTCGACATGACGGGGCCGGATGATCGCCTTTTCGAGAATGAGATCGCCATTGCCGAACGCCCGCTCTGCCTCGGACCGGGCGACTTTCAACGCCGCGGCAAGATCCTCTGGCTTGTCGACTAGCCGCATGCCGCGCCCGCCGCCGCCGGCCGCGGCCTTCACCATCACCGGGAAGCCGACCTTCGTTGCCGCTGAGCTGAACGCCTTGGGCGACTGGTCCTCGCCCTGGTAGCCAGGCACGCAGGGCACGCCGGCCTCTATCATCCGCCGCTTGGCGCGCGCCTTGTCGCCCATCACGTCGATCGCAGCGACAGGCGGTCCCACAAATACCAGGCCAGCTTCGGCCACGGCCTGCGCGAACTTCGCATTCTCCGACAGGAAGCCGTAGCCCGGATGGACCGCCGTGGCGCCAGAGGTCTTGGCGGCCGCAATGATCTTCTCGATCGAAAGATAGGACTCGCCCACGGGTGCTGGGCCGATGCGGACTGCTTCGTCGGCCATCTTCACGTGAAGCGCCCTGGCGTCGTCGTCGGAATGGACCGCCACCGTTCGCAATCCCATCGCACGCGCCGTGCGAATAACCCGGCAGGCGATCTCACCTCGGTTGGCGATCAGCAGGGTGGATATATTCTTCAAGGTTCGGCCGCCCAGCGCGGCTTGCGCTTCTCCACGAACGACGCGACGCCTTCGCGCGCTTCATCACTCAGCATCCTGCCGGCGAAATTCTCGGCCGCCGTCTGCACTGTCTGCGCGCGATCAAGCCGGGGCAGGGCGAGGATCAAGGCTTTTGTATCCGCCACCGCGCCGGGTGCGCATTTCAGGACCTGGCGCTTGATCTGTGTCTCGATGGCTTCCAGCGCCTCTGCGCTTTCGCCGACGAAATCCGCAAATCCGAGCGCCTGCGCTTCGCGAGCGTCGAAGCGCGCGGCGGTCAACATCAGGCGGCGAGCGGTGGCGTACCCCAGCTTCTGGATTACGAACGGAGATATCTGGGCAGGGGAAAGTCCGATGGCTGTTTCTGTCATTGCGAACTTGGCGCCTGCCTCGCAGATCACCACGTCGGCGCAGCAAGCGAGGCCGAAGCCTCCGGCCATCGCGGCGCCCTCGATAATGGCGATCACCACCTGTGGCATGGTGTTGACCGCATCGAACAAGCCTGCGCCGCGTTTCGATTGCTCGATCACCGCCTCGCGCGATCCACCCGCGCCGCCGTGGTGGCCGGAACGGAACGCCTTCAGATCGGCGCCCGCGCAGAACACGCCGCCGCGCCCGCGCAGGGTAATGCCTCGCACGTCGCGATCTTCACGCACGGCATCTAGCACGTTCAGAAGATCGCTCGTCAGTTCCGCGCTCAACGCGTTACGATTGTCCGGCTGGTTGAACCAGATCGTGAGCCAGCCTGATTTGAGATCCAGCTCGATTGCTGTTGTTACGGGAAGCCTGGTCATCACATCCTCCCCACGCCAAAGCTGTTCGGTCTCATCACGCGCGCGCGGCCTTCCCACACGGTGGAAAGCAGGAAGCCAAGCGTGCGGCGGGTATCGCGCGGATCGATCATTCCGTCGTCCATCATGTGGCCCGACGTATAGAAGGCGCTGGCCTGACGATTGAAATGCTCGGTCAAGCGAGCCTCCTGCTTCTTCAGCGCGGCGCGGTCGGGCTCGACGCCAGCAGCTTTCGCCTGTCCTTCGGCGACTATGCTCATGACCATGGCAGCCTGCTCGCCGCCCATCACGCCAGCCGAGGCGTTCGGCCAAGTGTAGACGAAGTCGGGATCGTAGCCGCGGCCGCACATGCCATAGTTTCCGGCGCCATAGCTTGCGCCGATCATGAAGGTGATGCGCGGGACGGAGATGTTGGTGACCGCCTGGATCATCTTCGATCCATGCTTGATCATGCCGCCCTGTTCGTACTGCTTGCCGACCAGATAGCCCGTCGTGTTCTGGAGAAAGACAGCAGGTGTTCCGGCCTGGTCCATCAGCTGCAGGAAGTGGGCGACCTTCGTGGCGCCATCTGGATCGATCGGCCCATTGTTGGCGACGATGCCGATCGGATGGCCCATCACCTCGGCTTGGGCGCAGACGGTCGAGACGCCATAGCCCGGCTTGAAGTCCGTGAAGTCCGAGCCGTCGACGATACGGGCAATGACCTCACGGGCGTCATAGGGAACGCGATAATCGGTCGGTACGATCCCGGCGATCTCGTCAGGGTCGAGAAGAGGTTCGAGAAACTTGCGCGCGGGTGGAGGCGGGCAGTGGCGGTTCCAGCCGAGGCGACCGACGACTTCGCGCCCGATCAGACACGCCTCGGCATCATCCTCCACGAGGTATTCCGCGAGACCAGAGACAGTTGCGTGCATGGTCGCGCCGCCGAGTTCTTCCTCGGTCGCGACCTCGCCGGTAGCCGCTTTCAACAGCGGTGGTCCCGCCAGAAATGCCCGGCCGCGGCCTTTCACGGCGACTACATAGTCGGACAGGCCAGGCATGTAGGCGCCGCCGGCCGTCGAGGAGCCGTGGAGCAGTGCGATGACCGGAATGCCTTTGGCCGACAGCCGCGCGAGATTGGCGAACAGGCCGCCGCCCACGATGAAGCCTTCGACCTTGTAGTTCAGAAGGTCGCCGCCTGCGCTTTCGACGAGGTGAACGAAAGGCAGGTTCTGCTGGAGTGCGATCTCCTGAGCGCGGCGCAGGCGATATCCGCCTCCAGACGTCATGGCACCGGCCTGAATGCCGCTGTCGTCCACGACAACGACACAGCGGACGCCTCGAATGAAACCAATACCAGAGAAGATGGTAGACCCAGCGACCGATTTTGCCTCGTCCTCCGTATCGACGAGGTAGCCCGCAATGTTACTGATCTGCAGCCAGGGCATGCCGGGGTCGAGCAGGCGAGCAAGACGCTCGCGCGGCAGAAGCTGGCCGCGTTCCTCGAAGCGCGCCTTGCGCTTGGCGGACAGCGCGGGCGCGCGAGCATTCAGCTCCTGCAGCTTGTCGACCAGCCGCAGCATGTCGGCGCGGTTCTTCTGGAAGCTGGCCGACGAGGGAACAATGCGGGACTGGAAGACAGGCATCAAAGGGCCTCGGCAAGCGCGCGGGGAACGGGAATGGGCGTCTGCAGCAGTATCTGCGAATAGCCCTTGGCCTGCGGGTCGTTGCGCAGCGACGCAACACCGCCGCCGCCGAGCACGTTGTGGAGCAGGAAGTTGATCGAGCCTGTGCCGGGCATGAAGAAGCGTTCGACTTTGCCTTCGCCTTTTGGCCCTTTGAAGTAATGCGCGAAGCGGCGCTCGACCTCAGCCTCGGTCAGCTTGTTCCAGATGAAGGCCGCATAATCAGCACGGCGCGGCAGGATGCCGACATTGGCGTTGTCGCCCTTGTCGCCAGAGCGCGCGAAGGCGAGACGGACAAGCGGAACCTCGACGGTATCGCCACCTGCGCTGGACATGACGGGAGTCGGCGGGCGCTTGATCGAGGCCGGATCGAAGCGCGAACCGGGTTCGGCGCCCAGGCCGATCTCCTCGTCGTCGAGCACGAGGCGAATAGGCACGTTCGCCTTGGGGGTCAGGAAAGAGAACAGGCGCACGACCGGCGAGGGCGATGGGCGGGCGCCGGCAAAACCCGAGAGGCCGGGCGGCGCAGCGAGGCCATGACCGGTGAGTTCCTTCAGGATCAGGCCGGCCGCTCGCTGGTCGCGGTGCTTCACGGCAACCTTCAACGCAACGTCGCGGGCGTTCGTCTTGCGGGCTTCGGCGCCATAGAGGCTTTCATCGCCCATGACCTCGATCAGGACTTCGTCGTAGTCGGGTGCGTTGAGGGCGCGAAGCTTGGCGCGGGCGCGCTTGAGGGCGCTGTTGGCGTAGAGGCGTGCGCGGGCCGCAGCATCCTCGCCGTAGAAGAAAGACACCGAGCCGGTGCGGAAGCCGTCTTCGTAAGTGGTGCTGACCTTGTAGCTGTCGGGTGCGGGCAGGCCACGAGCGCCTGAGACCTTCACCCGGTTGGCGCCGGCCTGCTCGATCGTCACGCCCGAGAAATCGCACACGACATCAGGCAGGACATATGCCTGCGGGTCGCCGATCTCGTAAAGCATCTGCTCGCCGACCGTGCCGAGGGTGACCGCTCCGCCTGTGCCTTCGGGTTTGGCGATGGTGAAGACGCCATCGGCGGTGACTTCCGCGATTGGATAACCGATGTCCCACAGCGTGTCGGCGACGGATTCCCAGTCGGTGAAATTGCCTCCCGTCGCCTGCGCGCCACATTCCAGAACGTGGCCGCAAAGGCTTCCTGCCGCGAGGCGGTCGACATCGTCGCGGGTCCAGCCAAATTCGTGGATACAGGCGCCGAGCGTAACGGCGCTGTCGACGCTACGCCCGGTGATGACGATATCAGCGCCGTGCTTGAGCGCTTCGGCGATCGGAAAGGCGCCAAGATAAGCGTTGATGCTGGCGAGCTTTTCAGCGGCAGGAAATGCTTCGCTCGAATACATTTCCTTGATGGCGCTGAACTCACCAGAGCGCGCCAGCAGGTCGTCTCCTTCGACAACCGCGACCTTGAGATCGAGCCCCGCAGCCTTCACCACTGCGCGCACAGCCTCGCCGCAGGCGCGCGGATTCACGCCGCCCGCGTTGGACAGGATCTTCACGCGCTGGCGTGCGATCTCCTTGAGATTCGGCTTGAGGACCGACGATACAAAGTCGGCGGCATATCCCTGGGTCGGATCCTTGGCGCGCTGTCGCGCAAGGATCGACATGGTGATTTCAGCCAGATAGTCGAAAACGATGTAGTCGAGGCCGCCTGCCTTCAGGAACTGCGGCAGCGCCATGTCGCTGTCGCCCCAATAGCCACTGGCGCCGCCAATGCGGATCGTCTTCGACACCTCCGCCTCCCTTCGCGCTCTCTTGATGTGCTGGCGCTGGCGTATGGCTTGAATGAATACCGCTCATATTTTATGAGTCAATTTCACCACGCGAAAGACGTGGGTGGGAGTGATGATGAAAAACCCGTTCGACACGGAGGAGCGCCGCGCGTTCCGCGAGACGATCCGGCGCTTCGTCGCGGCCGAGGTCACGCCTTACGCGACGGAATGGGACGAGGCCGGCGAGGTACCGTGGGAGCTTCACCAGAAGATCGGCGCACTCGGCGCGTGGGGCTTCGGCGTCAGCGAGAAGTATGGCGGGCTCGGTTTCAACGACTGCTTCATGCGCGCTGCGTTTTCCGAGGAGTTCTCGAAGTGCGGCGCAGGTGGAATCGGCGCGGCGGTCGGTGGGCGAAGCATTTCCATCGGGCCGATCGAGAAGTTCGCGACCGATGAGATCAAGGATCGCGTGCTGGCAGACATCGTCGCTGGCCGGAAGGGATCAAGCCTGGCGATCACCGAGCCGTCTGGGGGATCCGACGTCGCCAGCCTGCAAACAACGGCGAAGCGGGATGGGAATCACTGGGTCATCAATGGTTCGAAGACCTTCATCACTGGCGGCATGAAGGCGAGCTATTACGTTGTCGGCGCTCGCACAGGGGACAAGGGCCTCAAGGGAATCTCGCTGTTCTTTGTCGAGGCTGACGCGGCCGGCTTTTCGCGCACGGCGCTCGACAGGAAGATGGGGTGGTGGGCGTCGGACACGGCGACGCTTCATTTCGACAATGTACGCGTTCCCGCCACCAACATGCTGGGCGAGGAGAACCGCGGCTTTCTCTCGATCATGAGCAACTTCAACTACGAGCGGATGGGCATGGTCGCCTCCATGCTCGGCATGATGAAGCTTTGTCTCGAACAGTCGGTCGCCTATGCCCAGCAGCGTGAGACATTTGACAAAAAGCTGATCGAGCACCAGGTGATCCGTCACAAGATTGCGGACATGTCGGCCAGGATCGACCAGATCGAATGCTATCTCAACTGGATCTGCTGGCAGGCCAATGAAGGCGACATGCCGGTAGCCGAGGTTTCGAAGGCCAAGTTCTCGGCATCGAAGGCGCTCGAGTTCTGCGCTTCGGAAGCGATGCAGATCATCGGCGGCGCGGCCTATCTGCGTGGCAATCCGGTGGAGCGCATCTATCGCGAAGTGAAGGTCAACGCGATCGGTGGTGGATCGGAGGAGATCATGCGCGATCTTGCTGTGCGGCAGATGGGGCTCTGATCATGCCGGTCGCGAAACTCTCGGTTGCCAGAGCTGATCCATCCACTCGCCGCGAGCGTGTCGAGGAGAAGGAACGCGCCATTTTGGCGGCGGCGCGCGCGGTGTTCGTCAAGAACGGATTCGAGCGCGCGCGCATGGCGGAGATTGCGCGCAAGGCGGGTGTCGCAGAGGGTACTATCTACATCTACTACAAGACCAAGAACGACCTGCTGCAGGCTGTGGTGCTGCAGTTCTGGGATGGGATTACGGAAGGCGCCGCAAGGGCGGTCGATCCAAAGGCGGAGACGTTCGAGCAGCTACGGGCGCTGGCGGACCATCACCTGACGCTGATGATACGTGACCGGGAGTTCATCGAGCTGGAAGTCATCCTGCGCAATTCGGGCACCGAGCCCATTGCGAGCGAGAGGACCACGTTGAAGCGGTACGTCGCCGTGTTCGACAGCGTTTTCCGGCGGGGACAGGATCGCGGGGACCTGGTTGCCGACCAGCCGGTCTGGATCGCGCGCGATCTGTTCTATGGGACGCTTGATTACTCATCCAGAACGATCGTGTTGCGAGGCGCAAAGCGGCCGACGGGGGTTGTCGACAATCTTATCGATGTTTTCCGGGCGCGCTATGGCCAGGTCCAGCAGGGCGGCGCGCCGTCGCGCTCGCTGGTGGACCGGCTGGAAGCCGCAGTCGGCAAGATGGAAAAGCTCGCCAGGAGCTAGGGGAGGTCTGCGTGTATCGGGTACGCCTGACGGAGTCCTATTTTCCCGCGCAGACGGACGATGTCATTCTCGACACGACGGTCGGCGGCATACTGCGCGATCGTGCGGCCAAGACACCGAATGCCGAAGCGCTGGTCGAGGATGCCGATGGCCAGATCGGTCGCCGGTGGACCTATGCCAATCTGTTGTCGGATTCCGAAAGGTTGGCGCGGGCGCTTCTCTCGCGTTACCGCCCGGGAGAGCGGATCGCGATCTGGGCGCCCAACATTCCGGAATGGGTGATCATCGAATACGCGGCCGCGTTTGCTGGCCTGGTGCTTGTGACGGCGAACCCGGCAAACAAGGCGCGCGAGCTGAAATACGTGCTCGAACAGTCGCGGGCCGTGGGGTTGTTCATCGTCAATGAGTATCGCGGAAATCCGATGGGCGAGATTGCCGCTGAAGTTGCCGCGCAGCTTCCTGCCATACGTGAAGTCGTCGATCTGCAAGACCATCGCGCATTATACGCTGGCCAGGACAAGCTCGTGGCTTTTCCGGAAGTGAAGCCCGACGACGCTGCGCAGGTCCAGTACACGTCCGGCACGACCGGCTTTCCAAAGGGCGCCGTGCTGCATCATCGTGGTCTGACCAACAACAGCCGGATGATCTTCAAGCGCCTGGGCGTGCGCGAAGGCGACGCCATGATTAATTTCATGCCGATGTTTCACACGTCGGGTTGCGCCATCAACACGCTCGGCAGCGCGCAGCTGGGTTGTAGCATGATCATCTGCAAGTTGTTCGAACCGAACCGCGTGCTGGATGTCATGGAAGAGGAGCGCGTCGCCATTCTTCTTGGCGTTCCCACCATGATGGTCGGGATGCTCGAGGCGCAGACCGCAAAGGCGCGGGATCTGTCAGCAGTGCGTATCGCGGTGTCAGGCGGGTCGATGGTTCCTCCGGAGCTTGTGCGTCGCGTTCGATCCGTCTTCGGTTGCGACTTCGAAACCGTGTACGGTCAGACAGAGACGTCTCCCGTACTGACGCAGACGCGTGCGGACGATTCGATCGAGGACCTGTGCGAAACGGTCGGCCAGGCCCTTCCGCTGATCGAGATGTCCATTCGCGATCCGCGCACCAACGCTGTCGCGGCTATCGGGGCTGTCGGTGAGATCTGTTCGCGCGGCTACTGCAACATGATCGGCTATAACGACAATCCGGAGGCGACCAAGGCAACGGTCGATAGCGAGGGATGGCTCCATACCGGTGATCTCGGCACGATGGACGAGCGGGGTTTCGTCAAGGTCACGGGGCGGGTCAAGGAGATGATCATCCGAGGTGGTGAGAACCTGTTCCCCGCCGAGATCGAGAACGTGCTGCTGGAGCATACGTCCGTGGCGGAATGTGCGGTGGTGGGTGTGCCCGATGAGCGGTGGGGTGAGATCGTCACGTGCTTCGTGAGGCTGAATGCGGGCGCGACACTCGATCGCTCGGCGCTGGTTGCTCATTGCCGCCAGCACCTGTCGGCGCCGAAGACGCCCGCGCACTGGTTCGAAGTCACAAGCTGGCCTCTGACAGGATCGGGCAAGATACAGAAATTCGTCCTGCGCGATCGTGTGACGAGCGGCGAAATTCCTCTAGTGTAATGCGGCCAGCAAGGAGAGCACGGTGAGCTTCGGCTATGGAGACGTGTTCGATGCGGTCGCCGACGCAGTTCGTCCCGGCGATCCAGCCATTCACTGTGATGGCGAAATCGTCGATTGGGGAACATTCGCGGCGCAGACCAATGCGCTTGCCCGGGCGCTGATTGCTGCTGGCTTGAAGCCAGGCGCCAAAGCCGGCCAGTACATGCGCAATAGCCCCGAGTATGCGGCGGTGTTTGTGGCGGCGCTCAAGGCCCGCATTGCTCCGGTCAACGTCAACTATCGCTATGGCCCGGAAGAGCTTCACTACCTGTTCGACAACAGTGATTCCGAGGCCGTTTTCTTCGACGCTGCGTTTGCCGAGAATGTGCGAGCACTGAAATCGCGACTGCCGCACGTGAAGCTGTGGGCGAGTGTGGGCGCTCGGGTCGACGGCTTCGCGTTCATCGAGGACCTGTTCAAGGGCGATGGCTCAAGACTCGATATCGCGCGATCGCCGGACGACATGTTTCTTCTCTACACCGGCGGCACCACTGGCCTGCCCAAGGGCGTGATGTGGCCCAGCAATACGTGGTGGGATGTGCTGGCGCCCGGGCGTGCGCCGCAGCTGGGTATGGACCCGCCGCAGACGCTCGATGCGTTGAAGACACAGATTCGTTCTGGCGACGGGCGAGCGCCGGTCTATGTCGCGCCGCCGATGATGCACGGTACGGGGATGTTCACGGCGTTCAGCACGTTGTCGAAGGGCGCTCCGCTGGTTGTAACCCGCTCGGTGCATTTCGATGCGCCGTCGGCTCTGGATGTCATGACCCGGCTGCGCTGTGGCGGTCTTGCCATTGTCGGTGACGCGTTCGCGCGTCCGATGCTGGAAGCCTTGCGCGCCGAGCCGTCGCGCTACGACATCACGTCGATGCGCACGGTTACTTCGAGTGGCATGATGTGGAGCGCGGAGGTCAAGCTGGGACTTCTGGCGTTCATGCCTGAAGTGGCGCTCTACGACAGCTTCGGGGCTTCCGAAGCGACGGGCCTTGGCACATCCATCACGTCGCGCGCGAACCCGCCTGGCGAGGCGCAGTTCGATATCACCAACACTATCGTCGTGCGGGCGGGCGACTTCACGCCGGTAGCTCCGGGTTCAGGGGAGATCGGCCTCGTAGCCAAGTGGGGAAACCTGCCGCTTGGCTATTACAAGGATCCGGAGAAGACGGCGCGGACCTATGTGACGATCAATGGCGTGCGGCATCTGTTGTCGGGCGACCACGCCACGGTTGGAGCGGACGGCAAGATCAAGCTGCTTGGACGCGGCAGCCACTGCATCAATTCGGGTGGTGAGAAAATCTACCCGGAAGAGGTCGAGGAGGCGCTCAAGACGCACGCCGCTGTCACGGATGCGCTGGTCTTTGGCCGGCCGGACGAGCGTTTCGGCCAGACGATCGCCGCCGTGGTGGGACTCGAAGACGGCGCCGTCGCTTCGGTGGACGAGCTGATCGCGCATGTGCGTTCAAGACTGGCGCCCTACAAGGCGCCGCGCCGCATCGTGTTTGTCGAGAAAGCGCCGCGGGCGCCCAACGGCAAGCCGGACTATGAAACGGCCAGGACGCTGTTTGAAGCCGGTTGACCGTCACGAAGCGGTAGCGAGCATCCAGTCGCGAGCGACATCGAGAAGGTCTGCCAGAACTTCGGGATCTTTGCGGCCACTCTTCGCGGGTACGTGAAAGGAATGGTCGGCTTGGTCGGCCAGCTCCAGCTTCGCGCGCGTTCCCAACTTGCGGACGGTCTTGCGGAGAAGATCCAGCTCAGCGAACTCGTCGCGCGTGCCCTGCAGGAACAGCATAGGTACTTTTACGGCGGCTAGATGATCCGCCCGTTCCACACCGGGTTTCCCCGGCGCGTGGAGCGGGAAAGCGAAGAAGACCAACCCCTGCACCCTGGGCAGCGGATCAGCGGATTGGGCCTGCGATGTCATCCGCGCTCCAAACGAGCGGCCACCAGCGAAGATCGGCAGGCGAGGCGCAAGCTTCGCGGCCTTTGCTACAGCGGCGCGAACGGCAGCCTGCGCGATTGCGGGCGAGTCCGGGCGCTTCGAGCCGCGCTCCATGTACGGGAAATTGTAGCGCAGCGTCGCGATCTTGCGTTCCGAGAGGCCATCGGCGGTAGCCGCCATGTTCCTGTGAGTCATCCCGGCGCCGGCGCCATGCGCGAGTACAAGGACAGCCTTGGCGCCAGCTGGCTTGTCCCACAAGGCCGACACGCTTGAATCGTCATACTCGATGGTCAGAGGTTCGGCGCTCATCCGACGTCTTCTCCAGTTGGTTTCTGTCTGGCCAGGAAAGCCTTTGCCGTGGCCAGATCAGTGGGCGTGTTGATGTTGAGCAGATTCTGGCTGGGAAGATGCACTTTCGCAGCACCTATGGATTCTATGAACTCGTGCACGGGCGGGTGACCCGCCGCTAGCGCCTTAGAGAGTTCGAGGTGAAGACGCGGGCGCCAGATGGCGGTAAGCGGATGAACACCGTCCTCCGCACTGAAGACAGCCAGCCTTGCGCCGGAAGCCCTGGCCGCGGCGAGGAGTCGAGAAACGAAATCGGCTGGAAGAAGCGGTGTGTCGCAGGGTGTAGTCACAAGCCAGTCCAGACCATTGGCATCAGCCCAAGTGAGGCCAGCAAGAATGCCCGCCAGCGGCCCCTCGGGGATGCCGGGAGGATCGCGAAGAACGGGAAAGGCAGGGCTGAGTCCGGCGTCCTTGCCGGAAACGGCAATCGCTTCGCAGCTTGGAGCCAGCAGGGATGCGGCATGTTCAGCCAGTGTTTGGTCGCCTAGCGTTGCGAGTGTCTTCGGCGAGCCGAAGCGGCGTGACTGGCCGCCGGCCAGTATCAGTCCGCCAATTCTCGCGCGATCCACCATGGCGGCAGGATCGCACAGGATGAAGCGCTAGCGCCAGTCCGCTGCGGTTGCGGCGAACAGGCGAATGATGTCGCTCAGGCGTTGGCCCTGAGCTTCGATCCGCTCGCGCTTGGCGAGGTTCAGCTGGCGACCAGCGTCAAATACGTTGAGCAGGGCGCCAGCGCCGAGCTCGTAGGCGCGGCGAGAGTCGTCATAGTTTGCCTGGGCGGAGGCAACGGCGCGGTCCAGAGCCACGATCAGCTTGTCGTCGGAACCCAGTCCCGCAAGAGCATCCGACACCTGGACAAAGGCGCGGATCACGGTGCGGCGATAATCGGCGAACTTTGCATCGGCTTCGGCGATAGCGCTCGTTTCATCGGCCTTGAGCGTACCGCCATTGAGGAGCGGTGCAGTAATTCCGGCGGCGATGGACCAGCCGCTGGCGCCGTAATTGAACAGGCTGTCCGGCTTGACGGCGGCCTGTGTCAGGTTCGCTGAAAGGGAGAGATCGGGGTAGAGGCCGGCGGTTGCCACGCCGATATCGGCGGTAGCAGCGTGGAATTCCGCCTCGGCCGTTAGGATGTCCGGCCGCTTGCGCACCAGAGCGGACGGAATGGTGACGGGGATGGATGCTGGCGCCGTAAAATCCGTGAGCGAGAAATCTGGGGCGGACCATTCAGCAGGTGACTTGCCAAGCAGCAGGGCGAGCTGGTGGCGAGCCTCGGACAGTTGGCGCTCAAGCGGCGGCAACAGGGCGAGATCCTGCGCCAGCTGCGTCTCGCCGATCGAAGTGGCGGAACGCGGCGCGCCGCCAGCCTGCTGGGCGTGCAGGATCATGTCGATCACGCGCTTGTCGCCCTCGACCGTCGCCGTTACGGACTCGATCTGGGCGCGCAGCGTGGCGATGCGAACCGCCTGCAGCGCGACGTTGGAGGACAGGGTAAGGTAAGTGGCGTCAGCGCGGCGAGCTTCCGCTTCAGCGCGGGCGGCGGCCGCCTCCGATGCGCGGCGTTTCTTGCCGAAGATGTCGAGATCAAAGCTGCCCCGAACGCCGAGCTGATAGAGATTGATTGTCGGGCTGGGGAAACCGGAGAAGCCGAAGGACCGCGTGTTGATGCGCGTGCGCTGGGCCTGACCGGTAGCGTCCAGCTGGAGGGCTTGCTCACCAAAAATGGCGCCTGCTTCGGCGAGCGCGCTACGAAGGTTAGCCTCCGCGTAGGCGATGTCCGGGCTGTCGGCCAGGGCGGTACGGATCAGGCGATCGAGTTCGGCAGCGCCCAGAGACGTCCACCATGGACCTGCAGCACGCTGCTCGGGCGAGAGCGACACGATGGCGGATACGGCATCGCCGTTCATCGCGTAGCCGGTCACGGTTGGCGCTTCGGGGCGCTTGAAGTCCGGGCCGGCCGTGGAGCAGCCTGCTGAAGCAAGCGCCGCGGCGAGGACAAGGGAGCTAGTCGATCTCAGCATGGACGGGACCCGAGGGTTTTCGTTTCGGCTGCCGCATCAGCAACAACATGGGAATGCAGACGAGAGTAATGACGAACATCAAGAAGAAGTTGTCGACATAGGCGACCATGGTCGCCTGACGCGTGATCTCCCCATTGATGGCGGCAAGGCCAGCGGGTGTGGAGAGCGTGGCCGACATGGTGGCGGCGACGACGGGATCTGCCGGGTTCATGTGGGCGGCCAACGATTCGTGCATGGTTTGCGTGTTGGAGACGACCAGGGCCTGCATGATCGAAATGCCAACAGCGGCGCCAAGATTCCGTATGAGAGTGTAGACCGAGGAGCCCTCAGCGCGCAGGTGCGGGGCGATCGTGGCGAAAGCCAGGGTCGACAGCGGCACGAAGATCATGCCCATGCCAAAGCCCTGAATGACGCCGGAGATAATGAACGGTGTCTGGTCCATCGACAGGTCGAACTGTGTCATCTGCCAAAGCGAGATGGCGCTAAGCGACAGGCCGAACAGCAGGATCAGGCGTGTGTCGACCTTTCCGACAAGGCGGCCGACCACGAACATGGCGAGGAAAGTGCCCACACCGCGCGGCATGGAGACGATGCCGGCGGTCAGCACCGGGTAACCCAGCAGCATCTGCATCATGGGCGGGAGCAGCGCCATTGTTGAGAAAAGCAGAATGCCGACAAAGAATCCGAAGATGCATGCCGTCATGAAGTTGCGGTCGCGCAAGAGATTGCGGTCGAAGAAGGGATGCGTGGCCGTCATCGTGTGGGTGATGAATACCCACAGGGCCATGATCGAGATGACAGAGTAAGCTTGGATCTCAAGAGAGTCGAACCAGTCAAGCGTCGGGCCGCGGTCGAGCGCCAGCTGGAAGGCGCCAATGAAGATGATCAATGCTCCGAAGCCGACGAAGTCGAATGGCTTCGCGCGGTTCTTGTCATCATGGCTGGTAAAGAAGAAGACGCCGAGGAAGGCGAGAATGCCCACCGGCAGGTTGATAAAGAACACCCAGCGCCAATCGTAGTTTTCAGTCAGCCAGCCGCCGAGCGCCGGTCCCAGGATCGGACCGAGCAGTGCGCCCATGCCCCAGACAGCCATGGCCTGGCCGTGTTTTTCGGGTGGGTTGATGTCGAGCAGGATCACCTGGCTCAGCGGGATAAGCGCGGCGCCGAACAGACCCTGCAGGAGGCGATAGAGGACGATCTCCAGCAGGCTGCCGGCAATGCCGCACAGCATGGAAGCAGCGGTGAAGCCGACAATGGAAATCAGGAACAGCCGTTTACGGCCGATGCGGTCGGCCAGCCAGCCAGACAGCGGCGTCATGATAGCGGCCGAGATGATATAGCTGGTAAGCACCCAGGTAATCTGCTCCTGGGAAGCGGACACGCTGCCCTGGATGTGCGGCAGCGCCACGTTGGCGATCGTGGTGTCCAACGAGTTCATGATAGTCGCGAGCATGATCGACACGGTGATCGGCCCGCGGTTGGCGATGTCCTTCGCGTTGCTCATGGCCTGACGCCCGTGGAAGCTGCGTGAACTACTTGGCGGTCGCTGCGGTCGGCTCGAGGTCGATCGTGACGTGGGCGCTCAGTCCGGCGCGGGTGCAGTTTTCCGGCGGCGGTGCATTGAAAGCGACCTGAACCGGAAGGCGCTGCGTGACCTTTACCCAGTTGCCGGTCGCGTTTTGGGCGGGCAGGGCCGAGAAGGTGGAGCCGGTGCCGGGGCTGAAGCTGGTGACTTTGCCTTCGAATGTCTGGCCGGGGCAGGCGTCGATCTTGATCTCGGCGGGTTCGCCGATCGCCATCTTGGCGAGCTGGTCTTCCTTGAAGTTGGCTTCGACCCAGGGCACGCCGTTCATCAGCCAGAAGACAGTTTGCGCCGGGTTCACGTAGCCACCGACCTGAAGCTGGTCCACGCGGGTGACCGTGCCGGAGGTCAGGGCCTTCACTTCGGTGTAGTCGCGGTTGATCTCGGCCTGCTTGAGAAGAGCCTGAGCCGCCATGACGGATGGCTGCTGTTCGATAGGCGCTTCGGGATCGCCATCAATATTGGCAAGGGCTGTGGCGGCTTCTGCTTCGGCTGTCGACAGTCCGGATTGGGCATTCTCCAGAGTGTGGCGTGCTTCGTCGACAACCTGCTGGGCGACGACGCCGGCAGCGACGAGATCCTGCTGCCGCTTCAGTTCGCGGCGCGCATAGGCGAGGGTCTGCTGCGCGTTGGTCACGGTGGCGAGAGAGCGCTGATACGCGGCGCGCAGCGAATGGACCTGGAGTTCAGCTTGCGCCAGCTGCGCACGGGCCTGATCCGCCTCGACATCGAACGTCACGGCATCGATACGAAACAGCGGCTGGCCGACCTCGACGCGCTGGTTTTCCTTAACCAGGACTTCGATCACCCGGCCGCCCACGCTGGAGCTGACGGGCGCCTTGGCGACCTGGATGTAGGCATTGTCGGTGGACTGGTAGCGGCCGCCAGTCAGGAACATGTAGGCCACGACCCCGACAATCGCGATCGGACCGGCTAGAATCAGGGGAACCCGGATCGCCCGCAGAAACCCTTTTGGCTTCGCGGCTGTCGCGGTTTCAGACAATTGCTGGCTACCGTCGCTCACGAGGCGCCCCTTCCCGGGCCGAAGTCTACACGAGGCGCGTTGCAAGGGCAGCGCCGTCGCATGCGTCATATACGAAGTCTTGCCAAATGTAGTAAAATAACCCCTTCAGGGCGTGCAAAGCAGGCTCGAATGAGCGTTCGCTCACATTTTCGCCCGGAACGCTTTGAGATTCCCGTCACTGGAGTAGAACTGTCCGCAGAAAACGCGGAGTTCGGTGTGAGCGGGATGGATTATCTGGCTCCGGCCACGGTCGCCGATGCGATCAGCGCGCTGAAGCAGGCAAATGGCGGAGCGCGGCTTCTGGCCGGCGGGACCGACCTGCTGGTGCAGATGCGTGGCGGTCGGGCGAAACCTCAACTTGTCATCGACCTCAAGCGCATTCCCGGAATGACCGACATTCGCGCCGAGGGTGGCGGGTTTGTTGTCGGCGCCGCGACATCCGGTGCGGTGATCGGCGAGCATGAGGCGCTACGTAAGGCGTGGCCAGGCGTGGTCGAAGCTACGAACCTGATCGGTTCGACGCAGGTACAGGGCCGGGCAAGCCTCGGTGGCAATCTGTGTAACGCGTCTCCGGCGGCGGACAGTGTGCCGGCTCTGATCGCAGCCGGCGCCGTCTGTATTGTCGAAGGACCAAATGGTAGGCGCGAGATTCCGGTCGAGAAAGTGCAGACTGGGCCGGGCCGCACTTCGCTGGCGCCTGACGAGATACTGATCGATTTCCGTTTGCCGCCGAGATCGGCGCGTTCGGCAGATGCCTATCTGCGATTGATACCGCGAACCGAAATGGACATCGCTGTCGTCGGCGCCGGCGCCAACCTCAGTTTTGACGCCTCCGGCGTTTGCGTGGCGGCACGCATCTCCATTGGCGCCGTGGCGCCGACGGCCTTGCTGGTCGAAGCGGCAGCCGCAGCCCTGGTGGGCAGCAAGGTTGATGACGCAGCGTTGTCCAGGATGGAATCTGCGGTCGCGGCAGCCTGCCGGCCGATCAGCGACAAGCGTGGCACGGCGGAATACCGCACCAAGATCGCCTGCGTTCTTGCGCGTCGAGCCGTTGGAATTGCGAAGGACAGGGCGACAGCATGAGCCGGGTTCGGATATCGACGATCGTCAATGGCGAGCCGGTAGAATTCCTCGGCGGCGGTGGGCAATCACTGCTCGACGCGCTGCGCGATGAGCTGCGTCTCACAGGCAGCAAGGAAGGCTGTGGCACGGGCGATTGCGGCGCCTGCTCCGTGATGGTGGATGGCCGGTTGGTTTGCTCGTGCCTGATGCTTGCGCCAGAGGCTGAAGGCCGCCGGATCGAGACGATCGAGGGCATGGCCGAGGGCGGCCCGCTGCATCCGTTGCAGCATCAGTTTCTTGAGCATGCCGCTCTGCAATGCGGCTTCTGCACACCAGGCCTGCTGATGGCCTCGAAGGCTCTGCTGGATCGCAATCCGGATCCGACGGAGACAGAAGTGCGATACTGGCTGGCGGGCAACATGTGCCGCTGCACAGGTTACGACAAGGTGGTGCGCGCCGTTCTCGACGCCGCTGCAGATCTTCGCCAGGCGAGGAAATGACATGAGCGATGGCAACCAGCCTTCCTCGAAACTGAAAGTCGTCGGCCAGCGGCCCATCCGGCCCGATGGCGTCGACAAGGTCACGGGTCGAGCCATGTTCGGCGCAGACATGCATCTGCCCGGCATGCTGACCGGCCGCGTGAAGCGCAGTCCGCATGCACACGCCCGCATCGTGTCGATCAATACGCTGGCTGCAGAAGCTTTGCCCGGCGTGAAGGCCATCGTGACCAGTGCCGACTTTGATCTGGACGCAGGTGGCGAGATCGAGGCGGGCGAAGGTCATGCCGCCGTGAAGGAAATTGCGCTCAACTGCCTGGCGCGCGACAAGGTTCTATATGCCGGTCACGCTGTTGCGGGCGTAGCAGCGACGTCGCCTGAGGTCGCAGAAGAGGCGCTGGACCTGATCGAAATCATTTATGATGTCCTGCCGCATGTGATCGAGGTTGAGGACGCAATGGCGGATGGCGCGCCCGTGCTCCACGACGATCTCTTCACCAAGGGCGTGACGCCCAAGCCGACAAAACCGTCGAACGTAGCGATGAAGACGGTGATGGGCCGCGGCGATGTCGCCGGCGCTTTCGCGGCGGCTGAGGTGACTGTCGAGGGCCGCTATTCAACCGCTGCTGTCCACCAAGGCTATATCGAGCCGCACGCCTGTGTCGCTTCCTTCGGCGCTGATGGGCAGAGCATGATCTGGTGTTCGAGCCAGGGCCAGTTCTTGGTGCGTGCGCTGTGCGCGAAGATTCTGAACATTCCGCTGTCGGACCTGAAGGTCATACCCGCGGAAATCGGCGGTGGCTTCGGCGGCAAGACGACGGTATATCTGGAGCCTGTCGCGCTGGCGCTGTCCCGCAAGTGCGGACGCCCTGTGCGAATGGTCATGTCACGCGAGGAGGTGTTCCACGCCAGCGGCCCGACGTCGGGTACGGTGATGGAGGTGAAGCTCGCGACGACAAAGGCAGGCAAGATCACGGCCGCCGAGATGGTGCTGAAGTATCAGGCCGGCGCCTTCCCGGGCTCGCCCGTTCACCTCGGCTGCATGACTGCGTTCGCGTGCTATGACGTCGAGCATCTGGCGCTCACGGGTTATGACGTGGTCAGCAATCGACCCAAAGTCGCGGCCTATCGTGCGCCGGGCGCTCCGATGGCGGCGTTCGCAGTTGAAAGCGCGATCGACGATCTCGCCAAAAAGCTCGGCATGGATCCGATCGAACTGCGCCTTCTCAACGCCGTGCGTGACGGAATGAAGACCGTCTATGGCGCAACGGTGCGTTCAAGTGCGTTCGTCGAGACGCTGGAAGCAATCAAGGCTCATCCCCATTACACGACACCGCTCAAGCCTGGTCAGGCGCGAGGGGTCGCGGCCGGCTTCTGGTTCAATATCGGCGGCGAGTCTTCGGCGGCGGTCCACGTCGACGAAGATGGCGGCGTAACGGTCGTATCGAGCAATCCCGACATCGGCGGTTCGCGCGCATCCATGGCGATGATGGCGGCGGAGACGCTGGGCCTGCCGATTGAACGCGTGCGCTGCACGGTGGCAGATACGACATCCATCGGGTTCAGTGGATCTACGGGCGGAAGCCGGGTGACCTTTGCGACGGGCATGGCAGTTGTTCAGGCGGCGGAGAAAGTCGTGGCTGACCTCAAGCGTCGTGCTGCGCAGACGTGGGAATGCGATGCCGCCAATGTCGAATGGCGCGATGGATCGGCTGTCTGCATTGATCCGGCTAAAGATGTGAAGCCGCTTTCGATGAAGGCGCTGGCTTCGAAGTCGGCAAAGACAGGTGGACCGATCGCAGCGGAAGTGTCGCTGAACGCCCAAGGCGCAGCGGCTGGATATGGCGTCCACCTTTGCGATCTCGAGATCGACCGCGAGACCGGCCGTACAACCGTGGTACGTTACACCGCTGCGCAGGACGTCGGGCGCGCGATCCACCCCTCCTATGTCGAAGGCCAGCTGCAGGGCGGCGCGGCGCAGGGCGTTGGTTGGGCGCTGAACGAGGAATACGTCTACAGCGCCAAGGGTACGCTCGATAATGCCAGCTTCCTCGACTATCGCATGCCCGTGGCGTCAGATCTGCCGATGATCGACACCATCCTGGTCGAGGCCAAGCCAAATCCGCGCCATCCCTACGGCGCCAAAGGTGTGGGCGAGGTGCCGATCGTTCCGCCATTGGCGGCGGTCGCCAATGCAGTCAGCGCACTGGTAGGAAAGCGGATGACGTCTCTGCCGCTGTCGCCAGCGCGTGTGCTCGCGGCGATGGACGGGACCTGATCCTTGCCCCGCGTTCACTCGATCTCCTCAAGAGTGCGCGATTTCACGGGTGGGCTGGATACCTTCGAAGTGGAGGCTCGTACCGTCCGGGCGCTGATCCGCGAGCTCGATGCGCGCTTTCCGGGGTTGGGCGAGTTTGTCGAGGACGGCATGGCCATCGCGATTGACGGCGAGATTTTCCAGGACGCGCTCGGCGCCAGCCTTGAGAGCGTCGAGGAAATCGTCTTGATCCCGAAAATCTCTGGCGGCTAGCAGGCTTGACCCAAGGCAACGTCTTTTTGCGACGTCGCGATCATGCTAGCGATTGATCATGCATGACGTGATCGTCGTCGGAGCAGGAAGCAGCGGGTGCGCAATTGCAGCGCGCGCCTCCGAAGATCCGAACCGCACCGTCCTGTTGCTGGAGGCTGGCCCCGACTACAGTGACCTGTCGGCACTGCCGTTCGATCTCGCCAACGGTCACAACAATTCCTACACGGCACATGACTGGAAGTTCGCGCACTTCCCCGTGCGGGACCGGGAAGTTCGCTTTCCACGGGGCCGCGTGGTCGGCGGGTCGAGCGCTGTGAACACGGCGATCGCCTTGCGCGGCATGCCAGAAGATTTCGAGGAGTGGGCCGGGCTCGGCCTGTCCGAATGGGGCTGGAAGGGCGTCCTCCCCGCCTACCGCCGGCTGGAGCGCGATCTCGATTTTGGCGACAAGCCATATCATGGCGATGCCGGACCGATCACAATCCGGCGGCATCCGCCAAGAGAAATGGGCATCCAGCATCTCGCCTTTCTCGAGGCGGCGCGAGAGCTTGGCTATCCGGATTGTCCCGACGCCAATGATCCGGATGGCTGGGGCGCTGGTCCGCAGCCGATGAACAAGCTGGGCCGCCTGCGCGTGTCATGCGCAATTGGCTATCTGGCGCCCGCACGGGTCCGCCAGAACCTGACCATTCGGGCGGAAACGCAGGTTGTGCGTGTGCTGGCGGAGAATGGCTGTTGCACAGGCGTCGAGGTGAAGAGCCGCGACGGCTCGCTGGAAACGCTTCACGCGAAGCTTGTCGTGCTTTGTGCTGGCGCAATCATGACGCCTGCCATCCTGATACGATCGGGTCTTGGGCCGCGTGACCAGTTGGAAGCGCTTGGCATTCCAGTTGTGCGGGACATGCCGGGCGTGGGGCAGAATCTCAGCGATCACCCGGCGCTTTCAGTCACGATGCAGCCGCGCGATCCGTCGATCATCGATCACGACAAACCGATCATCCAGACGATCTTGCGCTACACGGCGGATGGGTCAGACAAGCGTAACGATCTGCAGATAGAGATGATCTCGTTCGCCGGGCGCCGGGAGAAACCGCAATTCGCAATAGCCGGCGTACTGGAATACCAGCGCGGGCGTGGCCAGCTGACCTTGTCGTCCGCTGATCCTGATGCGCCACCGGTAATCCATCAGCAGTTCTGCGAAGACGAGCGTGATCTAGCTCACATGGTCAGCTGCTATCGCGATGTTCTGGCGTTCACGCGCACCAGGCCAATATCCGACCTGATCGAGACCATCGACTTTCCGCGCGGAGGCAATCCGACCGGCGAGGAGATTGCTGGCCTCGTTCGTCGGTTTGCGGGCAGCGGCTATCACCCGTGCGGCACGGCAAAGATGGGCATCGCGTCGGATCCGCTCGCTGTCGTTGACCAGCGTGGCCGCTGTCTCGGGCTGGATGGACTGGCTGTGGCCGACGCGTCCATCATGCCTTTCGTTCCGCGCGCCAACACCAATCTCACTTCGATCATGATCGGCGAGAAGGTGGGCGAATGGCTGCGCACGCGGCCGGCGATCTATGGTCTTTGAGGTTCTGATGACGATCGACCTGGTAATTCGCAACGCCCGTATTCTCGATGGAACGGGCAAACCCGCGTTCGAAGGCGACATCGAGGTCGATGACGGGCGTATTCGTAGCGTTGGCGAAGCTCACAGCCCAGCCCGGACCGAGATCGATGCGAAAGGGCTGCATCTCTCGCCCGGATTCATCGACGTCCACAGCCATGACGATGGCGCCTTCCTTCGCTATCCCGACATGCACTTCAAGCTGGCGCAGGGGGTGACTACCTGTGTTTGCGGCAATTGCGGGTTCAGTTCCATTCCGGCCACGCCGGGAGAAGACCCGGGCCCAGCCAGCGGCGGCATCATTGGCGGCGGCCCGGCCGAGTTCAGCGATCTTGAAGGCTATTTCGGCGCCGTGCTGGCCAAGCGCCCGGCGATCAACGCGGTCATGCTGGTCGGACACAATACTGTGCGGGCGCAGGTGATGGGCATGGAGAACCGCGCGCCGACCGCGACTGAACGCACCGCGATGCGGGCCAAGGTAGCGCAGGCGATGGAGCAAGGCGCCTGCGGGTTCTCAACCGGCCTGATCTATCGCCCCGGCCGGTGGAGCGAGACGGACGAAGTAGTCGAACTTGCGCGCGAAGCGGCGGCCCATGGCGCTCTCTACACCACGCACATGCGGAACGAGGGCGATCGGCTACTCGAAGCGGTCGAGGAGACGCTGACCATCGGACGCGAAGCGGGCGTTCATACGCACATCTCGCACCACAAGGCTGCAGGCAAGAACAACTGGGGCAAAGTCGGTCAGTCGCTTGCGCTGGTCGACCGGGCGAAGGTGAACGGCCAGAAGGTGACGCTGGACATCTATCCCTATACCGCCGGCAGCGGTCGCATGATCGAGTATTTCAAGCTCGACGCCGTCGATCGCCCGTTCGCTGAAGTGATCCGCATCGCGAACTGTCCCGCCTTTCGCGAGTTCGAGGGGCGGATGCTGATCGATATCGCAAAGGACCGGGGCGAAGACATAGCCGACACCGTTCGCCTGATCCTGACCGCACCCAAGGGCGACCGAACGATCTGCATCCACTTCATCATCGACGAGGCGGATATCGAGACGAACCTGCGCTATCCGGGGATGATGGTTGGATCGGACGGCATTCCAACCTTGAACGGCAAGCCGCACCCGCGCCTGTTCGGGACGTTCCCGCGACTGCTGGGAGAGTATGTCCGGAAGCGCGGTGTGCTGTCGCTGGAGGATGCAGTGGCCCGAGTGACATCGGTTTCGGCGGACACGTTTGGGCTCAAGGAGCGTGGACGGATCGAGCCGGGCTATCACGCGGACCTGGTGCTGTTCGATCCTGACGCGATCGTCGATACCGCGACCTATGACGATCCGAAGCAGACGCCGACGGGAGTGCCGCTGGTTGTCGTCAACGGCCAGATCGCCTGGCGTGATGGCGCGCATGCCAATGCAGGTTCGGGCCAGATGCTGCGCTATCGACGCGACGCCTACGGCGCCTAGCGCAATCCTGCGTTTATTTTCGCAAGCGCCGCGCTGCCCGGCGTGAGATCGGCTGTGCCGAGCGTGTTGAGCGGCGTTGTGGTCGTGCCAAGGCGATCGTGCAGATCGGTCGCCTCGGGATCGACGTACAACAGGCCGGTCACGATCTCGCCTTCGGCATGGCGCTCCTGCAGGTAGTTGGCTGCAACGATCTTGTTGGTTGCGTCGTATTCCTCGTGCAGCTTGCGCAGGCGAAGGACCGAACCATCGTGCTGCGTCACCTCTCGCACTTCGCCGGGTTTGTATTCCGCGGTGATCGGCGTGCGGCCGAGAATGACGTCGAGCCGGTTCACGGCCTCGTTGTGTTCGCGGACATAGTCGAAGCTCTTGGTCGAACCCGCATGGTTGTTGAACGCCACGCATGGGCTGATCACGTCGATGAAAGCCGGGCCGTGGTGGGACAGCGCGCCCTTGATCAGGGGAACCAGTTGTTCCTTGTCGCCCGAGAAGGAGCGGCCGACATAGGTGGCGCCAAGCTGAAGAGCCAGTGCGACCAGATCGATGCCGCTTTCGGTATTCTCGACGCCCTTCTTGGATTTCGAGCCCTTGTCGGAGGTTGCCGAGAACTGCCCCTTGGTCAGCCCATACACTCCGTTGTTTTCGACAATGTAGCTCATGTTAACGCCGCGCCGGATCGAGTGCGCGAACTGGCCGAGGCCGATAGACGCGCTATCGCCATCACCGGAAACGCCGAGATAGATCAGGTCGCGATTGGCGAGGTTCGCGCCAGTCAACACCGACGGCATGCGGCCATGAACAGAGTTGAAGCCGTGGCTCTGGCCGAGGAAATAGTCCGGTGTCTTGGATGAACAACCAATGCCCGACATCTTGGCTAGCCGGTGCGGTTCGATGTCGAGTTCCCAAGCTGCCTGCATTATCGCGGCGCTGATCGAGTCGTGGCCGCACCCGGCGCAGAGCGTCGAGACGCGCCCCTCATAGTCGCGCCGTGTGAAGCCGAGCTTGTTGGTCGGCAGGCTGGGATGGTGAAGTTTCGGCTTGAGGATGTAGGTCATGTCTCGTCCTACGTCTTGTCCGTGATCTGGCGGGTCGCCTTGCGGGCGTCGAGGCGCTTGCCGATCGCGTCGTTGAGGAAGCGCGCCGTGATGGGCGTGCCGTCATAGTGCAGGATGGATGTCAGGCGCGCCGGATTGATGCTGCCTTCGGTCATGATCAGCGTGCGCAACTGCGCATCGCGATTCTGTTCCACCACACAGATCTCGTCGTGCGCCATGATGAAGTCATAGACTTCCTGCTGGAACGGAAAAGCGCGCACGCGCATGGCATCGATATGGTGGCCGCGCGCTTCCAGCGCCTCGAGAGCCTCGTGCATGGCTGGAGCCGTGGAGCCGAAGTAGATCACGCCGGTCTTGGTCGGCTTCTTGGCCTTGCGAACGATGGGGTCGGGGACAAGCGTTGCCGCCGTGTGGAACTTCTTCAGCAGGCGTTCCATGTTGTCCTGGTAGTCGACGCCTTTCTCCGAATATCCCGCCATGCGGTTGCGCGAGGTGCCGCGCGTGAAATAGGCGCCTTTCGTGGGGTGCGTTCCCGGATAGGTCCGGAAGGGAATGCCGTCTCCGTCGACATCGGTGTAACGGCCAAAGAACTTGCCGGCTTCCAGTTCCTCGGCGGTAATCACCTTGCCGCGGTCGATCTGCTTCTTGTCGTCCCACTTGAAGGGCGCGACCAGCCATTCCTGCATGCCGATATCAAGATCGAGCATCACGAAGATGGTCGTCTGCAGCCGGTCGGCCAGATCGAATGCCTGCGCGCCCATCTCGAAGCATTCGCCCGGATCAGAGGGAAGCAGCATCACGTGCTTGGTGTCGCCATGGCTGGCGTACGCCGCGAGCAGGAGATCGGACTGTTGCGTCCGCGTGGGCATACCCGTCGAAGGCCCGCCGCGCTGCACATCGAAGATCACAGCCGGAATCTCGGCAAAATAGGACAGGCCAATGAATTCATTCATCAGCGAGATGCCCGGCCCGGACGTGCAGGTGAAAGCACGCGCACCATTCCAGCCCGCACCGACTACGATACCGATCGAGGCAATTTCGTCCTCAGCCTGCACGATCGCATACCGGCTGCTGCCGTCCTCGTTGGTGCGAAGGTCTTCGCAATAGCCTGTGAAAGCCTCGGCGAGTGAGGTGGAGGGCGTGATTGGATACCAGGCGCATACTGTTGCGCCGCCATAGACGGCGCCCAACGCAGCGGCAGCATTGCCTTCGACGAAAATTCGATCGCCTACCGCATCCGCGCGCTGCAGCTGAAGCCCGATCGGCTTCAGATGTTTTGCTGCCCAGTCGCGGCCAAGATTGAAGGCATTGAGGTTCGCCCCGATCAGTTTGGGCTTGGAGGCGAATTCTTCCCTCAGCAGTTGTTCGATGACCGCCGGTTCGATGTTGATCAGATGCGACAGCGCTCCGACATAGCAGATGTTCTTGAACAGCTGCCGTTCGCGCGGGATCGTATAAGCCTCATTGCAGATCGCCGTCAGAGGCACGCCGATGACGTGTATGTCGTCGCGGAATTTCGAGGCCGGCAGCGGCTTCGTGGAATCATAGAAGAGATAGCCGCCCGGAACGATCTCCTTCACGTCGTCGTCCCACGTCTGGGGATTCAGCGGCACGGCCAGATCGACGCCGCCGCGCCTGCCGAGATGGCCCGCACCCGAGACGCGCACCTCATACCAGGTCGGCAGGCCCTGAATGTTGGACGGGAAGATGTTGCGCGCCGCTACCGGCACGCCCATGCGAATGATCGATTTCGCAAAGAGGCCGTTGGCTGAGGCGGACCCCGACCCGTTCACGTTGGCGAACTTTACGACAAAGTCGTTCACCGCCGCGAGCGGCGCCGGTTTGGTCGTGCTTACGCTGGTTACCGTGTCTGCCGGCATGCGGGCCCCGCCTGCGTGATATCGATCAGGTATTTCTGCATGTCCCATGCGCCTGTCGGGCAGCGCTCAGCGCAGAGGCCGCAATGGAGGCAGACGTCCTCGTCCTTCACCATCACGCGTCCGGTCGGGAGACCGCCGGCAACGTAAAGGTCCTGCCCCAGGTTCTCAGCCGGCGCGCTGAGCCGCGTGCGTAGATCAGCTTCCTCGCCGTCCGGAGTGAAGGTGATGCAATCCATCGGGCAGATGTCGACGCAGGCGTCGCACTCGATACACACCTTGGGCGTGAACACCGTCTGCACATCGCAGTTGAGGCACCGCTGCGCTTCCTTGAAACCGACGGCTTGGTCGAAACCGAGCTCGACTTCCGCTTTCACGTCCTTGAGAGCGATTGCCTTCTCGCGGTGCGGAACCTTGTAGCGAGTGTCGTTGGCGATGTCGTTGTCGTAGCTCCACTCGTGAATCCCCATCTTCTGGGAGATCACAGTCACGCCAGGTGCAGGCCTGACACTCACATCCTGTCCATTGAGGAACATGTCGATCGAGACGGCCGCGGAGTGGCCGTGCGCGACCGCCCAGATGATGTTCTTGGGTCCAAACGCAGCGTCCCCGCCAAAGAACACGCGTGGGATGGTTGACTGCATCGTCTCCTGACCGACAACCGGCATGCCCCACTTGTCGAAATCCATCCCGACGTCGCGTTCAATCCAGGGGAACGAGTTTTCCTGGCCCACAGCCACCAGCACGTCGTCACACTCGAGGTGCTGGTCCGGCTCGCCGGTGGGGACGAGGGCCTTCTTGCCCTTCTCGTCCTTGGTCCAGTGCATCTTCTGGAAGGTGACGCCGGTGAGCTTGCCACCCTTGTGCGTGAATTCCTTGGGCGCGAGGAAGTTTATGATCGGGATGTCTTCCCCGATCGCGTCCTCTTTCTCCCAGGGCGAAGCCTTCATTTCGTCGAAGCCGGAGCGGACGATCACTTTCACATCGTCGCCGCCGAGCCGACGCGAGGTACGGCAGCAGTCCATCGCGGTGTTGCCGCCGCCGAGAACGATGACACGCTTGCCGATCTTGCTGATGTGTTCGAACGAGACGTTGGACAGCCAGTCGATCCCTATGTGGATGTTGGCTGCTGCTTCTTTGCGGCCGGGGATGTCGAGATCACGGCCGCGCGGCGCGCCTGTGCCGACAAATATCGCATCATAGCCCTCCGCCAAAAGCGCCTTCATGCTATCGACACGTTCGGACAGGTGCATCACCGGCCCGAGGCTCGTGATGTAACCGACCTCCTCATCGATCACTTCTTCGGGCAGGCGAAAGCGTGGGATCTGGCTGCGGATCATGCCGCCAGCCTTCTTGTCTCCGTCATAGACGTGGACTTCATAGCCCAGCGGGGCGAGATCTCTTGCGACTGTCAGGGATGCAGGCCCGGCGCCGATGCAGGCAATTTTCTTGCCGTTGCGGGGGGCGACCTTGGGCAGGAGGGCGGCAATGTCGCTTTTGTTGTCGGCCGCGACCCTCTTTAGGCGGCAGATCGCCACCGGCTCCTCTTCAACCCGGCCGCGACGGCAGGCGGGCTCACAGGGACGATCGCATGTGCGCCCCAGAATTCCCGGGAACACATTCGACTTCCAGTTGATCATGTAGGCGTCAGTGTATCGCCGGTCGGCGATAAGCCGGATGTATTCAGGCACCGGCGTGTGAGCGGGACATGCCCACTGGCAATCTACAACCTTGTGGAAGTAGTCCGGACGGCTGATGTCCGTGGCCTGCAACGGCTACCCCTGCGGCTAGCGCGACTGACCCCCGCCAGTCCGCATGTTGTCCGCCCAGGTTTTTTGTTCGCAACAGCAGTAACCCAATTGCCGCAAGTGCGAACAAGTCCGGGTCGGCCTCTACACTGAAGCACGACCCTGCGATGAGTCCTGCTTCAAGTCAGGACTCTACTACCTCGCCGAGGCGAAGGTCCACTGCTTCAGATGCTTCGATTGCGAGATCAGCGGGGAAGGTTGCTGACGCCCATGAGGAACTCGTCGACCGAGCGTGCGCATTGCCGGCCTTCACGGATCGCCCACACGACGAGGGACTGTCCGCGCCGCATGTCGCCACACGCGAAAATCTTGTCCGACGAGGTCTTATAGTCCTTGAGGTTGGCCGCGACGTTGCCACGCGGATCAAGCGTTGCGCGTGTCTGGTCGACCAGACCGGGAACGACCGGACCGGTGAAGCCCATCGCCAGCAAGACGAGGTCGGCCTTGAGCTCGAACTCGCTTCCCGCGACCTCTCTCATTTCCATGCCGCGTGCGCCTCTGACCCATTCAGTGCGAGCGCAGACGATGGCTTTCACCTTGCCGCCTTCGCCGATGGCGCGCTTGGTGACCACCGCCCAGTCGCGGTCGCAACCTTCTTCGTGGGACGAGGACGTGCGCAGCCGAAGCGGCCAGTCAGGCCAGGTCATGGCCTTGTCTTCCATCGCGGGTGGTTTCGGCATGATCTCGAGTTGGGTAATCGATGCCGCGCCGTGCCGGTTGGACGTGCCGATACAGTCCGAGCCCGTGTCGCCGCCGCCAATGACAACGACATGCTTGCCTTGCGCTGAAATCGTGCCGCCGGGCGCCGACGTTTTTTCATCGTCGCCTGCAACGCGCTTGTTCTGTTGCGTCAGGAAGTCCATGGCGAAATGGACGCCGTCGAGTTCGCGGCCAGGCACCAGCAGATCGCGCGGCTGCTCGGCTCCGCCGGCCAGCACGATCACCAGATAGTCGTCGAGCAAGCGCTGCACGCTGACGTCGATGCCGACATGCATGCGCGGGCGGAAGATCACGCCCTCGGCTTCCATCTGACGGATGCGCCGGTCGATATGGCGTTTCTCCATCTTGAAGTCTGGAATGCCATAGCGGAGCAGGCCGCCGATGCGGTCGCTTTTCTCGAATACTGTTGGCGAGTGACCCGCACGCGCCAGCTGTTGGGCGCAGGCAAGGCCGGCCGGTCCAGAACCCACGACGGCAATGCGCTTGCCCGTGCCGCGCGGAGCGGATTGCGGCTTGATCCAGCCTTCATCCCAGCCGCGGTCGACAATCTCGCACTCGATGGTTTTGATCGACACCGGATTATCGTCGATGTTCAGCACGCATGACGCCTCGCATGGCGCCGGACAGACGCGGCCCGTGAATTCCGGGAAATTGTTGGTGGAATGCAGGTTATCGCACGCCGCTTTCCAGTGATCGCGATGAACCAGGTTGTTCCAGTCAGGAATCTGGTTGTTGACCGGGCAGCCTGGCGTGCCGGGCGCTACCGATCCGCTGCCCTGACAGAACGGAATCCCACAATCCATGCAGCGCGCGGCTTGCTGGCGCACCTCCGCATTGTCCATGCGTTTCACGAACTCGGTGTATGTCTTCTTGCGAGCGTCCGGCTTGTCGTAGCCGCGCTCCTTCTTTTCGTACTCGAGGAAGCCTGTTGGCTTGCCCATGTCGATGTCCCCTGAACTCTACTCTGCAGCCACGACAGCCTGCTTCTCGGCCTTCAGATCGAGCAGCGCGCGGCGATAGTCTGTCGGCATGACCTTCACGAAGCGCTTCAGCGCTTCGCTCCAGTTATCGAGCAGCTCGCGCGCGCGCGCGCTGCCGGTGTGGAGCAGGTGGCGCTCAACCAGGATGCGCAGGCGTTCCGCGTCGAATGCCAGCATGTCGCCCATGCCGCTATTGTCGGCCGAGATGGCGCGCTGACTGGGTGCACTTTTCTCGTCACCGCCCTGCGTGGCGCCGACAGGCTCGATCGCCACCATCGCCGGATTGCAGTTTTGTGCGAAGACCCGATCAGGGTCATAAACATAGGCAACGCCGCCCGACATGCCGGCTGCAAAATTGCGTCCCGTCTTGCCGAGAACGACAACGGTGCCGCCCGTCATGTATTCGCAGCCATGGTCGCCGCAGCCTTCGACGACCGCAACCGCACCGGAGTTGCGAACAGCAAAGCGTTCGCCTGCCACGCCCTCGAAATAGGCTTCCCCGGCAATCGCGCCGTAGAGCACCGTATTGCCGACAATGATGTTTTCGAGCGGCGAGCGGGTCGAGCCTTCCGGCTGGCGCACGATGACACGGCCGCCCGACAGACCCTTGCCAACATAGTCATTGGCGTCACCGACGAGATTGAGCGTCACGCCACGGGCGAGAAATGCGCCGAAGCTCTGTCCCGCCGTGCCGGTCAGGGCGATCTGGATCATTTCGTCGGGAAGGCCGGCGTGGCCGTACTTGCGGGCGACTTCGCCCGACAGCATCGCGCCGACCGTACGGTTCACATTGCGGACCACTTCGGTGATCTGAACCGGTTTGGGCGCCTTGCCGAACGCAGCCTTGGCGGCCTTGATCAGCTTGTGATCCAGCGCCGCCTCAAGGCCGTGGTTCTGGGTCTCGCATACCCGGATCGAGACGCCTTCTTTTACCGGCATCTGGTACAGCAGCTTCGACAGATCGACGCCCTTGGCCTTCCAGTGATCGAGCGCCTGGCGCATGTCGAGCCGATCTACGCGGCCGATCATCTCGTCGAGCTTGCGGAAGCCAAGCTTGGCCATGATCTGGCGTAGTTCTTCAGCGACAAAGAAGAAATAGTTGATGATGTGTTCGGGCGCGCCGGTGAAGCGGGCGCGCAGCACCGGATCCTGCGTAGCGACGCCGACCGGGCACGTATTGAGGTGGCACTTGCGCATCATGATGCAGCCGGCCGCGATCAGCGGGGCCGTCGCAAAGCCGAACTCATCCGCGCCCAGCAGCGCGCCAATGGCGACGTCCCGTCCCGTGCGTAGTCCACCGTCGACCTGAACGGCGATGCGGCCGCGCAGTTCGTTCAACACAAGCGTCTGCTGGGTTTCGGCGAGGCCGATCTCCCAGGGAGAGCCGGCATGGGTGAGCGAGGTGAGAGGCGATGCGCCGGTGCCGCCCTCGAAACCCGAGATCGTCACATGGTCGGCGCGGGCCTTCGAGACGCCAGCAGCAACTGTTCCGACACCGACTTCCGACACCAGCTTCACGGAAATCCGTGCGACCGGGTTCACGTTCTTGAGGTCGTGGATCAGCTGAGCCAGATCCTCGATCGAATAGATGTCGTGGTGTGGCGGCGGTGAGATCAGGCCTACGCCCGGCGTCGAATGGCGCACGCGAGCGATGTTCTTGTCGACCTTGTGGCCAGGTAGCTGGCCGCCTTCACCAGGCTTTGCGCCCTGCGCCATCTTGATCTGGATGTCGTCAGCGTTGACCAGATATTCGGTCGTCACGCCGAAGCGGCCAGAAGCAACCTGCTTGATGGCGGAGCGCATGCTGTCGCCATTCTTCATCTTCTTGAAGCGATCCGTTTCCTCGCCACCTTCACCGGTATTGGAGCGGCCGCCGATGCGGTTCATGGCGATCGCTAGCGTCGTGTGCGCCTCGCGGCTGATCGAGCCGAAGCTCATCGCGCCGGTGGCGAAGCGTTTCACGATGTCAGCGGCCGGTTCGACTTCCTCGACCGGGATGGGCTTGTCGGCATATTTGAACTGCATCAGCCCGCGAATGGTCAGCAGGCGTTCGTTCTGTTCGTTGATGGACTCCGCGAACGCGGCGTAGTCGGCCGAGACATTGCCGCGAACAGCGTGCTGCAGCTTGGCGACGCTGTCCGGCGTCCACGCGTGGTCTTCGCCCCGGATGCGGTAGGCATAGTCGCCGCCGACATCGAGCATGTCGCGATAGATCGGATTGTCGTCGAAGGCCGAGCGGTGACGGCGAACCGCCTCTTCGCCGATCTCCTCAAGGCCGACACCTTCAATCGTCGTGGCCGTTCCGGTGAAGTATTCCGCGATGAGCTGGGAAGACAAGCCGATGGCGTCGAAAATCTGGGCGCCGCAATAGGACTGGTAGGTCGAGATGCCCATCTTGGACATCACCTTCAGCACGCCTTTGCCGATGGCCTTGATGTAGTTCTTCTGCACGTCTTTGGCGGAGAGTTTCATGCCCTCGCGCTGACGAACCTGTTCCAGTGTTTCGAAGGCGAGATAGGGGTTCACCGCCTCCGCGCCATATCCGGCCAGCGTGCAGAAGTGGTGCACTTCGCGCGCTTCACCGGTCTCGACAACGAGGCCGGTCTGCATCCGCAGGCCCTGCCGAACCAGCTTGTGATGCACCGCTGACAGCGCGAGCAGCGCCGGCATCGGAATACGGTCTTCGCTGACAGCCCGGTCCGACAGGATCAGGATATTCGAGTCTTGAAGGACGTGTTCGGTAGCCTCCAGCCGGATGCGTTCCAGCGCGGCCTTCAGGCCAGCCGCGCCTTCCTTGGCATCCCAGGTGATGTCGATCGTCGCTGTCCGGAACGTGCCGTCGACTAGTTCATGGATCGAACGGATCTTGTCGAGATCAGCATTGGTCAGCACTGGCTGGGTGATCTCCAGCCGCTTGTGCGTTCCCGCTGCAAGGCCAAGCAGGTTCGGGCGCGGCCCGATCATCGAGACCAGCGACATCACCAACTCTTCGCGGATCGGATCAATTGGCGGGTTGGTGACCTGGGCGAAGTTCTGCTTGAAGTAATTGTAGAGCAGCTTGGGCTTGGACGAGAGAACGGCGATCGGCGTGTCGGCGCCCATCGACCCCACGGGATCGTCGCCCAACGCCGCCATCGGCTCGAGGAAGAACTGAAGATCTTCCTGCGTGTAGCCAAACGCCTGCTGGCGATCGAGCAATGTCGTTGAGTTGTCGCCGAGCAGCGCAGCGGTCTCTTCAGGATCCGGTAGTTCGGTCAGCTTGTACTGCATCTCCTGAAGCCAGTCGGCATAGGGATGCTTGTGGCTGACGCTGTTCTTGACCTCTTCGTCCTCGATGATGCGGCCTTCATCGAGATCGATCAGAAGCATCTTGCCGGGCTGCAGGCGCCATTTGCGCGTGATGCGCTCTTCGGGGATGGGCAGCACGCCGGCTTCCGAAGCGAGGATCACGTGATCGTCGTCGGTCACGATGAAACGGGCCGGACGCAGGCCATTGCGATCCAGCGTCGCGCCGATCTGCCGGCCGTCGGTAAAGGCGATGGCGGCCGGGCCATCCCAGGGCTCCATCAGGGCCGCATGATACTCGTAGAAAGCGCGGCGTTGCGGATCCATTTGCGGGTTGCCCGCCCAGGCTTCCGGGATCAGCATCATCATGGCGTGCGCAAGCGGATAGCCGCCCGCGACCAGCAGCTCCAGCGCGTTGTCGAGGCACGCCGTGTCGCTCTGGCCATGTGGGATCAGCGGCCACATCTTGTCGAGATCGGCGCCAAGCAGCGTGCTCTCCATCGAGCGCCGGCGCGCGTACATCCAGTTCACATTGCCGCGGACTGTGTTGATCTCGCCGTTGTGCGCGATGAACCGATAAGGGTGCGCCAGCTTCCAGGACGGAAACGTGTTGGTCGAGAAGCGCTGGTGAACCAGCGCAAGCGCGCTCTCGCACAACGGATTGGTGAGGTCTTTGTAGAACGTACCGACCTGGTGAGCGAGCAGCAGGCCCTTGTAGACGATCGTGCGCGTCGAAAGAGACGGCATATAGAATTCGGCAAGACCCGGCAGGTTCTTCTTGCGGGCAACTTCCGCGAGTGGGTTCTGCGTTTCCTTTCGGATCGCCAGCAGCTTCCGCTCGAATGCATCCTGACTCATCGCGGGCGAGCCCTTGGCGATGATCGCTTGGCGGATTACCGGCATGCCGGCGATCACCGCCGCGCCAAGCCCGCGCGAGTCGTAGGGAACATCGCGCCAGCCCAAGAGGTTCTGCTTCGACTTTGCGAGGAAGTTCTCGAACTGCTTCATCGCGACATCGCGCGCCGCCTCGTCGCGCGGCAGGAAGCACATGGCGACCGCGTAGTCGCCCGGCTTGGGCAGGTCGACCTTGGCGGTCTTGGCCCAGTCACGGAACAACGCGTCTGGAATCTGGATCAGAATCCCCGCGCCATCGCCGAGCAGCGGGTCTGCGCCCACGGCGCCGCGATGGTCCAGATTCAAGAGGATCTGGAGCCCCTGGGCCACGATGGCATTGGACTTTCGACCCTTCACATTGGCGATGAAGCCAACGCCGCACGCGTCGTGCTCGTTCCTGGGGTCGTAAAGGCCCTGTTGCGGGGGCAGTCCCATGTCCATACGCGTAGTCCGTCCGGTTCGCGGTGTGAAAACAGCGCGTAGCATTCGGGGAACAGAATTTCAAAGCGATAGCGGGTTTAGCTCGGCTGATTGCGCGAGGGCGCCCCCTAGCAGGTGACTTGCGCACAGGAATGCCTGAGCAAGGCGCATTCGGCCACCAGCGCGATACCGGAAACTGAGCCTGCGAACACGGGTCTCGCGGCAAGGTCGTGCCTCGCGACGGGCGACCGGCAGAATCTCGTGTCGCGGGGAGTTGCCGTCAGCGAGAGGTGTGTGCCCGGGCGGCTGCGGCGAGGGATCGCACGATGTCGCGCTCTTCGGGAGCAAGCAGCGGATTCCAGACGTCGAAGATGAGAACGACCCGCAACTCATCGCTGTCATTGCGGGCGGTGTGCTCGATCGTGTCGTCGAAGATCAGGATTTCGCCTTCCTTCCAGGTGCGATGCTCGAAGCCGACCCGGTAGGTGCACTTCTCGGGAACCACCAGCGGCAGGTGAACGACCAGCCGGGCATTGGTTTCGCCCGTATGCGGTGGAATTTCGGTGTGGGGAGACAGGGCCGAGAACATGGCGTTCGGGCAAAGCCCGTCGATCTCGGCCATGTCGACCATTTCCAGCGCCTTGCGGGTTTCGGGGCAGAGGGCGAGGTGGTTGTCGTCCGGCTGTCCGTTCCGCCAGAGAGAGTAATGGCTCCAGCGACCTGAATTGTTGAGGTCCGCCCATTGGTCCACGGGCTGGCCGGGACGCAGAGCGATGTAAGGCGTGAAGTCTTTCTTTTCGCGCGCGAGAGCGGCCTTCAACTCTTCGCGGATGACTGCGGTCTTTGACTCTAGCTCTGCTGCCCATGGGAAAAGCTTCCGGTCGTAGAACGGAACGGCGGGCAGGCGGGGCACGTAAAGCTGGTTGGCTTGCTGGGCGTAGGGCTCCGTCTTGCCGGCCATGATGGAGGCTGCTTCGCGCCAGCGCTCGGCCTTGTCGGGAGCGATGCTCGCAAGCTTGGAAGCGAGTGTGTTGTCGAGCGAGGCCTGGAACTCGTTGGCGTAGCGTGTGGCGAAGTTGCGGGCATAGGCGAGCTGGCTGCGCAGGACATCAGGCCAGCCGCGTTCCGGACCAGCGACCTTGATCGAATTGCGGAAGAACATCGCCGCACTCGAACTGGCGCCCAGTCGCTCAAGGCGCTGTGCTTTCGCCAGCAAACCGGGCAGATAGTAGGGATCGATTGTTAGCGCCTGCTCGAGGGCGCTGCCTTCGCCATTGCTGTCGCCGTTTTCGCGCCGCGCCTTCGACAGGGTCAGCAGGATGAAGGGGTCTTGCGGCGAGGCGTAATGCGCCTCCTCGATCAGGATGCAGGCATTGCCGAACTCGCGCCTGCGCATGGCGTGGATGCCCAGGCTGAAGGCGGCTTTTGGGTTGCGGGGATCACGGCGGCGAACGTCGGTCCACAGCTTCTCCGCCTGGTCCCACTGGCCAGCGTTTGCGGCAGCTTCGGCCTGACGGATCAGGGGGGTAACATCTTCAGTCATGCTGGCATCGTGCCCGGCGTGACCTGTGCGATCAATCGCATACTCCAAAAGGTTGCGGCGGCCTCCCGAAGGAAGCCGCCGCGATAGAAACGTCCGTCTGACTGGCGACTAGAACTTCGCCGAGAGACCGACCGTGAAGACACGGCCGAGCACGTCGTAGGTCGACGGATAGGTGTTACCCGAGTTGAACGGCGTCGAGCCCGTTTCCGTGACGACGAAAGGAGCTTCTTCGTCGAACACGTTGGTGACGCTGAACTTCAGGCGAGCCCAGTCAGTGATCTGCCAACCGGCAGCCAGGTCGATGTAGCTGACGGCGTCGATGTGAGCCGATTCCGGATCAGTATCGGCTGCTTGCGTTGCGTCGACCGAAGCTTCGCTCAGGTAACGCCAGAGGTAGGAGACGTCGAAGTCACCCCACGACCAGGTCGTACGCTGAACGAAGTGGTCTTCCGGCGTTGGGCCGCCCGTCGAACCGGAGACGGTCGAAGGCAGGCCGCACTGTTTTCCGTAGCTGCCGACGCAGTCGACGGTCGCGCCGCCCGGAGACGGGACGTAGCTGGCGTCGAGGACGTGCGTACCGTCGAGCGAGAACTCGAGGCCGCCCCAGTTGGCGAGATCCCACTGGTAACGGACCGAGTAGTCGACGCCTTCCGCGTGCACTTCACCGATATTCTGGGTGACTTGCTGGATGCCGTACACCAGGTCGCCTTCGATCGTGCCGTTGTTGGTGTTACGGGCGATCAGCAGGCAATCGGCGTCGGCAGCCGTCATCGTCGGGTTACGAGCGATGCTGTAGCAGCCATCCACGATGTCGTAGTTCGGACGGATCGAAATCGCGTTGGCAACTTCGATGTCGTAGTAGTCGACAGTCAGGGCGAGGTTCGGAACGAAGTCGGGTTGCCACACGAAGCCGAAGGTTTTCGTGTCGGCTTCTTCCGGCGTCGTGTTCGGATTGCCGCCGAAGAACGCGTTGACCTGACCAGCGGTCGGCTGCGAGAGCGTACCGCCGTTCATCGTTCCGGTCGGAACGCCCGTCGCGATGCAGAGAGCGCGGAGCTGGCCCGTCAGCGGGGTCGCTGGCGTACCGTTGGCGCAGGGGTCGACAAGCAGGTCGCCCGTACCCGGCGTCACCGGCGCGAACAGTTCCGCGATGTTCGCGGCGCGAACGGCGCGTTGGAACATGCCGCGGAGGCGCAGGCCGTCGATCGGTTCCCAGTCGGCGCCGAACTTGTAGCTCTCGACGTTGCCCGAGGTGGAATAGTCCGACGTACGATAGCCGAGTTCGAGGTTGATCGACTTGGCGAAGGCCATGTCTTCGACGAGCGGGATGATCGTTTCGCCAAAGACTTCCGATACGTCATAGCGGCCGCGGGTGGGCAGCGTCTGGCCGAAGCCCGGCGAGGAACCGGACTGCGAAGCAGCGTCGGGCTGATAGTTGGACGACTCGTCGCGGTATTCCGCGCCGAAAGCGACGGCGATAGGCGATGAGGCCCACGGCGACTTGAAGGCGCCGAGGTCGCGGCTGATGGACGCCGTGACGTAGTCTTGGGTCGTCACCGACTGGACCTGCAGGTTGAGCCGGATGAAGTCCAGCGCAGCGGTGCTGATCGGAATCGCCGGGTTGAACAGGTTCAGCGGCGCGCAGAAGTTCGACGGGTCAGAGCAGGTCGTCGTGGTGGCGGCGAAGAGAGCCTGCTGCACGCGGTCGGCGCTGAGGTCGTTGCGCTGTTGACGCTTCAGGCTGGTTTCACCGTGAGCAGCGGCGACATCCCAGTCCCAATCCATGAATTCGCCCCGGAGGCCGACGAGGCCCTGGAACGTATCATAGGCGAACGTGTACTGACGGGGGCCAACGGCAACGCCGCGCCAGCGAAGGCCAACGTTGACGCAGTTACCGGCGGGAGCCGAGACCGCATACTGGTTGAGCGCGGCGCAGGTGCCGACGGTGTTGTTGGTGGTCAGGTAGTTGGCGGCCTGAGCCGACAGGAACGGGCTGGCGGTCGGGATCGAGAACGTGAACCCGAACGTGCCGGACGAAGCGAGCTGAGGCGAGCTTGTCGACTTCGAGTAGATGAACCGCGAATAGGCCTCAACGCTATCGTTGATGTCGTACTTCGCGAGTGCAGTGGCGTTCCAGCGCGTTTGCGGTGACTGGTAGAGGTTCTGCGGGTTGAAGTCGAAGCCCTGATAGAACGGCACGATCGTGCCGGTCGCGCTGATCTGCGTACGAGCACCGATGGAGCTGTCGATCGCGACGGGTGTGGTCGTCGAGCTGGCGCCCGGCGTGGCCGAACCCGGACCGCGAGTCTGATAGACCGACTCCTTGTTGAGGTAGCCGACGCTCAGAACCACGTTGCCGCGGCCATCGTCGAAGCCGGCGCCAACGGTGCCCTGATAGTTCTCGATCTCGCCATCGCCGTGATCGGTGATGGAGTACGAGGCGTCGAACTGGGCGCCCTGGAAATCGTCGTTGAGGATGAAGTTCACGACGCCGGCGACGGCGTCCGAACCGTACACGGCCGAGGCGCCGCCGGTGACCACGTCCACGCGCTCAAGCAGGGCGAGCGGGATGGAGGTGACGTCGAACAGGCCGTTCGGGTCGTAGCCCACCATGCGCTTGCCATCGATAAGCGGCAGCGTGCGGGGGGTAGAGAGGCCGCGCAGGTCGAGGGTCGAGGCGCCGGCCGAGCCGTTGTTCACCTGACCGCCGTTACCGGGCAGGAACTGCGGCATCGAGCGAAGGACTTCTTCGACGTCGACGGGTTGCTTGAGCGCCAGTTCTTCGGCGCCGACGGTCATGACCGGGCTGGAGGAAACGAGACCTTCACGCTGAATGCGTGTGCCCGTCACGACGACGACGTCTTTTTCTTCTTCCGTTGCAGCAGGTTGCTGGGCGAAAGCAGGAGCAGCTAACAACACAGGCGCGCCAGTCAGGCCTAGCAGTGTTGTGCTCAGAAGCAGTTGCTTCAGGCGTAGGTTTGTCAATTCGAACTCCATGTCTTGCAAGACTGCTCGCTGACTGGGGCGCCATATGCCTGACCCCACGTCCCGGTCTTTGAGCCGATGGCGCGGATTTTCACCCCCGCCCTGACGGCGTCAATTATGACTCTCTCGTGACGAGGGTACGTTTCGTTACACGGCCTGATACTGAAGCATTTTTGCATCAGGGGTCTGCGGCACAGAATTCATTGCCCGGTTCGCCCTAAAGGCGAGCCAAATTGCCCTGGAGGCCACCCGGCTGGGCATATTGGTGGTTGATCTTGCTCACTTCCGCTTCGAAAGGGCGGTTGCCTCTCCTAGGGGCGGGCAAGATTTCATCCCGGTTAGGTTTGTTTGCGTCGGCGATCAGCCGGCACCCGGATAGAGGCGCGCACGCTCTTCGGCGTAGGGCGCGTAGGACTCCTTCAGGGTTGCCTGGTTGAGCAGCATGGTCGCGATCACCTCGGTCCCGCCCGGGCGATAGACGTGGGTGCGCGTCCAGTAGCTTTCGGTGCGGCGGCTGCCGGTGAGGGCAACGATCTCGCGGTCGATCTCGTAGTCTTCGCTGACGAAGAGTGGGCCCTTGATGAGGCGGATTTCCTGATCGGCGAAAAGCCCGACGGCCGGGCCGCGAATGCGAAGGCCATCCTGACGAGCGACGTGCTGCAGCAGGACGCTGATCATCTCGAACGGGATGATGGCGCGTTTCCATGGCGTCGCGTCGGAACTGTACCAGGAGCAACGCTCAGTGATCTTCTTCAGCTTGTCGTTGAGCGAGAAAGGATAGAGAGCACCCATGTGCTGGTTGGCGTCCATCCGGATGGCGACGCGATTTGTACGCTGACCGACCTTGAGGTCGCGAAGGATGACAGGTTGTTCGAGCGGTCCGAGTTCGTTGAGGCGAAGGTCGAGCGCGGTCGGCGGCGCGTGAGGACCGACGGAGGCGGTGCCTTTCAGGACTTCCGTGCCGTCGCGCTTGGTTGCCCAGATCTTCGCGTGGTCCTCACCCGGCTCGCGTTCGATGAAGGCGCGAACTTCCTCGCCTTCCATCACCATGTTGCGATAGTGGGCAGAGAGGCAACCTTCCGAGAGAAAGCGTTCGCCCCAGACAGCTTCGCCGAGCGGAGCGAACTGGCTGAAGTGGGTCGGACCTTCGATGGGACCGGCCTTGAAGCCGAGCTTCTTCGCCATCTCGTCGTCGTGTAGCGAGAGGTGATTGTCGTAGGACTGCTCCAGCAACATGTTGAACGGCTTTCGCCAAGGGCCAGCGAGCACCTGGCCGATGGTTTCAAGGGGCGTGTCGAAGCTGCGGCCTGTCATCGGATGTCTCCCTTGCCGGAACTATGACAAGCGGGACAGGCAAAGGCCAGCGGCGATGGCGTGCTGGAGGCTTCCGCCCTACATAGTGAGTCTGAGTTGAGGAGGCCGTCATGGCGACGCCATTGCGCATCGATTTCGTTTCCGACGTGGCGTGCCCTTGGTGCGTGGTCGGACTGCGCTCGCTGATGAAGGCGCTCGAGGCGGTTGGCGACAAGGTCGAAGCCGAGATCCATTTCCAGCCTTTCGAGCTGAACCCGGACATGGCTCCCGAAGGCGAAAACACGACCGAGCACGTCCAGAAGAAATACGGCTCCGATCCGGAAAGGTCGGCGGCTGCGCGTCAGGCGATCCGCGACAGCGGCGCAGCCCTTGGTTTCATCTTCAACTACGGTCCGCAGAGCCGGATCTGGAATACGTTCGATGCTCATCGACTTCTGCATTGGGCTGGGCTGGAGGGAAAACAGCTTGAGATGAAGGAGGCCTTGTTCAAGGCCAACTTCACCGACCAGCTTTCGACCAGCGACCACGAGGTCCTGGTCAATGCTGCGAAAGAGGCCGGGCTCGATGTCCGGCGCGCGCGGCAGGTGCTCGTGTCCGGTGAGTTCGGCAACGAAGTTCGTAGCGACGAGATGCTGTGGCGTAACCGGGGGATCAACGCGGTTCCTTCGGTGATTTTCAACCAGCGCTGGATGATCCAGGGCGGACAGCCTCCACAGATGTTCGAGCAGGCGATCCGCCAGATCGTGGACGGGACCGCAACCGAAGCTAGGGCGTAATAAAGAGCGTGCGTTCGCGCGCGCGTCGCTTGGCCAGAGCTTTCATCACGACGCCATTCATTCGGTTCCACAAAAGGAAAGCGTTGGCGGCGCCGGGGCGGTCTTCCTTGTTGATGCGCTTCACGATGGATGATCCGCGCGTCTTGCCGCTGCCGACATTGTAGCAGAACGCGACCATGGCGCTGAACTCGTTCAGCGTGACCGGAATGGTGACGTAGCGTTCGATCGCGCTTTCGCACCAGTGAAGATCCTCGACCAGGAAGGCTTCGGCTTCTTCCTCGGTGATGACGTCTTTTTCTCCTTCGAGCATCAGGTGGCCATAGCCGACGAGCCAGAGGCCTCCGAGTTCGTAGGCTTCGAGCTGAAGCGTCTCTTCTTCCTTGATGATCTGAACGGCGGTGTGGTTCGTGTTGTAGTGCGCCGGCATGTTGTAGACGGGCAGGGGCTCCAGCGCGTCGAGAAAGTTGACCGGCGCCGTGATCGGCACGAGCGGGATGCCGTTGGAAGTCGGGATCGAGTTTGCTTCGACATCGGGAACAGGGGCGGGAGCGGGCGGCAGCGCCGCAGCAGTCTCAGTTTTTGGAATTTCGCTGGCGTCCGATACGCGACCGCACGCGGGAGCAAGCTGGATCGCGGCGAGCGCCGCCAAGCATGCAATGCCTCGGGCCACGTGATCTCTCCCTCGACTCCCCCTCCGGCCGGTTGGGAGACAAGCACAAGGCTTGGCCAAGGAAAACGGTGAACGACAGGGTGCGTGCATGACTTTTGCGCAATAGGAAAGCACCCGCTATAGAGCGACCAAGGACGTATTTCGGAAACACGATGAAGCTCGAGACGCCCGTTCGAACCCTGGGGCCAGTCGATCACCGGCCGCTGAAGGCGGCGGTGGAGGCTGCGCGGGCGGAAGCGTGGCTTGAGGATACGACACGGCAGAAGTCGTTCGAGCAGCACAAGCAGACGCAGTCTCTGGTAATGCTGTTTTCCACGACCTGGCCAAACCCGGTGGTGGAGCGGCGCAGCGGATGGGATCTGTTTGCCGAGCCTGCTAACGCACTGATCGAAGATATCGTTCGAAAACACTATCCGCCCGGCGGCAAGATCATCCGGGCGATGGCGGCGAAGCTTCTGTCAGGTGGACGAATTGCGCTGCACATGGACGGGCATCCAAGCTTTGCTGCGGCGCACCGGATTCATGTTCCGCTAGTGACCAACCCGGAAGTCGACTTCGTAATCCGTGGCGTGAACCACCATCTCGATGAGGGCGTCGCGTATGAGGTCAGCAATCTCGACTATCACGCGGTGAACAACCGGGGCGCGGATCGCATTCACTTCATCTTTGATTACACGCTCCAGTGAGCGGAATTCCAAAGCTGCTGGTCAGTTCCATCGTTCGCGCGGCGCGGCCGGGCGAGAGCCATGGCGGGCTCTATCTGGTCGACATGGAGCGCAAGGAAGTCGAGCAGGTGCTCGACTGGTCCGCTGGTGGAAGTAATGCGGATGACCGGGATGCCGATCGCGGGTTGCGAGGCGTTACCATAGTCGGGAAAGAGATATTCGTCGCCGCCAGCGACGAGTTGTTTGTCTACGATCCGTGGTTCCGGCCGGTTGCATCCTATCGCAACCCCTATCTCAGGCATTGCCACGAGATAGCGGCGCACGGTGGCAAGCTGTATTTGGCGTCGACGGGCTTCGACAGCGTGCTTCGTATGGATCTGAAAACGCGCCAGTTCGACCTTGGCATCAAGATCAACAACGACGACGGCGTCATCAATGTGCGGGCGTTCGATCCGCGCAAGCTGGACGGTCCGCCGCCGGCCAACGTGTTCCACATCAACAACGTTCATGTCGACGACACGGGCGTCTATGCGTCCGGCCGCAAGATGCCGGCGCTGGTGCAGATCACGGAGACGTCAATCTCGATTGCCATGGGTGTTCCGCGCGGAACCCACAACACCCGGCCGTTTCGCGGCGGCGTGCTGTTCAATGACACCGACAACGACGCGGTGACATGGCTTACGCGTGACGAGCGCGTGACCAGTCCCGTGCCACGCTACGATCCCAAGGCCCTGTTGTGCGCCGACCTGGACGAGAGCGGTGCGACGCGCCAGGCGTTCGGTCGGGGCCTGTGTCCATTGTCGGATACGCTGATCGCGGCGGGATCATCGCCCACAACTGTATCGATCCACGATCTCGCGGCCAGGCGATGCGTTCAGTCGCTGAACCTGACGATGGATGTGCGCAACGCCGCGCACGGCCTCGCAAAATGGCCATTCTAAAGGGCGTCCGCAGCAATCATGCGGATTCACCAAGTGGAAGTTTCTCGTTTACTTCCTGATTACAATAACGAACAAAATAAACTCGAACAAAGTCGAGTAGAAAATTGCATCAAAGTCGTTCGACTTAGCGATTGCTTAGCTATGCTCGTGTAGTTTCCACCATAAGCCGACAAGAGCGGCAAACAAAAACGATGGTGGTGGTGATGTTGAACGCAAAAGTCCGCGAAAGCGGAGTTGATGAGAACGTCGAGCAATCCTTCCTGAAGGCCCTCGCTCTGCTGGAGCAGGCTCACCGCCGTCTCCACGACGTGGTGAAGGACAATCTGGAACGGAACGGTGAGCGCTCGCTGACCGGCGTGCAGGCTCTCCTGCTGTACGAAATCGGTGAAAGCGAAACCCCGGCCTCGGCGCTGCGCGCTCGTGGTTCGTTCGCCGGCACCTCGATGTCCTACAACGTCAAGAAGCTGCAGGAAGGTGGCTACCTCCTCCAGTCGCGTTCAAGCGATGACCGCCGCACCGTCCGCCTCAAGCTGACGCCGTCGGGCAAAGCCGTCCGCAACCGCGTCGCCGACCTGTTCGAGAAACAGGCGAGCTCGCTGGAGCCGACCGCTTCGGTTCGCGCCGACGATCTCGACCAGCTCAACAAGGCGCTGGCTCGCCTGGAGCGCTTCTGGTCCGACCAGATCCGCTACCAGCTCTAGGATAAACACAGACCCTGACCTGATAGTTCGGGGCTGACAAACTTGGGGAGGAGACGGCGGACTTGGCTCTGGTGGCCGACCCGCCGTGAGGACCCAACAACCGCCGGCCTCGCAAGAGGCCGGCGGATTTGTTTTCAGGGTTTCGTTTTGGCTGCTGAACGCTGCTCGGCGACGCGAGCGGCGCTCAGCATGTTGGCCAAGCTGTAATTGCCCTCGTGGCATACAGTTTCGTAAAGCCGCTGCCCCGATCTGCGCCAGGATATTTCGCCACTCCATGGCTGCGAATAGTTCAGCGGATCCGTCACTGTGTAGCGATAGACGAGTTCGTCTGGCGAAGCGTAGCGGAAGCGCTCGACAACCGTGGCGTCGTCGCTCAGCGGATTGGCGCGCGCACCGCCGCCGGGAGGCGCCTTGCCGTCGAAGTTCGACGTTTCAATCACCAGCGTGTCGCCATCCCAGTGAGCGTAGGACCGGCCGCCCATCGAGCGCGGACCGGGCGCAGCGTTCGGCATTCCAAAGGCGATGATCCGGGTGTCGGTGATGTTTTCAGAATAGATGATGACGTAATCGGCCGTCTGCACGACGCGGCGCATGTTGTCGAAATTCCCCATGCCCATGGGTGGAAGGCCGGTGCCTGTGAGGCAGCGGACGCCGCGATGGAAGCTTTCCGGACCGTCGGGCTCTCCGGCGGTCTTGCGCGCAACTGCCACGGGCGTACGAGGGATATGGCCGTCAGCCGGATCGACCACCTGCGCCGACCTGTAGACGCCGTCCACCTGCATGATCTCCGCGGCGATAGCTGTCTCGCCTTCCGTGCCCAGATTGCCTGCGAGGCGATTGAGCTCGCGTGTCAGGAAGATTGCCTTCACCCGATCCACATCTTCGGGCGCCAGGTTCACCGACGCGACGCCGTCAGGCCGCTCGAGCGGAGTCAGCCAGAACGACTCCCACACGCCTTGGAAATCCGGTTGGCCGTCAGCGGTGCGGGGAATCGGCGTCTGTGCGTGGGCTGTCGCGGCGAAAGCGAGGGGCAGCAGGATCGCGCGGATCATTTTCTGGCCTTCGCCTTCGATGTGCGCGCCTCGGTCAAACGGGCGCCGGTGAAGATGCCGGCGAGACCGTAGTTGCCCTCGTGGCAGGCGAACTCGTAGACGGGCGCGTCGGTCCGCGTGAACGAATACTCGGCTTTCCAGGGGCGGTCGTAGATCGCAGGGTCCTCGATCGTGAACTGGTAGAGCAGTTCGTTCGCCGAGATCAGCTGGAAATGCTCGATGACGCGCGATTGCGGCCCGACGACGACGCCTCCCCGCCGAACCATCTCTTCGGCCCGTGCGTGAACTGTCTCGACCACAAGCGTGTCGCCATCCCACGCCGCTGTTGAGTCTCCAGTCCACGGCACTAGCTGTGGCGGCCGATGCGCTGCGCCGATGCCGATCATGCGCAACTCGGCATAGTGGTCTGCAAGAAAAACCAGGAAATCCTGCGTCTGGACGATCTGGTTGAACATGCCTTCGACCGGGGTCAGGATCGGCGCGCGGCTGGGTCCGGAAAGGCAGCGTTCGCTGTTGGCGCGTTCTTCCGGATTATCCGTTGCCCGTGCATCCATCTTGGGAAACGCTTTCCGTATGGCCTGAGCCTCTGGCATCAGCGGCAGTTTGCCGTCCGGTGGATCGATGACCTGCGAGGTTCGCCATTCGCCTTTGACCTTCGCGAGCTGCTTCGCTTCCGGGTAGGCGGCGCCCGGGTCAAATTTTTCCTTGCCGCGCTCGGCGATGATGCCGTCAACCAGCAACTTCGCTTCCGCATCTGATACCGCCAGCGACTTTGCGCCCTCGATGCGCTCGACCGGCGTCAGGAATTCGTTCGACCAGTAGCCCTGGAAATCCGGATGCCCGTCGGTCGTTCGCGGGATCACAGGCTGGGCATGCGCCACGCCGCACGCAGCCATCACCGCGGCGAGCAGAACCAGTCGGATCGTCATGCGCATTTCCCCGGCCCGAGGGCCATCCATGACGAGGTATCGGTGGGAACGTGGAAGGTGTCGAGTGATCCGGGCGGCAAGTGAGTGGTGCGCCTGCCTCTCGGGCGCCTCACGCAGGCTTGTCCGCTTGTTGCGAGCGAGTCGCAAAAACTGATGCGACTTGAAGGCGCTAGGACGCAGTTTCGATGTGATGCTGTCTAGGAAACTGTTTCGTCCGGTCTTAGGTTCTGCCCCGACGCGCCCACAGAAGCGCGAGTGCTGCTGCCTACGAGAAACGCCCCATGAAGCACCTGGCCGCCTTCGAGAACGCCCTGGAAGAGATCCGCTCCGAGGGCCGCTATCGCGTTTTCATCGACGTGAAGCGATACCGGGGCGAGTTCCCGAAAGCGTCGGTGCGCCACACGGACGGTCGCGAACAGGACGTGATCGTCTGGTGCTCGAACGACTATCTTGGCATGGGCCAGGATCCGGACGTGATCGAGGCCATGAAGGAAGCGGTCGATACCTTCGGCGCAGGGTCGGGCGGCACCCGCAACATCTCGGGCACGACGCGCTATCACGTTGAACTCGAGAAAGAGCTGGCCAGCCTGCACGGGAAAGAATCCGCGCTGCTGTTCACCTCTGGCTATGTGTCGAACGAAGCGACGCTGTCGACGCTCGCCAAGATCATGCCGAACGTCATCATCTATTCGGACGAGCTGAACCACGCCTCGATGATCGAGGGGATCAAGCGCGCCCATTGCGCCAAGCGCATCTTCCGCCACAACGACATGGCCCACCTGCGGGCGCTGCTGGAGAACGATCCGGCGGACGCGCCGAAAGTGATCGCGTTCGAGTCCGTCTATTCGATGGATGGCGACGTGGCGCCGATGCACGAGCTCTGCGATCTCGCGGAAGAGTTCGACGCGATGACCTATCTCGACGAGGTGCATGCGGTCGGCATGTATGGCCATGAAGGCGCGGGCGTCGCCCAGCGCGATGGCGTGATGGACCGCATCACCATCTGCGAAGGCACTCTGGCCAAGGCCTATGGCGTGATGGGTGGTTACATAGCCTCCAAGACCGCGATCGTGGATGCAATCCGCTCGATGGCGCCTGGATTCATCTTCTCGACATCGACCTGTCCGGTGCTGGCGGCCGGCGCTCTGACTTCGATCCGCAAGCTGCGGAGCGATTTTGGCCGCGACCTGCGCAAGATCCACCAGGAAAAGGCCGAAATGCTTCGCCAGAAGCTGATCGCAGCGAAGCTGCCGGTGATGATGGCGGACACGCACATCGTGCCGCTGCTGGTGGGCGACCCGGAGCGCTGCAAGGCGCTGTCGGACACGCTGCTGTTTGACTTCGGCATCTATGTGCAGCCAATCAACTACCCGACCGTACCCAAGGGCACGGAGCGCCTGCGCTTTACCCCGTCGCCCCAGCACACCGAACAGATGATGGACGATCTGGTTGCGGCGCTGTTGGCGGTCTGGGCGCAGCTGGGCCTGCAGCGCGCGGCGTAGGCTAGCGCGAGGGGCTGGTCTCATGACAGCCGAACCGGAAACTCACGAGGGCGTCATCGCCATCGGCGATACGCGTACCGTTGACGGGCCTGCCGACCTTGGGCCGCCAACGGTAAAGTTCGTCCACTATCCCGGCTCGCAGCAGCTAATCCTCTGGCTGCCGAAACCGGCGCATGAGGGCTATGCCGAGTTGTCCGTCACGCACGATGGCGAGGACATCGAGCACGGGCCGGTTTCCAGCCGCATGAACGGCAGCGTCCAAATCCTGTTTGCTACGCTGGAATGGTCGCCGGGCGATTATAGGATCGCGATCACACACGGAGACGGCTGGCGTCATGTTGTCGACCTGACGAAGTATGCGCCCGGCGTGGCGCCACCAGCGCCGCCTGAGCCTGTGATGGAGCAGCCCTCTGGTGAGTCCATCGTCTATCACGACGGCTTCGGCAATGTGATCCCGGACGTCGATCTCGAGATGCGCGGCAGAGCGCGGCGCGACATCGCGCAAATGTTCGGCCGGCGGCTGGAGTATGAGGGGAATTATCGCGCCGGGACGATCGTCTATATCGATGGCGATGTACGGATCAGGTTTTCGCACGAGATGAGCGGAGGCGACATCAAGTTTTCGGTCGAGGTTCCCGCAGCCGAGCACTGGGAAGGCTTCACGAAGACGCCACTAGCGGCGCGTGACGAGATCATCGCCTTTGTCGCTGAACGCATGCGGATCGAGAAGGCCAACAGCTGGCGCTATCGCATCACCGACACATCAATCGATTTCTATTGAAGCCGGTCGGCCTGCTGGCGGTCAGCGCTCAACTCAGGTTAAAAAGGCAGTGCAGCAGCGGCAGGGACGCCGCTCTCGATCCGGGGGCGGTAAATGGATGTCTGCAGGAACTGCAAGAAGGTCATCGAGGTGAATAACCTGTCCGATCAGGATGCGCCTCGGTTGTGCCCGTATTGCAGACAGGACGCACGTTTCGGCCCCGTTGCCCGGATTGTGCGGCCGCTCATATTTGCGGGAGGCGGGATCCTGCTGGTTGCGGTGATCGTTCTGATGCTGATGAAGCCAGCGGGATGAGATCATGGCTCAGGATCCAGATTCCGAAATCCTGATCGAGATGAACCGCATCGGCGGTGCGATGGAAGTGCGCGCGGTGTCTGCGGGCGATGGGCTTGAGATCGTGTTCACTGCGCCGGCGAGCGCTGCGCAGTCGGATATCGAGAAGCTGGCGCGGTCGAAGCTGGCCTATGTGCGCAATAAGGCGCGCGAAGCGGGAACGCCGCCGAAGAAGCCGGATGGAAAGGGCGGGTGGGTCGCCTAGCGCGCTTTGCGCACGCCCTTGCCGAGGCCGATCTTCTTGGCGAATTCGGAGCGGCGTTCGGTGTAGCTGGGCGCGACCATCGGGTAGTCGGCGGAGAGGCCCCAGCGGCGGCGGTATTCGTCCGGGCTCATGTCGTAGCGCGAGCGCAAATAGCGCTTCAGCATTTTCAGCTTACGACCGTCTTCCAGGCAGATGATGTAGTCCTCGGTGACAGACTTGCTGACTGCAACGGCAGGCTTGAGCTTTTCATCGGCCTTTACGTCGCTGGCGCCGTTGAGTCCCGCCACGGTCCGGTAAACAGAACGGATGACGTCCGGCAGGCTTTCAGTTGTCACTGGATTGTTGGAGACGAAGGAAGAGACGATTTCGGAAGTCATCCGCATCAATTCTTCGTTCGACAGGACAGAATTACCAGACGCTTCGGACATCACTTCTTCCCACGCAACCCCCTGCGCAGGTTGAACCACGCGCAGCCACAAGCCGAATGCACCTAACTACCAAGTACCTGACCGCAGATTAAGCCGGAATACTGATTCTGATCCATCTAAGCTTGGTTTCCAGCTTGGTAAGGTCAAAGACTTGCCAACGGCATGGACGTCCCGTATCGCCCCGGGGAACCCAGCCAGAATCCCGGGAGAGAGCCCATGAATCCTTCGAATCCGCAGTCGGGATCGAAGGGCAAGGCGTTCTTTTCGACTGGCCTCGCCGACGCGGATCCGGTTGTCGCCAAATGGGTCGGCGAAGAACTCGGCCGCCAGTCGCATCAAATCGAGCTGATCGCTTCGGAAAACATCGTGTCGCGGGCAGTGCTGGAGGCACAGGGTTCGATCCTGACCAATAAGTACGCCGAAGGTTATCCGGGCAGGCGCTACTATGGCGGCTGCGAGTTCGTGGACGAAGTCGAGACGCTGGCGATCGATCGGGCGAAGGCGCTGTTTGGGTGCGAGTTCGCCAACGTGCAACCCTCGTCGGGCAGCCAGGCCAACCAGGCGGTGTTCAACGCGCTGATCAAGCCGGGCGATGCGATCCTCGGCATGAGCCTCGATGCCGGCGGACACCTCACGCATGGCGGCGTCGCCAACCAGTCGGGCAAATGGTTCAAGGCGCACCATTATGGCGTGCGCCGGCAGGACGGCTACATCGATCTCGACGAGGTCGCGAAAGTAGCGGGCGAAGCCCGGCCGAAGATCATCATCGCGGGCGGGTCCGCCTATTCACGCACGATCGACTTCGCGGCCTTCCGCAAGATCGCCGACGATGTCGGCGCTTTCCTCATGGTCGACATGGCGCACTTTGCCGGCCTGGTCGCCGCCGGCCTCATCCCCAGCCCGCTACCGCACGCCCATGCGGTGACGACGACGACGCACAAGACGCTGCGCGGTCCGCGCGGCGGCATGGTGCTGACCAACGACGCGGACATCGCGAAGAAAGTGAACTCAGCCGTGTTCCCTGGCATCCAGGGCGGACCGCTGATGCACGTCATCGCAGGCAAGGCCGTTGCGTTCGGCGAGGCGCTGAAGCCGGAATTCCGCAAATATGCGCAAGCCGTGATCGACAACGCCCGCGTGCTGGCCGAGACGCTGAAGGTTGGCGGGCTCGACATCGTCTCAGGCGGCACTGACACGCACCTGATGCTGGTCGACCTGCGCCCGAAGGGCGTGAAGGGCAACGAGACCGAGAAAGCGCTCGAGCGCGCCTACATCACCTGCAACAAGAACGGCGTGCCGTTCGATCCGGAAAAGCCGATGGTGACGTCTGGCGTGCGCGTCGGTTCGCCGGCGGCCACGACGCGCGGTTTCGGCACGGACGAGTTCAGGCAGGTTGGCCGCTGGATGATCGAAGTGATCGACGCGCTGGCCAAGGGTGGTGATACATCCGCGATCGAAGCCAAGGTGCGTGAAGAGGTGAAGGCGCTGACGGCGCGCTTCCCCATCTATGGCTCGGCCTGGGGGTGATGCTTGCGCTGTCCCTTCTGCGGTTTCGCAGACTCAGTCGTGAAGGACAGCCGGCCGGCTGAAGAAGACACCGCCGTAAGGCGCCGCCGTAGCTGTCCGCAATGCGGCGGCCGGTTTACCACCTTCGAGCGCGTCCAGTTGCGCGACCTGATCGTGGTGAAGCGCGATGGACGCAAGGCGCCGTTCGAGCGCGACAAGCTGCGACGCTCAGTGAAAATCGCGCTGCAGAAACGGCCCGTCACCGAAGACCAGCTCGACCAGATGATTTCCGGCATCGTGCGGCGGCTGGAGAACATGGGCGAGTCTGAAATCCAGACCTCGGCTATCGGCGAGATGGTGATGGAGGCGCTGGGCGGTCTCGATCCGGTCGGCTTCATCCGCTACGCGTCAGTCTACAAGGACTTCAAGTCGCCGGCCGACTTCGCGGCGTTCGTTGCCTCGCAGATCGAGGAAGATGAGGGCGGCGAGAAGGAATGAGCGGCGCCTCCGCCCCGTCCGGCCGGCCAACAGTCACGCTGAAGCTTGCCACGTCGCTTGACGGTCGCATCGCGCTCGCGAATGGCGAGAGCAAGTGGATCACCGGTGAAGCTGCGCGCGCCGATGGGCATCGCCTGCGCGCTGCGCATCATGGCGTCATCGTCGGATCGGAAACCGTGCTCAAGGATGATCCCGAGCTGACGGCCCGCACTGATCCGCCGGCGGAGCGCCAGCCGACGAGGATTGTCGCCGACAGCCGGGCGCGCACGCCTGCGACCGCGAAACTGTTCAGAACGCTCGACAAGGGACCGGTGGCGTTGGCGACGCTGGAGACCGCCAGTATCGATCACTGGCCGTCGGATCGCGGCCTGCAGTTCTGGATGCTGCCGCCGGGGCCGGACGGACGTGTGTCGCTCGCGGAGCTGGTCAACTCGGCAGGGCGGGCCGGACTGAAAAGCCTGATGATCGAGGGCGGGGGCGAGCTGGCGGCATCGTTCGTGCGGGCCGGCCTGGTCGACCGCATCGAATGGTTCCGTGCCCCGATACTGCTGGGCGGCGATGGCCGGCCGTGTCTTGGAGGGCTGGGCTTGGAGAAGCTCTCGACCGCGCCCACCTATGAGCGCATTGGGGTTCGTGAACTCGGCCCCGACCTGCGGGAAACTTATGTGCGAAGGACCTAGGCGCTAACCATGTTCACCGGGCTGGTCACCGATGTTGGTCGCGTTCGTTCTGTCGAGGACAGCAACGGGCTGCGGCGCATTACGGTCGACAGCGCCTATCCGGTCGCTTCGCTCCAGATGGGCGCGTCGGTACAGCATTCGGGTGTGTGCCTGACGGTTGTCGAGTTCGGTGAGAAGCCGGGCGGCGGATCGTGGTGGACGGTCGAGGCCATTCCCGAGACGCTGTCGCGCACGACGCTCGGCCGCTGGATGGGCGGCTCGCGGATCAATCTCGAACTGTCGCTAAAGATCGGCGACGAGCTGGGCGGGCATCTGGTTTATGGCCATGTGGACGGCCTGGGCATCGTGCGCTCGATCACGCAGGACGGAGACAGCCGGCGGGTCTGGGTCGAAGTGGCGGCGCCGCTGGCGAAATTCCTCGCCGAGAAGGGCTCGATCTGCGTTGATGGCGTGTCGTTGACGGTGTCGGGCGTGGGCCGGAGCGAGGGCGCGGACTGGTTCGAGGTCGCGATCATCCCGCACACCCTTCAGGTAACCACGTTGGGCGCGGTGACCCAGGGCGACCGCGTCAATCTGGAAGTCGACATGCTGGCGCGGTACGTTGCGCGAATGCTGGAGTGGCGGGACCGATGAAAGAAGAAGTCCTGAAGTATGATTTTTCCGACGCGATCTCGCCTATCGAGGAGATCGTCGAGGAAGCGCGCAACGGGCGCATGTACATTCTCGTGGACGCCGAAGACCGCGAGAACGAGGGCGACCTGATCATCCCGGCGCAGTTTGCGACGCCGGCCCAGGTCAACTTCATGGCCAAGCATGGCCGCGGCCTGATCTGCCTGTCGGTGACGCGCGATCGTGCCCGCACGCTCGAACTCGACATGATGGCGCGCGAGAACCGCGAGAGCATGAAGACGGCCTTCACCGTCTCGATCGAGGCCAAGGAAGGCGTCACTACAGGCATCTCTGCGCATGACCGTGCACACACGATCGCGGTAGCCATCGATCCCACGAAGAATGCCGACGACATCGTCTCGCCCGGTCACGTCTTCCCGCTGGTGGCGAAAGAGGGCGGCGTGCTGGTCCGCGCGGGCCATACCGAAGCGAGCGTGGACATCTCGCGCCTTGCTGGATTGTATCCCGCCGCGGTGATCTGCGAGATCATGAACGATGACGGCTCGATGGCGCGCCTGCCAGAGCTGGTGTCGTTCGCGCAGCTTCACGGCATGAAGATCGGCACGATTGCCGATCTTATCGCCTGGCGTCGCCGGCACGATCGTTTCCTCGAGCGCCGCATTGAAAGCGATTTCGACAGTGCATGGGGCGGCAAGTTCCGCATCGTGGTGTTCCGCAACACGCTGGACGGCGCCGAACACGTTGCGCTGGTGAAAGGCCGCATCCAGGGCGACCAGCAGACGTTGGTGCGCGTGCATCGCATCGATTTCCTGTCGGATTTCCTCGGTGAGGCCGGCAAGCGCGAAGGCCTGGTGAAGCGCGCGATGGAGCGGCTGTCCGCTTCGGAAGAACCGGGCGTTGTCGTCTTCGTGCGAATGGGCATGGGCGAAGAAATCGCGCGTGCGCTGGGTGGACAGGACGTGGTTACTACAGCGGATGAACCGCCGCACCCGCTGCGCGAATACGGCGTCGGCGCGCAAATCCTCAAGGATCTCGGTGTTCGCCGCATGATCCTGATGAGCAATACGCGCCCCAACCAGTTGCCGGGCCTTGACGGATACGGGCTGACGGTCGAGGGCTGGCGCCGGATTGACGGAGAATAGGCCTATGGCCGGCGAGCGAAAATTTGGCGTGGTGCAGGGCGGCGGTGGCAAGCGCGCGCCGAAGAGCGATGCGCCGCACATCCTGATCGTGACATCCCGATACTACGCACACATCGCGGCCGAGCTTGAGGCAGGCGTTGTGGAAGGGCTGCAGAAGGTTGGCGCGAGCTACGAGTTCCTTGAAGTTCCCGGCGCGTTCGAGATTCCGGGCGCGATCGCGATGGCGGCCAACACGGGCGAGTATGACGGCTTTGCCGGGCTCGGCTGCGTCATCCGCGGGGAGACGAGCCATTACGATCTCATTTGCAGCGAAGTCGCGCGCGGCCTGATGGAGCTGTCGCTCTCGGGCATTCCGGTCGCCTTCGGTGTGCTGACCGTCGACAACGAAGAGCAGGCCAAGGTGCGCGCCGACCGCAGGCAGAAGAACAAGGGCGCCGAAGTTGTCGCTGCTGTCCTGCGCATGGTTGGCCTGTCCTATCGCTTCACGCACGGCGGCATCGACCAATGAGCCAGAAGGGCATTACTGCCGACGCTGAACGCAAGCTGCTCGCGGTGCGGCGGGCCGGAGCGCGTCTCGCTGCCGTGCAGGCGCTTTATCAGATGGAGCAGACCGAGCAGTCGGCGCGCTCGGTGATCGCGGACTTCATGGAAGACCGTCTTGGCCTCAATGACGAGGGCGAGCCGGTGGAAGAAGCCGATCCGGATATCTTCAAGGCCATCGTCGAGGGCGTGGTCGAACGCCAGGAAACGATCGATGCAGCGATCATGAAGCGCCTCGCCGAGGGCTGGAAGATCGAGCGGCTGGATGCGACCTCGCGCGCCATCCTGCGCGCCGGCGTGCACGAGCTGATCGCCGAGGTCGGCCTGCCGTCGCAGATCATCCTCGACGAATACGTTTCCATAGCGCACGCCTTCTTCGAGGGGGCGGAGCCGAAATTCATCAACGGCCTGCTCGATGCGGTGTCGCGCGACATCCGAAGCTGACCGCCATGGATGAGTTCGATCTCATCCAGCGCTACTTCGCTCCTCTAGCAACGAGCCAAGGTGCGGATGCGCTGCGCGACGACGTGGCCGAGATCCAGCCGGGCCTGATCGCTACCAAGGACGCGATTGTCGAAAGCGTTCATTTCCTGCCCGACGATCCAATCTCGACGGTCGCGCAGAAGCTGGTGCGGGTGAATGTCTCCGACATCATCGCCAAGGGCGGGAAGCCAGATGCTGCGCTGCTGGCGCTGGTGTGGCCCAAGGGGCGATCGCATGAGGAGCTTGGCGACTTCGCGCGGGCGCTAGGAGCGGACCTAGCGCGCTGGGGCGCGCATCTTGTGGGCGGAGATACGACATCCACCGACGGGCCGCTTACGCTGTCTCTCACCTTGCTGGGGCGCGTGGGAGAGCGGGGGCCGGTGCGCCGGTCCGGGGCGAAGGCGGGCGATGATCTGTGGGTCAGCGGTACGATTGGCGATGGCTGGCTGGGGCTGCAGGCGGCTACCGGCGCGTTCGGCAAGCTGAGCGCCGAAGCGCGCAACCTGCTGGTCTCGAAGTATCGCGTGCCGGAGCCGCCACGCCTGCCAATGGCAGATCTGGTCGCCGACGTGGCCAGTGGCTCCATCGATGTCTCTGACGGGCTGGTAGCGGATGCTGGCCACGTCGCCGAGGCGTCCGGCGTTGGTATCGTGATACGAGCGGCAGACGTGCCGTTGAGCGCGACCGGGCATGGCTATCTGACGAATGCCAAGGCGGACCTGCGAGCGCTGCTGACAGGGGGCGACGACTACCAGACGCTGTTCACCGCGCCATCGTCAGCGCGCGACGCGATTGCCCGAAGCAGGCTGGGCGTCACCCGCATTGGCAAGGTCGAGGCGGGCGAGGGCGTCACTGTTCTCGACGCGTCGGGCCAGCCGATGATGTTCGAAGCCGCTGGCTGGCGGCATTTTTCGGGACCTTCAGAAGCGTAAACGCGGCCTAAACCATTCGCGGGCAGGGTTTGTCATCATGACCCGCCGTGACCTTTTCCGCACCGCCTGCGTCGCCTCCCTGCTGGCATTCGCTGCCCCGCAAGCTCTGGCCCAGGAGCATGGGCCAGCATCCGAAGGTCAACCGGCTAACGAGAAGGAAGTTGCGCGCTCGGTGGATCTGGCCGGTCTCGTGTTTCCGGTGTTCGACGAGAAGGGGAAGCTGAAGAACTATCTGTTCGTCAGCGCTCGCCTGCTGGTCGCGCCGGACAAGGATACCTGGAAGTATCGCGAGCAGGCGCACTTCATCCGTGACGCCGTCGTTCGCGCCGCGCATCGCGTCAGCTTCAACCTGAAGGGCGACTACAAGAAGCTCGACGAGAAGGTCGCCGCCACCGAATGCCTGAAAGCCGCCAACGAAGCCGTTGGCGAAAAGGGCGCGATGATCGAGATGACCTTCACGCAGGTCGCGAGCCAATCCTAGATCGAAGGCCTAGGCTCTGACGTTCCCGCCTAGTTGCGGCGCGTCGGGTTGTCGCCAGGCTGGGTGTTGTCCTGTTCCATGCCCGGGATCTGGTTGCGCAGGCTGCCGATCGTTCCGAACAGCTGTTCCAGGATGCCAAGCTCGCGGCCGCGGGTCGGCGTGATGCGTGAGCTGTAGTCGATCACGCGGCCATCCTCGGCGTCATAGATGAGAACGTCGGAGACGACATCGTCGGCGTCAAACTGGATGGCCACGATCTCGCGCTGGACGACCTTCGGATAGTAGAAGGTCAGGAGTTCGCGGGTCGACGACATGTAGACCCACAGGTTGTCGTTGAAGAGGCTGGTGGTCGACGGCGTGCCGAGACGGGCAAGCACGGTCGAGCGCGTGTCGATCGCGGGCTTCACGTCGACGGGCAGGGCCTGGTCGGGCACATAGCCGTGGAAGTCGCGCGTTGCGGCGCACCCGCTGGCCAGGAAGGCGGCGCTGATGCCGGCAAGGGCGAGACGGCCGATGCGCAAGCGACGTTGGGCCATGGGGCAAACTCCGGTACTTGCGGCTAGCTACAGGCCCGCCGGGGCCCTTGGCAAGGCTCAGCGGCGCCACGGCTTTTTTGTGGCAATTCGCGTCTTATGGGCATTGTCGGTCCGGTAACTTCCCAGGTGCACGAACCCTGCTAGTGTCCGCGCCGGTCGGGCACGGAAGACGAGGCCGCGACAGGCGGTTCCCAGAGGAAAGCATGGCGATCGGGCGTATTTTCTCTCTGGGCAAGCGCAATCGCTGGGCCGTGGACAAGCTTCACCAGTCGATTCAGGGGCAGGGTTTGCGACCCGATTTCTATTTCGATGGCGGCGCCCGCGACAATTTCTCCGGGCGCTTCGAGATGACATCGCTGCACGCCACGCTGGTGTTCCGCCGGCTCCGCAAGGCCGGCAACAACGGCAAGCAGCTGGCGCAGGAGGTTTTCGACGCCCTGTTTGATGGATTCGACGAGGCCCTGCGCGATATCGGCACCGGCGACCTCAGCGTCGGCAAGAAGATCCGCAAGATGGGCGAGGCCTTCTACGGCCGCGCCAAGGCCTATGACGAGGCGCTGGCCTCGGAAGACCCGCGGGTGTTGGGCGAAGCGCTGATGCGGAATCTGGGTGTTTCCGATGTCGAGCGGGATCGTTTCATACGTTATGTGCGCCTGGTCGAGGACACGCTCCAGCGCCACACCGACGAGCAGTTGATGTCGGGCGAGGTCAACTGGCCCAAACTTACCTGACTTTCCAACGACTTCGCGCGGGCTGACCTTGTCGCAGGGACGGGGTGGGCAGGGCCTGTTACCTCCGCCCGCTCGTGCTATTAGACCCTTGAATCATGGCTGGACCGGGCCGATTCCGCCCGGGAATGCGCCATGCTGGAGCGCATCGGCAGACATGGCGGACGGGAAGATCATTTCCATCGACGGGATGGGCGGCGATCACGCGCCCCGTATCGTCGTCGAGGGGCTTGAGCGGTTCGCCAAGACACGAGCCGACTTGCGCTTCCTGCTGCATGGCGATGAGGCTCAGCTGAAGGCCCTGCTGGCCAGTGCGCCGACGGCTGCGCCGCGCACGACTATCCGGCACACTGAAAAGATGATCGCCATGGACGCGAAGCCCAGCGAGGCGATGCGCCGGGGCAAAGGCTCGTCGATGTGGAACGCCATCGAGGCCGTGAAGGTCGGCGAGGCGATCGCGGCCGTTTCCGCCGGCAATACCGGCGCGCTGATGGCGCAATCAATGCTGATCCTGAAGAAGGCTGAAGGCGTGGAGCGCCCAGCGCTGGCCGCCAGCTGGCCGACACGCTCGGGCCCGTGCGCCATGCTCGATCTCGGCGCCGATATCGCTGCGACGGCCGAACAGCTGGTCGAGTTTGCGATCATGGGCCAGGCCTTCGCGCGCGTTGTGAACGGCGTCGCCAACCCGCGGGTGGCGCTGCTCAACATCGGCTCCGAGGAGCTCAAGGGCCACGAGTCGATCCGCGAGGCGGCGAGGATGATCCGCGCCTCGAATCTGCCGATGGATTTCCGCGGCTATATCGAGGCCGACCATATCGGCTTTGGCGAGATCGACGTTGTTGTCGCCGACGGCTTCACGGGCAATATCGCGCTGAAGACGGCTGAGGGGATCGCGAAGATGATCACCGACATGCTGAAGGATGCGCTGAAGTCTGGTCCGCTCTCCATGCTTGGCGCCCTGCTGATCATGCCGGCGCTGAAGAAGTTCAGGTCCAAGCTTGATCCGCGCAAGGTGAATGGCGGGGTCTTCCTGGGCCTCAATGGTGTTGTGGTCAAAAGCCATGGCGGCACCGATGCAGTTGGTTTCGAGCACGCGATTTCCGTGGCGGCGGGAATGGGTGAAAGCCACTTCCGGACCGAGGTCGAAGACAACCTCAAGCGGCTTACCGCCAGCATGGCGCAGGCCGCCGCAGCCGCTCCAGCAAGCCAGGAAGTGGCCAAATAGTTTTGCATACGTCCGGCATGTACTGCCGGCCGCAAGTGACGAGGCGTTGAATTGACCGAGTTCGCATCCGTGGTGAAGGGCGTTGGCGGCTATCTGCCGGCAAAGACGCTGACCAATGACGACCTCGCAAAGATGGTCGACACAACCGACGAGTGGATCACGGCTCGCACCGGTATCCGGAAACGCCACATCGCCGCTGACGGCGAGACGACCTCGGATCTGGGCGCCATCGCCGCCAAGCGCGCGCTGGATGCGGCAGGCCTTACGCCGGACGACATCGACCTGATCGTTATGGCGACAGCGACGCCGGACTACACTTTCCCGGCGACCGCTACGATCGTTCAGCACAAGCTGGGCATCACGCGCGGCGCGGCGTTCGACCTGCAGGCTGTCTGCTCGGGCTTCGTCTACGCTGTCGCCACTGCCGACAATTTCCTCGCGCGCGGACAGTTCGAGCGGGCGCTGGTGATTGGCGCGGAGACGTTCTCGCGTATCCTCGACTGGTCGGACCGCTCGACCTGTGTGCTCTTCGGCGATGGGGCAGGGGCGGTGGTTCTGGAGCGCCAGGAAAAATCGAAAGCGGGCGATCGCGGCGTGAAGGGCATCCATCTGCGTTCCGACGGGCGTTATCGCGACCTGCTCTATGTCGATGGCGGCCCCTCGACCACTCAGACGGTTGGCCACCTCAAGATGGTCGGCAACCAGGTGTTCAAGCACGCGGTCGGCAAGATCTCCGAGAGCGTGAAGGCGGCAGCCCAGCAGGCAGGCATCGAGATCAGCGACATCGACTGGTTCGTGCCTCACCAGGCTAACCAGCGCATTCTCTCCGCCGTCGCGGAAAAGCTGGGCCTCGATGACAACAAGGTGGTCTCGACGGTTGCCGAACACGGCAACACATCGGCCGCCTCCGTGCCTCTGGCCTTGGCGGCCGCGACCGAGGATGGTCGCATCAAGCAGGGCGATCTGGTGCTGATCGAGGCCATTGGCGGCGGCCTTACGTGGGGCTCCGCGCTTATCCGCATGTAGCGCCGGCCCGCGCCCGCTTTCCTAACAATATGTAAACGGATGAAATTGTTCGGGATTTGACCGGCGCCCCTCTTAACATCCGAATCGGGTCACGTTAGTCTCCCCTTTCGCTACGGAGACGTCGGGTGCCGGAGAACACACTCACGCGCGCAGACATCGTTGACCGCCTTGTTCAGAAGGTCGGGCTGACGAAGCAGGATTCCAGCAACTTCCTCGAGCGCGTGCTCGAACTGGTGTGCGTGGAACTTGAGCGCGACGAGGACGTGAAGTTCGCTCGCTTCGGCAATTTCGTGGTGCGTCGGAAGAAAGCCCGCGTCGGTCGCAATCCAAAGACCGGCGAAGAGGCTCCGATCTCTGCAAGACGGGTGGTGTCGTTCAAACCCTCGCCGCTGTTGCGGCAAAGGGTCGAAGCTGCGCTGACTGCCCGGAGAGACTAATGAACCCCGCAAGACAGGCCGACCTGTCGATGGACTCGGATTCCGAGTCATTCCAGGCGTGCGACAAATCCGCCGAAGCGTTCCGCACGATCGGCGAAGCGGCGGCTGAACTCGGTCTCAAGACCCATGTTCTGCGCTTCTGGGAAACCAAGTTCGACAATCTGCGTCCGATGAAGCGCGCCGATGGCCGCCGCTTCTATCGCCCGGACGACATGGAGATGTTGCGCCGGCTGCAGAATCTCCTGCACGTGCAGGGACTGACCATCCGCGGCGCCGTGAAGGCGCTTGATGGCGACATCGGAGACCAGCCGGGGGCGGCTGCCGAGGTCGGAAGCGAAGGGGCTGACGAGATGATCGTTCCGGTCGAAACCGGCGCGTCCGTGCGCGAGTTGCAGGATGCCGTGCGTGACGCGGTCGAGCGCGGCGACTTCCGTGCGCCCGACGTGACAGCCAACTCCGCCGCGCGCCAGCGCCTGGAGTCGCTGCTAACGGATCTTACCGACCTCAAGTCGCGCCTCGACAAGGTGCGGACAGCAGCCTGAGCCGGTTTCTGCTTCATTGAGTGTGGTGGGCGGTGACGGGATCGAACCGCCGACATCCTGCGTGTAAAGCAGGCGCTCTGCCAGCTGAGCTAACCGCCCAAAGAAAACCAGGAGTCCAAACAAGCGCCTGAATGGTCGGAGCGGCGGGATTCGAACCCACGACCCCCAGTCCCCCAGACTGGTGCGCTAACCGGGCTGCGCCACGCTCCGCCAAATCAGGAGCGCCCTTATAGGCGCCTCGGACCCGATGGGCAACGGGCCCGCTACAATACGCTGCGAGCCCGATTTTCCCTTTGTTTGCCGCCTAATTCTCGTCGATCGGCGGCCGGGCGCCGCCCGCACGAGGCTGGGGACCAAGCGTCTTCACCACATACTTCGCGATCGCATCGATCTCCGGCTGGGTGAGGGCCGCGGCCAAGGCCGGCATCTCGCCCTGGCCCTGCGCGATGACGCGGGCGATGTTGGGATAGTCGGTGCGGTTGGTGATCGGGGGCGCATTGCCGCCCGTTAGTCCCGTCCCGTTCGGGCCGTGGCAGACCGCGCACAAGCCATCGAACTTGTCCTTGCCCAGCACCAGTTCTGCTGGCGTCGCGGTGATTGCCATCGCGGCGGCGCGCGTTGAAGGCGGGGCCGCGGCCAGGGGAACGCCGTTGGCGGGCGGAGCGCCGTTTTCGCTGACGCCATCAAGCGTGAGAGCGACCATCTCGGCCGGTTCGCCGCGCTTGGAGACCGTCATCACGATGTACTGCCGGCCGTTGAGTTCGTAGGTCATTGGCGCGCCGGTGACGAGGTTGGGCATCCTGGCTTCCCAGACCACTTTCCCGTTGCGCTTGTCATAGGCGCGGAACATGGGGCCGCCGGAGCCGCCGCCGATGTTTCCGGACTCGCCAAGGAATAGCAGCTCCTTGGTGAGCAGCGGGCTGGGCCGAACGTCGAACTGGCCCATCGACTTGAAGTCGAGGTTGAGGCCTTTCAGCGCCGGGTGGTTCTTCACCGAGTCCGGCGCTTCGCCGATCGGGATGCGCCAGAGGTGCTCGCCCTTGTCCATGTTGGTCGCGACCACGAGCGAGTAGGGCGGCTTCAGGATCGGCAGGCCTTGCGGGCCGTTGATCGGGGCGCCGCCTCCGCCGCCGTAATAGTCCATGTTGGTGGTCTTGGGGTCGCCCTTCCTGATGCCGGCATATTGCGGCTTGAGGCGCAGTGGCGTGTAGAGGATGTGCGTGTCGGGATCGAACGCCGCGCCATTCCAGTTCGGGCCGCCGCCGGTGCCAGGATAGATCCACGTACCCTTGTTGGTCGGCGTGACCTCGGTCGGCGTCGTGTAGAGCGGTCCCTTGGTGTACTCCGACGCGATCTTCTTCGCTTCCTCACGAAGCGCGGGCGTGAAGTCGATAAGATCGCTCTCGTCATAGCCGAGCCGCAGGAAAGCCTCCGGCTTGGTCGGGAAGGGCTGGGTGGGCGAGGTGCGCTCGCCGGGAATGCCCGACTTCGGAACCGGGCGCTCCTCGATCGGCCAGACGGGTTGGCCGGTGACGCGATCGAAGACAAACGTCAGGCCCTGCTTGGTGAGAAGCGTGACCGCCTTGATCGTCTTTCCGTCCTTCTTGATGTCGTGAAGGATCGGCGCTGCAGGAAGGTCATAGTCCCACAGGCCATGGTGCACGATCTGATAGTGCCAGACGCGTTTGCCGGTCTTGGCGTCAAGACACATGATGCTTTCGGCGAACAGATCGTCGCCAAGGCGTTGCCCGCCGTAGAACTCGTTCGTTGGCGTCTCGAGCGGGATGTAGACGTAACCGAGCTCAGGGTCGGCACTCAGCATCGACCAGGCGCCGGCCTGGCCCGAGTAGCTGTTGCTGTCATTCTCCCAGGTGTCGCCGCCGACTTCACCTTTCTGGGCGATAGGATTGAAGCTCCAGACCATCTGGCCAGTGCGGACGTCGAAGCCGCGGATCTTGCCGGCGGCGCCTTCCTTGTTCCGCGATCCGCCCGGAATGACCTGCACGACGATGATGTCGCCGACGACCAGTGCGGGAGACACCGACGAAACGTCGGTCACGGATGTGCCCTCGATGATGCCTTCACGCAGGTTGATCCAGCCATTCTTGCCGAAGTCGGCCGCAGCCTTGCCGGTCTTGCCGTCGACAGCGATCAGTCTGCCGTCGCCCGAATTGTGGAAGACCCGCTTTTCGGTTCCGTCGGTCCAGTAGGCCAGCGACCTTACCGACAGGGACGCGCCACGGCCGCCAATGTCGGCGGGCTGCGGCTCGAACGTCCAGATCGTCTTGCCCGTGCCGGCATCGACCGCCGCCATGCCGTGGTTGAGCCACGGAATATAGAGGACGCCATCGTCCAGAAGCGGCGTCGATTTGTAGTTGGATGTATCCGCGGCGCCGGCCGTGTCAGCGCTCCAGCGCCATGCGACTTTCAGTCGGTTCACATTCGCGGCATTCACCTGATTCAGAGGCGCATAACGCGTCTGGCCGGCGTCTCCGCCCCAGTATTTCCACTCCGTCGCGTCGTAATGCGCGGCGGTGTTGGCGCTGCCGGACGCCTGAAGATCCGACGCCGGCTGCCCAGGCAGCGTGCAGGCAAAAGCCAGCGTCAAAGCCAGCAAAGATGCGGCTGCGCCGCCCACGATATGGCGGTTGATCATGGCGTCACTCTCCTCCCGCTGGGATCTCGACTCGCGCCGGTCCCGGTCACTGGAAGAGACGTGTAGCGACCTCGCGGCCTTGCGCCAATCCGCTGGGGAAGGCAGGTTCGCTTGGAGGATGTAAGACATCGAGTTCGAGCGGCTCGCAGATGCCTATGTCCCGGGGCTGCTGGAAGGCCATCGACAATGACGGATCGTTCCTGGTCGCTCCGCGTCGCCGCGATGGCAGTCGTCTTTGCGGGCGCCGCCTGCGCCAGCGTCAATACCGGCAAGCCGCCGGGCGCCGGTTTCCTCATTGACCTGTCGAAGGGGCACGATCCGGAGACGCAATACCTGTCGAATTACGACATGGATGCGGATTGGGTGAAGACAGCTTTTCGTTCCGAAAATATCCACTTCGGCAACACAGGGATGACGCTGGTGTCCGAACAGCGACCATCCGGCCCCTCATCATACACCAGTGCGGAGTTCCAGCGGACCGGCTTCTATGGCTACGGCCGCTATGAAGCGGTGCTGCGTGCATCAGACCAGCACGGCGTCGTCGTCTCTTTCTTCACGCACACCGGCGAATATCACGGTGATCCCCACAACGAGATCGACTTCGAGTTCCTGGGGCGCGATCCGACGACGGCGTATCTCAATTTTTTCAGGGATGGGCAGAACGATCTGACCACCGTTCCGCTCGGCTTCGATGCGTCCGCTGGCGAACATCTCTACGCGTTCGAATGGGCGCCGGGATCGATCCGCTGGTACGTCGATGGCGTGATGGTGAGAAAGGAAACCTCGCGCAGCGCCGAGGCCGGAATTCCCAGCGCGTCCCAGCGCGTGCTAGTGAATGTATGGGCCGGGACGGGTACATCCGGCGACTGGACAGGAAAGCCCGTCTACGAGCGCGCCACTGCATTGTACCGCTGCATCTCGCACGTTCCGCTCGGCAAGAAAGGCCCGCAGTGCAGCGACGGTTTCAAGCCGCCGCGGAAACGCTGATGATTGTCAGACCAGCTTCCGCTTGAGAACCTTGCCCATGGCAATCCGCGCGAGTGTACTGAGCGTGAAAGGCGAAGCGCCCGGATCCGACGCCAACAGGCCCAGGAAGCCCGGAACATTCTTTGCCTTCACCGCGTCGATCGACGAGACGAACTGGTGAATGCCGCGCAAGAGGCGTCCACGCATCGCAAGCGCTGCAATCTCTCCGGCGCTAAGCCGCTCGGAATATCGCTCAAGGAACCGTCGTTCAGCATCCAGCCACGCTCGTGTGTGCTCAGGCGCCAGCCGGTGAGACGTCGAGCCTGCCGATCGCGTGTAGATGTAACCGGGTTCAGGTGTGTACGTCACGCGAGCGCCTTCCGCGAGAAGGCTGGCGACCAGGTAGTAGTCCTCGCTGTTGCGCAGCGCCGGGTCGTAGACGAGACCGGTTTTCGCCAGACGGCATCGACGGATCAACGGTTTGAGGTAGCCGAGGCAATCGATCGGCTTCATCGGCTGGTTGAAGCGCACCCATGTCGCGAGCCCGATATCGCGGGCGTGGGCAAAGGTCTCGGATTTCAGGAAGAGCTTCGGCTCCAGCGGCTGTCCAGCCTCGTCGACCACCTGCATGTTGTCGATGACGATGTCGGCGCCTGTCCGGTCGGCAAGTGCGACAAGTCGGGCAAGGCGATCCGGCATCATGGCGTCGTCGGCATCCAGCACCGCAATGTAGCGCCCACGCGCTAGAGCGATGGCGCGGTTGCGCGCCACGGAGGGGCCGGAGTTTGTCGGAAGGCGATCGGCAATTATGCGGGAGTCGTCGGCCGCAAGTCGGCGGACGAGTTCATGGCCTTCGTCAGGCGAAGCATCGTCAACGACGACGACCTCCACGCGCACATTCGCCGAGATCAACGCTGAGGCGATAGCGCGTTCAATGCAGTCGGCGGCCTGCCACGCCGCGATGATCACGCTGACGTCTATGCCCTCGTCGGGAGCGAGATCTCTCTCGAGATGCGTCACGCTCGACGTCCATACGATTCCGCCAGAGGGCTTGCGGTGGACGGCGACGCTTGCATTGGCGCCGGCGGGGGGTCTTTGCGCATTGCGCCGATGAAAAGGATCACGAGTGTGCCGGTCAGAGGCTGCGCGAGATCAATCTCGGCGTTGGAGCGCACAATCACAGCAATCGCAAAGACGAGGAACACGATATTCACTGTGGTCTGGTTCTTCAGCCACGTCATGGATGTGTTCCAGAGGGCCCAGATCGCCAGAAAGATGGTGAGGTAGAGGCCAGGGTAGCCGTACGCTACGCCGTTTTCGAGATAGGAGTTGTGGAAACTGAAGCCGATGTAACTCTCGTAATAGAAGTATCTGGTGACTTCGTGAGCCGCTCCCAGTTCGGGTCGAAAGAATCCCTGCGCGCCGAGGCCGAACCACGGATGCTGGTCGATAGTTCGCCACGCCAGATCCCATAGCCATGTGCGGCCGGTAAGGGTGCTGTCTTTGCCGAACGCTTCAAGCAGCGAGTTTTTTGCGTCGAGTTGCAGCAAGCCGAACAGCAGCAGCGCGGCCGCCAGTCCAAGCACGGCCAAAATAACAACGATCAGCGTTCGCGCATTTCGTGTACGCGCTGCCGGTGTCCAGATGAACGCGTGCCCGAACAGCGTCGCGGTGGCCAGAATGACCATGAGCACCGTCGTGGCCGAGTGCGACAGGATGATGAGCGTCGCAGCAGCCAACGCTGCAGGAACGCAAACAAGGCGAATCCATCCGTTCGTGCGCTTGTCCAGCATGAGCCCCAAGCTGGCGACGTAGAGAATGAACATGTGAACGGCCAGGTAGTTCTTCTGACCGTACACGCCGATCCAGTTGAGGCCGTCGGTTGTCGGCTTGATAATGCTCTGCGTGGCGCCAACAAGCTCGGCCAGCATGTACACAAGAAGAATCTGTCGGCCGGTCAGGCGTGTGGCGACGTGGATCGCCACAACTGCGGTCAGGGCCATCAGCATCCCCTGCCGGGCTGCGTCGGCGCTCGAGGGCGCCCACAGCATCGAAACAACAGCGAGAATCGCGAAGATGAAAGCTGGCCAACCGCGTGCCGCCGTAGGCAGCGATTGTCGGTAAAAAAGGATCAGGCCGAAAAGGAAATATCCCATGCTGAGGTAGCGCATGGGCGTTTCGAGCGGGTGGGGAATGACTGAGAAATATGCCCAGATGCCGAGCATAGGCATGTCGAGCAGGTCGAACCAGCCTTGAACCGAAGTTGGAATCTTGAACGCCCAGCGATGAGCCCGGGAGGCGGTCGCCGGGAATGCCCGTGCTCCTGAAGGTGGGGTGCTCATGCCACGCTATTCCGCATCTGGGTCAGGCCCGCCGCCACGAGGCGGAACTCGGGCGTGGTCTGGCTTCGCGTACAAGACAGCAATGTGCATACCAGATGGTGAAACTGTCACCGTGGCGCCGCCTGTTGCGCGAGTATGTGTAATTAACCACAGACCCTTCTGCAATTCGGTGTCCTCGCTGTGTTGGGTCGACGGCGGCACGGTGAATGCCTTAAAGCCTCGGAATCGACGTTAACCCGCCGCTGGAGTGCGCGCGATGTCCCAGATCAGGGTGGCTTGTGTCCAGATGCGGTCCGGCACGGATGTGGCCGAGAACATTGCATCGGCGACCCGCCTGATCCGGCAGGCGGCGGCCGAAGGCGCAGACCTTATCGCCACGCCTGAAATGACCACGCTGCTCGACCGCAAGCCGGGGGCGGTTTGGGAGAAATCGACAACAGAGGAAGCAGATCCGGGTCTCAAGGCGTTTCGCGCACTGGCGAAGGAACTCGGCAAGACCGCGCTGATTGGCTCGCTCGCTGTCCGCTCAGAGGGGACGAAGTGCGCCAACCGCAGCTTCCTGATCGGGCCGGACGGCGAGATCATTGCGCGTTACGACAAGATCCACCTGTTCGATGTCCAGCTGAACGCTGGAAACGTCTATCGCGAGTCCGACAGCTATACGGCCGGTGCACAGGCGGTGATCGCGAACCTGCCCGCAGGCGCGCTGGGCATGACTGTCTGCTACGATGTTCGCTTTCCCGACCTCTACCGCCAGCTCGCTGTGCGCGGCGCCAGCATCATCGCTGTGCCTGCCGCCTTTACCCGCGTCACCGGTGAGGCGCACTGGCACATCCTGCTGAGGTCTCGCGCGATCGAGACTGGCTGCTTCGTCATCGCCCCGGCGCAAGCGGGCAAGCACCAGGACGGCCGGGAGACGTACGGCCACAGCCTGATCATTGATCCGTGGGGTGAAATCCTCGCAGATGGCGGAACCGAGCCCGGGGTGATCACGGCCACGCTTGACCTGTCGAAGGTCGACGAGGTCCGGGGCAAGATCCCGTCGCTCAAACACCTTCGCCCGTTCAGCTTGTAGTCTTCGGTAGTCAAAATACCGCTTGCGCTTGCCCGCCGGCGCGGTTCGATAGCGCGTCATTCCGGGGTTCGACATGGCTTCCATCAGGATCACTGCGCGCGTCATTGCCAAGGGTGAGCGGGCGTTTGGACCCGGCAAGGCAGACCTCCTTGAACGGATCGCGACCGAGGGCTCGATCTCCAAGGCCGCCAAGGCGATGGACATGAGCTATTCGCGCGCCTGGCAGCTCGTCGATGCGATGAACAATGCCTTCCGCAAGCCGCTGGTTGAATCCTCGACGGGCGGCAAGAAAGGCGGCGGCGCCGTGCTGACCAAGGCAGGTGAGGAAATCCTTTCGCTGTTCCGCCAGATGGAAGAACGCATGGCCACTGATGCGGCCGCCTTCTTCCCGGAATTCGAGAAGCGGCTCAGATAGAAGCCTTCGATTCCTGCCATTGTTGGCGTCATTGTAGGGATAGGCGCGTTCTTCCTCGCGGCAGTTGTTGCGTATCGCTGGCGCGTCCTTAAGTCTTGACGCTCGAAAGAGCTGGAGCGGGCATGGAACATACTACCGGCGGCGTGGATCTCGGTCTTGCGGTAGCCCTTCTGGCCGCTGGCGTTGTCGCCGTGCCGATCTTCCGCGTGCTGGGGCTGGGCGCCGTGCTTGGCTATCTCGCGGCTGGTGTTCTTGTCGGTCCTTATGCGCTGAAGCTGTTCAACGATCCGCAAGCGGTGCTCCACGTCGCCGAATTGGGTGTCGTCATGTTCCTGTTCCTGATCGGGCTGGAAATGCGACCGGCGAAGCTGTGGGCCATGCGGCGCGACATATTCGGGCTTGGCCTGGTCCAGGCGCTGGTGTGTGGTGGGCTGCTATCGGGCGTTGCGATGGCGTTTGGCCTGCCGCCTGCCGCCGCGGTGATCGGAGCGTTCGGTTTCGTGCTGTCGTCTACGGCCGTCATCATGAAGATGATGGAGGATCGCGGCGAGGTGTCATCGCCGGCAGGTCAGCGTTCCGTCGCCATCCTGCTGCTGGAAGACCTGGCCATCATTCCGCTGCTCGCGCTGGTCGCGGTCCTGTCGACGCTGGCGCCGGGCGCGCATGTCAACGAGCACGCTGCGCCGGTCTGGCAGACGATCGGCATTGGCGCCGGCGCGGTCATCCTGGTGTTTGTCGCCGGCAAATGGCTGATGAACCCGCTGTTCGGCATTCTCGCACGCACGGGCGCGCGGGAAGTCATGACCGCGGCGGCGCTGATGGTCGTGCTGGGCGCCGCTTTCTTCATGCAGCTAGGCGGCCTCTCGATGGCGATGGGCGCCTTTCTCGCCGGCGTGATGCTTTCGGAATCGACCTTTCGTCATCAGCTCGAAGCCGACGTCGAGCCCTTCCGCGGCATTCTATTGGGCCTGTTCTTCCTCGGCGTCGGCATGTCGCTGGATCTCAATCTCGTCGCCAGCAACTGGATGCTGATTGCGGCGGGTGTCGTTTCCTTCATGGTTGTGAAGGCGGTCGGCATCTATATCGTTGCGCGTCTCTTCCGCGCCAGGCACCGCGAAGCGCTCCATCGCGCATCGCTGTTTGCCCAAGGTGGCGAGTTCGCTTTCGTGCTGTATTCCGGCGCGCTGGCGGTTGGCGTCATGGACGCGCAGACAACCTCCGCCATGACGGCTGTCGTTATCCTGTCGATGGCGCTGACGCCGCTGGTTGTCATGCTGATCGAGCGCCTGACGCCGCCGGAAAAAGAATCGATGGACGGCATCGAGGAAGCGGCAGACCTGCACGGGCAGGTCCTGTTCGTTGGTTTTGGTCGCTTCGCCCAGGTGGTCTGCCAGCCGCTGCTTGCGAAAGGCATCGACGTCTCGATCATCGAGACGGACGTGGAGATGATCCGCGCCGCTGGCCAGTTCGGCTTCAAGGTCTACTATGGTGACGGCACAAGGCTCGATGTGATGCGCGCATCCGGCGCGGCGACCGCCGAAGCGATCCTCGTCTGCGTCGACAAGCCGGAAGTCGCCGACCGGATCGTCGAACTGGTCAAATCCGAATTCCCGCACGCCAAACTGTTCGTGCGCGCCTTCGACCGTGGCCATGTGCTGAGGCTCGTCCAGGCCGGTGTCGACTACCAGCTGCGCGAAACGCTCGAGTCCGCCATCGTCTTCGGCAAGAACGTGCTGCTGCAGCTCGGCGTCGAAGAGTCTGAGGTCGATGAGATCATCCTCGAAACGCGCCGGCGCGACGAGCAACGGCTGGAAATGCAGATCGCCGGTGGCCTGCGCAACGGGCTCTCGCTAATCCGAGGCAATATCAAGACGACCCAGCCCGCGCCGCTGGTCGTTCCCCGCAAGGAGGGCAAGGCCCTCAACGAGGAAGCCGCCGAAGCCATCGGTGAGAAGGCGGCCGACTAACGCGCCAAAAAAACCTACAGGCTGCTTGACCAATCGGACTTTGCATTATATTTCGCTAGATAGATAATTAACTGGATGGCGAAATATGAGTCCTGATCGTCTGGATGTCGCCTTTTCGGCCCTCGCAGACCCCACCCGCCGGGCAATCCTGGCGCGGCTGGCTCTCGGCGAAACCACAGTGAATGAGCTGGCCGAGCCGTTCGACATGTCGCTGCCGAACATCTCGAAGCACTTGAAGGTCCTCGAAGGCGCAGGCCTGATCTCGCGCAGCCGCGACGCCCAGCGGCGTCCCTGCAAGATCGAACCTGCGCCGCTCCGGGAAGTGGCCAGCTGGGTCGAAGCCTATCGCAAGCTCTGGGAGGAACGGTTCGACCGCCTCGACGATTATCTCAAGCAGATCCAGGACAAGGAGGGCAGCCAGAATGGCTGATATCGCAGCGAAGAAACGCAACCCGCTGATTGTGGATGTCCCGCCCGGCGAGACGGTCATTCGCATGAGCCGGGAGTTCGATTATCCGCGCTCGCTGGTGTGGGATGTCTACACCGACGGCCAGCAGATGCAGCATTGGTGGGGGCCGTCGAAATACGACACCGTCGTCCACCAGTACGACTTCCGGAATGGCGGCAAGTGGCGTGTCGACAACGTCACCAGGGACGGCAAGGAGGTTCATCCGTTTCGTGGTGAGTTCTCGAACATCAAGCCGAAGGACGAATTTACCTGGACATTCGGTTATTCCGATTTTCCGCCCGGCACGGAAATCTATCGTTTCGTCGACCTTGGCGGCCGCACGCGTGTCGAAGCCATCTCGATCTTCCCGGATATCGCCTCGCGTGACGCGATCGCTGCTGGCGGCATGGAAGAGGGCGCTCGGGAAACCTACCAGCGTCTCGACGGCGTACTGGCGAAGGCAGGGCAGGCCAAGGGGATCAAACCCACGGAAAGCAATCCGGTCGTGCGTTTCACACGAGTGGTCAAGGCGCCGCGCAAGCTCGTGTTCGACGTATGGACCAAGGCCGAGCATCTTGAGCACTGGTTCAGCCCGAACGGTTTCACGGTTCACGGCGTTGAATCCGACCCGCGACCCGGCGGCATATTCAAGTTGATCATGCGAAATGCAGAAGGAAACGGCTTCTGGTCGGTCGGCAAATATCTGGAAGTTGACGCGCCGCGCCGGGTGCTGACGCGCGTTGGCGGCGAAGCGCCGGACGGTTCCTTGATGTTTGAAGTCGTCAACGATGCGGTATTCGAAGAGCAGGGCGACAAGACCATCATCCACGCCAGCGGCGAGGTGATCGTCATCAACGACCCGGCTATCGGCGAAGCCGCAATGGCCGGCATGAACGAAGGCTGGAAACAGACGCTGGATCGGTTCGAGGCCGAGCTCAGCCGTGCGATGGGAGACAAGTGATGCTGAAGTGGTTTGGACCCGTTGCGATGCTGGGGCTGATCATCGGCTCGTGTTCGCCGAAAGCAGAAGATGCCCTGCTGACGCCGGAAGCACCTGCAACGGAGGCTTCAGCGAAGCCCGATGTCTGGGTGTCGGCTGCCCCGGTAAGCGACACGGCACCCGCGCCCTCGATCGAGGGAATTCCGGCGGGCGACTACAAGCTCGATCCCGCTCACTCGACCTTCATGTTCAAGGTGAGCCACCTTGGCTTCTCGAACTTCACCCTGTGGTTCGACACCTTCTCGGCCGACCTAAAGCTCGATCCCGCCAATCCCTCGGCTGCTACGCTGACTGCCAGTGTCGATCCCGCATCGCTGGGCATTCACGCGCCGCCCGGTGATTTTCAGGATCACCTTCGCGGCGAGCAGTATCTCGGCGCCAAGGAGTTTCCCCAGATCAGCTACAAGTCGACCGCCATCAGGATGACCGGGCCGAACACGGCAGATGTAACGGGCGATCTGACGCTGCACGGCGTCACGAAGTCCGTGACGCTGAGCATGACCTACAATGGAGGCTATGTCGGTCACGTTTATGAGCCGCGCGCGCGGATCGGATTCTCTGTCCACGGAACGTTCAAGCGTTCGGATTTCGGCATAGGCGGCGGCGTGCCCAAGCCCGGCGACAATATGGGCGTAAGCGACGAAGTGACCGTTGTCATAGAGTCGGAATTCACCGGGCCCGAGATGAAGGACCCGCCGAAACCGCCGGCCGCGCCGACCTAGTCCTTGGCGCGCTCGACGTAGGCACCGTCTTCCGTCGATACGACAATGCGCGTGCCGGTGCCGATATGCGGCGGCACCATCACGCGCACGCCGTTCGACATCTTGGCCGGCTTGTACGAGCCCGACGCCGTCTGGCCCTTCACGACCGGCTCCGTCTCGACGATCTCCAGCGTCACGCGCTGGGGAAGCTTGATCGACACCGGCCTGCCGTCGAACATCAGCAGATCGCAATCCATGTTCTCACCGAGATAGGCGGCGTCATCGCCAAGCATCGCGGCGGGCACCATCACCTGCTCGTAGTTGGACGGGTTCATGAATACGTAGAGTTCGCCGTCCTTGAACAGGAACTGGTGCTTCACCTCTTCAACGAAGGCGAGCTCGAGCTGGTCGGTGGTCTTGTATGTATCGACCACTTTCACGCCGTCGGAGATCCGGCGCATGTCGATCGTGGCGGTCGGTGTTCCCTTGCCCGGACGGTAGGTTTCGGCCTTGAGGACGGTATAGAGCTGGCCGTCTTCCTTTTCGAGGACATTGCCCTTGCGCACATCGCTGGCGATCACTTTGACCACTGGGAGACCTTTGTTTTTTGGCCCATCGCGGCGTAAGCCTTTGGCGGGCGGAACCTGTTGAAGCGGCGCGGTCATACCCCGAGCCGTCCTTGGGGCCAAGCCTCGCAATGTGCGGCCTTTGGAGCCCGTTTTGAGCTGGTGGTCCCCCGAATCCCACGCTGACCGCCGGCCTTTCCTGACCGCCCGCGGGCGGATCAGGGATGCGGCCCGATCATGGTTTACCGCCCGGGGCTTCACCGAGGTCGAATGCGGCGCACTTCAGGTCTCGCCCGGCAACGAGGCTCACCTCCACGGCTTTCGAACCGACTGGGTAGGCGAGAATGGCGAACGCAGGCCGCTTTACCTCCACACCTCGCCTGAGTTTGCCTCGAAGAAACTGCTCGCGGCAGGCGAGACGAAGATCTTCGACTATGCCCGCGTCTACCGGAACGCAGAGGCGGGCCCGCTGCACTCGTCCGAATTCACCATGCTGGAATGGTATCGCGCGGGCGAGGCCTATGACGCCGTGATGGCCGACTGTGTGGAACTGTGTCGGCTGGCGCTGCGCGAGACTGGGCGGAACGTGTTCGAATGGCGCGACAAGGCCTGCGATCCCAACGCAGAGCCCGAACGGCTGACCCTCGTCGACGCCTTCGCCCATCATGCGACGATCGACCTCGAAGCGACGCTCAACAAGCGCGATGCACTCGCTCATGCAGCCGAAGAGATAGGTGTCCGCACCTCACCCGGCGACAGTTGGTCCGATCTTTTCAGCCGGATCTTGGTTGAGCGCATTGAACCCAAGTTGGGGCAGGGCCGTCTCACGCTCCTCTGCGAATATCCCTCCGAAGAGGCAGCGCTTGCCCGTCCGCTCGCTCGCGATCCCCGCTTTGCTGAACGTTTCGAGCTCTATGCCTGCGGCGTAGAGCTTGCCAATGGCTTTGGGGAACTCACCAATGCGGCCGAGCAACGCCGCCGTTTCGAAGCCGAGATGGACGTGAAACAATCCACCTATGGCGAACGCTATCCGCTGGACGAGGATTTCCTAGCTGCGCTCGAGCACATGCCAGACGCTTGCGGCATAGCCCTCGGCTTCGACCGTCTGGTCATGCTGGCTGCGGGCGCACGGCGGATCGCCGATGTACTCTGGACGCCGCCGGTCTAAGTCCTTCCAGTGAGGACAAGAGGAACGCCCATGAAACGAGCCATTGCCGCTGGCCTTGCCGCCCTTGTCCTGGGCTCCTCTGGCTGCGCCAGCATGCCGGAACCCTGCACGTCCGAGTGGATCGACTGGAAGACGGAACGCTTCATCAGCGATTTCGTCCGCGGCCACGAGAAGGAATTCCGTGACGCCCGAAACTCGGCCGCCATGTTTTCCGGCGTGGGCGGCATCGATACCTCGAAGAACATCCCGATGGTCGTGCTAGCTGCCGCCGGCATGATCTCGCTGGCCTCGGATTTCATGTCCGACCTCTGGCCGGAGGTCAGCGACGCCGTCTCCGAATGCGACACCGCTCCGCGCGCCGCCCAGCTCTTCGCCAGCATCCTGCGCAGGCAGGGCGTCGACGAGCGGGCCGCCAAGGCGGTCGAGGATCTGGGCCTCCTGCTGGACAGGCGCAGCTAGGGGCGCGATAGAGCCCGCGACCCATGACCCGCCTTCTCGACACCAGCCTTAACGGCCCCCGCACCCTGCGCACCGCCGACGATCTCGTCGCGGCTGGCCTGGTCGCGATGGCCGATGCCGCCCAGCTGGCCGAAGTCTCCGCCACCTACGCCACGGCGGTAACGCCAGTCCTGGCGGATCTGATCGATCGCGCCGATCCGAACGATCCTGTCGCGCGCCAGTTCGTTCCCTCGCGCGCTGAACTCGACGTCCGTCCCGAAGAGCTTCCCGATCCGATCGGCGACAAGGCGCATGAGCCGGTCGAAGGCATCGTCCACCGCTATCCCGATCGCGTCTTGCTCAAGGCTGTATCGGTCTGTCCGGTCTACTGCCGTTTCTGCTTTCGCCGCGAAATGGTCGGCCCCGACAAGGACGGCAATCTCTCCCCCGCCGAACTTGAGGGTGCGCTGGCCTATATCCGCTCCCATCCGGAAATCTGGGAAGTCATCGTCACCGGCGGCGATCCCTTCATGCTCTCCGCCCGTCGCGCCTCCGCCCTCACACGCGCGCTCGAAGCCATCCCGCATGTGAAGGTCATCCGCTGGCACACGCGCATGCCGGTCGCTGACCCCGCGCGTATCTCTGCTGAATTCGTCGACGCCATCCGCAGCTCGTCGAAAGCGGTCTACGTCGCCGTCCACTGCAACCATCCGAGGGAACTTACACCAGCCGCGCGCGAAGCCTGCGCCCGCCTGATCGACGCCGGTGTTCCGCTATTGAGCCAGTCCGTCCTGCTCGCTGGCGTAAACGACGACATCGACACGCTCGCTGACCTGATGCGCGCTTTTGTCGAGTGCCGGATAAAACCCTACTACCTGCACCACGCCGACCTCGCGCCGGGCACATCCCATTTCCGCACTACGATCGAGCGCGGCCAGGAGCTGGTGCGGCAGCTACGCGACCGCGTCTCCGGCCTCGCCCAGCCGCACTATGTGATCGACATCCCTGGCGGCGTCTCGAAGGCGCTGGCATCTCCCGCCGACGTCGAAACCGAAGCCGGCGGCGTCCGCCTGCGCGGCCGCGACGGTGAATGGCGGGCCTACGAAGGCTAGCTTCTGCTTCGCTTACATTTACGCGAATCGACGGTGTTCGGTCGATTGATAGCCTTGCGGCTCGACCCATCCGGTCAAGACGTCATTGCTTCTTGAGTGGCTGTGCGAGTCAAAAAAAGAGACACAGGTGTTGCAATGAGACAAAAGTCTCATTAGATGTCTGCCTGTCCGCTGCACAGGAGACTCACAATGGCGCTGACACGCAGACAGATGGACCAGAAGCTCGACGAGCATTTCGGCTTCGAGGCCCAGGACAATGTCGAAGGCGTGCTCGCCACGCTCACACCCGACGCTGACCACGACATCGTTGGTTATCCCACCGGCCCGACGAAAGGCCGCGAAGCCGCGCGGGGTTTCTACGAGAACCTCTTCGCCGACCTGTCGGATGGGAGCGTGAAAAGCTTGCGCCGCTACTATGGCGAAGACTTCATGGTCGACGACTCGCTGTGGAGCGGAAAGGCGCCGGGTCGCCCGTTTGGCCTTGAGGGCCGCGACAGGCCGCTCTCCTTCCGCCTGCTGCATGTCATCGAGTTCTCGAAGGACGGCGACATCAAGCGCGAGAATGTCTGGCTCGATCTCGCTTCGATCCTTCAGCAACTTCCGCAGTAGAGTTTCTCATGGCTGATAAAGCCGGACGTCCCAACCAGCGCCGCCGCACGCGCAAGGACCTGCTGGAAGCAGCGGCCCGCCTGATGCGTCAGGGCCGCAAGCCCAGCCTCGAAGAGGTTGCGGAAGAAGCGCTGGTCTCGCGGGCAACGGCCTATCGCTATTTTCCCAGCATCGAAGCGCTGTCGATAGAAGCCGCGCTCGATGTCGTTGCGCCTACCCAGGAAGATGTTCTTCGCGATGCGCCAGCGTCCGATCCTGTTGCGCGTGTCGAGCGTGTCGACGCTGCCTTCGAGACCATGATGTCCGCAAATGAGACCGGCCTCCGCCTGATGCTGGTCCAGTCCCTTCAGCGCGGCCTCGCAAAAGAGAGTGCAAAGCTTCCCAAGCGACAAAACCGCCGAACGCCGCTTATCGAGGCCGCGCTGGAGCCCGCGAAGAAGGAATTCAAACCATCCGACCTGCAGATGCTTTCCCGGGCCCTCGCTCTGGTAATCGGCACGGAAGGCATGATCGTCTTCAAGGACGTCCTGCAGATATCCGACGCCGAAGCCCGCAAGGTCCGCCGCTGGACCATCCGCGCGCTCGTCGAGGCGGCGCGGAAGTAGGCTGACGTCGAGGTTGCTGGACTTACCCGCTGAAGCGCCCACGTGCGGCCTGCGGAGTTTTCGTGCTAGATTCGAACTTCGTTGGCGGGGCGATACTCCCCGCGAAGCATGTTCTGGGTCGGGTCATGAAATTCAAGGCGCTGGCGCTTGCCGCAATCACATCGCTGTTTGGTCTGAGCGCCGAGGCGCTTGAAGTCCGATTCTATCCGGGCGGGACGCTTTACTCCTACGAGCTGGACCAGGCGCACAGCGCGTCCAGCCTGCTGATCCACAACATCGCGATCATCAACGATGGATCCGCGCCGGTGAATGTCGCCGAGGTGCAGATACAGCTTCTCGCCGGCGGTCGTGTTCTCGACCTGCGCACACTCGACAAGGCCGACCTTCAGCGCGCCGCCTTGCAGGGTTCGCAGCTTCAGCAGGCGGGCATGATCGAACCGCTCGCCTTCATGTTCGGCGGCGAAAAACTCCTGCCTGCCGGAACGAAACTGCCGCAGTCCACGACGCTGGCGCCGGGCGAGGCGATCATCATCTCCACCCAGCTGTTCGGCTATCGCGGCTTGCGCGACGAGCTTCGCGTACGCGCGATCGGCGATGGGACGGTGCGCGAGATTTCGCGTCCGATCTCGTCGAAATCTTCCGAGACGGCGTTCGCCCTGCCGCTCAACGGCGTCTGGATGGATGGGTCAGGCTCCAGCCTGCACACGCCTCATCGCTGGGTGCCGATGGAGCAGTTCGCGCACGACCTGCTGCAGCTCGGGCCGGACCACCGCACGCACAAGGGCGATGGCACGAAGTTCACCGACTACTACGCGTACGGAAAGCCAGTGCTGGCGCCGGCGGCAGGCACAGTCATCGCGGCTTCCGATACCGAAACCGAGGACCCCGGCGCGATGCGCCAGAAGGGTGAAGCGCTCGATGCCTACTTCCAGCGACTGCAGGGCGACCAAATGGTGCGGTTGTCAAAGGGCCTGCTCGGAATTGTCGGCAACTATGTCGTTATCGATCACGGCAATGGTGAGTTCTCGCTCTACGCTCACCTCAAGCCAAAGAGCGTGAAGGTGAAGACCGGTCAGCGTGTCGCGGCAGGAACGGTGCTTGGTGCTGTCGGCTCGTCGGGCAATTCCACCGAGCCCCATCTCCATTTCCAGGTCTGCGACGGCCCAGACCCTCTCATGTGCGCCGGCATTCCCACCAACTGGAAGGATGTCACGCTGACCTTCGACGACTTCCCACGCGCCCTTCAGAGCGGCGACCTGATCCACAACGTCAAGCCGCTGAAGTAGCGCCCATTGGACGGACGCCATCTGACGCTATATGCGCCTGTCAATGCTGTCCCGCCGCTTCTCCGTAGCGCCCATGATGGACTGGACCGACCGGAATTGCCGGGCGTTCCATCGCCACCTGTCGCGGCATGCGCTGCTGTATACCGAGATGGTGACGGCGGACGCCGTGCTGCGCGGGGATCGCCAGAAGCTGCTTGGGTTCGACGAGCTTGAGCAGCCCGTGGCGCTGCAACTCGGCGGGTCCGAACCGGAGAAGCTAGCCCAGGCGGCGCGCATCGGAGCAGAGCAGGGCTATGTCGAGATAAACCTCAATGTCGGCTGTCCGTCCGAGCGGGTGCAGTCGGGAGCGTTCGGCGCCTGCCTGATGCGCGAACCGGATCTTGTCGCCGACTGCCTGGGCGCGATGCGTGAGGCCGTGGCTATTCCTGTTACTGTTAAGCATCGCCTCGGCGTCGATGATGACGATCCGCGCGAGCGCCTGTTCTCCTTCATCGACACGGTCGCGAAGGCCGGGATCACGACCTTCGTCGTCCACGCCCGCAAGGCGTGGCTCAAGGGACTTTCGCCAAAAGAGAACCGCGAGCTGCCGCCGCTCGACTACGCCATCGTGGCGGAGCTGAAGCGCGCTCGGCCGGATCTTGAGATCGTCATCAATGGCGGCATCGCCGATCTCGACACCGCCGCGCGCGAGCTGGCGAATGTCGATGGCGTCATGCTCGGCCGCGCCGCTTATCACGAGCCGGCTCTGCTGCTGGAAGTCGACCGCCGCTTCTTCGGCGACACAACGCCCGTACGCACAGCCGATCAGGCCGCGCTCGAATTCCGGCCATGGATCCTGCAGCGCCTCACCGAAGGCGCCGCGCTGCATTCCATCACACGCCACATGCTCGGCCTGTTCACCGGCAGGCCAGGCGCGCGCCAGTGGCGCCGCGTCCTGTCGGAAAAAGCGCCGGGAGCGCGGGGCGCCGCTGCGATCGCAATCTACGACGAAGCGCTGGCGGCTGTGAGGCCGGTGCATGCTATGACGGGTTGATCCGTTTCCGCTCGCATCGAGGGCAGTGAAAGAGGCGAAGTTGCACGACGCAGTCTACCTACATGCTTCGCCGGGAATCGGGCTGCCCGAATGGGCTCATCGCAGACCGTTCAACGCCGTGGTCGTGGCGACCTGCGCAGTCTCAGACTACTGGCAGGATCATGTCAGCGATTGGCTCGTGAAATCGGGCTGCATGTACATGATGGCTTGGGGCGTGAACTGCAGCGTATGGGACGACACAGTCGATCACGCCACGCGAAAATTCTACGATCCCAGGGAAATTCCCGACGAAGGCTTTGTCTTGACGACGTGGCATACCGACGACCCCTTGGAGCACGTCTTTTGGTATGCCCAGACTCTCGGAAAATGGGGATACGATGAGCAAGAATTCGACCTGACGCTGATCCTCGACATCGGACACAAGGAGCGCGGTGCGGAGCTGCTGGCGCAGTTTGCGCAAGCGCATGATTTTCCCGAGCGCTCGGGATAAGCCGTTCCCGAGCTACGCCTACTTCCGGATGACGATGGCGTTCGCGGTCACATCCCAGCCGTCGAGCCGGTTGAGGAAGCTCATTCCCAGCAGCGAATGCTCCAGCCCCTTGTCGATGATGACGGCCTGGATCTTGTCCACCTTCACGCCATCGACCTCGACCGTGTCGAGCATCGCGATAGCCGCCTTCACGCGCCCGGCGGCGGTGCGGACTTCGGCGTTCTTTTCTAGCTTGTCGGTATCGAGCCCGATCCGGCGGGCGTCCTGCAATGTCAGTGCAACCAGGCTCGCGCCGGTATCGACAAGGAATTTCACAGGCATGCCGTTCACATAGGCGGTTGCCCAGTAATGCCCGTCGCCTTCCTTGCGCAGGGATGCGGTGCGGATCTGGTGCGAACTGATCTTGGGAAGCGCCTCGGTGTCGATTGTCTCGGCCGCTTCCGCCAGCGCCGGCTTCATGTCGACGCTGCTGCCCATGGAGTCCCGCAGGAACACCAGTCCGAGGGCCGCGGCCCCGAACAGGGCCAGCGCAGGAAACAGGGCTTTTCTCAACGAGTGCGACTCCCGCGGGGCAGACGCTGTCCGAGGCTTTCTAACAGACAATGCGCTAGCAAAGAACAAACGGACAGCATGGCTGTTCCGCTCAACCCCATTTTCCTGCTGCTTTCAGGGCTTCTATGCGGGCCGGTAGCGTAGCCATGACCTGGTCCCGCTCATCGTCCGAAAGCCGGGCCCAGCGGGCGATTTCCCCCAGAGTCCGTCCGCATCCCAGGCAGTTTCCGGACTGCCCGTCGACGACGCAGACCTTTATGCAGGGGGTCTTGATGGGCTGGTGCATGGGTCGGCAGTCTACAGCGGATTCCACGCCAAAAGCATCCTTCCCTAGCGGTAATGCGACCTCGCGTCCTTGGGCCGAATCCGCTTGACGTACCTCACGTAAACCAGAGCATGCCCTGTGAAAGCGGGCAGGATAATGCCCATTACGTAACGGCAGGCCGAACCTCCCGGCCGCCTCTGGAGATCGCTCCATGGACCTCAGTTTCGCACCCGAAGACATCGCCTTCCGCCAGGAGGTCCGCACCTTCCTCGAGAAGGACTATCCGGCCGAGCTACGCGGCAAGTTTTCGCGCGACGAGTATTCCAAGGAAGACTTCCTTCTCTGGCAGAAGACCCTCAACAAGCGCGGCTGGGGCGCTCCCGCCTGGCCGAAGCAGTATGGCGGCACCGGCTGGACAGCGACTCAGCGCTACATTTTCCAGGAAGAATGCGCCCGCGCCGAAACTCTGCCGATCCCGCCTTTCGGCATGGCGATGCTCGCGCCTGTGCTGATGGCCTTCGCCAGCGAAGAGCAGAAGAACCATTACCTGCCGCGCATCATCAACGGCACTGACTTCTGGTGCCAGGGTTATTCCGAACCCGGCGCCGGTTCCGATCTCGCTTCGCTCAAGACCAAGGCCGAACGCCAGGGCGACCACTACATCATCAACGGCCAGAAGACCTGGACCACGCTTGGCCATTTCGCTGACTGGATCTTCGTCCTCTGCCGCACCGACCCGGCGGCGAAGAAACCGCAGGAAGGCATCTCCTTCATCCTCGTCGACATGAAGACGCCCGGCGTCGAAGTTCGCCCGATCATCACCATGGATGGCGGCCACGAGGTCAACGAGACCTGGCTCACAGACGTGAAGGTTCCGGTCGCTAATCTCGTCGGCAAGGAAAACGAAGGTTGGACCTACGCCAAATATCTCCTCGCTCACGAGCGCACAGGCATCGCCGGCGTCGCCCGTTCCAAGAAAGGCATCGAGCGCCTTCGCGAGATCGCCTCGGTCGAACTCGACCAGGGCCAGCCGATCATCCGCAATCCGGATTTCGCCAAGAAGATCTCCGAACTCGAGATCGATCTCTCGGCCCTAGAATACACCGAACTCCGCACGCTTGCGCGCGAGAGCAAGGGCAAGGGTCCCGGCCCTGAAAGCTCGATCCTCAAGATCAAGGGCACAGAGATCCAGCAGCGCATCACCGAGCTGACGCTGGAAGCTGTCGGCGTCTATGGCGCGCCGTATTTCCGCGGCTTCCCGAAGGACGGCGACAACCAGCTCCCGATCGGGCCGGACTACGCGCACCTCACGGCGCCGATGTACGCCAACATGCGCAAGACCTCGATCTATGGCGGCTCCAACGAGATCCAGCACAACATCATCGCCAAGATGGTGCTGGGGCTCTGAGATGCTTTGGTCGTGGTTCGATGATACCTTCCTGGGATAACTAACCCCCGATTAGAGGGGACCCCAATCAAGGGGAAAGGGAGGGTCTGGATGTCTGCTGCAAGAATAGGCTCCAATATCGTATGGGGCGTCATAGCCCTGCTATCCGTGGGGGTAGGCGGCTATGCGCTCTTCCACGTCTTCACCGGCTTCACGAACCTGCCGCTCTCCAACCCGATGCTCGATCCCTACGGGCTGCGCACCCACATCGCTGCCTCGGGCTTTGCGATGATCCTCGGCGCCTTCCAGTTCCTGAAGCCACTGCGGCAGAAAGCCCCGACGATCCACCGCTGGATGGGCCGCGCCTATATACTGGCCTGCACGGTCGGCGGCCTGGCGGGCGGCGCGATCGCACTGTCCTCCACCGCCGGCCCGATCGCGGGCTGGGGCTTCTTCATGCTTGCCGTGCTCTGGGTCCCGTTCACGCTCCTGGCCCTGTTTGCCGCCATGCGCCGCGACTTCACCTCGCACGAACGCTGGATGATCCGCTCCTTCGCGCTCACCTTCGGCGCTGTCACCCTTCGCCTTCAGCTGCCCATCGCCGGCGCGCTCGGCGAAGCCGGCGTGATCCCGTCCGACTTCGTCTGGTCCTACCAGTACATCGCCTGGCTCGCCTGGGTCCCAAACCTGATCGTCGCCGAACTCTTCATTGCCACGCTTCGCAAACCCAGGCGACCCAAAGTCGCTCCCAATACCGCCCCAGCCTGACACCAGTTGCGCGACCCCAAAAGCACGGCCTAGAAGGGTCGCAAGGAGAACTACTCTATGGATTTCAGCTTCACCTCCGAACAGGACATGCTGCGCGACACGGTCGCCAAGCTGATCAGCCAGCAATACGACTTCGACACGCGCCGGAAGGTTGCGAAGTCCGATGCCGGCTGGCGTCCCGAGATGTGGAGCCAGTTCGCTGAACTCGGCCTGCTTGGCGCGTCCTTCAGCGAGGCCGAAGGCGGCTTCGGCGGCGGCCCGATCGAGGCGATGATCATCTCCGAGGAGTTCGGCAAGGGCCTCGTGATCGAGCCCTACCTGCAGACCGTCATCGTCGGCGGCAACTTCTTCCGCCACGGCGGCACCGACGCTCAGAAGGAAGAGCATATCGCCGGCCTGATCGGCGGCGAGACCCGCTACGCCTTCGCCTATTCGGAGCCGAAGAGCCGCTTCGACCTGCATGACGTGTCGACCACCGCGAAGAAAGACGGCGCCGGCTTCGTCCTCAACGGCCACAAGGCTGTCGTCATCGGCGCGCCGTTCGCCACGCACCTGATCGTCACGGCCCGCACCTCGGGCGGGCAGCGCGACACGCAGGGTGTCACCGTCTTCCTCGTGCCGAAGACCGCCAAGGGCGTCGTCATGCGCGACTACCCGACCGTCGATGGCCTGCGCGCCTCGGAAGTCTATCTCGAGAACGTCTCCGTCGGCGCTGATGCCGTCATCGGCAAGGTCGATGGCGGGTTGCCGCTGATCGAGAAAGTCGCCGACTACGCCATCGCCGCGCTTTGCGCCGAGGCGTGCGGCTGCTTCAAGGTCCTCAACGAAGCGACGATCAGCTACGCGAAACAGCGCAAGCAGTTCGGCCAGCCCATCGCCAATTTCCAGGTGCTGCAGCACCGCATGGTCGACATGTTCATGGCGGCCGAGCAAGCCGTCTCGATGACCTACATGGTCACGCTGAAGCTCGACGAAGCCGACGAGGCCCGCAAGCTCGCGGCCTCCGGCGCCAAGGTGCAGATCGGGAAGGCCGGCAAGCTCATCAGCCAGGACGCCGTCCAGATCCACGGCGGCATGGGCATGACCGACGAACTCAATGTCGGCCACTTCTTCAAGCGCGTGACCATGATCGAATCCCAGTTCGGCAACACCGACTGGCACCTGCGCCGCTACACCGAACTGTCGAACGGGTAGGGCAGTCACCAATCGTTGACCGCAGAAACGGCTGTCCCGGACCGCGCACCGCGGTTCCGGGATGACAGCTTTTGTTTTGCCCGCTAAGCGCTACGGCAACTTTCATCCACGCCGGCAGGAAACGCTCATGATTACCCTCGAGAAAAAAGGCCCCATCGCGATCCTGACGCTGAACCGGCCTGACGCCATGAACGCGCTCGGCGAGCCGGGCGATGGCGAGGCGGTGCGGGATGCCTGCGCCCAGATCAATTCCGACAAGTCGCTCCGCTGCGCGATCCTAACCGGCGCCGGCAAGGGCTTCTCGGCCGGCGGCAACGTCAAGGCGATGCGCGAACGCGTCGGCTCCTTCGCCGGCAACCCGGCCGAGGTTCGCGACAACTACAAGAACGGCGTCCACATGATCGTGCGCGCGCTCTACAATCTCGAAATCCCGCTGATCGCCGCGGTGAACGGCGCCGCGGTTGGCCTTGGCTGCGATGTTGCCTGCATGGCCGACATTCGCATCTCCGCCGACAACGCGAAGTACGGCGTCACCTTCCTCAAGCTCGGCCTCATCCCCGGCGATGGCGGCGCGTGGCTGCTGCCGCGCGTGATCGGCATGAGCCGCGCCTGCGAGCTCCTCTTCACCGGTAACCTGATCGACGCCAACACCGCCAAGGAATGGGGCCTCGTCTCGAAAGTCGTGCCGGGCGACCAGCTGATGGCCGAAGCCATGGCGCTCGCCACTTCGATCGCCAAACAGCCGCCGCACTCCCTGCGCGTCGCCAAACAGCTCCTGCGTCACGGCACGCAGGCGACCTACGACACGATCATGGAAATGTCCGCCGCCGCCCAGGGCCTGATGCACCACACCAAGGACCACGAAGAAGGCGTCGCCGCGATCCTCGAAAAACGCGAACCGGTGTTCAAGGGGGAGTAGCCGGACCCATCCGGCGGGAAATGAGCGCTGCGAAAAACGAGTCAGGCCTGTCGGGCGTATGGTCCGGTGAATATTGGTACGGCGGAGGCGGGGGCCGCACGCCGTTTGCGGCTAACATCGTCGACAAGGCGGGAATTCTGACAGGCACCACAATTGAAGATGCGCCACGCTGGGGCGAGCTTTCCGCAACCCTGGCCGGTGCGCGAACCGGCAGCGACGTCAATTTTACAAAAGTCTACGATCAGGCCAGGGAGTTGCGGGCCTGCCCGATCGCCTATTCCGGTATTGCCAACGCCGAACTCGATAGCGTTGAGGGCGACTGGGTACTGATGGAGCGAAATCCGCTGCGTGGCGGGTTCAGAATGCGGCGAGTTTCACCCCGCGCCGAAGCGGAGGTCACGCGAGAAGCAAAAGAGCCGGTGATGATCCGCCGCTGACCCGCCCCGCGACTGGTCAACGGGGCGTGATCGTCCACGACTTTGCACCGACCCCGGTTCAGCGCTACCTATAGGCTATAAGAACAAGACGACTCTGGAGGAGGCGACCATGAAGATGCGTATGGCTGGACTGATCGCGCTGGCGATTGCGGCCGCCCCCGTGGCGCTTGCCCAAACACCCGCCAACCAGGCCCCCGCCTACCAGCCCCCGCGCGCCGCCGACGGCAAGCCGGACCTGCAGGGCTTCTGGACCAACGTCTCGCTGACGAGTCTCGAGCGCTCGGGCCAGTTCAAGACGCTGGTCATTCCCGAAGCCGACGCCAAGCGCATGGAAACCCAGCGCGCCGCTGCCGATGCACGCGGCTCGCTTCCGACCGACCCCAATTCCGGCGCTCCCAAGGCCGGGCAGGACGTCGGCGGTTACAACAGTTTCTACGTCGACGCCGGCACGCACTACGCCAGGATCAATGGCGAGGTCCGCTCGTCCTGGATTGTCGATCCTCCCACGGGCCGCATCCCCTACACGCCCGCCGGTAAAAAGAAATTCGACGACGGCCTCTACTTCGTCCGCAACACGTTTGACGGGCCTGAGACGCGCCCCATGGCCGAGCGCTGCCTCGTTGGCTTTGGCTCCACCGGTGGTCCGCCGATGATCAACGTGATGTACAACAACACCTACCAGTTCGTGCAGACGGCCGACTATGTCGTGATCATGGTCGAGATGAACCACGATGCCCGCATCATCCCGCTCGGCAATGCCGACCAGCCCACGCCGAAATGGCTGGGCAACTCGAAGGGCCATTGGGAAGGCGATACGCTGGTCGTCGAGACCACGAACTTCAATCCCGGTGAAAGCCTCCGCACCTTCTTCGCGCAATCCTACCTGCTCTCGCCCGACGCCAAGGTCACCGAGCGCTTCAGCCGCATCGGCAATGACCAGATCCTCTACAAGTTCAGCGTCGACGATCCAAAACTCTTCAGCCAGGTCTGGCACGCGGAGATGGTGTTCAACACATCGAAGCAACCGGCCTACGAATACGCCTGCCACGAGGGCAACTACGCGCTCCCTGGCATCCTCGCCGGCGCCCGCAAGAACGACACCCTCGGCCTGAAGAATTTTGCTGAGGAAGGCGAGTAAGGCTCAGGCGATTCCGATCGCCTTCAGCACCGCCGACTGATCGAAATAGGGTCGCTCGCAGACGATCTTTTCCGAGCCGGGCTTGAACTCGAACGTCGCCGCCATGCGAACCTTGAACGGCCGCCCGGTCGGCAGGATCGTCTTCTCGCCGATCTTCAGCGGGCCGGAATGCGTGCCCGTCAGCCAGAACTCGACCAGCACCGTATCGCCGCCTGCCGCGATCGAGATGATCTCATTGCCCTGGTCTGGGAAGGGCGTCCGCGACGCCGCGAAATAGCCCCGCACGGCCTCTTCGCCGTCAAACACCTGCCCCGAGCCATACATCTCATACCGCGGATGATCGAACGTCGCGATCACCGCATCCCATTCATGGGTGATCTCCAGAGCCATGTGGCGCTTCACGGTTTCAATGCGCCGGGCGGAAAGGTCATTCATGGGCGTCTCCCGCTGGAATGCTCTGGCCAACGTGGCAGATGACAACCGCGCTGTAACGCTTATTCTGAACGAAAAGAGGCGGAGGAATTCATGTTCGGAGCGGTCGCGGAACTGACCATCATCGACGGCAAGCAGGCCGAGTTCGAGGCGGTCGCCAGGGAACTCGAAGCCGCCGTCGCGGCCAACGAACCAGGCGTCCTCTACTACAAGCTGTTCAAGGTGAAGGACTCCGCCACCACCTACATCTTCATGGAGCAGTACGCGGATCAGGCCGCTGTGGACGCCCATCGCGGCTTCGAACACTTCAAGCGCCTGGGCAAGGCGATGGGCCCCTTCCTCGCCGGCCCGCCCAAGGTCACGCGCATGGACAAGGTGCAGTAATCATGGATCTCGAATTCACGACCGAGGAACTGAAATTCCGCGACGAAGTCCGCGCCTGGATCGCCGACAACTTCACCGACGATCTCAAGAAGCGAATGGCGCTCACCAAGAACGGCTCGCTGGACGAGAAGCATCAGAAGGCGTGGCAGAAGGCGCTCGCCAAGAAAGGCTGGCTCGTCACCAACTGGCCGGTCGAGCATGGCGGTCCCGGCTGGAACCAGACGCAGAAATACATCTTCGAGATGGAGATGTCGCTCTCAGGCTGCCCGCGCAATTCATCCATGGGCGTGCGCATGTGCTCGCCGGTGATCATGAAGTTCGGCACGGACGAGCAGAAGAAGAAGTTCCTGCCGCCGATCCGCAACTCGGATGTGTGGTGGTGCCAGGGTTATTCCGAGCCGGGCTCCGGCTCTGACCTCGCCAGCCTCTCGATGAGCGGCAAGCGCGAAGGCGACTACTACATCCTCAACGGCTCGAAGACGTGGACGACATACGCCCAGTGGGCCGACTGGATCTTCTGCCTCGTCCGTACCTCGAAGGAAGACAAGAAGCAGAACGGCATCTCCTTCATTCTCGTCGACATGAAGTCGCCCGGCATCACCATCACGCCGATCAACACGCTGGATGACACGCCCGTCGGCGAGCAGGAGATCAATTCGGTCTTCTTCGACAATGTGAAAGTTCCCGTCGAGAACCTCGTCGGCAAGGAAGGCGAGGGCTGGACCTGCGCCAAATACCTGCTGACCTTCGAGCGCGGCTCGGCCTATGCGCCCAGCAATCGCAACGCTCTGCGCAAGGCGCGCGAGCTCGCGAGGATCGAAATCTCCGCTGGCCGTCCGCTGATCGAGGACCCGGACTTCGTGCGCAAGATCGCGGACCTCGAAATCCAGGTCGAGGCCCTCGACGCCACCGAACGCCGCATCTTCGACAAGCTGTCGTCCGGCCAGTCTGTCGGCGCCATGTCGTCGCTGATGAAGACGCGTGGATCGGAGATCGGCCAGAAGGTGACGGAGATCGTGCTCGAAGCCGCCGGCGTCTACGCCGAGCCCTTCGTGCAGGATACCTATGCTCACCTCGAAGGCCGTTCAAACGAGCCGCTTCCGGCGCCGGAACACCTGATCACGTCCGCCGGCGCCTACTTCAACAACCGCAAGACCTCGATCTACGCCGGTTCCAACGAGATCCAGCGCAACATCATGGCGCAGATGATTTTGGCGGGGTGAGGCCATGCGTCAGCGGGTTGGGGCAATCTGTGGCTACGGGGTGCTCGCGCTCCTCGGCGCGGCGGTTGTTTTGCCCGTTCCCGATCTGCTGACAGGTCTGGCGACTAGCCGCGGCTGGCCGTATCAGGCCGCGCTCGTCACTTTCTTTTGGCTGGCGGCTTTCTTGGTCCGCCCGCCATCGCGGCTTGCACTCACTATGGCGGCCACCACGCTCGTCGCGGCTATCGCTATGCGAGTGGCGATCAACACCTTCGGCCTCAAGGAAACTGCCGAAGCACTCTGGATGTGGGATCTCCGATCCGACGTGTCAGAAGAGAACATCGTCGGTCTCTTGGAATCCGCCTGTTTCCTTTTCGCTGGCATCCTGCTGGCGGCTGGTTTCGTTGCGACTAGATACGGCCGCCAGCCGCCGCGCATCGGGTCCGTGGCCGGATGGTTGCTGGTATCGCTTGGCACCGTCCTCGCGCTCGATATCGTCGGATCGCTGCTGGGGTTCAGCCAGTTCTTCGATCCGCTTGACCTTGCCTTCAGGATGTATCTCGGCCCGCTTGCGGCATCCGCGATCGTCGTACTGATATGGAACTTCATCGCGGGGCTCCCTTCATACAGAGAGCCGCCCGCGCATGCCTAAGACCAACCCCTCCGTCGGCCTGCACAAGGACGGCACGATCTGGAACAAGGGTCAGACGCTCGAGGGCAAGATGCACGGCTACTGGGAGTTCTTCCGCAAGGACGGCGTCATCATGCGCTCCGGGTATTTCTGCCGGGGCGAGCAATGCGGCGAGTGGACGACCTACGACAAGGCCGGGAAGGTCTTCAAGGTCACGCAAATGAAGCCAGCAAAAATCGCCGCCGGGAAAAAGCCGATGCCGAAGACGCCAGCGAAGAAGAAGTAGTCAGGGGCAGGACATGGCAGGCTACGTCATCGGCGAGATCGAGATCACCGACCCCACGAAGTTCGAACTCTACCGCGCGCGTGTGCATGCCACGATCGAACGCCATGGCGGCCGATACCTGGTCCGCGGCGGCAAAGCCGAGGGGATCGAAGGCGCCCCGCCGCAGCGTATGGTCCTGCTGGAGTTTCCAACCTTCGAGGCCGCCCGCACTTGGTATTTCTCGCCGGACTATCAGGAGATCATCGGCCTGCGCTTTGCCGGCTCAAACGGCCGGCTGATGCTTGTCGAAGGCGTCTGAACCGGCCCGATTTGTCATCGGGCGAGGCTGGTCGTAGACTCAGGACGGACTCAAGGAGCCTGCCATGGCCGACGATCTCAAATCCGCACCAAAGCCCGACACCTCCCACGAGGAGCCCATGGGCCGCGCTTCCTTCACGGCATTCACGAACGCCACCCAGGACGACTGGATGAAGATCGTCGCCGCCAACCAGGTGTTCTCGAAGGGGCATGTCGATCGGATTGTGACCCACCTCAACCTGCTCAAGGGCGACTGCGGTGGCTTCCCGGTGGACCGGCTGGAGCATTCGCTGCAGACCGCCACGCGCGCCCACCAGGCTGGCAAGGATGAGGAGTATGTCGCCTGTGCTCTGCTGCACGACATCGGCGACACGCTCGGCGTCTACAATCATCCCGATATCGCCGTTGCGATCCTCAAGCCATTCGTGTCGGAAGCCAATCTATGGATGGTGGAGAACCACGGCATCTTCCAGGGGTACTATTTCTGGCACCACATCGGGCTCGACCGGAACGCGCGCGACCAGTTCCGCGGCCATCCGCATTTCGAGTACTGCGCGCAATTCTGCCACTTGTTCGACCAGCCGGCCTTCGACAAGGACTACAAGTCCATGCCGCTCGAGGCGTTCATCCCGATGCTGAACCGCGTGATGGAGAAGCCGCGCCAGTCGATGTACCTGACGAAGAGTGGCGAGTCCGTCTTCCAGGCCGAAACAAAATGACCCGGACACGCATGTCCGGGCCGAGGGCGGGGGATCTGTGCGTCACTTGGCCAGCAGAGGCGTTGCGGCGAAAAACGGGCAGGTCTGTCCAATGTCGGAGCAACAACGAACGGCGCGCCGCCGTGTTCCGCTCGAATCCCTGTGAAATGACTGGTTCCGTCGCGTTCTCGGCGGCTCAGGGCCGCATCCTGGGCGCTTGAGCCTCCGGCTCGCGCTGCTAGGGTCGTCTCACCGGGGTTGCTTGAGTACGAGGATCTGTTGATGCGAATTCAGCTCGCGCTCGCCGCCGCTGTGTTCCTTGCCATTCCAGCTGTCCTCGTCTCCGGCGCCGTCGCCGACGAGGGCATGTGGACCTTTGACAACTTCCCCTCCGCAAAGGTGAAGCAGCTCTACGGCTTTGCGCCGGACCAGAAATGGCTCGACCGGGTACGCAAGACCTCGGTTCGCCTCGATGGCGGCTGCTCGGGCACGGTCGTCTCGAAGGACGGGCTGGTTCTTACCAACCATCACTGCGTAGCCGATTGCGAAAGCGATCTCTCCAGCCCAGGCAATGACTATCACCAGGACGGCTTCTTCGCTCCGACCCGCAAGGACGAGAAGATCTGTCCCAGCGCCGAAGCGTCCATCCTGCAGTCGATGACCGACGTGACCCAGCGTGTGAAAGCCGCCAGCGGTCGCAACGCCGAGATCGCGGCGATCGAGAAGGAAGCCTGCGGTGAAAACCGCGCCCGACGCTGCGAGGTCGTGAACCTCTATCGCGGCGGGCAGTACAAGCTCTACGTTTACGACCGCTACGACGACCTGCGCATCGCTTTCGCGCCCGAAATGCAAGCGGCGTTCTTCGGCGGCGATCCCGACAACTTCAACTTCCCGCGCTACGCACTCGATATGGCGCTGGTGCGTCTCTACCGCGATGGCCAGCCGGTCACCTTCGCCGATCCGCTGAGCATCAATCCCGCTGGCGCCAGGGAAGGCGAGCTCGTCTTCGTTCCCGGCAATCCCGGCTCAACCGAACGCCTGCTCACTGTCTCGCAGCTCGAATTCCAGCGCGATCACTTTCTGCCCTGGCGTATCGAATACCTTGCCCAGCTTCGCGGATCGCTGCTTGCCGAAGCCACGAAGGGTGAAGAGGAAGCCCGCCAGGTCAATGATGGCCTGCAGGGCATCGAGAACTCGCTCAAGGTCTACAAGGGCCAGCGCGGCGCACTGGTCGAGCCATCCTTTTTCGCGGCGAAAGTCTCCGACGAAAAGAGGCTCCGTGATACGCTCGCGGTGAAATCGGAGCTGCGTACGAAATACGGCGATCCGTTCGCCGACATCCAGTCGCTCATCGTCACGCAGAAACAGACCTTCCTGCCTTACCAAATGCTCGAAGCCCGCTTCGGCGCAGGCTCTGTCCTCCTGCTGGACGCCCGCACGCTCGTCCGCGCCGCCGCCGAGCGCGCGAAGCCGGAAGGTCAGCGCCTTTCCGAATTTTCGCCCTCGCGCCTGCAGTCGATCGAGCGCTCGATCCTCGCCGAGGCGCCGGTCCATCCGGTACTCGAAAAGCTCGAGATCGTGTTCTGGCTCGACAAGACGCGCGAATATCTCGGTGCCGATCATCCGGCGGTGAAGGCGCTGTTCGGGACCAGCTCGTCGGCGGAAGTCGCCAACAACATTGTCGCCAACTCGCAAGTCATCGATGCCGCCTATCGCAAGAAGCTCTGGGCCAATCCGGCGAGCGTCGCCGCATCCAACGATCCCGCCATCGCGCTGGTAAGGCGGATCGATGCCGCTGCCCGCGCCGCTCGCTCGAAATACGAAACCGGCGTCACGACACCCGCTTCGGCCGCGGCCGAGAAGATCGCCGGCCTGCGGTTCGACGTGCTGGGCCAGAGCATCTATCCCGATGCCAACTTCACGCTGCGTCTCTCCTACGGCACGGTGAAGGGCTGGAATGATCCGCTCCGTGGCGAGGTGAAGCCTTTCACCTACGCCTCCGGCCTGTGGGATCGCGCGACCGGCGCCTATCCCTTCAACCTTGCGAAATCATGGGTTGGCGGGAAGTCGAAGATTCCGGGCGCGACCCAGTTTGATCTGGTATCCACCAATGACGTGGTCGGCGGCAATTCCGGTTCGCCGTTGCTGGACAAAGATGCGCGGCTGGTGGGGTTGGTCTTTGACGGCAATATCCATTCGACCGGCGGGGCCTATGGCTTCGACCCGGCGCTGAACCGGACCGTGTCGGTGTCCACCCAGGCGATCCTGGCGGCGCTGCGCAACATCTACGGCGCGAAAGCGCTGGCCGACGAACTCGAACGAAAACAGTAACGCGTAGCAAGGGGCAGGCGGGGCATGAATATCGAGTGGGGCTGGGACAACGGCCGGGCCATTCTTGGCCTGTTCGTGATCACCGCGATCGCGTGGCTCCTGTCGGAGAACAAACGAAAATTCCCGTGGAAGATCACGCTCGGCGCTGTGGCGATGATGTACGCCTTCACGCTGCTGTTGTTCGGCGTACCCGTCATCCGCGCCGGCCTCGACAGCGTGAACAACGGCATCAACGTGCTGATCGCCGCCACGCGTGAAGGCACGGCCTTCGTTTTCGGCCCTGTGATTGGCGATCAGACGGCGTGGGAAAAACTCGTCGGCGCCCCCGGCCCGATCTTCATCTTCCAGCTTCTGCCGTTGATCATCGTTATCGGATCGCTTTCGGCTATCCTGTGGCACTGGGGCATCCTCAAGGTCATCACCAACGGCTTCGCCATCGTCTTCCAGCGCACCATGGGCATGGGCGGACCGACCAGCCTCTCCGTCGCCGCCAACATCTTCATGGGCCAGACCGAGGCTCCACTGCTCATCAAGCCGTACCTGAAAGTGATGACGCGGTCAGAGCTGCTGATCGTCATGGCGACCGGCTTCGCCACCATCGCCGGCTCGGTGCTCGTGGTCTACGTCACGCTTCTGCGTGACACGCTGCCGACCGTCGCTGCTCACCTCATCACCGTCTCGATCATCGCATCGCCGGCAGCCGTTGCGCTGTCCATGATCATGATCCCGGAAACGGAGGCGACGTCCAAGTCCACCGGCGAGACGGATTTCAAGTATCACTCGACCATGGACGCCTTCGCTACCGGCGCCACGGACGGCATCGCCATCATCTGGAACATCGCCACGATGCTGATCGCGGCGCTGGCGCTGGTCTACATAGCCAATGCCGTTCTTGGCATCATTCCGGTGCCCGCCGACTGGGGCGACGGCGAAACGCGCCTCAGCCTCAACATGATCCTCGGCTGGCTGTTCTCGCCGCTGATGTACATGGCCGGTGTCCCGATCGAGGAAGCCGCGAAAGCCGGTACCTTCGTGGGACAGAAAACGGTGTTCACCGAGTTCGTCGCCTTCATCAATCTCGGCGCGCTTCCCGCTGCCGAGATGACCGAGCGCACGCGCACGATCGTCACCTACGCGATTTGCGGCTTCGCCAACTTCGGCTCGATGGGCATCCTGATCGGCGGCCTGTCGATCATGTGTCCCGAAAGGCGACCCGACTTCCTGTCGCTCGCCTGGAAGACTCTGTACGCGGGCACGCTCGCCACGATCATGGCAGCTGCCGTGGTTGGCTCCCTGCCGTATTCACTGTTCGAAACAGCGGCCGCCCCAGCGACCACCGAAGCGCCTGTCACCACTCCGGCCGAAGCGATTCCACCCCTGGCCGCGCCGCCCGCAACGGACGCCGCACCGCCTGCGGCGCCTTCAAGCCCGATCACAACTCCGGCGCCTGCCCCGGATACGGTTCCGGCCCAGCCAGCAAGCCCCACTCCGTAGTTTCCAGGCACTAGCCCTCACGGCGCCGAACGGCGTAAACAGTCCACGCCGCTCAAGGGATGGGGCGGCTCGGTCTTTGCTTGGCTTGCCTCTGACAGGCGAGTGATACTGGAGGGTAGCGTGCGGGGATCTTATACGGCTGCAAGCTGGATTGCGCTTGCCGCGGCCACGGCTGCTTTCGCGAGCCCGGCTTTCGCGCAACAGACGACAGCGCCCCTGCAGGTCGCCCATACCGACACAGCTGATCCGGCTGATCCCGCCGATCCGTCCTCCGACGTGATCACCATCTATGGCGATCGCGTTTCGACGGACCCGGGCGCCTACTCGGTCGTCAGCGACCAAGCCATTCAGGAAATGGCGGCCAACCACCCCGCCGAAATCCTGAATACTGTTCCCGGCGTCAACGTGCAGATGAACTCCGGCCAGGAGCTGCTCGTCGCCATCCGATCTCCCGTGCTGCCGGCTGGCGCAGGGCAGGGTTCGTTCCTGATCCTCGAAGACGGCATTCCCACGCGCGCGTCCGGCTTCGGTAACGTCAACGCACTGTTCGAGATCCACCACGAAACCGCCGAGGCGATCGAAGTCGTGCGCGGCCCAGGTTCGGTGCGCTACGGCTCCAACGCCGTCCACGGCCTGATGAACTTCATCGATCCCGAGCCCGGCGCACAGGACGGCCAGACGCTCACGGTCAGCGCCAACTCGCTCCAACGTTACCGCACCGATGCGACGGCCAACTTCGAAACCAACGGCGTCGCCAACTGGGCCGGCCTGTCGGTGATGAAGGATGGCGGCTGGCGTGACGCCTCGGGCGTCGACCAGCAGAAGCTCACGCTCCGCTCCAAGGTCTTCGGCGAGACTTGGAATGCCGTCGCCACCCTTTCCGCGGTCAACCTGAACCAGGAAACCGCCGGCTTCATCCAGGGGCACGATGTCTACAAGAGCGAAGACATCGCCAAGACCAATCCCAACCCCGAAGCCTATCGCGACGCCTGGGCTGCGCGCGCCAATGTCCGTTTCGAAACGAACATCGGCGATGACCTTCTCACCATCACGCCGTTCGCCATCACCCAGCGGATGATCTTCATCCAGCACTTCCTGCCCGACCAGTCGACCGAGAAGAACGGCCACGACTCCTTTGGCCTGATGACGCGTTATGATTTCGGTCCGGACGAGATGCGCTGGTCGGTTGGCGCCGACGTGCAGCTTGCTGATGGTTTCCTGAAGGAGATCCAGACGCGCGCCAGCTTCGGCGGTCCCGTGAACAACCCCACTTTCCCGAAGGGGATCCACTACGACTATGACGTGTCGACCTACATGGTCGGCCTCTATGGCGAGCTCAACTGGGACTTCGCGCCCAACTGGACGATGCTGGCCGGCGTGCGCGGCGAGGCCCACGCCTACGACTACACAACCAACAAGGCGCCGGGCACCTATGGCCGCTTCCGCGTTGCGCCAAGCCGCACCGACGAATTCAACCTGCTGACGCCGAAGATCGGTTTCACCTATTCGGGCTTCGAAGGCGGCATTGTCTATTTCAACTATGCCAAGGGCCAGCGCGCCCCGCAGACCTCCGACCAGTACCGTCTCCAGAACCTGCAGACGATCCAGCGCCTCGATGTCGAAACGCTCGACAGCTACGAGTTTGGCGCGCGGGGCAAGGTCGCCGGCGTCAATTACGACGTCTCGATCTATCGCATGTTCAAAGACAACTTCTTCTTCCGCGACTCCGACGGCCTCAACGTTCCGAACGGCCGCACGAAGCATTTCGGTGTTGAGGCTGCGCTCAACGGCGCCTTTGGCGAGTTTGCCGACGGCGAGTTCCGCTGGAACTTCAACGCATCCTTCGGCGACCAGACCTATGCCTTCGACCGTAACGTGGCGGCTGCCACGGAAGACATCTTCAACGGCGCCGAGATCGATACAGCGCCGGACTGGCTGGCCGATGCGGGCTTCGGCTGGCAGAACGACACCTTCTCGTTGTTCGCCTCGACCGAGTATGTCGGCCAGTACTTCACCGACGCCGCCAACCAGCACTCCTACCATGGCCACCTGATCGGCCATCTGCGCGGCGCCTGGCATTTCTCGGAAGATATCGAGGCCTTCGCCATCGTTCGCAACGTCACGGACGAGCGCTACGCCGACCGTGCGGACTTCGCCCAGGGTGTCGACCGCTACTTCCCGGGCGAACCGCTGAACGCGACGATCGGTCTCCGCATCCGTCACTAGCGCCAGACAGGTCGCGAATAGCAGGTAGTTAACGGCCGAAGCGCCCGCAAACCGCGTGCTTCCGCTTGCGGAATCCGTCTCGCGCCGTTTATGTCGCTTCGTCAACCAGTTCGGGGCCGGACCCATGAAAGACATCGTCGCAGCGCTGGAAAAGAAGCGCGAGGAGGCCCGCGTCGGCGGTGGGCAGAAGCGCATCGACGCTCAGCACGCCAAGGGCAAGCTGACCGCCCGCGAACGCATCGCGCTGCTCCTCGACGATGGCTCGTTCGAGGAATGGGACATGTTCGTCGAGCACCGCTCACATGACTTCGGCATGGAAGACCAGCGCATCCCGGGCGATGGCGTGGTCACCGGCTGGGGCACGATCAACGGCCGCGTCGTCTATGTCTTCTCGAAGGACTTCACCGTGTTCGGCGGCTCGCTTTCGCGCGCCCATGCCGAGAAGATCGTCAAGGTCCAGAAGGCGGCCGCCCGCAACGGCGCGCCGATCATCGGCCTGTTCGATGCCGGCGGCGCTCGCATCCAGGAAGGTGTCGATGCACTCGGCGGCTATGCCGACATCTTTCTCGAGAACGTGCTGGCCTCGGGCGTCATCCCGCAGATCAGCGTGATCATGGGACCGTGCGCGGGCGGAGACGTCTACAGCCCCGCCATGACGGACTTCATCTTCATGGTGAAGGACACCTCCTACATGTACGTGACGGGACCCGACGTGGTGAAGACCGTCACCAATGAAATCGTGACGCACGAGGACCTCGGCGGCGCCCGCGTTCATGCGGCCAAGTCCGGCGTGGCGGACGGGGCGTATGAGAATGACATCGAAGCGCTGCACCAGATGCGGCGCCTGATCAGCTTCCTGCCGCTCAGCAATCGCGAGAAGCCGCCATCGCTCCCGATGTTCGACGATCCGGAGCGCGCCGAGCCCAGCCTCGATACGCTGGTGCCGCAGAACCCCAACACGCCCTACGACATGAAGGAGTTGATCCAGAAGGTCGCCGACGAGGGCGACTTCTTCGAGATCGGCAAGGACTTCGGAAAGAACATCCTTACCGGCTTCGGCCGCATGGAAGGCACGACAGTCGGCTTCGTCGCCAACCAGCCAATCTCGCTGGCGGGCGTGCTCGATATCGACGCCTCACGCAAAGCCGCGCGCTTCGTGCGCTTCTGTGATTGCTTCAACATCCCGATCATCACCTTCGTCGACGTGCCGGGCTTCATGCCGGGCACCAAGCAGGAGTATGGCGGCCTCATCAAGCACGGCGCCAAGCTGCTCTTCGCCTATGCCGAAGCTACGGTTCCGAAAGTCACCGTCATCACCCGCAAGGCCTATGGCGGCGCCTATGACGTCATGAGCTCGAAACACCTGCGTGGCGACGTCAACTTCGCCTGGCCCACCGCTGAAATCGCGGTCATGGGCGCCAAGGGCGCCGTCGAGATCATCTTCCGCGCCGACATCGGCGACGCCGAAAAGATAGCGGCCCGCACCAAGGAATACCAGGACCGCTTCGCCAACCCCTACGTCGCCGCCAGCCGCGGCTACATCGACGACGTCATCATGCCCCACAACACCCGCAAGCGCATCGTCAGGGCGCTGCGCACGCTGAAGGGCAAACAGCTGTCGAACCCAGCGAAGAAGCACGACAACATTCCGTTGTAGGGTAGGGCAGCGAGCGCGCGCTAAGATCCGACGATCTGGCTCCTGACCGGCGGCGTAGCACACGCCGCCAGCGTCAGCACGCCGCTCAACAACGCCAACATCAGAACTCTCACACTACGCCCTCACAACTGAACGGCGTGAGTCTGCTGGCGCATCGGCAAACAAAGTCTTGATGGCGGGGCGGGGCAGCGCCCCCTCCGCGCGAGTCATTCTCGGGTAAGGCCGAAGGCCGCATCCCGAGAATCTTGGTTCGCAAAGCATGGGAACTGATCGCTTTTCCCGATGACACTTCAACCGGGATTCTCGGGACAAGCCCGAGAATGACTCTCTGATAGGGCGGCTGGATTCAGTCGAATCCAGCATCGTCCAAAAGCCAAATCCTCAACGCAATCAAACCCCGCGCGCGAAAGGATATGCTGGGTTCACACCCCTCCGTCCTCACCCTCTCGGCCCCGGCCCACACTGCGCGCCATGAAACAGCGCCGGTTTCCGCTCTGGTTCGTCTGCGACGTGACCTGCTTCATCGGCGTCATCGCGGCCTTCTGGCCGCTGATGATCGCCTTCCACGCCGCCTTTGTGCGCGTGATGAAGACAAAAGCCCGCCGCATCGCGCCTGACGACTTCGACCTGCTGCGCCTTCTGCTCGTGCGGGCAGAGGCGCAGCAGGCGCTGGCGTTATGGCGGCAGGCCTTCCGGCTCAGCGGCCTCAACCCCGGAAGCGTGCGCTACCAGCCGCCAAGTCCTCCCACCGACCAACGATCCTTCCTCAAGCGCTTCGACGCCTGGCGCCGCCGCTGCCTCGATCTCGACGCCGCCGCCCGCAGGCTTGCCGCCACCCTGCAGCGCAGGCTCACGGCTGGTTCTCCACGCCTCGATCGATCCGCTTCCCTTGCGCTCTGCGCGGCGGAGCCAGTCCGTGCGCTCTCTGGAGCGCAAGACGGCATGCCGCGCCGAAGCGCAGCGAAAGCGGGAGGGGGCTCGCGCGCCATGCTCCGCTCGCGCGGCCCGCCTGTGCCTTCAGCTGCCCGAAACTCAAACCTCCGCGCCCCGCAGGCCATGCCTGCGAGGTCGCGAGCGTTTGCATAATCGCCAAACGAAAAGGCCGCCCTTTCGGACGGCCTTTCAAAACCTGTTGGGTCAGTTCGCCTAGGACTGCGACGGCGGGTCGGCCATCGGGTCCTGGGCGTGTTTGACGGCGCCTTCGAAGATGGCGTTCGGCTCGATCGCCAGCGAGGCGTGGAAGATGTCGCCTCGAACCTTGGCGCCGGTGCAGAGCTGCACCTTGCGGCCGCGGATGCGTCCTTCGACCGTGCCGCGCACGACGACTGATTCGGCAACCACTTCGCCTTTGACAGCGCCGGTCTCGCCCACGGTCAGCGCCGAGGCGCGTACATCGCCCTCGATCTGCCCGTTGATGTCGATTTCGCCCAGCGAGACGATGGTGCCCGTCATCTTGACGTCAGCCGAGATGATCGACGGGCCGGAGCGGGCGGCAGGCGCGCGCTTGGGAGCGGCGCTCTCGGGCAGCAGCGGCTTCGGCGCCAGCTGCGGCATCGGAGGCGCTTCAGGAGTTTTACCCTTAGTGAACATGCTTGCCGGCCCTCAGGAACTTGATGGGATCGTATGACTTGCCACGGAAATATACCTCGTAATGGAGGTGCGGTCCCGTGCTTCTACCAGTGGACCCCATCGTTCCGACCTTCTGGCCGATCGCAACGGCTGAGCCCTGTTTGACGCTGATCGAGTTCAAGTGGCCATAACGGGTCTTGAAGCCGCCGCCATGGTCGACTTCGACCACGCGACCATAAGTGCCCCTAGTCCCCGCGAAAGTCACTGTCCCCGGCGCAGTTGCCATGATCGGCGCGCCCCAGCTCAGTGCAAGATCCGCACCCTCGTGGAAGGCGGTTTTGCGGCTGAACGGGTCAGAGCGGTAACCAAAGCCCGAGGTTTCGCGATAGCCAGTCCCGACAGGCGCGCCGAGGGGCAGGGCGTGAATCGCATTTTCATAACGTTGGGCTTCGTCGAGCCGCGCCTGGACTTCGGCAATGCGGCGCACGAACGGATCGGTGGATGTGGCGTCCTGGTCGAGCGTCGAGACTTCGACCAGCGGGCCGCCCATGCCGGACTGCTCCAGCACGCGGGCAGCGGAGACGCCGGTCAGCCGGATGATGCCGCGAGCGGCTTCGGCGCGATCGACGGCTTCGTCCTCGAAGGCATCGAGAAAGCCGGCCTGGTCGACGAGCAGCTTGTCGGTGCGGGCGCGGAAGCTGGCCGACGTGGCGCCGGCGGCGTTCGCGGTTTCGGGACGGCCCTGGCGCGGGTCGCCTTCCTCGATGGTCGAGTCGACCAGGATCGATGCGCTCTGTCCGCCGAGCACCACGGCCGAGGCGGTGTCCTGGCCCTGCAGGCTGGCCAGCAGGCGCTTCAGCGTCTTGTGGCGGTTCTCGGCCTCGTCGATGGCCTGGTTGAAATCGGTCGTGCGGGTCTCGAGCAGGGTGAGGGCAGTCTGTTCAGCCGCCTTGGCCTGACGCAGGTCGCGTTCCAGGCGAGCGCTCTTCCGGTCGCCGCCGCCGCCGGAAATGTCCATCGCGGGTCCACGCAGCAGGACAGCCACGGTTGCGAACAGGCACCAGCCGACGATGAGAGTCGCTGCGCCGGCCATCATCGCCTGACGCCACGGCGAAATCGAAACGTAACGGACCGAACCGCCGCTGCGATGGTAAATCTGCCGTTCCGGGAAAGCCTTTTCGAAGAACGCTTTCGTCTTCGATTTCAGGTGCTTGACCGCCATTTATACTGCCCGATCAATTTTCTCTACGCGCCAAGCCCCGCGATGCCCCGCTGGATGTTGCCCGGCAACCACATGGATAACTCAGTTTTTTGCACGCGCGAACCCCTAGCCTGAGGTTTTTCAGGACGCTGACATGATGCGCTTAAGCGCCCGTGAATGAAGTGAATACGCGGTGATTTTGGTTAACGGGCGGCTGTCAGTTCCGCATAGACTGCGTCGGCATGACCCGGCACGCGGACGTTTCGCCACAGCCTTAGAATCACCCCGTCTGGATCGATCAGGAAGGTCGACCGCACGATGCCCATGAACTTGTGTCCATAGAGCTGCTTCTGCTGCCAGACCCCGTAGGCGTTGCACACGGTCCCGTCTTCGTCAGAACCGAGCCGGACGGTCAGCTTGTGCTTGGCTATGAACGCCTTGTGGTCGGCCAGCGTGTCGCGGGATACCCCAAGGGCAGCTGCCTTTTTCCTGGTGAATCGCGACTGCATGCCGCTGAATGAAACTGCTTCCCTCGTGCACACCTCGGTATCATCCTTCGGGTAGAAGAACAGGATCAGGTGTTTGCCTGCGTAGTCGCCCAGACTGGCCAGACCACCCTTCGAGGTCGGCAGGGAAAAGTCGGGAGCGGCATCGCCGGCTTGCAAGGGATGGGTCACAATCCGTCCGTAATGTTGTGGTTGGGAAGAGTGTTCGAAGTGTACCGTCTTTCAGCTGATCCGGTGAAGCCGTATCGCCCCGGAAGCTGGAGACATTTCCTGACCGGGCGTCTCGCCCGGAGGGAAGCGGGAGCCGCGCCTTGAGGGTTTCGCCCAAGCTCCTCTTTTTCGAGATCCTCGCCTTCCTGGTCTTCGCGATTCTCGCCGCCGGCGGTTTCCTGGCCTGGCGGTTGTCGCAGGGACCGATCGATCTCGAACTGATCCGGCCTCAGGTCGAACGCTCGCTGTCCGACGCGCGCGGTGGCCAGCCCGTGAAGATCGAGAACCTCGTCCTTGAATGGGTGCGCGACCGCGGTCGCGTCGAGGCCGTCGCCCGTGGCTTCACCGCGATGGACAAATCCAGCAAGGTCGCCTTCCGCGCCGACCGGGCGATGATCGCGCTCGACGCCGGCGCCTTGCTCACCTTGCAGTTCAAGACCCGCCAGCTGCGGCTGGAGAATGGCGTCGCCTCCGTTGTTCGCAGCAAGGACGGCGTGTGGACGCTCGCCGACATGGTTCTCGCCAAGGAGCCAGACGCTAGCGACAAGCCCTTCGACCCCGTGCGCGACATCAACTGGGCGACGCTGGCGACCCCGATCCGCGCCCTCATTTCCGCCGGTGACTTCGAGCGGGTTGAACTCGCGAACTTCCGGCTCGACGTTCAGGACCAGAAGGCCGGCTCCGTGTGGAGCGCCAACCCGGTTGCAGGCGTGTGGACTGCGACGACGACTGGCGTCGCTGTCAATCTCGACGTGAAGCTGGTCGGCGCGGGCGACCCCAACCACATCGTCATCTCGCTGGCGTCCGACGGGAAGGTCAGCAAGGCGACCGGCAAGCTCACCATGCGCGGTGTCGATCCGATGTCGGTCGCGCAGATGTTCGGCTACGCCGGAGGGCAGTTCTCGTCCGGCGCTCCGGCCGATGCGGTCTTCACCGTCGAGGCAACCGAGGCAGGCGGTCTCCAGAGCACGCGGCTCACGCTCTCCAATGTCATCGGCAATGGCGTGATCGGCGACCAGAGCATCGCGATCAAGAACCTCGCCTTTGATGCAATCTACGATCCCGCCACCAAGCACATCACCCTGGCGTCGATGAAGATCGACTCCGACAGGCTCGCCGGCGAGTTTACTGGCTCGATGGACGCATCGGCGATCATGACCGGCGACATTCACACGGGGACACCGTTCAAGCTGTCGGGTACGGATTTCTCGCTCGGCCTCACGCCGCTGTTCGAAGCGCCATGGCCGTTCTCGACCGGCGAGATTGAGGCCAGCCTGTCGCCGGATCTCCAGCGCGTCACAGTCACCAGCCTCAAGGCGGTAACCGGCGGACTTACCGTTGCAGGGGCGGGCGACGTCTGGCTCGACGGCCCGGCTGAGGCGCGGCAGGTCGGCGTGAAGCTTCATGCGGTCGGCACAGGCGAGGGCACGCCCCAGCAGGTCGTGGCCTTCTGGCCCGTGAGCATCGGCGCGGGCGCACGGGGCTGGATTCGTGATCATATTCCCGGCGCGAAGATCACCAAGGCGGTGTTCAATGTCGACTGGCCTCCGGGCGCCAACTCGCAAGGCTTCCTGCCCGACGAACATCTGGCGCTGGAGTTCTCGGTCGAGGATGCAACCGTCAAATTCCTCCCCGACTATCCGCCTGTTACGAGCGCCGCGGGCGTCGGGCATCTGAAGGGGAACAGCCTCTCGATCGATGTCAGCGCCGGCATGCTTGGAAACTGGCAGGTCGATGAGGCGAAGATCGTGCTGCCGAAGTTCGGCCCGAAGCCTGAGCCGATGGACGTGACGGTCTCGGGCCGTGGCGGTCTTGGCGAACTGATGCGGGTGCTCGACCAGAGCAATCTAAAAGTCGGCGCGCGCTATGGCCTGATGGTCGATCAGATGGGCGGCGCGGGCAGCATCGATATCCATCTCCAGCAGCCGTTGACCGAAGTCGTGGCTGAGAAAGACATTCTCTACACGATCAAGGGCGGCTTCCTTGGCGCTTCCGCCCCGAACCTTGTCTCGACCTTCGGCCTCGCCGACGCGAACGTCAATTTCGAGATCACTCAGAACGGAATTGGCGTCTCCGGCAACGGCAATTTCGGTCCTGCGCCGGTTGTTTTCGAATGGAACGAGCGAACAGGCGAGGCCAATGACCGCGCCGAACTCATCGCGACAGCGCGTGCAACGCCTGACCTGCTCAACGCCTTCGGCCTGGCCGCGCGCAACATCATGCAGGGCGAGGCGGCAGTCGAGCTGCGGGCTACGGGTCCTGGTGGCCGCGAGTTCTCCTCGATCTCGGCCAATGTCGATCTCACCCACGCCCAGCTCGATCTCGCCGAGTTTGGCTGGCGCAAGAAATACGATGCGCCGGCTAAAGGCGCGTTCCGTTATGGCAAGGATGAAATCGGCGCCGTGGTGACCGGCGACATCCGTGCCGATGGCCTTGAGCTGGTGGGCGAGGCGAAGCTGGATTCGACCGGCGCGATCCAGTCCGCCGACATCGAGCGCCTGTTCTCGCGCGACAGCGTCGATCTACGCGGCACGATCGCCCGCAAACAGGACGGCGGCTACAAGCTGGCGTTGAACGGCCCGTTCTTCGACGCGAGTCCCTGGATGGATTCCGTGCTCGACCTGTCCAAGGTATCCGGCAGCGAAGATGCGGTCGGCGGGCCGGGCAATCCTGGGCCGGTGTTTGACCTGCAGCTCAATCCTGATCGCCTGCGTCTGCGTCCCAATGCCGAAGTCACCGGCGCGAAGATCGCCCTGTCGGTGGACAGCGAGGGGCCGCGTAGTGGTTCGATCACCGGGCAGATCGCCAAGGGCAAAGCGCTCAACGTCAACATCACCACCACCAATGACGACGTTCGCAATGTCACGATGAGCACAGACGATGCCGGCTTTGCCGCGCGTGTGCTGCTGAAGGCCGACTACCTGATCGGCGGGAAGATGCAGTTCAAGGGCAGGTTCGAGGGATCGGATGGCGACGCCACCATCACCATGACGGACGTCCGCCTGAAGGACGCGCCACTGGTCGCGCAGATCTTCTCGCTCGCCTCGCTGCAGGGCCTGGCCGATGTGCTGTCGGGCGATGGCGTCATGTTCACGGAAGTGATGGCGCCCATCAAGATCGTCGATGGCCGCATCGATATACCGGGCATGCGCGCGTCCGGCCCCGCCATGGGCATCACCGCGCGGGGCTGGATCGCGCCAGAAGACAACGAGCTCGCGCTTGATGGCGTGCTGGTGCCGTCCTTCGGCGTCAACTCACTGCTCGGCGGCCTGCCGATCATTGGCGACCTGTTCGTCTCGCGGCAGGGCGAGGGTATCTTCGCGCCGACCTATTCAGTGCGCGGCACGTTCTCGCGCGCGCGCATCTCGCTGAACCCGGTCGCCACGCTTGCGCCGGGCTTCCTGCGCCGCATCTTCGAGAATCCGTCCGAACCGCCGCCGCCTGCTGACGCAGCGCAGCCGCCACAGGCGCCTGTCGCGCGCAACAACTGAAGCTGGAGAGAACACCATGTGTTCGCTGCAAAAGCTCGGCTTCTTGTGTTCGTTATGGTTCGTCGCCGCTGCAGGCGCCGCCGCTCAAAACATTCCCTGGGGTTTGCAGACCGAGTGCACGATCAGCATGGAATCATGGTGCATCGCGACCGGAGGAGTCGCGAGCATGACCGATGACGGAGAGAAACGCGTTTGGACACTCGGCCAGTTTGGCAAGCCGAAAGACTCCTTCGTCATACTGGAAGACGACAATTGCTTTACACTAGAGGTAGCCAAGCCCAGGAAAACGAGTGACGGCGTGTCAAACGGAGCGGATGGCGAGCGAACCAGAATTGTGCGTTACGCCTTGAACGAGACCGGGACATGCAGCTTGGAATTTCGGTTTCCTCACGAGACGGTCGAAGATGGCAAGATCAGCGGCTACGAAACGCTCATGCGGTATTCGATTCTCGTCGGTGGCCGACCGCTTGGTGATTTCGGCGCCGAGTAGCACTGACGCCTTGAGAAGAGTCGGCGTCCCAAAGCAAACGGCCCGGCGGTAAAGCCGGGCCGTTGCATTTCAGACCAGAGAAGAGATCAGCCGGCTTCAGCGATCTTCTTCATGTTGGCCAGCGCGCCTTCGAACTGCTTGCGGCGGCCGGCGACGTCAGCATCCTTCGCAGCCTGATCGGCTTTGTCGGACACGTCGTACATCAGCGTGTAGATCAGCTTCGACGAAGTCGCCGACACGGGCTTCGCTTCCAGGAAGCCGTGATAAAGGTTGTACCACTTACCCTCGACCGCCGGCTGGGTGTAGCCATAGGACAGGTCGGTCTTGGCGGTCAGGACCTCGGTGATGCGGTTAGCGATCAGGCGAACCGAACCGATGCCGCCATCGCCCTTGGTGACGACGCACGGCACTTTGGTCGGCGCCGGCGCGATCCAGTTGCCGAGCGCGCAATAGTCCGCGCCAACCTTGGCCCAGACATCGGCCGCTGGCTTGGCGACTTCGATTTCCATTTTGATGGTCACGTATTCCGGGTCCGCAGCGAACGCGGCAGGCGCGGCCAGCACGCTTGCGCCGATCATGAGTCCGGCAAGTTTCGCGGTCAGTTTCATGGGTATGTCTCTCCCTCAAATCCGCCTTCCGGCGGTTGGGCGGGAGGTGACCTTACGGGCGGGGAAAGCGCCAGCGGTTTTTTCAGTGAAAGGCTTCACGAACACCGGAGCTGAAGCGTCCAGCAGGTGGAGTACGTAGCGGAAAGCGGCTGTTTCAGGCTGCCTTCGAGTCGGCTTCGATCATCTTCAGCTGCCGATTTTCAGCCAGCTGTTCGGGAGTCAGGCTGCGGACGCGGGTGATCTCGGTGATCAGGTCGCGCTCGGCGATCGGCTTGGACATGTAGCCGTCCATTCCCATCGCCATGTACCGCTCTTTGTCGCCGGTCATCGCGTCGGCCGTTAGCGCGATCACTGGAATATCTGACCAGTGCTCGCCGCCGTCGCGGATCATGCGGATTGTTTCCACGCCATCCATCACCGGCATGTGGACGTCGAGCAAGACCATGTCGAACTCTTCCACGGCCAGACAGGCGAGGGCCTCCTTGCCGTTGGTGGCCTCGACGATGCGCATGTTGAACGGGCGCAGGAACAGCGAAGCGACCTGGCGATTGATCGGATGATCGTCGACCAGCAGCAGCCGCAGGTTCTGGCCCCTGAGGTTTGAGCGGGACTCGTCTTCGCTCAGCGTGCTGCCCTCATGTACGACGCGGTGCTGAGGCGCGGCGTCGCCAGCCAGGAAGGTGAAGGTGAACTCCGACCCGCGACCGATCTCCGAACGTACAACGGCTTCCCCGCCCATCAATTCGGCAAGGCTGCGCGTGATCGACAGGCCTAGGCCCGTGCCGCCGTACTTGCGCGAGGTCGAGTCGTCGGCCTGTGTGAACGGACGGAACAGCCGGCTCATCGTTTCTTCGTCCATGCCGACACCGGTGTCGGAAACACGGATTTTTACCATGTGCTGACCGATCGCGATCTGCTTGGCGGTGACGAATACCTCGACGCGGCCTTTGCTCGTGAACTTGATGGCGTTGGAAATCAGGTTCGAAACGCACTGGCGCACGCGCACGGCGTCGAAATTCAAGACCTGCGGCAGGTCGGCGTCGAGCGACAGGTAGAATTCCAACCCCGATTCCTCGGCCTTCGGCTTCCACAGCCGGTGCAGGCGGCGCAGCGTGTGCGTGAGGTCCGTATCCGCTTTCACGATCGCGATCTTGCCGGCCTCGATCTTCGAGATGTCGAGCACGTCATTGAGCAGGGCCATCAGGTTGCGGCCCGAGTCGAGAATGGTCTGCACCTGCTCGCGCTGTTCGGTATCGAGATTGCCCATCTCCAGCACCTGCGCCATGCCCAGGATGCCGTTCAGCGGCGTGCGGATCTCGTGGCTCATATTGGCGAGGAAGGCCGATTTCGCGTTCGACGCGGCAATGGCCTGCTTCTGCGCTTTCTTCAATTCCTTCTCGCGCTGGCGCAGGTCTGTAACATCGACCGAGATCGCCACTTTCCGGCCGTCAGACATCGGGCGGTAGGTGATCTGGACGATGCGGCCTTCCGGCGTTTTCATTTCGTAGGTTTCGCCGGTGTCGGTGTAGTTATTGAATCGCTCGACCTGCTCCTGAACCTGCTCGTCCGTGAAATCCGGGCGCGCCATCCGCACCGAATAGGCCATCGCTTCCTTGTAGTGCTTGGCCCCGTTGGCGAACGCTTCGTACAGATGCGGGAAGCGCTTCACCGACATCTTGTTGTGCAGCATCGGAATGCCGTTGCGGTCGAAAATCGAGATCCCGTCGGGCAGGTTCTCAATGGCTTCCAGGAATATCGGATCGATATCGAGCTCGGTCGGCGCCATTGACGTCTGCCTCGTCATTTTCCCTGGCCGCGCGTTTTGCGCGACCCGGAACGCGCCTTCCGCCGTGACCTCGCACACCCCCTGTCCTGGGCGAGCTTGCGAGGCTTCGGTCGTGGCGTGTCTCCCTGCGACATTCCGTACCCGATTATCCCTAACAAAGACTGAGCAAACGGCAGGGTTACCCCCGGAGCGCGCTTTCTTTATTTGATTAAACAAGACGCTCGAAGCATCTCCTTACGGAATGCTTGGCGGCTCAAGAATAGAGGGGCTGGAGCGGGTAGAGGGAATCGAACCCTCGTATTCAGCTTGGAAGGCTGCTGCTCTACCATTGAGCTATACCCGCGAGCCGGGCCGCAGATAGGCGAAATCGGTCCGAAAGTCTATCGGCCCTCAGCCGTCCAGATCCTTCCGCACCGCTGCGAAGACCGAATGGAACATCTCTTCCGTCAGCCGGCCGGTGTTGGTGTTGTATCGGCTGCAGTGATAACTGGAGTGAAGGACCACGGGCCCGTGCGGTCCGGCCAGCGTATGCCGACGCCCATGGCCAAAGACGAAGGCCGAGGGCTTGCCGCCCAGCGCCCGAACCGCGCTGTCGTGGCCGATCCGGCCGAGAGCCAGCATCACCCTGACGTTCGGCAGCTGGGCGATCCGCGAAATCAGGAACTGTCGGCAGGCAACGATCTCTGCGCCCGTCGGCTTGTTCTCCGGCGGCACGCAGCGCACGGCGTTGGAAATGATCGCGTCCTTCAGCTTCAGTCCGTCATCTGGTCGAGCCTGATAGGTTCCGGTCGAAAAGCCGAACTTTGCCAGCGTCGAATAGAGCAGGTCGCCTGCGTAATCGCCCGTGAACGGCCGGCCCGTCTTGTTCGCTCCCTGCAGCCCCGGTGCGAGGCCGACGATCAGGAAACGCCCAGAAACATCACCAAATGAAGGGACGGGCGCATTGAACCAGGTTGGATGCGCCTTGGCGTTGGCTGTGCGGAAATCGAAGAGGCGAGGGCAGAGGGGGCAATCGAGCGGCGCTTCTGGCGGCGCAGCTACATTCCCCTTCGGCATCAGTCCTCCTCGTCATCCTCATCCAGGTCCCGGCTTCCTGCCGTAGCCGCGGCCAGCTGCGGCTGGCGCGGTGGACGCCCCACCAGCTCGGCGAGATCCGCCAGCTCGATGAAGGTGTCGGCCGCGCGCCGCAGTTCGTCCGCGATCATAGGCGGTGACGTCTTCACGCTCGACACCACCGACACCCGCACACCTCTTTCCTGCACTGCCTGCACCAGCCGGGTCAAATCCCCGTCGCCGGAGAACAGCACGACATGGTCGACGTGGGGCGACAGGTTCAGCATGTCGACGGCGATCTCGACGTCCATGTCCCCCTTCACCCGCCGCCGTCCGGTCGAATCCGTGAACTCCTTGGCCGGCTTCGTTACCACCTTGAAGCCGTTGTACTGCAGCCAGTCGACCAGCGGCCGGATGGGGGAATAGTCCTCGTTCTCGATCAGGGCGGTGTAATAGTAGGCCCGGATCAGCTGTCCCCGCCGCCGGAACTCGTCGAGCAGCTTCCGGTAGTCGACCTCCACCCCCAGCGTCTTGCCGGCGGAATAGAGATTGGCTCCGTCAATGAAGAGAGCCAGACGCTCGGATTTGTAGAAGGCCATGAAACCCGCTCCCTCGAAGCCTGGTGTCCCGGCCGGGGGATCCCCGCACGGTTTATCCCTTTCTGGTCGATATTGACCGGTGCGGCGGGGCGGCAATGGGGTCTTCAACCGCCTGTGAACGTTGGGTTTTGGGTGGAAAACGGGTTCCAGCAGCCTTATGTTGCACCCGCGAACCGGTTCCTGTAAGGAGGGCGGTTCCCATAGGAGACTCGAATGGCCCGCGTGACGGTTGAAGACTGCGTGGAAAAAGTCCCGAACCGCTTCCAGCTGGTTCTGCTGTCGGCGCATCGCGCCCGCGTCATCCGTCAGGGTTCGCCCATCACGATCGACCGCGACAACGACAAGGATCCCGTCGTTGCACTGCGCGAAATCGCTGGCGAGACCATCGACCTCGAAACCATCCGCGACAGCCTGGTTGCTGAACTCCAGGAAGTCCGTCCGAACGAGGAAGCCGAGAAGGAAGCCGACAAGCGCGCGCTCGCTGCCGCTCCGGCCTCGTCGGAAGAAGAAGTGCTCAAGGCTTACCAGGTGGAGCTGGAGTCGGCGCGCGAAGAGCGCTTTTAGTAGCGCCCTAGCAAGGGGCTTGGATTAATGGGCCAGCCGTCGAACGTGGCCCCGTTTAAGAAGACCGACAAGGCGAAGCCGGCCAAGCCAGCACCGCGCAAGTTCCTGCGTCAGAACGAGCTGGTCGATCTCGTAAAGACCTACCAGCCCGACGCCAGCGAAGACGAACTCAACAAGGCCTACGTCTACGCCGTGATGAAACACGGCCAGCAGATGCGCCATTCCGGCGACCCGTATTTCGCGCATCCGGTCGCGGTCGCTGGCCTCCTCACCGATCTCAAGCTCGACCAGGCCACGATCATCGCCGGTCTTCTCCATGACGTCGTTGAGGATTGCGACGTCAGTGTCGACGAGATCCGCCAGCTGTTCGGCAAGGAAGTCGCCGAGCTGGTCGACGGCGTCACCAAGCTTCCGAAACTGAGACAGGGCGAGGCCGTTCCGCGCGCGCAGCAGCAGGCCGAGAACTTCCAGAAATTCATCCTGGCCACTGCCAAGGACATCCGCGTGCTTCTCGTGAAGCTCGCCGACCGCCTGCACAACATGCGCACGATCGAGTTCATGCCGACCGAAGTCGCGCGCCAGCGCGTCGCTTCCGAAACGCTCGAGATCTACGCGCCGCTGGCCCGCCGGGTCGGCCTCTCGATCTTCGCGGGTGAACTGGAGGACCTGGCTTTCAGGGTCGTGAACCCGGTCGCCTTCGCGGCCATCGTGAAGCGCCTGGAAGAGCTGGTGTCCGACGACACGTCGGTGCTCGACCGCATCCGCTCGGACCTCGAAACCGTCATGCTGGCGCGCGGCGTGCGCGGCGACCTGCAGGGCCGGATGAAGCGGCCCTATTCGATCTGGCGGAAGCTCGAGAACAAGTCGATCTCGTTCAAGGATCTCGGCGACGTCTTTGCCTACCGTCTCCTCCTGCCGACAGTGGACGACTGCTATCGCGCTCTCGGCGCTGCACACCAACAGTGGGCCGCATTGTCCGACAAGTTCAAGGACTACATCTCCGTTCCCAAGCCGAACGGCTACAAGTCGCTGCACACGACCTTCCTCGGCCCCAGCAATCGCCGCGTCGAACTGCAGATCCGCACGGCTGACATGGAGGCGATCGCGGAACGCGGCGTGGCCGCGCACTGGAAGTACAAGGACGAACAATACGGCTTCGACGCAGAGGCCGCGCGTGAGGCTGGTCTCGACGCCGAGGCGGAACTTTCAGCGTTTGCCGACATGCTGAAGCATGGCGCGGAGCCCGAGGAATTCCTCGAGCACGCGCGCCTGCAGATGTACCGCGACAGCGTCTTCGTGTTCACGCCCAAGGGCCAGCTGGTGAAGCTGCCTGCCGGGTCGACGCCGCTGGATTTCGCCTACGCTGTTCACACCGAGATCGGCGACACCACAATCGGCGCCCGCATCAATGGCGCCGAACGGCCGCTGCGCACCGCGCTGGAGAATGGCGACACGGTCGAAGTTCTGCGCGGAACGAAGCCTGCCGCCCAGCCGCATTGGGAAAGCCTTGCGGTTACGGGCCGCGCTCGCTCCGCCATTCGTCGCCTCACGCGCACCGCCGAGCGCGGGGAATTCACGGCAATCGGCCAGCGCCTGATCGAGCACGCCCTGCGCCGCATCGGTCTCGAACCGTCTGAGGTCGATCAGGCCGAGATGGTCGAGCGCACAGGCTTCGAGAAGGTCGATGCGCTGGCGGAGGCCGTGGGTCGCGGGCGCCTGTCGACCGCCGACATGCTCGAGAAAGCCTTCCCCGGGCTCGATGATCCCGGCCGCCTCGCTACCGGCAAGCCGGAACTCGAAGCGCCGAGCCTGATTGCCGGCGGCGAAATGACGGCGGGCGTTACCATGCACCTCGCCGAATGCTGCTCGCCGCTGCCGGGCGACCGCATCGTGGGCGTGCTGATCCCCGAGAAGGGCATCGAGGTTCACGTCATCGATTGCGCCAGGCTTGCCGAGTATGAAGACCAGTCGGACCGCTGGCTCGATTTGCGCTGGCGCCCGAAGTCAGGCGAGGCCGACGTGCTGGCTGTTGGCCGCATTCACGTCACCACCGCCAACCGCCGCGGCGCGCTCGCCCTGCTGGCCAAGACCGTGTCGGACGCCCAGGGCAACATCGTCAACGTGAAGACGCTGAAGCGCTCGCCCGACTTCTTCGACTTCGAGTTCGACGTCGAGGTCGAGGACAGCCGCCGTCTCACCCAGATCGTCGCCGCGCTGCGTGCGCTGGCCGTCGTGGATTCGGCGGATCGGGTAAAGGGCTAAAGCGTGAGGTATTCACGCGCGAATTGATCCCAGCTTCCGATCAGCCGCTCAGCCCCAGTAGTCAGCAGCCGCTTGCCTGCCGCTTCGTCCATATGGCCCCCGCCGGTGAAGCCCCAGCAGCGCATGCCGGCGGCGTTGGCTGCGTTCACGCCATTCACGCTGTCCTCGATCACCAGGCAGTTCGCTGGCTCGACGCCCAGCTGCTTTGCTGCAAGCAGGAACAGGTCCGGCGCAGGCTTCGCCTCGGCGACGTGGTCCGCCGAATAGATGTGCGGGTCGAAGTGTGGCCAGTGGCCAACCTGCCTCAGCTTGCGCTCCAGCGCCTCGCGTCCAGAGGAAGATGCCACCGCCTTGAGATGCGTGACCGCCTCGATCGCCGCCAGCGCGCCGGCGATCTCGGTCAGCCGTGTGTCGAACGCCTCGCGATAGCGGGTCTTCATCGGCCCCTCGATCACGTCCCGGATCGACCGGCCCAGCCGTGCTAGCCCGTCAGCTTCGAGTTCGGCATAGAAGCGTGGCATGCTCATGCCGGTGAAGCGCGTGGCGAACTCCGCGCGATCATAGTGCAGGCCAATCTCACCCAGCACCTCGATCTCGATTTCCAGCGCCAGCACCTCGCTGTCGACCAGCACGCCATCGCAATCAAAAATCACGGCGGAGATGGGCTGGACGCTGACTGTACTGGACATGGCGTCGCAATGCCGGGCTCCGGGCGCCCAGTAAAGTCAGGAAATGTTGCCGAATGTATCGCAATGGCGCCTGCAGCGCCGTTGAGCGGGGACGGGAAGGATTGTAGGGCTTGGCGCGAAAACTGGCCCAGCCGAAGGCAGACATGAACACCGACGACGTCCTTAACGAGTTCCGCAAGGTAGGCGCCCTCCTGGAGGGCCACTTCATCTTGTCGTCTGGTCGCCGCAGCCCGGTCTTTCTGCAGAAGGCACTGGTGTTCTCGCATCCGCAGACCACCGAGCGGCTGTGCGCCGCGCTGGCCCGCAAGCTCGAGGCCGTGTTCGGCAAGATCGATGTCGTTGTCGGTCCGGCTGTCGGCGGCCTGATCCCCGGCTATGAAACCGCACGCGCTCTCGGCTGTCGCTCGATCTACACCGAACGCGAAGGCGGCGTGATGAGCCTGCGTCGCGGCTTCACCGTCGAGCCGAGCGACCGTGTTGTCATCGTCGAGGATATCGTCACGACGGGAATCTCGATGCGCGAGACGCTAGAGGCGCTCAAAGTTGCGGGCGCCAACGTCATCGGCGCCGCCTGCATCGTCGACCGGGCTAACGGCAAGGCCGATGTCGGCGGCCTGAAACTTGTTTCGCTCGCCGCTGTCGACTTCCCTGACTATGACGCCAACGACCTGCCGCCGGAGCTGGCGAAGCTTCCCGCGATCAAGCCGGGCAGCCGGGGTCTGAAATGAAGCTTGAGCGGGCGCGCCTCGGTGTGAACATCGATCACGTCGCCACCATCCGCAACGCGCGGGGTGGCGCCCATCCGGATCCGGCCAAGGCTGCCGCGATCGCCGAGGCCGCCGGCGCCGACGGCATCACCATCCACTTGCGCGAGGATCGCCGTCACATCCGCGATGGCGATCTCGAGGCGGTGCGCCGGTCCATGAAGCTTCCGGTCAATCTCGAAATGGCGACGACGCCGGAGATGCTCGCCATCGCACTCGACTTCAAGCCGCACGCGGCCTGTCTGGTGCCCGAACGACGCGAGGAGCGCACGACCGAAGGTGGGCTCGACGTGGCGCGTCTCCACAACCAGGTCGCGCCCTACGTTCAGAGACTGCGCGATGCGAAGATCCGCGTCTCCCTGTTCATCGAACCCGCGATCAACCAGGTCGCGGCTGCTGAAAGCATGGGCGCGCCTGTCGTCGAACTGCATACCGGCAAGTATGTCGAGCTGGTCTTTGCCGGCGACAAGGCTGGCGCAGAGGAAGAGCTGAAGCGTCTGCAAGACGCAGCCGCCTACGGCCATACACGCGGCATCGAAATCCATGTTGGCCATGGTCTCACCTACGACACGGTCCGCCCAGTCGCGGCGATCCCGGAAGTGCGCGAGCTCAACATTGGCCATTTCATCATGGGCGAGGCGTTATTCGTCGGCCTCGACGCCGCCGTGCGCCGGATGCGCCAGGAAATCGACGCCGCACGCGAGGCCGCATGATCATCGGCATCGGTCAGGACATGTGCGACATCCGACGGATCGAGAAATCGATCGCGGAATTCGGCGACCGCTTCACGCAACGCGTCTTTACCGAAGTCGAACGCAAGACGGCTGACCGCCGCAAGCAGCGCGCGCCGACCTATGCCAAGCGCTTCGCCGCCAAGGAGGCCTGCGCTAAGGCGCTCGGAACAGGTGTTCCCCGTCGTGGCGTCCATTGGCAACACATGGGCGTGGTCAACATGCCATCCGGCAAGCCGACCTTCGCTCTGACCGGTGGCGCGGCCGAGCGCTTGGCCAAACTCACGCCTCCGGGCATGACGTGCGTAATCCACCTCACCATCACCGATGAATATCCCTACGCTCAGGCGCAGGTAATCATCGAAGCGTTGCCGGCAGGTCCGGCGTGACCCGCCCCAACTCCAGCCACACCGGCAAGCGCCGCCGCAACCGAGCGCGGGGAACAGAAGGCCCGCCGAGCCTCTCGCTAGAGCAGCGCGATGCATGCGAAGCCGCCATTGGCCACCGCTTCAAGGATCCGCGCCTGCTCGATCGCGCCATGACCCATCGCAGCGCCGCGCAGGGCAAGGCCGCGGAATGGAGCAATGAGCGCCTCGAATTCCTGGGCGATCGGATACTCGGCCTCGTGATTGTCAAAACACTGCTGCTGCGCTTCCCTGACGCGCGCGAGGGTGATCTCGCTCCACGCCTCAATGCGCTGGTCAGCCGGGAGACGTGCGCCATCGTCGGTGCCGAACTCGGCCTCGGCCAGTTCCTGATCGTGGATCAATCCGAACGCTCGACTGGCGGCACGGCCAAGCGCTCGCTGCTCGCCAACGTCACCGAAGCTGTCATCGGCGCGATTTATCTCGACGGTGGCCTCAAGGCCGCCGACAAGTTCGTGCTGAGCCACTGGGCCGCGATTCTCAAGGCCAGCACCGACAAACCCCGCGATCCAAAATCGTCGCTGCAGGAATGGGCGCAGGGGGCCGGCCTTCCCACACCCTCCTATCGCCACGACTCCCGCGAAGGCCCAGACCACGCCCCCATCTTCACTGCAACCGTCCAGGTCGATGGCCACGAGGCCGTGGCCGGTTCCGGTCCCTCCAAACAGGAAGCCGAACGTGCGGCAGCAAAAGCAATGCTGACCGCCATCGGAAACAAGCCATGACCACTGAAACACGCGCCGGCTTTGCCGCAATCATCGGCGCCCCCAACGCCGGCAAGTCCACGCTGGTGAACCGGCTGGTCGGATCGAAGGTCTCGATCGTGACCCACAAGGTGCAGACCACGCGCTTCCCGGTTCGCGGCGTCATGATGCGCGAGGGTGCTCAAGTCGTCCTCGTCGACACCCCTGGTATCTTCGCGCCCAAGCGCCGGCTCGACCGCGCTATGGTGAAGTCCGCCTGGGAAGGGGCAGGGGACGCCGACGCTATCGTCCATCTGGTCGATGCGCGTTTCTGGACGGGCTCCGGCGACAAGGCCGAGGACGAGGCCATCATCGCCCGCCTGAAGGAGCTGGGCGCCAAGGCGATACTCGCGCTCAACAAGATCGACCTTGTTGAACGTTCTGCGTTGCTGGCCGCCGCCAAGACGCTGTTCGACACCGGCGTCTATTCCGACGTACTGATGATCTCGGGCCTCAACGGCGACGGCGTCGACCAGCTCGCCAACCTTCTCGCTACGCGCATGCCGGTCGGACCATATCTCTTCCCGGAGGATCAGGCCGCCGACATGCCGGTTCGCCTGCTTGCTGCCGAAGTCACGCGCGAGAAGCTGATGCTTCGCCTGCACCAGGAAATCCCCTACCAGCTCACGGTGGAGACCGAGACCTGGGAGACGCACGGCAACGGCGCGGTGAAGATCCAGCAGATGATTCACGTCTCCCGCGAGGGGCATCGTTCAATCGTGCTGGGCAAGGGCGGGCAGACGATCAAGGAAATCGGAATGGCCGCCCGCAAAGAGCTGGCGTCCATGCTTGAGCGCCCCGTCCACCTCTTCCTGCGCGTGAAGGTTTCCGAACGCTGGCAGGACAATCGCGAGCGTTTTTCCGCCATCGGTCTCGATTTCGACGCCTAGGCCAATCTCGCCTTTCCAGAAAGTTACCGGCCGCGTCCAAAGTCGCCGCGCCAGTAACACTGCGATTTAGCCATTCTGCCTTAACCTAAGATCGTCGTGTTCTAGGGGCAGGCGCATGCAGCGCGGAGACAGCAAAGGGTTCGGTTCGGCGCGCGTCAGCGACGTGCGAGCCCAACTGCGCGCCCAGTCGGAAAAGCAGCAGCTTGAAAGCCACCCGATCGGCAAGCCGCCCAGGCCTCGCAAGGGTGCTCCGGTTGATGTTCACGAAGAGCGTGCGGCAAAAGCAGAAAAGCTCGCGGCCGTTCAGCACTCGACCTCGCTGCTTACGAAAGATCCGAAGAACTCCCGCGCGAGGGCCTACAAGGAGCCGAAGCGCGGCGGCGGCTTCTTCTGGCAGCTGCTGGTTGTGATGGTCGTCGCCGGTGGCGTCGCCTACGCGCTCGACCCAGCCATGGCCAACTCGGTCATCAGCTCGATCGACTGGCAGTCGCTCAAGGAAACGGTCGGCATCGAGGGCTGATCGCTCTGGCCCAGCCAAGAACGAAAAGGCGGCGGATTGCTCCGCCGCCCTGAAGTCTTTCCCTCTCGCAGTCCTAGAAGTCGTAGCCCAGGCGGACGAAATAAGTGCGGCCGCGGAGGTCGTACTGCGTCGCTCCGAGCGAGTAGTTCTGCAGTCGCTGGCCTGCGTTCAACGAGATCACCGGCGGTTGGGCGTCGAAGACGTTCGAAATGCCGCCCGTTACGGTCAGCTTGTCGCTCTGCCAGCGCACCGACATGTCGTGCGACAGCCAGTCGTCCGTCTTGTTGATCAGACGTGCGGTCCGGCCGAAGTAAGCACCGGGGGCCGTCACTTCCGGGAAGAACACCTCGTTGTCCGTCGGCCCGACATAGTCGACGAACCATGAGTAGGTGTAGTCGCCGGTACGGAGCTGGAAGCTTGCGTCTCCAACCCACTCCGGATCACCGAGGGTGCCGTTGAAGTCGTTCGTCGCAAAGCCCGAGGACAGGTTCGGATCGAACAGGTTGGCGACGTCTTCCATGGTGTGGGTTGCCGACAGGTCGATGGTCAGGTCCCCGAAGTCGAGCTCGTGCTCGTAACGCAGGGTAATATCGATGCCTCGCGTCGACTGGTTGTTGACGTTGATATAGCTGTCATTGACCGTGTTGATGTGGAATGCGCTGGTCGGCGCATTGCCCGGGTTTCGGGTGAACAGGTTGCAGAACGCGTTCGGGTAGATCGGCGCGCCATAGCAGCCGCCAAGAATGGCGCCTGGCCCCAACTGGGCGACCTGGTTTTTCACGGTGATGTCGAAGTAATCGACCGCCAGGCTGAGATCCAGGAAGTCCGGCGTCCAGATGACGCCGAGTGTTCTTGCCTCGGAATTCTCAGCCTTCAGAACACCCTGGCCACCGCCCTGGATGATCAGTGCAGAGTCGCCGCCCGTACCCGTGTAGTTGTTCGGAATACCGGCCGCGGCGCAGTTCGTCCTGATGTTCACGTTCGACGAGTTGCCCCAGTCGATGCAGGGATCGATCAGCACCTGGTCCTGGAAGCCGGTGAGGTTGCCGAGGAACAGTTCGTACAGCGCAGGGGCGCGATAGGACGTGCCCTGCGTGCCGCGAACGCGGAAGCTTGGCGTGATCTGCCAGTTGAGGCCGGCCTTCCACACACTGTCCGAACCATAGCTGTCGTACTCGAACGCGCGCGCCGAACCGTCCAGGGTCAGCTCCTCGACGAAGGGCATGCCTTTCAGGAGCGGCACGTTCACCTCGACAAACGCTTCGGTCACCGTGTCCTCGCCGCGCGTGATCAGGGCGGCGCTGGTGTTCCAGAACTCATCATTCTGTTCCCGGACATCGGGTGTGTCGTCGATCTCGAAGGTGCGCCACTCAGCGCCGATCGCGAAGCCCAGCGGGCCGGCAGGAAGTTCGAGCAGGTCGCCGGAGAGCACGCCCTGCACGATGGTCTGTTCGTACGTGGTGGTGCCGACCGGATTGGCGGTCAGCAGGTCATACGTGGCCTGTGACCAGTTGCCCGACAGGAAGGCGGGATCGAACGGGTTGTATTCCGGACCGTGATACAGGCCGTCCGCGCTGGTGTAGCGCCAGTCGCCGGCCTTCTCTTTGGTGATCTCGTTGCCGCCGTATTCCCCCTCCGAGCTCGAATAGGACGCATTCAGCGACCACGTCCAACCGGGCAGGACAAAGTCGCCTTTCAGACCAGAATTCACGTAGTAATAATCCACTGTCACCTGCTGGTCCGCTGGCCAGATCGTGATCGGCTGGGTCAGACGGAAGCCAGCCGGATGCAGGGCAAATCCGGCGCCTGCGGTGAATGGGCCAGGCACGTCATAGCCGTTCGCGCTGGCGATCTGCGGGAAGAACTGCCGCCACGCCTTCTGGTCAAACTCGCGGCGTGTCGCGAGGATTTCTGTCGACCAATCCACGCTGTCGAAAAGCTCGAAATCGGCCTTGCCATAAAGGCTGAGGCGCTCGACCGCCGAGATCGCATAGCCTTCCAGGAATTTCGGCGAGTTCAGTACGTCTTCAAAGTAGGCGTAGCCGGTCGGCGAGTTCAGGAACGTCCGGTTGGCTCTCGGCCGATATCCGGCGATCGGGCCGACAGTGACGCCATCGGGCGACGGCACATACCGCAGGCCGCTGATCGCATCGATGACCGTGTTGTGGTAGATGTTGCCGGCACTGCACCCACCCAGCGGTGTGTTGCCAATCACCGAACGGTCGAGACGGTCAATGCGCTGGCCGGTCACGGCGTCATAGGCAAGGTCCATCGCGCAGGCGAGGTTCTTGCGGTCGCCCCATTTCAGCGGGTCGCGGTCCTCGTACTCGGCCGCGAGCATGACATTGCCGCCGAAGAGGTCGAAGCCCAATGCACCGTTCATGGAGAGCGTGTTGCCGCCACCTTGCTCGGTTGCGTTGTACTGGATGTTGAACTCAGGCGTGTCGATGGACGAGCGCGTGATGATGTTCACCACGCCTGCCACGGCGTCAGAACCGTAGATCGAGGATGCGCCGTCCTTCAGGATCTCGACCCGGTTGATGATCGAGTCGGGAACGACGTTCAGGTCGAACGCGCCGACCTGGCCGCGCACGCCGGCCGGTCCCGGACGCTGGCTGTTGAGCAGGACCAGAGAGCGCTGGGCGCCGAGGCCGCGCAGCGAGATTGAGGCAATGCCCGGGCCGCCTTCGATGACGAAGTTGCCGAACGTGTTGTTGAACTGCGTTGAGCCCTGCGCAATCGACGAGCCCTGCAGGATCTCCGCTGTATCGACGAGACCTTCCAGAGTGGAGGCCTCGGCCGTGATCACTTGGATCGGCGCGGTGGACGTGAAGGCATCCCGCGCAATGCGTGAACCCGTGACGACCACGCGGTCGCCTTCTTCATTGGTCTGGTCGGCAGGCTGGACGGCGTCGACCGTCGTCGGAGGAGGCTGGGTGTTATTCTGGGCGAATGCGGGTGTGCAGGTCGCTGCGAACACCACGCTGATAGCCGCGGACCGGCGGAGCCGGACGGCCAGATAGCCGCTTTGCATTAGGTCTCTCCAGGAGAATGTACATTGGATTGACCCCTTGCGCTCAATCGCCCCGATTAGACGCTGATGCCGTCAGCGCCGCCGAACTGGGGCGTAGATGCCTGAATATGCATATTCATGACAAAGTCCAACCGTCTTTTTTCGATTGTCGATAAGATGTGACCCGCCAGCCACGCGCGCCCGCACCCTGCTCAACCGACGCAAGCAGCTGACGCTCAAAGAAAATCATGGGAGATCGCGCGGCGGGCGAGCACGGCGGGCGAGCCTGTGAGTAAGTGAGGTTCAGGCCGGCTTGGTCAGCACGAACTGGCCGACATCGATGCGGCCGGTGTTGAAGCCAGCCTCGCAGTAGGCGAGGTAATAAAGCCAGAGCCGCCGGAAGCTTTCATCGAACTTCCCGCCCCGGATCCCGTCCCAGGCCAGGTCAAACCGCTTCGCCCACTCATGCAGCGTACGGGCATAGGATTTCCTGAACATCTGGTCGGTCGCGAAGGTCATGCCCGCGCGCTCGGTTTCTTCCTTCAGCCTTGCGGGCGAGGGCAGCATCCCACCGGGGAAGATGTAGGTCTGGATGAAGTCGGTGCGCTTCCGGTAGGAATGGAATTCCTTGTCCTCGATCGTGATGATCTGCAGGGCCGCCTTGCCGCCTGGCTTCAGCACCTCAGCGATCTTGCCGAAATAGCCCGGCCAGTATTCCTCGCCGACCGCCTCGAACATCTCGATCGACGCAACTGCATCGAATTGTCCCTGCACATCGCGATAATCGCGCAGAACGATTTCAACTCGATCTGATAGGCCAGCTTCCGCAATGCGCTTCGTCGCATAGGCGTGCTGCGCGTCGGAGATCGTGATCGACGTAACGCGCGCGCCATATTCCTTCGCTGCGACTTCAGCAAAGCCGCCCCACCCAGAACCGATCTCCAGCACATGGTCGCTGGGCTTCAGGTTCAGGTTGCGAGCGATCGACCGGTACTTGGCGAGATGCCCATCTTGCAGGCTCTGCTCGGCGGAGGAGAAGATCGCCGACGAATAGGTCATCGTCGGATCAAGCCAGCGCGCATAGAAATCATTGCCGAGATCATAGTGGGCGAGAATGTTGCGCTTGGCGCCCTTCTTCGTGTTGGCGCGCAGCATATGCCGCATGCTGCCAATGAACCGCGCGATGCTGTTTCCGATCGTCAGCTTGCTGGCGTCGTCCCAGTTGGCGGTGAAGTATTCCAGCAGGGTCGCGAGATCCGGGCTGTCGACTTTTCCGTCCATGAAGACTTCGGCGAACCCGATATCGCCTTTCGCCGCGACCGTTCGCACGAACTTCGGATCGTGGACGATCAGCTCGCCCTTCGGTCCCGGCTCCTTGCCCTCGAAGCGCAGCGTGCGCCCGTCGGGCACCGTCATGTCGAGCCGGCCCTTCTTCAGGCGAGCCAGGATCATAGCCAGAAAGCTCAGACTGGCGGGCAGTCTGTCGAGCTTGTGAAGGTCAGCGGGGCCGCGGATCTCCAGAACCATTCTGTCGACGCGTGTCATGCACGTTTCCTCAGATCGTTCTGCGCACTGGCCAGACTGTCTTCGGGTCGAACCACGCTCGTCCGCTTGGCGCGCTGAACTGGTTTGTCATGGTACCGCACGCCCTTCAGCCAAAGTCTTAAGGCCTGCCAGTGGATCGCGATCACAACACCAAGACCCGATATGGGCATTGACCAGAGCCAATGCAAAATTGCCCCGGTAGTTAATGCAGAGGGTGTCGCCGTTAGGGTTGCAGCATGGCTGCGGCCGTTGGCGCCCGTGTTCTCCACGATCAGCTGCATGTCTCTCCCCGGCGGCCTCAACGTAAACCGGTATGCTCCGCTGACATCCAGGAAGGGCGAGACGTGGAATTCCTTGTCCGACTTTCCGCGCATGTCGGTATGAAACGCGCTGACATAGGAATGGGTTTCACCGAACGTATTGTGCACCTCGTAGATTACGCCCCGCAGCGCGCCATCAGGTCCATACCCGAGCCAGATCGAGATCGGCGCGAACCCGTAGCCAAGTACGCGCGGGAAGGTGACCAGCCGCAGCTTTCCCCCATCAAGCGAAATATCGGCCTCCGCAAAGCGCCCCTCCGCCCATGCGCGCAAGGGCACGGCGGCGTTACGCGCGCCAAGGTCGGTCGGCCTGAAGGAGATCGCGTTACGTTTGCCGACCGAGAAAAGTCGGGCGAGCTTGTCAGCCTCCGCGAGCCGGTCGATGTCGATCTCCAGCATCGCGATGCGATGCGTGAAGCTGCGCCGGAAAGGCTGTTCGCGCACATGTGTTGTGCGGCCGAACCACAGGCGTGCGGCGGGCTCGGTCATGTCGCTGCCATCGATGCGATAGCCGATACCGGCGTCCGTCCGGGTACAGCGTGCGCCAGCGAGTGCCTGTGCTGCGTCGTGGCCTCCCACGGCACACTGCCGCCAAGTGCAAAGGCTGCCTCCAGGCCCGTACGTAGCCCGGCTTCATGAAAGCCATCGCCTAGCCAGGCGCCTGCAAAGAACAGCCCGTCGCGCCCCTGGATGCGTTGCACGGACCGGCGTGCGGCGGCGGATGGCCCGTCATACATCGGATGATTGAACTGGTAGACGCCAAACGTCTTGTCTCGCGCCGGTTCGCGCACCGGATTCAGCGTCACGAACACCGGCCGTTTACCCGGCAGCTTCTGAAGACGGTTCATCCAGTAGCTGACGCACACGCGATCATCGGCTCCTTTCAGCACGTTCCATGAACCCCATGCCATTCGGCGCTTCGGCATCAGAGACACGTCATGATGGAGATAGGCCGTATTCTGCGAAAAGCGTACGGAGCCGAGCGCGAGCCGCTGCTCGTCATAGGAGCGGTCGAGCATCTTCAACGCTTCGTCGGCATGGCAGCCGAAGATAACCGCATCGAACGTCTGCGGGGGCTTGTTGCGTTCGGCGATCTGCACGCGGCCCGGCCCGGCCGGCCGGATGGTCTCGATCTGCGCCGCCGGGCGAAGCGACGGCCCGAGGTCCGCCAGCAGCTTGTCGACATAGCTGCGGCTGCCGCCAGCGACCGTGCGCCAGATCGGGCGCACCAGATGCATCAGACGATGGTTCTCGAAGAACTGGAGGAAGCTGCCAACCGGATAGTCCAGCATCAGCTGTTCTGGTGTCGACCAGATCGCGGCGCTCATCGGCAGCAGGTACGCCGTGCGGAACAGCTCGGAATATCCGTGACCATCCAGCCAGTCGCCCAGCGACATGTCCGGAACACGGTCAGCGACGAGCTCGGCGCGCGCTACATTGTTGAAGTCGATGATCTCGCCCAGCAGCCCGCGAAATCTGCCGTCGAGCGCATTGCGCTTCCACGCAAACAGACCCCATGGGTCCGACGACCACTCATAGCCATTCGGGTCCGACACGGCGAAGCTCATGTCGGTCCACACCGTCTTCACGTCCAGGTGCTGAAGCAGTTTTGTGAAGTTCGGATAGTTCGGCCGATTGAAGCAGATGAAGCCGATATCGACCGACATCGGCAGACCGGTGTGATCGATATCGACAGTCCAGGCGTGTCCGCCAAAACGCGGCGCGCGATCATAAACCACAACGTCTGCGTTCTCGCGCAGCGCCCAGGCTGCTCCGAGACCCGCAACACCGGCTCCCACGACCGCAATGCGCCTGCGACGAGGGATCATGCGGATGTTTCCTGACTGGAGGATTTGTAGGCGTGGAGAGCACGCTGTCGCGCGAAGGCGTGATCGACGATCGGTTCGGGATAGTTATCGCCAAGTGTCACGCCCGCTTCGGCGAGAACACTTTCTGGCGCCTCCCATGGATTGTGGATCCACTTCGCAGACATGCGCGACAGCTCGGGAATCCATGCGCGGACATAGTCGCCCCTCGGATCGAACTTTTCGCCCTGCAGCACCGGATTGAACACGCGGAAATATGGGGCCGCGTCCGCGCCCGTGCCGGCGGTCCACTGCCAGCCATTGGCGTTGTTGGCTTCGTCGGCGTCGACCAGCGTGTCCCAGAACCACTCCTCGCCCTTGCGCCAGTGAACCAGCAGGTCCTTGGCGAAGAACGACGCGACGATCATGCGGACGCGATTGTGCATGTAGCCAGTCGACCAGAGTTGGCGCATGCCGGCATCAACGATGGGATATCCTGTGCGGCCACGGCGCCAGGCTTCGAGTTCCGCCTTCGAGCCGCTCCGCCAGTCGACATCCTCGAACTGTCGGCGCCATGACACGCGGCCCATCTGGGGATCGTGGTAGAGCAGGTGATACGAGAAATCCCGCCACGCGAGTTCGGACAGGAATTTCTGGACATCGCGCGCTGGCGCCTCGCCGGCGTCTTCCGCGTGCCGGGCGGCGCGCCACACCTGATGTGGTCCGATCTCACCAAAGCGAAGGTGAGGGCTCAGCCGGGATGTATGATCTTCATCGGGCCGGTCACGACCTGTCGCGTAACCATCGATTGTCGCCTTGAGAAAATCGCGCAACCGCTTGTGGGCGCCGAGCTCGCCCGGCATCCACGCCTTCGCGATCCCGTCTGACCAGTCAGGCTTGGTAGGATGCAGCTTCCAGTCAGCAATGTCGTCGGACTTCACATTGCCGAATGATCTGAGTTCGCGCGGTTCCGGCGCAGCAGCGGGCGATACATAGTATTGTTGCAACGCCTTCCAGAACGGCGTGAACACCTTGTAGCTGTCGCCCGAGCCGGTCTTGATGTCGAAAGGCTCGACCAGCAGCGATGCGTTGAAGCTGTGCGCCTCGACGCCATCTGCCTTCAGTGACGTCTTGATGCGCTCGTCGATCTTTCTCGCCGGACCGTAACGGCGGTTCCAGTAGACACCTTTGGCGCCCGTCTGCTCTATGATCTTCGCGAGTTCCACCTCAGCTGCGCCGCGGCGAAGGATCAGTCGACCGCCTTTTTCCGCAATGCGCTCGGCAAGCGCGCGCAGCGACTTGTCGAGCCACCATTTCGAAGCGCCGCCCAGCGGACGCGCTTCCTTGCTCACCTCATCGAGGATGTAGAGCAGTACGATCGAGCTCCCCGTCGCGTGAGCGGCAGCGAGTCCTGGATTGTCGGCAAGCCGAAGGTCGTCGCGAAACCAGAAGAGGACAGGGCGATCGGACACGATGGCTCGCGGTTTCAGGGACTTGCTCAGCCCTTTACGCGCGAGAGAGGAAGATGGATCAGGCCTTCAGTCGGCTCTTTGCGTACGCTTGCGTACCAACGCTGATCACGCCGTCGCCAGACACAACCGTTTCCGGCCGATAGCTGACACCGTCAGCCAGCCGCGAGTAGAGCGGGGCAAAGTCAGTATCGACGGTCGCCCGGAACAGTTCGTCATACGAGCGGATGACGAAATAGGTCTGCTGGAAATCGTCGATGCGATATTCCGTGCGCATCACGCGTTCGAGATCGAACCGCAACCGGTTGGGCGAAGCATCGTCGAGCGCAAAGATCGACTCGTCCTTGGACGACGAAATCCCGGCGCCATAGATGCGCACGCCCCTCGGCGTCTCGATCAGCCCGAATTCCACCGTGTACCAGTAGAGCGCGGCCAGGTTCTTCAGGCGCCCGAACTTAATCGCGCGCAGGCCACCCTTGCCATACGCCTCCATGTAGTCCGCGAATACCGGATTGGTCAGCAGCGGCACATGCCCGAACACGTCGTGGAAGATGTCCGGCTCCTGCAGATAGTCGAGCTGGTCGCGCCGCCGGATGAACTGGCCCGCGGGAAAGCGGCGATTGGCGAGGTGATTGAAGAATACCTCGTCCGGCACCAGCCCCGGCACAGCGACCACTGTGAACCCGGTCCGCTGCTTCAGCTCCTCATTGATCACCGCGAAATTGGGTATGCCGCCGCGATTGAGGTCGAGCGCTTCCAGTCCCTGCAGCATGACCGGGTCCGCCCGATCCGCCAGGATGTCGCGCTGCCGCCGGTACAGGAAATCCCACACGGCATGCTCGTCGGCCGTATAGCCGGCCCAGTTCTGGTCGATGACATAGTCATCGTCCCTGACTGTGATGTGCGTTGTCATACCTGGAATGTAGGGTGCGTCGGCGGCGGCGTCACGCGCGCCTAGTGCGCCGTGGACGTCCGGATCTTGTACATGCCGTGATCGTCGATCTCGAACATTTCCGGGATCTGTGGATGGTTCACGGGCTCCGGCGCGTCATCCGGCAGCAGGTTCTGCTCCGACACGTACGCCACGTAATAGGAGGAATCATTCTCCGCCAGCAGGTGGTAGAAAGGCTGGTTCTTCACCGGCCTGATTTCCTCGGGGATCGACGTCCACCATTCCTCGGTGTTCGCGAACTGCGGGTCCACGTCGAAGATGATTCCCCTGAACGGAAAGAACCGGTGACGGACCTGCTGTCCGATGCCGAATTTGGCAGCCTTGTTCACATCCATCATTGCGGGCGCCCCTTGCCTTGTTTGCCCTTGGTATTCCCAGCCAGCCGCAAACGATTCTCAACCGCGCCGATGCGCTGTGACGAGCCCCGCCTACGTCTGCGGATCATTTGGCCCAATCCTTAATGCCTCGCAACCAGCCAAACACAGTAAACCCTGCATCACAGGTGCGTTCTCCGGCGGATCAGGCTATGGCTGCGCCAACAAGATCACGGATCGCTCTATGGCGAAGCCTACCCGTCCACGGCGCGGAAAGCCGCGCGGACGGTCCGGCGGCGCGTCACGATTGTATGCGGCGCTGGACCTGGGAACGAACAACTGCCGGCTGCTGATCGCCGAACGCTCTGCGTCGGGCGGGCTGCGCGTGGTCGATTCCTTTTCACAGATCGTGCGTCTCGGCGAAGGCCTCGCCCGCACTGGCCAGCTCTCCGACAAGGCGATGGGCCGCGCGATCGATGCGCTCAGGCGCTGCACCGACAAGGTGAAGAAGCACAGGCCAGTACAGGCCCGGTACATCGCCACCCAGGCCTGCCGCGCCGCCAGCAATGGGAGGGCGTTCCTCAATCAGGTTCATCGCGAGCTCGGCCTGCGCATGGAAACGATAACGCCGAAGGAAGAAGCAAAGTACGCACTCCTCGGCTCGCTAGACCTCGTCGACCCCACGCACGACTTCGCGCTCGTCATCGACATTGGCGGCGGCTCGACTGAGCTGTGCTGGATCGATGCCAAGGCCGCCTCCGCACGCGGCGTCGAGGGCTGCGCCATTCGCCCGCCCATCCTCGGCTGGGCGTCCTTCCCTGTCGGTGTCGTCACTCTGGCCGAGAGCTTCGAGGATCGCGAGCCCGGCTGGTATCCGCGCATGGTCGAACATGTTTGCGAACTCCTGCGCGCCAACGACGCCGCGACGCGCTTTGGCCCGCTCTTCCAGGCCGGTCGTGGCCAGCTGATCGGCAATTCCGGAACCGTCACCAGCCTTGCTGGCGTGCACCTCCGTCTGCCGCGCTATATCCGGTCCGAAGTCGATGGCGTGTGGCTCTCGCGCGAAGGCGCTGAAGAAGCACGCAAGCGCCTCCATGATGCAACACCTGAAGAGCGCGCCGCCGAGCCGTGTATCGGCCCCGAGCGCGCCGATCTGGTCCTTGCTGGTTGCGCCATTCTCGATGCTGTCTGGTCGGTGTGGCCGGCGGACAAGCTGCGCGTTGGCGATCGCGGCCTTCGCGAAGGCATACTTCTCTCCATGATGCACGGCGCCGGCCCCACCAAGCAGCGCCGCAGGAAACGAGGCGCGCGTCGCAGCGCGCCGTCGGACTCGCCCGCTGAAAGCGCAACGACATGACCACCGAAGACGAAAAAGGCCGCCGCCGCTGGAAAGCTCCAACTGACGCTCGCGCGCCCGAAGGCGGCCGCACGATGGCGAAGAAGGAAAAGGTGCGCAAGAAAACGCTCGGCAAGTCTTCCCGCGACTGGGTCGATCGCCAGCTCCGCGATCCTTACGTGCGTCGCGCACAGGAAGCCGGCTACCGCGCCCGCGCCGCCTACAAGCTGCTCGAGATCGACGCGCGTTTCCACATCCTGAAGAAGGGCGCCCGCATCATTGATCTTGGCTCCGCGCCTGGCGGCTGGCTCCAGGTCGCTTTCGAGAAGGGCGCGGCCAAACTGGCCGGCGTTGACTTGCTGCCGGTCGAGCCGGTCGGCGAAGCCACGATCTTCCTCGGCGACATCGCTGAGAAGGGCATGACCGACCGCTTGCTCGCCGCCGTCGGCGACAGGCCGACGCTGATCCTCTCCGACATGGCCGCCAACACGACTGGCCACCAGCAGACCGACCACATCCGCACCGTCGCCCTCGCCGAACTCGCCGCCCGGTTCGCGGTCGACAACCTCGCCAAGAATGGCGCGTTCGTCGCCAAGGTCTTCCAGGGCGGCGCGCAGGGCGAGTTGCTGGAAATGCTGAAGTCGAACTTCACCGACGTCCGGCACTGGAAACCGCCCGCAAGCCGTCCCGAAAGTCCTGAGACATTTGTTATCGCGACCGGCTTCAAGGGGCGCTGAATTCTTCCCGGGAATGGGCTAGAACACGGTCAAAGAGACGATTCACGTCCAAACCATTTCGGCCTTTAGGGAGGGCTTCATGAAACTTGCCTGTCTGCTTGCCGCTACGGCGGCTCTTGCTCTTGGCGCCTGCGACAGTGGCGGAGGCGGCGAAGCCGCCAAACCTGCCGCTGAAAAACCAGCTGCGGCCGCGCCTGCACCTAAACCGGCTCCAGCACCCGCTGCTATCGGCATTCCCGGCATGACCGCGGCGTTCGCTACCGAGGCGGAATGGATCGCCAGCTGTACGTCCGGCGAACCCAAGATTCCTGAATCGGTCTGCACCTGCGTGTCGAAGGCCGCCGTGAAGGAGGTCGGGGTGAAGGGCCTCTATACTTGGATCTGGGAAGGCTATGTGAACCGCAACAGCATCGCCGTTGGCCGCTCGAAGAAGTGGTTCACAGAGAATGGTCTGGACAGCGCCGCCCAGCAGAAGTTCGCCGACGCAGTCGGCAAGTGCTACGCTACCCAATAGTCCGCCACTTCCGGCCGGACGCCTGAAAACACGGCTGCGGCGGCTCCAGAAGGGCCGCCGCAAGCCTGCTTTCGCATCCCACTTTCCAAGCCCGTCGAGAATCGATAGACGGGTCTATGGAACAGCACCCCCCTTCAATCCGCATCCGCCAGGCCATCACGTTCGACGACGTGCTGCTTGAGCCCGGCCCGTCCGAGGTCATCCCCGGCGATGTCGACATCCGCACACGCCTGACGCGCGAAATCGCCCTGAACGTACCGATCGTCTCCGCCGCCATGGACACGGTCACGGAAACCGCCCTTGCTATCGCCATGGCGCAATACGGCGGCATCGGCGTCATCCACCGCAATCTGTCGATCGAACAGCAGGCCGAACAGGTCCGCCAGGTAAAGCGCTTCGAAAGCGGCATGGTGGTGAACCCGGTCACGGTCACGCCTGAGGTAACCCTTCGCCAGCTCAAGGTCCTGAAGGAGCGTCACCGCATCTCCGGCATCCCCGTGGTGGAGCCCTCTGGCTCGGGTCCCGGCAAGCTTATCGGCATCATCACCAACCGCGACGTCCGCTTCGCCGAGAACGAGAACCAGCCCATCGCCGAACTGATGACCAGGAAAGTCATCACCGTTCGCGAAGGCGTCGATCCCGCCGAAGCGCGCAAGCTACTTCACAAGCATCGCATCGAGCGCCTGATCGTCGTCGACGAGAATGGCCACATCGTCGGCCTGATCACCGTCAAGGACATGGACAAGCGCCAGGCCAACCCGAACGCCTGCAAGGATGAGCAGGGCCGCCTCCGCGTCGGCGCCGCGTCGACAGTCGGTGACGCCGGCTTCGAGCGCAGCCAGATGCTGATTGATGCTGGCGTGGATGCGCTCGTGATCGACACAGCGCACGGTCACTCGCGCGCCGTTCTCGATGCAGTCGAGCGTGTGAAGAAGCTCTCCAACCGCGTGCAGGTCATCGCCGGCAACGTTGCGACCAGCGACGGCTGCAAGGCGTTGATCGATGCAGGCGCAGACGCCGTGAAGGTCGGCATCGGCCCGGGTTCGATTTGCACCACCCGCATCGTCGCGGGCGTCGGCGTGCCTCAGCTGACCGCGATCGCCGACTGCGCCAATGCAGCGCACTCGACCAAGACGCCGGTTATCGCTGATGGCGGCATCAAGTTCTCCGGCGACTTCGCCAAGGCGCTCGCCGCTGGCGCATCGTCCGCGATGATGGGCTCGATGCTGGCAGGCACGGAAGAAGCGCCCGGCGAGGTGTTCCTCTACGAAGGCCGCGCCTACAAGGACTATCGCGGCATGGGCTCGCTCGGCGCCATGGGCCGCGGCTCGGCCGATCGCTACTTCCAGAAGGACGTCCAGCAGCAGAAGCTCGTGCCGGAAGGCATCGAGGGGCAGGTTCCGTTCAAGGGACCCGTGGGCCCGATCCTGCACCAGATGGCGGGCGGCCTGCGCGCTGCGATGGGCTACACCGGCTCGAAGACCATCGCCGACCTGCACGCCAACGCGAAGTTCATCCAGATCACAGGCGCGGGCCTGCGCGAGTCCCACGTCCACGATGTGAAGATGACGCGCGAAGCTCCGAACTACTCGCTGCAGTCAGGCTGATCCGCCTTCATTTCGTCGCGCGACGCATGCTAGCAAAGGGCGGGGGCGTAACCGCGAGGTCGCCATGTTCGTCTTTATCGCACACGCAGAGGCCGATCACGCCGCTGCTGACGATCTCAAGGTTTTCCTGAAATCGCGTGGTCTCGTTACCGAAACGGAAAACGGCTCGCGAGGCTTCCGTCATCTGCAGGCGTCCGACGTAGTTGTTGCGCTGTGGTCGCAAAAGGCCGTGTTCGGCAGCCAGCGCATGATGATGGAAAAGCGCATGCTCGACGCCTGGGCGGATGGGCGGCTGGTGCTCGTGAAGCTCGATCACGGCTTCCTGCCGGTCGGTCTGCGCGATCTTCCCGCGATGGACGCTAGCTTTGAATCGAACCGCAAGCTGTCGGTCTGGCCACAGGTCGAGCGCGCCGCGCGCGAGGCGATGAACAAGGCGCTGGCCGAACGCAGCGCAACCTTCTGGCAGCAGGCCCCGCCACCGCCGGCGGAGCGAACCGGTGGCGGCATGTTCAACCCGCGCCGGAGGGAGGCCACAGGTGCTTCACCTGCGCCCCAGGCGCCTGACACGGCCGAAGCCGATGAAGCGCCAACTATCGTCTTCATTTCCTACGCCCACGCCGACAATGCCGCTGTCGAACCGGTCGTGGCCGTGGTCAAGGACACTGGCCGCGCTGTCTGGATCGACAAGGGCGACATCCAGCCGGGCAACAACTGGGCCGGCGAGATCGTGCGCGGCATCAAGGGCGCCAGGGGCGTCATCGTAATGTGCAGTCCGCGCGCCTTCGAAAGCGACCACATCAAGCGCGAAGTCTATCTCGCCGATCGCTACAAGAAGCCGATGCTCCCCATCTTCATCGAAGCCGCCCAGCCGCCCGAGGATTTCGAGTACTTCTTCGCCAGCGTGCAGTGGCTGGAATTGTTCAAGCTGCCCGAAGCGGAGCGCACCGCCGCAATCGGCAAGGCGCTGGCGGCGGTCTAGCTCCGCTTGGTAGGACAGAGCCGTCGCAAAACCGAGGATAGCCAGAAATCTTCAGGCCTGAATCCTAGGCGGTGGCCGAAGAAACTGTAGGACGGCGAAAGTCAGATTCAGCCGGGGTCCTCTCCCGCTTACAATGCGCCCATCGCCTCCGCAGGGAGGGCAGTCGCGATGTTCAAACGGCGCGGGGGCGATGCGACCGAGCGGGTCAGGTTCCGGCGAATGCCATCTCTGTGGCCAAGTCGGGAGTTCGAGGGCTGGATGGGAACACACCCGGCCTGCCCGCCGCCCGTGTATATGGCCCAAGGGGTCGAGAGGACCCCCGTGGTCACGCTGGCGGATAACGGCCGCGGGGACGCGGGATGACGCGTTTTCCTTTCCACTACCGGTAGCTGCTCACCCGAGCAGTCGCCCAAACCACGCGGGGCATCCTGCGTCCCCGGCCCTCCATCGAGGGCTGAGCTGCAGCGAACCTCCATGCCGGCATGGCAGTGGGGCGCGGAGCATTTCCTTGGAAATGCGACGCAGCAGGAATGTGGCGTATGAGAACCATACCCCTCAAGACAAGCAGCCCACGGCCCGCTAAGAGGGCGCCATGAAAGATCAATTGTTCATCCTGAAGGCGCCGTTCATGGACGGAGGCTTCGACTGGTACTGCAATGACTGCGCGACCCTGGAAGGGGCGCTGCTCGCCAATCCCCACTGGAACGACCGGGTCGACGTCCGCCGTATCGGCTTCCCGCGCCCGCGCAGCGAAGTGATCGCTCTCGTAGGCGAGGAGCATCAGGGCCTGCCCATGCTCGTCATGGATCCCGAAGGCGCCCCGGGCGACGCCATCCTCATCGGCGAGTTCGCCGTCCTCAAGGATATCCGCGCCATCGGCCGCGCGCTCGCATCCCGCCATGGCGGCGTAGGTCCGCATCCATGAGGGACGGCGGCAAGATCGCAGCCACCATCGAAGTCCTGCGCGACGTGCTCGAACGCCGTACGCCAGTGAAGGACGCGGTGCGCGACTGGGGCAAGCGATCGCGCTTCGCCGGTGCGCGTGATCGCGCCTGGATTTCCGGGCTCGTTGTCGATGCGCTGCGCCGCAAGAATTCGATCGAGTTCGGAATGGAATCCACGGGCCCGCGCGCGCTCGCGCTCGGCGCGCTGAAACACGCCTGGGGCTGGGACGTCCGCAAGATCGAGGAAGCGCTGAAAGACGAGCACGCGCCGCCCGCACTGCAGGGCAAGGAGCGCGAGAACCTGCTGCTCGCCCCCGATCCATCCGCCCCTGCCCATGTGCGCGGCGACTATCCCGAATGGCTTGCGCCGCATCTGGCCCGCGCCTTCGGTCCTGACGCTGTCGCCGAAGCGATGGCGATGGCGTCCCGCGCGCCGATCGACCTGCGGGTCAACACGCTCAAGTCCGATCCCGAGAAAGCCGGCCGCGCGCTCGAAGGCGTGAAGGCGAAACAGATGCCGGAGCTGAAGAACGGCTTCCGCATTCCCGCGCCTGACGCAATCGAACGCGGTGAGGCCGTCGAGGCGATCCCGGCATACTCCAAAGGCTGGGTCGAAGTGCAGGACATGGGCAGCCAGATCGCTGCCGCCGTATCGTGCGCTGCGCCCGGCGAACAGGTGCTCGACTACTGCGCCGGCGGCGGCGGCAAGACCATCGCCATGGCCGCGATGATGGAGAACAAGGGCCAGATCTTCAGCCACGACATCGACGGCCGCCGTCTCTCCGCCCTGATCCCGCGCATGGAGCGCGCCGCGATCCGCAACGTGCAGCTGCGTCATCCCAAGGAAAACGCCTCGTTGGACGATCTCGTCGGCAAGATGGACCTCGTCATGATCGACGCGCCGTGCACCGGCGTCGGCACCTGGCGCCGCAAGCCAGACTCCAAATGGCGCGTGCAGCCGAATGCGCTGGAGAAGCGCACGCAGGATCAGGCGATGATCCTCCGCGCCGCGTGCACCTATGTGAAGCCCGGCGGCCGTCTGGTCTACGTCACCTGTTCCTTCCTGATGGAAGAGAACGAGGACCAGATCGCTAGCTTCCTCGCCGACCGCCCGGAATTCGTCATGGAAGACACCGCCGAAGCCGCTGCCCGCTCCGGCCAGCTCACCGAAGCTGGCGGCAAGCTCGTCCGCAAATGCCGCCGCCCGGATGGTTCGGTTCGTCTCACGCCCCGCAGCGCCGGCACGGACGGCTTCTATATGGCTGTGATGCGGAGGAAGGCATGAGCATCAACGGACCACTTCCAGATACGATGAGCCTCAAGCCCAGCCGGTTGCGCTGGGTATTCGTCTTCATCGTCGGCGCATCGTTCAGCACGGTCGCCGCGCTTCTGATGGACGACAAGGATCCGCTGACGCGCTGGGGCATCTGCGCCTTCTTCGCGCTCGTCGCTCTGGTCGCCATCCCCGGCATGATCGGGGTTGGCTCGCAGCTCGATCTCGACCGCGAGGGCTTCACCTGCAAGACGCCATTCAAGACGTTCCGCCGCAAATGGACCGAGTGCTCGGCCTTCGCGCCGGTCTCGATCGGCATGAACAGCTTCGTCGGTTTCTCATCGACCGTGGACGATGCAGCCAAGCCCAGACTCGCCTCGATGAACCGGTCGATGATCGGCGCAAGCGGCATGCTGCCCGACCGCTATGGCATGTCCGCCGGCAAGCTCTCCGACCTGTTGAACCGGTTCCGCGCACGGGCAATGGGCGGTTGAGACTTCCCCCTGTGGATGACCAAAGCGCAGGATTGACGACAGGACCGAACCTCTTCTAGTTCCGCCATGGCGACCTTGACCCCGAATCCAGTCCACGAACGCGTCCTGATTGTCGATTTCGGCAGTCAGGTGACCCAGCTTATCGCCCGCCGCCTCCGCGAGATGGGCGTCTATTGCGAGGTCCACCCCTACAACCGGGCAGGCGACGTTCTCGCGAAGGGCTTCAATCCCAAGGCCATCATCTTCTCCGGCGGCCCCGCCAGCGTGACGACCGAAAAGTCCCCCCGCGCGCCACAGGCGGCCTTCGACGCCGGCGTTCCGATCCTGGCGATCTGCTACGGGCAGCAGACCATGTCCGTGCAGCTCGGCGGCGAGGTCGAGGGCGGCCACGCAGCGGAGTTCGGTCGCGCCGATGTCGAGATCCTCGACGCTAGCCCGCTGTTCGACGGCTTCTGGAAAGTCGGCGGCAAGTATCCCGTGTGGATGAGCCACGGCGATCGCGTCACACGCCTGCCCGAAGGCTTCAAGGTCATCGGCACATCACCCAACGCCCCGTTCGCCATCGCTGTGGATGAAAAGCGCCGCTACTACACGACCATGTTCCACCCCGAAGTGGTGCACACGCCCGATGGCGCAAAGCTGCTCGAGAACTTCGTCAAGAAGATCGCGGGCATGAAGGGCGACTGGACGATGGCCGCCCTGCGCGCCGAGCAGGTCGAGAAGATCCGCGCTCAGGTCGGCAAGGGCAGGGTGATCTGTGGACTCTCTGGTGGCGTGGACTCATCCGTCGCGGCTGTGCTGATCCACGAAGCCATCGGCGACCAGCTGACATGCGTCTTCGTGGATACCGGCCTGATGCGCGCCAACGAGGCGGACGAGGTCGTGAAGCTGTTCCGCGGCCACTACAACATCCCGCTCGTTCACGTGGATGCGGGCAAGGAATTCCTCGGCGGCCTCGCCGGCGTCACCGATCCCGAGACCAAGCGAAAATTCATCGGCAAGACGTTCGTGGAAATCTTCGAGCGCGAAGCCAAGAAGATCGGCGGCGCCGGCTTCCTCGCGCAGGGCACGCTCTATCCCGACGTGATCGAAAGCGTCTCGTTCGACGGTGGCCCCTCGGTGACGATCAAGTCACACCACAATGTCGGCGGCCTGCCTGAGCGCATGAACATGAAGCTCGTCGAACCACTGCGAGAGCTTTTCAAGGACGAAGTGCGAGCGCTCGGCCGCGCGCTCGACCTGCCGCCGGCCTTCGTCGGCCGTCACCCCTTCCCGGGCCCCGGCCTCGCCATCCGCATCCCCGGCGAGATCACCCCGGAGCGTGTCGCCATCCTCCAGAAAGCTGACGCCATCTATCTCGACGAGATCCGCAAGGCCGGCCTCTACGACAAGATCTGGCAGGCCTTCGCCGTCCTGCTTCCCGTCCGCTCCGTCGGCGTCATGGGCGACGCGCGCACCTATGACAGCGTGCTCGCCCTCCGCGCCGTTACCTCCACAGACGGCATGACCGCCGACTTCTACCAGTTCGATATGAACTTCCTCGGCCGCACCGCCACCCGCATCATCAACGAGGTGAAAGGCGTCAGCCGCGTCGTTTACGACGTGACGAGCAAGCCGCCGGGTACGATCGAGTGGGAGTGAGGGGTGGTCCGCGTGGGCAGGCTAGCTTGATCGCTCATCGAAGTATCGAACGTGAGGCGCGTCGCGATCCCAATCCGCTCTCGACGCGCAGAAGAGATGGGTGGTGACGCCAGCATCCAGCGGATCATCAAGCGTACCCGCCGTGACATAGACATTCGTCTCGTCTGTCTCAGCCGGAAGCGGCGTGCCGCAGGTCTTGCAACGGGTGAGCGTGTATGTCGGACGCAACGAGTAGGTCACGCCGTGATCCTCACCGCTCAGCCACCGGAAACGTTCCTTCGGCACGATCAGTATGGCGTTTCCGGTCGAACCCGTCGCCTTGCGGCATAACGAGCAGTGACACATCCAGACGCCGTCGAGATCGCCATCAATCTCGTAACGCCTCGCGCCGCAGAGACAGCTTCCGGTTCGAATGGTCATCACGTACCCCGTTTCATCTGCAAGAATTCCGCAAGCGATCTAGCGTGGCAAGTCTACGCGCCACTCAAATGTCGTAACGAAGAGAACTACGTCTTCCAGGTGATATCCTTCACATTGACGCCGAATCTGCGCCTATCGGACTGGGTTCTGTAATCGCCATATGGCCTCCACAACGGGAAGCGTCTGAATGGGAAAAGGCCGCCACGAAGTCGCTTCGCAGGAACGCCGCGTGAAGCGGTTCGCGATACGCTATGGGCTCCAGCTGATGAAGGCGCAGAAGCCGTTCGGCAAAGTCCTGGAGCATGGCGGCTACATGCTTCGCGACGAAGACTCGCGCGAGATCATCTTCGGCGACAAGGGCTACGAATTCTCCGCCGACCTCGACGAGGTCGAGGCTTTCCTGGAGGCGAACACAAAGGCCGGGGACTAGCTCGCCTTCGGCAAGCGCGTGAACTCGCCTAGCTGGCAGGGCGTGCCGTCATCCTTCACATGGATCGTCTGCTGGTTGGAGCAGACCAGCGTGCCGCGCACATCCCACGAAAAGCCCTGCTGGAACTTCAGCCCGTAGCAGGCGCGCGGGAGCTGGTTCACCCACTCCTCGCCATTCCTGAGCTCGAACCGGATCTCTTGATCGCTGACGATCGTCTGCTTGGTGATCTCGGTGGGGTTGATGCAGGAATTGTTGATGCTGGCCGAGCTGGCCATGGCTTCCGACGAAGGTGAAGGCGACACGCATCCCGCAAGGCAAGTTGCGATCGCTATTGCAGCGGCGCTGACTCGTGGGTCGATTTTCATGGGTATCTCCCGTATCGTTCGAGATAACCTGCGCCTGCTTCGGCAGTTCCGCAATCGGCCGCGGCCACGCTAGTTCACAACCATCGCCTTACGCTTCTGCAGGAATCTCCGCACTGCCGGATCGCGCTCAAGGCCAATAGCCAAGTCATAGGCTTGCGAAGCTTCCGCCGCTGCGCCGGTTCGCGCCAGCAGCTCCGCCTGCGCTGCCCAGTAAGACTGATAATTCAAAAGGCGAGCGTCGCTGCCGGGACCAGGCATTGCATTCAGGCCAGCAGCCGGGCCTTCGACCTCGGCAACGGCAAGGGCCCGGTTGATGGCCACGACTGGTGAGGCGACTAGCGCCTGAAGCGCATCATAGAGAGCGACGATCTCCGGCCAGTTGTCATGGCCAGAGAGGCGGCGATGGGCGTGGGCCGATTGTAGCGCCGCTTCCAGCTCATAGCGGCCAAGCGTGTTCTTCGAGCCGGCGCGGCGGAGCAGAGTGTCCGCGTCCGCAATCAGCCTGCGGTTCCACGATGCAGTGTCCTGCTCGGCCAGCGGAACATAGTCACCCGAAGCACTACGCCGCGCCGGCCGTCGGGCTTCGGCGTGGAACATCAATGCAGCAAGGCTAAGTGCTTCGGGTTCATCTGGCATCAGCTCTATCGTTAGACGGGCCAGGAAAAGCGTTTCCCCGGTGAGGTCGCGCCGCGCGGTGTCCGTGCCGGCCGCATCAGTCCAACCCTCAGTGAAAGCGGCGTAGATCGCATCCAGCACGGCTGACAGACGTTCGGGCAGGTCTTCGCGTGCCGGCGTCTCGAACGGAATGCCGGCCTGACGGATCTTGTCCTTGGCGCGGACAAGGCGCTTAGCCATGGCGGCAGGAGACGACAGGAACGAGGAAGCGATTACATCCGCGCTCAGGCCAAGCACTGTCTGAAGGATCAGAGGCGCGCGGATGCTTTCGTCGATCGCGGGATGCGCGCACGCGAACATCAGGGCGAGGCGTTTGTCGGGAACGTCCGCTGCTTCCATTGCGCCCAACTCCTCGGTGATCAGCTGGATCTGTGGCGACGCAATCTCGCTGGTCTTGCGTCGGCGAGAGGCGTCGATCAGCTTCCGCCGCGCGACAGTCATCAGCCAGGCTTCGGGATTGTCTGGCGGGCCGCTGTGCGGCCATTCGGTCATCGCAGCTGCGAATGCTTCCGAAAGCGCATCCTCGGCGGTGGCAACGTCACGTGTCCGAACGGCGAGGAAGGCGACGAGCTTGCCGTAACTCCGGCGTGCAACCGCCTCGGCTATCTGCTGCGCGTCGCCTTCTGCACTCATTACATCGACCAGACGGGACGCACTTCCATGATCCCGTGTGCGGCGCCGGGGCAACGTGCAGCCCAGGAGATCGCCTCGTCGAGATCCTTGACGTCAATCAGATAGTAGCCGCCGAGCTGTTCCTTGGTGTCCGCATAGGGGCCGTCCTGCACCTTGGTCTTGCCGTTGGTAACGGTCACGCGTGTCGCGTCGACAGAGTCGCGCAGCCGGTTGGAGCCGGCAAGCACGCCGGCTTTGCGCAGCGCCTCGCCATAGGCGGTGTAGGCGGCAATGCCTTCGCGCTGGGCCGCTTCCGGCATCTTGTTCCAGGCGCCTTCCTCTCCGTAGATCATCAGCAGGTATTGCATGGTGTTTCCCTCATGTTTCGAGCGCGCGTGTGCGTCGCCGGCACAATGACGCGCGAGACCAAGCCATCTGGACATCACGTGCGAAAAAAGTCGAGAAAGCTCGCATGGCTGCAAAGAACATCACGATCTACGGGCTCGCGACCTGCGACACGACACGCGCCGCGCGAAAATGGCTGGATGCGAAGGGTGTCGCATATGGCTTTCATGATGTGCGAGAGGATGGGCTGACGAAGTCATTGGTCGAAAGCTGGGTGAAGGCGCTCGGCTGGGAGAAGGTGCTCAACAAGGCGAGCACCACCTGGCGCGAACTTCCCGACAAGGAGAAGGCAGGCGTCGATGAGAAGAGGGCAGTCGCTCTGCTGCTGGCGCATCCGACGCTGGTGAAGCGTCCGGTGCTCGATCGTGTCGGCAAGCTCTCGCTTGGCTTCAAGCCGGCCGCTTACGAGGCGGAGTTTTCCTGAAACCCGCACCGTTGAGGGGAGCGATGTTGCTGATGATGGAAAAAGAACATATAGTGAACACGAATGGATCCGACTGCACACCAGACCATCGTGCTCAATGGCGGCGCTGACCTGCAGGGCTTTCGTCAGGCGCTGCGCGTGCTGATCTGGTCGTCCATCCCGCATGAGCAGATCACGTGGAGCGTTCGCGAGAATAGCTTCGGTGGGCAGATGCCCTCGGCGTATGGGGCCGCGGGAAAGCCGATCATCCTGCCGCGCTGTGTTGGAGAGCTGGTCCGGTTGGTCGTCTGCCACAGCGATCAGCGGAAATACGCGCTGCTCTATGACCTGATCTGGCGGATGAGGAAGCCCAAGGAAGACGAGCCTCGTCTTTATGCGGTCGCCGATGATCCGCTTGTCCGCGACCTCAACCAGATGGCCCGTAGCGTAAAGTGCGACATCCAGAACATGCGTGACCACCTGCTTTTCCAGGAGGTGGGCGACCAGGCGCTAGGCGAGCGGATGATCGCGTGGTTCGAGCCGGAGCATTTCATCCTCGAAACAGTAGCGGAGCATTTGATTGACCGCTTCACGTCGCTCGATTGGACGATCCTGACGCCTAAGGGTTGCCTGTGGTGGGACCGCAAGGAGCTGGCGACCGGTCCGCCAGCCACACAAGCAGACACGCTGGAAGCAATCGCCATGGGCCTTGGCTGGCATCGCTGGTGCGAAAGCACGTTCAATCCGGCCGGCGCAGATGTCCAAGCGTTGCACCAGCAAATACCGGAGAAATCCTGGCATGACCGGCCTCGCAGCTAGCCGCGTCTGCTGGCGGGAGAACATGTTCAAAAGCGCCTTGTTTCGGATATGCAGCGGAAGGCCGCGCTCGCTGTCCGATAACTGTCACCCTATGAACTTGGCGTAATGCCGCAGGGGATGGACGAAACCGACGCGCCGACCTATGTAGCCCGCACATCTCCCCACCCAACGATTCACCGTTGATTCCGAAAGCCTAGATGCAACCCAAAAATTCGACTTTTGCTGAACGGCAGGCGCTAGCCGCGGCCGCGAAGAAAGCCCTTCTCGAAAAATTCAAACCCAAGCCCACGGTCCAGGCCGATGTCCTGATCGACCACGAGGCTGAGCGTCGCGCCCGCATGGAAGAGATCCGTGCCCAGCGCGAAGCTGAGAAGCTTGAGCGCCAGCGCGCTCGCGAGGAGGCCGCCGCCGCCGCCGAACAGGCCCGGCTGGATGCCATCGCTGCCGCCGAACAGGCCCGCCTTGACGCCGAACTGTCCGTTGACGCCCAGAAGCGCGCCGAACGGAAAGCTCGCAAGAAAGAGGTCAAGGAAGCCGCCAAAGCCAAGAAGGAGACACGCACCGTCTCCAAGCCGGGTGGACCGCGCGAAGAGCGCGCGGTGGATCCTTTCGAGGAACACCGCCGTTATATCGCCAGCCTCGAGCGTGGCCGGGAACGCCGCCGGGCCTAAGGCCTGACGCAGCGTTTATTGAGTTGATTGCGGCCTCCGGGAATTTCTTTCCGGAGGCCGCATCCATTTTGGGCCGTCCTGTCCTCTAACCTGCAAAACCGGCGGATCGTTCGCCGACAGAAGGGCTTCGACCATGGGCGTTGAAATTATGATCCCGCTCGCATCGTTTGCGATGATCATCGGGATAATCTGGCTGTTCCAGCATTTCGCCTACCGCAAGCGGGCTGAAGCCTTCCAGACCCTCCGTCTCGCCATCGAGAAGGGCCAGCCCCTGACCCCAGACGCGCTGGAAGCCATGGCGCGGATCACCAGCCCGATAGCAGACCTGCGGCGCGGCATCGTCTTCGTTGCGATCGCTGCCGGCTTCGCCTCGTTCGCCACCATCATGGGAATGGGACCGGGCTGGGAAGATGGCCGCGTCGAAGTCATGCGTGGCCTCTTTGGCGTCGCCACGTTCCCGCTGTTCGTCGGGCTCGCCTTCCTGGGGCTCCATTTCTTCGCCAACGAGTCGAAGCGCACCTAGCCCGTGTCTGGCGTGGATCCCGCCGATACCGATCTGACACGCGCCGCGATGGCGGGCGACCGGGAGGCTTTTGGCCGCCTTGTCGCTCGCCATCAGGCTTCGGTGCGAGCGCTCGGGCGTCGCCTGGCGCGCTCCACGCCCGACGGGGACGACATCGCCCAGGCCGCCTTCCTGACCGCTTGGCGCAGGCGATCGACCTGGGCCGGCGGATCGTTCCGCGCCTGGGTCTGCGCCATCGCCTTCCGCGAATTCCTTGCGAGCCGGAAACGTTCTGCTCACGAGACAGAAACGGAGGAGGCTGCCGGTCTCGCAGGTTCGGACGGCGAACGCCTCGATCTGATGCGGGCAATGGCCGCCCTGGATGACAGCGAACGGGCCGCCATCGCGCTGTGCCTCGGCGCGGGCCTCAGCCATTCGGAGGCGGCTCTCGCAATGGGGGCGCCGCTGGGCTCGGTAAAGTCTTGGGTGCTCAGGGGCAGGGCGAAACTACAGAAGGCGCTGGCCGCCTATGCGGTAGCGTGAGACACTGATGTTCAAGGAAACTGGCATGTCCCCAGATCACCCTGAAGATCCTGCCGAGCAGCCCGATGGCGAGCTTGAGCGGATGTTCGCCTCGGAAGAGGCCGCGATCCGTGACGACGGCTTTGCCGTGCGCGTCGTGCAGAAGACCCGAACCAACATGGCCTGGCGGCAGACGGCGATCTATGGCGCCGGCTTGGCCGGTTTCGGCTTCGCGGCAGGCGGTATCGCCGAGATGGCGCCGCATCTTCCGAGCTTGACCGGCTGGTGGGGTGGCGTCAGCGGGGCGCTGCAGACGGCGCCTGACCCGACTATCATGGCTGTGTCGGCAGTTGTCGCGGGCGTCAGCTTCCTGCTGGCCGCTGTCGCGATCCAGACCCGCTAGATCCGGACAGCTGCCCTAAGGGCTGGATTGCGCGATGGGCGTAGCTTTGCTCTGATCCCTCCGGGTGGATCGATCAGGGCGCAGCTCATGGATATAGCATATCTCGCCGCCTTCTTCGGAGGCCTGCTGGTTTTCTTCGGGACGCACTTCTACACGGCGTTCCGCACCCGCGACGGAACGGGCATCGCCGACCGCATGGGGCGCGGCGCATATATGGGCCTCTACTCGCTGCTGACGGTCGTGGGCTTCGTCGCGCTGGTATGGGGCTTTGCCTACATGAAGCCGTGGATCCCGATCTGGGATCCGCCGACATGGACGCGCCACATCACCACGACGCTGATGTTGCCGGCGGTGATCCTGATCGTCGCGGCCTATGTGCGTCCGACCGGCTACATCAAAAAGGCGGTACGCCATCCGATGCTGACGGCGGTGAAGCTGTGGGCTCTGGCCCACCTCGTCGCCAACGGCGACCTTGCCTCGATCATCCTGTTTAGCTCGTTCCTGATCTTTGGCGTGGTCGACCGGATTGCGGTGAAACGGCGCGGCGATGTCGGCGCCGCAAACGCCGACGCCAACATCCTCGGCGACATGATCTCAGTCGCTGTCGGGTCAGCGGTCTATGGGCTTTTCATCTACCAGCTGCACGAGATCCTGTTCGGCGCACCCATCCTGGTTGGTTAACCCCACCGGCCGCGCCCGAACATTGCTTCCGGGGCGTTTGGGCCCTATTGAGCGCCCTCATTGATTGAGGGGACGCGTCCCCGGGACTCCAGCCATGTCCGCCCAGGTCCAATCCGCCCGCAAGACGGTCAAGGATATCGCCGCCGCGAAGGGCGCGACGCCGTTGGTTTGCCTGACCGCCTACACCGCGCCGATGGCCGAACTGCTGGACGACAAGTGCGATCTTCTCCTGGTCGGCGACAGCGTCGGCATGGTCGTGCACGGACTGCCCACCACGGTCGGCGTCACGCTCGAGATGATGATCCTGCACGGTCAGGCGGTGATGCGTTCATCGAAGCGCGCCTTCGTCGTCGTCGACATGCCGTTCGGGTCCTACGAGGCTTCGGTCGAGCAGGCCTTCATGAACGCCTCGCGGATCATGAAAGAGACGGGCTGCCAGGCCGTGAAAATCGAGGCAGGCGAATACGCCGCAGCCACCGTCCGGTATCTGGTCGACAGGGGCATTCCCGTGATGGCCCATGTCGGCCTTCGCCCCCAGGCGACCAATGTCGACGGCGGCTTCAAGGCAAAAGGCCGCACCGAGGCCGAGCGCCATCGCACGATCGCCGAGGCCGTAGCCGCCAATGAGGCGGGCTGTTTCGCCATGGTCATCGAGGGGGTGGCCGAGGACCTTGCTGCGCAGATCACGAAGCGGGTTTCCTGCGCCACCATCGGAATCGGGGCCTCTGGCGCCTGCGATGGCCAGATTCTCGTCACAGACGATCTTCTGGGCATGTTCGACTGGACGCCGCGATTCGTGCGACGTTATGCCGACCTCCGCGCCGAAATCGGCAAAGCGGTGGATGGATATGCCTCGGATGTGAGGGCCCGGCGCTTTCCCGGGGAAAAAGAGACCTACACCCTCAAAAAACAGCCATAATCCCAACGGCCCATCTGTCCTCAACGGCCCATCTTTCCTCAACAGCTAAGGCGAATTGCCGGGGCGGGTTGCCCCAGCTAAGTTGCCCCACCTTTCCGGAGCCCCCCGCGCGTGACCGATATCTTTGAAGAAGTCGACCAGAGTCTGCGCGAGGACAAGCTCGGCAATTTCTGGAAGCGCTGGCAGTTCGCTGTCTATGGCGTCGTCGCGGTCGTCGTTGTTGGCGTTGGTGTCTTCGAATTCATGCGCTGGCAGCGTGACCAGGAGATCGACCGCTCGGCCAAGGTCTATGACGCAGCCTATGCAGCGATGGAAAAGCAGGATCTCGCCGCTGCGCGGACGGAGTTCCTCTCGCTCGCCAACGACAAGACCGGTTTCGGCGCCCTGTCGGGCCACATGCTCGCGGGCCTTGAGAAGCAGCTGACCAATGACAGCGCCACCATCGAGAAAGCGCTGGCGGATGCAGCCGCCAAGGACACCGGCATTCTCGCCGAGCTTGCGACACTGAAGCTCGCTTACACCAAAGCAGACTCGGCGCCGATCACCGAGCTGGAATCGATCCTCAAGCCATTGCTGGCCAAGAAGGGCTACAGCTCGGCGCTGGCACGCGAACTGGTTGCCGCCAAGGCGCTGTCGGATGGCGATGTTGAACGCGCCCGCGACGAATTCGAAACGCTGGAGCTGGAAATCGAGGCGCCCGACGCGATGAAGCAACGGGTTCGCCAGGCGCTGCTCACCCTGCCGCCGCGCCCGGTTGCCGCCGCGCCAGCCGCCGCCGCTCCTGCCGCTACAACACCGGCGCCGGCAACCACGCTCGCCGCCACGCCTGCCACGACGCCCGCTCAGCCGCAGCCCGGACAGAACCAATGAAGTCAGTGATGCGTAACATCCTTCTCGCCCTGCCGATGGCGGCCGTGCTGGCCGCATGCGGCAACGCGCCGATCGTTCTCTCCGAGGAGGAGAAGGCGGCGCGCGTAACGGTGAACCCCTTCCAGGACAAGCTGACGCCTGATCCGGCGCTGGTCGTAACCGGCGTCACGATGCCGGCCGCCGTGCCTGTCACCGACTGGACGCAGGCAGGCCTCAACAACGCTAAGGTTCCGGGCAACCTGATCGCGGCGCCCGAGTTCAAGATCGACTGGCGCACAGGCGTCGGCGAGGGATCGGGCGAGATCAAGCGCATCGTCGCCGCTCCGGTGGTCAAGGACGGCCGCATCTTCACGATCGACTCGTCGATGAAGGTCGCGGCGTTCGACGCCAAGTCGGGCAAGCAGGTGTGGGACAACCAGCTGAAGGCGTCCAATCCGCACTGGGACGAGTTCTCGGTCGGCGGCGGCCTCGCCATCGCGGGCGACAAGCTGATCGTTGCCTCAGGCTTCGCCTATATCACCGCGCTGTCGCTGACCGATGGCAAGGAAATCTGGAAGCGCCGCGTGGACAGCCCGTTGTCGAGTTCGCCTGCCATCATGGGCAACCGCGCTTTCCTGATATCCACCAACAACGATTTCTACGCGGTCGATACCGACACTGGCGAGATCATGTGGAACGACCAGGCGATCTCGGAATCCGCGCGCGTGTTGTCATCGCCCAGCCCGGCGGTCACGCAGGACATCCTCGCTGTTGGCTATTCGTCGGGCGAGCTGATTGCCTACCTGCCGGCCAACGGCCGCCGCCTGTGGACCGACACGCTGACCTCGACCGGCCGCTACACGCCATTGTCGGCGATCAACGACATCGCCGGCAAGCCGACGATCCAGGACGGCGTCGTCTATGCCGCCAGCCACTCCGGCGTTCTCACCGCGATCGACGCCCGCAGCGGATCGCGGATCTGGAGCGTGACGTTCGGGTCGCGCCAGGGCCCGGTGATCGGCGGCAATTTCCTGTTCGTGGTCGGCACGGGCGGCAAGGTCGCCTGCTTCAACAAGATCGACGGCAAGGTCGTCTGGGTTCGTGAGCTGCCGGAGTTCCGGGACAACAACAAGGAAAACCGGATCGTCTGGACCGGGCCGCTGATCGCGTCCGACCGTCTGGTCATCGCTTCGTCGGAAGGCGACGTGATTGCCTTGTCGCCACAGACCGGCGAGACGGTGTCGGAGCTCAAGGTTGGCCAGAGCATCTTCATCGAGCCGATCGCCGCAGCCGGCAAGGTTTTTGTCCTGACCGATCAGGCGCAGCTGATCGCGATCAAGTAGGACTTTCTCAAGTAGACCGCGGACTTGCGGTTGGAGTTTCCCAATGGCGTTGAAGGTGGCCATCGTCGGTCGCCCGAATGTCGGTAAATCGACGTTGTTCAACCGGCTCGCGGGCCGGAAGATTGCAATTGTCGATGACCAGCCCGGGGTAACGCGCGATCGCAAGGAAACCACAGGCCGCCTTGGCGACCTCGACCTCCTTCTCATCGACACGGCGGGCTTCGAGGACGTCAACGACGCCTCGCTGGAAACCCGCATGCGTCGCCAAACCGAGGTCGCGATCAACGAGGCTGACGTCACGATCTTCCTTTACGACGCCCGCGCGGGCGTGACGCCGATCGACGAACGCTTCGCCCAGCTCCTGCGCAAGTCCGGCAAGCCCGTCGTCCTTGCCGCCAACAAGTGCGAGGGCAAGCAGGGTGACGAAGGCCTGATGGACGCCTGGCGCCTCGGCCTCGGCGAGCCAGCGCCCATATCGGCCGAACACGGTGAGGGTATGTCCGACCTCTTCGACGGCCTCGCCGCGGCTCAGGAAAGGCTGGAGCGCTCAGGCGAATTCGTGTCGCTTGATCCGGTCATCGAAGACGAGGAACCGTTCGACCCCGACGTCGAGGCGCCGCCCGAGCCGGACAAGCCCATCCGCATCGCCTTCGTTGGCCGCCCCAATGCCGGCAAGTCGACGCTGCTCAACGGCATCCTCGAGGACGAGCGCTTCATCACCGGTCCTGAAGCGGGCATCACGCGCGACAGCGTCACAGTGGCGTGGCGCTGGAAGGACAAGGAAATCCGCCTCGTCGACACCGCCGGCCTGCGCAAGCGCGCCAAGGTGCAGGACAAGCTCGAACGCGCCTCAACCATGGAGACGACGCACTCGATCCGCTTCGCCGACGTGGTCGTTCTCGTGATGGATCCGCGCGACGCCTTTGAGAAGCAGGACGTGCAAATCGCCAACCTCGTCATCCGCGAGGGGCGGGGCATGGTCTACGCGATCACCAAGTGGGACACGGTCGACAACCCTTCCGAAGCCCGCAAGGAGATGGATCACCAGGCCACCGCGCACCTTCCGCACGCCGGCGGCACGCCGCTGGTTCCAGTTTCCGGCATCACGCGCAAGAACCTCGACAAGCTGATGGATGCCTGCGTGAAGGTCCACAAGGATTGGTCAGCGCGCGTGAAGACACGCGACCTCAACGACTGGTTGGCCTACGTCACGCAGAAACACCCGCCGCCGGCGCCGAACGGCAAGCGCATCAAGCCGCGCTACATGGCGCAGATGAAGACGCGCCCACCGACCTTCGTGCTGATGGCGAGCCGCGCCAACGAAATGCCGGAGACCTACAAGCGCTACCTGCTCAACGAACTGCGCGAAGCGTTCGACCTTCCGGGCGTTCCAATTCGGCTGGTGCTGCGCCAGGGCAAGAACCCGTTCGCGGACAAGGAATAGAAGCCTTCGCGGTTTCTACTGTTTCGTGCGCTTCGCAAACACGATCCGCTCGCCGTGCAGCGTGCACTCCGGCGACAGGTATTGAGGGATCGTCGAAGCGACCTCGTCCGGCGTCGGCAAGGTGAGCGGGTCTTCCCCGGGCATGGCCTCGAAGCGCATCTTGGTGCGAACCGCGCCGGGGTCGAAAAGGTTGACGCGGATAGGTGTCTTTTCGACTTCGTCGGCGTAGCAGGCGATCATCGTTTCCAGCGCGGCCTTGGTCGCGCCGTAGACGCCCCAGAAGGCGCGTGGGCGCGGGACGACGCCGGCGGTGACAAACAGCGCGCGTCCGGCCTCGCTCATGCGCAGTAGCGGGTGCGTTGCGCGGATCAGGCGCCAGTTCGCGGTGAAGTTGACGTCCAGCGTTTCCTGGAAGCTTGCCGGGCTCACAGCCTCCAGCGGACCCAGCGTGCCAAGGACCCCGGCATTCCCGAGCAGGCCATCGAGGCGGCCAAAGCGTTCCAGCAGGGCCGAGGCCAGACGATCAATCGCCTGCATGTCGCGCAGGTCCAGCGGGATCAGCGTCGCCGAATGACCGGTGGTCGTGCGAATTTCGTCATCGAGCGCGGTTAGCGCCTTCTCGGACCGCGCGGTTGCAATGACATGATTGCCGGCCTTGGCGAGCGCCAGGGCGGCAGCGCGGCCGATGCCCTTCGAGGCGCCGGTAACGAGGACGATGCGACGATCCATGATCTAGTCGTCAAGCAGCGAGAGCTGCTGCTCCTTGGACGCCATGTCATGGTCGCGGTCGACCAGCTTGGTCGGGTAGTCGCCCGTGAAACAGTGATCGGCAAATTGTGGCGTGGCGTCGTTGCGCTTGCCCTTGCCGAGGGCCTCGTAGAAGCCGGGCAGCGAGATGAAGGCGAGGCTGTCGACCTTCAGGTAGCGTTTCATCTGGTCGATGCTCATGGAGGAGGCGATAAGTTCTTCCTTCGAGGGCATGTCGATGCCGTAGAAGTCCGGGTGCTTGATCGGCGGGCTGGCGACGCGGAAGTGGATCTCGGCGGCGCCGGCGTCGCGCACCATCTGGACGATCTTCTGTGAGGTGTTGCCACGGACAATCGAGTCATCGACCAGGACGACGCGCTTGCCATCGAGGATCGGCTTGTTGGGCGCGTGCTTGCGCGAGACAGAGCGCTGGCGGCCGGTCTGGGTCGGCTGGATGAAGGTGCGGCCGACATAGTGGTTGCGGATGATGCCGAAGCCGAACGGGATGCCGGACTGTTCTGCATAGCCGAGCGCGGCCGGGCTGCCGCCGTCGGGTACCGGGCAGATCAGGTCGGCCTCGACATGATGCTCGCGCGCCAGCACGCGGCCGAAACGCTGGCGCGTTTCATAGACGCTCTGGCCGTGCATGATGCTGTCGGGACGGGCGAAGTAGACGTATTCGAACACGCACGGGCTGGCGCGGGTGGCCGGGAAGGGCGTGAGGCTCTCAACGCCGTTCTCATTGATGACCACCACTTCGCCGGCCTCGATGTTGCGGACGAAGCTGGCGCCAATCGCGTCAAGCGCGCAGGTCTCCGAGCAGAGGACGGGCGAGCCGTCATCGAGGGCGCCAAGCACCAGCGGGCGCAGGCCCCAAGGATCGCGGGCGCCGATCATCTTGTCGTTGGTGAGGGCGACGAAGGCATAGCCGCCGTCGAGCTGGCGCAGAGCGTCGATGAAGCGGTCCTCAATGCGATTGCGCATGGAGCGTGCGGTGAGCTGAAGCACCACTTCGGTGTCCATGGTCGACTGGAAGATGGCGCCGTTCTGGACCAGCTCGCGATGGATGGCGCGGGCGTTGGTGAGGTTGCCATTGTGCGCGATAGCGAGGCCGCCATGGGCGAGGTCGGCATAGATCGGCTGGATGTTGCGCAGCACGACCCGGCCGGACGTGGAATAGCGGTTGTGGCCGATCGCCATGCGGCCGGGCAGGCGGGAGATCGCGCCGGCTTCCTCACTAAAATTGTCGCCGACGAGGCCCATGTGGCGCTCGGACCGGAACGTGCCGCCCTTGCCGTCAAAGGTGACGATGCCGCAGGCTTCCTGTCCGCGGTGCTGCAGAGCGTGGAGACCGAGAGCCGTCAGAACCGCGGCGTCCTCGCGCCCGAAGACGCCGAACACGCCGCACTTGTGGCCCATGCCGTCCTTGAAGCCCGGGCGGAAGTCGTCATCGTCCAGCATCTGGCCCAGTCCTGGATCATCGAAGGTGTCAGGACTGTCCAGTTTCGCCTCCGGGGGCAATGCTACTGACTGTTCTGCGGCGTAGATGTGGTCGCGGGCGCGGCCGTACCAGCCTTGATCTGTTCCGCCAGTCCAGGAATGGTCTTGGCGGCCCATGTCGCGGCGGTGTCCAATAGCGGGTAGCTGGCCGATTTGACAATCTCCGGCGGCTCTTCGCCCCGGGGTAGAACCTGGTGCATCAGCATCACGAAAAGGATGGACGCCAGGACGCCCCGGGCGACGCCAAACGCCGCTCCTGCAATGCGATCCAGCGCCCCGATCTCGGGCGAGGAATGGATAAGCTTGGACAGCCGGCCGCCAGCGAAGGCTGCGATCATGTATGCGACCAAAAAGCCCACCACCACCAGAATGGCCGCGGGGATCATCGATGGCTCATTGGGCGAGATCACCGATTTGAGCGGCGCTTCGAGATAGGTGAGGCAGAGGATCGCCGCGATACCGCCGATAATGAAGGAAATGACCGAGAAGGCTTCGCGAATCAGGCCGCGCCCAACGGACATCACCGCCGAGACGACGATCAAGACCACAATGATGATGTCGAACACCGAAAAAGGCATATCGGCCCCACCTACCTCTACTCAGAGTCCCCGCCTAGCACGTCCACAAGGTCCTGCAGTCTGGATAGCCCATGGACGGCCATGCCGTCGACTGTATCTGGCGCCCCGGGCGGGACAAAAGCTCTAGTAAAACCAAGCCTTGCTGCTTCTCGCAGTCGGGGCTCGATGCGTCCTACGGGGCGAATCGCTCCCGAGAGAGCAACTTCGCCGAAGAACACTGATCCTGCCGGGAAAGGACGGTCGAGTAGCGACGAAGCAAGGGCGGCTGCAGCGGCAAGATCTCCGGCCGGCTCGACGATGCGATAGCCGCCCGTCACGCTGAGATAGACGTCGCGATTGCCAAAGCGGAGACCACAACGCGCATCGAACACCGCGAGCAGCATGGCAAGACGCGAGCCGTCCCAACCAACGATCGAGCGACGCGGGCTGCCAGCGGATTCCTGTCCGGCGAGCGCCTGAACTTCCGCAAGTACAGGGCGCGAGCCTTCCATCGCGGCGAACACGGCGCGGCCCGAAGACTGCGCCTCGGCGCCTGCGAGAAAGAGCGCAGACGGATCGCGCGCTGGCGTGAGGCCGAGTTCGCCCATCTCGAACACGCCGATCTCGTCGGTGGGGCCAAAGCGATTCTTCACCGAACGAAGAATGCGGAACTGATGGCCGCGTTCGCCCTCAAAATAGAAGACCGCGTCGACCATGTGCTCAAGCACGCGGGGACCCGCGATCTGCCCGTCCTTTGTGACGTGACCCACGAGGACAACCGCAGCGCCGGTCTTCTTGGCAAAACGCGTGAGCTCCTGCGAACAGGCGCGAACCTGCGCCACCGAACCGGGCGCAGCTTCGAGACTGTCGGACCAGAGCGTCTGCACGCTGTCGATGACGATCAGTTCGGGTTGCGCCGCCTTCAGCGCTTTCAGAATCGAACGCAGGTCGGTTTCGGCCGCGAGCTGAACCGGCGATTGCGAGACGCCAAGCCGGCGCGCGCGGCCCTGGATCTGGGAGATCGCTTCCTCGCCGGAAATGTAAACCGACTTCACGCCAGCCTTCCCCATGGAGGCAGCCGCCTGCAGTAACAGCGTCGACTTCCCTATGCCTGGATCGCCGCCGACGAGAATGGCGGAGGAGCGGGCAATACCGCCTCCGAAGACCCGGTCGAGTTCGTTGATGCCTGTCGAAAGACGTGGCGGTGGGGGGTCAGCGGAATCGAGTGGAGCGAATTCGACATTGCCAGTCCGGGTCTTTGTCCCGGAAGCCGGTGTGGCGAGGCCACCAGGCGCGCTGATGGTTTCCTCGACCAGCGAATTCCACGCTCCGCACGCCTCGCACCGGCCCGACCATTTTGCATGGGCGGTTCCGCAGGATTGGCAGACATAGGCGGTATTTGATTTGGCCATCGGCGGCAAACTGGCAGGTCGTGCGATTCAGCGCCAGACCGCGATCTTCGATCTATGACAAAACCTCATGCGTGTGATGATCGATGTTCGCAGGCGCTGATTGTGAGCGCCAATCGAGTCTCCATGAAAAATCCAGACCATCTGCATGTTTGACCTGTGAGAACACGGTAGTAGCTTCCCTGCCCAGCAGAGGAAAATCCCATGGCTCGCTACAATTCGATCATTGAAACCGTCGGCCGCACGCCCGTTGTGAAGATCAATCGGCTGGGCCCGCCGGGGGTGAACCTCTGGGTCAAGGTGGAGGCGTTCAACCCGCTCGGCTCCGTGAAGGACCGGCTGGCGCTGGGCGTCATCGAGGCAGCGGAAAAATCCGGCGAGCTGAAGCCCGGCCAGACCGTAATCGAAGCGACCAGCGGCAACACCGGCATCGGTCTTGCGATGGTTTGTGCCGCCAAGGGCTATCCTCTGGTCGTCACGATGGCGGAGAGCTTCTCGGTCGAGCGCCGCAAACTGATGCGCTTCCTTGGCGCCAAGGTCGTGCTCACGCCGGCCGCGTTGCGTGCAACCGGCATGATCCTCAAGACGATCGAATTGGCGAAAGCACATGGCTGGTTCATGACCCGTCAGTTCGAGAATGAAGCCAATCCCGAAATCCACGTGCGGACCACGGGGCGCGAGATCGTCGACGACTTCAAGGCGGATGGTCTCGACTACTGGGTCACCGGCTACGGCACTGGTGGCACGCTGAACGGCGTCTCTCGTGTTCTCGCAAAGGAGATGCCCAACACCAAGATCGTCGTCTGCGAACCGACCGATGCGCCCCTGCTGACCAGCGGAGCGCCGCAGCAGCGCAATGACGACGGCACACCGGCCGCCGGTCACCCGGCCTGGAAGCCGCACCCGATGCAAGGCTGGACGCCGGACTTCATCCCGAAGCTCACCGGTGAAGTCGATCTCAAACGCGTCCACAAGATCGTCACTGTCGCCGGGCCCGATGCGATGAAATGCAGCCAGGATCTGGCGGCAAAGGAAGGCATCTTCGTCGGCATAACCTCGGGCGCCACATTCGCTGCGGCGCTGGAGATCGCCAAAACGGCGCCGAAGGGATCCAACATCCTCGCTATGCTGCCGGACACCGGCGAGCGCTATCTGTCGACGCCGCTGTTCGGCAACGTGCCGGCGGAGATGACGCCCGAGGAAGTCGAGATCCTGAAATCGACGCCCTACGCTCAACCGGCGGCCTGAGCGTCCGGGCAGCCTGATCGTAAGTCAGCGCTCGAGACAAATCCTCGCAAGCGTCATGTCGCTTTTTCGATCGCAAGGCTGTACGGCCTCGCTTAGTTTGTGAGGGATCACACACAAGAGTCAGACATGACCAAGCCGGACCTCGCCTCCCTGCTCACTCGGATCGCGACCTACTCCGCCGCTCGCCGCGCTGGCGATGCTGAGCGCGCTCACAAGCCGGCGGCCAGCTATGGCGAACAACTGGAGCGTTTTCAGCTGCCAGTGCAGGACGAGGGCGTGCCGGCCGATCAGGTGATCGCTGAGCTGATCGCTCATGCCGAGCCTGGGCTGGCCGCGGTCACCGGCCCGCGTTTCTTCGGCTGGGTCATCGGCGGCAGCAACCCGGTAGGCGTTGCGGCGGACTGGCTCACGTCGATCTGGGGTCAGAACGCAGGCAACCATCTGGCGACGCCGTCTGCTGCCGCGGCGGAGGAGTGGGCAGGCCGGGCTTTGCTGGAGCTGTTCGACCTGCCCAGGGAATGTTCGGTCGGCTTCGTGACCGGCGCAACGATGGCGAACTTCACCTGCCTTGCGGCAGCGCGTGGCGAAGTGCTTCGGCGCGCAGGTTGGGATGTCGAAGCAGACGGAATGTTCGGCGCACCACCGATCACAGTGATCCTCGGCGAGGAAGCACACTCGACAGTGTTCGCCGCACTGAAATACCTGGGCCTTGGCGCCCAGCGCGTGGTGAAGGTTGCGGTCGACCAGAACGGCACGATGATCCCGGCGGCGTTTGCCGAAGCGATCGACGCGGTGCAGGGGCCGGTGATCGCGATCGCGCAGGCGGGCCAGATCAACACGGGCGCGTTCGATCCGTTCGAAGCGATTGTGAAAGCGGCGCATGCGAAAGGCGCGTGGGTGCATGTCGATGGCGCATTCGGACTGTGGGCGCGAGTAACGCGAACACACCGGGCGCTGACCAACGGGATTGATCTGTGCGACAGCTGGGCAGTCGATGGCCACAAATGGCTGCAAACGCCCTATGACAGCGGCTACGCCATCGTGCGCCACCCGGAAGCACATGCGCGAGCGATGCAGATCGCGGCAAGCTATCTGCCGGGCGCCGGAGACGGCTATCGCATTCCGTCGGACTATGTGCCGGAGCTGTCACGTCGTGCGCGTGGCTTTGCAACGTGGGCGCTGATCCGGCATCTGGGGCGGCGACGGATTGCGGAGATGGTTTCCGGACACTGCGCTCAGGCGCGGCGGTTTGCCGAGAAACTCGGCGCAGAGCCAGGTGTGGAAATCATGAACGATGTGGCGCTGAACCAGGTCGCCGTGCGCTTCGGGAACGACGACCAGACGAAACAGACCATCGCGCGCATCCAGGCCGACGGCGTCGCGTTCATCGGCGGCGCCCAATGGCGCGGCCACTGGATCATGCGCATCTCTGTGATCAACGAGAACACGACCATGGCGGATATCGATCGGTCGGCAGTCGCGATGATCGAGGCGTGGCGTGCTATGCGCGGGCGAAACTAGCGCGCGGCGAAGCACCAGAGGCCGGTGCAGACGCCGAAGACGAGCTGCGCGACCAGATCCATCAGCCCGCCGAGCGCCAGTATCGGCAGGCCCACCCAGAGGAAAACCAGCCAGATCGCCATCGGCGTGATGCGCGGTTCCGGCAGCCTGTGGCCGGCGACTGTCTGGATCTTGGCGCGCGCCATCTGTGTTTCCTGTCTTGGTTCACCAATTGGCGGCGGGAATCGCTAAAACTTGGCAAATGAGTCGCTTCACTGCCTCCTGGAACCAGACCGACCGCGCCGAGTGGGATGCAGCACACGCCGGCGCCGCCGCGACCTATCAGCAGGACTGGGCCTATGGAGTGGCGCTGAAGGCGGCGTCTCCCGATGTGGAAGTGCTGCGAGCTGCGGTCAGGCGCGCCGATGGTCCTCTGGTCGCGCTTGCGCAGATCACGGCGCGGGCGTTTGCACTGGTTGGGCGGTTCGCACTGTGCACACACGGACCTGTCTGGGTCGGTGACGTATCGCCGGAGGACAAGCGGGAAGCTTACAAAGCGCTGCGCAAGTCGCTGCCACAGCGCTGGCCAAAGTTGCTGGTGTTCACGCCAGACGAACCGATGGCCGCCGCGGCGGGGCTTGCCGGCATGAGCCGTGTGATGACAGGCGATGCGACGGTACTGATCGACCTGACACGTGACGAGGCCGACCTGCGCGCTGCATTCGAGTCGAGCTGGCGCAACAAGCTGTCGAAGGCTGAAAAATCCGAGCTGGTGATCCAGAAGAGCGGTCTGAAGCCGGCGCAGTATCGTTGGCTGCTCGATGCCGAGATCAAGCAGCGGCAGAAACGCGGCTATCGCGCCATGCCGCTGGAGATGACCGAGCGATGGCAGGACGCGAAGGCGGAAGCTGCCAAGGGAGACCGCGGCGCCGGGCTGGCCGTGTTCCGCGCAGACCTCGGGCGCGATCCCGCAGCGGGAATGCTGTTCCTGATCCATGGCCGCCGCGCCACCTATCATGTCGGCTGGACCAGCGAGGAAGGGCGCAACAACGCCGCGCACAATCTGATCCTGTGGTCAGCGATGAAGGAGCTGAAGGCGCGAGGCGTCGCCGTGCTCGACCTTGGCGGCGTCAATACGCAATCAGGCGCGGGCATTGCCCGGTTCAAGCTTGAGACCAGCGGCGCCGTCCTCCAAAGGGCCGGCGCCTACGTCTAGGCTTCCGTCGATTTGCCGAACATCATCGCGATGAATCCGCCGAGCTTTGGCGGCTGTCCTGTCCGCAGCAGGCTGGCCTGGAACAGGCGACCGAGCAGCAGCATTTCCACGATGACGAAGACAGTCAGCATGGCGCCAGTCCCCAGAACTTCCATCAGCGAAACACCCGCGCCGAGACGCGCCAGCATCGCAAACGGCGTGTAGAGCGGAATCCACGACAGCAGCACTGGCAGGAAGCCGTTAGGCGTAGAGATCACCGCGACGATCATGAACACAACAGGGAGCATGATGATCATCACCACCGGCATCAGGTAGGACTGTGCATCCTGCAGCGAGTTCGCGAGAGCGCCGATCGCCAGATAGAGCATAGAGATGATCAGGTAGCCGGCGAGGAAGTAGAACAGCATCGCGAAGATGATCCACGGTTCATCAAGCGCGGCGAGAGACGGCCGCACGATATCGGCCACGAGCCCCTGAACAGCTAGCGATGCGCCAACCGCTGCGCCAACCCAAACCGCCAGAATGGTGAGGCCAACCGCGCCGAGGCCTAGCAGCTTTCCGTACATGAGATCAGCCGGCCTGATGCAGGCGAGGACCGATTCCAGTAGCTTGTTGGATTTCTCCTCGATCACGCCCTGAAGCATCATCGAGCCAGTGACCATCACCGTGACCAGAAGCAGGTAGACCATTGCCAGCGGCAGGGCCGACCGGATCAAGACCTGTTCGCGGCCACTGCCTTGCGGCGGAGCGCTTACGTTGACGGGCGTGGTGATCGTGCTGATCTGCGTCGCGATTTCAGGCGGTAAGCCGCTGGCCTGAAGCGCCCGGCTGCGCTGGATGCGCGTGATCTCGCTGCGAATAGTTTCAATCAGCACTTCGTTGGGCCGCCCATTGGTCCACATCTGAACCGCTGTGCCGGGCGCGCCGAGATTGGCGGGGATGTACACAGCGAGCGAGAGCGGCCGCTTGCCGTCGCTGGTCTTGATGTCGCCCTGGAGATAGTGGGCAAGGCTCACACCCAGCGCCTCGGCGCCCTTGCCGGTCACAACATCAGCAGGCAGGTCCGCGCGCATCGTGGCTCGCGGTGTGATCTCGTATTTTGGCGCGTCCTTCGGGAGCAGGGGCGTGACTTCAGCGACTGCCTTCTCGATGCCGCCGGCGCCGATGAAGGTCTCGACCTCCGCGTCGGTGAACCAGCTTCGGCCTTGCGCCCAGATCGCGTCGGGCTTTGCCTTGTCCGCGCCCCAGCGCTGGGCGAAGCCAGACAGGTCGATCAGGAAGCCACGCTCGCGATTGAGCACGAGCCGCTTTTCGATGGGCTCAGCATAGAGGCCGGTGCTGTCGACCATGACATAGGCCGAGTTCGTTTGAGGCCGGAAATAACGTCCCGCAAATTGCGTGATGCCGATGACGACGGGCAGGACGAGCAGCATCACCCAGAAGCCCCGCGTGGAGGCGATCTGGCGATACTCTCGCATGGCGACAAGAAGGATGGATCTCACTTCACGATCTCCTGGTCGCCGCCGACAAGATGGATGAAGACGTCATGCAGGCTTGGCTTGCGCACGTCGAAGCGGCGCAACGCAAAGCCATTGGCTGTGCAGGCCTGCAGAAGGGCGCCGGTATCGCCGCCGGGTTTCAGTTCGATATCCCAGTCGCTCCAGCCGTCGCCGCCGCCCGTGCGAGTTGCCTTCAGCACGCCCGACAGGGGCGAAGGATCCGACTGCGAGGTAAGGCTGAGCCGGCTGGGCAGCTGCGCGCGCGCTTCCTCCTGCGTGCCCTCGAAAACCTTCCGGCCGCGCGAGAGCAGCAGCAGGCGATCGCTCAAGCGCTCAGCGTGCTGCATCACGTGGGTGGAGAACACGACCGTCGATCCATTGGCCGCCATCTCGACAACCAGCTCTTCAAGGACAGACTGGTTCACCGGGTCGAGGCCAGAGAAGGGTTCATCCAGGATCAGGAGTCTGGGCGCATTCACCATCGCCGCCGCGACCTGCACCTTCTGCGACATCCCCTTGGAGAGCTTGTCGATCGTCGTCTTCGTCCATTTGGTGAGGCCGAAGCGTTCGATCAGCCGCTCGGCCGCCTTCCGCGCCGGGTCGAGCTCCATGCCTTTCAGCTGTCCGAAATAGACGATGGTGTCGATCACCGTCATGCGTTTGTAGAGCCCGCGCTCTTCCGGCAGGAACCCGATCTGCGAGGCGTGCTCGCGCCCCGGCGCCTTGCCGAGAATTTCGATACGTCCGGATGTGGGGCGGATGATGTCGAGCGCCATGCGCAGCGACGTCGTCTTGCCCGCGCCATTGCCGCCGAGAAAGCCGAATATGCCGCCTTCGGGTACGCTGAAGCTGAGATCGTTGACGGCGGTGAAGTCGCCGAAGCGTTTCACCACATGGTCGAGCGTCAGAATGGCGATGTCAGCCTCCCCGAAAGTCGGCCGCCAGTGCGGCTCTATTCCCTGCGCATCTAACGGATAGTCGTGACTGATCCGGCGTTCTTACAGGCGCCCGCCAAATACTTGCCGAGGTGTGGGGCGGAGGCAACAGCTCAGATTGCCGGCTGGATCGGTCCTTCGGCTCTTCCGTTGACGAACTGTTCCACAAAGGGACTGCCGGACTTGTCCAGCGCGCCAACCGGGCCGCGCCATACGATCCTGCCCTCGTGGAGCATGGCGACCTCGTCGGCGATCTTGCGGACGCTGGCCATGTCGTGGGTGATCGAGATAGCCGCGGCGCCCAGCGCCTTGACCTGTTCAACGATGAGATTGTTGACCGCATCCGCCGTGATCGGATCGAGGCCGGTCGTCGGCTCGTCGAAGAAGATCAGGTCGGGCTTGGCGATGATCGCGCGGGCGAGGGCGACGCGCTTCTGCATGCCGCCGGAGAGTTCGGCAGGGCGAAGATCCGCGGCCGATGCCGGTAGGCGAACCTTGGCGAGATTCTCGATCGCCAGCTTCTTCGCTTTGGCACGACCGACGTGGTCGCGATAGATCAGGGCGAAGGCGACATTTTCCCAGACGGTGAGGCTGTCGAACAGCGCGCCGCCCTGGAACAGCATGCCGGTGCGCCGGCGCAGCGTGTCGATCGACTTCCTGTCTTTCGCAAGCGCGCCATCGAACGAGACTTGACCCTGATCGGGCGCCAGCAGGCCGAGCGCACATTTGATGGTGACAGACTTGCCTGTGCCCGATCCGCCGATGATGACCAGCGACTGGCCCGGCGCGACGGTAAGATCGACGCCACGCAAAACCTGCTTGCCGCCGAACGCCTTGTGGACATTCTTGAGTTCGAGGATGGCGCTGTTGAAATTCATCACAGGCCGATCCTCACGAAGATGGATGTGAGGATGTAGTTCGAGGCAAGGATCAGCACGGCTGCGCCGACGACGGCCAGCGTCGCCGCGCGGCCAACGCCGCCGGCGCCGCCCTTGGACCGGTCGCCCTGATAGCAGCCGATCAGCGAGATTATGCCGCCGAACACCGCCGCCTTGATGACGCCGGACCAGATGTCATTGCCCGTGACGAACGCCCAGGTGTTCTTCAGATAGAGCGAGCCGTTGAAATCGAGCGTGCCAACCGCCACCAGATAGCCACCCAGCACGCCGATGATGTCAGCGACGACCACGAGGATCGGCAAGGTCACGATCCCGGCCAGAACGCGCGGCGCGTAGAGATAGCGTTCGGGCTTTGCCGAAAGGGTCAGCAACGCATCGATCTGTTCGGTGACACGCATGGCGCCGATCTCGGCGGCGATGCCTGCGCTGACGCGGCCAGCCAGCATCAGGCCCGCGAGGACAGGGCCAAGCTCACGGGTGATGCCCAGCACGACAATGTTGGGAACGAACTGCTCGGCGTTGAAGCGGGATCCGCCGGTGTAGATGTTGAGGGCAAGCGCCGCGCCGATGAACACGGCCGTCAGGCCAACCACGGGCAGGGAGTAGTAGCCAACCTTCAGACACTGCCGCAGGACTTCGCGGACATAGATCACCGGCGTGACGCACGCCGCCAGCACGCGGCCCGAGAACAGCGTGATCCGGCCGACTTCGCGGAAAGCGGCCAGCACTGTCCGTCCGATCAGCCGGAACGGCCGCAACACGGCAGGCCCGTTCGACGGGGCGGCGGCAGGCGATGGCGATGCGGTCATTCGCCCCCCACGTGGATGCGCTCAACGCGCGTTCCGAGCCGTGTGAGGATTTCATAGTCGATCGTACCCATGGCCTCTGCCTGTTCGGCCAGGGTCACGTTCGGACCGATGAATTCAACGGCGTCGCCCACGTTCACGTCCAGCCCCGTTACATCCAGGACAATCAGATCCATGGAAATACGGCCGATGATGGGCTTTTTCACCCCCCTGACAAAACCTATCCCCCGGTTCGACGCGGCGCGGATGAAGCCATCGGCATAGCCAAGGCCGATTGTCGCCAGCGTGCAGTCCTTTTCGGCAGTCCAGCTTGCGCCATAGCCGACAGTTGCGCCCTTTTTTACATCGCGGATCTGAAGGATCGGAGCGGTCAGCGTCACAACCGCGCTCGGAGCGCTGCCTTCGACCGGAATGGGTCCACCGCCATAGAGGCCGATGCCGGGCCGAACTTCGTCGAAGTGATAGTCCGGCCCGAGATAGACGCCACCGGTCGCCGACAGGCTGCGCGGAACGCCCGGCCAGAATGCGCTGGCGCGGGCGAAGGCTTCGAGATTGGTCTTGTTGTGGGAGCTGTCCACCTCGTCGCCGCTGGCCAGGTGTCCGATCAGGCGCGTCGGCTTCGGCAGCTTCTTCGCAGCCGCGGCCCAGTGCGCTTCGGAGACGCCAAGCCGGCTCATGCCGACATCGACGTGGATCGCAGCCGGGCGTGCCGAAACGTTTGCTTCAAGCCAGAGATCGACCTGGTCGAGATGGTTTAGCACCGGTTGGAGCTGGTGCATCTGGAAGATGTCTAGCGTGTCTGGCGTCGGGCCATGGAAGACAAGGATTTCGGGGCCAGCGCCGACGGCTTTGCGCAGCGCGCCGCCCTCATGCGGCCAGGCAACATAGAAACGCGCGCATCCGGCTTTGGAAAGCGCCCTGGCTACAGGCTCCGCGCCAAGACCGTAGGCATCAGCCTTGACCACGGCCGCCGCAACCGCCTTGCCGGCGCGATGCTGCATCTTGCGCCAGTTGGCGACGACAGCGTCGAGATCGATGTGAACCCTGGGTCCGGCCATGCGCCACCGCTAGAGCGTTTTGCCGGGAAGGTGAAGGTGGGCGTTTGCCGTACTATTCTCGGCCATCTGGCAGGAAGGGTTTGCTCGTACCGGCCATGCTCGGCCCGCGATCGTTGCGCGACTCATAACCATGGCTGCGATCGAGGTTGGAGAAGCGGACGCGGGCCGGGTTGAAGCCGACTTCCACCTTGCCGATGGGACCGTGGCGCTGTTTGGAGATTATGACCTCGGCGATGTTCCCCTTCTGAGCCATCTGATCGTTCCAAGCCATATGCTTGTCTCGATCATTCACGTCTGGCTCGAGACGCTCCAGATAGTAAGCCTCGCGATAGATGAACATGACGACGTCGGCGTCCTGCTCGATCGAGCCGGATTCCCGCAGGTCGGAGAGTTGAGGCCGCTTGTCCTCGCGCTGTTCGACCGCACGCGAGAGCTGCGACAGGGCGATGATCGGGATGGCGAGTTCCTTCGCCAGCGCCTTCAGCGACTTGGTGATCTCGGTCACTTCCTGCACGCGGTTGTCGGACCGGCGGCTGCCGCCGGGCGTGATCAGCTGCAGATAGTCGATGATCAGCAGGTCGAGGCCGGATGTGCGTTGCAGGCGGCGCGCACGGGCCGAGAGCTGCGAGATCGAGATGCCGCCCATGTCGTCGATATAGAGCGGTATACCTTCCATGTCGGATGCGGCTTCGCGGATCTGTTCGTAGTCGCGCGGGCTGAGGTCCCCCCGGCGCATCTTGTCGGACGGCACGCCGGAAACATCGGCAAGCACGCGCGCTGCAAGCTGGTCGGACGACATCTCAAGCGAGAAGAAGCCGACAACGGCGCCTTCATCGGTCTTCATCGTGCCGTTCGGGCCGGTCGAGCGCCGGCAGTGCTTGGCGGCGTAATAGGCGATGTTGGTTGCCAGCGCCGTCTTGCCCATCGAGGGACGCGCCGCGAGGATGACGAGATCCGACTTGTGCAGTCCGCCCAGCATCCGGTCGAGATCATTGAGGCCGGTCGGCACGCCCGCAATCTTGCCGTCGCGTTTGAAGGCAAGGGTGGCGGTTTCGATCGACTGGGCCAGCGCGGTGTTGAAACTCTGGAAGCCCTGGGCGCCAGCGCCGCGTTCAGCCAGCGCGAAGAGTTTCTTCTCGGCTTCCTGGATCTGCATGTCGCCAGGTTCGTCAATTTCGGACTTGGTCGCCTTCTGGACCATTTCGGATCCGATATCGATCAGCTCGCGGCGCAGCGAGAGATCGTGGACGAGGCGGGCATAGTCGAGGATTTCCGGGCCGAAGGCCGCGCTATCCAGCAGGTCGGCGAGATAACGCGCGCCGCCAATGTCGACGAGACGGCCATCCCGCTCGAAATGTTCACGCAGGGTAACGCCATCGGCGACGCGGCCGTTGGAAATCAGGCGATCGAGCACATCAAAGATCGCAGAATTGGCTGGAGCATAGAAATCCCGCGGCTTCAGAACATCAGACACGCGCTGGTGCGCGTTGTTGTCGAACAGGATCGCGCCAAGCACGGCCATTTCGGCCTGCAGGTTATGCGGCGGCGGCGTTTGCTGCGGAGTATCGGCGTCTTTCGGCATGAGCCTTCTCTAGGCCAATCATCGCTGTGAATCGCGACTTGATTCTAGATATCCTCAGCTTGCTTGTCGCTGTTGATGGACAGGCGCTGACGACGCGTTTGCTGGGCTTTTTCCGGATGCGCGAGAACGTTACACGGCCTTCAGGCGCGCATGTCGTTTTTTGCCCACGGACAGACGGGCCACACCGTCTCCATCCAGCGCGCTTCGCTAATTGAATGCGGCCCCTTAGATCGGCTTCAATAGTTTGATGTCTTTCTTGCCGCGTTGAATTTTGAACGCCCCCAACTCCGGAATGACCTGTTCTCGCGTGTAAAACTGGCCGACGTCTGGTCGCTTGTCGTTGATCTGTATTCCGTTTTGCTGGATCAGGCGTCGCGCTTCCCCAAGAGAAGTTGCCAGTCCAACCTCTTTGACCATGGCTTCCGCAGTTCTTTCTTTCCAGTTCTGGCCGCCGCTCCAGTCGAGCTCAACTGTCGGAAGATCAGTTGAGGATGTGCCTTTACTGAAGACGGCTTCGGCGGCGTCGCGTGCCTTCTTCGCTTCCTCGGGCCCGTGCAGCATCGTGGTCGCTTCATCGGCCAGGCGCTTCTTGGCCTCGTTGATGGCTGCGCCTTCGGATTTTTCGAGCTGGGCGATCTCGGCTTCCGGAACGTCAGTGAACAGGCGCAGGAAGCGGCCGACATCGGCATCTTCCGTGTTCCGCCAGAACTGCCAGTAGTCGTAGGGGCTGCGCATGTCGGCGTTGAGCCAGACAGCGCCTTCAGCCGTCTTGCCCATCTTGCCGCCGGAAGCAGTGGTGATCAGCGGCGTGGTGACGCCGAACACCTGTTTGTCGATGATGCGGCGTGTGAGGTCGATGCCGTTGACGATATTGCCCCACTGGTCCGATCCGCCGAGCTGGATGCGGCAGTTGTGCGTGCGGGCAAGCTCGAGGAAGTCATAGGCCTGCAGCAGCATGTAGTTGAATTCGAGGAAAGTGTACGGCTCCTCGTTCCGCAGGCGCCGCGCCACCGTTTCCTGGGCGATCATCTTGTTGATCGTGAAGTGCTTGCCGTAGTCGCGCAGGAATTCGATGTACTTGATGCCATCGAGCCATTCGGCATTGTCGATCATCACGGCGTCGGTCTGGCCCGAGCCGAATTTCAGGAAGGGTTCGAAGTTTTGTCTGATCATCGCCATGTTGCTGGCGATCTCCTCGGTCGAGAGGATAGGGCGCGATTTTTCCTTGTCGGTCGGATCGCCAACCTTGGTGGTGCCGCCGCCCATCAGCACGATCGGCTTGCCGCCCGCCTGCTGAAGCCGGCGCAGGTTCATGATCTGGACGAGCGAGCCGACGTGCAGCGACTTCGCGGTGCAGTCAAAACCGATATAGCCGACGGGAACACCGCTCGCGCAGTAGGCATCGACACCTTCGGCGTCGGTCATGTCGAAGACATGTCCACGGCCGGTCATCTCGCGGATGAAGGTCGACTTCGGTTTGAAATTCTCGGGGATCACGAGCGGCTCCTAGTCATCTGTCTGACCGGAGGCCATCTCACATCGCCGCCGGTGGTGGGCGGCATGCATGGTCGCACCGCCCGCTATTGAAGCGTGCGGTAATAGTAGCTGGCAGTGGTGGCGCGGCGCGACATGTGCGGGTGATACGGGCGCGAAGGGGGGAAGGTCAAGTCGACGGGTCTAGACGTTCAACAGTCAGTTCAATCCAGCGTTGAGGATCACTGTCGTTTTCGCTCGATTCCTCGGTCCATTTGGCTCGGATAACATCGATCTCTGAGTAGCCTACTGACTGTCCATCGAGGACAACCGGCCCATTGGCGTAAAGATACTCCGCTATGTCCATGGCCCTTTCGAAAACTGTTTCCGGGTCATGGTGCTCACTCGGCATGAAATGCAGATCCCGACCGATGAACGCAGAAAGACCCCTAGTAGATAGGCCGACGCCCGCCTCCGCCTGGTAGGGAAGCGCGCTCACCCACAAATTGAGCGCCGGCTCATCGACATCAACTCGGCTTGCAAATCGCGTCACAATGCTCCGATGCGCCAGCACGCCTGACACTCCCCACAACACGCCAAGGCAGTTCTGCGACTGACAAATTTCGTCCAGGACGATCGTCATCGCGACAGCGGCCAGCTTAGGGTCTGCTGTTCCGAAAGATGTGACGACAGCGTGCGCCAGATGGTCATCGGGTGTATCGGACGTCCCGTGCCAGCCGCGTCGAGCGAACGGATGAGTTTGTGCAATGTCGTCGCCGGGAATGGGTGCGGCGATAGGCTTTATCAGGACGGAAACACTGTCGACCTCGATGCTGCAGATGTCGCCATCATTTTTCTCGGAGGCAAATTTGTGCCAACGGTGCCGCTTGCTCAGCGACTTCGTCATGGCCTTAGCGTTCAAAACGGGTAGCTCGCGAAACAAAGGAAAAGCCAGCTGCACCATCACCGTCCCCAAGAAGCGCAGAAATTGCACGATGGCTTAGATTTTACGTCATGACCACTAGCTGGACTGGCGAGCCTACAGCACTACTTCACCGCCGGTTCTGCGCGAGCGCTGCGCAGGAGGAGAAGCCGATCGGCCCCTGCGTGTCGTGCAGCCTGCAATGACCCAGCGCGACGCCTTCAGTGCTCTGGTGGTCGGCAACCTCGTACCCGACCCACTCGCCCACCGGCAGGCGATGAAGGTAGAGCGTGACGTCGGAGTTGATGAAGTCGAGACCGGTTTCGGAGCCGCTTGCGATGGGGCTGGTATAGTCGATCCCGGTCGCGACGCGGCTGAACGGTGTGTATGGTTCACCGCCCACAAGACGCCGCACTTCGCGCAGCCAGGTCCGCCGTGGTCCGGGCGCGCGCAGGTCGTTCGCGACCACGAGGCCAGGCGGCAGGATGGGGCGCATCTCCCACTTGTCGGTGAAGGGCTTCGGCGGTGGCGACACTTGCTCTGGTGGCGGAACATCCCAGGGCGAGGGCGACCACACGGGCGCCGCCGGCTGCTGTCCGCGGCGAAGCAGCTGACACGAAGCGCGGGCCGACGAAATGCCGCCAGAGAACAGCTCCGCTTCGATCACCTTGATACGCCCGCCCTGTCGCACGAGCCGGGTGGAGACGGTGGCGGGAGAGAGGTCAGGCAGCCGGTATAGGTCGGCGGTAAGCCGTGTCGGCTGCAGGTCTGGCTCACCGTATTGCTGCTCAATCACATGAGCGAACAGGCCGATCATCACGCGCGCGTGCAGGTTGCCCGTCGGCCGCCACCAGCCATTGGCCATCAGCGTTGGCGTGTACGTGTCGCCGTCGCGATGAAAGAACGGTTCGGGTGCCTCAGACATGGTTGTGGGGCTCAATCAGCTCGCCTGATATCCATCCGGCAGCGGGCTGTAGCCGAACTCGATGCCCATCGAGGCGAGGCTCTCACCGAGGCCGTCGAGGATCGGGATGATGTTCTCCGGCGGCTCGAACTGCTGGATGACGCCGATCTTCCGGGTGCGCCCGGCGGCTTCCGGAAGTTCCTTTTCAAGCTGGTCGCTCTGCGCGAAGGCGATGTAGGCGCTGATCTTCTGCTGGAGCGCGTTGATGTGGCCCATCGGGTTGGACCAGTCGAGATCGTCCACGATCACGAGCAGCGCATGACCCGTACCCGGCTCGATACCGAGTGCGTCCAGCGAAGATGGATCGTCGATCGCCATGCCGTCCCCCAATACCGGTGATCAGCTCTTGGGCGGAGGCGGAAGCTTCGCGGCGTCTTTGACGGCCTTGGCTTCGGCGGCTTCCTTCTGCGCCTTTTCCCACGCCTTCATGCGGCGCTTGAGATAGGCGGCTGCGGTCTTCTCGAGGTCTTCGAGCTTGCCCTGGAAGAAGTGGTTCGCGCCGGTGACGGTCGCGCGGTCGATGATCTCGCCCTTCTGGACGCGGACCTTGGTGAGCGACCGGTCGATGTCGGCCGGCGGCGCCACGACATCCTTGTCGCCCGAGATGATGATGCCGGAAGCGGGGCAGGGCGCGAGGAAGGAAAGGTCGTAATGGTTGGCCGGCGGCGCCACCGCGACGAAGCCGTCGATCTCCGGCCGGCGCATCAGCAGCTGCAGGCAGATGTAAGCGCCAAAGGACGAGCCGGCGACCCAGCACTGGCTCGGGGCTTCGTTGAGGGATTCCAGATGGTCGAGCACGTAGGCGGCGTCCGACAACTCGGCCACGCCGGCGTCGAACGTGCCCTGGCTGCGGCCAACGCCCCGGAAGTTGAAGCGCATGGTCGAGAAGCCATGGGCCGCGAACATCTCGAACAGGGTGATCGTGACCGGGTCCTGCATCGTGCCGCCCGCCTTTGGGTGGGGGTGCAGGATCAGGGCGATCGGCGGGTTATCGCCGGGGGCCGGAACGTAGCGCGCCTCGATCCGGCCAGCAGGTCCGGAGATGATCAGTTCGGCCATGGGATGCTCGCAGTCGCCCGAAAAGGGGAATTACAGGGGCAAGGCGCCCGACAAACACCATTTCGGGTTTGGATTTCAAGCATTTCGTTCGCAAGGTCAGTGATCCACCCCCTGATCCGGCGCGTAAACCCTCACGAATGCCGGGGAAATACCCCCGGCAAGGGGCCGATTTGGCAGGAAAGCGGGTGTCGGATGCGCGTGGGGTCCAAGGGCAGGTATGCGGTCATCGCCCTTATAGATGTGGCGCAGAACTCAGGCTCCCGCCCGGTGGCCCTCGCCGAAGTGGCCGAACGCCAGCACATTTCCCTCTCCTACCTCGAACAGCTGTTCGCCATGCTCCGCCGGAGCAACCTGGTTGTGAGCGCCCGGGGACCCGGCGGCGGCTACAAGTTGCAGCGCGCAGCGGGCCAGATTTCCATCGGGGAGGTGTTCCGGGCGGTCGAGGAGACCGGAAGCGGCGCCGAGAACGGCCGCGACTGGTCGGCCGACGGCAGTCTGACATCCGGCCTCTGGGCGGCCCTGGACGACCATATCCGCGAGTTCCTTGAAGGGGTTACGGTCGCCGACGTCATGGCTGGCAAGGTAAATGGAACCGGCTTCAACGGTTCCCCGGCCATGATGGCCGGCGACCTGTCGGGTCAGCCCAAACTGGCGTAAGAGCCGGGGCTATGAGCCCCAGCCGCACCTATTGCGATTACAACGCGACAGCGCCGCTTCGCCCCGAGGCGAAGGCGGCGATGGCGGCTGCGTTCGACCTGACGGGCAATCCTTCGTCCGTTCATGCCGAGGGCCGGAAGGGCAGGGCTCTGGTAGAGGCCGCCCGCGAAACCGTAGCGGCCGCCATCGGCGCCTGCCGGGACGACATCGCCTTCACCAGCGGCGGGACGGAGGCGGTTGGGCTGGCGTTGCGTGGGGCGATGAAAGCTTCAGGGGCGATGCTGGTCGCATCGGCAATCGAACATGATGCGGTGACGACGGTTGCTGGCGACGTCTCGGCCTGGCCGGTCGAGGCAAATGGTATCGTCGATCTCGGCTGGTTGAGGGATCGGGTGAAGGAGATGTCTGGGCGAGGCGAGAAGCCGCTCGTCTCTCTGATGCTGGCCAATAACGAGACCGGCGTGATCCAGCCGGTGGCCAAGGCCGCAGAGATTGCGCATGCCGCTGGTGGACTGATCCATTGCGACGCCATCCAGGCGCTGGGGAAGATCGACGTTTCGATCATCGACCTCGACGTCGACTACCTGTCACTATCCGCGCACAAGATCGGCGGACCGCACGGTGTAGGCGCGACCTATGTGAAGGCGGGCGCTCCCTTCGCATCGGTGCAGACCGGTGGCGGCCAGGAGTTCGGTCGCAGGGCAGGTACGGAGAATGTCGCCGGCATCGTTGGCTTTGCCGCCGCTGTCCAGGCAGCGACGCGCGACCTCGGGAAGTACCAGGCGCTTGCCCAGCATCGAGACCGGATGGAAGAGAAGCTGAAAGCCGCCGCGCCGGCGCTGCAGATTCATGGCGAAGCGGCCCCTCGCGTTGCGGGTGTTTCGTGCTTTGGCGTTGAAGGTCTGCCCTCGGAGACCCAGATCATGGGTCTGGATCTCGCCGGGTTTGCGGTCAGCGCAGGTTCGGCCTGCTCGTCGGGCAAGGTGAAGCCCAGCCGTGTATTGACGGCCATGGGGCTTTCCGACACTGCGGCAAGGTCGGCCATACGGGCGAGCTTCGGCTGGGCCACGGCCTGGCAGGATTTCGATGCCTTGGCTGAGGCCTGGATACGACAGGCGGCGCGGGCGCGGCCGCTTCTGGTGAAAATGGACACGCATGTCTGAGGGCAAGGAAATCGTCGGCAAGGAGTCCATCGATCGGGGAACGATCGATGCGGCGCGCGCGCTGGAATCCGACAAGTACGCCGAAGGCTTCGTCACCGACATCGAGACCGAACTCGCGCCCAAGGGGCTGAACGAAGACACCGTCCGCTTCATCTCGGCCAAGAAAGAAGAGCCGGAGTGGATGCTGGAATGGCGGCTCGACGCCTTCCGGCGCTGGAAGGAAATGACCGAGCCGACCTGGGCGATGGTTCACTATCCGAAGATCGACTACCAGGACGCCTACTATTACGCCGCCCCGAAAGGCGCCGCGAAGTACAAGTCGATCGACGACGTTCCTAAGGAAATCCTCGAGACCTACGCCAAGCTCGGCATTCCGCTGAAGGAGCAGGAGGTCCTGCTCGGCGTCGATGGCGCGATGGAAACAGCTGCCGCTGCGCGCGAGACGCCACGCGTTGCCGTCGACGCCGTGTTCGACTCGATCTCTGTCGCGACGACTTTCCAGGCTGAGCTGGCGAAAGCCGGCGTCATCTTCATGTCGATCTCGGAAGCGATCCGCGAGCATCCCGATCTGGTGAAGCAGTATCTCGGCAGCGTCGTACCGGTGACGGACAACTTCTTCGCCACACTGAACACCGCCGTGTTTTCGGACGGCACGTTTGTCTACATTCCCAAGGGTGTGCGCTGCCCGATGGAGCTGTCGACCTACTTCCGCATGAACGCCAAGGGCACGGGTCAGTTCGAACGCACGCTGATCATCGCCGACGAAGGCTCCTATGTTTCCTATCTCGAAGGCTGCACCGCGCCGATGCGCGACGAGAACCAGCTGCATGCGGCGGTGGTCGAGCTGGTCGCGCTGGCGGATGCCGAGATCAAGTATTCGACCGTGCAGAACTGGTGGCCGGGCGATGCCAACGGCAAGGGCGGCGTCTACAACTTCGTCACCAAGCGCGGCGATTGCCGTGGCGCACGCTCGCGCATTTCCTGGACGCAGGTCGAGACCGGCTCCGCGATCACCTGGAAATACCCCAGCTGCATCCTGCGCGGCGACGATTCGTCGGGCGAGTTCTATTCGATCGCGGTGACCAATGGACGCCAGCAGGCCGACACCGGCACCAAGATGATCCACCTCGGCAAGAACACCCGGTCGCGCATCATCTCGAAGGGTATTTCCGCCGGCAAGTCGAACAACACCTATCGCGGTCTGGTCTCGATTCATCCGAAGGCGTCGAAGGCGCGCAACTTCACGCAGTGCGACAGCCTGCTGATCGGCCACACCTGCGGCGCCCACACCGTCCCCTATGTCGAGAACCGCCGCGCCGATGCGCAGCTCGAACACGAAGCGACAACCACCAAGCTCTCCGAAGACCAGCTGTTCTACGCACGCCAGCGTGGTCTCGGAGAGGAAGAGGCCGTCGCGCTGCTGGTGAACGGCTTCGTGCGGGATGTGCTACAGAAGCTTCCGATGGAATTTGCCGTGGAAGCGCAGAAGCTTCTGGAAGTGAGCCTCGAGGGGAGTGTGGGGTGAGAAAGCTGCTGGTCGCTGCCGGGCTGGGTTTGCTCTTGTTCGCGCCCTCGGCGTCCGCGCAGTCTCTCGCAGGTGTTTCCCTCGGCGACACGGAAGCCAAAGCCTTGAAGGCGCTTCCCGGTAAACCATTCGTCTCGCCTGAAACCAAAGAGGATCCCAACCTCCGCATCATTTTCTCAGCCAAGACGACGGTCTGGGTGTGCAAGGGTGTGGTGTATTCCGTTCAGCATGAGGTGGGCTCAACGCTGACCGACTATCTTTCGCTCGTTGAAGCCGAAACCGCGAAACACGGAAAGCCTGTGGTTACCTCGGGTGTTTCCAAGGTCGGTTCGGCGACGCAGGGCTGGATGAATTCCGAATGGCCCGGCCGCAGCACCAATTTTGCGATCGAGCTGCGCTACAACGGAAAGATACACTTCGTTTCGTCCAGCGTGACCGGCGCCAGCACGTGTTGACCGAAGCGCACATCGTCGATCTTGAGCCGCAGCACGGCGCAGGCATCGAGATCTACGCGAAATGGCCTGACGTAGCTCCAACCATCCGCAAGACATTCGACCGTCTCTACGCGGCCGGCGCGCTGGTTCCCGGCCATGGCCACAACTTCATTCTCTATTTCAACGAGACGAAAGAGGGTGGGACGCTGCTGGTCGGCGTGCTTGATCGCCAGCCCGGCGGCGCCGATCCGGATGTCAAGGTAGCGCACATTCCCGGTGGGCGCGTGATCACCGCGCCGCACTTGGGCGACTACGCAAGGATGCGAGATACCTATGACGTGCTGCACGCCGAGGTGAAAGCAAAGGGGCTGCGGCGCGCGCCGATGTCGCTTGAGGTATACGGCGACTGGAGCAACGACCCGGCAAAGGTGCGGACGGACCTCTACCTCTATCTGGGCGTCGCGATCTGAATCCGCTTTGACGAACGGATCAAAGCGTGTGCGAAATGGACCATGGATCTGCTGGGGCGGTTCACCGATGCGATGCTGGCGGCAAACGCGCCGCTTGATCCCTCAGAGATCGCGCGATTGCTTGACGCCGCGGTCAGACAGGCCTGCACCGAACTGAAGCTCGAGACCGCCGAAATCTACTGCGGCGGCCAGATCGTCACGATGATCCTCACCGACAAGCACGCCTGGGAAGCTGTCGTCATCGGGCCGGACGCCTATCAGCTCTACCCCGGCTTCTTCCGCGACGATGGCGAGACCGTGGTCTGGGCGAATGTCTGGATCGGCGAAAACTACAGCTTCCAGAAATTCACCGATACGCTGGAACACGAGCTGGCGGCGGCTTCGATCGGTGCATGAAGGCGTCGGCGGCAGGCCCAGATACGGAGAGACTGTGCCGGAATTGGTGACACTTTATCGTCCTGTGGGCACGAAGGAACTGGAGCTGATTGCGGCTTCCGGCTTCAAGGCGTTTCCACCGCGCCTACCAGAGCAACCAATCTTCTACCCGGTGACCAATGAGGGGTATGCCCGCCAGATCGCCAGTGAATGGAATACCCGATACAATGAAGACAAGCGGGGATATGTGACGAAGTTCTCAGTTTTGGCTGACGTCGCAAACCGCTATGAGCGGCGTGTAGTTGGAGGTCGGGAGCATGAAGAGCTCTGGATCCCGGCCGAGGAGTTGCCAGCCTTCAATGCTGCGATCGTAGGGACGATCGAGGTAATAGCCGAGTATCAGGGGAACGGGTCATGAAGCTTCATCTCGCGATCTGCGCCGCCGCGCTGGCCATCACCGCTTGCTCACCTGCGCCAGACGGAGACGGTGGAGCCGTCGCCGAAAAACGCATGCCGCTTCCCGACTGCTCTGCGGTCGAAACGCAGGATACCGGCGCGGACGGATGGAAGCATCCTGACTGCCGCATGATGTTCCCGGATCAATCAGGCCTGGCGATCGAGGCGCGCTACGCGCCAGCCGAGGATGACTCGACCAAGGTCACTGTTCAGGTCGTGGCGCCGGGCGATGCGACCCTGCAGTCGATCGAGGAGCGCATGGGCAACACCTTCAACGGCGTGACGCTCGAAGACTTCGACAAGGACGGCAAGATCGACATCAGCATCCCGCTCGAAACCGGAAACGTGAACACCACCTCGGCCCTGTGGCGCCAGGCGGCCGACGGCAAGTCATTCGTGCGCGTTGGCGAGCCAAATGGCGTCGGTATCTCGAAAACCGAAAGCGGCTATTTCTCTGTTCCCGCCCGTTCAAGCGCCAACGAGTGGGGCATTTCGTTCTACAAACTGGTGAACGACACGCTTGAGCCGATCCTGACGGCCGACGTCATCGCAAAGGGCGAGCCGGACAAGATCACCGGCGTCGACTGCAGCATCACCGACGATGGCGGGCTCGCTTCGACAGGCCTGACGCCTGAAGCCGCCGAGGCCCAGTTCTGCGCCGAGCCGTCGGTCGCGGACATCTTCAAATAGGCTGCAGATACGGTTCAGGTCGCCACCACTGGACATTCCGGGCGACCGGGACGAAACACCACGCCAGTAATACCGGGCCGGCCTCGCGAATGCAGGGCATAAGGCCTATCTAGAGGGTTCGGGATCGCGAAGAATCCCGCGTTTACAGGCGTTTTATGCTCGAGCTGAAAAACCTCCATGCGCGTGTCGTCCCCGAGGACGGCCAATCCTCCGGGAATATGGCGCGCGAAATCCTGAAAGGGGTTTCGCTCTCCGTGCCCGCGGGCGAGGTGCACGCCATTATGGGGCCGAACGGCTCGGGCAAGTCGACCCTGTCCTACGTGCTGACCGGCCGGAATGGTTACGAGGTCACCGCCGGTGAAGCGAAGTTCGAGGGAGCGGACCTGCTGTCGCTGGCGCCGGAAGTGCGCGCGGTCCGGGGTGTCTTCCTGTCATTCCAGTATCCGCTGGAGATCGCCGGCGTGCCGGTGATGACCTTTGTGCGCGCCGCGATGAATGCCCAGCGCAAGGCGCGCGGTGAACCGGAAGTCTCGGCCCCCGACTTCCTGAAGCTTTCCAAGACGGCGGCGACGCAGCTGCGCATTGACCCAGAGATGCTGAAAAGGCCGCTGAATGTCGGCTTCTCGGGCGGCGAGAAGAAGCGCCTGGAAATCTACCAGATGCTGATGCTGCAACCCCGCTTCATGATCCTGGACGAAACGGATTCTGGCCTCGACATCGATGCGCTGAAAGTGGTGGCCGATGGCGTCAATGCGCTGCGCGGTCCTGGCCGCGCCATGCTGGTTATCACGCACTATCAGCGCCTGCTCGACTACATCAAACCCGATCGCGTGCACGTCCTGTCTCAGGGCCGTATCGTGAAGTCCGGCGGGCCGGAGCTGGCGCATGAGCTGGAGAAGTTTGGCTATGACGGCGTGGCCGGGGAGAAGGCAAAGTGAGCGTCGCGGACGCCCTGCCAAACCGGCGCGTCGAAGGCTGGCGTTGGAGCGATCTCAGCGCAGCGCTTGCTGGACGAGAAGCACCGCTTGGCGCCAGCGACCGTCACATCATCGCGCGACTTGCCGAAGGCGCCGGGCGGTTTCACCGCACAAACGTAGATGCCGGCAAAGGGTATCTCGAAGTTGAGATGTTTAGCGGCGGTAATTCGCTGGACGTTCGCGCGGTTGAAATCGATGTTGCCGCTGGAGCGAACCTCACCATTGTTACGATGCAGGCGGGCGGCGATGTTGCTCTTTGCCATCGGAAGGTACGCCTTGGGCAGGGCGCCAGCTTGCAGCAATTCACGATCGCCGATGGCGCTCGCTATGCACGCATCGAAACAGAGATCGAGATCGTTGGCTCCGGCGCAAAAGTCGAGATCAATGGCGTCTACCTTGCCGCTAAGGGCAGGCACGCCGACATGACCAGCCAGGTGATCCTTGGAGCGGAAGAAGCCGAAGTTCGCCAGCTTGTTCGTGGCGTGGCGCGCAAGGGCGGTCGCGGCGTGTTTCAGGGGCGCTTCAAGGTTGAGCGCGCAGCGCAGAAAACAGACGCTCAGATGGAGCACAACGCTCTGCTGTTAGAGGAAGGTGCGGAGGTCTTCGCTAAACCGGAGCTGGAAATCTACGCAGACGATGTCGCCTGCGCGCACGGCAACACTGCGGGGCAGTTGGACGAGGCCGCGGTCTTCTACCTTCGCCAGCGCGGCCTGCCGGAACAGGAAGCCCGCGCCATGATCACACGCGCTTTCCTGATTGAGGCCCTTCCGGACTGGCTGGGCGATGTCTTCCGCAACGACGCCGAAGCCCGGATCGATGCATGGCTGGGGACAAGCGCATGAGCTTTGACCCGAATGCGATCCGCAAGCAGTTCCCGATCCTGAGCCGCAAGGTTCACGGAAAGCCGCTTGTCTATTTCGATAGCGCGGCGTCGGCCCAGAAACCGGACGCGGTGATCGACGCCATGGCCGACGTCATGCGCGGGTCCTACGCCAACGTGCATCGCGGGCTTCACACGCTGGCGAACGAAACCACACAGGCCTACGAGAATGCCCGCGAGGCGTGCCGGCGGCTGATCAATGCGGGCTCGGTCGAGGAGATCGTCTTCACCAAGGGCGGGACGGAAGCGATCAACATCGTCGCCGCTGGCGTTGGCGCTTCGATCCAGCCGGGCGACGAGATCGTGCTCAGCATCATGGAGCACCATTCCAACATCGTGCCATGGAATTTCCTGCGCGAGCGCCATGGCGCGCTACTGAAATGGGTAGAGGTTCTGCCCGACGGCTCGCTCGACATGGACAGCCTCGCCAGACAGCTGACGAAGAAGACGCGGCTGCTGGCGCTGACGCATATGTCGAACGTGCTCGGCACGGTGCCCGACGTGAAACGCGCGATTGAGATGGCGCACGCGGTCGGCGCGGATGTGCTGCTGGATGGCTGCCAGGCCGTCGTGAACCTGCGGGTCGACGTCCAGGCGCTCGGCGTCGACTACTATGCCTTCACCGGACACAAGCTCTACGGCCCTACCGGCATTGGTGTGCTTTATGGCAAGCGCGCGAAGCTGGAGGCGCTGCCGCCTTTCGAGGGCGGGGGCGAGATGATCGAGACGGTCACCCGCGAGAAGATCACCTACAACGCGCCGCCGCACAGGTTCGAGGCGGGCACGCCGCCGATCGTTGAGGCGATCGGCCTTGGTGCGGCAATCACTTGGCTCGAAAGCCTCGATCGCGACGCGATCCATGCCCACAAGCAGGCGCTGCTGCAAAGGGCCGTGTCGGCCCTGTACGGGATCAACGGGCTCACCATCCATGGAACCGCGGCTGGAAAAGGCCCGGTGCTGACCTTCTCACTGCAGGGGGCTCACCCGCACGATCTGGCCCAGATCCTGGACCGGCAGGGGGTGGCGATTCGGGCTGGCCATCATTGCGCCCAGCCGCTGATGTCCCATCTTGGTGTTACCGCGACGGCCCGGGCGAGCTTTGCCCTTTACAATACGCTCGATGAAATCGACGTGTTTGCAGAGGCGCTTTCCAAGGCCCGGGCAATGTTGTCTTAGATTGTGCTGGCATAGAGTGCGTAATGGCTGACGATCTGAAGCATCAGATGGCTGATCCGGACGCCGCCCAGGGGGCAGGCGAGGCGAAGCCATCGGCTATTCCGCAGGAAGAGCTGGACCGGATCACGGACGACCTGATCCAGGAGCTCAAGAAGGTCTACGACCCGGAAATCCCGGTCGATATCTACGAGCTGGGCCTGATCTACAAGGTCGACATCAATGACGACTACCATGTCGACGTCGAGATGACGCTGACCGCCCCTGCCTGTCCGGTGGCGGGCGAAATGCCCGGCTGGGTGGAGGATGCCGCCCGCAAGGTGGCGGGCGTCAAATCGGCCAAGGCGAGCATCGTTTTCGACCCGCCATGGGACCCGTCCCGTATGTCGGATGAGGCCCGTCTCGCCCTCAACATGTTGTAAGCAGGTTTTCCGGTATCCATCTTAGACCCATGGCCAGACGTCCCCGCCCCAAGGTTGTGACCCTTACCGACGCCGCTGCGGCGCAGGTTCGCGAACTCATGACCGAAAAAGGCGCAGGCTTCCTGCGTGTAGGCGTGAAGAACGCCGGCTGCGCGGGCATGGAATACACCATGAGCTATGCCGACGCTGTCGACCCGAACGACGAGCGGGTGGACGATAACGGCGTCTCCATCGTGATCGACGCCAAGGCCGTCCTGTTCCTGCTTGGATCAGTGATCGATCACGAGACGACGGCGCTGCATACCAAGTTCACCTTCACCAACCCCAACCAGACCGACGCCTGCGGCTGCGGCGAGAGCGTGACGATCGTGCCGGCGCAGGCCGCCGAGTAGTGACGCCACGCTGAGCTGGGCTACACTCCGCACATCCAAGGCGGAGTTGGACGATGCCGCTCTCTCCAGGTTTCAGCGACTATGTGGTCGAGCTGATCGCCGGCTTCGGCAAGGTCGAGGTCAGGCGCATGTTCGGCGGAGCGGGGCTCTACCGGAATGGCGTCGGCTTCGGAATCCTCGACGACGACGTGTTCTTCCTGAAAGCGGACGCAGCATTAGGCGCCGAGCTGAAGAAGCAAGGCTGCAAGCCCTGGGTCTATTCCGTGAAGAAGGACGGGTCTGTCCGCGACATCGCATACTGGAGTTTGCCCGAAACCGCCGCCGACGACGGCGATGAAGCCTCCGCTCTGGCGAAACGTTCCCATGCGGTCGCTGTGAAAGCTGCTGCCGACAAGCCAAAGAAGCCGGCGAAGAAGGCAAAGCCAGCGACCAAGGCACCGAAAGCCGGAGCCAAGCCCACCTCAAAGCCCAAGGCAAAGAAATGAGCGAACAGAAGTGGCGCGAGGTGGACGACTACATCGTCGACCGCGTGGTCGGCGTGGACGAGGCGCTGAAGCAGTGCCAGCGAGCGGCCAGGGCAGCGGGACTTCCGCACATCGCCGTATCGGCAGCGCAGGGAAAGATGCTGTCGCTGATGGCCAAGTCGATCGGCGCAAAGCGCATTCTGGAGGTCGGCACGCTGGGCGGCTATTCCGCGATCTGGATGGCGCGGGCGCTGCCGGTCGATGGCCGCCTGGTGTCCCTGGAGATTGATCCAAAGCACGCGCGCGTAGCGCGAGCCAATGTAGAGACTGCCGGGCTGTCCAAATGGATCGAGATCCGCGAAGGCGCGGCGCTTGACCTGTTGCCGGGCGTGGAAGGGCCGCTCGATTTCTCCTTCATCGACGCCGACAAGGAGAACAACCTCGCCTATTTCGAGCATGCCCTGCGGTTGTCGCGAACCGGCGCAGCGATCATCGTCGACAACGTCGTGCGTGGCGGCGCGGTTACCGACGCCAATGGCTCAAGCCAGGTACAGGGCGTGCGCCGGCTGTTCGACAAGCTGGCGAAGGACGAACGCGTCTCCGCGACCGCCATCCAGACGGTTGGCGACAAGGGCTATGACGGCTTCCTGATGGCGGTCGTGCTGTAGTCTAGGCCGCGTTGCTGGACGTCAGCGGCGGCAGCTGGGTTTCCAGCGACACACGGTTGCGGCCATTCCGCTTCGACATGTAGAGGCACTCGTCAGCGCGGGCGACCAGCTGGCTGGCTGTTTCGCCTGGAACATAGAGGCTGACGCCGAACGACACCGTTACGGCGCCGATCGTTTCGTTGGTGGAGCGGCGCACGAGGCGCTTGGCTTCGATGGCGCTGCGGATTTGGTCGGCAATGCGCCCGGCTTCCTTGAGCGAGGTGCGCGGCATGACAACGGCGAACTCCTCGCCGCCATAGCGGGCCACAAGGTGGTCGGGCAGTGCGAACTTGGCCAGCGCGCTGGCGACGAAGCGGATAACCTGGTCACCTGTCTGGTGACCCCACGTGTCGTTGAACGACTTGAAATGATCGATGTCGCCAAGAACCAGCGACAGCGGGGTCTTCTCGGAATCCGCTTCTTCCTTGCGCAGTCGAAGGGTCTCGTCGAACAGCTTGCGGTTGGCGACGCCGGTCAGCGCATCTGTAAGCGCTTCCGCGCGCGCCTGGCGGAGCGATGTGCGGAGCTTTTCCATCTCGACCGACGACTGCGCCAGCTTGTGCGAGAGGCTGGAGTTCTGCTTCGACATTTCCGTGGTGGCGCTGGACAGCACGTTGATCAACCGCTTCAGGGCGTCGCCATCAATCGCGCTGTTCTGCAGGGAGTCAGCTGCAACGTTCAGGGTGGCGCCATAGCGTTCCGTGGTGGCGCCGGCTTTCTTGAGAGCATCGAGCGCGTCCGCGATCTCGTGCGCGATCCGCGAACCCGTTTCCATGACTTGCGTCGACAGATGGGTCGTCGAGAAGAAGCGCTCGTAGAGTTGCTCCATGTCTTCGGGCGTGATCTGTTTGCCCGAGGCTATCAGCTGGTCCAGCGCGGCGCGCAGTTCGGGCGAGGAGTGCGTGAAGTAGGTGAGCCAGACTTCGTAGTTCTGAGGGCTGACAGCCAGAATCTGACGTCCGATCTCATCAATCGTCCTGTGCCCGAGAGCCTGGCCTTCAGGCCCGAGCAGTTGAGTGTTCAGCATTCTTGTCACGCCCCTCGGACCCGGTTGCGCTACTGGCACCAGTGTCTTGCCGGAACAGTGACCAAAACCAGTTACCGATTGGCTAAAACGCGCAGGTTCTCTTAAGGGAACGCTTACCAAAAACCCGGGAATTCTTAGGCGTCTTCGCGCGAACCCAGCGATCTCAACAGGAATGCGGGGACGTGGTCGCCCATTCCCTTGAACTTCTCGTCGCCGCCTTGGGGGTCGCCGGGGCGGAGTTCGTCGCGGCGATTCCTTCCGCCACGGTCTTTGCCACCACGGTTGTCGTCGCGATTGCCCTTGGGCTCGTTGCGGTCGCGATTGCGGCCACGACCCCGGTCGCGGCCTTCGCGGCGCGGTTGCTCTTCCCGGACCGGTGTTTCCGCCACTTCCAGTCCAGCAGGTTCTGGTTCGAGTTCTTCAGGCTGTGGTGGAATGAAGGCTGGAGCGGCCACTTCAGTCGGCGCAGCAGTGGTTTCCTCGCGGGGAGTGTTGTCTCGAGTCCGGTCGCCGCCACGTCCGCGTCCGCGGTCCCGGCCGCCGCGGCCCTTGTCGAAGCGGTCCCGGCGGGGGGCAGGGCCCCGGCTGCGGGCTTCGCCGACGGCTTCTTCGAGGCCTTCCGGGATGAACGGCTCGACGTCCCTGCCGATCCGCTTGAGCACGGCTTCCCACAGGCGGCTGTCGCCCGGGGAGACGATGGTGAAGCTTTCGCCGGAACGCCCGGCCCGGCCGGTGCGGCCGATGCGGTGGACATAGTCGTCCGAATTCGGCGGCGGGGCGTAGTTGAAGACCTGGCTGACTTCCGGAATGTCGAGGCCGCGCGCAGCCACGTCGGAAGCGATCAGCAGTTTCAGCTCGTTGTTGCGGAACCGGTCGAGTGTCGCCGTGCGGATCGACTGCGGCAGGTCGCCGTGAATGGCGGCAGCGTCAAAGCCGTGGCTGGCTAGCGACTTGGCGACGATGTCGACTTCCGTCTTGCGGTTGCAGAAGACGATCGCGCGGTCGGTCAGCCGAGCCTTGATGATGGTGCGCAGGACGGCGCGCTTCACCGTATCCTCGTTGGACGGGCAGTGCGTCACATATTGCGTGATGGTGGTCGCCGCCGTTGCCGGCTTCGAGACTTCAATCCGCACAGGATCATTCTGGAACTGCTTGGCGAGCCGCGTGATCTCCGGCGGCATGGTCGCCGAGAACAGCATGGTCTGGCGCACCTTGGGCAGCAGGGTGCAAATGCGCTCGATGTCGGGAATGAAGCCCATGTCGAGCATGCGGTCGGCTTCGTCGATGACCAGCATCTGCACGCCGTTCATCAACAGCTTGCCGCGCTCAAAATGGTCGAGCAGGCGGCCAGGCGTGGCGATCAGCACGTCGACGCCGGCGGTCAACTTTTTATCCTGGTCGCCGAATGACACGCCGCCGATCAGCAGCGCCATGTTCAGCTTGTAACCCGCGCCGTACTTCTCGAACTGCTCGGCCACCTGGGCGGCGAGTTCGCGGGTGGGCTCGAGGATAAGCGAGCGCGGCATGCGCGCCTTGGCGCGGCCCTGGCCCAGCTTGTGGATCATGGGCAGCACGAACGCCGCCGTCTTGCCGGTGCCGGTCTGGGCGATGCCGGTCACGTCCCGTCCGCCGAGTACGGCCGGGATGCCCTGTTCCTGGATCGGGGTCGGGGTCGTGTAGCCAGCGCCTTTTACAGCCGCCAGAATTCTAGGGTCGAGACTGAGCTCGTCGAACGTCATCAGGGTGTCTTTACAGGCTCGATCGGCCGGGCCGCGAGCGGGGTCACGCGCGTTACGGGGAACTGGCCGGGAGCAATAGGCCAGCCCTCGTCTTAGTCAATCCCGCAGCCTGTCACGGAAGGGATAGATCGATTCTGCGACGCTAAAGTGTGCGACCGGTCCCTGGGTCACGACGCGGATCAAGGCCGTCCGGTCCTCTCGTAACATGGTAAAATGGCCTTGCGGTGCCCGTGCCGCCAGGCGTAGCAGTCAGCCTGACGGGCCGGGACGAGAAGCATGGCGACCAATCGGTTGGCGAACCCGGCATTGAAACCTCCGGGTTTTGCGGAGCTGTTCACACCGAAGCTGGTGACGGTGCTTCGGGAAGGCTACACGCCCTCGCATTTCCGGGCCGACGCCATGGCCGGGCTGACAGTCGCGATTGTCGCCCTTCCGCTGTCCATGGCCATCGCGATCGCCTCCGGCGCGGCGCCGGCCCAGGGACTTTATGCAGCGATCTTCGGTGGCTTTCTTGTCTCGGCGCTGGGTGGCAGCCGGTTCCAGGTCGGTGGGCCCGCCGGAGCTTTCATCGGCCTTGTGGCGGCAACCGTCCATGCTCACGGCATGGATGGGCTCCTGCTGGCGTCGATGATGTCCGGTGTGTTGCTCGCGGCTATCGGCTTTCTTCGCCTCGGGGTCTTCATCAAGTTCATCCCTTATCCGGTGACGGTCGGATTCACGGCTGGCATCGCCGTGATCATCTTTGTGAGCCAGGTGAAGGATCTCCTGGGGCTCACGCTCCATGCGCCTGAGTCCCAAGAACTGGGCGAACGGCTGCCGATCCTGTGGGACGCGTTGCCATCAGCGAGCGCGCCGGCGATCGCCATCGCCGCGGGCACGATAGCGATCATTCTCGTCACGAAGCGTTTGCGTCCAACCTGGCCCGGCATGCTGTTCGCCGTGGCCGCAGCCGCGATCGCGGCGGCAATCTTCCGTCTTCCGGTCGAGACCATCGGTTCGAAATTCGGCGGCATCCCGTCGGGCGTTCCGCTTCCGCAATTGCCGCAGGTGAGCCTCGAAAAGATGCAGGCCGTGCTACCGAGCGCCATCGCGTTCACGCTGCTCGGCGCCATCGAGTCCCTGCTGTCCGCTGTCGTCGCCGACGGCATGACTGGCCGGCGTCACAGGTCCAACTGTGAACTCGTGGCGCAAGGTTCGGCGAATATCGCCTCGGCTCTGTTCAGTGGAATCTGTGTGACCGGGACGATCGCCCGGACGGCGACGAATGTCCGCGCCGGGGCCCACGGACCGGTCTCGGGCATGTTGCATGCCGCCTTCCTGCTCGTGTTCGTACTCTTCGCGGCGCCCGTCGCCGCCTACATCCCGCTGGCCAGCCTCGCCGGCGTGCTGGCTGTCGTGGCGTGGAATATGGTCGAGCGTCACGCGATCGGCATCCTGCTCCGCACATCGCGCGGCGACGCGGCGGTGCTGCTGGTCACCTTTGGTCTCACGATGTTCCGTGACCTCACCGAGGCCATCGTCGTCGGCTTCGCGCTCGGCTCGGTGCTTTTCATCCACCGCATGTCGCAGACAACCGTAGTGGACAGCGCCACGCCGTTCGTGGCCGAGGACCAGGCCGACAGCCGGCCGCGGTCAGTGGGGGAAGGCGAGCCGATGACCGACAGCAGGATCGCAATCTACCGCCTTTCAGGCGCGTTCTTTTTTGGAGCGGCCGGCGCGATCGCGTCGCTCTTCGATCGCATTGGCGACACGCACGAAGCGCTCATCCTCGATTTCTCGTCCGTCCCCTTCATCGACTCCTCCGGCGCGCATGCCATCGAGGGACTGGTCGGCAAGGCGCGGCGTCGCGGCATCGAGATCTACTTTACCGGCACGTCGGCCGCCGTCCGGCGGGATCTCATCGTTCACGGGATGAAGCCGCCGCACGTTCACTACAAGGCCACAGTCATTCTCGCCCATGCCGCGGCGACCGGCGAGGAGAAGGATGCGGCGAGCGCTGCCTGACCCCGGCGGTCTGCTATCGCTCGTAAGCCTGCGGTACAGTCTCATTCAGGTTGAGATAGCGGTCGCGCAGTTTGGTCTGGCGGGAGACGAGGCTGGTTTCGGCGCCGTTGATGTAGACCGCGTCGGGGCTGGACATCAGTTCGAGCGGGTCGCCATCCCAGATCACGACATCCGCTGTTGCGCCCGCTGACAGCACGCCGAGATCGGTGCGGCCATAGAGGGCAGCAGGATTGCGTGTGATGGCGGCGAAGGCGTCGGTCCAGGGCATGCCGTTGGCGGCCGCGTTGCCAGCGAGCTGCTGGATGAAACGGCTGTTGTGGGTCGCCTCGTTCGGATCGGCGATGGAGACGGCGACGCCGGCCTTCGACAGGCGGCCTGCGTTTTCCAGGGTTGCGGCCAGAATCTCGAACCGGTCGGGCAAGTTGGTGAGCGGGTTCACGATCACCGGGATCTTCGCCGCCGCCAGTTGATCCGCCACACGCCAGCCCTCCGCGGCGCCGAGGATGATCAGCCTGATCTTCGGCTCGCGTTTCTGTAGCGAGATGACCTGCAGGATGTCGGCCGCGCGATGGACGCTGATCATCAGGGGGAGCCTGCCCTCGACGACAGGTTTCAGCGCGAGCGCATCGCGGCGATTGAGAATGTCGCCTTCACCATCATCCTCGAAGCCGCGTGGATAGGTCTTGGCGTCGTCGATAGCGGTGAGCAACCACGCCCACGATGCGGCGCGCGAACCACCCCCGGCGGCGGCGCCAGCTTCGCCGAGCCGGGCAAACATGAAGGCTTCGCGCGACTGTATGCTGTCGAACGAACCTGTGGTGTCTGCGATGGCGCCGTAGCCGCTGAACAGGCCTGCGCCGGCGTCATTGGCGAGGGCGAGGCGCGTCACGCCTTCGATCCGCGAGACGGCAATGGCGGTATCATCCGGGTTGAATGCGTCGGCTGCGTGGAGGGAGGCCTGGAACTTGCTCGATCCGGCGACCGCGTCGTTGGTGGAATCCTCGCTGTCGATTTCGGCGAGGCCGGCCTGCGCATAGGCCGCGAAGAGACCGGGCGTGATCCACTTGCCGCGTGCATCGACAACCTTGGCGTCGGAGGGCGGCGCCGCAGTGTTCACCGAGACGATGCGGCCATTGTTGATAACGACCGTACCGTTCTCGATGATTCCGGCGCCGGTATTGGTGACGACCTTGCCGCCGGTGATGGCGACTTTCTGGGCGGTCGCTGCCGGAGCGGCGGAGAGAAGCAGGGTGGCGAGAGCGAAGGATCTGATCATTTGCGGTCTCCTTCACCGGGCTGGCCAAGTTCGAAATCCATGACCGCCCGCTTTGATGGGTCCGCTCGATCGAACGTTACCGCGCCGTCGACATAGACCCGGTCAGCGCGCGTATAGACGCTGAAGGGGTCGCCGCTCCAGATCACGATGTCCGCGCCCTTGCCGACTTCCAGCGTGCCGGTCTTGTCGAGAATGCCGAGGGCCTTGGCGGGATTGCGCGACAGCCAGGTCCACGCTTCTGGCTTCGAGATATTGATGCCGGCCTTCAGCCCGTCGGCAAGGGCCTTGGCCGCTTCCTGGTTGAGACGCTGGATACCGTTGGCGTCATCAGAATGCACAATCGCGCAGCCACCAGCCTTGTGAACGAGCGGAATGTTTTCGCGGATGCCATCATAGGCTTCGGCCTTGAAGCCCCACCAGTCGGCCCACAGCGCGCCGCAGATGCCTTCCTTCGCGAGCAGGTCGGCGATCTTGTAGGCCTCGACGCCGTGATGGAAGGCGGAGACCTTGTAGCCGAACTCTTTCGACAGATCGATGATCTGCGCCATCTCGTCGGCGCGGTAGCAGTGCTGCTGCACCAGGATCTCGCCATTGAGCACGCCCATCAGCGTGTCGAGTTCGAGGTCGCGATCCGGCGCCTGTGGCGGGTCTTTCGGTTCTTCGCCTTCCTTCTTCGGTTTCGAGCCGCTTTCTTCCCACTTCTTCCAGTCGGCGTCGTACTTGTCCCACTTGCGCTTGTACTCGACAGCCTTCTGCCAGCTGGCGCGATAGCCGGCGACATTGCCCATGCGCGAGAACGGAGCGCCGCCGGGAATGCCGCCCTTGCCATAGCCGTAGACGCGCTTCGGGTTTTCACCGCACGCCATCTTCAGCGTGTAGGGCGCGCCCGGAAATTTCATGCCCTGCGCCGTGCGCGACGGGACGTTCTTCACGATCACGCCACGCCCGCCGAACAGGTTGGCGGAGCCGGGCAGGATCTCAAGCGTGGTAACGCCGCCGGCCATGGCTCGAGTGAAGCCGGGGTCGTGCGGCCAGATGCCATGCTCGGCCCAGACTTCCGCGGTGACCGGCGCCGACGCCTCGTTGCCGTCCTGGTGTGCATCAAGGCCGGGTGAGGGATAGACGCCAAGGTGCGAGTGGATGTCGATGATGCCAGGGGTGACGAACTTGCCCTTTGCATCGATCAGCTTCACGCCAGCGGGTACGGGGATGTTGGCGCCGATGGCGGTGATCTTGCCGCCCTGTACCAGCACCGAACCATTCTCAATCACGCCGCCATTGCCGTCATAGACGGTGGCGCTGTGGATCATGAAGTCATCCCACGGCATCGGCGTGTAGGTCGACGGGTAGGGGTTGGGGTTATAGCTGACGCGCGCCGGCTTCGGCTTTGCCGGATCGGCGGCCGCAGCCGGTGTCGAAGCTGTCTCCGGCGCGCTTGCGCAAGCTGCAAGCAGGATTGCCGGAATCAGGCTGCGTAGAAAATGCATGCGTCGCCCCACCGTGTCTGGTTGCGCGAACTCTGCACGGGGCGAGTACAGCGTCAAACCCCAACACGCGACGCGCGAGAACGCTGCGTCAGCTGACAAAAACATGAGCATGGCGCCGTGGCGGCGCCGTCTCGCGGATCGAACTGCATCGTGAGACCGTTTCTGCGGGCTGGGCGGGCTATGGATTGTGATAGGTTGCGCCGGTCTGGAAGTCGCTGGATGCTGAAGCCATGAACCAACCCGAATCCTATCTCGGCTGGAAGATCGACTTCAGGAATCCGCCGGGTGAGCCGTCTGGCCTCGATCCCGACTCGATGCACTGGAAGGTCTACAAGAACCCCGTCGCCATGGCCGTGGGCGGCGTCGCCGCCGTGCTGCTTGAATTCGCAGATGCCCGCATCCGTTCCGGCGTGTGGGACCACTCCACCTACAAGCAGGACCCCATTGGTCGCTCGAAGCGCACAGGCGTCGCCGCGATGGTCGGCGTCTATGGACCGAAGCGGGCAGCCGAGCGCGTCATCCAGGGCGTCACCAACATGCATGCGCGCGTGAACGGCTCGACGCCGAATGGCGCTCCCTACCGCGCGCTCGATCCCGAACTGCTCGACTGGGTAAGCGCCACGGCTGCCTACGGCTTCCTCACCGCCTATGACGTCTTCTGCGAGCGCGTGCCAGAGGCGGACAAGACCCGCTACTATGCCGAGGCGGCCCCGGGCGCGAAGCTCTACGGCGTGCAGAACTCACCGATGTGCACCGCTGACTTTTTCAAGATGATGGACAGGCTGGTCGATCGCTTCGAGTCGCATCCGATCAACGAGGAATTCCTCGACATCGTCATGTCAGGCGCGGCCGCGCCCGAGACACCCAAATACCTGAGCCGCGCCATGGTGCGGGCGTCGGTGTCGCTGCTTCCGCCGGTGGTGCGCGGCAAGCTGGGGCTCGGGCCGAAATACGATTTCAGCACGGTAGACCGGATGGTCGTGAAGGCGCTGGGCAAGTACCTCAACCACAAGCCCATCCCCGGCTCGCCGCCCTACGACGCCAGCATCCGCATCGGTCTCCCCGGCAATTTCCTTTATCTGAGCAAGGCGAAGCAGGCGCGCCTTCTGGCTGAGCGGGCAAATCGCGCGGCGCCTGCCGCCACGACAGTCGTGCAACCGGCTGAATGATGTGCTGAAACTCCGGCGTGCGCCGCTGCGCCGGAGGATTTCATGAAACTCTACGATTCAATCGGACCCAATCCTCGCATCGTGAAGATGTTCATGGCCGAGAAGGCCATCGACATTCCGCGGGTCACGGTTGACCTGATGGCGGGCGAAAATCGTCAGCCGGCGCATATGGCGCGCAATCCCGGCGGCCAGATGCCGACGCTGGAACTGGACGACGGACGCTACCTCGCCGAGGTGACGGCGATCTGCGAATACCTCGAAGAGAAGCACCCCTCTCCATCGCTGATAGGCACGAACGCTGAAGAGCGCGCCATGACGCGCATGTGGACGCGCCGCGTCGATCTCTACATCGTCGAGCCGATGCTGACCGGCTTTCGCGCGGCCGAGGGCTTCAACCTCTTCAAGGACCGCATGCGCCTGCTCCCGCAGGCCGCCGCCGACCTGAAGACGCTGGCGCAGGAAAAGATCACCTGGCTCGATGGCCTGATCGCGGGCAGGGACTTCATCGCCGGCCAACGCTTCACGCTGGCGGACATCCTCCTGTTCTGCACGTTGGATTTCGCGGCGACCGTCGGCCAGCCTGTCAATCGCGACAACGCAAACATCGCCAAATGGTTCGATCGCGTGAAGGCGCGGCCGAGCGCCGGGGCGAGCATGAAGTAGTCCGCAATTCGTCCCCTAGATCCGCTCCGCCACCAGGAACGGCCGGATATCGCCCTTCTTCGTCCCAAGCAGCGCGCGATCGATGAACCTGAATCCCGCGGCTTCGATCTCGCTCTCGATCTGCTTCGGGGAGAAGACAGCCACCGCCGGCGCCTTGCCGAGCATCTGCATGACGGGAACCACCACGCGCACCATCGCTCCCATCACAAGGTTCATGTCCGACAGGCACGGCGTCTTGGAGATGAAGCGCCCGCCCGGCTTCAGCATCCGCCGCACGCCCGCGAACACCGGTTTCCTGTCCGTGATCAGATGAAGCACGTTGAAGGCGATCACGGCGTCGAACGCGCCTTCGCCCCATTTATCTGCAAAGCTCGCGTCGGCCGGCGTTCCCGCCTCGAACGTGATGTTGCCGACTTTCGCTTCGGCCGCCCGCTCGCGCCCGATCTCGAGCATGGCCGGCGCGAGGTCCGTCGCGACATAGCGCGAGACGGAAGGCGCAAGCTTCACCGCCGTCGTCCCCGTCCCGGACCCGAACTCAAGCACCACATCGCTGGGCTTCAGATGCGTCCGCGTGCGCTCCAGAGTCCGCTCATAGCCGGCCACATCCCCGACGGGCCTCTCGGCATATTTCCGCGCCGCCCCATTCCAGAAACGCACATCCTTCGCGGCAACAGCCATCGGCGCCTCCCTGTCCGGTTGGTCAGACGTCAACCTATAGCAGAAGGCCTTAGAGTGTAGCCCCAGCGTCCTCCACCGCCAAAGGCGGGGGAGGTGGCATTCGGCGGAGCCGAATGACGGAGGGGGCCGCGTGCGAAGCACGCGGATCGCGCCCCAATCACCACCGCTCATCCCGGCGAATGTCCGGGATCAACTCCCAGCGTTGACGGAACAACTTGACGCTTGCTTTGAACGGAAGCTGCAAACCAAATGCCGTCTTGGACTTGACTATGTACCATATAAGGTACATATATGGGGGGAAGCAAATGGCAAAGAAGGTGTCCAAGAAGCTTCAGGCAGTCTTCTACAAGACCGCTGGAGGTTCGGAGCCCGTTCGAGATTGGCTGAAGGATGACCTAGAGGCGGAAGACCGCAAGATCATCGGCAGCGACATTGCTACCGTGGAGTATGGATGGCCTGTGGGAATGCCAGTCTGCCGGTCACTTGGCAGAGGCCTGTATGAGGTTCGATCGAATCTTGGCTCGAACCGAATTAGTCGAGTCATTTTCTGCTTTCACAAGGATGAAATCGTCCTGCTTCACGGGTTCATCAAGAAGACGAAGCAGACCCCGAAGTCGGATATTGATCTCGCGCGAGATCGACAGAAGGAGATTGGAACATGAGCGCTCGTAAAGCTGCCGTTGTTCGCAAGGCGGCCCCCAAGAAGGGCGGTGTCGGCTCCAGGTTTGACGATTTCCTCAAAGAGGAAGGTATCTACGACGAAACGCAAGCTCTTGCGACCAAGCGCGTTCTCGTCTGGCAACTCGAACAGGAAATGAAAAAGCAGTCGATTACCAAACAGAAGATGGCTGCGCGGATGCACACCAGCCGCAGCCAACTCGAACGCTTGCTCGATCCGGACAACTCTCAAGTTCAACTGGATACTCTGGATCGCGCAGCGCGCGCCGTGGGTCGGACCCTGAAGGTACAGCTGGGATAATTCCAAGCCGTTTCGGTCCAGCATTCATCCACGAAGTACTCGCCCCGCATCGGGAAGTCCTGCCCCGCCGCAGGCGCGCGGATCGCGCACCCACCACCGTCATTCTCGGGCGGAGGCGCGAAGCACCGCAGACCCGAGAATCCTTCTTTCTCCCGACAACGGCACTCCTGGCGCGAAAGAAAGATGCTCGGCCCTCATCCTGAGCCTGTCGAAGGAAAGGCCGAGCATGACTCGTTGATAGACGGAGAATTGCCTCCCTCAGTCGCAACGCGACTGTGGGAGGTGGCAGTCGCGCAAAGCGCGGCTGACGAAGGGGTGCGTGCGAAGCACGCCGGTTTGCTTGGAGTCACGTCAGCCTTCGCGTGCCCTTGCAGCTCGGGAATCTGGAGCACGCAAGGAATCTGTCGCCAGATTGCCGATTGGTGCGCTCCACCAGCGCAGCGCCGCAGCGAGGACAACTTGATGAATCACGCTCGCGGCGACGAACCTGAGTCCTGACGTGACGGACGTGGGCGCTGCGGGTGAGAACGTTTGACCGAAAGTCTTTGTTGGCGAGAATTTCTGCAAAGGCGCGAAGCTCATCTTCGTTCAGAAGCGCGACGCGTTTTGACTTGATGTACTCCGCCAGCGATCGAACAGGCAAACATACTTTCAATCTGACAGTGTCGGTCTGTCATCCATCGAGCGAAGAGACTTTGAAACGAGCTCACGCAACGCGGACCAACAAGCACACGCGCGGTACAGGGAAGACATGGGCGTGCAGAAGGCGAATGCTGCCGTGTTCGATCTCTACACCGCTGACGGCGCGTATAAGAAAGCAATTGCAGACGCCTTCATTGCAGGTGATTTGACGAAGGCGACTGCTCTTAAGAGTGACAAAGGACCACTGCTTAAGCTCAATGAGATTTTCCGCTTGTCCAATCTCGCAATTACGCTTGATGGGCACACGGATCAGTTGATGGCAAGCCGCAACGGCAGCCAGCCGTACACAGTCCCAAGACTGTCGGATGGCGAACGAGGCGCTCTACTGCTCGGTGCGGTTGTGCTCACGGCGGCGCAGGGCTCCTTGTTTCTCATTGATGAGCCGGAGCGACATCTGCACCGTTCAATTGTCACGCCATTGCTGCGCCTTTTGTTCAAGCAAAGACCTGATTGCGGGTTTGTGGTTTCGACGCATGAGGTTGACCTTCCCTCTGATTTTCCCGGTTCCCGATCGCTGCTGGTGAGAAGCTGCGTCTACCAAAACGAGTTGCCGAGGGCGTGGACGGCGGATGAGCTATTGCCGAGCGCAGCGATTGACGAGGCAACGCGTAGAGATGTGCTGGGCGCTAGGCGTAAACTCGTCTTTGTCGAGGGCACACAGACCAGTCTAGACACTCCAATGTATGCGTTGCTGTTTCCGGGGGTTTCGATTTCACCACGCAACAACAGCAACGATATCGAAAAGGCGGTGGTGGGATTGACCGGTGCAGCCGGAGTTCATTGGCTCAAAGCGTTTGGTATCGTTGATGGCGATGGCAGAACGCCTGCCGAGAACACCGCACTCAGGAACAAGGGCATATACGCTGTCGGCGCCTACTCTGTGGAGTCGATTTACTATCATCCGAAGATTCAGGAAGCAGTTGCGCTGTACAAAACGGGCGACGCCAGCAAGGCGCGCGCTCTAACCAAGGCGGCGGCTCAGGCCACAGTCGCTAAGGTGCGGCAGCACATTGACAACCTGGCGCTGCTTTTGGCGTCGCGCGTTGTGCGTCAAAGCATCATGTCTCAGTTACCGACGCACACGCAGCTTGGCGCAAACCCAAAAGTGTCGATCACGCAGGACGCCACACAATTCATCGCTGAAGAGAAAAAGCGGCTAACTGCTGCGTGTGACAACGGTGCCGTCACTATACTGATTTGCAGGTACAAGGTACGTAGCACCGGCGCGCTAGATGAAATCGCTACCAAGCTCGGTTTCAAGAACACAGCAGATTACGAGGCTAATGTTTTAGACCTACTGCAAAAAGAAGCTGCGGCAATGACTCTCGCCCGTTCATTCTTGGGCACACTCTACGCTGACCTTAGTATTTAGATCGACTCGACGTCGGGTCGACGCCTCAAACATCCAGCTCATCCACGAACTTCGCGTTGTCCTGGATGTATTTGAAACGCAGCTCCGGTCTCTTGCCCATCAGCGTTTCGACCAGCTCTTCGATCGTCTTGCCGCTCTTGGGCAGCGTCACGCGCGCGAGGGTGCGCGTGGCGGGGTTCATGGTCGTGTCCTTGAGCTGCGCGGGCATCATCTCGCCGAGGCCCTTGAAGCGGCCGATGTCCGGGGTCTTGCCTTTGAACTCCGTTTTCAGCAGCTGTTCCTTGTGGGCGTCGTCGCGCGCGTAGATCGACTTGCCGCCGTGCGTGATCCGGTAGAGCGGCGGCAGGGCGAGATAGAGCCGGCCCGCATCGATCATCCCCGGCGTCTGGCGGTAGAAGAAGGTGATCAGCAGGGCCGCGATGTGGGCGCCGTCGACGTCGGCGTCGGTCATGATGATGATGCGTTCGTAGCGCAGGTCCTCGACGCGGAAGCGATGGCCGAGGCTGCAGCCGAGCGCGGTGGCGAGGTCGCTCAGTTCCTTGTTGTTGGAAAGCTTGTCGTCGCCGGCGCTGGCGACGTTGAGGATCTTGCCGCGCAGCGGAAGGATCGCCTGGTTCTCTCGGTTGCGCGCCTGCTTGGCGGAGCCGCCGGCCGAGTCACCCTCGACGATGAAGAGTTCGGTGCCCTGCGCCGAGCCATCGGAGCAGTCGGCGAGCTTGCCGGGCAGGCGCAGCTTGCGGGTGGCGGACTGGCGCGCGACTTCCTTGTCCTTGCGCTTGCGCATCCGGTCTTCGGCCTGGCCGATCGACCATTCGAGCAGGCGGTTCGCATCCTTGGGCGAGGCCGTCAGCCAGTGATCGAACCGGTCGCGCATCGCGTTCTCGGTGATGCGGAAGGCATCCTGCGTGGAGAGCTTTTCTTTCGTCTGCCCGACGAACTCCGGATTGCGGATGAAGACAGACAGAAGCGCGCCGGCCGTATCCAGCACGTCGTCCGCCGTGAGGATCCCGGTCTTCTTGTTCCCCACCATCTCGCCGTAGGCGCGCAGGCCCTTGGTGAGCGCGGAGCGCATGCCCGCCTCGTGCGTGCCGCCTTCCGGCGTCGGGATGGTGTTGCAGTAGGAGCGCGAGAACCCGTCCGCTTCGCCAAAGCCGTTGGCGCTCCAGATCACTGCCCACTCGACAGCGCCGCCGCCATTCACGTCGACGCGGCCGGTGAACGCTTCGGGCAGCACGAGCGTGGCGCCCTCTGCCTCCAGCTTCATCATGTCGGCGAGGCCGTTGGGATAGTGCAGGGTGGCCTGCGCAGGCGTCTTATCGTCGTCCTTCAGCAGCTTGGGATCGCACTCCCAGCGGATTTCGGCTGCGCGGCTGAGATAGGCCTTCGAGCGCGCCATCGCGAACAGCCGCGACGGCCGCCAGTGCAGCTTGTCGCCGAAGATCTGCGGGTCGGGATGGAAGCTGATCTGCGTGCCGCGCCGGTTGGGCGCCGCGCCGACGGCAGAAAGTTTCGATGTCGGTTTGCCGCGCGAATAGGTCTGGCGATAGAGCTTGCGGTCGATTGCGATTTCGACCTCGACCTTGTCCGACAGCGCGTTGACCACGGAGATGCCGACGCCGTGCAGGCCGCCCGCCGTCTGGTAGGCCTTGTTCGAGAATTTGCCGCCCGAGTGCAGCATCGTCATGATGACTTCGAGGGCCGTCTTGTTCTTGAATTTCGGGTGGATGCCGATCGGGATGCCGCGGCCGTCGTCACGCACGGTGACGAAGCCCTCCTTGTCGAGCGTGACGTCGATCTTCGATGCGTGCCCGGCCACGGCCTCGTCGATGGCGTTGTCCAGCACCTCGGCGAACAGATGATGATAAGCCCGCTCGTCCGTCCCCCCAATATACATCCCCGGCCGCTTCCGCACCGGCTCCAGGCCTTCGAGGACCTCGATGTCCTTGGCCGAATAGTCCGACGAGTCGGACTTGCCGCCGTCGAACAGTTTTGCCTGGTTATTCTTGGCCATAAGGTTCCCGAATCAGAGCCGGAATCGTGAGCACGGAGCTAGCCCGAAGCTGACCGATGGGACAATTCAGGGCATTAAGAAACCCCTGTAATGCGGCCTTGTTGCGCACTCAAAGCGCTTCGCGCAGGGCGTGATCCACAGGGGATGGGGGCCAGATGGGTCGCAGTTGGCGGTCTAGAAGATGCCGAGGAATTTCTGCGGCTTCAGCGCGTCGCAGTCGCTGATCTGGCTTTCGTAGCGCGCAGCCTGTGAGGCGACCCGGCCGGCGGCGTCGATCAGCCAGCCCTTGCTGCGCCAGGTCCCCTGCAGATAGCCGCCCGCGCCCTCGTGATAAGCCAGATAGTGCCCCTTGTAGTCATACTGCCCCAACCCCGTCCGCTTCCCGGTCGTGTTGAAATACCAGCCAATGAAGTCTGACGAGTCCCTGAAGCTCTGCCGGTCAGCGCCCCAGCGGCCGGTTTCCTTCTTGTACATGTCCCAAGTCGTCTCTAGCGCCTGCGTATAGCCAAGCGCGCTGGACAGGCGGTCGCCTTCGACAAGGCCGAACCATTTGCGATCGCCGCGCGGCGGCAGGGCTTTCGAGTCGAAGCTGCTTTCCTGCTTCATCACGGCCAGTTGGAAGCCCATCGGCGCGCCCCAGTTGCGGGCTGTGTCGCGCAAAGCTTCGTGCCAGGGCCGGTTCTGCTTGAGCAGCAGGCATGCGTCGGCGATCTCGGCGTTCGAGGGTTGAGGCGCGCTTGCGCACGCGCCCAGCACGAGCGCGGCCACAAGCGACATGGCTGCAATCTTTCGACCCATAGGGCGGGCCTATACCGCAACAGGGTTAAAAGCGCTTCAACCGGGCGCAGTACATGGGTTCAGTTGGGAGGTCAGTTGGACTTCGCGATATCGAGCAGGGCGGCGTCCATTGCGGCGATTGCGGAACCAGCGCCGGAGGGCCGGTCATTGGCGTAGACCGAGAAAATCAGCGTCTCGCCCTTTGCCGTCACCAGGAAGCCGGACAGGGCGTTGGTTCCCGCCAGCGTTCCGGTCTTGGCGAAGATTTTTCCTTCCAGCAGCGTTCCCTTGAAGCGGCGCGACAGCGTGCCGTCGACGCCGCCAATGGGCAGGGTGTCACGAAAGGCCGCGCCCCAGGTCTGCGTGGTGGTCCAGCGCAGGAAACGAGCGACCAGACGTGGCGTGACCCGGTTGTAGATCGACATGCCCGAGCCGTCCGAGAGATCCCAAGCAGCGCGCGGTGCGCCGGCTAGATCGAGCATCGCCTCGACAACCTTCAGTCCATCGGCTCGCGAGCCATGCCCCTCGATCAGACCGAGCCGGCGCAGGAGGAGTTCGGCGTGCAGGTTCTGGCTCTGCTTGGTGAGAAACGTGACGTCTTCGATCAGGGGCGGTGGAAGAAGGCGCGCGACCTCCACGCCAGGCGGGTCTGAACTTGCCTGACCGGACGCCGAAGTATCGAAATCGGAGAGCTGCAGCGCGCGATGGCGGACCTCCGCCTCGCCTCTGACAGTGATGCCGCGGACACGCAGCAGCGTCTGAAGGCGCAGTGCGGCCGAGTACGCCGGGTCCTCGATCGCCAACACGCGCGACACTGCCGGGCTCGTGGCGGCTATGTGACCATAGGCGCGAACGGTTGTACTGCTTGGCGCCCGCTCGATCAGCAGGTCATCCTCCTCGGCCGCGCCGTCGGCCACGGTCATGACCTCGTTCACCAGCTGAAACGGTGGCGCGCGATCGATCCATTCGGCCGCCGAATGATCGCCCGGCATTGGCCCGGGCATGATCGCGATCCGCGTCTCGTTGCTGTTGACGGTAAGGGCTGAGACCGGCGCGGCGGAGCGAAAGGGGAGGTCGTCCTGGTTCCATCCCGGGGCCCAGCGCTCGTCCGGATAGCGTGTGTCGTCGGCGATAACGCGGCCGAATTCCTTGACGCCGTTGGCTGCGATCATGTCGGCGAGATCCGACAGGCAGTCGCGCTCGCAGTCCGGTGCGTCGATCAGCATGGCGTCGCCGCCGCCGACCAGAATGATATCGGGCGGATCATCGCCGCGCGGTTCGATCCGGACCGATGCTCCCATGGAAGGATCGGGCTGGCTCATGTCGCCCAGCCTGTGGAAAGCAGCCGCAACCGTGAAAAGCTTCGTGTTGGAAGCGGGCGTGAATCGCTCGTCCGGGCGAATGGCGATCAGTTCGCGGCCATCCATTGTCGTAACGACAAGACCCCAGCGTGTGCCTTCAATCTCGGGCGCATTGAGCGTCCTGCTTACCCGGTCCTGCAGCAAGGCGCAGGCGGAAAGCATCAATGAAACAAGGATGGCCAGAAGAATCCGCATGCGCCTGACCCTAGCGCCAGCAGATCGACATGGCGATGTCATCCGGAATGGCTAATCTCGCCGCATGACACAGATTGATCGCCGTCGACTTCTTGCCCTTGGAGCAGCCTCGCTCACCCTGCCGGCCGCCATCGAGCGAGCCTGGGCCATTGATGCGAAGGTGAAGACCGGCACGATCAAGGACGTCGATCACGTGGTGATCCTGATGCAGGAGAACCGGTCCTTCGACCATTATTTCGGGACAATGAATGGCGTGCGCGGTTTCGCCGACCGCTTTCCGATCCCGCTGCCGGGCGGCCGCACGGTCTGGAAGCAGAGCCACACGAAGGCAGCGCCGCCGGTGATCGCGCCATTCCTGCTCAACACCGCGCAGACGTTTGCGCACATGCGCGTGGAAGGCACGCCCCACAGCTGGGCCGACGCGCAGTACGCATGGGCCGAAGGCCGGATGAGCAACTGGCCGGATCACAAGCAGCCGCATGCGATGGGGCACTATACTGAGGCGGACATCCCGTTCCAGTGGGCGCTCGCCAACGCATTCACGCTTTGCGACGCCTACCACTGTTCCTTCCAGGGCGGCACGAACACCAACCGGCTGTTCCAGTGGACGGGCGCGAATGATGGCGAAGGAAAGTTCGGCGGGCCGTCGATCTCCAACTCGCACGACACGCTTCCCGAAAAGTCTCCGGGCGCGAAGGAGCCCTACACCTGGACCACCTATCCCGAGCGCCTCGAAGCCGCTGGCGTCAGCTGGAAGGTCTACGAGGACATGGCCGACAATTTCGGCGACAACCCGCTCGTCGGCTTCAAGACATTCCGTGACAGCATCGCCAAAGCGGCAGGCAGCAACCCGGCACTTGCCGAGAAGGGGCATTCGACACAGCACCTTGATGTGCTGCGCGCAGATGTGATGGCGGGCAAGCTGCCATCCGTCTCGTGGGTGATTTCACCCGCGAAGGATTCCGAGCACCCCGGGCCGTCCAGTCCCGCGCAGGGCGCGGACTACATCGCACGCGTGCTCGATTGCCTGACGTCGAACCCTGATGTCTGGGCGCGTACGGTCTTCCTGATCAATTTCGACGAGAATGATGGTTTCTTCGATCACGTTCCGCCGCCAGCTCCGCCGAGCAAGACAGCGGACGGCAAGATTCTGGGCGGTTCGACCGTTGATGCCTCCGCCGAATACCACCTCGTTCGCGCTGCTTCTGAAAAGTCGGCAGAACGCGACGACCTTATGGGCAAGCCCTACGGCCTCGGCCCCCGCGTGCCGCTCTATGTCATCTCGCCGTGGAGCCGGGGAGGGTGGGTCAACGCCGAGGTGTCTGACCACACCTCCATCATTCGCTTCTGTGAAGCGCGCTTTGGCGTCATGGAGCCGAATATCTCGCCGTGGCGCCGCGCTGTCTGCGGCGACCTTACCAGCTGCTTCGACTTCAAGACGCCGAATGCCGGCGTGGCAAAATTGCCGGAGACACTCGCCGCCGCAACCCGCGCCGCAGCCCTGCCTGGACGCACGAAGCCACCGACGCCGACCGAGCCTGTGGCGCCCATGCAAGGCAGCGGCGTGCGCCGCGCGCGTCCGCTTGAGTATCGTCTCAACGTCGCGCTTGCAGTTGGCGCGAGCGCCAAGCTCAGCGTTTCGAACGACGGGTCGCTCGGCGCCGTTGTTCATGCCTACGACTGTCTGAAGCTGGACGGCGCGCCTCGGCGATACACAGTCGCAAAAGGTCAGATGCTGGAAGATGAGTGGCCCGCTGGCGCCTACGACATCTTCGTCCTTGGACCGAATGGATTCCATCGGAGGTTCGTCAGCAAGGGCGGTGCGGCGGAGCCAGTCGTCACGACGGTCGCCGTGGGGCGCAAGCTTCAGGTGCGGGTCGCCAATCCGGGCAACACGGCCCGCAACGTTCTCGTTGGCTCGATGCCCTATTTCGACAAGCTCAAGCCATGGAACGTGACAGTGAAGGCGGGCGCATCTGCAAATCACATGTGGGACCTGTCTTCGAATAGTGGCTGGTACGATCTCAGCTTGAGACTGGATGGCGTTGATGGCTGGTACCAACGCATCGCCGGCCGTCTCGACAATGGACAGCCCACGATGAGCGATCCTGCCATGGGCGGCGCGGCGGTGATGGACTGGAGCTGATGGCTTCGTCCCTGGAGAGCTATCGGGACAAATGGATTGGCTGGGTGAAGGATCCACTGCTCGCGACGCACGGGATCACCTTCGATCGCACGCTTGCCGGAAGGATCAGCGCTCCCCCTGGCAAGATTCGCGTCTGCGCTTGGCATATGGATTTCGACGAACGCCCGACCTGCTACCTCGACGTGGCGTCCGAGGCAGAAGCGCAGCTGATCTGCGAGCATCTCGCCGACGCTTGCGGCTGGAATGTCGATTTCGCCACCGCGCACGACCCGGACGGGCACGATGTACTGAAGCGCCCCTACTGACCGCCAATCCAAAAAAGGAAAACGGCGCCGGATTGCTCCGGCGCCGCCTTAGCTCCCAGCCGTCCCCAATGGGGACGACACGGAAAATGTGCCTTACGACTTGTAGTACATGTCGTACTCGACCGGGTGAGGATGGGTTTCCATGCGGAGCACTTCTTCCATCTTCAGGTCGATGTAGGCGTCGATGAAGTCGTCATCCATGACGCCGCCGGCTTTCACGAAGTCGCGGTCGGCATCGAGGCTCTCGAGCGCCTGGCGGAGCGAGCCGCAGACGGTCGGGATGTTCTTGAGCTCTTCCGGCGGCAGCGCGTAGAGGTCCTTGTCCATCGACGGACCCGGATCGATCTTCTTCGCGATGCCGTCGAGACCGGCCATCATCAGCGCAGTGAACGTCAGGTAGGGGTTCGACGCCGGATCCGGGAAGCGGACCTCGATGCGCTTGCCCTTCGGCGACGGGGTCCACGGAATACGGACCGAGGCGGAACGGTTGCGGGCCGAGTAGGCCAGCAGCACGGGCGCTTCATAGCCGGGGACAAGGCGCTTGTAGGAATTGGTGGTCGCGTTCGAGAACGCGTTGATCGCCTTGGCGTGCTTGATGATGCCGCCGATGTACCACAGGCACATCTGGGACAGGTCTGCATACTTGTCGCCGGCGAACAACGGCTGGCCGTCCTTCCAGATCGACTGGTGGACGTGCATGCCCGAGCCATTGTCCTTGTAATATGGCTTCGGCATGAACGTGGCGGTCTTGCCGTACGAGTGCGCAACATTGTGCACGACATACTTGTAGAGCTGCATGTTGTCGGCCATCTGGACCAACGTGTTGAACTTCATGCCGAGCTCGTGCTGCGCGGGCGCAACCTCGTGGTGGTGCTTCTCGGGCTGGAGGCCCAGCTCGTTCATGAGCGTGAGCATTTCCGAGCGCATGTCCTGCAGCGAGTCGACCGGCGGCACGGGGAAATAGCCGCCCTTCGGTCCCGGTCGGTGGCCCATGTTGCCACCTTCATACGAGCGGCCTGTGTTGAACGGCAGTTCCGGATCATCGAACGAATAGCCCGTGTTGTTCGGGTCGGTGCTCCACTTCACGTCGGAGAACACGAAGAACTCGGCTTCGGGGCCGAAATAGGCCGTGTCGCCGATGCCGGCCGACTTCAGGTACATCTCGGCCTTCTTGGCCATCGTACGCGGGTCGCGGTTGTACGGCGTGTTGTCGTTCGGGTTGAGAATGTCGCACATGATGGCGAGCGTCGTGTTCTGGAAGAACGGGTCGATGCGCGCTGAAGACGGATCCGGCATCAGCAGCATGTCGGACTCGTTGATGGCCTTCCAGCCGGCGATCGAAGAGCCGTCGAACATCGTGCCGTCGATGAACAGGTTTTTGTCGACCATCGAGAGGTCGAACGTGACGTGCTGCATCTTCCCACGCATGTCCGTGAAGCGCAGGTCGACGTATTGCACGTCCTTTTCTTTGATCATCTTGAAGATTGCGTCGGACACTTAGTGTCTCCCTCGTTTCACCCCGGCCCCCGGCGGGGCCGATCCAAAAATTCAGTGTTGGTTAGATCGCCTGGTCGCCCGTTTCGCCCGTGCGGATGCGGATAACTTCCGCAATTTCCGAAACGAATATCTTCCCGTCGCCGATCTTGCCAGTGTGTGCGGCCTTGGTGATCGCGCCGAGCGCCTGCTCGAGCTGGCCGTCCGATACCACGACTTCGATTTTCAGCTTGGGAAGAAAGTCGACGATGTATTCTGCGCCGCGATAGAGCTCGGTGTGGCCGCGCTGGCGGCCGAAGCCCTTGGCTTCGAGAACCGTCATGCCCTGCAGGCCGACGGCGTGAAGGGCCTCCTTCACCTCGTCCAGTTTGAACGGCTTGATGATCGCCTCGATCTTTTTCATCGCGGAGTCCTTGGGCGGTGTTCCTGAGAGGCGCCGTTGCGGCGTCGGGGAGCGACTTGCTCATGCACGATCATTTTCGTGCCGAGTAGGTCAGGCGCCTCAACATCGTGCGTCGAGGGACGGCCTGCCTTAAAGTTGTGCATTGGTGCCGAAACTTCAGGCGCCTAGAAATCGCTTATCCACAGACGCGACATGGGACGACCGTGCTACAATCGAGAAAACTCCAGCAGCCACGGGCATTTCGGCAGATGATCTACCTTATCAGGCACGGCGAACCGGCAGCCGGCTGGGGCTACCACAAGGACCCCGGACTGACGGAACTCGGCGTGCGACAGGCCTTCGCTGCGGCCGAGTCACTGGCGAAGGCCGGCGCCAAACGGGCCATAACCTCGCCCCTGGCGCGCAGCCGGGAGACAGCCGCCCAGTTCGAAAAGCTGATGGAGACGCACGCCCGAATCGAACCGGCGGTCGGCGAGATCATCACCCCGGCAGGAATCGCAGATCGCGCTGCCTGGTTGAAAGGCGTGATGGCAGGAAACTGGACCGGACTTGGGGCGGAGTTCGACGCGTGGCGTCATGGTGTCCTCGCGGCTGTCGAGAAGCTGCAGGATGAGACGGCGGTGTTCTCGCACTACGTCGCCATCAACGTGATCGTGGGCCTGCTGACGGGAGACGATCGGGTGATGGTGTTCCGCCCGGGGCATTGCTCCATCACCAAGCTGGTGAAGCGTAGCGGCAAATTCGTTGTCGCAGAGTTGGGCGCCGAAGCGGCGACGATCGTGACGTGAGCTCGCTGGCGATCCTCACCTGCGACGAAGTCCGCGCTGCCGAGCGGCGTGCGGTAGAGGCGGGGATCTCGCTGTGGGCGCTTATGCAGAAAGCGGGGCAGGCCTGCGCTGACGTGTTGCACGCCGAATTTCCTCAGGGTCGTGTCGTTGTGCTGGCGGGGCCGGGCAACAATGGCGGCGATGCCTTCGTTGCGGCGCAGCGGCTTGTCGATCTTGAGCGCAGCGTCACGCTGTTCGATCTCGCACCGAAGGAGCAGCGAACCGGGGAGGGCGCCAAGGCGGTCGAGCGCTGGAGCGGGGCGCGTCAGCCTCTGGAAGACCTGCGCGTCCACGATGACGACATCGTGCTGGATGGGTTGTTCGGATCCGGCCTGTCGCGTCCGCTTGCGGGAGAGGCGGCGTTTGCTGTCGAGCAGGTGAATGCATCCGGCGCCAAGATCGTCGCAATCGATGTGCCGTCGGGCGTCAGTGGAGATGTCGGTGTGGTTCCGGGACCGGCGATCAAGGCCGATGTCACGGTGACGTTCTGCGTGAAAAAGCCCGCTCACGTGCTGCAACCCGCAGCGGCGCTGTGCGGCGAAGTGGTTGTCGCCGAGATCGGCTTCGGACGGTTCGTGGAGAGCGTCGGCGGCGGACGGCTGATGGAGAACGCGCCGGCGCTGTGGGCGAGCACGCTGCGTTGGCCCGAAGCGACATCGCACAAGCATCAGCGAGGGCGTCTGGCTGTCGTATCCGGCAGCGTCGCGAACACCGGCGCGGCGCGGCTTGCAGCGCAGTCAGGGCTGCGTATTGGGGCCGGGCTGGTGACGCTGCTGTGTCCGCCAAGTGCGCTGGTTGTGGTGGCTTCGTCGGTCACGGCGGTCATGACGGCGAGCTTTGGCAGCGCCGACGAGCTGGTTGCGTTGACGGAGAAGTCTTCCGCCGTCGTCATCGGCCCGGCGGCTGGGGTCACGCCGACCACGCGGTCGAATGTCGAGGCGCTCGCGAAGGCGGCGCGCAGCCTCGTTCTCGATGCCGATGCGCTCAGCGTTTTTGCCGGGCAGGTGGATGTGTTGCGAGGCATTCTCTCGGCGCCGACAATCCTGACGCCACACACGGGTGAGTTCGAGCGCCTGTTCCCGGGCAGGCTTGGGAGTTCAGCAAACAGGATCGAGGCAGTCCGGTCAGCGGCCAAAGACGCGAATGCGGTCGTGCTGCTGAAGGGGCCGGATACGGTCATCGCGGCCCCGGATGGCCGCGCCGTAGTCAACATCCACGCCACGCCTTTCCTTGCGACCGCCGGCAGCGGCGATGTGCTGGCCGGCATCATTGGCGGGCTGCTGGCGCAGGGCCTCGATGCGTTCGATGCCGCCTGCGCCGGCGCCTGGACGCACGGGGATGCGGGGCTGCGCGCGGGGCCGGGGCTCACGGCGGAGGACCTGGATCAAGCGCTACGCGACGTCATTGGAAGCCTGCATTTAGCCCGTCATTGATCTGTTATCGTGACGCGGCATTCAGGTGGCACCGGTAATGGAGGGATTGATGCGCAAGCTGATGGCGGCGGTATTTGCTCTGACAATGATGTTGCCTGCGCCTGCGCTGGCCCATGACGGTCCGGAAATAGCCCGCGCGCGACGCATCAACTTTCCGAAGCTGCCTGATGGCCGGTCGGTGCTGGCGGTGGATCTGCACACGCACAGCGTGTTCTCGGATGGCTCGGTGTGGCCGGATGTTCGCGTAGAGGAAGCCAAGCGCGACGGCTTGTTCGCGTTGGCGGTGTCGGAGCATCTCGAATACCAGCCGAAGGCGGCCGACATTCCTCACCCGGATCGCAACCGTTCCTTCCAGGTCGCGAACCAGGCCGCCGTCGTGAAGCCAGACGCCGTCGGTGTGAACAAGCAGCCTCTTGTCGTCATCAACGGTTCGGAGATCACCAAGCTGGTCATCCAGCCGGGTCACATGAACGCGGTCTTCATCACCGACGCCAACGCACTTCTTCCAAAGCCTGGCCTCAACGCCGTCGATGCTGCGCGCGAGCAGCTCAAGATTGCCAATGCACAGGGCGGCTTCACCTTCTGGAACCATCCCTATTGGACGTCGCAGACCCCGAACGGCATCGCCACGCTAGACCCCGTGCACGCCGAGTTCATCAAGCAGGGCCTGCTGCACGGCATTGAGGTCGCCAATGGCGCGGACATGTCGGACGAGGCGTTCAAGATCGCGCTCGACAACAATCTCACCATTCTCGGCACGTCTGACGTCCACGGGCTGATCGACTGGGAGTATGATCTCGAACACGGCGGCCATCGCACCGCTACGCTGGTGCTCACCCAGTCCGAGACGTCGGAAGGCCTCAAGGCCGCGCTCAAAGCAGGCCACACGGTTGCGATCTACAACGACAACCTGATCGGCAAGAAAGAGAACGTCGAGGCGATCGTTCGCTCGACGCTGAAGATCGAGGTCGATACGCCGCTTCCCAGGACCACGGTTGTGCCGGTCAGCGTGATCAATGACAGCCCGGTCGACTACATGCTTCAGACCAAGGGCGCGGAAGGCGCGTATGACGAGGCCCACGTTTTCACTGTAAGAGCCGGCTCTACGTTTACCCTGCTGATCAAGAACGTGCCTGACCCGTCCAAGCTGAGCCTGACCTTCGAGGCTCTGAACACCTACATCGCGCCCCGGGAGCACCTGACCGTACAGTTGCGGGACATGACGCCCTGAGCGGGGCAGGGTGGCGGAACCGGCTGGCGCTCTTGCCCGGACCGCCCTATCTGTCGCCCGGCTGCATGCGGGTGTGGCGGAACTGGTAGACGCACTGGATTTAGGTTCCAGCGGGGCAACCCGTGGGGGTTCGAGTCCCTCCACCCGCACCAGCCTTGGCCCTTTGGGGCTTCGGCTCGGGCAGGCAGCCGTCGGGCGGCAAAAGGCCCCAAAACGCACGGAATCCGCTGATAGACAGCAGTAGCAGGGGTGTGTAAGACACCCGCCTCAATCCGCCGGGCGCGTGCCTTTGGCGGGTCCCAACCATTCAGTACATCTGGGGTTCCCTGATGAACGTCACCGAGACGAAATCGGAAGGTCTTTCGCGGGAATTCCGCGTCACCATCCCCAAGGCCGATCTTGCCGCCAAGCTGAGCGCGAAGATCACCGAGATTCAGCCCAAGGTTCAGCTGAAGGGATTCCGTCCGGGCAAGGTTCCCGCCGCGCACATCAAGAAGATGTACGGCAAGTCGATGATGAGCGACATCGTCAACGATCTCGTTCAGGAAACCTCTGACAAGGCGCTGACCGACAAGGCGTTACGCGCCGCCTCGCGCCCCTCGATCAAGCTGGATTCCGACCAGGAGAAGCTGATCAACGGCGAAGCCGACCTCGACTATCACATGAATCTTGAAGTGATGCCCGAGTTCGAGCCGGCCGAAATCGCCGACATCGAGATCGAGCGCTGGGTCGCCGAGCCGACCGAGGAAGAAATCAACGATGCGCTGAAGCGCCTCGCCTCCAACAACAAGTCCTACGAAACCAAAGAGGGCGCCGCTGCAAACGATGACGCGGTCGTTCTCGACTTCGTCGGTTCGATCGATGGTGAGAAGTTCGATGGCGGCGCGGCCGAAGGCCAGACGCTCGTGATCGGCTCCGGCCGCTTCATCCCGGGCTTCGAGGAACAGCTGATCGGCGCCAAGGCTGGCGACGAGATCAACGTCAACGTCACCTTCCCGGAAGACTATCAGGTCGACACGCTGAAGGGGAAACCGGCGCTGTTCGAAGTGAAGGTCCACGAGATCAAGGCCCCGAAGGAAACCGAGATCGGCGACGAGTTCGCCAAATCACTTGGCCTGTCGGATCTCGAAGCCCTCAAGGGCGCGCTCAAATCCCAGCTGTCGGGCGAACTCGGTTTCGCCACCCGCCAGCAGGTCAAGCGCGTGCTTCTGGATGCGCTCGACGAGCGCCATTCGTTCGAGCTGCCGCCGCTAATGGTGAAGGCCGAATTCGACCAGATCTGGGCCCAGTTCGAGGCCGAAAAGAACGCCGATCGCCTGTCCGAAGAGGACAAGGGCAAGTCGGACGAGGAACTGCGCGCCGAGTACCACAAGATCGCCGAGCGCCGCGTGCGCCTTGGCCTGGTGCTCGCCGAGATCGGCCGCCGCGCCGACGTGCAGATCACCAATGAAGAGCTCGGCCAGGCCCTGCGCCAGGAAGCTTCACGCTATCCCGGCCAGGAAAAGCAGGTGATCGAGTTCTATCGCCAGAACCAGGGCGCTCTCGCCCAGCTGCGCGCGCCGATCTACGAGGAAAAGGTGGTCGACCTCATCCTCGGCAAGGCGAAGGTCACCGACAAGCCGGTCACCCGCGAAGAGCTGATGAAGGAAATCGGCGACGAGTAGTCGCCGTTATCCACCGTTTGATCTTCAGAATTCGCCTGAATACAGGCTGCCGGGGCGGGGGGACTTGCGCCGGAGCGGTGGCGTTCGGATATTGTTAGTCCAACCCGTGATTTGAGTCTCATCGGCCCCGGCCCGTGGGGCCTGCAGAACAGAAGAACCAGCGCACATGGACGATCTCACCACAAAGGCGATGAATCTCGTCCCCATGGTCGTGGAGCAGTCCAGCCGTGGCGAGCGCGCCTACGACATCTTTTCCCGTCTCCTGAAGGACCGGATCGTCTTTGTGACGGGTCCTATCGAAGACGGTCTCGCCAGCTTGATTACCGCCCAGCTTCTCTTCCTGGAGTCCGAAAATCCCAAGAAAGAGATCGCCATGTATATCAACAGCCCGGGCGGACACGTCCATTCGGGCCTCGCGATCTACGACACCATGCAATACATCCGCAGCCCGGTTTCGACCGCCTGCATCGGCATGGCGGCGTCCATGGGCTCCCTTCTGCTGACGGCGGGGGAGAAGGGGATGCGGTTTGCGACCCCCAACTCCCGTATCATGCTGCACCAGCCCTCAGGTGGATTCCGGGGTGTCGCCTCGGATATCGAGCGTCACGCCCTGGATATGCTGCAGATCAAAAAGCGGCTCAACGAGATCTACGTTAAGCACACTGGGCAGCCCTACGAGACGATCGAAAAGACCCTGGACCGCGATTCGTTCATGACTGCGAGCGAGGCGCAGGCCTTCGGGATCGTTGACAAGGTTTACGAGAAACGGGCGGCGCCCGCTGAATAGTGGGCATTTTCAGCAGTTTCAGGCCGGGGTCGCGCAGCGGCTAACCTTGCGGCGCCCCCCTTGCTATGATCGGATGGCCTGCCTTGAACCTATCGGAAACGATTGAAATATAGGATTCGAGGCTTGGGCGCGGTGGTTCAACGCCTGCGGGTTTGTAGCCCCTGGGTGTTTTCGAGGTGTCTATGAGCAAGACCACGACAAGCGGCGACAGCAAGAACACGCTGTATTGCTCATTCTGCGGTAAGTCGCAGCACGAGGTGAAGAAGCTCATTGCCGGCCCGACCGTGTTCATCTGCGATGAGTGCGTCGAACTCTGCATGGACATCATCCGCGAGGAGTCGAAGACGGCTCTGGTGAAGTCCCGCGATGGCGTGCCGACGCCGCGCGAGATCTGCGATGTGCTCGACGACTACGTCATCGGCCAGTTCAAGGCGAAGCGCGTGCTCTCGGTTGCCGTGCACAACCACTACAAGCGCCTCAACCACGCCGCGAAGAATTCCGATGTTGAGCTTTCGAAGTCCAACATCCTGCTGATCGGCCCCACCGGTTGCGGCAAGACGCTGCTCGCCCAGACGCTGGCGCGCATCATCGACGTTCCGTTCACGATGGCCGATGCGACGACGCTTACTGAAGCCGGCTATGTCGGCGAAGACGTCGAGAACATCATCCTCAAACTGCTGCAGGCTTCCGACTACAACGTCGAGCGTGCGCAGCGCGGCATCGTCTACATCGACGAGATCGACAAGATCAGCCGCAAGTCCGACAACCCGTCCATCACCCGCGACGTGTCGGGCGAGGGCGTGCAGCAGGCGCTGCTGAAGATCATGGAAGGCACGGTTGCCTCGGTTCCCCCGCAAGGCGGCCGCAAGCATCCGCAGCAGGAATTCCTGCAGGTCGACACGACCAACATGCTCTTCATCTGCGGCGGCGCGTTCTCTGGCCTCGACAAGGTGATCTCGGACCGCGGCCGCGGCACGTCGATCGGCTTCGGCGCCAACGTCATTGCGCCGGAAGATCGCCGCACGGGCAAGATCCTCGAGGAGTGCGAGCCGGAAGACCTCGTGAAATTTGGCCTTATCCCGGAATTCATTGGCCGCCTGCCGGTCATCGCGACCCTGGAAGACCTGGACGAGGGCGCCCTTATCCAGATCCTCACCGAGCCCAAGAACGCGCTGCTCAAGCAGTATCAGCGCCTGTTCGAGATGGAGAACGTCACGCTGACGTTCACGGACGATGCCCTTGCGGCGGTTGCCCGTCGCGCGATCCAACGCAAGACCGGCGCCCGTGGCCTCCGCTCGATCATGGAGGGCATCCTGCTCGACACAATGTTCGAGCTGCCCAACCTCCGTGGCGTCGAGGAAGTCGCGATCAGCGCCGAAGTGGTCGATGGCCGGGCCCGTCCGTTCTACGTCCACGGCTCGGAGCCGCGCGAAGCTTCGGCAGGCGCGTCGTAGGCGTCTATCCAAACTCGTTTCCGTTCCGGAGTGATTCTGTGAGCGGTTGTCTGCGACCGGATGAACCGTGGACAACCGGGCAATTCGGCTCATCTTGGTTCGTGAACGTGCGAATTAGCCCAGTAAATCCGGGCTTCATCGGCATGGGTTGAACCCAAGCGATCGACGGGCCACTTTGATCCTCAAGTGAAAGTCCGGTCCGATCTTTTGGCATGGCCCGGCCTTCCTCCCGCACCCGCGCTTCAAAGAAGGCGGCTGTGGCGATGAAAGGAGAAACTAGAATGGCAAACGTCCTCCCCGTCCTGCCGCTGCGCGATATCGTGGTGTTCCCGCGAATGGTGGCCCCGCTGTTTGTGGGTCGCGACAAATCTGTCCGTGCGCTTGAGGAAGTCGAGAAAGGCGGCGGCGAGATTCTGCTCGTCGCCCAGAAGGAAGCCGGCGTCGATGACCCGGCCGAGGAAGATCTCTACTCGATGGGCGTCGTTGCGACGATCCTGCAGCTTCTGAAGCTGCCCGACGGCACCGTGAAGGTGCTGGTCGAAGGCAAGCACCGCGCCCGTCTCGAAAAGCTGATCGACAAGGGCGACTACTACGCCGCCGAACACTCGAAGCTTGAAGAGAAAACCGCCGACACTGAAGAATCCGCCGCGCTGATGCGCGCCGTGATCGAGCAGTTCGACGGCTATGTGAAACTGAACCGCAAGATCCCGTCCGAGACGGTCGGCACGGTCAGCGCCATCACCGACCCCGGCCATCTGGCTGATGCGGTGGCGGCGCAGTTGTCGATCAAGCTAGAAGACAAGGAACAGCTGCTCGAACTCATCGACGTCACCGAGCGCCTGGAAAAGGTCTTCTCGCTGATGGAAGGCGAAATCGGCATGCTCCAGATGGAGCGGAAGATCCGCAACCGCGTGAAGCGGCAGATGGAGAAGACGCAGCGCGAATACTACCTCAACGAGCAGATGAAGGCGATCCAGCGCGAGCTTGGCGACAGCGACCAGGGCGAGCGCGACGAGATCGGCGAACTCGAAGAGAAGATCGCCAACACGCCGATGTCGGACGAGGCTCGCGCCAAGGCCGAACAGGAAGTGAAGAAGCTGCGCCAGATGTCGCCGATGTCGGCGGAGTCCACCGTCGTGCGCAACTATCTCGACTGGATGGTCTCCCTGCCGTGGGGCAAGAAGAAGGAAATCCTGAAGGATCTTCAGGTCGCTGAAGACATCCTCAACGCTGATCACTACGGTCTCGAGAAGGTCAAAGAACGGATCCTCGAATACCTTGCGGTGCAGACCCGCACCGAGAAACTTCGCGGCCCGATCCTGTGCCTCGTCGGCCCTCCGGGCGTCGGCAAGACCTCGCTTGGCAAGTCGATCGCGAGGGCCACGAACCGCGACTTCGTTCGCGTGTCGCTGGGCGGCGTGCGCGATGAAGCCGAGATCCGCGGTCACCGCCGGACCTATATCGGCTCCATGCCGGGCCGCGTGATCCAGTCGATGAAGAAAGCGAAGACGGGCAATCCCCTGTTCTTGCTCGACGAGATCGACAAGCTCGGCCAGGACTATCGGGGCGACCCGTCGTCGGCGCTGCTGGAGGTCCTCGACCCCGAGCAGAACGTTAACTTCAACGACCACTATCTCGAAGTCGACTACGACCTGTCGGACGTGATGTTCATCACCACGGCCAACAGCCTCAACATGCCTCAGCCGCTTCTCGACCGGATGGAGATCATCCGTCTCGAGGGCTACACCGAGGATGAGAAGATCGAGATCGCCAAGCGGCACCTCGTGCCCAAGGTCGTAGAGAACCACTCGCTGAAGGAAGGCGAATGGAAGGTCGAAGACTCGGCGCTGCGTGACCTCGTCCGCTACTACACCCGCGAAAGCGGCGTGCGGTCGCTGGAGCGCGAGATCGCGAAGCTGGCCCGCAAGGCCGTACGCGAGATCGAGATGAAGAAGGCCACGACTGTCACGGTCAATGCTGACAACCTCGACAAGTATGCCGGCATCCGGAAGTTCCGGTATGGCGTTGCGGATCGCGAGGATCAGGTCGGCGTCGTTACGGGTCTTGCCTGGACCGAAGTCGGCGGCGAACTGCTCACCGTCGAAGCTGTCCAGATGTCTGGCCGCGGCCGCACCACGGTCACGGGCAACCTGAAGGAAGTGATGAAGGAGTCGATATCGGCGGCGCAGAGCCTCGTTCGCTCGCGTGCTGTCCAGTACGGCATCCGTCCTCCGGTCTTCGACATGACGGACATCCATGTGCACGTGCCGGAAGGCGCGACGCCCAAGGACGGACCGTCAGCGGGTATCGCGATGACAACGGCGATTGTCTCGTTGCTGACCGGCAACCCGATCTCGAAGGATGTCGCCATGACGGGTGAGATCACCCTGCGTGGCCGCGTGCTTCCGATCGGCGGCCTGAAGGAGAAACTGCTCGCGGCTCTGCGTGGCGGCATCAAGACGGTGCTGATCCCGGAAGAGAACGAGAAGGATATCGCGGACCTGCCAGACAGCGTGAAGAACGGCCTTACCATCGTGCCGGTCTCGACCATCGATCAGGTTCTGGCGCGCGCCCTCGTGCGCCCGTTGACCCCGATCCAGTGGAGCGAGTCCGACGAAGCCGCCTACCGCGCCGAACTACTTGGCCGCGGCGGCCCCAAAGGCTCGGAAGCCCAGCTTCCGCACTGATCTGACGGACTAAAATGGAAAGGCCCGCCGAGTAATCGGCGGGCCTTTCTGCTTTTGGCGCAAGGTGCAAGTTATTGGTGACGATTGGATCGCTAGAGTAAGGTTGGACGGACAGGAGATCGTGCGTGGCGGGAGCAGAGGCGAATGACTGGTGGCGGGGTGCGGTGCTCTACCAGATCTATCCGCGCTCCTTCATGGATTCGAACGGCGACGGCATTGGCGACCTGAAGGGCGTCGCCTCGAAGCTCGACTATGTAAAGGATCTCGGCGTCGATGGCGTGTGGCTGTCACCCTTCTTCAAGTCGCCGATGCGCGACTTTGGCTATGATGTTTCCGACTATCGCGCGGTCGATCCGATGTTCGGGTCCCTCGGCGATTTCGAGGCGCTGCTGAAGGGCGCGCATGAGCGCGGTCTCAAAGTGATCATTGACCAGGTCTGGTCGCACACGTCGTCGGACCATGATTGGTTCCAGGAGAGCCGGCAGGGTCGCACGAACGACAAGGCGGACTGGTATGTCTGGGCCGATGCAAAGCCGGATGGCTCGCCGCCGAACAACTGGCAGGCCTGGTTCGGAGGACCCTCCTGGACGTGGGAGCCGCGCCGCCGCCAATACTACCTTCACAACTTCCTGCCGACGCAGCCTGACCTGAATTTCCGCAACGATGGCGTGCGCGCCGCGATCCTCGAGATCGCACGCTTCTGGCTGGCGATGGGCGTCGATGGCTTCCGGCTGGATGTCGCGAACTACTACGTTCACGACGCACAGCTGCGCGACAACCCGCCATCGGGCGATCCGAAGCCGGCCCTGCCGCGCAACATGCAGATCCACCAGTTCAACTCGAACCAGCCGGAGACGCTCGCCTTCATCGGCAAGCTGCGCGAACTGATGGATGGCAATGGCGCGCGGATGACGGTGGGCGAGCTGGCGCCAGGCTCCTACGACCTGATGGCCGAATACACGCGGGGGCTTCATGGCCTGCACACGGCCTACTCGTTCGATTTCCTCGGCGCCTGGCCGGGCGTGGAGAAGATGGCCGACATCCTGAACCAGTGGCGCGAGGGCCCGGAAGACGGTTGGCCGAGCTGGGCGTTCTCCAACCACGACGCCACGCGCGTCGCGACACGGTGGGGCGAGGCGATCGGCGCGCCGCCGCCGCGCGCCGCGTCGCTGTTCATGGCGCTGCTGCTCTCACTGCGTGGAACTGCTTTCATCTATCAAGGGGAAGAGCTCGGCTTGCCGGAGGGCGTCGTGCCGTTCGAGAAGCTGCAGGATCCGTGGGGCATTGCCAGCTGGCCGGCGACCAAGGGGCGCGATGGTTGCCGCACGCCGATGCCGTGGAAGGATGAAAATCTCGCCGGCTTCACGCGTGCGAAAGAGCCATGGCTTCCGGTCGATGCGCGCCAGCGTCTGCTGGCGGCGGACAAGCAGGAAAAGCTCGACGACTCGATGTTGCAGATGACGCGGGCCCTGCTGACGGTGCGCAAGGCCAGTCCAGCGCTGACCGCCGGCGCGTTCCGTGTGGTCGAGGCTGCGAACGATATTATGGTGTTCGAGCGCGAGCAGGGCGGGGAGCGGGTGCAGTGTATCTTCAACTTCTCCGCCGCTCCGGTTTTGCGGAAGTTCGCTGCCAGGCCAAAGCTGCGCTGGCAGTTCGATGCGATCCTGGATGGTTCGGCCCTGGGCATGGAGCCGTTTAGCGCGGCTATCCTGCAGCTCGCCTAGTGTCCGGTCGATTTCGAGAACGCCTGCATCACCACCACGCCGCCAACGATCATCGCCATCCCGATGATCGCAGGCGTATCCAGCTTCTGCCCGAATAGAATCCACCCCACCACAGCCACCAGCGAAACACCGGCGCCAGCCCAGATCGCATACGCGACCCCAACCGGAATGGTCTTCAGCGTAAGCGACAGGAAATGGAAGGCGATCCCGTAGCCAACCACCACCACGATCGACGGCGCCGTCTTCGTGAATCCCTCTGAGGCCTTTAATGCTGACGTCGCGATCACTTCCGCGACGATCGAGATGGCGAGAAACACGTACGGCATGGCGGTCTCCAGAAAACTGCATAAAGCTTGTAGATGTCATTCTAGAGTAAGCGAAGCGCATCTCGAGAATTCCGGTTGGCGAGCAGCACGAAAGTGGATCGTCCCATCGTCGCGACAGCCGGGATTCTCGCCACAAGGCCGAAAATGACGCCCGTTGGGTTTGCCGGAAAACTGGCCTACGAATAGTCCATGATCCGCGTCCAGCTTGAGCCATTCGACCCGCATGCCGAAACCGCCGCGTTCCAGCGCGGACGGGGCGAGGCAGGCGCGCTTGCCAGCTTCATCGGCACGGTGCGGGACAGCGCCCACGGTGGGGAAGTGAAGGCGCTGGAGCTCGAGGGCTATCCTGGCTTCACCGAAAGGCAGATCGAGACGATCGACGCCGACGCTCGCGCCCGCTTCGATGTGATCGACACGCTGGTGATCCACCGCTATGGCCGCATGGCGCCGGGCGAGGCGATCGTGCTCGTGGCGGCGCTGTCGAAACATCGGCGCGAAGCGCTGCAGGCCGTGGACTATCTGATGGACCGCCTCAAGACCGAGGCGCCGTTCTGGAAACGCGAAGTTCGCCCGGATGGCGCGGAGTGGATCGAACCGCGCAGCGATGATCGTGAAGCGCATGCGCGCTGGACGGAAGGAAAGAAATCATGACCGGACCTGCCTATCCCCCGCTCACCGCGCCCGGCGGCAAGATGGTCGACACCGCGCCGTTCAAGCCGCTGCGCATCTGCGTGCTGACGATTTCGGATACGCGCACCGACGAGACGGACACGTCCGGCCACATCCTTGCCGATCGCGTGAAAGAAGCCGGACACGAACTCGCCGGCAAGGCCATCGTGCCGGACGAGGTCAACGCCATCCGCGCTGTGGTGCGCCACTGGATCGCCGACCCGCAGGTCGACGCCGTCGTCACAACGGGTGGTACGGGTCTCACCGGCCGCGACGTGACGCCTGAGGCCGTGCGCCCCCTGTTCGACAAGGAAATCGAAGGCTTCAACGTCGTCTGGCACATGGTCAGCTTCCAGTCGGTCGGCACGTCCACGCTGCAGTCGCGCGCCTGCGCCGGCGTCGCCAACGCCACCTTCATCTTCTGCATGCCCGGCTCGAACGGCGCGGTGAAGGACGGCTGGGACAAGCTCATCCGCTGGCAACTCGACAGCCGCCACATGCCCTGCAACATGGTCGAGCTGATGCCCAGACTTCTAGAGTCATAGACCTGATGGAGAGCCGGCCGCTTGTGAGCATCTGCTCACATCGCTATCTATGAGCGCGATCCAGAAGAGAGGCGCATGGAGTTTTTGATCACCGATAGCGAAGGGCTAAGCGACGATGTCGGCTACGCTACATTTCTGAAGGAAAGAGTGGTGCGGGCGAGGCCGGCTCTCGACCTTTCGAAATTTCCGACGCGACGTTGCGTGGCCTTCGAGGCGTCCCGTCGCGATAGCCGACATAACGTGCACGCGTTCACCCATCTCGTCGCAATTTGTTACTCGGATGATCCAGTCGGCGCGTTCGCCATCGGCGACTGGACACATGCCAAAGAGATTTCGGGTTTTCATTCCGCACACGAGGCCGAACGGGCTTACAGCGCATTTGGATCAGAACTTCTGACTGGTGAGCGCATCACGCCATCCCAGATTCGCCGGACAAATTGATTGAGTAAGGATCCAGCATGAAAACCAGACGCCTCGGCCGCAGTCCGTTGCACGTTTCTGAAATCTGCATGGGCACGATGACGTTCGGCAATCAGGCCGACGAGGCGATGGCGCACCGTGTTCTAGACAAGTCGTTCGAGGCAGGCATCACCTTCTACGACACGGCGGAAAATTATCCCGTGCCGCCCGATGCCAAGTATGCCGGCCGCACCGAAGAGATCGTTGGTCGCTGGATGAAGACCAAGCCGCGCGACGCTGTGCTGATCGCGACCAAGGTCTCGGGCCCCAGCCATGGCTGGATCAAGTCGGCCCAGCGCCACGCCATGACGGCGATGGACCGCCACAACATCGTCCGCGCCATCGAGGCGAGCCTGAAGCGCCTGCAGACCGACTATGTCGACCTCTACCAGACTCACTGGCCTGACCACGACGTCGCCTATGACGAGCACATGGCCGCGCTCGATGAACTGGTGAAGGCCGGTAAGGTGCGTGTCATTGGCTGCTCGAACGAGACGAGCTGGGGTCTCATGAAATCCATCTCGGCGTCCGAGCGCCTGAGCATCGCGCGTCACCAGTCGATCCAGAACAATTTCAGCCTCAACAACCGCCGCTTCGAGGACGAGCTGGCGCAGGTGTGCCGCCAGGAAGGCGTGAGCCTGATCCCGTATTCGCCGCTCGGCGGCGGCGTGCTGACCGGTAAATATCAGGGCGGCGCATGGCCCCCGGGCGCCCGCTTCACCAAGTACAAGGACATGCCGGCCCGCCAGGCCCCGATGGCTCGCCGCTATGTCAACGAGCACACTCTGGCGTCGACCGAGCGCTGGATGGGCTTCGCCCGCGAACTGGGAATGTCACCTGTCACTTTCGCCGCCGCCTGGAGCAAGCAGCATGACTTCGTCGCCTCGACCATCGTAGGCGTCACCCACGAGGACCACCTGCCGGACATCTTCAAAGCCGCCGACGTGACGCTTCCGGATGATGTCATGAAGAAGATCGACGCCGTGTCTAAGGAAATCCGCTACCCCATGGGGTAAGCCCTCTTCCCCCGCGAAGCGGGGGAAGTACGGCGAAGCCTGGGGTCGGCGCGTAGCGCTGACGGGCGAGTCTCAAGGGGACTCGTTGGGACAATCCCCTCTGGACTCGCCCCCTACGTCTCGCGGGCTTCGTCCGCGATCCACTTCCCCCGCTTCGCGGGGGCAGAAGGGTTCCAAAGGCGCAGCAACCCCGCTCGACTTCACCGACTATAACGCATTAAACTGGCTGAAATGGCTTACACGCTCATCAATGCGAAACCGGCGGGGCGTCCTGCTGATCCGGCGGCCTCGCCAACGGCGCTGGCGGCGGCGCAGGGCGTGCTGGTGGACTCGTTCAAGCGGCGCGTCAGCTATCTGCGCCTGTCGATCACCGATCGCTGCGACCTGCGCTGCACCTATTGCATGCCGGAACGGATGACCTTCTTGCCGCGCAAGGACGTGCTCTCGTTCGAGGAGCTGGACGAGCTGGTGACGGCGTTCGCTTCGTTCGGCGTCGACAAGCTGCGGATCACCGGCGGCGAGCCACTGGTGCGCAAGGATGTGATGGAGCTGATGGCGCGCTTTGCCCGCCACCTCGGTCATGGCCTCAATGAACTGACGCTCACCACGAATGGCACGCTGCTGACCAAGTATGCTGGCGAGCTGTCGGCCATTGGCGTACGCCGGATCAACATCTCGCTCGACACGCTGAAGCGCGATCTGTTCGAGACGATCTCCCGGCGCGACATGTTGGACGACGTGCTGAAGGGTATCGACGCCGCCATCGCCGCCGGCCTGAAGGTGAAGATCAACACCGTCGCCCTGCACAACATCAACGAGCAGGAAATCCCGGACCTGATGCGCTTTGCTCATGAGCGCGGCGCCGACATAACGTTGATCGAGACTATGCCGATGGGTGAGGCGGAGACCGATCGCGTCGAGGACTTCCTGTCGCTGTCGAAAGTTCGCGACGATCTCTCGAAACAGTTCACGCTGACCGACATCAACTACACAACCGGTGGTCCGGCGCGCTACGTTCGAGTGGAAGAGACGGGCGGCAAGCTCGGCTTCATCACACCGCTCACCCACAATTTCTGCGAAAGCTGCAACCGCGTGCGGGTCACCTGTACGGGCCGGCTCTACACATGCCTCGGCCGCGAGGATGGCGCTGACCTGCGCGAGGCGCTGCGGTCTGATCCTTCGGGAGCGCTTCTGCGCCAGACCATTCTCGGCGCGATCGAGCGCAAGCCGAAGGGGCACGACTTCGACGCGGCCCGCCTCGCCACCCCGGCGAGCCCGCGCACCATGTCCCACACCGGCGGATGAGCGGGACCGTTCTCCTGTTCGGCCGGCTCAAGGATGCGTTCGGCGCGGCATCCATTCCGTTGCCAGCGGGCGTCGCAACCGCCGCTGCGCTCCGCACGAAGCTGGCGGAAGCCAATCCCGACCTCTCGGCCACGCTGCTTTCGAAGTCGGTCCGCATTGCAGTGAACCAGAACCTGGTGGCCGACGAAGCAGCGACCGCGATCTCGGTCGCTGACGAGATTGCGCTTTTACCGCCGCTGAGCGGCGGCTGAGGCCGCCGCCGTTCAGGCGCCTGACTGCCACGTCAGCCTTTCCCTTTGTCTCCGATGGGAGGACAATGGCTTACCGAAAACAGGAGACTGCCCATGACCGCAAACAAGGTCGGGGATCACGTCGAGCTGGACGGGGAAGACGCTCGCTCCGGACAGACCGGTGTGCATCTGCGCTACATCCTGATTGCGTCGATACTTCTTGTGGTCGCGGGCTTCGCACTGGTCGCGGTCGCCTCGTAGGCGCGCAGGACACAAGACGACTATTGCTGTCCCGGCTCGAAGGGCGACGGCTTCCGCAGGATTGCCCAAAGGACTCCAATCATCACCGGCGTGATGACCAGCGCCGCCGTCACCACGCCAGGCATCAGGCTTGATGTCCAAAGGCTGAGAGCGACATGGCTCGCCGCGTTCAGCAGCATCACGATTGCGAATATCGATAGCGCCAGCCGGCTCCAGCGCGGTCCCGTAGCAATGCAGAACAGCGCGAGCGCGCCGACGGCGACCGTGAGGACGGCAACCGCGATCGCGAACCGTCCGTCGCTCATCCAGTTCAGCCATGAGGCAAGCGGAAAAGATTTGACCCAGTCGGGAAGGTCGCGGGCCACCTCTTCGACATTATGGACAAGGAAAGCCGCCGTGGCCGCAGCCCAGGCGCGCCGATAGGGAATCGCGAAAGCTGCCGGTTCGGTCATGCGCCATGATAGGCCGGGCTGGCCCCGGCTGGAACCTTGTCTCGTCCGGCAAAACCGCGCGCCTGAGCGAACGCCTGAGCTGGACTTTCAGCCCGCGTCGCGCCTATTCAGCCCATGGCCACTCTCTACGTCGATGCTGACGCCTGTCCGGTGAAGGAAGAAATCTACAAGGTCGCCCGCCGCGTCGGATGGGACGTGTTCGTCGTCGCCAACTCCTTCATCCGCACGCCGATGGAGCCCCGCATCAGGTTCGTCCTGGTCGATGCCGGCCCCGACATTGCCGACGACTGGATCGCGGAGCGGGCAGGGTTGGGCGATGTCGTGATCACCAACGATATTCCGCTGGCTGCACGCGCGCTCGAAAAGGGCGCGGAAGCGATCTCGCCAACGGCAAAGATCTTTACGCCCGACATGATCGGCTCAGCGCTGGCGACGCGTGGGTTGATGGAGCATCTGCGCTCGTTCGGCGAGATCACGACCGGCCCGAAGCCGTTCTCGCCAAAGGATCGCTCTGCTTTCCTGTCGGCGCTGGACGCGGCAATAAACCGGGCGAAGCGGAAGGCAGTTTAGCAAGCCCGATCAAGCAGGGCCTGCTGCGCCGGGGGATAAGGGTTCATCGCTTCGGAAGGCCATGAAATGCAGACGATCGGCAAAGCGCTCTGGTACATCGAAACCCGGCTCAGCGAACCGCTGACGCTGGACGATATCGCCAACGCATCCGGCATGTCTCGCTTCCATCTTGCCCGCACCTTCGCAGCCGTCGTCGGCCAGCCTGTCGTCGCTTACACGCGCGGCCGTCGGCTGACGGAGGCTGCGCGGCAGCTGGCCGACGGCGCGCCTGATATTCTTCAGGTAGCGCTTGAGGCCGGGTATGGCTCGCACGAGGCGTTCACCCGCGCGTTTCGGGATCAGTTCGGGCTGACGCCCGAAGAAGCGCGCTCTCGGCGATCGCTCGCCAACGTTCAACTCGTGGAACCCATTCGCATGCCCGACCAACCCAGACCGACAGTCGCCCCCGATCGCATCATCAAAACAGAGACGATGCTGTTCGCGGGCATCAGGAAGTATTCGCGCTTCGACGACCGGGGCGGCGTGCCGATGGTCTGGCAGGCCTTTGGCCCGATGATCGGAACGATCCCCGGCGAAGTGCCTGGCAGCGCCTATGGGCTCGTTCTCACGCCGGCGGATGCGCAGGATGATTGCGGCTTCGACTATCTCCCCTCGGTTCAGGTGAAGAGCCTCGACAACCTGCCGGAGGGATTGTCCGGCGCGCGTATCACAGGACGCAGCTGGGCCGCGTTCAAGCATCCCGGTCACGTTGCTTCCATCGGGTCGACATGCGCGGCAGCGGGCGAATGGCTGACCCAATCCGGCCGAACGCCGAAGGAGGGACCGATGCAGATGATCGAATACTACCCGCCGCAGTTCGACGCGCGCACGGGCATGGGCGGATGCGAAGTGTGGGTGCCGGTCGCGGAGTAGGCGGTCAGCTGAACACCAGCTCGGGATCAGTCAGCTTGCCATAGCGCAGCATCAGCAGGTCCGAAGCGTAGTTCTGGTTCAGGCGCCACGGCTTCCGGTCGCCCTGTTTGGGGAACCGGTCGACCGTGCGCTGGACATAGCCAGATGAGAAGTCGAGCCAGGGCTGCAGCTCCGTATCGGGGGCGAGGTTGCGTGGAGTGACGGCCTTCGTGCCGGTCTGGTCCATGCGCTTCATGATGCGGCAGGTATATTCGCAGGTGAGGTCGCACTTCAGCGTCCACGAGGCGTTGGTATAGCCGAAGATGGAAACCATGTTCGGCACGCCTTCGTACATCATGCCCTTGTAGGTCAGCCGTTTCGAGAGCTCGACCTTCTCGCCATCGACTTTCACCTCGGCGCCGCCGAGGAATTGCAGGTCGAGGCCGGTCGCCGACACGATGATGTCGGCCTTCAGTTCCTGGCCGGACGACAGCTTGATGCCGTTTTCCGTGAACGTGTCGATTGTATCCGTGACAACTGACGCGTGGCCGGCCTTGATCTCGTTGAACAGGTCGCTGTCCGGGATCAGGCACATGCGCTGGTCCCACGGATTGTATTTCGGATTGAAGTGGACGGAGACCGGATAATCCGGCCCGAGTTCCTTCTGCGCCAGCCTGGTGATCGTCTCGCGGGTCTTCTGCGGTTTCTTGCGGGCCGTGTTGTAGAACAGCATCTGCATGCTGACATTTTTCCAGCGCGTCAGACCGTAGGCCAGTTTTGATGGGAACAGCTTGCGCAGGCGGGTCGCGATCTTGTCGGTCGACGGGCGCGAGACGACGTAGGTGGGCGAGCGCTGAAGCATCGTGACGTGCGCGGCGGTCTTCGCCATCTCCGGCACGATCGTAACCGCCGTCGCGCCCGACCCGATCACCACAACCTGCTTGCCCGTGTGGTCGAGATCCTCCGGCCAGAACTGCGGATGGATCACCTTGCCCCTGAACGTCTCGCGCCCCGGATAGCCCGGCGTGTAGCCTTGGCTGTAGTTGTAGTACCCGCTGCACATCATCACGAACGAGCAAGTGAACTCGACCACCTTGCCCTCGTGCTCCGCCTTCACGGTCCAGCGCGCATCCTTGCTCGACCACGAGACGGATTTGACGCTGTGATGAAAGCGGATGTGCCTGTCGATGCCGTTCTCCTTGGCCGTCGCCTGGACGTAGTCGCGGATCGAGGGACCGTCGGCGATCGCCTTGGCGCCGGGCCAGGGTTTGAAGTTGTAGCCCAGCGTGTACATGTCGCTGTCGGAACGAATGCCGGGATAACGGAACAGATCCCAGGTGCCGCCGATGGCGCCGCGGCCCTCGAGAATGGCGTAGGTCTTTTTCGGGAGGCGGGTCTTGAGGTGATACCCGGCGCCGATCCCGGAAAGGCCCGCGCCGACGATCACGACATCAAAATGTTCAGCGGCCAAAACACGCTCCTGACAGTGTCACCCGGCGCGACCCTATTGTCCTTTGGGCGAACCGCAATCTCGACAGGAGTGGCTTACCCTAGCGTGCAGTTCGCTTTCCGAGGGAGCTGGCGCAAGGGAAACAGGTGCTGGCAGAGGCAAAGTATGGAACCGGCTGGTCGTCCGGTTGTCATAAAATGGAAGACGAGCAACCTCGGGTCTCCGCCTTATCGCGAATCAGAAACTCGCTGACGGCTCCAAGTTACCTCCCTGTTCTTGGCCAGTTCTTCGTTGCGCTGCATTGCAAACAGGAAACTATGTTGCTTCATCGCCCCGGCGGTTCCGAAAAAACAGCCGAATGGGGTCTTAGGGTTATACCGGGTGTCGCCAACCCAAAAAAAAGCGTGTAACGCGGGGATCAGATGCGGGGCGACCGCGTTTACAATCCGGTACCGGGCGTTCGGCTACCGGGGAGAGCCTTTGGACAAGGGGATCTGTATGAAAAGAGCACTTTTGTGCGCCACCGCGGCCGCCACCATGGTGACTGCAGGCGCAACAGCCCACGCGCAATCAGGCTGGTACGGTACGGCGCGCGTCGGCGCGATCGTTGATGGTTTGCAAGATATTGACGCTGCTACCGGCGGCAACGGCGCGCTTGATGTTCGCGCCGCTCCGGAAGTCGACCCGGTTTTCGGTGTCGGCCTCGGTTACGGTTTTGACGGCGGCATCCGAGTAGAAGGCACAGCCAACTACCGGAACGTTGAGATGGAAGTTCCTGACAGCTTTGTCGGCCTGATGCCGGCAGGCCGCGTCGGTCCGGATGGCGCTGGTTCGACCCGCGTCACCAACCTCATGCTGAACGTCATCAAGGACTTCGAGTTCGGCAGCAACGTGCGCCCCTACCTGGGTGTCGGTGTTGGCGCTGCGCGCGTCGACAGCCGCGCCGCCTCGCTCTACTTCACGGGCTCGGGCCTCCAGGCCAACGGCTACGACGACAGCGACACCTCGTTCGCCTGGAACGCTCTCGCGGGTTTCGGCATCAAGGTGTCGGAACAGCTGACGGTTGATATTGGCTACACCTACACGGATTCTCAGGATCTCGCCTTCACGGGCGTCGATGGTCCGTACGAGTCGTCCTACAACGAGCATGCCATCTCGGCTGGCCTGCGTTGGCAGTTTGCGGCGCCTCCGCCGCCGGCGCCTCCGCCGCCCCCGCCGCCTCCGCCTCCGCCGCCTCCGCCGCCCCCTCCGCCGCCCCCGCCTCCGCCGCCTCCGTCGGCCGAGCAAGTGGCTGCGCAGACCTGCGCGACGCAACCGGCGCCGTTCGTGGTGTACTTCGAGTGGGATCGCTCGGACCTCACCTCGGTCAACAGCGACACGATCGCCGCCGCCGTGGCTCGCGCCAAGACCGGTGGTTGCTCGATCACGCTGACCAACGTCGAAGGCCACACCGACTCGTCGGGCGGCGCGGCGTACAACGACAAGCTCTCGGCTCGTCGTGCGGACGTTGTGAAGAAAGCGCTGATCGGCGCTGGTGTCTCGGAAGCTTCGATCAAGACCGAAGCCCGCGGCGAATCGGATCCGGCTGAAGCCCGTCCGGACGGCGCGCGCGAGCCGCTGAACCGCCGTGCCGAAGTGCAGATCACGATCGGCCGCTAAGCCGATCCGACTGCGAAACTAAAGGAGCAGCCCGGTCTCACGACCGGGCTGTTTCCGTTTGGGGTTGATGTTCCGACCGATCAGGACGCGGCGGCCGCCGGCCCCAAGGGAACGATCTGATCCGGATCGATCTCGACCAGCATGCGGTCCATCACGCCGGTCTTGGCGCGGGTGAGGGCGAGGACGTGCTGGCCGACCTCGATCTCGGCGGCGATGGCGACGCCCTTGCCGCCTTCGTATTCGCGCGGCGCCCCGAGATGGCGCAGGGGCCAGCCATAGGCGGCGATGCGTTCGGCGAGGCGCAGTTCGGACAGCATGGTCAGATGCGTGAGACCGCGCGAGAGGCAGAACTCCAGAATGCCGACCATGAGTTCGCGCTGGTGGTTGCTCGGCCAGCGCGGATTGTCGGCGCGGCGATGCTGGGGCGCGGCGATCCAGCGCGAGATGTCCCAGACCGAGTCGAGTTCGGGCAGCGGTTCGTCGGAATGATCGGCAAACTTCCTGAGCAGGGTGGGGCCGGTGGTCGGATTCAATCGAACCGACGCGGCGACGTCTCCGAACGGATCGATGCTCATCAGGTAGACGGCGAACTCGTCGTCGAACTCGTCCGTCTCGCGGCCGTCGTGAGAGGAGAGGCCGGCCCAGCCATGGCCCTCGACATAGAAGGTGTGGCGCATCCGGAACATCTGGTCGAGCTGGCGACCGTAGAGATGCTGGTTCGTCAGGCTGACGACGTGGATCATGGCGACATCCCCCCAGGCTGTTATGCAACAGGCTTTCCGGATAGACAACTCAGGGTTGTTTCTGGGGTGGGCGCATGCGCTCTCGTTCCCGCAGCTGGCGGCTGCGGGGCAGGCAGACCTGCGGTGGGGCAAGCTATCCAGGCTCGATCAGCGCGTTGAGAATCCCGATGGCGCGCGCCACGAGATCGCAGACGTTGTAGAATTCGGGGCGGCCGTGATGCCACCAGAGCGACAGCGTGTAGCAGGGATCAAGCGGCAGCAGCACATCTTTCGGAAGCCGCGCGATGTAACGCGCGAGGCGTTGGATGGCCGGCTCGGGATTGGCGAGGACGCGGGCAAGCGCCTCGATGCGGCGGGCGACGGCATAGGCGCCGGGATCGCCATCCGGTCGGGAAAGCTCAGGCGCCGGCGCCGGCTTCACGGGAGCATGAGCGATCGGCCAGTCGTCACTGCCGCCCAGGACGCAGATGCGCGGGCCGCGCCGGATGGCGGGCGGGCGCGGCTCGTCCGGCTCGGCGGGTTTCCACGAGAGCACGGTGAAGCGGCAGGCCCAGTTGGCCGGATCGTTGGGATCAGGCGGCGGCGGAGGCTCGGCCACGGGCTCGCCGGGAATCAGATCGCCATCGCGCCACAGCCTCGCGATGGTGTGCCAGCCGGGCAGGGGAATACTCGTCATGTGGGGCGCCGCCTTCGGCCCGCGGCGCGGCGCGGGCGGCTGCATCTTTTCGGTGTCGCGCAGGAGCTGGCGCCCCTGTGGCGTCATCAGCAGGTGCGTGATCGCCTTGGCGACGAGCAGCGTGCGGACGATCTTCTCGATCGGCACCAGCATCGACATGATCTCGCGCCGCGCCGGCCGGCGCAGCTTCCACATCCGCGCCAGGCTCGCGCTGGATTTCACATGCGCGAGCAGCACATCGAGCATCTCCTTCGCCCGCACGAACAGCGCGGGGATGGAAAGCTTGGTCGGCGGCCACTGCACAGGCTTGAGAAGATCCGCTTCGATCTGGGCTTGGGTTTTCATGCCCGCAGGATGAGGGCGGGAGCGTCCGGTGAGGATGGAGGGTTTTTGTTGTCCCACAGCGATTGGGCCAGAAGCCGCGTAATTGCCGGGGCATGCGCAGAGTTATCCTACAATTCGGACCGGGAAATATGTTGGTTTGTCGAATGTCGGCTTTGGGCCAAATCCCGGACGCGCGCCGCTCCAGGCCAACGTCGACTTATCGCCGGAAGCAGTCGTTCGGCCGATCAAGCAAAAGCAGGGGAGGAGACCCCGCCGTCCCCGCAGGCGACCTATTTTGAAGCTGCCGATGCGACGACTGGATTGTCAGCATGTCCGCGCCTTCATGTCCTTGCCCGCTGGCCGCCGTCGCGCGGGAAGGGTGGGCAGTGCGGATGTTCCATGATATCGGAGCCGCGCCATCCGGCGTGGCTAGACCACGGCCGGGGCAGCGATGGAGAGTTTCAAATCGTACAGATCGTGGTCCGGGACAACAACGTCGACCAGGCGTTGAAGGCGCTCAAGAAGAAGATGCAACGCGAGGGCGTCTTCCGGGAAATGAAGGCCCGCACTTCTTACGAGAAGCCGTCCGAGGCCAAGGCTCGTCGGAAGGCCGAGTCCATCCGCCGGGCGCGGAAACTGGCCCGCAAACGCGCCCAGCGCGAAGGCCTACTCCCGAAACCGGTCTCCACCCGGACCTAGAACCGGACGGGCAGCTGCACGATTGCCCACGCGAAGAGGGCGATCATGGCCGCCGCGACGATAACTCCGACAATGTAAATACGCCGTCGTTCGGCCTTCTCCCACGCCGCATGTTCACGCCGCATCTCGGCTTCTCGGCCAGGCGGGCTTGCTTGTCCTCGCCGACAAGCCGGATGTGAGCGGCGTGCTTCATTGGTCTTCCCTCCCCGAGCGACAGCATCTCGCCGATAGCGGTCATTCGTGTTCGCAGCCGATCATCCCAAGCGTGCCGCCTTGGTCTAGCGCGTCATGTGCTCTCGCCACGCCTGCGGGCGGCAGAAAGCGTCTCGGTCACGATTCGCCGTATCGCTTCATTGTTGGCGTTGGCGGCCGCTACGGCCACAACCCCAGATGATCGGTCGATCGACGCTTCAGCACACCAGCGATAGGTCGAGCCGGCATGGTATAGACGTCCCTCTTCTCCGACGCTCCATCCGAGCGCGTAGTTGACGGTGAACGGCGGGGTATGCAGCCGGGCCCACGTTTCGGATGAAAGGAACATCGATGGTCGATTCAGATGGACCTGCAGGTAGGAGATGAAGTCGGAAAGCCCGATGTGAATGCCGCCGGACGGTCCTTGAACGGCTGGAATATCTACTGGCGTTTCCATGTCTGGCAGAGCGGGGATGAGGTCGCCCGCTGCAACGGTGCGATAATGACCCAGGGGCTGGTCGATATTGTCCTTCGTGCCTGGTGGGCCGAAGCCTGCCGTGGACAGGCCAAGCGGATCGAAAACGTAATGCCGCATGAGGTCTTCCCATGTCATGCCAGCGGCAGATTCAAGCATCGCAGCGGCGATGATGTATCCGCTGTTGGAATAGTTCATCCGCTCGCCAAGGGGCGCCACGGGCGGCTGGCGAAGAGCCAGCTGTACATACCGAAGCCGTTCGCCTGGCTGTAAGCGGGTAGCGAACGTCGCAAGGTTTGCGGCGTCGATCTCACGCGGCAGACCTGCGTGGTGACTCAGCAGGTGCATGAGCGTGGCAGATCGATATTGTGGCGGCGTGTCACTTGGCACGGCAAGAACATCGCCTAGCGCCGTGCCCCAGCTTATGTGACCTGCCTCGACGATCCGCGCCGCCAGGGTGGCCGTCATGGATTTCGTCAATGAGCCCAGCCGCCATCGGTCGATGGATGTGACCGGCACAGCGGCCGTCGTCGACCGCATGCCGTCCGCCAGGACGACTGCGGAGGATCCGGATTTCGCGAAAGCCGCCGCCAGTGCGGGAGCGCCGCCGGCGAGGCGCAGGGTGGTCAACACATCCGGGGTAAGCCGTGGAAACAGATCACCGCGGACAAAGTCCACGGTTTGCGCCCAGACCGGCGAGGTGATGCGCAAGACGTCTCCCACCAGCCGCGCGCCAAGTCGCTCATCGTACTGGCCGAACTCGATGGTTGCCTGCTCGGCCACGAACGACACTTTCGTGGCGGGGTAGACCGTCGATCCCTGATCGATGCTCTGCATGGAGGCGTGGCCTTCATCGGCGATCTCAAGGATCATCCGCATGCGTCTCGATGAGTTCTCAAAGATTCCGGACCAGGTTCCGATAAGAGGATTGGTCTTGACGGAGCTGGCGCATCCAGCTGTGCAAAGACAAGCCAGACCCAGGACGTGATGACGGCGGGTTTGACCTGGCATGATGTCGTGCGCCCCTGAACCCGGCCGGATGACCGTATTGATCAGTTGCGGACCCGATTTGGGCCGGGGTGTGGCGCCAATTCCTCCGTCCCTCTTGCGCCCCATCGATCTCCACTTGCTTCCGCACCCCTTGCCCGGATACCCCTTGATCTCGCCCGGGGTCCAACGCGCGAAGCCTGCCTTCACGCGTCGGTTTACCACGCGGAGTGAAATCAATGAGCGGACAGACAACGCGCAGATCACTGCTGGCGCAAGCAGCGGCCCTCGGCGCGGCCCTCGCTTTCGGTCAGAGTTGCGCGAACGCGCCGACGGCCGCGCGCACGGAAAGGCGTGACCTCTTCCCGCAGGGGGTGGCGTCTGGCGATCCCGCGCCGGACAGGGTGATCCTGTGGACGCGGCGCGCGCCGGATGTTGGCGCAGCCAGGCACCGGTTGATGGTGGAGGTCGCGGGCGATGAAGCCTTCGCAGATATCGTCGCGCGCGGCGATGTGGAGGTGAGCGCGGCGACCGACTGGACGTGCCGCTTTCTCGCGGCAGGCCTGAAGCCTGCGCGCGAGTACTGGTATCGCTTCGTGGATGAGGCGGGAAACACGAGCCGTGTCGGCCGCACGCTGACCGCGCCAGCGGACAGCGACGATCGCCCGGTGCGCTTTGCCTTCGTCAGCTGCCAGGACGTCACCAACGGCGCGATGAATGCCTACCGACGCATGATCTACGAGGACGTGCGCCGTCCGCGCGCGGAGCAGATGAGCTTCGTGCTGCACCTCGGCGACTTCATCTACGATGTCGTCAAGTATCCCGAGGATGGGCAGGACGGGATGGATCGCGGGCGCAAGCTGACGGGCGCCGTGCGCTATCCGAAAGGCGAGAGGGTGGCGCGGAGCTACCACGTGCCCGTCGATCTTGAGGACTATCGCGCGGCGTATCGCAGCTATCTCCTGGACCCCGAGCTGCAGGATGCGCGTGCGCGCTGGCCGTTCGTGCCCGTATGGGACAACCACGAATTCTCCTGGAACGGCTATCAGAGTCAGCAGGTGAACGGGGGCGATCCGCCACGGCCGGCGCAGACGCTGAAGGTCCAGGCGAGCCAGGCGTGGTACGAATACCAGCCAGCGCGCGTCAGGAAGCAGGGCGCGGGCGATGCGTTCGTGGCGCCCAAGGTCGAGAACAGGCCGCTGTCGAATATCGATGCGCGCGGTGTGGGCCAGGAGGCGAACAATCTTGCCGCGATCGATGCGCTGCGCATCGAGCGCGCGTTCCGGTTCGGCAAGAACATCGACATGATCCTGACCGACAATCGTTCGTTTCGGGCAGCGCCCATCGACGGCGCAAATCTGCCGGGGGCTCGATTTCGGCGCGTTCCCGGAGATCGCCAACGACATCCTCGAAGCAGGGCGCGAGTATCCGGGCGGCGCGCCTGCCACGCTGCGCATCGGCGCGACCGAAATCCCCAATCCGCAACTCAAGGAGCCTCCGCAAGCCTATCTGGGCGTCGAGCAGATGGCGTGGTTCAAGGAGCGCCTGCGCGCCGCGAAGGCGCCGTGGAAGATATGGGGGCATTCCTTCGGCACGCTCACCTGGCGCACCGATCCGCAGAATCTTCCACCCGAATTCGCGGCCACGTGGCCGAGCACCGAGTACGGCGTTCTGAACCGCTCCTACGTGGTCGAACACGCCGAGATCTTCGGCATGGTGCGCGATGAAGGCATCACTGGCTTAGCAATCGTCGCCGGCGACAAGCATTCATTCTGGGCGGGATATCCGAGCGAGACGCTGCCGCCGCGTCCGTTCGAACCGGTGGCCGTCGAGTTCATCACCGGCTCGATCTCGCAACAGGGATCGGCCGAGGTGCAGACGCTGACGTTTCCCAAGGACAACCCGCTGCGGCCGTTCTATGTGCATGACCGGCCCGATGGCTCCAAGCAACACGTACTCAGCGCGACCGTGCTTCACGGCGTCCGCACTGCGCTGGCGCTTCGCGACACGGGCGACCCGGTGAAAGCGCGCGCCGCGCGCAATCCCGAAAACGCGCCGCACCTCACCTTCACGGACATGGGCGGATACGGATACACCACCGTGCGCGCCTCGCCGGACGAGCTGGAAACGGAGTTCGTGTGCATTCCCCCGCCGGCCACGCGCAGCGAGCGCGAAGACGGCGGACCGCTGCGTTACCGCGTCGTCCATCGCGTCGCACGCTGGAAGCCAGGAGAGCGACCGCAGATGCGACCCGAGACCGTCGAGGGCGACGCCGGACTTTCCATCTGATCTGAGCTGTGGTCATCGCATCGCGAAAAGTGCACCGACCGGGCGAAAGCCCCGACGTTGCTTTTGGGCCAGTGTCGGACTTAGTCAGTAGCGACGACTACCGGCAAGAAAGTGCGTGCTTCCAGGTGTTCGAAACCGTGCATGCAATCCAAGCGTACAGACTGCGAATTGTTTGCGGAATGACAGCGGTTGGAGACCTACCGCCGGTATTTGATGAAGGGCGTCACCTTCGCCACCTGATCGTAGAGTTTGCGGGCGGTGGCGTTGAACTCTTGTGTGAGCCAGTAGACCTGGTCGGCGCCGCGCTGGTCGGCGGCGGTGTAGACGGCTTGGATCAGGGCGCGACCGACGCCCTTGCCGCGGGCTTCGGGGGTGGTGAACAGGTCTTCGAGATAGCAGCGCGGGCCTGCCGCCCATGTGACCGGGTGGAAGAGGTAGTGGACGATGCCGAGCAGCTTTCCATCCGGCTGGGCTGCGCAGAAGCCGAGGATTGGCGCCTCGGGATCCATCAAGCGATGCCAGGTGAGGTCGGTGACGTGGTCGGGCACCACGGACTCGTAGAATTCGAGGTAGCCGCGCCAGAGCGCGTCCCACTCGTGGCGGTCGGTTGGTTCGAGGGTGCGGATGGTGAAAGTCATGACGGGATGTAACTCCTCCTTCGTGTTCGGTGGAAGAGTCACGCCTTGTGGATCGCGATGGCGCCTTCGGTTTTCCAGGTGGGCGGTTTTTCGACGTGGAGCTGGCGGTTGGCGGCGGCGCGGCCGGCGAAGGCGGCTATGACGGCGTCGAGCGCATCGGGAGATTTCAGCATCTCCTTGCGATAGGCGGGTTCGACGTCGACGTGCCGCGTGCGCTCGAGGTGAGCGATGATGGCCTGGCGTGCGGGACGTTCGTCGGGGGCGTTGTAGTTGGTGTAGGGGAGGCCCCAGGCCTTGAGCTGGGCGGCGGGGAAGGCCTCGACCAGCATGCCGGGGCCATCTTTCCACGGCCAGACCGGCCGGCGCGCGCGGGCGGCGAGGGTGAGGGCCGCGGCGGTGAACGGTGCGCCGGGGCGGGCGCGGCCGTTCCAGAGCGTGGAGCGGGCGTGGGCGCCGCTGAGCTTTTCGGTTTGGCGCGAGGGTTTGGCCGAGGCGAGCGGCGCTATGGATGTGGCGTAGCGCACGATGGCCGCGCCGCGCGGGAAGGGGCGGTCGATGGCGGGAGGCAGGCCAGCGATGTCGGCAAGGAGCTGGGCGTGGCCGCCGGATGGCATGTGGGCGTGGGGCAGGGACAGCGGCGCATCAATGGCGGCGGCGCGATAGCGGCCCTCTCGCAGGAGTGCGGTGAGGCGTTCGAACGGGTCGCCATCGCCGTCCAGATCCTGCACGGGGCGGAGGTCGGCGAGGCGGAAGCCTTCGAGGGAGGCAATCCAGACGGTGGGGCGAGCGCAGCGGGGCCGCCAGGGGGCGGCGGCGCCGGAGAAATCGATCCCAAGGAATCTGGCCTCGCTCATCGGGCGAAGTGTCACGGGATTCGGGGACAGCTTGACAGGGCGTCGTGTTACGGGCGGTTTGTGGCGATGAACCCGACCGCACCCTCCATGCCTGCGCCAACCGGCGGCGCCGCCACGCGCGACAAGCTGATGCGTGCGGCAGCCGGTATTGTGGCGCGCGATGGCATGGAAGCAGCCACAACAGCGGCTATCGCCGCCGAGGCGGGCGTCGCCGAGGGGACGCTCTATCGCCATTTTGAGAGCAAGGACGACCTGCTGATCGCGGCCTATCGCCAGATGAAGCAGGAGGTGTTTCTCGATGCGGGCGCGGGGCTCGACACGAACATCGTGCCGCCGGAGCGGCTGAAGCGGACGTGGAAGGCGATCTATCTTGCCTATCGCGCCAACAAGGATGCGTTCGCGTTCGGGCAGCGCTTTGCGGAATCGGCGCTGGCGGAGCGCGAGGGCGGAGAGGCCGGCCGTGCCGTCGGGCGCATGGTGAACGATTTGCGCCGGGTGGGCATCGCGTCGGGCGACTTCAAGAACCTGCCGCCGGACCTGCTCGGCAGCCTATTCATGGCGCCGGTCAGCTACCTGCTGAAGGCGGAGCTGAAGGGGCGCAAGTGGACCGACGCCGAACTGGATGCAGCAGCGGAGTCGGTGCTGGCGGGGTGGCGGAAGTAGGCTACGGTCTCAGCACCACTTTCCCTACAAGCCTGCGATCGCGCATCAACTCGAAAGCTTCGCGCCAGCGATCGAGGGGGAGTTCGGCGAAGACGGTAGGGCGGGTGGCGCCTTCGGCGGCCCAGCGCCAGATCTGGTCGCGGACGATGCGGCCCTTGTCGGGGAACTGGCGGCCGTATTCTCCGGCGCGGACGCCGATCACCGAGAAACCCTTGATCAGCGGGATGTTGGTGCTGATGCTGGCGATGCGTCCGCCAGCGAAGCCGATGACCAGCAGGCGGCCGTTGAAGGTGATGCAGCGGGTGGACTCGTCGAACACGTCGCCGCCGACCGGATCAAAGATGACATCCGCGCCCTTGCCGCCGGTGAGGGTCTTCACCTGCTCGCGGAAGGCGTCGCCGGGCTTCGGGCCGAGAACGATGACCTCGTGTGCGCCAGCTGTCTTTAGGGCCTGCGCCTTCTGAGCTGAGGCAGTGGTGGCAATGACGCGTGCGCCGAGGATGCGGCCGACGTCGAGGGTCGCCATGCCGACGCCGCCAGAGGCGCCGTGGACCAGCAGCGTTTCGCCAGCCTGCAGCTGGGCGCGCTCGACCAGCGAGACGTAGGCGGTGGTGTAGGCAGCGGGGTAGGCCGCGGCGAGCGGCGCGGCCATCGCATCGGGAACGGGATGGAGGTTGGAAGCCGGCGCGATGGCGTAGTCGGCGAACGCGCCTGTCTTGGCGCCGCCAGCGACGCGCTGGCCTGTGGTCAGCGCGACGCCGGGGCCGACCGCATCGACGACGCCAGCGATATCCATGCCGACGGTGAAGGGCGGCTCGGGTTTGAACTGGTATTCGCCCTTGAGCATCAGGAGGTCGGGAAAGTTGAGGCTGGCGGCCTCGACGCGCACGCGAACCTCGCCTGGGCCGGGCTCGGGCAGGGGAATGTCCTTCAGGGTGACGCGGGAGAAATCCGCCGCCAGCGCCTCGCACACGACTGCCCGCATTTGCCTCTCCAGGTCCGGTTGTACCGTGCATCGGGGAGGCGGTCGCGTCACTCATGCCCTAACGTAAAGTTTACGCAGCGACTATTGACGATAGTGCGGTGCAGCATATTCTGTTCGCATCTGCACAAGAGAACATGAGTCGTGCAGAGGGAAACGTTCCAGGGTCGTTGAGTAGCAAACTTCAAACGACAACCCGGAGATCTATCACCATGAAAGTCATCGCAATTTCCGTCGCTATCGCCCTTCTGGCCGGTGGGGCGCACGCTGATCCTGTGTCGGTGAAAACGCCCAAAGCCGATGCCTCAGCCGCAGAAGCGGCTGCCTATGTCGCCGCCCTCGACAAGGCCGTGAAGCGCGTCTGTCAGGAGGCCGCTGGGCCTGTGATCGGGCTCGCCTTCTACTCCTACCTGGCCTGCCTGAAGGATACGCGCCTGGACGTGAGCAAGCAGGATCCGACCGGCCTTTATGCCGGCCGCGACTCGATCGGTGGAGCGGTCGTCGCCGCGCGCTGATCGCTTCCACATTGCAGAGACGGACACGCCCGGAGGCTGATGCTTCCGGGCGTTTTCATAGGGGTTTGCGCAGATCGATCGCAGCCGCCGCCACGATCTTGCCTTAGTTGGTCCATTGACAAGTCATATTGTTTTTCGATAAAGATACATCGACTTTCGAGATGGCGGTCAGGAGCAGCTCGAAGGGGACGATACATAAGATAACCGGTGTACAATCGGAGAAGAACAATGAAAACAATGACATCTGCAACCAACCTGATCGCCTGCGCAGTCATTGCTGGCGCATTTACCGTGGGCTTCCTGTCCGGGCCTGCTCTGGCTCAGGACCACGAGATCACGCCCTTCGATTTTGATTTCACCTTCAAGGCCAGCGAGCTGACCAATGCTCCGCAGGCGGAGAAGATGCTGGTGAGGCTCGAGTCCGCCGTGAAGCGCGAGTGCGGCGCCACCGGCAAGATGACATACGCGGAGCGCAAGCTCGTCGACACCTGCATCAACACGACCATGAGAGCCTCGATCGCCAAGTTCAACTCGGCGACGGTCGCCCAGGCTTACCAATCGCGCGCTGACGGCTGATCCCCCGATTCTCGGCAGTGCGTGTGAGGCCGGACCTTCCGACGGGTCCGGCCTCTCCCTTTTTATGGAGGCTCACTCTCTCCCCTCTGTCTCGCGGCCCACCTCCGCGATCCGGACGGGGCAGCGGGAGACGGCAGGCTAGACCGCACTGCCGCTTCCACCAGGACGCTGTCTCGCAAACCGGGCGCCCGCCACTCTGCTCCAGCAGAGGCGGGCGGACCGGAGGCGCGCTCAGCTACTGGCTGTGCGCCGGCGATCCTTCAAGCTAGCGTGTCCCGTCGCGCCGCCGAGAGGCAGGATGATTGGGGGATCGCGTGCGGGCATTTCCGATTTTCTTGTTGTCGCTTGTGGCCTACGGCGCTCCCGCGTGGGGACAGGCGGCGAACCCGTGCAGAACCTATGAGACCGAGATACAGCGTTCGGCATGCGACGCGGCGATTTCGGCAGCGACCGACCTCGATGCCAAAGCGAGCCTGCTCTACACGCGCGCCTACAATCGCGTGGAGGTATTCGACTACGACAATGCGCTGCTCGATCTCGGCCAGGTGCTGGCGCTCGAGCCGTCTCACCTGAGCGCGCTGCACGAACGGGCCTACATCTGGAACGAGATGGGTGAATTCGAGAATGCCGAGGCTGATCTTGATACGCAGGTAAGGCTCACGCCGGATCGGACGAGCAACTATACCGAGCGCGCCTACGCGCGGTTCTATCAGGCTGACTTCCAGGGATCCTACGAAGATCGCGTACGAGCCGTGGATTTGAAGCCGAGCGACGGCGACGCCGTTCTGGCGATGGCGCGAGCTGCGCTGTGGCTAGGCCGCTTTGACGACACGCGCAGGCATCTGGTGACCGCCGGGAACCTCGCAGCAAACACGAACAACAAGGACCTCCGAAGCTCCGCGGAGGACTTGGTCAAAGTTCTGGCGTTGTGGGAAACCGCCACGCCTGGTGGAGCGCATGCCGATGTCTGCCGGGAAGCGGAGAAGACCTTCAAGTTCGATCAACCCAATCTCATCGGTAACTGCACGGCGGCCTTTCTTGCAGCGCCGGACGCGAAGACCAAGGCCGAGATACTGACGACGCGCTCGCTCGCCTGGAAGTATGGGGTGAAGGACGAATACGAAGGGCTCGGCGACATGCGCGCCGCTGTAGGCCTTCAACCGCAGAATGCCGACTGGCGATCCAATCTGGGCTTTGCGTATCTCGACTCCCGGCATTCCTGGGCGGCCGAGCGCGAATTTGACCGCGCCATTGCCGTTGACCGCTCGTTCGCGGCGCTGGCGGGGCGGGCAAGCGCCCGGTTCAACCAGCGCGAATATGACGGCGCCTTCGAGGACGCCAAGGCGTCGTTCGAAATCCAGCCGAACGAGGTCGCGCTTATCGTGCTTGGCGACCTTTCCATGAGGAAGGGCGACAAGGCCGCGTCGAAACAATACTGGATGGGCGCTTACCATCTTGGCAGCCGAGATGACCGGCTGATCGAGCGGTTGAAAGACGTCGGCGTGAGTGATCCAGCGAAAGAACCCAGAGAGTAGTTAGCGCACGAGATCCGACAGCTTCGTCGCGCCTGCTTCGTCCATCATGGCGACCAGCTCGGCCTTGATGCGCTGGACGAGCATCGGGCCTTCATAGACGAGGGCGGAGTAGAGCTGGACGGCTTGGGCGCCGGCGCGGAGTTTTGCGACGACGTCGGCGCCGCTGGATATGCCGCCCGCGCCGATGAGATCGAGTTCGCCTTTGAGCTCACTGGCGAAGATTGCGAGGGCGCGGGTCGATTTTTCGAGCAGGGGTTTGCCGGAAAGGCCGCCGGTCTGCGTCTTGTGTCTGCTGGCGAGCGCATCAGGGCGGTCGATCGTGGTGTTGGAGACGATGAGTCCCGAGAGCCAGGCCTGCGCCCGGGTGACGCCGGCGATGTCGGCGATCGCGCTCTCGTCGAGATCGGGAGCGACTTTCAGGAAGACGGGGCGGTTCTTCACCACAGCGTCCATCTCGCGGACCGCTTCACCGATCCGGCCGAGAAGTTCCTCGAGCGCGCCGCGATCCTGCAGGCCGCGCAGCCCTGGCGTGTTGGGCGAGGAGACGTTGATCGTGATGTAGGTGCAGTAGGGCCAGACGGCCTTCACGCCTGCGACGTAGTCGGCGATGCGGTCTTCAGAATCCTTGTTGGCGCCGACATTGGCGCCGACGATGCCGATCGAGCGCGGTGCGGCTGACAGGCGGCGGACGAAATAGCCGATCCCGTCATTGTTGAAGCCCATGCGGTTGATGACGGCGCGGTCTTCATCGAGGCGGAACAGGCGCGGGCGCGGATTGCCGGCCTGCGGACGCGGCGTGACGGTGCCGCATTCGACGAAACCGAAACCGAAGCCCAGCATCTGGACAAAGACTTCCGCATTCTTGTCGAAGCCGGCGGCGAGGCCGACAGGGTTGGGAAGCTTGAGACCAGACTTCTTCAGTGTGACGGCGAGGCGCGGATCGTCGAGTTGAGCTGGCGGTTTTGCGAGGCCGGTCTTGAGCGCGTTCACGGTGAAGCGGTGAGCGCTCTCGGCGGGGAGAATGCGGACCGCGCGGGCGGCCAGATCAAAGAAGCTCACGATGTGACGCCCGGCTTGCTGAGAGGCTCGGGGCTGCGGAGCACGACATCCGGGGCGAGCGGAGCGCCATCAGCGTCGAACTCGTCGAGCGGCCAGATCGAGCTGATGTGGTATTCGCGAACGTCGCCATAGACATGCGGGAAATGATCGCCGCCGCGCGAGACTTCCCATTTCAGGTCCGGGCCGAAATCATCGCTGTCGATCCCGACAAGGGCGCAACCCTTCTGTCCCTTGAACCATTTGGACAGGGTTTCCTGGACCTGCTTGCTGGTCGAGAAATGGACGTAGCCGTCCTTGATATCGACGGGGGCCTGCATCAGGCCGCCAGCCTCGACCTCGGCCAGTTGCCCGGCGGTCAGCACCTTGTAGATCATCCGGCCCATGGGCGGAGGAATGCTCCCTTTGCATGCGAGTCGCAAGCGTTCGGGCTGACCGGCCGGGCGGCATATTGACGTGGCGATCCGGCGGCCTCATCGGAGGCCCATGAGCGATCAATCCGCCCTCGTGCTGTTCTCTGGCGGCCAGGATTCTGCCGTGTGCCTGGCGTGGGCGCTGGGCCGGTATTCGCGCGTGGAGACGATCGGTTTCGATTACCGGCAGCGGCATCGTGTCGAGCTCCAGTGCCGGGGGACGTTTCTGGCGAAGCTGCGCACGTTGAATCCTGCGCGGAGCGCGAAGCTGGGCGAGGATCGGGTGCTGGATCTCGGCGTGCTGGGCGAGGTATCCGACACGTCGCTGACGCGGGATCGGGCGATCGACTTCGAAGCGACGGGATTGCCCTCGACCTTCGTGCCGGGGCGCAACCTGGTGTTCCTGACCTTTGCGGCGGCGGTTGCCTATCGGCGCGGGCTCGGCGCGCTGGTGGGCGGCATGTGCGAGACGGATTTCTCCGGTTATCCGGACTGCCGTCGCGCGACCATGGATGCGACGTCGACGGCGCTGTCACTTGGGCTGGATCGCCCGACGCCGATAGAGACGCCGCTTATGTATCTCGACAAGGCGCAGACCTGGGCGCTGGCGGATGAGCTGGGCGGGCAGGCGCTGGTCGACCTGATCGTGGAAGACACGCACACCTGCTATCTCGGCGACCGCGCGCACCGGCATGAGTGGGGCTATGGCTGCGGAACGTGCCCGGCGTGCGATCTGCGCGCGAAGGGCTGGGCGAAGTGGAAGGCGGGCCGATGACATATTCGGTCAAGGAGGCTTTCTACACGCTGCAGGGCGAGGGCGCGCAGACGGGGCGCGCCGCGGTGTTCCTGCGCTTTGCCGGGTGCAATCTGTGGAGCGGGCTGGAGCGCGATCGCGCCAGTGCCGTGTGCACGTTCTGTGACACGGACTTCGTCGGAACCAATGGCGTCAATGGCGGCAAGTTCGCCGACGCGGGCGATCTGGCCGATCATGTTGCCGCGCTGTGGCAGGGCGAGGCAGGCAGGCCGTACGTTGTCTGCACGGGCGGCGAACCGCTGCTGCAGCTCGACGAGACGCTGATCGCGGCGCTGCACGCGCGGGGCTTCGAGGTGGCGGTGGAAACCAACGGAACGATCGCGGCGTCGAGTTCGATCGACTGGGTCTGTGTCAGTCCGAAGTCGACGGCGGAACTCAAGCAGACATCCGGCAATGAGCTGAAGCTGGTCTATCCGCAGAAGGATGCGCTGCCGGAGAAATTTGCCGGACTTGGGTTCAACAACTTCTTCCTGCAGCCCATGGACGGGCCGGAGCGTGAGGCGGCGACAGCTGCCTGCATCGCCTACTGCATGGCGCACCCGCAATGGCGGCTCAGCCTGCAGACGCACAAGGTGACCGGAATTCCCTAGCGCCGTTCGCGTTTTTCGCTTTGCGGGCTTTGCGATTCTCGTGTCTGTATGACGCGCTCGTCAATCACAGGGTTCTCGAGCACGCGAGGCAGCAGAGAGGTCTGAGCCGGGTCAGTCGCGATCGACCTCACTGCTGGAGGATTCGGTGAACGTGCGACAGTTGATGGACGAGTTGGCATTGCATCCGCCCGAGACGATCGTGATCGTCCGTGCCGATGACAACGGTTTTACGGAAGGGCTGGTCGTCGAGTCTATCAAAGTGCGTCCCGCGCGGCCGCCGATCGCCGGGATATCACACCGGCCTGCGGAGCATCCGCAATCGGGCGGGCAGGCATTCAAGGCGCTGCTGATCGGACCGCCTGAAAGATTCTAGAAACGAAAACGCCGCCCGGTGAGGGGCGGCGTTCGTCAGGATGAGTGTCGGCTGCCTAGCTCAGCTTGTCGGCGAAGCGGCGGGCGAAGCGATCGAACGTGCTGCGTGCGTCCGACCAGGTGTTGGCCGCGATGACGCTCGAAAGGTCGGTTTCGTACCAGTTGTAGTCGTAGGTTCCGATCTCCTTGCCCGATGCGTCGTAGGCCGCGCCTTTGACATGGGCGCCGCCGACGCTGATCGAGCGCATCGCGTCGAGGCCCGGCTTGTCGGAGACCTGCTGCCAGGTCGGGCGATTGGGCCTAGCGTCCTCGATCGTGACGACGACGCGGTCGGCCTTCACGCCTTGGGCCGCGAATGCTTTCTCGATTTTCGTGGTCAGCGCGTCGGTGAGAATCTTGGTTTCGCGGACGCCGTAGTCATCGGCGAGCTTCTTCTGGAAGCCGGCCGAGACGTTCGCCTCGACGGTGAGAGCGGAAGCAGGGACGGCAAGAATGGCGGCGGCGAGGGCGGCAAAAATCGGAGCAATGCGCATGGGTCTGTTCCCTGAAAACACTCTTCAAATCCGGATGTGCGGCCTCGACGACAGGGAGCGCGCACGCCCGAAGCAGAGCAAGTCTAACATGAAGGTGGGATGAACGAGAGCGGATTTAAGACCCGGACTGGCGCGGTTCGCTTTAGCCCCGCTAATGCTGTTGTTTTTCGGCCTGCTGACGGCGCAGCTCTTCGTTTTCCTTCTTGAGCTTCTCGATGTCCTTGCTCTGCTGTTCATCCTCGGACGTGGTCACGAGGTCGACCGCGCCGCCGATCACGGCGCCGGTGACGCCAACAGCGGCGCCAGCCACGTCGGCAATGAGGCAACCGGACAGAAGCGGCAAAGCAGCGAGGGCGGCCAGAAACACTTTAGTCTTCATGACATCGTCCCAAACAAGAACTGGGTCCCAAACAAGAACTGGGTCCCAAACAAGAACTGGGTCCCAAACAAGAACTGGGTCCCAAACAAGAACCGGGTCCCAAACGAAAACCGGCCCGACCCGGCGTAGCGGAGGCTAGCGCAGGTCGGGCCGGAAAAGAATGGCCAGGACTGTAACCTAGAGCGTGTCGGTCAGGACGATCTCGGCGGGGCCTTCGAGCGCCTTGAACACGATAGGCTTTCCGCCGGTGATGGCGACGCCGTCGCGGGCGTTTACCCGTTGGCCCCCGCCTTCAGGAGTGGAGACCTCGATGACGCCGGTGGCCGGCACGGCATAGACATGGCGGCCAGGTTCGGCGGTCCAGGTCAGTTCCTGTCCGACTTCCAGCGTGGCGCCGGCAACGCGAGCGTCGGCCCGGATCGCGAGTGCTCCTTCGTCGCCCTTACCCGAGGCGAGAATTGACCATTGGCCCGTACGGTCGGATTTGGGGAACTGCTTCGCGCCCCAGCCCGGCGGCTGGCCGACATGGTCGGGCTCGATCCAGATCTGGAAGATCGTGGTGGCCTCATGCTCGAGATTGTATTCGGCATGGCGAACGCCTGTGCCAGCCGACATCACCTGGACGTCGCCCGCCTCGGTGCGGCCCTTGTTGCCCATCGAGTCCTGATGGGTGATCGCGCCGGTGCGGACATAGGTGATGATCTCCATGTCGCGGTGCGGATGCGGCGGGAAGCCGGATTGCGGGGCGATGACATCGTCATTCCACACGCGCAGGCGGCCCCAGCTCATGCGCTTGGGATCGTAGTATTCGGCAAACGAGAAGTGATGGTGGGCGTCAAGCCAGCCATGGTTCGCGCCGCCAAGGGAATTGAACGGCCGGACTTCAATCATGGGAATCTCCAGCGGTAAAAGTGCGTTGGCGGTCATATAGTTGCAAATGCAACAATATGCAAGACCCCCGAAAACCGCCCCTGAAATGAACAGGGCGGCGGACCCGTTGGCCCGCCGTCCTGCAACTTACGGAACCCAGACCGGCTAGCGCAGTGGCGAGTAGTCCGTCGGGGTGAGCTGGATCGAGACGACGCCACCCGGTGAGAGCAGCATCGGGCCGTCCTTCTGGCTATCGGCGGCGACCTTTTTCCACTCTTCATCGGCGCTGAAGGCGGTCCAGGAATTGTTGCGCGATGCCTGGGTGGGGAAGGCAAGGAGGTAGACCATTTTGTCGGTCATCGCAGGCTGGTCGGCCACGGGACGCCAGTAGATCATGTTGGTCATGCCGTGCTTGGCGAAGATGCGCAGCGTGTGATCGCGGAAGCGCGTGTGCAGGTTTTCCAGCTTGCCGGGGTTCACCGTGTAGGTGCGCAGCTCGAAGTGGCGCGGCGTTTTTGCCGGCGTCAGGTTCAGCTTCGGCGAGTAGTCGGTGACCGTCAGGAAAGTGCTTTCGATCTTGGAGGTGAGCGAGCCGTCCTTCTGGCTATCGGCGTAGACCTGCTTCCATTCCGGATCGTTGGCGAACGCGCTCCAGGAAGCGTCGCGCGCGGCGCGGTCCTTGTAGCCCATGACGTAGACGAGGCGGTTGTCAGCTGGCGCGCCAGGCGCAGTTGCGACGTGGAAGAAGCCGATCGGCATCATGCCATGCTTCTGGAAGAGCGTGATTGTGTGGTCGCGGAAGCGGGCGTCGAGCGCTTGCGCTTTTCCGGGCGCGGCGGTGTAGGTGCGCAGTTCGTAAAGCCCGATCGCAGGTTGGGCTGGGGTCTGGTTGGTGCTGAGGCCCGCACATGAGGCGAGGACACCTGTAAGCGCGACAGCCACAAGAGCGGCGGCGCGGCGGAAGAGGGAGGGGCGAGAAGCGGCAATCGCAAGCGTGGACATGTTTCCTACCTGTTTATCGAACGCGTGTTTGCCGGGCCCTGATATGGCCCGTTTTCCGGTGAATTAGCGCAAGGACGGCCGCAGCAACAGGCGTGCCGTGCACTGGACCGAACGATTCTGCGTTATGGGGCGGGTTGGGACCCAGCCGCGCGCAGTTCACTCGCCAATCAGGCGGCTTTTCCAAAGGCAAACGCGTCCATGCGGAGGATGCCGTAGGTGGTGCTCTGGTGCATGTGCTCGGTGTGGCCAGCGCCGGCCCCCATGGCGACATAGAGGGGCAGGAGATGCTCCTCGGTCGGGTGGTTGTGCGCGGCCTCGGGCGCGCGGGCGCGATAGTTCAGCAGGTCGTCGATCCGGCCCTCCCGCAGAGCGGCTGACATCCACTCGGCGAACACATGGACCCAGTCCTGCTCGGGCGCGTCGATGCGGCCGCCGGAGGATCGGAAGCTGGAAAGATCGTGGGTGAAGCTGCCGGATCCCACGATCAGCACGCCTTCGGCGCGCAGGGGCGCCAGAAGCTGACCGAGGCGATAGTGATGTTCAGGGCCGAGGCGTGTCTGGACCGATAGCTGGACGACAGGGATGTCGGCGCCGGGCCAGGCCAGCATCAGGGGAACCCACGCGCCGTGATCGAGGCCGCGAGTCTTGTCGGTGTCGGTCGGAAGGCCGCCGTCGGAGAGCAGTTCGGCCACGCGCTGGGCCAGGGCGGCGGACGGCGGCGCTGGGTAGGTGAGTTGATAAAGCTCGGGCGGGAAGCCGCCGAAATCGTGGATCGTCTCATTGCTGGGCGGAGCATTCACCGTTGGACGCAGACGCTCCCAATGCGCCGAGACCATCAGGATGGCCTTGGGGCGCTCCGGAAGCAGATCCGGCAGGCCCTGCAGGAAGGTACGCGCCTCCGCATCCTCGATCGCGAGCATGGGAGAGCCGTGGGACACGAAAATCGCTGGCAGCATGCCGCCAAGGTGGCGGTGTCGGTCCGATCGTTCAAGCCCTGCTGATTTCCCCCGGCTAGCTCTCCATATCCTTGCGGATGGTGTAGCGGCTGAGGAAGAAGCACACGAAAGCCAGCCCGTTGACCGAAGTTGACCAGTAGATGGCGCTCTTGAGTCCCTCCGCCGCGGCGGCGGCGCAGGTCCTGGCCGCTGCATCGACCGCCGTCTTGCAGACCTGAACATCAAGGCCTGAGCCGCTGAGCTGATTGTTGGTCAACGCATCGCTGAGCATGCCGAAAAGCGTTGTTCCGGCGCCGAGGCCGATGATGTTGATGACAAACAGCAGGATGGCGACCGCTGTCGCCCGCATCGCGGGAGGCACCAGGCCCGGTACGCCGCCATACACAGGGCCGTACCAGATCGCCACGCCGACATTGGGAATGATCAGGAGGATCATCGCAAGCACAATGTTGTGCTCGGTCAGCAGGTACCAGAACACCGGCAGGCAGATAAACGGCGCCACCAGCGGTGGGATCGCGAACTGTCGCGCATCGCGCCGCCCGAACTTGTCGCACCACCAGCCGCCCAGCCACGACCCGGCCACGCCACCGATACCGGCCGCCAGTCCCATGCCGAGGCCGAGAAAGCCCAGCGCGGTCATACCGTACTGTCCAGCCGTCGCCGTCACTTCGGGTCCGTAGTTCCTGAGGTAGAACGAGGTGAGGAAGGCGGCGTGCGAGTAGGCGACCGCTGCGATGAATGCGCCGCCCAGAGCGAACAGCCAGAAGGTCGGCTTGCCCATCAGCACCTTCATCACCTGCGGGATTGGCAGGTAGGGCGACGTTGCGGTGGGTTTGAATTTTGTCGCACGGCGCGGCTCGACCAGTGAAAAGATCGCGACGACCGCAAGCAGTAGTCCTGGAGCGCCAGCAACGAAGAAGGCCACGCGCCAGCCCCATGTGCCCGCGATGATCCCACCAAGCGCCATGCCGAGCAGCGAACCGATTGAAATACCCATGGAGTAGATCGCCATGGCGCGGGCGCGCGACTCCTTGGGGAAGTACTCAGCGATCAGCGAATGCGCGGTCGGCGTGCACCCGGCCTCGCCAAAGCCCACGCCCATCCGGCTGATCGCCAGCACGGTGAAGTTCCATGCCGCGCCAGCAAGCAGGGTGAAGCCGCTCCAGATGGCCAGCGAGGCGGTGATGATCCACGGTCGGTCGCCCTTGTCGGCAAAGCGGGCGATCGGGATGCCGAGGAATGTGTAGAACAGGGCGAACCACAGGCCGCCCATCGTGCCCATCTGGAAGTCGTCGAGCTTGAGGTCTGTCTTGATCGACTCAAGCAGCAGGGTGACGACCTGACGATCGAGAAAGTTGACCGTATAGATGGCGACCAGGAGCGTGAGCGCGTAAGCGCGATAGCTTTTCGATACAGCGCCCGCGAGCGGCGCGGCCTTCGGGGCGGACGGGGGCGTACCCGCAACAGCGGCTTCGTCCATGGCGTCGCTTCCTCTCCGGCGCCTCTAACGGACGCTGATGGAGCGGACTATGCAGCAGCGCCTGTGGAAGCCAAGGCACAATGCGTACCGCGTTTTCGGAATCCGTGCTGCGCCGCAATATACCTTGCGTGAACGCGTACCCGGTTTTCAGGCGCGCTCGCCAAGCCTCGCCGACACCAGTTCGGTGTCGAGATATTCGGTGATCTCGATCATCTTCCCGTCGCGCATGCGGATGACGAAGCAGTATTCATTGTCATAGCGCTGGCCATCCTTGAGTTGGTTCTGGCCCTTCGCCTCGACGATCACGAAGTCACCGTCGGCATGGATGCGCGCAGGCACGCAGGTGTTGCGGCCATCGAGTTTCTCGCGAAGGCGGCCGAAGATGTCGTTCAGAATGGCTTCCTTGCCGCGATAGATGCCGGACCAGGAATTGTGACCGCGTGCGATCCAGACGGCGTCATCCGCGAGAGCCTCGACATAGGGGCGGCCGTTGCCCTTGGCCGTCTCGGCGAAGATGGCTGTGATGATGTCCTTATTGGTAGGCATGGGATCTCCTTTCGGCCGTTGGCGGCCTGTCATGTGGTCGATCGGGTAGGAGGAAGTCTGGCTAGCCGTTGACGCTCTTCATACCGGACTCGTCATAGCGTTCGCCCTTCACCTTCGCCGCGAGCGCGTCGAGCTTCGCGATCGCAGCCGGTGTGAGTTTCACGTCGGCTGAGGCGAGGTTGGACTTCAGGTTGGCGAGTTTGGTTGTGCCGGGAATGGCCACGATGTTGTCGGCACGCTGAAGCACCCAGGCGAGGGCGACCTGTCCGGGCGTTGCGTTGGCTTCGGAAGCGACGCGGCCGATTTCCTCCACCAGCGCGAGGTTGTTGGCAAAGGCTTCACCCTGGAAGCGTGGGGCCATGGCGGCGCGGAAATCCGGGCCATCCGGCTTCCAGTCCTTCGAGAAGGTGCCGGTGAGCATGCCGCGACCCAATGGAGAATAGGCCACAAGAGTCGTGCCCAACTCCTTGCACGCAGCGAGAATGCCATCGTCCTCGACAAAGCGGCTGAAGATCGAGAATTCGGACTGGACGGCTGCAATCGGATGCACGGCTGCCGCCTTGCGCAACGTATCGGCGCCGACTTCGGACAGGCCGATCGCCTTCACCTTGCCGGCTTTCACGGCCTTTGCCATTGCGCCGACGGTTTCCTCGATCGGGCGCTTGAAGTCACGGCGATGGAGATACCAGAGGTCGATATGGTCAGTGCGCAGGTGCCTGAGCGATTGCTCGAGCGCGCGCACGGCGTTCTCTTCCGAGCCATCGACGCCAAGCCGCGCAAGGGTTTTGGGGTCCATCAGCGGGCCGAATTTGGTGGCGATGAAAACCTTGTCGCGCCGGTCATGGAAAGCGGAGCCAAGCAGCCGCTCGTTGTGCCCGAAGCCATACATTTCAGCGGTGTCGAAGTGGTCGATGCCGAGATCGATCGCCTGATGCAGCAGATTTACGGCGTCGCCTTCGTCCATTGCGGGGCCGTAGGCGAATGACATGCCCATGCAGCCGAGGCCGATTGCGTTTACAGTGCGGCCAGTCCGGCCAATAGATCTGCGGATCATGAGAATGCCTCGATGTGAGCGTTCACTCACATAGTGGGTTGCGCCTCATGCATCGTCAAGTGCGTCCCACGAAGAGGGGCGCATTGTGATCGACTGAATCTTCACCCTGCATTGACGTGGAAGCTGACAGGCATAAGCTTTCTCTTGTCCGCAAGGCGTCTGAGCAGCTCCCGTGTCGCAATGACGACAGCCCGGTTGCAGCGCGAGGGAACTACGCGGACGGTTGAAACGATGAGGAGAACTGCATGGAGGCACCACCTGCTTAGCAATCAGGGCTCCTCCGCAATCGAGGGGCCCCGGCTCGACCGGGTGCGTACCTGGCCAGGACGCGTCGAGTCGTCAGCGACGAAAATTCAGAGACTGAAAAGACGGTCTTCAGTGACCGTATCTTGAAGCCGCTCATGTAGCGGCGCGGCAGTCAGCCGTAAGAGCCCCGCCACCGTGCGGGGCTCTTTGCGTTTCGGGGGCTCTTTGTGTTTCGAATGCGCGTTTGGGATCGCAGATTGAAATCTCCACACGACGTCTGGCGTTGATGGGGGGACTGGTGCATGCGCAGATGCGAAAAGAGCGTTGGCCGATGACGCCGACCTCCACAAGGCGCAGGAGCCCAACGTGCTGACAGTCCACCATCTCAATGAGTCGCGCTCGCAGCGCATATTGTGGCTGCTGGAGGAGCTTGGCACCCCTTACGAGCTGAAGGTCTACCAGCGGGATGCACAGACGCGCCTGGCGCCACCGGAGCTGAAGGCGATCCACCCGCTCGGCAAGAGCCCGGTGATCACCGACAACGGCCGGACCATTATCGAGACGGGCGCCATCATCGACTACATCATCCGCCATCATGGCGGCGGGCAGCTGCAGCCCGATCCGAAATCGGCGGACTACGACGTCTATGTGCAGTGGCTGCACTATGGCGAGGGTTCGGCGATGCTGCCGCCCCTGCTCAACATGTATGTCGGCAGGCTGAAAGAAGCCGGCGCCCCGCTGCACCCGCGCATCGAGAGCGAGATCGCCAACCATCTCGGCTTCATCGACGGCGCCTTGAAGGGCAGGCAGTTCTTTGTTGGCGACGGCCTGACCGGCGCAGACATCCAGATGAGCTTCGTGGCCGAAGTGGCGCGTGCCCAGCAGAAGCTGGCCAGCTATCCGAATTTCGATGCGTGGCTCGACCGCATTCACACGCGTCCGGCGTGGAAGGCCGCGTTGGAAAAGGGTGGGCCGTACGCGCTGGGCCGCTAGCGAAGTGCTCTATTCCGGCGAGGCGATCTGCTTGCGGACCTGTGCGACGCCACGAATGACGGACTTGATCCCATCGTCTGGCGTCGCCGTCAGGGGGCCGCGATAACCCTCGATGGTGAGATCTGGGCCAATCAGAACGTAAGCGGGCGTCTTCTCGATGCGGAAGGCTTCGACGATCTTGCCGTCGTCGATCAGGACCGGCCAGGCGAGGCCCTTCGGGCTCTGGCCGCCCACAGCGACGGACAGAAAATCGAGATCGGGATCCTGGTCCGCGGCCGAGTTGAGTGCGGTCACGTAACGCATCTCATCGCTCGCGGCGTCGGCTGCGTTGAGAAAGGCAATGATCGTCCAGCGATCGCGGAGCTGGTCTTGCGTCAGCTCAGCATCGCCAACCTGTTTACCGGTGAAGCTCGGCGCGGTGCTGCCAAGGCGTGCATAGGCAATCTGGTCCGTTTGCCAGCCTTCGACTGCGCCAGTTGCGTGTATCTTTGCGGGAGTTGCTGGGGCGGCGGTGTCGGTGGCTTGCGCAGCTGGCGGATCCGATGCCGGTGGCTGGCCGCACGCGACGAGTGCAAGCAAGGAAGCGGCAAGAACAAATCTACGCATCGTCTGTCTCCCGGCGGCTGACACGATCCGGTTCAAATCTGGCGGATGAGTGGCGGCGACGCGCCATTTGACAGCTGCCGCATCGAGTCGTCCATCCGAGATCACGCAAGGGAAGCAGGTAGATCGCGACCGTACAATAATGCTGCTGCAACAAAGCCAGCAGCGTCTGCTGGCGCATCCGGCAGGCAGCACCTAGTCTTGCGACCTTCGGGAGGCGGGTGAATGGCAAAGCGGATTGCGATCGTCAGCGGCATCATTGTGGGCGGGCTGGTCATCGCCCTGGTGGCAGGCGTTCTCTACATGCGGACCTATTTTTCCGCGCCGAACGCCAAAAGTGTTGCGTCCGTCGTTGGTGAGATCGGCGCCAAACGAGTGCTCGGCGTCTTCGCCCATCCGGACGACGAACAGCTGGTCACTGGCTTCTTCTCCTCAGTCAACGAGAGGGACGGCGCCTTCACATCGCTGGTGACGGCGACGAAGGGTGAGGCGGGGCATCAGGTTCCCACGGTCGCGCGTCAGCAAGACCTCGGCATCGTCCGCAAGGCGGAAGCGCTCAAGAACGGGTTCGCGCTTGGCATCAAGGACCAGGAAGTCTGGGACTATCCGGATGGCGGCGTGCCTGACGTGCCGATGGACGAGATCGTCGCGCGTGTTTCGGCCAAGATCGCAGCGATACAGCCGGATCTTGTCGTCACGTTCTGGCCCGCCAGCGGCGCCACGGGCCACAAGGACCACATGCGCATGGGGCTAGCTGCCGAGACCGCGGTGAAACAATTCCGTCAGACCGCGACAGGCGACTATCGCGGCCCACGCTGGATCGCCTACGTCGTCACACCGAGCGCTGGGCTGAAGGCGTTCGGCGGCGAGACTGGAAAGTTCGTCGCCGCCAACCAGCCGGAGCCGACACACGCGATGCCGGGCAATACAGCCGCCAAGCTGCGCGGCTGGAAGATCCATGCCTCGCAGGAAAACTACGTCCAGGCCGCCTACGGTTTTCCGGACTGGCTGCTTTACACGTTCTGGGACCAGGAATTTTACGACGTGGTGGATCTTGGGGCGGTCGGCTGAACGAGCCGTGTTCGCTGGCTGGTTGATTTGGCTGGAGCTGTCGGTGCGCCGAGCGTAGGTTTTCCTCAAGGTTGGAGGGGACCCATGCCGAAAAGACTGGCCGTATTCTGTGACGGCACCTGGAATGATCTGCGCACGACGCATCTGACGAATGTCGCCAGGCTTGCCAAGTGTGTGAAGCCCATGGCGGACGACGGCGTCAGCCAGATCGTGTTTTACGACGAGGGTGTTGGCGTCGCATCCGATATCGGCAAGTGGACGGACCGGCTGGTGCGATGGCTCGGCGGCGGCTTTGGCCGAGGTCTGGATCGCAAGGTCGAAGCGGCTTATCGTTTTCTGGTCCTGAACTATGAACCCGACGACGAGATATTCGTCTTTGGTTTCAGCCGCGGGGCCTACACAGCGCGAAGCCTTTGCGGTCTGATCCGAAAATGCGGAATTCTGAGACGTGACTGCTTCTATCGCATTCCCGAAGCCGTTCAGCTGTATCGCGACGAACGTCATCCGCGCGATCCGGAATTGTCCGAGTTTCGTGACAAGTATGCTCACGCGCGCAGCGCAGGGGCGGAAGATGACATCTGGGTCAAGGCAAAAGCGGGCGACAGAAAGTCTCTGAGTTCTCGGGCTTCGGAAGCGGGGGTCTTTCATGCCGAGGAGTCGTATTCCTATCGCATGATGTATCTCGGATTGTGGGATACGGTCGGCTCGCTGGGCATTCCGAAGAACTTCTGGTTTTCGAAATCGCTCAACCGCAGATATGGATTTCACGACACTGAGCTGTCGAGCCTGATCTCTTCCGCGCGGCACGCCGTCGCTTTAGAGGAGAACCGCAACGTCTTTGATGTTTCACCCATCGCGAATATCATCGAACTCAATACCAAGTGGGTGAAACGAGCGGGCGGGCGATGGAATGTTTCCGACGCGGCTGCTCCGGAATACGTCCCCTACAATCATCGGCCATACCAGCAGGTCTGGTTTCCCGGCGACCATGGCGCAGTTGGCGGCGGCAATCCCCAGCATGGTCTTTCGAGTGCTACGCTGCTGTGGGTGGCAGAAGGCGCGGCGAATGTCGGTCTCGAGTTCGACGCGGGACCACAGTCCGAACTCGGCGAGGCGGCGCAGAAGGTCAATCCGGTTGCGAACTGGCTGATCGACAAGAACGGAAAACCGAAAACCGGCGATGAGGCGAGCATCTACGGGATCGGCGGGTTTGCGGCGCGCAGTGGTCCCTCACTTGTCGAAGAGCTAAGCATGACCACGCGGCTGCGATGGTACCTGAGCAAAGGCTGGCAACCGCGAAGCCTGGCGCACTGCCCGCCCCCGGGTTGGCCTTCGGCATGGCCTCCCGATCCGCCCTCCGGGTTTCCGTCGGGTGGCCGCAGGATGCCTGTTCCGCCGTGTTATCCGACGCCAGGTTCTCCGTCACCGCCTGGAAACGTCAGGGTGAGGATCCCGATAATTGGGACGCCGAAATCCTAGCATGGGCCAAAAGCAAAACGCCCGCTTCCTTCGAAGCGGGCGTTCATGCCTGGAACGGCGGAGATCTAGTTGAAGATCTCGAACAGGCCGGCAGCGCCCTGGCCGCCGCCGATGCACATAGTGACGACGCCGTACTTCGCCTTGCGGCGCTGGCCTTCGAGCAGGATGTGGCCGGTGCAGCGCGCGCCGGTGACGCCATAGGGGTGGCCGATCGAGATCGAGCCGCCATTGACGTTGTACTTTTCCGGATCGATCCCGAGCTTGTCGCGGCTGTAGAGGCACTGCGAGGCGAACGCCTCGTTGAGTTCCCACAGGTCGATGTCCTGAACGGTCAGGCCATGACGCTTCAGCAGGCGCGGCACGGCGTAGATCGGTCCGATGCCCATTTCGTCGGGCTCGCAGCCGGCGACCGCGAATCCGCGGAATGCGCCGAGCGGCTTGAGGTTACGCTTGTTGGCTTCCTTGGCTTCCATCAGCACGAGGGCCGCGCCGCCGTCCGAGAACTGCGAGGCGTTGCCGGCGGTGACGTATTTGCCTTCGGCGATCTTCTGGCCGCCCTTGAACACCGGCGGGAGTTTCTGCAGGTCGGCCAAGGTGGTCTGCGGACGGTTACACTCGTCTTTCACGACCGTGTAGTCGACGACGGTGGTCTCGCCGGTTTCTTTATTGACCTGGGCCATCTTGGTGGCCATCGGGACGATCTCGTCCTTGTACTTGCCGGCGGCCTGGGCAGCGGCGGTGCGCTGCTGCGACATCAGCGAGTACTCGTCCTGGTATTCGCGCGAGACGCCGTAACGTTCGGCGACGATCTCGGCCGTTTCGATCATCGTCATGTAGATGGCGGGGATCTTGGCGTTGAGCTTTTCGTCGACGGCATGAAAGCGGTTGGCCTTGCCGGACATCTGGACCAGCGAGATCGACTCGACGCCGCCGCCGATGGCGATGTCGGCGCCGTCGCGGATCGAACCGGCGGCGAGAGCCACTGCGTTGAGACCCGAGGAGCAGAAGCGGTTGATGGTGGCGCCGGCGACAGTGACCGGGCAGTCAGCCCAGAGCGCGGCCTGGCGGGCGATGTTGCCGCCGGTGGCGCCTTCAGGAGCGGCCGAGCCGAGATAGACATCCTCGACTTCGCCGGGCTCGAGCTTGGCGCGCTGAATGGCGTGCTTGATCGCATGGCCGGCCATTGCCGCGCCGTGGGTCAGGTTGAAGCCGCCGCGCCCAGATTTCGCGAGCCCCGTGCGGGCTGTCGAAACGATTACCGCCTCACGCATTTAGTTCCTCCGTACCGGTTCTTCAGTGTGTTTGAAGGTACGTTAAGCGACAGATTTTCGTGGAATGCAACAGAACGCGCCCGGCAGGCGGACCTGCCGGGCGAGAAGGCTTGAAGTATCAGGCTTGCGGAGCGTCCGAACCGGGTCAGCCCGGGTTCGGGGTAGTCGTGGTCGTCACGATAACTGTGGTGGGTTCGCTGACAGGGGTCGCCATCATGGCGGCGTGCTGGGCCCTGACCAGATCAGCTGTGGTGTAGCGCGGCTTCGACGCGGCGACTTTCACCTCCGGGGCGATCGGATGATCGGGGTCCAGGGCCGGGCGGTCAGAAGCCGGGGCGATCACTTCGGTGCGGGTTTCGATTTTCGCTTCGGCAGTTTGCTGGGTCGACGTGTCGACCGTCACGGACGTCTTCGCCTTGGGTGCATCGGCAGGCGGTGGTTCCGTCACCAGCTTCGACGTGTCGATAGCGCCGAGGACCTTGGACGGTTCGATGCCCTGAATGGTGACGCTGCCTTCCGTGGTCGATTGCACGGTCGGCGGCTGCGCCAACGCAGGCGCGGCGAAGAGCGCGGCGGCGAGCGCCGACGAGGTGAGGAGGAGTTTCATGACATGACCTTCCTGTCAGGTGATTGCACGGAGGGAAGGCGCGAGGGCGCGACTCGTTCCAACTCTTGCGGCTTTGTAACTTCGAATGGCTTCTGCGCGGCATACGTGTTCGGTGTGCGATCCGAACTTCGCTGTCGCATTGCGCGGCCGAGGCGACGGCTTAGGGTTGCTCAATGAGTCGCGACCTTGCCGAGCTGAAGCTGAAACCGGTTCCCTCCTCGGCGGAGGTGCTGGCGCGCAAGCGGGGCTATCGCGAAGAGGTGCGCATCGACTTCGCGGGCGCTCTGGCCACGGAGCCGTGCGTCGAGGTTCGGTCGATTGGCGTCGCTGGAGACAATCACTACAACACGCCGCGCAACCCTCCCTATTACATCAGCATACCCGGCTCGATCGCAGAGCTTTATCTGCGCCGGTCCGTGGCCACGAAGCTGAAGGAGATCAATGGCCGGCTCGCGCCGTTCGGGATCGAGCTCTACCTGTTCGATGCGTGGCGGCCGCAGGCGATCCAGCGCTTCTTTCACGATGTCTGGTTCCCGGAATGGCTGGTGCAACGTCAGCCGCATCTGGCTGGGCAGACTCTGGTGGAAGAAGTCGAGAAATACTGGGCGGCGCCGACCGCGGGAGAGAACTCGCCTTCGCCGCATTCGACCGGCGCGGCGCTCGACCTGACGCTTATGTTCAGCGACACGCGCCAGCCGCTCTATATGGGCGGCATAGTGGATGACCTGACCGAGGAAGCCTGGACCGATGGATTCGAGCGCAAGCCTGCGGTCTCCATGTCGGATGAGGAAGCGCGCAACAACCGGCGGCTTCTTTACTGGGTGATGACGGAGGCGGGTTTCGCCAACAACCCGACCGAGTGGTGGCATTATTCCTGGGGCGACCAGCTCTGGGCCCGGCTCGGCGGCGGACCTGCCGCCCACTATGGCGCCTGCAACCCCACCGGGCGTCCCGACGTCTGATTGTGACGCTTTAAGACCCCGGCAACCTTAAGCGGCGATGCTCTCCCCATAAACAATTTGTGGGGTCCGAATGCTGAACGCGTTCGTCAAGCATGTGTCCAAGAACACAGGTCTACCGCCGAAAAAGGCCGAGGCCGCTATCGGGATCGTGCTGAACTCCGCCGAGCGCCAGGGCGCGCCTTTCGCAGATGAAATTTTCGAGCGAGTTCCGGGCGCACGTACGCTTGCCGCCACGATGGGTGCGCATATTGGCGCAGCTACCGGCGTCATCGCCCGCCTGATCGAGCGCACGCCGGGCGGCCGCATCGCTGTTACGGAGCACACGATCCGCGCCCTTCATTCGGAAGGCCTCGGCAACAAGGAAATCGGTCGCCTGTTTCCGGCGATCGCAGGATTTGCAGAAACCGCGTTCGGCGTGAAAGGTGTCGGCCATCTCGGCGACATCTTTGGTTCGCCCAACGCCCCAGCCAGTGGAGTGCGTAGCGTAGCCTAACGGCCTAATAAGAGTGACATCGACCTGGCGGGCGGCCTTCGGGTCGCCCGTTTTGTTTTTGGAATCAGGGGCGTTACAAAGCTCACCGCAGCGTGACAAACCGCCTCTACTTTTTCTGAAAAAAATCGCCACCTCTTGGGAACCGGACAAGCGCAGTAGCGTTTTGTCCCTGATCTTCCCGGCGCTGGCGGTCTTATCCGTCCCCCCCGACCCCCCGAGACTGCCCGCCGGGAAGATGCCTACCTCAAAGAGCGCGCTCCCCGGACGTAGCCCGTTCCGGGGGAGTTTGTTTTTCGCGCTGCGGATAACGCTCAGTGCGGAGCAGGGGCTTCCTGCGGATTTACCGGGACTGGCGCGCTGATCTTCTTCGAAATTCCGGAACGGACGCTGTCGCTCGGCGCTGCTTTTGCGGCGGTGCGATAGCCCTCGTCGGCCTTCGCGATATCGCCCTTGCGACCGTCCAGTATCGCGCGTCCCAGTGCGACGCGCCAATCGAGCGGCGTAATCGCAGCGAGCTGATCAAGTCGGTTCCGGGCTTCCTCGATCTTGTCAGTGTCCAGCAGGCAAAGGGCGTGATCACCCATGGCCGCCAGCGCCCAGGGATCGTTCTTGAGTTCAACTTCGGCGGCTGTACAGCGCGCAGCATCGATGCCGGCAAGCGTGGCGGTTGGACCGGCAGGCTTGGGGCCGGGCAAAAGTGAAATCGGCGCGGGATGCGATTCAAGTCCGCTGGCGCTCGGTTGGGGCGGCTTTGGCGGAGGGGTTGGGGCGGCGAGCGGTGCGGCCAGCGGTGGTTCTGCGACATGTGGCGCGGCCACGACGGCCGGCGCCGCGGGCGGCACGGCCGGTTTGGCGGCGGCGACAGGCGTGCCAGCCATCAGAGATGAACCGGACTGCAGCGAAGGTTCAGCCAGTTTGGCTTCGATGAGAACGGCATTGCGGTAGATCACCGTGGTTGCGCTGGCGAAAGCAGCGCCGCTCAGCGTCAGCGTCTTGCTGGAAGCCTGGACCCGGGTGACCAGCGAGCCTGCCGGCGTTGTTAGGTCCAGCGGCGAGAGCGCGACGCCATCGATGTCCACCGACAGGGCTTCACCTGAGCGTTTCGCGGCTGCGGCAGCTGGCTGCTGGGACAGCTTCACAAGAATGGAGATGGTTTCGCCTTCCCGAGCGACCTGTATGTCGTCGATCCGGGCAGGCAGGGGTTGCGGAGGCCGAACAATCGGAGCGGTCGCTGCAGGCATCGGGGCGGATTGCGCGTATGCGCCGCCGCTTGCGCCAATCATCAGCGCGGCAAGGCTCGCGACCGGGAATCGCATCCGCTTCATGGTTCCAGCCGGTACGCCAGAAGCGGTTAATCAGTAGTTAGCATTGCTTAACGGATGCACTGTTCCGGGCTAGACAGCAGCATGACCGACCAGACGACAATCGACGCGCGAACAGTCTCCGCTGCCAGCCTGGGCGGGCCCGGCGAACCTGATCCAGCACGGTGCTCAACTGCCGCCATCGAGACGCTGTCCGCTGCAGCAGGTCCCGGACTTGGGATGACGTCGCTGGCGCTCGACGTGACATCGCAGGAGCTGGGCAGGGGCGATGTCGACATCCGCACGCGGGTCGACAAGCGCACGAAGTCGATCGTCTTCGTTTCAGCGGAGGCTCGCATCGGCGAGCGCCTGGTGTTTTCCGCACAGGGGCTGTTCAGCCGGCGTGGGCCACGCGCCTAGATTGCCTTGTCCTTCAGCGGCAGCAGGTCGGGGAAGTCGGCTTCACGCTTTTCAGCCTTGGCGGTGAAGGCTTCGCGCATATGGGCGCCCGAAAGCATCGCCGCGTTCCACACGCCGATATAGTCGAGGCCGTCGGCGATCGTGTGGTCGCGCGCATAGTTGATCATCGTCTTGGAGCCGGAGACAGCGAGGGGATTCTTCGACGCGATCTCGCGGGCCACCGACATGACATGGTCGAGCATGGCGGCTTGCGTGTCGAAGACCTCGTTGACGAGACCGAGCTGTTTTGCCTTCTCCGCCGAGAGGCGCTCACCAGTGTAGGCGATCTGCCGAACCCAGCCTTCGGGAAGCAGACGGCAGAGACGCGGGAAAGTGCCGACGTCGGCGGTCATTCCGATGTTGATTTCCTGGATGCAGAAGAATGCGTCCTTGGTGGCGAAGCGGATGTCGCAGGCAGAGATCATGTCGACGCCGGCGCCGATGCAGCCGCCCTGTACCGCGATGATCACCGGCATGCGCGCCTGGTCGAGACAGGTGAAGGCATCCTGCAACCGGCTGAGGTTGGCGCGGAATGTTTCGGCGCGGAGATGAGGATCGTTCTTCGAAGCGCCGGCGACGCCGTCGGGCCGGCCGAAGACTGCAAGGTCCATTCCGGCAGTGAAATGCTTCCCGGTGGATGACACGACAATGACACGAGCCTTCGCGCCGCGGTCGATGTCGCGGACGATCGCGGGCAGTTCTTCCCACGCTTCGACAGTAAAGGTGTTGAACTGTTCGGGCCGCTTGAACTGGATGTGGGCGATCCGGTCTGTGATCGAAACATCAAAACAGGTCGACTGGACGGACATGAGCGGTTTCCTGCAGGCAATTGCGTTCCTGAGCCTAACTCGGCTTGTCGCAACTGTGACAGCCCTGTTGAGGCCGGTTTGACGGATGGGGCCTTTCCGGCTCCTATCCCGCTTCAGGGGCAGGATCCCCGCAAGGGAGCCGACCATGCGCACCTGGCTAGGCCGATTATCGCTGGCGCTTGTCGCAACGTTCCTCGTTTCGTCGGCGACGGCGCAGAATTTCGGCAAGATCGCGTCCGATATCCTTCACCAGGCCGTTCCGGGCGACAAAAGCCAGCTGTCCAAGGGCGATGTGACGCTGGGCCTGAAAGAGGCGCTGAATGTCGCAGGCAATCTCGCGACCAAGCGTCTCAGCGCCAAGGATGGCTTCATGGGCGACGTCGCCGTGCGGATTCCGCTGCCGGGAATGCTGGGCGACGCCCAGAAGAAGCTGCAGCCGTTTGGAATGGCCGGGCCGCTCGATGACCTTCAGATGAAGGTCAATCGCGCTGCAGAGGCGGCCGCGCCAACCGCAAGCAAGCTGATGGTGGATGCGGTCAAATCCATGACATTTGACGACGCCATGGGCGTTCTGCGCGGCGGCGACATGGCTGCCACCAATTTCCTTCGCAAGAAGACCGAGGCGGGCCTCAGAACCTCCTTCCGGCCCTATTTCGAGAAGTCGCTGGCAAGCTCGGGAGCGTTATCCGCCGTGGACGGTGTTGTCGCCAAATACGGGGCTGGATTGATCAAGACCGACGCCAAGACCTGGCTGGCTGATAGCGCCACGACTGGCGCACTCAACGGATTGTTCTATTACGTCGCCCGTGAGGAGCAGGCGATTCGACGGGATCCGGTGAAACGGACCAGCGATATCCTGCGCAAGGTATTCGGAGGCTAGCCGCCGGAATGCGCCGGTTTCGCATCAACATAAAGGACGGCGAGGTCGCAGGTATCGCGTTTGGCGATCCCGTGCGCCCGATCGACGTGCTGTTCCTGCATGCCACCGGGTTCAATGCGATCACCTACCAGTCGATCCTCGAGCCGCTGGGCGTACAGATGCATGCCGCGGCTATTGACCTGCGCGGGCATGGCCGCACCAAGCTTCCCGCCAATCCGCACCGCATCAAGTCGTGGAACAAATTCCGCGACGACGTGATCCAGGTGCTTGAGCGGACCGCTCCTGACGGCGCCGTGCTCGGTGGACATTCCATGGGCGCAACCGTGGCTCTGCTGGTCGCTGGTAAACGGCCGGATCTGGTGCGCGGGCTCGTGTTGACCGATCCGGTCCTGATGCGGCGCAGCGCCTATCGCCTGTTCAACTTCCCGCTGCTCAACATGACGATCCGGAAGAACGCACTGTCGAAGGCCGCACTGAAGCGCCGCCGCGACTATGCATCTCCAGGCGAGGCGGCGGAGGCTCTTCGCGGCCGCGGCGCTTTTCGCACATGGCGTGCGCCATTCCTCGACGACTATGTCGTCGATGGCGTGCTGCGTCAGGAAGACGGCCGCTACTCGCTGTCGTGCACGCCGGAGTGGGAGTCGGCTGTGTTTGCCGCGCACCGCTATCGCCCTTGGACCGCTGTGCGCAAGCTCCGCAAGAAACGCATTCCTATCGTCGTGCTGCAGGCCGAGAAGGAATCGACGTCACAGCCCGATACTGACCAGCGCATCCACGCCGTCCGCCCCGACGCCGCCATCACCTGCGTTCCAGGCACGACGCACTTCGTGCCGATGGAGCGTCCCTATGTGGTACGCGACGCGCTGAAGATGCTGTTCGAGGCGACGATCGAAGGCGCCAAACTGTTCGACTATGTCGGCGCCGTCCGCCGCACGATCGACGACAGCGTCGGGATCATGGACTAGGCGCTAGAGTACGCCTGCCTTCGCCCACGCATCCTTTGGCCAGCGGTTGTGCATCCAGAACCACTGTTCCGGCGCCTCGCGGATGCGGGCTTCGGTGAACTGGTTGATCTTCAGAACGGTTGCGTGGATCGCGGCGTCTTCGTCCGGGCCGGTCTCGGGCATGAACGGCTCGTGGAAAGTCACGCGATAGCGCGCCACGCCCGTGCGCAAGCACGAGATCGGCATCATGGGCACATTGTATCTCATCGCCAGCCGCGTCGGCCCGGGCGCGGTCATCGCTTCGTGGCCGAAGAAGGGAACGGAAATCCCCTGATTGAACTTCTGGTCGTTCAGCAGAGCGATGGATTCCCCGCGACCCAGCGCCCGCATCAGTTCGCGCGTGGCGATGCCCTTGGGTGCCAGCGCCTGGATGCCGTAGTCGTGCCGCGCCTTGGCGATGCGCCGGTCGATGTAAGGGTTGTTCGCGGCCCGGTAGGTGATCTGGCAATCGAGCGGGCGATTGCAGATGGCCGACGCCATCACCTCCCAGTTCGCGAAGTGCCCGGTAACGAACACGACCGGCTTGCGGCTCTCGCGGATGGCATCCAGCCGTTCGCCGCCTATCACCTCGATGCGGCTGTTCTCGACGTAGGGCTTCATCTTCTTCAGATGCGGCATCTCGCCGGCGGTGCGTCCCAGCATGTCCCAGGCGCCCTTGGCGACATCCTTCACCTGGCTCTCGTTCCAGTCAGGGAATGCCATGCGCAGGTTGCGGACCATCGTGCGGTGCTGCGACGTCATCGGTCCGAGCGTCTTGAGGATTCTCGCAACGGTGTTCGAAGCCGCCTCTAGCGGCAGCGCGCTCATCGGATTCCAGTAGACCCAGTCCCACGCAAACGCTTCGATCCCCCAGCCGATCTTGGCGCCCAGGGTCGAGCGCTGCTCGTTGTCGAGATCCTGTGGGCGAACGAAGCGGCCAGCTTCCGGCTTGTCCTCGCTCATGGTGGCACACGGTCGAGCAGGGCGGCGAAGGCCGCCGGATCATCGAACTTCGCCTCGACAGACGCGCGCATGACTTTCGACTTCATGTCGGCAGGGAGGCGCACGTGATCCTTGTCGGTGGTGATGAGCTTCGTGTCTCGTTCAGTGGCCAGCTTCATCAGATAGGAAATATCCGAAGGCTCGAAGACGTGGTGGTCGGGGAAAGGCACGCTCTCGGCCAGATCGACGCCGGCCTGACGCTGCAGGCTGTCGAAGAACCGCTCCGGCCGCCCGATGCCAGCGAATGCCACATAGCGTCCGGCGGGAAGCGGCGCCAGCGGCGCCAATCGCGCCCGCAGGACCACGCCCTTGAAATCCGCAAGCGCTGGAACCTCGCCATCGCCCATCAGCACAACGGCGTCGGCTCGCGTCAGGCCAACGTCTACCGGCTCACGCAACGGGCCTTTCGGAAAGACGTGGCCGTTACCGAACGGCGCGCTTGCATCGATCACGACAAGGGACAGCGTCTTCTTGAGCGTCGGATTCTGGTGACCGTCGTCCATCACGACCAGCTGCACGCCATCTGCTTTCATGGCCTGGGCGCCGGCCACCCGGTTCTTCGCTATCCATGTTTCGCCGAGCGCGGACAACATCAGAGGTTCGTCGCCAACCTCCTTCGCTGTGTGCGTCGCTGGGTCGACCCGCAGCGGTCCCTCATTCGACCCGCCGTAGCCGCGAGACAGGCTCGCCGCTCGCTTGCCTTTGACCAGGTAATGCGCGCGGACCGCAGCCGTGATTGGCGTCTTGCCAGCGCCGCCGAGCGTGAGGTTGCCAACGCACACGACCGGGAGGCCCGCATCCTGCGGAACCGTCTGCGCAATTCGTCGCGCGCCGGCCCAGCGATAGATCATCGACAGCGGCGTCATCAGCAGCTTGGTCATCGGCGCCGCCGCGCGCGATCGCTTGTCCGTTACACGCCAGAAGTGCGGCTCACGCATGACCGGCCGCCTTCGGCAACATGGCGAGGATCGCGTCGATCGTTCGCTCGAAAGGTTCGCGCGCGGCCGCAAAGTGCGCGCCGAGGACGGGTGTGGGCTGAGCATCGTTCAATGCGGCCAGCCAGTAGTCGGACAATTCCTGATAGGTCGTGCCGACTGTCAGGGCGCCGGATTTCTCCAGTGTGTCGAACGTTTCGCGGAAGTTGAAACCGTGCGGACCTGTGAAGACGCGCTTGCCCAGTTGCGCAGGCTCGATCGGGTTGTGGCCGCCAATGCCTTCCGCTGTTGCGCCGCCGAGATAGACGCCATCTGCTGTCGAATACCAGAACAGCAGTTCGCCCATCGTGTCGGCCACCAGAACGTCCACGTCAGGGCTGGGCGGCGTCTTGCCTTTCGACCACTGTTGAGTCGTCATTCCGCGCTCGCGCATCAGGTCGACGATCCGGTCACCGCGATCCGGATGGCGCGGAACCAGGATCATCAGAACACCTGGCGCGCGTATCCGGACTTCGGTGAAAGCATCCAGCGCGAACTCATCTTCGCCGGGATGCGTCGATGCCGCCAGCACGATCGGGCGGCCATTGATGGCGGCGCGAAAACGCGACACGGCGCCTGCATCGGGACCTTCGACCTCTATCGCAGTCTTGAGGTTGCCCACCGTTCCGATCTGGCGGCCGATCGCGGCGGACAGCCCGTCTGCCGTCGCCTGATCAGCAGCGCCAATGAAGCCGAAGACGGAGAATATCTCGCGCGCAGATGCCCGGCGCGTATTCCAGCCCTTCAGCGTCTTCCCGGTCATGCGTGCATTGATCAGCGCCGCTAGAACGCCGTGAGCCTGCAGTCCGCCCAGCATGTTCGGCCAGATTTCGCCCTCGGCGAACACGGCTGCATCGGGCTTCCAGTGTTGCAGGAAGGCTTCCACTGCTTTGGGGCCATCAACTGGCGCCATTTGGTGAATGACGTTCTTCGGTGATGCTGAGGCGATCATGTCCGCCGACGTCGTCGTCTGCGTGGTCACCAGCGCATGCACGTCACCGCGACGCTTGCGCACTGCCGCGAACACGTCGAGCAGCAGGCGCGACTCCCCGACGCTTGCCGAATGCATCCAGATCAGCACGCCATTGGGGCGTCCGGCAGTGGTGACGCCAAAGCGCTCGCCGATACGATCCGGGTTTTCCTTGCCGCTCTTGATCCGCTGTTCGATCAACCACGGCGCAAGCGGCTCAAGAAGGCGCGTGCCGAAACGATAGAGCGCCAGAGATGCGGTCACGAGCCGCGATGCTCCATCACCGGCCGAGAGGGTTCGGACACGGTGTCTGCTTCGTCGGCTTCCGGCGGCGCAGCGCTCGCCGTTGCCTTGGACGCCGGAGGAGGTGCGGTATCCGGCTTAAGTCCGCACAGTTCATCCGCGCGCGCTGTCGCCGCCTTGAGCGCAGCTTCCACGCGTTGCCGGAGTTCTTCCGAGTCCATGCTTTTCGATGTCTGGATCGGTTCCGGGATCACGACGGCGCCCCGTGCAAACGGGCGCGGCCAGAGCAGGCGGTCCCACGTGTTCATGCGCTTGGCGTGAGCAGACAGACCATAGATCACAATGGGCACGCCCATCTGCTGCGCCAACTTAATCGTGCCGATGCCGACCACCTCGCGTGGGCCTTTCGGCCCATCGATCGTCATGACGATGCAGCCGCCCCTCTTCATCACTTCCATAGACTCGCGCGCAGCCGAGACGCCGCGCTTGTTCTTGTCGCTGCGGCCCGAGGAGGAGCCGCGAATGATATGAAGGCCGAGCCAGGTGCCTGCGCGCTTGGTGAACTCGCCATCCTTGGAGGGGGAGACCATCAGCGTCGCGGGATGCGGCGGCTTGGGCCATTTCGGCCGTTCGCGGATCTGGATGTACGGCATCAGCAGGATACGCGAATGCCACGTTGCGGCGACCCAGCCCTGCGGCGAGTCCCAGATCTTGCGCACGTGCTCCATGCCCTCAACGCGCCAGCGCAGGGTGTGCGACAGAATGGACATATAGGCCCAGATCAACGTGCCCCCGATCCAGGGAATCACAGGTGACTGGCCACGACGCTTGGACATGAGCCGCTATATACTCCCTGTCGCGCCAGTCGCCAGACTTGAGCCCTGCGGCGGTAATCCGCCTGCGGCGCCCGTCATCCTTGCATTTCGGCCCGGAAGCGGCATCTAGCGGGCATGACCAGCGGCGCGGCCATGGCTCCTTCCATCGACCTCTCGACCCCGGCCGGCCGCCGCCGCGCCCGGAACGAGCTTATCTGGGGCGATCACGGCTTCCTGCGCCTGAGGTTCCGCAATCTCCACAAGATCTCAGGCGAGATGTACCGGGCGAACCAGCCGTCCCCGGAACATATCGCGCGCTACGCGAAAGAGCTGGGGCTGAAGACCATCCTCAACCTGCGCGGCGAGAGCCCCAAGGGCTATTATCTGCTGGAAAAAGAAGCCTGCGCCCGCAACGGGATCGAGCTGGTCGACTTCCAGGTTTTCTCCCGGGAGATTCCAACGCGGGAAAGCGTTCTGGAGGCGAAACAGCTTTTCGACCGGATCGCCTATCCGGCCCTGATGCACTGCAAGTCTGGGGCGGACCGGGCTGGCGTCATGTCCGTACTCTACCAGCACTTCCGCAACGGCCAGCCGATCGAGCAGGCCGTCGAGCAGCTTTCCCGGAAATACCTCCACATCCGCGAGGGAAAGACTGGTATTCTCGACTTCTTCTTCGAGACCTACCTGAAGGAAGCAGCGCCGAAAGGCGTAAGTTTCACGGACTGGGTGGCCAAGGGCTATGACCGGGCCGAGCTGAAAGCCCGATTCCTGAAGACCTGGAAGTCGAAACTGTCTCTCGACCAGTTGCTGCGACGCGAATAAAGGCGCCGGCCTTTATCACCGACATGTAACGGAAAAAACTGGTCGCCTGTTGTCTTGGCAGCAGCTAGAAATGCCGCAGTCGGAGTGGAGGGGTACCCATGAAGTTCTTCATCATCAACAGTTTCCGGTTCCTGGTTTACATCGCTTACTTCGGAATCATCGCGCTCTATGCGTTCGGCTGCTTCGTCGAGCGCAACCAGATCCAGACGATCATCTCCAAGTTCACCGGAAGCGGCAAAATGGTGCCGGGCCCGGTGATCGATCCGCTCTCCGGACAGACGGTTCAGGGCATGGTTCTCGATCCCGGAATGGTGTTGCAGCCCTCCGGCCTCTCGGCGCTGTCGATCGTTATTGGCCTGATTATCGGCTGGATCGCGGCGACGATAATTTGCGGCGTGCTGGTCACGCTCCTCGACATCCGCGACGACATCAACGACCGCCTGCCGCGCGCCAAGTAGGCTGCTGCAAAGCGACGCAAATCGGGGGCGCCGGCTGAAAGGCCGGCGCCTCCTTCATTTCAAGCCCTTGGCTAACCCTCCCGCGCGCTTCACATAGGGCCCATGACCTCGTCCCCCCCAGATATCCTCCAATCGCTGATCCAGATGACGCTTAAGGCTGGCGCCGATGCCGCCGACGCCCGGCTGTCGGACAGTGCGAGCCTGTCTGTGGAAGTCCGCAATGGTGAGCTGGAAAGCGTCGAGCGGGAAGAATCGCGCGGCCTCTCCCTGCGCGCGCTGGTCGGCAAGCGTCAGGCCCAGGTCTCCGGTACCGATCTGTCGCCAAGCGCCCTCAAGGCTCTCAGCGATCGTGTGGTGGCGATGGCGCGGCTCGCGCCCGAGGATCCTTGGTGCGGTTTGCCGGGCGCCTCCGAAGTTACGTCGGATCGCCCCGACCTGAAACTCGATTGCGATGACACGCCGGAAGCCCCCGAACTCGAACGCCGCGCCCGAGAGATGGAAGCGACCGCGCTTGCGGTTCCGGGCATCAAGCAGATGTCACACGCGGGCGCGTCGTGGGGCACAGGCGCATCATGGCTCGCTGCGTCGAATGGTTTTGTCGCCAGCAAGAGCTCGGGCTACTCGTCCATGGCGGCCGTCGCCATTGCCGAGCGCGATGGCGCGATGGAGCGCGATTTCGAAAGCAGCACCGAACGTCGCTTGGCGAAGCACAAGACGCCGGAATGGATCGGCCATGAGGCTGGAACGCGCGCTGCTGCGCGGCTGGGCGCGCGCAAGCTGGACAGCCAGACCGCGCCCGTGATTTTCGACAAGCGGCTTTCCAGTCGCCTACTTGGCGCGTTCATTGGCGCTATCTCCGGCCCCGCGATCGCGCGCGGCGTGTCGTTCCTGAAGGACAAGATGGGCAAGCCGGTTTTTGCGCCCGGTGTCGACGTGATCGACGATCCGCTGCGCGAAGGCGGCTTCGGGTCGCGTGGTTTCGATGGCGAGGGCAGGGCCGTGAAGCGTACGGCGCTGGTGAAGGATGGCGTGCTCACGCAGTGGCTGCTGAACGGGCCTGCGGCGCGGCAGCTTGGTCTGCAGCCCAACGGTTTTGCCAGCATGGGTTTCGGTGACCCTCCGGGTGTCACGACATCCAACCTCGATATCCAGCCCGGCAAGCGCGATTTGGCCGAGCTGATGAAGGATGCTGGCAACGGGCTGCTGGTCACCGACATGTTCGGTCCGTCGCTCAATCCCAACACGGGCGACTACTCTGTTGGTGTCTCCGGCTTCTGGTTCGAGAATGGCCAGCGCGCCTATCCGGTCTCGGAAGTCACCGTGGCCGGGGATCTGCCCGGCATGTTACTTCGCGCCATCCCCGGTTCTGACCTGGAAATCCGCGGCTCGACCAATGCGCCCAGCCTTCTGATCGACGGGCTCGCTCTTGCCGGGCGCTGACGCCATCATCGTATCTGACCTCGCGCTTATTGCTGACGTCGCGCGCGAGGCCGGCAAGCTTTCCCTCGAATGGCTGGATCGCGGCGCTCGCGCCTGGGACAAGTCCCCGAACAATCCGGTGACCGAAGCGGACATCGCCTGCAACGATCTCATCTCTGGCCGGCTCCGCAAGGCGCGACCCGCGTATGGCTGGCTCTCCGAGGAGACGAAGGACAATCCATCCGACCGCAGTCAGGACCGCGTCTTTGTCGTCGATCCCATCGACGGCACCAAGGCGTTCGTGAAGGGCGAAACCGGGTTCTGTGTCTCGATCGCCATCGTCGAGGATGGTCAGCCTATCGCCGGCGCGGTCTACAACCCGAATTTCGATGAACTGCTGACCGCTCATCGCGGCGGCGGCGCCTATCTCAACGGAGAGCCGGTACGCACTTCGTCATGCGCCCATCTCGGCTGCACGATGATCGGACAGCAGGACGTGTTTGGCCGCACCAACGCTTCCTACTGGCCGGACATGAAGCTGATCGAGGCTGTACCCAACGCCATGGCCTGGCGCCTCTCGCTTGTGGCTGCCGGCCGATGGGACGCAGCTGTAGCCCTCAACGACAAGAGCGACTGGGATCTTGCCGCCGCTGTTCTGCTGGTGCGGGAAGCCGGTGGAATCGCCACTGACCGCAGGGGCGGCGCTTTCGTATTCAACGGCCCATCCGTGACCCAGAAAGGGGCGATCGCCGCTGGCGCCGCTCTTCACCCCTTGATAATGGAAAGGCTGCACAACCACCCGGCCTGGCCGGCCTCCGCAAAGCCGGTTGGAGGAGCCCAACGATGACGTCTTCCAAGCCCGACAAGCAGCTGCTCCATCTCGTCATCGGCGGTGAGCTGAAGGAGATCGGCCGCTTTGAGTTCAAGGATCTCAGCGAGATCCACTTTGTCGGCGCCTATCCCAACTATCGCGCGGCGTTTGACGCCTGGAAGGGCGCGGCCCAGCGCACGGTCGACAACGCCCAGATGCGCTACTTCATCCTGCACGCCCACCGCCTGCTCGATCCGGAAACCGGCAAGCATCACGATGCCTGAGAGCCGAGGGGGGAACTCCTCTCCAGCTGAAAGCATATCACGTCGCTTCGTGCGCGACTGGCTGGCGCCGCAATGGCGCTGGTTCGCTCTGGGCACGCTGTTTGCTGCCGTCACTGCCGCGTGCGCCTGGGGCTATTCGCGCATCGTCAGCCTTTCGACCGACTGGATTCAGCAGGGCGACCAGCAAATCTTCTCGGTCGCGCCCATCGTCATTGTTGCACTGGTCTGCCTTCGTGCGCCGGCCATGTACTGGCAGACCCAGGCAAACAATCATGGCGTCCAGAACGCGATAGTGAAGTTGCAGGAAGCCTTGTTTGGCCGGTTGATCGACGGCGATTTCGCTCGGCTTCAGTCAAAAGCGTCTGGAGAATACGTCTCCCAGTTCGCCAACGACATGGTGCTTGTCCGCGAGGCGTCGCTTCGCGTCGCGACCAACCTCGCAAAGTCGACGCTGACCATTCTTGCCGCTGTGATCTACATGGCGATGACCGACTGGGCGCTGACCCTGCTGCTGCTGGTCGCTTATCCGATCGCTTTCTGGCCAGTCGTTCGCATCGGCGACCGCATCCGCAAGTCCTCGCGCAAGGCGCAGGAGCAGGCGGGCGCGCTTACCGCCAGCCTCAACGAGGCCTTCCAGGGCGGCCGCACCGTCAAGGCATTTGGTCTTGAGGACTACCAGCGCACTCGCACCAGTCTTGGCTTCAAGGAGCGCGCGCGCCTCTACATGCGGGTCTTGCGCTCCAAGGCGATGGTGGACCCGTTCCTCGAATTTGTCGGCGGCCTCGCTCTGCTGGGCCTGTTTGTCTTCGCCGGCTGGCGCGCCTCTACCGGCAATCTCAGCGTCGGCGATCTTGTCGGCATCATTACCGCGATCGGGATCGCGTCCCCTGAAGTCCGCGCGCTCGGCACGCTGAACTCGGTCGTCAACGAAGGCCTCGCCGCCGCTGCGCGTGTGTACGCGGTCATCGATGAAGCTCCGACCGTCAAGGATCGGCCCGACGCCCACGCTCTGGGCAAGGCGAAGGGCAAGATCGAGTTCGCCGACGTGTTCTTCGGTTACCCCGATGGTCCCACCATCCTCAACGGTCTCTCCTTCGTAGCCGAGCCCGGACAAACGATCGCGCTGGTCGGGCCCTCCGGCGCGGGCAAGTCGACGGTCTTCAACCTTGCTCTCCGCCTCTACGATGCCGCCAGGGGCGCGATCCGTATCGACGGTCACGATGTTCGTGATGTGAAGCTCGCCACGCTCCGCCGCAACCTCGCGCTTGTCTCGCAGGATGCCTTCCTGTTCGACGCCACCATACGCGAGAACATCGCGCTCGGGCGTCCTGGCGCTACGGACGAGCAGGTGAAGCAGGCCGCCGAAGCAGCCGCCTGCGACTTCATCGACGCGCTGCCAGGTGGATGGAACGCCGTGGCGGGCGAAGGCGGCCGCAACCTCTCCGGCGGGCAGCGCCAGCGCATCGCCCTGGCTCGTGCGCTAATCTCCGAAGCGCCCGTGCTGCTGCTCGACGAAGCCACCAGCGCGCTCGATTCAGCCAGCGAAGCGCGTGTGCAGTCGGCCCTCGCCCAGATCGCCGGCAAGCGCACGGTCATCGTCATTGCTCACCGGTTGGCGACCGTTCGCCGAGCTGATCGTATTTTCGTGATCGAAGGCGGTCGCGTCGTGGAATTCGGGGCTCACCCTGAGTTGATGGCGCAAAATGGCCATTACGCCCGCCTTGCGGCGCATCAACTCACCTAACTCACGATACGTGTTACCGGATCGTAGCGGTGCGTTAATTCGCGTGGCGTAAACCACTGCGCAGGCAAGGACATCTCCGATGACTAATCCAGCGGATGTTTCCGTCCTCGTGTGTGCGAACCTTGCGGGGATTGGAAAGACAGTACGTATGGCGCTGCGCGGCATGGGCGTGCGCCATGTCTTCCTCGCGGCGAATGCCGAGCAGATCAAGGAAGGGTTCGCCACCGTCGAGCCCCACGTCGTCGTTCTGTCAGTCGATGGTCCGGATGCAAGCGATCACGGCCTGCAGATGCTCCGCCATATGCGCTGGGCCATAGAGAGCCCGAACACCCGCATTCCGATCGTCGCTGTGTCTCCGCGCCGCGATCTCGCCACGATCAATGCTGTCGTGAACGGCGGCGCCCACGAATACGTGCTGTTCCCCGCATCCGGCGACGTGCTTCTCAAGAAGATCGTCGCGGCCCGCACCACGACGCGCCCGTGGATCGAAAAGCCCGACTATTTCGGACCCGAACGCCGCATCGACCGTGAACCGGCAGTGGCGGTCGAGCCTCAACAGCAGCAGCAAAGACCGGCTGTGATCGATGCAACCGCAAAGCCGGCCTGACTGCAGTCCGCCTGACAATCGCGACACACAACCGCCAAATGACCTGCTAGGCTCTCTCCGCTCTTGGGGAGTTTCGCCATGGCCGGAAAGCTCGCTCTTGCAGGTCTGTTGATCGCCGCGATTGCAGCGTGCAGTCCGGAAAAACCGCCAGCCGCTCCGCAGCAGGCGGAGGCGCCCGCACCGGCCGCAACGCCGCAGGGCAACACGCCAACCGAAGACCTCGATCCGTTTGTCGTCATGATCGGCGCCGAGCGCTGGACTGTCATTCTCGACAAGGCCATTGAAGGCGCCCGTGAAGCGCCGGATCCCACCGGTGTCGCTGAAGAGACTGACCTCTATCGCGCCGATGCCGCCTTGAAGAATGGCGCAGCCATGGTGATCGAGTTGCGCAACCGTGTCTGTCGGAAGGGTCTGGTTACAGGCGCGGCCTGCACACTGCCTGAATGGCCAGCCTGGACGCGCGAGCCGCCGACCGGCAGCACGCCGATCGAGGAGATCGATCGCCGTAGCGGCTGGCTCGACACGGTCATGGCCCCCTTCACTGACGCGGGCTGCGACGCCGGCCGCAAGGCGCTGAAGGACGACATGTTCTGTTCGGTGGAGTAGGGCGTCAGTTCAGGAACGCGCCGCGCACCAGATAGACCACACCGGTCACGGTCACGATCCACTTCGTCCACTGGCGGAAGTTCGCGTCCGTCATCCGGTTCAGCACCAGACCGCCCAGCCATGTCCCAAGAAGCGACAGAGGAACGACTGCCGCAAACAGCCAGATTGGCGGGAAGAGCGCATCCGCCTGTGTCGCCGGGTTGGACAGGATATCGAACAGCGGAAATCCCCAGAAGGCGATCTTCACGGCGTGCGCCATGACCTGTGTCGCCGCCTTGGTCGCCACAACCGCCTGCCGGGGGATCAGGGTCTTGACGAAGAACAGGTCGAGCAGCGGCCCAGCGACGCCCGAGATCGTGTTCAGCGTCTGTACCAGGAAACCGCAGATCTCGGCCTGAAAGGGCCGCTCCACATTGATGTCGACCCACGCCTTGGGAATCCACACCAGCATGGCTGTGGCACCCAGCATCAGGAACACGGCTTGCTGCGTCGGCCGCCACGCAATCAGCGAGATCACCACCAGCGCACCGCCTATGCCGAGCGCATAGCGTCCTATGATTGCCCACGAAATGTGCTTCCAGAGGAAAGCCGCGCGGGAGAAGTTCGAGATGATCTGGATGAAGCCGTGCATCACCATGGCGGTGGCGACCGGCACGAACGCCACCAGTACACCCATCAGCATCAGCCCGCCCGCCATGCCGAACACGCCGGAAATGGCTGCGGTAATGAGCGTCGCGGCAAGGATGATGGCGATGACGGCTGAAGACATCGAAGAGGGTGAATTCGCGAATCAAAACAGGATGGCGTGAGCCGCCGAGGCCTCCTGATAACAGCCTGCGGCTGCGATTGTCGAATTTGGCGCTCTTGCCGAATGTCTCGGCGCAACACACTCTTATTGAGTCGGATGGAGGCGGGACATGATCCACATTCGAAACGCCCGACGCACGGATGCGGCCGGCATCTCGCGCGTGCACGAGCGAACCTGGAAGGAGGCCTATCGCGGCCTGCTCGACAGCGCCTACCTCGACGCCCTCAGCGAGAAACGCCTGATCGCCCGCTGGCGCGCCAATCTGGACCGCCGCCAGGAGGATCTCGACGACCAGATCATGGTTGCAGTTGCGAACAAGGAGATCATCGGTTTCGTGATGGTCGGCGCTTCCCGGGAAGCGTTCGCTCCGTGGGAGGCCGAGATCAGCATGGTCTATATCCTCAAGGAGCATCGCGGCGCGGGCGTCGGCCGCGCTCTGATGAAGGCTGCCGCCGACCATTGCATCCGACGCGGCATGTTTTCGGGCGGCCTGTGGGTGCTGCGCGACAATGGCGGCGCCCGTGATTTCTACGAAGCCCTCAAGGGCGAGCATGCTGGCCGCAAGGTCGACAGCGTCGGCGGCCAGATCGTTCCTCTGGTCGGCTACTGGTGGCGCGATATTGCGACTTTGGCCGAACGGTCAGTCCCGGCGATTTCCTTCGGCGGCCGATAAACCCTCTCGTTACGCACGAAAACGAGGCAGCTTTTCCGTTGCCTTATTGCCTTGCCCAATCGGCGGGGTTACGCGTGGCGTCATCAACAGGTGAAAACCGCGCGGCTGCGCGTCGACGGGCAGGGGCCCGACATTGAGGCGCAGCGCTGAATCGTGCGGCAGGGAAGAAGGAAAACCCACCATGGACTTCGAATACAGCGCGAAATCTCAGGACTGGATCAAACGCGTTTCCGCGTTCATGGACAAACACATCTACCCGAACGTTGATACCTTCCAGAAACAACACGACTCCGGCGACCGCTGGGTCACGCCGCAGATCGTCCACGACCTCAAGGCCATCGCGAAGAAGGAAGGCCTGTGGAACATGTTCATGCCTCCGAACAAGGAGCATGACAAAGGCGAGTTCCAGGGCGCTGGCCTCACCAACCTTGAATACGCTCCGCTGGCCGAACTGATGGGCCGGGTCAGCTTCGCGTCAGAAGTCTTCAACTGTTCCGCGCCGGACACCGGCAACATGGAAGTGTTCCACCGCTATGGGACAGAAGCGCAGAAGGAAAAATGGCTGCGTCCGCTGATGAATGGCGAGATTCGCTCAGCCTTTCTCATGACCGAGCCCGCTATCGGTTCGTCAGACGCGACCAACATCGAGACGCGTATCGAACGCAAAGGCGACGAGTACGTCATCAACGGCCGCAAATGGTGGTCGTCCGGCGTGGGCGACAGCCACTGCAAAATCGCCATCGTGATGGGCAAGTCGGACTTCAACGCTGAGAAGCACAAGCAGCAGTCGCAGATCCTCGTGCCGCTCGACACACCCGGGGTGAAGATCCTCCGTATGCTGCCGGTGTTTGGTTTTGATGACGCGCCGCACGGACATGCCGAAGTACTACTCGAGAACGTCCGGGTTCCGGCCTCGAACATGCTGCTTGGCGAAGGTCGCGGCTTCGAGATCGCGCAAGGCCGCCTCGGGCCCGGCCGCATCCACCACTGCATGCGCACCATCGGCTCGGCGGAAGTTGCCCTCGAGAAGATGTGCAAGCGCCTTCTCTCGCGCACCGTGTTCGGCAAGAAGATCGCCGAGCATTCGGTGTGGGAAGAGCGCATCGCGCGCGCCCGCATGGACATCGAGATGACGCGCCTGCTCTGCCTCAAGGCAGCGGACATGATGGACAAGGTTGGCAACAAGGGCGCCCAGAACGAGATCGCCATGATCAAGGTTGCGGGGCCTCTCGCCGCGCTCCGCATCATCGACGACGCGATCCAGGCTCACGGCGCCGCCGGCGTGACGACCGATTTCGGCCTCGCCAGGCAATACGCCTCGATGCGCACCATGCGCCTCGCGGACGGTCCGGACGAAGTGCACAATCGCGCCATCGCCCGCAACGAGTTCAAGAAGTACCGCGACAACGAGTATACCGCAAAAGTGGAAGCCGAACGCAAAACCGAGGGCGTTCGCTCCTGATCTGTCCCGATACTGTCTGATCTCTCTGGCCCCGGTGCAGGCTTTCATGCTTGCATCGGGGCCGGTTCATTTCGGGGACACGTCCATGCAGATGAAATGGTTCTCAGGCTGTGCTCTGGCCGCCATTGTGCTGGCTGCGCCTGCCTACGCTCAGGTCGACAAGGACATGATCGTTGTCACCGGCCAGCGCATCCAGGAGGAAACCCAGGACATGGCGGTGGCCGTAGATGCCATCAGCGGCGGAGGCGGCTTCTCGATAGGCCCTCCCTACGTTTCCATCGTCATCCCGGCCGACTACGTCATCTTCACCGTCAATCTTGAAACTGGCACGCGCTCGGTCGACGAGCGGCAGCGCGAGTTGGAGCGGACGTTCGCCGCACTCGCTACTCGCGCTTCGCGCACACAGGGTGTGACCATGGAGGTGGGCCTGCCCGGCGAATCCGCTGCTGTCCAGACAACCGTCGCCAAGGAAGCGATCGAGGACGATGGCGATCGGTCGTACATTCCGCTGGTCTTCAAGTTCGCGACCCAGCCGAAGGACACGTTCGAGACAGTACGCACGCGCGCCGAGAAGTTCATTTCCGAAATCCAGCTTACGGGTCGCGCTGAAGCCACGACCGGCGACCTGCAGTATGTCGGCATCACCGAACCGAAGAAGCATCGCGAGGAGTTGCTGCGGAAGATCGCCGAAGACACTCGCTTGTTGCAGACGATCTTTACGGGTCCGCCAACAGGCGTTCCCTCGATCTCGCTGACGGGTTTGCAGGGCCGGGTGAAGACGCGCCCAAGTGGCCCGCTGGAACTTGAAATGTACATTCCCTACGCGATCGTTGTGGGTACGCCGCCGCGCTAGCTCGCTGCATCGTGACTGATCATGGCCGTTGGCCCCGCCGCCGCGACCGTGATTGGATCAAGCCGGGCGGGGACGAGAGAGGGACGCTCCACATGAAACGCGCCTTGCTTGTTGCCGCCGCGCTCGCGGCGTTTGCCGCTCCGGCGGCCTTTGGCCAGCAGATCGTCGCCCAGAGCAACTACGTGAACCGCCAGCAGCAATCCGCGGTGCCGCAGGTCTCGATCACCGTGCGCGCCGATTTTGTGCTGTTCAGCGTCCGCTATGAAAGCGCGACGCGCGCTACCGAGGCGCGAGAGGATGAGCTTGCCAAGACCTTTGCCACCGTCACCCAGCGCGCCGCGCGCGCAGAAGGCATGACGATCGAGGTTGGTCAGCCCGGCATGTCCGCCGCCATTGAGACGGCCGCGATCAAGGAGCTGATCCAGAACCGGGGCGATGACCGCTCCGGCATCGACATCGTCCTCAAGGTCATGGTGAAGCCGAACGAGACGTTCGACGCCATTCGCGCGCGAGCCGAGAAATTCGTGAAGGATGCCCCGTTGACCGGCCGCGTCGAGGCCATCATCGGCGACAACCAGTTCCTCGGCATTTCCGAGCCCAAGAAGCACCGCGATGTCCTGATCAAGGCGATCGCGGAAGACGTCCGGATGATGCAGTCCTCGTTCGGCGGCTCGGCGATGCCCGTCGTGGTGAACCTTAACGGCATGGAGGCCCGCACCCAGACGCGGCCTGTCGGCCCGCTCGACCTCGAAATCTACATTCCCTATTCGATGTCGGTGCGCTCCGGCGCAGGCAACTAGGCCCGCTTGCGGCGGGGTCCGGGGCAGCGTAAGCGCCTCCCATGATCTCGCCGCGCACCGCCCGCCTTGTTGCTTCGATCCACAAATGGCTGGGCCTGATCGTGGCAGCCCAGCTTATCGTGTGGACTGCCACCGGCCTCTTCATGGTGTCGTTCCACCTGGTCGATGTGCGGGGCGAAAAGCTCGTCCATCCGGCGAACCACGTTCAGCCAATGGATATGGCGAAGGTAAAGCTGTCGTCCACCGACGCACTCAAATCGGTTGTAGAGGATCGCCCCATTCAGGTGACGCTCCGTCCGCTTGCCGGCCAACCAGTCTACGAGATCCGCGCCGAACTCGGCATCTTCCTCGTGTCGGCCGAAGATGGCGAGCTGCTGTCGCCTGTCTCTGAAGACCTCGCCCGGAAGATTGCAACGGCCGCTTGGGCCGCGCCAGGCGCTCTCGTGTCGCTGGAGTTGCTGGACAAGGCCCCGCAAGGAACGGCGCTCGCTGGTGAGGTCTGGGCTGCGCACTTTGTCGGCGACGGCAATCCAACGCTCTACATATCAGCAACGAACGGTCAGGTTGCCGCTCCCAGAACGGACCTCTGGCGGGTCTACGACTTCTTCTACGGGCTCCATCTCATGGACTGGGTGGACCACGAAAACGGCAACCAGCCCTGGACCATTGCGCTTGCTGTCCTTGCCCTGTCGACGGTGCTCTTCGGCGTCGTCCTGCTCATCCACCGCTTCGCGCGTGGAACTCTGAAAAAGGAACAAACCTCATGACGGAGCGTCGCGAGACGGACCGCCCAGCCACATCAGGATCGATCTTTCCTGCCGATGGCGAACGCATTGCAAAATATCTGGCCAGCGCGGGCGTCGCCTCGCGTCGCGACGTCGAGAAAATGATCGCCGAGGGCAGGGTGAAGGTCGATGGCCGCGTGCTCGATACGCCCGCCTTCAAGGTCACGGGTAGGGAAAAAATCCTTATCGACAACAACCCGGTCAGCCGCCCGGACGTCACGCGCATGTGGCGCTATCACAAGCCCGCCGGCCTCGTGACCACGAACAAGGATCCCGAAGGGCGCCCCACCATCTTCGACGAACTGCCCAAGGATCTGCCGCGCGTCGTCACCATCGGCCGCCTCGACCTCAACACCGAAGGCCTGCTGCTGCTCACCAATGATGGTGAGTTGGCCCGCGGCCTGGAACTCCCGGCAACGGGTCTGGAGCGCAAATACCGAGCCCGCGCCTACGGCCGCATCGAGCAGCGCGAGCTCGATCGCCTACGTGACGGCATTGTCCACGAAGGCGAGGAATACCGCTCCATCATCGCCAAGCTTGATCGCGTGACCGGCTCCAATTGCTGGATCGACGTCACGCTGGCCGAGGGCAAGAAGCGCGAAGTGCGCCGCGCGCTCGAAAGCCTTGGCCTGAAGGTGAACCGCCTGATCCGCGTCTCCTACGGCCCATTCGAACTCGACGATCTTGGCCCCGGCGCACTGGAGGAAATTCCAGCCGCCAGCCTTCTTGCCGAAGTCTCACAGTTCATTTCCGAGCGCCGCCGCCCGCAACCGTTCTCGCGTCGCGACGTAAAGCGCGGAAAGCCCCAGCACGAGAAGCAGGAAAAGCCGAAGGGCAAATCTGCGCCTGCCCACAAACCGAGAGGCGACGATCGCCGATCGGGCGTCGACTCCTATGTCGACAAGCGCAAGGATCAGCGCCCCGATCCGCGCAAGCCGAGTGGTGGGAAGCCTGGCGCTCGGCCGCACAGCGGCAAGCGTCACACCGGCAGACCCGTTCGTGAAAAGGCGCCTCGCGGTCCGCGCGGCCCGCGCTAGTCTCTGCCCACGAGGAGATTGCCATGATGCTCCACTATGCCATGCTGGCGCCCAACCCCGACCGGGTGCGCTTCTTCCTGCTGGAGAAGGGCGTCTGGGACGCGACTCCGAAAACGGAGCTCAACATCATCCGGCAGGAGCATCGCCGGCCCGAATATCTGGCGATCAGCCCGCTCGGCCACGTGCCCGCGTTGGAGCTGGATGATGGCACGAACCTCACCGAAAGTCGCGCGATCTGCTCGTATCTCGAGTCCATCCATCCCGAACCCAACCTGATGGGTGTCGATGCGAAAGAGCGCGCCGTCATCGAGATGTGGGATCGCCGCGTCGAGCTGACCTACATGTTCCAGGTCGCCGGCTGGTTCCGCAACGGCCACCCCGCCATGGCGGAACTGGAAAAGCCGCAGAGCGCGGAATGGTCTGCAATCAGCAAGGGCCGCGCTGAGAAAGCGATCGCTTTTCTCGACCAGCGCCTCGGCTCATCGCCCCATGTCGCGGGCAATCGCTTCACCATCGCCGACATCACCCTCCACGTCGCTATCGGCTTCGGGCGCGTAATGAAGTTCAGGCCGTGGGAGCAGCACAAGAACCTGGCCGACTGGCGCGAGCGAATGCTGGCGCGGCCGGGCCTGACAAAATGAAGGAAGGACTGGCAGGGGCGACAGGGATCGAACCTGCGACATCCGGTTTTGGAGACCGGCACTCTACCAGCTGAGCTACACCCCTGTAGTCGAGGCGGAGGCAATACTCGATCCGTGCGGCGAGTTCAAGGCGGGCCATGACAAGCCCCGCCAAGCCCGCTAGGGACAAAGAAAACCAACCTCCCGGAACCGTCCATGAGCACTGCGAAAACCATCGAAACCGGCCCGTGGGCAGGCTGGAAAACCTGGCCTCAGGACACGTTCGAGAGCGGCTCCGGGCCGTTCTATGCGCGCCGTGATGACGCTGGCCGGGTTACCTGCCGTTTCATCGCCGAGCCCCGCCACATGAATGGCGGCGGCTTCATGCATGGCGGCTGCTTCCTCACCTTCGCGGATTTCGCCTGCTTCGCCATCGCCGAAGAGCACACGCAGGGTCCAAGCGTCACCGTGAACCTGTCGGGAGACTTCCTCTCCGCAGCGCAGATCGGCGACATGATGGAAGCGACCGGCGAAGTCACGCGGGCAGGCGGCCGCCTGATCTATGTGCGTGGAATGATCACCGCCAACGGCAAACCGGCGCTCAGTTTCACGTCGGTCATCACCAAGATCAGCCGGCGGCCCTAGGCCGTCCAGCGAGCGAACAACCCGGTCGGCAGGACCAGGTCGCGCCCGGCCGTTTCGCGGATCGTCATCTCGCCACAGGTCACCTTGCCGCCGGGCATAGCGCCCGCCAGCGCCTGTCCGACCGCCGCATAGGACAGTCGTACTGCGTAGACCGTCGCGATCACGAACAGCGGCTTGTCGCTCAGCAGCGAACGCACGTGATCAAGCAGTGTCGAGAATTCGCTCTCGAACCGCCAGATCTCGTTCTTCGGCCCCCGGCCGAATTTCGGCGGGTCGAGCACGATCGCCTCATACTTCGATCCACGCCTGATCTCGCGCTCCACGAACTTCATGGCGTCATCGCAGATCCAGCGGATCGGTTTGTCCTGCAACCCGGACAAGGCGGCATTCTCGCGGCCCTGCGCGATCGACTTCGGCGACGCATCCAGATGCACCACCTCGGCCCCGGCCTTAGCCAGCGCCAGCGACATCATGCCGGTGTAACCGAACAGGTTCAGCGCCTTCACCGGCCGCTTTGCCTGCGTCACCTGATCGATCGCCCAGCGCCAGTGAACGGAGTGCTCGGGGAAGACGCCCATATGCCGGAACGCCGCCAGCCTGGCGTTCAGCTTGATGCCACCCCAGCTGATCGGCCATTCGTCCGGAGGTGGCTTGCCGGTGAACGTCCACGCGCCGCGCTCGTCCTCATCGTCCTTCGACGCGAACACCGCATCGGCCTTCCAGCTTTCAACCGGCGCTTTCGGCCGCCACAGCGCCTGCGGATCTGGTCGGTTCACCCGCACCTTGCCGAACCGCTCCAGCTTGCGCATGTCGCCGCTGTCGAGCAGCTCGTAGTCCTGCCAGTCATCGCTGACGAGAAGCTTGAATTCCCCGGCCATCAGCGATTGGCTCCGGCATATCCGCGCCCGCGCCAGACTTCATAGATCATCAGGCTCGCAGCCTGCGCGAGATTGAGGCTATCGGCAGCCCCCATCATCGGAATGCGCACCAGCTCGTCGCACTGGCCTTCGACGTCGACGGGAAGCCCCGCCTGCTCGTTGCCCATCAGTACAACCGAACGCTCGCCATAGTTCGCCTTGTCATGCGCGTGCGTGCCGCGCATCGAGGCTGCGATCATCCGAGCGCCGGCGCCGTTGCGCCACGCATTGAACTCCTCGAACGAAGCCTCTGCCATTGGCATCGCGAACAGCGAGCCCATGGTTGCGCGGACGGCTTCAATCGAAAACGGATCGCACGTCTGCCCGACCAGGATCACGCCATCGCATCCCGCTGCGTCGGCGGTCCGCACCACCGTGCCGAGATTGCCGGGATCGCGAACCTCATAGAGCGCGATCCATCTGCGCGGCCCGTCATGCGGAAGCTCAGCCAGCGTTGTCAGCTTCTGCCTGAACGCCGTGATCACCGTCTGCGGATTGTCGCGCTGCGACACCGTCGCCAGAACCTTTTCCGTCGCCGTCAGAACGCGCGCGCCTGCCGCCTTCATCCGCGCCAGCAGGTCGCTCGTCTGTGGCCGCTCCAGCGCTTCGCTTCCCGCCAGCGCATAGGCTGGCGCCCATCCGTGGTTGAGGGCTTCCTCGGCGAGCCGTGCGCCCTCGGCCAGGAACAGTCCCGTTTCAGCACGCACCTTCTTGCGGTCGAGCGACTTCAGAAGCTTCACGGTTGTATTGGCGGTCGACGAGATATGCTCATAGGCGACCTGTCCGGATATCCCCCTCGGGAAATCGGAATGCGGTCGCGAATTTTCTGACGAACCTTGGGTCACGCGTCATCGCCGGGAAAACAATTCGACGTACCTCTAGGGATGTTGGGAGCCCTAGGGAAGGTGCGTGGAGTCGCGGGTACGGGAGCAGATTCGGCCAGTAGTTGAGAGGGGCGGCGGCGCCAGGCGGCCAGAAATGTCTGTCCCAGCGACAAACGGTCCGGATCGGTCAGGAATTATCTCGTCAAACAGGGTCTGTCCGGCGGCCTACTGACTGCTGTAGGATTCGGCCCGGATCGCCCCGTTGAAAGACACGGCTGGGAATCCGACCGGACCAGTAACTATCGTATAGAGTACCGGATTGTCCGGGGGAGTCAGGACTGGAATGGACCCGACGACGCAGATGTGGCTGGGGCTGCTGCTCGCTGTTGGCGTTGGCGGCGCCATCGGCTGGGCTCTCCACATTTATTATCTCAAGCGCCAGACTGCTGCTGGGGCGGCGGTCCCCGCCGCCGGTGAAGCAACGGACGCCGGCCCGGCAGCGCATATTGCGGATCTGGAAGACCAGCTGAAGCGGGCGATGGCCGAGACGGACGAGTTACGCGCGAAATCTGGCATTCCGAAACCCGGCCAGGAAGGGGTCGGACCGCCGGAGGGCTCGCTTACGTGGCGCAATCGCCATCTCGAATCCCGTGTCCGCTTCCTGGAAGGCAAGCTCGCCGACCTTGAAACCGACGGAACGGGCGCCCGCCCTACCGAAGATCAGAACGACGAGGCGACGCGGCTGCGCTGGCGCAACCGCTATCTCGAAGGCCGCGTGAAGTATCTCGAGGAAGAGCTCGTGCGCACCGGCGGGCTCAGCCCTGTCAGCGCCGCTCCCGCAGCCCAGTCGCCATCCGCTGCCGCTGCGCCCAAGGGACCCGAAGGCGAGAAGCCCGAACTGGTCGAAGCGGCTCGCGACGGGCAGGCCGACGACCTGAAGCAGATTTCCGGCATCGGCCCCAAGCTCGAGCAGAAGCTGAACAGCATCGGCATCTGGCACTACGATCAGGTTGCGTCGTGGAATCAGGCCAACGTCGACTGGGTCAACGCCGCAATCTCCTTCCGCGGCCGGATCGAGCGCGAAGGTTGGGTGTCGCAGGCACGCCAGCTCACCCAGGACGCCAACGCTGATCGCGAACCCGCGCCCGAGGAAAACGCCTAGGCTTTCGATTTGTAGGCCAGCGCCTGGGCTTGTGCGTCCCAGTCACCGCGCCCATCGAAGTTCACGATGCGAACCTCGTCAAAGCTCTTTGGATCGTCCAGACAGCGCAGGTTCACGCTGAACCCGTCCGGGTTGGAACGCGGAACGTAGAACGACTTCACGCCGCACACCGCGCAGAACAGGTGCTTTGCGGCGCCCGTGTTGAACGTGTAGGTCGCGATGTGTTCCATGCCCCGCAGCAGGCGGAAGCGGAACGCTGGCACGATCAGGTGCAGATACCCCGTCCGCGTGCACATGCTGCAATTGCAGTCTTCGACTTCGACAACGTCTGGCGTCTCGACCTCGAAACGCACAGCGCCGCAATGGCATCCGCCCGCGCGCCACGTCGTTTTGCTTGAGTCTGTCATGCTCAGTCCCGCGCCGCCCTAACGGCAGGACCGCACGATACCTGAAACCTTGTCGCGATCCAGATTGATGGACACCAGGTTGAACCCGGTGACGCCATTGGTGTCCGGCTCGGTGGTCACGATCTGGAAGCGTGTTGCCCCGCTCACGACGTCGAGAAAACGCTGCGAGACATCGATGGTCAGCGTCACGTTTTCATAGTCCGTCACCGCTGGTTGCTCGATGATCTCATAGGGTTGCAGCATCACATTGCGGATATCCGCAAATCCGTCCGGACGCGGTGCATCAAGCTGCCAGAATACCGAGAGGCCCTTGCTGGCGAGATCGACGATACGTTTGGCGTCCTCGCGTCCCGTGCTGCGCCGTGTGTCGTGCACCAGCCACAGATAAAGCTTCGGCGCGCCGGTGCGGTTGCAGAAGATGTCGACCCGGTCCTGTTTCCATTCGTCGCCCTGGCGGTACTGCAGGAAGAACTGGCCCTGCTTGTCCGTTTCATAGGCCCACGATTCCGTCCGCAGCTCGAAATTGATGCGGTAGGCGTTCAGCTGTTCTTCGGTCAGAGAATTGATCGTGTTCGGGCCAGCCTTGGACATTTCGGTGAGGAAGATCGGGTCCGCCCCCATCGAGCGCACATATTCCACCACTGCGCCGTTCGCGATTTGAACCATCGCCAGCGCTTCATTGAGCTCCGGGCAGTAGTTGATGTTCGGTAGCGCAACCCACGGGAACTCGTTGCGGGCCTTCCGCTTGTCGACGCAGTTCATGCTCACCTGGTGAACCGCAAACGTCGATCCGGCCTTAACCTCGCGCTTCACGCCACCGAGGAAGGCAAGCGAACAGGCCGATACGCAATACCCCGGATAGACGCGGCTGAACGCATCAAGGTCAATCGTGTTGGCGGCCGCCGGGTCACGCGTGTTGCGCGCAACTCCGGTGTTGAGATGCTCCTCGCGGATGATCTTGCCGACTTCCATCCCGGCGCTGAGGTCGCCGCCCAGCGAGTTGAGATAAATCATCGTATCCGGCGTGTGTGTCGCGCTGCGCTTCAGGAAGGCGCGCAGGGCAGCCGGAGTGTCCACGGTAAAGTCGCCGTCGGCGAAGATGGCCGGCACGTCGCCATAGACCGTGCCCCATTCGAACGTCATCGGCCTGCCGGCATTATCGGCGCCGGCCGCCGGCGCGCCCAGCGCCAGAGCCGCAAAGGCTGCACTCAGCCTTGCTCCGATCCCGTGTCTCCGCCCGGCCATTGGCCGTAGCCTCCCGATTCCGCCTCGCCATACCTACCGCAGCGATTGGCTGGAGCAATAAGCCAGAAGCATTACAGGTTCTCAGATCGCCCCGAAAAACAGGGCCAGAAGCTCGTCGGCGGCCGTGGAGGCTGGGATGCGGCCTGCGGCCACACCCTGCCGGACAGCATTGAGTCGCGCCGAGATCTCCGGCTGCCGGTCAAACCCTTCCGCCAACCCGTCCTGGATCAGGGCGTCCAGCCAGCGCACCTGCTGCCCAGCGCGCCGTTTTGCCCTCGATCCTGAAGTCTCAGTCTTCTTCCGGTGGGTCTCGATCGCCGCCCACAGTTCCGGCAGGCCCGCGCCTGTGAAGCCGGAGAGCGTATGCACCGGCGGCGACCAGTCCGGATCAGCCTGCTCCATGATGTGCAGCGCCACCTCGTAGGCCCGCGCAGCGCGTTTCGCGGCTTTCTCGTCGATGTCTGCCTTGTTGACGGCGATCAGGTCGGCGACTTCCAGCACGCCCTTCTTGATCCCCTGCAATTCGTCGCCGGCGTTGGGCAGCATCAAGACGAGGAAGAAGTCGACCATGTCGGCGACCACGGTTTCCGACTGGCCGACGCCTACGGTCTCCACCAGCACGACGTCGTATCCCGCCGCTTCGGTCAGCAGCATCGTCTCGCGCGTCTTGCGCGACACGCCGCCCAGCGTTTCCCCGGCGGGCGAGGGCCGGATGAACGCTCGTTCGTCCACCGACAGCCGCGCCATCCGCGTCTTGTCCCCCAGGATGGATCCACCTGATCGACGTGATGTCGGATCAACCGCCAGCACCGCCACCTTGTGGCCGAGCCCGGTCAGCATGGTTCCAAATGCGTCGATGAAGGTCGACTTGCCGACGCCGGGCACGCCCGTAATGCCGATACGCTGCGCGCGTCCTGTATGCGGCATGGCCACAGCGAGGATTTCTCGAGCTTTCGATTGATGATCCGCTCGTCGCGATTCAACCAGCGTGATGGCGCGGGCAAGACCGGCCCGCATGGACAGATCGATCGCGTTCATCGGGTGTTCGTCAGCGGCAGATGCACCCGCGCCAGAACCGCGCGGTGATCCGATCCCAGTGCGGGCCCGACCTTGTAGGTGCTGGCCTTCAAGCCCGCGGAGACCATGATGTGATCAATCGGCAAGCCCAGCAGCGGCAAATCGGTCAGCCATGTCGGCGCGCGAAACGCCGGCCCGATGCGCCGCCCAGGAATGCGGACGAAATCCACGCACCAGGGAGTCGCATTGAAGTCGCCGGCAATCGCGAACGGCTCGCGCGCCAACGCTGCAAGCTTGCCGATGTGCTCGCCGCGCTCCTTGGTGAGTTTCGCGCCGCTTGGCGGCACCGGATGAACGGCGATTACGTTCAATGTCTGGCCGCCAGCGGTGATCTTGAACGTCAGGAATGGTCTCACATTCGGTCCGGGTCCGTCCTGGATCGCGTCATCGCTGAGCGGCAAGCGCGACAGCGCGACCGTGCGAATGGCGAAGGCGCGCCCCTCGGGCGTCGGACCGGTATCCAGCCGATGCGGATAGTCGCCAGTCAGAACCTGCGCCGAGTCCGAGCGAGGAAACTCACCGATCAGGATCAGGTCCGCATTCTGCTCCTTGGCCCATGCCAAGGTCCGCTCCAGCGGTTTCTGTTTCGCCCAGACATTGGCCCAGACGATCGTCAGCCCTGGCTGGCCTGCCAGCGATGAGTCCGGCTTCAACCAGACCGGCGAGGGCAGGGCGGCATAGTTGATCAACGCCAACCCCAACGAAATCGCTGCCCAGTCATATGTCCCGAGCAAGAGGCCAATCGCTGCGCCGACGGCGCCTGCCAGAATGAAGTGCGGGCGGAAGTGCGACAGCAATTCCATCGGCCAGCGCGAACGCGCTACCAGGCTCAGCGCCGTGGCCGCCCCAAGAGCAAGGATGAGAATGGAAAGGACTGGCACCGGGCGTCTATCTGTTCATGCTCTGGACGACAGTGCTGTGAGCCCTTCAGGCGGGTTGGGCAAGGATCTGCTTGGCGTCATAGGTGCTCGGGTCCGCTGGCTTCGGTCCCTTGCCTAGCAGCACCTCCATAGTGGTCTCGTATTGCCGCGTATCGCCCGAAAGATTGAAGCCGATGCCAACCCCGACGCTCGATCCGTAGGACCCTGAACTTCCGCCGATGCCGACACTGGTTCCGCCGCCACGATCGCCGCCCACTTGTTCGGTGTTCCGTGTGACCACACGAAACCAGTCATAGCCATCCCGCACGGCGATCTCCGCCGCGCGGCGCAACGCAAACGTCTCGGCGCCAGTCGCGCGGGCATCCGAATTGGCACGGAACGTGACGCGATAGCGATCGGTCTCGATCTTCATCTCGCGATAGCCGGTTGCCTGCGATGTCGCGGCTGGTCCGTACACCGTCGGCGCAGAAGCACAGGCGCCCAGGGTCAGGAATGCGAAAGCGACGCAGGATATGGCAATGAGGCGTTTCATGTCGTCCTCCAGGTCGTCGATGAGGTTTGTTCAGCCTGCAGCTGCGTTCCTCGAATTATGTCCCAGCCGTGCCTTGAGCTTGTCCAGCAGTTCAACGGCGGCGTCAGCAATCACTGTCCCCGGCGGGAAGATCGCCGCTGCGCCGGCCTCATAGAGAGCGTCATAATCCTGCGGAGGCACGACGCCGCCAACAACAACGGTTATGTCGCCGCGGCCTTCCTTGTTCAGCGCTCCGCGCAGTTCAGGCACCAGCGTCAGGTGTCCGGCCGCGAGCGAAGACGCAGCCACAACATGCACGTCGTTCTCGACAGCCTGCCGGGCGGCTTCGCCGGGCGTCTGGAACAGCGGTCCGATATCCACATCCCAGCCAAGGTCGGCAAAGCCGGATGCGACCACTTTCTGCCCGCGATCGTGTCCATCCTGACCCATCTTTGCGATCAGGATACGCGGGCGCCGGCCTTCGGATTTCTCGAACTCGTCGGCGAGGGCGCGCGCCGTCGCCACTTTGTCTGATTTCGCGGTCATGCCCTGAGCATACACCCCCTGGATCGATTTGATCACCGCCTGATGGCGCCCGACCACTTTCTCGATGGCCAGCGAGATTTCGCCCACCGTGGCCTTCGCTCGCGCCGCTGCGACGCCGAGTTCTAGCAGGTTGCCTGTATTGGTCTCGGTCGCCTTGGTGATCGCATCCAGCGCCTGCGTCACTGCCGTCTCGTCGCGCTCGCCACGCAGCCGCGCCAGCTTGTCTAGCTGCAGCTGCCGCACCTTGGCGTTGTCGACCTTCAGGACCGGCACATCCTCGTTCTCGTTGAGCCGGAACTTGTTGACGCCCACAATCGTCTGCACGCCGCTGTCGATGCGCGCCTGCGTCTTCGCAGCGGCCTCCTCGATGCGCAGCTTCGGCAGGCCTTCCTCGATGGCCTTGGCCATGCCGCCCATGCCTTCGACTTCCTGGATATGTTCCCACGCCTTGCGCGCGAGGTCGTAGGTCAGGCGTTCGACATAGTACGAGCCGCCCCACGGATCGATCGTGCGCATCACGCCGGCCTCCTGCTGCAGGAAGATCTGCGTGTTGCGCGAGATGCGGGCCGAGAAGTCCGTCGGCAGCGCCAGCGCCTCGTCGAACGAGTTGGTGTGCAGAGACTGGGTCTGTCCGCCCGCCGCCGCCATTGCCTCGAAACAGGTGCGGATCGCGTTGTTGTAGACATCCTGCGCCGTCAGAGACCAGCCGGACGTCTGGCAGTGCGTGCGCAGTGACAGCGACTTGTCGCTCTTGGGATCGAACTGCTTTACCAGCTTCGCCCACAGCAAGCGCGCCGCACGCATCTTCGCGACTTCCATGAAGTAGTTCATGCCGATCGCCCAGAAGAACGACAGGCGCGGTGCGAACTTGTCGACGTCGAGACCGGCCGCGCGACCCGCGCGGATGTACTCCACGCCGTCTGCCAGCGTGTAGGCGAGCTCCAGATCCGCCGTCGCTCCCGCTTCCTGCATGTGATAGCCGGAGATCGAGATCGAGTTGAACTTCGGCATGTTCTGCGAGGAGTACGCGAAGATGTCCGAGATGATCCGCATCGAGGGGCGGGGCGGATAGATATACGTGTTCCGCACCATGAACTCTTTGAGGATGTCGTTCTGGATCGTGCCAGAGAGCTTGGCCGCCGGAACGCCCTGTTCCTCGGCCGCCACGATGAACAGCGACATGATCGGCAGCACCGCACCGTTCATGGTCATCGATACGCTCATCTGGTCGAGCGGGATGCCAGCGAACAGCGTCCGCATGTCGTAGATCGAGTCGATTGCCACACCGGCCATGCCGACATCGCCGGTCACACGCGGGTGATCCGAGTCGTAGCCGCGGTGCGTGGCCAGATCGAACGCAACCGAAAGCCCCTTCTGACCCGCCGCCAGGTTGCGCCGGTAGAACGCGTTGGAATCTTCAGCCGTTGAGAACCCGGCATACTGCCGGATCGTCCAGGGTTGGTTCGTGTACATGGTGGGGTACGGACCACGTCCGAACGGCGCTATGCCGGGATAGTCATCGAGGAAATCGAGGCCCGCGGTGTCCGCGCCGGTATAGACCGGCCTCACCGGCAGGCCCTCGGGCGTCTCCCACGTACGTCCGGCCGCATCGCCCGCCAGAGTCGCCCACGCCCGCGTATCAGCGCCAGGCGCGGCTTCCCCGAGCGGGAGGCTGGTGAAATCAGGGAAATTCAACGCCATTCAACAGGCTCCGGCCGCCGGATTCGTCATGGGTTTTTCCTAGCACCCCATTGAGCCGTCATGAAGCCTTCGCAAGTGCGAAGAGAAACCGTTCATGTCCGGCTCATGACAGAGGGCTTACAGGCCGGTCATCTGCATTGAACTGCGACGGATGGCCTTTCAGCTGCCGTTGAACCTTGCGATCGCCCGGCTCACGGAGCGATGAGGGGATAGCAAAACCCGGTGACTCGGGATTTTCGGAGAGAAACGTTCATGACCATCAAAACACTCGCCCTGGCTTCGGTGCTCGCCGCCGCTCTCGCCGCGCCGGCTTTCGCCCAGCAGGGCGGCTTCACTCCGCCGACCCCGGAAGAGCGCGCCGCGAACTTCGACAAGGCCGACGCCAACAAGGACGGCAAGCTCAACGCCGACGAATTCAAGGTCTCGCTTGGTGAGCGCGCCGCCATGATGGCCGACCGTCTGCCGCAGATCTTCGCGATGCGCGATGCGGACAAGGACGGCTCGCTCTCGAAAGCGGAATACACCGCTCCGATGCAGCGTCCTCAGTAACTTTCAACAGAAGCGGAATTTCCCATGATCCTCAAACTTTCGTCACTGGCGATGGCGGCAATGCTGCTCGCGGCGCCGGCGCTCGCCCAACAGGGCAACCCGCCGACCCCTGAAGAGCGCGAAGCCCGCTTCGTCGCTGCCGACAAGAACAAGGACAGCAAGCTCGACAAGGCCGAATGGCTGGCGTCGATCCCGGAACAGATGAAAGCCAACGCCACCGAAGACATGCTGGGCCAGATGTGGTCCTCGCGTATCGACGCTGACGGCGATGGTTTCATCACCAAGGAGCAGTATCTCGCGCTCCGCATGGGTCCACGTCCTCAGTAGTAGGCACTCAAACTGATCGATGCGCGCGCTGGCCCCTGGCCGGCGCGCGTTTCGTTTGTGCGAACGTTTTCCTTTGCGGCGCCCGTGTTTGTTTCTATGGCTGGGCCCATGACGCGGCCCGTTCGGACTCTGATCGCAATCCTTGCACTGTTCGCCGGGCTCGCTGTTGCCACCGCCGACGCCCAGGCGCCGTACCGTGCGCCCCGCACCTCGCTCGGCCAGCCGGACCTCCAGGGCGCCTGGACGAATGAGAGCGTCACGCGCCTCGAGCGTCCTCTGGAAATGGGTAACCGGCTGATACTGACGGAGGACGAAACGAGAGAGGCCGACAAAGGCTCCGTTTTCCGCCCGGCCATGCGTGTCGATGGTCAGCCGCGCACCAGCTTCATCACCAATCCCGCCAACGGCCGCGTACCGCCCATGAAATCGGGCGCCACGCCAGACAGTCGCCGCCATCCGCTCGGCCCCGGCGAACGAGACACCGACGGTCCCGAGCTGCAGGCTATCGACGATCGCTGTATTCTGCCGATTGGCTTCAATGCCGGGCCGGTTATGCTGCCGCTGCCCAACAACTCGAACTACCAGATCGTCCAGACCGCCGATCACGTCGTGATCCTCGTAGAGATGATTCACGACGCCCGCATCGTTCGCCTGAATGGCCGCCACCGGACGGACGGCCAGCGCCCCTATCTCGGCGACTCTATCGGCTGGTGGGACGGCGAGACACTCGTCGTCGAGACGACGAGCTTCCCGCCCGAACAGATCTTCCGTGGTTCATGGATCAACCTGAAGGTCACCGAACGCTTCACGCGGGTCGGCGAAAGCCGGCTGCTCTACCGGTTCACTGTCGAAGATACGACCAAATGGGATCAGCCCTGGGGCGGCGAGTACGAATTCCGCCCATCCGCTGGTCCTGTCGAGGAATACGCCTGCCGCGAAGGCGAGGTCTCCATGCCGGCCATGCTGCTCGCAGCACGCAGGCGGGAGGCCGCTGGAAAGGAATAGCTCGCCGTTTCCATTTCCCGTCGCGCCTTGCTATGCCCTCCTGAAAGAGATCGAGGAGCGACCAAAATGGCGGACGTCGACAGCATGCCGAACAGCATGAAGGGCAAGAAAGCCATCGTCACAGGCGGCGGCACGGGCCTTGGCGCCGCCACCGCGATGGGGCTCGCTCGCCGCGGTGTGGACGTTTGCATCAACTACAATTCCAGCGCCGATGCCGCCAACGAAGTCGTCGCTGAATGCGCAAAGCTTGGCGTCGAAGCCTTCGCGGTGAAGGCCAACGTCGCCGAGGATGCAGATTGCCGGGCGCTCGTGGATACGGCCACGAAGAAGTTCGGCAAGCTCGATATCCTGGTGAACAACGCCGGCATCACCAAGTTCGCCCAGCACAACGATCTCGACGCGCTCGACGCCGAAGACTTCATGCGCCTCTACAAGGTCAACGTCGTTGCGGTCTATCAGATGGTCCGCGCCGCCCGCCCGCACCTCGACAAGGCCGGCGGCAAGGCGACGGTAGTGAACGTCTCCTCCATCGCCGGCGTCACTGGAATCGGTTCCTCGATCGCCTACGCCTCGACGAAGGGCGCCCTTAACACGATGACGCTCTCGCTCGCCCGCGCGCTGGCGCCCAGTATCCGCGTCAACGCGGTTTGCCCCGGTTACATCGCCTCCGGTTGGTTCACGAAATACCAGGGTTCGCAGGTCGAGGACGCAACCGCCCAGCGCGTCATCGAATCGACGCCGCTCCGCGTCGCCTCCCAGCCGGAAGACATTGCGGAAACGATCCTGTTCTTCGCTGGTCCCGAAAGCCGCCACGTCACCGGCGAATTCATCATCGTCGATGCCGGCATGCATCTTGGCTACGCGCCCCTGAGAGCTAGATAGGACGAGAAGCAAGGGAGGACGGACATGATCTGGACGCGCCGGAACTTCCTGCTGACTTCCGGTGCGGCGCTTGCCGTCGCCAGCATTCCCGGCTGCAGCTCGGCAAAGCCGACGAGCCCAATTCCTGCCGGACCGACGCCGTCGACGCCGCCAGCATCCGTCGCCAGTGGTTTTCCACTTATCGCGGATACTGCATCGCGCCTCGATGTTACGAAGGCCCGCGCACTCAAGGCCCAAGGCGTCAAGACCGTCTTCCGCTACTACTCTCACCTTCCGCCAAGCCTGCCCGGCAAGGATCTGCAGCCGGAAGAAGCCAGGGTCATTCTCGGTGAAGGCCTCAGCATCGGCAGCGTCTTCCAGCACTACAACAACTGCTTCCGCACCTTCGAGAATGCGTGGGGCAAGGAAGACGCGGAGCAGGCCCTCCGAATGGCCGAAGCCGCTGGCCAGCCTGAAGGCTCCGCCATCTATTTCGGCGTCGATGCGGACTGGCCCTACCAGGCGATGCGCGACCCGATCATCAAGTACTTCGAGGATGTGAAGCGAACCTTCGAAGGCAAAGGGATCGCCGTCGGCATCTATTCCAACGGCTGCATCTGCAACGCCATCCGCGAGAAGGGCCTCGCGCAGTATTTCTGGCTTTCCGGCTCGACCGGCCATTCCGGCACGCAGGCCTTCTACAACACCAACAACTGGACGCTCTTCCAGAACGCGCTCGACATCACGCCGGCGGCAGTCGGCTACGCCATCGACGCCAACATCGCCAATCCCGCGGCCGGCGGCTATTTCGGCCAGTGGAGCGATCGTGGAGCTCGCACAGCCGCCCACACCCCCGCAGAAACGATCGGTCTTCTCTCGCAGCGTCGTTTCCTCAGCGCCAATGCCGAAGTGATGCAGGATCTCAATCCGGGCGCTGCTTCGCTTGCAACGGTCCGCAAGGACCAGAACGTCCGCGTTACCGGCGTCTCCGGACAGTGGACGAGTGTACTAACCCAGGAAGGCGCCGCCTCACGCACAGGCCGTTCGGTCGAAGGGTACGTCCCGACATCAAGTCTCGTCCCGATGTCCAGCTTTGCCGACAAGGCCGGCTACGGTCTCTGCGGCGCCCCGTCCGCCGTCAGCGACACCTTCAAATACCAGAACTGCGAACGCGCTACGTCTCGCGTCCGCTAGGCCTCACCGTCATTCGGCGCTAATCTGCGGACAGGGAGGACGTCTCATGCCCATGTTTCACAACGGCAATCGCGAACTCCAGGCGATGTTCGGGTCCACAGCGCTGGCCGACCGCCTCGTCGAGCGGTTGCGCCGCTCCGAATTCACAGACAGCGACAAGGCCTTTATCGAGTCGCTCGAATTCTTCTTCCTCGCCACGTCCAATCCCGTCGGCCAGCCCGATTGCTCGTTCAAGGGCGGTCCACCGGGCTTCGCGCGTGTCGTTCGACCCGACCTGCTTGTCTGGCCCGACTATGATGGCAACGGCATGTTCAAGAGCCTCGGCAATATCGCGATCAATCCATCGGTCGGCCTGCTCTTCATGCGCATGGGCGACACGCCAAACCGTCTCCGGGCCAACGGCCGCGCCGAGATCGTGTTCGACGATCCGTTGATGGCGGAGTTCGCCGGGGCCCAGGCGCTGATCCGGTTCACGCCCGTCGATATCTTCCCGAACTGCCCGCGCTACATTCCCGATCCTGCCGCGGCCGAACCCTCGCCCTATATTCCGCACGCTGGCGAACCGCCTGTTGAACCGAAGTGGAAAGCTATGGACATGTTCAAGGACGTCGTCCCGCCGAGGAAAGCCTAGATCGCAGATGCAGGGTCCGATCGAAAACGCGCTGATGCTTACAGCGGCAGGCAACAATTATCTGGCTGGCCGCGATATCTCCGGCTTCTGGCCTGACGCGCCAACATTCAAATTTCTGGGCCTGTGCGAATTCCGCCTGCCGCCGCCGTCTGGCAAGGACACGGACGAGTATCCGGTGCGCGCGGCCGATCCCATGGCCTGGTTCGCATCACTGAAGCCCTGGTGCAAAGGGCTGCGTCTCCACTTCGGGCCGAGTATTCGCGGCCCGAACCAGCAGACGGATACGCCTGACCGCATGCTGGTCGGCTTCGTGGGTGGCGGTCCGCGCTGGCTGGTCGAGGCGGTCGGCAAGGATCGCTCCGAACTCTGGCAGGGTTTTCACCGCATCGGCGACCGCAATCATCCCAACCAGAAGGTCTGGCTCTGTACCAACATCCTGCAGGGCGAGATCGATACCGCCGAAGTTGAATCGGTCCAGCTTCCCGTGGCGCTGTCAGACCTGCGCACAGTGCTGCCCGAGATCGAGGCTTACGCCCGCGAACAAAAGCTCGACAACTTTGCTGATTGCTTTGCCCGCGCGTCCGAGGCCCTGTCGAGCAAAGCGGTAGAAGACGCCCCGTGGATCGCCGATCTCGTTCGCTACGCCGGCTTCGACAACACCCAGCTCAACGTCCTGCAGGCCGTCAACCATGCCTGGGTCTTTGGCGGCATGGGCTCATGGAACGACATCGGCGGGAGTGGCGAACGCTATGACGACCTATCGGAACGTCTGTTCAACGCATTGAACGACTGCATCTCCGGCCTGGGCAACTCGACCTACCGCGGCTAGTGCAGCCCCAGCTCCGCGTGCGCCAGTTCGAGGCTCGCCAGAACGTCGACGCCGATATGGATGAATTCATCCACGCCCGCCGCGCGCAGGGCCGCTTCAAGTTCGCCCGGCTTGCCTGCCAGATAGAGCCGCGCCACGCCCGCCCGCTTCATTGCCCGGGCCGTCTCCACGGCCTCCGCCGCATATCGCTTGTCCGACCCGCAGATGCAGGCCAGCCGGCTCTTTGTGGAAGCCGCCGCCTGTCCCAGCCAGATCGAGTCGCCAACTGACGGAACGGCGCCGATGCCGCCCGCTGCAAAGAAGTTCTGCGCAAACTGCACGCGCGCAGAATGCTCAGCCAGCGGCCCGATGGCGCCGAGAAACACTTTCGGCGCCCGGCCGGCTGCCGTGCGCTGGTCCGCCAGATCGCGCAGCCGCTCGAACGGCTCGGCCAGCCGGATCGGCCAGAACGGCTCTGCCTCCGCGCCTTCGTCCGCCGTGCGCGACAGGTCCGCCAGCGTCGCCTTGTCGATCGCCGCTGTCTTCAGCGAGAACCACGAACGCGCCGCCGGCGCCCGGCCCGAAGCCTCAGCCGCGCGCCGCACGATCGCCGGCAGGTTGACCACCTCCACGCTCGGCGTCTCCTCGCCCAGCAGCGGGAAGTCGGTCACGCCTGTCACCAGCTCCTTGCGCTTCGCCGTCGCCTTCAGCCGCGTCGCGCGCGCTTCCGCAACACCGGTCTGGAAGCCGCCCGCCAGCAGCGCCGCCGATAGCCCACCCTCGCGCTCCACCTGCTGGAACAGCGTCCACGCCGCCTTCGCCAGATCATCGCCCAGCTTCTCGATCGCCCACGATCCGCCCGGCGCATCGATCACCTTGCCGAGGCTGGACTCCTCTTGGGCGATTACCTGCGTATTGCGCGCCAGCCGCCGCGCCAGCTTGCCCGGCAGGCCCATCGCATCGGTGAACGCTCGCACGGTCACGATGTCCGCGCCGCCCACGCCTGCCGCGAAGCACGCCGCCGTGTTGCGCAGTATGTTCACCCACGGATCGCGTCGCGTCAGCATCCGCCGCGAGGTCACCGCCTGCAGCTTCATCCCCGCCGCCGGACCCTTCGCGCCGAACGCCTCGGCCACGCGTCCCCACATTCGCCGCGCCGCACGCAGCTTCGACATCTCCACCTGGTAGTCCGCGCCTACGCTCACCGTGAACAGCACCGCCTTGCACGCTGCGTCCGCGCTCAACCCCGCCGTCATCAGCGCACGCACATACTCGGCGCCCGCCGCCACAAGGTATGCCAGCTCCTGAACTTCGGTCCCGCCCGCCTCATGCACCGGTCGCGAGTCCGCCCGCAGCGCACTCGCCTTCGGGAACTCTCCCGCCACGTCCCGCGCGAATGATGCAGCCTGCGACAGCTCTTCTTCCACCGACGCGGGCAGGGCGCCCGTGCGCGCCAGCGCGCCGATCGGATCAACGTTGAATGCGATCATCGAGTCAGCGGCCCCGCGACCGCCAAACGCCGCAGCCAGCAGCGCCGCCAGCTCTATCCCCTGGGTCGACGATGCCCCTGCGGCCTCAAGCGCTACCGCAGCGAGATCCAGCCGGACCCCGCGCAGGACACGCTCGATGTCCACAGCAGATCGCGCCACCGCCCCATGATCGCCCGCAGCGTCCACACGCAGCTCGATCGACGACACCCCGCCTTCCAGCGCCTCCATCACCTGGTCCGCCGCAATGGCCGGATCCGGGTGCGCCACAACCTGGCGAATATCCCACGGAAGGTACGGGTCGTTGGCCGCCCGCCCGCCGCGAATGAACGGCGCTACACCCGGCATCCCCGAGGCGTCCGGCGCCCAGTCCGGCGAGCGATACAGCGGCCGCACAGGCACGCCATGCTCGGTCTTGGTGGTCAATTTCGAGAGAGGCGCGCCTTCCAGGGCCTTCTCCGCCAGCGCGCGCCATTGGGCCTCGTCGCCAGCCGGAAAATCAGCCGAAAGGGGCAGGTCGTCCGCCATGAATCTCTACCTCAACGCTCGCGGGCCATCAGGCATTCGCTTGGCGTTGCGTCAAGGGTTTGCGGCGTTAGGTCCGCATTGCCGGGCGCCGCCCGGCCGGTATGGTGGCGGTCAGGGCGGTGCATTCCGCCGTTTTCATATCGGATTGTTCCATGGCGATTCCGGCCTCCCTGGCGAACCAGCTGTCGATCCCGGTGATCGGGTCTCCGCTGTTCATCATTTCGAACCCGGATCTTGTGATCGCCCAGTGCAAGGCTGGCGTGATCGGCTCCTTCCCGTCGCTGAACGCCCGCCCGCTCGCACAGCTCGATGAATGGCTGGCCCGCATCAACGAGGAGCTCGCCGCCGCTCGCCGCGCCAACCCCGCCGCGAAGATCGCGCCTTATGCGGTCAACCTCATCGTCCACAAGTCGAACAACCGCATCGAGGAAGACCTCGCTCTCTGCGTGAAGCACAAGGTTCCAATCGTCATCACGTCCCTCGGCGCCCGCACCGACGTGAACGACGCCATCCATTCCTATGGCGGCATCGTCTTGCACGACATCATCAACATCGTCTTCGCCCACAAGGCTCTCGAGAAAGGCGCTGACGGCCTCATCGCGGTCGCGGCCGGCGCGGGCGGCCATGCCGGCACGCTGTCCCCCTTCGCCCTGATCAGCGAGATCCGAGAATTCTTCGACGGCCCGCTTGCGCTCTCCGGCGCCATGTCGACCGGCGCACAGGTGCTCGCTGCCCAGGCCATGGGCGCCGACTTCGCCTATATCGGCACCGCCTTCATCGCCACGCACGAAGCCCGCGCGCCGGATCGCTACAAGGACATGATCGTCGAGAGCGCTGCCAAGGATATCGTCTACTCCAGCCTCTTCACCGGTGTGCACGGCAACTACCTCTCGCCCTCCGTCGCTGCTGCGGGCATGGACCCGAACAACCTCCCGGATGGCGACAAGGCCACGATGAGTTTTCAGGCCGGAGAAAGCTCCAAGGCAAAAGCCTGGAAAGACGTCTGGGGCTCTGGCCAGGGCATCGGCGCCGTGAAGTCCCGCCAATCCGCCGCCGAGTACGTCGCCCAGCTCAGACGCGAATACGAAGAGGCGAGGGCGAAGCTCGCCGCATCCGCCGCAAGGTTCGCAACCGCCTGATCTGCGCCATAACGCCTGCCTTCTGGGGCGTTTCACAGCATTGGTTTCAGAATTCCTTCAGCGTTCGATGGCAATCAGAACGCGGGGGACAACGCATGTTCCAGGCGCATTACCAGACGCTCGCCCACGACGGCATGACCGTCGCCGAACTCCATCGCGTCATCCGCAGCGATGCCGACGTGCTTGCCGCAGGCGTCGACGATCTCGGCCAGCGCTCGCTCGTCTATCACCACGTCTATCGCGACAGTGGCGGCACGTTCCACTTCCCGCTGGTCGCCTCGCACGGCGCGCTCTGGGCGCGCTGGTACCTGACAGCAGCCTGGCTCGCGGCAAATGTTTTCGCCGTCATCGATGTCACTTGTCCGCTCAAGCGCTCGCAACGCATGGCGACCTATTCCACCTACGTTCGGGCGATCAAGGAAATCAACCGCCAGGTCATGATCGAGGCCTTCACCTGCCTCTATCTCTATCACTGCTTCGGCGAACAGGCCTGCGTCGAGCTGAAATTCTCCGACAAGCTCGCCGCTCAGTTCCGCCAGCGCTACGGCCCCACCGCCAGCTTCACGCCGAGTCCTGAAGACGACCGCGACTTCTACGAAACCTTCTTCCGCTGGGAGCAGGACAAGGTTGTCGGTCCCGCCGTCGATGTCGCGCTCGCGCAGTTCAACTGGCCGCTCATGAAGAACCTCAGCCGCCGTCCATGGGTCTGGTTCTCCTACTTCCGCGTTGGCCGAGCCCTTGTCTTCAAGGACTTCTCCGACCGCGAGGAACGTGTTGCCAAGGGGCTCTCCGCCTTCGACTGGGCGGCCGCCAAGGGATGGGACGTGATCGAGCGCAACTGCCGGCGCAATCCGTTCCTGCCGCGCCAACTGAAAGGCGAAGACCGTCTTGAATCGCGCCGGGTAGGTTCGCAAAGGCCGGTCGCCGCCATGGCGGACTAGCCGGGCTGCGAAAGCGAAAATCTCAGCGGTCGGTTAGATAACCTCGTTTGCGGTTCATCGGCGAAATGCCGCATAAGCGCGCCATGATCACCGATCCGCTCCGCGACCTCCCCGCCTTTGCCGACGTCGAGGACGCCGCTGAGCGCCTCAAGGGCATCACCTTTCATACGCCGCTGATCCGCTCCGACGTGCTCGACGCTGTGGTCGGCGCCTCTGTCTGGATCAAGCCGGAAACGCTCCAGCGTACCGGCTCCTTCAAGATGCGCGGCGCGTGGAACCGCATCAGCCGCATTCCCGAAGCGGATCGTGCAAAGGGCGTCGTTGCCTTCTCGTCCGGCAACCATGCGCAAGGCGTCGCCGAGAGTGCGAAACTCCTCGGCATGAAGGCGACCATCGTCATGCCGTCCGACGCTCCGCATGCCAAGATCGAGGCTGCGAAGGGCCGTGGCGCCACGGTGCGCCTCTATGACCGTGTCAACGAAAGCCGCGAAGCCATCGCCGCCGAGATCGCCAACGCCTCAGGCGCCACCACCATTCGTCCGTTCGACGATGCGTGGATCATGGCCGGGCAGGGCACGGCCGGCCTCGAAGCCGCTCGCGATGCAGCCGCCATGGGCGTCACTTTCGGCAGCCTGATCTGCAACGCCAGCGGTGGCGGCCTGCTCGCCGGCATCGCCGTGGCGTTCGAACAGCTTTCTCCGTCAACCGAAGTCCATGTCTCCGAGCCCGAAGGTCATGACGACCTGATCCGCTCGCTTGTCGCCGGCAAGATCGTCGCCAACGCCCCGGGCATCCGCTCCATCGCCGACGCACTGATGTCGCCGGAGCCGGGCGTCCTGCCGTTCGAGATTCACAAGCGCCGCGTCAAGGGCGGCTTTGCCGCCAGCAACGACCAGCTGCTCGACGCCATGTCCTTCGCCTTCCACCACCTGAAACTTGTCGTGGAGCCCGGCGGCGCCAACGCGCTCGCTGTCCTCCTCAACAACCGCCCCCACTTCGCCAAACGCGGTCCGGTTCTGGTCGTTCTCAGCGGCGGCAATGTCGACGCCGACCTCTTCTCGCAAGCGATTGCCCGGCAGCCGAAGATCTAGGCGCCTGGCCCTGGCGTAGGTCAGGCTAACGCGCTGCCGCATCTTCCTTGCGCCCGCCCGCAAGAATGCCTGGCATCGAGTAGTTGCCTTCGTGACAGGCGTACTCAAAGCTTGGCTCGGTGCTTGCGTTGAAGATCATTTCGGCGCGCCAGGCCTGCGAATAGACCGTCGGGTCATCAACCTCGAACTGATAAAGAAGTTGCCGCTCTGATATGCGGCTCAGCTTCTCCGTGATTTTCGCGTCCTTCGAGATGTAGAGCGATTGGCCGTAGTAGATCCGCATGGATTCCTGCGGATGCATGCCGGTTGTCTCGATCACCAGCGTGTCGCCCTCCCACCGGCCAACTGAATCTCCCATCCAGCGGGTCATCGAGCGGGGCTGATGGCCGCCTTGCATGCGCACGATGCGCGCATCGTGGATCATCTCGGCGAAGATCAGCACGGTGTCTTGCGCCTGCACGATCTGGTAATTGTTGTTGTACGACACGTTCAGCATGGGCGGCCCTGCCGAAGAGCCAAAGCCCAGCAGGCAGCGCTCGCCGAGCGAGCGGAGTTCGGGATCCGTGTTGGCCGTCCGTTGCTGAGTGAACGCCGAGTTGAACGTCTTTCGTCCCGCGTCGCTGTACGGCAGCTTTCCGTCACCGGGCTCGACCAGCCACGATGATCGGTATTCGCCTCCGATCTTCGCGAATGACGTACCTGTGTCCATCCAGAACGCGTTGTAGCCGCCAACATCCCGTCCCGCAGCGGGCGCGGGTTTCGACGGGTCGGTTGGCGCTGAATCGCTCGCCGTCGCCTGGTTGCGGATATCCGCAGCGCGCTGCGCCTCCGCTTCGGAAATGACAAGCCTGGTCAGATCGCGCGGCCGTTCGAGAACCGTCAGGCTCGTATTCGACCAGTGCCCTTCGAAGACAGGGTGACCATCGGCGGTTCGGGGTGGCTGGTAGGCGCCCGGCGTCGGAACAGCCTTCTGCGCGGCAACAGGCTGCGCCACTACGCCGATTGCCACGAGCGCCGCGGTCAGCGCCATCTTGCGTCTCATCGATTCCTCCTGTTGCGCCGATATCTGACGACCGGTCCAGCCCATTCTGTGCGAACTCGACCGCCAATCCTAGTCGCCGTGTCGCGCCGGCCATGCCCCCAACTCGCGCGTTGGCTGCGCAGGCCGAACGAATGCCTGTGTGTTTTGCGAGTGCTGCAACTTGGTGCATGATCCGCTGCACATGGCATGCTGGGAACGGCAACCACACGAGGCGGAACGATGCTCAATCGAACACTTTTTGCGCTGACCGCTGCTGGTTTCGGCTGGTGCCTGCCAATTGCTGCACATGCACAGGTGGGGCTGAGCACCAAGCCCAACTACGACATGATCGAAAAGGCCAACCAGATCGACGAAAGCACGCAGCGTGAGCTGAACACGCTTCACAACGCCGGCGTTGAGGCGATCGGTGTTGGAAATTTCGCAACTGCCGAGGCGACGCTGGACCAGCTGGTTCGACGCAATCCGACCACCACCGACGCAAATTTCCTGCTGGCTCTCGCCAAGATCGGCCTGGGCAAATGGGATGAAGCAAAGACCCATCTCGAAATTGCGGTCGTGAAGGAGCCGAAACGACCTGAGCCGAAGACCCGGCTTGGTCTCGCCTACGTCAAGCTCAACGACCTCGATCGGGCCAAAGCGCAGCGCGTTGCGCTCGCCGGTCTCGACGGCGATTGCAAAAAAGCCTGTCCGGACGCGAAGTGGATCGCCGAGGGCATCGCGTCGCTGGATGTGGCGCTCGCGCCCACGCGCCCCGTCGTGGCGGCGGAACTGGTGGCGTCAGAGGCGCCAACAGGATCCGGGCAGGGGCTGGCTTCGAAGAATTTCGACCCGACAAAATACAGTCTCGTGACCTTCGACGACGAGCACGATCTCTACGACCTTCTGATCAAGGAAGGGCGCTGCGAGCCGAAAAAGACGGCAGAGCCCAGGCAGCCCTGCGCGCTGATCCTGTACAGGCCCGAGGAGGGTTCCGAGGGCGGCCTTTCAGCCAACTTCAAGCCGGTCTTCAAGGTCATATCCCGCGATGCGATCTGGGCGATCCACGACAAGAAGCTGCAGAAGGTCAGGATCGACGATCTCTACTTCGACATTGACGACATCATCGGCAGGAAGCGGGCGGCCTACCGGTCGGTCGCGCTGGTTGGAAACGCCGAAAACCTGGCGAATTGCAATCAGGGGCTGACCTGCCTCCGCGATCTCGTCGTGCAGGACATGTTCTCGATGTACAGCAACATGCCGGACTCCGTCGTCCAGGTGATCTGGGCCGACGGCATGAAGGACCCGGGAACGGTGCGCGTCAGGTAGCAGTCGCGGCGCGTCGAACCTGCGCTAGCTGCCTCGTATCGCCTTTCCGAGCTCCCGAAGCGGGCGCTGCTGGACTTCCGGAATGGTTGCGTCCGCCATCGGGCCGACATTGATCAGCAGATTGCCGCCGCGCGCCGTCAGATCGCGATAGAGCGCGGTCAGTTTCTCTCCAGTCATGTAGTCGTCGGTGCGTTCGGCCTGGTTGTAGCCGAAGGCGAGGCCGAGGCCGCGGCAGGCTTCCCACTTCTTCTCGGCCATGTGCTCGCCGGTCGAGTATTCCACCGTCCGGAAGTCGCAATGCGGCGGCGCAGGGTTATCGAGCTCTCCGCCTGCTTCGGCGATCCGCCCCTTCACCATCGTGTTGAACCCGGCTCGCGCCGACGGATCGCGCAGGCTTTCGAACAGCCCTGTCATGCCAAGCCACCGGTCGTTGATTACGCCATCCGGCACGGCGGCGTAGTAATCGGCAAACAGCGATGGCAGATCGTCGCCGCTCGGCCAGGCGATGTCATTCCACAGCACGGAAGGTTTGTAGCGCGCAATCAGCTCGCGCACCTGAGCCGCAGCATACTGCCGATAGTCATCGCTGGTGGGCACGCAGGCCAGCATGTCGCCGAAATTCGAGATCGGCAGGTGATGGAAGGTCCAGTCGAGCCCGCCCGAATAGTACAATCCGAACCGCATGCCTCGCGCCCGCACCGCTTCCGCCAGTTCTCCGACAAAGTCGCGCCGCGAGGCCCAGCCCGGCATGTGCGGGTTCGCCACCTTGCTTGGCCACAGGCAGAAACCGTCGTGGTGCTTGGTCACCAGCACGACATAACCAGCGCCCGACGCCGCGAAGAGGTCGGCCCACGCGTCCGCATCGAATCGCTCTGCCGCCGCCTCGAAGTCCTCGCGAAACGATTCATACGGCCGGCCGCCATGGAGGCGCGCGTGATGTTCCGCTGTCGGGCTGCCGGGCACGCGCATCGCGTTCCAGTACCACTCGGCATAGGGCGAGATCGCCATCGCATTGTCGTAGTCGGTCTTGAACAGGTCCGCGATCGAAACCCCGCCCGGCGCAAACGCCGGCACGGCAAAGATGCCCCAGTGAATGAAGATCCCCAGCTGCGGCTTCGCATACCAGTCCGGGCAGGGCCGTCCCACGAAAGCAGAAAAATCGTCAGCCATCGGCGTCCCCTGAAGCGGTCGACGCCAACGCTATCGCACTCTTCGTCGCTGGAAACGGTCTCCTAGCGTCACCCGACGCTGAATGAAGACTGGCAGAACGGGACGGAACTCTTCGGCAGGCGATTGCGGGCAATCTCCAAGAAATCTCCAGACCACCTCCAAGCTTGCTGCGCCCATCGGTGCGCAAGATCTCTTCGTCCCAGGAGGAGACAGCCATGAAGTTCCATCACTGCATTATCGCCGCGATCGCCACGCTCTCCACCGCAACGGCAATTGCCGCCTGCGCTACCCCGCAGACCACCGCGGCGAAGGCTGAGACCCCGCTCGCCATCAAGGCTCAGGATCCCTCGCTCCAGTGGGGGCCGTGCCCGCCCATCCTGACCGGCGACTGCCACATCGCCGTCCTGCACGGCGACCCGTCGCGACCCAATGCGGATGTGTTCCTGCGCGTCGGCGGCGGTTACGTCATCGCCGGCCACACGCACACCTCGGCCGAGCGCATGATCCTCGTCTCGGGCCAGCTGCAGGTGCAATACAAGGGCGCCGCGCCAGCACTGCTCACGCCCGGCCAGTACGCCTACGGCCCCGCCAAAGCGCCGCACACTGGCAAGTGTGTCAGCAGCGAACCGTGCACGCTGTTCATCGCCTTCGAAGGTCCAGTCGACGCCGAGGCCTTCGCCGGCTCGCTCGACTGACTACGGCCGCCCGCGCTTCAGATCGTCCGACAGCTGGATGTCGACCGGCGCGCCCGCGAGGCGGTGGCGGTAGACCTGCGTGTTCTCCAGCACGCGCTGCACATAGTTGCGCGTCTCGGCGAACGGAATGCTCTCGATCCAGTCGACCGGATCGACGCCGCCGCCGCGTGGGTCGCCGAAATCGCGGATCCACGCGCGCGCCCGGCTCGGTCCCGCGTTGTAGGCCGCCGCCGCCAGGATGTACGAGCCGTTGAACTCGTCGACCAGGTCGTCGAGAAAGCCGCGCCCCAGCCGCAGGTTGTATGTCGGATCGTCGGTCAGCCAGCTCTGGCGGAATGGCAGTCCCACCATCCGCGCCTCGGCTTGCGCATAGCGCGGCACCATCTGCATCAACCCGCGTGCGTTGGCGCCCGAGATGGCGCGCGGATTGAACTCACTCTCCTGCCGCGACAGCGCCAGCACCAGAGCCGGCTCGGCTGCTCCGGTCCGCGGTGAAGTTGGCAGCGACAGGATGGGGAACACCGCATCCGGCGCCACCAGTCCGCGGCCCAGCCCCGCCTTTGCGCCCCGAACGGCGGCGCGCATTTCCAGATAGCCGGCGCCGATGTCGAACAGCATCTGGTGCTCGGCGGCTGTCACCATCATGTCGTCCAGCGCGAACGAGAACCGCTCGAAACTCGCCAGCCGCCCGGTTTCCGCCAGCAGGATCGCCGCCCGCACCGCTGGCTGGCGCGCAAACGCCGCCCGTTCCTCGTCGGTTGGCTGAGCGGGCAGGGCAAAGCTCAGCTTCATCGCTTCTGGCAATTGCTGGCGAACCTTCTCGGCGCCGAGCTGGCCATAGAACACGTAGGGAAATTTCGATGCCGCTTCATAGGCCAGCTGCGCTTCCGGAATGCGCTGCTGCTTCGTCAGCGCCTCGCCGAGCCAGTACTGTGCGCGGCTTACGCTGATCGGCGTCGCCACGCCGGCGCTGAACACGCGGAAATGCTGCTCGGCCTTTACCGGATCGTTGAGTTTCTCCAGCGCAATCCAGCCCGCCATCCACTCCGCATCGCGGAAGGCGTCACCCGAAACCAGGCCATGGCCCGCCGCCAGCTGATAGGCCGTCGCATAGTCACGCTCGCGGATCATGCGGCGCATCACGGACTGCTTCTCGTCCCAGATCGCCTCGCGGCCAACCACCGGCGCCGCCTCGCCCTTGATGCGCAGCATATACGACAGCTCATCCGCCTGCTTGCCCTTGCGCTCGGCATAGCGCGCGCGATCGAACATCAGGCCCGGATCTTCCGAATACTCCGCCGGCACGGCGTTCATCAGTGGATCGATCTTCTTGACCGTCTTCATCAGTCCGATGCGTGCTTCGATCAGCTTCTTCCGCCCGGCGCTCAGTTTTGGCAGCAGCGCCTGCGCGCTCTTCGTATCGCCGCGCCACAGGAACATATCCGCTCGGCCGAAATGATCCTCCGCCGTCAGCTCGCCGCCATACTGCGACTGGATCGTGCGCACCGCGCCGTCCGACATGCCACGCGACCGCCACGCATCGCGGATCGTCGACAGCATCAGGTCGGTCTTGCCCTGCGAGTGATATGCGTCGGCCAGCGCCAGCACGCCTTCCCCCGTCTTCGGTCCACGCGCCAGCAACCACGCGATCCGCTCTTCCGACGTCAGGCTGGAGTATGTGATGGTGATCTCGGCCTGGTCGGCGATGTTGTCGGCGTCCGGCCAGCCTTTGAACTCCTCCATCGCCTTCAGCAGGTCGCTGAAGCCCATCCCGGCATTGCCATTGGTGGCAAGCTTCCACCGCACCAGCGCCTGGGCCCCGGCATCGTTCAGCCGGCTCAGCGCCGAACGCACATCGGTCCAGCGGTTATCGTCGGCTGCATCCAGCGCCCGGCTCAGCAGCGAGAACTCCGCTGGCTCCAGCCAGGTCGATTGCAGGGTGGGCGAGGGCTTCAGGGAGGGGGCGGTCGGATTGGCCGCCGCGGCTGCAATACCGGCTGTGGACAGCATCAGAACCAGCGCCACGCGCCGGCCCGCCACAGACATCCGCTTGCCAAACCCCGTCATGAAATGATTATCCCGCGAGTCGCGATTGGCGCCGCTATCGCGCGTTCTGGAGCTGTCCATGATCTTCAAGGGATCCATCCCCGCCCTCGTCACCCCTTTCCGGAACGGGAAAGTGGACGACAAGGCCTTCGTGGCCCTGGTCGAGCGGCAGATCGCGGCCGGCACGCACGCGCTGGTTCCCTGCGGAACCACGGGCGAATCCACGACCTTGTCGCACGAGGAGCACCGGCACGTTGTCGAGCTGTGCGTCAAAACGGCGGCTGGGCGGGTTCCCGTCATTGCAGGCGCAGGCTCCAATTCCACGGAAGAGGGCATCGGCCTCCTCCAGCATGCCAAGGCAGTCGGGGCGCATGCCGCCCTGATCGTGAACCCGTATTACAACCGACCCACACCAGAAGGGGTATACGCGCATTACAAAACTTTGAATGAGGCCGTTCAACTGCCCATTTTTGTTTACAATGTGCCGGGTCGCACAGGTTCCGACATGTCGGTCGAGCTCATTGCCCGCCTGTCCACCCTCCCCAATATCATCGGTATCAAGGACGCTTCCGCCGATCTCGGCCGGGTCGCCCGCCACACCGCACTCTGTAAGAAAGGTTTCATTCAGATATCGGGCGAAGACCCCACGGCCGTCGGCTACAACGCCATGGGCGGTGTCGGCTGCATTTCGGTCACCGCCAACGTCGCCCCCGAAAAATGCGCCATGATGCAGAACGCGACCCTGCAGGGCGATTATGGCCTGGCCCGCAAGATCAACGACACGCTGGCCCGCCTCCACCGCGCCCTGTTCCTCGAGGCCAGCCCGGCGCCGACCAAGTATGCGTTGTCGCTGCTCGGGCTGTGCTCTGAAGAAGTCCGCCTGCCGCTCGTCCCCGTCCAGTCCGCGGACGTGAAGAAAGAGATCGAGGCGGCGATGAAGGAAGCCGGCGTACTCTGATGGCCCAGCCCCCCAAAGGCCCGAGCGGCAGAGGCGGCCAGAACCCGAAAGGCAAGACAAGGCGCGAACTCGCCCGCAAGTCGGTTGCCGAGAACCGTCAGGCCCGCCGCAACTACGAGATCATCGACGACATCGAAGTCGGGATCGTCCTCACCGGCTCTGAGGTGAAGTCGCTGCGCGAGGGCCGCGCCAACATCGCGGAAGCCTACGCGCGCGAGGAGAAGGGCCAGATCGTCCTCGTCAACTCGACGATCCCGACCTATCCGCCCGCCGGCCAGTTCAACCATGAGCCCGGCCGCAAGCGCATCCTCCTGGTCAAGAAACGCGAGTTCAACCGCCTGATGGGCGCTGTCGAACGCGAAGGCCGCACGCTGGTCCCGCTCGAACTCTATTTCGGCCCCACCGGCATGGCGAAAATCAAGCTCGCCCTCGCGACGGGTCGCAAAGCGCCCGACAAGCGCGACGTCGAGAAGAAGCGCGACTGGGACAGGCAGAAGGGCAGGCTCTTGAGGGATCGCGGCTGAAGTAGAACGCTGCTCGCTGCTCGCTACTCGCCCGAAACCGCCCAGCGAGCGAGCAGACCGACGGCGCCGCCGCTTCCCTCCGTCGAGGAGAGCAAACGATCCGGCTGCTCGAAGCCCGGAAACGCTTCCTGCACCGACATCGAGTCCGGCAGGACGTAGAACACGCCACCCTTCTTGGTGAAGGTTGCTTTGACGACCTTGTTGTAGAATGCGACCGAGACGTTGATGCAGCCGTGGGTGATGCGGTTGTCTTTCACTGTTGGCGACGCCAGGCGCTCCTTGCGCTTTTCCTTCTTCACCGCGGTCTTGCTCAGCGGATGAATCGAAATGGCGGTTGCGTAGTCCACCCACAGCACGCTCTGGCCGCCGGCAGCGGGGCCATAGCCAGCGAGGAAGCGGCCGGCGGGCGTCGTGCGATCCTTGGCGGGAATTTTCCTGAGTTCACGGTCGCCAACGCCGGGCGCCGAATTGTCACCGACAGCGGATCCGATAAGCGCCGGCGCAAGGCCCTGCAACTTCCCGTCCGCGTCGAATATCAGAATCTGTGCCGCGTCCTTGTCGATGACAGCAAACGGAAGACCGCGATTGTCGCCGGTTCCGATCACCCAGCCAGCGATGTCTATGACGTTGTCCGACACCTGCTCACCGGCATCGACCTCGTCAATCGCTTGCGCGGCCGCGCTAAGCGCTGATGCGCCGCTGCAGACGAGCCCGATGGAAAGAGCCGCCGCTCGAAGCACCGTTTTCAACGCTATACGAATGGCGGTCTCCATCTTTGGATGGGCCGGGCCCCGTTGGGAGCCCGGCCACCGGCCAGATCAGTCTCTGACCATCCACTTACGTGTCGGTCAACCCCGCGGTGTGCGTGCAGGGGTTTTGGGCTTCTCGAGTGCATCGAGGCGTCCACCTACCTGGTCGAGGCGCTGGTTCGCGGTGCGCGCGTCGGTCGCGGCAGCCTGCGCTGCGGCGTTGGCGGTGCGGGCGTCGTTCGCGGCAGCTTGAGCGGCCGAGTTGGCAGACTCGGCGCGTTGCGCCGCAGTCTGCACGCGGGCGTCGACCTGATCGATACGGCTGTTCACCGCGGCGATCCGCTCATCGACATAGCTCGTGGAGGCGCAGGCGCTGAGGCCAAGCCCACCGAGCAGTATTACAGCAACGACACGTGCGCTCGCGGCGTTTTTTTTCAGCCAAGGCATCTTCGGTATCCCTTTTCATCCGTTGGAACGACCACCCGGCGGGTCGCCGTTGAGACTCGATGGAGTTCGTTCACCAGGGCATGCGCTTGCACGCACGTGTTCTGGGCCCGGGCGTAACGTGGACCGCGCGTTTTTGTTCCGGATGCGGACGATGTTGGATGGCCAATCATCATGCGTGGCGAGTCTAACAGCGCTGTCATGCAGCCACCGCATCCCCCGCGAAGGCGGGGGCCCAATCCAGCGCGCGGATGCGCGCTCGCAACTCCCTTCGCGGTCCTCACCGCACTTGTCTGAAACGCCAGCAGCTGGCGGGCCAGGGCCCGCCGGACTGGATCCCCGTCTGCGCGGGGAACGCGGACTTCGTCCGCTTCCAGGTCGCGCAACCCAGCATGTTTGTTCGGCGCCCCAGAAAAAGATTCCCCACGCGCTCAAGGCGCTGGCCAGAAATCCTGCGTGTCCGAGCCGCTCTCCATCCCCACCCTCGCATCCTGAGCGATGATGCCCTCGCCCTGACGGAGGGAGGCCGCGAAGTCGACCGAAGCTTCCAGGTGTCAGGGATAAGGCCGGCGTGGCTGGCGCAGTGTGGGGAACGCATGAGTCCCCTCAAGCAAGTCTGGTTCCTGGCGGAGGGCCATTTGACCCCTCCCTGTTTCCAGATGAATCGAACTGCGCGGCATTGCCTCCGGGGAGTGAAACCGGAGGGTCCGGGGGTTTCGGATACCGCCCCCAGCATGCTGAACCGATCACTGGCTATGGAGCTAAGGCCCCTGGGAGCGCGTCTCCTTGGTGCGTCGATGGCAACTCCTTGTCGCCATATCGGGAAAGAACGGCCGATCCGGGGCGCGTGAGACACGCGCACTCGCTGGCGCAAGCCAGCACTGGCACGACCCACGGCGCTATCCCACGCGCCCCGCTCCCTCATTGTCGAGGGACAGGACTAAAGCATCCCGGACGGCGCGCGCCGGTCTGAATGAGAGAGCGCGTCGAGGTCTAGCGCACCTTGTCGCCGTTCACAGTCACGCGGCGCATGTGACGGCGCTGGCCGTGATAGTCGTTCAGCGCAAAGTGCCAGACGCAGCGATTGTCCCAGAAGGCGAGCGAGTCCGGTCGCCAGCGGAAGCGGCAGGTGAAGGCCTCGCGCCGGCATACCTCGAACAGATATTCGAGCAACGGCCGAGACTCCTTCTTCGTCCATCCGGCAAAACGCAGCGTGAAAGCCGGGTTCACGTAGAGCCCCTTCCGCCCAGTCTCCGGATGCGTGCGAATAACCGGGTGCTCATACTCCGGCACTTCATCGCCGACGACTTCCGAATCCATCGACGCCCGCTTCTTCGACGAAGCCCCGCCAGCTCCATACTCTTCCGCGGCCGAATGAATCGCGCGCAGACTCTCCAGCGTCTTCTGCAGTCCCGGCGACAGCGCTTCCCACGCCGCATACTGGCTCGCGAACAGTGTGTCGCCGCCAACCTCCGGCACTTCGATCGCATGCAGGATCGATCCCAGCGCCGGTTCTTCGAGGAAGCTCATGTCGGAATGCCAGCCGCCGCCGAAGTTTATCTTCTCGCTCGGCTCCTTGATGATCTCGAGGATCTCCGGATACCCGTTCATCCCCTTCACATAGGGATGCACGTTCAGCGTCCCCCAGCGCTTCCCGAATGCGAGATGCTGTTCGGGCGTCAGCGTCTGGTCACGGAAGAAGATCACATGGTGCTTGAGGAAGGCCGTGTGGATGTCGTCGAACTGCGCATTGCTCAGCGGCTTCGACAGGTCGACGCCATCGATCTCCGCGCCGAGGTTCGGCGACAGCGGCTTCACGGTGATGGTCTTGTAGGCGGCGGCGGCCATGGGCGTTCCTCGGTTTCAGCCGATAGAAAGCCCAATGCGCGCGCCTCGCAAGGCGCCCCCTGGGAAAGTCGAGGCTTTAGCCCCGCTTCAGCAGCTCGCGGAATTCAGCCGGGGGCAGGGGCTTCGACAGCAGGAAGCCCTGTGCCTCATCGACGCCGAGCCACGCCATGAAGTCCCACATCTCCTGCGTCTCCACGCCCTCGGCCACGACCTTCAGGCCGTGATCCTTGGCAAGCCGCACGCAGCTCACCATCGCCGCTTTGGCGAAGGCTTCCTGCATCGCAAGGCGCGTGAACGCCGGATCGATCTTCACTTCAGTGAACGGGAAAGCGCGCAGCCGGTCGATGTTGGATGTACCGGCGCCGAAATCGTCAACCGCCAGGCCAAAGCCCTTAGCCCGCAGCAGCGTCATCGTCTCGAACGCTTGCCGGTCATAGTCCGCCTGGCGAATCTCGGTCAGCTCCAGCACGAACCGGCTGCAGGCCAGACCGGTCTCGGTCACTGCCGCCGCAAGCTGCTCGGCGAACTCCGGCCGCACCAGCGAAGCCGGGCTCACGTTGATCGAGCAGGGCAGGCCGCCAAAATCGAGAACGTGCTTGGCAACGCCGCGCGCCATCGCAAACGTCAGCGCGTCGATGCGCTGGATGCGCTCGGCAAGTTCAACATATGGTCCGGGCGCCGCATGCGCCTGCGAGGCCGACGCGATACGCGCCAGCGCTTCGACGCCGACGATCTTGCGCGTCGCCATCGAGACCTTGGCGTGGAAAAACGGATGCAGGCCGCCGCGCTCGATGGCGGCTTCCAGAAGACTGGCCGTCGGCGCCGGCGCGCGACGTGCGCCCGCTTCGGCGTTCATGTCTGGAACGTTGGACATCATGACCGCGATCACCCTTGCGCCCCGATGCATGTCGGGGACGCTGGGTGGAAGCTAGCCACAGAAGAGTCTCAAAACCGTTATCCGGCAGCAATCAAACTGCTGAACGAGCGGTTAAGCGAAGCCTACTTCGCGTCCGACAGAAGCTGGTTAGCGAAGTCCCAGTTCACCAGCTCGTCGAGGAAAGTGCTGATGTATTTCGGCCGGGCGTTCTGGAAGTCGAGGTAGTAGGCGTGCTCCCACACGTCCATGGTTAGCAGCGGGGTAACGCCTTTTTCCGTCAGCGGCGTTTCGGCGTTGCCGGACTTGCTCACGGCCAGCTTGCCGTCCTTGAGGACGAGCCAGGCCCAGCCCGAACCGAACTGGGTCGTGCCGGCTTCAGCGAAGGCTTTCTTGAACTCGTCAAAGCTGCCCCAGGCTTTCTTGATGCCGTCGGCGATAAGGCCAGTCGGCTCTCCGCCGCCCTTCGGCTTCATGGAGTGCCAGTAGAAGGTGTGGTTCCACACCTGGGCTGAGTTGTTGAACACCGGCATCTTCTTGTCGGCCCAGCTTTGCTGGATCACCTCTTCCAGCGACTGGTTTTCCATGGGAGTGCCGGCCACCAGCTTGTTCAGGTTGTCGACATAGGTCTGATGGTGTTTGCCATAATGGAAGTTCAGCGTGTTTTCGGAAATGTGCGGCGCCAGGGCGTTGCGGGCGTACGGAAGGGCGGGAAGCGAAAAAGCCATGGAATACCCTCTTTGTTTTCTCTGCAGGCTCTGAAATAGGGCCTCGGACCTGAATTTGAACATGAGCGATACGGCCAATACGGCAAATCTTGCAAGCGGCGCCCTTGCCGAAGCAGGGGAATTCGACGCCCGCCTCAAGCGGACCGACGAAGATCGCTGGCTTGCGACCCGCTATGCGCCACGGGAGGGCAGGGAGCGCCTCGTCGCCATCTACCTGCTGCACCAGGAACTCCAGCGCACCCTCCAGACCAAGGAAGCCATGCTGGGCAAGATCCGCGTCCAGTGGTGGCGCGAGACGCTGGAACAGATCGCAAGCCCCGGGCCGGTCCGCCGCCACGATCTCGCCCTCGAACTCGCCCGCGTGACGAAGGATCGAACCGATCTGATCGCCCCACTCAACGATCTCGTTGATCGCTACGACGACATCATCGACGACCATATCCACGCGGGCGGCCACCAGCCCGGCGCGGATCACGAAGCCCGCCACCTCGCCGCTGAAGCCTCACTTGCCCGTGTCTCGGGTCTGGCGCTCGATCCCAAGGCAACCGCTGATCAGCTCGACGCACTGTCCCACTGCGGCGAAGCACATCTCGCGATCTTCGCGAAGCTGTCCGACGCGTCAGCGCGCTGGGCGTCGGCAAAAGCCGCAGCAGACAAACTCTCGGCTTCGCAGTGGCCGGCCGTACTTCACCTCGCGGCGGTCAACATCGCTGGCAAGGAACGCTCGCCCTTCAGCAGACGCTGGGCGATGTTCAGCGCCATGCTGCTGCACCGCCTTCCGGCTTTCCGCTAGCCAAGAGGCGGTCGACCATGTTTGCTGCGGATCGGGGAATCGGACGGGCGGGGCTCTCTTGAGAAAACTTCTGGATCCGGCCTACTGGCTCCGCGCCCTGTCGCACCCGATCGTGCTGGTCGGCCTGCTGGTCGATCTCATGCCAATCTATGGTGTCATCGCCTGGGGCTGGTCCGCCGTTCCTCTGGTCATGCTCTACTGGATGGAGAATATCATCGCTGGGGTCATGACGATCCCGCGCCTGATCATCTCGGGCGCCAGTTATGGCGCCATGGGCCTGCTTGCAGGCACGGGACTCTCACTGTTCTTCACCTTTCACTACGGCCTGTTCTGCCTCGTCCACGGCACGTTCCTCGTCGCGTTGACGGAGTTCGGGTCGGTCCTGCAAGGCGGCGGCGTTGATGGCTTGCAGAGTGCGCCCTTCATGGACGTTTTCGGCATGTTCCAGTTCGGTCTCGACAGCGGCGTGCATGTGGACTGGATGATCTACGTGATCGTCGCTTTCCAGGTCGTCGTTTTCCTTTGGGAGTTCGTCCTCAAGGGCGGGTGGAAGAACACGAACCCGATGGCCGAAATGTTCGCGCCCTACGGCCGCATCATCATCCTGCACTTCGGCATTTTTGCCGGCGCTGCCGCGCTGTTCGCGCTGGGCCAGCCGATGGTCGGCGTCCTCGCGCTGATCCTGTTCCGCGCCGTCTGGGGCATCGTCACCAATGCTGGCCGCGCGGGCCTCGGTGGAATGGAAGCCGGTCTCGATGCAGCCATTGAAAAGATGGGCGGCCGTGACCAGTTCGAGAAACTGATGCGCGGTGAGAAGGTCGACTAGGTCTGCGGACCCGGCGCTGACAACGTCGCGATGAACTTCGCCTGCGCTTCTTCTCGAGCCTTCTTGTTGCCCTTGAAGGTCTGGAGGTCGAAGGTCGTCATGAGCGCCGGCTTCTGGGGCAGAGGATTGCGCTTCTCGAGCAGCGGCAGCGCGCGGAAGTCGTAATCGCTGTCGAGGCCATAGCCGCCTCCACCCCCGAGCCTCACGGCCCAGTACATGATGTGCCGCCGGAGCCAACCAACACCTACCAGCTTCAACGCCCGCCTGAATGTCCTGTCGGCGACCTTGCGGCCTCTGCCATCGCCCTTCTTGCCCAGCGTGTAGAGCCAGTCATGCACCACAGCCGCCTCGGCATGCTTGCCAAACGGTGAGATCAGCCAGTGACCGAAACTCGGAATGGACGCGAAGTCGGTGACGTATCCCTTTGGCGTCAGCACCGCGATCCACTGCTTGTGGCTCAGATAGGCGACAAAGCCGAACGCATCCGCCACCGCCGCCACACGCCGGTTCTGCTTGTTCTCATCCGGGATCAGCACGATGCCGAGCGAGGAAATGCAACCTTCCTTGCCGTGCCGGAACAACAGGGCGGCGCCCTTGTCGAAGGCAAGATTTTCCAGCGGAGAGGATTCTGGTACGCCCGACTCCGCAGAGCCCGACAGCTTTTCCGAGATCCTCGAAACGAGGTCTCGCTCATTGAGACTGGCTGGTTGGCCCAGCGCGGTCTTCGGCTTCTTCCTGTTCGCCATCATCCCCTCCGGCGAGACGATGCTAGCCGGAGACGGTTTCCGGCGCCATCTGCGCTTTCAGCCAGACGTCCAGATCTGTCAGCGCCCTTAGCGACATCTGCCGTTTCTTCGCCCGCGTCCTGTCCGCACCCTTCAGCCGCTTGCCATCCGGCCCCTTGGCCTCGAACGGCCCGATGTCCGGGAACAGGCCATAGTTCACGTTCATGGGCTGGAAGGTTCGCGCCGACGCGCCATCTATCTGTCCGACCACATGGCCGCCCGTGATATGGTTCACCAGTGCGCCAAGCGCCGTCGTTGCCGGGGGCGCCTCCACCGCCCGGCCCAGCCGCTCCGCCGCCGCCATCCGCCCCGCCACCAGCCCCATCGCCGCGCTCTCGACATACCCCTCCACACCCGTCACCTGGCCGGCAAACCGCACGCGAGGATCCCGCTTCAGCCGCAGCTGTCCGTCGAGCAGCGCCGGCGAATTGATGAAGGTGTTGCGATGAATGCCTCCCAGGCGTGCGAACTGCGCGTTCTCCAGACCGGGGATCATCCTGAAGATGTCCTGCTGCGCGCCATGCTTCAGCTTCGTTTGGAAGCCCACCATGTTCCACAAGGTGCCAAGCTTGTTGTCCTGGCGAAGTTGGACGATTGCATGCGCCTTCACCGTCGGATTGTGTGGATTGGTGAGGCCGACCGGCTTCATCGGCCCAAAGCGCAGCGTCTCGGCCCCGCGCTCCGCCATCACCTCGATCGGCAGGCAGCCCTCGAAGTAAGGCGTGCCTTCCCACTCCTTGAACTCGGTCTTGGGCGCCGCGATCAGGGCCGCGAGAAATGCCTCGTACTGCTCCCTATCCATCGGGCAGTTGATGTACGCCTCGGCCCCATCGCCGCCCGGACCGGGCTTATCGTAGCGCGACTGCTTCCACGCCTTGCTCATGTCCACGGATTCGATGTGAACGATCGGCGCGATTGCATCGAAGAAGGCAAGCGCGTTCTCGTCCGTCTTCGCGAGGATTGCCTTGGCCAACGCATCAGATGTCAGCGGGCCTGTGGCGATGACAACACTGCTCCAGACTTCCGGAGGCCAGCCATCGACTTCGCCACGCTCGATCGTCACCAACGGATGCTTCTCGAGCGCCGCCGTCACGTCGGCCGAGAAACCATCCCGGTCCACCGCAAGCGCCGAGCCAGCAGGCACCCTGTGCCGGTCGCCCATCGAAATGATCAGGCCGCCCGCGCGCCGCATCTCCTCGTGCAGCAAGCCCACGGCGTTGTATTCCCAGTCATCGGACCGGAACGAGTTGGAGCACACAAGCTCCGCAAGACCATCCGTATGATGAGCATCGGTTTTCCGCACCGGCCGCATCTCGTGCAAAACCACGGGGACGCCCATGGAAGCCGCCTGCCAGGCAGCTTCCGACCCGGCCATGCCGCCGCCGATGATGTGAATTGGCTCGATTGTCATAGGCCCGGTATAGGCTAACTTATTGTGGGAAAGACAGGGGGGATTCAGCTCATGAAGGGTCGCAAACATGGCTTCCGCCTGGCGACGGCGGCGTTTGCGTGTCTCGCGATTTGTGCCACTGCCTTTGCTGATATCAAGGCGTACAATGCCGCGATCGGACGTGGCGACTACGCCGTAGCGGCGAGTGAAGCGGAAGGCGTCTGGCAGAAGTTCGACAAGACGCTTCCGGAAGCGGCCGTCACCGCGCGGGAGTTCGCGTGGATTTCAATGCTAGCCGGCCAACCCGAAAAGGCACGGGTCTACGCCAGATTCCTAGTTGAGCAGGGCGCAACGTTGCCGAAGCCGGACGAAGATCCGCTGCTCTCCAAGGTTCTTCTCCATTGGGCCGAGATCGGAGACAAGCCGTCGAAGGAAGCGCGCGCTGCGTTCTCCGCTGCGCTGGCAGCCTGGAGCGCAACGAACAGTCCTTTAGGCAGCCGCATTGGCGCGGTCTCGGCCGTTCATCTCTATGGCAAGGCGTGGCAGGCCGGCGACTGGAAGGATACGGAGCGCGACGCCAAGATCGCCGAGACGCTAAGCACACGTCTGGGCGCCGAAGGTATTGTCCTTCGTCAGCGAGCCATCGTCGATGGCGGCGCCGCCAACTTCATGGAGACGCGCAAGGCAGACGGTTGGTTGCGCCTGGCTGATGCGTGGGACAACCTGGTCACGCAATTGCCGCCGCCAAGACCGGGAGAGGGGCTCGACCTCGGCGAACTGGAGCCAACCTATTGGCGTGGCCTCGCCTGGATGGAAGCCATGTCTTCCTATTTCAGCTTCGGCGAGAATTCGCTGAACACAAGCATGGCCTTCAAGCGGCAGGGAAACTTGATCGAGCAGCGCGCAAAGACGCTGAAGAGCCGTTGTGGCGACCAGGAGTGTGCGTTCGAGAAACTGGCGCCGGACGCGCTTCCAAGATGCGACGCCAGATGGGATCAGACACCCCAACTCAAGTATCCGCCCATGGCCGTGTTCAAGGGCATCGTTGGCGCAACGATCCTCCGTCTTACGGTCAACGAAGCAGGCAAGGTAACTGAAGCGAAACTGCTCGCAGCTGTGCCGAGCGACACCTTTCCGGACGCGGCGCTTGGCGCTGTCTACAAATGGACGCTGAAGCCGACAGGTGCGACGAAGGAAAAATGCACAGTCGCCGGCACGCGCGAACTCGTTGTTCGTTTTCAGCTGATGTAATATTTTTTTGGGGGACGACGATGAACAAGATCTGGAAAACGTTGGTAGCCTTGGTTTGTGTAGCGTCTGTCAGCACCGCAGCCTTTGCGGACATCAAGGCCTACAATGCTGCCGTGAAAGCTGGCGACTACAAGGCCGCCGCGACTGAAGCCGCCGCCATCTGGCCTGACTGGGACAGGACGAAACAGGACACCGCCGTTCTCGCGCGAGAGTTTGGCTTCGCTTCACTGGTTGCTGGGCGATATGACCTCGCTGTGCAACTGGGCAGGTTCCTCGTGGAGCAGGGTGCTCAGCTGCCGTTTCCCGACGATCAGCCGCTTATCTCTGCGGTTCTCTATCGAGCCGCGGATTACAAAGCCGGGAAGTCCGACGAAAAACTGAAAGCTCTGCGCGATGCGCTGATGGCGCGTGTGGCTAGCCCCGGCGTCGACATGACATCCGTGATCTCATGGGAAGCGCTCTACACTGGCGCCCTGAGTGCTGGCTGGCAGCAAGCCGCGAGCGATGCAAATGCAGCTGCGGCCTTCTATGCTCGCGAGAAAAGCGTCTTACCTCGCCAACGCAGCGCTCAGATTTTTTCTGCCTCGGCTAGCTTTGTCGGCGGTCGCAATCGTTCGACCGCAGGCAAGAACGATTACTACGACGCCATGGCGGATGTGCACGACGCGATCGTTGCTGATATCGAAGCCGCGACCCCTGGTGGCAAGGTCCAGCTTTGGCCGCTGAAGTGGAAGGCGGAGGCGTGGGCGCTGGCGATGCAGGCGTACCTCGCTTCCACCTATCAACAGGTCGGCTCCAACATAGACACATCTCTTGATGCGCGGGGGTTGGCTCAGCCGAAGTACGCACAGGTGGCTGAGGATCCAATTCTTGCCGGACTGCCATTTTGCGATGGCAAGTTCGAAGGGAAAGCCATGCGCTATCCTGTGAGCAAGGAATTCAAAGGGCTGGTCGGTTCAGTGATCGCCCGCATGGAAACGGCCGTTGACGGCAAGGTGACCAAGGTAGAGATCATGGCTGCGGTGCCCGGTGACGGCTTCGCATCTGACGTCTCGCAAACTCTGTCGACGTGGGCCTTCAAGCCGGCAAAAGGAATTGACACATCTCGCTGCCGGCTGCAGTCGAAAAACCAGTATTACAAGGTTATCTTCCGCATCTTGTGATTGAAGCGGAGTACATATGAGGCGGCCGTTCTGGCTCTCGGGTGTAGCAGGCATCGTGATGGCGTTGTCTGCGTCTTCCGCCTCCGCCGACATACGCGTGTTCAACGAGGCTGTTCGGATCGGCAACTACAAGGCTGCCGCCACCGAAGCTGCGGCCACCTGGCCGACAGTTGATCGGACGGCGCCTGACGCCGCCGCTACGGCCCGTGAGTTTGCCTGGATCGCCATGCTCGCCGGCCAGCCCGAGAGCGCGCTGGTCTACGCAAAGTTCCTGGTGGAGCAGGGAGCGGCTCTGACTTCGCCAGATCCCTCGCCGGCGGTTTCACGGGTGCTCTATGACTGGGCTGCGGTGGCCATGACGCCTTCGCCTCAGACTCGCGCACGTCTTTTCGCGTCGCTCCAGCAGCGCGCGACAGCCGTGGGTCGTGACCTGATTTCCGTCCGGGCGGCGCAGGTCCTGCATGCGCAAGCCTGGGATGCGGGTGACTGGGCTCTGGCAGATGCGTCGGCTGCTTTTGGTGTCCGGTTCGCGGATGAACTTGGCGCCAGTGCAAGCCCTGCGAGATTTGAGCTTCGCCGCGGCCGGCTCGCGGCAGTCTTCATGCGGGACAAGACACCCGAAGCGTACAACGCGATGTACGACGTCGCGGTCGAACTCTACGACGCGATAGCGACGACAGATAATCCCATGCTGCGTCGTCGCTTTGCGACGGAATACTACGCGACAACTGCCTGGGGCGACGCCATGTACAGCACGCTTGGCGGCCGCCAGAGATCCACGCCCAATCGAGCCAATGCGATCGGGGTGGGCAAGAAGTCTATGCTCGAACTGCTCTATCCGGCTGCGGGCGATCCGGCGCTTCCACGATGCCGGATCACGCTTGCAAAGAATTTCAGCAAGCCGGGCTTTCCATTCTCGTCCCGCTTCAAGGACTTTGGCGGCGTCGTTACCTATGCGTTGGATATCTCGCCTGGCGGCCTTTTTCTCAATCCGCGTCTGCTCGGCGTCGCACCACACGACGGTCTTGCCGAGGAAGTGGAGGATGTGATCCTGTCGTGGCGCTGGCGGATCGAAGGCGATGTGTCGCCACCCAGTTGCCGTATGCCGCAGACACATATTCTGACGTTCGAGTTCGCGCTTGGCCGCTGATGGCTGGTAGCCGGCCCTTGCGGCGCTGCCCGGCCTGAACTAGGGCCTTCCTTCCTCCGGAGGGCAGCATGGCCGACGCGATCATGGGCAAGGTTCCGATCATCGCATGTGTGCGATCGGGCTGGACGTTCCTTGCCCAGAATTGGCGCCAGCTCCTTCTCGCTGCCGCCATCTGCGCAGCGATCTCCCAGGTTGGCATCGCTGCGGCGATTGTCTTCGCACAGGGCCAGGGGGCTCAGCCGGGCCCTCTTAGCCTGATACCCACCATCCTGGCCGGATTGATGTTCACCGCCGCTGTCATGCGAAAAGCCGTGCGCGACGAGTTTGTGGTTCCAACTGGTCTCTCACTCGGCGCTGACGAGGGTCGTCTTCTCGGCGTCGGCGCCTGCGTGGCGTTGTTAGCCATCCCTCTCGTGTTCGTATTCTCCATCATAGCGATGGCCACCATTTTCAGCCGCGTCGCAGCGACGCCTGAAGCGATGGAGGCCCTGGCCGAGAACCCTGAGGCGATGATGCAGGCCATCGAAGAGGCGCTCGGTCCCACCGGCCTGGCTATTCTCGAAGGAGCGCTGGTGTTGCTTTATTCGATAGTTCTTGGCCTCGTCGCATTCATCCAAGCCGCGACTATTGGCGAGAAGCGCATCGTCCTCTTCCAAGCTCTTCGCTGGACTAGCGGGAATTTCTTCCGTGTGCTCGCAGCAATGGTGCTGACAATCGCACCGGCAATACTCGTCACCCTTCTCATCAGCATGATCGCCGCGCCGGCTGTCGCCGACGCTGTGACGTTCCTGATCTTCAGCGTAGTTCTCGCCTTCGTTGGCAATATCCTCGCGATTCCAATCGCAGCTCTTGGCGCAGTGCTCTACAAGGGTCTGCGTCCACCGGATTTCGTAGCGAAGTGATCAGGCCTGCGGGATCGCCGAGCCGAATGCTATCAGGTCGCCGTCCGGTCCGATCACTGTGAATTCGCGCTGGCCATAGTCCATGTCGCATGGCGGGCAGACATTCCCCGCAGACAGCATGTCGAGCTTAGGCTTCAATTCGGCGTAGAGCCCGTCGACGTCTTCGACATCGACATAGCTCACATAGCGCCCGCCTCCGCGCGGCGGCAGCGCCTCGTCCTGCACCATGCGGAACGCGACTTCATCGCGAAACACGTAGGCATAGCCGCCGCCAGAAAAACCAACCTTGAAGCCTAGCGTATCGACGAAGAACGAGATTGCCTGGGCCACATCCGGCACGCGGAGGAAAGGCGTTACCTGTCGCATGCTGGCCATGCGGATCTCCAGCGCTACTCCGCGGCTTGAGCCGCCTTCTTCGTTTTTGTAGATTTAGCTGCGCTCGCTTTCGGACGTTTGGCCTGGCGAGCCCGGCGCTCATCCTGTCGAGCGAAAGTCTGCAGCAGGAATTTGCCGGTGTAGCTTTTCTTGTTCTTCGCGACATCCTCCGGCGTACCCACGGCCACGACTTCGCCGCCGCCATCGCCGCCATCCGGACCCATGTCGACGATCCAGTCGGCTACCTTGATGACGTCGAGATTGTGCTCGATCACCACGATCGTGTTGCCAGCATCCACCAGCTCCTGAAGCACCTCCATCAGCGTGCGTACGTCGTCGAAGTGCAAGCCTGTGGTCGGCTCGTCGAGGATGTACATCGTCCGGCCGGTCGCCCGCTTCGAGAGTTCCTTGGCCAGCTTCACCCGCTGGGCCTCACCGCCCGAAAGCGTCGTCGCCTGCTGGCCAACCTTCACATAGCCAAGACCTACCCGCGCCAGTGTTTCCATCTTGCCGCGAATGCCAGGCACCGCGCCAAAGAACACGCGGGCCTCTTCCACCGTCATATCGAGCACGTCGGCGATCGACTTGCCCTTGTAGAGCACTTCGAGCGTTTCGCGATTGTAGCGCTTGCCCTTGCAGACATCGCACGTGACATAGACGTCGGGCAGGAAGTGCATCTCGATCTTCACGACGCCATCGCCCTGGCACGCCTCGCAGCGTCCGCCCTTCACGTTGAACGAGAAGCGTCCCGCCTGATATCCGCGCGCTTTCGACTCCGGCAGTCCGGTATACCAGTCGCGTATCGGCCCGAACGCGCCGGTGTAAGTCGCGGGGTTCGAGCGTGGCGTGCGCCCGATTGGGCTCTGGTCGATGTCGATGATCTTGTCGAGGTGCTCGATGCCTTCGATCTTGTCATGCGGGGCCGGGCTGTCGCTCGCACCGTTCAGCCGCCGCGCCAAGGACTTGTACAGCGTTTCGATGATGAGCGTGGACTTGCCCCCGCCCGACACGCCCGTGACGCAGGTAAATACCCCCAGCGGAATTTCGGCTGTCACGTTCTTAAGGTTGTTGCCCGTGGCGCCGATAACGCGGACCACTTTCTTCATGTCGACCCAGCGGCGCTTCTCCGGGATCGCAATCTCTTCCTCGCCGGAAAGATACTTGCCCGTGATGCTCTGCGAATTGGCCATGAGGTCTTCAGGTTTGCCGAAGGCGATCACTTCGCCACCCAGCACACCTGCGCGCGGACCCATATCGATCACGTGATCCGCGGAAAGGATCGCATCCTCGTCATGCTCCACCACGATCACTGAGTTACCGAGGTCGCGCAGCCGCCGCAGCGTTTCCAGAAGCCGTTCGTTGTCTCGCTGATGCAGGCCGATGGACGGCTCGTCGAGCACGTAGAGCACGCCCGACAGTCCTGATCCGATCTGTGAAGCCAGCCTGATCCGCTGGCTTTCACCGCCTGACAGCGTGCCCGAGCCGCGCGACAGCGTCAGATATTCGAGGCCGACATCGTTGAGGAATTGCAGTCGATCCCTGATCTCTTTCAGGATCCGCACCGCGATCTCGTTCTGCTTCTTGGTCAACTTCTTCGGCAGCGTCTCGAACCAGTCGCGCGCCGCCTTGATCGACAGAGCCGCCGAGTCCGAAATCGTGAACTCGTTGATCTTCACGCTCAACGCTTCCGGGCGCAGGCGCTCACCCTTGCAGGTCGGGCAGGGCGCAGCGCTCTGATAGCGGCCGATCTCTTCGCGCATCCAGGCTGAGTCCGTCTCGCGGAAGCGGCGCTCCAGATTGCCGACCACGCCTTCGAACGGCTTGGTCACCTCATAGCGCCGCATGCCGTCGTCGAAGACGAAGTCCACTTCTTCTTCGCCCGTGCCGTGCAGGATCAGGTCGCGCACCTTCTCCGGCAACTTGCTCCAGGCAACGTCGAGCGAGAACTTGTATTTCTTGGCCAGCGACTTGAGTGTCTGCTCCTGCAGCGGCGAAGCAGACTTGCCCCACGGCGCGATGGCGCCATCGCCCAGGCTCTTGTCCGTTTCCGGCACGACCAGCGCCGGATCAATCTTCAGCTGCTCGCCCAGACCATCGCAAGCCGGGCAGGCGCCGAACGGATTGTTGAATGAAAACAGCCGTGGCTCGATCTCCGGAATTGTGAAGCCGGAAACCGGGCAAGCGAACTTGGCCGAGAAGGTCAGCCGCCTCGGTTCTTTTCCGCTGCCTTCCTTTTCGACGAACTCCGCAACCGCGATCCCGTCGGCTAGGCCCAGCGCCGTCTCGAAGCTTTCGGCAAGACGTTGTTCCATGCCGGTCTTGATGACGATCCGGTCCACGACAACGTCGATGTCGTGCTTGAGCTTCTTGTCGAGTTTGGGTGGATCTTCGAGGTCGTGGTATTCGCCATCCACCTTCACGCGCGCAAAGCCGCGCTTCAGCAGGTCGGCAAATTCCTTGCGGTACTCGCCCTTCCGGCCGCGGATCATAGGCGCCAGCAAGTGGAAACGCGCGCCATCGCCAAGCGCCATTGCCTTGTCGACCATCTGCGAGACGGTCTGCGCTTCGATCGGCAGTCCGGTCGCCGGCGAGTAGGGCACGCCGACGCGCGCCCACAACAGGCGCATGTAGTCGTAGACTTCAGTGACTGTGCCGACAGTCGAGCGCGGGTTACGGGACGTGGTCTTCTGCTCGATCGAGATCGCCGGCGAGAGACCGTCGATGCGCTCCACGTCCGGCTTCTGCATCAGCTCGAGGAACTGCCGGGCGTACGCCGACAGCGACTCCACATAACGCCGCTGCCCTTCGGCATAGATCGTGTCGAACGCCAGCGAGGATTTGCCCGAGCCGGACAGGCCGGTGATCACCACCAGCTCGTTCCGCGGAATATCCACGTCGATGTTCTTCAGATTGTGTTCGCGTGCGCCGCGCACGCGGATGGCGTTAGGCTCGGATGACATGGCTACCTGGGGAGCTGTTCTAAGTTTCTTGCCAGACGGACGTGCGCTGAGTCGATTGTCCGGCCAAGAACATAAGCGGAACATTGCCCGCTGTCGCCATCGATGGCCCAACTTTCACCCGCCCGGCGAATATGGGCCACGCAGAAATCAGCACAACCGCACAACCCGCTCGATGCTGACGGGGAGGTGGCAACATGATGTCGCGTCCACAAGTTGACTCTGGTTCAGATATGTAATTATGTAATTACATGTCTACTGAAGATGACATGACCCAGGTCTTCCATGCACTCGCCCACGAGAGCCGCCGGAAGATCATGGACGTTCTCAAGGCACGTCCGGGCATTGGCGTCGGCGAACTGGCGCAGGAGTTCGACGTCACCCGCATCGCGGTGATGAACCATCTCGCGGTTTTGGAAACCGCCGGCCTCGTCGTCTCGGAGAAGGACGGCCGCACACGCCGTCTCTACCTCAACGCGGCGCCTATCCAGATGATCAACGATCGCTGGCTCGACGACTACTCGAGTCATTGGGCGCGCAAACTCACGGGCATCAAGTACGCGGCGGAGGCCGCCGCCGCGAAAGACAAAAGGGGACAGGACAAGTGACCAACGAAACCAAACCGAACGCAGACTCAGGCAAGCCGGAAAAGTTCATCTGGAAGGTGACGATCAATGCGCCGATCGAGACGGTGTGGAACACGCTGGTCAAGACGGACGAGGTGCTTCCTTTCTTTTTCGGCTCAGTCTGCCAGACCGTTGATGGATTGAAGCCTGGCCGAAAAATGCGGATGGCATCTGCCGATGGAAAATTCGCGGTCGTGTTTGGCGAGGTCAAAGAGTTCAGCCCGCCCTATCGCTATTCGCACACCATGGCCTTCACCCAGAACGAGGGTGAGGACCCAGCTTTCACGACCTATGAGCTCAAGGAAGTGGATGGCGGCACGGAGTTCACGCTCACGACCGAATGCATTCCCGGCACCAAGACCGGCAAGATGGTCGCTGGAGGAAGCTTTATCGTCGACAATCTCAAATTGCTCGTCGAGACCGGCAAGCCGAACTTCATGGCGAAGATGATCATGGCAATGAACCCCTTCATGGGGTTCATGACGCCGAAGATTTCGCGAATTGAAAACTGGCCGCTCAAATAGCTGCAAACAATTGCGCCGCTCCAGTGTTGCTGGAGCGGCGCGTATCCAAGGTGTTCGGCGTGTCAGCAGCGATGGTCTTTCTTGGCGACCTGCCGGCCGGCGAGAACGCCGCCTACGCCGCCAATGACCGCGCCTTCGCTCTTGGCGCCGTCGCCAGCGACCTGACTTCCAATTACGGCTCCCAGCACGCCACCCGTGACCGCGCCACGGTTGGAAGCGGCCTGACGGTCGCGTTCGCATTGAATTTTGGCTTCAGCCGCCCGCGCTCGCGCTTCCGCGGACTCGGCACGGTTTTCAGCGGCGCGCGTGTTGGTCGATGCGACCTGCACCTTGCGCGTGCCGCCGTCGGCATCCGAGCGCAGAGCTGCAATCTCAGCGTTCCCTTGAGAGTTATTTGCCATCGTCATGCCCACAGGCACGCCAATCGCCAGCGCCGTGGCCGCAGCCGCGCCAATCAGGACAAGCTTGTTCATGACCTACTCCAGTTCATGTCGATCGGTGGAGTAATGGACTTAGCGCAGGTTGGTTCCGTTACCCGAGCGTCAACCAAGGCAAGGCGCGGCGATGGGGTCATACCAATTTGCAACCGGCGGATCGCGTAAGACGCGAACGCGCATGAGAGGGGAGTAGCAATGGGCAAGGTCGAAGACGCTACCGCGAGCATGATCGCGAACATGAAGACGAGCACCGGCAAGTCGCTCGAGGAGTGGCTGAAGATTGTAGCGAAGTCGAAACTCGCGAAGCACGGCGAGATCGTGAAGATGCTCAAGGCGGATCACGGCCTTGGCCACGGATTCGCCAATCTGGTCGGGCACAAGGCGCTTGCCTCTGACGCCGGCTCGCATGACGGCGAGGATCTCGTCGCGACGCAGTACGCAGGTCCGAAGGCGGCGCTGAAGCCGATCTACGACAAGCTGGCCGGCATCATCGAAGGCTTCGGCAAAGACATCGAGTTCTCACCCAAGAAAGCCTACGTCAGCCTACGCCGCTCGAAACAGTTCGGCCTGATCCAGCCCTCGACTGCCGCGCGTCTCGATCTTGGTCTGAACCTCAAGGGCGTAGAGCCAAAGGGTCGACTCGAAGCGTCTGGTAGCTGGAATGCCATGTGCAGCCATCGGGTGAAGCTGGCTTCATCAAGCGATGTCGATGCTGAAGTGAAGGCTTGGCTGAAACAGGCCTACGACGCGGCCTGAGCGGCTGCGTATCGCGCGGCGCCTGGACCTTCGTACAATGCCCGAGCTTCACCAGGGGATGGCCCATGAACAACAGCGACATCATCCAGGCCCAGGTCGACGCCTATAACGCTCAGGACCTTGACGCGTTCTGCCGCTTCTATTCGGAGGACTGCGTCATCGCCGACATCAACGGCGAAGTGAGACAGCGCGGTCGCACCGCCATCCGCGAGCGCTTCGGCGAGATGTTTGCGCAGTTTCCGCAGAGCCGCTGCTGGATCACTCAGCGTATTGCGGTGGGCAATCACGTCATCGACCATGAGCAAGGCGAACGCGCACCGGGCGGGCCCGGATCCAAAGTGGCGGCGATCTACACCCTGAAAGGGGGCCTGATCGTCCGCCTCGACATGGCTCGATAAGGCCGCGAAACGACACGCAATCCGCGAAAACGCTTTAGAAAACGGGTCAGCGGCGTTGCTGCCACAAGTCAAATAAAGGGCATTTGCCTACTTTCGGCGCGCATGGCGAATACACACATCGCTGTGAATTGCTATGAATTTGCGTGCTGTATGTCCCTGCGTTAGGAAGAATCACGGTGGGACGATGCGTCAGGCCGGCGCGCTGAAAACAGGAACACGGCGGATAACGCCGGGGGACATGAGCTTATGAGCTGGGTAAAGCGGATCTATCCGTTCAACGCGGAACAGACCGTCAATATCGCGAGTGAGTTCGGACCGCTGGTCGCGATGTTCGTGGTCAATGCGATGTACGGCATCGAGGCCGGCACCTGGGCGCTGATTGTCTCCACCGGCATCGCCATGGCCACCATGCTGGTCGTTCTGAAGCGGCTTCCGATTTTCCCTTGTATTGCCAGCGGCGTGACCGTCGTGTTCGGCATCATGACGCTGGTGACTGGCGACGCCATGTGGATCCAGATCAAGGTCACGATCTTCAACGCCATGTTTGCGCTGTTCCTGTTTGGTGGCCTCGTCGTGAAGAAGAACTTCTTCAAGTACATCTTCGAAAAGACATTCCACTACACCCAGAAAGGCTGGGACAGCTTCACCTGGAGCTTTGCCTGGTTTTTCGTATTCACCGCCATCGCCAACGAAGCGGTGCGCCTGAGCTTCCAGGACACCAAGATCTATAACGTGTTCGGCATGGAGATGGACGGGGTCAACATCTGGATCCTGTTCAAGATCGCCTTCATCATGCCGCTGAGCGGACTTTACGCGTGGTACCTGACGCGTGTGATGCAGAAGCACAAATTGCCGGATGGTGGGCAGGACCCCGCACTCGGTCCCGCTGCGGCCGCGGCGGCGACGACAGTTCATCCAGCCACGCCGAAGCCAGCGGCGTCCTAAGCTTCGCAAAGGCGACCAGTGGCCCCCGCCCACCTCCAGGAGGGGCTGGCGGATGCACCGTCCGGGGCTGGCTGCGCATCTTCCAAAGGGAACAGAGGTCAGGGCGAGGGCCGGTCGTGAAAGCAAATCTAGCTTGCGTCATCGTCGCTTTTATGAAAGAACAAAGAGCGAACATGCGCTACGTCGCATGCGTCACCATTTATGTGGATGGCGCAGGCGCAGGTGGGTTTCGCGAGTGCGTGCAAGTGCGAGCGGCACTACGGTGCCGGCTCATTGAATGTGTCAGGAACCGGAGCGGTCCGAAGACTTCGGCCGGGTCCGGAATGGAAAACGGAGACGAACATGGCCGGCTCGGTCAACAAGGTGATCCTCATCGGCAATCTCGGACGCGATCCAGAGATCAAGCAGATGCCCTCGGGATCCTCGATCGCGAACCTCTCGATCGCCACCTCGGAAAGCTGGCGCGACAAGGCGAGCGGCGAGCGCAAGGAAAAAACCGAATGGCACCGCGTGGTCGTCTTCAGCGAAGGCCTGGTGCGGATCGTCGAGCAGTTCCTGAAGAAAGGCTCGAAGGTTTACATCGAGGGGCAGCTCGAAACCCGCAAATGGCAGGACAAGGAAGGCAACGATAAATATTCCACCGAGGTCGTGCTGCGCACTTTCAACTCGACGTTGACGATGCTCGACGGCCGTAGCGAAGGCGCTGGCGGCGGCGATCGTTCCTTCGATCAGGACCGCGCGCCTGCTCGCGGCGCCGGGCCGAAAGGCAAGGGTGGCAAGGGCGCCCAGGAAGACTTCTCGCGCGGCGCCGACTTCGACGACGAGATCCCGTTCTAGCCAGGCTTTTGTGCGTGATTTCAGCAGGCCCGGCAGCGATGCCGGGCCTGTTTGTTTTGTAGGCTGTTGGCTGGGGCGGGATCTTTCCCCGGTCACACTCCATTCAACCGCGTGTGCGATACAGGCGTCTGCGGTTCGTTTTTTGAACTGCAACGACGGGATCGCCGTCTGTGACGCCACGTCAGGCGTTCCTGGCAAGGCGATTTATGTCTCATTAACCGGGTCGCGGTCAGGTCTGGCCGGGGCGTCGCAGGGACCATTGTGGTTATGCAAGGCGTGTTGAAGACGGCAAAAGCCATCCTCTTGCCTGGCGTCATCGGCGCCTTGATCCTCTATTTTTCGTATCACGCGCTGGCCGGCGATCAGGGTCTGGCCCGCTGGACCGAGCTGCAGAACCAGGAATCCCAGCTTCAGGCCGATATCCTCCGCCTGAAGACGGAACGCGGGGCTGTAGAGGCTTCGCTTGAGCGCCTTCGCGACAAGACGCTGGACCTCGACTATGTCGAGGAACTTGCCCGCACCAAGCTTTCCTATGTTCGACCAGACGAACTTCTCGTCGCGGTGCGTTGAACCTTTCGCCAATTAGGTGTTGAACGGGCGACCTGATCCCTCCGTTAGAGCGGGACAAGCAAGGATTCGCCTCATGGCTACGAAAAAGACCTCTCCAAAGGCTAGGAAAAAGCACGGTGAGCCCGGCAAAGCCGAGCTGATCGGCTACTACCGTGACATGCTGCTGATCCGGCGCTTCGAGGAGAAGGCGGGCCAGCTCTACGGGATGGGGCTCATCGCTGGTTTCTGCCACCTCTACATCGGCCAGGAAGCAGTCGTCGTCGGCGTGCAGTCGGTGCTCGACCCGGACGATCAGGTCATCACCGGCTATCGCGACCATGGTCACATGCTGGCAACCGGCATGACTGCGCGTGGCGTGATGGCCGAACTGACCGGCCGTGAGGGCGGCTATGCCCGGGGCAAGGGCGGCTCGATGCACATGTTCAGCCGCGAGAAGAACTTCTTCGGCGGCCACGGCATCGTCGGGGCGCAGGTGCCGCTGGGCACGGGCCTCGCGTTTTCGAACAAGTACAAGGGCACCGATGCAGTCTGCATCGCCTATTTCGGCGACGGCGCCTCGAACCAGGGTCAGGTCTACGAAGCCTTCAACATGGCTTCACTCTGGAAGTTGCCGGTCGTCTATGTGATCGAGAACAACCAGTACGCCATGGGCACCTCGATTGCCCGCGCCTCCGCAGAGACAGAGCTGTTCAAGCGCGGCATCTCGTTCGAGATTCCGGGCGAGATGGTGGACGGCATGGATGTGATCGCCGTGCGCCAGGCCGCGGCCAAGGCCGTGGCGCGGGCGCGTGAGGGCGAAGGGCCATACATCCTCGAGATGAAGACGTACCGCTATCGTGGGCACTCGATGTCGGACCCCGCCAAGTACCGCACGCGCGAGGAAGTGCAGGAGATGCGCGAGCATCACGATCCGATCGAGATGCTGAAGAAGAAGCTGTTGGACGCGAAGCACGCGACCGAGGACGATCTCAAGAAAATCGAGGCCGAGGTGCGTGAGGTGGTGAACGACTCGGCGCAGTTCGCACAGGACAGCCCGGAGCCGGACCCTGCCGAACTCTGGACCGATGTGCTGGTGGAGAGCCGTGCATGAGCAATCGCCCCGTGCACTTCGAGATTCACGCGAGCGATCCGGAGAAATCCATCGCGTTCTATCAGGCTCTCTTCGGCTGGACCTTCCCGCGCTATCCGGTTCCCGGCGAATACTATGGCGTGATCACCGGCCCCGAAGGCGAGCGCGGGATCAATGGCGGACTACTGAAGCGGCTTGGCCCGCCACCGGTCGATGGCGCTCCCGTGAATTCCTGGACGGTGACCGTCGATGTCGAGAGCGTGGACAAGACACTCGCCCGGGCTCTGGAGCTGGGCGGGATCCAGGCGCTGCCGAAGATGTCGATCCCGCACGTTGGCTTTGTCGCCTACATCAAGGACGTGGACGGCAACATCGTTGGCCTGCACCAGGCCGATCCGGGAGCGCGTTAGTACACCATGACCGATATCCTTATGCCCGCGCTGTCGCCCACCATGGAGGAGGGCAAGCTGGCCAAGTGGCTGGTGAAGGAAGGCGATACCGTGAAGCCCGGCGACGTGATCGCGGAGATCGAGACCGACAAGGCGACGATGGAAGTCGAAGCAGTCGACGAAGGCGTCGTCTCGAAGCTGGTCATTCCCGCCGGCACCGAGGGCGTGAAGGTCAATGCATTGATCGCTGTGCTGGGCAGCGCGGATGAGGCGCCGGCGAAGAGCAACGGCAAGGCAAAGGCGGCGGCCAAGGTCGAAGAGCCAGCTCAAGCCGACACTGCTGCCAAAGCGCGGAACGATGGCCACCGCTTGCGTGCGCCCGAGCAGAAAGTCGCGGCCGCCGAGGGGCTGCACGATCCGACGCTGCCGGAAGGCGTCACCTACACCAAGACGACTGTGCGCGACGCGTTGCGCGACGCAATTGCCGAGGAAATGCGGCGCGACGAGACCGTGTTCCTGATGGGCGAGGAGGTCGGCCAGTACCAGGGCGCGTACAAGGTCAGTCGAGGACTTCTCGAGGAGTTCGGCGACCGCCGCGTGATCGACACGCCGATCACCGAGTATGGGTTTGCTGGTCTGGGCGTAGGCGCGGCGTTCGGTGGATTGAAGCCGATCGTTGAGTTCATGACGTTCAACTTCGCCATGCAGGCCATCGACCACATCATCAACTCGGCGGCCAAGACGCTCTATATGTCCGGCGGCCAGATGGGATGCCCAATCGTCTTTCGAGGACCGAACGGCGCCGCGAGCCGTGTCGGTGCACAGCACAGCCAGGACTATTCGGCGTGGTACGGCCATATCCCGGGACTGAAGGTTCTCGCGCCGTATGATGCAGCGGACGCCAAGGGCTTGCTGAAGGCGGCGATCCGCGATCCCAACCCTGTCGTATTCCTCGAACACGAGCTGATGTACGGCGTCGAGTTTGACGTGCCCAACGTAGATGACTTTGTCTTGCCGATCGGCAAGGCGCGCATCCGTCGTGAAGGAACCGATGTCACGCTCGTCGCGCATTCGCGGATGGTGAAGTTCGCGCTCGATGCGGCCGAGGAGCTTGCCGGGATCGGCATCGAAGCAGAGGTGATCGATCTGCGCTCGCTGCGCCCGCTGGATACGGCGACTGTGATCGAGAGTGTGAAGAAGACCAACCGGATCGTCTGCTGCGAGGAGGGCTGGCGCTTCTTCGGCGTGGGCGCGGAGATCGCGGCAGCTGTGACGGAGCATGCCTTCGACTATCTCGACGCGCCGCCGATGCGCGTGGCGCAGAAGGACGTGCCGCTGCCGTATGCTGCGAACCTCGAAAAGCTCTCGCTGCCGCACGCCGCCGACATTGTCGAGACGGCGAAGAAGGTCTGCTATGCCGAATGAGCTCAAGGAGCTGGAGATCCCGCCTTCGATCTTTTCGGATGATGAGCAAAGGGCATCGAGTTCGTTCGCTTCTGGATTTGCGACAGCAACGACCATGTGACCCTGAATATCGGCGGCATGGATCCGGACGCGGAAGCACGCCAATGGGGATACATCATGGCTGACATAGCTAAGCATGCAGTGCGCGGCATGCAGCAGGATGATCCGTCTCGCGGCACTCCTGAGATGATGTTGGCCGAAATCGAGCGTGGATTTTTTGAACGACTTGAAAACCAGGGCCTAAAGCTGAGCGGCGAATTGAGAGTGAACAAGCAGTGACCATAGCAATCACCATGCCTGCGCTGTCGCCCACGATGGAGGAGGGGAACCTCGTCAAATGGCATGTGAAGGTCGGCGACAAGGTGAAACCTGGTGACGTGATCGCCGAGATCGAGACCGACAAGGCCACGATGGAAGTCGAGGCGGTTGATGAGGGCGTGATCTCCAAGCTGCTGGTCGCCGAGGGCGCGCAGGGCGTGAAGGTCAATGCAGTGATCGCCGAGCTGGCTGGTGAAGGTGAGGCGCCGAAGGCCGCGACTGCCAAACCGATGTCTGCCGAGGCGAAGACTGCCACGACCGCATCCCCCGCGAAGGCGGGGGGCCAGCCTGTATCTGCGAGTCCCGTTGTGGCCTCTGGGCCCCCGCCTTCGCGGGGGATGCGGGACAATGAGCCGGGAGCTGGCGCTCAGAGGATCAAGGCTTCGCCATTGGCAAAGCGACTGGCGAGGAAGGAGGGTGTCGATCTGTTGGCGCTCAAGGGGTCGGGGCCTCATGGGCGGATCATCAAGTCGGATGTCCTGGAAGCGCCCAAGGGCGCTGCCGCTAAGCAAGCGCCGGGCGTTGCGGGCATCGCCAGCCTGATCGAACCGGCGATTCTGGACGAGCGCGTCTACCATCCCGACACGTTCGAGTTGATTCCGCTCGACGTGGTTCGCAAGGTTACTGCGCGCAGGCTCACGCAGAGCTTCATGCAGGTGCCGCACTTTCCGCTGACGATTGATCTCGAGATCGATCATCTGCTGTCGGCTCGCGTTCGGATCAATGAGGCGGGCGCGGCGGCGGGCGTGAAGGTTTCGGTCAACGACATGCTGATCAAGGCGTGCGCGATGGCGCTGATGGCGCATCCGGACGCCAACGCCAGCTTCACGGACAAGGGCATCGCCCGGCACAAGTCGGCGCATGTCTCGGTGGCGGTTGCCATCGAAGGCGGCCTGATCACGCCTGTGGTGCGGGATGCGCAGACCAAGGGGTTGGCGCAGATCGCGGCGGAGATGAAGGACCTGGCGGCGCGGGCGCGCGAGAAGAAGCTGAAGCCGCAAGAATACATGGGCGGCACGTTCTCGATCTCGAACCTCGGCATGTTCGGCATCAAGTCGTTCGCCTCGATCATCAATCCGCCGGAGGGCATGATCCTGTCGGTCGGCGCGGGCGAGAAGCGGCCCATCGTCAGGAATGACAAGGTCGAGATCGCGATAATGATGTCAGTGACTTTGACCTGCGACCACCGCGTGGTGGACGGCGCCACTGGTGCGCGCTGGCTTACGAGCTTCAAGCAGTTTGTCGAAACGCCCGAAGCGATGTTGCTGTGAGGGGCGCTGCGGTTCTTTGCTGCGCGGTTCTGACGTGCTGTGCGCCGGCGCCCGGACCGGCCGCGCGTCTCATCATGGCCGACATCCGGCCGATCATCGAGCCGCTGGCCTATCGCGAACTCTGGGGCAAGAAGTGTGGCGCCCCGAACATGGCGGTCAAGACGGCGTTCATCGCCGACCTGAAAGCCGCCGGTGCGTCGGCCGATCTGGTGGCGCAGGCCGAAGCGGCTGCGGACAAGATCGTGGAGGCGGAGAAAGATACGCCAAACGAATATGTCTGCACGGTTGAGCTTGTTGAAAGCACTGAGAAGAACGCCGCCGCCGCACAAGCGGCATGGACCGCGTTGAAGAACCGCAAACCGTGAGCGTGAGATATGACTGACGCCAAAGCTTCTTACGACCTGATCGTCATCGGCTCCGGACCTGGCGGCTACGTCGCCGCGATACGGGCATCGCAGCTTGGAATAAAGACGGCGATCGTGGAGCGGGCGGAGATCGGTGGGATCTGCCTTAACTGGGGCTGCATTCCGACGAAAGCGCTGCTGCGGTCGAGCGAGGTCTGGCATCTGATCGCGCATGCGAAGGATTACGGGTTCTCCGTGGAGAATCCGAAGGTGATGCTGGATGCGATCGTGAAGCGGTCGCGAGGTGTGGCGCAGCAGCTGTCGAATGGCGTCACCTTCCTGATGAAGAAGCACAAGATCGATGTGCTCGTGGGGACAGCGCGGCTGGAGAAGGGCTCGCCTGCGCCGAAGGTGATTGTCGAGAAGGGCAAGGGCGAGGGAACGTACACTGCGAAGAATGTGATGCTGGCGACGGGGGCTCGTGCGCGGGAAATTCCCGACGCCGGGTTGAAGGTCGACGGCAAGACCGTGTGGGCCTATCGCGAGGCGATGGTTCCGGAGGAGATGCCGAAGTCGCTGCTGGTGATCGGTTCGGGAGCGATCGGGATCGAATTCGCGAGTTTCTACCGGACGCTGGGATCTGAAGTGACCGTGGTGGAAGCGCTCGATCGCATTCTGCCCGTGGAGGACGCGGAGATTTCCGCCTTCATGCTGAAGCAGCTCGGCAAGCAGGGCATCAAGTTCCTGACGTCGGCGCAGGTCAAGTCGCTGAAAGTCGAGAAGGGCCGGGCGAAGGCGGACGTGACGACCAAGGACGGCTCGCAAACGCTGGAAGCGGACAAGGTGATCCTGGCCGTCGGCATCGTCGGCAATGTCGAGAACCTTGGGCTCGAGGCGTTGGGCGTGAAGGTCGAGAAGACGCACATCGTGGTCGATGGGTTCGGCAAGACGAATGTGCCGGGCCTCTATGCGATCGGGGACGTCACCGGGCCGCCCTGGCTGGCGCACAAGGCGATGCATGAGGGCGTCATCGTGGTCGAAGGCATGAGCGGCAAGGCGCCGAGTCACAAGTTCGATCCGTGGAACGTGCCGGGCTGCACCTATTCGCATCCGCAGGTGGCGTCGGTAGGGCTGACCGAGGAAGCGGCGAAGAAGACAGGGCGAAAGCTGAAGGTTGGTAAGTTCCCGTTTATTGGAAATGGCAAGGCGATCGCACTGGGCGAGCCGGAAGGGATCGTGAAGACGATCTTCGACGAACAGACCGGCGAGCTGCTCGGCGCGCACATGGCGGGCGAAGGCGTGACGGAGCTGATCCAGGGCTACGCCATCGCGCGGCAAGGCGAGCTGACCGAAGCCGAGCTGATGGAAACGGTGTTCCCGCACCCGACGCTCAGCGAGATGATGCACGAGAGCGTACTCGCGGCCTATGGGCGGCCGCTGCATATCTAGATAGCGTTTTCAAACATCGCGTTCTTGCTGGGTCGCATTTCCGGAGAAATGCTCCGCGCTCCACTGCCCTATCGGCATGGAGGGATGCTCCAGCTCTGGCCCTTTGGAGGGCCGGGGACGCGGGATGCCCCGCGTGGTTGGGGTGACTGCCTGTGAGGGCAGCTACCGGTAGTGGAAAGAGAAACGCGTCATCCGTCGACGCTGCGCGTCAACCCCCGCGGCCGTTATCCGCCAGCGTGACCACGGGGGTCCTCTCGACCCCTTGGGCCATCTACGGGCGGCGGGCAGGCCGGATGTGTTCCCACCCGGTCCTCGAACTCCCGACTTGGCCACAAGGATGGCATTCGCTGGAACCTGACCCGCTCGGTCGCATCGCCCCCGCGCCGTTGAACATCGCGACTGCCCTCCCTGCGGAGGCGATGGGCGCAGTATAGGCCGAGCTGGATGCCGGCTGAATCTAACTTCGGCTGTCCTACAGTTTCTGGCGCTAGTGGTCTGGATTCAGGCCTGAAGATTTTTCGCCATCCTCGGTTTTGCGCGCGGCCTGTCCAACACTGCGGTGTCATCCCGGAAGCGCGTAGCGCTGTCCGGGATGACAGCGGTGAGGCAGCGATAGCGTTAATCGGAGTTAGGAATTACCCGCATTCCTAAGTGCGATTAGGGAGCGCGGGTATTCCTAATGGAGCTTAGGAATAGGGGCTGTTCCGTTATCTCCAGGTGTTCTCCAATCGCGCTTCCTCGTTTTCGCTGATCGGGCGTATCGAAGCGGCGAACCCGTACTCAAAGCGGATCTCGTAAAATTCGGATTCTTTTGTCGTCATCGGAGGTTCGGTGACGCCTCCGACAAGCGTCACTCGTGCTTGCTGCAGGTCCGTGCCGGGCGCAAACGCAATGCGGTCGCCGAGCTTGTATTCGTGTTGCCAGCATTCGCCGTACTTGAACTGAATACGGATGACCCGTCCTGTAATGGGCGATGTCGCGCTGAGAACGTTGAAAGCCCCCAACCTCGGCTTCCTTTACTCCGCAGCCTGCGCGCCGCCGCCGGTTTCATTGCTGGCGGCGATTTCGGCGGCGAGGCGTTGAACTGCGCCGATGTCCATCTTGCCGGTGCCGAGGACGGGGATTGCCGGGACCTGGAATATCTTGCGCGGCAGGCTGAGTTCGTTGACGCCGTGGTCCTGCGCCCAGCGCTGAAGGTCGCTTCGATCCGCCTTCGGGAAGGTGGTGAGGAGGACGATCTGCTCACCCTTGCGTTTGTCGGGCAGCACGGCAGCGGCGTGATCGTGTTCGCGCCAGAGCGTGGAGGCGCAGTTTTCAGCAACGGCCAGCGACACCATCTCGCCGCCGATCTTGGCGAAGCGTTTCAGGCGGCCCTTGATGGTGAGATAGCCTTCGTCGTCCTGGGCGACGACATCGCCGGTGTCATGCCAGCCTGCGGGCAGGGGCTGGAGTTCACCCGGTTTGGACGGCGACAGGTAGCCCTGCATGACGTTAGGGCCGCGAACAAGCATGCGGCCGCCGTTGTCGATGCCAGGCACCGTCTCGAACTGAACTTCCATACCGGGAAGCATGCGGCCGACCGTGCCGGGACGGTTGAAGCCGGGCTGATTCACCGCGATCACGGGCGAGGCTTCGGTTGCGCCATAGCCTTCGAGCAGCTCGACATTGAAGCGGCGGCGCACAAGCTGACGGGTTTCGTCGCGGACGCGCTCGGCGCCGCAGACGGCGAAGCGCAGCTTGCCCAGTTCGTTGCCGGTGCAGGCCCGGATGTACTGGTTCAGGAAGGTGTCGGTGGCGAACAGGATCGTCGCGCCAGTTTCCTCGACACGCTTCGGGATCACCTTGGTCTGCAGGGGCGAGGGGTGCAGCACAGACTTCATGCCGCCCAGAAGCGGCAGCAGGGCGCCCGCCGTCAGGCCGAAACAGTGGAAGGTGGGCAGTGGGTTGAACAGCACGTCATCGAGGCCGAGCGCTTCCGGCACGTGGGCCAGAACCTGGTGGACGTTGGCGACGATGTTGCGGTGGGAGAGAACGACGCCCTTGGGATCACCCTCGGTGCCGGATGTGAAGAGGATCACGGCAGGCGCGCCAGGATCCGGGCTGTTCGAGAACGCCCATGGCGCGATCGGGCCGAGGGCGCCAGCGGCCTTCTGTCTCGTGCCAAGCGAAGCGCGAACATCTTCGAGGTAGACGAATTCGGCGTCAGCTTCGAGTTCATCGACGAGCGGTTGAAGCTCAGCCTTCTGGATGAAGGCATGCGCGGTGATGATGCGTTTGACCTTCGCCGCCGTCAGCGCCGCTTTCACGTTGCGGGCGCCAGCGGAGAAGTTGAGCATGGCCGGCACGCGGCCGTAGGCGTTGATCGCGAAGAATGTGATGATGGCGCCGGCGCCGGTCGGCAGCATCAGGCCGACGGCTTCGCCGCGCTTGGTGCCTTTCTTCAAAGCGGAGCCAAGAGCGAACGCCGCGCGTACGATGTCGTCGTAGGTCAGCTTGCGATCGTCGGCGTCGTGCAGCGCGATCTTCTTGCCCCCATATTCCTTCCTGGCCGCCAGTAGTGCAGCGAATACGCCGATCTCGGCATTGCGAGGGTCGTAGGCAGATCGCAGAGACGCCATATGGTTAACCTCCCTCAGGCGCCCACCAGCGCTCTTTTATGTCTTCCGGTTAATATACCCTGTGGCGCATAAAGCACAAACCCGAGTACCAGCCCGTCTCAAACGGCCGATTTCGCGGCCCGATAAATCAGGATAACAGGCCCGGATGGCCACTCTTCTCGACAACAAGGGCGATCCCGGCGCGAGACCACGGCATCCTGAAAAGCAGGGCCGCGAGGACACTCCGGTGTTGCGCAAGCCGTCGTGGATTCGGGTGAAGGCGCCGACGAGCGAAGGCTACCTTGAGACAAAACGGATCGTGCGCGAGGGGCGGCTGACCACCGTGTGCGAGGAGGCGGGCTGCCCGAACATTGGCGAGTGCTGGACCAAGAAGCACGCGACGCTGATGATCATGGGCGACACCTGCACGCGCGCCTGCTCGTTCTGCAATGTGCGCACGGGCCTGCCGGGACCGCTGGATGCCGACGAGCCGCGCCGCGTGGGCGAGGCGGTGGCCGCGATGGGTCTGGGACATGTCGTGATCACCTCGGTGGACCGCGATGACCTGGCAGATGGCGGCGCTGAGCATTTCGCGGCCGTGGTGCGGGCGATCCGCGCGGCATCGCCTGCGACGATCGAAATCCTGACGCCGGACTTCCTGCGAAAGGGCGATGCGGCGAACATCGTCATCGATGCGAAGCCGGACGTGTTCAACCACAACCTGGAGACGGTGCCGCGGCTCTACCTGACGATCAGGCCAGGGTCTCGCTATTATCATTCGCTTCGTCTGCTGGAGCGCGTGAAGGAGCGCGATCCATCGCAGTTCACCAAGTCTGGACTCATGGTTGGCCTTGGCGAGACGAAAGAGGAAGTGATGCAGGTGATGGACGACATGCGGTCCGCCGGTGTCGATTTCCTGACCATCGGGCAATACCTGCAGCCGACGCGGAAGCACGCGGCGGTTGATCGTTTCGTGACGCCGGACGAATTTGCGGCGCTGGAGACGATCGCGCGGTCGAAGGGCTTCGTGCTGGTGTCGGCTTCGCCGCTGACGCGGTCGTCCTATCATGCAGACGAGGACTTCGCCCGGCTGCGCGCCGCTCGCGAGGCTCAGCTGGCCGGACGCTGACGTGACGAGCCACCGCCAGACGCTGGATCTGCCTTACCGGCCAGAAGACCTGTTCGAGCTGGCCTCGGACGTGGGGCGCTATCCCGAATTCATCAAATGGATCCTGTCGCTGAAGGTCTCCGACAAGCGAGAGGACGGGGGCAGGGTGCGCTGCCGGACGGAAGCCAGGGTCGGCTTCAAGGGTTTTCACGAGACGTTCGTTACCTATGTCGACGCGCGACCCGCTGAGCTGGCGATCGATGTCGGGCTGGTGCGCGGGCCGTTCAAGAAGCTGTCGAACGCCTGGCGGCTTCAAGCGATCCAGGGCGGGACGCGCGTGGTGTTCACGATCCAGTTCGAGTTCAGGAACTTTGTGCTGCAGACGCTGGCCGACGCCAACAAGGCCTATGCGGTCCAGAAAGTGATCGACGCCTTCGTCAGCGAGGCTGCGAAGCGATACCGGAAAATAGAAGCGAAGAGCTGAGCGCTATTGCGGCGCGCCAGGCTGACGGCCCGGATCGGGATCGGGAATCGTGAGATCGCGTGCGGTTGGGACCCGATCGCCCGGGATCGGGATTTTTGCATCCGGCGTCTGGTCGGCGACGTTCGGCGCCTCGGGGCGCGGCATCGTCAGCTTGGGATCGGGGCCGCAGGAGTCGACGGCCCAGCCGGAAGCGCCGCGTTCGAGACGGCAGAGGGCGCTGGTGGTCTGGCCCGCTTGCGTGACCGACGTTCTGACCAGAGCGCCCTTGCTGTCATAACGCGGCCTGTTGAAGGTGAGGCGGCCCATGCCCTGGGTAGCGGCTTCGCCTTCGGGACCGCTGACGCTTACGAGATTGAAGCCGACGCCCTGCCAGTCGCAGCCTGGATTCCAGGCGGCATCCTCACCGTTGAGCTTCACGCTCATCGGTGGATCATCGCGGCTGAGGTCGTATTGCTGGCGGCCGACGGCGGCAATCAGGGCACAGTCGTCGGTCTGGAACAGTGCTTCCTTCGGCGGGACGATCTCGTTGGGGTCGGATTCACATCCGGCCGCCACAAGAACTCCAAGAGAAAGAAGCACACGTTTCATCACGACACCCAGCTTGTCTTGCACTCACCAACCGTCCAGCCGGCGATACCCGAATGCAGGCGGCATTCATAGCCGATGCCTGCCAGCGGTCCATGCATGATTCCAGTCTCGATGATGGCACCCTGGCCGTCATAGCGAGGCTGCTTGAATTCAACCCATTTCAGGCGTTCCCGCGGGTCTGTGGACTGGGGGACGTCGTTGTAATCCGTGAAGGCGAGGCCGTACTTGCTCCAGTCACACTGGGGCCGCCAGCCGGGCTCGCCGAGGCGGCGCAGCGGGGGCGGCGGGTTCTCGGGCCCGAACTTGTAATGTTCCTTGGCCACTGCAGCCATGACCGCACAGTCATTGCCGCTGACGGGGACAGAGGCCGAAGCGCTATCGGGGAATTTGGTGGCGGCGCAGGCCCAGACCAGCATCACGGCCGAGCCGACGACGAGAAAGTTGGCGAGTCGCATCAGAAAGTCTCCTTTTCCGCCGGCTTCTTGTGGCCGACGCTGATCCAAGGAGTCGTGAGCGTTGATGGCGGGATGAAGGCGACACGGGATCAGAGTCGCGTCGCTGGGGTTACGTTACTGAAAGCCGATCAGGCTCCGTTCATGTCGGGGTGTTTATGGCGGAACACTACCAGGTCGAATCCGGCCGCGTGGATGGGAAAACAACCGTGCAGAAACTGACAGCAGCAGCCTTCGCCCTTCTTGCCAGCGTCGCCATGACGGCGCCCGCCGCAGCGCAACCCAATGGCCGGCAGATCGATCGCCAAGGTTACAACAGCCTGTCGCTAAGCGGGCTCAGTGTCGATGCCGCGAAGCGCGAACTGGCCAACGACGGATACCACGCCTACCGCAGCATCAAGGTGGATGGCCGACAGTTCGATCTGTGGGTCAACGCGCGCGCGCGAAACGGCTGCATCGGCTTCTCGTCGTACAACGGCCGCGTCACCGAGGCGCGCGGTTTTTCCGACAGTGATTGCGGGCTGCTCGGAGGACAAGGCCGAAGGATCGATGAATCGAACCTTCGCGGCCTGCGCGTCGACGATGCAAAGCGCAGCCTGAAGGAATACGGATACAGCAACACGCGCAATGTCCGCATCGAAGGCCAGCAATGGGATCTGTGGCAAACGGCGCGAGGCTGGGACTGCATCGGTTTCACCTCATTCAACGGCCGGATCACCGCTGCACGATCATTCCGCGGCAAGGAGTGCGAAGGTTCCGGCGTCCCGGGCAATGGCGGGTGGTTCAACGCCAATGACCTGCGCGGGCTCAGTGTTGATGGCGCCAAGCGATCGCTGGCGAACGCCGGGTTCCGCGGCGCCCGGAGCATCAAGGACAACGGGAAGCAGTGGGATCTCTGGTATGACGATAGCGGCCGCGCCGGACGGTGTGTCGGCTTCACGTCCTACAATGGGCGGGTAACGGACGCGGACGAATTCAGCCCGCGCGACTGTGGCTGAGGCCGGATCAGGCCATCATCCTCCGAAGCATCTCCAGCGCTGTGACGATCGTCTCGCGTCTGACCTTGTCGCGGCCGATGTCGCCGAAGCGCATGGCCTGGTGGAAGATCGGCTTGTTCTCGCGCGCAACGGCGAGGTGAACTAGGCCCACGGGCTTGAGGGGCGTGCCGCCGCCTGGTCCAGCAACGCCGGTAACGGCTACGGCGAGGTTGGCGCGGGACAGTTCCAGCGCGCCTTCCGCCATCGCGCGGACGACAGGCTCGGAGACAGCGCCGGCATCGGCGATGAGATCACCGGGCACGTTGAGCATCTCTTCCTTGGCGCGGTTGGAATAGACGATGAAGCCACGCTCGACCGTGGCAGAGGAGCCGGGGATTTCGGTCAGCAGGCCAGCGATCAGGCCGCCGGTGCAGCTCTCAGCCGTCGCGATCTTGAGTCGCCTTTGCTGCGCTTCGTCGAGAGTAAGGCGAGCGAGCATGAGTAGTTGTTCGTCGAACATAGAGGGCCTCCGGGTCGGCGCGATGCTATCGGCGGGAGCTTCAGACGAACAGGGCATCCAGGGCGTGGTCGGCCCCCGGGGGGAAGTCCACAACCAAGCCCGCCGCGATCAGCAGGCAAAGTGGAGCATAGTAGCGGCGGTTCAGCACGAAGAATGGCGTCTGCCGCGCGTAGTTGAAGATTGGCGTCACGTAAGGCGCGAGGCCGCGTAAGCCGAATACCAGGACAAGCGCAGCATAGCCTCCAAAGATCACCAAAGCGACGAAACCTGTAGGCGCGATCGTGTGGCGAAGGACGACGATAGCGGCGGCCGACAGCAACGCGGTGGCTACAGCAACGCGGTGGCTACAGCAACGCACGGACCAAGCTTGGAGGCCACCGCTCGGCTCGTGCCGGCGACACGCTCGCTCAGTGAGACGCCGTCCGTACCCGGCCAGAAGCCGCCCAGACCCCAGTAGAGATGCAAACCTGCGAGTGCGGCGAGGACCACAACAAGGCCGCCACCAATGATGCTCAAGACGACAACAAGACTACGGCCTGCGCCGCGATGCCTTCTTCACGGCCGAGGAAGCCGAGCCTTTCGGTGGTGGTGGCTTTGATGCTTACGGTGTCGACGGCGACGCCCATCGCTTCCGCCGTTGAGGCGCGCATGGCTTCGCGGTGGGGGGAGATCTTCGGTTTCTCGCAGAGCAGCGTGATGTCGGCGTTGACGACGCGATAGCCGTGGTCAGCGGCGAGCTTCACGGCGTGCTGCAGGAACTTGATGGAAGCGGCGCCTTTCCATTGCGGGTCGGAGGGCGGGAAGTGATCGCCGATGTCGCCGAGCGCGAGAGCGCCGAGGATCGCGTCGGTGAGCGCGTGCCAGCCAGCGTCGGCGTCGGAATGGCCTTCGAGCTTCTTCGTGTGCGGAATGCGCACGCCGCAGAGGATAACGGCGTCACCCGGCTCGAAGCCGTGGACATCGACTCCGGTTCCAACGCGTAGATTGGGGCCGGCGATCAGTTTTTCGACCACGGCGAGGTCCTCCGGATAGGTGATTTTCATGAGCTCGTGACGGCCGGGCGTAAGCACGACCTTGGCGCCGGTGGCCTCGACAAGCGCCAGGTCGTCCACGGCGCCAGCATTCGCCGTCTCGATCGCTTTGCGGATTATGTCGAAACGGAAGGCCTGCGGGGTCTGGACGCGTTGCACCCCTTCTCGGGAGGCGGAGCGGATGGCGCCGTCGGCAGTGGTCTTGAGCGCGTCGGCGACGGGCAGGGCCGGGGCCGCCGCATCTGCCGTCTCCAGGGCGGTGATCAGCTCATTGATCACGGCGAGGGATAGGCCGGGACGGGCGGCATCGTGGATCAGGACGTTGGCGATGCCGCGGCCTTCGAGCGCACGGAGCCCATTCCGGACCGAGTCTGTGCGCGTGGCGCCGCCTTCGACGACCGAAATCCGGCCATCGGCGGGAAGCAGGGCGGAGGTCGGCTGGGTCTGGCCGACCGGGCAGACGATGACGACCGCCGCAATATCGTTGCGTTGCAGCAGGGCTTCGACACTCCAGCGGAGCACAGGCTTGCCGCCGAGCCGCTGAAACTGCTTCGGCTCGGCCCCACCCAGGCGGGAGCCGGATCCGGCCGCGACGACGATTCCGCCGGTCAAAGAGCTCAAAACGCCTCCTGATTGTGCATTCTTGACGCCTTTGGGCTCTTGGGGCTAAGTGAAGCTCCAAATCTGCCTAGTTTTTGTGCAGATTTCGACGGGTTTTGGAGACGTAGGTGTTCAGGGTCGGAGAAGTCCAGCTTGCCGCGCCGGTGTTCCTGGCGCCGATGTCTGGTGTAACCGACGCGCCGTTCCGGCGCGAGGCCGACCGGTTCGGGGCACCCGCCGTGGTGACCGAGATGGTCGCCGGCGCCGAACTCGCCCGGGACACTGTCGAGTTCGTTCGCCGCGCTGCGCCGCACAATGGAACGGGCCCTTTCATCATTCAGCTCGCCGGACGCGAGCCCGAGTGGATGCGCGTCGGCGCAGAACTTTCGGAGGCGGCCGGCGCGGACATCATCGACATCAACATGGGCTGCCCCGCGAAGAAGGTCACCGGTGGACAATCAGGGTGCGCGCTGATGCGCGAGCCGGCGCTGGCGCGCGATCTGATCGCGGCAACCGTCGCGGGCACGAAGAAGCCTGTGACTGTGAAGATGCGGCTGGGCTGGGACGAGGGTGCGCTGAACGCGCCGGAGATCGCGCGCATTGCCGAAGGCGAGGGCGCGAAGATGGTGACCGTGCACGGCCGCACGCGGATGCAGTTCTATACCGGCCAGGCGAATTGGGAGCGCATCGCGGCGGTGGTAGAGGCGATCAAGCTTCCCGTCATCGCCAATGGCGACATCGAGGACGAAGCAACCGCGCGCGAGGCGATGGCGAAGTCTGGCGCGGCGGGTGTGATGATCGGGCGTGGCGCCGAGGGGCGACCCTGGCGGCCCGCGAAGATCGCTAACGCTGTCTTTGGCACGCCCTATGAGGAACCGTCGCCCGAGGCGAAGCTGGCCTCAATTCTCGATCAGGTCGCGGCCTCCGTCGCGCTTTATGGCGAACGGCTGGGCGTGCGGGTGGTGCGCAAGCACGTCGCCGCGTTCGTCGATGCCTGGTGCGAGGATTATGGCCTGCCGCTGATGGCGGAGGCGCGAGTTGCGCTGTGCCGGATGGATGATCCCGCCCAGTTGCAGATGGGCATTGTTGATACGCTTTCGGGCCAGAGAGTCGCAGCATGATCACGGCCGTTCAGGATCCATCCGCGGTTGCAGGCCGAGTTCTCGACGCCATGCCGTTCGCGGTGATCGGCCTGACGCGCCGCGACACGGTGAGCTTCGTGAACCCGGCGGCAGAGACGTTGCTCCAGCGCAGCGCGCCGCTGCTGCGTGGGCGGCCGCTGACCGAGCTTCTGCCGGAAGATGCCCCGCTGCTCGATTTTATCGGGAGAGCCCGCCGCGAAGGCGGTGTTATGTCGGCTCGGTCGCTGCGTGTGGGCAGCCCACACATTGCGCCGGTCGATCTCGATGTGACGGCCTCTCCGGACGGCGAGGATGGGGGGCTTGTGCTGACACTGATGCCGTTGCGCTCGGTGCAGGATGAAACCAACAACGAAGTGAACGCGTTCGCGCAGGTTGCGCGCATGCTGGGCCACGAGGTGAAGAACCCGCTGGCGGGCATTGTCGGCGCCGCGCAGTTGCTGGCGCGGCAGGCGAGAGACGAACAGCTGCCCTTGCTGTCCCTCATCCGTGAAGAGGGCGCGCGCATCGAGCGGATCGTCGATCGCTTCTCAGCATTCGAAACCTTCTTCTCGCCACGTGCGCGGATCACTAACGTCCACGTCGTGCTCGACAGCGTGATCGACCTGGCGCGGGCGAGCTTCGGCGCAACCGCGCGCTTTGAACTGCTCTACGATCCATCGCTGCCGGAGATCGAGGTTGATCCGGATCATCTTCACGAAGCGGCGCTGAACCTCGTCAAGAATGCGATCGAGGCCGCCAGCATAGGCACGCGGCAGGCGCGCATCTCAGTCGCTACGCGGTATCGCGCCGGTTTCCGGTTTGCTGGCCGAGACGGCCCGCGGGCGCGCGGCGCCCTCGAGATTTCGGTGACCGACAACGGACCCGGCGTACCCGAGGCATCCATCGCCCGCGTGTTCGAGCCCTTCTTCACGACCAAGGCGGGCGGCGCCGGCATCGGCCTCGCTGTCGTCGCCGAGATCATGCAGGCGCATGGCGGCTTCGTGGTTCTGGATAACAGCGCGACAGGCGCCTCCCTGCGTCTTCTCTTTCCGATCGCGCGCAAAAAAGGAGCGGCCAAATGAGCGGCCCAACGATCCTTGTAGCGGATGACGATGCGAGCGTGAGGCTGGTGATCAGCCAGACCCTGGCGCAGGAGGGCTATCATGTCCGCGCCACCAACACGATGTCGGCGCTGTGGCGCTGGATCCAGGCAGGCGAGGGCGACCTGCTGATCACCGACGTCTACATGCCGGACGAGTCCATCTTCGACATGCTGCCGCAGATCCGCCGGACGCGGCCGGAGCTGCCGATCATCGTGATCTCGGCGCAGTCGACGGTGCTAACCGCCGCTATGGCGTCTGACCATGGCGCCTACGATTACCTGCCCAAGCCGTTCGACATCGACAAGCTGGCGGAGACTGTGCGGCGGGCGCTGCAGAAGAAGCCGTCGCGCGGGCAGGAAACGACCAGCCGCCGTGGTGAAAAGGACGAGGCGCTGCCGCTGATTGGCCGTTCGAAGCCGATGCAGTCGGTCTACCGCGTCATCGCGCGGGTGATGAACAACGACCTTACGGTGCTGATCGAGGGCGAAAGCGGAACTGGCAAGGACCTTGCGGCTCGGGCCGTTCACCAGCTCGGCAAGCGGAAGTCGGGCCCGTTCGTAGCGGTCAGCCTTGCGGCGCTTCAGCGTGACCAGGTCGAGGACGAACTATTCGGCATTGGACGTGACGACAGCGGACGGCGACGCGGCAAGGTGCAGGAGGCCGATGGCGGCACGCTGTTCCTCGATGAAGTCGGCGACATGCCGCTTGAGGCGCAGACCCGGCTTGTGCGCTTCCTGCAGGACGGACGCTTCGCGTCGTCCGGCAATGATCTCGACGTTCGTATCATTGCGTCGACCAAGCACGACCTGCGGTCGCTGGTCGATCAAGGCTTGTTCCGCGAAGATCTCTATTATCGTCTCAACGTCGTGGCGCTGCAGTTGCCGCCACTGCGCGAGCGCAAGGAAGACATTCCTGATCTTGCTTCGGCTTTCCTCGTGCGGGCCAAGAAGGAAGGACTGCCGGAGAAGCAGCTCGACAAGAGCGCTTACGATCTGCTGGTGGCCTATGACTGGCCGGGCAATGTGCGCGAGCTTGAGAACGTCATCCGCCGCCTGTCGGCGCTGAGCCCTGAGCCGGTGATCTCGGCGCGTGAAGTGGAGCGCGAGCTGCGCTCAAGCACGCGGGCCGTGGCGACCGAGCGGGAATTCGAAGCGGAGATCGAGGCGCTGCTCTCGCGTCACTTCATCTCCGCGCTGTCGGCCGATCCCGACAAGGATCCCGATGGCGGCCAGATCTACCAGACTGTGATTGAGCAGGTGGAGCGCCCGCTCATCAAGCTGGCGCTGGCGGCCACGAGCGGAAACAAGGTGAGGGCGGCGGCCTTGCTGGGCCTTAACCGCAACACCCTTCGCTCCAAGATCAACGGCCTGGGCGTCGGGGCGGACGACTAGGCCTTCCCGCTCGGAGCGAGTGCTGATCGCCGCTCACGGGCGACTTCCGCAGGGGCCAATCGCCTCTACAGCTCAATGCTGTTGCATCCTTGCACCAGAGTGTGCTTTGGTCGCCACAGAGTGTTGCTCTACCGCCGCACATTTATCCACAGATGCGGGGAGACAGCGCTCGGGTGATTGAGTCGCCCTTGCTGGTAAACGCCCCCGTTGGTCAGGGGAGGGCGGACCTCGGCAGGGCCAGCGGGTAGAGTGCATGCCTGACGCCGCCACCGATGTGAGAGCGAGGCTCAGCCGAGCCACCTCGAACGCCTTCAAGGTGCTGTTCGCGCTTGCCGCGATCACGGCAGCCGGCGCGACCTATCTTGCTGTTACCGACACAAGCCCAGGCGCCGCGGCCCAGCCCGGCCTGTTGTGGCTTCTGATTGCCAACCTCGTGCTGATCGGCGGCGTGGCGACCGTGCTGGGCGTGCGGGTCTACCGGCTTGTGAAAGAGAACCGCGAGACGGAAGGCGGCGCGCGGCTGCGCCTGCGCATCATCTTCCTGTTCTCGCTGGCGGCAGCGATCCCTACCGTGATTGTCGCCGGCTTCCTTGCCGTGGCGATCAATCGTTCGGTCGAAAGCTGGTTCAGCCTTCCGGTGACCAACATCGTCGAAGGCGGCTCCCAGGCAGCGCGGGCGGCGCTGAACGATATCCGGTTCGAGGTGGAAGACGAGGCCAAGGGCATCTTCTCCGACATCGCAGCTGCGCCGCCGGCGGCGGGCAAGCAGCCTTCGCTCAACGATCTCGCACTCTACATGCAGGACCGAAGCGGTAAGCGCGGGATCTTCCGTCGTATCGAAGCATTCGACCGGTCGGGCGCCGTGCTGTTCCAGCTGATCGCCGAGAAGGGTGCAGCGCCGGCAATGCAGCCCAGCCAGAGCGACTGGGACGCAGCCCAGGCAGGCGAGATCAACGTTCGCGAGGACCGCGACGGCGCCGTGCGCGGCTTCTTCAGGGTTCCGACATTCGACAACGTCTACCTGCAGGTCGCGCGGACAATCCCGGAGGCTGTCCAGAACCGCCTCACGCAGGCGGATGCTTCGCTCAAGGCGTTCAACGAGGCGCAACGACGGCGCGAGGATCTCTCGATCGTGCTGACGCTGTCCTATGTCGAGGCGGCGCTGCTGATGCTGCTAGGCACGGCATGGCTGGGCATGACGGCGGCTACGCGAATTGCCGAGCCGATTGGCGCGCTGGCGGGCGCGGCGCGGGCGGTTCGCGACGGCGACCTGTCCGTGCGGATGTTGAGCCCTGATGTTCGCGACGAAATCGCTGACCTGGCTGATGCGTTCAACGAAATGACGGATCGTATCTCGCGCCAGACGACAGCGCTCGACCGCGGCCGGATCGATGCCGAAACGCGTTCGGCCTTCATCGAGGCGGTGCTGGCGGGCGTTGAGGCCGGCGTCATTCGGGTGGACCGAAACCTCAAGGTCACCATCGCCAACGCGTCGGCGCAGACGCTGCTGAGCTTCATTCACAAACCGGGCGTCTCGACCGATCTCGGCGCTGTGGCGCCGGAGTTTGTGACGGCGGCCCGGCGCTCGATCGAGACTGACCAGTCGGTCGACACCAGCTTCAAGCGCACCACCGAAGCCGGAACCATGCATTTCCAGATCCGCGTCGCTCCTGAATACGACGGGGCAGGGGCGGTGATCACCTTCCACGACACCACGCGCCTCGTGCTCGGCCAGCGGCAGGCGGCCTGGCGGGATGTGGCGCGCCGCATCGCCCATGAAATCCGCAATCCGCTGACGCCGATCCAGCTGTCAGCGGAGCGGCTGAAGCGGCGGTTCGCCAGCCAGATCACCAGCGACCGGGAGACATTCGAGCGGTGCACAGACACGATCACTCGTCAGGTCGCCGATATCGGGCGGATGGTCGAGGAGTTCTCCGGGTTCGCGCGCATGCCGAAGCCGACCTTCGGCCAGTTCAATCTGACGGACATGGTGCAGTCCGTCGCCTTCGCGCAGCGCATGACCACCCCTGGCATCGCGGTCAACGTGAACGTGCCGCCCGTGGCGATCGACATGCTGGGTGACGAGCGCATGCTGGCGCAGGCGCTCACCAACATCGTCAAAAACGCCGCCGAGGCGGTCGAGCGGCAGCTCGAGGACGGTAACGTCAAAACTGGTGCGGTCACGATCGATATCTATGAAGACGGCGAAGAAGTGCAGGTGACGGTGCGCGACAACGGCCCCGGTTTTCCGGTCCAGGACCGCGAGCGCCTGCTCGAACCTTATGTCACGACGCGCAAGAATGGTGTTGGCCTCGGTCTCGCCATCGTTACGCGCATTGTGGAAGACCATGGTGGACGGATCTGGCTTGGCGATAACGACCTCGCGGCGCAGGGCGCGCGTGTCGATATCCGCATGCCGACCCACCCCAAACCCCTTGAAGAACCTGTGGCGTATGCCGGTGAAGGAGTAGCCTGATGGCGGCCGAAATCCTGGTGGTGGACGACGAACTGGATATCCGCGAGCTCGTGGGAGGTATCCTTCAGGACGAAGGATATGTGGTCCGCACAGCCGGCAACTCCACCGACGCCCTGGCGGCGGTGAGAATTCGGGCGCCGCGCCTGGTGGTTCTAGATGTCTGGCTGAAGGGCTCTGAGCTCGACGGGCTGGGCATACTGTCAGTTCTCAAGGAGATGGACCCGCTGCTACCGGTGGTCGTGATCTCCGGGCACGGAACGGTGGAGACCGCCGTCGAAGCGATCCGCCGCGGGGCGTATGACTACCTCGAAAAGCCCTTCAAGGCCGAAAAGCTGATCGTCACGATCCAGCGGGCGCTGGAGAATGCCGCGCTGAAGCGCGAGAATTCCCACCTCCGCACGCGGTCTGCTTCCTCGCACGAGCTTGTTGGCCGTTCGAGCATGCTGGCCCAGCTGTTGTCGTCGCTCGACAAGGTGTCGCCGACCAACAGCCGGATCATGATTTCGGGTCCGCCGGGTTCGGGCAAGGATCTGGTGGCGCGCCTGATCCATGAGCGTTCAGGCCGGGCGAATGGTCCGTTCATCGTGGTCAATGCAGGGACGATCGATCCGGAGCGGGTCGAGTCCGAGCTGTTCGGCGAGGAGTTCGGAGACGGCAAGGCGCCGAAGATCGGCCTGTTCGAACAGGCGCATGCCGGCACGCTGCTGCTGGACGAGATCTCGGACATGCCGCTCGCGGCGCAGAGCCGTATCCTGCGCGTGCTGGTCGACCAGCGCTTCCGCCGCCGGAATGGCCGCGATGATGTGACGGTCGATGTGCGCGTGATCTCGACGACCGCGCGTGACCTGCGTTCGGAAATTTCCGCCGGCCGGTTCCGTGAGGATCTCTACTACCGGCTCAACGTGGTGCCGGTCGACGTGCCGGCGCTCGATCGCCGCCGCGAGGACATTCCGGACCTGGTGAACTACTTCGTCCGCCGCGTGGCTGACGCAACCGGCCTCCAGCCGCGTCCGTTCAGCGAGGATGCTGTGGCGGTGCTGCAGGCCAGCGAGTGGCCGGGCAACGTCCGCCAGCTTCGTAACGTCGTGGAACGGCTGCTGATCCTGACCAACGGCGAGCCGCCGGGAGCGATCACGGCGCAGCACCTGCCCAGCGACGCCAAGGCTGGCGGCGCCTCGGCGGCGGGCTCCATGCAAATGATCTCGATGTCCCTGCGTGACGCTCGCGAGCACTTCGAGCGCGAGTATCTGGCCATGCAGATCACGCGCTTCGGCGGGAATGTGTCGCGGACGGCGGCCTTCATCGGAATGGAGCGCTCCGCGCTGCACCGGAAGCTGAAGGCCCTCGGGGTCGACACAAGCCTTAGCCAGAAGGAACCCCAGACCTGAGGCTGGGTACTGGGGGGTAACGGCAAGGGTAGGCTTGGGGGAAACCCGGCTCTTCCGCAGCGGGCGCCAGTCCTTGGGGCGCTGGCGAGGGATGATGCCGCCCGTTGAAGCGCGACCCTGCGACACTCGAAGGCTGATGGGGCAGCCATTGCTCACTGCACGCTGGAAGCGTTAAACGTGAGGCAAGGCCCCAACAAAAGAGAAGGCTCGGAATATCCCATGTCGTCCGACAAGAAACAGAACCTGCAAGACATTTTCCTCAACGCCGTACGTAAGGGCAAAACTCCCCTGACCGTATTTCTTGTAAATGGCGTCAAGCTCCAGGGTATCGTGACCTGGTTCGACAATTTCTGCGTGCTGCTGAAGGGCGAGGGACGCCCGCCCCAGCTGGTCTACAAGCATGCCATCTCGACCATTGCGCCCAACGCGCCGGTCAATCTCTTCGAGAACGAAGAAGACGAGGACTAATTGCCCAGAGATCTTATCGACCGCCGGCCGGCTGAAGATGTCGCCGCGGTCGTGCTGCCCGTAATTGGGGGGGCAGAACTGGCGAGGTCCAGGCTCGAGGAGAGCCAGGGCCTCGCGGAAGCCTTGGGCGTCAAGCTTGCCTTCGCTGAGCGCCTGAATGTGCGCGAGCCACATCCGGCGCGCCTGTTCGGTTCGGGCCAGCTCGATACTCTTTCCCGACGCATGCACGAGGATCACGTCACGCTGCTGATCGTGGATGGCGCGCTCACGCCGGTGCAGCAGCGCAACCTTGAGACCGATCTGAAGCTGAAGGTCATCGACAGGACGGGATTGATCCTCGAAATCTTCGGCCTGCGTGCACGCACGGCGGAAGGCCGGCTGCAGGTGGAAATGGCGCGATCGCTGTACGAACGCTCGCGCCTAGTCCGCACCTGGACCCACCTTGAACGGCAACGCGGCGGCTTCGGCTTCCTTGGCGGTCCCGGCGAAGCGCAGCTGGAGGTCGACAGACGCCTGCTGGACAAGCGCATCATGGGATTTCGCCACGACCTTGACGATGTGCGCCGCACGCGGCGACTGCAACGCGAGGGGCGAGCAAAGCGCGGCGCGCCCGTAGCGGCGATCGTTGGCTACACCAACGCCGGCAAGTCGACGCTGTTCAACCGGCTGACATCGTCTGACGTGCTGGCGGCGGACATGCCTTTCGCCACGCTCGATCCAACGGCGAGAGAGATCGTCGCTGCCTCCGGCCGGCGCATTGCCCTGGTCGATACGGTCGGGTTCATCACGGACCTGCCGACGTCGTTGGTGGCGGCCTTCAGGGGAACGCTGGAAGAGGCCATGGAAGCCGACGTGCTGATCCACGTGCGGGACATTGCGCATCCGGATACGGAGTATCAGGCGCAGGACGTCTACGGGATCCTGGAGCAGCTTTCGGAAGAAACGGGGCTTGAACAGCCACCGATGATCGAGGTCTGGAACAAGGCCGACGCACTCGACGATGCGACGCGCGAAGTTCTGCTCAAGCGCGCGGCGAGCCACAATCCTCCAGCGTTGATGGTATCGGCGTTGACAGGGCAGGGGACGGACGAGCTGCTGTTTGCTATCGAGGCGGCGCTATTCCGTAATCGACGGCCCCGCCAAGTGACCATCCCGGCTGCGGACGGGCGGCTGCATGCCTGGCTTCACAACAACTGCGAAGTGACGTCCGAGACGCTGTCAGGCGAGACCGAGCTGAAGCTCGACGTGTTCATGACGGACGAGGACGTGGCCCGGTTGAGGGCGATGTCTGCAGACGTCATCGTGCGGGAATAGAGAGGGCTGGTGCTGCCGGGGAGGATTGAACTCCCGACCTCAGCCTTACCAAGGATGCGCTCTACCACTGAGCTACGGCAGCATTCCGCTTGGAGCGGAGGCGTCCGCATAACGGAAACCCCTCGCCATGGGAAGGGGAGGTATAGGATAGGCGAGAATGTCGCGGAAACCACCTGAAAAGCCTGCGAAACCGGCTACGGCGGCCGAACGGCGCCAACAGCGGTCGGCCGACGCGCTGCGGGCAAATCTTAAGCGCCGGAAAGCTGTGGGGCAGACCGGCGGCCAGAATACCTCGGGAAAGCCCGACGCCAGCGAGGAATAGGCGTCTCCGCGCCTTGTCGCCGCCGAATTCGGCTCCATAACCTCGGCATATGGACAAGCTATCGATTCTCGGAAACGGCCCCCTGGAGGGTCGCATCCCCATTTCCGGCGCCAAGAACTCTGCATTGAAGCTGATGGCGGCCTCGCTGCTGTGCGAGCAGCCGCTCGTCCTCACCAGCATGCCGAACCTGGCGGACACGCGCTTCATGGCGAAGCTGCTGCAAAGCCTGGGCGTGGTCGTTGAATGGCCGACCGGCGAGGCGCTTTGCCGGATGGATGCAGCGAACATCTCCTCGACCATCGCGCCGTACGATCTGGTCCGGAAGATGCGCGCGACGTTCAACGTGCTCGGGCCGCTGCTCGCACGCGTCGGCCATGCGACCGTTTCGCTTCCCGGTGGTTGCGCCATCGGCGCGCGGCCGGTCGACCTTCACCTCAAGGCGTTCGAGGCGATGGGCGCCGATATCGTAATCGAGGAAGGCTATGTCAAAGCAGCGGCGCTGCGCGGCCTGAAGGGCGCACATATCAATTTCCCGTTCGTCTCGGTTGGCGCCACCGAGCACGCCATGCTCGCGGCGGTTCTGGCCGATGGCGAGACGATCCTCGAGAATGCCGCGTGCGAGCCGGAAATCGGCGACCTCGCGATCTGCCTGAATGCGTGCGGCGCGAAGATCACCGGCTACGGCACGCCGGTCATCCGTATCCAGGGAGTCGCCAAGCTTACAGGCGCCCGCCACGACGTCATTTCTGACCGTATCGAGGCCGGCACTTTCGCGATCGCCGCGGCGGCAACTGGCGGCAACGTCTTCCTGGAAGGCGCCCGCGCGGAAGACCTTGGCGCGCTGATCGACTGCCTGCGCCGGGCCGGCGTGACCGTCGAAGTCGAGGGCAAGGGCCTGCGCATCAAGCGCAATGGCAGCGGACTGGTGGCCGTCGACGTCGACACGCGCCCGCATCCGGGCTTCCCGACCGACCTTCAAGCGCAGTTCATGGCGCTGATGTGCATCGCAGAGGGCACAAGCACGATCCGCGAGAACATCTTCGAGAACCGGTTCATGCACGCTCCGGAGCTCAGCCGTCTGGGCGCCAACATCACGGTCCGTGGCAACGAGGCGATCGTGAAGGGCGTTACCAAGCTTCACGGTGCCCAAGTGATGGCGACCGACCTGCGGGCTTCTGTCAGCCTCGTCATCGCGGGGCTGGTGGCGGATGGCGAGACGGTGGTGAACCGCATTTACCACCTCGACCGTGGCTTCGAGCATCTGGAAGAAAAGCTGGGCCGCTGCGGGGCCAAGGTTACCCGCCAGGGCGATTCCGCCTGACCCTCCCGCGAGGCATCCGGCGCGCTGGAGACTTCCTCCGATCTGGTCTAGGGAGTCGCGTCTTCATGGGCTTCAGCGGCTAGGAATATGGAAGCGAGCGTTCTCAAGCTTCTTGCGGAGGATTCCGAAGGGCTCGCCGTCATCGGCGCGGCTGTTCAGGACGCCATCGTCAAGCCGGGCGAGATGAAGCTCGACGCCCGCACGCGTACGTTCGGGCTGGAGATCAGCAGGTTTCAGTGGGAAAGGGCGGGCAAGCGCCCGCCATTCTTCCGGTCACGGGCCGTGCTGGCGTTCGCCGGCGTCCAGAATGTGCGCAGCCGGGGCATCTCCAAGGATGTCGACGCCGTCTACTCGCTGCTGGATGCGCGGTTCACACCAGCGGCGGAGCCGCCGGGCGGGACAGTGACGCTGGTCTTCGCCGCCGAGACGCAGATCCAGCTGACGGTGGAATGCCTGGACGTGACGCTGATCGATACCGGCGCCGCATGGCCGACGCGCCGCAAGCCTGACCACGAGAAGCGCACATGAGCGTCCGTCGATTTGACGCCCTCGCGCCTGGATTCGTGGAGGAGTTCGCTAAATTCCTGTCGCTGCGCCGGGCGCAGGGAACTGAAGACGTTCACGGCGCAGCATCGGTGATCGTGCGCGACGTCCGTGAACGGGGTGGCGAAGCCGTGGCTGCGCACACGCAGAGGTTCGACTCCGTCACGCTCGATCCGGTGACGCTGCAATCGAAAGGCATTGATCTCTTCGAAGCCGCCGAGCGCTGCAAGCCGGAGGTGCGCGAGGCGCTCGACTTCGCGGCGGCGCGTATCGAGACCTATCACGCCCAGCAGAAACCCGCCGACCACCTGTCCCAGGACAGGGAAGGGATCGAGTTGGGCTGGCGCTGGACGCCGGTGGATGCGGTGGGGCTCTATGTCCCCGGGGGACGGGCGAGCTATCCCAGTTCGGTGCTGATGAATGCTGTTCCAGCCAGGGCGGCAGGTGTTGCCCGCATTGCCATGACAGCGCCGGTTCCGGGCGGCGATCTCAATCCGGCAGTCGCCTATGCCGCTGTGCGTGCGGGCGTGACGGAATTCTATCCGATCGGCGGCGCCCAGGCGATTGCGGCTCTGGCCTATGGCGCGGGCAGTCTCAAGCCGGTCGACAAGATCGTCGGTCCCGGCAACGCCTATGTGGCGGCGGCCAAGCGCATCGTGTTCGGCGATGTCGGCATCGACACCATCGCGGGACCGTCAGAGATCACTGTCGTTGCCGACAACCAGAACGACCCCGAATGGATCGCTGCCGACCTGCTGTCGCAGGCCGAGCACGATCCTATGGCGCAATCGATCCTGATTACAGACGACAGCGCGTGGGCCGGTCTGGTGGAAGCGGCTATCGAACGGCAGATTGCGCAACTTTCCACCAGCGCGACGACAGAGAAAGCCTGGAAGGCGTTCGGCGCCATCGTGATTGCTCCGCTGGCCGGAGCAGCAGCGATCGTGAACCAGATAGCGCCTGAACACGTCGAGCTCGCGGTCGCTGATCCGGATGCGATCGCGAAGGATGTCCGCCACTCCGGCGCGATCTTCCTTGGTCGCTGGGCGCCTGAAGCGCTGGGCGACTATGTCACCGGGTCGAACCACGTGCTGCCGACGTCTGGCGCGGCGCGGTTTGCTTCAGGATTGTCGGTGATCGACTTCATGAAGCGCACGTCGATCCAGCGCATCTCCGAAGCCGGCTTCAGGCATCTCGCTCAGGCGGCGGAAACTCTGGCCGAGGCCGAGGGGCTGCCGGCGCACAAACTTTCTGTCGCGATCCGCCGGGGCGGCGGATGACAGAGCGCAACCGCATCGCCTCGATCGAGATCGACGAGAGCAGCTTGGCGCCTGCCGGGCCGGATGCGGATCATGAGCGCAAGGTCGCCATCTTCGACATCCTCGAAGGCAACACGTTCAGGCTCGTTGGCCATGAGGGCGGGCCGTACAACGTCGTCCTGTCGTTGGCCGACAACCGCCTGGTGTTCGACATCGCCGAGGCGGACGGATCGCCGGTGCGGAAGCTGATGCTGTCGCTCACCGCGCTGCGACGGGTGATCAAGGACTACTTCATGATCTGCGACAGCTATTACGACGCGATCCGGAACTCGACGCCTTCCCAGATCGAGGCGATCGATATGGGCCGCCGGGGGCTCCACAATGAGGGCTCGCAGTTACTCACAGAGCGCCTGGCTGAGAAGGCTGAGGTCGATTTCGATACCGCCCGGCGCCTATTCACCCTTGTTTGCGCTCTCCACGCCCGAAATTGAAGAAAAACCGGGGGTAATCGACGAATCCCCGGAAAAGCGTGTATAGGGACGCCCGCACGATCATCCGCCGCAAAGGGAGTTGCATGGCGAAGGAAGAACTTATCGAGTTTGAAGGCACTATCGTGGAGCTTCTGCCCAACGCTACGTTCCGGGTGAAGCTGTCCAACGATCATGAGATCATTGCGCACACGGCCGGGAAAATGCGGAAGAACCGCATCCGCGTCCTGACGGGCGACAAGGTGCTCGTCGAGATGACGCCTTACGACCTGACCAAAGGGCGCATCACCTACCGCTTCAAGTGACGTCCGCTGACGCGAGACGCGCCCGGCTTGTGCTTGCGAGCGCGAGCCCGCGGCGCCTTGCGTTGCTGGACCTGGTCGGCCTGAAGCCCGATCTGGTTGTCTCCACCGTCATCGACGAGACGCCGCTCAAGCAGGAGAAGCCGCGCGAGCTTGCCCTGCGCCTGGCGATCGCGAAGGGGTGCGCGGCGCGGGCGAACCTGCCAGACGATTTCATCATCAGCGCCGATACCGTGGTCGCGGTCGGCCGGCGGATCCTGCCGAAGGCGGAAACCGAGGCCGAAGCGCGAGCGTGTCTCACCCTGCTGTCTGGACGGGACCACGACGTGCTGACCGGCATCGCGGTACTGGGGCCTGACGGCCGGGAAGTCTCGCGGCTGGTCGATACGCGGGTGGCGTTCAAGCGGCTATCTGTGGCGGAGTTCGAAGGCTACATCGCCAGTGGCGAGTGGCGCGGCAAAGCTGGCGGCTATGGCATTCAGGGGCTGGCGGGCGCGTTCGTCAGTTCGATCCACGGCTCGCACCCCTCCGTCATGGGGCTACCGCTGTTCGAAACGGTCAACCTGCTTGAGGGTCTGGGCTATCCGGTTGGCAAGCGCTGGAGCGCCAAGTCGTGAAGGCGACACTGTGCATCGATGACGCGGTTGGCGAAACCCGCCGCGCCTTGCTCGATCCGTTCGGCAAACCGTTCCGGCTGGAGATCGAGCGCTGGAGCGAACGTGGCCGACAAGCCAGGCTGGATGAAGTCTGGTGGGGCAGGGTAACGGCCCGGATGCCGGGCAATCGCGGCTGGTTTGTCGATCTCGGGCTTGACCGTGCGGGCGTGATCGAACCGACCAAGGCCGCTGCCGTAACCGAAGGCGCGCTTCTGCCGCTGCGGATCAAGTCAGCGGCGTGGGCCGACAAGGGGCCGGTGCTGAGCCTTGCCGACATGTCGCCTTCGACGTCGGCGCCGGATCGACCCCAACGGCACGCGGCGCCGGCAGAGGATCCGTTCCTGCGCGGCGTCGACGTCGTGGCGCGGGTAAGCGAGCAGGTCGCGCGCAAGCAGATCGAGGCGGCGGCCGAGGAAGCGGGCGAGCGTATTGTGGCCCTGGAGGGCGGCGGCGACATCACTATTGAGACAACACGCGGCATGACAGTCATCGACGTAGATGCTGGCGATCGCGCTGGCGCGACGGATCGGGAAGTTTTTGCGCAGGACCTCAATCTCGCTGCAGCTGAAGAAGCGGCGCGCCAGATCGGGCTGCGCGGCATCGCGGGACTGGTCGCAATCGATTTCGTCGGCACGGACAATCGCAAGAACCAGAAGGCCGTCGTGGACACCTTCCGGGTAAGCCTCGCCGCGTGGCTGGGCCGGTCCAGCGAAGTGCTCGACATGTCGGCGCTCTGCGTCTGCGAGGCTGCGATTGCCCGGCGCGCGCGGCCCGTGCGCGATGCGCTGGCGACCTCGGCGGCGGAACGCGAGGCGCTCGATACGCTGCGCGAGATCGAAAGCACAGGCTGGGCGTCGCGCGGCGGCCGCATCCGGGCGCGCATCTCACGGGCGGCGGCCGAGTGGCTCGAGGCGGACACGATCGATTGGAAGGACCAGCTCGCGAACCGTATCGGCGCCCGGTGGACCCTTGAACCCGAAGACCGCCCGCCCGGTCGTCCTGAGGTATGGAGCACCTGATGACCGCAGCCCCGTGCCCGATCTGCTCGAAGCCGTCCGATTCGAAATATGCGCCGTTCTGCTCGCGCCGCTGCGCCGATGTGGACCTGTCCCGCTGGCTCAAGGGCGGCTACGCGATCCCGGGCCGGCCGGCCGGTCTGGAAGAGGACGAAGAGGCGGTTCAGCGCCCGAAATCCCCGAAAAACGACGATTTTGGCGACGCCGAATAAGCTCCGGAAAGGGGCATGGACAGGGAATACCTGTTTCCCTATACATCCCGCCTCATCGCGCAGGCGATAAGCCCAGGTAGCTCAGTTGGTAGAGCAGCGGATTGAAAATCCGCGTGTCGCTGGTTCGATTCCGGCCCTGGGCACCACTGCCCCTCAGCCCCCAGCAATCAGTCCGACCCGCTGCAACGTCCAGAATGTTCCGGCGATGACGATTGCCGCTGCGACGGGGCGTACGAACGCCCAGCGATAGAGGTCCGGGCGCTTGATCGCGCCCAGTAGAGCGCGGACGGCGAGCGCAAGGGCGGCGGATGCGGCCAGTACGGCCAGCTGGCCGAGCTCGACGCCGACGTTGAAGCCGACCAGCGCCACGGCGAAGTCGGAGCCTTCAAGGTAGCCGATCATCTGGGAGGCAAAGCCGAGCCCGTGGAACAGGCCGAAGCCGAAGATCACGGGCAGGCGCCAGGGCGGCGCCTTCGAGACGAAGATCGCTTCAACGGCGACGGCAACTATGGAAAGCGCGATCAGCGGTTCGACGATGTCGGACGAGAGGCTGATCAGGCCGCCGGCGGCGAGGCCCAGCGTGATCGTGTGGGCGACGGTGAAGGTCGTGACCTGAAGGAGCAGCGACTTCCAGCCGGTCGAGGTCAGGAAGATCGCGACGATGAAGGCTATATGATCGATGCCCAGCGGCAGGATGTGCCGGAAGCCAAGCTCGATGAAGGTCTGGAGGTTCTCGAACCACACGGCCTGTTGCTCCCCGACACTGAGGCGACCCGGCCGGGTGGCCTGCCAGCCGAAGCCCGCAGGGCGTAGACTGGCGGAAGGGGTGGGATTCGAACCCACGGTGGAGTTTCCCCCACGCCGGTTTTCAAGACCGGTGCCTTAAACCACTCGGCCACCCTTCCGTGGCGGAGAGCTTTATGCGGGGTTGGCTGCAAAGAAAATGGTTTACGTCGGCGCAGGTGGTTGCCGGGCGCACGGGCGGGGCATTGATACGGAACTGCTTGTAAAGCCGCATTTTCGGACCGGGCTGGCGCGGCAGATCGTGAAGAAATCGGCATTCGCGGTAACCTTCCCGGCGATTGCGAGCAAATTGATGAAAATCGACCGATCTGGTTTCAGCGCCTGAAAGCCGTGTTGGCTAATGTCCGACCACGCCGCCAGAAGAGCGGCCCGGAACCGGAGAAAAACCGGTCCGGTATCCATGGACGGGATGTTGGTGATGATGGTTGTCGGCAAGGCTCGCGCTGGCTTGAGCGTGCGTATGGTGACGGGCGCTGCGATCCTCGCGGCGGTGTTCATCATCGGCGGCGCTGACGCTTCCTACGCGCAGACGGCTGCGCCGATCGTCTACAAGTCCTCCTCGCCTTCTCACGCGCCGACGGTTCGCCTCGAGAACCGCGCAGATTCAACGTTCATTTCAGTGACGGTTGCCCCCGCCGCGCCCGTGCCGACCTTTGACTCCTTCGAGCAGCGCGGTGTGCAGGTCGCCAGCTATGGTCCGTCCCTGCCGATCGCAAGCACGCGCCTTGACGCTCCGAAGTCGCTGATGTCGGCGTCGGTTGCTGAAAAGCCGCCGTCTTTCGCGCAGCCTTATGCCGGCCCTCCCTACCAGGTCGCGGGCAAGTGGTATGTGCCGGCCTACGAGCCGAACTATAACGAGGTCGGCATCGCTTCGTGGTACGGCCCGACCTTCCACGGCAAGGATTCCGCTTCGGGCGAAGTGTTCGACGAGATGGCGATGACGGCCGCTCACCCGACCCTGCCGATCCCCTCGCTCGTGCGGGTCACTAATCTCGAGAACGGCAAGTCGGTCGTCGTGCGTCTCAACGATCGCGGCCCGTTCGTCGATGATCGCATCATCGACCTGTCGCGCGCCGCTGGCGCCGCGCTCGATATGCACGCCAAGGGCACGGCCAAAGTGCGCGTCCAGTATGTCGGACCTGCCCCCGCCGAAGCCAATGCCGCGCCCTCGCAGCCTGTGAAGACCCAGATCGTGGCGACGCAGCCCTCCTTCACTGTCCAGCCGCTCGCGCCTGTCGCGGCTTCTGTTCCGGCCCCGGTCGTCCGTCCGACCACCCAGACCGGCTTCTTCCTGCAGGCCGGCTCATTCGCTGATCTCAGCAACGCCAGCGCCCTGCGCGACAGGCTTCGCCAAATTGGCCCGGTGTCGATCTCGTCGGCGACGGTCAACGGCACGGAGTTCTATCGCGTGATGGTTGGACCGTGGGCGTCGCGCGCCGAAGCCGAACATGCGGAAGATCGCCTGGCCGAAGCTGGCGACAAGGCCATCGTCGTCGCAAAGCTGAACTAGCGACTAACGCGTCGGCGCAGGGCAGGGCAGGTCTAGCTGTCTGCGAGCGATCCTGCGCATGTCCCAAAGCAGCGACTTTCTGGCGGTTGACGGGTATACCCGAAGCGCCTTCTTGTGGGCAGATTCTCGAGGGAGTCTCTCGCTTATGCGCCTCATCGCCGGAACCCTGCTTGCCGCGGTTCTCGCCGCTTCATCCGCGATCGCCCAACCGCCGGCGACGCCGCCCGCGCCCGCGCCGGATGTAACCGCGCAACTGGCCGCCGATCCGCTCAACACCAACGCTCCGTACGCGTACATCATGGATGGCGACACGGGCCTGCCGCTTTATTCAAAGCGCGGCGACGAAGCGATGGTGCCGGCCTCGATGTCGAAGCTGATGCTCTACTATCTCGTATTCGAGCGCATCAAGGCTGGACGGCTGGCGCTGACCGACGAGTTCACCGTAAGCGAGCACGCCTGGCGCACGGGCGGCGCCGGCACGGACGGCTCGACCATGTTCCTGCCAATCAATTCCAAGGCCACCGTCCAGGACCTGCTGCGCGGCGCCATCATCGTTTCGGGCAATGACGCGTGCATCGTGCTGGCGGAAGGACTCTTCGGCAGCGAGGAAGCCTATGCGCGTGCGGCCACATCGCGTGCGAAGGAGTTGGGACTGACCGCATCGCGCTTCACCAACTCGACTGGACTGGATGATCCAGGCCAGCGCATGAGCGCGCACGACATCGCGCTGATCGCGTTCCGTATCATCAAGGACTTCCCGCAATACTATCCGATGTTCTCGGAGCCGGAATTCACGTTCAACAAGACACGCCAGTACAACCGCAATCCGCTGCTGCGCGAGCTGCCGGGTTCGGATGGCGTGAAAACTGGCCACCTTTCCGCTTCCGGATTCGGGCTGGTCGGGTCTGCGATCCGCGAAGGCAAGCGGCGCATCATCGTTCTCAATGGTCTTGCCAACGAGACAGAGCGCAAGAAGGAAGCGCCTCGCGTCATGCGTTCGGCCTTCCTCGACTTCGTTTCAGCCAAGATCGTCGACAAGGGCGCCCAGGTCGCCGTCGCCGATGTCTGGCTTGGCGAAGAGAAACAAGTGCCGCTGATCGCAACCGAAGACTATTCAGTCGGCCTGCATGCTGATGCGACCGCCAACGTCAAAGGCACAGTCGTCTACAAGGGCCCTCTGGCGGCGCCAGTGAAGGAAGGCGATATTGTCGGTGAGCTGGTCGTCACTGCGCCCGGAACGCCGGACAGGAAGATCCCGGTTGCCGCCGGCAAGTCGGTCAACCAGCTTGGCTTCATCGGCAAGGCGATGATGGGCCTCAAGGGCGAGTAGTATCGGAGCTGGTTTGGCTGATCGAGGCCGTTTCATAACGCTGGAAGGAGGCGAGGGGGTCGGGAAGTCGACTCTCGCCGCAGCGCTGGAATCGAGGCTTTTGGCCCGTAAAATCAAGGTTGTGAGAACACGCGAACCAGGCGGCACGCCCGGCGCCGAAGCGTTGCGGAAGCTGATCCTGAGCCCGCCCCAGGAGATCACGTCCTGGCAGCCTATCGTTGAAACCTTACTGTTCTATGCCGCCCGCAGCGATCATCTGGACAAACTCATCCGCCCTGCGCTGGCCGCAGGCAGCTGGGTGATCTGCGATCGGTTCTCGGATTCCACGCGCGCCTACCAGGCTGCGGCCGGCGGCGTGCTCAGCGATCAGATCGAAACGCTTGACCGCATGTGCGTTGGCGAAACCACGCCGAACCTGACGCTGATCCTCGACCTGCCCCTCGCCAAGGCTCGTACGCGGCTTACCGCGCGCGCCAACGACGCGGACGCGATCGAGGCCCGCGTCAGCAGCTATCACGAAGCTGTCCACAAGGCCTTCCTCGACATTGCGCACGCCAATCCGCAACGCTGCGTGGTGCTCGATGCGTCCCTGGCGCCGGACGCGCTTGCAGACGAAGCGATGAAAGCGGTCGACTCCAGGCTTGGCGGGAAACCGTGATGGAAGTCGCGGCGAACGAACTCGGGTCGGTTGTCGGTCACTCTGTTGCGAAGGCGGAATTCCTTGCCGCTGTGCGCTCCGGCAAGCTGCATCATGGCTGGCTTTTGCGTGGACCGCGCGGCGTCGGCAAGGCGCGGCTTGCGCTTCAGTTCGCCATGCATCTATTTGGCGGTGATGGCGATCTGTCGGCGAATGCCGAGACTCACGTTGGTCGTTTGATTGTGGCTAGCAGCCATCCGGATCTTCGCATCATTCGCCGTCCGATCGACGACAAGGGAAAGCAGAAATCCGAAATCCCGGTCGATAGCGTGCGCGAACTTGGCGAGTTCTTCTCGTTGCGTCCCGCGCTCGGCGGCTGGCGCGTTGCGATCGTGGATGCGGTCGACGAACTCAATCGCTTCGGCGCCAACGCGATCCTCAAGACGCTTGAGGAGCCACCGCAACGCGCCGTGCTGTTCCTCATATCGCATGGCGAGCAGCTGTTGCTTCCCACTGTGCGCAGCCGATGCCGCGTGCTGCGTTGTGGCCCCCTGAGCGAGCACGAGACGCTGTCGGCGCTTGCGATGTCGGGCGTCACGGGCGCGCGCGCTGAAGAAGTCGCCAAGCTCGCACCAGGTCGGCCGGGACGCGGGATCGCGCTTGACGGCGCGGACAGCGCCGCGGCTGCGGATGCGATTTCAAACGCCTTGCGCAATCTCGGCGCGGGTGATGCGCGCAGCCTTTACGGCGCGCTGACGCAGGCTGCCAAGTCCGAAACCACAATGGCTGCAGCGATGGAAAGCCTGCGCGCCAGCCTGCAGAAGCGAGCGGCGCGTGAGAGCGACCCGGTGCTTGCTGGCGACTGGGCCTCGGCTGCGCTGGATATCATGCGGCTCGATTCCGAAGCGCAGGCGCTGAACCAGGATCGCGCGCAGACGATCGCTGCCGCGCTGTCGCGCGTGGCGCGCCTCGCGCCGACCGCTGCGAGCTGACGATGCTGTTCGACACGCATGTGAACCTTCATGCCGAGCAATATGCCGAAGATCTGCCGGACGTGCTCGCGCGGGCGCGCGCCGCCGGCGTCACCCGCTTTGTCGCGATCTGCGATCGGCTGGATCGCTTTCCCGCTGTGAAAGCCATCGCTCACGCGAACGACGACATAGTCTGCAGCGTTGGCGTGCATCCGCACTACACGAAGGACTTCTGGACGCTCGAGGCGAAGACGCTTGTCGACGAGGCGCGCGACGAGAAAGTCTGCGCAATTGGCGAGACCGGGCTCGACCAGCACTACGGCTACAGCGACGTTGTTCTGCAGGAACGCAGCTTCGTCGAGCACATCCACGCTGCGCGTGAGACCGGACTGCCGCTGGTGGTGCATACGCGCGAGGCGGACGATCTCACGGGCGATATACTCGAGCGCGAATATCGGCGCGGCGCGTTCCGCATCCTGATGCACTGCTACACGGGCGGCGAACGCTTGGCGCAGCGTGCGATGGATCTCGACGCGCGCTTTTCGGTTTCGGGCATCCTGTCGTTCAAGGGCGCGACCGACGTGCGGGGCGTCATGGCCAATGTGCCGCTCGACCGCATCATCCTCGAGACCGACTGCCCGTACCTGGCGCCGGTTCCGTATCGAGGGCGGCGAAATGAGCCAGCGTATCTGGTGGACGTATGCCGGGCTTTCGCCGAGCATCGCGGAATGAGTTTCGAGGATGCGGCCAGGCTGACGACGGCCAACGCGACCCAGCTGTTCAGGCGGGCGGCATGACCACTGGCAGGCTTCAGGTCAGGATACTGGGTTGCGGCTCGTCAGGCGGCGTACCGCGGATCGGAAATGACTGGGGCGTCTGCGATCCGGCCGAACCTCGCAACCGCCGGTCGCGGTGCTCGATCCTGATCCGGCATTGGAGCCGCGACGCGACTGAACCGACCCTTGTTCTGGTCGACACATCGCCGGACGTGCGCGACCAGCTGCTGGCAGCCCGGGTCGATCGGCTCGACACTGTTCTGATGACCCATTCTCACGCCGACCAGGCTCACGGGATGGACGACCTTCGGGCGATCGTCCTGCGTCATCGCAAGCAGATGACGGTACACATGGACCAGCCGACCGCCGCGGCATTGCTCAAGCGGTTCGACTACTGCTTTCAGGGTGGCCAAGGCTATCCGGCCATCCTGGACGGGGTGGTGGATCTGGAGGCGGGGCAGGTGGTCCGTATCGATGGTCCGGGCGGGCCGCTGGAGGTCCTGACGCTCATCCAGGACCACGGTCCGATCCCGTCTCTCGGTTTTCGTATCGGAACCTTTGCATATTGCAACGATGTGGTCCGGCTGTGTGAGGAGACGCTGGAGAGGCTAGGCGGGCTCGACACGCTGGTCATCGATGCCTTGCGTCACACGCCGCATCCGACCCACGCCACAGTGGCTCAGGCACTGGCCTGGATTGAGCGGTTGAAGCCGCGCCGGGCCATTCTGACCAATCTGCACGTAGATCTGGACTATGCGCAGCTCAAGGCGGAGCTGCCTGCCCATGTCGAGCCGGCCTACGACGGTATGGAACTGGAAGTCGCGCCAAGTGGCTGATCCTGATCCATATATTATTGCCCATAATGTTGATTATGCGACTTGCGTATACAGGGGTGAGAGCGATGGCTGATCCCGCCACGAAGAAAGCAGGCGCCGCGCTGAGCGGCAGCGAGGGCCGCTCCCTCCCCTCTAGCGGGGACGCGTTCAGGGACCTCGTGACGTTAATGGCTCGGCTAAGGACGCCCGGGAGCGGATGCCCATGGGACATCGAGCAGACGTTTGAGACCATCGCGCCGTACACGATCGAAGAAGCCTATGAGGTTGCCGACGCGATCCAGCGCCACGACATGGGCGAGCTTCGCGGCGAGCTTGGCGATCTGCTGTTCCAGTCCGTGTTTCATGCCCGGATGGCTGAGGAAGCCGGCGCGTTCGATATCGACGACGTTCTGAGGTCGCTCGTCGACAAGATGACCTCCAGGCACCCGCACGTGTTCGGCGATGGCCAGATTGACAGCGCCGAGGCCCAAACCGGGGCCTGGGAGGTGATGAAGGCGGCCGAACGAGCCCAGAAGGCCAAGGCGGGACCCGTGAGCGCGCTGGATGGCGTCGCGCTGGCTCTGCCGGCCCTGATGCGGGCCGAGAAGCTGACGAAGCGGGCCGGGAGGGTGGGCTTCGACTGGCCGTCACCGGAACCGGTCCTGGACAAGCTGCAGGAAGAGGTCGGCGAGCTTGAGGAAGCACTCGCCAAGCCGGAGCGCGACCAGGCGCACGTGGCCGAGGAACTGGGCGATATCCTGTTCGTCGTCGCCAACCTGTGCCGCAAGCTTTCCGTTGATCCGGAGGTGGCGCTTCGCGGGGCGAACGCAAAGTTTGTGAAACGATTTTCTGGTATGGAAGAGCTGGCTCGGTCTCGCGGGCTCGACTTCGCCAGCCTCAGTCTGGACGAGCAGGAAGCGCTCTGGACCGACGTGAAGGCGGCGGAACGGAAGCCTAGCGCCTGAACGTCACTTCGCGTGCGCCTGCCCGGTGCTGGCTGAGATCGATTGGCGCCAGCGGCACTTCATCGACGGCTGTTGATTGCGGACCGCGCGGAGCATGTCGCTCGCGGATCGCGAGTTGCTTGTCCGCCTGCTCAATGTCTTCGCGCGTGTCGACATCGAAGAGCAGCGGCTTGGGCGCGTTGAACGCGACCACCTTGAAGCCTCCCTGCCCGATGATCGGCTTGGCGCCCTCGTCTCCATCCAGCGCCTGAAGCTGCTCGAAGCACGCTGGTCCGAACGCTGTTGGTGGATGAACGCGATCGGGGCTGCCCGAGTGGACGATATCCACACCGCCGCCTAGGCGCTCGACGACGCTGGTCAGCATCCAGCTTTCGATGAACGGCATGTCGCCCATGCAGAACAAGATGGCGTCCGGTTTGAACTGCAGGGCGATCTGGGCGCCGATCGCGATTGAATGCCCAAGGCCGTGTTTCGGCTTCTTGTTCACAGCGACGACAAAGCGATTGATTAGACGCTCGCCGATCTCCGGCCGGTCTGACGGACACACCGCCACGCGGGTCAGCGGGTCGAGCTCCATGATAACGGCGGCGGCATGCTCAACCAGCGGTTTGCCGCCGAGGTTGGCGAGCATCTTGTCCCGCCGACCATAACGGCGCGACAGACCCGAAGCCAGCAGCACAACGGCCGTGCGGTTCATCGGCACGCTCATTGCGCGCCTCCGCGTGCGTTCCGCACCTTGACGATCTCGGCCAGCGCGGACACGGCCAGCGACCTCGGGTCATGCGACGCGAACAGGCCGATCGGTCCCTTGAGCCGTGCAATGTCTTCCGGTCCGGCGCCGAGTGCTTCAAGCGTCTCGACACGGCGCAGATGCGTCTGACGCGAACCGAGCGCCCCAACGTAGAAGGCAGGACTACGCAACGCATCGAGCAGCAACGGCGCTTCCCATTCATGTTCATGGAACAGGCACGCCACGGCAGTGTGTTCGTCGAGCGGCAGTTTGGGGGCCGAGCGCGGCGTCGTCAGCTGGATCAGCTGGTCCGCGTGCGGGCGACAGAACTCAAGCGTCGCGGCTTCCTGGCTCGCAACGACAAGTTCGGCGTCCGTGGTCTGCACCAGCTGACTCATCGCGACGATTTCCCATCCACGCCCCGCCAGCACGATTCTCAGTTTCGGTTCAAAGCGCCGCTCGAACTCATCGGGCTTCGCCTGAACCAGGCCTTCCTCGATCCTAAGACTGGACCGCGTTAGACCCGCGTCAAACAACATGGAGAAGTTACGACGCGCACGCCCCAGTGCAATCGCGCTCTGCAGTACAGCGCGATCGACGTTCACATCGACATAGAGATCGATACCGCCACCGCATGGCAGGCGCACGTCCAGATAGGGAGATCCACGCCCATAGCGCAGCGTGCGGTTGGTTCCCTCCTTCATCGCGATCTGAGCTTCCTCGGTCAGCGCCTGCTCCAGGCATCCCCCGGAGATGCTGCCAGCGAAACGTTTATCACCCGCGACAGCCAGCTGGGCGCCTAGCGGCCGCGAGAACGGCCCATCCAGTCCGACAATGGTGATCAGCGCCGCCGGCCGGCCAGCGGCAAGCTCCGCCTCGGCGAACGCCAGCACGTCCAGGTCGCCGCTGAGGCCGGGTGGCAGAAGTCGGTCAGTCAATGGCTCGGTCTCCGGCGGGCGAGCCGCTGAAGCGGCTTTCTCCCTGGGGGCGCAGGCACAGCGACAGCGCGTCGCTGTCTGTTCTGTCTGTCCTGCAAACGCGGCCCTTGCCTCCCTACCGGCATCGGGCTTAGCGCTTGATTTGTCTGGTATCGGCGTTGGTCAGATGGGTCAACGCAGCGCTTCTGAAGGGGCGACCCCATGGAATTGGCAGGAGGCCGCCTGCTCGCGGACGCTGAAGGCCCGATCGGCTGGATTACCTTCAACCAGCCCGAGCGCCTGAACGCCGTCCGGTACGACATGTGGCGGGCCCTGCCCGCCGCCTTGGCCAGCCTGACGTCTGATCCCGCCGTCCGCGCCATCGTCATCCGGGGCGCCGGCGACAAGGCCTTCATCTCCGGCGCCGACATTGCCGAGTTCGAGCAGGAACGGTTCGACGCCGCCAGCAACCGCACCTTCACCGCCGCCGTCACTGCCGCGACCGCGTCGCTGATCGAGGCCAACCGTCCAGTCATCGCGATGATCAAAGGCTTCTGCATCGGCGGCGGCATGGTGATCGCCAGCGCCTGCGACATCCGCATCTGCGCCGAAGGATCCCGCTTCGGCGTTCCCGCCGGCAAGCTCGGCCTCGGCTACGAACTCGACAATTACGCGCGGCTGCAATCGATCGTTGGCAAAGGGATCGCCATGGAAATGCTGGCGACCGCCCGACACTTCACCGACGCCGAAGCGCTGCAAGCTGGCTTCGTCAATCGCGTCGTGGCGGCGGATCAGCTTGAAGCTATCGTTCGTGACATGGTCGGCATGATCACGAAGACCGCCCCGATGAGTCTTGCTGCCGCCAAACTCGCGAGCCGCGCTGCAGCAGACCCGGCGCTGCGTGCGCCGGCTCAGGCCGCCATCGACGCCTGCTTCGACAGCGCGGACTATCGCGACGGCCGCGCCGCCTTTCGCGAGAAGCGCGCTCCGCGCTTCAATGGCCGCTAAACCCTGATCCTGGAACCGACATGACAACCGCCGCTCAGCTTCTCGACCAACCCTTTGCGACCATGCCGGACCTGATCCGCGCGCATGCGAAGGAACGGCCAGACCATCTTGCCATCATTGATGGCGCGCGCGCCGTGACCTTCGCCGAACTCGACGCGCTGATCGATCGGGCCGCCGCCGCACTCCAGCGCGATGGCGTCGGCAATGGCGGTGCTGCCGCGATGTGCTCGCCATCATCGATCGAGTACGTCACGATCTTTGTCGCCGCGCTACGCGTTGGCGCTGCCGCCTGCCCGCTCGCTCCGTCTTCCACAGCCGACCAGCTTGCGGCCATGGTCCGCGACTGTGGCGCCGGCCTGCTGTTCGTCGACGACAGCGCTTCAAAGGCGCTCGACACGGCAAGCGAGCCGCCCACGGTCAAGCGCATTGCGCTCGAAGGCGCCACCAATCCATCCTTCGACTCCTGGCTGGCGCCCGCTGGCGCCAAGCCCGCGCCAGTGACGCTCGATCCGGAGCAGACGTTCAACATCATCTATTCCTCGGGAACGACAGGCACGCCCAAGGGTATCGTCCAGCCGCACCGCATGCGCTGGGGCCACATCCGCCGCGCGGAAGCGCTGGGATACGGACCGGGCTCAATCACCATCGTCTCGACGCCGCTGTATTCGAACACCACGCTGGTCAGCTTGATCCCCGCGCTGGTTCGCGGCGGCACAGTCGTGCTGATGAGGAAGTTTGACGCGCGCGGTTTCCTCGAGCTGGCGCAGAAGCATCGCGCAACGCACGCCATGCTGGTGCCGGTGCAGTATCGCCGCTTGATGGACCTGTCCGACTTCGACAGCTTCGATCTCTCGTCCTTCCGGATGAAGACCTGTACCAGCGCTCCGTTCGCGGCCGATCTCAAGGCTGACATTGTGAAGCGCTGGCCCGGCGGTCTCGTCGAGATCTACGGCATGACCGAAGGTGGCGGATCCTGCCTGCTGCGCGCCCACGAGTTCACCAACAAGCTGCACACCGTCGGCCAGCCGGCGCCGGGTCACGACATCCGCATCATCGGAGATGACGGCAAGGAAGTCGCGCGCGGCGAAACCGGTGAAGTCGTTGGTAGATCCATGTCAATCATGACCGGCTATCACAACCAGCCTAAGAAGACCGCCGAAGCTGAATGGTACAGCCCCGAGGGCGAGCGCTTCATTCGCACGGGCGATGTCGGCCGCTTCGATGAGGACGGCTTTCTCGTTCTCGGTGATCGCAAGAAGGACATGATCATCACCGGCGGCTTCAACGTCTATCCAAGCGACCTGGAGGCCGAGCTGGCGCAGCACCCAGCCGTGGCCGAGTCAGCCGTCGTCGGTATCCCGTCTCGCGAGTGGGGCGAGACGCCGGCCGCGTTCGTTGTGCTACGTCCTGGCCAGTCGATCGCGCCAGAGGAACTGCGCCAATGGATGAATACGCGCGTCGGCAAGACGCAACGCCTGACCTGGCTCAACATCGTCGATGTTCTGCCGCGGTCGTCGATCGGCAAGGTGCTGAAGCGCGAGCTGCGCGATGGCTTCAAGGTGCCATCAGCATAGCCATCAGTTCTTCTTCGGCGTGATCTTGTAGATCGCGTTGGTGATGTCGGACGAGACGTAGATCGTTCCGTCCTTCTTCGAGACCGCAACGCCTGTCGTCGTGTAGGCAGGCAGCGTGCCTTCTGCCGCGGGCAATCCGGTCTTGAGTCCTTCTGCGATGGTGACCTGCGTCTTGTCCGCCGGACTAAACGCGATCACGCGCCCCGCGCCCGCTTCCGCCACATAAACGCGACCGTCAGACCCGACATCAACGCCTTCAGGTGACGCAAGACTCGATATCAGCCGCACGATCTCACCGGTCTTGAGATCAACGCTGGAGAGCGAGCCGGTGCCGGATTCGGTCACATAGAGCTTGCCGTCAGCCGCTTCCGCCATCGCCACGGGAAAATTGAGACCAGAGACAAGCGGCTTGGGCGGATTCTCGGCCGTCGATGGGGTTGCTGGATCAATCAGGCTGATCACGCCCTTGGCGGCCTCAAGCGCCAGGAGACGGCCATCGGCGAGCTCCAGCGCATCAACAGGCGCCGCGAGGCCGTGATGCATGGCCACCGTCTTGCCCGTTGCCCGATCGAGCACCTGGATCGTGCCTGCCGCCCAGCTGGCAATCGCGACATGCTTGGCGCCGGTGCCAACGCCGAGCTGGTTCTCGGTCTCGTCGCGATACATACGCAGCGGATCGGTGATGGCGCCGCTTGCTGTGTCGATCACGCGATAGGCAAACACGTCCGCCACGTGCAGCTGTTCGCCCTTGTCATCAGACCAGATGGCGAGGTCGGTTGGCGTAGCGAGTGGTCCTTTCACCACGGTTCTCACCGCACCAGTGCCCGGCGTCACCTCATAGATGGTGGCGTCAGCCATGTTGGAGACATAGATCAGGCCGCTCGGTGCGATCGCGAGGTTGTCCAGCGCCGGCGCAAGCTTGGCGATGACAGAGACCTGCTTCGACTTCATGTCGATGCGCTTCACTTCACCGGTCTTTGTGTCGATGGCGTAGAGATTTCCATCCGGTCCGAAATTGGCCGCCGCGGGAATTTCGAAGCCTGTCGCCACATCGGTGGAGTTGCCCGTGGCCGGGTCCACCCGAACGATCGCATGCCGGAACCAGAGCGGCCCGTAGATCATTCCATCCGGCCCGATCTCGAAGGCATTGAGCCCGCCGAGGTCCTTCTTGATCAACCGCGCGCCGCCCGTTCCTTTCCAGTCAACCTCATGCAACGCGTCGCCGAGGAACACCTGCGTCAGGTAGAGCTTGCCCTCCTTCGTGAAGGCCAGCGAGTTGGCGCCCGGCAGGCCGGACGCGACCATGCGCCGTGCGCCGCCTTTTTCCTGCACGAACACCTTGCCGGTCAGGTATCCGGTCCAGGCCATCACGCCATCCGGGCCAAAGGCGATGTCGTCCGCCATGCCGTCCGGCGGCCCCAGCCGTTCGGTGACTTCGCCGGTTGTCGGATTGACCGCATAGATCGCTTGCCCGACGACGCTGCCCGCCAGGATCGTGCCGTCAGGTTCAATCGCCAGCCCGTGCAGGCCGTGGAAGGGCGATGGTCCGATGAACTCGCTGACTTCGTAGGTCACCGGTTTTTCCGGTCCGCTACAGGCAGCGAGCACAAGCGCCAGAGCGGTAGCCTGCAGGATCCTGGTCATTGCGATCTCCCCAATTCGGCGACTAACGCGCCTTCGAAAGCAGGATTACCCATCCAGAGCTTCTGCGCCATGCCTTCCCCGGCGACATTGCCCCTGCCCTGCCCGGCGCCTATGGTTCTGGAAAACGAGCCTGAAGGGTCGAGGGAAAGCGGATATGAGCCTGGCTGAACAGCCGACGGACGAGCAACTGATCGCTCAGGGCATGACCGTGGCGGTTCATGCCCGCCGCACGCCGGACCGGCTCGCAATCATCTCGCCCAATGGGCTTCTCACCTGGGGGCAGCTGAACGAACGCGCCAATAAGCTGGTGCGTCTGTTCCGCAAGCGCGGCCTTCAGCCGGGCGATGGCGTCGCCCTGCTGGCGCACAACGGCCCGGAGTTCGCGGAGGTCTGGGCAGCGACGCAGCGTTCAGGTCTTCGTCTCACGGCTGTGAACTGGCACCAGTCGCCCGAGCTGATCGCCTACGTCGTCGACAACTGCGACGCCAGGGCGCTGATCGCCAGCGGACGCTTTGTTCCGGGCGCAACAGAAGCAGCCAGGCTCTCGGACAAACTCAGCGTGAAGCTGGCGTTCGCCGGCGCGATTCCGGGCTTCGACGACTATGAGTCAGCCCTGGCGGGCGAGAGCGGCGAGAACATCGACAACGCTGAACCGGGCTCGACCATGCTCTATACGTCGGGCACGACGGGCCGGCCGAAGGGCGTCTATCGCAAGACCCGTCCGGTCGTCTCGCAGCTCACCAATGTCTGCAACGAGACCGCGAGGTGGAATCCCGCGACAGACCTGTCGCTGCTGACTGGACCGCTCTATCACGCGGCGCCGCTGGGAATAAACTTCGCCATCCCGATCAACGCCGGCGTCGGCGTCCTGCTCATGGACAAGTGGGACGCCGAGGAAACGCTTCGCATGATCGAGACGCATAAGGCGACGCACACGCACATTGTGCCCACCATGATGCATCGCATGCTCCAGCTGCCTGAAGCGACGCGGAACAAGTACGACATCAGCTCGATGCGCTGGATCATTCACGGCGCGGCGCCCTGCCCGGCCCATGTGAAGAAGGCGATGATGGATTGGTTCGGGCCGACCATCTACGAATACTATTCCTCGACCGAAGGCGGCGGCGTTTTCGTCGGTCCGCACGAATGGCTGAAAAAGCCTGGTACGGTCGGCAAGGCGGTGCCGGGAGTAGAGATCAAACTGCTCGACAATGACGGCAACCCAGTGCCGCAAGGCCAGGAGGGCCTCATCTATGTGAAGGCGCCAGCCACCGGCCGGTTCGAGTACTACAAGGAGCAAGCCAAGACGGACTCCAGCTATCGCGGCGACTGGTTCACCCTTGGCGACATGGGCCGCTTCGACGCCGATGGCGATCTCTTCCTGACTGGCCGCACAGCCGAACTGATCATCTCGGGTGGCGTGAACATCTATCCCGTCGAGATTGACGAGATCCTCATTCGCCACGAAGGCGTCGCGGACGCCGCCGTGGTCGGCGTTCCCAACGAGGATTGGGGCGAGGAGATCAAGGCCGTGGTTGAGCTGAAGCCCGGCGTGCCACGCTCGCAGGAAACGATCCAGTCGATCCTCGATTTCGCCAGGGATCGCCTGCCTGGCTTCCAGCGGCCTCGCACTGTCGAGTTCGTGGACGCTCTGCCGCGCAATGCCGCTGGCAAGGTCCTGCGCGCTCAGGTCCGTGCGCCCTACTGGGTTGGCCGGTCGCGGAGCATCTGATCCTCATGGCTTCAGCATACGCGGGCGAGATGAGTGTGCCGCTGTGAAGGCGGCCTCGGTCTCCGATTATCGCGAACTCGCACGCCACCGACTCCCGCGCTTCCTCTTCGAGTACATGGATGGCGGGTCTTATGACGAAGTCACGCTGCGGAGAAACACCGACGACCTTCGAGAGATCGCACTCCGGCAGCGTGTGCTGAAGGATGTCTCTTCGATCGACCTGACGGCTGATCTCTTCGGTCACAAGGCCAGACTGCCTGTGGCGCTGGCTCCCATAGGCCTCGCCGGAATGATGGCGCGCCGCGGAGAGGTGCAAGCTGCAAGAGCGGCTCGCGACTTCGGCATCCCCTTCACGCTCTCGACCGTTTCGGCGTGCAGTCTGGAAGAGGTCGTGAGGGTCGTGCCAACGCCCATGTGGTTCCAGCTCTACATGATCCGTGATCGCGCTTTTATGCGGGACCTCCTTCGCCGCGCGCAGGATGCGAAGTGCAGCGCTCTGGTGTTCACGGTCGACATGCCGGTGCCCGGTTCGCGCTATCGCGACTATCGGTCCGGCCTGGCCGGGGCCAGCGGAGCAGCAGGATCGCTGCGTCGCGCGCTACAGGCGATGGGGCGCCCATCCTGGGCATGGGACGTCGGCCTGATGGGCCGCCCTCACAAGCTTGGGAATGTTGCGCCTGTTCTCGGAGGCAGGACCGGTCTCGAGGACTTCTTTCAGTGGATGCGCGAGAACTTCGACTCAACGGCCTCCTGGCGCGACCTGGAATGGATCCGTTCGGAGTGGAAGGGACCGCTGATCCTGAAAGGCGTGCTCGACAGTGAAGACGCCAGGCAGGCGGTACAGATCGGCGCGGACGGCATCGCCGTTTCCAATCATGGCGGGCGCCAGCTGGATGGCGTGCCTTCGACCGTTCACGCACTCCCGGACGTCGTTCAGGCTGTGGGATCCGAGGCCACCATCCTTGCCGATGGCGGGGTCCGCTCGGGGCTCGATGTCGTTCGCATGCTGGCGCTTGGCGCCCGTGGCGTCCTGCTTGGCCGCGCCTGGGCCTACGCTCTCGGCGCCCGTGGTGAGGCCGGCGTCGCCCATATCCTCAATCTCATCGAAGCGGAAATGCGCGTCGCAATGGCTCTAACCGGCGTGACCCGGGTGGCTGACATCACATCGGACATCCTCATTCGCTGACGTGCGCCGGCGCGTGTCTCTCACCGTTGTCCAACCCAAGCGCGTCAACGCACAAAAAGAAAGGGCGCACCGAGGTGCGCCCTTCCCTGTCTTGGTTCTGCGTAGAGACTAGAACTCGTAGCCCAGGCGCAGGAAGTACGTGCGGCCGCGCAGGTCGTACTGCGAAGCGAAGGCCGGCGTGTTGCCGAAACGGGAGGAAACGCCCGTTGTGACAACCGGTGGCGGCGCGTTGAACACGTTCGAGACACCGCCGGTGACGACGAAGTTGTCACCGCGATAGCGGACCGACACGTCGTGCGACAGCCACGGATCGGTCGAGTTGATGCGACGGATCGTGCGGCCCTGGTAGGCAGCAAGGTCGGCCGCGAACGGCTCGTGGTCCATGGCGCCGACATAGTCGACGAACCACGAGTAGGTGAAGTCGCCATTCCGCAGCTGGAAGGACGCGTCACCGACCCACTCCGGATCGCCGAGCGAGCCGTTGAAGTCGTTGGTCGCGAAGCCCGACGAAACCGTGGGGCTGAACAGCAGGTTGATGTCTTCCTGCGTATGCGTGGCCGACAGATCAACCACCAGGGTGCCGAAGTCGAACTCATGCTCGTAGCGAGCCGTGATGTCGATGCCGGACGTGATCTGCGAGTCAGCGTTCAGGTAGTTGTCGTTGACCAGCGTGATCGAGTTCGGGTTGATCGCTGCGTTCGGCGCGTTCCGCGAGAAGAGAGTGCAGAACACGTTCGGGTAGATCGGCGCGCCATAGCAGCCACCAAGAATGGTGCCGGCGCCGAGCTGGGTCACAGCATTGTTGATCTCGATGTCGAAGTAGTCGATCGCGATGCTGAGATCGAGGAAGTCGGGCGTCCAGATGAGGCCCAGGGTCTTGGCTTCGGAGGTTTCCGCAGTCAGGAGCCCGATGCCGCCGCTCGACACGATCGTCGCAGACGAACCGAGGCCGGTGTAGTTGCCGGGGATGCCGGCGGCGGCGCAGTTGGTCTGGATGTTCGGGTTCGTCGAGTTAGCCCAGTTGATGCAGGGGTCGATCGACGTTTGCGGCAGGAAGCCCGTCTGGCTGCCCAGATACAGTTCGTACAGCGCCGGGGCGCGGTACGACGTACCTTGCGTGCCGCGGACGCGGACGCTCGGCGTGATCTGCCAGTTGAGGCCGGCTTTCCAGACGCTGTCCGAGCCGTACGAGTCGTAGTCGAACCCGCGGGCCGAAGCGTCGGCGGTGAGTTCTTCGATGAAGGGAAGACCCCTCAGCAGCGGAACGTTCACCTCGGCGAAGATTTCCGACACGGTGTCTTCGCCCGCCGTGATGCCGGCTGACGTGGTGCCCCAGAACTCGTTGTTGACCGAGCGCTCGTCCGGCACGTCGTTGATTTCGAACGAACGCCATTCGCCGCCGACCGCAACGCCCAGCGGGCCCGCGGGAAGCTCGAACAGGTCGCCCGTAACGACGCCGCTGACGACGGTCTGGTCATAGGTCGTGTTGCCGACCGACTCGTCCGACAGGAGGTCGTAGACCGCCTGCGAGTAGTTGCCCGACAGGAAGGCCGGGTCGAACGGGTTGTAGTTCGGGCCGTGATAGAGGCCATCCGAGGGGCTGACATAGTTCCAGTCGCCCGCGGTTTCCTTGAGGATCTGGTTGCCGCGATATTCGCCTTCCGACGAGCTGTAGGAAGCGTTCAACGACCAGGTCCACCCCGGCAGCACGAAGTCGCCGGTCAGACCGCTGTTGATGTAATAGTAGTCAACGTCGACCGAGTTGTCCGAAGGCCAGATCGTGATCGGTTGCGCCACACGGAACGGACCCGAGGCAACGAAGCCTACGGCCGGCGTCTGGTAAAGGCCCGGTACATCGTAGCCAGCGTTGTTCGCGATGCTGGGGAAGAACTGACGAACGCGGTGGCTGTCGTATTCCCGACGCGTGAAGAGCGCTTCAGTCGTCCAGTCGATGCCGCCGAGGGCGTCGATCGTGAAATCGGCCTTGCCGTAGACACTGAGGCGATCAACGCCAGCGATCGCGTCGGAGTCGAGGAAGCGCGGATCGTTGAGCACGTCTTCGTAATAGGCTTGGCCGACCTGCGCGTACGTACGGTTGACACGCGGGCGGTAGCCTGGGAACGGGCCAATCGTAACGCCATCCGGAGACGGCACGTAGCGCGCGCCGCCGACCGCATCGATCACGGTGTTGAAGTAGATGTTGCCGGGGCAGTTGGCGAGGTTGGTGTTCCGGAGGACCGATTGGTCCAAGCGGTCAATGCGCTGACCAGTCGTGGCGTCGTACGCGAGATCCTGCGAGCAAGCCAGGTAAGAGCGGTCGCCGAACTTCAGCGGGTCGCGGGTTTCATACTCAGCAGCGAGCATGATGTTGCCGCCGAAGAGATCAAAACCGAGAGCTCCGTTGATCTGCAGCGTGTTACCGCCGCCGCCTTCGGTCGCGTTGTACTGGACGTTCAGTTCCGGCGAGTCGATCGAGCTGCGCGTGATGATGTTCGCAACACCGGCGACCGCGTCCGAACCGTAGATCGACGAGGCGCCGTCTTTCAGGATCTCGATGCGGCTGATGATCGAGTCAGGAATGACCTGAAGGTCGAACGCGGCAACCTGACCACGAACGCCGGCCGGGCCGGGACGCTGGCCGTTGAGCAGCACCAGCGAGCGCTGGGCGCCAAGGCCCCGCAGCGACACGGAGTTGATGCCGGGGCCGCCTTCGACGACGAAGCCGCCGAACTGGTTGTTCAGCTGCAGCGAGCCTTGCGAAATGGAGGAACCCTGGAGGATCTCGGAAGTATCGACGAGGCCTTCCAGCGTCGAGGATTCAGCCGTGATCACCTGGATCGGGGCTGTTGACGAGAAGGCGTCGCGAGCGATGCGCGAACCGGTGACGACCACTCGGTCGGCAGCGGCAGGCGGGCAGTTCGTCTGAACGCCCGGCGTCGCCGGATCGCAATCAACGACCGAATCTACTGGCGGTTGCGGCGAAGGGGTTTGCGCAACGGCAGCGCCCATAGCGAGAGTGAGAGCGCCGAACGCGGCGCCGCCACGGAAGAGTCTGCGCAGTGAAGCGCTCGTGTTTGACATGATTGACCCCAGAATGCCGACTAAATGGATGCCGGTCCTGACTCCGGCAGTTGCCGCTTGTCGCACGGGGAATTTCGAAACTTCAATCTTAATGTCCGGAAGCGCCCAACTGCCGACACAATTGACGCCCCCCTGTGGCGCTTCGGACACAAGCTGCCTCCGCTTTTGAGGCAGGATTTTCCAAATACACAGCCCCTGCGTGATACCTCTTGCGGGTTTACGCCAAACGCCGCAGCATTGCCCTCGGCTTTCGTACGCGTTCACCCTTAAAAATCAGAGGTTTGCCTTGTCTAGGAGCCATCTTGGAATCGCTCTTGCGGCGGTGCTGTTCGGGTCAGGAACAGCCTTTGCGCAAAAGCTGGACGTAGAATCCTTTGCCCGAATGCCGGAAATTTCTGGCGTGAGCATGTCTGACGAGGGCGACTTCCTCGCGGCTATTATCGCCGACCCGCAGAACAAGGAAAAAAGAGCGCTCGCGACATGGGACATCTCAAAGATCGACGGCACGAAGCCGCTCGCTGTCGGGTCCGTGACGCAGAGCAACGACCGCATGGGGTTTGTGCAGGCGCGCGCCTGGAAGGTCGGTAAAGTCACCACTGTCGCCAGTCAGGCCTGGACTGGCAGCCTCTCAGGTTGCGGCGAAGGCAAGACGACCGGGGCGACCAAGACCTACCTCTACAAGGTCTTTCTGACGGACCGGACCATCAAGGACTTCAACGACCCGTTCGAGGCCGGGCGCTCGCTTGGCGTCAGCGCCGAAACGCAACGCTGCCTTGAGATCGGCTCTAACCCGCAATTCATCGACCTGCCGCTCGACCCTGAGAACGTCATTGTTCAGCACACCGACGCGGTCAGCTTCGATTCGCGCTACTCCAAGCTGAACCTGAAGACGGGCAAGAGCGTCAGCCTGTTCAAGGACACGGGCGACATGCAGATCGGCATGATCGATCCGCGTGACGGCAAGGTCCGTGTGAAGCTCAAGACCGACGCCAAGGGCGATCTGCAGTACGACGCCGAAACTTACATCCTGAATCCGGACACGGGTAACTTCGATCTCGAAGCCCCGCTGACAGTCGACTTCAAGAACCGGAACCAGATGAGCGTTGACGGTTTCGACGAAGAAACCGGCAAATACTTCATCGTAACCGACAAGTTCTCGGACAAGGCCGCCGTCTATCTTTACGATGCGCGCACCGACAAGTTCGATGCCGAGCCCCTGTTCGTTCACAAGGACTTTGACGCAACTGGTGTTATTCTCGGCCGCAACAAGTCGGATTTCGGCAAGATCCTCGGCTTTGCCTACAACGGCGCCGACCGGTCCGTGTACTGGACCGATCCGGACATGGCCTCAATCCAGAAGGGCCTGGAAGCATCGTTCAAGAGTCAGTATGTCGACATCATCTCGGTGACCGACGACCGCTCGAAGGTTCTCTTCTCTGCCGAGAGCCCCCGGCACCCGACCTCCTATTTCATCCTGCTCAACAAAACGAAGCTGCTCGGCGTGGGTGGCGAACGTCCGTGGATCAAGCCCGAGCAGCTCGGGGAACGCTCGCTCGTCTACTACGACGCTCGCGACGGCCTGAAGATTCCAGCCTTCCTCACCCTGCCCCCAGGCTTCAAGAAGGGCGATCCGGCGCCGCCTGCCATCGTGCTTCCGCACGGCGGTCCCTGGGCTCGCGACTTCCTCGGCTGGGACGCAACCGGCTGGACCCAGGTCCTTGCCACCCGCGGCTTCGCCGTTCTTCAACCCCAGTATCGCGGCAGTGAAGGCTGGGGCCACGCGCTCTGGCTCGCTGGTGACGAGCAGTGGGGCCTGAAGATGCAGGACGACAAGGACGACGGCGCCAGCTGGATGGTGAAGGAGGGATACGCCAACAAGGATCGTATCGCTCTCTTCGGCTATTCCTACGGCGGCTTCGCAGCCTTCGCGGCATCGGTTCGTCCGGGTGGGCCGTTCAAGTGCGCCATCGCCGGCGCAGGCGTTTCGAACCTGACCCGCATCAGCAACAACTGGGGTGAGAACCGCCAGCAGCGCGCCTTCCAGGGCCGCACCGTGAAGGGTATGGACCCGCAGCAGAACACGGCGAAGCTGTCGATCCCGATCCTGATCTACCACGGCGATCGCGACGTGCGCGTTCCGCTCTATCACGCGACCGACTTCTACAATTCGGTCAAGTCGACCGGCAAAGCCAAGCTCGTGGTGCTTTCCGATATGGGCCACCAGCTCGACAAGTGGACGTCGTCGAACACCCGCGACTCGCTGAAAGCGATCGAAGACTTCCTGACCAACGACTGCAAGCTCTAGTAGTCCAGGTCAGACACTGAACAACGCCCGCGCAGCTATCTGCGCGGGCGTTTTCTATGCTGCTGGCAGTGTCTCCACTGTGCGCTGGATCGCGGTCGTCAGGGTTTTGAGGTCGGCCTCGCCGATGGTGTAGGCCGGTGCGAGATAGATCACCTTGCCTATGGGTCTGATGAAGACGCCGCGGTCGATGAAGCCGCGGCGCAGCGCCTGTATGTTGAAGGCCTGACGCATTTCAACGGCGCCGACCGAACCACGAATGCGAACGGCCGCGACCTGTGGAAGATCGCGCAGAGGGCCAAGAGAAGCCAGCAGAAGGGCTTCGATCGCTTTGACCTGATCAAGCCTCGGCTCGCTATCGAACAGGTCCAGCGACGCGTTGGCGGCAGCGCATCCAAGGGCGTGGCCCATATAAGTGGGGCCGTGCATTAGCGCCTTGGTCGCGTCATCGGAATGGAATGCGTCATATACCCGGCGGCTGGCGATGGTGGCAGCCAGCGGAGTCACGCCACCCGTCAGCGCCTTGCCGAGGGTCATGATGTCCGGAATCACCCCCGCCACGTTTGCTGCGAACATTGCTCCGAGGCGGCCAAAGCCGGTGAAGATCTCGTCGAAGATCAGCAGCACGCCGTGCCGATCACACGCATCACGCATACGCCGCAGCGTTTCGACATCATGCATTCGCATGCCGGCAGCGCCTTGCAGCAGAGGCTCGACAATGACAGCCGCGATGTCCTTGTGAACCGAGAGTAGCCGGTCGAGTTCCCCTGCCCTCGCCTCGTCAGTTGGCAGATCAGCGATGTACTGGACCGGCAACGCGGGACCGAACAGCGAGTGCATGCTGTCATCCGGATCGCATACCGACATCGTCGCAAACGTGTCCCCGTGATAGCCGCCTCGAAACGCCAGAAATTTCGGGCGGACCTGGCCGGTCGTGTTGCGCCAGTACTGCACCGCCATCTTGAGCGCGACTTCGACCGCGACGGAGCCGGACTCGCAGAAGAACACCTTCGAAAGGTCACCAGGGGCGACATCCGCCAGTCTTGTTGCCAAGCGATAGGCTTGCTCGTGCGCCAGCCCGCCGAGCATGACGTGGGGCATCAGCTCCAGCTGCCGCCGCATCGCATCGAGAAGGTAGGGGTGGTTGTAACCATGGACGGCGGTCCACCAGCTGCCGATACCATCGATCAGCTCGCGCCCGTCTTCCAGCACGATGCGAACGCCATGCGTGGCCTTCACGGCCACGGGGCGCGGCGCTGTCTTCATCTGGGCGTAGGGCAGCCAGATGTGTTCGAGACCTTTGTCGAGCCAGGCTGGGCCAGTCGCTATGCCGGTCATGGCAATCCATCGTGAACGAGATTGAAGCGTGTCGGCGGTGCGGATAAGGCCTTTCCTGCCCTAAGGGAATGCGTGCAGATGATCTCCAAGGACTTTGCTGAAATCGACGCGGTCGCCGCCGTGCGGCTTGCGATGCTGGAGGAGCGCGGCCTGCGCCGCGCGCTTTCGCCGACGGAGCGGCTGGCAGACGGCCGCGTCATGCGCGGCGGCCAGCCGATGATCTCATTTTCCGACAATGACTATCTGGGCCTCAGTTCACATCCGCGGGTGATCGCAGCGGCAGTCGAGGCTACCGGAAAATATGGGACAGGGGCTGGCGCCGCGCGGCTTGTGACCGGGGACAATCCACTCAACGAGCAGCTTGAAGCAAAGCTCGCTCGGATGAAGGGGTTACCCGCGGCGAGAGTGTTCGGGTCGGGCTATCTGGCCAATGCCGGCGCCATTCCGGCCCTTGTAGGCGCTGGCGACCTGATCGTGATGGACGAACTATGCCACGCGTCTATGCACGCTGGTGCAAGACTTTCCGGCGCGCGTGTCCAGACCTTCTCGCACAACAACGTCACGTCCGCCGCACACTGCCTTCAGGAGCGCGACACAACCTCTCACGCGCTACTGCTGACCGAGACAGTCTTCTCCATGGATGGCGATCTGGCCCCGCTGGACCAGCTCGTCGAGCTCGCGCGCGAGACGGGCGCCTGGATGATGACCGACGACGCGCACGGGCTTGGCGTTATTGACCGGCACAATCCGGCGCCGATCCAGATGGGCACCTTGTCAAAGTCTGCCGGCGCTTATGGAGGGTACGTCGCGGGGCCTACCAACTTCATTGATCTTCTGACCAGCCGGGCCCGCACCTTCGTGTATGCGACCGGCCTGCCGCCGGGCGTGTTGGCGGCTGCTTTGACGGCGCTGGAGGTGATGCAGGACGAACCCGAACTCGGACGCAGGGCGCTGTCGAACGCGAGACTGTTCGGTTCGTTGATCGGTCAGGATGTCGTGCAGAGCTCGATCGTGCCGGTAGTCTTCGGTGAGGCGGAAGCCGCGATGAAAGCGTCGGCTACCATTGCCGCACAGGGGTTCCTCGTCACAGCCATTCGACCGCCGACAGTTCCTCAAGGAGCCGCCCGTTTGCGGTTTACATTCTCCTCCAAGCATGAAGCGGCGGACATTCGGCGGCTCGCGGCGTTGGTTCTGGAACTGCTTGGTGACACGGAAACGGCGAAATGACCGGGGTGTTCGTGACCGCTATCGGAACGGACAGCGGCAAGACGCACATGTCTGCAGCCATTGTTCGCGAGCTTGTGGCGCAGGGCCGCCCTGCTCTCGCATTGAAGCCGCTGATGTCAGGATACTCGCCATCCGCGCTTGATGGATCAGATGCGGGCCGGCTGCTTGCGGCCATGGGTCGCCCCATCAATGAGCGGGCGATTGCGGACATCTGCTGGACGTCATTCACGGAATGGTCCGCTCCAAACGTAGCGGCGCGTCGGGCTGGCGTGACTCTCAACTATGATGAAATGCTCGGTTTCGTTCGTACACGATTGAAAGCGCACAACGGGCCTGTACTGGTGGAAGGCGCCGGCGGCGTGATGTCGCCGCTGACCGACACGCATACCAATCTCGATCTCGCGGCGGATCTCGGATTGCCGATGATGCTGATGGCGTCCAACTACCTCGGGGCCGTCAGCCACACGCTCACTGCCCTGAACGTTCTTGCGCAACGAGATCTCACCCCGAAAGTAATCGTCGTCACGGAAACGTTGCCCGGGGCCGGCCCCGCGGCGGCGCTGATCGAGGAGCTGTCCCGCTGGACGAAGCTGCCTCTTCTTGCAGCACCGTTCGCCCGCACCGTCGCCAACGATCAAGCCGTGGCGGTAGAACTGGTGCGCCGGCTATTCGGTTAGTCGGGATCCTGTTCGATCGGTTGCGCTGCAAGCGGTGGCGCCTTGCCCGACATGGCAAGCTTCAGCTTGTCGCGATCGAGCGCGCCTTCCCATCCGCTGACCACAATGGTCGCCACCGCATTGCCAATGAAGTTGGTAAGTGCGCGGCACTCCGACAGAAAGCGGTCGACGCCGAGAATGATAACCATCCCGGCGACTGGGATCATCGCTTTTCCTTCCGGCCCCATGACAGATTCCAGTGTCGCGGCCAGCGCGATGAAGCCCGCGCCCGTGACGCCTGCAGCGCCCTTGGAGCTGAGCATCGCGACGGCCAGCAGGCCAAGCTGCTGCTCGATGGGCAGATGGATGTTCATGGCCTGCGCGATGAACAGCGCCGCCATCGTCATGTAGATGTTTGTGCCGTCCAGGTTGAACGAGTAACCGGTGGGAACAACGAGACCGACCACCGGGCGGGCGCACCCTGCTCGCTCCATTTTTTCCATCAACGCCGGCAGGGCGGACTCGGACGAAGAGGTGCCAAGCACCAGCAGCAGCTCGTCCTTCAGGTAGCGCAGCAGGCTGAAGATCGAAAAACCCGCAAGCAGGCCAATCGCGCCGAGTACAAAGACGATGAACAAAATCGAGGTGGCGTAGACGGCGCCGACAAGCGCCAGCAGCTTCCAGATCGCTTCAAGGCCAAGGTCGGCGATGATGAAGGCGAATGCGCCGAATGCGCCAATCGGCGCCGCGCGCATCAGGACCGCTACAATCCTGAAGATCGCCTGTGAAGCGGAGTTCAGGACGTCGAGCGCCTTCTGGGCGCGGTCGCCGGCAATCGCCAGCCCGACGCCCGTCAGGATGGCCACGAACAGCACCTGAAGAGTAGACCCCTCAGTCAGCGCCGAGACGAACGTTCTTGGAATGATCGACATCAGAAAGCCGACCACAGTCGTATCGTGGGCCTTCTCGGCATACCCCTGGACTGCGGCGATATCCTTCGCGCTGTAGCTGGCTGGATCCGCGTTCATGCCCGCGCCGGGCTGGAAGACGTTGGCGACGACGAGACCGATGACCAACGCAAGTGACGAGACAGCCAGGAAATAGACCAACGCCTTGAATGCCACGCGTCCGAGGCTGCCCATGTCGCGCATGCCGCCTATGCCGACAGCGATCGTGACGAAGATCACCACCGGGATGATCATCTTCACCAGGTTCACAAAAGCATCGCCGAGCGGCTTCAGATAGTCCCTGACCCAGGGCACTGAGTTGTCCAACGCTCCAGCGCCCAGCACGTCACTGAACCAGTTGATCTTGTAGAGCCAACCGATCAGGCCGCCGAGAACGATGGCCGTGATCACCTGAAAATAGAGATGGGCGTAGAAGGGTTGTTTGCGCCGCGGGCCTGCGGCGGGCGCGTCGATTACCGCCATGACTATCCTCCAGCCCCGCACGTGTGCACGGGCTCAAGGCCAGCGCATCACGCAATTTTCCTATAGTAATAGGGCTGTCTGGGAAGTACGCCAGCCCCCTCGCGGGAGCTTACGATGTGGCGTCGGCCGTTTCCGAACTACGGTATTTTGCTCCCGGGATGCGGCCCGGCAGATGGATCAGCATCGGTGCGGCCACGAAGATCGACGAATACGTGCCGATCACGATGCCGAAGCAGATTGACACGGCAAAGCCGTACAGCACGGGACCGCCGAGGAATGCCATCGTTCCCGCTGCGATCATCGTCGCCAGTGAGGTGATCAGGGTTCGCGACAATGTCGATGTGATCGAGATGTCGATGATCGTGGTGATCGGAAGCTTCTTGTACTTCTTCAGCATCTCCCGGATCCGGTCGTAGACGACGACCGTGTCGTTGATCGAATAGCCTGCGACGGTGAGGACACCGGCAACAATCGTGAGATCGAACGTCATCTGCGTGATCGAGAACAAGCCGACGCACACGTACACATCGTGGAAGGTCGTGATGAACGCGCCCCAGCCAAATTTGGATTCGAACCTGAACCAGACATAGGCGCCAATGGCGACCACGGCCAGGATCGACGCGATCACGCCGCTCTGGAAGAGTTCGCCCGAAACCTTGGGGCCCACCGCGTCGACCTTGCGAACCGAAGCTTCGGTTCCAAGCGCGCCTGTAACCTTGCGCGTGATCTCTTCGATTTCCGTCGCATCGCTGGCGGGCGGCAAGCGGATCAGAACAGTCTTTCCGCCGTCGGTCGTCGTGACGTTGCTGTTGCTTTCGTCGAAACCAACCTTGGCGAGTTCCTCGCGCACGACTCCAGAGTCGAACGACGACGTGCTCGCCGCTTCGATCTGCACGCCGCCAGTGAAGTCGAGGCCCATGTTGAGGCCTTGGGTGGCGAGCGACACCGTCGTCGCAACGAACAACACCGTCGTAACGAGGAAGCCGATCCAGCGGATCTTCATGAAGGGAAAAGGCTTGGGCTCTTCTGCCTGGGCCTTGTTGGCGCTGGGTTTATCCCACCACATGCTGGTCTCGTTCGAAGCTGCCGCCGGCTGGGCCGGTTCCGGGGTTGCCGGACGGCCCCTGCGCTACCAGTTGAGATTGAAAAGCGCCATCCTAAAAAACTTCAGGAACTACATGGACTTGAACGATCCTAAGCTCAATCAGAGCTGCGTCCCCCTTGTTCACCAAGGCCTTCGTACAACCGACCTGCTTCTGGCCGCGGTCCGTGGCCAGGACGAACGGGTCACGATTGCAGAGATCCTGGACGCGCTGGACGCTCGAGCGTTTGGGCTGGCGACGCTGATGTTCGCCATTCCTTCGATTGTCCCCATGCCGCCTGGGATACCGACAGTCGTTGGCGTCTGTCTGCTGATTGTCTCGGTCCAGATGGTTATCGGTCGTCAGGAGCTATGGCTGCCGAAAATTCTGTCGGAGCGAGGATTTTCGAGGACCGCGCTGATTTCTGGGCTGGAGAAGGTGAGGCCTACGCTCTCGGCGGCCGAAAAGCTGTCAGGCCCTAGACTTTTGTTCATGACCGGCCGGATCGGGACCGTCGTGATAGGCCTGATCGTCTTGATCATGGCGATTGTCCTCATCCTTCCCCTGCCCCCCGGTGGAAACTTCCCGCCGGCGCTCGCCTGCGCGGTGCTGGGCCTCGGATTGGCGGAGCGGGATGGCTTGATCGTCATGATCGGACTCGCCGTTTCTATCGCTGCCACAGTAGCGGTCTGGTTTGTAACGGCGCTGTTTATCGAGTCCCTGCCCCAACTCTGGCAGTGGGTGACGGGCCTTTTCGGCTAGTAGCTCCCGTAGCTGCCGAAACCACAGTTTGCGACAATTGGGGGTGTTCCCGGTGTAGTCCTGCGACACCCGGCGGCGATGGTGAATTCAATGGACGCCGAATCGAGCGTCCGAAAAGCTGGAGACGCCTCCCCATGAACCTTCGTTTGCTCGCTGCAGCTGGACTGGCCGTTGTCGCCGGCGCTGCCTATGCCCAACCGCCCGGCATTGGCGGCCCGCATGGTCCCGGTCCCGGAGGCGGCTTCGGCCTCCTGCAGTTCGACGCCAATGGCGATGGAAAGCTCACCAAGGCAGAGTTCGATACCGCTTTGCGCGCCCGCTTCAGCAAGATCGACACCAACAAGGATGGCTCGGCAACGCGCGAGGAGTTCGAGGCCTCACGGCAGACAGAGATGGAAGTTCATCGGAGCGAAGTCGCCAAGGCGCGCTTCACCGAGCTCGACAAGGACAAGAATGGCCAGCTGAGCCAGGCAGAGTTCCTCGCCGGAGCGCCCGGGGGCCCCGGAGGCCTGCGCATGGGTGTCGGTGGACCTCCAGGGCCAGGCTTCGGTCCTCCTGGGCGGGGCGGCCCTGACAGGCAGGGCGGCCCTCGTGGATGGGATGGCCAGGGTGGCGGTCAGCCCCAGCGCGCCGGCCCGAACGACGCTGACGATGATGGCAAGGTCACATTTGCCGAATTCAGCGCCGGTCTGACCGCTGGCTTCAACCGAGCCGACACCAACAAGGATGGAACCGTCACAATCGCCGAGCTTCAGGCGCTGCCGGGAGGTCCCCGCTAATCGCGGAGGGGTGCGCCGGTTTCTCCCCCTCCCCCTTCGAGCTGGCGCATTCCTCTCGACCCTGCAGCCTGTTGCATCGAACCGATCCGATGCAGCAGGCTGCACCTGTTTTACGGAACGGCTCCGAGTCATGTCCCAAAGCCTGCTCATCGTCGAAGACGAGGCCTCGATCCGGGAGCCGCTGGTCAAGTATTTCGAGAACAACCAGTTCCGCGTGAAGGCTGCGGCGAATGCCGCTGAGGCCCGCACACTGCTGACGGCGCATGCCTTCGATCTGGTGATCTCGGACATCATGATGCCCGGCGAGGACGGGCTGAGCCTCGCGCGGCACATCCGCTCTACCGGCAACCTGCCAGTGATCCTGCTGACAGCGCGGAGCGAGGAAATCGATCGCATTCTTGGCCTGGAGGTGGGCGCCGACGACTACGTGGTGAAGCCGTTTTCGCCGCGCGAGCTATTGGCGCGGGTGAAGGCCGTGATCCGGCGGACCAACAGCCTGCCGCCGCGGCAGACGGCGCCTGAAACGGTGTCGTACACCTTTGGCAACTGGGTGCTGAAGACCGGCGAGCGCGATTTGGTCGGGCCGGATGGATTGAGCGTGCCGCTATCGTCGGGCGAATACGCGCTGCTACTGGTGCTGGTCGAACGGCCTAAGCTAGTGCTCACCCGCGATCAGTTGCTAGATCTCACGCAGGGTCGAGAGGCGCATGTGTTTGACCGCTCGATCGACAATCAGATCAGCCGCTTGCGGCGCAAGATCGAGGAAGATCCGAAGTCGCCAAAATACATCAAGACTGTGTGGGGCGGCGGCTACAGCTTCTCTGCTGAGGTGCGCAAGCTGTGAAAGCCCTCGTTCCCCGTAGCATGTCTGGCCAGATTGCGCTGGTCATGGCCGGCGCATTGCTCATCGCCAGCGCCGTCAACTTTGCCCTCCTCTTGGCCGAGCGCTATCGCGCCGATATCAACGAACAGAGCGGCCCGGCGATTGCGCGGTTCGTCGACAATGCGGCTGAGGTCGTCGTCGCTCTTCCACCGGCACGCCTCAGGCCGATCAATGTCGGGCGGCCCCAGGTGCCGGGCCGCTACATCGTCACGCAAGACAACGCGTTCGAAGTCCGCAGCCTTCCGCGTGACGGCGGACTGGAGCAACGATTGCGGCAGGCACTCTCTGACGCAGGCATAGCTATCACCGAAGTGCGCGCATCGGCGCGCGACGTGGACCGTCCCTTTCCAGGCGCGGGGGTCGGCCGGCCTGGTGGTCCACAGGGAGGCCCCGGCTTTGCGCCCATGCGTCCCCAGTTCGATCCCGGCGCTGGCGGCGTGATAGACCGGCCACCTGGAGGAGGGCCCTCCGGCCCGCCGCCTGGCCCCTTCCGGGAAGCGCGCGAGATCACGCTCTCCGGGCAGCTATCGGATGGTCGATGGCTGACCGGGACAACTTTCTCGCCGCAAGTTTCAGGTGAACTCTGGCGTCTTGGGGCGAGCACCTTCATTACCTTCGCTTTCGTTCTCGGTGCTGCTCTCTGGATCGCGCGCCGGGTATCGCGACCACTCAACGATCTCACCACCGCCGCAGCGCGCGTTGGCGCCGCAACCGAACCTGAAGAAGTGACAGTCCGTGGACCTGGCGATGTCCGGCAAACGCTGGAAGCGTTCAACGCCATGAGCCGGCGGGTAAGCCAGCTCCTAGGTGAGAAGGACGTGATGCTCGGAGCGTTGGGGCATGATCTTCGTACCCCGCTTTCCTCCTTGCGCATCCGCATCGAGAGCATGGAGCCCGAAGCGGAAAGGCTAAAGGCGATCAGGACCATCGAGGAAGCGAGTGAGCTTCTGGAGGACATTCTCGAACTTGCTCGCCAGGGCCGTTCGAACGAGCCGGTGCAAACAATGGATGTTTCCATCCTGGTCCAGGACATCGTCGAGGACTATGCCGAAACTGGCGCGCCGGTCACACTTGTGACAGCGGACAGAAGCCCGGTGGCATGCCGGCCTGTTCTTCTGCGGCGTGCACTTCGAAATCTCATCGACAACGCCGTGAGCTACGGACAGTCGGCGCGGCTGGTTGTCGTGACGACCAGCCGCGAAGCCTTGATCCGGGTCGAAGACGATGGTCCGGGCATGTCGGAAGATGCGTTGGCGACAGCCACTCGACCATTCATTCGCGGCGAGGCCTCGCGCAACAGCCGGACCGGAGGGACAGGTCTTGGTCTTACTCTGGCCGACGCGATCGCCAAGGCGCATGGCGGAGCGCTCGACCTTGCAAACCGGACGCCTCACGGTCTCGCTGCAACCATCCGGTTGCCGCTCGTCGTTCCGCCCACGACCTAGTTGAGCGCCCTGCCCTTCGTTTCAGGCAGGAAGAAGATGCAGCAGGCAAAGCTGATCGCGGCGAAGAAGATCAGGTACCAAAGACCGGAGAAGATATCCCCGGTCGCCGCCGCAATCGCGAAAGCTGTGACCGGCATGAAGCCGCCAACCCAGCCGACACCGACGTGGTAAGGCACCGAAAGCGCCGTGTAGCGGACGTTGGTCGGGAACAGCTCCACCAGCGCCGCCGCCTGCGGCCCATAGAGCGCGGTTGCGGCGATCACCATGGCGGCAAGGCCCGCCGCGATGAGCAACCAGTTGGTTTGCCCACTGCTGGCCGTAGCCGGATAACCGGCAGCCCTGAGCGCGGTCTGGATTGCTGCGGCCGTCTCACTCGACAGCTTCTGCAATTCCTTTGGCTGCATGCCTTGGCCATCGCTGATGGGCACAACCGCACCGCCAACACGGACGCTGGTGGCTTCACCGGCAGGCGCATTCTCTGTCGTGTAGGCAACGCCTACGCGCGTGAGCGCGGCGCGGGCCATATCGCAAGCCGTTTCATATCGCGCGCGTCCGAGGATATCGAACTGGAAAGAACATGTGCCTGAGGCTGCGTGGATCTTCACCGGGGCCGTTTCAACAGCCTGGAACAGCACCGGGTTGGCGCCTCGCGCCATCATCTGGAACGATGGAAACACGGCGAGTAGCGCGAGGCCGATCCCGAAAGCGATAATGGGTTTTCGGCCGATCTTGTCCGACAGCCATGCGAAAAACACGTAGAGCGGAATGCTGATCAGCGTGGCTGCGCCCAAGACCAGGTTGGTCAGCAACGGCTCGAACTTCATCGTGGTCTCGAGGAAAACCTGCGAGTACGAGAAGGTGCACCACCAGATCGCGCCCTGGGCGCCGGTAATCGAGAAAAGAGCGATCAGGACGATCTTGAGATTTTTCCACTTCAGGAAAACGTCCTTGAATGGCGCCGCGCTCAGACGCTTCTCCGCGCGTGCGCGCTCAAACTCGGGGCTTTCTCTCAACCTGGTCCGCATCCAGACGGACACGCCAAGCAGGCCGAGCGAGACAAGGAACGGAATCCGCCAACCCCACGCGACAAAGGCTTCTTCGCCAAGGTTCATGCGCGTCAGCAGAACGACACCCTGCGCCCCCAGCAGTCCGAATGCGGCGGAGGCCTGGATCCAGCCAGTCGACAGGCCGCGGCGCTCGAGAGCAGCATGCTCAGCGACATAGATCGCTGCGCCGCCATATTCACCACCGAGGGCGAGGCCCTGCAGAATGCGGATGATGACCAGAAGCACAGTCCCGATGCCGCCAGCCTGGGCATAGGTTGGCAAAAGACCGATGGCGAAGGTCGCCCCACCCATTATGACCACGGTCGCGAGGAAAGCGCCCTTGCGGCCGAACTTGTCGCCGAGCCAGCCGAAAATCAGCGCGCCGAGAGGGCGGAACAGGAAGCCCGTCGCAAACAGGGCAAGCGAGGCCAGAAGCCCCGAGGTTTCGTCGAGTTCAGAAAAGAAGTTCTTGGCGATGACAGGCGCGACAGCGCCATAGACGAAGAAATCATACCACTCAAAAGCGGTGCCGGTCGACGATGCGAGCACAACCGTGCGCATCGACGTCGGTTTGCGCTCGCCATCTTGCGCGGCAGTCGCCATCCGGCCCTCCCTGGCCCCTGTTTGTTACGTCCAGACCTGCACCAGTTTTTCTGGCTTCGCCAGAGGGGCGGATTTGACGCACGGCCTTGTTTTCGCGTGGACGGTTGAATTTCTGGAAACGGTTTGCCTAACTCGCCTCGGGTCGACCGAAACGACAGGAACAGCTGTGAAACAACTCGCCGCGATGCTCGCCGCCACTGTATTGGCGGTTACGCCTGCTCTCGCTCAGCAGGCAACCAATTCGGCGCCACAGCCGATCGCGGCCGCCCCGGCCCTCCCGGCGTTAAAGGATGTTGCCTACCCAAGCGTGCTGACGCTGAACGTCGATGCGACGGATCTCGATCGCCGCATCTTCCGGATCAAGCAGACCATACCGGTTTCAAAGGCTGGTCCACTAACCTTGCTCTATGCGGAGTGGATTCCGGGCAACCACGCGCCGCGCGGTCCAATCTACAACTACTCAGGGGTCAAGTTCACCGCGAATGGAAAGAGCGTCCCGTGGACGCGTGATCCGGCGGATGTCTACGCCTTCCATGTCGATGTGCCGGCTGGCGCAAAGTCGATCGACGTCGAGGCCCAGTTCCTGAGCGCGATCGAGGCCGCGCAGGGCCCCGTCATGATGACCCCGGAGATGCTGCGGCTGAACTGGTACATCGCCGCGCTCTATCCGGCGGGCCATTACGCCCGAAAGATCAACTTCGACGTCACCGTGAAACTCCCGCAGGGCTGGGACTATGCAACTGCGCTGGAGACAGCCTCCAGCAGCGGCGGCATGGTAAAATTCAAGACCGCGTCCTGGGAGACGGTGATCGACAGCCCGCTCTTCGCCGGCAAGTACATGCGCAAGTTCGATCTCGATCCTGGCGGCCGTTCTCGCGTGACGCTCAACGTGATGGGCGACACCGCTGGCCAGGTTGATCCATCGCCGGAGATCATCCAGGTCCACCGCAACCTCGTGAAGCAGGCCGACCTGCTCTACGGCGCACGGCACTTCAATCACTACGATTTCCTGCTGTCGGTTTCGGACCGTCTCGCCCCTGCAGGTACTGAACACCAGCGCTCCAGCGACAACGGCGTGACTGGCGCCTACTTCACCGGCTGGAACACGTCCTTTGTCAGCAAGGACCTGCTCTCCCACGAGTATACCCACTCCTGGAACGGCAAGTATCGCCGGCCCGCCGACCTATGGACGCCCGGCTTCAACACGCCCATGCGCAACAGCCTGCTGTGGGTCTATGAGGGCCAGACGCAGTATTGGGGCCATGTGCTCGCAGCGCGCTCAGGCTTTGTATCGAAGCAGGAAGCGCTGGACCTGATCGCCAATAATTCCGCGGTCTATGACACGCGCACGGGCCGCGACTGGCGGCCGCTTGTCGATACCACGCTCGATCCGGTGATCGCCGCGCGGCGCTCGTTGCCGTGGCAGAACTGGCAACGCAGCGAGGACTACTACTCCGAAGGCCAGCTGATCTGGATGGATGTTGATACGCTCATCCGCGAGAAATCAGGCGGCAAGCGTTCACTGGACGACTTCGCCAAGGCTTTCTTCGGCGTGAAGGATGGCGACTGGGGCCAGCTGACGTATGACCGCAAGGATCTCGTCGCCACGCTCAACAGCATCGAGCCGAATAACTGGGAGGCCTTCTTCAAAAGGCGCGTCGATCAGGTTGCCCCTGATGCGCCGCTAGATGGTCTCACTCGTGGGGGGTACCGGCTGGTCTATAGCGATACGCCCAACGCGGTCTGGCGCGATGGCGAGGCGCGCTCGGGCGCGGCGAACTTGCTCTATTCGATCGGGCTGGCGGTCGACCGTGTGGGCAAGATCACGCTGATCCAGTGGGACGGACCGGCCTTCAAGGCTGGCCTGACGACGGCGCTGACCGTTACGGGCGTGAACGGCCAGGCCTTCTCGTCAGAACGGCTGCGCGATGCAGTGGCTGCGACAAAGAATGGAACGCCAGTTAGCCTGCTCTTCCGCATTGGCGATCAGTTCCGCACCGTGCAGGTCGACTACAAGGGCGGTCACCGCTATCCGCGGCTTGAACGAATCCCTGGCAAGCCCGCGATGCTCGACGATATCCTGAAGCCTCGCTGAGGCTTCAGTTCCCAGCCGGAGCAGGCGGCGGCGGGAAGAAGGCGCCGACCAGTCCGGCGTACTGGATCGGGCTGGCGTAGCCATCGGCTGAGATCGTCTGCACACCGAAAAAGTGGTCGTCGAGGACAACGTCCTTGACGATGAATTCGGTTTGACCGCCGGAAACGTCCACGCTGTGCTGCCAGCGCGGCGAGATCGTGTCGCGCCACCAGATCCTGTAGGTCGCGGCTCCGGTTGTGGCCGGCCATTTCACCTTCGTGTTGTCCGACAACGCGCCGTCCACGGTTACTTCGAGTGGGGGCGGCGGGGCCGAAGCGAGGCTCGCCAGCGCCATCGCGTTGAGACGCGTCACGCGAGCCAGGTAGGCGAAGTCGACATATTCAATGGTGTCGCCGTAGAACACGCCGTTCTCGGTGCGGATGGTCTGGTGTTGATGGTTCCAGTTCTCGGCGCCTTCGGTGACGCGGACGGCGGGATAGCCGGCATCCTGGAATGGCGTCTGGTCGCCGCCCCGGCCGTAACGGTCGCGGCGGTAGATCATGCGGACTCGAAAATCCCTCATATGCTGCTCGGCGATGCTTTCCAGATAGCGGGCGAGTTGCCGCGAAGGACTGTCCACCTCCCCGCCATTCGTCTTGCGCGCGCCGGCCATTGCGGATGTTTCGGTGGCGCGCACGCCTTCGGAGAACACGCGCACGGTTTTGTCGTCGATTTTGCCGTTGAAGCCCTTCGAGTTGCCCACGATGTCGTTGTTGAGCACAGCCTCGACCTGCCACCCTTGAGCCTTGGCATAGTTGGCGAGGATCGTTCCACCGCTGAGCCCCTGCTCCTCCCCGCTGAGCGCGGCGTAGATGATGGTCGCCGAGAACTTGCGCTTCGACAGGGTGCGAGCGGATTCCATCACCGCGGCGACGCCTGATGCATCGTCGTTTGCGCCCGGTGCATCATCCGTTACGTTCTCGTTCGTCGAATTGCGGCTATCGAGGTGGCCTTGGATGATGATGACGCGATTGGGGTCGGTCGTGCCGCGCTGGATTGCCACAACGTCAACGACCAGTGTCGGCTTCGGATAACGGTTTCCGGTCACCGTGTCTGAGGGCGTCACGATCTCCAGGCAGTCGCCGCAGGCGGAGCTCATGCCTCGAAATTCGGATTCGACCCAGCGTCTGGCCGCGCCGATGCCCCGCGTATTCGATGTCTGGTCGGAGATGGTCGAACGTGTCCCGAAGCTGACCATCTTCTCGACGAAGGCGCGCTGGCTTGCCTCGCTGACCTCGGAAGAGATGGCAGCCAGCGCCGCAGACACCGCAGCAGGCGGCGCTGGCTTCGCGTCGTCGGTTATCGTGATGCTGACACAGGCGGTCGCAAACGCTCCAGCGACAATCAGGCCTGCCAATGCAGCTTTCATCACGATCTCCCACACGTCTTGCGCCCGGATGCTAGGCTGATGATAGAACCAGTCACAAGAGCCGGCGCAGGGGCGAGACCTGAAATGATCGTGCACAAGCAGCTCGCTGGCGCCCTGGCCGCAATCGTATTCGTGTCCGGAGCACTGCTGATGGCGAACGCCCAAACTCCAAAGCTGGATCCTGAAACCTTCCTGCCGCCGGCGCCGGCCTGGAGCGGCGTCAGCGAAAAGCTCATCGCCGGTGCAAAGGATCCATGGATCACACCGTCGGAGAAGACCGGACTCACAGCAACGCCCACATATGATGAGACGATTGCCTGGCTGAAGAAAGTCGACAAGCAATCCGCCCTGCTCCGCATCGAGCCGATCGGAACGACGCCCCAGGGACGAAAGCTAGTGGCGGTTGTCCTCTCAAAGGATGGAGCTGCCTTCCAACCGTCCAAGCCGGTCTTCTTGATCCAGGCAGGCATCCATTCCGGCGAGATCGACGGCAAGGACGCCATGCTGATGCTGATCCGCGACATCTGCTTCAAGGGGCGCGATGATCTTATTGACAAGGTCAACATCGTCTTCGTGCCGGTGTTGAATGCCGACGGTCACGAGCGATCGACGCTGTACAGCCGCCCGAACCAGCGCGGTCCGGTCAACATGGGCTGGCGCAACACGGCGCAGAACCTCAATCTCAACCGCGACTACATGAAGGCTGACGCGCCGGAGATGAATGCGCTGCTCGGTCTGATCCGGAAGTACGACCCGGATTTCTATATCGATCTGCACGTCACGGACGGCATGGATTACCAGTACGACGTTACCTACTGGTTTGACGGCTGGGACGGGCTCTATGCTGACAGCCCTTCGATCGGGAAGTGGCTGAACAATGTCTATCGGCCCAAGGCCGACGCCGCGCTGAAAGCGGCAGGGCACATTCCCGGGCCGATGATTTTCATGCGCGACGAGGCAGATCTGTCGAAGGGCGCGGACTTCGGCGCTTTCGCGCCGCGTTTCTCTCATGCCTATGGCGACCTGAGGCGGCTGCCGACCGTGCTGGTGGAGAACCACTCGCTGAAGCCTTACAGGCAGCGTGTGCTGGGAACTTACGTCTTGCTGGAATCGACGCTGAAGACTCTTGCCAGCGACGCCAGGGGTTTGAAGGACGCAATCAGCGCCGATCGCGCCGCGCGGCCAAAGACCGTAGCGGCGAACTGGAAGGGAAAGACAGCGCCCGTAGGAGAGCTGAACTTCCTGACGATCGAAGGCGCGCTTGCTGACAGCGCCACGTCAGGCGGCAAGACGATGCGCTGGACGGGCAAGCCGGGGCCGGCCGTGAAGATACCCGTCTACGGATCAGAGCCCGGACTGCAGCTCAGCGTACCGAAGGCCTACTGGATGCCGGCAACCAAGGCGGACGTGATCGCCCGCATGAAATCTCACGGGATCGCGGTGGAGACGATCAAGAAGGCCCAGGCCGTGGAAGTCGACATGATCCATCTCACTGGCTTTAAGGCGTCAGCGCCGAGCGAGGGCCGTGTGCCCGTCACGGCAACCGGCCTGACGCATAGAACCACGACCGTTACTTTCCCCCCAGGCTCGGTTCGCGTTTCCACCGACCAGCCCCTCGGCATCCTGGCGACCTATCTGCTCGAACCAGAGAGCGAAGACTCATTCTTCGCCTGGGGGTTCTTCTCGGAAATCCTGCAGCGGGTGGAATACATGGAGCCCTACGCCATCGCGCCAATGGCCGAGCGAATGCTGGAGGCCGATCCCGCGCTCAAGGCCGAGTTCGAAAAGCGCCTGAAGGAAGACGAAGGCTTCGCCGCCTCACCCCTTCGCCGCCTGCAGTTCTTCTACGAACGCAGCCCGTTCTATGACGACCGCTACCTGCTCTATCCGGTCGGGCGGGAATTGTGATTTGAGGTGAGTGGTGAGCCCGGCAAGAATCGAACTTGCGACCCGCTGATTAAAAGTCCGAGCCGTCTTGTTGCGATTTCAAATGCTTAGCTTACGAAAACCGCAGGTCCCGGGTCCTGCGATTTCAGGACGCTACAGAGGCGTTCCAAAAGATTGAGCGACATTCCCTTCCCTTCGCAAGCCCAAATCGAGCGTGCCATTCGCGCTGCGTTTGCAGCGGGTCTGAAGCCTGTCGGTTTCAAGGTTGAGCGTGGCGCGGTGTCAGTGTTCACGGTGGATACGAAATTCGGATCGCGTGTTGAACCGGACGAATCAAACGACTTCGACACCTGACGCGCACGACTCGGTGTCTACACCGGTTGGGCGATAGGCGCTCGGAGGGTTGGGTATGACTGATGGCGACGTAGCGGAGTTCCGTAGTCTGGTTGGTGCGTTCAACCGCACCATGCCAGCAAGTGAAAGACTTCCAAAACTTCAGCAGTTGAAGCGTCTTCTCGAACGCGTCGGCTGCGATTCAAAAACCTATGTGCAGTGGACGGAAGCTGAGCATAGACGACATGGTGACGGCCAAGGGTCGAGAACTGACGTTGAAAGAATTGGCCGCAAAACGCTCCAACTAACGGCCCACCACTCAGCGAATGCCGCAAACACATCAGCGAAACAGACGAAAAACCACGCAAAACGCAGAAATCTGTGTTGTGGGCTGGACAAGAACAAAAGAAGAACTACAATTGTACCGCCCTCAATTCATTGCAGATTCGCGCTGCGTAACTGTGGGAAACATTGGGGACGGGGGGCGTTTGTAGAGAGGACCTATTAGCGACTCCCGCTAGGTGAGGTCGTGCCGTCTCTGCAATGCTGTGGTTCTGAGGTTTGGACGAAATGAACATGCTTTTGGCGAGACATGACGACGGCCCGGCGATTTCGCCGATTTCGCCGCGCACGGAAATGGGTGCTTACGAAGCAATGTGGCTGGCCGAAAAAGCCAGCTTCAAATCCATTGCGGACAAGTTTGCCGCCGACCCGCAAGCACTGCCGCATGACTTTGTGAGCAAAGCGGAGGCCGAAAAATGCGCCACGCAGGTGCTGGCAAAACTGAAGGCCAACGGCGTGCATCAGTTCGGCATTCGCATCAACCACGCGGGCGACTATCCGCAAAAACTTCGCGACGCGAAGCATCCGGTCGAGATGCTATACTTCCAAGGTCATTGGGAGCTCGTCGAAACTCGGTGCATTGCGATTGTCGGCAGCCGTAAGGCTACCGATGCCGGGCGCGATCGCGCCATGAAGCTCGCCACAGAGCTGGTCAATGCGAAAGAGCGCGCCGATGACCTTGGTTTCACCGTAGTCAGCGGCCTTGCTGAGGGAATCGACACGGCTGTTCATAGTGCCACCATGGGTGCATGTGGCCGCACGATTGCGGTGATCGGCACTCCGCTGGGCAGCTACTACCCGCGCGAGAATAGAGCGATGCAGGACTTCATCGCCAAGGAGCATCTTGTGATTTCACAAGTGCCCGTTCTCTACCATGAGAGCAAAGACTATCGGTTCAACCGCCAGTTCTTCCCCGAACGCAACGCAACGATGAGCGCGCTTACGGAGGCGACGATCATCGTTGAAGCAAGCAACACGTCTGGAACTCTGATCCAAGCTGAAGCCGCGCTGCACCAAAATCGCAAGCTGCTTATTTTGGACTCGTGTTTCCAGAACAAGGAAATTACGTGGCCCGCCAAGTTCGAGGCGCGCGGCGCGCACCGGATCAAGAACATGAACGACGTTTGGGACGCACTTGCCGGATGATTTTGAATCGCTCCGAGAAATCGACGAAGCGATCAGAGGTATTCATCCTCATCTGACCGCGACGGACGAAGTTCTTTTTTGGCGCGAATATACCAGCGGGCGCGACTGGTCATTTGGTGATGCAAACAACTTCATCGGAAACCTGAAGAAGAAACCGACCTCCTCCGAGGCTGTGCTTAGGCACAAGGCGCGAGCCATCAGGGAGTGCTCGTCCTACTTCTCCAAGGCGATCAACCCGGTCTGGATCAGAGAGGCTATCTTTGTTCCTGTCCCCTGCTCAAAAGTTGCGGGGCACGCCGAATACGATGACCGGATGACGAAAGTCTGCAACGGCATCAAGGTGGACAATGACCACGCAACTGTGCGTGAACTCGTCTATCAATCAGAGTCGCTTACAGCCTCTCACACGCTGCAAGCCGGTCAGCGTCATACGGTTCAAGACCTGTTAGATGTCTATAAGATCGATGAAGACCTGATCGACGACGCGCCGACGAGGATTGCCGTTGTGGATGATGTTCTGACTAACGGCACGCACTTCCGCGCAATGAAGACAGTGCTTCTTCAGAAATGGCCTAATGCCCGCGTTGTCGGCTTCTTCGTCGCACGCCGCATTTTTCCAACAGTCGCGCCAGAGGATTTTGAGTTCTAGTCACTTGCCTCCTGTCGGCGCCCCCGCTTGCCGCAGTAAGTCGCCGATGCTGATCCCGCCCGCGCGGCAAACGGCAAACACGCGGTCCCAACTGATAGTTTTGCCAATCCTACCCTTCGCCACCGCGCAAGTTACGGATTTCCCCAGTGCGACTTTTTCGAGGATCGATTTGCCGGTCGCGCCATCTTTGTCGCTCAGCTCTGGAGCATCGAAATCGAGTAGGCGAACTTCAATCCACTCCTTCCCGTCATTCGTCGTGCCGACGCAGAGACTATCGCCATCCCCGACGTACTTGACGGTCCCACTGAACGTCGCGCCCACCTCTGTCGGCAACTTCGCTTCACATGGATCAGCAAAGGCGGGAGGCGCAAAGGCCACCACAAGCGCAAGAGTCGGAATTAGCCGAGTCATTCGTTTCTCCCCCTTTTGCCTAAAAGCGCCGCCCCGGCTGCGTCTTCTCGCACGTTCCCTCTTCGTGGTAGACGAACTCGTCAGTCTTGTAGCCCGCATAGTACGCGCCGCTGAAGCGATTGATTTGCATGATTGGTGGATCAATCGCCCCTTCTTGGTCGATGCCTGCAAAGACGATCGTCGCATCGAACAAGTCAGCTTTGCAGGGTGCAATTCGACATTGCGATGCAATGAACTGGATCATGGTCGGACCGGATCGCGTTCCGCGCGGCGTGTTCTGTGATCCGTCTTCTTCCAACGCCACTACTCGGAAGCCGAGCCAAAGTGCTTGGCCATCAATGTACCGCTTCAATTCTAGGATGGCGGTCTTCGGTGTGAGGGGAGCGTTCCCGGTGCGATAGGTTACCTTCGGCGTAATCGAGCACGACAACTGCACATCTTGAAACGTGTCGAGCGGATCGGGATCGATCGTTTGCTGCGCGTGCGCGATACTTGTCGATACCAGTGCGATGGCGATCAGCGCCCACATTCGTCCGATCACGACGCGACCCTCCCGCAAGCGTACTCTCTCCCTAGCGCAAGGCGAGCCGTGCATGGTCAGCCCGTCTTATGGAATGTTGGAAGCTTTCGCCGCCTCTGTCCAATCGCATGCGCAAAGCTGTTGATCTTTTTCGTACCCGTTTTCGTACCTGATTTTTTGGAGGGTCGGGCTAGAGCCCTGAAAGTCTTGGTGAGCCCGGTAAGAATCGAACTTGCGACCCGCTGATTAAAAGCCCCTGACGCCTTTGTTGCAATTACAGCCACTTGGCCTGCGAAAATCGCGCGTTACCGGTCTTGCGATTTCAAGGCGGTTCGGGGCCTCGGCAAAAGACGCGCCCCAAGACTCGCCAAGAGAATGAACAGCGTCGTCAGCCACATGCGAACGAAGGTTATTTCCACAAACTCAGAAGCGACCCGCTCCCGAGGGACGACGGCCCAAACATAGGCCGTAAAAGCCGTGCCGAGTACCAAGGCTGCAAGAATTCCAATCCACTCCCTTCGTGAGAAGGCAGCCACTAGGCCCACTACAAGCGCGCAAACAAGGAACACAGTATCGAAGGTCAGGGCTGTGGCTCGCGTCAGCAGTATCAGCGAGCCGTATTGTCCAGTCGCTTCCATGCTCAACGCCGTCAGCACTAGCAACGCCGCGATCAACCCAAGCTTTTTCATTGGCTCCCCCTCACCTGCCGAGGAAGGATCGCTGAAAACCGAACCGTGTCAAACCTTGGCGTTAACTGACTCGCGCGCGCCGGGCGGCATGGCTAATGCATGTTCCAGCCTATGCGCCAATACACACGCAACGAACGCAAGGAACTGGAGCAGCGCCAAGCCGCGCTGCAGCTTCGGCGTGACCGCGAGGCCGGTGTTGTCCGGGTCCGGGTCACTCAAGCGATAGTCATGGTGGGCGTGAAGTTCAGCGCGCCCGCTGTGATCCCGGCGGTTGTTCGGGAATTTCGGAAGGTCCGGGCGCTGGGGGAGCATGGCGGCGTTTGCGACATGGCGGCGGAAGCATGGCGTCGGATTGGCAAGGAATACAGCAGCCCGCACAAGGCGTCGGAATACCTGTTGCGGGAACTCCGCAAAATCGGCTGCGAGCGCGAGTACCATGACGCCAAGAACAAGCTTGGACGTCGCCGCAGCGACTGCAAATAGGGGTTGAGGGGAAAATCCCCATCCCATTCCGTTTCTCCGCACCAAGGGAGAAACACATGCAACAATCAATCACATCCATCGACCTCATCGACGTTCAAGCCGTCGACAGCACCAACTCAGGTTTAGACGCCGGACCCGCCGCCTACCGCACGCGGCGGCGCGAATTCATGCGTGCTGCAGAGTGAACAAGCGCGCCGCTCGCCGATTGAAGCCGGGCAATTCAATTCTGTTCGGCGATGCGAAGATATTCGAAGACATCACGCTTTGGCAGACTGGCGAAGTGCTGCACGTAACGGAGAATGGTGGCGTCAAGGTTCGAGTGATCGAAGGGAAGTGGGTCGGCGGCAGCGAAGATTGGTGCGGCCCCGGCACAGGTCCGGGGGCTGGAACCGTCAAGTGGGTTCCCTATCATCACATCTGGAACTCGCGATGATCGTCACCGATTTTCCCGACCGCTTCGCACGCACCAAGACCGAAACAGACGTCACGTTCGAGGCGCTGTGCGAACGCATCATCAATGCGCCAACCGTGGCTTACAAAGAGCAATGTGCGTGGATCAAACTCGGCGCGTTCGGCGACGACGTTGAGAACGTCGAGTCCGGTTGCCTTCGCACCAACCGCAATCTCCGCAGAGTCTCAGGTGTGGAGCTAGATTACGACCTAGAGGAAATGTCGATTGATGAGGCGGCGGACCTGTTTCGCGCACGCGGCGTTCGAGCATTCCTTTACACGTCGCCATCACACATGGCGGACAAGCCGCGTTGGCGCGCGCTGCTACCCTTCTCTCATGAGCGCGATCCGGTCGAACGCGACACATACGCGGCACGGGGCAATGGCGTCTTAGGCGGGGTCGTAAGCGACGAAAGTCATACGCGCAGCCAAGGCTACTACGCTGGGCGCGTGGCGGGCGTGCTGTTCGAATCCCGCATGATCGACGGCGCGTGCATCGATGAAGTCGGCGGGCTTCCTGAGATCGGGCGGCGCGGCCCCGGCGCAACGGGGCATACCGGATACACCCGGGAGCACGCATACGACGATGTTCGCGAGGGCATCAACCTTCATGCCGCGATCAACCATTTGGCGATGCTCGGCGAGGCCAAAGCGGACATTGAAGCCGCCATGCTTGAAAGCCGCGCCCGGACCGACGACTCGACGCGCTGGGCGAAGCGTTTTGCTGAAATAGACCGGTCAAGCCGGGGCGCAGAACGCCGGAAGGAGCGAGAACAGCAACGGACGCTTGCCAGCATCGGCGTACCGCCGCTTCCGCCCGTCGTGGGTCTGCCATTGATCAAGCCGGGAGAATTCGCCGCCCGGAAGCTTCAGAAGCGCAAGTGGGTTTGCGAGCCGCTGATACCGCTGGGCGAGACAACCCTGATGTACGGCCCGGGCGCAGCCGGTAAGAGCCTGTTGCTGCTGATCCTCGCGCTCTGCATGGCGTGCGGCTTCCGCTGGCTCGGCATGCCCGTCCCGATACTCCGAACGCTATTCTTTACGTGCGAGGACGATGCGGACGAATTGAACCGGCGCGCCGCCAAGGTTCTTCAGTCGCTCGGCGTCACGTGGGCGGAATGTGGCGACCGGTTCGCAGCTGTTCCGATGCGCGGCACGGAAGCGTCTGCCGTGCTCGCCGTCGCTTCGAAGGACGGGACGCTCACGCCGACACCGACGTATGCCGCGCTCCGCAAGCTGGTTGAAGACTTCAAGCCCGACGTTGTGATCATCGATACGTTGGCCGACGTCTTTGCCGGAAACGAAAACGACCGAAGCCATGCAAAGCAGTTCGTCAAACTGATCGAGCGGCTGTACCCGGCAACCTTCATCGTAACCGCGCATCCCAGCGTGTCGGGACAGGCAGACGGGCGCGGTGCGTCTGGTTCGACCGGATGGCCCGCCGCAGTCCGGTCGCACCTGTACCTGGAGCGTGTCCGGGGCGACGAAGGCGCGGAGCCTGATCCGGACTTGCGCCAGCTTTCCAACCTGAAAGCTAACTACGCTCAAGCCGGGTCTGGCGGGATCGAGCTGCGCTGGATCGATGGCGTATTCGTCCGGTCCGACCGGCAGGCTCGCGAGGAAGGCGGCGGGGGCGATGCGGACGAGTTGTTCTTGGAATTGCTGGCCCGGTACACGGCGCAGGGCCGGTATGTGAACGCATCAAGCGGGACGACCTTCGCCCCGTCGGTCTTTGCCAAGGATGACGCGGCCAAGGCGGCGCGCCTAACCAAACGGGCGCTGGCGGCCGCAATGAACAGGCTGTTTGAAGCGGGCCGGATCGTCGTTCAGACACGGAAGGTAAGCGGTCACCAGCGGTCATTTATCGCGCTGGCGGATCGCTCCTAGGCTCGCGCCTCCCTCGCTCCTATGCCCTTCAACGTCGCGCGCGTGTCTCCCTTATACCCTACGCACATGCGCGCCCATGACTGGGCAGCGCGTATGCGATACTTTACAGCTCTAACGGCTGGGGGGGACGTCGTGATTCAGGAAGCCGCGCCTAGTGCAGTGAATCTTCTTCCAGTCATCATGCCCCTTATCGGCGTGTTGATAGGCGGCGGAATAACCTTTGGATACCAGTCCTATTTTCGACGGCAGGACAGAAAGAGAGCGCGCAAGGAGCGGTTGCGTCGCATCCATCACACGACAGCCGATTTAGCCAACTCCATCTTTGACCTCTATGTGGGCGCACACGAGCACCTCCCGAACGGCCACAAGATAGCTCCAGACGACCTCTGGCATCAGTTGCCGCCCATGCATGGATTCGACTCTGAGCCGATCCGGTATTCGGTCGATGACACAGCAATTATGAGTGGCCCCAAGTTCGACGGCATCGCCTCACAACTGCGATTGCTCGCCACCCGGCGGAATGCGGTAGTCTCATGCATTCCCATCTACAATAACCTGCGCCGCGAAATCGGTCTTGCCACTGTTCCATTTCAATCAATCCGTGATGGCGACCGGATCGCTACGGATGCCAAGTATCGGGAAGTCGCAGCGATACGACTGCTGGAATTGCAAACCAACTCGATGGCGAAGCAAATTCTGGCCGCGCTCCTCGACTTGAAGGACGAGATTCTCGCCTTGATTCCGCGATACAACGAATTGCTCAAGGAACTCGACGGGCCAAAGACGACGGCGCGAATTGAGCTTGAGGGCAAAGGGATTGAGGCGTCGAAAACCTGAATGGCAGCCAGATCGCGCGTGACAGAGGGATCGGAATGAACGGACTGAAATCTGTGATCGTTGTGGGAGCCGGGGCGAGCGCGGAGTTTGGCCTGCCCAGCGGCGAGGGGATCATGTCCCATTTCCAAAAATGGAAGATCCCGGAAAACACCCGAGGTCCGTCCGCTGGTTACGAAGCCGCGATGAACGATTTCTATTGCTTTCTCCATCATTGCGGTCCGCTCAAGTGCGACCTGCGAATGGGCTTGGAGCTTATTAGTAGGAGCGCGGCTGGATCGATCGACTTATTTGCGCACCATCAGAAGGAATACATCGCACTGGCGAAGGCGATGTCCACTTGGTCGATCCTTCGAAAGATAGACAAGGCGGAGACGCGTGTTGTCACTCCCCAATTTAAGGGCGAGAGTTTCATCGTGGATGGTCGACAGGTCATCCCGACTGTCTCGAATTGGCTGAGCCATGTTGCGCGGTCGTACTACGGAACGGTCGAGAAGGCGTCGCAACTCGATCCTGCGACTCTAACAATCATAACGTTCAACTATGACCGGCTAGTCGAGCGCGGACTTACGTCATTTATTTCTGCCGCCTTTCCCGACGTGGAAGCAGAACAGCTTCCTCGCGTTGTCCATGTGCATGGGGCTTTCGATCGGCTCAAGACTCAGCGCGATGCTTATGAAGTGGCAAAACAAGCAGACAAAATCCGATTTGTGCTGGAGACGGCAAAACAGCGTCCGCCGGAAATACAGGATGCTGTTCGCGCATTGAAGACCGCAGACGCAATCTACTGCGTGGGCTTCGCGTTCAATGTACTCAACCGTGAGCTAATCGAACTCGATCAACACTCGAACAAAATGTTCGTTCTGAACTATGATGGGCACGCCGGTTTGTCACATACACTCGAAGTGATGCGTGTCCCTCAAGATCGCGTTTGGAGGGGCAACCGGAGCACTCCCCGGGGCGTGGGTGACGCGGCTAAGGAAGGGTTCTTTGAGCAACGCTTGCCTGTCCCAAGGAGGGGTCTGCCGAGAGCCGAGCGTCTCTAGAACTTCGAAAAAGTTGCCGAGGCTGACACTCGAAACCGGCCTCTTGCTCAAAAAATTGGGCGCGCAGGTTTTTGATCCCGAGCAAGAATTACCTCCTATCCCGCGATGGGCGAAAGCGACTCGAAATCAACGCTCTGTCGATTTTCGTTTCGCGATGATTCAAACGTGACTGCAAGACGCCAGATATGTCTGTTGCCGCGATCCCATCAATGAGTCCTAGGAGCCCGTACAGCGCGTTCTCCTTCACCCGCGCTACTTGCCTACCGGCCTGCATCCGCATCTCTGCGTGACTCTCCCAGACGCTCGTCCGTGTGCGGAATCGGCAGGGGTCACGCACTGTGGAAAGTTCTGGAGGGGAAAATCCGTAGCCCCGCTTTGTGTTGTTAGGCTTGGACGTCGTGTCCAGCCGAGACAATGAAAGCTCCTCCCCATGAAGCCGCACGAAATCCGCGAAGCCCTCGCGGCCATGCGAACGTCGGATTGGTGGATAGTGCGCTCTGATCTAGTGAACGGCTGGCCCCGGAAATGACCGCGAAACTGCCCGCTAGCGTCTACCCTACTCGTGCTGCGATTGAACGCGCTTTAAAGGCTGCGGTGGCGTGTGGCATGAAGCCCGCTGGCTTCAGGATCGCGCCCGGTGGCGTGATTGAGATAATCGACGCGTCGATCGCGCCCAAAGACGAATACGAGCAATGGCAAGCAATCCGCTCAACCTAGTCGGGGTCAGCTTCGTTCGACACGAACTCGTCAGCGGTACGCGCTGGTATGTGTACGCGTGGCGCGGCGGTCCCAAGATCATGGAAGCCCGCACCGTGTTGAAACCGGCCCTGACGCCGGAGGCCGTCGCGGCCTACCACGACGCGCACGCGGCAAAAGCGATGAAGCCGAAGGGCGATACGTTCGCCGCACTCGTTGAAGCCTATCTGGGAAGCCCTGAGTTCCGCAATCTCGCCGCCTCGACCAAACGCGACTACCGGCGTTGGTGCGATCTAATGAAAGACGAATTTGGAACGGCAAGGCTGCGCGCCTTCACCGATCCGCGCATACGCGGCGATCTCATTACATGGCGTGACAAGTGGGCGCACGCGCCGCGCTCGGCTCACTACGCCATGCAGGTTCTCAAGCTGGTGTTCTCTTGGGGTGTCGAGCGCGGTTGGCTAACGATCAATCCCGCCGATGCGATTTCGTCGACCTACAGCGTCGACCGCGCTGACATTGTTTGGGAAGACTCAGAGATCGACGCCGTCGCGGCGATGATGAAACCACACGTCGCCCGTGCCTTTCGCCTTGCAGCGTGGACCGGATTGCCGCGTGGTGATCTGGTCACGCTGCGGTGGAACGAGATTGGCGACCTCTACATTTCCCGCAAGCGCAACAAGACCGACGTTGAAACGGTGATCCCGCTGTTCGACGAAACGCGCGCGCTATTGAAGCAGTTTCCAAAGACCGCTCTGACTGTCGTCACCAGCAAGCGCGGAAAGCCGTTCTCGGCGCGCGGCTTTGCGATGGCCGTCGAGCGCGCGCGTGCGAAGGCGGGCATCGCAAAGGGCAAAACGCTTCACGACGTCCGGGGGACGTTCGCGACGAAGCTCATGCACGCGAGATTCGAGGATCGCGAGATTGACGAAATTCTCGGATGGGAAACCGGGAAGTCGTCGCGCATCCGGCGGAAATACATCAGCCGCCGCGCGGTCGTTATCAATGCAATTGAGCGGATGCGGAAGCAGTCCCCATGACTATGCCGTCGGGCTCTTCTTCGAATACGCTTCGTTTGGATGACCTGTCGGGAACAGCGGCACGAGTCGCGCACGCAACCGGTCCAAGTAGTCTTGAAGCTTCTGATTGATCGCGCCCGACCTGTGCGCGAAATCGTAGATGATCCCCGTCGCTGAAACGACGTTCCGTTCAATCGGGTCAGCGCTGTATTGGGCGAAGCGCCATTCCACGCCTACATTCAGATCGGGACGGAAAAGTGTCGCCTGAGCCTTTGCCGGTGGGTGCACGACCTGATCACGAAGTCCGTAGAGTTCACCCAGGTATTTGATCAGCCCAGTCGAAAGCGGCGGGTTCAGCGAAAAGCATCGACGAAAAACTTCGCCAATCTGCTTGTAACGGGAAGTCCCGTTGTCTCGCCACGCGTCCAGCGTGGCCTGATCGAGCCCAGCATGAGGCTTCAGCCATGCATACATAGCGTCGATGGCAAATACCGCCGAACTTAGCGCCTGCATCGACGCTTCGAATTCCGCTTCGAGAGCGACGGTCTTTCGGTCCTCGTCGGTCCCCTTCCATGCAGCCACCGTTTCAAGCTTGCGCTGCTTCGCCAGATCAAGGTGTTCGTGGGCGAGCTTCACCCACACAGGGCAAACATCGTACGCGAGATGAACCTCGACGGGGCTGATAGAAGTTTCCCCGTTCGCATCGATTGTCAGTGAGAACGAAGGTATGCTGAACGTCGTTCCCTTGTTGACGAATATGCCGTCACTCATCGGTCAATCCCCTGCAAGCGCTGGATGGGGATTGCCCTTCAACAGGGTCTGCAAAAACCCCTGCAAAAGAATTATTCCAAAAAGCGCTAAAGCCTTGGTGAGCCCGGCAAGAATCGAACTTGCGACCCGCTGATTAAAAGTCAGCTGCTCTACCGACTGAGCTACGGGCTCTCTCAAGAGCGGCGGAACCTAGTGGCCGATTCCGCCGGGGTCAACGTAGATATGGCCGCAGTGTGGGTTTTTCACCGGGCAGTCGGAATGAGCCCTGAAAGCTGCTAAACCAAAGGGGTAATCAGGGGGCTGGGATCATGAAACGACCGGGGAAATTGGGGATAATTTCGGGCCTTACGGCGCTGGCGCTCGCCTTCGCGGGCTGCGCCTCGACGGGCGGGGGAAGCGATGACGGCGTCAGCCGGGCAGTCGACAAGACCTCCTCCGGGCTCGGCGACGCGGCCATGTCGCCGCTGACTGACCTCAATCTGAGGCGGACCGAGGTGCCTGCCCTGCTCGAGGCCATCAAATCGCCATACCAGCCCCTCGCCGTTGTAAGCTGCCAGGCGATCGCGGTCGCCGTTGCCGAACTGACCACCGTCCTCGGCCCGGATTCCGACGCGCCTCCTAGGCCCCAGGCGACCATGGGCCAGCAGGCGGGAGACGGAGCAGCCGACCTCACGCTCGGCGCGGTGTCATCGACCATGTCGGACTTCATCCCCTTCCGCTCAATAGTGCGGGAAGCGACGGGCGCCTCGGCGCACGAGCGCAAGCTGCGAGCCGCCTACGACCGCGGAGTGACTAGGCGGGCTTATCTGAAAGGCGTCGGCGCCCAGCTCGGCTGCGCGCCGCCGGCCGCGCCGGAACCAAACGCAGGGATCCTGCCTCCGCCGAAGATTGAATATCGCAGCAACGTCAAGCCGGACTAGACTCTTCCGGCTGCGCCAGCCAGCGCCTGCGCATCTCGCTTCGCCACACCTCAAAGCGGCCTTCGCTGATGGCTGTGCGCATCGCCTGCATCATCGCCTGGAAGAATGCGACGTTGTGCCAGGAGAGCAGCATGGGCGCGAGATACTCGCCCGCCTTGAACAGGTGATGCAGGTACGCCTTCGAATAGTCGCTGCTGGCCGCGCACGATGACGATGCATCGATCGGCTGGTTGTCCTCGGCAAAGCGCGCATTCTTGAGATTGATGGGACCATCCCACGTCCATGCCTGACCGTGACGGCCGGATCGCGTCGGAAGCACGCAGTCGAACATGTCGACGCCACGCGCGACGGCCTCCACGATGTCGATCGGCTTGCCCACACCCATCAGGTAGCGCGGGCGATGTACTGGCAGCAGCGGCGCGGTGAGACTTATCGTGTCGCACATCGCATCGTGCCCCTCGCCTACGGCGAGGCCGCCGATTGCGTACCCATCGAAACCAGTCTCGACGACGCGCTGGGCGCTTTCCTTGCGAAGGTCGGCATAGGTAGAGCCCTGAACGATGCCGAACAGGGCCTGCTTGTCGCGCTGACCGAAATAGGCCTTCGAGCGGTCTCCCCATCTTGCGGAAAGGCGCATGGCGCTGGCGGCTTCCGCATGCTCGCACGGGTTACCGACGCATTCGTCGAGCTGCATCGAGATATCGGCGCCCAGAAGATCGGCCTGGATCTCGATTGAGCGTTCCGGCGACAGGAAGTGCTTTGATCCATCGAGGTGAGAGCGGAATTCGACGCCCTCCTCCTTCATCTTGCGAAGATCAGACAGCGAAAACACCTGGAAGCCGCCGCTGTCGGTCAGGATCGGATGCGACCAGCCCATGAAGCGATGAAGGCCACCGAGGCGTTGCACCCGTTCAGCCGTGGGTCGCAGCATCAGGTGATAGGTGTTACCGAGAATGATGTCGGTTCCCGCCGCGCGAACTTGATCGAGGTAGAGCGCCTTCACCGTCCCGGCGGTGCCGACCGGCATGAAGGCAGGCGTTGCAATGTCGCCGCGCGGGGTCGCCAGTCGCCCTGAACGCGCATCGCCATCAGTCGCGGAGATATGGAAGGGGAACTCAGCCATTTGGCAGCAACAGGCATGCATCGCCATAGGAGAAGAAGCGGTATTGCTTCTCCACGGCATGGGCATAGGCGCGCTTCATCACATCGAGCCCCATCATGGCGCTTACCAGCATGAAGAGCGTTGACTTGGGAAGGTGGAAATTCGTCAGCAGACCATCCGCCACCCGGAACTTGTAGCCGGGCGTGATGAAGATCGAGGTGGCTGAACTGTACGACTGGAGCTCACCAGACGCCGCGGCGCTTTCCAATGTGCGGAGCGCAGTCGTGCCAATCGGAATACACCGGTCGCCGGCAGCGCGCGTCGCTTTGATTGCATCGACGGCGGTTGAGGAAATCTCCGCGTGCTCAGCATGCATCCGATGCTCGGAAAGTTCCTCTGCCTTCACCGGCAGGAATGTACCTGCATTCACGTGAAGCGTCATGTTGGTGCGCTGGATGCCCGCGGCGGCAATCCGCCCTAGCAGTTCCGGTGTAAAATGCAGTCCGGCAGTCGGCGCAGCAACCGAACCAGGCTCGCGTGCGAACAGGGTCTGATAGTCGCTCGCGTCCTGTTCGTCCGCTGCCCGTTTGGAGGCAATGTAAGGCGGGATCGGCATTGCCCCTGCAGCCTCGATAGCCGCATCGAGCTCAGCGCCGGAATGACTAAACTCCAGATGGACCTCGGACTCGAGCTTGCCGTTGACCTCGGCGGACAGGCCGGCGGCGAATTGGATGACATCGCCCTCCTTGAGGCGCTTGCCCGGGCGCGCGAACGCAGACCACATGGTCGGCGACAGCCGAGCATTGAGATTGACCTCGATATCGACGTCTGGGCCGTCGGCGCGGGCCGGGCGGCGGCCCAGCAGGGCGGCGCGGATCACGCGAGTGTCGTTGGCGACCAGGATATCGCCCGCCTTCAGCAGATCCGGCAGGTCACGGACAGAATGATCTTCCAGCCGTCCCTCCGGCCCACGAACGACCAGAAGCCGCGCGGAATCCCTTGGAAAAGCCGGTCGCAGGGCGATCAGCTCCTCAGGCAGGTCAAAATCGAAGTCGGACACCTTCATGCCGGGCCCGATAGCGGGGAACAGCTCCGGGCGCCAGTCTGCCATTGCGCCGCCGGGATTCGCTGTATGCTTGGCGCGGGAGGACGACCTCATGAAACGCTTTGCCCTGCTATTGGCAACCGCACTGACAGCCTGCTCGCCAGCCGCCCCACCAACGGCGACTCCAGCGCCGTCCGCCGAGACACCTGCGCCTGGCGCCACGACGGTCAAGACGCTCGCCGACCTCGAACAGGCCCATGATTGGCAACACGAGCCCGGCGAGGCCCTGAACGTGGCCTTCGATGCCGGGGCCAAGGCGATCATCGGCAAGATGAGCCGGTCGGACGCAATCGACGCGATCAAGGCGGCCGGCTTCGAGTGCATGTTTGGCGAGGCGCACCAGGATTATCCGGACCCGATGGCCGTCTGCACAAAGGGCTTCGCAACCCGCGCCTGCCAGATGGATTGGGAAATTTCCTCGACTGCCGAGAAGGGCATGGTCGATGTCGTCGACGGAAGCTTCAAGCGCGATTGCGTTGGCTTGGACGATGACTGGCCGGACAAGATAAAATCGGCGATCGACGAGCAGCTGGCGCCGCAGACGCCGCCGGCTAAGCCTCCGAACTAGAGCCCGAGCTTCTTCAGCAGTATCTCGTTGACCGCGGCCGGGTTCGCCTTGCCGCCGGACGCCTTCATGATCTGTCCGACGAACCAACCGAGTGTCTTCGGCTTCTCGTGGCCCGCTGCGCGCTGGTCCTTGATCTCCTGAACCTGCTTGGGGTTCGCGGCGATCACTTCGTCGATCACCTTTTCGATCGCGCCGGTGTCGGTTACCTGCTTCAGGCCTTCGCGCTCGACGATCTTCGCGGCAGCATCGCCGGTAGCGATCATCTTCAGGAACACATCCTTGGCGATCTTGCCCGAGATGGTGTTGTCCGCGATCAGGCTGATCAGGCCACCGAGCTGTTCTGCGCTGACCGGAGATTTCGACAGCTCCAGGCCTTCCTTGTTGAGATACCCGAACAGGTCCTGCGTCACCCAGTTGGCGGCGAGGCGCGCGTCCCTGCCCTTGGCGACCGCTTCGAAGTAGGCGGACTTCTCCGCATCGCTCGCCAGCACGCCAGCGTCATATTCCTTGAGGCCGTAGTCCTTCTCGAAGCGGGCGCGCTTCTGGTCGGGCAGTTCAGGCAGCTTTGCCTTGATGCTGGCGACATACTCACCCGTCAGCTCAAGCGGCAACAGATCGGGATCCGGGAAGTAGCGATAATCGTGCGCATCTTCCTTCGAGCGCATGGAACGCGTCTCGTCCTTGTCCGCGTTGTAGAGACGCGTTTCCTGGTCGATCTTTCCGCCATCCTCTAGGATGTCGACCTGGCGGCGCGCCTCGAATTCGGCTGCCAGCTGGATGAAGCGAAACGAGTTGACGTTCTTGATCTCGCAACGCGTACCGAGTTTCTCGAAGCTGCCGGTCTTCTTGTAGTGGTCGTAGCCGCCGGGGCGGCAGACCGACACGTTCACGTCAGCCCGCAGATTGCCCTTCTCCATGTCGCCATCGCATGTGCCGAGGGCGATCAGAATCGAGCGCAGCTTCTTCACGTAGGCGGCAGCTTCGGCAGGCGAACGGATATCCGGACGCGAGACGATTTCCATCAATGCCACGCCCGACCGGTTGAGGTCGACATAGGTCGCATTCGGATCGAGATCGTGGATCGACTTGCCGGCGTCCTGTTCAAGGTGCAGGCGCTCGATGCCGACGGTGAAGGTATAGCCATCATCTGCGTCCACATCGATCTTGCCCTCGCCAACGATCGGTGATTTGAACTGCGAGATCTGATAGCCCTGCGGCAGATCGGGATAGAAATAGTTCTTCCGGTCGAAGCGCGACCACAGATTGATCTGTGCATTCAGGCCAAGACCAGTCTTCACCGCCTGCTCGACGCAGAACTTGTTGATCACCGGCAGCATGCCCGGCATGGCCGCATCAACCAGCGACACGTTGGTGTTCGGGTCATTGCCGAAGGCCGTAGGGGCGCCCGAGAACAGCTTGGAGTTCGACGCCACCTGCGCATGGACTTCGAGCCCCATGACGACTTCCCAGTCGCCAGTGCGGCCTGAAATCAGATAGGGCTTGCGGTCTGCCATAGCGTCCTCGAACGGGGTGATTTCGCGGTTCTAGCGCGACAGCGGATCGAACGCCACCGCGATATCTGGCAGGCGCAGCGGCAGGTCGTAGGCAAAGCCCTGCACGTAATCGCAGCCGATCGAATGGAGTTCGTCGGCCACGGCGGGGTCTTCGATGCCTTCGGCGGTCACTGTCATGCCAAGCCCCCGGATCAAGGATGTCAGCGCCGTAACGATCCGGCAGGCGCGGGGCTGGCGGATCATGCGGGCGAGTTTGGGATCAAGCTTCACGCCGTCGGCGGGCAGCTCGGCCAGCCAGGCGAAGGACGAATGCCCTGCCCCGAAATCATCCAGCACGATGCCGGCGCCGGCGGCGCGGAAAGCTGCCAGCGCCCCCAGGGCGCCGTCAAAGTCGCGAAGGGCTGCCTGCTCTGTCAGCTCAATCTTCAGCATGCCGCGCGGCAGGCCAGCTTCACCGATGATGGCGGCAATCTCTTCGACCAGCAGCGGGCGAGCGATCTCGGCGGCGGACAGGTTCACCTGCATGAATACGTCGTGGCCCTGTGCTCGCAGATCAGCGAGAACCTGCGCCGACTTCTGGAGCATCACCGGTGCTATCGCGAGCCAGTCTGTGCTGCCGCCTTGGGCGACCAGCGTATCAGGGCCAACCAGCTGGCCGTCGAGTGAACGAAAGCGAGCGAGTGCTTCAAACCCGGCAACCTCAAGCGAACCCAGCCGACGGATGGGCTGGAACACTGGCTCGACATTGCTCTCGCCGTGAACGATCCGCGCGCCGCGCTCTGCCGAGACGATAAGGCCTCGCGCAACGCCAAGATCGTGGAACGTTCCGAAGAAGTGCGCCGGGCGGCCATCGTTGAGCGTCACACGCACATCGATCGGATCACCGGGTCGCCCGGCTTTGAGTGGCGTAGCAATGCGCATGCGCGCGAGGCCATCGACCTGCGCCAGCAGCTCCTGCAACGTCCAGCGGCCGTCGAGCGCAGACAACGGCCCACCTGGCTCAGCGCGGATGAAGATAGCGCCCTCAGTCGCGTTCCATGTCCACAACGCCGCGCGTGCGGAGGAAACAGAGCTGTCGGCGGAGAATTGAGTCATGGTCTCCATGGTTGGCCCATGATTGGTGCGTTAGCGCAATGACTGGAATCAGGCTCGCGCCGAGACAAACGCTTCAGCGGCGGCAAGTCCAGCCTTGGGACCGACCGCGGCAGCGATAGCAGGTCCGTTCAAGGCATCTTGCGCAACGCGGCGCACATCGGCGGCCGTCACCAAGTTGATGCGCCTCATTGCCTCCTCGAAGCCGACGAGGCGATCAAAGGTCAGCAGCTCATAGGCGGCCGAACCGGCCCGGGCAGCAGGCGCTTCCGCAGCCATCGCAAATCCCGCCGCCGCAACAGCCTTGGCGCGCGCAAGTTCAGCGTCCGTCGGTCCCTTGGCGGCCATGTCAGCCCAAATGCCGGAGGTAATTGCGGCAACTTCAGCGGCATCCTTCGCGTCGCAGCCCGCGTAGACGGAGATACGACCACAGTCCGACCACTGATCGCATGCCGCATCGATCGTGTAGGCGAGGCCCCTGCTCTCGCGGATATCCTGAAACAGCCGCGAAGCCATGCCGCCGCCGAAGATCTCCGCAAAGATGCGGGCAGCAAAGCGATCGTCCGAAACGGCGGACACCGTGCGCCGCGCCAGCACCAGATGACACTGCTCCAGCTTGCGCGCCTCGGTGCGGACGCCGCTCTCGCCAATGCGGGGCGGATGCCAGGTCTGTTTCGTATGCGCTGCCCGCATGTCGAACCATTTCCAGACAAGCGTCTCGATCGCATCGCGGTCAAACGCGCCGGCGACCGAGACAACGGTCCGGTGCGGGCCGTAATTCTCGTTGGCGAAACGCAGCAGGTCATCGCGCGTGACCGATCGCAGCGTCGCTTCTGTGCCCAGAACCGGCCTGCCGAGCGGATGATCCGGAAATGTCGCCTGCTGCGCCAGTTCGAAGACCAGATCATCGGGCTGGTCAGCCGCCTCGCCGATCTCCTGCAGGACGACGCCCTTCTCGCGCTCGATCTCATCGGTCGGATGATCCGGCGCGAAAACCATCGACAGCGCGATGTCCAGCATTTCCGGCGCATCCTCGCTGAGGCAGCGGACGAAATAGCTGGTGCGTTCGTAATCCGTCGCAGCATTGATCGAGGCGCCGCGCGCCTCCACCGCTTCCGCCAGCTGCCGGGCGTTCAGTCCCTTGGCGCCCTTGAACGCCATGTGCTCGAGAAAGTGCGCGAGGCCATTGCGGTCAGCCGCCTCGTGGCGCGCGCCAGCGCTGAGATAGACGCCGACCGAAGCCGTGCGCAGGCCCGGCATCGCGTCGAACACGATGCGGGCGCCGTTTGGCAGGGTGACGACTTCGCGATTTTCCATCGTCAGCCCTTGGCCACGATGGCGTCGATGCGTTGGCGGACGAAGTCGGCGCTCATCGGACCCGTGTCGAACTTCTCCTTGCGTGAAGTAAACTCGCGAGCGCGATCCGGCAGGCCGATCTTGAGACCGAGCGCCTGCTCCACCGTTTCCGGAAACTTTGCAGCGTGCGCTGTAGCCAGCGTGACAACCGGCCCCTCCGCCACGCGATTGCGGCGCGCAGCGGCAAGGCCGACGGCCGTGTGCGGGCACACGACCCAGCCAGTCTCGGCATAAGAGCGCTTCATCTCGTCGATGGTTTCATGGTCGTTGACGCGCTCGGCCGACAGCCCCATCGCGCTAAGCTTTGCAACGGCGTTTGCCGGAAGCGGCGCTTCGCCCTTGCTGGCGAGCTGGGCATAGGCGCTGGCGACGGCGGCGCCATCGCGACCTGAGGCCTCGAACAGCAGCCGCTCGAAATTGGATGGCAGCTGGATATCCATCGCCGGACTGATCGTGGCGGCGGTCGCACCCTTCATCAGCGGCATGCCGGACAGCAGCCGCGCCATCGCATCGTTGGCGTTCACCGCGGCAACGATCTCCAGCCGGTTCAGCAACCCACAACGCGAGGCAACATATCCGGCCAGCGCGTCGCCGAAATTCCCGGTGGGTACAACGAAGCGGATCGGCAGATCGCGGCCCAGCTGCGCCTGCGCCTGAGCGAAGTAGACGCTCTGCGCTGCAACGCGCGTCCAGTTGATAGAGTTCACCGCCGCGAGTCGCGTACGCCGGCGGAACTGGTCGTCGGCAAGCAGCTGCTTCAGGATCGCCTGTGTACCGTCGAAATCGCCCTCAAGCGCAAGGTTGTGGATGTTGTCCGCCCCTGTCGCCGTCATGAACAAACGCTGCGTCGGCGATACGCGGTCGAGCGGATGCAAGATCACCATGTCGACATGCTTGGACCCTGCGAAGGCCGATGCCGCCGCGCCACCGGTGTCGCCCGAAGTGGCGCAGAGAATAGTCATCCGCTCGCCGCGCGCTTCGAGGATATGATCGTAGAGTTGCGCGATCAGGCGCATCGCCACGTCTTTGAACGCGAGCGTCGGTCCGTGGTGCAGCTCCATCATCCAGCGCCCGGGACCAACCTCGACCAGCGGCGCAACCGACTGATGGGCGAACGGCGCATAGGCGCGTTCCGCCATGCCGCGGATGGCGGCTTCGGGAATGCTGCCGCCGGCAAAAGCAGACAGGATGCGTGTCGCCGTCTCGACATAGGTGGCCGAGGCGCTGGGCCGTTCGATCGCTGGAAATGCTTCCGGGCTGAACAGCCCGCCATCCGGCGCAAGGCCCATCAGGCTCGCCGACACGAAATCGACAGGCGCGGCGTTTCCGCGTGTGGAGACGTAATTCATGGCTGCCTAGGCTTCCGGATGGTCCTGTTTCGTGAAGCGCAGGCGGCCGGCCCGCGCGTGGAACAGGGCGTATATCACGACGAAAGCAATCGCCATCCCGAACCAGGTCACGGCATAGCCTATGTGGCCTTCAGGCGGCGTCCGGGTCAGGAAATCAGGCGTCCCGGAGATCGGAACCACGATGTAGCGGGCATTGAGCGGGGTCACAGGGATGACGCTCGCCATCAGGGGGGAATCAAACCAGTGCCACTCGTTCCGCGCGGGAGAGTTCTCCGCGGCCATCATGGGCTTCTCGGGCCAGGGCTCCACGTAGAAACGGGTCACGTCTTGGTTGGCCTTCGGCAGCGGCATGCCACCGGGACCGCCAATCTCAAGCGCCTCGAAGCCGGTTTCGGCGAGTACTGCGCCACAGGATAGGGCCATGGGTTGGAACAGGCGCCAGCCCGCATCCCCGGCCGCGTTGTGTCCGAACACCCGCAGCGCCACGCCCCGCGCCCTGTCGCCGGGCGGCGTGACGACCTTGCCGATCGAGGCGCCCAGCCCACACAGGGACTCATCCAGCGGCTGCGGCTCGGCGGTCGAAGCGCGCTCGAAGTTGACGATCAGGCCCGCCTTCCATTCCGCGCGCTCGACCTGCCAGACTCCGAGCCAGATCAGCGCCACAAGCGCGGGAACGGCAATGAGCGTCAGAATGGGATAGGGGCGGAAAACCATGGCCCGGTGTACCTCCGCAAACCGGTGGAGACTACTCCCGGGGCTCGTCCTGAAGCCGACCTTCGCCAGCCTTGTGCTTCCATTGCAGGGCGAACAGCAGCGACTTGATCGGACGAAGCAGCCCCAGGCAGAAGAGCACCGTAATGGGGGGCCACAGCAGCGCGTGCACCCAGCCCGGCGGCCGGAAAGCAAACTCGAGGAACATCGCGGATGGCACGATAAAGATCAGCGCCGCGAACATGACGAAGAAAGACGCGCCATCACCTGTGTCGGCAATTGTCAGGTCCGCATCGCAGGCCTCGCACCGCTCCTTGAATTTGAGGAAGCCGCGAAAAACCTGGCCCTCGCCGCAATTGGGACAGCGGCAGCTGAGACCGGTGGAGATTGCGGATACGGCCATGATCTGGCCCTCGAAGGATCAGGCGCCCGCCGATAGAGACGGCGCCACGTAGAGTGCGAGATAGGCAACCACCCACACGACCGCAACGATAGCCCAGTTAAGTGCGACAACGTGGAAGCCGAACGGCTTCTCCTGGGTGGCGACGCCAGCGATGACGAGCACTGTCGATAGAGCCAGCAGGCCAAAGCCGATGAAGAGCTGCAGGTTGAAAGCCTGCGCGAATGCGTAGAGCAGCCCGACATTCAGGAAACCGGGCGGGAAGGACGTATCCCCCGACCACTGTGTGGCGATGAACCATTCGCCCGCGGCGCCGAGGCTCAGACCGAGAACAGCAAGTCCCACAGCAATCCACGTGCGTTTGGCGCGGAACGCCAGCAGCGCAGCAGCAGCAGCGAGGCCGCCTGCGCCGATAAGCAGCGTGGCCCAGAGCAGCGTGCCCCACACCTGCACCGGCGCCGCCAGAACGACCTTGCTGCCCGTCCGGAAGTTGCTTGAAAGATCGGAATAGGCGCCGCCGCTCCAGATCTGCGCGCCTTCGGAAACCAGCGGAGCGCCATTCAGGAAAGGCACCGCCGCCATCACCCATAGAGCGATGGCGACGACCTGAATGATCAGGAAGCCAATGAAGGCAGCCTTCCTGACCATTGTTCCTGTCCCGTTAGCCACCGTGGGCAGGCGCAGGCGCGCCAGGCCCCCAGACCAGGTGCGGCGCCACGTAGACGAAGGCGAAGAGGAACAGCCACACCACGTCGACGAAGTGCCAATACCAGGCGGCGAACTCGAAGCCGAGGTGCTTGTCGGGCTTCATGCCGCCAGCCATCAGGCGTCCAAGACACACGATCAGGAACAGTGTTCCGATCACGACGTGCGCGCCGTGGAAGCCGGTCGCCATGAAGAAGGCTGAACCATAGAGCGAGCCGTCGTACGAGAAGCCGGCTTCTGAATACTCGATCACCTGGAACGCAGTGAAGGAAATGCCGAGGATGATGGTCAGCAGAAGGCCAAGCTTCGCGCCGCCGCGATCGCCGCTCTGCAGCGCATGGTGCGCCCAGGTGACGGTCGTGCCCGACAGCAGCAGGATCAGCGTATTGATCAGCGGCAAATGGAACGGGTCGAACGGATGCACCCGCTCGTTGTTGGTCTGCAAGACCGGCCACTCGCTCCAGCCGAGCAACGGCGCGAGTTCCGGGTTCGCGAGGTCGGCATGCGCTGGGTTGCCGCGCAGCTCGTGGAAGATGGCGCCTTCGAAGAAGCCCCAGAACCACGCGACGAAAAACATCACTTCCGAAGCGATAAACAACACCATGCCGTAGCGCAGGGAGATCTGGACGACCTCCTTGTGGTCGCCTTCGCGGCTTTCCTTGAGGACATCGCCCCACCAGCCGATCAGCACGAAGACCAGGGCGATGAAGCCCGGGAGCGGTCCCCACCAGGCGCCCTTCTCGACGAAGAGGAAACCCTTCATGTACCCGGCCCCGCCGAGCACCATGAGAAGCATCGCCAGCGAGCCGAGTAGCGGCCACGGGCTGGGTTTCACCAGGTGATAGTCGTGCTTGACGTCGCCGGCCATGGCTCCAGTCCCTCGATCGCGCGGGTCCGGCCTTGGCCATATCCCGCAGTCCTAAATGTCCTACCGCCGGTCTAGTTGACCGCGGATGCGTCCTCAAGCCGCGCGGTGGGCCCAAGGGCGCCCGAGCGGAAGTAAGTATACGAAAGTGTGATTCCCTTAACGTCGTCGGCGCTGCCGTCGTCGTTCATTTCAGGGTCGACGTAGAAGACGACCGGAAGTTTTTCCGTCTTGCCGGGCGCGAGCACGCGCTCCTTGAAGCAGAAGCATTCGATCTTGCTGAAATAGACGCCCGTCTTGTCCGGCTGGACGTTGTACGACGCCAGCGCCTTGACCGGTTCCGAGGACGTATTGGTGACGGTGTAGTAGGCCATCACCGTCTCGCCGAGCTTCACGTCGACAAACGGCTGGCTGGCGCGGAACTCGAGCGGAACCCCTGGCGCGACGTTGGCGTCGAAGCGAACGCGTACAACTCGATCGATGACCCGGTCGGCGGGCTTCACCGCCACCTGCGTCGTGCCGCCAAAGCCGGTCAGGCGGCAGAAAGTGGAATAGAGTGGCTCGGCCGCAAAGCTGGCGCCCAGCATGCTCAGCGAAACGCCCGCGATGATCCAGGTGGTAAGCTTCGACCTCTTGGACATCTTCTGGGTCATAGGTCGCGCACCAGAACCTGCGCGCCCATCTTGGTCATGGTCAGCGTGAAGAGAAGGATGACGAAGGCGATCAGCGCCAGCGCGATCCACTGGCCGCGACGCTTGCGCGCCTGCGCCTGCTCCGGCGTTAGCTTGACGGTCTCTCCGGTCGGAATGGCCTCGCGGCTGTCGAATACAGCGGCGCTGAAGCCGGCGCGATGCGCCTCACCTGCGGCCGCTGCGGCCGGCTTGTCTTGCTCCTGCTTGCTGATCTCTTTGGCCATTACGCTGCTCCAACTTGCCAGTAGAGTGGCAGGGCCCGTTCGACGAGCAGCGCAGCGAACAATGCGAACAGATAGAGGATCGAAATGCCGAAGAGCGTCTTGGCGTGGCGCATGTCGGCAGGCGCGTCAGAATCCCCTGCCCGGCTCGCGAACACCTTGATCGCACCCCACAGGAAGGCCGCTCCACCGATGGCGGCGACAGCGAGGTAGATCGCGCCGCCAAGACCGGTCGCGACTGGCACAAGACCGAAAGGCGCGACGATGAGCGTGTAGATCAGGATCTGGCGGCGGGTTTCCGGAGCGCCTTTGGTGACTGGCAGCATCGGCACGCCGGCGCGGGCGTATTCCTTCGACGTCCACAGCGACAGCGCCCAGAAGTGTGGCGGCGTCCACAGGAAGATCAGGCCGAACAGGATCCAGGCATCGATAGGAGCATTGCCCGTCGCCGCGGCCCAGCCGATCACCGGCGGAAAGGCGCCTGCGGCGCCTCCGATCACGATGTTCTGAGCCGTCGAGCGCTTCAGCCACATCGTGTAGATGATCACGTAAAAGAAGATCGAGAAGGCGAGCAGCGCGGCCGCCAGCGGCGTCGCGGCCAGCGCCATCAGCGTCACCGAAATCGCCGACATGATCAGGCCGAAGGAGAGCGCTTCGGATGGGGCGATCAGGCCAGCAGGAACCGGCCGGCTGACAGTGCGCGCCATCAGCGCGTCGATATCCGCATCATACCACATGTTGAGTGCGCCAGCCGCGCCCGAACCCAGTGCGACAGCGAACACGGCAACCGCTGCTGTGAAGGGTTGCATGTCGACCGGCGCGGCGACCAGGCCGACCAGGGCCGTGAAGACCACCAGCGACATCACGCGCGGCTTCATCAGCCGCACATAATCCATCGCGCTCGCCGAAGCGGCTACGGTGGAGGGGCTGACGATGCTCGCGTCCGACATCTGGTTTTGCGCTGCGGCCCGAGCCAGAAGGCCCGGGCCGCGTGCGCCCTGTTATCTGACCCGCGGAAGGTCGTTGTACTGGTGGAACGGCGGCGGAGAGGACAGCGTCCATTCCAATGTCGTCGCGCCTTCACCCCACGGATTGGCTTCGGCTTTGCGACGCCGGATCACCGCCTCGATGAGGCCGATGAAGAACACGATCGTAGCGGCCGCCGCGACCCAGTAGCCGATCGTCGACCAGTGATGCCACTCGCGGAAGGCCGGCGAGTAGTCAACGTAGCGGCGCGGCATGCCTTGCAGACCGAGGAAGTGCTGCGGGAAGAAGATCAGGTTGGAGCCGATGAACATCAGCCAGAAGTGCAGGCCTCCGAGGAAGCCGTTGTACTTCACGCCCCACATCTTCTCGAACCAGTAGTACCAGCCGCAGAACAGCGTGAAGACGGCGCCTAGCGACAGCACGTAGTGGAAGTGCGCCACGACATAGTACGTGTCATGCAGCGCGTGATCGACGCCGGCGTTGGCCAGCACTACACCCGTCACGCCGCCCAGCGTGAACAGGAAGATGAAGCCGATCGCCCACAGCATCGGAACCTTGAAGTCGATGGAGCCGCCCCACATCGTGGCGATCCAGCTGAAGATCTTGATGCCTGTCGGAACCGCGATGACCATCGTGGCGGCCACGAAGTAGGCCTTCAGGTTCACGTTCATGCCGACCGTGTACATGTGGTGCGCCCACACGATGAAGCCGATGAAGCCGATCGCGACCATGGCGTAGGCCATGCCGAGATAGCCGAACACGGGCTTCTTGGAGAACGTCGAGATCACATGGCTGACGATGCCGAAGCCCGGCAGGATCATGATGTAGACTTCAGGGTGACCGAAGAACCAGAACAGGTGCTGGAACATGACCGGGTCGCCGCCGCCCGAGATCTCGAAGAACTTCGACCCGAAGTTGCGGTCCGTCAGCAGCATGGTCAGCGCGCCGGCGAGAACCGGTAGCGCGAGAACCAGCAGGAACGCGGTCACCAGCACCGACCAGGCGAACAGCGGCATCTTGTGCAGCGTCATGCCCGGGGCGCGCATGTTGAGGATGGTGACGATGAAGTTGATCGCGCCGAGGATCGACGACATGCCCGCCAGGTGAAGCGAGAAGATCACGAGATCCATTGCAAGGCCCGGGTGGCCGGTCGCGCCCGACAGTGGCGGATAGAGCACCCAGCCTCCACCGAAGCCGTTGTTGCCAGCAGGGCCCGGCACAAACATCGACATGAGGAGCAGCGTGAACGAGACCGGCAGCAGCCAGAACGAGATATTGTTCATGCGCGGCATCGCCATGTCCGGCGCGCCGATCATGAGCGGCACGAACCAGTTGCCGAAGCCGCCGATCAGGGCGGGCATGACCATGAAGAAGATCATGATCAGGCCGTGCATCGTCGTGATGACGTTGTAGTTGTGCTCGGTGCCGAAGAAGCCGCCGAACGCGGTTCCGTTGAACAGCTGCAGGCCCGGCTCGGCGAGCTCGGCCCTCATGAAGCCCGAGAACACGAAACCGATGATCCCCGCGCACATGGCGAAGATCAGATACAGCGTGCCGATGTCCTTGTGGTTGGTCGAGAACAGCCAGCGCGACGGGCTGTACCACTTCGGATCGTGGTGTCCGTGATCATCATGCGCATGATCGTGCGCATGGTCATGACCGTGGCCGTGACCGGCTTCTTTGTGTGCTTCGTTCGACATCGAACGGCTCCCTGATCCCTATTGCGCCGAAGCGACCTGAGACGGCGGTGTCAGCTTCTGCACGCGGTCGAGGAAGGCCCGGCCCGCGTCCGGCGAGGTCTTGGTCTCGGCCATCCACTGATCATACTCCGCCTGAGGCAGGATACGCAGCTCGATCGGCATGTTCGAGTGGTCCTTGCCGCAAAGCTCGGAGCACTGGCCGTAATAGGCGCCGGGCTTGTCGACCTTGAACCAGAGCTGGTTCAGACGGCCCGGAACGGCGTCAACCTTGAGGGCGAACTGGGGCATCGCCCAGGCGTGGATCACGTCCTTGGCCGATATCGACAGGCGGACATAACGACCAGCCGGCGCGACCATTGGATAGTCGACCGAAAGCTGCGGAATATCGCCACGAGCCTCGACGAGAGGCTTGTCCGTCCCGGCCTTCAGCATCCGGGACTCAATATTGAACTCGTCGTCCGTGTCCCTGTTATACGTATAATCCCAGAACCACATGTTGCCGTAGACCTTGATGTCCACGATCTCGGATTCCTTGGCGTCCTTCGGCATCACGTCCTGTTCGTAGAGCAACGGGAAGGAGCCTTTGGCGATCCACACGAGGATCAGCACCGGGATGACCGTCCAGAGGATTTCGACGAGTGTATTGTGGCTGAATTTTTTCGGCGTCGGATTGGCCCGCTTGTTGTAGCGGATCATGACCCACAGCAGCAGCGCCACGACGAAGACAGTGATCACCGTGATGATGATCAGGACTTCGTTGTGGAAGGCCTGCACATTCTCGGCCGTCTTCGTTGCCGGGGCCTGAAAATCGATGCCGCCGTCATGCGGCGCGGCCCAAGCCGGGCTGCCCGCCGCAAGGCTGGCAGCGCCGAGCGCCCAGTGCTTCCAAGCCGCTCTCAGCATTTCGTCCACATCCTTCCAGCCAGATGCGTGAAATCGGGGCTTTACCGTGATATGCTCCCGACTGCCACCACTCCGTTTCGCCCCGCCGGGAGCATAGTGTCGCAGGCGGTCCGATTCGTTTGGGCTGGCGCAGCGTCGCTATCAGAGCGACTAGGAGTTGGGAAGATGAGCACCCGGTTTCGATTGGGGATTTCGACGTTCCTTGTGAGCCTTGGCGTCGCACTTGCCGCGCCCGCCCAGGCGGCTGTGACGGTGATCGGAGGAGGCCTCGGACAGGCCTGCTACGAAGCCGTTGAATACGGCAAGGTTCCGGTCATGAAAGCGATGGAACTCTGCGACCTTGCGATCTCCGGGGAGCGCATGAGCAAGCGCGACCGCGCCGCCACACATACCAACCGCGGCATCCTTTTCATGCGCCAGGGTAACAACACGCGGGCCATGTGGGACTATGAGAGGAGCCTTGAGCTGACGCCGACTCTCACTGAGGCCAAGGTCAACCTCGGAGCAGCGCTGTATAACCTGAAGCGTTATCCGGAAGCCCTCGCCGCCCTGAACGAAGGCGTGAGCACTGAGTCGGCCGATGCGCGCGCGATTGGCTTCTACAATCGCGGCCTGACCCACGAAAAACTGGGCGACGACCAGTCCGCCTACGAAGACTTCCGGCGGGCTCTTCAGACCAATCCGAAGTTCACGCAGGCTGCCGAGCAGATGGCCCGCTTTACCGTCGTTCCCGCGAGCAACTGAGACCTGCCCGTCTGGGCGCTGTCTTTTGGCGTTTCTCCGCCCTATCTAGGGCATAAGGGCCTCGTGCCCGGAAACGGCCAGCTGACAGAGGTGACGCCATGACCGACAACAGCCTGATCGAAGACGCCGGCGTTGGCATCTCCAAAGCCGCGAGCATTCTGGATGAAGCGCTGGCTGGTGCAGACGATGGCGAGATCTTCGTCGAGTCGGTCCGGTCCGAGAGTTTCCTGTTCGATGACGGCCGCCTGAAGTCGGCCTCCTATGACAGTGGCCAGGGATTTGGCCTGCGCGTCGTCTCCGGTGAAACGACGGGCTACGCCCACGCGAGCGAAATCTCTGAATCCGCCCTGCGCCGTGCCGCTACGACGGCATCGGCAGCCAAGCGTGGACGTTCCGGCCTGCTGGCGGTCGGTCCGACTCCGGTAAATCGCCGACTCTACGCTGATGTCGATCCCACTGCTGCCCCGGACTTCGTCGCCAAGACCGGCCTGCTTGCCGACATCGACGCCTGGTGCCGGGCCAGCGATCCGCGCGTGGTTCAGGTCTCCGTGTCTCTGGCGGGCTCGCGAACAGCGGTCGAGATCATCCGCTCCGGCGGCGCGAGTGTCGCTGACGCGCGGCCGCTGGTTCGGCTCAACATCGCCGTCACCATGGAGAAGGATGGCCGGCGCGAAACTGGCTCGGCGGGCGCCGGCGGACGCGCGGCTTATGAGGAATGGATCCAGCCAGATCGCTGGAAAGCGCTGGCGCAGCGCGCGCTTCGTAAAGCCGAGATCAATCTTGACGCCATCCCAGCTCCCGCTGGTGAAATGGAAGTGGCGCTCGGGCCAGGCTGGACGGGCGTCCTTCTGCACGAAGCTGTCGGCCACGGCCTTGAGGGCGACTTCAACCGCAAGGGCTCTTCCGTCTATTCAGGCAAGATCGGCGAACAGGTGATGGCCAAGGGCGTCACCATTGTTGACGACGGCACGATCGCAAACCGCCGTGGCTCCCTGTCCTTCGACGACGAAGGCACGCAGACGCAGCGCACTGTTCTGGTCGAGGACGGACGCCTCGTCGGCTACATGCAGGACCGCATGAACTCGCGCCTGATGGGTGTGAACGCGACCGGAAACGGGCGCCGCGAGAACTACGCATCCTCACCGATGCCGCGCATGACCAACACCTTCATGACCGGCGGCGCGCACGACCCGGAAGAGATCGTTTGCTCGATCAAGCGCGGCATCTGGGCCGTCGATTTCGGCGGCGGCCAGGTCGACATCACCAACGGCCAGTTCGTGTTCCAGTGCACCGAGGCTTACCTCGTCGAGGACGGCAAGGTCGGCCCGCCAGTCAAGAACGCGACGCTGATCGGGCACGGCCCGACTGTGATGAACAGTATCTCGATGGTCGGAAACGACTTCGCGATGGACGATGGCGTTGGCACCTGCGGCAAGAGCGGCCAGTCGGTTCCGGTTGGCGTGGGTCAGCCGTCGCTGAAGATCGACTCGATCACGGTCGGCGGCGCGAACGTCTAGCCTCAGAAGTTTTTGCGCATCGTGACAAAGAATTGCCGGCGCGATTTGTTCGATCCGGTCGCGAAGTATTGCGGTACACCGACGCCGCGCCGCGCCGTGTAGAAAATCGACCGCGACTCCGGGTCTTCAGCCAGCAGGTTGTTCGCGCCGGCGTTAAACGTCCAACCGGTTACAGGCTTCCACGTGATGTTGGCGCCGATGAACATGCCGCCGTGTCGCTGTGTGTACTGGCGCGGCGTCCACACCTCGATGTCGTCATCATCTTCGAGGAACACGCCCCAGCGGAAATCGCCATTTCCTAGCGTCTGTTGCAACGACAGGTTCCACGACCACGGTTCGTGATTGTTTATCGCGTGCTTCTCCCCGGTTACCGGGTCGGTCACACTGGACTCGCGAAGACTGCCGCCGAAACTGAAAATACCACCGGGCATGCCGAGGCTGTCGAGTTCAAATGAACCTTTTGCGTTCAACGAGTCCCTGGTCGCGCGTCCACTGTTGCGGGTGATTTCAAATTCCTGCTCAGGAGCCGTCGATGTCGCGGGTATGACAAGGACGGCGCGGCCAAGCGCGTCCTCGATGTCGATGTGTTCGTAATTCACGACGAGGGAATTCTGGCCGCCAAACTGCCGTTCGTAGCGTGCGTCGAAAGTCCACTTCTTCTCAGGTTCCGCATCGACGTTGCCGACGCCGAAAACTTGCTGTTCGAACGCGGCCGATGATGCAAACGAACCGAAGTCGAGCTGGTCCACAGTCCGCTCAAACCGCACGCCGATCTGGTGGCCTTTCTCTGGCGTCCAGGAAAGGTTCGCGCGCGGCTTCCAGAACATCAGCTCCTTCTGCGAGTGGGTGGATCCAACGTCGGCAGTGATCTGCGACCACTCATAGCGCATGCCAAGCTCAAGATTGAGGTTCGACACCGGCACCCACGTCCCCGTCGTGAAATAGTCTAGCCGCAACTCATCGACATGGCTCGTGTCGCCATCAAGCACGAATGGCGCGCCATTGAACGAGCGAGAGCCCGCAGACTCGGAGTAATTGTAGACAACCTCCCCTCCGCCTTCGAAGGTCCACTCTCCAAAGGCCGGCAGGCGAAGATTGCCACGGACGATGCTTTCCCCGGTTTCGTCGTCACTGCCGCTGCCTGACGTGAAGGTTGGCGTGTTGAAGATATCGTCGCGATTGCCGGTCCACATCGACTGGAAGCCGACCAGCTCAAGCGCGTAGCCGCCGTCGAAATTGCGGCTGTAACGAATGCCAGCCTCGCCACTGGCCGTTTCCGACCCCCCGGAGCTTATCTGAATCCCGCCTGGTATGATCAACTGGTCGGCGCCGGAGAATTCGAACTGCTCGGCCGCCGCCAGGCCATTGATCCTCAGCTTGCCGCCCAGCCACGTCGTTTCCCACACGCCGGTCGCCTCGACCCGGTCAAACAGGTTGATCGAGCTGGATTCGCTCAATCGGATCGTGGTCCCGCTTGGATCGACCCGCCCTCCCCTGCTCTTGCCGGAGTTCTTGTTGTGGATCAGCGTGAGCGATCCTTCGAGCAGCTGGTCACCTGACTGGTTGCGCAGCTGCAGCGAGCCGTTCGGCGAAATATTCCCGGCTTCGTTGGCGTTGATATTCGCAGACACCGACCCGGTAACGCCTGCATCCGGCTTTCGGATGATGTTGGCGACGATCGGCTTGCCCTGCATGTCGATGCCATCGGCGCCACCGCGAATGATGTCGATACGCTCAACCCCGCTGGCCGGAATGCGCGAGATGATCGCGCCGAGATAGTCGCCTCGGGATGGTGGGCGTTCACCATCGATCAGCACATTGCCGCCCGTGCCTGAAAAACCCCGGGCATCCGACCCACCATCGAACGAAAAGCCAGGTAGCCGGCCGATCATGTCCATCGCTGTGTTGGGACGGAACTGCGCGAAGAAATCCGGTTTGTAGGAGGTGACGTTCGAGCTAGCTGTCGCCGCGCCCTGCGCCGGCGGGTCCGCTTGCTGGGCCCATGCGTGGCCCTGCATGCCGCCAAGGCATGCAAGCGCAATGATGCCGGAAAGCCGTCCCCAACGCTGTACCAATTTCCGATCCCTCGACCCGCCTCTTGTGGGCGGTCGTCTCTCTTTGAGCAGTCGTTGGTTTCGATTTGGACAATTCCGTGTCAGCCCGAACCGTTTCAGGTTCGGGCTTCACGATTTAATCTTTCACGCGTCCGTGACCTATTCGGCGGCCTGCGGCGACGGCGCCGCGCCGTCCTTCGGCTTGTCCTTGAGGTGAGCGAGCTTGTTGAGGAACGGGCTCGCTATGCCCATCGCCACGCCGATGCCGATGCCAGCGAGGCCCACATTGGTGAACACCTCGGCATAGGTCTTCAGCGCCAGCTCCGGATCGAGCACCTGCCCGCCGACGGTCGCCTGCGCCGTCAGCTTGGTGATCTGCGCCTGCACTGCCTGCGCAATCGATGAGCCCAGATACCATGTCGCCATCATCGTCGCCGCGATCGGCGCCGGCGTCAGCTTCGTCATGGCGGAGAGGCCTACTGGCGACAGGAACAGCTCACCCGTGGTGTGCAGCAGGTAGAGCAGGATGAGGAAGATCAACGGAACCTTGAACTCCGCATCCGCGTACTGAACGCCCCACACCAGCACGAGGAAGCCCGCGCCAACCTGGACCAGGCCGAGCGCGAACTTGAATGCATCGCCCGGATCCTTCTTGTGCCGTCCCAGCCAGGTCCACATCGCCGCGAAGATCGGCGCGAAGATCAGGATGAAGGCGCCGTTAAAGCTCTGCGTCTGCCCTGACGTGACACAGCCACCGGCTATGCACAGCTGTGATGACCGCTCGGAGAACTGCGACAACGCGGAGCCTGCAAGTTCGAAGAGAGTGAAGAATACCACCGACGCCAGCACAAGGATGATCGCGAGGATCAGCTTGCCCGTTTCGGCGATCGTCGCCTTCGTGATCATGTAATAGACGAAGAACGCCAGCATCGCGAACGAAGCGATGGTCAGCGCCGTGTTCACGATCGGCTCACGCTGCACCAGCAGCCAGACGAGACCCACGCTCAGCAGGGCCACGATGTAGATCAGCCACTCGCGGTTGATTGGGCCGAAGAGCGGTTTCTTCAGAAGCTCGGGGTTGGGTGGAAGGCCGAGTTCGGCCGGAAGCTGCGCCGGACCCGGCGTGAAGAACAGGATGCGGCGGCGCACGAACACCAGCCAGCCCAGCATCATGCCGATGCCGGCAGCGCCGAAGCCCCACGCCCAGCCCAACTCCGCGCCCAGCCAGGCGCATCCCACCTGCGCCCAGAAGGCGCCGAGGTTGATACCGTAGTAGTAAAGCGAGAATCCACCGTCGCGGCGCGGGTCGTCTTTGGTGTAGAGCTGACCAACCTGCGTCGCGAGATTCGCCTTCAGGAAGCCAACGCCCATGATGATCAACGACAGCGCGAGGAAGAACGCGCTCATGTAGAAGGGCTGCTGCCCCTCAACGAGCATCTGGTAGCCCTCGACAGCTTCGGTCTTCGGATCGTCAATCGGAATGATGTTTGGCAGGGCGGCCGACCCGGCATAGCCCTTAATCTCCATGCCGCCACCTTCGGCCGGGCCGAACTCGTAGCGCTGGCCTTCGATCACTACCCACGCTTGGCGCTTGTCCTGCCGGCCTTCGGACGCGATGTCGTAGCGCTGGCCTTCATACACCAGCACGTTCCGCGCGGGCTCTTGCTCGATCGCCATTGTTAGGTGACCCGCCACCAGCAGCAGCGCGCCGAACGCAACAGCCTTGGTTGTGCCGAGATAGCGGTCAGCCAGCATCCCGCCGATCAGCGGCAGCAGGTAGACGAGCGATGTGTAGGACCCGTACTGGCCTGAAGCAGCTTCATCAGAGAACAGGAAGTGCTGGGTCATGTAGACGAACAGGATCGTCCGCATGCCGTAGTACGAGAACCGCTCCCACATCTCGGTGAAGAAGATGATGTGGAGGCCCTTTGGCTGCCGGCGCAGCTGCAGGATCACCGGGAACCCCGTGACCACAGTGATCACGATCCCGATAACGAAAATGATATCCATGAAGTCCTCGCCCTAAAGCCCTTCGCGGGTCTGGACGATCATCAACACGGCCTTTCGGCAGGCTCAAGCCCTTGAATCGACTTGGGAGAGCAAGGATTTGCCCCAGTTGGGCAACAGCCGCCGCTTTGGCGCTATTTCCCCGCGTCCTGTGGGAGGTGCGATGTGTCGCGGTCACGAGGACGTCAGGACGCCTCTCCGGTCATTGTTGGGCAATGTCGATTCCGACTAACTCCGCCGCACACTTCGGGGAAGGATCACCTGTTCATGTTGCGTCGCTTGAGCGGAGTCGCCGGCCTTGCCGCGCTCCTCGCCGGACCTTCCTTTGCCCAGGAGACCGTCCCCTCGCCCCCAGCCGTAACGGCCGGCGAAGAGGTGCAGGTGTTCGAGCCCGCCTATTTTGCCCGCTATAGCCCGAGGAGCGTCCTCGACATGGTGGTCCAGGTGCCGGGCTTTTCCGTGCAGGAAGGAGACGCGGTGCGCGGCTTTGGCGGCGCCGCCGGCAACGTGCTGATCAATGGTGAGCGTCCTTCCAGCAAGACCGGCCTCAGCGCCCTGCTCCAGCGTACGTCAGCGGCGGCGGTCGTCAGGATCGAGCTGGTGACCGGTCAGTCGGCCAAGCTGGATATGCGCGGTCAAACCAAGATCGTGAACATCATCCTGAAGGAGAATGAGTCGGCGCAGCCGATCAATTATGACCTGATGGCGCGCAGCACGCATGACGGGCGCGTGCAGGGCCAGTTGCTGCTGTCGACGCAGCAGGAGCTGTTCGGCGGCAAGATCAATCTTTCGGCCGTGTGGAACAGCACCGTCGGCAATGGTCCCGGAGGCGGCGCCTTCGTGGATACAGGCCGCGAGAAATACAACACCACCGGTGTCTCGACAGAACACGGCGTCGGGTTCGTTCAGCAGCAGTCGGAAGTTTATGTCGGGAACTTCGAATATGAGACCGATCTCGGCTGGGCGACGCTTCGGCTGAATGGCGGCGTGGACATCATTGATGTCGGCATCAACCGCTATTTTGAAAACTACTCACCCAACGCCAGCGGACCACGCACCAGCCTCGAAACCACGCACACGCGCGTGCGCGAAAGAGAATGGACGCTCGGCGGCGACATCGAACACAAGTTCGCCGACGGCATGTCAGGCAAGCTGATCACGTTTCATCGCCGCGCGGACAACGAGGTCTCGAGCGCTTTCAGCGTATACAGCGGCGCTGGCGGCTTTCTGCTGAGCAGGGCCAGCGAGCCCGACGCGACCAGTGGCGAAAGCATTCTGCGAGGCCAGGTCAACTGGAAACTGAACGACGCGCATGTCATCGAGTTCGCGGCCGAAACCGCCTACAACTTTCTCGAAAACATTACCGAGTTCACCAACGTCGATGGCGCCATCACCACTCTCGGCTTCGTCGATGGCTCTGACACCAAGGTCGAGGAGTTCCGCAACGAGTTCCAGGTCTCAGATGTCTGGACGCTGTCGCCTCAGCTTACGATTGAGCCGGGCTTCAAGTTCGAAACCTCGCGCATCGAACAGCTCGTCAACTTCCCGGACGATACCGACGGCAATCCGGCCACCACTCGTGGTGACCTGAGTGTCGAGCGCGAATTCGAATACCCTAAACCCTCGATCACTGGCACCTGGCGTATCAGTCCGGAACAACAGCTTCGCCTGTCCTACAAGCGCGATGTCGCCCAGCTTTCGTTCAACGATTTCGTGTCGTCGGTCGAGCTGGTGAACAGCCAGACGACAGGCGGCAATACGCAGCTGGTTCCAGAGCGCACCTGGGCCTTCCGCGCTGAATTCGAGCAGCGCTTCTGGAAAGGCGGCGTGCTCACGCTGTTCGGCACATTCGACGACGTCGAGGATGTGCAGGATTTCGTACCGATGCTGATCGCTGATGGTCCTGACGCAGGAACCGCCCCTGACACCGTCGACGCTCCCGGCAATATCGGCGATGGTACGCGCTGGTCGCTCGGCTTCCGCGCCGCCGTGCCACTCGACAATCTCGGCATTCCCAACGCCAGACTCGACGCCAACCTGCTGGTCGGCGGATCGGAAGTCACTGATCCCGTGACGTTCGAGACGCGCGAGTTCTCCGACGAGTTCAAGGAAAGCTCGTCGATCTCGTTCCGTCAGGACTTTCCTGCGGAGAAGTTCAGCTACGGCTTCAGCTACGGAGAAGGGGGGCCGTCGACGGCCTATCGTTTCAACGAGTTGTCGCGCCGCTCGCGCGAAGACGCGGACTTGTCGGCCTGGGTGGAAACATCGGCTTTCTTCGGGTTGCGCATACGCGCAGGCGTCAACGACATGTTCGCCGCCGAGTTCGCCCGAACCCGCGTGATCTCGCAGACAACACGTGCGTCGCCGACGCTCAATCGCATCGAGCAGACACACTCCTCCAACGGCGTGCAGCCCTACATCAAGATTTCCGGAAAGTTCTAGATCCGCGCTTCGACGAAGGCGCGACGAAGGTCGCGCTTCCAGGGGCCATGATACTTTTCGACAAGGCGCTCTGCTGCGGTGATGCCGCTAGACGCGATCTCTTCGATCTCGGTCAGGAACACCGTCTCGTCCTTGCCGGAAGCGTTCAGTCTCTTGCGGCGGGCGAGCCCTGCCTTGGCGATCTTCACGGCTTCGATCGCAATCGCTTGCGCAGTGGTATTGCGGATCGGGGCCTTGAGCGCCTGCATCGGAACGGCAGAGCGAAGCGCCTGCCGCTCCGCAGCGGTCCAGTTCTTCACCAGCTCCCACGCGGCGTCGAGCGCAACATCGTCATAGAGCAAGCCGACCCAGAAGGCCGACAGGGCGCACAGCTGATCATGCGGGCCGGCGTCCGCGCCACGCATTTCGAGGAAGGTCTTGAGGCGCACTTCCGGGAAGATCGTCGACAGGTGGTCGTCGAAATCGTCCATCGCCGGCTTCTCGCCCGGCAGCAACGACAGCTTGCCGGCCATGAAGTCGCGGAACGAGTGTCCTGAAGCGTCGATGTACTTGCCTTCGCGCCGCGCGAAATACATCGGCACGTCGAGCGCATAGTCGACATATTGTTCGAAGCCGAAGCCTTCCTCGAAGGCGAACGGCAGCATGCCCGTGCGATCTGGATCGGTGTCCGTCCACACATGCGAGCGATACGACAGGAAGCCGTTGGTGCGGCCTTCAGCGAAGGGCGAGTTCGCAAACAGCGCCGTGGCGATCGGCTGTAGCGCCAGGCTTACGCGCAGCTTCTTCACCATGTCGGCTTCCGAGCCGAAATCGAGATTGGTCTGCACGGTGCAGGAGCGGAACATCATCTGCCGTCCAAGACGGCCGACCTTTTCCATATAGGCTTTCATGATGCCGTAGCGCCCCTTGGGCATCATCGGCGTCTCTTCCAGCGACCAGATCGGAGAAAAGCCAAGACCGAGGAAAGCCGCGCCCATCGGCTCGGCAATCGCCTTCGTCTCCTTCAGGTGATCGCCAATCTCCTTGCAGGTCTCGTGGATGTTCTCCAGCGGTGCGCCGGAAAGCTCGAACTGGCCACCAGGCTCAAGGCTCAGGCTCGCCATGCCCTTCTTGCCGCCGATGATGTGCTCGCCCTCGACGATCGGCGCCCAGCCGAATTGCTTGGTCATGCCTTCAAGCAGCTGCCGGATCGAGGCAGGCCCCTCATAGGGCAACGGCTGCAGCGTCTTCTCGATGAACCCGAACTTCTCGTGCTCGGTTCCGATGCGCCATTGGGTCTTGGGCTTCGATCCGCCTTCCAGGCGCTCAACGAGCTCGCGCTTGCTGCCAATACGCGGCGCGGCCTCGTCGATGTCGCGAGTGGGTGTCGTCATGCAGATTGCGCCCGGAGCTGGTCCTCACCAGCCAGATAGGTACGCCCGCTTAGGCGCGCCAGCCGGGCCGGTCAAATGTTCGGTTTGTGAAGGAAAACTATTGCCTGCTAAGGGCCTAGCGCCGCCAGTCGCCTTGCAGGGCCTGCCAGACTGCAAGCGTCGCGACGGCAGCCGTCTCCGCCCGCAGGATACGTGGCCCGAGACTCACGGGCAGCACAAAGGGATATCCGCGCAGCCGTTTGCGCTCCGCAGGCGAGAAGCCGCCTTCCGGGCCGACGAGAATCGCAGCCGGGCCAGCAGACGCCTGTCTCAACACGTCAGCGACAGGGCCGGCCCGCCCTACCTCGCCACCCCACGGCTTTTCGCCATCGTCGCCAGCCTCGTCGGCATAGATCAGCAGGCGCGGCGCTTCCCAGCTATCAAGCACCTGGTAAAGCTTAACGGCGTCCCGAATTGGCGGAACATCCAGCCGCTCGGTCTGCTCGGCCGCTTCGATCGCCAGCCGCTGCAGCCGGTCGACACGCACGGTTTCGGCGTCGGTGCGCTCCGTGATGACCGGGCGGATCTCGGAGGCGCCCAGTTCGACAGCCTTTTCCACCACGAAATCGGTCCGGGCCTTCTTCAGCGGCGCAAACAGCAGCCACAGGTCCGGCGGCGTCAGCTGCTCCCGGGTCTGCTTTCCGACGGTCAGCATCGCCGTGCTCTTGGTGCTACCGGCGATGCTGGCTTCGAACTCACCATCCCGGCCGTTGAATACGCGCACCCGATCGCCGTGGGCCAGCCGAAGCACGCGCACGAGATAGTGCGCCTGGTCGCCATCGACCGGAACGTCCAGCCCCTCGGCAAGACCGGGAGTGACATGAAGGCGGGGTGTCGCGCTCATGGCTCTGCGCTATATCGGGCTGGCCTCTTCGCGCAAGGACTGGATGTGACCGAGCCCGCCGCCACTGCTCCCGCCGACGCTGTACGCGGCAGCTGGGTCGAGCGTGCGCCCGCTTTTGCACGGCCCTACCTGCAGCTTTCCCGTTATGACCGTCCGGCAGGCTTCTGGCTCCTTGGCCTGCCCTGCCTGATCGGCCTCGCCCTTGTGCGCGCACCAGCCGACTTCGTCCCCAACGATGCCTGGCTAGCCGCCCTGTTCGTCATCGGTGCGGTCGCCATGCGTGGCGCCGGCTGCACTTACAACGACATTCTCGACCGCAACATCGATGCAAAGGTTGCACGCACCGCCTTGCGCCCGCTCCCGTCCGGCGCAGTCACGCTCAAGCAGGCATGGGTCTGGCTTCTCGCGCAATGCCTCGTCGGCCTTGGTGTACTGCTGTGCTTGCCGGACTTCGCCAAGCTGATCGCGCTCGCTTCCATTCCGATGGTCGCGCTCTATCCGCTGATGAAGCGCATCACCTGGTGGCCCCAGGTCTGGCTCGGCCTGACGTTCAACTGGGGAGCACTGGTCGCTGCCGCAGCGACGCGCGGGACCATCACCCAAGCCGACGCCATCCTCTACGCCGCGCTGGTGTTCTGGACGCTCGGCTACGACACGATCTACGCCATCCAGGATCGCGAGGACGACGCACTCATCGGAGTGAAGTCGACGGCGCGCCGCTTCGGCGGCGAGATCAGGCCCGCCGTGGCAGTGATCTATGCGCTCTGCGCAATCTTCCTCGCCTTAGCCGGCTATTTCGCGGCAGGCTGGATGGGCGCGGCGGCTGTCATTCCCTTTGCCGCTCACCTGGCTCAGCAGGCAATCCGCCTCGACCCGACCAACGGAGAGCTCGCCCTGAACCTGTTCCGCGCCAACCGGGACGCCGGAGTGCTGCTGTTCCTCAGCTGGGCCTTCATAGCGCTCCTGAATTAGGGGATACTCCCGGGCGTCGGGGCAGCGATTCCGGGAGAACGCCATGGCGGACACACTACCGAAAGGCGCTAGGCTCGCGATCGGCGCTGCTGCTGGTACCGGCGTAGCCGCCATCGGGCTCACCGCTTTCCTCCTGACCCAAACCGGACCGACCACCCCCGCAGTCGCGCCAGAAACGTCCAATAACGCGCCTGCCGTGCTCAGCACCGACTCGACCACAGTCCAGCCAGCGCAATTCGGCCAGGCCAGTCCTGCAGCGCCGCCAACACCGCCAGCAACGGGCGCCGACGCCACGGCAGTGTCACCGGATGGCGCCGCCATCAGCTTCTCGGATGAATCGCTTTCATTCAGCTCTTCCCTCCCACAGGGCCCGGCGAACGATCCGGTGCTCACCTACCTTCGACGGGACAGCCAAGCCTATCTCAACAAGATGAAGACCAACGCCCGCGCCGACTATGACCGGCTGAAGCGTACCGGCGCCAAACCCGATGCCTGGGAAGTCCGCGTGAAGTGGGCCTACACCGCTAGGGCCGGCGACATCGTGAGCCTCTCGGGCGAGGCCAGCGAGTACAATGGCGGCGCCCACCCGATGCAATATTTCGATACCCACATCGCCCGCACCTCCGGCGACCAGCTGAAGATGTCCGACATGCTGCTGGCCAAGGCCTCTCCCTCGCCTGCGATCACGATCGCCATCTGCGAAGCGCTGAAGACCGCCAAGAAGTCGCACATCAAGTCCGCCACCATCTTCGACGAACCTATCGTCTGCGTCGGATCGTCAGCCAACGCCAAGACCGAGGAAGCGAAGATCGCGCTCGCGCCGTCAAACTTACCCGGCAAGTTCGGTGGCCTGTACGTGTACTACGATCCCTACGTTGTCGGCGCGTACTCGGAAGGCGGCTACAGGCTGACCATCCAGCAGGAAGTCTTCGCCGAAGACCTGCGCCCGCAATTCAAGACGCTGTTCGGCGGTGAAGCTCCGGCGCTCGCGAACTAACGACGCGCCCGGAAAAAGCCTTTGAGCAGAGCGGATGACTCTTCCGCCAGCAGCCCGCTTTCGACCACGGGCCGCGAATGGCAGGTCGGCTGCTCAAAGAATTTCGGACCATGCGCAACCGCCCCGCCCTTTTCATCAGCCGCGCCATAGACCAATCGACCGATCCGGGCGTGGCTGATAGCGCCGGCGCACATCGCACACGGCTCCAGTGTCACATAGAGCGTGAGCCCCGGCAGCCGGTAATTGCCCCACACTTCGGCCGCCGCGCGTAGCGCCAGGATCTCCGCATGCCCGGTCGGGTCCTTCAGCGAAATCGGTTGGTTGTGCGCCGCCGCCACGATCTCGCGCGTCGCCGGATCAACAACGATCGCGCCGATCGGCGCCTCTCCAGCCGCGGCCGCAGCTTCGGCCAGGCGCAGCGCCTCCCGCATCATCTCAAGGTCGAATTCGTCGGCCATGCCGCCCCATAGCATTTCGGCGGCGGGATGCTAGACGCAAGCCCCATGCGCATCGTCGGCGGCACACTAAAGGGACGTACTATCCGGGCGCCAGACGGCGCTGGAACGCGCCCCACATCCGATCGCGCACGGGAATCCATCTTCAACATACTCCCCCATGCCGAATGGGCCCCGCCGCTCGAAGGCGCCCGCGTCATCGACGCATTCGCCGGCTCTGGTGCCCTGGGCTTCGAGGCGATATCGCGCGGCGCAGCCTTCTGCCTGTTCGTCGAGACCGAAAGCGCCGCCCGAGGCTGCATCCGCGACAATGTCGAGACCTTCCAGCTGTTCGGCAACACGCGCATCCATCGCCGGTCGGCCACCGATCTCGGCCCGAAGCCAGCTGGTCTCGGCGCGCCGTTCGACCTCGTCTTCCTCGACCCGCCCTACGCCCTGAACCTTGTCCCGCTTGCGCTGGACCAACTCATTCGCGGCGCCTGGATCACCCCCGAGGCGCTGGCCGTCGCTGAAACATCGGCATCGGAAGACGCGCCCGTCGCACCCGGCTGGACCACGCTCGACGAACGAATCTACGGCGCAGCCCGTGTCTCGTTCCTGCGCATCAGCGCCTGACCCTTCGGTAACGGCGCCCAAGGCGACAGGATGAACGCCAGCAACAGGCCGATGAACAGCACGTCGCTCGAAGCGCTGCGCATCAGGTCCGACTGCGACCACACGAACAGCGACAGCGATGACGGCCCGTTGTCGACGCCCGCCACGGTCAGCGCGGCGATATTGTTGACGACGTGAATGCCCATGGCGACCGCTATGCCGCCGGTCCGCCAGACGGTCGCCATCATCACCAGCCCCAGCAACGTCGCCGACACGACGTAATATGCCATGTAGCTGGGATCACCGATCGCATTGCCTGCATGCATCGCGCCGAACGCCAGCGTCGGCAGGAAACCCCACACGATCGGACTCCTGAACCGCGCAGCCAGCTGCTGCGGCAGGTATCCGCGAAACAGCAGTTCTTCGCTGGTCGCCTGGAAGAAGATGACGACGACAAGCGGCGCAAAGGCCATCAGCCAGTTGCCAATCTCGATGTCCGAACGCCGCGGCACATTCCCCGACACAACGCTCCAGCCCAGGCTGAGCGCGAGATAGACGGCCGCGATCGCGCAGCCGAGCAGGAATTGCCGCCAGTCGATCCGTCCGTCGCCCGAGTAGACGCTCGCCAGACCGCGCTTGTGCATGAGCCTCAGTGCAGCCCAGACCCCGAACCCAAGGCCCCAGATCGTGGCGAACGTGACGAGCAGCATCACGACGAGTTCTGTATAGCCGAGTTCGATGCCCTCTCCGAAGAGCGCCGCGATTGTCCCGCGTTCGATCAGACCACCGCCAACCGCGATCAGAAGAAGCAGCATGGACCAAACGATCCATGCCGTAACCGCGATGACCACGCCCACCGTAGTTCGCCAGAGCTGTTCCCTGGGCCGCGCTGCATCGACCCAGCGTTGAAACGGATGTGACGCCTGTTCTTCCATCACGGGATGAGGATCGTGGCGCCGCTGGTCTTGCGGGCTTCAAGCGCGCGGTGTGCTTCAGCAGCGTCCTTCAACGCGAACCGCTGCCGCACATCCGCCTTCACGGCCCCGGACCGCATCGCGCCCCACAGCGCAGCGGAGCCACGCTCCAGGTCGGCGCGCTTATGAGTGAAGTGGAACAGGCCTGGCCGCGTCATGATCAGCGACCCGCCCTGATTGAGCCGCGCAGGTGGAATGGGATCGGCAGGCCCTGACGCATTGCCGTAGGTGATGAACCAGCCGCGCGGCGTCAGCGATTTCATGCTCGGCTCCGCTGATGTCTTGCCCACGCTGTCGTAGACAACCGGTACCCCCCTCCCGCCATTGAGTTCCTTGACGCGCGCCGGAACGTCTTCGTTGGCGAGGATCGTCTCCCAGCAGCCATAGGCCTTCGCAAGCGCCGCCTTCTCAGGCGTCGAAACCACGCCGATCACCCGCGCGCCCAACGCGTTGGCCCACGGCACCAGGATCGATCCCACGCCACCGGCCGCAGCCCACACCAGAACTGTCTCGCCCGGCTCCAGCCGCCTGATCTCGAAGATCAGCATCCAGACAGTGAGCCCCTTGAGGAACACCGCCGCCGCATCCTCGTCCTTGACGCTGTCGGGAATCCTGATCAATCGGTCCGCAGGCGCATTCCGGTGTGAGGCATAGGCGCCGCCCAACCCATTGTAGACCACGCGATCGCCGACCTTCAGTCCTTCAACAGCCTCGCCCAGCGCCTCGATCACGCCGGCCGCCTCGACGCCCAGCACGGCAGGCGTCGGACCCGCATAGAGCCCCGTCCGCGTATAGACATCGATGAAGTTCAGCCCGATCGCCGTCTGCTTCAGGCGCACATGGCCAGCCGCAGGCGGCGCCAGATCTGCCTTTTCAAAGCGCATTTCCTCTGGTCCACCGTGCTTGTGGATGCGGATGACGTCTGCTGTGGACATGCTTGCCTCGTCAGGTTGCCGGAGGGCGTCAGACTCATGTCTAACCCCTTCCATGGACTTGTTCGAGACAGCCACCGTCGAGATTATCTGCGGTATCGATGAAGCGGGACGCGGCCCGCTGGCTGGGCCCGTCTGCGCTGCCGCCGTCATTCTCGACCCGAAACGGCCGATCGTAGGCCTCAACGACTCCAAGCAGCTGACCGAACGCAAGCGCGAAGCGCTTGCCCCGCTGATCCGCGACAATGCCATTGCCTGGGGCGTTGGCTGGGCCAGCGTGGAGGAAATCGACACCGTCAATATCCGCCAGGCCAACTTCCTGGCCATGCAGCGCGCCTTCAAGGCGCTCGGCATGAAACCCACTCACGCCCTTGTTGACGGCAACGATCCGCCTCCCATCTCATGCAAGGTGACCTGCATCATTGGCGGCGACGCGCTGGAATCCTACATCTCCGCCGCATCCATCCTCGCCAAGACCGCGCGCGACGCGCATATGGTGGAACTCTGCGCGCAATATCCCGGCTACGGTTTTTCCCAGCACAAGGGCTATGGCTCAGCTGCTCACATGGAAGCACTCAAGCGTCTGGGGCCTAGCCCTGTGCATCGCCGAACATTTGCGCCGGTGCGGGCGCTGCTTGAGGGCGCTGCTTAGGGCGATGGGTCGTCTTCCCCGCTTGCGGGGGAAGTACGGCGGAGCCGGGATGGGGGCGAGTCTCAAGGGGATTCGCTGAAGTAGTCCCCTCGGGACTCGCCCCCTCCGACCCTTCGGGCCACCTCCCCCGCTTCGCAGGGGAGGAAGAGCTTACCGCCGCCCGAACAGCTTCTCGATGTCCGCCAGCTTGAGCTCGACATAGGTCGGACGACCGTGATTGCACTGGCCAGAGTGTGGCGTCACTTCCATCTGGCGCAGCAGGGCGTTCATCTCGTCCGCCGTCAGCCGGCGGCCGGCGCGTACGGACCCGCGGCAAGCCATGTTGCCCATCACCTCTTCCATGCGCTCCTTGAGCGCGAGGCCCGATTCGTATTCCGCAAAGTCGTCCGCCAGGTCGCGAACCAGACCCTTCACATCCATCTCGCCAAAGATCGCAGGTGTAGCGCGCACGGCAACCGCGCCACGCCCGAATGGCTCGACTTCCAGCCCCATCGCAAGAAGCTCCTCGGCGCGCTCCAGCACGCGCATGGCCTCCTCTTCGGAAAGCTCGACGATCTCGGGGATGAGCAGCGCCTGACGCCGCACGCCAGCCCCGGCCATGTCAGCCTTCATCCGCTCATAGACCAGCCGCTCGTGCGCCGCGTGCTGGTCGACGATCACCATCCCGTCGGCCGTCTGCGCGATGATGTAGGTCTCGTGCACCTGCGCCCGCGCTACGCCCAGCGGCGGCGTCTCGGCTGGCATGTCCGGCGCCGGTTCAACCCGAGCCGACGGCGCCCCGCCAAATGCTTCGAACGAGGCCGGCCGGTTGTCGGACATCGACGGATAGGGCGATGCATAGTCCTGCCCGCCCACCACCGGTCGCGCCGGGGACCAGGATTGCCTCGGCGATCCCCACGGCAGGGACGGCGCCACATGGCTTGTCGCGGCGCCAAGCGCCGCGCCTGCCACGGTCGTGCTGGCCCGATGCCCGGCCGCCGCCAGTGCATGGCGAAGTGCGCCGATCATCAGGCCGCGAATGTTGGCTGCGTCGCGGAAGCGAACCTCCGTCTTCGCGGGGTGGACATTCACATCGACCAGCATCGGGTCGAGATCGACAAACAGCACCGCCATCGGATGCCGGTCGCGCGCCAGGAAATCCTGATAGGCCGCGCGGATCACGCCGACCAGCAGACGATCCTTCACCGGCCTGCCATTGACGAACAGATACTGGTGTTGCGCGCTGCCCCGATTGAACGTCGGCAGTCCGGCATAGCCGGACACCCGCACACCCTCGCGTGTCGCATCGATCTCGACAGCGTTCTCGCGGAACTCCTTGCCCAGCACTGCGCCGAGGCGCTTCAGGCGGGCCTCCGAGGCATCGCCCTGCTCCGCCGCCAGCTTGATGATGGCGCGCTCTTCGGTTTCGAGATGGAAGGCCACATCCGGCCGCGCCAGCGCGAGGCGGCGAACGCTGTCCGCGATTGCCTGCGCTTCCGCGCGCTCGGTCTTCATGAACTTCAGCCGCGCGGGCGTCGCGTGGAACAGGTCGTGTACATCGATGCGCGTCCCGTTGGAGGTCAGCCCACTCCACGCAGCCGGCTTCGGTCCATCGACCTTGCCCGCATCGACATCAATCTGGAACGCGCCATCTGCGCCCTTGGCGCGCGACAGGATCGCCAGACGCGACACGGATCCGATCGACGGCAGGGCCTCGCCGCGGAATCCCATGGTGCGGATGTTGAGCAGATCGACATGGCCATCATCGTTCGCTGAAAGCTTCGACGTTGCATGCCGCTCGATCGCCAGCGGCAGTTCTTCCGCAGACATGCCGTAGCCATCGTCCTCGACCATCAGGCGTCCCAGCCCGCCGCCCTCGATTCGCACGCGGATGGATCGCGCGCCGGCATCAAGCGCGTTCTCGATCAGCTCCTTCGCGGCCGCCGCCGGGCGCTCCACAACCTCGCCGGCCGCGATGCGGTTCACCGCATCCGGCGGCAGGCGACGGATACGTCCCACGGGTGATTTGAGGGCTGATTCGGCCATGGCCCTAACTTAGGAGCTGCAGCCGGGCATAGCACCGGAAAGGCGACACGAAAGCAGTGAATTGCTGCCGGTTTCAGGCCTATTTCGGCTGGCCAACCATCACGAATGTGAAGTTTTCCGGCTTCATGTAGGTCGCCGCCACGCGCTTCAGGTCGTCCAGTGACACAGCATTGATGTAGTCATTGCGCTTGGCGACATAGTCCACGCCCATGCCATCCTGTCGGAAGCTGAGCAGGTTCTTGGCGATCTTGGCGTTGGAGTCGAAGTTCAACGGGAAGGCGCCGGTGAGGTAGGCCTTGGCGTCGGCAAGCTCTGCTGCTGTCGGGCCTTCCTTGCCCAGCCGGTCGATGTTCTCCTTGATCAGGCGCGTCACCTCGCCTGCCTTGTCATTCATCGTCGAGCTTGATCCGGTCCAGCGCCAGAAGTGCGGCTGGATGCCCAGCCCGGTTCCGATCCCATAGGTCAGGCCGCGCTTCTCACGGATGTCGTCGGTCAGGCGCGACGAGAACCCGCCGCCGCCGAGGATGTAGTTCAGCACAAAGGCCGCGTAGAAATCTGGATCGTCGCGTTTCAATCCAGGACCCGAGAACATCACCAGCGTCTGCGGCAGCGGAAGCGTCTTGACGATCGGTTGCTCCGGCGCGCTCGCAGGCTCGGCGTCAGCCACAACCGGCAACGCCGATGTCTTCGGCAGGCTGGCGAACACGCTGTCCAGCTTTGGCTTGAGCTCATCCGCCGTGATGTCGCCGACGACGACGACCAGCAGGCGGTCCTTCGTCATCAGCTGTGCCTTCAGCTTGATGATGTCGTCCTTGGTAACCGTCGCGACCGACTCTGCCGTCGAATAGCGCGCATAGGGATGGCCGGGGATCAGCGCGCTGTTCATCGTGCGGCTGGCGAGCGTCCTGGGATTCATCTCAGCTTCGGCGAGACCAACGGTCAGCTCGCGCTTGCCGCGTTCGAACGGCTCGGTGTCAAAGCGCGGTTCGGCTAGGGCCTGCCGCAGCATCTCGAAACTGTCGTTCGCCGTGTCCTTCAGCGTCGTCATTCCGCACGTCGTCCAGTCGACCCAGACGCCACAGGCGAACTTCATGTTCAGGTCTTCCATCCGGGCGCCATAGGCGGACGTGTCCATGTCACCGGCGCCCTCGTTCATCATGTAGCCCAGCACCCAGCCTGCCCCGTCCTTGCCCTTGGGCTCGACCGACGAACCGCCCTTCCACGCCATCTCGACGGCGACCATCGGCACGAAGCTCTCGGATACCAGCCACGCAGTTACGCCGCCCGGCGACGTCACCACCTGGATGTCGGCAAGCGCGGACGTATCCTTCTTCACGACAGGCGGGACTGGCGGAACAGGAGGCACTGGCGCGATCGGCGCCACAGGCGCCGCAACTAGCACAGGAGTTGGCGCAGTGGCGCATCCGGCAAGCGCCGCCAAGGCCAGATATGCCGCCGCCCACCGCCGCATCACTTGCGCTCCGGCAACAGGACGGCGTCGATATGGTTCACGCCGGTCATGTACTTGTTCATTGCCTTGATGACGTGTTCCGGGGTCACGGCGCGGATACGGTCATCCCAGGCCTCGATCTCGTCGAGCGACTGGCCGGCTACCAGCATCGAGCCATACCAGTCCGCCATGCCCACCTGGCTGTCGCGGGCCATAATGGTGGAGGCCGTGATCATGTCCTTCGCGCGCTTCATCTCCTCGGGTGTCGGACCTTCCTTGAGAAACTTGTCCGCAACGGCAAGCAAGGCCGCTTTCGCCTTGTCGACCGTGACACCAGGGCTCGGCGACACGTTGAGCAGGATCTGGCCCGGGGCCTCCATCTCCATGCTGTAGGCATAGGCCGACACAGCAACGCCGTGCTCGACCAGTTCGCGATAGAGCCGGCTCGTCCGGCCGCCGCCGAGGATCTCGAACCCGACCTGCAGAGCCTCCGCATCCGGGTCGCCCATCGGCACGCCCAGCCAGTAGCGGGTCCAGTCCGGCTGGCGCACCTTGGGGTCGGAATGCGATAGCGACAGCGATTTCGCGATCGGCTTCACCTTCGGCCAGGATCGGACCTTGAGGTCGCCGCGCCTGGGGATCTTTCCGTAGATTTCCTCGGCCAGCGGCTTCAGTTCCCTGGCCGTAATGTCGCCCGCAACCACCAGGATCGCGTTCTCCGGTCCATACCAGGTCTTGTACCAGTCCACGGCGTCCGTGCGGGTCAGCTTGGCGACCTCGTTCATGTGGCCGATCACCGGCACACCATAGGGGTGTCCGGGATACATGGCCGCATAGACCTTCTCGCTCAGGATCGAGCCCGGCGCGCTGTCGACGTTCTGCCGCCGCTCTTCCTGCACCACTTTCAGCTCGGGGATCACCTCGTTGTCGGCAAGCTGGAGATGGACCATCCGGTCCGCCTCCATCCGCATCATCTGCGGCAACCGGTCCTTCGCGATCCGGAAGTAGTAGTTAGTGTAGTCGTACGACGTGCTGGCATTGTCCTGCCCGCCATTCCTCGCAACAATCTTCGAATAGTCGCCAGCGGCAATCGTATCGGTTGCCTTGAACATAAGGTGCTCGAGAAAGTGCGCGAGCCCCGACTTGCCCTTCACCTCGTCAGCCGAGCCAACGCGGTACCACAGCATGTGCGTGACCACCGGCGCGCGATGATCCGGCAGCACCACCGCTGTCATGCCGTTCGCGAGCGTGAACGTTTCAGGCTTCCACGTTTCGGGCGACTGCGCGGTCGCGGGTAGGACGACCAGCGCGGTTACAAGCGCCGCGGCAATGGCGGCGATGCGGCGCAGGATGCGCGCAGGCCTCACGCCACGGCTCAGGATCAAAGCCCCGGAAGCTTGCTGGTGTGCTTCTGCTGGATGATGACCTTGCCACCGCCGGTCACGTCCTTGAGCGCTTCCTGCTCGGCGCGCAGGCGCTCGGCCTCAGCCGCGGGATCGACTAGCGGTTCTTTCGCCGCGCCGCCGCCGAAGTTCATGATCATGTCCGCGAAGCCGCGGTTCTTGCGCAGGATCTGCGCGTTGTCGAAATCGACCTGGCTGCGCACCGAACGGTCCGACGCGTCGCCGCCGGCAGCCTTGATGAACAGTTTCTCGCTCTCGCTGGCGTCCTTGCCGATGTCGGCGCCGAACACCGCCACGCGCGCCTGCGCGTCAGGGGAAAGTTCCTGCGGGCGGGCCTCACCGAGTGAGGGCGGGCGCAGATTGAATTCCGGCGGCAGGATCAGCGGCGCCTTACGGACAACGCGGAACTCGTCGGGGGTGGTGGAGGTGCTGCAGCCAGCCGCCGTAAGGGTGGCAATGGCGACCAGACCGAGGGTTGCGAAACGCTTCACTTAGATTCTCCTGTCCGCGCGGGGGACGTCGACTCCCACGCCTTCTAGCCTGCCCGTTTGCGTCCGGCCAGAAGCTGATCCAGCAGCAATGCCACAGCCCCCAGCGTGATCGAAGCGTCCGCCACGTTGAAAATCCACGGGAATCCGACTTTCCATCCCCCGACAACAAGGCCGAACCATGGCCCCGAGAAGTCGATAAAGTCGACCACGGCCCCGAACCGGGCCCGATCCACAAGGTTACCGACCGCCCCGCCGACCACCATGGCCAGCGCCAGGGCCGTCATCCAGCGTTCGGCCCGCAGCAGCCAGACCGTGAACCCTACCGCGATGACGCCGATGATGACGAACAACCCCCAGCGGGCGAGTCCCTCGGCCTGAAACGCCCCGAAGCTGACGCCGCGATTCCAGGTCATGTTGAGGTTGAGCACGGATGAAAGCTTGATCCCGCCACAGGGGGCCGTACCCGGCAGGCATTCCAGAGCGTTGAAAGCCGGCGTCGCCAGCACCCAGGCCTTGGTCAGCTGGTCCAGCGCAATGATCGCCAGGATCAGCGGCACGCCCCAGCGCCACTCACGCGTCATCTTCTCACGCGACAACCAGTCCATAGCCACGGCCATGCTTATCCCTTCACGCCACGGTACTCACGCACCGCCGCCGCGTCCCGCGGCGTGATGTCCGGAAAAGCCGGATCAGCCGTCGCCGGGTCGAAGTATTTCCAGGAGCGGGCGCATTTCACGCCGGGTGCACGGGCGCTGGTGACAGAGATCGTATCTCCGCCCTGCACCAAGCTCGCGTGGGACGTGATGAACATCTCCGCAGGATCCTCTCCCGCGAACGCCGCCATGTCGGCCGCCGGCGCCGTGACAGCGACCGCAGCCTCAAGCGATGAACCGATCCGCTTCTCACGACGCTCGACTTCCAGAGCTTCCGTCACGGCCTTGCGCACCTTGAAGATGGCATCCCACTTCGCCGCGATGCCGGCATCGAGCCATCCCTCCGGCGTCTTCGGGAATTGCTGCAGGTGGACAGAAGGCTTGCCCGGATGGCGCTGCTCCCACACCTCTTCGCAGGTGAACACCATCACCGGCGCGAACCAGATCGTCAGGCGCGTGAGCACCTCTTCCATCACGGTTCGGCACGCACGACGCCGCACCGATGATGGCGCGTCGCAATAGAGGCTGTCTTTCCGGATATCGAAATATACCGCCGACAGGTCGACCACGCAGAAGTTCACCAGTGCGTGGAACGCCACCTTGAAGTCGTAGGCAGCGTAAGCCTCGGTCACGACCTTATCGAGCTCGGCCAGCCGATGCAGAACCCACCGCTCCAGCCCCGGCATGTCCTTGTAGGCGACGCGGTCCTTGTCGTCGAAACCGTCGAGCGCTCCGAGCAGATAGCGCATCGTGTTGCGCAGCTTGCGGTAGATGTCCGTGTTCGCCTCGAACAGCTTCCAGCCGAAGCTCGGATCGTCCCAATAGTCCGACGAGGCCACCCAGATGCGCAGGATGTCGGCTCCGAACTTGTCGCACACATCCATCGGCGAGATCACATTGCCTAACGACTTGGACATCTTCTCGCCGTCGTCCGCCTGAACGAAGCCGTGCGTAACGATGGCGTCGTAAGGCGCCCGCCCGCGCGTCGCACAGCTCTCTAGCAGCGACGACTGGAACCAGCCGCGATGCTGGTCCGACCCTTCGAGATAGACATCCGCCGGCCATTTCAGCTTGCGATCTTCCAGCGTGAAGGCGTGTGTCGTGCCTGAGTCAAACCACACGTCGAGAATGTCGTTCACCTTCTCGAACTTCGATGCGTCATATCCGTTGCCGAGGAAGCTCGCGGCCTCTCCGCCGAACCACGCATCCGCTCCACCCTTCTCGACGGCGTCGGTGATGCGCTTGTTGACCGCGTCGTCCTTCAGGATGTCGCCCGTGTCGCGATTGACGAACAGCGTCAGCGGCACACCCCACGCCCTCTGGCGAGAAATCAACCAGTCAGGCCGCTCTTCCACCATCGCGCGCAACCGCTGCCGCCCGCGTTCCGGCGTAAACGACGTCGCATCGATCGCCTGCAGGCACAGCTCGCGCAGCGTCGCGCCCTCCTTGCCCTTCAGATGATCAAGCGGCTGATCCATAGCGATGAACCATTGTGGCGTGCCACGCCGGATCACCGGCGCCTTGGACCGCCACGAATGCGCATCTCGCAACGTGGTCATTCCGCGCGCCAGCAGGGCGCCAGCCTCGATCAGCTTCTCCATGACGGCTTTGTTCGCCCGCCCGTCCTCGCCGCGCTTCTTGCCTTCCAGCGTGATGATCTCCAGCCCCTCGAAGCCCGGGCACTCCTTGGTGTACCGCCCGAACTCGTCGACAGTGTTGGGGATCGACACGTCGATGCCTTCGGCCGCCAGCCGCTTGGCGTTGGCCATCCAGACTTCGTAATCGTCCTCGCCATGGCTGGGCGCCGTGTGCACGAAGCCCGTGCCGGTCTCATCCGTCACGTGACCGCCGGCCAGCATCGGCACGGCATAAGTGTAGCCGGACGCGTAGAGCGGATGCGCAAGCGTCATGCCCTGAAGTTGCGCAGCGCTCACATCGCCGGTGCGTTTCCAGCTGCCAGCCTTTGCGGCTTTCATGACGCTCTCGGACAGCTTATCCGCCAGGATCAACTTGTCGCCCGGCTTGATCCATGGCTCGAACGCCAAGCCTTGCTCCAGGCTCTCGCACTCATAGACGCCATAGGCGATATCCGGATTGAACGAGACGGCGCGATTAGCCGGGATCGTCCAGGGAGTCGTCGTCCAGATGACGACGCTGGCGCCATCGACGACGCCCTTTGTCACCGGAAACTTCACCCAGACCATCGTCGCCTTGCGGTCGGCGTACTCGATCTCCGCTTCCGCCAGCGCCGTCTGCTCCACCGGGCTCCACATCACCGGCTTCGCGCCGCGCTTCAGCTGGCCGCTCATTGCGACCTTCAGGAACTCGCGCACGGTCGCGGCTTCCGACGAATACGCCATCGTCAGGTAGGGATCATTCCAGTTGCCCGCGCCGCCGAGCCGCTTGAACTCGGTCCGCTGGATGTCGATCCACTTCTGCGCATAGTCGCGGCAGGCCTTGCGGAACTCCGCCATGGGCACGTCGCGCTTCTGCTTGCCGGATGCGCGGTACTCTTCCTCGACCTTCCACTCGATCGGCAGGCCATGGCAGTCCCATCCGGGAATGTAGTCCGCATCGAACCCCATCATCTGGCGCGTACGCACGACAAGATCCTTCAGGATCTTGTTCATCGATGTGCCGATGTGGATGTGTCCGTTCGCATAGGGCGGACCGTCATGCAGCATGAAGGGCTTCGTGCCTCGCGCCTTCGCGTCGGCGCGCAGCTTTTCATAGAGGCCATCGGCCTCCCATTTCGCCAGGCGCACGGGCTCCTGCTGAGGCAGGCCGCCACGCATGGGGAAGTCGGTCTTGGGAAGGAACAGCGTGTCCTTGTAGGGGGTAGCTGCGTCGTCTTTTTCGGGTTTGCTCATGTGGGATCAGGGCGTCGCTTTTGGGTGAAATACGATTGCGCGAATACGACTTTCCCGGCGGTGAAGCGCTATATCGCGCCCGCCGGGCCCATAATTCGAATGACCCTGACCCGTATTCTCATGGCCCGCTGATAGCAGCGTGCGCCCTGCTTCGCAAAGGGGAAGCCGCCAGCCCCAAAAGGACCGGTGGACACCCTATTTGGTCAGGTCTTTCTGAAGCGCCTCGTACAGCTCTACGAACACATCGACATTGACCCGCAGGTTCTCACGGGAAATCCCGTCATCCATGATCAGGTACCGGGTCAGGGCCAGCTCCCCGTCCTCGTCGACCATTTTCGCGGCGGAGTGCTGGAGATTGTAGTCATTCATGTAGCTAAGCGAGTCGAAATCATCGTCGTCCGGCGGCGCCAGCGCGCCATAGATCAGGATGCCAAGACATCTCGCGCCCGGCTTCTTGTCGTCGCATACGGCGCCCTGGAAGCCGAACACCAGACCAGTGTCATTCTCGAAGATCAGGAACGGACCATCATCCTCGCTCGCGTCAGCCGCGTCGACAACATCATACCCCATGGCCTCGACGATCTGGGTGAGAACGGCGGGGTCATAGCGGTCGATCATGGTTTGTGCGGCCGCCGTTCCGCACGCCAAAAACAATCCAGCCAGCCGGGCCAGTCCCGCTAAGATCCGCATATGTCCGACTCCCCTGGAGCGAGCCAGTGAAGATCACAAACCTGCAGGCGGCAATCCCGACAGCGCGGCGCGGGCCTGCACCTCGTCCACCTTCATCGCGGCTACCAGCTCATCGAGCCCGCCGAACGTCTTTTCCGGCCGCAGGTATTTGACGAAAGCCGTGTGAAGCCGCTTTCCGTAGAGGTCACCGTCGAAGTCGAACATCACAACTTCCAACAAGGGATCGCGCAGGCCGGTCGTGGGTGTTCGCCCAAAATTGGCAACGCCCGGCCGCCAGGTCGCGTCCCCATCCTCGCGCGCCCACACCGCAAATACGCCATGCGCTGGATGCACGATTTCGCCGAGCTGCATGTTGGCCGTCGGAAATCCCAGCGTACGCCCACGCTTGTCGCCATGCTCGACGATTGCGTCGGTAATCCAGTAACCGCCGAGGCCCCTTGCCGCCTCTGCAAGATCGCCCCGCTCAATCGCCTCGCGGATGCGCGACGACGACACCTTCTCGCCCCCATCGCTGACCTGTTGAACGATCTTCGCCTCGAAACCAAGATCAACGCCCAGGCGCTTCAGGCCGTCGGCATCGCCCATGCGGTTCTTGCCAAACCGGAAGTCGAACCCCACGCTCACGGACACTGCGTCGACATCCTTGCGCAGGACCTGCTCGCAGAATTCGCGGTCGGTCATCGACGCCATGGCGGCGCCGAATTTCAGCAAGTGAATCTGATCGACGCCCAGAGCATTGAGCGCGATCTCGCGGCGCTTCTCCGTCATCAGCCGGAAAGGCGGCGCATCAGGCTGGAAGTAGCGGCGCGGCGGCGGCTCGAACGTCGCAACGCCCAGCGGCGCGCCTAGCCGCATCGCGGCTTCCCGCGCGCTTTCGATCACGGCGCGATGGCCGGCGTGCAGTCCGTCAAAATTGCCCAGCGCTATCGCGGCGCCCCCACTCTTTTTAGCAGGGATGGACACTACGTCACTCGGCCTTGCCCGACGGAACCATGACCAGCGCATCGCCCTTCATGGCGGTCTTGCCATCGACTTCGCCCTTCACGGCAAGCCGTACGCGACAGCCACGCTCGACCATCTCGATCACTTCGGCGCTCGAGACGACAGTGTCGCCGATCCGCACCGGCCGCACGAATTTCAGGTTCAGCTCCATGAACACAGCGCCCGGCCCCGGCAGGTCATTGCCCAGGATCGCGGAGATGTATGACGCCGTCAGCGCGCCATGCGCGATCCGGCCCTTGAACTGGGTCTGCTTGGCGTACTCGTCGTCCATATGCAGCGGGTTGTGGTCGCCGGACACGCGGGCGAAGTCGATCACATCCTGTTCGCTGACGGTGTTCTGGATGGAGACCTGCATCCCCACGGCCAGATCCGCGAACGTCTTGCCCTTTTTCATCGTAGTCCTCTGCAACAACTCAGGTCCGGCTCCCGCCGCCGGCTAGTCGGGCGAACGCTTACGGCAAGCTCGAACGGCATTCGCCCGATATTTGAAACCTGTCCATACATTTTCATGTCGCGCCTGCCGGGGTGTCCGAACAGACGCCAACGAAAATGCCTCACGATCTCAAGGCTCCGCAAACCGCCTACCAGGCGAGTTCCGGCATGGCGTACCGGGCCGCAACGCCGTCCGCCGCCATCACCTTGGCCGCCGACTCAAGGAAGCCCTCGCCCTCATTCATGGCGTGGCCATGGATTCCCCCGCCAATGAACAGCGCATCCATGCCCTGACGCATCGCACCCAGCACGTCCGTCGCAGGGCCATCGCCAATGCCGAGGATACGCGCCGGTCCGACCGTCTTCCCCGCGATGGCGGCTACACGCTCGATCGCCAGACGATAGATCGGCTCGTCCGGCTTGCCTGGGCGAACCACCTGCCCGCCTTCCTGCTCGTAGATCGCCGCGAGCGCGCCAGCAGACCAGATCAGCTTGTCGCCCTGCCGGAACTGCACATCGGGATTGGCGCAGATCATCGGCAATCCATGCCCCGCCAGCATGCGCAGCTCATCGCGGTAGGGTTCGGGAGTTCCATTCGGATAATCGCGCAGGCTGGTGCAGCAGATCACCCTCGCCACTGTCGGATCCTCGCTGAATTGCAGCGGCAGCCCCGCATAGACGCTCATGTCCTCATTCAGCCCGATGCGGTAGACCGGCCCCGGCGCCAAGCGCTTCAGCTCGTTGCGTGTTGCGTCTCCAGACGTGACCACATCGTCGAAGCAGTCCTCACGCACGCCGAGCTTCGGGAACAGCCGCGTTACGCGCTCCTTCGGTACCGGAGCATTGGTGATCAGCACGACCGGCCCGCGCGACTTGCGAAACTCGCGCAGCGCCACACACGCCTCGGCAAACGCCTCGCGCCCGTTATGGATCACGCCCCACACATCGCAGAGGATGGCGTCATAGTCAGCGGCGACTTTGGAAAGGCCGGACAACAGCGCTACGGACGTCACGTCCTACATCGCCTGCACGGAAACGCGGCGCACGAACTCCGCCGGCGGGGCGGTCTCTTCCAGCAGCGAGCCCTTGATCGGGCGCGGCGCGCCGAACACATGGCCCTGGCCGTACGGGATCTCGAATTCGAGGATGTCGATCACCGACTTCTCGCTCTCGACCTTCTCCGCAATCAGGTCGATGCCATAACGCACGAACACCGCCGGCACGTCTTCCGCTGCGATGTCGCGCGAGATCGACGACGTTGGCCGCTCGCCGCCCGGCGTCAGCTCTTCCAGCAGGCGCTCTCCATTCACCTTCACGAACTTCACACCCACCGCTTGCAGCTCCGGCAGGTCGAAGTTCAGGCCATCGCCCTTGTCGAGCGAGAAGCGGAAGCCGAGGTCCTTCAACTTCGCCATGTTGCGCGTCGCGATGTCCGAGCGCTGGTTGAACATGCGCACGCCCAGTTCAAAGATCAGCGCGCTGGCAAGATCGCGGTTCTCGCGCATGAATTCCAGGAACGGCGGGAAGAATGCTTCGTCTTCCAGTGACGCCATCGAGATGTTGCAGAACACGCCGATGCGCCGGTCACGCTCCGACAGCCGCCGCACGATCTGCACGCAGCGGAACAGGAGCATGTTGTCGATCACGCCCAGAAGGTTCGCACGCTCGGCGGCGCCGAGGAACTCTGTCGGCATGATGATCTTGCCATCCGCCCGGCGCAGGCGCGTGAAGCCTTCGTAGAAACAGACCCGGCGCTGCGGCAGGTTCACGATCGGCTGCAGGTGCAGGTCCACCCGGTTCTCGCGCAGCGCATCCTTCACCGCATCGAGGATCGACGCGCCATCGATCGGCGTATCCACCGTCGCCGCGCGAACGACCTGAAGCCGGCTCTCGAACTTCTTGCCCAGCTTCGAGATCATGTCCTCGAGGCCGCGCATTTCGTTGACGATGGTTTCGCGGCGCGCGGAAACTTCCTTGTCGAAGGAGGATTTCAGCTCGCTGGTATACTGTTCAGCCTGCGCCACGCGGGACGTCAGCTTGCGCATTTCCTGGCGCATCTCGAACAGCTGCTTGTCGACATCTCCGCCGCCCAGACGTGACAGCGCCATGTGCAGCTGGATCAACGCCAGCGCCGACGTCGCGCCGATGATGGCCGCCGTAATGGGCGCGAACCCGTAATACAGGTGCAGCGCAATTGCGCCGAGAACCGACGCAGTCACGTACACAAGCGCCAGCATGATATGGGCGATAACAGGCATCTGAACCGGAGCAGCCCCTCAGGTTGCGGACTTGCGCGTCCACGATGTTGTTTCTGTTGGCATCCGCGACGAATGACAAGTCATGAGTATAGCCTCTAGGCCGAGTGACGGTGACGCGCCCGACAAATCATCAGTGGGCGAAGCACATGAAGGTTCGCATGGCCCACCCTGTTTTCGCTATCTTTAGGGAACCCGCAGGTAGAGCTGATGTGGTCTTTCGGACACATCATCCGGGACTCAAGCAGTCGTCCTAACTTCTCAAGTAGACAGTGCAGTGAGACTTGCCTCTAGATCGCCATATTCCGACTCGCCGGCCCGAGCGAACTCCTAACAAGGACGCAGGGCTGGCCGACGGGGGCGACCGGGGAGCGCGGGGGTTCTGACTCGGGTCAGGACCCCCCCGCTGCGTTTTGGGCCTCATTTTCCGTTGTTTTTCTTAGCTCGGCGGCCGGATCGACGACTTTTCGCCGCTCAGGTCCAGCACCCAGCCCGCGCCAGCCGGCTGGGCGTTGATCCCATCACGCGCCGAAAATACCTCCCGCCAGGCCCGAACGGCGGTTTCGCTATCAGCCGCCGGATAGAGCGGAGCGAGCAGACCCGCGGAAAGTTTCGCCTGCGACATGGCCGTCGCTGCTTCATCCGCCTCAAGGCACGAGACCTTTGCCGGCCCCGTGGCCGCCACCAGCTGAGGAGATGCCGCCGCCAGCACCGCCGCCACCTGTTTTGTGCCCCGCGCCGCCGCGACCACGTCCGCCTGCGTGGCCCCGCATCCCGAAACGACCAGCGATCGCCCGTCGAAATCGAACCGGTAGACCCGGCCCCCAATTTCTCCGCTAGCCGGAAAAGCGCGAATGCTCACAACGCCTGAGTCGAAAACGATCTGCCCCGACAATCCCTGGTTCTCGCCCTCGGCTCCCACCGCCAGTCTCGCTCCGGCGGCGCCTGCCAGCATCAGGTTCGCGCCGTCCACGACCGGCAGCGCCCCGGCAGAAGCATACACAACCAGCGGATCGGTGCGGCCCGCCTCGCGAACGGCCGCTGCAAGTGTGGGCAAGCCCTCCACGGCCTGAAGCGACAGGTCGGTCAGCACCACGGCATCCAGGTCGGCGCGCATCAGCCCGCGCGCAGCAAGCCCCTCCGCAGCGCCCCCGCCGGCGCCAACAACGAATGCCAGCCCGCCAGCCTCAACCATCACACACGGACTCGCCGCGCACACTGTCGCGCGGAATGCTTCCGCCGGCGCCAGATTAGGATTCGCCTTCGCAGCCTGCGACCTTGCTTCGCTCTCAAAGGCATCGATCGCCGCGCCCGGCCGGTTGACCAGCGCGAACCAGCCCACCACCACAGCCACCACCGCAAGGCCGCCAAACAGCAAGATGTCGCGCTGCAGCTTCACGCTAACCGATCCGCGTTTCGGCCGTCTCTTGCGCGATCACCGCCTCGATCACGCCCAGCCGCTCCACTTCCACCCGCACCGTGTCGCCAACCTTGACGAATTTCGGAGGGGTGAATGCCGCGCCAACGCCCGCCGGCGTACCCGTGAACAACAGATCGCCTGGCTCAAGCGCGAACGCCTTGGTCAGGTGTTCGATCTGCGCGGGAACATCGAAGATCATTTCGCTGGTGTTGCCATTCTGGCGCTGTTCGCCGTTCACCCAGCACTTCAACGCTAGCTTGCCGACATCACCTGCCTCGTCCGGCGTCGTGATCCACGGGCCGACAGGTCCATGCGTGTCGAACCCCTTTCCCATGATCATTGTCTGCGTCGCGCGCTGCCAGTCGCGCACAGAGTAATCGCATCCGGTCATGTAGCCACCGATGATCTCGTGCGCCCGTTCGCGCGGCACATGCCGACCGCGCTTCCCGATCACCACCACCAGCTCAACCTCATAGTCGAGCGCCGTCGACACCGCCGGCATCAGCACCGGATCGAAAGGTCCATGGATGGAGCTCGCCTGCTTGTTGAACCACATCTGCGTTGTGGGCGGCTCGCGCCCGGTTTCCTTCGCGTGGTCGCGATAGTTGAGGCCGATGCCAAGGATCTTGCCAGGCCGGCCAACCGGCGTCCGCAGTTTGACGTCCTTCAGAGGTATCCGGGGAGCGGTTTTCGTAGCGCGCTCAACGAGTTCTCGGCCCGCATCCCCGGCGGCCAGAATATCCACAGGATTTGGCGAAATGTGCGGCGAGGCCTTCCTTAGGTCCACGACCTCCTGCCCCTCAACAAGCCCGACGCCCACGCCGCCTGTTGCCTGAAAAACGCAGAGTCTCATTCCATTCCCCGATCAATTCTCAGCCGGGACATTGGACCCGGTCGGCCTGTATGGGTAGGTACCTGTTAGTTCAGTTCGGGAAGCGTTTTCCATGTCGATCGCCGCTGAAGTCCAGCGCATCCGCGATGTTTTCAGCGCGACGACCGACATCCGGGTTCCGCCCTACCAGCGCGCTTTTGCCTGGGGCGACGAAGAAACCGACATCCTGATCCGCGACCTGCTGGAAGCCTTCCGCACGTCTGCAATGTACTTCCTTGGCGCCATTGTCGTGATCCGCCCCCGGTCCCGGGGCCCCGCCGACGTTGTCGATGGCCAGCAGCGCCTCACCACGCTCACGATCATCCTGGCGATCCTGCGCGATCTCTCGCACTCGACCGACGAGCAGGCCCTGCTCCACACCATGATCGGGCACGAGACGATGGGCATGATGTTCGGCGGCGGCCAGCGCTGGCGCATCACTCTCAATCCCGCCGACACGCCGTTCTTCCGCCAGCACGTCCAGCTTCGTGGCGCAACGAAGGATCAGGACGGCATCCGCGCCGCCGGTGAGGACTCAAACTCGGAAAGTCAGACGAAGCTCGCGGCGGCCGTGAACCTTATCTACGATTATCTCTCCGACATGTCCGACGACGAGCGCATGCGCTTCGGCCAGTGGCTGCTTGATGAAGTCTCGATCGTGCGCGTCCGGGTCACTGAGTATTCGATCGCCTACAAGGTCTTCCAGTCGCTCAACCATCGCGGCAAGCCGCTTTCCGACCACGACATTCTGAAGTCTGCCCTGTTCGAGCGTGCGGGTTTCACGCCACAGGAAGCCATCGAGCAGTCCTCGCGCTGGAACGCCTACACCAGCCGCCTCAGCGACCGCGGCTTCGGCGACATGCTGAAACAGGTCCGCTCGATCTATGACCGCAACGGCGTCGGCGAACTCGTCGATGGCCTGCTTACGTCGATCATGAGCCGCATGCCGGTCGGCACGTTCCTGAACGATAAGCTCCCGCGCTTCGTCGACGCCTACGACGCCGTGGTGAACGGCAACACCCAGCACATCGCTCTCAACCCGGAGGCGCTGCGCCGTATCTGCTATCTCCGCTCCATCCACCACGAAAGCTGGCGGGCGCCGGCGATCCTGTACCTCGTTGAACACCCTCACGATGCGGAAGCGTCCGACCGTTTCTTCTGGGCGCTCGACCGTCTTGCCTACACCCTGCAGTATTCGATCAAGGACCGCGAATACCGGCACAAGCGCTATCGCCGCGTGCTCGACGCCCTCGATCGCCCTGGCGAGCTGTTCGACACCGACAGTCCGCTCGATCTGTCTGCCCGCGAGAAATCGGACCTGATCGAGCGCCTGCGTGGCCGCTTCCCCAACTTCAAGCAACGCCGCGCCCTGCTGATGCGCATCAGCGGCTCTGTCGAAGGCGGCATCGCACTCGATCCCTCGACCGACAGCACCGTCGAGCACATCCTTCCGCGCACGCCGCAGAAGGGGTCGGACTGGTACGACGAATGGTCCCGCGCGCGCGACCGCGACGAACTCACCGAATGCATCGGCAACTTCACGCTGCTGACCCACGCCGAGAACCAGGAAGCCGACCGCAAGTCCTTCCTCGAAAAGCTCGGCATCTATTTCCGAAAGGGCCGCGCGTCCTTCGCCCTGTCGAACGACCTTGAAGGCCGCACCCGCTGGACCCCCGACGACGTCCGCGCCCGCCGCGACACGTTGATCCAGCGCCTCGTAGCAGATTGGAGCCTCTAGAGGCGGGACGTACGCCCTCGTCCTTCGAGACGCCGCTGCGCGGCTCCTCAGGATGAGGGCTAAATCACCAGCCTCGCAGTAGCACTCATCCTGAGGAGGATGCGAAGCATCCGTCTTGAAGGACGAGGGCGTGTTCACAGGCGTTGGTGTGGGACAGGCTGCGCGCAAAACGGCGGATAGCGAAAAATCTTCAGGCCTGAATCCAGACCACTAGCTCTCGGAATTGTAGGACAGCCCCGTCCAGATTCAGCCGGGGTCCTCTCCCGCTTACAATGCGCCCATCGCCTCCGCAGGGAGGGCAGTCGCGATGTTCAAACGGCGCGGAGGCGATGCGATCGAGCGGTCTGGTCCGGCGGAATGCTGTGTCTGCAGCCAACGCGCGGAGTAGGTTACGGCGTCCGGACCGGAAACGGTCCGAGCGGTCCGGCACAGGGGATCGGGCAGGAACGGCCCGACCTTTCCGCCGCCGGCTTTATGGCTCCACGAGGTCGAAGTGGCCTCCGTGAGCCGGCCGGCGCACAACGGTCGCGGGGACGCGGGAGATCGCGTTTTCCTTTTCCACTACCGGTAGCTGCCCTTACAGGCAGTCGCCCAACTCACGCGGGGCATCCCGCGTCCCCGGCCCTTCAAGGGGCCAGAGCTGCAGCGAATCTCCATGCCGACATGGCAGTGGAGCTTTTGGCCCTTGCGCTGCGTGATGACGACCGGTTGAACGCCCCAACATTGACGCCCGGGCCGGGTCTGTAGAAGGCTGGCGGCAACAAGAACAGGCCGGAACCGGCCGACTGGGGAGAAACATCCATGATCCGCTTCAGCGTCAAGATTCTGGCCGCCACCGCTATCGGCGGCGCCCTGCTCGTCTCCGGTTGCTCCATGATGGATACGGCCGTCCCGGCAACGTCGGCGCACTCGCAGGTCGCGCGCGACCTTGGCATGCCCACCGCCAATCCCGAGTCAGTTGGCTTCACCTCGGCTGGCATGGACGCACTCACCGCTGAATTCCGCGCGCTTGTCGACCAGCAGAAGCTCGCCGGCGTCACCACGCTGGTCGCCCGTCATGGCAAGGTCGTCCACTTCGACACCTACGGCAAAGCCAACGCCGCCACCGGCGATGCGCTCCGGCCCGACAGCATTTTCCGCATCGCCTCGATGACCAAGCCGATCACCGGCGTCGCGATGATGCAGCTCTGGGAACGGGGCAAATGGAAAATGGACGATCCGGTTTCGAAATACATTCCCGAATTCGCAAACCTGCAGGTGAAGAAAGCCGGCGGCGGAACCGAACCGCAGCAAAAGCCGATGACCATGGCGCAGCTGATGAGCCACTCGGCGGGCTTCGGCGTCAGCGCCGTCTATGAAAGTGCGGCGCTCGGCGCCACCGACCTGCAAGGCATGGTCGACAAGCTCAAGAACCTGCCACTGGAATCCCAGCCCGGCTCGACATGGGACTACGGTCCAAGCGTCAACATCCAGGGCTACATCGTCGAGAAACTTTCGGGCCAGTCGCTCGACGTCTATTTCAGCGACCACATCTTCAAGCCGCTGGGCATGGTCGATACCGGCTTCTGGATGCCCGCGGAGAAAGCGAACCGCGTCGCCGCGATTCACACCTATGAGGCCGGCAAGATCAAGGGACCGGAGCAGAACCGCGTCACAACGGCGAAGCCGTCCTTCCTGGCCGGTTCGGGCGGTCTGATGTCCACGGCCGAGGACTACTGGCGTTTCGCGCAAGCGGTCGGCAATGGCGGCGAGCTCGATGGCAAGCGCGTTCTCAAGGCCGACACCATCAAGCTGATGCGCACCAACGTTCTGAAGCCCGGCGTGAAGGTCGATCTCTATGGTCCGAGCCAGGAGGGCATTGGCTTCGGCATGGACTTCGCCATCGTGATGGATCCGAAACTCGCCACCACCCCGCAGGGCCTCAACACGTTCTACTGGGGCGGCGCATTCGGCACCTGGTTCTGGATCGACCCCGCCAACGATCTCGTCTTCGTCGGCATGATCCAGAACCTCAATGGCTCGACGCCCACCGGCGGCACGCCGCCTGTGCGCCAGATCTCGCCGCGCCTCACCTACGGCGCCCTTGAGCATCCGGAGAAATAAAGCGGGATGGCGATCAATCCTTCCGAGCACAAGCCGCAGGAACCCGTTGTTGATCCAGAGCACGCGCGGCGGCTCGCCTGGATCAGCAGGGTGCGCTCGATGCATCGCAACAAGCGCATGCTTGGCTTCGCCGGAATCGTCCTCGGCGCCAGCCTGTTGCTGTGGTGGAAGTTCAGCGCCGAAGCGCCAGCATGGTCGATGACCGCGGGCTGGGTCGTACTCGCGCTCAGCTGGGCGCTGTTCATCTACGTCATCGTCGATCGCTGGCGCTGGGTGAAGAAGAACCCATACACCCCGGAAGCGCCTCCTTCGGCCTGATCGCGGCCCCGCTTCCCTTCAGCCCAACCTGCGCTAAGAACGCAGGATCAAAGCGTCAGAAAACCGGGGCCGGCGCCCCGATGGAAGGAAACACCAAATGGCTTACTCGCCCGCCAACCTGTTCGACCTCACCGGCAAGTCCGCCCTGATCACGGGCTCCACCAAGGGCATCGGGAAAGCCATCGCAGAACAGTTCGCCGTCCACGGCGCCCGCGTCACGATCTCGTCGCGCAAGCCCGGCCCCTGCGAGGAAGTCGCCGCCGCCATCAACGCGAAGCACGGCGCCGGAACAGCCATCTCCTGCCCGGCCAACATCTCGTCCAAGGAAGATCTCCAGCGTCTGGTCAACGAGACCAACGCCGCCTTCGGCAAGATCGACATCGTCGTCTGCAACGCTGCGTCGAACCCGTATTACGGTCCGATGTCCGGCATCAACGACGACCAGTTCACGAAAATCCTGTCCAACAACATCATCTCGAACAACTGGCTGATCCAGATGGTGGCCCCGCAGATGGCGGCGCGGAAGGACGGTTCGGTGATCATCGTCTCGTCGATCGGCGGTCTGCGCGCCTCGACCGTCATCGGCGCCTACTGCATCTCAAAGGCCGCCGACGTCCAGCTCGCCCGCAACCTCGCCGCCGAGTACGGCCCGAGCAACATCCGGGTGAACTGCATCTCGCCCGGCCTCGTGAAAACCGACTTCGCCAAGGCCCTGTGGGAAGACGAGGGCAACCGCGAACAGCGCGAAGGCGAAACCCCGCTGCGCCGCCTCGGTGAGCCGAACGATCTCGCGGGCGCCGCTGTCTACCTCGCTTCGCGCGCAGGCGCCTGGACCACTGGCCAGAACATCGTGGTCGACGGCGGCGTCACCGCCGTCTGAGACCCCATCGCAAAGGTGGATGCGTGCAACCATATTGTGCGCATCCAGTCCCGTTCAGGAGGTTCGCCATGGCCCCCCATGCCTTCCCTATAGTCCGCACCGACGAAGAATGGCGGAAACGCCTGACGCCGGAGCAGTACGTCGTCATGCGCCGCCACGGCACCGAGGCCCCAAACTCCTGCGCCCTTCTCCTTGAAAAGCGCCCGGGAACGTTTGCCTGCGCCGGCTGTGACACCCCGCTGTTCGAGTCCAAGCTGAAGTTCGAGAGCGGCACTGGCTGGCCCAGCTTTACCGTGCCGATCAAAGGCTCGGTGGAGGAGTCAGTCGACCGCAGCCACGGCATGGTCCGTACCGAGGTCCATTGCGCGACCTGCGGCAGCCACCTCGGCCACGTCTTCCCGGACGGCCCACCGCCCACCGGCCTGCGCTATTGCATCAACGGCGTCGCGTTGGACTTCACGCCCGCCACCTGACCTTCCCATCCCGACGGATATCCAGATGAGCTTCGACGGCTTCCCGACCCTGCCGCCACACGTGAACGAGCGCGTTAAGCGTTTCATGTCGGGCGACCTGCCGCCGGCTCACCGCAACATGGGCATCCGGCCCGACCTCTGGTGCAAGGAGGCGGAAGTCGGGCGCGTCGTCTTCCGCTGGCCGAACGACGGTTCGCGCGACATCTATGACGGTCGCGTCTTCGGCGGCTGGATCGCCGCCCTGTCGGACAACATCGTCTCGATGTGCATGGTTACCGCACTCGAGGAGGGCGAAGGCTTCACCACCCAGGACCTGCAGGTGAAGATCTTCCGCCCCGTCTCCGGCCCCCTGATTGAGATCGAGGCGAAGGTCATTAACCGCTCGAAGACCACCGGTTATGTCGAAGCCGAATGGCGTCTTCCCAACGGCAAGGTCGCGGCCAAGGTCATCGCCTGGAAAGCGATCCGCCCCTCCGAAACCTTCCAGACCCGGGAATAGACGCGCCCGTCGAGTTCAGAACACCTGCATTTGCTGCCTTGTCGCGAGGGCTGTTGGCGCCTTTTATGCTCGCCGATGTTCATGCAGCACGCTTCCCGCCTGATCGCTTCGCTCGTGGCCGCCGCCGCTCTTGCCGGCGCCGCCCACGCCCAGAATGTCCGCGTCCTTGGCCGCTCCGAGCCAAACCCGGCCGGCGGCTTCGCCATCCAGTGGCCCAGCAGCGGCTTCGAGGCGAAGTTCGATGGAACGACCCTGACGGCCGTCATCAATGACTGGGGCTCCAACTGGTACAACGTCGAGGTCGATGGCGTTGTCACCCAGCTGGACCTGAAGGAAGGCACGCAAAGCTACGTCCTCTTCAACGGCGCCCGCGGCGCCCACACGATCCGCGTCACCCGCCGCACGGGCACGCCTGTTGGCATCACCCGGTTCGAGAGCATTACGTCGGACGGCGTTATCCAGCCCACCCAGGCCCCGGATCGCCGCATGCTGGTGATCGGCGACTCCATGGCGTCTGGCCACGGCGTCGAAGGCGCTGACGAGAAATGCGCCTATACCCACGCCACGCAGAATGCAGACCTTGCCTACCCTGCCCTGCTCGGCCGCACCTTCGGCGCTGACGTTCATGTCGTTGCCGCCGACGGCCATGGCCTGATCCGCAACTTCGCGGGCGCCGATCCGGGCATGAACGTCCTGACCTGGCAGACCCTCGCCGACAGCAACACCGCCTGGGCGGCCCTGACTTACCAGCCGCAGGTCATTGTTATCGGCCTCGGATCCAGCGACTTTGCCAGTTCCGATCCGGGCGATGCGTTCGACGACGCCTATGTCTTCATGCTCCGCCGCCTCCGGGTCGCCTATCCTGATGCCCTCATCGTCGGGGGCATCGGCGGCTCGCTCTGGGGCAAGGGCTATGAAGCCGTCAAAACCTCCATCTCCGGCGCGATCGAAACGGTCCGCAAAGGCGGCGATGACAAGGTCCGTTTTGTCGAGTTCAAGCTGAAGGTAGGTCCCGGCCGATACGGCTGCGACTACCACCCCGGCAAGGCCGGCCAGGCCCAGATAGCCTCCGCTCTGGCGGGTGAGATCGAGAAGTCGCTCGGCTGGGTCCCTGCAAAGCCCTGAAAACGCAGCCCTGTTGTCTGAAACAGGCTCCAAACGCCCATTCCGACGCTGTTTCCCTTGACATGAAACCGGGGCGGTCATACCTGCCCTGCCATCGCTGGCACTCACCGAGCGTGACTGCTAGCGGACCGATTTCCCGGACATTCCCGGGACGTCCCAAACCGCCAGATAAGAGGGCAAATCATGAGCTTTCGTCCGCTCCATGACCGCGTGCTGGTTCGCCGCGTCAAGGAAGAAGAAAAAACCAAGGGCGGGATCATCATCCCCGACACCGTCAAGGAGAAGCCCCAGGAGGGAAAAATCGTAGCAGTGGGCTCCGGCGCACGCGGCGAAGACGGCAAGGTCACCCCGCTCGACGTGAAAGCCGGTGATCGCGTCCTGTTCGGCAAATGGTCGGGCACGGAAGTCACCGTCGACGGCGAGGAGCTCATCATCATGAAAGAGAGCGACATCCTCGGCATCGTCGAAAAGCCGGCCGCGGCGAAGAAGTAGGCCTTACGACCCTTCGCCCTTCCCAATCATTCAGCCAAGAGATCCAATCCAATGGCAGCCAAACACGTTCAATTCGCCGCCGACGCCCGTGAGCGCATGATGCGCGGCGTCGACGTCCTCGCCAACGCCGTGAAGGTCACGCTCGGTCCCAAGGGCCGCAACGTGATCATCGAGAAATCCTTCGGCGCCCCCCGCTCCACCAAGGACGGCGTCACCGTCGCCAAGGAAATCGAACTCGCCGACAAGTTCGAGAACATGGGCGCCCAGATGATCCGCGAAGTGGCCTCCAAGGCCAACGACGTCGCGGGTGACGGCACCACCACCGCCACGGTTCTCGCCCAGGCCATCGTCAAAGAAGGCCTCAAGCGCGTCGCCGCCGGCATGAACCCGATGGATCTCAAACGCGGCGTCGAACGCGCCGTTCTCGAAGTCGTCGAGAACCTGCGCAAGCAGTCGAAGAAGATCTCGACCAACCAGGAAATCGCCCAGGTCGGCTCGATCTCCGCCAACGGCGAAACCGCGATCGGCAACATGATTGCCGAAGCCATGGCGAAAGTCGGCAATGAAGGCGTCATCACGGTTGAGGAAGCCAAGGCTCTCGAAACCGAACTCGACGTCGTCGAAGGCATGCAGTTCGACCGCGGCTATCTCTCGGCCTACTTCATCACCAACGCCGACAAGATGGAGGCCGTCCTCGACGACGCCCTCATCCTGCTCCACGAGAAGAAATTGACCTCGCTGCAGCCGCTTCTGCCGGTGCTCGAGTCGGTCGTGCAGACGGCCCGTCCGCTGCTCATCATATCGGAAGACGTTGAAGGTGAAGCTCTCGCGACACTCGTCGTGAACAAGCTGCGCGGCGGCCTCAAGGTCGCTGCCGTCAAAGCTCCGGGCTTCGGCGACCGCCGCAAAGCCATGCTGGAAGACATCGCCATCCTCACGGGCGGCACGGTGATCTCCGAAGACCTCGGCATCAAGCTCGAGAACGTCACCATCGACATGCTCGGCAAAGCCAAGCGCGTTCAGATCTCGAAAGAGAACACCACGATCGTCGACGGCGGCGGCAAGAAGAAGGAAATCGAAGGCCGGATCTCCCAGATCCGCAAGCAGATCGAAGAGACCACGTCCGATTACGACAAGGAAAAGCTGCAAGAGCGTCTCGCGAAACTCGCGGGCGGCGTTGCGGTGATCAAGGTCGGCGGCGCGACGGAAGTCGAAGTGAAGGAACGCAAGGACCGCGTTGACGACGCCCTCAACGCGACCCGCGCGGCGGTGGAAGAAGGCATTGTCGCCGGCGGCGGCACGGCTCTCCTCCGCGCTGCGTTCGCGATCAAGTCGGTCGGCGACAACGAAGACCAGCAGGCCGGTATCGACATCGTCCGCAAGGCTCTCGAAGCCCCGATCCGCCAGATCGCGGAAAACTCGGGCGTCGAAGGCTCGATCGTCGTCGGCCGCATCAAATCCGAGAAGGGCAACAAGAACTTCGGTTTCAACGCCCAGACGGAGGAGTACGGCGACCTGGTCGAGATGGGCATCATCGACCCGGCGAAAGTGGTTCGCGTCGCTCTGCAAAACGCCGCTTCGGTGGCGGGCCTGCTGATCACGACGGAAGCCGCGATCGCGGAAGCTCCTAAGAAAGACGCAGGCGGTCACGGCCATGGCGGCGGTGGCGGCATGCCGGACATGGGCGGCATGGACTTCTAGTCCCACCGACTCAGGTCGAACGAAACACGGAAGGGCGGTTCGCGAGAGCCGCCCTTTCTGCTTTCAAAGACCGAAATCAAAGATCACGACCCCGTGAACGATCTGAGTTGCGCGAGGGGCGAAAATCGAAACGAGCAACGTTTCGCAGAATCTGATCCGTCAGACGCCTGACCTGCGGGAAGGACTTTTCTCGAAAGGCCGGCTCGGAGGAATTCCTTCCCGAAAACCAGATACCTGCATATTCAGTTGTGTAAATTCGCTTACAGGATTGCTCGACAGTCGATATGCCCTTATTGTTTTTCGAGAAGTTCGATTTGGCAGCCCATCCTGACCCCGGGCGAGCCATACAATACAGAACTTCAGAATGCCGATTGGCGGGGCGGTCTGGAAACAGGCCGCCCCGACTTCTTTCTGGTCTCCACTTCTCGCAATTGGCGAATCCTTTGGCGCCAGGCTGGAAAAACCAGCCACGGCCGATTCCGTTCATCGACCAGACAGGTCGGGAGCGCGATGGTGATGTCAGGACAAAGGGCCGGACAGAAAAGCCCAAAATACAAAGAAAAAGGGCGGCGCGATAAACGCGCCGCCACTGAAAGGGTCTGATACGAGCGTTTCCTCCCCGAAACGCCAAACCGCCGAAGCAGTTCGGTATTGAGCCTCCTCTGAACGTGGTGAGGAGTCAAGCGCGATCTTACAGCGATGTTATTGAAACAGGGCACGGACCGGCCTGTATTCGTTAGCTTTATCAGCTTTCAGAGAACGAATTACCCCCGTTTCGCCTTCGCAGGCGCAACAAACGATCCCCTAGGGTGATACTGGTTGGAATCGTGATCGCGGCGCGATCACGCTCGCGTATGATTCAATGCGTTTTCGAAACGCTGCAACCGGTCTGTCCGCGCGCCTGATTTCGTTTCGATTCCCGTCACAAGACGCTTCAGTGACACTAGCGCCTCCGCTGACCAGTCAGCATTGAGGCTCACCGCAAACTGCGCCTGGCTCGCCAGGATGAGCCCGTCCCGTAGGATCTTGAGCCCATTACTCTCGAGTGTCGCGCCAGTCGTGGTGATGTCTACGATCAGCTCGGCCACCCCTGCCGCTGGCGCGCCTTCGGTCGCCCCAGCGCTTTCCACGATCCGGTAGTGGCCAACGCCCTCCACAGTGAAGAAACGACGGGTCGAACGCACATACTTCGTCGCGACGCGTAGCTTCCGGCCAGTCGACGCCTCGAGGCGCGCACCGACGTCGTCAACGTCCGCCATCGTCTCCACGTCGAGCCAGCTCTTGGGCGCGGCTACCACTAGGTCGGCTCGACCAAAGCCCAGCGGCGCCAGCAGATGCACGACGCGCTCCAGGTCGCCCACCTGCTCGCGCAGCAGATCCTCGCCGCTGACGCCCACGTGGATGTCGCCGGCAATGACGCCCGAAGCGATCTCACCGGCAGACAGCAGCCGCACTTCAACATCCGGCAAGCCGGCGATGCGAGCAAAATATCCGCGTGCTCCACCGAGCGCCTCGATAGTGAATCCTGCTGCCGCAAAGAACTCTTCGGTCTGTTCTTTGAGGCGCCCCTTGGACGGCACGGCCAGCTTGAGCGCGGTCATGACCTGCCCTCCCCGCCGAGCCGATCGACGCGCAGTGCAGCGCCGATGGCGCTGGCCTGCCGCTCTCCACCACTGAGACGAGTAATCAGCCCGTCATAGCGGCCACCGGAAACAATCGGGCGCTCGAAATCATGCGCCAGCTCGAAGACGAAGCCGTCATAGTATTCGAACCGCCGGCCAACCTCAGCGCTGAAGACGGCGTCGCTCCAGAATGGCGGCGCCAGCTTCGCGATACGTTCCAGACGCTGGCGGAAGGCGTCGAGAGCTCGTTCGATGTTGATCCCGACGTCTCCGGCGAAGGCTTCCAGCATGGAGGTGATGCCGCCGACCGGCGCCGTAATGTCGAGATAGCGAACCAGCGCGGCGGAAGTCTCAACAGTCGGAGCCTTATCCTTGGCCTTGTCGCGCAACCGCTGAACGATATCCTCAGGTCCACGGCCGCCCACCGGCTGAACACCCAGGCCCGCGATAATCGCTTCGACTTCGCGTGTTGCGTCTGGCGGCGTCATCGCAGCGATACGAACTCCAAGCGGCGACACATCGAGGTGGCCGGCGGCGAGCAGCTCACGCGGTCCCTTGCGGCGCGAGAAAGCGCGCCGCAGCCGGTCCTTCCATCGAGGCGAGAAGGCAAGCGCATCGATGACGGCATGGAAGATCGCCACATCGCCAAACCGAATGCTGGCGCCCGCAACACCACCTGCCCTCGCCGCTTCCAGCGCCACGGCAAGCGCGTCTGCGTCTTCTTCGATCGAACCGTCCTGGCCGAACCATTCGAAGCCGATCTGTTGATGCTCGATGGCGTCCTCGGATCCGCGCGGCGGCAGACGATAGACGGGTCCGGATGAGTGATAGCGGGACGCTGGAATATCCCCGTCCGCCACCAGCTTTGCTATAGGCGTTGTGAGATCCGGACGAAGACAGAGTTCCTGTCCCTTGGCGTCCGTGAACGTGCACAGGCGCGAACGAACAGCTTCGCCGGAAAGCTCCAGGATAATCTCGGCTGGCATGAGAGTAGGCGGATCAACTCGCTGGCCGCTCACCGCAGCAACCCGCGCGAGCGCCGCTGATGCCTGCGAAGCGGCGGTCACGGCTGGCCTGCGATGGCCTTGATGCGCGCTACCATTTCGGAGCGCGGGCATTCGAACTGGCCCGGACGTTCGCTGCGCCACGCCTCGTTATCGGTCATGCCCTTGGCGGCGGCCGCACCGGCGTTCAGATCCTTGATCGTTACGACGCCTTTCTCGCGCTCATTGCCGCCAACAATCACGACAGCAGGCGAGCCTCGGCGGTCGGCGTACTTCATCTGCGCTTTCATGCCGGCCGAGCCGAGATAGGCCTCGGCGCGAATGCCCGCGCGGCGCAACTCAGCGGCCATCGCCGAGTAGTCAGCGAGCTGGTCCTTGTCGAGCACAAGCACCAGAACGGGACCTTCGACAGCCGCGCCTTCGCTGACTGCCATCGCAGCCGCTAGGCGGCTGACGCCAACCGAGAAGCCTGTCGCCGGCGCAGGCTCACCACGGAACCGCGCAACGAGGCCATCGTATCGACCGCCCCCACCGACAGAGCCAAAGCGCATCGGATTACCGTCAGCGTCGCGGAACTCGCGCAGGAACTCAGCCTCGAAGACAGGGCCAGTGTAGTATTCCAGACCTCGCACGATGGACGGGTCGAACGCCACCGCCTCCTCGCCCAGACCGAGCGCGTTCAGAATGCTGTCGATCTCGACGAGTTCGGCCACACCCTGCGCGCCTGCGCGCGTCATCCCAACTGTGTTCGCCAGCTTGCGCGCCGTCTCCGCACGAGTGACCGAGCGCGCCGTTGTGAATTCGAGCAGCATATCGATCTGATTGGCGGCAAGTCCGGCGCCCTTGGTGAAGTCTCCGGACTCGTCCTTCCGCCCCCTGCCCAGAAGAAGCGTGACGCCTTCGACCCCGAACTTGTCGAACTTGTCGAGCGCGCGAAGGACAGTCGCTCTTTGATCAAGCTCGACCAAGCCGGCGGTTTCCATCAACCCGTCGAGCAGCTGGCGGGAGTTCACCCGGATCACGTACTCGCCCTTGGCGGCGCCCGCGGCTTCCATCGCCTCGGCGGCGATAGCGATCATCTCGGCGTCCGCCGCGGGACCGGCCACACCGACGGAGTCAGCGTCGCACTGGATAAACTCTCGGAAGCGGAACGGGCCAGGCTTTTCGTTGCGCCAGACCGGCCCCGCCGAATAGCGGCGGAACGGCTTGGGCAACGTTTCCCAGTTCTCGGCGACATAGCGGGCCAGCGGCGCCGTATGATCGTAGCGAAGGGCGATCCATTGCTCGTCATCGTCCTGCAGCGCGAAGACGCCTGCATTGGGACGGTCGGTGTCGGGCAGGAACTTGCCGAGGGCGTCGACATATTCGAAGGGGCCGGTGTCCAGAGCATCGAAGCCCCAGCGCGCGTAAACCGCGCTTATCGAGTCAACGAGCTTCCGTTCGGCGGCGATGATCGCCGCCGTCCTATCGGGAAATCCCCTCGGTTTGCGGGCCTCGGGGCGCCGCTGGGTCTGGTCCGTTGACATGATGGCCATCCGACATGGGGGCGGGATAGCGCATAGCCATGCCCGTCGCAACAATAGCTGGACTTAATCGACCCAAGGGCTTTGGCAAAACCTTAACGGCCGAGGCGCGTTGGCTCGCGCGAAAGCCGAATGACGCGATCCCTGCGAGGCTAGTATTTGACGTCGCAGCCATACGGCACAGTTAGCGCCGGGTCCGGCGCCTTGCCGGCTTTGAGGGCGGTCAGAGCGGCGGCGACGTAGTTGGTCGCCTTCGGCACATCCTCGACCTTGTTCGATTTGATTGAGTCGATTGCGCCGTTGTAGGCGATCTTGCCGTCAGGCGTGATGATATAGAGGTGCGGCGTCGTCTTGGCGCCATAGGCGCGACCCATCGAGCCATCCGGATCCAGCAGCACGTGCGTTGGATGCGCTCCACGATCCTTCGTCAGTTTGTCGGCTTCAGCTGGCGTCACATTGCCTTGCGAGCCCGGCTTCGAGGAAATCACCGACAGCCACACGAGACCGTCCTTGGCTGCTGCCTGCTGAGTGGTCTGCATGTTCTTCGAGTTGTAGTGTTTCTGCACGAACGGGCAGCCATTGTTGGTCCATTCCAGAATGACCGTCTTGCCCTTGAAGTCGGCGAGCGAGATTTCCTTGCCGGCCGTGTTCGCCTCCTTAAAGGCTGGCGCAGCATCACCCGGAGGAGCCGCACTAGCGGTCGACAAGACAAGAGCCGCCGCACTGAGGATCGCTGCGGCGCCCGCGCCAGCAAACAGAGGCAGTCTGTCGCGATTGAAGAAAGCCATCTCGTTTCTCCCGTTTGTCAGACGTTACGAGTCCAGGAAGTCTTTCAGATCGTGCCAGCGGCGTCGCGTACCGCTTTCTCGATCATTCCCGGCGACAGCAGCTGGTCAAGGATGACCGGTTCGCCGCCTGTAGCCGGGTAGACGAGGTATAGTGGAACACCAGCCCGGCCATGCTCGGCAAGAGCTGCAGCAATCACACTGTCTTTATTCGTCCAGTCCGCCTCGAGAAACGCCACGTTCAGGTCGGCGAAAACCTTCTGCACTTTGGCGTCGTTGATCGCGCCCTTGTTCATCTGGCAGGTGACGCACCAGCGAGCGGTAAAGTCGACGAAGATCACCCGGCCCTCCGCGCGGAGCTGCGCTACCTTCTCGTTGGACCATGCATTTGCCTCGACCCTGGCGTTCGTGGGCGAGATGGGCGCGCTTGCGGTCGCAGTTGCAACGGCCGGCACGACAAAGGCAGAGAGGATCACCAACCCAGCCAGTATGCGACCGAAGACGTTCGAGCCGATCTTGTTCGCGAGCCAGATGCCGAAGGCGAGAGCGATTGCTCCACCAGCAACGATGATGACGCCATCGGAGCCCGCCTGCCCGGCCAGCACCCATAGCAGCCACAGGACAGTCAGGAACATAGGGAAGGCTAGCGCCTGCCGGAAGGTCGCCATCCACTTGCCAGGCTTGGGCAGAACCTTCGCAAAGGCTGGCGTAAAGCTCAGCAGAACAAAGGGCGCCGCAAGGCCGAGGCCAATGACGAGAAACACCGCCATGACGACTGGCGCTGGCTGATCGAGCGCTACACCCACTGCCGGCGCCATGAAGGGGCCAACGCACGGAGCGCCCACGAAAGCAGCGAGCAATCCGGTGAAGAAGGCGCCAGAAACCCCGCCTTTGTCCGCAAAGCGGCCGCCCACGCCCATCAGGGAGCCACCAATCTCGAAGACACCAAGCAGGTTGAGGCCGACCGCAAACATCACCAGCGAGAAGAGCGCCGTGACCCACGGATACTGAAGCTGGAAGCCAAGCCCGGCCTGATCGCCCGCGGCTCTCAAGCCAACGAGAATTGCACCGATCACGGCAAAGCAGACGAGCACACCGCCGAGATAGGCGAGCCCGTGCGCGCGTGACTCCTTCGGATTGTGGGCCGTGTGAACGAGGCCAGCGGCCTTGATCGTCAGCACCGGCAACACGCACGGCATCAGGTTGAGAACGAGACCGCCCAGAAACGCGAACACAAGCGTAAGCCCGAGTTCACTCAATCCCAGCGCCGCCTTGCCGCCACCAAATTCCTGATCCGCTACGCCTGCTGGCGTCACGCCTGACGTTGGCACAACAGCCCATGACCGCATCGCGCCATCCGGCGCTTCGGTGACGAAGATGCCCGGCAGCGGCTGGTCGCCAGGCTTTGCGTACTCCGATGCAACGAGTTCAGCCGACACGCCGGCATCGCCGACGCGAATCTTCTGTTCGGCTGCATTCACGATCTCCGGACCTTCCGGGAAGAAGTGAATGGTCTTCGCAGTCTTGGCAGAGGCGGCCAGATCACTGTCGATCGCCGAAACCTTGAAGCCATTGGTCGTGCGCTCGATCGTGGCCTTGCCCGACAGCGGGCGAGCCGCAGTCACCAACGCCTCGCCAATCTCCTTGCCGCCCGCTTCGTCGGAGACAGGCGCCGTTCCAACTGGCAGTGTAAGGGACAGCTCAGCCCCTTCTGGAACGCAGACGTCCTGGCAGATCAGCCAGTCGAACTTGCCCTTCAGGGTGATCTGTTCGCCCGGCTTCGCAGTCGCCGGAATCCTGAATTCGATCGGGAACACAACCTGGTGCTCGTACCCGTGATTCATCAGCTGAGGCGTAAGGCGAATAGCGTGTGGCGCGGGCCATTTGAATTCGCTGGCTGTCACGCCTTCCGGCAACGTCCAGACCACCGTCGGCGGCAGACCGCTGTCGCCCGGGTTCTTCCAATAGACGTGCCAGCCGTCCTCTTCGAGATCCAGCTTAAGGGCGCCAAGGAATGTGTCGCCGGGCGAGACAGTCGAGCGTTCCGATATCAGGCTCGCTTCAGCATGACCGGTCTTGACCGGCTGGGCGTTCGCCACGCCCGAGCCGAGGGCCGCCAGCACGAAGGCGGCGAGCCAGATCTTCGTCCACGACAGGATTTCGCGCACTCAGAAACCTCACGGTGCTACAGGCAGGAGGTAAGGCCGCCACCGGGGAGAGGTCCATACCCCTCCCCGTAACGTGAGACGCAGTGTTTCGCGTATAACGCCCGTGTCAGTTGGCTGTCGGCGTCGAGAGCCGGCGCATCGTGCGCTGGATCACGCGCTGCCAGTTCATCAGCGACACCATGTGGGCATAGACGGCCGCGAGAGCGCCCGTGTTGCGGATGTCGGAGAACTTGCCGTCCGGAAGCGCGTTGAGGCCCTCTTCGGAGATCGCCCAATAGTCAGCGATCTTCTGGGTCTCGCCAGCATTTCCTTGTGCGTCACGAGGGGTAAAGGCGACGGACTTCTGTTCAAACAGCGAGGCCTTGTCGAGCATTTCGACGAACTCGACCGTGGCCCGGCGCTGGCGCTCGAATTCCTTGCAGAATTCGATCGCGTCCTGCGTGAACTTCGAGGCGACTTCACCGTCGAAGAACCTCACGTCCGGGGTCGAGGAAACCATCGAGGCTTCGGTGTCGACGCACAGCAACAGCTTGTCGCTCTTCGGATCCGAGGCGAACACGAAGGGATAACGGCGAACGAAGGCTGGCAGATAGGTGTCCGGATCCGGCTGGCCGGCCGCGTCCACATACTCGTTCTCGTTCTGACGGACGCCCATGACCGCAACAGGGGTCTTGTCAGCGCCAACGAAAATGATGGGGAAGCAGGTCGCGGCTACGCCAAATTCACTGACCGTGATCGGAACCGCATGGGCCGTCTTCAGGAAGGAAAACGGGGCGGCGACCTGTTTGACGCCAAGATTCCTGTGTTTCTCCAGTGAAAGCGGCTCCGGCCGCTTGTAGAACATGACCTGGCCGGTCAGTTCTGGCTGGCCGCCGGGTTGGGCTGGAGTGCTCATTAACTCGCTCCTGACTTGATGCAGCGCGGTCCTTATCGGAAAACTTTAACAGCCTCAACCAAAGCGAATCATATGACTGCGCTGGACTGGAATTCTCCTTTCAGATCCCTGTTTTTCGCGGTTGCGGCGACAGCAGGACTGCTTTCGGCCTGCTCTCCGGCAACGGTCAGCGCCGACCCTGCCCTTGCGGCATTGATCCAGAAAATCGGCCAGGCCGAGATGGCCCGGTCTCCGGAGGAGGCCAGTACGCTGGGGCTGTCCCCGGACGTGTTCGGGCGGCCTTTTTTGGCCCTGCTGAATGACCGGTCCATGGCCACAACCGAGCGTACCCGGGCCGACCGGCTGGGCTACCTTCACGAGCTTGAACTGATCGACCGGCCCAATCTGAGCCGCGACGGTGTCCGTACACTGGATAGCGCCGTGTTCGTTTACCGGGCGACGGCGGCGGTCGATGCCCACGGGTATGGCTACGCCAATCTCGGCTGGGCTAGCCCTTACCTGATCACTTTCGCTGATGGCGCCTACACCGACCTGGTCAAATTCCTGACCCTGCATTCGCCTGTGCGATCGAAAGCCAATGCCGAAGCGTGGCTGACACGGCTCGACCACATGGATGAGGCTATGCGCGATGAACGGCGTCGCTTCGAGGTGGATCTCGAGTCCGGCGCTGTGCCACCGCGCACAATCCTGCAGCGAACACTGGATCGCGTGCGTCAGCTGACACCGGGCGACCCCCGCGAGCATCCGTTGATCCTGTTCTTCACGGAGTCGCTCGCTCAGATCCCGGACATTCCGGAAGAGGACATCACCAGGCTGGTGAAACGCGCAGCCGATCTCGTCGGCGGCGACATCAAGGGCGAGTACAAGGCGCTCGCTAGCTTGATCGAGAAATCGCTGACGAAATCTTCCGACGAGCCGGGCGTGTGGCGCTTGAAGAATGGCGAAGCATATTATCGCGACGCGCTGAAGCTCTACACGACGACAGAACTCTCACCTGCCCAGCTTCACGAAGCTGGAACCAAGCTTGTGGCTGGCATCACGGCACAGATCGAACCGATCCTGATCGAGTTGGGCCAGGAGGAAGGCACGGTCGGACAAAGACTGCATGCGCTGTCGGTTGATCCCGCCTACCTGTTTCCGGACACACCGGAAGGCAGGATCGCGCTGATCGATGCGATCAACCAGAAACTGGTGTGGGCAGAGAAGAGCCAGGGGCAGCTCATCTCGGTCGGGCCAAAGGGCAAGGTCGAAGTCCGCGAAGCCCCCCAGATCTCCCAGAACACAGCGCCAAGCGCCTATTACAAGGCAGCTTCACTCGATGGAGCCAGACCGGCGACCTATAACCTCAACCTGCGCTCGACCCTGAATTTCCCGATGTGGACGCTACCGACGCTGACGTTCCACGAGGCGGCGCCCGGGCACCACATCCAGGCTGGTCTCGCGCGTGAACATACCGACCAGCCGGCGCTGAACTATCTCGTCTCCAATCCAGCCTTCTCGGAGGGCTGGGCCGTTTACGCTGAAGACCTGGCTGACGAGCTGGGGGCCTACAAGGACGACAAGCTCGGGCGGCTTGGATACCTGCAGTCCCTGCTCTTCCGGGCGGCGCGCCTGGTGGTCGACACGGGTATCCATGCTGAGCGCTGGACCCGGGCGGAGGCGATCGCCTACCTCGAAAGCACGACCGGAATGCCTCGCTCGGATGTGGAGTTCGAGATCGACCGCTATACGATCTGGCCCGGACAGGCCTGCGCCTACATGGCTGGGCGGGAAACCATCCGGAGGCTCCGGAACACGGCGCAACGGGAACTGCAGGCCCGCTTCGACCTGAAGTCGTTCCACGACGCTCTGCTTCAGCCGGGAGCGCGTCCATTGCCAGTTCTCGAGGCTGACATCGCCAACTGGACAGCGTCCAGGCGCCCTGCTCCCAGCAAACAATAGCAGCCACAACGTCTCGGCGGCGACGCAAACCCGCCCCAATCCGCGCTCTCCAATGCTCGCTCTGAATCGAGCACATAGGGGACTCGTGATGACTCGTTTCCAAACACTGCTGTTTGCGGCCACCTCCGGACTCGCACTTGCGGCTTGCGCGTCGCCTCCGGCGTCGCCTGTCGGCGACGAGCTTTCTTCCAACGACAATCGAACTCGCTCTGAGCAGAAGGCTGACGAAAAGGATGGCATCGTCGTAACCGGATCCCGTGTCGGACCGGGCCGAGGCGATCCCGCTGTCGCGGTAGGCGTTGTTACGGCCGAGGCGCCTCCCGCTCCGCCACCGCCACCTCCGTCGGCGAAAATGTATGCTCAGGGTGGGATTGGTTATGCTCAATCGATGCCGCAGCCCCTGCCGGGGGACGTCAATCGTGAAAACTACGAGGACGTGAAGATCAACGGCGTGAAGCTGGTGGCTCAGGAGCCTGTGTCCACCTTCTCGATCGATGTCGACACATCCAGCTACTCCAACGTCCGTCGCATGCTCAACGGTGGCGCGCTCCCGCCCAAGGATGCGGTGCGGATCGAGGAGCTGATCAACTATTTCGACTACGACTACGCGCTGCCGAAATCGAAAAACCAGCCGTTCGAGACGACGGTGAAGATCGTGCCTTCGCCGTGGAGCGAAGGTCGGCAGCTGATGCATGTGGCTGTGCAGGGGTATGACATCAAGAAGGAAGTACGGCCTCCGCTCAACCTCACGCTGCTGATCGACGTTTCCGGTTCGATGGGCGACGACAACAAGCTTCCGCTGGCGATCAAATCTCTGAAGCTGCTGGTCAACGAACTGACCGAACAGGACAAAGTGTCGATCGCTGTCTACGCTGGCGCTGCTGGGACGGTGCTGGAGCCCACGGGCGACAAGCAGAAAATCCTGGCGGCGCTCGACCGGCTGAGCGCTGGAGGATCTACGGCTGGCGGTGAAGGGCTGAGGCTGGCCTATAATCTCGCCAAGCAGAACTTCTCGAAGAACTCGGTGAACCGGGTGATGCTGCTGACCGATGGGGACTTCAACGTCGGTATCAACAATCCGCAACAGCTGGAAGACTTTGTCAGCCGTGAGCGCGAAAGCGGCGTCTATCTCTCTGTTCTTGGCTTCGGCGAAGGCAACTACAACGACCTGCTGATGCAGAAGCTGGCCCAGTCCGGCAACGGGATGGCGACGTATATCGACAACCTCAACGAAGCCCGGAAAGTCCTGAACGACGATCTGTCGGGCTCGATGTTCTCGATCGCCAACGATGTGAAGATCCAAGTCGAGTTCAATCCAGCCAAGGTCGCTGAGTACCGGCTGATCGGCTACGAAACCCGCCTCCTCAACAAGGAAGACTTCAACAACGACAAGGTCGATGCTGGAGAGATCGGGGCTGGCGCTTCGGTGACGGCGATCTATGAGCTGACACCGGTTGGATCGAAGGCGACGCTGATTGATCCGAGCCGCTACCAGAACGTTCCGAAGCAAGCAGCCGAGGGCAATTCGAACGAATTCGCCTTCCTCAAGCTGCGCTACAAGATCCCGGGCGAAGACAAATCCAAGCTGGTCGATCGTCCGATCACTTCCGCCGATCAGATCAGCGACATCAAACAGGCGCCTGAAGCGACACGCTGGGCGACAGCTGTTGCCGGTTACGGCGAGCTGCTCCGCGGCGACCCCTATCTCGACAAGGGCTTCGGCTGGAACCAGGTGATTGACCTGGCCAACGGCGCCAAGGGCAAGGACGAGTTCGGCTATCGGGCCGAGTTCATCCAGCTGGCTCGCCTCGCCAAGACAGCAGCCAGCCAGGCGCCTCTGGAACGTCCGGGTTCGGGCGGCGTCGGGCAGTAACTCCCTCTCTCTCCGATCTGAAAACAGACCGGGCCCGCGGATCATTCCGCGGGCCCGCTTCCCGTCTGAGTCCTGGCGCGTGGGTCGGGCGGAGAACACGACCGGCAGCCGGTGGGACGAGGTTCTGTTCAGGCCTTAAGCGGCCAGACGTTCCGGCTCGCAGATTTCCAGGCTGAGTTCGCTGCCCGATGCGAAGACCGGATCGAGGCCATTGGCCAGATCAGCGGCTTCCCGGCGGCGTGCCGTGATGTCCGCGTTGCGGCGGATGAAGATGGCGGTTGCACCGTAGCGGCGGGCTTCGCGCCAGCGCCAGAAGGTGGCGACATCGCCTTCCACGCCACCTTGATCGGCGACCCGGATGATGCGCCAGGACTTGCCCTCGGCCGCTGCGAAGAGGACCACGCCGGCGACTTTCGCCCAGTCCTGATCAGCGCCGAAACGCTCGAATTTGTAGCTGCTGCCATTGGCTCCGCAGAAGTTCACTGCCCCGTTCATGTTCTTGCTCCGTTCTTGTTCTCTGTTGTGTTCTCTTTTTGTACTTTTCGCAAGACGGTCGTTCGGACTTTTTAGTAAACAGCGCGGTAACACTTGTGGCGAACTACGTGGGCCCGCGATCCCGCAGGCGAGCCTGCGAGTTGGTCCGTTTGGATTGTTCGAAGGCTTATGACGTGTCGCTGAGACGCGCGAGAGCGAGGCCTGCGTGCGCGCCGGCAAGCGCGAGTGCATCGGTTGCGAAGCTCGCGCGCGGCTTACGATGGTCGATCACGATGAGACCAAGTGCGGCACCTGCATTGCGGCGCAACCGGAAAGCGAGGCGACGTGCGAACGCTGCCGGATCGAGCACGACGCGGAGCGCTGCTTCGAGACGACGCGCGAGCGGAAGCGCATCGTGCAGCACACGGCGGAACCGTTTTGGCGTGCGTGGATCGCCGGCGAAGTGATCCCAGTCGATCGGCGGCAGTCTCCGTCTCGGTCCGCTGCGGCCACGCAACGGCAGGATGCTGAAGGAGACGCGCCAGCGTTCGGGATGATCGGGATCGCAGGCGGGCTTTGCCGGCGCTGTTCGCGCGGCGCCCTTCCCGCTCCTGATCGCTGCGGCTTTCGGCGCCGGCAGGCTCTGCGATGTGAGGAGGCCGACGGCCTCGATGAGGAGGATGCGGCGGAGCAGCAGCTCGAGCGGGCGCAGCCAGTCGAGGAGTTCGAACTTGCGCCACTGCCAGACGCCGGGCCAACTCGCCAGCGTTCCGGGATTCCAGAACACGTTGAAGATCCAGCCGAGCAGATGCCGCGCGCTGTCGACCAGCTCGGGCGTCACCGCATCGCGCAAGCCCGCAGGCTGCGGCGCGCCGGCTTCCGGCAGACGATCGTCGTTGCGGAAGAACGTCTCGTCGCGAACGTACTCGGCTTCGAGTTTTGGCGTGTCGTTGCTCATGCGCGGGAGAATGCGCTCGGGGCGATGGGACGGGGATGGAGGTGTGCGCTCCAGGCCGGGATTTGGAGCGTCGTGATTGATCGAGTTGGGATTTTGGCGCGCCGACGAACGCTGAAATATGTTGGGTTGCGCGGATCACCTCCCCCAGGAAGGAGGAGGTCGGAGCAAACGGAGCTTGCGACGGGTGGGGGTCACCTTGATCAGCGAGCGCGGGACGAAGTGATCCCCACTCCGGACCTTTGCCTACCGCCCCGCCCGATCCTTCCGCAGCTCGCGGCAAACCTCGAAGTCGCGCTCCTCCGGCGTCTCGCACACATCCGGCTGCGTGCCGGTGTCGAGCCAGTACTGGTAGATGTCCGCTTGCTTCATCAGCGGCAGGAAGCGCGGATCGGCGCGCAGGGCTCTCGCTTGTGGTCCGAACAGGCCGGTCCCGGATGAAATGAAGCCGACAGGGTTGTACCGGTCAAGAAGCTGACCGAAGACGCCGAAGGCGGCATCCAGATCACCTAGGCTGGCCATGGTTGCAGCGCCACCGCCCCACTCAGCCCCCGATCTGGTACACTCCTGCATGCGCTGGGCTCCGGCTTTTCGGGTCTTCGCTGTGGGCGCCCGTGCTGCCCTGGCGACATCCTCCATGCAGTCGATCAGTTCGGCGGTCACGCCCGGCGGCGCAGCCGCTACTACCGGCGCCAGATCGCCACCCTCGAAGATCACCAGGTACGCTAGCTGTGACCAGTTTCCAGAGTCCGCGAGCCGCCGGTTCACCGACTCATATACGCGCCGGGCCTCCGCGGTCTGTCCCGACGCAAACAGGGCCCCGGCGTAGAATGACTGGAGGCCCGGATTCAGCGGGTCAGCCGCCGCATCCGTGCGGCCCAGGCGGGCTGCCTCGATGGGTTTTCCCACAGCCGACAGAAGAGCGAGCCGGATGAATGTTACGCTTGAGATGTTCCGGCGGTTCGAGCGATCGACGCCCACCTGGAGCAAGGAGTTCAGGTCACGGAGGATCTCCGCCAGCGGCCGGTCACTGGCAACGTCTGCAGCAACGACCCCCGAGCGAGCCTGAGCGCTGCCGGGCTCGATCGCCAAGGCGCGGTCAAAGGCCTGACGCGCCTGCTGGATCATTGCCTGCCGATTGGCAGGCGTCTCCGTTACGCTCAAAACAATCCAGGACAGTCCGGTTATGTACTCCGGAACAGCGGATCTTGGCGCAATGCGTGCGACTTCCTGCCAGCGCATCAGGGTTTCAGGATCGAAGGCCTCCGTGTCGCACGCCCGGGTGACTAGTCCCATCGCGCCTGCATCCTCGCGGGCCATACCAGGGCGCACGTTGATCAGACACTGCAGCAGATTGGTCGCTTTTCCAGCCGCCTGCACTGGCAGGGACTCGCTCTGGGCCGTGCCGCCCGTCAGCGTCTTCTGCCAAAGCGTTGCGCGGGTCTGGGCATCGTCGAGGCGGATGGTAACGGCGACCTGGTCGCCAGTGGTGCGGACGCTACCGCCGAGTGCGTAGCGCGCCTTCAGCTTATCTGCACGCGCGAGCTGATCCTTCAGCGCGACGCCCTCGGTGTCGCCACGCGCCGCTGTCTCGATGCCAAGGACGGTCAGCGTTGCATAGGTCTCGTCGGTCGCGACGCCCGCGACCTGTACGGAGGGAGCACTTGTATCCGCCGCCGTAAAGCCGAAGAAGGCCGTGCGCTGGGACTCGCTCAAATCGGTGGCGCGATCGCGTTTTGGCGAAATGAACGGCATAGCGACGATGGCGACGACCCCCAGCACCGCAATCGCTGCAACGCCTAGTGCGATCCTTCCGCTTTTCTCCTTCGACTTTGCCGGGGGCAACGGCGCCGCCGCGCCCAGCCTGCCGGCCGCCGCCTGCGCCTCCGGCCCGCCCTTCACCAGCGCCGCTAGCTGATCGGCAAGCGTGGCCAGCCGCGCCTCAGTGTCGTTGAACGCATCGAACCAGTTGCGTGATGCCAGTTCGTAGAGGAAGGCACCTTCCGGATGGATGTCCTCGATACGAACCGGGACTACCGCCTTCTTCTGAAATGTAGCGGCCGACAGCTCCTTGATGATGTCGTCCGACTGGGCGGCATTCTTCGAGAACAGCAGTACGAAGATCGGAGCCTTCACCAGCGCGTTGGCAGTGGCCGAGCGCCAATCTTCCCCGGCAGCAACATGCCGGTCATACCAGGCCTCGACGCCGCGCTCCTTCAGCAGTTCGTAGAGTAAGCGAGCGCGCGACTCGTCGGAGCGCCGGTAGCTGATGAAGATTTCACCCGCCATTGCAGTTGTGTTCCTGCCCCAGGGACAACTGAGCCCCATCTCAAGAGCTTTGCCCGCTTACGCCCCGACGGGCAACTCGCGGCCGAAGATTCAAACGAGTTCGGCGAATTCCAGACGCTTGGGCCGCCAAGCGCCAACGACAGTTTCTTGTCCGCTGCTGTCGTTTTGCCTTGGCGCGCGCGTCGTGCAGCGCGCGCAGAACGAAGTGATCCCCACCCGGATTTCGACTTCGTCGAAATGCCGACCTCCCCTTTTCAAGGGGAGGTGGATTGAGACCCGGGCGCTACTGCGCCGTCTCTTTCGTGACGGTTGCATTCTTCACGACCACCGGGACCTTGGGCAGCTTGCCGGGGAATGGGCCGCCTTCCGGGGCGAGTTCAACGGCGGCGATGGCGTCGACGACATCCATGCCGGCGGTGACGTGGGCGAAGGCGGCAAAGCCTGTGGTGTTAGGCGGTGAACCGGGCGTGGCGTTGAGGCCAGAGTTCTCGCCAAGGTCGAAGTAGAAAGAGGACTGGCCGCTGTCGGGATCATCGCCGTGGGCCATACCGAGCGCGCCACGCGAATGCTTGTTGGTTGCGGTTTCGAGCGGCACGGGCGGCAGCTTGGGCTGACGATGTTTCAGGTTGGCGTCGAGGTCGCCGAGCTGGATGAGAAAGCCGGGCTCGATGCGGAAGACGGCCGCGCCGTCGTAATGGCCGCGCTTCACCAGGCCGAGGAATTGTGCGGCGGTCTTGGGCGCGCCGATCGTGTCGAGGGTGATCTCGATGTCGCCCATGGTGGTGTGGAAGGTGACGACCGGGCCGGTCCACTGCTGGGCAGCGGGTTCAGGTGGCGCGACGGTGGGGTCCTGCGCGAACGCAGGCGTGCTGAGCGAAAGCGCCAGTGTGGCCAGCATCAGGAATCGTTTCACGCGCGCCTCCGGGTTGGGTGCCGAACAGTAGCATTGGGGAAGGCGCGGCCAAGGGCGGTGCGCACAGCGCCATCCGCCGCTTCGCGTCGGCCCCCTCCGTCAGGCGCGCAAGGGCCGCGCCTGACACCTCCCCTCCCTGCCTTTGGCGGTGGAGGACATCAGGCTCTTACCGCCGCGCGGCCGAGGTAGCGGGCGGCGCCGCCGAGTTCGTCTTCGATGCGGAGGAGCTGGTTGTATTTGGCCAGCCGGTCCGAGCGGGCGAGCGAGCCGGTCTTGATCTGTCCGCAGTTGGTGGCGACAGCGAGGTCGGCGATGGTCGAGTCTTCCGTCTCGCCGGAGCGGTGGGACATCACGGCGCCATAGCGGTTGACCTGCGCCATCTGGACGGCTTCGAGCGTTTCGGTGAGCGAGCCGATCTGGTTGACCTTGACGAGGATCGCGTTGGCCGCGCCGCGCTCGATGCCCTGGGCCAGGCGAGCCGTGTTGGTGACAAACAGATCGTCGCCGACGAGCTGGCACTTGTCGCCGATGGCTTTGGTGAGAGCGAGCCAACCGTCCCAGTCGTCTTCGGACATGCCGTCTTCGATCGAGACGATGGGGAAGCGCTTCACGAGGTCGGCCCAGTACGTGGCCATCTGGTCGGAGGAGAGCGACTTGCCCTCGCCTTCCAGCTCGTACTTGCCCTTCTTGTAGAATTCGGTGGCGGCTGCATCGAGCGCGAGGACGACGTCTTCACCGGGTTGGTAACCGGCAGCCTCGATCGACTTCATGATGAAGCCGAGTGCGTCGTCGGTGGATTTGAGGTTGGGCGCGAAGCCGCCTTCATCGCCGACGCCGGTGTTGTGACCGGCGGCGGACAGGCCCTTCTTCAGCGCGTGGAAGACTTCGGCGCCACAGCGCAGCGCGTCGGCGAAGGTTTCTGCGCCGACCGGCATGATCATGAATTCCTGGATGTCGATCGGGTTGTCGGCATGGGCGCCGCCATTGATGATGTTCATCATCGGCGTCGGCAGGATGTGCGCGTTGGCGCCGCCGACATAGCGGTAGAGCGGCAGGCTGGAGGCGTTCGCGGCGGCCTTCGCCACCGCAAGCGAAACACCGAGAATGGCGTTGGCGCCGAGGCGGGACTTGTTCGGCGTTCCGTCGAGTTCGTTCATCACGGCGTCGATCAGACGCTGGTCCGTCGCGTCGAGGCCAGCGAGGGCCGGGTAGATCTCGTCATTGACGGCGGCGACCGCCTTCAGGACGCCCTTGCCGCCATAGCGGGACTTGTCGCCATCGCGGAGCTCGACCGCTTCGTGAGCGCCGGTGGAAGCGCCAGATGGAACCGCCGCGCGGCCCATCGAGCCGTCTTCCAGCGTGACTTCGGCTTCGACCGTGGGGTTGCCCCGGCTGTCGAGGATTTCCCGCGCGTAGACGTCGATGATCTCGGTCACTGGCCTGTCCCTTGGCTGTAGGCGAACTCGGTCCCCAGGACTCGTTCCAGGGGACAAAAAGCGTGCCTGCTATGTCTTGAACTGCCGCCGGTTGCAATCGCTCGGCCATGCCTGTGCGCGGTTAACCGAGCGCCAGAAATGCAAACGGCCGCAGATGCGGCCGTCGCGTCAGAAATAGCTGGGAAAGCCCGGACTATTCTTCGTCCTTGGCCTTCAGGATCTTCTTGTCGCCGTACTTGCCGGTTTTCGGGTCGACATGGTGGTTGCGGCGCAGTTCGCCGGTTTCCTTGTCCTCGACGTAGGAGGAGGGCTTCAGGCGGTCATGGCTGCGGCGCATGCCACGCTTGGAGGGGGAGGTTTTGCGCTTTGGGACGGCCATGATCGCCTCGGAATGGGCAGGAAAAGGGTTGGGAACGGGCCCTGCCCGTCCTTGCGAGCGGGCCTCATACAGGGTCTGATGCAGGGCCGCAAGACCGGGTCCTGCGGCGGAAACGTGCCGGAAGTCTGGGGTCAGAATCAGACTGTGACATCGCAGGATGCCTCCACGCTCATGCGCGATGCGCATGCGTTGAAGGCGGCTGGACGCCTTGAAGAGGCGATAAGCCGCTATGGCGAAGCCTTGGCCGCAAACCCGAAATCCGGCGTGGCCGAGCACAACCTGGCCGCAACGCTGGGGGATGCCGGGCGCTGGGTGGAGGCGGAACCCCACATCCAGGCGGCCTTCGCCAAGGGAATCGACGCCCCGGAGACCTGGCTGATCCGGGCCCGGTGCGACCAGGCGATGGGCCGGATGGAGGCTGCCGAGACGGGTTTCCGCGAAGCCCTGACGCGCCGGCCGAACATGATCGACACCCATCGGGAGCTGGCCCAGCTGGTCTGGATGCGGTCGGGCGATCCGGCAGCGGCTCTGGCCGAGCTGGACCGGGTGCTGGGCAAGGCGCCGGGGGATGTGCGCCTCGCGATGGTGAAAGCCCAGGTGCTGGAGTTCGCCGGCGATCCGGACAAGGCGTTCGCACTGGTCTCGTCGTTGGCGGCCGCTAATCCGCAGGACGCAGGGCTGGTCGTTTACGCGTCACAGCTTGCGAACGGACTTGGTCGCGCGCGGGAGGCGCTGGCTCTGGCGGAGCGCGCGAACGCGATGGCGCCGATGGAGCTGGCTGTTCAAATCACGCTAACCGAGGCGGTGCTGGCGAGCGGGGATGCGAAGCGCGCGTCGGCGCTGGCGGGCGACATTCGCAGGCGGTGGTCGACCAACCAGCATGCAATTGCGCTGCAAGCGACGGCGTGGCGGATGCTGGGCGACAAGCGCTATGCCGAGCTCCACCACTATGGCTCTCTGGTGTGGAGCTCGCTGCTGGATGTGCCGCAGGGATGGAACAGCCTCGACGCATATGTGGCGGATGTGGCCACGGCGTTGAACGCTTGCCACGCCTATCGCGAGCATCCGTTCAACCAGTCGCTGCGCCATGGCAGCCAGGCGGTGGATATCCTGCAGCAGTCGCATCCGGCCTTGCGCGCCCTGCCCTCTGCGCTCGATGGGCCGATCCGTCGACGGCTGGCGTCACTCGGACAGGGCGATGATCCGGTGCGCGCTCGCAATCGCGGGACGTATGCGTTCCAGGGCATGTGGTCGGTGAAGCTGCGGCCGGGCGGATACCATGTCGACCATGTGCACCCGCAGGGATGGCTAAGCTCGGCCTGCTATATCGAGACGGTCGAACCCAAAGGTCGCGAAGGCTGGATACGTTTCGGCCAGCCCGGCATCCGCACGCCAGCGAAGCTAGAGGCCGAGCATTATGTCGAGCCGAATCCGGGGTTGCTGGTGCTGTTCCCGTCCTACATGTGGCACGGGACCGTGCCGTTCACTGGCGACAAACCGCGACTGACGTTTGCGTTTGATCTTGTGCCCGGCGCCGTGGACCTGCCCGACGTCGATTAGCTAGGGCTTGCGCCCGAGCGTCTCCGCGAGACGGCGCAGCAGAATCTGCGGTGATGTCGGCTTGCTGAAGACCGCGATGCCGGGGTGGGCCGCCTTCACGTCTGGCGGCAGGCCGACGCCGGTATGGACGACGATTGCGACCGACGGCGCCAGAGCATCGAGCACCGGCCCGACATGGCCATCCGGCAAGTTCACGTCGACGATGGCCGCGTTGATCGAAGATGACCCGATCAGATCGAGCGCATCCCGGACAGTCGCGGCCGGCCCGAGCGCGATGGCGCCGGCGTCCTGGATCGACGCGACAATATCAAAGGCGATGAAGGGCTCGTCCTCGACAACGAGGATGCGCACGCCGGAGAGACTTGCCGGCGAAAGCTCAGAAGCAGGCGTGCGCGAGTTCATCTCTCCTCTCAGGCGGCAAGACGATCGAGCGACGCGGTCAACGTAATCACTACGCCGTCCGGTTGCCAGTCATAAGCAATGTCGCCACCGAGCTGTCCGCGAGCACTCATACGTGAGAGGTCAGCTCCAAACCCCCTGTGGGTAGGGGGACTTTCGATCTGCGGCCCGCCGCGCTCGGTCCAGACGAGCGTCACCTTTCCGTCATCTGCGCGCCACGCGATCGAGACCTTGCCGGCCGGAGCGGAGAACGCGCCGTACTTGGCGGCGTTGGTAGAAAGCTCATGGAGGATCAAGGCGAGGCTGGTCGCGCCGCTGACACTGACGTCGACGGCAGGACCGGTGATCGCAAGCGCATTGCCGTCACGCGGCGCATGGGCCTCCAGCACGCCGCAGATGACCTCTTCGAGGCTGGTGTGGCGCGATTGCTGGTTGTCGGACGAAATGGCCGAGCGGATCAGTTCGTGCGCGCGGGCAAGCGCGCGCAGGCGCCCGATCAGGCTGGCAGCCATGTCTTCGGTCGAACCCGCCGTGCGTGACGTCATGCCAACCATGCCGATGGCAACCGCGAAGAGGTTCTTCACGCGGTGATTCAATTCCCGCAACACAAGGAGGCGGGCCTCCTCTGCCTGTTTGCGCTCGGCAATCTCACGCTGCGCATTTTCGTAGAGCCGCGAGTTGTCGATGGCGATGCCGGCCTGCGCAGCAAGACCCGACATCAGGTGTTCATGGTCGAGCGTGAACCTGCCAGGTTCCGCATGCCCGAAGAAGAGACCGCCGAGCACTTCGCCGGAACGCGACACGACCGGCGCCGCGAGATAGCTGCGAACCGGCAGGTGGCCTTCAGGCATTCCCTTGTACGGCGTGTTGTGTCCGTAGCGCTCGTCCTGCGTGATGTCGTCAGAGCGAACGATACCCACGCCGCGGAATGTCGGCTGGAACACGCCAGTCGCGCGCGGCATCGGGAACTGCGAAAACTTTTCGCGAGGCACGCCCGAGATTGTGTAGAGCGTGTAGCTCTCGCCGCTGTCCTTGAGCACGTTGTAGAAGAACGCGCCGAAATGCGCGCCGGTCAGTTCAACAGCGACGTCGGTCACCATCTGCACCAGACGCTCGAGATTGAGTTCGGCCGCGACGCTTGCGGCAGTCGAGTTGAGCGTTTCCAGCAAGCGCTTCTGGTGCGTGAGCTCATTCGATGCTTCGTGAAGCGCGCTGATGTCGGTATTGATCCCGAACCAGCTGGTGATCTCGCCCTTGGCGTTTCGCAGCGGACGAGCGCGCGTGAGGAAGGGGCGATACACGCCGTCCTGCCCGCGGATCGGGAATGTCATCTCGAACGGCTCGCCGGATGCGAGCGATTGCCGCCAGCGATCGACAACACTCGGCAGCTCGTGCGGATCGTGGACTGATTGCCAGTCCCAATCCTTCACCTGCTCGATCGTCGTACCGGTGTAATCGCACCAGCGCTGGTTCACCCAGGTGAGGCCACCCTGCGGGTTGGTGATCCAGGCAATCTCCGGGAGATTGTCGGCCATTGCCGCGAAGTCGGCTTCTGGAGCGTATTTCTGGCTGTTCGCGCTCGACACGTCAGGCCCCCGGGTCCGATCCCCCGGATCGGTATCTAGAGCGTCGCGACAGAGCGCAAAGGGAAGAATTGCCGCAGCGCGTCAAACACGCGCATCGAGTCGGTCTGACCACTGCCTCGATCGCATCAATGACAGTCAGCAATAGACTTACTGTGACGGCGGCGAAGACCCATCGAGACGCGAGCCGGTCCTCACCGCGTCCACCACCCGTAGTATCTGTGTGCTGGTCTCAGACGCGTGATGCTGATCAAACACCAGCGATCCATGCGTGGCGCCTTGGACGACGTGCCGCGCGCTGTTTGTTGAAAGCGCCAGAAGTTCTATCTGCATGTCGTCATAGACGCGCCGGGTTTCGTCGTCAGGCTTGCTGGCATTCACGATCATCAATGGGCGCTCACCCATGTCGCCTGTTCGGCGGACCTGCTGATCCGTGATCAAGAGCATTTTCAGCTGCTCTTCGTACATGCTGTCCCATAGCCTGGAGGAAGCATAGTGCGCGGCGTATGCGGCTCGCTCCTGCGCGGGCAGGCCCTCTGGAGCGCCGCCCATCAGGCGGAATACGCCAAGGCGCGCAAGGACAGGCCCAATCGACATCAGGAAATCGTCGGCAGCTCCTTCCTTCCGCCCTTCTTCGGTATAGCGCTCCGAGCGGATGTCTGGCTGTCCGCCATCGATGATCACCGCGCCGGCAACATCGCCAGGGAAGTCTGCTGCGTATTCGCGCGTGATGAAGCCCCCGTAAGAGTGACCGACCATCACGTAAGGCGGGTCGATGTGCGCGTTGGCCAACAGCGTGTGTAACTCTGCTGCGATATTGACGGCATCGCGTGGCTTCGAACTCGCTTCGCTCCAGCCTCGCCCCGCTCGATCGTAGGCGCATGTTCGTGTCTTGCGCGCGACTTCCGGCTGCACCCAGGCCCAGTTCACCGACGTTCCGTCGCCCATCGCATCCAGGATCACCGTGGGGCTCCCGTCGCCAACACAGTGGAGATGAAGCCGGTAGCCCCCGACATCGATCAACTTTCCGGGCGGCGGGAAGGCCCGCTCGTCATTGCCTGTTCCGATGACCTGATAGGTGGCGCCAGCCGCAGCCAGGACGGCGATTGCGCCCGCAAACCACAGAAGCAGGTAACCACATCGTTTGAGTAGAGAACTCAATGCGCTGCCATCCCGATGACCTGAACGCGAGCCTGCGTTGGCGGCGCCGTGCTGGCAAGGGCGCCGGCGAAGAGGCGGCCATGTCGGCAGCGCCGATGACGAGAATCGGGTCAGGAACGCGGGATCTGGCAGGACATGGAATGAACCGGACATTCCTGCTAGGATGACTCATCCGGACGAGCTCTCGTCCGCGGAAAGAGGAGCGGTCATGAAGAGGTTGATTGCATCATCGCTTGTAGCCGCCCTGGCAGCTGCAACCCTGTCTGTGGCGCCAGCGCTGGGACAGACTGAGCGCAAGACCGAGCTGGTCGCACTCGACGGCAAGACTGTGGACAAGATGCAGATGCGCTATGAGACCGACGCCACCTGGGTGGTCGACAACCAGAACATCCTCTATCGCGACACCACTCGCGACTACTACCTCGTGACATTGAAGGAAGCGTGCAAGCGGCTCGAGCTGCAACAGCCCTTCACCTTCTTCCCGGCGGTGACGTGGCAACTGCGCGAGGGCCGCAGCTATGAAGTGCGCCCTGAGGCGGGCAAGCCGTGCGATGTCGCCAAGATAGCGCAGGTCGACACCGCGAAGGCGACCGCACTGCGCCAGGCTTCACTGCGACGCGCCTGGTAGTCGCGTCGGCGCCGATCCGTGGCGCGGCCCAACTGGCTCAACCGCTTTCGCGCGAACGTTCTGGAACTATCGTTACTTCGCCTATGTCCCATGCCCACGGCATTGCGGAATTGCAAAAGCCCTGCTTCTTCGGCGGCAACTCCGCGCGTTGCCGAACTCCACCGAGTCTCAAATTCACGTATCGGGGATTGTCGCCCTTGTGCGAGTACAGCGGCGAACCGCACGTCCCGCAGAATGTCGTCACGACTTCCGAGCCGCTCGAACCGATCTTTACATAGCGCTTCGGTTCGCCGCGTAGCGTGAACTGCTCCGTCAGCACGGGGACATTCACTCGGTACGGCGCGCCCGACATCGCCTGGCAATCCGAGCAATGGCAGATGATCACATTTTCAGGATCGATGGCGCCCTCGTACCGGATCGCGCCGCAATGACATCCCCCGTCGATCTTCATCAAATGCGCTCCGCCAGATGATCACGACGGCAAGCTTAGCGAAGAGACGCGAGATGCTCCACAGCTCTCAGGGCACGGCGAATGACCACCTTTGGCAGTCATTCGGCGTGTCAGCGTCTGCCGGGGGACCTGACGAATGTCGGACTCATCGGACGAACGATCCGACAACGTTCGCCGACAGCTCGCTAGACGACACGTCGCGCGGACGACTATTAAGCGGACGGTATACCCAATGTGCAGACGCTGATGTCAGCGGATCCACGACCACCACGGTCATCTTGATTTTAGGCGTCTAGACGGCGTCGCCCGGAAACATTCTATGGAAATCCTCACCGTTTTGGCGATCAACTTCGCGGTGTGTTGCACCGGCATGCTGCTGCTGTGGCTCGCATGCGTGGCGATGAAGGACGTGACCGTCATCGATGCGTGGTGGGCGCTGGGCATGGTCTTGCTTGCGGTGTCGACATACGTGCAGACCGGCGGCGCACCGGAGCGAAGGATGCTGCTGCTCGGCCTGTGCGCGGCGTGGGGTTTGCGGCTGGGGGGCTATCTCGTGTGGCGCTGGCGCACGCACGGCATGGACAAGCGCTACAAGGCAATCCTCGGCCACGCACAGAAACAGCGCGGGTGGGGCTTTGCCAAGGCATCACTGCTGTTGGTGTTCGCAACCCAGGCGCCGCTGCAGTTCATCGTGTCCCTGCCGGTGCAGCTCGGCCAGATCGACGCGCAGCCTGTGGCGCTGGGCGTCATCGCCTGGATCGGCGCGGGTATGGCCGTCACGGGCATACTGTTCGAGACGATTGGCGACTTTCAACTCGTGCGCTTCCGCAGCAAGCCGGAGAATGGCGGCCGCGTGCTCAACACCGGCCTGTGGCGCTATACCCGCCATCCCAACTATTTCGGCGACGCGCTGACATGGTGGGGTATCTATCTGATCGCGGCGGAGACAAGCACAGGCCTGTGGGCGATCATCGGCCCGATCTTCCTCACCTGGACGCTGATGAAGTGGAGCGGGGCGCCGATGCTGGAAGCCCGCCTGCGCAAGACGCGTCCGGACTATGTGGCCTATATCGAACAGACCTCTGGCTTTGTGCCGTGGCCGCCGCGCAAGCCGCAGGCCTAGGCCGCCACGAAGCCGTTCCGGATGAATTCGCGATCCGCCCAGCAGGAGTGCGTTCCGCTCGATATCTTGTGCGGCAGGGCAATGCGCACGACAGGCCCATCGCTGAAGCGCTTGCAGTCGATGAGAACGCACTCGGAAGTCCCGGCATTCTCATCGATGATGAAGCTGACGAGATAGCCATCGTCCTCGTCCTTGGCGTTGATGCGCGGTACGAACGGCGCTTCGCTGGCAAAGCGGCCTTCGGGCAACTGCACATTCCACGACTCGCCGGTTTCCAGATCGTGCTTCACGAAACCATTGAACAGGAACCAGCCCGGCTTGGCCGTGGTGGAGTAGGCGTAGCGATACTTCCTACCCGCTACGCGCGGATTGATCATCCCGAATTCCAGCACGCGATCATCGAGCCGCTGCTCGGCCGTCTGCCCGGTGCGCAGGTTGAACCGCCAGCGGTGCAGCTTCGACTTGAAGCTATGCTCGTCCAGATAGGCCATCAGGTGCGAGAACCCGTCCGGCGCGCCGGCCATGGGGCGCGGCGTAGGCTCTTCCTGGAAATAGCCGTCCATCACGATCTCGTCGCCATCTTCATAGGCGTTGAGGAAGTGCAGCACATAGCAGGGCGCCGCCTCGAACCAGCGTATGTCTTCCGTCCGGCCATGGCGCGGCACGATCGCGAAGCGCGACGGCAACTTGTGAAGGCGCGCGGCGTGGATGTTCTGCTGCTGCAGGTTGGCGTCCCAGAACACGGGCAGGTCATTCAGGATCGAATAGTTTTCCGAGAACGCCATGTCGTGCGGAAGGCGCGGTCCGGGCAGGGGAACCGGAATGTAGGTGACGACCTTTCCGGTGCTGTCCACCACGCCATAGTGCATGAAGGGCGCGTACTTGGAGTAGTTGAAGAACATCAGCTCGCCGGTGCGCTCGTCCACCTTGGTGTGCGCGGAGACGCCTTCAAGCGGCGCCCACGGCGCAACGCCAAGTTGCTCGAGCGTCTCCGGATCGAGCGCGTAGGCTTCACCGCACTGATAGAATGTCGACAGAACCTGCCCGCGGTGCACGACGACGTCGGTGCTGGCATTGTCCTTTAGCGCGCCATGCGCTCCGAATCCGGGGCGCAGCGACGTGCCAGGAGCGTCCGCGAGGCCGCCCCATAGCGACTGCCCCGCCTCCTGCTCCATCTCGAAGCAGCGCGTGCGCACGAAGCGATTGCGGTATGAGGCCTTGCCACCGCGAAAATCGATCTGGTGCAGCATCGCGTCGGCGTCGAAAGGATGATGCCGGCCGAGCGGCTGGTGCACCTGGTTCTCTGTGTTGCGGATATAGACGCCGTCGATGTCGGACGGGATCGCCCCCTCAATGACGTCGAGGTCGGTCGCGTTGACCTCTTCATGCAGCGGCGTCCACGGTCCGTTGAGATAAGGGTGGTTGCTGGGACGTAGCGATACGTTCACAGGCGGAAGGCGCTCGACTATCATGGCGCGGGTTCCTGACCGCAGGATGTCATTCCCTCTACGCATCAAGGCCACTTTGTGCAATCTACCGAGGGGTAGCGGCGAGATAGCCCGCCTCGCCATCGTCGATTTCAAACTTGTCTCGAGAGCAGGTAGGCCTCACCAGTTTTCTGACACCACGGTCGAGCGCTTCTCTATGCGCAACCGACCTGCCGCATCCCTTTGCGCACTTACATGGGAGCCGGTGCAGAAATCTTCGCAGCGGAAGCTGATCGATACCTTGAATTTCTCCATTAGCGAGTGACCGCAAATCGGCGATTTGCGGTCGTTGATCGCTGGTATCAGGATGGCTGCCATCGGTCGCGCTGGGCCGAGAGGCAGCCGGGTCCTTGAACATTCGCAAGGCGCTAGAACTCGCTAGACCAGCCTGCTCTTGTCCCGTGCCGCCGCGATGAAGCTCGCGAACAGCGGGTGAGGATCAAACGGACGAGACTTCAGTTCGGGGTGAAACTGGACGCCGATGAACCAGGGGTGGTCGGTGAGTTCGAGGATCTCCGGCAGCTTGCCGTCGGGCGACATGCCGGAGAACTGGACGCCGTGCGGAGCGAGGCGCGCGATGATGTCGGTGTTGACCTCGTAGCGGTGGCGGTGGCGCTCTGAGATGTGCGTCGCGCCGTAGATGCCGGCGACCTTGCTGCCCTTCGCGAGTTCCGCGGGATAGGCGCCAAGGCGCATTGTGCCGCCAAGGTCGCCGTCGGCGGCGCGGACTTCGCGGGTGTTGCCGCGGATCCATTCGCCCATCAGGCCAACGGCGGGATAATCGGGCTTGCCGAATTCGGTGGTGCCGGCGCCGGGAATGTTGGCGAGGTTGCGGGCAAGCTCGATCACCGCGAGCTGCATGCCGTAGCAGATGCCGAAGCATGGCAGCTTGTGGCGGCGGGCATAGCCGGCGGCGCGCATCTTGCCGATCGCGCCCCGTTCGCCGAAGCCGCCCGGCAGAAGCACACCGTCGACATTGTCCAGTTCGGAAAGATCGGCATTGGGGTCGTCATAGCGGTCGGACGGGATCCAGGTGAGGTTCACCTTCACCTTGTTGGCGAGGCCGCCATGGCCAAGCGCTTCGACCACGGATTTGTAGGCGTCGTGCAGCGCCACATACTTGCCGACGATGGCGATGCGAACTTCGCCGTCCGGATTGCGAAGCGTCTGTGATGTCTGCACCCAGTGCTTGAGATCGGGCGTGGTGTCCTTCTCGAGACCGAAATGGCGGAGCACTTCACGGTCGAGCCCGCGCGCGTGGTATTCCAGCGGAACTTCATAGATGTGTTGCGCATCGAGCGCCTCGATGACGGCTTCGGGACGGACATTGCAGAACAGCGCGATCTTGCGGCGCTCTTCCGGCGGGATCGGCATGGGCGCGCGGCACAGCAGGATGTCGGGCTGGATGCCGATGGAGCGCAGCTCCTTCACCGAGTGCTGGGTCGGCTTGGTCTTCATCTCACCGGCGGTGGCGATGTAGGGCAGCAGCGTGAGGTGAATGAACAGGCTGGCTTCGCGGCCGAGCTCCTGGCTCAGCTGGCGGATGGCTTCGAAGAACGGCAGGCCTTCGATGTCGCCGACCGTGCCGCCGACTTCGACGAGGACGAAATCCACGTCGTCGGTGTCGGCCTTGACGAATTCCTTGATGGCGTCGGTGACGTGCGGGATCACCTGTAGCGTGGCGCCGAGATAGTCGCCTTTGCGCTCCCTCTCGAGGATCGCCTTGTAGATGCGGCCGGTGGTCGTGTTGTCGGTCTTGCGGGCGGAGACGCCGGTGAAGCGTTCGTAGTGGCCAAGGTCGAGGTCGGTCTCGGCGCCGTCATCGGTGACGAAGACCTCGCCATGCTGGGTTGGCGACATCGTGCCGGGATCGACGTTGAGATAGGGGTCGAGCTTGCGGAGCCTGACGCGGTAGCCGCGCGACTGAAGCAGCGCGCCGAGCGCTGCCGAGGCAATGCCCTTCCCGAGGGAGGACACGACACCTCCCGTGATGAAGATGAAACGCTTCATGACGGATGACCAGTTTAACGATTCGCAGCCCCGAGGCGAGAGGGGCAAGGCCTGAAGTCAGTCGAAACTAGTTAGGCGATCCACCATTTTGCGGCGGCGTGGCGGCCGGCGGCGTGGTTGCGGGCGCAGTTGTCGCAGGTGCGGTGGCGGGTGGTGTGGCGGGCGCAGGTGCGGTGTTCGTGCGCGGGGCGAGCGGGTCCACGGGCGCAGGCGCGGGCGGTGCGGCGGCCGCAGGCGGCGTAGTAGTGGTGGTTGCCGGCGGCGTTGTGGTTGACGGCCCGGCAAGCGGATCAAACGGGTCCGTGGTGTTCTGCTGCTGGAGTTCGCGCTCGAGGTTGGCGGGGGCCTTGGTTTCCTGGCCGTTGAGGTAGGTCATCGTGATGCTGGTGGCGAAGAAGACGGCTGCGAGGCCCATCGTGGTGCGGACCAGCACGCTGGCCGCGCCGCGGCCGGAGATGACGCCGCCCGTGCCGCCACCGCCCATGCCGAGAGCGCCGCCTTCGGAGCGCTGGAGCATGATCGCAATCACGAGCGCGATGCACGCGATCATGTGGACTGTGAGGAGGACGTTGAGCATTCGGGAACCGCCCGGGACAAATGTGATGGCGTCAAAGCACGTCGCAGGGGTGCGGCCAAGCCCCAACTGCCTTTAAGCCGCGCTTTTCATATGGGTGCGGCTACGGGACCGCGCCAAGCGCTCAGACGCAGCCCTGCGCAATCCTCAGGAAATCAGCGGCTTTCAGGCTGGCGCCGCCCACCAGGGCCCCGTCGACGCCGGGCACATGCATGAGTTCACGGGCGTTGTCGGGCTTTACCGAGCCGCCATATAGCAACCGGATCGCCCTGCCCTGGGCGCCAAAACGGTTTTCGAGCGCGTTTCCGATGGCCTGGTGGACTTCGGCGACCTGGGCAGTGGTGGGGGTGCGGCCCGTGCCGATAGCCCAGACGGGCTCGTAAGCGATCACGACGGCGGCTGCGGAGGTCAGGTCGGGTACCGAACCGGCCAGCTGGTCCGAGATTATGTGCAGTGTCTGTCCGGCATCCCGTTCGGCGAGGCTTTCGCCGATGCAGATGATGGGAGTGAGCCCCGCCTTGAGAACCGCCGCAGCCTTGGCGGCGACTATCGGGCTGGTTTCGCCATGCAGCGTGCGGCGTTCGGAATGGCCGACGATCACGTAGCTGGCGCCTATATCGCCCCACATTTCGGCGCTGACATCGCCTGTGAAGGCCCCAGATTTCTCGGCGTGGCAGTCCTGGCCGCCCAGAGCGATGGCAGAGCCCTTGAGAGCGGCGCGGACAGAGCCGGCCAGGGTGGCTGGGGGGCATATGGCCAGGTCGACGCCGGGAAGGCTGGCCGCGCCAGCGACCATGGCCTGGACTTCGGAAAGAGAGGCCGTAAGGCCATTCATCTTCCAGTTTCCGGCTACCAGCTTCCTATGCGCGCTCATTCCGCCCGTTTCCCTGAACTCTACGTGCCGACCGACGAGGCCAGTCGCCACGGACCCGCGCCACCATGCTGTATTGTCGCATTTAACTGCGGCGAACCGGTTTCCCCTCGACCGCAAAATGATCTAGCAAGCCGTGTTCCAACGGACAACCGACCGGGTTGCCGGGCACTACCAGGGAGTAACGCCGATGATCGGCGGAATGCGCAAGTTTGCCAGATCGAAATGGGCGCTTGGCCTGTTCGCGCTGCTGATCATCAGCTTTGGCATCTTTGGACTCCAGGACAATTTCGGTGGGGTTTCCGCCGGCGGGCTCGCCCAGATCGGGAAATACGAGATCCATGCCCGCGACGTGAATGCGGCCGTCTCGCGCGAGATCGACCGGCTGCGCGTAAGCGAGAACAAGATCGTAAGCCAGGCGGACGCCGTGCGAGAGGGCATTACCCAGCAGCAGCTGCTGCAGCTGGAATACCGAAACACCCTGCTCGCTTACGCTGACAAGATCGGCGTCCGTGCGAGCCCGGAAGCCGTGAACAATCTGGTCCTTCGCGAAGCCGACGCATTCAAGGATGCGCTTGGCCGTGTTTCGGTCGACCAGATCCGCGCCGCCGCGCAACAGCGTGGCGAGACAGTGAAGCAGTTCGAGGAAGGCATCCGCGACGACCTGACGGCGCAATACCTCGAAGCCGCCGCCTACAACGCGCTGCGCACACCGGACATCCTGACGGCGCCGGTGATTAAGTATCTCGGCGAGAGCCGTGTCGTGACGGTGGCCCGCCTTAGCGAGAGTGCAATTGCACCACCGAAGGAGCCGACCGCAGACGAGATGAAGGCCTGGTATGAGTCCCACAAGGACATGTTCAACCAGCCCGAGCGCCGCCGGATTTCGGTGCTGAGCTATTCGCCGGAAGACCTGCTCGACAAGGTCACGATCACCGACGACCAGGTGAAAGCGGAATACGAAAAGCGCATCCGCGATTTCTCGACGCCGGAAACACGCGAGATGGTGGAGTTCACTGGCGACCGCAACGCGATCCAGCAACTGGTCGACCTGTCGAAGCAAGGCAAGTCGCTGGAAGACGCACAAAAGGGCGCAACGGGCGCTCTGCGTGCCGACCGCAAGGTGAAGCCGGAAGAGATTTCGGACGAGCGCCTGCGCGAACTGATTTTCGGCCTGCCGGTCAACGAGTTGCGCGGGCCGTTCCAGCTTGGTGAAGGCGCGCCCTTCATGGCGGTGGTTGTGAAGTCGATCACGCCGGGCGTGCCGAAGCCGTTCGCGGAAGTCGAAGCGGACGTGCGCCGCGAGCTGACCTTGCCGGGCGCTGAAGCGCAGTTCGAGGAGTCGTCTGAGTCGTTCCGTGATGCTGCTGGCGGCCAGGCGCTGGAAGAGATCGGCAAGCAATTCGGCGTGCCGGTGATCCAGCTGGCAGCGGTCAACAACAATGCGCAGACCGAAAAGGGTGACCAGAGCAAGCTGCTGGCCGCCAATCCGGACGCTGTGCGCGAGCTGTTCACGCTTCAGGCGGGCCAGCTGACCAACGTGTTCGAGGGCGACAACGTGCTGGCGATGTACCGGCTCGATGAAATCGTTGCGCCACACACGCTGGCGTTCGAGCAGGTGCGCGACCGAGTGCGTCTGGAGCACATGCGCGAGCAGATCGAGAATGCCGCCGACAAGGCCGCCAACGACATGGTCGCGGCGGTGAAAGCCGGCAAGACGTTCGAACAGTCTGCCGCCGCTTCCAAGTTCACGGTGCTGCCCGGCATTACACTGTCGCGCGCCGCTAATCCGCCGATCGATCCGCAAGTCGCCCAGGCAGCCTTCAACCTGAAAGCCGGCGAGACGGCGACGGCGCGTGACCGCAACCGGGCGCCTTGGGTTGTGCGGGTGGACAAGATTGATGCGGTGACGCCTGAAATGGCTGCCTCACTGAAGCAGAACATTGGCGCGCAGGTGTCCGAGCTGCTGGCCCGCGATTTCGCGGAAGTCTTCCAGCGCGGCATCCAGAAGGAAGTGCCTTACAAGCGCGATGAAGTGGCGGTGCAACAGTACCTGGAAAGCTTCGTCAAAGACGAGGCGCAATGACCGCGACCCTGCCCCGGCTTCTCGTCCGGCGCCGGGTCGACGACACGGAGTCGCCGGTTTCGGCGATGCTCAAACTCAATCCTATGCAGCCGGGGCTGGTGCTGTTCGAAAGCGTCACGGGCGGTGAAACGCGCGGGCGCTATTCGTTCATCGGCATGGCGCCGGACCTGTGGTGGCGCGTGAAGGCCGGCAAGGCCGAGACTTCGGCGACGGCCGACTTCAGGAAGGTCCTGTCGACATCGAACGATCCGATGCGATCGCTGCGTGAGTTCATCGACGCCTGCAAGGTCAGCGGCATGGAAGGCCTGCCGCCGATGGCGGCGGGGGCTTACGGCTATCTGGGCTATGACATGGTGCGCCATGTCGAGAAGCTGCCGGAGACCAAGCCGGATCCGAACGGCGTGCCGGAAGCGATGCTGATGCGTCCCGGAGTGGTGCTGATCTTCGACGGTGTGAAACAGGAGATCATCCTCGCGGCGCCCGAGCGCGATGGCGAAGCGGCGACGCAGGCGCGGCTGGACGCGGTGGAAGCCAAGCTCGACGAGCCGATGCCGCCCTCGCGCCCGAACGATGCGCCGGTCGAGAAAATCCAGTTCACCTCGAACACCGAGAAGTCGCGGTATCTCGAGATGGTCGAGAAAGCGAAGGCCTACATTCGCGCGGGTGACATCTTCCAGGTCGTGCCCAGCCAGCGCTTTTCGGCGACGTTCGAGCGGTCGCCGTTTGCGTTCTACAGAGCTCTGCGGCGGCTCAACCCTTCGCCCTTCATGTTCTATGTGAATTTCGGCGAGTTCCAGATCTCGGGATCGAGCCCGGAAATTCTGGTGCGGGTGCGCGATGGTCTCGTCACGGTTCGACCGATCGCCGGCACCCTGCCCCGCGGCAAGACGCCGGAAGAGGATCAATCGAACGAAGAGAAATTGATAGCCGATCCGAAGGAACGCGCCGAGCATTTGATGTTGCTGGACCTTGGCAGGAACGATGTCGGCCGGGTTGCGGCGCGTGGAACGGTCGAGGTGACGGAGAGCTTCACCGTCGAGCGCTACAGCCATGTGATGCACATCGTTTCGAACGTGCAGGGGCGGCTGAAACCGGGCGAGGATATGGTGTCGGCGCTGGCGGCGGGCTTTCCGGCAGGCACCACGTCAGGCGCGCCGAAGATCCGCGCGATGGAGATCATCTCGGAACTGGAGCCCCATGCGCGGGGCGTCTACGCCGGAGGCGTCGGCTATTTCGGCGCGGGGGGCGACATGGATACCTGCATCGCGCTGCGCACGGCGGTGTTCAGCGGTGGCAAGATCCATGTGCAAGCCGGCGGCGGCGTCGTCTACGACAGCAACCCCGAAAGCGAGTTCATGGAAACGGTGCACAAGGCGAGCGCGCTGTTCCGCGCCGCCGAGGAAGCCGCGCGTTATGACCGAGGGAACAGATGAAGGTTCTTCTCATCGATAACTACGACAGCTTCACCTACAACCTCGTCCATTACCTTCAGGACGTGGGGCCAGACGTTGAGGTTGAGGTGGTGCGCAACGACACGCTGACTGCGAAGGAAGCGCTCGCGAAGGGCGCCGACGCGATCGTGCTGTCGCCGGGGCCGTGCACGCCCAACGAGGCGGGGATCTGCCTGGAGCTGATCAGGATCGCGCCGGACAACATGCCGATCCTGGGCGTGTGCCTTGGTCACCAGGCGATCGGACAGGCGATGGGTGGCGTTGTCGAAAGCGCAAAGGACATTGTCCACGGCAAGGTGTGGGACGTGAAGGTGCTTGGCGGCGAGCTGTTCGAAGGCGTGCCGGAGCATTTCGAGGCCGTGCGCTATCACTCGTTGGCGGTGCGGCGGAGCGGAATTCCCGGCGCGCTGAAAGTGGACGCCGAAACGGCGGATGGCGAGGTGATGGCGGTAAGCCACGCGACACGACCCGTATTCGGCGTGCAGTTCCATCCGGAGTCGATCGGTTCGCAGTTCGGCAAGGTGATGCTAGCGAATTTCCTGAAACGCGCAGCCAGCCAGAAAGCGGTCAACAAGTGAGCAATGCGGTTCGCAGTATCGTCGGCAAGCTGGCGGCGGACGAGCGCTGGACGCAGGCCGAGATGGGCGCGGCGTTCGAGGAGCTGCTGTCCGGCCAGACGGATACCGCATTGATCGCAGCGTTCCTGATGGGCCTGCGCACGCGCGGTGAGACGGTTGACGACATCGTCGCGGGCGCGCGCGTTATGCGCGCCAATGCACGGCCGGTGAAGGCCCCGGCAGGCGCCATCGACACATGTGGGACCGGCGGCCTCGCGTGGACATCGCTGAACACATCAACGGCTGTGGCGTTTGTCGCGGCCGGTGCGGGCGCAATCGTCGCCAAGCACGGCAATCGCTCGAAGAGCAAGGCAGGCTCGGCGGATGTGCTGGAAGTGCTGGGCGTCAACCTCGCGCCGACGGATGCGCAGATGGAAGCGAGCTTCCGCGATGCAGGCCTCGCCTTCATGTTCGCGCCCCAACATCACGCCGCGACGAAGCATGTTGCTCCGGTACGCGCGACGCTGGGCATCCGCACGATCTTCAACATGCTGGGTCCGCTGGCCAATCCGGCGGGCGTGAAGCGGCAGGTGCTGGGCGTGTTCGGGTCGGAATGGGTTGAGCCATTTGCAAATGCGTTGCTGAGCCTGGGTTCTGAGCGAGCATTCGTCGTGCATGGCCGCGACGGGATGGACGAGATTTCGACGACGGGCGCGACGGTTGTCTCCGAAGTGAAGGATGGCGCCGTGCGGAGCTATCTGATTACGCCGGAAGAGCTTGGCGTGAACCGTGCCAACCTCGACCAGCTGCGCGGCGGCGCGGCGTCGGAGAATGCAGAGGCGCTGCTGCGCGTGCTGAAGGGCGAGCCGGGACCGTTTGCGGACCTGGTTGCGGTGAATGCTGCGGCGGCGCTCGTCGTGGCGGGACTTGCGCCGAACCTCCGCGCTGGCGTCGATGTCGCGCGCGCCTCGATCGCATCGGGCAAGGCGATGGCGGCGCTGGAAGCGCTCAAGCGGGCGTCCAATGGCTAGGAACGTTCCCGACAAGCTGAAGGCTATCCTCGACTACAAGAAGGATGAAGTCGCGGCCCTGAAGAAGTCGCGCTCGCTTTCCTCGCTTGAGGCGGAGGCGAATGCGGCGTCGAAGCCCCGCGGGTTTGCCGAGACGTTGCTGGCAATCGCGAAGGCCGATGGCAACGGGCTTATCTGCGAAGTGAAGCGCAAGAGCCCGTCGGCTGGCGAGATCAATGCGGTGCGTCCGCCTGAAGAAGCAGCGAAGGCCTATGAGGCTGGCGGCGCGGCGTGCATCTCGGTGCTGACGGATGGGCCGAGCTTCGGCGGTACGCTGGCGGACATGGAGACCGTGCGTGCGGCGATCGCCCTGCCCGTGCTGCGCAAGGATTTCATGGTCGATCCGATCCAGATCGTTGAGGCGCGCGCGCATGGTGCGGATGCGATCCTGATCATCATGGCGGCGGTAGACGACGCTCTCGCCAGCGAACTGCATGCGACAGCGGATGCACTGGGCATGTCTGTCCTGCTGGAGGCTCATGACGAGGCGGAGTTCGTGCGGGCGCTTGGCCTGCCCTCTGCTCTGATGGGTGTGAACAATCGGGATCTGAGGACGTTCACGACCGATCTAAGCGTCACGGAGCGCTTGGCTGACATGATGCCGGAAGGCCGGCTCTTGATCTCGGAAAGCGGGGTTAAGTCGGCCGGGGACGTCTCCCGGCTGAGAACTTGCGGCGCAAGGGGATTCCTGGTCGGGGAAAGCCTGATGCGGGCGGAAAATCCTGCCGAATCCGTGCGGTCGCTTGTCCGGGCACGGTAAAGCCCTCCACAGCGGAATTGACCCATAACGTGAACGATAGTAGAACTATCTGCGACTCATCCAGTTGCGGAGGCCTCAGGCCGCTATGCTCACGAAGAAACAACGGGAACTGCTGCTGTTCATCAACGGCAGGATCAAGGAGACGGGGGTCTCCCCAAGCTTCGACGAGATGAAGGAAGCGCTGGACCTGGCTTCCAAGTCCGGCATTCACCGCCTGATCACGGCCTTGGAAGAGCGCGGCTTCCTGCGCCGGCTGGCCCACAGGGCGCGGGCGCTTGAGGTGCTGAAGCTTCCCGAGAGCGCCGTGCCACAGCAGGGAACGGGCCGCACGCCCTTCCGCCCCAGCGTGATCGCTGGCGAAGGTGGCGGACGCAAAGCGGCGGCTGCGTCCATCCGGGCATCGATGATCCCGGTCATGGGCCGGATCGCCGCCGGTACGTCGATCGAGGCGATCGAGCACGAGACCCACAAGGTGAATGCGCCGGACGAGGATTTCGATCCGGATACCCATTTCGCGCTGGAAGTGTCCGGCGAGAGCATGATCAACGCCGGCATTCTGGATGGCGATACGGTCATCCTGAAGCGCACGGACAGCGCCCAGTCAGGCGATATCGTCGTGGCGCTGATCAATGAAGAGACGGCGACACTGAAGCGCTTCCGCAAGAAGGGCGGCTCGATCGCGCTGGAGGCGGCGAACCCTGCCTTCGGCACGCAGATCTTCGGACCCGATCGCGTGCGTATCCAGGGCAAACTGGTCGGACTTGTGCGGAAGTACCACTAGTCCTGCGCCGTATTCCTGGGCTGCTTCGGCGGCTTGGGCGGTTTTTCGTAGAGCGGCTGGGTCCACGCCCGGCCGCTTTGCATTTCGGCTGGGCGCAGCTGCGGATTGGCACCCGCCATTTCGATGGCTGCCCCGCCCTTGCCGATGACTTCGCAGGGATGGATCGGGAATGACGCCGCGGCTTCAGTCGGTGTGAGCGTCAGGGCCGACGAAGTCGGGCAAGGTGGCGCGGGCAGGTTCGAGCTGGAGACCACGGTGAACTGTCCGGGCGGGAGATCCATCCAGCAATCGATGCCCTTGCCCATGCACGGCGCCTTGCGGATGTCGTCGCCGATGATGAGCGGGTTGAGCCCGTTCTCGACGCGCCAGTCCGCGAGTTCGAGCCAACCCTGCTCAGCCTTCAGGAAGACCGATCCGTCATTCGAGACATAGCCCACCGCCTGCGGACCCGTGAACCAGGCGGCGATTGCGACCGCGCCGGGTATGGCCGCGAAGATCCGTCGCTGGCGGGTGAGCAGGCAGAACATGGCGATGGCGGTCGCCGAGAATGCCATGCCGGTGGCGCTGAGGCGCGGAAGATCAACCTCCGGCGAGGCCTCGACCGAATAGCGAGCGATGATCAGGACGACTTCGAGACTCTTGCCCAGCAGCCAGAGGAAAGGTTCTTCCAGCCCGAAGGGCGCGGCAGCTGCAGCCATTGCGGCGGCGGGCGTGGTCCACAGCGTGATGATGGGTGTCGAGACGATGTTGGCGAGAACGCTGAACAGAGCCGCGCGGTCGAAATGGTGGAGCGCGAACGGCATGGTCGCCAGCGATGCGACCAGGGAAGTGGCGGTCGCGCCGACCACCCAGGCGCCCATACGGACGAATATTCCAGGCCGGTCCGGCCGGTCGATCTTCGGCCACATCTCGTAGAGCGCGATCAGAGCGCCGGATGCGGCGAAGGACATCTGGAAGCCGGGTGAGACGACAGCTTCGGGCTGCAGCAACACCACTACCGTCAATGCGACCGCCAGCGAGCGCAAGGAGATCGCCGGACGATCGAACAGCTTCGCGCCAAAGCCGATAAGAGCCATCACGTAGGCGCGCTGGGTCGCGACCTCCATACCTGAGATCAGAAAGTAGAGCGTGCATGCGATTACGGCGCCGAGCGCTGCCGCTTTCACGGAGGGAACGCGCAACGCCAAGGGCTCGGCGAGCGGCCACAGAAAGCGGATGATGAAGAACACCATCCCGCCCGCCAGGACCATATGCACGCCGGAGATCGACAAGAGGTGTGCGAGACCGGACAGGCGCAGCGCTTCGGCATCATCCGGCGTGATGAAGCTGCGGTCGCCGGCAACCATTGCGGCGGACATGCCACCGCCAGCTTCTCCCGCCTCGTCGTAGACGTGCTGCGAGATCGCGCGCCGCACTGCGCCGATCCAGTAGTTGAATTCGTCGACGACACTGGCTGGCGGTGGCGTGGGTAGCGGCTCGCAGCCACCGGTTGAGAAGCCAACCGCGCCAAGCTGCTGAAAAAAGGCGTCGCGGTGGAACTCGTAGTCGCCAGGCACGACCGGGCGCGGCGGCGGCGACAGGATGGCCTTGCAGGCGACTGCACGACCTGGATTGAAGGGAATGTCGCCCTTGTAGCTGAAGCGGATGAAGTCTGGCGTGTGTTCCGGTGTCAGGCCCTCGATAGCGCGGACATCGATGCGAATGCGGCGGCTGCGTTCGCTGGCGTCGATTTCGGCAACCACGCCCTCAATGCGAACGGGGCCTATTTCCTCCTTCAGCATTGGCGTCGCAATCAGCTCGGTGCGGATCTTTCCGGCGATGGCGCCGATGCCCGCTGAGGCGGCTAGCGCCAGCAGCAGACCCAGGATCGGTCCGCGTCGTCTGAGCACCAGCCAGCCCAGGGCGAACGGCAGGGTAGCGCCGAGCAGCAGCTGCCAGCCCGGTTCAAACGGCGCTGTCATGTACAAAGCCGCCCCGGCTGTCAGGGCCAGCGGCAGAAGCAGAGGCCAGCGGAGGGCCTGGTCGTTGACTGCGCCGGCCAGGAACCGCCCCAGCGCCGCCAGCGCGCCATCCTGCCCGGACGGGGCGGCGCCACTTGCTAGCGAAGGGGTGGATGTGGTCTTCAGGGCCCGCGCTCCGGCAAGGATGCGCCCAAGTCCCTGGATCTCTGGAAATCGATGACGGTCGTCACCCGCTTTGCCCCCTCCCCGACCGGTTACCTCCATATCGGAGGCGCCCGGACGGCCCTGTTTTCTTGGCTATACGCGCGAGCGAAGGGCGGCAAGTTCCTGCTGAGGATCGAGGACACGGACAAAGAGCGTTCCACGCAGGAAGCGGTGGATGCGATCTATGACGGGTTGAACTGGCTGGGGCTCGGCGGGGACGAGCCGCCAGTGCTGCAATCCACGCGCGCAGGGCGGCATGCGCAAGTGGCGCATGAGCTGGTGAAGCGCGGTGCGGCTTATCGATCCTACGAAACAGTCGAGGAATTGGAACGCCAGCGCGAAGCTCAAAACCAACAGGTCCAAGCACTTCTAAATTGGCGTGAAACCGTCGTGAACCTTAGACGGCACATCAAAGATCGCTATGAAGAAGCCGCGGACGCCCAAGTCTTGCTCACGCTGAAGGGAGCCAACACGCTCCAGGCTCTTGGCGATTTCAAAACAAACGCCGATCTGAATGGTTGGCTTGCGCAAGAACAAAACGCCGCAACTTCTGAATCGACGAAGCTTAGCCAAGCGTTTCGATCTGCTTACCGAGACACAGGCAACGAGCCGCACGCGGATGCTCCGTACACAATTCGGCTTCGGATGCCTAATGAAGGCGAACTAACCGTAAGCGACCACGTGCAGGGAACGGTGACGCGAAAGTTCGCGGACCTTGATGATCTCGTGCTGCTGCGGTCGGACGGCACGCCGACTTATATGCTGGCGGTGGTGGTGGACGATCACGACATGGGGGTCACGCACGTCATTCGCGGTGACGACCATTTCCTGAACACCTTCCGGCAGCTGCCGATCTATCTCGGGATGGACTGGCCGCAGCCAGAGTATTCCCACGTTCCATTGATCCATGGACCGGATGGCAAGAAACTGTCCAAGCGCCACGGCGCAACGGCGGTGGACGATTACCGCGATACGTTGGGCTATTTGCCCGAGGGCATGAAGAACTACCTGCTCCGCCTGGGTTGGAGCCATGGCGATGACGAGATCATTCCTGAGGCCAAAGCGATCGAGTGGTTCGACCTCGACGGGCTGAACAAGGCGCCGGCGCGGCTGGACTTCGCCAAGCTCGACTCCGTGAACAAGCATTACATGTCCGAGGCGGACGACCGGCGGCTGTTCAACCTGCTGCTCCGCAGGCCGGAAATGCAGGGCAAGAGCAACAAGGAAATGTCCCGCGTCCTGAACGCTATGCCGGTACTGAAGACCCGCGCCGCCAATATCGTCCAGCTGGCCCAGCAGGCGCGATTCCTGACCGACATCCGGCCAGTGAAGCTGGAAGGAAAAGCGGTCGATCTGGTGAATGATGAGGCGCGCGGGCGTCTTGCCGCACTGCTGCCCTGGCTTGAGTCGCTGGCCGACTGGAACGAGGCCGCAATCAAGCAAGAACTCACGCGATTTTGCGACCAAAACGGCATCGGCATGGGTAAAATCGGCCCTGTTTTGAGGGCGGTCCTTACCGGCGGAGCGCCTTCGCCCGATATTGCTCTTGTGCTGGCCTTGCTAGGCCGTAATGAAGCTTTCGCGCGATTGCGCGATCATGCGAACGCCGGGGGCTGAGCGGCGGAAGCATAGAATTTGAGGAGACTGGGCTGATGGAAAACAAGGTCAAACCGAACGGCAAAGCGCAGCTTACAGCCGGCGGCAAAACCATTGAGTTGCCTGTGTATTCGGGCACCGTGGGGCCCGACGTCATCGATATCGGCAAGATGTACGCCCAGACCGGCATGTTCACGCTGGACCCGGGCTTCACCTCCACCGCCTCCTGCGAAAGCCAGATCACCTACATCGACGGCGACGCCGGCATCCTGCTGCACCGCGGATATCCGATCGACCAGCTGGCTGAGAAATCGAACTTCCTCGAGGTCTGCTACCTGCTCCTGCACGGCGAGCTGCCGAACGCTGCCGAGGGTTCGGAATTCGTCAAAACGATCACGCGGCACACGATGCTGCACGCCCAGTTCGACCGCTTCTTCGAAGGCTTCCGCCGCGACGCTCACCCGATGGCGATCATGTGCGGCGCGGTTGGCGCCCTCTCGGCCTTCTATCACGACTCGACCAACGTCGATGACCCGCTGCAGCGCAAGGTCGCCCAGCATCGCATGATCGCGAAGATGCCGACGATCGCGGCGCGGGCGTTCAAGTATCACACCGGCCAGCCCTTCGTGTCGCCTCGCAACGAACTCGACTATGCGTCGAACTTCCTGCGGATGTCGTTCGCTGTTCCGGCTGAAGACTACAAGGTGAACCCGGTTCTCGCCCGCGCGATGGACCGCATCTTCATCCTGCACGCTGACCACGAACAGAACGCCTCGACCTCGACCGTGCGCCTTGCCGGTTCGTCGGGCGCAAACCCGTTCGCGTGCATCGCGGCCGGCATCGCCTGCCTGTGGGGCCCGGCGCACGGAGGCGCCAACGAGGCAGCGCTGCAGATGCTGCAAGAGATCGGCACCGTCGAGAACGTGAAGAAGCACGTCGACAAGGTGAAGAACAAGGTGGACGGCGTTCGCCTGATGGGCTTCGGCCATCGCGTCTACAAGAACTATGATCCGCGCGCGACGGTGATGCAGGCAACCTGCCGCGAAGTGCTCAAGGAAGTGGGCATCAACGACCCGCTTCTGGAAGTCGCGATGGAGCTCGAGAAGATCGCGCTATCGGACGAGTACTTCATCGAGAAGAAGCTCTACCCGAACGTCGACTTCTATTCGGGCATCACGCTGAAGGCGATGGGCTTCCCGGTGTCGATGTTCACCGTGCTGTTCGCCCTGGCCCGCACCGTCGGCTGGATCGCGCAGTGGGAAGAGATGACCACGGACAAGACCCAGCGCATCGGCCGTCCACGCCAAGTCTACACGGGCGCGCCGCAGCGCAACTATGTTCCGGTTGGAAGCCGGTAGTACGCTGGATCGGTGAAAGTTCGAGAGGGCGGCTTCTTTCGGGCCGCCCTTTTCGTTTGCGCCTAGGCAAGCTTCAGGATCGCCTCGGCGGCAATCTCCGCCGCCGGGCGGCCCGTGCCGGCCATGACCCTCAACGCTTCATGTTGGCCATCCCGCTGGGCCTTCAACGCAGTGGGATTGGAAAGGCGCTCCTCGGCGGACTGGGCAATGTTCTGGACACTGAACCGGGTCTGCAAGAACTCCGGAATAACCTCGCGATTGGCCGCGACATTCACCAGCGCCGAGAACCGTGACTTGAAGAGCAGAAAGCGCAACAGAGCCCAAGTGATCCAGCCGAGTTTATAGCCAGTTACGACAGCCGCGCCTTGGGCTGCCAGTTCTGTGGTGACCGTGCCGGAACAGGCTATCGCGACCGTCATCGCGGCATAGGCGTCGGCCTTCTCGGCTTCACTCTTCACCAGCACGATCGGGAAGCTCTGCGCGGCAGCGAGCGCTTCGACTTCTGACGCAACACTGGGCGCGACCATGCAGACTACTTTTCGAGCAGGATCGCGTGCCTGCACCTGTTTCGTAGCTTCCATCAGCGTCGGCGCGACGCGACGCATCTCCGCCTTGCGACTACCGGGCAGTAGGCCAATCACCGATGCATCAACGGGGATGCCGTGGCGCTGGCGGAAGCCAGCCCCATCGCCCTTCGGCAGGCGATGCAGGGCGGGATTGCCGATGACTGTCGTAGGCAGTCCCCACTTCACATAGAAGGGCTGCTCGAAGGGATGAATGCACAGTAGGTGATCGACCCACTGCGCCAGCACGCGAGCGCGACCGGGACGTGTGGCCCAGACCTGTGGTCCAATCAGCTTGATGCGCTTGGCCCTCGCACCACGCAGCTTGAGCGCCCGCGCGAGACGCCACATGAAACCCCAGCTGTCGATCAGAACAACCGCATCTGGATCGGCTTTGACGATCGCCTCAGCAGCGTCCTCGACCGCTTTCTTCACGCGGCCGTATGCCTTGAGGCCTTCGATGAGACCGAGGACGGCAAGGCCGGACATATCGACGTCTGACGATACGCTACGCTCGCGCATGCGCTCGCCGCCAATGCCGGAGACACGGACTGTCGGGTCAGCGGCCTTGAGCGCATCGATAACGTCGGCGCCAAGGGCGTCGCCCGAGTCTTCCGCCGCAACGAGGAAGATGTGGCTCACGCCAGTTCCGCCGTTGTGAAGCCGTAGACGAAGAGGCCAAGCCTGTCGGCGGCCGCAGCCACGTCGGCGCGATCAACCACCAGCGCGGCGCCGGCTTCGACGGCGATGCCGGCCAGGCCAGCTCTGGCTGCGCCTTCGACCGTCTTCACGCCGAGTGTGGGAAGATCAATGCGGCGTTCCTGTTGTGGTTTGGGTCGCTTCACAAGGACGCCGCGCCGGGCTTCCGGCGTGCCACGGATCTCGACAGGCAGCTCGGCGCAGCGCGCCAGCATGCGGTCGGTGCCTTCCTGCGCTTCGACCGCGAGGATGAGGCCGACACAGGACACAGCCCCCTGCCCAATCTCGAGCGAGCCGGAAATCTTCGCAACCTCTGCGGCGCGGCGGATGTCGAGCCAGTGATCGATGGACGGAGACACGGCGCCCAGTGGGCCGGCGGTGACCAGAAGATCGTTGAGAACGTCATCAGCGCCAATGATGCGGAAACCGGCCTCCTCGAACACGTCCATCACCGACCGAAGGAGCGCATCGTCGCCCTTCTTTGCGGCAGCGAGAATCTTGGGAAGCGACTGAACACCCTTTAGGTCGAGGCGTAGCGAAGCGAAGTCGGGGCGCTTCAACGAACCGGCGAAGACCATCTCCTCGCAGCCTTCGCGCTTCATCAGCTGGATCAGCTTGCCAAGTTCGCCGACGGACAGCTCGGGCCCATTGAACTCGGTCAGCAAGGCTGCATCGGCAAAGCCTTTCAGACCGACCACGAACGGATTGCGCCCGGTGCGCCGCGCCTGTTCGGCCACACGCCGGGGCAGGTCCCCACCCCCGGCGACGATCGCCAGACGTCCAGCCATCAGACCAGCCTCGGCATACACAACGGACGCTTCTGGCCGTCATTGACGAAGTTAACGATCTTCATCACGTCCGGCGATCCCGCATGCTCTTCGGCGATCGCGGCGAGGCGGTCATTGAAAAATCCGGCGCCATGGAACAGTTCGCGATAGACGCCACGAAGAAGATGGATCGTTTCACGGGTCGCGCCGCGTCGCTTCAGCCCGACAATGTTGAGCCCGTTGAGATGGCCTGAAGTATCGACCATGCCGAAGGGTATCACGTCGCCGAGGACCGCCGCACATCCACCGATGAAGGCGCCCGTGCCGATGCGGCCGAACTGGTGAACGGCCACATTGCCACCGAGGATGACGAAATCGTCGATCTCAGCCAGACCGCCACTGACGGCATGGGTCGCATAGACCACGTTGTTGCCGACCACCGCATCATGGCCAACGTGGCTGGCGTTCATGAAGAACCCGCGATCGCCGATGACGGTCTTTCCCCGACCTCGTGCGGTACCGATGTGGAAGACGGTGCTCTCGCGAAGCTGGTTGTCAGTCCCGATGATGAGCAGCGTGTCCTCGCCTTTGTGGGCCGTATCCTGAGGCGGATGACCAAGCGCGGCGTTGGGATAGATCACTGTGCGGGCGCCGACACTGGTCGAGTTGGCGATCGATACGTGCGAGACAAGCCGGACGCCTTCGCCCAGCTGGACCTTGGGTCCAACGGTGCAGAACGGACCTATTTCGACCCCGTCAGCGAGTTCTGCGCCGCGTTCGACGATTGAAGATGGATGGATGGTGACTGCCATGTCCGCCGGCGTTTCTAGCGCCGGCTGGGCCGGCTATTCGTCCTGTGTGGCACGCTTTTGCGCTGCCCGCGCCAGCCATGCAAGCTCGCGCATCCAGGTGCGTATCGGCTTGGAGGGATAGCCTGCCCAGGTCTCGCCAGCCGGCACATCGCTGAGTACGGCGGCCCCGGCGGCGATCCGGGCCCCCTTGCCCACGTGGACGTGGTCCTTGAGGCCCACCCGGCCACCAAACTGGGCGCCGTCGCCCACTTCGCTGGAGCCGGAAACGCCTGCGAATGCGGCCATGACGACCTGAGAACCGATACGGCAGTTGTGGCCTATATGGCAGAGGTTATCGATGTGGGTCCCTTCGCCGATGACCGTGTCTTCGAGCAGTCCACGGTCGACACAGGAGTTCGCGCCGAGCGAGACGCCGTTCTGCATGATCACGCGGCCAAAATGAGGGGTCAGGACGGCGGCGCCACCGCTGGCGGCCAGCCCAAAGCCGGCCTCGCCGATTATGGCGCCCGGGAAGATGCGCACGCCATCGCCGATCAAGGCGCAGCGTATGACAGCGTTGGCGCCGATGAGAGTATTGGCGCCGATCTGTACTCCGGGACCAATCACGGCATTGGCGCCGATCTGCGCGGCGGGGCCGATCGCCACGTCAGCCCCGACCACACAGCCGGGCTGCAGGATCGCCGAGGGAGCAATACGAGCTGATGGGTGGATCGCCTGCTGGCCTGCTTCCAGTTCGCGCAGGCGGGCTAGGCGCAGTGCAGCCTTGGCGAAGGCTGCACGTGGATTCGATGTCTCGATAACCACAGGTCCGGCTGGGATGCGCGATGCAATCTCGGGGGACGCCAGACAAACGCCTGCTGAGGCAAGCCCTTCGACGCCCTCCGCGGATTCAAGAAAGGTGAGATCGCTCGGTCCGGCGCGGGAGGCGGGCGCAAGCGAGGTTATGCTGCGCGCCGCGTCGCCGCGAACGGCTGTGGCGCCGACGAGCGCAGCGATGTCCGAAGCCGCAAGTGGTCCTGAGACCTCGTAGAACCTCGGATCGATCACCGCCCCGCCTTACCCATCCAGACTACTGGCCGCCGCCCGGAGGCTTGGCCGGGGCCGCAGGCGCTGCAGCGGGCTTCAGGAGCTGTTGCAGAGCGGCCAGCGACGGCACGGTGGCGTCGAGGCGCGCGATGACCTTGTCGCTGATATCGACCGCATCCTTCACGAACCAGGTTGAAGAATAGCTGAGGACGACGTCAGCGCCGACCTGCTTGCCGACGTGATCGACGGCCGGCCCCATCGCCTCGGCGAACGCCATGTTGAGGCTTCCGCTCGACTGTTCGAGGTTGTTGTTCAGATAGTCGGCCTTTTGCAGGTACTCGGTCGTCTTCTTGCTGAGCGCATCCACCCGGGCCTTGAGCGTCGGGTTGGCGTTGATCGCCTCGGGTGTCAGCGACTGCGTCTGCGGCTTCAGCGCGTCCGACTCAGTCTTGATCTCGTCCTGCAGCGGCTTGAGGCCGAGCTTATCGACGCCCTGGGCGCGAATGCCGCCGAGCGCTGCAGTCATTTCCTTGCCCACCTTGCTGTCGCGGCGGACCTTTTCCTCGTTGACGATGTAGACCTTGGTCTGCGCGAGCGCAGCTCCGGTCATGTTGGCGAGCCCGACGAAAACGGCGGCTGCCAGGGCGAGGTTGCGAAGTTTCATAGCACTAGAACCTTGTGTTGGTGCTGAACCGGAAGGATTCGGTTCGATCGTATTCTTCCTTGGCGAGGATCTGCGAGAAGTCGAAGCGGATCGGACCAAAGGGCGAATCCCAGAAGATGCTGACGCCGGCGCTGGCGCGAAGGCTTGCGCTGTCATCGACACGGTAAGAGTTGAACATGTCATCGGCTTTGCGGTTCCGATCCTCTTCGTCGAGAAGGCCAACCGTGCCGAATTCGGCAAACAGGGCCCCGTCGATCCCGAGTTCTTCGGGAGCATACGGGATCGGGAAGGACAGCTCCAAGGACCCAATCGCATATGCCTTGCCGCCCAGCGCGTTGAATGTCTGAATCTTGGGAGGCAGAACATTGCCGGCATCGTCGCGAGCGGCCGTTTCATAAAGCAGCTGGCCAGATTCGTTGACTTCCTGGGTACCGTCGTTGTTGAGACGCGGAACCGTAAAAGCCGGAGGCGTGACACCGACATCCAGCGCCAGCGGCAAGACCGTGCAAGCCTGCGTGAGGCTGCTGCAGCCCACGGAGTTCTCGTAAAAGTACCGCACTTCGCGAGGGCCGAGACCCGCGACGTCGAAGCCACGGAACGTGTTGCCGCCCTTGAAGAACCGGTTGTTGACGCGAATGCCCTCGTCACCCCAGCTTTCGATATAGCCAGCTTCCAGACGCGCGCTCGCGGTCCAGCCCGGAGCGATGCCCTGGTACATGGCGCCCCGGAACTCGTTGCGCAGAAAGTTCACGTCGCCGCCAAGACCGGCGATGTCCTGGCTGAAGTTGATGTCGAAGCCGCGGGTCGGTTCCAGATAGTCGTTCGTACGGTTCATCGTCAGCGTGTAGCCGAACGAAGACGTGACCCTGCTACCCTGCTGATCGCACAGTGAAGAACGGAAGAAGCCCGTGTCGCAGTCACCGATCGTTCCCGCCAGTCTTTCCTGGTCGAGCTGCAGGTCGTCACTGCGGAGGTTGTAGCGGAGACCGATCTGGTCTGTGTCCGACAGCGGGAACAACAGACGGCCACCAACGCCAACGATCGAGTTGGAGAAGCCGGCTTCCTCGATGAAGTCGGACTGAGTGGCGAACAAGTCGAAGCCCACGGCCAGGTTGCGATCCTGGAATTTTGGTTCAGTAAACCGGAACTCGATGTCCTGCTGGCGAGACGTTGTCTGGATACGCGCCGAGAGATACTGGCCGCGACCACGGAAGTTGCGCTGCTGGGCGCTGACCGAGAACAGGAAGGCGTCGGCTGAGGAGAAGCCCGCCGAGAAGGCGAGCTCGCCTGTCGCCTGCTCCTCGACTTTCACTTTCACAACCGTGCGGTCAGGCGTCGAGCCGGCTTCGTCGGTGACCTCAACCTTCTCTGGATCGAAGAAGCCGAGGGCGCGAATGCGGTTCTTCGCATTGTCGAGCTGGACCGGGTTGTACTGGTCGCCCTCGGCCACGCGGATTTCGCGGCGGATGACTCGGTCCAGCGTCTGCGTGTTGCCCTGGATGTCGATGCGTTCGATGTAGACGCGAGCGCCTTCGTCGACCTTAAAGGTGATACCGATCGTGTGGGTGACGGGATCGCGTGCTTCCACTGGCCGGATCTGCACGTTGGCGTAGCCGGCGATGCCAGCCGCAAAGGTAAGCGTGTCGATCGCGTCCTGGATGCTCTTGGCGCGAAACTGGTCGCCCTTGTGCATCGGAAGGATCAGCGCAAGGCGTTCGCCCGAGAGCTTCTCGAGCTGCGTTTCAACCGCCATGTCGCCGAAGGTATATTTCTGGCCTTCGTCGACGGTGAACGTCAGATAGAAGTCGCGGCGGTCCGGCGTCAGCTCAGCGACCGACGAGATCACGCGGAAATCGGCATAGCCTTCGTTCGAGTAGAACTCGGTGAGCTGCGAACGGTCGTACTCGACCTGACCGGGGTTGTAGTTATCGGCTTTCTCGAAGAAACGCCACCAACGCGATTGGCGCGTGGTGATCTCACGACGCAGACGGTCATCGGGATAGACTTCGTTGCCGATGAAGTTGATCGAGCGGACGCCGGTGGTCGGGCCTTCCTCAATCACGAAGATCAGGTCGGCGCGGTTCTGCGGCAGCACCTTGTACTGCGGCGTCACTGTCGCGGCGAAGCGGCCGGCGCGGCGATAGACTTCGAGGATGCGCTGAACGTCCTGCTCGACACGCGATAGCGTGAAGCTCTGGCGGGGCTCGGCCTCGGTCTCTTCCTCGAGGCGCTCGGTCGTGACAGCGTTGTTGCCCTCGAAGATGATGCGGTTGATGATCGGGTTTTCCAGAACCCGGACGACGAGATCAGCGCCGCGCGCTTCGATCGCGACGTCACCAAACAGACCGGTAGCCCACAGCGCGTTGAGAGACAGGCCAATGCGTTCTTCGTCGAATGCGTCGCCCGGCTTCACCAGCATGTATGAGAGCACGGTGCGCGTCTCAATACGCTGGTTGCCTTCGACCAGGATGCGCGAAATGACGGCTGGCTGCTGGGGTTGCTGCGCCCACGCCTTGCCGCGAGGCATGGCTTCCTGGGCGGCAACGAGGGCGCCAGCCGACGCAGTCAGCGCCAGAGCGCTCGCGAACCAAGACCGCATACCTACCCCTCACACAAACGGACCGGCTAACGCGGTCTCTTCGGGCGTCTTAAGACTACATGCCGCTCGAAAGCTCAAGCGGCGACGGACTTACTTATGACCCCCAAGGCAACATGCGGCTGATGTCCTGCCACGTGATCACCAAAGCAAAGCTGACGAGACATACAAGTCCGATTGTCAGCCCGATTTGATGGACTTTTTCGGGTATCTGACGACGGGTCACGGCCTCAGCAAGGCACATTACAACTGCGCCACCATCCAGCACGGGAATCGGCAGCAGATTGAAGAATCCGACGCCAATAGACAGCAGGGCAGACAGCTGCAGGAGGCTCAAGAACACCTGCCGAAGCTTCTCGCCCAGCTCGACGTCCTGTTGCTTCATGTGAAGGTCGGTGACGTTGTCGGCGAGGCTGTAAATGCCAAGCGGACCGCTCAGCTTGTCGAGGCCATCCTTGCCGGTGACAAGGCGTCGCAGGACGTTAACCGTGGCTCCGATGGCGTCGCCCGTCGCTGAAACCCCGTATCCGATAGCCTCAATGGGATTCAGGCCGCGAATGTTGACGTCACGCTCGGCCAGCTGGATGCCGATGCGGCCGACCTTCTGTTTGATCTTGAGCGGGTTGTTGGCGTCTTCCGTCTCGATCGGGGTGGCCAGCAACTCGACCGGGGCGCCATTGCGCAGAACGCGGTAGGAAACCGCCTCCCCTGCACTCAGCTCGGTCGCCCGGGTGATGTCGTTGCCAGTCGAAATTTCCTTGCCGCCGGCGGCCACAACGATATCGCCGGGCTGGAAGCCTGCGGCGGCGGCGGCGCTGTTCGGGGTGACGGCGAGAACTGAAACCTCCTTCGCCTGTGGCACGCCCAAAGCGAAGCCCATGACAGCGAAGACGGCGATGGCGAAGATAAAATTGGCGAGCGGACCGCCGAGGGACACGGCCATGCGTTTCAGCGGACCGAGATCGGTGTAGGCTTTTCCGACCGGGCCAGCGACCACTTCATGCGTGTCGCTCGGCGCCTGGATCTCTCCGACAAATTTCACGAAGCCGCCGAGCGGCAGCCAGTTCACGCGCCAGCGGGTGCCGCGTTTATCCTTCACCTCGAAGATCGGCTTGCCGAAACCAACCGAGAAGGATTCCACCGCGGCGCCAAAGGCACGGCCGACCCAGTAGTGACCCAGTTCGTGCACCGTGATCACAATCGAGATCAGGATGATGAACGGTAAGGGCGAAGCCAATGCCGAGAAAACAGTTTCCATCAAGCGACGCCTCTCACAGCCCTTCCCCGGTCTTAACTACGCCGCGAGGCGGAGTTTCTTGATCGTGCGCTCTCGGGCCCATCGATCAAGTTCGTATACGTCTTCGAAGCTCTGCGGTGCGGTATCGGCAGTCTGGCTGTTAAGGAAGTCCTCGAGTACTTCGCCAGACACCTGAGCTATCGTCAAAAACCCTACTCGCCGCTGCAAAAAGGCCGCCACCGCAACCTCGTTCGCTCCGTTCAGTACTATTGGCGCGCCGCCCCCTGCGGAAACCGCCGTCCGCGCGAGCCGGAGCGCAGGAAAGCGCTGGGGATCGGGCGGAAGAAAATCCAGCCTTCCGATCTTGGCGAGATCAAGGCGCTCGAGCCCCGGAAGAGGCATTCGGGTGGGCCATGACAGCGCATAGGAGATGGGCGTCCGCATGTCCGGCATCCCCAGCTGGGCGAGAACCGACCCGTCGTCGTACGACACCAGGCTATGGACGATCGATTGAGGATGAATCAGCACGTCGATCCGGCTTTCCGGAACGCCGAACAGGTAGGCCGCCTCGATCAGTTCGAGGCCCTTGTTCATCATTGTGGCGCAGTCGACCGAGATCTTGGCTCCCATGTCCCAGTTGGGGTGAGCCCGCGCCTGCTCGGGCGTGGCCGCGGCCATTTCACTCAAGGGCGTGGACCGGAACGGGCCACCTGAGGCGGTAAGGATAAGCTTCTCGACCCGCTCAGGACGATCGAGAACCTGGAAAATCGCATTGTGCTCGGAATCGATGGGCAGCAGCTGGGCCCCGGTACGCTCCGCTTCGCGACGCAGCATGGGGCCAGCGCAGACCATGCTTTCCTTATTGGCGAGCGCCACGCTGGTGCCGCGCTGCACGGCGGCGAGTGTGGATGGCAGGCCAGCGATGCCGACGATGGCGGCGACCAGCCGATCTGCTGGACGAGAGGCCGCTTCGACGATGGCGTCATGGCCAGCGGCCGCTTCCACGCCGGTTCCAGCGAGCAGCGATTTTAGTTTCCCATAGAGTGATGCATCGGCGATCACGGCGACTTCGGCGCGAACATCGATGGCGGCCTTGGCCAGTGCATCGACGTTGGTGTTTGCCGTCAGCGCCACGACTTCGAACTCAGGCGCGCCGGGCGCTCGGCTCGTCACGACATCGAGCGTCGAGACACCGACCGAACCGGTTGCGCCAAGTACGGATACGCGTACGCGATCACTCATTGAACGCCTGCCACCGGAAGCGCCGGTACGAGCATCGGCAGGAACCGCAACGCCAGCGCTGCGACGACGACGGCGGCCATCAATGCGTCGAGCCGGTCGAGCACGCCGCCGTGGCCGGGCACAATGCCCGACGTATCCTTGACGCCGTAGAGGCGCTTGAAGCGGGACTCCAGCAGATCGCCGCCCTGCGCTACGATCGAGAGGACGCAGCTTGCGAGCAGCCAGTGCATGAAGTCGCCGCCGGCCCCGCGCGCCACGGCGGCGCCTGCGAGACCTGCACATACGAGTGCGCCAATGGCGCCGGTCCACGTCTTGTTCGGGCTGTCTTTCGGACTCAGTAGCGGACCGCCAAATCCACGGCCTGCGAAGTAGGCGGCGGTGTCGTTGGTCCAGACAATTGCCAGGATCGCCATCAGAAGAAGCTGGCCGTTTGGCGCCACTTCACGGATCCAGACGAAGGCGCCGAACGGTAGCGTCGTGTAGATTGCACCGAACCCCATCGAACTGACGGAGCCTTTGCCAACCCAGGCAATGCCGGAAACAACGATGGCGCCGACCAGAGCTGCCAGAGCTGTCAGCTCGATGCCTTGCGGCGCGAGATAGACCGCAGACGCAGAGGTCGCCGCCATCGCCACATAAAGCGCGCCGCGCGCCCAGGGGACTTCTGTCTGCGAGGCCATGCGCGTCCATTCGCATGCCGCCACGACGCCACAGGCGCCGGTCGCCACCAGCAGCGGGATGCCGCCCACATAGGCGGCCCACAGGCCAAGTGGCGCCAGCACGATAGCGGAGACGACGCGAAGTATGATTTCGCGCCGCCCATTGCCCCGTGGCTGCCCTTCAGGCGCCAAGGCCGCCAAATCGTCTGTCACGGCGTCGGAACGCATCAATCGCCTTCTCGAGGCTCTCCTTGTTGAAGTCAGGCCACCACAGATCCATGAACATCAGTTCTGCGTAAGCCCCGCTCCACAGCAGGAAGTTGCTGAGGCGCAGTTCGCCGCTGGTGCGGATCACCAGATCAGGATCGGGCGACTCGCCCGTCCAGATCATGCGCGAGATCATCGCTTCGTCGATATCGTCAGGCTTGAGCTTACCCGCCGCAACAGCACGCGCGATTTCCTTCACCGCCGCTACGATCTCGCCTCGACCGCCATAGTTGAAGGCGATGTTCAGCGTAAGGCGAGTGTTGTCTTTCGTCTTCTCGACCGCTTCGTCGATCAGCTCGATGATGTCCGGGCTCAGGCCTTCGCGCTGGCCAATAATGCGGATGCGCACGCCATCCTTGTGCAGGCGGGCCAGATCGCGGCGCACAAACAGGCGGAGCAGATCGAACAACGCGTCGATCTCGGATTGGGGGCGGTTCCAGTTTTCGGTCGAGAACGAGAAGACGGTGAGATGGGAAAGACCGAGATCGCGGCTGGCTTCAACGGCGCGGCGCAGCGCCTCGACGCCTTCCTTGTGACCCAATGCGCGCGGAAGGCCCCGCGCCTTTGCCCAGCGGCCATTGCCATCCATGATGATGGCGACGTGACGAGGCGGCGCCCGGAGAGTGGCGACCCCTGCATCCGCAACTGAGGTCTTGGTCTCGCTCACACCTGCATGATCTCTTCGGCTTTGTGCTTCAGGAGATCGTCGATCATGGCGATGTGCTTGTCGGTCGCCTTCTGCACATCGTTTGACCGGCCCTTGGCCTGATCCTCGCTCATCTCATGCGCTTTCTCGATGCGCTTGATCAACTCCATGCCGTCGCGGCGAACGTTGCGGACTGCAACGCGGGCGCTTTCTGCGAACTGTCCCGCAAGCTTTTGCAATTCCTTGCGGCGCTCTTCACTCAGCGGCGGAATCGGAATGCGGAGCGTCTGGCCATCGGTGATCGGGTTGAGGCCAAGCGGCGCCTCGCGGATCGCGCGGTCGGTGGCGCCGACGAGGCTCTTGTCCCAGACGCTGACGCTGAGCATGCGCGCGTCGGTCGCACTAACGGAGGCGACCTGATTCAGCGGCATAGACGAGCCATAGGCCATCACATGGATCGTATCCAGCAAGTGAACCGAAGCGCGGCCCGTACGCAGGCCAGAGAATTCGGTCTTGAGAGACGCAAGCGCGCCGTCCATGCGCTTTTCCAGCGCCTTCAGGTCGAATGTCTCAGCCATCGCTCTCCCCTTTCCTTCTCTACTTCTTCTTGCCGCTGATAACGGTGCTGGTTCCACGGCCGGTCAGCACGTTGGCGAGACCGCCCTGGTCGCGAATGCGGAACACCACGATCGGGATCTTGTTTTCCTTCAGCAGGCTGATGGCGGTCGCGTCCATCACCTTCAGCTCCTTCGACAGCACTTCCATGTAGTCGAGCGTGTCAAAGCGGGTGGCTTCGGAATCGAGCTTCGGATCGGCGGTGTAGACGCCATCGACCTGCGTGCCTTTCAGCATCGCATCGCAATTCATCTCGGCGGCGCGCAGCGCCGCGCCGGTGTCGGTCGTGAAGAACGGGTTGCCGGTGCCGGCCGCGAAGATCACGACACGGTTCTTTTCCATGTGACGGATAGCGCGGCGGCGAATGAAGGGTTCGCAGATCGTGTGCATCGAAATGCCGGACTGCACGCGCGTGGGCACGCCGATGCTTTCCAGCGAGTTCTGCATCACCAGCGCGTTCATCACCGTGGCGAGCATACCCATGTGGTCGGCCTGGGCGCGTTCCATACCCGAGGCGACGCCCCAGGAACCGCGCCAGATATTGCCGCCGCCAATGACGAGACAGATCTGGCACCCCAGATCGATGGCTGATTTAACTTCTTCGGCGTATTTGGTGCAGGCTTTGACGTCGATGCCGTAGCCCTGCTCCCCCATCAGCGCCTCGCCCGAGATCTTCAGGAGGACGCGCTTGTATTTGAGGGCGGCCTGATCCGACATCCCGGCATCCTCTGTCTGAACTGACGGCCCGGCGCAGGACGCACCGGGCCGTCAAACTCTACCTGCGAACCCCGGCACACCGCAAAGGGCAAAACACCCTTGGCAACAGGAAGTTAGGCAACGGCCTTGCGGCCGCCAGGCCTACTTCTTCTGCATCGAGGCAACTTCAGCCGCGAAGTCGCTTTCGGCCTTTTCAATGCCTTCACCGACCTCGTAACGGACGAAACCCGTGAGTTTCACAGAGACGCCCATTTCCTTCGCCGCGTGTTCGATGAACTTGCCGACCGTAGTGTCGGGATCCATCACGAAGGCCTGCTCGACCAGCACCGATTCCTGATAGAATTTGCGCAGACGGCCTTCGACCATCTTCTCAACGACGTTCGCCGGCTTGCCTGATTCAGCAGCCTGAGCCGTGAGGATCTGGCGCTCCTTGTCGACAACGGCAGGATCGAGTTCGGCCGTAGTCGCGGCCAGCGGCTTGGCGCTCGCCACGTGCATGGCGACTTTGCGACCGAGATCGTTCAGGCGCGACTTGTCGCCCGTTGACTCCAGCGCAACCAGCACGCCGATCTTGCCCAAGCCCTGAACAAGCTTGCCCTCTCCGTCGATCGGGACGTTGTGAAGATATGTGGCGACAACGCCGTCGCCGACCGACAGTGCGGTCGCGCGGCGGAGTGACATGTTCTCGCCGATCCTGGCGATGAGGCCGACAAGCATCTCGCCGACCGTGCCAGCGCCGTTGGGCGCAGCCGCGTGCATCGTCTTGGTCGGATCGCCGCCATTGGCCAGCGCTACGCCGGCGATGCCTTTAACGGCAGCCTGGAACTCAGCGTTCTTGCCAACAAAGTCAGTTTCTGAGTTTACCTCGACCAGCGCCGCAGCGGTCCCCGACGTCGCGATGCCAATAAGACCTTCCGCAGCGATGCGGTCGGCCTTCTTGGCAGCCTTGAGGATGCCCTTCTCGCGCAGCCAATCGGAGGAAGCTTCGATGTCGCCGTTGTTCTCAACCAGCGCCTTCTTGGCGTCCATCATGCCTGCACCGGTCTTGTCGCGCAGCTGTTTCACCAGCGCGGCGGTAATCTCGGCCATAGTAACCTCCTGAACGTTTTCGCCCTGCCCGGCCCGGAGACCTTGTCTCTCAGGCCCTGCAGGGCGGTTTTAACAGATTCCCGCAATCGCGGGACGGCCGACAGATGGTGCTCCGCCGGCCTCCGCGCAATGCGGCTTAGGCCTGGACTTCGGCTTCTGTCGTTGCAGCCAGCGCCGGCTCGCGGATCGTCTCGCTCGCGCCCGGGTCATTGCCCTGCGCCATTGAGCTCTCCGACAGACCGTCAAGGACGGCGTCAGCGATCAGGTTGCAGTACAGCTGGATCGCACGGGCGGCGTCGTCATTGCCCGGGATCGGGAAATCGACTTCCTGCGGGTCACAGTTGGTGTCGACGATCGCCACAACCGGAATGCCGAGCTTGCGGGCTTCCTTGACCGCGATCGACTCCTTGTTGGTGTCGATCACGAACATGAGGTCCGGCAAGCCGCCCATGTTGCGGATACCGCCAAGCACGCGCTGCAGCTTGACCTGCTCGCGCTGGATGCCGAGCAATTCTTTCTTGGTGAGACCCGTGGACTCGCCAGCTTCCAGCATCTCGTCGACTTCGCGCAGGCGCTTGATCGAGTTCGAGACGGTGGCCCAGTTGGTGAGCGTGCCGCCCAGCCAGCGGTCGTTCATGAAGTATTGCGCGCAACGGCCAGCCGACGCCGCGATGGCTTCAGCCGCCTGACGCTTCGTGCCGACGAACAGCACGCGACCGCCCTTGGCCGCCGTCTCACGCACTTTCACCAGAGCCTGGTGAAGCAGCGGAACGGTTTGCGAGAGGTCGAGGATGTGGATGCCGGACCGTTCGCCGAAAATGAACCCCTTCATCTTGGGGTTCCAGCGGTGAACCTGGTGTCCGAAGTGCACGCCAGCTTCGAGCAGCTGACGCATAGAAAAGTCGGGTAGCGCCACGTGTATCTCCTGATCCGGTTGGCCGCCGCGGACAGAACAAGCTTGCGCCTGCACCGGAATGGGTCCGCGTGTCGGAATGGCGCGGGTTATACGCGGTTTTGCACAGGCGGCAACCCCCGCCCGGGTGGACGAAACAGCCGTAGAATCAGGGGTCAGGCTGCCGTTGGGCGGACCTGATTGACCCCCGGGACCGACTTGAAGGCCTGCATGGCCCCGAAATCGACCGGATAGCGGCCATCCAAGGCGATGGTGACGACCTTATCGTCCTCAACGGGAATCTCGATGTGGATGGCCCCGCGGGCGCTCTGGGAGTTGTTCTGCTGAAGGCCCTTCGCCACCCGGGCAATGTGATCCAGTGGAGCGTCCGAGCTGATCCGGACCAGCAGGACCTCGTGCTGACCGATTGAGGCCTTGGACAGCTCCTTCACGCTCTCCATCGAGAAGCGCAGCTCTTCGTCGACCTTGCGGACCTTCACCCGGCAGATGACGCGCCCGCCGACTTCCAGTGTGTCGCGGACGTTCTCGAGCAAGTCCCCGCCGACGAACAATTCGTATTCGCCGGACGGATCCGACAGGGTCACGATAGCGAACTTGCCGCCGGCCTTGGACGGCTTTTCCACGCGCGAGCGGACGACGCCGATCATGTCGAGGAACTGCCGTTCCTGTCCGACGATCTCGCGCTCAGCCGCCAGGGTGACGCGTGAACGCATGCCACCGTTGAGCAGATCGTCGAGCGGGTGGCCTGACAGGAAGAAGCCGACGCTCGCCAATTCATTGTCCAGCCGGTCAGATTCACCCCAGGCCGATGCTTCGGGTAAACGGATGCGCTGTTGCGGCTCATCGCCAAACAGGCTGACCTGATTACTGTTGCGTTGTTCTTCTGCCGACGTCGCAATGGCGGAAAGCACACCGGCGCTCGCGAAAGCTCGCGCCCGGTTCGGTTCAACTGACTGGAAGGCACCGGCCTTTGCCAGCGCTTCAAAACAGCGCCGGTTGACCAGCCTGGCATCGATCCGTTCGGAGAAGTCCTGCAGGTCGCTGAACTCTCCTTCCTTGCGCGCTTGTTCGACGGACAGCATCGCGGGTTTGCCGACGCCCTTGATGGCGCCGAGCGCGTAACGGACCGCGCCTTCCTCCACAGTGAAGTCGGCACTGGACTTGTTGATGTCCGGCGCGCGCACTTCCACGCCCATGCGGCGTGCTTCCTGAAAGAACACGGCCAGCTTGTCGGTGTTGCCGCAATCGAGGCTCATCGATGCCGCGAGGAACTCGACGGGATGGTTCGCTTTCAGCCAAGCCGTCTGGTAGGTCAGCAGCGCGTAGGGCGCAGAGTGAGACTTGTTGAAGCCGTAGTCCGCGAACTTGGCGCAGGCGTCGAACGTCATCTCAGCATCCGGCTCGGAAATGCCGAGCTCGATTGCACCCTTCATGAAGCGCACGCGCTGCTTGTCCATCTCCGCGCGGATCTTCTTGCCCATGGCGCGGCGCAGTAGGTCGGCTTCACCGAACGAGTAGCCGGCGAGATCCCGCGCGATCTGCATCACCTGTTCCTGGTAGGTGATGATGCCGAATGTAGGCTCGAGGATCGGCTTGAGCCATTTTTCGAGTTCTGGCGTGAAATAGTTGGTTTCTTCCAACCCCTTCTTGCGGTTGCAGTAGGTCGGGATGTTCGCCATCGGGCCCGGGCGATAAAGGGCCACCAAAACAATCAGATCCTCGAACCGGTCAGGCACCATATCAACCAGCGCCCGCCGCATGCCCTGGCTTTCAACCTGGAACACGCCGACGACTTCGCCGCGCTGGAGCATCTCGTAAGTCTTGGCGTCATCAAGCGGTAGACGCGCGAGATCGACCGCAACGCCCTTGTCACGGATCATCTTGATCGCGCGATCGATGACGGTCAGCGTCTTTAGGCCCAGGAAGTCAAACTTCACGAGACCAGCGGCCTCGGCCCACTTCATGTTGAACTGGCTTGCCGGGATGTCGGAGCGCGGATCGCGGTAGAGCGCCACGAGCTCGACGAGCGGCCGATCACCAATGACGATACCCGCCGCGTGGGTGGACGCGTTGCGATAGAGGCCTTCGAGCTGCTGCGCAGTGGAGAAAAGATCGGCGACGGTTTCGTCCTGCTCGATAGCCTCTTCGAGCTTGGGTTCCATCTCCAGCGATTCCGCGAGCGTAGGTGGTTTGGCCGGATTGAACGGTACGAGCTTCGCGAGCCTGTCGACCTGGTGGAAGGGCAGCTGCAGCACGCGCCCCACGTCGCGAAGCACGGCACGCGCCTGAAGTGTACCGAAGGTGATGATCTGCGCCACGCGATCGACGCCGTACTTCTCACGCACGTATTCGATGACCTCGCCGCGCCGTTCCTGGCAGAAGTCGATATCGAAGTCTGGCATCGATACGCGTTCCGGGTTGAGGAAGCGCTCGAACAGCAGGCCGAAGCGGATAGGATCCAGGTCCGTAATGGTGAGACACCACGCCACAACCGAACCGGCGCCCGAGCCCCTGCCCGGTCCAACCGGGATGTCGTGAACCTTCGCCCATTTGATGAAGTCCGACACGATGAGGAAGTAGCCGGGAAAACCCATCTTCTCGATGACGCCGAGTTCGTAGGCGAGACGATCTTCGTAGACCTTCAACTCGGCAGCCGGCACGACGATCTTGAGCCGCTCCTTCAGGCCGGCTTTGGCTTGCGCCGCGAGCTCCGCCGCTTCGTCACGCCCGCGCTTGGTGTCGAAAGGTGGCAGAATGGGCTTGCGCTTCGTCGGACGGTAAGCGCAACGTTGAGCGATCTCGACTGTCGAAGCGAGCGCTTCCGGCAGATCAGCGAAGCTCGCAGCCATCTCGGCGGGCGATTTCAGATATTGCTGCGGCGAAGCGCGTGGACGATCGGCCTGGCTGACATAGGCCGAGTGAGCGATGCACATCAGTACGTCGTGCGTCTCGTGCTGCTCCGGCTTCTGAAAGCGCGCATCGCATGTCGCGACCAGCGGCAGGTTCATTTCGTAAGCTAGGTCGACCAGCATGCCTTCGGCCGCTGCTTCCTCCGGCCGTCCGTGACGCTGAAGTTCCACGTACAGCCGATCGCTGAACGCTGCGTGCAATTCCTTCATTCGACCGCGCACCTCGTCGACGCGCCCCGCGCCCGCGCGACGGTTCAGAAGCCCACCATGACCACCGGTCAGGCAGATCAGCCCTTCGGCATGCGCCAGCAAAGTCGCAAGAGGCACCTGCCGCGCGTCGCCAACCGGCGCCACGAAGGACGCCGTCGAAAGCTCCATCAGGTTGCGATAGCCAGCCTCGTTCTGGACCAGCAGCGCGACTTTACCTGACTCGCCGGTAACGCCCGGCTCAAGCACGTCGAGCGTCAGACCTGTGATCGATTGGACGCCAACCTCCGTCAGCGCGTCGGCCAATTCCAACGCGGCGAAGAGGTTGTCGTCAGTGACGCCGACAGCCGGCACGTCGTTGACGGCCGCCCACTTCGCCAGATCCTTGGGACGGATCATGCTCTGCAGCAGCGACAGCGCCGTGCGAACTCGCAAATGGATGAACCGGGGCGTTTCTGCCGTCATTAGTCGTGTCTCTCCAGACCACCCATACAAGGGGACGATCCTAGACCGAGTCGCTCCCGCGATGCGGCGGGGGAACAAGCCGGCCTTCGTGGAGCGCCAGAACGCGATCCATATAGGACGTCAGCTCCACGTTATGGGTTGCGACGAGCACCGCCACCCCTTCATGCCGGGCAATGTCAAAAAGGCTCTGGAAAACCACCATGGAGGTATTGGGATCCAGGTTTCCGGTTGGCTCGTCGGCGATCAGCACCTTGGGCTTGTTGGCCAGCGAGCGGGCGATGGCAACGCGCTGCTGTTCGCCGCCCGAAAGCTGACCTGGACGATGGTGATCGCGCTCGTTGAGCCCCATCATCCGCAGCAATTCCTGCCCGCGCTTGCGCGCTTTGGAGCGCGACATGCCATTTATCATCAGCGGCGCCGCAACGTTATCGACGGCGTTCAGCTCCGGCAGCAGGTGGTGGAACTGGTAAACGAATCCGAGCTGAATGCGTCGCGCGATGGTGCGCTCCTCATCGTTCATCGCGAGAGCGTCCCTGCCGTTGAAGGTGACTGCGCCCGCATCGGGTTGCTCAAGCAATCCAGCGACGTGGAGCAACGTAGATTTACCCGAACCGGAAGGCCCGATCAGCCCTGTCATCTCACCAGCGCGAAGCTCCAGGTCAACGCCGCGCAAAACGCTAAGCGTCCGATCGCCTGACTTGTAATGTCGCTCAACACCTTTGAGCGACAGCACAGGAGGTTGAGAAATGGCGCTTGCAGGTTCCATCATTCAAACCTGAGTGCTTCGACCGGATTAAGCCGCGCAGCCCACATCGACGGGATGATCGACATGAAGAGCGTGACAAGGAAGGCGGTCCCGCCCACCCATGCGACCTCACCCCATTCGAGCTGCGCCGGGAGCGCATCAAGTTGATAGATGTCAGGCGGGAACAGCTTCACGTTGAACAGCCATTCGAGGAAGTGCTGGATCGGCGCGATATAGATGGCACACACCACGCCTAGCAGCACGCCTGTGCCAACTCCGGCCATACCCAGGATGGTTCCAGTCATCATGAACACACGCACGACTCCGCCGCGCGTTGCGCCGATCGTACGCAGAATGGCGATATCACGCGCCTTGTTCTTCACGAGCATAAGCACGCCGGTGATGATGTTGAGCGCGGTAATGATGACGACAATGAACAGGATCAAGCGCATCACGTTGCGCTCGACGACCAGAGCAGTGACGTAGGTTCCGTTACGCTGGATCCAGGTCTGAAGTGGGAAGGGTTTTTCCGTCGCAAGTTTGCTCGCAAAGTCATCCGCCGCATTGGGATCGTTGAGACGGACGCCAACGATCGGATAACCCTCATCATAACCGAACAGGAGCTTCGAAGCTTCGATCGGCAGGAAGGCGACATACCGGTCATAGCGCTCGTTGCCGACATGATAGAGCGCGCTGATCGTGTAGGTTTTGCTACGGGGCGCCGTGCCAACAACCGTCCGGGCGCCACTGGGCTGCGTGATGGTGACCTTGTCGCCAAGACCCACGCCGAGCGCGTAGGCGAATGCGTCACCCATCACGATGTCCGTCGACAACGCACCCTGATCACCAAAGCGATCCAGAGAGCCGGCGCCAACGGGCGTGCGCGGATAGGGAGAAATCGGATCGTCCCGCAACTTCTTGCCGGCATCGATGCTGTGCGCGATCAGCTCGTTGGCCCGAATATCCTCGGGGCGGACACCGCGGACCTGGATGCCCTCGCTGCGTCCATAGGCGGACGCAAGGCCGGTGCCTTCATGAATCGGCTCGACGCTTTTCACGCCGGGGCGTGTGCCGAGTTCCTCGATCAGCGCATCAACCTGCGGCTGGGGCACGCCTTGTGTGATGACGAACACATGCGGTTCGAAGCCGATGATCTTCGAGATCAGCTCCAGCCGAAAGCCGTTCATGATCGACATGGTGAGGATCAGCGCCCAGACGCCGAGCGTGATGCCTACCACGGAAACAACAGAGATGAACGCCAGGCCGCCATGCTCGCGCTTGGCGCCGAGATAGCGCGTGGAGAGCATACGCTCGAACGGCCCGAAGGGCCGACGTATGACGCCCGGCGTGGAGCGCGAAAACAGCAGACCGTCGAACAGAAAATCAATGCCGGAAACGATCAGCGCGATCACCGCAACCGCCAGGAAGAACACCACCTGCGCGACCCACCAGTGCATCGTCGCGGCCATGTCACCCGGAGCAAAAAGCACCAGCGCCGCAGTAAGGAGCGCCGCCACCGCAAACCATATGACACGCCACGACCGCTTGCGCGTCACGACCTGGCCTGCGATCAAAAGAGCGCCAAGCGCCAGCCAGAGGCCGGCCAACCAAGGTGACGCGAACAGGAGAATCTGGCTCATCCGGCCTTCGCTGCGAGACAACGGTTGATCGCAGCTTCGAGGGTCATCTCTTCTGAGGAACCGGTCTTGCGATTGCGGAATTCGACCACACCGGCCTTCACGCCTTTGGGACCGACCACAATCAGGTCGGGCACGCCGATCAGCTCCATGGTGGAGAACTTGGCGCCGGGGCGCTCGGCTGTGTCGTCATAGAGGACGTCGACGCCAGCCTTCATCAGCTGCTCGTACGCGTTCTCGCAGACCTTGGTCACGTCGGCATCGTCGTGGCGCAAGCTGACGACAGCGGCTTCAAACGGCGCGACGGCGCGAGGCCAGATGACGCCCTTGTCGTCATGGCTCGCTTCGATAATGGCGCCGACCAGGCGCGAGACGCCGATACCGTACGAGCCCATCTCGACGGGCGCATTCTTGCCGTCCGGTCCGGTCACTTCGGCTTTCATCGGAGCTGAGTATTTCGTGCCGAAATAGAAGATGTGGCCAACCTCAATGCCGCGCGCAGACAGGCGGCGATCCGCGGGCACTTCGCTTTCGAAGCGCGCCGCGTCGTGCATCTCTTCAGTCGCCGCATAGAGCTTGGTGCGTTTTTCCACTTCGGGCAGCAAGTCCTGCCAGAAGTCGAGATCCTTGCCCGGGGCCGGCATGTCGACCAGCGCGCTGTCGCAGAACACGGCGCTCTCGCCTGTGTCAGCCAGAACGATAAACTCGTGAGAGAGGTCGCCTCCGATCGGGCCGGTGTCCGCGCGCATCGGTACGGCCTTGAGACCCATGCGGCTGAACGTGTTCAGGTAGGCGCAGAACATCCGGTAATAGGATTGCTTCGCCGCCTCGACTGACGTGTCGAACGAATAAGCATCCTTCATCAGGAATTCACGGCCGCGCATCACGCCGAAACGCGGACGCACCTCGTCCCGGAACTTCCACTGGATGTGATAGAGATTGAGGGGCAGCTGTTTGTACGAGCGGACATACGAGCGGAAGATGTCGGTGATCATCTCCTCGTTCGTGGGGCCGTAGAGCATCTCGCGCTCGTGGCGGTCGACGATACGCAGCATCTCCTTGCCGTACGCATCGTAGCGGCCGCTTTCCTTCCAGAGATCAGCGCTCTGGATCGTCGGCATCAGCAGTTCGACGGCACCTGCGCGCTCCTGCTCTTCGCGAACGATCTTCTCGATCTTGTGCAGCACGCGCATACCCAGCGGCAGCCAGGAATAGATACCGGCGCCGTTCTGCTTGATCATGCCGGCGCGCAGCATCAGCTGGTGCGACACGATCTGCGCGTCGGCGGGCGCCTCCTTGAGGGCCGGCAGGAAGTAACGGGAAAGACGCATTATAGGCCCTGAAAACGGCGGTGCAGACGATGTCAGGCTGATAGCCGCCCCGGCGTACCGGCGCAATGAGGCTGGACTTGGGCTAGAGCCTTGGAATCATGAAATCCAGCCAGTGCATGTAGAGCGCTAGCCAGACAAGGAAAGTGACCGCCGCAGCCCCTGCCGTTGCGAACATGAGCTTCGGCAGGAAGCGCACCTTTTCAGGCGCCGCCCGGTCCGTTCCGGGAATCACCTCGCCGGCTTCATGCTGGCTGCGCGTACCCGCTGACAGCACGGGCAGAAAAAACAGCCACCACGCGCCGACGAAAACAACGATGCCTTCGAAAATGCCCATTGGGCGACCCTAGTGGTGGCCCTTCGGCGTTTCCATGAGTTCGATCAGCACACCGTCCGAGTCCTTGGGATGGATGAAGATGACCAGCGTGCCATGGGCGCCAATGCGTGGCTCGCCCAGAACCTTTGCGCCCTTCCTCTCCATGTCCGCTTTGGCTTCATGGATATCGGGCACTTCGAAGCAGACATGGTGCTGTCCGCCCTTCGGGTTCTTCTCAAGGAAGTTGATGATCGGCGACTTCTCGCCCAGCGGCTCGATGATCTCGAGCTGAGTGTTCGGCAGGTTGATGAACCCGACACGCACGCCCTGCGCGGGCATGTCGAACGGTTGCACGAACTCGGTCGCGCCGTAGAGCGTACGATAGGTCTCGAACGTCTTTTCGATCGACGGCACCGCGATGCCGATATGGTTCATGCGTCCGATCGTCATGTCGTCCCGTCCTTGCCTAGATCCTGTGTATCGTCACATCGACCAGCGGGCGCTTGCCGAACTGCACCTCGGCCGCCCGGCGCACGGCCTTCGCCAATGCCTTCTCGACCTTTTCGTCGTTCGCGAGGTCGCCCTTCTTCAGCCCATCGATCGCGGCCTCGGCTGCGTCATCGATCGACTCCATGGACTCATCCGCTGGGCGGCCATCGGGCTCGGAGAAGCCGCGACCGACAATGATCGGACCGTCCTCCACCTTGCCCTTGCCGATCACCACGCTGACAGCAAGGTGGCCGTTCCACGCCATCTTGCGGCGCTCCCACATACCGCCGGCCTTGTCGGGCGTCAGCACCTCACCATCGACATGCAGCCGCCCCGCTGGAACCTGATCAATCACCTCGACCGGACCTGGCGCCAGGCGAATGATGTCACCGTTGTCCGGTGTGATCGCCTCAGGCACCTGCAGCGACCGCGCAAAGCGTGCGTGCTCGAAAATGTGCCGGCGCTCGCCGTGTACCGGAACGCTGATCTTTGGCTTCGCCCAGGCATACATGCGGCGCAGCTCGTCGCGGCAAGGGTGACCTGACACGTGAATGTCGAACTGGCGTGATGTGACGAGGCGAATGCTGCGTTCGGCAAGCTGGTTCTGGATCTCGCCGATTGCACGCTCGTTGCCAGGAATGACACGTGACGAGAAGATGACGGTATCGCCTTCGCCAAGCTTCACGGACGGATGATCGCCGCGAGCAATCCGCGCCAGTGCGGCGTTGGGTTCACCCTGGCTGCCGGTGCAGAGATAGAGCACGTGCTGGTGCGGAAGATCGGCCGCGTCGTCAGGCGCGATGAAATCAAAACCCTTAAGCAAGCCAACCGACTGCGCCGCGCCAACGATGCGCAGCATGGACCGGCCGACAAGACAGACGGAACGGTCGTTAGCCCGCGCCGCCTCGCATGCCGACTGCACACGCGCGACGTTGGACGCGAACGACGTGATCGCCACGCGACCCGTCTGTTCAGCAACGGCCTGGATCAGCGCCAGCCGCGCACTTCCTTCGGATCCCGCCTCGCCTTCCTCGAACACGTTGGTCGAGTCGCAGACCATGGCGAGGATGCCCTCATTGCCCAGCTGCTCGATCTTCGCCTGGTCGAAATCTTCACCGATGATCGGATCCGGATCGATCTTCCAGTCACCCGTGTGAAGGATCATGCCAAGCGGCGTACGGATCGCGAGGCCATTCGGCTCAGGGATGGAGTGCGTCAGCGTCACCATCTCGATCTCGAATGGACCGAACTGGCGTTTCTCGCGCAGCTGCATGATGCGGAGCTCAGCTTCGTCTTCAAGGCCGCGCTCGCGCAACTTTTCGGCGACCAGATAGGCTGTGAACGGTGTCGCATAGATCGGCGCACGCAGGCGCGGCCACAGCCATCCGATGGCGCCGATATGGTCTTCGTGCGCATGGGTGAGGATGATCGCTTCGATCTGGTCAGCGATGCCTTCGAGATAGACCGGATCCGGCATGATGAGATCGACACCAGGCGTCGTGTCGTCTCCGAACGTCACGCCGACATCGACCACGATCCAGCGCCGGTTATCCGGCGGGCCGTAGCCATACGCGTTGAGGTTCATACCGATTTCGCGACAGCCGCCGAGCGGCGCAAAGATGAGTTCGGCGCCCTTCATTTCAGCTCTTTGGCTGCGTTGGCGACGTTGCGGTCGTAAAGAATGCGAAGCCCCTTGATGGTGATGTCGCTGTCGAAATGGTCGATTTTGGTCGCGGCGCCCTCGAAGAGGGAGGCCACGCCACCGGTTGCGATGACTGTCATGGGGTGGCCGTACTCGGTCTTGATGCGTTCGACCAGCCCGTCGATCAGGTCGATATAGCCCCAGAACACGCCGGACTGCATGGCCATGACCGTGTCCGTGCCAATCACCTTCTCCGGCTTCTGGATTGCGACACGCGGCAATTTAGCCGCAGCCTCGTGCAGCGCCTTCATCGACAGGTTGATGCCCGGTGCGATGATGCCGCCCTGGAATGACCCATCTGCGCCCACAATGTCGAACGTCGTCGCCGTGCCGCTGTCGATCACGATCAGAGCGCCCGGATAGCTGCCGTGAGACCCTACCGCGTTCACGAGACGATCAGCGCCGACCTCGCTCGGCTTGGGGATCGTCACCTTCACACCGAGGTCGACATTCTCACCCACCACGAACGGTTCGACGTTGAGATAGCGACGAGCAAGATTGCGCTGGTTGAACAGGGACTGCGGCACAACCGTCGAGATGATGCAATCATCAATCTGCGAAAGGCTGAGGTTGCTGAGTTCCATGAGCTGCGACAGCCAAACGGCATAGTCATCGGCCGTCTTGGTCATGTCGGTGGCGCTGCGCCACTGTGCTCGCCATTCCTTGCCGTCGTGCACGGCGAAGAGTGTGTTGGTGTTGCCTGTGTCGATCGCCAGCAGCATGCGCCGCTCCCTGGAGCCCCGAACTAACCCAATACCGAGATTTCGCCCGCGCGAACATGGGTTTCCGCGCCGCTGTCGAGCTTCACGATCAGAGCGCCATCCTCGGCAAGCCCCGTCATCACGCCCTCAATACGGCCTGAGGCGGGCGTCAACTCCACCCGGGCGCCCAGATATGCGGCATTCGCAAGCCAGTCTGAGCGAGTTGGGCCGAAGCCTTCGCTCAGCAGGTGGTAAACTCGCGCGCGGAAAGCGATGTCGAGTGATGCCAGCAGCCGTTGCGCGGTTAGATCAGACCCGCCCGTAAGAGCCGTTAAGCATGATGTTTGCCGGTCAGCTCGCTCAGGCGCGACTTCAACATTCACGCCGAAGCCCGCCGCCATCCAGAGTCGGCCATGGATGGATCCCGTCTCAATCAGGATCCCCGCCAGCTTCGCCGGGCCGACGAGAACGTCGTTCGGCCATTTCAGCTTCATCTGCGAGACGTCGACACCGTTGGCGCGCGCCGCATCGATGACGGCGAGACCGGCAGAGAAACAGGCAAGCGCGGCTTCGGCCGGGCCGCGCGGATACGGCAACAGCGCGGTTGCATAGAGATTGCCGCGCGGCGAAGACCATTGCCGCCCCAGCCTGCCCCTGCCCGCTGTCTGCGCGGCCGTGACCAACCAGCAAGGGCCGACATCGTCAGCCTGCGCCCGGCGGCGTGCTTCCTCGTTGGTTGAATCGATTTCGTCGAACCGGATGGCCGGCCAGGCGCTCGAGAGTGTTTCGAGCGTCATCGCACTCTAGCCAGCCGCGGCGAGGTTGGCCGTGGTCAGCAGCATCTGGATGGTGATCGTCAGCACCGGGAACATCAGGATCGAGGTCGCGAACACTGTCGCGCCAACACTGACATCCGTGCGGTCCAGCGGCTCGCCCGGCGGCTTCATCATCATCGCCCACACAAGGCGCAGATAGTAGCCGAGTGACACAACGCTGGAGAGAGCGCCAACCAGAACCAGCCACAGCATGTCGGCCTCGAAGCCGGCGGTGAACACCTGCAGCTTGCCCCAGAAGCCGGCGGCCGGAGGAATGCCAGCCACCGAGAAGATCAGGATGATGAGCCCAAGCGCCATACCCGGCTTCAGCTTGCCGAGACCGTTGAGATCCGACACCTGGTCGATCGCAACGCCATTGCGACGCAGGGCAAGCACGCCGCCGAACATGCCAAGCGTCGCGACAACGTAGAGCGTCATGTAGACCAGCACGGCGGCCGCGCCGTCTTCCGCACCTGCCGCGATACCAATCAGCGCAAAGCCAACGTTGGAGATCGAGGAATAGGCGAGAATGCGTTTGATGCTGTTCTGCATCAGCGCGCCGAACGCGCCGATCAGCATGGAGAGCGCCGAAATAATGGCGATGATCTGCTGCCAGGAGGCTTCGTGCGGGCCGAAGGTGGTGAACATCACATGCGCGAGCAGCGCGACTGCTGCGATCTTGGGCGCGGTCGAGAAGAAGGCCACGACCGGAGCGGGGGCGCCTTCGTAGACGTCTGGCGTCCAGATGTGGAAGGGCGCAGCCGAAGCCTTGAAAGCCAAGCCGCAGATCACGAACACCAGACCGAAGATCAGGCCCACGGAGACCGGCGCTGCCGCAATGACAGGGAAACCCGTGCCGCCCGTGAAGCCATAGATCAGCGACGAACCGTAGAGCAGCAAACCTGAGGCCAGTGCGCCAAGCACGAAATACTTGAGGCCAGCCTCAGCCGATTTCAGACTGTCCCGCCGGAATGCAGCCAGCACGTAGGACGACAAGCTCAGCGTCTCGAGGCCGACATAGAGCGTCATCAGGTCGTTCGCCGACAGCATCATGCCCGCGCCCATTGAGGCGAACACGATCAGAAGCGAATATTCGTAGCGCTCCATCTGTGCGGTCTTGAGGAAGCCGCCGGACATGAACAGGGCCAGCGCTCCCAGAGCGTAGGTGGCCGCCTTGGCGAACAGCACAAAGGGCGTGACCTTGTAGAGGCCGTTGGGCGACAGCGCGCTCTTGAACGCTTCAGCATCGCCCTGGTTGAACTGCACCACGGCAACAGCAGCCGCAGCCGCCAGCGCGACAGCTGCCAGCACTCTCAGCAGGCCGGAGATCCGGTCCCCACCGATTGCGCCCAGCAGCAGGCCGCCAAGTCCGAACGCGGCGAGGATCGCTTCTGGCAGGGCAATCTGGATGTCGGATAGGAAATCCATGGCGAGCTCCTACTTCCCGATCATCTGGAGGACGCTCATGGTCGACTGCTTGGTCAGGTCGAACACGAGCGACGGGAAGACGCCGAGCACCAGCGTGCTGATCGCGAGAATGCCGAGAATGAAGAACTCGGCAGCCGTGACATCCTTGATGTCGAACAGCTTCTCGTTGGTCAGCTCACCAAACACGGCGTTGCGGTAAAGGGTAAGCATATAGACGGCAGAAAGAATGACGCCGAGCGCCGCGCCGGCCGCGGCCCAGGTCGAGGCCTGGAAGCCGCCGACCATGGTGAGAATCTCGCCGACGAAGCCCGACGTGCCCGGCAGGCCGACGTTGGCCATCGAGAACAGCATGAACAGCGCAGCATAGACTGGCATGCGGTGAACGAGGCCGCCGTAGAAGGCGATCTCGCGCGTGTGCATGCGGTCGTAAATAACGCCGACGCAGAAGAAGAGCGCACCCGAGATCACGCCGTGCGAGATCATCTGATAAATCGCGCCCTGGATACCGATCTCGTTGAACGAGAAGATACCGAGCGTCACGAAACCCATGTGCGCTACAGACGAATACGCCACCAGCTTCTTGATGTCGGTCTGCCGGAAGGCGACCAGCGACGCGTAGATGATCGCGATCACACTGAGCGCAAACATCAGCGGCTGGAACAGCAGCGACGCTTCCGGGAACATCGGCAGCGAGAACCGCAGGAAGCCGTAGCCGCCCATCTTGAGCAGAACGGCGGCCAGTACGACCGAGCCCGCCGTCGGCGCTTCGACGTGCGCGTCGGGCAACCACGTGTGCACCGGCCACATCGGCAGCTTCACTGCGAACGATGCAAAGAAGGCCAACCACAGCCAGGTCTGGACGTCCGGCGCGAAGAAAATCTCGCCCGTTTGCGGGTTCACGCCAGCCTGCAACACCTCGACATCCGTCGTGCCTGCGACCGTATACATGTAGACCAGCGCGGCGAGCAGCAGCAGCGATCCAAGCAGCGTGTAGAGGAAGAACTTGAATGCGGCGTAGAGTCGGTTCTTGCCGCCCCAGATTCCGATGATCAGGAACATCGGGATCAGGCCGCCTTCGAAGAACACGTAGAACAAGACCATGTCCAGCGAGCAGAACACGCCGATCATCAACGTCTCGAGCACGAGGAAGGCGATCATGTAGTCCGCCAGCCGGTCCTCGATCGATTTCATCGACTGCAGGATGCAGAGCGGCGTCAGAGCCGTGGTCAGCACGACCAGCGAGATCGCAAGACCGTCAACGCCCAGCTTGTAGGACGAGCCACTGAACCACGGAATGTTCTCGACCAGCTGATAGCCGGGCGCCGTCGGGCTGAAGCCGGACAGCGCGATCAGAGACGCCGCCAACGCAGCGATCGACGCCAGCAGGGCGATGCCCTTGGAAGCGCCCGCAGCGGCATTGGCGCCGCCGACAACGCGGAAACCCAGGATCAGCAACGCCCCGACCAGCGGGAGGTAGGCGGTGATGGAGAGGATTGGCAGGCCCGACATCATCAGCGCCCCTGCCCGATCATGACGAACGCCACGAACACGATTGCCGCCACAAGGATGACCAGCGCGTAGTGGAAGAGATAGCCGGTGTGCAATCGCGACAGCCCGCCCGCGCCGGCCTTCGCCACGCTGGTGACGCCATCGGGACCCATACCGTCGATGATCTTCTTGTCGCCCACCTTCCAGAACAAGTCGCCGAGCGCGGCCGCGCCCTTCACGAAGATGAAGTTGTAGATCTCGTCGAAATACCATTTGTGCGACAGGAACGCGTGCATCGGCCCGCCATTGGCGGCCATGCGGCGCGGCACCTTCGGCACGATCAGGTAGAAGATCACGGCGAAGAACAGACCCGAGGTCCAGGCAACCGCTGGTGCCAGCTTCACCCAAAGCGGAACCTCGTGCCGGTCGTGCAGCACGTGGTTGCCTTCGCCGGTGAAGATCGCGCTGCCCCAGTATTCAGCCTGATGGTGATCCACCATCGCATTGTAGAACACGCCGCCTGCCAGCACCGCGCCAACAGCCAGAAGGACGAGCGGAATCGCCATCGCCATCGGCGGATCGTGCGCGTGATCGTAGGTGTGATGGTCCGCCCGCGTCTTGCCCTCGAAGGTCATGAACATCAGGCGCCACGAGTAGAACGATGTCAGGAAGGCCGCGCCGATCGACAGCCAGAAGGCGAACTGCGCGAACTGGTCATGCGAGGCAAACGAACTCTCGATGATCGCGTCCTTGGAATAGAAGCCGGCGAAGCCGTAGTTCAGCCCTTCGATGCCGGGAATACCGACGCCGGTCAGCGCCAGTGTGCCGATCAGCATCATTGCCCAGGTCAACGGCATCTTTTTTCGCAGGCCGCCCATGTGGCGCATGTCCTGCTCGTGGTGCATGCCATGAATGACCGCGCCCGCCGAGAGGAACAGCAGCGCCTTGAAGAAGGCATGCGTGAACAGGTGGAACATCGCCGCCTGATAGGCGCCGACACCCGCTGCAAAGAACATGTAGCCAAGCTGCGAACAGGTTGAATACGCAACCACGCGCTTGATGTCGTTCTGCGCGAGGCCAACCGTGGCAGCGAAGAAGCAGGTCACCGCGCCGATCACCGTGATGACGCTCGCGGCGATGACGGTGTGTTCGTAGAGATAGGAGCAGCGGCAAACGAGGAACACGCCCGCTGTCACCATGGTCGCGGCGTGGATCAGCGCCGACACAGGTGTTGGGCCTTCCATCGCGTCTGGCAGCCAGGTGTGCAGGAAGAACTGGGCTGATTTGCCCATTGCGCCGATGAACAGAAGAATGCCGACGATCTCCAGACCCCAGACGTGCTGGCCGAGGAAATCGAACGTCACGGACTGGATCGGAACCGCAGCAGCAGCGCCGATCGGCTGCACCGGTACGTTATTGGCGATGACATGGAATACCGTGTCGAAGCCGACGCTTGAGAATTGCTCGACACCGATCTGCGCCAGGTAGGCGGCCGTCGGCTTGCCGTCCGGGCCGAGGAACTCAGCCGGGACCTGGATCATGAACACCAGCGCCATGATGCCAAGCGCGAAGCCGAAGTCGCCGACGCGGTTGACCACGAAGGCCTTGATGGCCGCATCGTTGGCGGATGGCTTCTTGTACCAGAAACCGATCAGCAGATAGGACGCGAGCCCCACGCCCTCCCAACCGAAGAACAGTTGGATGAAATTGTCCGCCGTCACCAGCATCAGCATCGCGAAAGTAAACAGCGACAGGAAAGAGAAGAACCGCGCGCGATGCGGATCCTCGTGCATGTAACCGATCGAATAGATGTGAACGAGCGCCGACACGCCCGTCACCACGAACATCATCGTCACCGACAGCGTATCGATCTTGATCGCCCAGTTGGCGATGAAGTTTCCCACATCGAACCAGCGCGCGAGTTGAACGGTATGGCTGTGCGCGCCGCCTTCCGGATGCGCGCCGAACACCTGGTTGAAGAACAGATAGGCGGCCGCGCCAGCAGCAGCCACGACCAGCGTGGTCGTGATCGCCATCGACCCCTTGTCGCCAAGGAAGCGCTGGCCAAGGCCAGCGATCGCCGCGGCGATACCGGGCGACAGCACGATGAAGACCGCTGCCAGTTCCTGAAAGGTCACGCCCCTTGCTCCCTTTCCTAGCCGCGCAGCACGTTGACGTCTTCCACGGCGATCTCTCCGCGATTGCGGAAGTAGACGACGAGGATCGCGAGGCCGACTGCGGCCTCCGCGGCGGCGACCGTCAAGACGAGCATGGCGAAAACCTGCCCGATGATGTTGCCGTTGAAGACAGAGAACGCGACGAGGTTGATGTTGACCGAGAGAAGGATCAGCTCGATCGACATCAGGATAACGATGATGTTCTTGCGGTTCACGAAGATCCCGAAGACGCCGATGGTGAACAGCGCCGCAGAGACCGCGAGATAGTGGCCGAGGGTAAGGTCAAGACCCGCCATGATCAGATCCCCACTCTCATATGCCTTGGCCCGGACGCACGTCCTTGAGTTCGACGGCGTCCTTACGTTTGCGTCCGGTCTGCTGCGCGATGTTCTGGCGCTTGACGTGTGGCCTGGAGCGCAGAGTCAGCACGATGGCGCCGATCATAGCCACCAGCAGCACGATGCCCGACATCTGGAACAGCAGCAGATAGTCTGTGTAGAGAACCTTCGAAATGGCTTCGGCGTTGGTTGCCGCGCCAGGGTTCGGATTGAACTCGGCCCCGCCGCCGAAGGTCGCGGCAGCCGCCACGATGCCGATCTCGGCCAGCAGCGACGCCCCGATGATCAGGCCAAGCGGCATGTAATTGAGAAAGCCTTGCTTCAGCTCGACGAAGTCGACGTCGAGCATCATCACGACGAACAGGAACAGCACCGCTACGGCGCCGACATAGACGACGACCAGCAGCATCGCGAGGAATTCGGCGCCAATCAGAACCAGCAGACCCGCCGACGTGAAGAACGCCGAGATCAGCCAGAGCACGGAGTGCACTGGATTGCGCGCCGCGACGACGAACAGCGCCGACAGTACGACAATCGTCGAGAGGATATAGAAAGCGATCAGCGCCATGTCCTAGCCTCCCTCTTCCTTGGTCCAAAAGCGCCCCGGATGGGGCCACTGAGAAATCCGTAAGGCTCGGCTCGCCGTGGCGAAGCCGCGCCCTTCTATCTGTAGCGCGCGTCCAGTTCCAGATTGCGGGCGATCTCGCGTTCCCAGCGATCACCGTTCTCCAGCAGACGGTCCTTGTCGTAGTAGAGTTCCTCGCGCGTTTCCGTCGCGAACTCGAAGTTCGGTCCCTCGACGATGGCGTCCACCGGGCAGGCTTCCTGGCAGAAGCCGCAGTAGATGCATTTCACCATGTCGATGTCGTAGCGAGTCGTGCGGCGCGATCCGTCTTCGCGCGGCTCGGCCTCGATCGTGATGGCTTGCGCCGGGCATATGGCTTCGCACAGCTTGCAAGCGATGCAGCGCTCTTCGCCGTTCGGATAGCGGCGAAGCGCATGCTCGCCACGGAAGCGCGGAGACAGCGGGCCTTTCTCGAACGGATAGTTGATTGTGTACTTGCGCGTGAAGAACTGGCGCATGGACAGGAAGAAGGCGCCGACGAAGTCGGTCAGCAGCGCGCCCTTGATGGCTTGGCCGATCGACATGCTAGCTCCTCGCCCCGGTGCGCCACTCGGTGAAGCTCACCTTGCCGTCATTGTTCTGATCGACGCCCGCCGGCAGCGTCACCGCAGCCAGTTCCGACGCCTCTAGGAACCCACTCTTGTCAGCGTCCAGCGCGTCGAAGTCAGGCCGCGACTGGGAGTTCATCCAGGTCATGTACCCGCTGATGATCACCACGGCGACCAGCGAGGTCGGCAGGAAGATCTTCCAGCCCAGCCGCATCAGCTGGTCGTAGCGGTAGCGGGGAACGATCGCCTTCACCATCGCGAACAGGAAGAAGAAGAACGTCACCTTGAACATGAACACGAACAGGCCACCCAGGCTGATCAACCAGTCAGGCAGGCCTTCCACCGGGATCGGGATCGGCATGTGCCATCCGCCGAAGAACAGGATGGTCAGCATCGCGCACATCAGCACGATCGAGACGTACTCGCCGATCATGAACATCAGGTACGGCGAGGACGAGTATTCGACCTGATAGCCCGCCACGAGTTCCGATTCCGCTTCCGGAAGATCGAAGGGTGGACGGTTCGTTTCGGCGAGCGCCGAGATGAAGAAGATCACGAACATCGGGAACATGACGAAGATCGTCGGGAACGCGAAGGCGTGCCAGTTCCAGATGCCGCCATCCTGGTGATCGACAACGTCTGTCAGGTTCAGCGAACCGACCAGCAGCAGCACGGTCACGATCACGAAGCCGATCGAGACTTCGTAGGACACCATCTGTGCCGCTGAACGAAGACCTCCGAGGAAGGGATACTTCGAATTCGAGGCCCACCCACCCATGATGATGCCATAGACGCCAAGCGACGAGATCGCGAACAGGTACAGCACGCCGACATTGAGATTGGCGACAACCCAGCCTGGCGCGACCGGGATCACGGCCCAGCCAACTAGCGCAAGGCTCAGTGTGATGATCGGCGCGAGCAGGAACACCGTCTTGTTGGCGCCCGCAGGAATGATGATTTCCTTGAGCACGAACTTGAACAGATCCGCGAAGGATTGAAGCAAGCCAAACGGGCCCACCACGTTGGGTCCTTTGCGCAGCTGGACCGCCGCCCAGACCTTGCGGTCCATCAGCAGCAGGAAGGCGATGCACACCAGCAGGATGATGACGAGCGCAAGGATCTGCAGCACGGCCAGGCCGATGCCGCCCCAGAGCCCACCCCATTCGAAGAGCTGTACCATCCCGCCCTCCTATTCCGCTGCAACCGCGGGGTTCACACCCGCAGCGAGCTCGGCGCATTCCGCCATGGTGCGCGAAGAGCGCGCGATCGGATTGGTCAGGTGGAACGCCTTGATCGGAGTCACGAACGGCGCCGACTGCATCTGACCCGCCGCGCCATAAGGTGGCGCAACGCTGTTGGCGTGCGTGCCCGGCGCGAAGTCGAGGCCGAGGAAAGTCGGATGATCCGCGCCCAGCTGGGCGCGAACCTGCGCGAGCGTATCGTAGGGCAACGTCTTGCCGACATAGGCCGACAACGCGCGCAGGATCGCCCAGTCTTCGCGCGCGTCACCCTTCGGGGCCACGGCCCGCTGGGTCCGTTGCACGCGGCCTTCTGTGTTGACGTATGTCGCCGATTTCTCGGTGTAGGCGGCCGCCGGCAGGATCACATCGGCGCGGTGAGCGCCGTTGTCGCCATGGCTGCCGATATAGATGACGCTGACCTTGCCGAGCTTCGCCGTGTCGATCTCGTCCGCGCCGAGCAGCAGCACCGTCTTGATGTCGCCCGACTGCGCGCCGACGATGATACCTGCCACGTCCTTGCCGCCGGAGCCCGGCAGGAAGCCCATGTCGAGCCCGCCAACGCGCGAAGCCGCAGTGTGAAGTACGCTGAAGCCGTTCCAACCTTCCTTGAACGCGCCGACCGAAGCCGCCAGCGCGGAGACAGCGTGCAGCACCGCTGCGCCATCGCCGCGCGTCAGCGCGCCCTGGCCGAGAATGATCAGTGGACGTTTGGCCTTGGAGAACTCGTCGAACACCGGATGGCCGGCCTTCACGTCCTTCAGGCTATCCGGACCGGCGCCGAGATACTTGTAGTCGAATGTCAGATCGACGCGCTCACCAAGCAGCGCCACCGGAACCATGCGCAGCCACGCCTTGCGCAGGCGCGCGTTCAGCACTGCCGCTTCCTTGCGCGGGTTCACACCGACCAGCAGGATCGCATCCGCTTCGTCGATGCCCATGATGGTCGAGTTGAAGAGATAGCTATCCCGCGGCAGCTTCGAGGCGTCAGCGGCAAGACCCAGTTTCGCGCCATCCTGGCGGCAGTCGATCGACTTCACACCGAGCGAAGCGGCGAGATCCATCGCAGCCTTCATGCCCTCGGCGCAGGCAAGGTCGCCGGCGATCACGCCGATCTGGTCGCCCGAAACTTTCAGCATCTCGGCGGCGCGTTTCAACGCATCGTCCCACGTCACAGCTTTCAGCTCGCCGTTCTCGCGGACATACGGCTTGTCGAGACGCTGGCGGCCGAGGCCATCGCATGCAAAGCGCGTCTTGTCCGAGATCCACTCCTCGTTGATCTCTTCGTTGACACGCGGCAGGACGCGCATCACGGCGGGCCCGCGGGCATCGACGCGGATCGCCGAACCGAGCGCGTCCATGACATCGACGCTCTCTGTCTTGCGCAGCTCCCACGAGCGGGAGTTGAATGCGTATGGCTTCGAGGTCAGCGCACCGACCGGGCACAGATCGATCACGTTGCCGGAGAGTTCGCTCGTCAGCGACTTCTCGAGGTAGGTGGTGATCTCGGCGTCTTCGCCGCGGTTCGCGAGACCGATCTCATCCACGCCCGCCACTTCCGACGCAAAGCGCACGCAACGTGTGCACTGGATGCAGCGGGTCATGATGGTCTTGACCAGCGGGCCCATGTTCTTGTCGTCGACGGCGCGCTTGTTCTCGGTGTAGCGCGTGGCGGCGCGGCCATAACCCATCGCCTGGTCCTGCAGGTCGCACTCGCCCCCCTGGTCGCAGATCGGGCAATCCAGCGGGTGGTTGATAAGCAGGAATTCCATGACGCCGTTGCGCGCCTTGGTGGCGCGTGGCGATTTGGTGGAAATCTCGTGCGGTGTTCCGTCCTTCTTGGGCGCCATATCGCCCACCGTCTGGGCGCACGACGCGATCGGCTTCGGCGCGCCAACCCAGTCGACCAGACACATGCGGCAATTGCCGGCGATCGACAGACGCTCGTGATAGCAGAAGCGTGGAATCTCGGCGCCGGCCAGCTCGCAGGCCTGCAGCAGCGTGTACGTCTTCGGCGCGTCCACCGCGACGCCATCGACAATGAGTTTGACGGTGTCGGTCATGCCCTACTCCGCCGCCAGCGTGTGACCCGGCACGTGCGGCCGGCCCTGACGGTAGTTCGTGATGCGGTCCTCGATCTCCTGACGGAAATGGCGGATGAGGCCCTGGATCGGCCACGCGGCGGCGTCGCCCAGCGCACAGATCGTATGACCTTCCACCTGGCTCGCGACGTCGAGCAGCGTGTCGATTTCCGACGTCTCGCTCTCGCCCTTGGCCATGCGCTCGAGCACGCGCCACATCCAGCCAGTGCCTTCGCGGCACGGCGTGCACTGGCCACAGCTCTCATGCTTGTAGAAGTATGCAATGCGCGCGATCGCCTTGATCAGGTCGGTCGACTTGTCCATCACGATCACGGCTGCTGTGCCGAGGCCCGACTTCACGTCGCGCAGCGCGTCGAAATCCATCAGCACCGTGTCGCAGATCTCTTTCGGGATCATCGGCACCGAAGACCCGCCCGGAATGATCGCTTTCAGGTTGCCCCAACCGCCACGCACGCCGCCGCAATGCTCTTCGATCAGCGTCTTCAGCGGGATCGACATCTCTTCTTCGATATTGCACGGCCGCTCGACGTGGCCGGAGATGCAGAACACTTTCGTGCCCGTGTTGTTCGGGCGGCCAAAACCCGCGAACCAGCCGGCGCCACGGCGCAGGATGGTCGGCGCGACGGCGATCGACTCGACATTGTTCACGGTCGTCGGGCAGCCATAGAGGCCGGCGTTCGCCGGGAAAGGCGGCTTCAGGCGCGGCTGGCCCTTCTTGCCTTCGAGGCTTTCAAGCAGCGCAGTCTCTTCACCGCAGATGTACGCGCCGGCGCCGTGGTGGCAGTAGATGTCGAAATCCCAACCCGAGCCGCAGGCGTTCTTGCCAACCAGGCCAGCCGCATAGGCTTCCTTGATCGCTTCCTCGAGACACTCACGCTCGAAGATGTATTCGCCGCGCAGGTAGATGTAGCACTTATTGGCGCGCATCGCGTACGACGCGATCAGGCAGCCTTCGATCAGCAGGTGCGGATCGTGGCGCATGATGTCCCGGTCCTTGCAGGTGCCGGGTTCGGATTCATCCGCGTTGACGACGAGATAATGCGGCCGGTCCTTCACGACCTTCGGCATGAAGGTCCACTTCAAGCCGGTCGGGAAGCCCGCCCCGCCCCGTCCACGCAGGCCCGATGCCTTGATCTGGTCGCAGATCCACTCCGGACCAAACTGCATCAGCTCCTTCGTGGAATTCCACGCGCCGCGCTGCTTCGCGGCTTCCAGCCGGAAGTCGTGCCGCCCGTAGAGGTTGGTGAAGATCCGGTCCTTATCGAGAAGCACGGTTGCGCTCCCTGGCTTCTCTTACGAGCTTGATGATCGCGGGCACGCTGAAACCCAGTCCCGCCAGAACGCCCATCACGATCCAGATCCACTTGCCGGTCGCGAAATAGCCGATCACGCCGGCTGCAATGCACAGCGCCTCGAAGATGCCGGCTCGCACGAGCTCGGCCATCATTTCCTTGCTGGGGTGGTTGTCCGCCATGCCGCGCCTCATGCCTTCGCCGGCGGCGGGGCCGCATTGGGGTCAACAGGTTTGGGCGCGTTCGGTATGGCCGCCAGCGGCTTCGCCTTGGTGCCGTCGTAAAGCGATTCATCGGTCAGGGACGTCGGTGAACCTTCCGGCGCGCTGGTCTGGCGTTTCACATACGTCCCCGGCTTCGGATCATTCCCCGACGCCAGATCGTCCATGATCTTCTCAAGCGTCTCGATCGATAGATCTTCGTAATAATAGTCGTTGATCTGGATCATCGGCGCATTCACGCACGCGCCGAGGCATTCCACTTCGACCCACGAGAACTTGCCGCCGCCGGAGACATGACCCTTCGGCCCGATCTTGCGTTCGCAGAAGTCCTTCAGCTTGTCCGCCCCGCGCAGCATGCACGGCGTCGTGCCGCAGACCTGCAGGTGGAATTTGCCGACCGGCTCCAGATTGAACATCGTGTAGAAGGTCGCGATCTCGTAGACGCGGATGTACGTCATGCCCAGCCGGTCAGCGACCGCACGCAGCGCAGGCTCGGACAACCAGCCGGCATTCTGCTTCTGCGTTACCCACAGCGCGGGGATGACCGCCGATGCGCGGCGCTCGGTCGGATACTTACGCTCCCACCACGCAATCTGGTCTTCCGTCGCCTGCGTGAACGCAAACGGCTCGTGGTGAGACGGGTCGTGGAAACGGCGATGGCTCAACGATCGACCTCCCCGAACACGATGTCGAGCGAACCAAGGATAGCCGAGACGTCAGCCAGCATGTGGCCGCGGCAGAGATGGTCCATCGCGTGCAGATGCGCGTAACCCGGCGCCTTGATCTTCAGCCGGTACGGCCGGTTGCCGCCGTCGGTGACCAGATAGACGCCGAACTCACCCTTGGGCGCCTCGACGCAAGCATAGGTCTCGCCCGCGGGAACGTGAAAGCCTTCAGTGTAGAGTTTGAAGTGATGGATCAGCGCTTCCATCGAGTTCTTCATCTCGCCACGGCGCGGTGGCGCGAACTTCGAATGCTCGGGCAGCACCGGCCCGACAGGCATCTTGTCGATGCACTGCTTGATGATCTTCACGCTCTCGCGCATCTCCTCGATGCGGCAGAGATAGCGATCCCAGCAGTCGCCGTTCTTGCCGACCGGAATCTTGAAGTCGAGTTCCGAGTAGATCTCGTACGGTTCCGCGCGGCGCAGGTCCCACGCCAGGCCAGATCCACGCACCATCACGCCTGAGAAGCCCCAGGCCAGCGCGTCTTCCACCGATACTACGCCGATGTCGACGTTGCGCTGCTTGAAAATGCGGTTCTCGGTCACAAGCGCTTCGATATCATCGAGCGTCTTCAGGAACGGACCGCAGAATTTGTGGATGTCCTCCACCAGTTCCGGCGGCAGGTCCTGGTGAACGCCGCCCGGCCGGAAATACGCCGCGTGCATCCGCGAACCTGACGCGCGCTCATAGAACACCATCAGCTGTTCGCGCGGCTCGAAGCCCCACAGCGGCGGCGTCAGCGCGCCCACGTCCATCGCCTGCGTCGTGACGTTCAGCAGATGCGACAGCAGACGCCCAATCTCGGAAAAGATCACGCGGATGTACTTCGCACGCTCAGGAACCTGAATGCCTGCCAGCTTCTCGATCGCGAGGCAGTAAGCGTGCTCCTGGTTCATCGGCGCGACATAGTCGAGCCGGTCGAAATAAGGCAGCGCCTGCAGGAAAGTCTTGTACTCGATCAGCTTCTCGGTGCCGCGATGCAGCAACCCGATATGCGGATCGACGCGATCAACGATCTCTCCGTCGAGATCCAGCACAAGCCGCAGAACGCCGTGCGCAGCCGGATGCTGCGGCCCAAAGTTGATCGTGAACTTGCGGTCGTCGATGTCGATCGACTTGTGGGTAGCGTCGTCAGCCATGGCTATTTCTTCGCCTCGGCTTTTTCGTCGCCCGGGATCACGGCCTGCATGCCTTCCCACGGCGAAAGGAAGTCGAAGTTGCGGTATTCCTGGATCAGGTTCACCGGCTCATTGATGATGCGCTTCTGGGCCTCGTCGTAACGGACCTGCACGCGGCCAGTCAGTGGGAAGTCCTTGCGCAGCGGATATCCTTCGAAGCCGTAGTCAGTCAGAATGCGGCGCAGATCGGGATGGCCGGAGAAGATCACGCCATACATGTCGAACGCCTCGCGCTCGTACCAGTTGGCGACCGGGAACACATCCGTGGCGCTCGGCACCGGCGTGGATTCATCCGTGCGAACTTTGACTCGAATACGCTGGTTCAAGCGCATCGAAAGCATGTGGTAGACGACTTCGAAGCGCTCGGGCTCGGTCGGATAATCGCAAGCGCAGATATCGACTAGTGTCTCGAACCGGCACTGGCTGTCGTCGCGCAGGAAGACCAGCAGCTTCGCAATTCCGTCGCGCGCCGCCATAACGGTCAGCTCGCCATGCGTCACCACCATGCCGGTGATGGCCTTGGCCTGTGTTGCTTCAAGATGAATTTTCAGCTCCGAGATCATCGCGGAACGGGTGGGCAAAGCGCTCATCGCTCGATGCTCCCCTCACGGCGGATCTTCTTCTGAAGCTGCAGCAGGCCGTAGATCAGCGCCTCGGCCGTCGGCGGACAGCCCGGGATATAGATGTCGACTGGCACGATGCGGTCGCATCCGCGCACCACGGCATAGCTGTAGTGATAGTAGCCCCCGCCGTTGGCGCACGATCCCATCGAGATCACATAACGCGGCTCCGGCATCTGGTCGTAGACTTTGCGAAGCGCCGGGGCCATCTTGTTGGTCAACGTACCGGCGACGATCATCACGTCCGACTGGCGTGGGCTCGCGCGCGGCGCGGCGCCGAAGCGCTCCATGTCATAGCGCGGCATCGACGCCTGCATCATCTCGACCGCGCAGCAGGCGAGACCGAAGGTCATCCACATCAGCGAGCCGGTGCGCGCCCACGTGATCAGATCGTCGGCCGCTGCAACGATAAAACCCTTGTCGGCCAGTTCGTCCGACAGGCTCGAGAAGAACGGATCGTTCGGCTTGACCAGCGCTCCGCCCTCAGGACGGGCAACGCGAGCAGCGGCGCCGGCGGCTACCTTTGGCTCGGCCATTATTGCCACTCCAGCGCGCCACGGCGCCACTCATAGACAAAGCCGACCGTCAGAACGCCGAGGAATGTCATCATCGACCAGAAGGCGAAGATATTGCCCTCCGCTACCTGGAACACCCAGGGGAACAGGAAGGCCACTTCGAGGTCGAAAATGATGAAAAGGATCGAGACGAGGTAGAATCGGACGTCGAATTTCATGCGTGCGTCGTCGAATGCGTTGAACCCGCATTCATAGGCCGACAGCTTCTCCGGATCGGGCTTGCGCGGGGCGAGCAGCGCCGACGCAACAAGAAAGAGGCAGCTCAACGCCACCGCGATCACAAGAAAAATCACGACCGGCAGATAGTTGGTGACGAGCGTCTGCACGTCGGCCATTTTTACCCTCGGCTTGGCGTTTGCCGGACGGCCTATTCCGCTTTGACGTACGAGGCAATAGAGCCGCTTCGCACATGCGTGAATCTTAGACGCGCTGCGACTTTCGGGCCTGAAATCCGGGCTGTGGACTACTTCCGCGAGTGCGATGGAAGGTCGCAATCCCGATCATCAAACGCTAGGTCAGACGATGGGCTGAACCCTGTCACGAACCCACAGCGACAGCAGCCATTTCTCGCCCCGCGTCGGTGGCAGTCCAGCATGCAACGTCGAAGCATCCGGCTGGCCCTTCGAAGTCACGTTATAGAACAGCAGAGCATCGCCCGGCTTCCCGCGATATTTCCAGCCGAGCTTCGGAAAGCCCGTCTCCCCACCGTCGAAATCGTCATTCAGATAGACAAGGCAGGTCGCGACACGCTGGCCCAGCATGGCCAGTTCCTGCTGGAAGGCTGGAACGCCCGGATTGATGAAGTCGAAATGGGCCCGGTATTCCTGCCCCGGCTCGTAATGCAGCAGGTTCGGGGGCTCGTGCTGATGTAGCGGGAGCCTCGCCATCCGCGCCAGCCGCTCCTGCACCAGCACCATCGCTACATCCGTGCCAGTAAGCCGGAAAGCCGCTGCACGGGCTGTCCGCATCGCGTCGGGTCTCGGCTCGCCGGTCTCGACATGGCTGACCTGCCCGGTGGCCAATCCTCCGCGTCCACGTTCGATGATCCAGCGGCAAAGCGCCTTGGGAATGAACCCCTCGATCGTGAAAACGGCCGGCGACAAGTGCTGCTGCAGGACTCTCGGGGACGCCAGTAGCCGATCGAGATCGATCTCCGCCCTCACCTTCCCCCAGATCGGCGCGCGAGGCGTGCGCGTCGCGAGGTCCTTGCGGCCAGACAGAATGACAAGCTGTTTTTGCGCGGGGCGGTGTCCAAGATCGGCAGCGCGCGCCAGCAGATCCAGCGCCTCGCCGAAATCCGCCTTCCGCGCGACGCCAACCGCCGCCAGAACCGCCAGCCGCTCCAACGCCAGACCGGAACCTGCAGCCGCGGCCGCCTCATAAAGTATGCGTGCGGATTCCGGGCTCGCCTGGGTGTCATCGCCCATCAGCACACGATCAGCGGCCGCGACGGCTGGATCACTAGAGAAAGCGGAAAACGTCGTGGGCATCGCCTGTTCTGTCATGAGTTCCGGGCAGCCCCAAATCAGATGATGGCCTGCACTCGGTCGCGTACCCACTGCGACAGCAGCCATTTCCGCCCGCGTGTCACGGGCAGCCCTGCATGCAGCGTCATCGGATCAGGCTGCTTGTCGGTCGTCCGGACGTTCAGAAACAGCATCGCATCGCCGACCCTGCCGCGATGCTTCCAGTCGATCTTCGGGAAGGCAGTCTCGCCGCCCTCATAATCCTCGTTGAGCCAGGTCAGGCATGTCGCCACTCTCTGGCCCATGATCGCCAGCTGCTTCTGGAAAGCCGGAACGCCGGGATTCATGAAGTCGAAATGCGCCTTGTATTCTTGGCCGGGATCATAACTCAGCACGTGCGGAGCTTCCTGCTGGTGCACCATCAGCCCCGAACCCCGCGCCAACCGCTCCTGCGTCAGCACCATCACGACATCCGTGTCGACAAGGCCGAACCCAGCCGCGAGGCCTGTGCGCATAGGGTCAGGCACCCATCGTCCCGTGGCAAAGTCGCCCACCAGGGCCGGCGTCAGCCGGGTGGTCGCTTTCGAAATGAGCCATCCGCACATCGCGGGCGTCGCCAATCCGTCGATCAGCGCAATCGCAGGCGACTCACGAATCCGCCTCAGCGGCGGCGGTCTCAGGAGGACCTTCATATCGATCTCTTTGCGGAGCGTTCGCCACGGCGCTATCGCCCCCGCCCAGTCGCCGGAGTCCCTGCCGGCGAGCACCGCGAGTTGACCTTGCGCCGGCTTCCAGCCGAGCTCGGCGGCCTCCGCCAGCCGGTCCAGCGCCTCGGCCCAACTCGCCGGCCGTCCGACCCCCATTGCTGCCAACACCGCCAGCCGTTCAGCGGCCGCGCCGGAGCCAGCCGCCATCGCTTCCCGATAGAGGCCAGTCGCCCGCGCGGGGTCCGCCGGCTGGCCGCCGCCACCGACCAGAATAGAGTTCGCGGCGACGACACGTTCATCGCGCTCAACGGCGGAATTGTCTGGATTTGCGGTCATTTTCGGCCGCCCGATCTTTTCGATACCTGGCGCGAGTGACGGGGCTCGAACCCGCGACCTCCGGCGTGACAGGCCGGCACTCTAACCAACTGAGCTACACCCGCATCCGCAGGTATCGAAGGAAGGAGCGTTTAGGCGTCACCGCTCCCCGGGTCAAGCGGATTGGCGCCCGGAAATGCCCATTACTTGCGGCCTATTGGCCACTACTCCGACCCCATGGCCTGGCGCATCACCAGCGCATTGCCCTCGGCTACAAAGCCGATCTGGGTCAGGGCCTCGACGGCCCCGGAACTCGCATTTGCGACCATGGCAGTCATTGCCATGTCCAGCTTGGGCCCGATGCTCAGCTTGGCCAGCACGTCTTCGCCAGTCGCAGCCTTGCCCTTGGCTTCCACGTTGAGATTGCCACCCTCGCAGGTTACGGGTCCGCGCAGTTCCGGTCCGACCCAGCCCTTCACGTTCACCTTGGTCAGAGCGTCGGTCCAGACTTCACCTGTCGCCGTATCGCAGACGCCCTTGGTGAACTTGAGGTCTTTGACGGCGAGCGTGAACTTCCCGTCCGCCCGCGCAATCGCCTGCGGCATGCCTGGCACCTTCGCCGTATCGCCAGAGATCTTCATGTCCATCAGTTCAAGGCTGCCATCGCCCAGCCCATAGGAAATCCCGGCTTGTCCCACGAACCCTTCACGCGCCAGGCCAAGCGTGCCGCCCGCCTTGCCGCCGAACAGCTTCATCAGATCGGTCTTCACGGACAGGTCGCCGATGCGCTGCTGGCCGTAGGAGACGTTGGTCAGCTTGCCGTCCCACACGCTGCCGCTGGCTGCTGCGAACCGGAAATCCGGCGCCTGCTTCGCTGCGAAGTCCGCCACGACCGACATGGGAAAAATGGCCGCGCCACCGACGAGGGCGACCAACACACCAAGGATGATAAAGATTACAATCCGCATTCAGGTCCCCTCGACCTTTGCCCCGTGCAGGCGCCACAGGACTACCTCCCCGCCGTCGCTCACGCCAGACTGGTTGGCAGAGGAAGCCTAAAGCAGGCCTTCGGCCTTCTTGGTCCCGTCATTGCCGGAAAAGATCAGCGTGCGCGTCCGTTGCGCCAGGCGAACGTTCACCAGGTTGGTCTGGCCATCGAAAACATCCCGCAGGATGCGGTTGTCGATGACGAGATCTTTCGGCGGCGCCGATCGTTTCGCTTCCTGGTAGAGCAGGATCGATTGCCCCTCGAATTCCGCGCCGAGCGGCTCTAGCGCGATCTTCGTCGCCCCATCCATCAACGCAAAATGGCTTTCGACATAGAGCATCAGCTGCGCCTGGTTCTTCATCAAGGTAAGATCAATGGCCGCAGCGCCCGTCGCCTGCGCCAGCCCGAGTTCGGCATCATCCGAGTGAAGACGATGCGTTACCTCGAGCATCGACGAGGCCGCGTTCCATACCACGGTGGTCAGAACGCTCTGCGAACGATGGGCAAACGCTTGCGGCGCCACGGCGAGCGCGAACCCGGCGCCAAGCGCCAGTCTTCGCGTCAGCCGGGCGCCCGCATTGCTCATCGTGGCTGCGTTGGCGCAATTGGAGCGGCCGGGCTTGCCGGGGCCTGTTTGGCCTTCAGCTCAACCAGCGCATCCGCCATCTGGTTGCGCGCCGCGCTCTGGTTCTGACGATAGAGGTCCAGCCGGCTCGGCTCGGTACGCGAGGGATAGGCGTTGTTGCCCCGCATCGCGTCAGCGATCTGGCGCCGGGCATCCAGTTCTACGGACACGACCTTCTTCGGCTCGACGAACACCTTGGTCACCTTCTCGCTGTTCTGGCGCCAGATCTCGGCGGGAATCATTACCTCTTTCACCGACCCGTCGTCATAGGTGAACTTCAGCGGAAGCGCAGAAACCAGCCCACCGACATTCTCGAAGTCGACGAAGTAGATGTACGGGTTCTCGCGCAGCGCCCGCTCGAACGCCGATTTCTCCGGTTCTTTCAGCCCTTCCTGGAATGTCGAGTAGTCGTTGAGGTCCTTGTTGTTGACCGCGAACTCGTCATTCGCGTCGTAGAAGTCTTTCGCGTCGGGATGCCGGTCCATATAGGTCTTGATGCCGGTATTGCGGTTGTTGACCGCCGTGGGCGCATCTGGACGCGTCACTTCGCGACGTTCACGCTGCAGCGGCGCTTCTACTTCTGGATTTTTGGTCGACAGGCGGTACTCGCGCACATCGTTCAGAGCGATGTCGACGTGATCCGTGGTGTAGAACCAGCCGCGCCAGAACCAGTCGAGATCGACACCCGACGCGTCCTCCATAGTGCGGAAGAAGTCCGCCGGCGTCGGCCGCTTGAACATCCAGCGCGTCGAGTACTGCTTGAACGCGAAATCGAACAGTTCACGCCCCATCACCGTCTCGCGCAGGACCGTCAGCGCCGCAGCCGGCTTGTTGTAGGCGTTATTGCCGAACTGCAGCAGCGATTCCGAGTTGGTCATGACCGGAACCTGGTCTTCCGACATCATGTACACACCGATCTCGTCCATGCTGTTCGGATTGCCGCCCAACACCGGAAAGTTTTCGTCCCACAGCAGCTCGCTCATGTGTTCGAGGAACGAGTTGATACCCTCGTCCATCCACGTCCATTGCCGCTCGTCCGAGTTCACGGTCATCGGGAAGTAGTTGTGACCCACCTCATGGATCACCACGCCGATCAGGCCGCTCCTCGCGTTGCGCGTGTAGGTCTTCACGCCGGTCTTGGCATCCTTCACCGGGCGATACCCGTTGAACGAGATCATCGGATACTCCATCCCGCCGCCCAGCCAGGTGTTGACCGAGATCGCGTTCGGATAGGGGTACGGGAAAGAGAACTTCGAATAGCTGTCGATCGTGTGCGCCACTGCCCGCGTCGAATAGAGCGACCACAGCGGATCCGCCTCGTTCGGGAAGAAGGACTGCGCCAGCACGTCTCCGCTGTCCGGCTGGTCCACGCCCATCGCATCCCAGATGAACTTGCGCGACGAAGCCCAGGCGAAGTCGCGGACGTTGGCGGCCTTCCACCGCCACGTCTTCACCGCGGTCGTGCCTTCCTTCTCGTTCGCGAGCGCCTCGTCCGGCGTCACGATGTACATCGGCTTGTTGAACTCGCGCTTCGCCTGCGCCAGACGATTGCGCTGGTCAGCGCTCAGCACATCGTTCGGGTTCTGCAACACGCCCGTCGCGCCCATGATGTGGTCGGCCGGAACCGTGATCGACACATCGTAATTGCCGAACTCTAGCGTGAATTCGCCATTGCCCAGGAACTGCTTGTGCTGCCAGCCGGTGTAATCGGTATAAGCCGCGAGCCGCGGGAACCACTGCGCCTGGAAGAAGGTGTATGTGTCGTTGTCGCGGAACCGCTCATAGCCCGACCGGCCGCCAAACAGCCCGTTGTCGACAATGTTGAATGCCCAATCGATCTTCATCGTCGTCGTGGCGCGCGGCGCCAGCGGCCTTGGCAGATCAACGCGCATCATCGTGTCGTTGATCACATAATGCAGCGGGCTCGATCCGTCCGTGACCGAGTTGATCTCGAAGCCGTGCGGCGTCTCCGCATATGACTGCAGCTGGCGGAAAGTATTGATGCTCAGCGTATCGCCGGCGGCCGTCGGCGTCGCCCGCGCGGTCAGCCGCGAGGCGGAGTTCTGCTTGAAGATGTTCTGGTCGAGCTGCAGCCAGATATAGCTCAGCGCATGCGGTGAGTTGTTGGTGTAGGTGATCGTGCCATTGGCCGTGATCCGCTTCTTCGCTTCATCCAGCGTGGCGTTGATCAGGTAGTCGGCACGCTGCTGCCAGTATGATTCGCCCGGCGCTCCGGATGCGGTGCGGTAGGTGTTGGGAGACGGCAGGTCGACTTCAAGCTGCCGGAACTTGTCCTCGAACTTGCCCTTGGTCTGCTTTTCCGCATCGGCCCAGGCCGAGCCGCAAGCCAGAATCGCGACGGCTGCCGCCGCCAACCATGTCAGTTTCATCCACAGGCTCCCGGAATCTCTTGATTCTGGTTTTAGCGATTATCGATGAAAAGTCACCGCGACCTTCCGTGCCTGTCGGAGACTCCCGTCGAACGCGAGCGCCCCTGAAAGGAAAGGGCCGGCGTCGAGGACGCCGGCCCAAGGTGCACAGGAACAGAACCGGTAGGAACCATCGAGGGACATCAAGGCGTCCCACCGGTATGTGCTCGTTCTATGGGAGTGAGTCTGAACGGGGATTGAGGCAGTTGTTGTCCATAATTCAGGTAGAACAAATAACGGGAAGCCACTGACTTCACGCCACATTTCAGGCTGAATCAGACGCTACCCGACAGCGCCTCACGCTTGGACGACGGCCCCACCCTTCAGGAAGCCCTGGGCCCGTTCAGCATCGATCCCCCAGCTCGTCAGCACGTCTTCCGACTGCTTTCCCGCCAGTGCCGGCAGGCCGTTGATTGCTCCCGCCGTACGCGAAAACCGCGGCGCGGGGCCGGGCTGGCTCACTCCGAAGGCAGTCTGGAATGTCTGGCGCTCGGCATTGTGCGGGTGCTTGGGCGCCTCATCCATGCTGAGCACCGGCGCGACGCAAGCATCTGTGCCATCAAACACCTTCATCCACTCATCGCGCGACTTTGTACGGATCACATCGGCAATACGCTTCGAATGCTCCGGCCATTTCGCGCGATCCATGCGCGCGGGAAACTCCGCTTCGGTCAGTCCCAGTCCTTCGACGAGTATGGTGTGGAATTGCGGCTCGATCGCGCCAACCGCCAGCCACTTTCCGTCCGCGCATTCATACGTGTCGTAGAAGTGCGCGCCGCCATCCAGCAGGTTGTCGCTGCGATTGGTGTTCCAGATGCCTGCCGCTTTCATGCCGTAGAACATCGTCATCAGCGACGCCGCGCCGTCGATCATCGCGCAGTCGATCACCTGCCCCTTGCCAGACGATCTCGCTTCGAGAATGCCAGCCAGCAATCCGAACGCGAGATAGAGAGCGCCCCCGCCGAAATCACCAACGAGGTTCAACGGCGGCGCTGGCGCCTCGCCCGCCCGCCCCATCGTGTGCAGCGCACCGGTCAACGCGATGTAGTCGATGTCGTGCCCGGCCATGTGCGCCCATGGGCCCGTCTGGCCCCAGCCCGTCATGCGGCCGTAGACCAGCTTCGGATTGCGCTTCAGCACCGCATCGGGCCCGACGCCCAGCCGCTCCATCACGCCCGGCCGGAATCCTTCGATCAACCCATCTGCTTTCTCAAGCAGGCTCAGCGCCGCCTCGACGCCCTCCGGCTCTTTCAGATCGACCGCGATCGATCGCTTGCCGCGGTTCGCCAAGTCTGGCGCAGAACGACCGACCGACTCCGCACGATCAAGCCGCACCACGTCCGCGCCAAGGTCCGCCAGCAGCATCCCGCAGAACGGCCCCGGACCGATCCCCGCAAACTCGACGATCTTCACGCCAACCAGCGGACCTTGCGCCATAATAGGTTCTCCCTTGGTCCGACGAAGCGGCTACCTGTCGCTCGCGTCAAGCCTCTCTCTACGGCAAGCCTTCCGGCATCATCGCGCGTGCGGCTCCGCGTTGATTCCGGGCATGATCAATGGCCAAATGCGCGTGGGGGAATAGGGGTCCCCGTCATATTTCAAAAGGGGTCAACGCATGCGCCTTTCCGCAGTCTCGCTTCATGTCATGGCCACCGCCGCGCTGCTCGCATCCGCGTGCAGCCCGTCGACGCCAGCGGCGACACCGGCCGCCGAAGCTGCGCCAGCCGCGCCCGTGCCTGGCCCCGGAGAACCAACACTCGAAGAAGTCCGCGCGCTCACGGAGAAATACCAGGACATCAAAGTTGCACTCGCGGACGGCTATGTCCGCGATCCAGCGGACCTCTGCGATACGGCGGCGATGATGGGCAAGCCGGCCGAGCTTGGCGCAATGGGCGTGCACTACGTCCTGTTTGGACAGGCCGGCGTCCCCGGGCCACCCGCACCGGGCGCCCGCGTCGATGGCAACGGCACGCACACTGACTTTCGCAAACCCACCGTCCTCATCTACGAGCCGCAGACTGACGACTCGATGCAACTGGTCGCGGTGGAAAACATCACCTTCAAGAAGGCCTGGGATGCTGCCAATTCCGCGCCTCCGTCATTTCACGGCGTGGCCTATGACATGATGGCCGACGACCTGGCGACACCAGCCGACGAGGCCCACAATTTCGAACCGCACTACGACAGGCACGTCTGGCTCTACCGCGAGAACCCCAACGGCGTGTTCAAGCCCTACAACCCGAAAGTCTCGTGCGAGCACCACAAGGGCGCCACCATGCCGCCGATGCCCGGTATGCCGTCGAAATAAGCGCGCCTAACAACCAAACATCACTGAAACAAGGCCGTCATCCTCGTTTCAGTGATCGTTACTTCAGTTTGCGGCCATGCACTTCGACGTCGCTGTTGAAAGGCCGGCAAACGTGTCCGGCGCCATATTCGGCTGCACCTGCGTCCGCGCGGCATCGCTCATCAGCGCCATGTCACGCCATTCCGGCTTCAGCTCTTTGTCGAGACACACGCATTGCGCCCTTGTCTTTCCATTCAGTACGCACGTCTGGACCCATTCAGATTCCCCGCCCGAACAGGCAGCCAACGCCAGCAACACCACGCCCGCCAACGTCCATCGACCGTGCATGAAATCCTCCCATCGCAACCATGGCAGCCTATCACGGTGCGCCGCGCTTGTTGATCCGCCTTGCAGTTGATTGCCACCAGCCTTCGCGCAATTCTTCGCGCATCGATTGCAGACGGAACAGGCCGATGAAGACGACCGCAAGAACGATCGCAAACTGGAATCGCGTCTACGCGATGAGCTTCGCCAGCCTATATCCGCTCTACGTCGCCAAAGTGGAGAAGAAGGGACGTACAAAAGCTGAAGTCGATCAGGTCATCCGCTGGCTGACCGGCTACACCCCGAAGGGTCTTGAGGCCCAGATCGAAAAGCGCACCAGCCTGGAAGCGTTCTTCGACAAGGCGCCAAAGCTCAACCCGGCGCGCTCCCTGGTCACCGGCGTCATCTGCGGTGTCCGCGTGGAAGAGATAGAAGAGCCGCTGATGCAGAACATCCGCTACATGGACAAGCTGGTCGATGAGCTCGCCAAGGGGAAGGCGATGGAGAAAATTCTCCGCAAGTAGGTCGCACGATAATGAGAACGCGTTAGCCCGCGCTGACCCCGATATCGAAACACGACAGCGCCGGCGCCATATTGTTCGGCAAAACGTAGAGTCCGGTTTCGCTTCTCTCGGGCATCCTGAAGAAGTCTTTCAGCGCGTTCTCTGGCAATCGCTTCACCAGGCAGTCGCACAACTCCCGCTTCATCCCGTTCGCCTAGCACCTGCCCGCGAACTCCGTCTCTGGACTGCCGCAGGTGCCGAGCAAAGTGAGCACGACTGGGATGAAGCCTGCGCGCCTCACCCTATGCCCTGGGCGTCATCCACGAGCACATCCGTGCCCGTGACGAACTTCGCGCCGTCCGAACACAGGAACAGCAGCGCTTCGTCCAGGCTCTCGGCATCCATGATCCGACGGCGCGGCGACTTGCCGATCGTCTTCTGACCGCCCTCGCCGTTCAGCCACTCTTCCGTCAGCTCCGTCGCCACATACCCGGGCGACAGCGCATTCACGTTGATGCCGTACCGCGCCCACTCGCGCGCCAACGAACGGGTCAGGTGCGCGCACGCCGCCTTCGATGTGTTGTACGCCGTCACGTTCGGGATCACGATCCGTCCCGCCATCGACGCTATGTTGACGATCCGCCCGCGCGCCGACTTCTCCGGTCCCGCCTTGATCAGCCGCCGCGCCGCTTCGCGCGCCACACACCACACCGACGTCACGTTGAGGTCCATGATCCTGCGGAACTCCGCTATGTCCTGCGTCACCGCATTGTTCGCGTGCGTCATGCCCGCATTGTTGATCACCGTGTCCACCAACCCGAACTTCGCCTCCGCCGCGTCGTACATCGCGACCACCGCCGCCTCGTCCGTCACGTCGCACGCAACGGCGAACGCCTTGTCGGCGCCTATCTCCTTCACCAGGTCATCCAGCCGGTCCTTGCGCCGCGCCGCCACCACCACCTTCGCGCCCTCCGCCGCCAGCACCTGCGCGAACCGCCGCCCCAGCCCGCTCGACGCCCCCGTCACCAGCGCCACACGCCCCACCACACGTCCCGCCACACGCCCACCCATCACACACCCCTCACAACAACCCGCTCATATCCCGCAACAGACCCTTCACGCCCGCCAGCCGCGCGGGCGCATCCATCCACGCCCCACTCAACACCAGCTTCATGTCCGGCCGCAGCTTCAACACGTTCGGGCGTTTCTGCACATACGCAATCAACTTGGCGCCATCCAGCGGCGCATCCGGCCGGAATCCGAGCAATGCGCCCTTCGGCCCCGCCGAAACCTTCGCGACGCCCAGCTTCTTGCAGAGGATTTTCACCGCCGTGATTTCGAGCAGCTGCTTGGTCTCGTCCGGCAGCGGGCCAAACCGGTCGATCAGCTCCGCCGCAAACGCCTCGCGTTCTCCGTCAGTCGCGAGATCGGCCAGCCGCCGGTAGAGCGCCAGGCGCGTCGACAGGTCCTCGACATAGTGGTCCGGGATCAGCACGGCTGCGCCGACATCGATCTGCGGCGACCAGTCGTCAGCCACCTCATGCCCGTCCAACGCTTCGCCGGACCGCAGCGCCTTCACAGCGTCTTCCAGCATCTGCTGGTACAGTTCGACGCCAACCTCGCGGATGTGGCCGGACTGTTCCTCACCCAGTAGGTTGCCGCCGCCGCGCATGTCGAGATCGTGACTCGCCAGCATGAAGCCTGCGCCCAGGCTGTCGAGCGACTGCAGGACCTTCAACCGCTTTTCGGCGCCCTCGGTCAGCTTCTCGTCGTCCGGCGTCGTCAGATAGGCGTAGGCGCGCAGTTTCGCGCGGCCGACCCGTCCCCGCAGCTGGTAAAGCTGGGCCAGGCCAAACATGTCGGCCCGGTGGATCACCAGCGTGTTGGCGCGTGGAATATCGAGACCGGACTCAACGATCGTGGTCGCAAGCAACACGTCCGCCTTGCCGTCGTAGAAGGCCGACATGGCGTCTTCCAGCTCGGTCGGCGTCATCTGGCCATGAGCGATCTGCACCTTCACCTCGGGCACCCGCTCGCGCAGATACCGCTCGAGGAAAGGAAGGTCCGCCACGCGCGGCGCCACGAAGTAGGATTGCCCGCCGCGATAGCGTTCCCGCAGCAGGGCCTCGCGGATCGTTACAGGATCGAACTCGACGACATAGGTCCGCACCGCCAGACGATCGATCGGCGGCGTCGCGATGATCGAGAGATCACGAATTCCGGTCAGAGCCATCTGCAGCGTGCGCGGGATTGGCGTTGCCGACAGCGTCAGCACGTGCACGTCAGCCTTCAGCTCCTTCAGGCGCTCCTTGTGCTTCACACCAAAGCGCTGCTCTTCGTCGACAACGATCATGCCCAGGCGCTTGAAGTCGATCGTCTTGGCCAGCAGAGCGTGCGTGCCGATCACAACATCGCACTCCCCATTGTTGATCTCTTCGCGCGTCTGCACCGCTTCCTTGGCGGTCACGAAGCGAGAGAGATGCCGAACCTTGATCGGCCAGCCGGCGAACCTCTCGGAGAATGTCTGGAAATGCTGGCGCGAAAGCAGCGTCGTCGGCGCGATCACCGCCACCTGCAGCCCTGTCATAGCCACCAGGAAGGTTGCCCGCAGCGCCACTTCCGTCTTGCCGAAGCCAACATCGCCGCAGATCAGGCGATCCATCGGCTTGCCGGATGTCAGATCCTTGACCACGTCCTCGATCGCCGAAAGCTGATCGTCGGTCTCCTCGTAAGGGAAGCGCGCCGCGAATTCCCGGAACACGCCTTCCGAGGAATCCATCTTCGGCGCGCGCTTCATCTCGCGCTCGGCGGCGAGCCTGATCAGCTCGTCCGCCATGTCCATGATCTTCTTCTTGGCTCGCGCCTTGCGCGCCTGCCAACCGCCACCGCCCAGCCGATCCAGCGCGCCCTCGCCGCTCTCGGCGCCATAGCGCGAGATCAGCTCGACGTTCTCCACGGGCAGCAGGATCTTGTCGCCGCCTGCGTAGATCAACTCGAGACAGTCATGCGGCGCCTCGTTCACCGTGACCGTCTTGAGGCCTTCGTATCGTCCTACGCCGTGCTCGACGTGAACGATCAGATCGCCCGCTGACAGCGCGGCCGCTTCCGCGATCACTGCTGCCGACGACTTCCGCTTTCTGGGACGCGCCAGCTTGTCGCCCAGCATGTCCTGTTCGGAGATGATGACGAGATCGTCATCCTCGAACCCAGTCTCGACCGCGATCTCGGCCACGGACACCTGCGGCTTGGTCGCCTCCGGCCAGCTGCCGATTGATCTAGCGTTGGGAATGCCGTGGTCCGCGAGAATGCCGACCAGCCGGCTTGCCGACCCCTGGCTCCACGCCGCGATGATCACCTTCTTGCCGGACGCCTGACGTTCCCGGATGTGGCGCACGACAGCATCGAACAGGTTGGCATTCGGGTCGGCCCGCTCCAGCACGAAGCTCCGGCCCTGCTTCGCCCGCCCCAGCAGCCCGTCGGTCTTCTCGGGTGCATCGTTCGAGGTGAAGCTCACCGTCGCGCGCGCGTTCAGCTCTTCGCCCAGTTCCTTCGGGTTCAGATATAGCCGCTCGGCAGGAAGCACATGCACCGTCGTCCCGCCGGCCACGGTTGTCCGGCGAACCTCATAGTACTCCTGCGCCTGGGCGATGCGCTCGCTGGCCGCTTCGGCTGACGCCGGATCGAGCCCGATCAGCGCGTCGTCGCCGACATAGTCGAATACCGTCTCCAGCTTCTCGTAGAACAGCGGCAGCCACTGCTCCACGCCCTGCCGCCGGATGCGTTCACGCGCCGCTTCATAGGTTGGATCACCTCCAGGCGACCCGAACGCCGACAGGAAATTCTTCCGCAGAAGCGACAGCGCCGCATCGGAAAAATCGATCTCACTCACTGGCGCGAGCACGATCTCTTTCAGTTCAACGGTCGATCTCTGACTCTCTGGATCGAAATACCGCGCCGCTTCCAGTTCATCTCCGAAGAAGTCGAGCCGCACCGGCTCCGGCAAGCCCGCCGGAAAGATGTCGACGATCCCGCCGCGCATCGAATACTCGCCCGCCTCGCGTACGGTCGAGGCCCGGCTGTATCCGTTGATGTCGAGATAGGCGCGGATCTTGTCCTGTGGAACCGTATCGCCGACGCGCGCCACAAACGCCGCCAGTCCCATGTGCGATCTAGGCGGCACGCGCTGCACAGCCGACGACGCGGTCGTCACGACCAGCATCGGCGCCCCGGACTTGCCCTGTGAGGAGCGCCCGGCCAGGCGCGCCAGCGCCGCACAGCGTTGCGCAGCTACGCTGGGGCTCGGGCTCACCCGGTCATACGGCAGACAGTCCCACGCCGGCAGGTTCACCACATCCAGCAGCGGCGCAAAGAACCGCCCAGCCGCAGCCGCCATGAAGGCATGCCGGTCATCGCGTGCGATATAGAGCGAGGTCCCGCCTCGCTTCTGCGCAGCCTCGGCCATCAGGCGCACGTCCGCTATGAACGGCGTCTCGAAGACCCGGACCGGCTTCGTCTGGCTGGCGATGGAATCCCAAACTCTCAAGGCCAGACTCTCAAGGAGTGACTCGCATACTCAACCCACGCAAAATGGAATCGTTCGCCCGCCCGGACGTTCGATTGAGCGTCCAGGCTGGCCGAGGGTTCCGTTATGTGGGCGGGGAATAGCGGAACGACAACAGCAGGTCGAGGACTTCCGAACGCTGGCTGTCGGCGGGGCGTCCGCGCCCCATGATCCAGTCGAAAACATGCTGGTCCGGGATGTCGAGCACCACCTCGAACTGGTCGAGCTGGCGCCCGTCAAACCTTCCCAGATGGGCCTCCGTGAACTGCTGCATGTAGAGATCCAGCTCCCGGAACCCCCGCCGGGCAGCCCGGAACTGCAGCTTCCTGCGACGTGTCTCGATCTCGTTCATGGAAGGTCTCTACTCCGGCCCCAGCGCCGGAGAAAGTGGGGCCACAAGCAGTTAGTACCCTTGCTTTCCCCCGAGTCGCCAACCGCCTGCACGCCCGCTAATATCCCTCTGGAAGGAGTGGATTTTGCGTACGAAGGCCGCTGAAATTCACAAGCATGTTGGCCTCTGCATCCGCTGCCGGCGGCGCGAGTGCGGCTTGTCACAGGCCGAGCTAGGCGCCCGCGCCGGTATCCCGATCCGCGAGCTCCAGCAATACGAACTTGGTCTTGCGCCGATCTCAGCGAAATCACTCCTGGATGTCGCTCGCCAGCTGGGCGTCGACATCGGGTATTTCTTTCGTGGCTACGACTGGCCTCCCGGCGGAGAAAGCGAACAACTTCCGCTCGTCCGGCGAACGCCTGTCGCCGCGTCCACGCTCCGTGCTGCGCACAGCGCTCGCCATCGCGGGGAGCGCAACTAGTGTCCGACGAACGCGTCCGCCTCGCCGAATCCCTACTGTCCTTTTGGCAGCTGTCCGAGAAGGCGCTATCCGAGAACGAACTCCTGCGCGCGCTGATGGCGCGGCTTGAGCCCTATGGCGTCCGCCATGTCAGCGCCGGCGTCACCACCGATCACAAGCGTGTCTTCAAGATCGGCAACCGCTTCCATTTCGGCAAACTCAACATGGCCTGGTCGGAGGCCTATTTCGGCAAGCAGCTTTACCGGCACGATCCAATCCTCGCGCACTCGCTCAAGGCGGAGAACTCAAACTACTGGGATCGCGCCATCGACATGACAAAGATCAACCGCGCCGGCCAGCGCGTGTTCGGCATGGCGGCTGATTGCGGCGTCCGTGATGGCTTCATCGTTCCGGCGCCGCTGTTCAACGGCGACGTGATGATTGTCGCCTTTCAGGGTGAGCGGCTCGATCGGCACCCCGACGTCGAGGCGCTCATGCGCGGTCTGGGGATGTATTACGGGATGGAGGGCCAGAGGCTCGTCATGGGCAAGCGACAACGCGCTGGCGCGCTCGCCGGCCTCAGCGCCCGCCAGATCCAGGCGCTCCACCTGGCGGCGCTCGGCCGAAAGCAGAACGAAATTGCCCGCGAAATGGGCGTCAGCCTCGCTACCGTCGAGTATCACCTCAAGATGGCGCGCGAGCGTCTTGGCGCCCGGAACACCACCGAGGCGGTGAACCTGATCCACTCGACGCCCAAGAACCTCTTCACTTCCTAAGGGAAACCATAGGGGCGTCACAGCGCGCCGTTCTGGAAGCTCTCTCCGTGGTCTTGCACGGGAGGGCCTGCCTTGCTCAGTCATTGCGTCACGCCCGCCAACCGCGCGCGGTACATGCATCAGCTCGAGGACATGTTCCACCAGCGCCACGACTTTTTCGTGGACAAGAAGGGTTGGGGCGAACTTCGCCATGAAGATGGCCGCGACTGCGATGACTACGACACGGACGAAACCGTCTACCTCTTGGTCATCGGCGACATGGGCGAAGTCCTCGCCTCGGCCCGGCTGAACCCCACCTGGGGTCGCCACCAGCTCGAGCAAGGTTCGCCCCTCAACACAACCTACGCCAACCGGCCGGTTCCTCATGGTCCCAAAGTCTGGGAATGCTCACGCATGCTCGGCGGCGACTCGCGGCGCGGCCGCGAGCACGCGATCCAGACCTTTGCCCAGCTCATGATCGCGATCGGCGAATTCTGCCGCCGCCGCAGTGTGCTCGACATCGTCTCGGTTCTCGAGACTTCGGCCATCACCCATTTCCAGACGGCCGGCTTCCGCTGCGAACCGCTCGGCCTGCCCGTTCGCTACCAGACCGAGCGCGGCCCCTCCGACGCCATGGCGACGATCATCCGTATCGGCGGCCCCGGCAGCAGCCGCATGCGCCGCCAACTCGACCAGCCATCGCCGATCTTCTTCGAGGCGGCCTCCCTGCGGAGCGAGGCTGAACCGGCCCCTCCGCCCTTCGCGCTTTTGGAAAGCGCCTCCGAGATCAGGACCGAATCCGGCCGCCGCGTGGCGATGGAGGCCATCCACGCCATCCTGATGCAGGAAGCGGCAATGAACGACAACATTTCGATCGAGCGCATGAAAGCCTGATCGACGGAGATGGGGACGGGCCGCGCCTCTCTCGCCTTCGGGCGAGGGAGGCGGTTCCGTATCTGAAACAGGGCCTGCCGCGACTCTTCCAAACCCGCTAGCATGTCCGGGCATGCGCGATACGGTCCTTTATCCGTTCTACGCTGACATCTCCGGGCTTCCCGGCGTGGGGCCGAAAGTGCGCCCAGTCCTTGCCCGTCTGATCGGCGGGGAGACGCTGCTCGACCTGATCTTCCATCTGCCCGTCAGCTGGATCGACCGCCGCAACCGGGCCTCCATCGAAGCGCTCCAGGTCGGCGAGGTCGCCACCGTCACCGCCACGGTGGACCAGGTGACCCCCAGCCGGGGCAAATGGCCCACGCGCGTGCGACTGCGCGACGAAACGGGTTTCCTCACCCTCATCTATTTCCACGCCAACAATCAGTGGCTCGAGCGTACCTTCAAGATCGGCGAGCAGGTGATGGTCTCCGGCACGATCGAGGATTATGAAGGCGCCCGCCAGATGAGCCATCCGGACCATGTGGTCAATCCGGACAAGGACGACGAACTTCCGGAAGTCGAGCCCGTCTATCCGATGACGGCCAATCTCACCGCCAAGGCCCTGCGCAAGTTCATGGCAGCAGCGCTGGAGAAGGCGCCTGACCTTGAAGAGTGGATCGACCCGCACCTGATGACGCGTAACCGCTGGCCTAGCTTCCAGCAGGCCCTGCTGCGTCTTCATCAGCCGAAGGTCTACGACCCCGACGGCTTCGAAGTCGCCCGCGCCCGGCTTGCTTACGACGAGGCGCTGGCTCGCGAGATGGCGATGGGTCAGGCCCGCCTCGCTCGCGAGCGTCGTCACGCGCCTTCCATCCCCCGCGCCCTCGGCGCCGAACGCCTCATCATCGAAGCGCTGCCCTTCAAGCCGACGCGCGCCCAACTCGACGCCTATTCCGATGTCGCGATCGACATGGGCCGGCCCGTGCCCATGCGCCGGATGATCCAGGGCGACGTTGGCTCCGGCAAAACGCTCGTCGCGGCTCTCGCCGCTGCTCAGGTTTCCGCCAATGGCGGCATCACCGCGCTCATGTCGCCCACCGAAGTCCTCGCCCGCCAGCAGGCAGAGGCCATTGGCAAGTTCCTTGCCCCCGCCGGCATCCGCGTCGCCGCGCTCACCGGTCGCGACAAGGGCGCTGCGCGCGACGCCATCCTCGCCGACGTCCGCGCCGGCAAGATCCAGGTCCTCTCCGGCACGCAGGCGCTCTACCAGTCCGATGTCGACCTTCCTGACCTCGCCCTCGTTGTTATCGACGAACAGCATCGCTTTGGCGTTGCCGATCGCCTGAAACTCACAGCCAAGGGCGCCTCGCCGCACATGCTGGTGATGAGCGCTACGCCTATCCCCCGCACCATGGCGCTTGCTGTCCATGGCGATCTCGACATGTCCTTCATCCGTGAGAAGCCTGCCAACCGGCAAGAAGTCGCCACCGCGGCCATTCCCGACACCCGCATCGACGAGGTGATGGCGGCCGTCGCCCGCGCCGTCGATCGCGGCGAGCGCGCCTTCTGGATCTGCCCCGCCGTGGACAGCGAGGATGCGGGCGATGCCTCCGCCGTCGCTCGCCGAGACGTGCTAGCTGACCTGATCCGTGCGCCGGTGGATCTGGTGCATGGCCGCATGCCGGCGTTGGACCGAGACCTTGCGCTCGAACGTCTCCGCTCCGGCGAAGCGCCTGTCCTCGTCGCCACCACCGTGATCGAAGTCGGCGTCGATGTGCCCGAAGCCACCATCATGGTGATCGAGCATGCCGAGAAATTCGGCCTCGCTCAGCTTCACCAGTTGCGCGGACGCGTCGGCCGTAGCGACAAGGCATCGAGCTGCATCCTGCTCTATCAGGCGCCGCTGACCGAGGCCGGCAAGGAACGCCTCGATACGCTGCGCAAATCGACCGATGGCTTCGAGATCGCCGAAGCCGACTTCAGGCTGCGGGGGCCCGGCGACCTGCTCGGCCTGCGCCAGTCCGGCCTGCCTGCTTTCCGTGTCCTCGACATCATGCAGGACACCAACCTGATCGAAACCGCCCGCACGGATTCAAAATCCATCCTCATGGCCGACCCGCGCCTCGAAGGCGCCCGAGGAACCGCCGTCCGCCGCGCCCGCGACCTCTTCGCACCGCGCATTGCCTCGATGGTGACGGAAGCAGGTGAGGAGTAGCGGCTGCCGAAGGGCGCCGGCTGGCCCTTCAGCGTTTCCGGACCTATGGTCTGCCGAGGCTTCCAGGGGACGGATATGGCGGAAAAAATGGGACTTGTCGGCTGGTCGACGATCCTGGCGACGTGGGTCGGCATCGCGGGAGGCGGCTTCGGCCTTTACACCACGATCCACGACAACCAGGAGGCGGCAGCCAAGGCGCAAGCGCTCGCGGAGAAAGAGTTCGCAGCGCAAAGCGAGGCATGGGAAAAAGAGATAAGCGGGCAAAAGGCTCAGACGCTGAGGATGTTCGAGATCTTCAACGGCGGCGAGATGCTCGCCGCTCGCGAAAAGATCTACGACTACATCCAGCTTCCCGAAAATGCCGAACCGAAGCTGACCGACATTCTCATCTATTTCGATTTTTTCGATGCACTGAAGATCTGCGTCGAGAACTATCTTTGCGACCAGGACGTCGCGGTCCGCCTCTTTCAGGGCTACTCCCTCGACGCTTGGCAGCTCGAAGGCGACGTCAAGCTGATGCGCAAGGAGTTCGACATTCTCTTTGCTGACGGTGTCGAGTGGATGACGAACCTTCCAGCCGCGCCCGAAGTTTCCATTGCTGAAGCGGCAACCTCACCAGACCCGGAACCCGAGGAGGCTCCCGTAGCCGCCGCGGTTACGGCAACAGCTCCGGAAAAGCCTGCGCAATAGCTTCAGGTCTGCTGGCAAGCCGCGAAGCCTGGCTCACTTCCCGATCTGATCCGGATGTCTTGCGTTCGGGTCCACCGGCGGCGGCTCGTTCAGGATGCCGAACGAGATCACCAGCTTCGCCGCTTTCTCGACCGACATGTCGAGTTTGATGAGCCGCTCGGGGCTGACATAGACCAGCTGCCCCATCGCAGCGTTGGGCGAGGTCGGCACCAGCACGCCGATCGCATCCGGCACGTTCTTCAGGATCTCCGGATCAGGCGTTGCATTGGTCACAAAGCCGATCACCCACAGGCCCTTGCCCGGATACTCGATCAGCACCGTCTCCTTGAAGGAAGACGCATCGTTCGATGCGAACGTCTCGATCACCTGCTTCAGCACGGCGTAGATCGATCGCACCAGCGGCACGCGCGACACGATCCGCTCGCCCGTCCGCAACGCCCAGCGCCCGAACAGGTTGGCGGCCAGCGCGCCCAGCACTGTCAGCACCACCACCGCAACGATGATCCCGAGACCGGGTAAGCCGAACTTGAGATAGGTTTCCGGATTCCATTCGGCCGGGATCAGCGGCTTGATGTTCTGGTCGACGAAAGCAACGAAGCTCCACACCACCCAGATGGTTATGCCGATCGGCGCTGCGACCACGATCCCGGCAAAGAACCAGTTGCGCAGCGCCGTCAGCACGCCACGGCGCGACCTGCGCATCACATCCCGAGTTCTCTTACCGATAGAGGCCATGCGATCCTCCGCCCGTCTCGCCCGGCGGCACACGCCTTGTTGCGTGATTCCCCCGTCGCGTGTCTTCAATATGGCCCTTGGGGCCTGCGGTTTCATGCCCCGCCTCAAACCTGCCCATGTCGGCCCGTAGACCGCCCCTGTCGTTGCCGATAACGATCTGGCCAAATTCCCGGGGGCTGCGCCTTACATGCTCGACAAGCTCAAGGACCCGAAAATCCTGCGCATTGGGCTGATCTCGGCAGGCGCGGTGATTGTCACGGCCATAGCCGGCAGCATCCTGCTTCAAGACACGCTGTTCCGGATGTCGATTACGCCGCCTAGCCGCTTCGCCGCCGAGCCGGCTCCTCCGCGTCCGGACTACACCAAGCCCGAAGCCTGGGCGCTTCGTCCTGCCCTGCCGCCGCCCGGCGGATGGGAGACGCCGTGGGGCATCGACATCTTCTTCGTCCATCCGACCTCCGCCTATGGCGGCGCCTGGAACGCGGCGATCGACAGCGCCGACGCACTGAAGGTTCTGAAAGAAAGTATCCTGCCCAATCATGCCGGTCCGCTGCTGCAGGCCGGGCCTGTCTACGCCCCGCTCTACCGGCAGGCCTCGCTCCATTCCGAGATCGATGTCGGCGGCGAAGGCGATGGCGCGCTCGAACTGGCCTATGACGATGTGCTTCGCGCCTTCGACCAGTACGTCGCGGCAGACAACCGCTTTCGTGGCATTCTTCTTGTCGGCGTCGGCCAGGGTGGGCTTCACGTCCAGCGGCTGGTGAAAGACCGCTTCCAGGACGAAGCGCTGAAGCTGCGCCTCGCCGCCGCTTACGTGATCGACGCAGCTCTTCCTGCCGAACTGCCCGGCAAAGCCATCGTTCAACCCGTGTGTGCCGCTCTCGACGAGATCCACTGCGTTGTCAGCTGGAAGACTGTCTTGGCCGGCGAGGACTCGCAGCGCTTCCGCGATAGGTCTCCCGTGTGGACAGCCGACGGCAAGATCGCCGCCTCAAAGGGCAAGGCGCTGGTTTGCGTCAATCCGATGCGCTGGACGATCGACAGCGAGCTCTCTCCGCGCATCGACCATCGCGGCGCCGCACGGGCCAAGGGCGCGGACGACCTCGAACCCGCCATCATGCCGAAGCTCGTCTCCGCCCGCTGCAACCACGGCGTCCTCGACGTTGAACGCCCGTCAGCCCCTGACCTTCAGCCCGACAGCAATGCCGGCGCCCAATACAGAACGCCGGACTACAACCTCTTCTACGGAGACATCGTCGCCAACGTCGCCACGCGCATGCGTACACTCAGCGCCTGGCTCGACGACGGCAGCAATGCCCGCAAGCCCGCGGAACCGCTACCTCCCGCGCAATTGCTCGACGATCCGATCTACCGGCCGAATGGTGAGCCGGAACGGGCGCAGTAGCTGACGTCAGGCGTCAGCAGCGACCTTCATCGACACGATCTTGCCGGGGCTACGCGGTGGCTCGCCCTTCGGCAGCTTGTCGACATTCTCCATGCCGCTCGTGACCTTGCCCCAGACCGTGTACTGCTTGTCGAGGAAGCTCGCGTCATCGAACACAATGAAGAACTGGCTGTCGCCGCTGTTCGGATCACTCGCGCGCGCCATCGAGCACACGCCGCGCTGGTGGCTGACATCGTTGAACTCGGCTTTCAGCTTCTTGCCCGAGCCGCCCATGCCGGTGCCATCCGGGCATCCGCCCTGCGCCATGAACTTGTCGATCACGCGGTGAAAGATCAGCCCGTCATAGTAGCCCTCGCGCACCAACTCCTTGATGCGCGCCACATGTCCTGGCGCCTTCTCCGGCAGCAGCTGGATCGTCACCGGACCGGTGTCGAGCGTCAGGAGGAGGGTGTTTTCTTTGTCAGCTGCGCTCACGGCGTAGGCCTTTCCACGATGACGTCTACAGGGGGAAGTTCGCAGGCCTGATATGGGTCGGATGCCTTGAGCGTGGCAAGTGTTGCCGCGAATTCAGGTCCATCGGTCCGCCGCACGTAGACCGTCGGGCGCTTGCTCTCTTTCAGGTCCGCAACGACCACGGCCTTGGTCAGCTTGTCCGCCTGGCTCGGCGGCAGCACGCCGTTCTCGTCCTCATTGCCGGCCTTGATTCCGCGGATCACGTCGAGACCAGTCAAAGCCCGGCCCCAGGGCGTGTATTTCTGGTCGAGCCCGTCAGGCCCCACGCGCGGCTGGCGCATCAGGAAGAACTGCGTGTCCGCGCTGTCCGGATCATCCGTGCGCGCCATGGATGCGACGCCCGGGCAGTGAACGGCCCACGTCTTGGCCACCGGCGGCGCCGAGATCATCGCGACCTCGTCCGGCTGGCCCTGCACCACAAAGCCATCCATGTAACCCAGCTTGTCGCCGTCCGGCGTCACACCGAACCACTGCACCTTCTGCTTGGTCGGGTCGCGGCCCCAGGTGAACTCGGCCTTCAACATCGGATAGCGCGGATAGATCTGATAGATCGCATAGACCTCGCCGCCCTGCGCCATGAAGTCGTCGATCACACGGTGGAAGGGCAGCTTGTCGTAGTTGGTGTCGCGCGTGATCTTCTTGACCTGTTCGACATGCTTGGGCGCGATGTCAGGGCGCAGCTCGACAAGCACTTCCTGCTTGTTGATCGTGAACTGCAGCAAGTTTTCCGGATCGATCTTGCGCCAGTTTGCGGGATCGTCCGCCGGACCAGCCGCCGCCACGCCAGCAAACGCCAGCGATGCGGCCCCGGCGGCCGCCGTCATCAAAACTCTACGGAACATGCTACTTGCCCTTTTTCGTCCCATACTTGGCGGCCAGCTGCCGGTTGACCGCTGCTGGGACGAATAGATCGGACCTTCCGCCGAGCCGCGCAATCTCTTTCACCAGTCGCGATGACACGGCCTGGTGATGCGGGTCCGCCATCAAAAAGACAGTCTCGATTTCGTCATTCATCCGCTGGTTCATCGCAACCATCTGGAATTCGTACTCGAAATCTGACACGGCCCGCAGGCCGCGGATGATCATCTGTGCGCCGCACTCTTCGGCAAAATGCATCAGCAGGTTGTCGAACGGCCGCGCCTCGATCTCAACGCCGTTGGACAGCGCCCGCGCCTCGCTCAGCACCATGTCCACCCGCTCCTCGAGAGTGAACAGGGGGCCTTTGTCCTCGTTGATGGCGATGCCGATGATCAGCTTGTCGACCAGCTTCACGGCACGGCCGATGATATCCAGATGGCCGTTGGTGATGGGATCGAACGTGCCGGGATAGAGTCCTATCCGCTTGGCGCCCCTGCCTGAGGGAGCAACCCTGGCGGCGCCCGCAGCGCGCACGGGACGCGGTTCACCCGCCGCCCGTCTTTCCGGCCGTCTCGTCACCGCTTTGGTCCTCCAGCCTCTCCACGGAGACAACCCGTTCACCCGCTGCAACTCGCAGCACGCGAACCCCCTGCGTCGCCCGTCCCGCAATGCGGATCTGATCCACGGCGCAACGTATCAATTGCCCCGCATCTGTCACCACCATGATTTCGTCCGATGCGCCGATCGGGAAGCTCGCGACGAGCTTTCCGTCCTTCGGCAGACGGTGGGCGATGAGTCCCTTCCCGCCCCTTCCCGTCCTGCGATAGTCGAAGGCCGATGCGCGCTTGCCCATACCCTCTTGCGTCAGCGTCAAGATGAATTGCTCCGCCGTCGCCAGCTTCTGGAAGCGATCCTCGCTCAGTTCGACCTCGCCATTGGCATCCGCCGAGGGCGCAGCTTCATCGCCATCGTCGCCAGCATCTTCCTCGGCCGGGACCTCGTCTTCGCCTTCAGCGCGCCGCGCCGCGTTGGCGCGCTTGAGGTAGGCGCGCGCCTCGGCCGGCGTCACGTCTATCTGGCCCAGCACGCTCATCGCAATCAGCGCATCGCCAGCGCCCAGCTTGATGCCGCGCACGCCGGTCGATGTCCGGCCGGTAAATACCCGCACATCCTCGACCGAGAAGCGGATGCACTGGCCCAGCGCCGTTGTCAGCAACACATCGTCCTGAGGCGCACACAGCTGCACGTCCACGATCGCGTCGCTGTCGTCTTCCAGCTTCATCGCGATCTTGCCGGAGCGGTTCACCGACAGGAAATCCGTAAGCAGGTTGCGCCGCACGCCACCAGACTTGGTGGCGAACAGGATGTTCAGCTTCGCGCGTTCTTCCTCGTCCTGCGGCAGCGGCATCACCGACGTGATCCGCTCGCCCTGCTTCAGCGGCAGGATGTTGACCAGCGCCTTGCCCCTGGCTTGCGGAGCGCCCAGCGGCAGGCGCCAGACCTTCTGCTTGTAGGCCATGCCGGTCGAGGAGAAGAACAGGATCTCGGTATGGGTATCGGCGGCGAACAGGCGAACGACAAAATCGTCCTCCTTCGTCTCCATGCCGCCGCGGCCCTTGCCGCCCCGGTTCTGCGTCCGATAGGCCGACAGCGCGGTGCGCTTCACATAGCCGCCATGGGTGACCATGACGACCATGTCCTCGCGCTCGATGAAGGCCTCGTCCTCGAGATCGAGATCGGCCTCCACGAACTCCGAACGGCGCGGCACCGAGAACCTATCGCGGATCGCCTTCAGCTCGGCGCGAATGATGTCCAGCACGCGCGGACGCGAGCTCAGGATATCGAGATAGTCCTTGATGGCGTCAGCGAGCCCTGAAGCTTCCTTGCCGATCTCGTCCCGGCCAAGGTTGGTCAAGCGCGACAGCTGCAGCGCAAGGATGGCGCGCGCCTGCTCGTCCGACAGCTTGATCTCGCCCTTGTCGTTGATCACCGTCCGGCGGTCAGCGATCAGACCGATCAGCGGACCCATGTCCATCGCCGGCCAGGCGCGGTCCAGCAACGCGATGCGCGCCGAATCCGGATCCGACGAATAGCGGATGATCCGGATGATCTCGTCGATGTTGGCGACCGCCAGCGCGAGACCGATCAACACGTGCGCACGGTTGCGGGCCTTGTTGAGTTCGAACTTGGTGCGCCGCGCGACCACGTCCTCGCGGAAGCGAATGAAGGCCTGCAGCATGCCGCGCAGCGTCATCAACTCCGGACGGCCGCCATTCAGCGCCAGCATGTTGGCGCTGAACGAAGTCTGCATCGGCGTCAGGCGGAAAAGGTTGTTCAGCACGATATCCGCCGAGGAATCGCGCTTGATCTCGATCACCACGCGAATGCCGTTGCGGTCGCTTTCATCGCGCAGGTCGGCGATGCCCTCGATCTTCTTGTCGCGCACCAGCTCGGCGATCTTCTCGACCATCGTCGCCTTGTTCACCTGGTAGGGAACCTCGGTGACGATGATGGCTTCGCGTCCACCCTTCATCGTCTCGATGTCGGTCTTGGAGCGCATGATGATCGAGCCGCGCCCGGTCATCAGCGCATTGCGCGAGCCGCCGCGCCCGATGAGCAGGCCGCCGGTCGGGAAGTCCGGACCTGGAATGATGTCCAGCAGCGTCATGTCGTCGACCGCTGGATTGTCGATCAGCGCCAGCGTCGCATCGACGACTTCGCCGAGATTGTGCGGCGGGATGTTGGTCGCCATGCCGACGGCGATACCGCCCGCGCCGTTGACCAGCAGGTTGGGGAATTTCGCCGGCAGAACCTGAGGCTCCTGGCGCGAGCCGTCATAGTTCGGCTCGAAATTGACCGTGTCCTTGTCGATGTCGTCGAGCAGGCTCGCGGCGACACGCGCCATCCTGCTTTCCGTGTAACGCATGGCAGCCGGCGGATCACCGTCGATGGAGCCGAAATTGCCCTGCCCGTCGATCAGCAGCAGGCTCATCGCGAAGGGCTGCGCCATGCGCACGAGCGCGTCATAGATCGCCTGGTCGCCGTGCGGGTGGTAGTGGCCCATCACCGCGCCGACGATGTTCGCCGACTTACGGAACGGCTTGTCGTGCGTGTAGCCTTCCTCGTTCATCGCATAGAGTATGCGGCGGTGAACCGGCTTCAGGCCGTCGCGCACATCCGGCAGCGCACGGCTCACGATCACGCTCATCGCGTAGTCGAGGTATGATTTCTTCAGCTCGGCGGTGATCGAAATCGGCGCAGTATGGCCAGCGCCGTTCGCCCCTGCGGGGGCCGGTTGGTCGGGAGTGTCGGTCAAGCAGAAAGCGTCCGGAAAGAGGGCGGCGCAGCCGCCGGGATTCGATCCGTCTTTCTAGCCCATTTGTGCACCGCCACACAAACGTTTCGGACCGTTGATCCACAGGCCTGACACCCTGAATTGCAGGGGTTTTTCGACCTTCCAGAGGTTTCGGCCGATACGCCGCGCCCCGCGCTTCGAATGGGGTCGCCCGAAGCCACAAACTGGGCCTCCGGAAGGCCCCCGGAATCGGGCTTCCACCTGCGTGTGCTAGAATGCCCAAAACGGGAGGCGGGAATGAAATACGCGAAGATCGCGCTGGGCATCGTTGGCGCGCTCGCCCTCCTGATGGGCGGCGTCTGGATCCTGCAGGGCTACAACATCCTGCCTGGCAGCTTCATGACCGGACAGATCGAGTGGGCCTATCGCGGCGCCGGCCTTGCCGTCCTCGGCGTGGCGCTGCTGTTCGTCTCGTTCCGCAAGCCGCGCCCGAAGACCTAGACTGCGCCTTGAGCCGCCTCAGCCGATCGTCCACCGGGCGCTGAGCCGGCCGATCATCTGCGACTTCCGCAGCTCCCGCTCGAACGTCTCGAGGCTGCCGATCCCGCGCGGTCCATCATAGACGAAGCGGTCGATCGTGAAGCGGTAGGGATCGAAATTGGTCAGCTCGGCGCGCAGCGTAAAGCTCGGCGACGGTTTCCACTCGATGAAGGACGCATAGAAGTTCCGGAGGCGGAGGCTCTGGATTTCCTCAAGCCGGTAATAGTCCTCCTCCCAGCCGCCGAACCAGCCAAGTCCCCAGGTCAACTTCAGGTCGGGCAGGTCCTGCCGGAAGTTCACATTGATCGTCTGCGGCCGCTGGCCAGAGATGCGCCGGTCTTCGCCCGTCAGTGGGTCGGTCACTTCGCTGTTCTGCCAATTGCCACTCGCCTTCAGCTCACCACCGGTGATGCCGAACGGCTTCAGCGGCAGGGTCAGGCTCACTTCGACGGTGTCGTTGGTCCCATCGCCGATATTGCCCGGCCCGGCGACCAGTTGCGTTGCGTTTGGATTCCCTGGCGTGGGCGCCGGCACCACGAACGGGAACTGGTCAATGACATCCTCGATGTCCTCGTGGCGCAGCGTGATCACGGCCGCGCCGTTCTCCCAGAACCGCTTCTCGAACGCGGCTTCGTAAATCCACCGCTGGTCGGGCCGCAGATCAGAGGCGCCGGTAGTGACGAGGCTGTTGTTGAGGTTCACGTTCGAACTGAAGTCGCGGAAGTTGAGCTGGCCAACTTCGCGCTCGACGCGCATGCGCAGCTGGTCTTCCTTGCTCGGCGACCAGGTCGCAAGGACGCGCGGCTTGGGATAGGTGAATGACCGCTCCTGCGCGGTGGATCCTTCCTGCGTGATCGTGGAGCGTTCGACGCGGACGCCGGCTTCCAGCGACCATTGCGGGTTTGGCCGCCACGTGCCCTGCCCGTACGCCTCGCCGCGTAGCTCCTCGACCCGCACATCGGCCGCGGGCAGCGGCACCGGCGTTCCATTCACCGTCAGCGCAACCTGCTGGTCGCGATAGTTGAACGCCACCTCGCCGCCGCCCTCGAACGACAGTTCCGGCGACAGTGTATAGCGCAGCACGCCTCGTCCGATCGTCTCACCGGCCTCGGCCTCGACGTGGACGGCTGACGACGAAACGCCCGAAACACCGGTGTCGTCGCCCTGGCCGACGGCCAGCTTCGACAGCGCCAGGGCTTCCAATTCGAGGCTCGGCATTAGGTCGACGGTGTAGTTCACACCGATCTCGCCCCGATCGTTGTGGCCGCGCGAGATGAAGCGTTCGTCAGTGCTGGGGCTGATGAAATGGTCTTCGTTCTTGAACTCGTCGGTGCTGGCCAGCCCGTTGACGCTCAGCGTCCCGCCAAGCTGCGGGCCCTTGTAGTTGCCGCGGATGCTGTGGACCGGGCCATCGCCCTCATGGTCCGCCCGCTCAGTGAACGTCGTGCCGGCGCCGACGTCCGTCGTGTAGCGGTATCCCCAGCCGACCGAGTCGTCGAATGAGATCCCGCGCGCCAGCTGGAAGTCGAACTGGTGTTCGCCCGCGCGCCGCGTCGCCTGATAGTTCCAGCCCGGCAGCGTGTGTCCGGTCTGCGCGAACACATAGCCCTGCGCCGACAATACCTGCTGGAAGGTATCGACCTTTTTCCGGATCACGTTGGCGATGACCGAGCGGCCCTGCATGTCGATGCCCGGCGCCCCGCCACGGATGAGGTCGATCCGCTCGACCTGATCGATGGGGATCCGCGCCAGCGTGTCTTGCAGCGTGTCGGTCTTGATCGTTGGCCGCGCCCCGTCGATCAGCACGTTCCCCGCCGCTCCGGCGAACCCGCGCACATTGTCGCCGCCCTCGAACTGGAAGCCCGGCAAGCGGCTGATCATCTCCAGCGCCGTGTTGGGCCGCGCCGAGGCGAAGTCCGCGGGCGTGTAGGAGATCACCCCTTCCTGGCCCACTACCGTTTCCGCCGGCGGCGTCGTTGTTTCCTGCGCCATCGCGGGCGCGGCGAACCCCGCCAGAAGAACTGGCGCGAGTGCGATAGAATGAAATCTGGGCATTGCCTCTCCGCAACCGGCGCCTTGGGCGCCGACTCAATTTTATTATCGATAATCGATAAATTTGAGCAGTGCAAGCGGAGGCTCGCGGAGGGGTCATAGCCCCAGGCTCGGATGTCTTCCAACACCCGCGCGAGGCAAAACTAAGGCATTCGTTGTGGAGACCCGAAACCGCAGGAATTTAACCGAAATCCAGCCCGCTGGCCGGCGGCCAGGCGGGCTCCTGAAGGTTGCGTACGGTCTTCTGCACGCTCTAGTCTCTCGTCACGCACCATCTTCTGCGTGAACAGGGGAGACCGGCATGAGAACTCTTTGGCTGGCAGGCTCGGCGCTGGCGGTTCTGGTGATGCCGCTGGCCAATCCGGCAGAAGCTCAGGCGGCCCTTCGCGGAAGCGCCAGCCCGGAAAGCACAAGCCCTGCTGCACCGAAGAGCCGGCCCGATCTCGAAGGCTTCTGGGACAACCGTTCGATCACAGACCTGGAGCGGCCACGCGGTGTTGATCAGCTGGTGGTTTCCGAGTCCGAAGGCGCCGCACTGGTTCAGCGCAATCCGCTCATCATCCTCACGCAGATGGAGAAGAAGTCCGCTGGGCAGGATCCGAACAACACCGACATCCTGAAGGACAAGAATGCTGACCGCGGCTACAACACATTCTGGATCGATCCCGGCACGCGCCTCGCCGATGTGAAGGGGCAACTCCGAACCTCGTGGATCGTCGAGCCCGCAAACGGTCACATACCCTACAAGGCCGGCGTGACGACGGGCGGCACCGGTCTTTCCCCGGTCAACTTCGACGGCCCCGAAACGCGCCCTTTGGCGGAACGCTGCCTCTACATGTACACGGCCGGCCCCGTGATGCGGAACGTCATGTACAACAACACCATCCAGATCGTTCAGGGGCCGGACGCCGTAGTGATCCTTCTCGAGATGATCCATCAGACTCGCGTGATCCCGATCGGCGGGAAGCATGGTCCAAAGGAAATCCCCAAATGGGGCGGTGATTCCATCGGCTGGTATGAGGGCGACACGCTGGTGGTCGAAACCATCAACGCGCATCCTCTGCAGCGCAGCCTGATCTCACCTGCTGGCAAGCTGACAGAGCGCTTCCGGCGCTGGTCGGATACGCAGATCCTCTACGAGTTCACTGTGGACGATCCCACGCGCTACACTCAGGTCTGGCGAGGCGAAATGGCGCTCAACCGGTCGAGCCAGCCACCCTACGAGTTTGCCTGTCATGAAGGAAACTACGCCATGGCGGGAATTCTCGGTGGCGCCCGCGGGCTTGAGGCCAGAGGGATCACCCCATCGCTCGGACCGGGCATCGAGGCCGGCCTCGAAGCGCCGGAATAGCTGCCCGACGCCAACACAGGTCTCCGCCAGACCTGCGCTCCTGCGCATTGCTCCCCATCTCCGAGGTTCACCCGTGCAATACGATGAAGTCGTTTTCGGACGCCGCAGCATTCGTGGCTACAAGTCCGACCCTGTGCCGAAGGCGGTGATCCGGGAGGTCATCGACATGGCGATGCGCGCGCCATCCTCGCTGAATACCCAGCCCTGGAGTTTCTACGTCGTCGCTGGCGCTGCGCTCGACCGTATCCGCGCCGGCAATACGGAACGCAACCTCGCCGGCGTCCCGCACAGCCGCGAATTCCGTAGCCATGGCGAATACGCCGGCGTCCATCGCGAACGGCAGATCGAGATTGCCAAGCAGCTTTTCGCCGCCATGGGCATCGAGCGCGACAACAAGGAAAAGCGCCAGGACTGGGTCCTTCGCGGTTTCCGCCAGTTCGATGCGCCCCTCTCGATCGTCGTCACCTACGATCGCTCGATCCATGGCGGCGACATCGCCCCCTTCGATTGCGGCGCCGTCGCCAACGCGCTGGTGAATGCAGCATGGTCCCGCGGCCTCGGCTGCGTAATCAACAGCCAGGGGATCATGCAATCCCCTGTCGTTCGCGAGCACGCCGGAATCCCGGATGACCAGGTCATCATGATCTGCATCGCCATGGGCTATCCCGACGACACATTCCCCGCGAACGCCGTCGTCTCCCGGCGCAAATCGATCGACGAGGCCACCGTGTTTGTGGGCTTCGATGAGTAGCGCCGCGCTAGTCCAGATCCTCCACCACCGTCTCCGGCCCCAGCTTGTGCGACAACGACGCCGCGAGGAACTCGTCCAGATCGCCGTCCAGAACGCCCGCCGTATCTGACGTCTCGACGCCCGTCCGCAGGTCCTTCACCATCTGGTAGGGCTGCAGCACATAGCTGCGGATCTGCCGGCCCCAGCCGATCTCGGTCTTGGAGTCGGCTTCGGCCTGCGCCGCCGCCTCGCGCTTCTTCAGCTCCATCTCGTAGATGCGCGCGCGCAGCATGTCCCACGCCTTGGCGCGATTCTTGTGCTGCGAGCGTTCGGCCTGCACCGCCACCACGATGCCCGTCGGCGCGTGGGTCAGGCGCACGGCGCTGTCCGTCTTGTTGATGTGCTGTCCGCCTGAGCCCGAAGCTCGATAGGTGTCGGTGCGAACATCTTTCTCCTGGATGTCGACTTCGATCGTATCGTCGATCACCGGATAGACCCACACCGAGGCAAAGCTCGTGTGGCGCCGCGCGTTGGAGTCGTAGGGCGAGATGCGCACAAGCCTGTGCACGCCGCTCTCGCTCTTCAGCCAGCCATAGGCGTTCTCGCCCTTGATCAGCATCGTGGCCGACTTGATGCCCGCGGTCTCGCCTCCGTGCTCGTCGATCTCCTCGATCTTGTAGTCGTGAGCATTGGCGTAGCGCACATACATGCGGCGCAGCATCGACGCCCAGTCCTGACTCTCGGTACCGCCCGCGCCGGCGTTGATCTCGATATAGCAGTCGTTGGCGTCGACCTCGCCGGAGAGCAGCGCTTTCAGCTCCGCGTCCTTCGCCTTCTGCACCGCCGCGCGAATACCAGCATCAACCTCGGCGAGCGTACTCTTGTCGCCTTCCGCTTCCGCCATGTCCCACAGCGCAACGGCGTCGTCGGCCTCGCGCTCCAGCATGCGGATGTCGTTCATGGCGGATTCGATGCGGTTGCGCTCCCGCATCATCGGCTGGGCTTTCTGGGGATCGTTCCAGAAATCGGGGCGCTCGGAGAGCGCGTTCAGCTCCGCGAGGCGTTTTTCGGCGACGCCCCAGTCAAAGACGCCTCCGGAGCAGACTGATGGACTGCCGGATGGTCTCGACCATGTTTTCGAGTTCAGGCGTCATCGGATGCTCTGGCTACGACTTCAGGAACTGGCAGCCCTTAGAAGGTGCCGTCCCCAAGTGTCAATTCATCCTTGGGCTTGTTCGGGTCCACAGGCTGCGGGTTGTTGGGATCCAGCGGGTTGGCCGCCACATCCGTCCCCGGCGTCGCCAGCGTCTGCCCGTCCGGCGTCGACGGCGCGCTCTCGTCGCCCGCCCGCACCTGCGAGCGGTCGACCCGATAGCCCTCGCCGCCTCCGCCAACCGCACAGCGGTCGGTTGGGCCGGTGCCCGGCTTGAAGGCCTCGAGGATGATCAGGCGCGTATCCGGCGCCGGCAGGCAACCCGAGTCCGCGTCGATCTCCATCATCTCCACACCCGACGGGATACGGAACGGCAGGGCCGGACGATCCTTGAGCGCCGCCAGCATGAAGTCACGGAACACTGGCGCGGCCTGGCGTCCGCCGCTCTCGCCTTCGCCCATGTTCTTCGGCGCGTCGAAGCCGAACCACACGCCGACAACCAGGTCAGGGCTGAAGCCGACCGTCCATGCGTCGACATAGTCGTTGGTCGTACCGGTCTTCGCGGCCAGCGGCTTGCCGACCGAGCGCACGACCGTCGCCGTACCGCGCTCGACCACGCCCTCGAGAATCGACACCATCTGATAAGCCGTCACCGGGTCCATCAGCTGCTTGCGCTCGTCCGGCAGCGCCGGCGGCTGCATGCCCGACTTCCACTCCGCGTTGCATCCCTCACACGGTCGCTGGTCGGTGCGATAGACGGTCTGGCCATAGCGGTTCTGGATCCGGTCGAACATCACCGGCTTCACCTGCTTGCCGCCATTCACGAGCTCGGCATAGGCGGTCACCATCCGCATCGGCGTGGTTTCGCCCGCGCCCAGGGACATGGCTTCATAGGCCGGCAGCTTGTCGTAGATGCCCATGCGCTCACCCATCTCCGACACCCGCTCGAGGCCGATGTCGTTGGCAAGGCGCACGGTCATCGCGTTCTTCGACGTCTCGACGCCGAACCGCAGCGTGGAGAGGCCGTAGAACTGCTCTGAATAGTTGGAAGGCTTGTAGCATTCCGCCTGCGTCGGGTCGCAGGACACGTACGGCGCGTCGAGCACGCGGCTCGACGGCGTCCATTTGTAGTGACCCTGGTCGTCCTTCGCATCAATGGCGGCTGCATAGACGAACGGCTTGAAAGCCGAACCCGGCTGGCGCTTGGCCTGCATGGCCCGGTTGAACTGGCTGCGCTGGAAGGAATAGCCACCGGTCATCGCGAACACGCGGCCCGTGTGCGGGTCCATCGCCACCAGCGCACCCTGCAGGTTCGGAATCTGGCGCAGGCGCCACGGCGCATTGTTCGCGCCCTTCTTCGGCACGCCATAGTCGGTGATAAGCTGCGTCGACACATCCGGCGTCGGCTCACGCGATACGAAGATGATGTCGCCTGCCTTGATGCCCGTGCCGCCGCCTTCGCGCTTGTACGGCGCGGCCCATTTCACGTCGTCCGCGCTCAGCGTGCCGGTATCGCCGCTCAACAGGCCCAGCCGCACGCCATCCTTGCTCGCAGAGCGAACGAGCGCGACCTGCCAGGTATTGCCGGCGCCCGCGATCTTCGGCTGATTGTCCTTGGCGTTGGCGTAGTCCTTCAACGCCTGCTCAAAATCCTCGGTCACGTCGATCTTGCCGATCGAGCCGCGGAAGCCGTGACGACGGTCATAGGTTTCGAGGCCAGCTCGCAACACCGTCTGCGCGATCAGCTGCAGGTTGGAATCCAGCGTCGAACGGATCGACAGCCCGCCCTCGTAGAACGCCTTCTGCGCTTCCTGCTCGTTGCTGAAGCCTTCGAGCTTGCCGTCCTTGCCCAGCTTCAGGATGTCCCGGCGCAGCTCTTCCACATAGTAGGCCGCTGCCTGGTTCTCGTCGGTGTCGAGGCGGTCGACCACTTTGAGCGGCTCGGCCAGCGCCTTGTCGCCGGTAGCCTTGTCGACATAGCCGTTGGCGACCATGCGCTCGATCACATAGTTGCGGCGGTTGATGGCGGCTTCGGGGTTGTTGTACGGGTTGGCGCGTCCGGGCAGCTGCGCCAGTCCCGCCAGCATCGCGCATTCAGCGAGCGTCATGTTGCCCAGCGACTTGCCGAAATAGTTCAGCGCCGCGGCGCCCACGCCATACGAGCGTCCGCCGAGATAGATCTCGTTCATGTAGAGTTCGAGGATCTGCTCCTTCGACAGCTTCTTCTCGATCCGCATCGCGAGCACGGCCTCGCGCACCTTGCGCTCCGCCGACCGATCGTCGCCGACCAGCATGTTCTTCACCACCTGTTGGGTGATCGTCGAGCCGCCAGTCTGCTTCTTACCCATCAGCGGGTTCAGCACCACGCCGCGGAACATGCCCCACAGGTCGATGCCGGAGTGTTCGAAGAAGGTCTTGTCCTCGGCCGAGATGAAGGCCTGCACCAGCTGGTCGGGCAGCTCTTCTGACGGAACATAGACGCGGTGCTGCGTAGCGAATTCCGCCACCAGTTTGCCATCGCCAGCATGCACGCGACTCATGATCGGCGGCTCGTAGTTCGCCAGTTCGTCCTCGGACGGCAGGTTCTGCGTCACGATGAAGAACCAGGTCAGCGCGACGAGGAAGCTGATGCCGATGAATCCGGCAATCCCGATCAGGATCGTCTTCAGGTTTAATCTGAACTGCATGTCTCACCGGCTGTGCGCCACGGGGCGCTGGAACAAGGCAATGGCCCGGAATCCGCCAAGGCGGACCACGATCCGGAATCACCGAGATTTACGACCACTTTAAGGCGCGGACTCCGGCGGCAACAGGGCCGTTTCGGGTTAAACTCAGCCCATCTTCGTTAGCTGATCGTTTATGGCTGCGACGCCCAGTCGCGGCGGCCTGTTCAGCCCCACCCGGTACGCACTTGCCTATCTGGCCGCCACCATCCTGGTCTGCGTATCGAAGAACGCGTCGATGGCGTGGGCAACGCCCGCCACCAGCTTGCCGCGCTTCGCTTCCGACGTCATCGCCGCCGCGTCCTTGTCGTTGGTCATGAACCCCATTTCTAGCAGCGCCGCCGGCACATCCGGGCTCAGCAGCACGTAGAAGCCTTTCTTCCGGTGCGTGTTCTGCAGTGTCGGCCAGCCCGCCTCCTGCAGCGACGGCGTCAGCATCTGCGCGAACCGCGCCGACTGGTTCTTGGTCTCGCGCTGCACCAGGTCGGCGAGAATCTGGTTCACCTCCTCCGGCCGCGAGGAATCCACCTCGACGTCGAGGATCCAGTCGTTCTTGTGCCGCGCCGCATCCACACGCTTCTCGCCCTCGAGCGACAGCGTATAGACCGATGCGCCGCTGGTGGCTGCATTGGCGCCTGCGTCCGCATGCAGCGCGATGAACAGGTCCGCGCCCAGGTTGCGCGCCTTGGTCACCCGGTCTTCCAGCTCGATGAACACATCCGTCGACCGCGTCAGCGCCACGTCATAGCGCTGCGATTTCAGCAGCTCATCCCGCAATGCGATCGCCGTCGCCAGCGTGATGTCCTTTTCCTTGAGGCCCGACTTCGAACTCGCCCCCGGATCCTTCCCGCCATGCCCCGGATCGATCACGATCAGCGGCTTGCGCGCGACCTGCTGCGCCACTGGCTGTGGCCCGGACTTTTCGCTCGACGCTGCATCCGCAAAGGCATCGGCCGAAGCCGGATCAAGGTCCAGCACGATGCGATGCGTCTCGTCAGTTCCTTTTGGCGCCAGCACGAACTCGCGCGACACCAGCGCTGGCTTCGCCAGATCCAGCACCAGCCGCGACGTCGTCGCCGTATTCTGGGCATAGCGATAGCCCGAGACAACGCCGCTGCCCTTGCCCGAACCTGACTCCGAGGTCAGCCCGCCGATCGACCAGCGCACGCGCGGCAGGTCCACCACCACGCGCTGCGTCCCGGCCGACAGAAGGAAGACATGATATTTGAGAGCCGCGTCGGACTCGATCACGACGCGCGTTGCTGTCCCTTCGCCGCCGAACCGCACCGACAGCACCCGCCCCACAGGCGGATCCGCCAGCGCGGGGCCGGAGCTCGCCAGGACGCACAGCCCCAGCACCGACAGCAATGTAAGGAACAACCCACGCACGTCCGTCCGCGCCCTTTTGGTAGCGAATGACCAAAGTCGTTGCGGCCTTCTGGCCAGCCTTAACCCCTAGCCTTGCAGCCTTAACGTTTCGTTCAGCCAGACCCGAAGGCCTGCCTGTCAGGACGCGTCTCCGTCAGAAATGCTATTTCCCGCCCGGCTCCAGCTTCATCAGCACACTGTCGGCGCCCTCGTCGGTAATGACGTAGAGATAGCCGTCCGGGCTCTGTTCGATGTCGCGGATGCGCTGGTGAAGGTCGAGCAGCAGCATCTCGCTGCGCACGACTTCCCAGTTCTCGTTGAACACGATGCGCTCGATATGCCCCGTCCGAGGCGAATTGCTCATCCGCATGGCGCCAACGAACAGGTTGCGTTTCCATCCCGGGAACTTGTCGCCGGTGTAGAACAGCATTCCGCCTGGCGCGATCGACGGCACGTAGGAGATATGCGGCCGCGTCATCCCGTCCTTGTAAGGAACCGGCGCCACCTTCGTGCCGGAATAGTAGCGGCCGTCGCTTATGACCGGCCAGCCATAGTTCTGTCCGGCGCGCAGAATGTTGACCTCGTCGCCGCCCTGCGGGCCGTGCTCGGATACCCAGAACTCGTTGGTCCACGGATTGAGCGTCATGCCGAGATTGACGCGATGGCCGAGCGTGAAGATTTCGGGATTGTAGCCTTGCTTGCCGATGAACGGATTGTCTTTCGGAACCGTGCCGTCATCGTTGAGGCGTAGCGTCTTGCCGGCGTAGTCGCCGGGAAGCTGGGCGCGGCCGATCGAGTCGTCGGTGCCGACGCCCGGACAGCCGATCGTGAAGTAAAGCTTGCCGTCCGTGCCGAACATCATCTTGGTGTAGAGCGCATCGACATCGTCGGAGACGAAGATGTCCTTGCCGTCGACGATCTCCTTGCCGTTCCAGCGCCCGCGGAAGATGGCGTTGTTGCCGTACTCGCCGCGCGCGGGCTTGTGGTAGGAAAGATAGATCAGGCCGTTGCTCGCGAATTGCGGGTGCAGCTTGATGTCCATGAACCCGGTCGCCGTGCCGAGCACCGCGACCTTGGGCGTGCCGGCGATGGAGTTAGGATCGAGCTTGCTGTCCCGCACGATGCGAAGGCTGCCCGCGCGCTCCGCGATCAGCACCTCGCCCGTGGGAAGGAACTCGATCGCGCGCGGCGATGTCAGCCCGCGCGCAACGACGGAGACGCGCAGATCGCGCTGTTCCCAGGATTCGAACTGGAACGGCCCATCGCCCAGTTTCGGCGCGGCCCACGCAGGCGGTCGCGGTCCATCGGCGTTATCGCGCTCAGCGCGGATGCGGCGGGCCGGATAAGAAATGCCTTCGATATAGGCCGCCCGGTTTCGTCCCGTGGGATCCGTGCTCGTATCCGCCGCGGCTAGCTGCCTGCGCATTTCGGGCGACGCGGTGAGGAAGGCGATGACATGAGTGCGCTGCTGTTCATTCAGCATCCCCGCCTGCAGCTTCATCAGGCCGTCCTTGCTGAGGGCGGTCGAGACGCGGTCACGACCGAGGTTCTGCAGCTCCGTGAGGACCGGCGCAGTTTCGTCGCCGCCATTGTGGCAGGCGGCACAAAAGGTCGTGTAGACCTGCAGTCCTGCGACTTCCGGCGATCCTGCCGCAACCATTGCGGCGGGAACTCCTGGCAACGCGCCTGCCTGTTCGGCGGCTGGCGCGGTCGAACTGCAGGCGGCCAGCGCAAGAGCAGACGCAACAATCAGGACTGACAGACTCTTCATGGAAGCCCCCGGGGTCATCGATGACCCATAAAAGGCGGAAACCCGCGTCCAGTCACGCTGCGCTGCGGCAGAACCGGTCGTTCAGCTAGGCCTCGGATTTGTCGCCAGCCCGATAGTCACCGTAATCCCCGTCGCGAGCATTCAGACCTTTCGTTACGCCTTCGCGGAATTGCGCAAACATTGCTCGGGAACTCTCTGTTGTAAGCGCCAGCGCCTGGATCTCGGCGCCTGCCCGCACAGCTGCGCGCAGCCCCATGATCTCCATCGCGCGGTGCACGGAGCGCTTGTTCATCTGCTGCACGTCGGTCGGAATCTTCGCAATGCGCTGCGCTATCGCCAGCACCTCGCTTTCCAGCGCGGCCGCCGGAAACGCCCGGTTTGCGAACCCGACGCGCACGGCTTCATGGCCGTCCATCGCATCGCCGGTCAGCATCATTTCCATCGCGGGCCGCAATCCGCAATACCAAGCGTGGAACTGGTTGTCGGGCGGGCTCATGCCGCGCACCGGCGGATAGCCGATCTGCGCATCCTCCGCGACGTACATGAGATCGCACGCCGCCGCTAGCTCAGAACCGCCCGCCAGGCACCACCCGTGAACCTGCGCGATCACCGGCTTGGCCAGGTCCCAGATGCGAAAGCAGCCCTCGACCACATGACGCGCCCACTGCCCTGCGCCCGATGCGGTTTGAAACGGCAGAGGCTGGCGGGCGCCTTCGACGGAAAGATCGTAACCGGCCGAGAAGCACGTTCCGGCGCCGCGTATGATGATGACGCGGACAGCCTCATCGCGATCGGCCGCCTCGAGCGCCGCGAACAGTTCGCGCCGCAGGTCGTTGGAAAGCGCGTTTCGCTTATCAGGCCGGTTGAGCGTGAGACGCCGGACATGTGGAAGAGGATCGTCGCTCAAGAGCAGATCATCGGCCATCTTGAATCCCTCCAGACAGGACAACTGTTCGCGCACCGGCAGATCCTACCGCGAGCGAAACGATCCTGTCGCTATCGCTTCGATAGGCCGCAAACTCAAACAGTACTCGACTCGATGCTCGATTTCGGCTGTTCTGGCCTCGCATCGCTGGCGGGGCGTGCAACGCGAGTACTCCTGCCATGAAAGCTGCGTTCCTGACATTTCTGGTGATCGCCCTGCTGGCCGCCTGCGCGTCCGGTCCCCTGACCCTTGATGACGACCTAGTGGTGCCGGGCGAGCGCGTCGGCGAAGTACAGATTGGAATGCCGCTGGCTACCCTTCTCGCCGTGAAGGGCACGCCCATGAAGACGGTGCCGATCAGCGGCTCCGACGCCACCAGCTATACCTTCCAGGATGGCCTCACAGTCGGCGCCCACGACCAAGTCTACTGGATCATCGCCGAGGATGCCCGTTTCCACACCGCCACAGGCGTTCGCCCCGGCGTCGAGCAGATCTTCGCCCGCGCCTCGCTCGGCAAACCCGGCTGCGTCGTCACCAAGGACGACCAGACCACCTACGACTACGGAAACCTCTACTTCCGCGTCGACAACGAAACCGGCAGGGTGAAGCAACTGGGCGTCCTCAAGGAAACCCAGACCTGCAAGCACTGAAGCGCAACCCCGGTACGACCCCAGCCACCGCCATTCTCGGGTAAGCGAAGCGCATCCCGAGAAGCTCGGTTCGAGCAGCAGCCGGACTGACTGTCTATCCCGCCGCCTCAAGAACCAGGATTCTCGGCACCAGGCCGAGAATGACTCCGCTGGTGTAGCGCCACATCCCGCCTCCCGGCCCGGCGCCTAAGCCAGAGCGGAACCGACATCCGTTTGCGAGAAGTCGTTGCCGACAAAGAGCAACGGGCAGGCTTTCTCGATTGCAAGCGCGTACGCAAAGCAGTCGCCAAAGCCGAGGCTGGCCGGGTGAACGCCCTTGCCCCATCGATCGTAGGCGTCTGCCACGAGTTGCGCCGCTCCTTGTGTAACGGGAACGACTTCCATTCCCAGCGCTTCGATCAGACCATGTACGAGATCGCCAATACCGCGCCGCCGCGCCACTATGTGGGTTTCTGCTAGCGTCCCTGCTGAGATCAGCAGCTGGCCGCCATCGTTTATGGCGGCGCGGATTTTACCGGCTGGTGGCTCTCCGAGCGCCATCGCCATCAGCGCCGAGGTGTCGATGACAATCACTTCGGCAGGCCGTCGTCATCATAGAGGAAGTCCGCCGCGTGCGCGGCGTCCGGTCCCGGCAGGATGTACTTGGCCGCCCGCTCTTGAAACTCGCGGATGATTTTCTCCCGCTCGCCGGGCGTGGTTTGCGCCTGCACAGCCCTCAACTCCGCGACCGGCTTGTCGTGACGGGTAAGCACGATCTCCTCACCGGCCTCGGCGCGACGCACGAGTTCGGTCAGTTGGGCTTTGGCATCGGTGACTGAAATACGCATGAGCGCTCCTCGAGAGATAAAATGGTCCATCCAATGGTCCATTTCAAGGCGAGAAATCGTTAATAGACGGAACGTGGTGTTTTACTTGTGCTCCCTTTCCCTGCGCGGGCAATGCGTGCATAGGTGAGTCCGTGGCCCACCTGACAGGCGGGCCCAAGCGCCCATAGCGACGGTTTTCCGAAATACCGATTTCGCAGAAGGCGTTAGCCGGGTTCGAGCGTATTCCGGAGGTCTGCGGTCACGCTGCCTCCATGGTCAGGACAATTATGAACGCGTCTCCGCGATTTTCAGTCGGTCTGACCGGACGCCGAGCCTCCCTTATCCGTGAATATTCCCGCATTTCGCAGGCTGGATCCGCGCCCGTGCGCGCCGCCCGCATTACAGACAAAGAGGTTCTTCTACATGAGCAAGCTCATGCTGATCGACGCAACCCACGCCGAGGAGACTCGCGTGGCCGTCGTATCGAACGGCCAGATCGAAGACTTTGACTTCGAAGCCCGGAACAAGAGACAGCTCCGGGGCAACATCTATCTCGCTAAGGTAACGCGGGTCGAACCGTCGCTTCAGGCTGCGTTCGTCGACTATGGCGGCAACCGCCACGGCTTCCTCGCCTTTGCCGAGATCCATCCCGACTACTACCAGATCCCCAAGGAAGACCGCGAAGCCCTGCTCGCGGAAGCCGATGAGGAAGACGACACCGCGTCCTCCGCCGACGGCGAAGAGGAAGACGACGAAGAGGCGGAAGAAGAAGCCGAGCGCAAGCAGAACCGCCGCAACGCCCTCTTCCAGCGCAAGTACAAGATCCAGGAAGTCATCCGCCGCCGGCAGGTGATGCTGGTCCAGGTCGTCAAGGAAGAGCGCGGCAACAAGGGCGCAGCCCTCACAACCTACTTGTCCCTTGCTGGACGTTACTGCGTGCTGATGCCCAACACGTCGCGCGGCGGCGGCATCTCCCGCAAGATCACCAACGCGTCCGACCGCAAGCGCCTGAAAGCCATCACCTCCGAGTTCGAGGTTCCGCGCGGCGCCGGCCTGATCGTCCGCACGGCGGGCGCCAAGCGCACCAAGACCGAAGTCCGTCGCGACTTCGAATACCTTACCAAGCTCTGGCAGCAGATCGTCGGCAAGACGATGGAATCCATGGCGCCTGCCCTCATCCACGAGGAAGGCCACCTGGTCCTGCGCGCCGTTCGCGATCTCTACGACAAGGACGTCGAGCGCATCATCGTGGAAGGCGACGAGGCCTATAACGAGGCCCGCACCTTCGTGAAGATGCTCATGCCCTCCCACACCCGGAAGGTCGTGCAGCACGAGGACAACGGCCCGCTCTTCGTCATGACGGGCGTCGAAGACCAGCTCGAGGGCATTTATTCGCCCACCGTGCAGCTGCCCTCCGGCGGCTACATCGTCATCAACCAGACCGAGGCGCTGGTCGCCATCGACGTCAACTCCGGCAAGGCCACGCGCGAGCGCAACGTCGAAGCCACAGCCCTGAAAACCAACATGGAAGCGGCGGCGGAAGCCTGTCGCCAGATGCGCCTGCGTGATCTCGCTGGCCTCATCGTGATCGATTTCATCGACATGGAGGACAACCGGAACAACCGCGCCGTCGAAAAGAAGATGAAAGACTCGCTGAAGATCGACCGGGCGCGCGTGCAGACCGGCCGCATCTCGCAGTTCGGTCTCTTCGAGATTTCACGGCAGCGTCGCCGCGCTGGCGTGCTCGAACTGTCTTCGGAAGTCTGCGACCATTGCGGCGGCACCGGCCGCATGCGCTCGATCGAGAGCGCGGCGATCCAGCTCCTGCGCATGGTCGAGGCGCGCGCCGCTGACGACCGCGTCGAGAGCGTGCATGTCGAGGCGGCGTCGGAAGTTGCGCTCTACCTTCTCAACGAAAAACGCTCGTCGATCGCCGACATCGAGTCCGACTGCCATGTCGCGGTGCGGATCGAGGCGAACGAAGACCTCAAAACCGGCGAGTTCCAGATCGAGGGCCGCGCCGGCGGCGAGCCTGTTCCCTACAAACCCATCCCGCCCATCGACCTGCGCAAGCTCAAGCCGCTGCCTCCGCCGGCGGCCGATGAGATCGAGGAAGAGGACGAAGAGGAAATCGTCGAGGATTCCGATGAGGAATCCGACGAGGATGATCACGAGAGTCACGACCGCGCTGACGACGAGGATGCTGACGAGAACGCTGACAGCACTGCCGACGGCGAAAGCGACGAGGAAGACGACGACAAGGACAACCGCAGGGGCCGTAGGGGCCGCCGCGGCGGTCGCCGCCGCAGGGGCGGCCGCGACCGGGAATCAACTGGACCCGAGACCGTTGCCGAGACTGCTCCCCGGACAGAAGACCGGAACAACCGCCGCCGCGGCCGCAACCGCAACCGCGACCGCGACAACAACCGCGACAACCGCAACCGCACCCCCGACATAGCCTCCGACGGCGGCGAGATGCTCGACGCGATCGCCTCGGCGCCCTTCCTGAGGGTGGTCGCGGCGATGCAGGAGCCGGAGGAAGCTCCCGCGCAAGTTGTGTCGGCGCCGCTTGAGGCTGTTCCGGTGCAGGCTGTTCCGGTGTTCGAAGCTCCCGCTGAGCGCGAATCCAGCGAGCCAGAAGCCGTTCATGCCTCCGTGGAAACGCCCAGGAAGGTCGACCACGAAATCGCCGCAACCCGGACTGAAGCTCCGGCCGAACAACCCGCTCGACAGGAGCAACCGGCTGAATCTGCCCAGGCTGAACCCCGCTGGCATCCGATCCATGGGACGCCGGAACCCGAAGCGGTCGCCGAAAAGGCCCCGCAGAAAAAGGGCTGGTGGAGCCGCAGCAAGACCGGTTGATGCTTGTTCGACCAAGGCGGGACCGAAGGAGGCGTTCGAATGGGCGTGATGAGCAAGATCCTGCGCGCGGTCGCGGTTCCCGTGCTGGCGCTCGCGCTGCCATTCACCGCCTCCGCCCAGGGCCTGATCCGCGACGCCGAGATCGAACAGATCCTGCGCGACTATTGTGACCCGCTGTTTGAGGCGGCCGGGCTGAAGCCGGCCGATGTAAAAATTTACATCGTCCAGGACGAATCGTTGAACGCCGCCGCCGCCGGCGGCCAAAATATGTTCATCAACACAGGCCTCATCATGGCGGCCGAAACGCCCGAGGAACTGAAAGGCGTCATCGGGCATGAGACCGGCCACATGGCGCTTGGACACAGCATCACGCGTCAGGCCGCTTACGAAAGCTCTGGCGGCGTGTCCCTCGTCACCATGGGACTAGGCGCCCTCGCCCTTTTCGCTGGGGCGCCGGATGCAGCCATGGCCCTCTTTGCCTCCGCGCCGCAGTTCCAGATGCTGAGCTTCTTCAAGCACACCCGCCCGGAAGAAGCCGCGGCCGACCTGTTCGGGGTCGGCCTCATGGAGAAGACCGGCCAGTCGGCCGACGGCAACGTCTCCTTCATGGAGAAATTCCGCTATCAGGAATTGATGTCGGAATCGCGCCGCGAGCCCTACTTCCGCGCGCACCCAATATCGAGCGACCGGGTCAGCACCATCGCCAAGCGCGCCAAGGAAATCTCGGAGAAGGCCCGACCGCAAACGCCGGAAGAAATCCTGCAAATGAAGATGATGCAGGCGAAGCTTGTCGGCTTCATCGGCCCGGCGAACCGCGTCCTGTCGCGCTATCCTTCATCCGACAAATCGATGCCGGCCAAGTACGCCCGCGCCATCGCGGCCTATCGCGCCGTAGACATCAAGGCTGCGCTGACCATGACCGACGAATTGATCGCGGCCGATCCGACGGATCCCTACTTCTACGAGTTGAAAGGCCAGATCCTGTTCGAAAGCGGCAAGGCCCCTGAATCGATCCCGCCGCACCGCAAGTCGGTCGAGCTGGCGCCGCAGCACGCGCTGCTGAAGGTCAACCTCGCTCGCTCGCTGCTCGGCACCAAGTCGGACGACGATGTGAAGGAAGCGGAAGGACTGCTTGTCGACGCGATCAGCCTCGAGCCCGACAACGCCTTCGCGTGGAACCAGCTGGCTATCGCTTACGCCAGGCAGGGCCGCATCGGCGACGCCGACCTGGCGACCGCCGAGGAAGCCTACAATGTCGGCAACATGCCCCGCGCGAACGTCTTCGCCCAGCGCGCGCTCAAGAACCTGAAACTTGATACGCCGAACGGCCAGCGTGCTGACGACATCCTCGCTATGTCGGACCCGCGCAATCGCAGCGGCCGCGGCGGCCGGCCTGGACTGGCGCTACACACCCAACATTGATGATGGAATCCGGCGCTTCCGGACCATATTGCAGACTAACCGAACCGGCTTGGACGCCTGGAAAGACAAGACACATGCACGCCAAAACCCTCGCCCTTGCCGCTCTTGCGGCCCTCCTCGCCGCCTGCTCGGGCAGCCAGCAGGCCGACGTGAAAGCGCCGGATGCCATCGACCGAATGGGCAAGGCCGAGGTCGAAGCGATCGTGAAGGAGTACCTGCTGCGCGAGCCGGAAGTGTTGGTTTCCGCGTTCGAGGAACTCGACAAGCGCCACAACGCCAACAACTTCGCGCTGCTTACCGCACATCAGAACGACCCGTCGATCGGCCCCAAGGATGCGCCGATCACTGTCGTCGAATTCTTCGATTACAATTGCGGCTACTGCAAAGCGGCGAACGACTGGGTGTTCAAGCAGGTCGACGACAAGGCCGGCAAGGTCCGTATCGTCTTCAAGGAATTCCCGATCCTGCGCGACAGCTCGCACATGGCGGCGCTGGCCGCGCTCGCGGCCAATCGCCAGGGCAAGTATCGCGAAATGCACGTCGCCCTGATGCACTCGAAGGCGCTGGCGCCGATGAAAGCTGGCGGCGGCGGCGAAGACCTCGACAAGACGCAGGCTGAAATTGACCGAATCGCCAAGTCGATCGGCCTCGACGTCGCGCGAATGAAGAAGGACATGGAAAGCAAGGAGCTTTCCGACCACATCGAGCGCGTGCATCGCGAGGCGTCACAGACTGGTGTTGAGTCGACGCCAGGCTTCTACGTAAACGGCCAGACACTGCAGGGCTGGAACGAGCAGCAGCTGAACGGCTTCATGAAGACGGCGCGCGACGACCTGAAATCCTAGATCAGGCCGCCAAGCGGGCTCGACGGATCGGCATAGCGTTTCTTCGGCATCCGCCCCGCGAGATACGCTTCTCTTCCCGCGATCACCGCGTGCTTCATCGCTCGCGCCATGCGGATCGGATCTTTCGCCGCGGCAATCGCGGTGTTCATCAGCACCCCATCGACGCCCAATTCCATCGCGATTGCTGCGTCCGACGCTGTGCCAACCCCCGCGTCAACGATGACTGGCACGCGCGCCTGCTCGACGATAAGCCGGATGTTGACCGGGTTCTGCACACCCAGACCCGAGCCGATCAGCGAGCCCAACGGCATGATTGCGCAACAACCCGCGTCTTCCAGCTTGCGCGCATAAACGGGATCGTCGGAGCAATAGACCATCACGTCAAAGCCATCGGCGATCAGCGCCTTGGCGGCGACAAGCGTCTCCTCCATGTCTGGATAGAGCGTCTTCTGGTCGGCGAGAACTTCGAGTTTCACCAGCGACCAGCCACCCGCCTCGCGCGCGAGGCGCAGCGTACGGACAGCATCGTCGGCCGTGTAGCAGCCGGCCGTGTTGGGCAGGTAGGTAAAGCGCTTCGGATCGAGGTGGTCGATCAGACGGTCGGACGACTTGTCCATCACGTTCACACGGCGCAGGGCGACGGTGACGATCTCCGCGCCTGCGGCCTCAGCGGCTTCAGCGTTCTGCGCATACGTGGCGTACTTGCCGGTGCCCACGATCAGGCGGGATGTGTAGGCCTTGCCGGCGATAACGAGCTTGTCGTCTCCGGAAACTGAAGTGTCGGCCATCAACCGCCTCCCACGAACTGAACGATCTCAATGCGGTCGCCATCGGCCAGGATGGTTGAGGCATAGGCGGACTTGGGCACGATTTCCCGATTACGCTCCACGGCAACGCCCTTCTGGGGCAAACCCAGCCCCTCCAGAAAAGCGGCTACCGTGACGCTGTCAGGGGTGGTGCGGGCCTCGCCGTTAAGGAACAGATTCATTTGCCCTGACCGTGTTTGAATCAACGGGGGATTGGCCTATTCATTCCGCCCATGAATTTGCCCATCTACTGCCTGAACGGTCCGAATCTCAACCTGCTCGGCGAGCGGGAGCCGGCGATCTACGGCAAGGGTACCCTTGCCGACCTGGAAAAACTGTCGCAGGCAGCCGCGTCAGCCCTCGGGGCAACGCTGGTTTTCCGCCAATCCAATCACGAAGGCGAGCTTGTGGATTGGGTGCAGGAAGCACGTAGACAGGCCGGAGCGGTAGTCATAAACGCGGGCGGCTATACGCACACCTCGGTCGCCCTCCACGACGCGCTCAAGGTGTTGACCATTCCAGTCGTGGAAGTGCATCTCAGCAATCCCGGGATTCGGGAGGACTTCAGGCACAAGAGCCTGGTGTCGCCAGCCGCCTCCGGCCTCATCGCAGGCTTTGGTCCTCTGGGTTACCGTCTCGCTATAGAGGCAGCGGTCGCCCTTGCTGAACAGAAGAGAGTTTGACGACCATGGCCGACAAGCCTGCCGATAAGAATGGCAAGTTCGACACGGGCCTGATCCGCGAACTTGCGGCGATCCTGCGTGAAGCGGATCTCGGCGAAATCGAGATCGAGCAAGGCGGACTTCGCATCAAGGTCGTGAAACCTGAAGCGAAGACCGTTCACATGGCGCAGGCCTATGCGCCCGCTCCGGCGCCTGCGCCTGCCGCCGGCGGAGCACCTGCCGCTGCGGCTCCGGCCACGAAGGCTTCTCTGCGTGATCATCCGGGCGCAGTGAAGTCGCCGATGGTCGGCACGGTCTATCTGCAGGCCGAGGAAGGCGCTCCGAAATTCGTGAAGGTCGGCGACACGGTGAATGTGGGCCAGACGCTTGTCCTCGTCGAAGCCATGAAGACCTTCAATCCAGTCACAGCCCCGCGCGCCGGGAAAGTCACCCAGATCCTCATCGACAACCAGCAGCCCGTCGAATTCGGCGAACCGCTCGTCATCATCGAATAGCGCAGACGCTATGTTCGAGAAAATTCTCATTGCGAACCGAGGCGAGATCGCTCTCCGCGTGCACCGTGCGTGCAAGGAGATGGGCATCCACACAGTGGCCATCCATTCCGAAGCTGACCGCAACGCCATGCATGTCCGCCTTGCGGATGAGAGCGTGTGCGTAGGCCCGGCGTCGGCGGCAAAGTCGTACCTCAACATTCCAGCCATCATCACCGCCGCGAAGATCACCGGCGCCCAGGCGATCCACCCCGGCTATGGCTTCCTCTCCGAGAACGCCAAGTTCGCCGAGATCGTCGAGAAGAGCGGCATCACCTTCATCGGACCGCGCCCGGAACACATCCGGATGATGGGCGACAAGATCACCGCCAAGGAAGCGATCCAGACAGCAGGCATTCCGGTTGTTCCCGGCTCGGACGGCGCTCTGCCGACGATCGAGGACGCCAAAGCCGCGGCCAAGCGCATCGGCTACCCCGTACTCATCAAGGCGACGGCCGGCGGCGGCGGACGCGGCATGAAGGTCGCGCGTTCAGCCGAAGAGCTTGAGATCGCATTCTCTACGGCGCGCACCGAAGCCAAGACGGCCTTCGGCAACGACGCAGTCTACATGGAGAAGTATCTCGAGAAACCGCGCCACATCGAGATCCAGGTTGTCGCCGATAGCCACGGCAACGTCATCCATCTCGGCGAGCGCGATTGCTCGCTGCAGCGCCGCCACCAAAAGGTCTTCGAGGAAGCTCCCTCGCCTGTGATTGACGCCGCCGCGCGCGCCGCCATCGGCAAGACCGTCACAACGGCCATCAAGAAGCTTGGCTATCTCGGCGTGGGGACGATCGAGTTCCTGTACGAGAATGGCGAGTTCTTCTTCATCGAAATGAACACTCGCCTCCAGGTCGAGCATCCCGTGACGGAGATGATCACCCGCGTCGATCTGGTGCAGGAGCAGATCCGCATTGCGTTCGGCGAGAAGCTGTCGCTGACGCAGAAGGATGTGATCATCGAGGGCCACGCCATCGAATGCCGCATCAATGCCGAGAACCCCGAGACGTTCGCGCCATCGCCAGGCCTGATCTCGGACTTCCACGCGCCGGGCGGCTTGGGCGTTCGCCTCGATAGCGCGGTCTATTCCGGCTATCGCGTGCCGCCGCACTACGACAGCCTGATCGGCAAGCTGATCGTCCACGCCCCTACCCGCGCGCAAGCGCTGGCTCGCCTCAGACGAGCACTGGGTGAAACTGTTGTCGGCGGCGTGGAGACAACACTTCCGCTTCACATGCGACTGGTGGACAACAAGGACATCCAGGCCGGAAACTACGACATCCACTGGCTGGAAGGCTTCCTCAAGAAGTCCGCGGACAAGAAGGAATAGTCGTGAGCCGGGTGTTCGGCCCGAACGAGTTGCTCGACTGCTACCGCCGCGGCGTGTTTCCGATGGCGGACGGCCGCGACGACCCTCGTCTCTTTCTCGTTGATCCAGACTTGCGCGGCGTGTTGCCGCTCGATCGTTTTCACGTCTCCAGGAGTCTTCGCAGGCTCATCCGCCAGGACAAGTTCGTCGTCCATACGAACACCGTCTTTTCACGCGTCATGGAGATGTGCGCAGAAGAAGCGCCGGATCGGCCGAGCACCTGGATCAACTCCCCGATCCTCAATCTCTACAGCGCGCTTCACCGTCTGGGCCATGCGCACAGCGTCGAGGTATGGGACGGCGATGATCTTGTCGGCGGATTGTATGGCGTCAGCCTGAAAGGCGCGTTCTTCGGCGAGAGCATGTTCTCGCGCCGCACGGACGCATCGAAGGTAGCGCTGGCGCATCTGGTAGCACGGCTAAGACGTGGTGGCTTCGTGCTGCTGGATACGCAGTTCGTAACCGCGCATCTCGAAACATTCGGGGTGGAAGAGCTAGGCCGCGACGAGTTTCACGATCGCCTTGATGCGGCGATGGAAGTCGACGCTCAGTTCGGTGATGCCGGCTGGGACTGTTCCGGTCCCGAAGCACTGCAGCTGATCACCCAGACGTCGTAGGTCGGGTGCTCAAGCGCGCTGAGGCCCGGCGAGGATGCAAACATCCAGCCGGAGAACAGCAAGCCATCGGGACCGATCGGCTGCGGACCACGGTTCATGCGCGAGGTATTGGCGGGCGTATCGTCCTTCGCCTTGCCTGCCGGCGCGGTCGCATGGATTTCGAGGAAGGCGGCTGACTCCGGCGTATCTTCCGCCGGCGCCTGGAAACAGGCACGCACCGTCACGCTGAGGCGGCCAAATTTCAGGGTCTCGCCGACCTTCGCCGTCAGATCCGTCGAGTTGCCCGTGATCTTGTCCAGCGCGCGCAGCTTCACGCCGGTGCGCGGCTCAAGAGCCGAAGCGCCCGCGGCCGCGAGAGCCATGGCAGCGGTCGCAAGTGTGAAGCGAATGAAACGGGTCATGGCAGAGCACCTTCGTCCTGGCCGCCCCCGGCATCACTCTTGTTGCTGTTTCCAGCCGCACTGCCGGCGACCTCGGAGAGAACTGTAAGCAGGTCGACTGAACCGCGCGTGAACTCGATCGTGCCGCCTTTGGGAATGTAATCGAACGAACCGCCGACCATGATGCCGACATAGGCGCCACCGAGCAGGCCATCGCTCTGCACCTGCGCCGTGGAATCGTCCGGCACCTGGATGTCGGTCGGCATGGTGAGGGTCACAACCGCCTTGTACGTCTTGGGATCGAGCCGGACCCCTGTCACCGTTCCGACCTTCACGCCGGCAAGGCGCACATCGCTGCCAGCGGAAATCCCGTCAATCTTGTTGAACTTCGCGGTCAGCGTGTAGCCGCCTGCTGGCGCCGCGTCGCTGCGCTGCTGCAGCGAGAACACCAGGAACGCGCCCGCGACTGCTACGACGAGAAAGCCGATCAGGGTCTCGAACAGCGATTCACGCATCAGGGCTTCCAGGCCTCATAGTCGCCAGAGCTTTTCGCTCGTTCGCCGCCTTCAGCCATGCTGCCCTTGGGACGGTAGGCGTCGAGCGTGCCGGTCAGGTTGGGCTTGTGAGCTTTCTCCCACTTCTGCCTCGGCAGCGGAGACTCGGTAGGCGGTTTGTCGAAAGTGTGGTGCAGCCAGCCGTGCCAGTCGGGCGGAACCTTGGTCGGCTCGGCGTAGCCGTTGTAGATCACATAGCGCCGCTTGCGGCCCTCAAGGCTCACCTTGCGCTCTTCGTAATACTTGTTTCCGAGATCGTCCTTGCCGACGAACCCTGCCCTGCGGCCGATGTCGAAGCGGGCGCCAATCGTGGCCCCGTTCCACCAGGTGAAGATCGACTTTAGCATCAAGACTCCGCGGAATTCCGGAACATAGGAACGATTTGCGCGGCGCGAATATGGCGCCCGCGAAGAAGCGGGTCTAGCAGCGCGAAAACGCCCGTGCCTGCGACAAATTCCTGTGTGCAAGCAAGGACGAAGCACTTCATCATGTGGCCGATTCGCGCCGGGCGCCCCATCGGTTGCCCATAGATCGCACGCGGGAGATCACCGATGGCTGAATCCAAAGCCAAGGCCAACACCCGCCATCTGGCGCGTGTGCTGGAGACCGGAGCGGCTCTGCTGTCCCACGAGGATGCCGCAAGCCCGCCTGCGCGCGCACTCAACGCTCACCTCGCCGCCATTCGTACCCTGGCCGGTGAGAGCGAAGCTGCTGAAATGGTTTGCGAAGCTATCCGCGCCCGCAAGCTCAGCCCTATCGCGCCTGCCAACCTGATCGAGAGCGCTCGCGCGACGGTGCTCGAGTCCGCTGCCCTGCCCGCAGCACTTGCCGACGCGACCGCAATCGCCTCAGCCCGCGCCGTCGCGACGCAGGCCTTTGTCGCTGTCGCGGACGCGCTGGAAACCCTGACCATCGAAACCGACGACCAGGGCCGGCCAACGACATCAGCGCTGATCGACGCTTTCCGGGCTGGCGCTGACGCTGAACTGATCGAGATTGCGCTGTGCACGCCCGGCGGGCCCCGCGCGGCGGCCATCACACTGCGGAGACAAGCAGCCGGCGCGCGTGAGGCTGGTCGCCAGACTTACGCTATCCCGGCTTGGGCCGGTCTTGATGCCAACGAGATCGCCGGTGCGGTCGAGCGCGTGAGCAAGACGCGGCTGGCGGTTGAAATCCGGATTGGCGAGATATCTGACGACGCCAACACTCCAGCCATTGCCGTCAACCTCGCGCGCTACTCAGTTGGCGGACCCGCCGACCTCGATGTGATGTCTGCAGAGCTTGGCGCCTTGGCGACAGCCGTTCCGGGATGCGCAATCTACCTGGCTGGACTGAGCGCTGCCGTGATGTCGCGCGGCATCGCCTATGACAGCGAACCGGGCCACACGCTGGCGGCGGACCTGTGCCGCCGCGCAGCCGAAGCCGCTGGCAAGGCTACGGTCGAGCACACGTCGGCGGAGGCAATCCGCTGGATCGCCGCCGAGAGCAGCGGCGCCGATCCGGTCGATCTTTTGCTGGCGCATGAGGACGAACAAACGCCCGACCTCTCGGATTGCGTCTCGGCGGCTCTTTCGGCGTCGGCGTCCAAGACGGAGGCCGAAGACGTGCGCCTGCGCATTCTCGGCGCGCGCACACTCGATCAGATCGATGGCCTGGAACGAAATCGCCTGGAGGCTCGAGGCCTTACCGAAGACGCGCTGGACCGTGTGGAACAGGCGCTCAAGGAAGGCCTGAACCTTTCGGCGGCCTTCTCCCGCTGGGTTGTCGGCGACGACCTGATCCGCAAGCGTCTCGGCCTTGATCCTGAAGCCTACGACGCCGACGGCGAAGCACTTCTGCGCGCTCTCGGCCTCTCGGCCAGGGAGATCGACGAGGCACGTGTTGCCGTCCAGGGCCGCCGCCGGCCTGTATCCAATCCGAAGTCGCCGCTGGCTCGCATCCTCGCGCGGTCGGATGGCGTGACGCCCGAAGCCCGCGTGCGAATGGCTAAGGCCATCGCCCCTCACCTTGCCCGTCGTCCCGTCGTGACGATCGCGTCCGGCGAGCAGTCTGATACAGCGCGGATGACAGTCCACGCCTCGGTGCGAGCGGCGATGGGGGCCGGACTTGGCCTTCGCATCGATGCCGGCCGACCTGCGGTTGACGGCGAACTGCACAACCGCATCGCCGAAGCCAAGCGCCGCGCCCGGGCGCCGCTGGCCAGCGAGATGCAGGCGCCAACGTTCGAGCGAGCGCCGCAGGTCGCGCCTGCAGCGCATGTGAACGACGAGATCTATATCGCCGAGCGCCGCCGCCTGCCGGATCGCCGCAAGGGGTATATCCAGAAGGCCACTGTCGGCGGCCACAAGGTCTATCTTCACACCGGCGAGTTCGATGACGGCGAGCTCGGCGAGATCTTCATCGACATGCACAAGGAAGGCGCCGCTTTCCGCTCGCTGATGAACAACTTCGCGATCGCAGTCTCGATCGGTCTGCAATACGGCGTGCCGCTGGAAGAGTTCGTCGACGCCTTCGTGTTCACGCGCTTCGAGCCGGCTGGCGAAGTCACCGGCAATGACTCGATCCGCCGCGCAACCTCGATCCTCGACTACATCTTCCGCGAACTCGCAGTCAGCTATCTGGGCCGCGACGATCTCTCAGAAGTCGACAATGTCAGCCATGACGGCCTGGGCGGCGGGGCAAGCGAAGGCGAGGAGCCGACCGTTCCCGTCGCGCCCGTCCGCCCAGAACAGCTGATCTCTCGTGGCTTCAGCCGCGGCGTGATGCCCGACAACATCGTGCCATTCACCGCGCGCCGCGTTGCCGAGCGACTGGACGAGTCGGGCGCGCCCGCGATCACGCCACAGCGCAGTCCTGACTATCTCTCCGATGCCTGCCCCACCTGCGGCCACTTCACGCTGCGGCCGGACGATGGTGTTGCGGTGTGCGAGGCCTGCGGCGCGACAGTGCAGACGGCGTAGGCAGGACGCAGGAATGTCGCGCGACAAGTCGCGCAGTTCACGCCCGGCAAATCTTGCCTAGAGAGAGGCGCAACGATCGTCGTTAACGATCAGGAACGGAATTTAATCCAGTTCGTTGATAACCGATCGCAGTTGCCGCAGCGAAATCAAAACTCGCCTGACAGGCAGCACCTTGCTTTGTTTGTATTTCAGTAACGGGCTCAGGGTATTCGTTACTTTCTGCCCACTTTACCTTCCCTTTTCGCACTAAATGCCGCCTTCCATCCGCCCAGTTTGAACTCTTCTGTGGCGCGAACGTTGCTTCACCCGCGGCACGAGCCGCGAGCACCACTACGGGACCCGAGTTGATGACCCAGCGTATTCTGATCGCCGTGTTTGCCATCGGACTGATGAGCCTCTCGGTCCTGGCCTAGCCACCCCAATCACTGTCGTTTCTGCTGTCGCCATCGGCACGATGAGCCCATTGGCTTTCGCGCAGATGCGGCTTTGAACGTAACGATTGGTGAGACGCAGTTTTGCCGAGCTGATCCAGCACGGCGCGCGTTCGCGGATGGCCTGCCCGCAGGCATTCGCCTCCCCACCCGCAACTTAACCGAAATCTAGATCTCGGCCGCTGGATCCGTCGGCTCTGGCTTTTTCAAACCTTCCAGAACCGCCTTGAAGCAACTGCAGCTCGCCAGGTCGGCGCACGCAAGCGCTTCCAGCCTGCCCAGCAGGCCCGCCGTCAGGATTTCCTGCTGCGGCTTGTCCAGCACCAGCGCAGCCAGCTTCACCGCGCGAGCCTGCGCATGGGTAAGCCGGATGGTGGTCTTGATCGGGTGGCCGAAGCTGTTGAGCTGCGGATAGGCCTTGTTCGGGATCCAGCCCGTTCCATCGAAGTCGGGGGCGTGAACCGGCTTGGCCGCCGGCCAGGTCGCGACCACGTCCTGCAGCTTCACCTTCATGTCGGCGACGCTGCCGACGGGCTCCGAGGCCGCCGCCGCGACCGGCCTTGGCCGCGCGGCGAAGCTGGGCACTTCCGCCGGCGTAACCGGCGGCTGCCAGGGCTTGTGGCCGAAGGGTGGTTCCTGGCTCGGCTTTGCCTCACCCTTTCGGGCCAGCATGCCGGCAGTCAGAGATGCAAACGATGAGGACATGAACTCTCTCTAACAGGGCCTCAGTGCGTGGAACGGCGGCCGAAGCTGCGCGCCTGGCGACGATCGACCTGCCCGGCCGGTGGGCCGCGATCACCTTTGCGGCGTTCCAGCGCGTTGCGATCGACCGGCGGAGGCGCCTCAAGCACAGCGGTTGCTGACCGGCTTGCGGCCTGTGGCTGCGCTGGCATGGGTGGGCGAGCCGCCGCAACAGGCGCGGCCTTGCGGCGCTCAACAGAAACCTGCTGGACAGCGATGTTGGCCCAGGCGGGAAGCTCGGGCTCCCAGCCGATCTCGTCATCCTCGTCGTCGACAACGGGAGCAGCAGGGCCCGAAGGACCTTCCGGCGTAAGCACGACTGTCGAGAAGTCGGTGCGCGGTTTCTCGGCCCAAAGGGGATCAACACCGCCGTAAAGCTTCGCGAGGCGGCTGCGCATGTAGAGCCACAGCGCCGAAACTTCGCGTGCGGACTTGGACTCAGGCTGGATGTCGCCAACCGTGCGGCCATCGATCATCGAAGCGGCAAAGTCGACGCGATGGTGAATCGTAACCGGAGCCACCACGCCATGCTGCGACAGTGCGACGGCGGTTTCAGACGTGATCCGGGCGCGCGGCGTGGCCGAGTTGACGACAAAGACCAGCGACTTGCCCAAGCTGTCCGCGATATCGACGGTAGGGCCGACAGCACGAAGATCGTGCGGGCTGGGGCGCGTCGGCACCACGACCAGGTCGGCGCGCTGGACAACGTGGGCGATGGTCTGCGTGACCGCCGGGGGCGTGTCGATCACGATAAGCTTGAAACCGATGCTCTTGAGGTGATCCAGGCAGGCATCGAGCTCTTCGAGAGAGGCCTGCGCAAAGGCTGGCGTGGAGGATGCGCGCGCATTCCACCATTTCGACAGCGAGCCTTGCGGGTCGGTATCGATCAGGGCGACCGGGCCATCGCCCGTGCGCTCAGCCTCGACCGCGATATGCCCCGATAGCGTGGTCTTTCCGGACCCGCCCTTCTGGGACGCAAACACGACAATACGAACGCCGTCCGCCATAGCCCTCTCCCGGCGATCCAGCGCGCCTGCATCGAGGCGCAGCTCCAGATCCGTGCACAGGCTGACGCATGCCGTTTTAGCGCAGCCTTAGACGCATGCTGACGATTTGCTCCGGGGCGTTAAGAGAGGTGAACGTTAATAGGCCTGCGCGCACACACCCAGAAATGCCCGATGAATGCTGGGCATTTCCAGGTTTATGCATGCGTACAAAACAGCGTTAGCAACGGCCGGCGGCGGATCGAATTTACTTCTTTTCTGCCGCCGTAATGCGGATACCGAGCTCGCGAAGCTGCTTGGTTGTGGCTTCGCTCGGAGCGCCCATCAGCAGGTCCTGCGCCTGCTGGTTCATCGGGAACAGCGTGATCTCGCGCAGGTTCTGGACGCCGCACACCAGCATCACGATGCGGTCCACGCCCGCAGCCATGCCGCCGTGGGGCGGAGCGCCGAACTGGAACGCACGATAAAGACCGCCGAACTGTTCCTCGACCTGAGTCTTCGACAGGCCGGTGAGTTCGAAAGCCTTAACCATCGTCGCAGGGTGATGGTTGCGAATGGAGCCCGACGCGATCTCGTAGCCGTTGCAGACCATGTCGTACTGGTACGCCTTCAGGGCCAGCGGATCCGGCGCCGTGTTCAGCGCCTCCATCCCGCCCTGCGGCATCGAGAACGGGTTGTGCGCGAAGTCGATACGCTTCTCGTCCTCGTTCCATTCGTAGAACGGGAAGTCGACGATCCAGCAGCAGGCAAACTGGTTGAGGTCCACCAGGTTGAGGTCGAGAGCGATACGGTTACGGGCTTCGCCGGCGAACTTATAGAAAGCTGACGGCAAGCCGGCGACGAAGAAGATCGCGTCGCCAATCCCAAGTTTGAATTGTTCGATGATCGCCGCAACTCGCTCGGGGCCTAGATTCTTCGCAATAGGCCCCATCGCCACGGGCTGCGCACAGTGCAAATCGTACTTTCGCTCTGCTTCTGCCTGTGCTTCGGGCCCCTTGAATGCAGCATCCGCCATTACCTTGGCATGTAGCTGGCGATCCGCGTCGATGAAGGTGTCTTCCATTTTTCGAATGAAAATGTAGCCAAGGCCCGGCTGGCCCTGCTGCTGCGCCCAGGAGTTCATCCTGTCACAGAACGCGCGCGAGCCGCCGCCAGGTGCGGGAATGCCCCACACCTCGACCTTGGCATCCTTCTCCAGCATGCCGGCGAATACCTTGAAGCCCGAGCCGCGGAACTGGTCGGAAACGTTATCCATCTCGATCGGGTTACGCAGGTCCGGCTTGTCGGAGCCGTACTTGCGCACGGCCGTGTCGTACGGGATGCGCGGGAATTTCTGGGTTACGGGTTTACCATCGGCGAATTCCTCGAACACGCCGCGCAGCACGGGCTCCATCGTGTCCCACACGTCTTCCTGGGTCACGAAGCTCATCTCAAGATCGAGCTGGTAGAACTCGCCTGGCAGACGGTCAGCACGCGGATCCTCGTCGCGGAAGCATGGCGCGATCTGGAAGTAGCGGTCGAAGCCCGCCACCATCAGCAGCTGCTTGTACTGCTGCGGCGCCTGCGGCAGCGCGAAGAATTTGCCCTGGTGAATACGGCTCGGCACCAAGAAGTCGCGCGCGCCCTCCGGCGAGGACGCGGTGAGGATCGGCGTCGAGTATTCCGTGAACCCCACATCGGCCATGCGGCGGCGCATCGAAGCGATGACCTTTGTCCGCTTCACGATGTTGGCGTGCAGCGTCTCGCGGCGCAGGTCGAGGAAGCGATATTTGAGGCGCACATCCTCGGGATATTCCGGCTCGGCGAACACCGGCAGCGGCAGCTCGTCCGCCTCCGAGATCACCGACAGGTCAGAGACCTTCAGCTCGATCGCCCCGGTCGCAAGGTTCGCGTTCACGGTGGACGCCTCGCGCGCCAGCACCTCGCCCGTGACCGTGATCACGGTCTCGACCCGCACGCGCTCGAGGCGGCCGAAATGGGGGCTGGAGGGCGTAATGACGCACTGGGTCAGGCCGTAATGGTCCCGCAGGTCGATGAACAGCAGGCCGCCATGGTCGCGTTTACGGTGAACCCAGCCAGAAAGCCGGACGGTATTGCCCACGTCACCCGCGCGCAGCTGGCCGCAAGTGTGCGTCCTGTAAGCGTGCATGGGGACAAAACTCCTGCTTTTCCCGGGAAAATCGGGGATTTGGCTTGATAGATCGGGCGGACAAGCGCATGTCGCCGTCGAGCTTGTCAATATCGGCTGGTCGCCGAATCGGGAGCCTGTGGTTTTGAACGACGACGAGACCGGCGAGATCCGGCTGATCACCGACACGGATGCGCTGGTTGCCGCCTGCGAACGACTGGCCGACGGCGATTTCCTGGCCGTCGACACCGAATTCCATCGCGAGACGACCTACTGGCCTCAGGTCTGCCTGATCCAAGTCGCCAATGCCGACTACGACGTGCTGGTCGACCCGATCGCGAAGATCGACCTGTCGCCGCTGATGAAGCTGCTGGCTGACAAATCGAAGGTGAAGGTCTTCCACGCCGCGCGCCAGGATCTCGAAATCTTCACCCGCATGATCGGCGAGACGCCCTCGCCTATATTCGACACGCAAATCGCCGCCATGGCCTGCGGGCTCGGTGATTCCATTTCCTACGAGAACCTGGTGTCGCGCGTGCTGAAGGGCACGGTCGACAAGTCGTCCCAGTTCACCGATTGGGCGCGCCGGCCGCTTTCCGAGAAACAGCTGCGGTACGCGCGAGGAGACGTGGTTTATCTCCGCAAGATCTACCGGATCCTCAGCGAGAAACTGGCCAAGCAGAACCGCACGGACTGGGTGAAGGACGAACACGACGCCCTGATCGATCCCGAGATCTACGCCTTCGAACCGGAGTCGGCATGGAAGCGCCTGAAGATCCGGAAATACCGCAACGACTATCTCGCCGTGCTCGCCAATGTCGCCGCCTGGCGCGAGCGTGTGGCGCAGGAAACCGACAAGCCGCGCGGACGCATCCTGAAGGACGACGCGATCCAGGAGATCGCCCAGCAGAAACCGCGTACGTCAGAAGCGCTGGAGCGCATGCGCGCCGTGCCTGCTGGCTTCTCACGCTCCAAGCATGGCGTCGGTCTTATCCACGCCATCAACCAGGCGCTGGACGAACCGGACAAGTACGCACCGGACGTGGAGCGTCCGGAATCCGCCGGCCCGCCGCCGGGCGCCGTCGGCGATCTTCTCAAGGTGTTGCTGAAGCAGGTCTCGGATGACGCAGGCGTGGCGACGCGCCTGATCGCGAACGCCGCCGATCTTGAGAGGCTTGCACGCGACGACAACCCGGACATCCCCGCGCTCAAGGGCTGGCGTCGCGAAGTGTTTGGCGAAAAAGCGCTGCGACTGAAGAGCGGCAAGGTCGCTCTGGCGGCATCGCCCAAAGGCGTGAAGATCGTCGAGGTCTGAGACCTCAGCTCGTCAGCGCGTAATCCATGTCCAGCTCGTCGGCTGCTTGCTGCAGCCTGCGCTCGACGGACTCCGACACAAGCGCGCGATAGGGCGCGGCGACCTTCAGGGACAGCGTATCGCCGTCGCAGGTGAGACGAGCGTGCTTCAGAAGCGCCGCGGAACGGCCGGAGAAGTCAGCCGCCAACCGCATCAATGCGCCAAGCGCGCGGGCGCGCCCAGCCGTGTCCGGGTCGAGCAGCTTCTCGCTGACATCATTGGCGACGCCCCGCTTGAAACGCGAGGAGACGGCCAGCGCCAGCGCAGCTCGATCCTTGTGGCTGAGACCCGGCAGAGGCGCGCGTGCGACAAGATCGAAGGCGAGATCCGCGCGATGATCCGGGTGCAGCAGCGCCCCGATATCCACCAGCCGGCAGGCTGCCGAAGACAGGCGCGCGTTCAACGTATATGGGGCCGTTTCATGGGCCCAATCAGACAGGGCGCGACCGAATTCGGCGGCGTGTTCATCGCCTGCAACGAGAGCATCAAGGCCCGCCTCAAGTGGATCTTCCAGCCGCTCTGAATCGTCGAGACTGTCGAAGATGATCCCCTCACGAACACCATAAGATGAGATCATCACCGACTTGAACTTGCCGACATCCAGAACCGTTTTCAGAACAGCCGCGGCATATGGAATGGTGGCGGCGCGGCGCTTGGCGATCTCCTCGACCAGCGGAGCATGCTTCTTGGCCGTAACAAGTTCGCCGAGAAGCGTCGAGAGTTTGCCTGCATCCATCTCGTAGTTCTGCAGCATGTGGAGCGGAGCGCGCGTCAGCTCCATATGCAGCGTGCCGATGGAACGCCAGGCGCCGCCGACCGCGAAGAACACATCGCCGGACTTTTTCAGCTCGGGAGCGCTGGACAGAATGTCCTTTACCTTGGCGAAGATCTTGTCCTCGTTGAACGAACCGCCATTGTCGAGCGCCAGCGGCCCGAGTGGATAGCTCGAACCGCCCTCATAGCGGCCACCCACAAGCCGGGCGAGTTCGAGACTGGAGCCGCCGAGATCACCCGCGACGCCATCAACGCCAGGCGTTCCCGCCAGAACGCCCTGGGCAGCAAAGCGCGCTTCGTCATCGCCCGACAGCACGCGTAGCTGGACGCCGGTTTCCTTCTTCACCCGATCGACGAACTCCTTGCCATCCGATGCTTCGCGCACAGCAGCGGTGGCAAACGGGAACAACGCCTCGACCCTCTGGGCGCGTGTGATCGAAGCGAAGCGCGACAGCGCGGCAACGGCCAGCTCGACGCCTTCCTTGTTCAGTTTTCCGGATGACGCCATGCCCCGTCCGAGACCAGCGAGGACCTTCTCGTTGAACCGTGGCTGCATCGCACGGCCACGCACATCATAAACCACGAGACGGACTGAGTTGGACCCGACATCCATCACGCCGACACGACGCCATCGCGCCGGCTTGTTGCTGGATCTGGACCGGGTTGCTGTAGCCGAACTCATCAGCGGGCCTCTGGTCCCTTGTCGTCAGAGGCCTGACCGGTGAGATCAGCCTCCTGGCTTAAGCTCAGGCGGCGTCGCCGCCCGGAGCGCACTGCCCCGGCCAGACAGGCTGGGGTTCTCGAGGAAGTAGTCGTGCGCCGAGAACGGCTGCTTGCCCTTCCGCGACGCGTTACGGGCATACCTTCCATCGGGGCGCAACGTCCAGCTTTGTGCGCGGTCATTCAGGTTGGCCAGCATCACCTGGTCCAGCACCTGGTTGTGGACAGTCGGATTCTTGATCGGAGTCAGGGCTTCCACGCGCCGGTCGAGGTTCCGCTGCATCCAGTCAGCCGACGTGATGAAAACCTTGGCTTCGTCCGACGGCAGGCCGTGGCCCGCGCCGAAGCAAACGATTCGCGAGTGCTCGAGGAAGCGGCCGACGATGGACCGCACCTCGATATTGTCAGAGAGACCCGGGACACCGGGTCGCAGGCAGCAGATGCCGCGCACGATCAGCTGGATCGACACGCCTGACTGGCTGGCGCGATAAAGCGCGTCGATGACCTGCTCATCCACAAGCGCGTTAAGCTTGGCCCAGATCATCGCGGGGCGACCGGCTTTCGCATGGCCGATCTCGTCCTCGATCAGTCCCAGCAGGCGCTGACGCAGGTTCAGCGGCGAGATCGCCATTGCTTCCATCGTCTTCGGCTCGGAATAGCCCGTTACGAAATTGAAGAGCCGACCAGCGTCGCGGCCGATCACTTCATCCGCGGTGAACAGCGAGAGGTCGTCGTAGATGCGCGCAGTGATCGGGTGGTAGTTGCCGGTGCCCACGTGAGTGTAGGCGCGCAAAGCGCCCTGCTCGCGGCGGATCACAAGACTGACCTTGGCGTGCGTCTTCAGTTCGATGAAGCCGTAGACGACCTGGACGCCCGCACGCTCAAGATCGCGCGCGAGGCGAAGGTTGGCTTCCTCGTCGAAGCGCGCCTTCAGCTCCACCAGCGCAGTGACGTTCTTACCCGCCTCGGCAGCTTCGATCAGCGCTGCAACGATCGGTGAGTTCTTGGACGTACGATAAAGCGTCTGCTTCACGGCGACCACATCGGGATCACGCGCGGCCTGGAGCAGGAACTGTGCGACCACGTCGAAGGACTCGTAGGGATGGTGGACAAGAATGTCCTTCACCCGGATGGAGGCGAAGATGTCGCCGCTGTGCTCGCGGATACGTTCCGGGAAGCGCGACTCGAACGGCTTGAACACAAGTTCGGGGCGATCATCGACGATCAGTTGACTGAGTTTTCCCATGCCCATAACGCCATCGACTTCGACGATGTCTGCGGGCTCGGCGCCGATTTCCTCGATGAAGAACGCCTTGAGATCATCAGGCGCATCGCGTTCGATCTTCAGGCGCACGATACGACCGCGACGGCGCTGCTTCAGCAGGATCTCGAACTCGCGCACGAGGTCTTCGGCTTCTTCCTCGATCTCGATATCGCTGTCGCGGATGATCCGCAGAACACAGCGGCCCTTCGAAACGCAATCCGGAAACAACTCGGTCAGGAACAACGTAATGACGTTTTCCAGCGCGATGAAGCGGCGACCCTTGGGGCCTGCTGGCAATTCAAGGAAGCGCTCGACATGGGTCGGGATCGGCACCAGAGCGCGCAGCTTTTCGCCATCGCTGGTGCGCGTCAGAGAGAACCCAACGGCAAAACCCTGGTTCGGCAGGAACGGGAACGGGTGTGAGGGATCGATCGCAAGCGGCGTGAGAACCGGAAACACGCGTTCGAGGAACTTCGCACGCAGCCACTCGCAATCGCCGTCGTTGAGGTCGGTCGCGTCAACGACGTCGAGCCCGGCCTTCTTCATCTCGCCCCGGATCTCGGTCCAGATGCGTTGCTGCTCCGAGATCAGCGTGTTGGCTTCCACACCGATGCGGTCGAGCTGTTGTTGCGCGGTCAGGCCATCGGAGCTGATGCGCGTGATGTTCGTGCGGGCCTGCTGGCGCAAACCGGCGACGCGCACCGAATAGAATTCGTCGAGGTTGGTGGCCGAGATGGACAGGAAGCGCAGGCGCTCCAGCAGCGGATGGCGAGGGTTCTCCGCCTCTTCCAGCACGCGCATGTTGAACTTCAGCCACGATAGCTCGCGGTTGAAGAAGCGCTCCGGCGACGCCGTCAGCTGCGCCAGGGCGGCAGCCGCAGCTGCGGCTTCCTTGCCTTTCGGCGAGGTCTCGCGCGCGCGTTCGCTGCGGTCAGCCATGTCCGCTTGGTCCACCAAATCACCAGGTTTCTGCCGGTCTGACGCCGGTCATGAAAAACCTGCTTAACACCAATATATTACGGATGTTTTGCAGCCTGCGAAGGCTCAGCCGGGATCCATTCCCAAGGCTACCAGCACGGCCCGGGCTGCCCGGAGGGTTTCGGCTCGGCCGGGGGTGCGCTCAATCTGGTCGGCTACCTGCCCCACGGCGCCCCAGGATCGCTCCATCCTTTGCGCAAGGTAAGCCACGGATTCATCAGGTAAAATCAGGTGTCGGCGGGCGCATTCCTCGCGCAATCGTAAAGCAAGTGTTGCATCGTCCGGCCCCTCAATCCGGGCAACCGGCATAGCCGTCAGGCGGGAGCGGAGGTCGGGCGGGCTGGAATGCCAGCCGGCCGGGTCATTGACCCCCGCCAGAAGCACCGGCGCTCCACGGTCCCGGCAGAGGTTGAGGGCGGCCAGCAGGCCCAGACCGTCTCGCGGCGCATCGGCATCGTCGATGGCGAGGGCCGAAACGGTCAACCGCGAGATCTCGTCGATCCCGGCCGCGGCCAGCGCTTCGCCGCTGACGACGGCGGCGCCTGTGTCGGTCGCCCAGAGGCGCAGCAAGCGCGTCTTGCCGGCGAAGGGATCACCTACGAGCGCCAGCTGCCCGCCTGGCCACTGCTTCCACCGGCGCAAGGCCGCGAGAGCCGCCCGATAGGGTTCGGTCTCGATCAGCGGTCGTTGATCCGGATCGATACGGGGGAAATCCAGCAGCAGCTGTCCGCTGGAAGAAGGCGTCGTCATTGTTGCTGCGTGGAGACCTGAAGGACCCAAGTGTCGCCAGCGTTGCGCAGATCGATGCCACGCGAACGCAGGTCAGCCACCAACTGCTCTGATCGGCCGGCATAGGTGAAGGTCAGATCGGCGCCGGCGTTGGACAGGGATTCGATGTTGAGCCCGCTGATCAACCGTGACCCTTCGAGGCTCCTCCGGATCTTCACCCATTCGCCAATGCTGGTGAAGCTTGCGATCAGGGAGACGCTCGCCGAGCCCGACGTGCGAACGATCGATGCCATCTTCCAGGCTCGTTCCATCTCGAGCACAGCGCCACGCTGCGCCGCCGCCAGATCACCGAACGGGCCTGCAAGGCCCATATTCGGATCGGGAATACCGGTACGCATATCAACGAGGCGAACATAGTATTGGCCGCTCTGCGTGTAGACTTCGGCGATCACGCCGTGATCGGCTTTGAGCGAGGTCAGCTCTTCCTGGATTTCCATCCATTGCGGACGACGGTTCCAAGCTTCGCCTGAGGCGACATAGGGCGTCAGCACGGTGTCGTCGCTCTTGGCAGAGGTCTGCCCATTCACGGTCTGCTGCCACTGGGCGGCCCACGCCTTGGGATCGATGCCGGCCGCAGCAACAGGAACGATCATCGCAAGTGAGGCCTGCGTGTCGACGTAGGGAACGCCCTTCGACTCCAGATACGCACGCACTTCGCTTTCGCGGTAGGACCAGGTGACGACGCCCGTCGACCGGACCCCACCTGCTACTGAAGAGGTTTTCTGTTCAACCTGAGTGATCGACCCTTTGAAGAACCGCGATACCTCGGTGGCATCCAGCGGGGAGCGCGCGGCGTTTCGATCCTCGGGCAAGGTCAGGCGTTCGATAAGGCGCTGGGCGCCAGTTATCCGCGCTTCGGCCGTGCCCTGTTGCGTAGCAAGCGGCGCGCTGGGCGCCACCTTGTCGACCACGATGTCCTTCACCCGATAGGGGTCGGCGAAGGCCACCCCGGCGAGGACCACGGAAGCGGCAAAAGCCGTTGCGAATCTGGCGATTTGTTTCATGGCGGCGGAACGTAGCAGCGGCTTCCGGCCATTGTAAGGCAGGTTGTGCATGACCATTGTGTCAGGCTGGCTTGAGCCATTTTCGCATGTTACTGCCCGCCCATGAGTGGCCCAGATTCCAGCAAACCCCTGACCTATCGAGACGCAGGCGTCGACATCGACGCTGGGGAGGCGTTGGTCGACGCGATCAAGCCGATGGCTGCCTCGACCAAACGTCCGGGGGCGGATGGATCGCTCGGCGGGTTCGGCGGGTTGTTCGATCTCAAGGCGGCCGGCTTCAAGGATCCGGTACTCGTTTCGGGAACGGATGGAGTTGGCACCAAGCTGATGCTGGCTTTCGCCACGAACCGGCATGAGACGATCGGCATCGACCTTGTCGCCATGTGCGTGAACGACGTGCTGGCCCAGGGAGCGGAACCGCTGTTCTTTCTCGACTATTTCGCGACAGGGAAACTGGAAACAGGCGTTGCCGCCAAGGTGGTTTCCGGAATCGCCGAAGGCTGCCGTCAGGCCGGCTGCACGCTGGTGGGCGGCGAGACGGCGGAAATGCCGGGGATGTATTCGGCGGGGCACTACGACCTCGCTGGTTTCGTGGTCGGCGCTGTCGAGCGGACCGATGTGCTGCCGCGTACAACCGAGATGAAGGCGGACGACACGTTGATTGCCCTACCCTCGTCGGGCCCGCACTCGAATGGCTATTCGCTGGTCCGGCGCATCGTCGAGCGGACCGGACTTGGCTGGGATGACTGCGCGCCGTTCGATGCATCGAAGAAGCTTGGCGAAGCACTGCTTGCCCCGACAAGGATCTACGTGCGATCGCTGCTGGCGCTGATCCGCAACAAGCGGATCAAGGGGCTGGCGCACATCACGGGCGGCGGGCTCACCGAAAATGCTCCGCGCATGTGTCCGGATCATCTTGTGCCGAAGATCGACTATTCGGCGTGGAAGCTTCCTCCCGTGTTTGACTGGCTCCAGCGGGCTGGCTCTGTGTCGGACGAGGAAATGCGGCGCACGTTCAACTGTGGCGTCGGCATTGTGCTGGCGGTTGAACCGGCGGTGGCTGCTCCCCTGATGGAGCGGCTGATCAATGAGGGCGAGGCGCCGTTCGTCATCGGCGAACTGGCGAACGCGTGACGCGCAAGAAACTCGGTATCCTGATTTCGGGACGCGGGTCCAACATGGAAGCGCTGCTGAAGGCGGCGCGTGATCCAGACTGGCCGCTCGAGCCGGTTGTCGTGCTCTCCAACAAGCCCGGCGTCGGCGGCCTGGAACGGGCGGCGAGCTATGGCGTGCCGACGGCGACCGTGGATCACAAGCTGTTCGGCAAGGACCGCGAGGCGTTTGAGCGCGCGGTCGATGCTGAACTCAAGAAGTCTGGCGTCGAGCTGATTGCACTCGCTGGTTTCATGCGTGTGCTGACGCCGTGGTTCGTGAATGAATGGGCCGGGCGGCTGATCAACATTCATCCGTCGCTGCTTCCGAAGTATCCGGGCGTCGATACGCACGAGCGCTGTCTTGAAGCTGGCGACCTCGTTCACGGTTGCACGGTTCATCAGGTGACGAGCGGCGTGGATGAAGGTCCGGCGATCGGGTCGGCAGAGATTGATGTCGCGGCTGGCGACACGGCCGAGACGCTTGCGGCCCGCGTGCTGAAGGCCGAGCACCTGCTCTATCCGCGTTGCCTCGCGGCGGTTGCCCGCAACAGCGGGACGCGGAGACGCGACGATGTTGTAGTGGATGGCGTCACAGTGCGGCTCTACGCACCATAAGCGCGGGAGCACGATCTCGCCCACACAGCTTGATACTAGCCCTTGTTGAACACCGGCTTCCGCTTTTCGCGGAAGGCGGCGAAGGCTTCGGCGGCTTCGGCGGTGCGGAGGCGCTGGCCGAAGACTTCGCTTTCGGCCTGGATCGCCGCGAGCATGGCTGGCGTGTTGCGCATCAGCTTCTTGGTGGCCATCAGCGCGCCGAGAGGTTTCTCGGCGACCTTGCGGGCGCCTTCGCGTGCGGCAGCGATGACTTCGCCAGCGGGAACAACGGCGTTGGCGATGCGCAGGTCATAGGCCTGCTGGCCGGTAAGCACTTCGCCAAGCGCGAACATTTCGAACGCGCGCGCGTGGCCGATACGGGCCGGCAGCAGCAGGGAGGACGCAGCTTCAGGAACGAGAGCGAGGTTGACGAAGGGCGTCGTCAGTTTTGCATCCGGAGCGACGTAAACGAGATCGCAATGGAGCAGCATGGTGGTGCCGACGCCAACCGCGACGCCGCGCACGCCGGCGACCAGCGGCTTGTCGAACTTGGCGATCGTCGTGATGAAGCGACCACCCTGCGGCTCCTCTCCACCGCCGGCCACGGCAGCAAACACGCTGAGATCGTTGCCAGCGGTGAAGGCGTCGCTTTCAGAGGTGATCAGAGCAACGCGGATCGATGGATCAGCGGAGCATTTCTCCAGCGCCTCGGCGGCGCCGCGATACATGTCATTGGTGAGCGCATTCTTCTTCTCGGGCCGGTTCCAGGTGATTTCCATTACACCGTCTTCGACTTTGATTTTCAGATGCTCGGTCATGCGCAATGCTCCTTCAACGGAAGCATTGGTAGCGATCCTGACGCTGGAGGAAAGGCGCCGCTACGGAACTTCTTTTACCCGCGTGAACGCGAGACGGTTGCCGCGAGCGACGTAGAACATGTCGAAATTGTCGGCGTCGATCGAACCCAGTTCGTAGAAGAAGGTGGCGTTGGCGCCCTTTACTTCCAGATAGGTCGAGGTTGGTGTGAAGACATTTCCTGTCGTGCCGGCCGGTGCATCCGAGCCAGCGAAGGCGCGCCAGGCCGAGACTTCGTGGACGGGCGGGTCGATCACATAGTCTTCCGTCCATCTGCCTTCGGCTGTGATGGTGAGTGTGGACTTGGCGTCGTCGGCGGACTGCCACTTGCCAGCGAGCTTCGCTGCAACCTCCGCCGGCGGAACGTTCACGACATCAGCCGCCGTCACTGCAGCGGGCGCGGTGGCGGCGCCGGGTTCGGCAAGCGTGGGCGATTTCGGGTTGCAGCCCGTCGTGAACAGGAGCGCGAATACCGACAGCACGGCGATGCGCATGGAGAACTCCTGCTTCAGGCGGCGGCTGGCGTCAGAATACCAAACTGCGCTTCATCACCGACACGGGGCCGTGCGGCGTGTTGGTTACGCTGGACGGCTTGAAGCCGCACTTGGCGTAGAAGGGCACCGAGCGCGGATTGGCGTTGGCGACGAGAAGGCTTGCTTCGATCGCGGTGGCGAACTGCGCCGCTTCTTCCACCAGCTTGCGGCCGATGCCGCCGCGCCAGAGATCCGGTTCAACGAAGGGGCCATCGAGATCGGCATTGCCGTCATCGCGCGGCACGACCACGGCGAAGCCCGCGGGCGCGCCCCAGTGTTCGAACACGATGACAAGGCCAGCGGCGATCTGTTCCGGCGGCAGTTGCAGCATCTCGGGATGCTGCATCTGTTCAGGCCGGCTGGCGTCCCACTTCAGTGACGCTCGACGCTGCAGCTCCTCGAGCGCTTTGCGCTCGGAGGGATGCGCGGGGCGGAACTGGTGTTTGATCGGATCAACCCACTATTTCATCGAGACGGAAGAAGAAATTGATTTCGCGCTCGGCCGAGGCGTCGCTGTCCGAACCATGGACCGAGTTCTCGCCGATCGATTGCGCGTAGAGTTTGCGGACGGTGCCATCAGCGGCCTTGGCCGGGTCGGTGGCGCCCATGACATCGCGGTGCTTGAGAACTGCGTTCTCGCCTTCAAGGACCTGCAGGACGACCGGACCGGACGTCATGAAGTCGACCAGTTCGCCGAAAAAGCCGCGAGCCTTGTGCTCGGCGTAGAAGCCTTCGGCCTGGGCGCGCGTGAGACGAACGCGCTTCTGCGCGACGATGCGCAGGCCGTTCTTCTCGAACACGGCGTTCACGGCGCCAGTGAGGTTACGCTTGGTGGCGTCCGGCTTGATGATCGAAAACGTGCGTTGGACGGCCATGAAGTGTTCCTGGGGAAGCGTCTGAAGGGCTCTGAATCGGGTTGGGACGGCCCCTATAGCCTTGTGAGTGGGCCCCGCCAACAGGGCTACGGCATTTCCTTGGCCGGCGAGGCGGCGGTAGGGTTACCGGGAAGCAGGAGAGCGCATGACTGGGCAGAACGATCAGCAGATCGCGGACTGGAATGGCGTGGTCGGCGAGCAATGGGCGGCCGAACAGGAGAGAACGGACGAGCTGATACGCCCTTTCGGTGAGGCTGGGCTCCAGGCGGCGGATGTGCGGACCGGAGAGCGGGTGATCGATGTCGGCTGCGGGTGCGGCGACACGTCTCTGGCGTTGGCGTCGCTGGTGGGGACTTCGGGCGCGGTTCTGGGCGTCGATGTTTCTGCGCCGATGCTGGCGGTTGCCAGGCGGCGGGCAAGCAGCATCAGCCAGCTGCGGTTCGAGGAAGCAGATGCATCGCGGGCTGCGCTGCCCGGCAGCCAGGACCTGCTCTATTCGCGCTTTGGCGTGATGTTCTTCGACGATCCAGTCGGAGCGTTTGCCCATATGCGGAAAGCCTTGAATCCAAACGGGCGGCTGTCTTTCGTCTGCTGGCAGGCGCCTCGAGACAATCCCTGGGCCAGCGTGCCGGTGCAGGCTGCGCGCAGGGCGCTGAGCCTGGCGCCCGCGCCAGCTGATCCCCACGCGCCGGGGCCGTTTGCGTTTGCCGACGCCGCCCGGGTGAAAGGCATCCTGTCGGATGCCGGCTTCAGGTCCGTGGTCGCAGAAGGGTTCGAGGCGCCGGTGAAAGTCGGATCGACACCCCGGTCAGCCGCCGAGGCCTCGGCACGCATGGGACCGATGGGGCGGATCGCGCGGGAGGCCGGGCCAGAGAAGCTGCCGCTCATCCTCGAGGCGGTAGAGGCCGCCCTGAAGCCGCTGGCTGCCGCTGACGGCCAGGTGGCGCTGCCGGGCCAGGTGTGGGTGGTCACGGCAAAGGCCAGCTGAAGACCAAACAAGGCGCGGGTTAACGTTTCCGACGGCCGCTGTAACGACCGTTGCCAAAAAGTCACCGGAAATTAAGGTTTCTGGGATACTAAGATATTGTGATGGTGCGCCTTTATCGGGGCTCACTGGCTAACTATCTGTTCGCAATCAGAAGACCGGGACACCAAACGATCCCGGCCACAGAAACAGAAGAGAACGAGCCCTCCCCATGCTCGCAAAACGCATAATCGTTGCGGCTTTTGCCGTACTCGCCGTCGCGCTTATTCCCATGGCCTTTTCGGGCCCGAGCGACCTGTTCGTCGATTCACCCGTCGAACCGATCCAGATCTCGGCGAACTAAAACTTCGTCACTCCGGACAAGTCTCCGAACCAGCCGATTGGCGGGAACGCATACGTGCGGCCGCTATGCTCAGCGGGTTGCGGGGGCTTTGCCGTTAGCGGGCTATTTCAGATGCTGCTCGAACCAGGCGACCATCGCGTTCATGGCGGTGGTGGCGTAGGCGTCCGTCTTGGCTGGATCGCCCTTGACGTAGAAGTCGTGGTCCGCGCCCGGGAACTGGGTGAGCTTGTTTTCCACCCCTGCCTTGTCGAGCGCGGCCTTCATGGTTTCCGACTGCGAGGGCGGGACGCCCTTGTCCGCATCGCCCGTCATGATCAGGGTCGGCGGATCGCGCGCATCGACAAAGTGGATCGGCGAGACGGACGCGCGGAGGCTGTTGTCGAAATCGATGGTGCCGGATTTGGCGCGGTCGCCGAGGAGCACATCGAGATCGGTAGGTGGGAAATAGGCAACGACGGCGCGAACGCGATTGCCTGAACGCTCCAGCGGATTTTTTGCCGTCGGATCGCCGTCATCGGCCATAAGGCCGGCGACCAGCGAGAGGTGCCCGCCGGCGCTCGCGCCCCACACGCCGATGCGCGCGGGATCGGCGCCGTAGTCGGCAGCGTGCAGCTTGATGTGACGCATGCCCAGACGGATGTCGGCAGCGGCGTCGACAACCGTGAAGCGTGGCGCGGATGAGTGATAGAGCGCAACGACGGTGAAGCCCTTGTCGATGAGCCACTGATAGCGCGCCTGACGCTCCTCCGGCAGGCCCCAGGACGAACGCCATCCCGCGGAGACCATGTTCACCACCAGCGCGCCATTCGGCTTCAGCGGCTTGAACACGTCGTAGGTCAGCGCCATGCCGTCACGGTGGCCGTAGATGACATCGCGGACGTAGGTGGCCGTCTTCAGTTCTGCTGCCGTGGGCAGGCCGAGGGCCTTGCGGGGATAACCGCTGAGAGGCGCGCCGGGATCGGCGACGGGCTGTGGCGTCTGGGCGAGAGATGGCGCGGCGAGCAGTAGTACAGCGGCGGCAAGGACGAACGTTCTCAGGGTCATGCCGGTCCTCCATGCGCGAAACAGCGATCAGGCCGACCGCCCTGGCTTGTTGACCGCGGGGAGCCAGCCTGACGCGAACCCGTTCTTCACCATGCAGCGGGAGGACAAGGATCGCGATGAAAAACTACTCTAGCCCGCGCACTTGTTGAGAGTCGTCATGCCGTTGCTGAGCGAACCATCGGGCTTTCGTATGAATGTGGTGATCCCGCCGGACGGGTTCGTGATTATCACGTTCTCGCCGTCAAGCTTGTAGGAACCATCCCGGCCTTCCGAGGTTACGACGCCCGCCTTCAGGACAATCTTCATGTCGGCCGACGTGCAGTAGGTTCCGTCGACTCCGCCGCCGCTGCCGGCGCCATCGCAGCCACCAAGCATCACTGCGCCTACCGCCGCAAGCATCCATCGACTGTAAGTCATCTCGCGGTCCCTCCCGATCCATGTACCGATCATAGGCGAAACCTGCGAAGGCGCCAGCGTTCAATCGATGGCTTTGCTGCGTCGGGGGCCCGGGGGGGCGATACTATTCGCTCGTATCGATCGTAGACGCTTCCATCTCAGCTCTACGCCGTCTCCTCGAACAGCTCCCGCCCGATCAGCCAGCGTCTGATCTCCGACGTGCCCGCGCCGATCTCGTAGAGCTTGGCGTCGCGCAGGAGGCGGCCGGTTGGGTATTCGTTGATGTAGCCGTTGCCGCCGAGGATCTGGATGGCGTCGAGCGCCAGCTGCGTCGCCGTCTCGGCGGCGAAGAGGATGGCGCCGGCGGCGTCCTTGCGCGCGGTGCGGCCGGCGTCGCAGGCCTTGGCGACGGCGTAGACATAGGCCTTGGCGGCATTCATCTTCACATACATGTCGGCGAGCTTGCCCTGGATGAGCTGGAACTCGCCGATGGATTTGCCGAACTGCTTGCGGTCGCGGACATAGGGCAGCACGACATCGAGGCAGGCCTGCGCGATGCCGGTGGAGCCGGCGGCAAGCACCGAGCGCTCGTAATCGAGACCAGACATCAGCACCTCGACGCCGCCGTTGAGCGGACCGATGACGTTCTCTTCGGGTACTTCGCAATCGACGAAGACCAGCTCTCCGGTTTCTGAGCCGCGCATGCCAAGCTTGTCGAGCTTCTGCGCCACCGAGAAACCCTTGAAGCCCTTCTCGATGATGAAGGCGGAGATGCCGCGCGAATTCTTGTCCGGCGCGGTCTTCGCGTAGACGATCAGCGTGTCAGCGCTGGGTCCGTTGGTGATCCACATCTTCGAGCCATTGAGGACGTAGCGGTCGCCCTTCTTCTCGGCCTTCAGCTTCATCGAAACGACGTCCGAGCCGGCGCCGGTTTCCGACATGGCGAGCGAGCCGAGGTGTTCGCCGGTGATCAGCTTGGTGAGGTATTTCTTTTTCTGCGCTTCGGTGCCCCAGCGGCGCATCTGGTTGACGCAGAGGTTGGAGTGCGCGCCGTAGGACAGGCCGACCGACGCCGAAGCGCGGCTGATCTCTTCCATCGCCACGACGTGCTCGAGATAACCGAGCCCTGCCCCGCCCCATTCTTCCTCGACGGTGATGCCGAGAAGACCGAGCTCGCCCATCCTAGGCCAGAGGTCGCGCGGGAATTCATCGGTGCGATCAATCTCAGCCGCGCGGGGAGCGATCTCGGCTTGTGCAAAGCCGGCGACCTGGTCGCGGATCATGTCCGCGGTTTCGCCAAGGTCGAAGTCGAGGGAGCGTGAATTTGAAATCATGGGCGGCAACATAACCGCCCGATACCGGAACGCCAGTTGCCGTTTGGGCAGCTAGTGGATTTCGTCGTCCGACTTGCGGGTCCAGAAGATGAAATAGAGGCTCATCAGCAGCATCATGCCGAACACGGCGAGAACCGTTCCGGCGGCGCGCGGGATATTGCTGTCGGGCTGGTCCGTTTCCTTGACGGTGTCGACCAGGCCGACGCCGAAACCGACGATCGACAGGATCAGCACGAAGATCCAGGGGGCGAGTTCCGTCCAGCGTCCGGAGATCGGTCCGATTCGCTTGGAGCGGCCATTGACGACTTTTGCCTTGCGTTCGGCTTCGGCGAAGATCTCGGCCGGGTCACGGCCCGGATCGAAGACTTCGGTGTCGTCGATGACCGGACGCGGGCGCGTTGCGGACACACGCTCGGCGGGCTTGTCAAAATCGGGCAGGCCTTCGAGCACCTGCGGCTGGGCCGGGCGCTGCGGCGCGGAAGCAACCGGTTTGGATTCGGCCGCCTGCTGGTCGGAAATGGTTTTCTCGGTGCGCTCGATGATGCGGGCGACACGCTCGGCCACAACACGGCGGGCCTGCTCGATATCGTCGGCTGTGCGCGGCGGAGCGGGACGCTGAGTTTCCGGAGGCACGGGCTGGGCGCCCGGCGGAAGGGCGACTTCAGCCGGAGGCGTGATGGCTTCGTTGGTGCGCTCGGCAAGGCGGCGCACGGCTTCGGCGATGTCGCCGGAGAGCGGACGCGAAGGTTGATCATCATCCTCGGCCTGGCGAGGGCGCGGCTGGCCAACAGGATCGGAGGCTTTCGAGGGTTGCTCGCCAGCGCCCAGATCCAGTTCGGGCGTGACAAGCGGCGTCGGCGCGGACGGGCGGCCGTCCGGGTGCTCCAGGAAAAGCGCTTTCTCGGCAGCGCGGCGGCGGACCAGGGCATCGACGATCATCACCCGGCCATGGATGCGAGCCTTGCGCCAGGGATCGAAAGCTGCTGCGGCGCTGAGGAAGTCGCCGACATTAAGGTTACGCAGGACGTCGGAATCCCGGAACTGGCCGGGCGAGATGTTGAACGCCAGCGAGACCAGCGCATCGAACTGGTTCTGGTTAAGAGGCGCGTAGACCATGGACGCGATCGCGTCCTCGACCGGCTTGAGGTCGTAGGTCAGCAGGTCCTCGGCATCCTTCGGGCTAATGGTGAGGCCTTCACGCGCGGTGCGCACGTGGCCATAGCCAATAGTCCAGCGTCCATCCGGAAGCCGCGTCGCGGTTTCGCGGAAGCCTTCGAAGCTCTTGATGAGATCAAGACCCCCAGCAGATGTACGCAGTCGTCCAGCCATCGTCCTGACCTGACACATCCCCCAACTATTTCGCCTGTCCGGTGCAAACCGTCGGCCAGTCTCGTCGGAGGCGAACGCCAAGTCAGAGAAGCATCAGGCTTGCCAGCCCGAGGAAGACGAAAAAACTCGCCATATCAATGGATGTCAGCACAAAGACTGAGGATGAAACCGCTGGGTCCGCGCCAACCCGCTTCAGGGTTAGCGGCGCAAGGATGCCGATCAGCCCAGCCCAGGTGAAGGTTACCATCATCGACAGGCCGACAATCAGGCTGATGGTCGGGTTCTGGAACCAGATGAGTACGACCAGAGCGGCGCTCCACGCGATGATCACACCGTTGATCATGGCGGTGATCGCCTCGCGGCGGATGGCGCGGATAACCAGCGGCCCCTCCAGGTCGCGCTCGGCGATGGCGCGGACGGACACGGCCAGGGCCTGAGACCCGGCATTGCCGCTGAGGCCGGCAACAACCGGCATCAGGAATGCCAGGGTCACGAACTTGTCGAGCACGCCACTGAACAGTGACACGACCGTAGCAGCGACGAATGCCGTGATCAGGTTGACCGCCAGCCAGGGCACGCGAGCGCGCACGGCGGACACGATGCTCTGGTTGACGCCGGCCTCGCTCACGCCGGCCATCGCGAGCATGTCTTCCTCGGCCTCGTCCTGCATGACGTCGACGATGTCGTCGATGGTGATCATGCCGGTCAGGCGCCCTGCGGCGTCCACGACGGGCACTGAAGCGAGGTTGTACTGGCGGAATACGAAGGCGACTTCTTCCTGGTCTGTCTCCGGGCGAACATGAACCGGGGTCTCCTTCATGATCTCCTGCAGAGGCGTCTCGCGCGCCGACCGCAGCAGTTTGGAGACCGGCACACTGCCCTGCAGGCGAAAGGCCGGATCGACCAGATAGATCTCGAAGAACGTCTCAGGCAGGTCGTCCATCGGAACATGGCGCATGTGATCGATCGCCTGTCCCACCGTCCAGAACACCGGCGCGGCGACAAAGTCGCGCTGCATCAAGCGGCCGGCGGATTCCTCGTCGAACGACAGCGAGCTTTCGATCGCTGCGCGATCGGTCGCCGAGACCTTCGCCAAAATGCGGGCGCGACGATCTTCCTCGAGATCGTTCAGAAGGAAGGACGCGTCGTCGGAATCGAGATGGCCGATCATCGCCGTGACGGCTTCGTCGGTCAGCTCGTGCAGCGCCTCGAGGCGCATGTTGTCCGAGAGTTCGGCAACCGCTTCGGCCGGCAGGCTCTTGCCGAGCAGGTGGATGGCCTTGCGAAAGGTCTCAGGCTGCAGATGCTCGAGAAGATCGGCTGCGTCGGCGGGGTGCAGCTCCTTGATGGTTCGCCACAGGAACGGCTTGTCGCCGTCGCCGATGGCGCCGATGAACTGAGCTGTGAAGCTGGCCGAGATCACGCCCGGCGCTTCAACAGCCTCGGAGACCTCGTGTTCGGGGAAAACCGGTTTATCGGAATCGGAGGGAGCATTCATGGCGACCTCCCATCCCTGGCGAGTCACTAGCGAGCGACTGGCATTTCCTGCGGCTGTTGATCCCTTTGCCTGCTGGTGCGGTCGAGAAGACTCGAACTTCCACGCCTTGCGGCGCTACCACCTCAAGGTAGTGCGTCTACCAATTCCGCCACGACCGCACGCCGAGGCAAGGGCGCCGTATATGCCGGGATTTGCAGCTTGTGAAGGGCGGATTGCCTGCGGCCTATTTGGCCCAAAAACAGGGCCTATTGCTCGGTCGCGAAGTAGTCTTCGACCTGCGCTGCGCGGGTGATGTTGACCGAGATCCGGTCGCCCTCGATCACCAGCTCGCCCCGGGCTATGGGGTGATTGTTGGCCAGAATCCACACCTCGTCGTCTTCCTGGGTGTCGAGCTGGATCACGGCGCCCCGGCCCATGCGCAGCAGCTGCTGCATGGGCATAAGGGACCGGCCGAGAAGGACGGTGATCTCGACTCCGACTTGATCCAGTTGTGAGTGCAACGAGGCGCTCCGATATACGGCGGTAGAGGGGTTTACGATTCCCCTGATTGCATTGCGGACGGGTTAATTGCCGACAGGCTGGGCCATTTCAGAGGGTTTGACGGGGTATCCGGAGGCCGTAGCGGCCATGGAAGCCCGGGCTGCGGCCATTGCCGAGGGCCGGGCCGACGAACTTGTCTGGCTGGTGGAACACCCTGCCCTCTACACGCGCGGTGCCAGCGCCAAGGAAACGGACCTGCTCGACCCCAGCCGATTCCCGGTTTTCGACACCCAGCGCGGCGGCCAGTTCACCTATCACGGCCCCGGACAGCGGGTGGCGTACGTGATGCTGGATCTGACGAAGCGTGGCCGGGACGTGAAGCAGTTCGTCTGCTCGCTGGAGCAGTGGGTCATCGACACCCTGGCCGAGTTCAACGTGAAGGGCGAACGCCGCAAGGGGCGCGTCGGCGTCTGGGTCGATCGCACACGGCCGGGGGGATCACTGAAGGAAGACAAGATCGCGGCGATCGGCGTGAGGCTGAAGCGGTGGGTGAGCTATCACGGCATCAGCCTGAACGTTGAGCCAGACCTCGACCATTTCGGGGGCATCACGCCATGCGGCGTCAGCGATCCGGGTCTCGGCGTCACCAGCCTGTTCGACCTTGGCCAAATTGTCCCGATGCACGAGGTGGACGTGGCGCTGAAGCGCGCGTTCGTGAAGAATTTTGGAGAGGTTGAGCGCGCGCTCCCGCCCGTCTAGGGCTTCGGCAACAACTCGCCCTGTTTGATGTCGGTGGAGCCGGCTGGAAGATCGGCGCGATAGCCGTCCCAGGCGGCCACCCATTTTTCCTGCGGGCGCACGGCAGCGACACCATGGAAGAACAGGGGCGATCCGACCTGCGCGCTGGGGATGTGGTGCGTATAGACCAGCAGCTTCACACCGGCCTCGTTGGCCATGGTCGCGATCTCGACCGGCGAGGCGTGATAGTCCGGTATGTCGCCCATGATCTTCGAGACGCGCGGGTTGCCTTGCGCTGCAGTGATGTTCTTCATCGTGGCTACGAGGCTAGGCGAGAGAGATTCCGCGACAAGAATGTCAGCACCCCTGGAGTTCTCGACGAGGTTCGGTGTCATCGCGGTGTCGCCGGAGACGACGATCGACCTGCCCTTCCAGTCGAAGCGATATCCGACAGCGGGGCGGATGGGGTCGTGATCGACCTCGAAAGCCGTCACCTTCAGATCACCGTCTTGCAGGATCACGTCCTCGGCCGTGAGTTCGCCCTTGAAGGTCTTGCCGAACTCACGAGCTTCGAGAGGCGATGCGGCGAGGTTGATCACTGTTGCGCCGTGGTGGGCGAGGCGCAGGCGGGCGTCTTCCTCGTAGGCGAGGTTGAAACCATCGACGAGATTTCTGACGCCGTGCGGGCCATAGACCGGCAGGAAGTGATCGCGCCCGGCGACCATGGTCTGCATCCGGAATTCGCCGAGATCACCAATATGATCGGAATGGAAATGCGTGATGAAGACGCCGGCGATACGCGCACCGGGAAATTGCATGCGCGCCAGCTGTTCCCAGGACTCCGGCCCCGTGTCGACGACGTAGGCCTTGTCGCCAGCGACAACGACCGTACAGGCCTTGGCGCGGCCGGGGTCCGGCAAGGGTGAGGATGTCCCGCACAGGATGACCCTCAGCGCCTTGCCGTCGAAAACTTCGGCCATGGCGGGACCGCCAGAAGAAGCCGGAAGCGGCGCGACAGTCGTTTGCATCGCTGGCTGTTCAGGCGTGGCGCAGGCCGCAAGCACCGCGGCGACGACAAATCCTGCGATGCGCTTCATTTGCCCTGCCCCGACCGGTTGATACCGGTGCGTAGCTAGCAGGCATAAAGAAACGACGCAAAGGCGCCCCTACGCGAACTCGACGAGGATTTCGTCGGCAGCGACGGAGGCGCCAGCGGAAGCATTGATCGTCTTCACGACGCCATCGGCTTCTGCGCGGATGATGTTCTGCATCTTCATTGCCTCGACGATGCAGACGGCCTCGCCCGATTTCACTTCCTGTCCGATAGCCACAGCCACTGAGACAATGAGACCTGGCATCGGGCTCATGATCAGTTTGGACGTGTCGGGCTTCTGTTTTTCCGGCAGGCGAGCGTGCAGTTCGGCCTGGAAGGGCGTGCAGACTTTTGCATGCTTCTCGACGCCGAGGCGGCGAATGACAAAGCCCTCTTCCGCCGTCGCGATGGCGAGCGCGTAGGGCTTGTCGTCGAACGTCAGCTCCATGACGCCGATGCCCGGCTTCCAGTCGGTTGTGAGGGAGGATGTCTTTCCGCCTTCGAACTCGATTTCCGCTTCGCCCATCTGATACTGGATGTTCACCGGCACCTGCTTGCGGCCGAGAAGAACGACCCAGTCCTTCCGTTGCGGGCGCGCCGGTTCGGTGCGGCCCGAGATCTGCGAGGCGCGCGTGCGCACTAGAACGTTCGCGTAGACCGCCGCAGCGACGATGACCTTCTCGACTTCGGGGGATGCTTCGGCGCCGTGGAAGCCCTGGGGGAATTCTTCCCTGATGTAGCCGGTGGTGATCTTGCCAGACTGGAAGCGCTTCTGGTCGAGCACGGCCGCAAGGAACGGCGAGTTGTCCTGGATGCCTTTGATCTCCAGCCGCTCCAGCGCCTTGGTATGCGTGGCGATGGCGGTGGCGCGATCCTTTCCGTGAGTGATCAGCTTGGCGATCATCGGATCGTAGAACATCGAAATCTCGTCGCCCTCGCGGACGCCCGTGTCGATGCGTACGGTACCTTCACCGAGCTTGCCTTCGGCCGGGAACTTCATGCGCTTGAGGCGGCCGATCGAAGGCAGGAAGCCGCGATAGGGGTCCTCGGCATAGATGCGGCTCTCGAGCGCCCAGCCCTTGATGCCGACGTCCTTCTGCTTGATCGCCAGCTTCTCGCCGGCGGCGACGCGCAGCATCTGCTCGACGAGATCATAGCCGGTGATCAGTTCGGTCACGGGGTGCTCGACCTGCAGGCGCGTGTTCATCTCAAGGAAGTAGAAATTGCGCTGGCCGTCGACGATGAACTCGACCGTGCCGGCGCTGTCATAGTTCACTGCTTTCGAGAGTGCGACCGCCTGCTCGCCCATCGCCTTGCGCGTCTCTGGCGTGAGGAAGGGCGATGGCGCCTCTTCGAAGACCTTCTGGTTGCGGCGCTGGATCGAGCACTCGCGCTCGTTGAGGTAAATGATGTTGCCGTGCTTGTCGCCGAGCACCTGGATCTCGATATGGCGCGGCTGGTCGACGAACTTCTCGATGAAGATGCGGTCGTCGCCGAACGATGCAATCGCCTCGGCGCGCGCGCCATCAAAGCCTTCCTTCGCTTCGGCCGAGTTGAACGCGATGCGCAGGCCCTTGCCACCACCACCCGCCGACGCCTTGATCATGACCGGGTAGCCGATCGAGTCCGCGATCTTCACCGCCTCTTTCGCATCCGCGATCAGGCCCATGTGGCCCGGCACGGTGTTGACGCCTGCTTCGGCCGCGAACTTCTTCGAGGTGATCTTGTCGCCCATCGCCTCGATGGCGTGCGGGTTTGGACCGATGAAGACGATCTTCTCGGCCGCGAGGCGCTTCGCGAAGCCTGCGTTCTCCGAGAGGAAGCCGAAGCCCGGGTGGACAGCTTCCGCGCCCGACTTGCGCACGGCATCGACGATCTTGTCCTGGACGAGATAGCTCTGCGCCGCTGGAGAGCCGCCGATGTGGATGGCCTCGTCCGCCATATCCACGGCCATGGAGCCGGCGTCGGCGTCTGAATAGACGACCACCGTCTTCACGCCCATGCGCCGGGCAGTCTTGATCACCCGGCAGGCGATTTCCCCGCGGTTGGCGATCAGGATTTTGGAGAACATCGACTACCCCGGAAGCCCTGGAAACTGTGACGGCAAGGTGACTATTGAAGCCAGCGGGTCAAGGCGAATTTCGCCCCTGCGGCGCCTCGACCTAGCTCTTGCTGCGCCGTTTGACCTCGATGCTGTCCATGCCGGTCGTGACGGCCACCAGAATGGCGGTCGACCAGCCAATCAGGATCAGCCCCATGACCCCTTCGACGCCTGCCAGCAGGCGGTGGTCGATCGCGGGAACGATGTCGCCATAACCGAGCGTGGTGAAGGTGCTCGCCGAGAAGTAGAGCGCTGTCTCGAAGTCGCCGGGGAACTGGCCCAGCCTGTCGTACAGGATGGCATAGGCTGTGATCTCGATCGCGTGCAGCGCGAGCAGGCCGAACACCATCGCGACGACGGTAAGTCCCCGCTGATGCGCATACCCTTCGCGCCAGGGCTTCGCGCGATCCGACGCGTGGACGTGCGTCAGGACATAGATGCCGGTCGAATGGCAAAGCACGCACAGCACAATCATGCCGGCGGATATCGCAAGGTTCTGGGCTAGCATGTCCGTCCTCCGGCTCCAGAAGACCGGGCTTCGGTTAACGAAATTGTTCGGGTCTGGCTTCTCGGCGCCACGGGAAGGACTCGATTTTCAGGTCTCGTTAACCGTGGCGGACAGACAATCCGCGCACTTCGACACCGTCATGCGGGGACGCATATGATCTTCTTCGGAAAACACAGCTGGCGCGGGGAATCCGGCAAGCGCTACTACTTCAACTGCGCGCTGACCAAGCACGGTATCCCCGACGATTCAGGCGGCATCTATGTTTTCGTGCAGCGCCGCTTCGCCTTTTTTCTGAAGGCTCTTTATGTCGGCAAGGCTGCCAATCTTCGCGGTCGCCTGCTCGGTCACGAGAAGTGGGGCAAGGCCTGGTGGATCCTCGGCGCAACCGAGCGCCACGTGATGCGTGTCGGCTCGGAGACCGAGCGTCGCATGATCGAGGAAGATCTGATCCGCGGCCTCGTGCCTCGAATGAACGACGTGATGATGCCGCGCTGCGAGGACGATGCACCCAATACGCCGGAGCTGCGTCGGAAGTGGGAATGGCGTCGCGCGGTTGCCGCGTGGTTTGCAGGCCTGTTCGGCAAGAAACCGCACGCCCCGCACGAAGGCCACGACGACAATCACGACGGCAAGCCGGATCACCAGCACGCCGCGCCGCGCGCGAAATCACGCAAGCCGGCAAATTCGAACGGCGACTTCTGGCGCAAGAGCGCCTGAGGCAGGGCTAGAGCTTCACCTCGTAGGGCGCCGGCTTGCCGGACAGCACCGCTTCGATGTTGTCGAGCGCGCGGTTGGACATTTCCGTTCGGGTCTCGATTGTCGCAGTGCCGACGTGCGGCAGCAGAAACGTGTTGGGCAGCTCGTTGATGCGCGTGTCGTAATTCGGTTCGCTCTGGAACACGTCGAGACCTGCCGCAGACAGCTGTCCCGACTTCAGCGCATCGATCAGCGCCTCCTCGTCGACGAGATTTCCTCGCGCGGAGTTCACGAACAGCGCGCCCTTCGGCAGCAGGGCGAACTTTTCGCGTGTCATGATCACGCCCTGCCCGCCCGGCAGGTTGAGGCTCAGCACCTGGCTGTGCGGCAGCATCTCATCCAGCGATGCGAAATAGCGCGCACCTTGCTCAAGGTCCGACGGGAGGCGGCTGCGGTTGTGATAGATGACCGGCATACGGAACCCCTGCGCGCGCTCAGCGACCGCGCGGCCGATACGGCCCATCCCGACAATCCCGAGCGTCTTGCCCGTCAGGTCGGTGCCTAGCCCGTCGAAGAAGCCGTTCCGTACACTCCAGGCCTGGTCCATGCTGCGGACGTGTTCCTTGGCACGCCGGCACGCTCCAAGCATCAACAGCATCGTCACATCGGCCGTCGCGTCCGTGACTGCATCCGGTGTGATGCCTATGGCGATGCCGCGTGCATTGGCGGCGGCGACATCGATATGATCGAAGCCGACGCTGGTCGATGCAATGATCTTCACGCAGGCCGGCAGACGCGCAATCGCATCCGCCTTCATCGGGATGCCGAGCGAGATCAGGAGAGCGTCCGCCTGGTTGGCGTTGGCCGCCTCGATCAATCGCTCGGTCCCGATGTGCTTCTGGGGCTCGATGCAGTCGAACAAAGCCTCCGCCCGCGCCCGGACAGGCGTGGGGATCGGCAGCGACAGGACAAGACGGCCGAGCTTGGCGGGTGAAGTCATGGATACGTCAGCCCGCGCCGTCCTTGTCGCCCGGAGCGGATTCGTGGTGGATCTGGCGCTTGTATGTCTCGGGCAGGAAGAACAGCGCAATCACGAAGGTGAAGCCTGCGATGATCACCGGGTACCAGATACCCGCGTAGATGTTCCCCGTGGATGCGACGATCGCGAAGGCGATGGTCGGCAGGAGACCGCCGAACCAGCCATTGCCGATGTGATACGGCAGAGACATCGAAGTATAACGCACCCGCGCGGGGAACAGCTCAACGAGCATCGCGGCCATGGGTCCATAAACCATTGCTGTGCAGAGCTGCGTGAAGAACAATAGCAACACGACCATTGTAGCGTTGACAGCGCCCTGGTCCGCATTCGCCGGATAGCCGGCAGCCTTGAGGGCATCGCTTACCGTTTTGTTGTAAGCTGCAATGGCGCTGGCGCGCTCCGGACCTTCCATCTTCGCCGCATCTGGAGCGACATAAGTCTGGCCGCCGACATGGATCTCCGCAGCGCTGCCAGCCGGCAGGTCTTCCGCGTTGTAGCTCACGCCTGCTTTCGACAGCAGCGCCTTGGCGACGTCGCAAGACTGCGTGTCGAACTTGTTCTTGCCGACAGGGTCGAACTGCAGCGAACACGTCTGCGGATCAGCGCGCACGACCACCGGCGCCGTGTCGACAGCAGCATAGAGCGCCGGATTGGCCGACTGCGTCAGCATGTGGAACAGCGGGAAGTAGGTCAGCACCGGAATCAGCAGGCCGACCAGGATCAGGTAGCGGCGGCCAATCTTGTCCGACAGCCAGCCGAAGAAGACATAGAATGGCGTGCCAACCGCCAGCGAAATGGCGACGAGCGTGTCAGCCTGCGCGGGGTCCATGCGCAGGGTCTGCTTCAGGTAGTTGAGGCCGTAGAAGGTGCCCGTGTACCAGATCACTGCCTGTCCAGCGACGCAGCCGAACAAGGCGATGATGACCCATTTGAGATTGCTCCATTTGCCAAACGCTTCGGAGAGCGGCGCCTTGGACGTAGCCATCTCTTCCTTCATCTTCACGAAGACCGGGCTTTCGTTGAGCTGGAGACGAATCCAGATCGAGACCAGCAGCAGGCCGACAGAGAGCAGGAACGGCACGCGCCAGCCCCACTCATTGAACGCCTCCGGCGTCATCATCGAGCGTACGCCAAGAATGACCATCAGCGAGACGAACAGGCCGATGGTCGCCGTGATCTGGATCCACGACGTGAAGAAGCCACGGCGATTTGCAGGCGCGTGTTCGGCGATATAGGTCGCAGCGCCACCATACTCACCGCCGATGGCGAGGCCCTGCAGCACGCGTAGCGAAACCAGCAGGATCGGCGCGATGATGCCGAGCCCGGCGCCCATCGACTCGAACGTCGCCGCGCTCGGCAGCAGGCCGACCAGGAAGGTCGCGATACCCATGATGATCATGGTGACGAGGAAGGTGTTCTTGCGGCCGACCACGTCGCCGATGCGGCCGAAGGCCAGCGCGCCGAACGGGCGGACGATGAAGCCAGCCGCGAAAGTCGCCAGCGCAAGGATGTAGCCCGTCGTCTCGTTCACGCCCGAGTAGAAGTGCGTGTTGATGTTGGCGACCAGCGATCCGTACAGGAAGAAATCGTACCATTCGAACATGGTGCCAACGCTGGACGCGCCGATAACCAGAAACCCGTTCTGTTTCTCAGGCGCGGAAGCTGCCGCAGCGGCGGTGGTTTCCATGTCTCGTCTCTCCCCTTGCCGCCCTTCCGTCATTCAGATCGGGCGGTCGCTCTTGTGCGGCGCAAGCTGCAACGGGCTGACGCGAAGGGCAAGGCGAAACGAGGTGGCGCCTCTCGCCTGTCTGCACCGATCATGAGACCTTCACACCCAAGTGACCCGTAGCTGGTCGTTTTGGGATGGGAGAACAGTATGAAACGAGCTGCCATTGTTGCCTGCGCTGTCACACTCATCAGCCCCGCAGCTTTCGCCCAGACCCTGTCTTGTCCGGTGTCCGACGGAGTGAGCCCGACAAAGGCAAAACGGGATTTCGTTGAAGCATACGCTTCGGCAAATTACGCAACTCAGAAGCAGGACTGGCTCAGCGCCATAAGTCTGGCGGACAGCGCACTTCCTCATGCAATCGACGCGAGGCAGGCTCAGGCCGCGCTGGCCGTTCGAATGGTTGCGCTGGAAGCAATTAGGGATGATGCACGGCTAGCGGACACCTTGGAAAGGCGGATTACATTGGGATGCATGACCGGCGCCGACGCAGCTAGCCTGCCAGCAATGCTCGATGCCACCCGCAGTCGGCTTGCCGCGCCACAGCAATGATCGCTTGCCCGGCCGGGCGGCGCGACGCAGATTGCTTCGACATCCAGGGGAGACCGACATGATCCGGACATTCAACCTTATCGCCCTCGTTGCCGCGTGCGGTCTCGCCGTGGCCTGCCAACCCCAGAAAACGCCCGAGCAGATTGCCCAGGAAGAGATGCAGAAGCAGATGACCGCCGCCATGGCGGGCATGGCTGGCGCTCTGGGCGCCAACGGCCCGAACGCCGCTGACAGTCAGCAGGCTGCGGCTGCCTTCGGAGCGGCAATGGGCGCAGCGATGAACGCCGCAGCGAACGATCCGAGCATGACAGCGGAGGAACGCGCGAAGGCCCAGCGGATCATGGGCGCCATGGCCAGCGGAAACGTTCACCCCGCCGCCTCCGCTTATCTGGGTGGCCTCAACAAGGCCGCAACGATCCTCGGCACGTTGAAGGATCAGAACTCGGCCAAGGCTGCTGAAATCCAGCTCGCACCGATCTTTGCCGAAATGCAGACCAGCGCGAACGTCCTCAACGCCATGAGCCCGGCCGACCGCGAAGTGGCCATGGGCTCCGCCGCGCCTCAGCTGATGCAGGTGTCGATGACCATGATGACATCGTTGATGCCGCTGATGGCCAATCCGGAGATGAGCAAGACCATCGATGATCTGATGAGCAAGATGCCCGATATCGACAACTAGGCCGGCGCATTGGCATAACAGCAAAGGCCGCCCTCGCCGGGGCGGCCTTTTTGTTTGCCGGCAAAAAGCATCTCTGAAAAGCAAAACGCCCGGCGGAAACCGCCGGGCGTTGCAATTCCAGAGAACGATCCAGAGTTAGATCGACTCTTTCAGTTCTTTCGAGGCGCGGAAGGCGACCTTCTTGGAAGCCTTGATCGCAACCGGCTCGCCCGTCGCCGGGTTGCGGCCCATGCGGGCGGCGCGCTTGCGCACGACGAGAACGCCGAGACCGACAAGGCGGATACGATCGCCTTTCTTGAGGTGCTTGGTGAGCATCGTAACGAGGTCGGCGAGCATGGCCTCAGCCTGCTTTTTCGGCATCTCGTGGCTCTCGGCCAGAGCGGCCGCGAGCTGTTTCGTGCTGACCGTGGTCTGTTTCGCTTTTGCTGCAGTGGCCATGTGGTTTCGACTCCCTTCGGAAAACCGGCCCTCTGAATACACGTATTTTGAGGGGTCCCAAGCGGAAAACGTGCGATTTACAAGGGGAATCAGTGCTTTTCACAGGGAAAAGCCCCAAAAACGCACTTAATTCGGGAAAAACCATATCCGGGCGCCGTCTAGGGCCCGGAAACCGCGGGAATCAGCGCCATCTGAGTCGCGGGCCTGAGGACCGGTTTTCGGTACGACCAGCGTATCCAGTAAGCCGTTTCCTCACGATCGAGATACGCACCATCCAGCCACTCGCTATAAAGCAATCGCAGGCGCGTGGACGTGTCTGGATCGGCAAACAGTTTAGGAAGCATGACGTGGTCGGCGTCGGCGAAGAGCTGGTCGGCTGCAGGATGCACATCGCCGCTGATTGTCCGGCCATCATCGAAGGTGAGCCAGTATCCCTTCGCCGGACGCGCCCCCATCATTAAGGCGAGCGGGCTGGAGAAATCCATCACCACGACGCTCTCGCCCGACTGCAGGACGGGTTTCAGCTCATCGACGCCGGCCATCAGCGTGGCCAGGTATTCGCCCGAACGCAGATACTGCCTGCGGCCAAAGATCGACATCTCCCGGAAAGCCGCCTGACGCTCGTCGTCCGTGGCGGCGCCCTCCATTCGGGTGATGAGGTTCTCGCGTTCCTGGGCATAGAGGCCGGCCAGCGCCGGAATACCGGCCCAGGGCGGCGCAGGCCTCGCCTCTTCGCGCCGGGCGACGGTGGTATGATCAAGCAGCCCCGCTCCCCGTTCGAGGATGAAGCTCGCTGCCGGCAAGGCCAGAGCCAGCACGGCCAACAGGCGCAGCGCCCGGTTATGCTCGTCCTGCAGGCGCCAGATTGCGTAGGTCGCTGCGACCAGCATGGTCGGCACGCCGGATGACTGGGCGTTCTGGTTGATGATGAACAGCGTGCCGAGGAATATCAGGCCGGTGACCCAGAGGTCGACGGCCCGGATACGGCCCATCAATCCGATCGCCAGCATGGGCGACAGCGCGACCGCAAGAACGAGCAGATTGTCCTTGATGAGCAGCGGGATTTCGCCAAAGCGCGCGCCGGACACTTTCGCGGTCAGCAAAAGGTCGCCGACATAGGCGAACAGGTTGCCAGTCGCGACCGCCACGACTGCGATACTGACGGCCAGAACGCCTGCGCCAACGCTCAGCGTGCGCCAGGGCCGGCTGCCGAGGAATGCGTAGAGAACGGCAGCTGCGCCGCCGACCATGAAATAGGAGAGCTTCAGCCAGAACAGGAAAGCCAGCAGGACGCCCAGCGTCACGGTTTCCGCGATTGTCTTGTCTTCGTCGTTACGCGGTGCGAGGAAAGCGAATATCGCGATCAGCGTCCCCCAGCCCCAGCGGTTGTAGAACATCGCAACGGCGAACTCGTCGTCGATCTTCATCAACTCGCCATTCTCGCGCGTCACGCTGTCCGGTGCGACATAGCCCTCGAGCATGGGCGGCACGACCATCAGGAAAATGGCTGCGATAAGAACAGCAGCGATGACGCTGCTGTGGCGGCGGGCGCAGGCCTGGGCGCAGGCGAGGCACAAGCCAAGCGACACCATCACAGACGATATCTCGATAGCGCCTGCATAACCGCCAGAGATCTTCGACCCCAGCCATGGCAGGTACAGCATCGCAGCGCCCAGCGGCGTCGGGAAATCGACAGAGGGGCGCTGACCTGCATCGATGCGATGCATCGCGTCGAAGAAGATGAAAGTGTCGTGCAGCATCAGCGACACCGCGGTCACCGGGGACCACACGAAGAAAGCGTAGCCGAGCGTCAGGGCCGCAGCATAGGCCGCGCCGATAAGAAAGCGGTTGCGCGGTTGCTCCATCGCGACGGGCGCAGCTGCTGCCAGGCGCACATGTGCAAGCGCCAGCACCACGACCAGTCCCGCGAGTGAGCCCCACTGGACCGCCCCGGCAATCCGCGCGAGCGGAAACGGCTCGACCCTGGCGCGAACCCAGTCACCGAGTCCGCCGGCTACGCCGTGATGCGCATCCATCACGACCGGGCGAACGAGGAATGCGAGCACAAGCCAGAGGAGGAAGATGATCCCGAGCCGGTCCGCGAACAGCAGGCGCAGAATGGCGGCGGGCTGGAAGGCGGATCTAGCAGCGGCCAACGGCGGCGCGGCTTCGACGACACCCTGGTCGGCCATGACATTTCCCTGCCCGGTTCCGGCGAGGATTCACATCGCCATGACAGGGTTAAGAAATCCTGCAGAACAGTTGGTTCGGGTTGGTTTCAGGGCGCTTTCGGCAGATGCAGGCCCTTGTAGAAGCGGGCCAAGCAGCCGACATTGCGGCCATGGCCCATGCTCACCTTGCCTGCGCTCCGGAAGCGCTTGCTGACTCGCTCCGCGAGGCGGAGGTGCTGTGCGAACAGCGCGGCGGTAGGCTGACCCCGCTGAGGAAAAAGGTGCTGACGCTTCTTCTGGAATCGGAAGGACCGGCCAAGGCCTACGACCTGCTGGAACATCTGGGCGATGACGGCGCCGCAAAGCCGCCGTCGGTCTATCGGTCGCTCGACTTCCTGCTCGAGATGGGCCTCGCCCACCGGATCGAGAGCCTCAACGCCTTCGTCGCCTGCGGGCACTGGAAGCACGGTCACGCCGCCGTCTTCCTGATCTGCGACAGCTGCGGCACGGCAGGAGAGCTCCACGCTGGCGACAGCGTCAAGAAACTCACTCAGGAAGTCGAAAGTGTGAAGTTCCAGATGCGCAACGCCGTGATCGAGATCCGCGGCCTGTGCCAGGCCTGCGCGGCCTGACCATGGCGCGGGGGGCGGAGCCAAACGTCACTCTCAGGCTCAGTGTCACCAAGCCGGTTCTTGGCGTCGCCTACAGCCTGCAGGACAAGGAGAGCCAGCCGGTCGATGTCCGGATAGCAACCGGGCGCACGCTGATCTTCGAAATTCCTGTTCGCATTGGCGTCAACGAGACCGGTCCACGGTTTCTTGGCGAGTTCGTCCGAGCGGAAGGCAAGACTCGCCGATTTGTCTATGTCGCGACTGGCCAGCAGGCGGGCCAGAGCGGAACGGAATGCAGCCGCCGCGCAAAGATGGATCTGCCGGAAATCACGAAAGCCATGGTGCAAAGCGCCGACACAACTGGCCTGGTGCTGGAAGCGTCCATGCCTGGCGCGGATGATCGCGGCGCGCCGACCTGCGCGACCGTGAAGGTCTACTGGTCTGTTCGCAAGGCTGCCTCATGATCGAAGTCTATCGCGGCAGCATCAACACCTGGGAATGCGACGAGATGGGGCACATGAATGTGCGCTTTTACGTCGCGAAGATGATGGAGGGCCTGGCCGAGTTCGCGCATGTCGCCGGGCTGACCAACGCCTTTCGCGCGCGCGCCAGCTCGACGCTCTCGCCGCGTGACCAGCACATCCGCTTCATGCGCGAAGCTAAGGCGGGTGAGCCGTTTTCGATGAAGGCTTGCTTGCTGGAAGTCACCGAAAGTTCCATCCTGCTCTACCAGCAGATCGATCACGTGTCGGGCGAGCCATGCGCCGCCTACCGCACCTGGATCGATCACATCGATATCGACAGCCGCGCGGCCTTCCCGTGGGCTGACAAGACGCGTAAGGCGCTGGAGTCGCTGAAGGACGAACCGCCAGCAGCGTGTGCGCCACGATCCATAGACATGTCAGTGGCGCCACGCACGACAGCACGGATGGCGGACGCCGATGCGATTTCGGCCCCGGTGATTGGACGAGGCGTCGTCCTGCCGAACCAGATTGATCTCACCGGCCGGATGATGCCGGAATTCTTCATCGGCCGTGTCTCGGACTCGATCGGCCACCTGTTGCGACCGTGGCGCGCGATGGTTGGCGCCGAAGCCGAGGCGCGCGGCGAAACGGTGCGCATGGGCGGAGCAGTGCTGGAATACCGGCTGGTCTACCGCCGCTGGCCGAAACCCGGTGACCGGTTTGTGATCCGCTCCGGGTGTGGCTTCCAGAAGGAGAAGACGCACTCCTTCGTCCACTGGATCATCGACCCGGACAGTGGCGACGCCTGGTGCACCAGCGAAGCCGTCGCCGTGGCGCTGAACCTGGAGACACGGAAGATCATTCCGGCAAGCCCGGCGATGGTGGCGTCCCTCGCCAAGATCGCGCCGGCGGGCCTGTCGGTCTGATCGGGCCGTACCTGGGCTGACCAACACGGCTCATCTCGACAGCAACGCAAGCTTGGGACAGCATCCCCGCTAACAACAGGACCGCCCTTGATGGCGGCCGACCTTCGGGGAGGACGCTGATGTCCATGTTCGGAAGATTTGTGCTTTCCGCCGCACTTGCATGCATGACGACCGTCGCGATTGCGCAAACGCCGGTCACGCAGAACGCAACACCCCTTGCCGAGATCAAGACGGAGGCCGGCGTGATCGATAGCGCGACATTCCGCATCGATGTCCCAGCCAAATGGAACAAGGGCCTCGTGGTGATGAACCACGGCTATTCACCCGAGCCGCGCATACCGCAGGCCGGCGCGCCGTCTGCGCGGCTGCGGGTGTTTCTGGATCGCGGCTTTGCCGTGGCGCAGTCAAGCTATTCGCGCGGCGGCTGGGCGATTGAGCAGGCAATCTCGGACAATGCAAAGATGCTGAAGCATTTCAGCGCGAAGTATGGCGAGCCGCAGACCGTGATCGCGACGGGTGGCGCGATGGGCGCGAGCGTGACGACGGCGTCGGTGGAGATGCAGCCGGAGATATACGATGCCGGTCTGGTGACGTGTTGCTCGGGGCTGGATGCACGGCTCGAGAACATGAACTGGAATTTCGAGATGCTGGCGCTTTTCGACTATTACTTTCCGGGCGTCATGCCACCGGTTGTGGGGCCGCTGAACGGCATGCCGTATTCGATCGGTGCGAACTCGCCGACGGCCGCAAAGATCCAGGCGGCGCTCGACGCCAATCCGGAGAAGGCCGAGATCTTCCGCCGCGCGTGGGGACGCAAGAAGGAGGATGTGGCGTCGACGGTGGCGTTCCACTCCTACCTGATCCACGAGGCGCAGGAGCGGTCGGGCGGCAATCCATTCTCGAACCAGACAACGATCTATTACGTCGATGACGACATCACAGCAGTGAATTCTGGCGTGAAACGATTCAAGGCGGACCCAGGCAAGAATGAGTATCTCAAGAAATGGTACACGGCCTCGGGCAAGCCTGCGAAGCCGCTGCTGATCCTGTCGCCGATCTACGATCCGATCGTGCCGGCGGATACGACCGAGGCCTACATGGCGCTGGCGCGCCGGGCCGGTGGCGACAGGAATGTCGCCTTCCAGTTCTTCGATCACTACGGGCATGGCTCGATCACGACAGCCGAGGTGGCCGCTGCATTCGACGAGTTGCTGGTGTGGATGAAGGGCGGGCCAAAGCCGATGGACGGCCATGGCGTGAATCGCGCCGATCCGCCAAGAGCTGTTGGCGCTGGGCAGTGATCAGCTGTCGCTGACCGGCCAGCTCTTGTCCTTTGCCACCTTCTTCATGGTCGCGAGACCCGCCTTCAGGAACTTCTCGAAGGCGGCCATGTCCACGTCATCGAGCTTGTTGATGTAGAGACAGCCTTTGCCCGTTTTGTACTTGCCGAGGCTCTTTAGGTACGGCTCGGCTTCCGGCTGCCCTGCGTACATGCCGCCATAGATCGAGAGGCTGGACCCACGCGGCGAGAAGCCGACCACACACGCCGAGCCCTTCGTGCCACTTTCATAGAGATAGTCGTAGCGCCCGAAGCCCACGATGGTCGGGCCCCACATCTGCGCCTTCCAGCCGGTGACCTTCTCGAACAGCTTTAGCAGGACCTGCGCGTCCTTGCGGCGCGTCTCGTTGGGGACTTTCGCAATGAAGTCCTTCACGCTGACCTTGGTGACTTTGGTTTTGGCTTCGGCCATATGCGCTCCCCTCTTAGCCGGGAGACTTTAGCCCCAGCATCAGCACCGGGTCGAGCCAGATGTCGGTTCCGCGATCGGCGGAAAGGACATCCCGGAACTTGATCGCCCAATGCAGGTGCGGACCGGTGACGCGACCGGTGGCCCCGGACAGGCCGAGGAGCTGCCCCTGCTCGACCTTGTCGCCGGGTTTTACATCGATCCGGCTCATGTGCATCGTCACCGAGACGAGCCCGCGCCCCAGATCGAGAAACACGCAACCGCCTTCATAGTAGAGGTCCGGGTCGGCGAGGATCACGGTGCCGGCCATCGGCGCGCGGATTTCCGTGCCCGTTCCGATCGCGATGTCCTGTCCGTTGTGGACGCTGGTCGAACCTTCGCAGTCCTTCGTTTTGGGCACGTAGGTCCGCGTTGCGCCGAACGGGCTGGAATAGGCGCCTTCGGCCGGCTTGATCAAGCCAATCGGCGCGAGCGGCGGCGAGAATATCTTGAGCGCGTTGTCCTTCTTCACCCACGAGACTTCGGCGTGGCGCTTTTCCTCCGGCGTTTGCGGGGCGATCTTGTTGCACTCCATCGACAGCTTCGAGACCGTGTCGCTGCGCGGCAGTATCTCGACAGAAGCGAAGGGGACGGGAGCGTCGCCGTTCATGCGGGCCGAGACCTGGACAGGCGAGGCCTGCGTGCGGCTCAGGCCAATGACGACAATGCCATCGTCATCCGAGACGGCGACCGGTTTGCCATCGAGCAGCACGGTCGCGTTGCTCACGGTATAGCAGACAATGGCGCCGCCTTGCGTCGCGGTGGACGGACAGGTCATCGCCGGATGGGCGGTGGCGGCAAGGTGGTCAAGAAACGGCCGCGTCGGCTCTTCGATGGTGTCCTGCAGCGAACGGTCCGGGATGACGATCGGAGCGGGAGGCGCTGGCGGTGCTCCTGCAATGACGAGCGGGAGCGCTGGCGAGGATGGCTCAACCGGCGCAGCCGTCGGTCCCGCGCATGCGGCCAGGACAAGCGCCAAAGCGCTCCAGACAGCTACTCTTTTCCGTTGAGCTGCTTCCATCTCTTCAGCGCCGTTTCGGCGTCGAAATACGCTTCCTGGGCTTCGACATTCCAGTAGCGCAGGTCTTCAAGCGCGATCTTGCGGCGCGTAACCGCGCACGTGACGAAACGGCCGGGCTTGATGACCTCGAAATCGGCATCGAGGTATTTGAGCTGGGCCTCGCCGGGGGAGGCACCTGGGGTGAACGTGTCCATGGCGCATATATGGCCCGAACCGGCGGCGAAGTTAAGGCGGCGCGATTTCGCATCCCCCTGCCCACTTTCTTCGCCTATCCGACGCTGATTTCTTCGAGTTCGATCTGGTTCCGGCCATGCGCCTTGGCCTTGTAGAGGGCTTCGTCGGCCCGCTTCAGCAGGGCATCGACATCGTCGTCCGGAGCGATAACCGTCGCGACCCCGCCGCTCATCGTCACCTTGAGGTGGTCGCCGCGGCCGATCGAGAACGGGGTCTCGGCAATGATCTCGCGGATGCGCTCGCCGGCAGCGTGGGCCAGATCCTGCGTGGTTTCTGGCATGATGATGACGAACTCTTCCCCACCATAGCGGCAAGCCAGGTCCATCGGCCGGATGTTCTCGCGCAGGCGACGGCCGAACTCGCGCAGCACATCATCGCCCGCGCTGTGGCCGTGGATGTCGTTGACCTTCTTGAAGTAGTCGATGTCGCACAGCAGGATGGACACGGGCGTGCCGCCCATGTTCGCGCGCTTCAGGAACTGTTCGAGCTGCACGCGCATGTAGCGGCGGTTGTGCAGGCCGGTGAGCTGGTCGGTGACCGCCAGCTCCATCGACTGATCGAGACGGGCGCGCAGCGCATCCAGATAGCGCTTCTTGCGAACCTGCGTCTTCACGCGAGCAGAGAGTTCCTCGCTGTCGATCGGCTTGATCACGATGTCGGACGCGCCAAGATCGAGCGCGCGCATAGCCCGCTTCTCATCATCCGGCTCGGCAACGACCAGGATCGGCAGGTCGCGCGTGGATTCAAGCGATCGGAAATAGGCGCACAGCCTCAACCCGTCGAGCTTCTCGTTCGACAGCGAGACGATCATAAGATCAACCATCGATCCGGAAATACCCAGCTGGGTTGCTTCCGAATGTGAGATCGGCCGGTGCAGGCCTTCAAGATAGCGGCAGATGCGGCGCGCCTGCCGCTCGTTCTCGTCGACCACAAGAATGCGTGCAGGCTCTGAGGCGCGGCCGGAAACCGCAAAATCCACGGCGCCAATGCGCTTGCCCGAAGCCTCTCGCTTCCGCAGTTCGTCAGCGACCATCTTGTACTTGGTCAGCGCACGCACGCGCGCGAGCAGGTGCAGGTCGTTGACCGGCTTGGTCAGGAAGTCATCCGCGCCAGCGCCGAGGCCGCGCAAGCGATCCTCGCGCTCGTTCAGCGCCGTCACCAGGACAATCGGAATGTGTTCGGTTCGTGGATCGTTCTTCAGTCTGCGGCAGGCTTCGACGCCGTTCAGCTTCGGCATCATCACGTCCATCAGGATGACGTCCGGCTCCTCCGCCAGCGCCTTCTCGATGGCGTCTTCGCCATCTACCGCGGTGACGACGTGAAAATACTCGTTCTTTAGCTTGTCAGTGAGAAGCTTGCGGTTCTGTTCGATGTCGTCGACGACCAGGACCCGCGCGCTCATCTGGCCGCTCTCCGCGGCGAAGGCGGCGCGCTGCGCGAGGGCGGCGCGTTGCGCGGTCCGGTGAGGCGCTTCACCGTGTCGATGAAAGGCGTCATCTGGATAGGCTTGGACATGTAGGCTTCGGCGCCAGCTTCGCGCACCAGGCGTTCGTCCTGGCGCATAGCAAAGGCCGTCACGGCCATGATCGGGATCTGGTTGATCGCCGCGTCGTCCTTGATCCAGCGCGTCAGGTCGAGGCCAGACACTTCCGGCAGCTGGATGTCCATGATGATCAGGTCGGGCTTGTGCTCGCGCGCAAGGTCGACGGCCTTCAGGCCGTCACGGCTTTCCACCGTCTGAAATCCAAAAGCGTCCAGCAGGTCGCAGAAGAGCTTCATGTTGAGCTCGTTGTCTTCGACCACCAGGACTTTCTTGTTGGCTGGCGCAGTCGCCATCAGCACATCACGCTTGAACGGCGCGGGTTGATTCCCGCCTCATCGTTCTTGTTAGACTTGAGAGTGTTAACTTCGTTTTGACAACGCTTCTGAGCAGGACCCGAAAAGCAGTCGCTGCAATTAACGAAACTGCCCAAGATACAAACACTTCCGTCTGGAATTGAATCTTGCCCTCGAAGATTGCCTCTAGCAACGGAAATTTACCTGCTGCCTGCAGGGACTGCCTGACCGCGTTCAGCTCCGATCGTACCAAATGCCCCGCCTGCGGCTCGGTGCGGGTCGTCTCGCATCCGCGGCTGTTCGACCTGACCGTCGCCCACGTCGACTGCGACGCCTTCTATGCCGCCATCGAAAAGCGGGACCGGCCCGAACTCGCAGGCCTGCCGGTCATCGTCGGCGGCGGAAAACGGGGCGTCGTGTCCACCTGTTGCTACATCGCGCGCACCTACGGCGTCCGTTCCGCCATGCCGATGTTCAAGGCGCTGAAGGCGTGCCCGGACGCCGTGGTGATCAAGCCTCGGATGGAGGTGTACGTCAGCGAGGGCCGCAAGATCCGCGAGCTGATGCAGCAGCTCACGCCACAGGTAGAGCCAGTCTCGATCGACGAGGCCTATTTGGATCTCACAGGCACTGAGGCCCTGCACCACGCCACGCCCGCCATCAGCATGATGCGGCTGCAGAAGCAAATCGAGACAGAGATGAAGCTTACAGTTTCGGTTGGCCTCGCCAGCAACAAGTTCCTCGCCAAGACAGCCTCGGAAGCCGACAAGCCCCGCGGCTTCTTCGCGCTATCGATCGACGAGGCGCCGGAATACCTGGCGCCAAGATCGGTGCGCGTGATCGGCGGCGTCGGCGCCCAGTTCGAGAAGAAGCTGGCGCTGGATGGCATCCAGACCGTGGGCGACATCCAGAAGATCGATCTCAAATCGCTTGTCAGACGCTATGGCGAGACTGGGCTGTGGCTGCACAACTGCGCCTTCGGCCGCCACGAGCGGAAAGTGGATCCCGACGGCGAGCGCAAGAGTGTGTCGTCCGAGACGACCTTCAACGAAGACATCTCCGACCCGCGCACGCTGGAAGACATCCTCTGGCGGTTGAGCGAGCGCACCGCCGATCGCGCCAAGCATTCCGGCGTCGAAGGGCGCGTCGTAACCGTAAAGCTCAAGACATGCGATTTCCGCACCATCACACGACGCGTTTCGCTAGGTGAAGCAACCCAGCTGGCTCAGGTGATATTCCGCACTGGAAAAACCATGCTGGCGCGCGAGGCAACAGGCATGCGCTACCGCCTGCTGGGTATAGGCATTTCGGAGCTGGTCGACGCCCGAAAGGACGCGCTGGATCTGGCCGACCCGAAATCGCTCAAGCGCGCCAAGCCGAACGCGCCTCAGACAAGGCGCGCGACAGGTTCGGTGATGACGCTGTCATGACAGGGCGTGGAGCGCGCCTCCAGAAGGCTCGCGAAAAGGATGGCCGATGAAGCTGGAGGAAAGCTTCAAGGCAAAGGTCTGGACGCAGGAATCGACCGGCGCATGGCATTTCGCCACCCTGCCCGCCGACCTGTCGAAGAGCATCCGCACGCTCACAACCGGCCTGCGCAAGCCCTTTGGCTCATTCCGCGTCTCCGCGCGCACGGGCCAAACGACGTGGTCTACCTCGCTGTTCGCCGATACGAAATCGGGCGCATTCGTTCTGCCGGTGAAATCAGATGTGCGGAAGCGCGAGCGTATCGCCATCGGCGACACGATCGAGATTGCGATCACGCTCGAGCTTTAGCCAACTGGCTTGCACGCCAGCCCGGCGCGACGCATACCACGGCGCAGAATTGCCGCAGGAGTTTTCCATGTCCGTTCTCGATCGCCTCAAGGCTGCAGGTGTGACCCTGCCCGAGCCACGGGCGGCGGTCGCCAACTACGTGCCCTTCGTCATCACCGGCAATCTGCTGTTCATCTCGGGCCAGGTCAGCGCAGCCCCGGAAGGACTCATCAAGGGCCGGCTCGGCGAAGACATGACGCTTGAGCAGGGCCAGCACGCCGCGCGGATCTGCGCCATCAACCTGATCGCGCAGATGCAGGCAGCGCTCGGCGACCTTGAGCGCGTGAAGCGCATCGTGAAGCTCGGCGGCTTCGTCAACGCCGCCGCCGACTTCGTCGAGATTCCGAAAGTCGTGAACGGGTGCTCGGACCTGATGGTCGAGGCATTCGGCGACAAGGGCCGCCATGCGCGCTCCGCCGTTGCCTGCCCTGTCCTGCCGATGGGATCGGCGGTCGAGGTCGACGCCGTCGTCGAATTCGCATGACCGAAAGATTCTTCGATGTATCGGGCTTCGCCTACGCCCATCGCGGGCTGTGGGGCGGCTCGGTCCCGGAGAACTCCATCCAGGCCTTCGAAGCAGCGCGCGAAGCTAGAGTAGGCGTAGAGCTGGATGTCCGCCTGACAATCGATGGGCTACCCGTCGTGTTCCACGATCCGACTTTCGAGCGCATGTGCGGCGACCCCCGACGCCTTGACGAGATCGAGGCGCTGGATCTGGTCGGCCTTTCGCTTCCCGACGGCTCCCACATCCCGCCTCTCAGCGAAGTGCTCGACCTGATGGGCGACCTGCCTGTCCTGATCGAACTCAAGATCGACCGCCCCGGCGGCGACCTGGCCGAACGCGTTGCAGCCCTCGTTGCGCGACATCCGGGACGCATGACCGCAATGAGCTTCGACGAAAACACCGTGGCGCGCCTGTGCCAGCTGGTAACCGACCGGCCTGTCGGACTGCTGATCGACACCGAACAGAAGATCGGTATCGACAACGTCAGATCAAAGGCGGGCAAGGCCCGTGCGATGGGCTGCGATTATCTCGCGCCACATCACACATCGCTTGGCACGGCTGCGCTCGCGTCGGGCGGATTGCCGCTTGTGACATGGACAGTACGGACGGCATCCGAGCTGGCGCTTGCCCGAAATCACGGCGCCGCAGCGATTTTCGAAGGCTTCAGTCCAGACCTCGCAAAGGCCGCCTGAACACCGATATAGTATGCGGGGACAGCCGCCGGAGTTTGCTTTTGGCCGACGATTCCGCAGATCGGATCGAGCTTTCGCTGTCGATCGCCGACAGCATGAGCCGGATCGATCGCGTTGCGTGGAACGCGCTCGCCAATCCGCCGGGTGAGCCCTACGACCCTTTTCTCGACTGGGACTTCCTTGAAGCCTGCGAAAGCTCTGGCTGCGCGCAGCCCTCTACCGGATGGAGCCCGCGCCACATGCTGGCTCACGATCTGTCCGGCAAACTCGTTGGCGCTGCGCCGCTTTATCTGAAGTCGCACTCGCGGGGTGAATTCGTCTTCGATCATGCCTGGGCCGATGCACTGCATCGCGCTGGCGGCCGTTACTATCCAAAACTGCTTTGCGCGGTGCCTTTCACACCAGTCACCGGACGCAGGCTGCTTGCAACCGGCCCGCATCGCGCCACCATCCAGCGCACACTGGCGCGGGCAATCGTCGAGGCGGGCTCGGAAGGAAGAGTGTCTTCAGCGCACTTCAACTTCCTCGAAGACGCCACATGGCAATCGCTGGGCGCCGAAGGACTGCTTCTGCGAGAAGACCAGCAATTCCACTGGGTCAACCGAGGCTACAAGACGTTCGAGGATTTCCTCACTGCCCTGTCATCGCGCAAACGCAAGATGTTGCGGCGGGAACGGCGCGAGGCGCAGGAAGGCCTCACTATTGAACGCATCACTGGCGCTGACCTGACGAAGAAGCACTGGGACGCCTTCTTCGATTTCTACATGGACACCGGCGGGCGAAAGTGGGGATCGCCCTATCTCAACCGCGAGTTCTTCGGCCTGCTGCACGAGCGCATGGCAGACAAATGCCTCTTGATCCTCGCGATGGACGGCAAGCGGCCGATCGCTGGCGCGCTGAACATGATCGGTTCGGAGACGATCTACGGCCGCTACTGGGGCCGCAGTGTTGAGCGGCCCTTTCTGCATTTCGAGATCTGCTATTATCAGGCGATCGATTTCGCGATCGAACGCGGCCTCGGACGGGTCGAGGCGGGCGCCCAGGGCGAACACAAGCTGGCGAGGGGTTACGAACCTCAACTGACGCACTCCGCGCACTGGATTGCACACAGCGGATTACGCCAGGCGGTCGCCGCCTATCTCGACAGGGAGCGCGAGGCGGTCGAGGAAGGTATAGACGAACTCGCTGCCTATTCGCCTTTCCGGAAGGGCGACCCGCAGCAGACCGACGAACACGACGAGGAGGGCTTCTGATGAGCCTTGTAGGCGATTACGACGGCGGCAACATCTTCGCGAAAATCCTGCGCGGTGAAGCGCCATGCGTGAAAATCTTCGAGGATGACGACGTTCTCGCCTTCATGGACATCTTTCCACAGGCTCAGGGCCATTGCCTGGTCATTCCGAAGAACACGACATCCCGGAACATCACCGACTTTCCGCCCGAGCGCCTCGGCACATTGTTCGCTGCGGTCCAAAAGCTGACCAGGGGCGTGATCAAGGCGCTCAATCCGGATGGCGTGATTGTCACCCAGTTCAACGGCGCGCCGGCGGGCCAGACGATCTTCCACCTGCACGTTCACGTAATCCCACGATACGCCAACCTGCCCCTGCAGCCTCACCATGGCGGCAAACCAGCTGACATGGGCGTCCTGCGCGAACAGGCGGCACGGATCGCGGTCGCTTTATAGCGTTTGCTTGCCTGAAATCAGGAAGATTTACCGCGACGCGGCGCGCGTTGTGTGCGCACGACTGTACCCACGACAGATCCCGGCCGCCGCTGAGGAATCCCCTGATCTCAAGGCGCTCTTAATCACGACCTTCCCCTATGGAACTTGCTGTGTGTGCGAGCGTTGGGGTCGTAGGGGACGCTTCCAGCTATAGGATCGCAGCCATGGGCTTTGACTCGTCTACAGCCATTGCTCGCGTGACCCAGCTGCCTCATCGGCTTGCCATCTCGGACCTTCGCCTTCGCAGGGCGGCGATGATTGGCAACTTTCCGCCCCGCCAGTGCGGCATCGCCACCTTCACGCGCGACACGCTTGCGAGCCTTCGCAGCGAACTTCCCGGAACCCGCTGGACAGTGGTGGCGATGGAAGATTGCGCGGACAGCCATGACTATCCCGAAACCGTCACGCATGTGATCCCGCAGGACGATATCGATGCCTACACCCGCGTTGCCGATGAATTGAACCGTTCAGGCGTCGAAGCGACCTTCGTCCAGCATGAGTTCGGCATCTTTGGCGGCGAGTCAGGCGCCCACCTGCTTGTCCTGCTGCGCCGCTTGCGCATGCCGGTCGTCGTCACGCTGCACACCATTCTTGAACAACCGAATGAAACCCAGAAACGCATTCTCGATGAGATCATCCGGCTCGCTGCGGCCGTGATCGTGATGAGCGAGACAGGCGCCGACATTCTCGCGCGCGTGCATGGCGCCGGTCCGTCGAAGGTTCATGTCATTCCGCACGGCGCGCCGGAACGCCCTTTCGTCTCGCCTGACACGTTTAAGGCGCCCTTGGGCCTCGCCGGCCACAAGGTCATCATGACGTTCGGCCTGCTCTCGCCGAACAAGGGACTCGAAACAATCATTCGCGGCCTTCCCCAGGTGCTCTCCCGCCACCCCGACGCGCTCTACCTGATCGTCGGGGCCACGCATCCCCACCTCGTGACGCAGGCTGGTGAGTCCTATCGCCAGAGCCTTGTGGATCTTGCCACCTCACTCGGCGTTGACGGCCATATCCGGTTCATCAACCGCTTTGTCAGCGATGACGAGCTCCTCGATCTGCTGCAGGCCGCCGATCTTTACGTCACGCCCTATCTTACCGAAGCTCAGATCACCTCCGGCACGCTTGCCTACGCGATCGCCCTGGGCAAACCCGTTGTCTCGACGCCTTACTGGCATGCGAAGGAAGCTCTGGCGGGCGGCGTGGGTGTCCTCTGCGCCTTCAACGACACACCCGCTTTCGCGCGTGAGATCGCTGGCCTGCTTGCAGATCCGGTTCGCCGCGAAGCGATGGCGCGCAAGGCCTACCGCTCTGGTGAGCCGTCACGCTGGCGCAAGGTCGCGAGCGAAACGCTGCGCCTCGCCAGCGCCTGCCGCTCGGATCACGAAAACCGGACCGAGAAAGCGTTTCGTGCCCTGGCTCGGCCAAAGCTGGATGCGCTTCTCCGCATGTCCGATGATTGCGGCGTGCTGCAGCACTCGCGCTTCGGCGCAGCTGATCGCCGTCATGGCTACTGCACCGACGACAACGCTCGCGCGCTGAGCCTGCTAGCGCGTCTTGCGTCCGAGGGCACGCTCGATGCCGCCGCAACGCGCCTCGCCTATTCCTGTGCAGCTTTCCTAAGTCACGCCTGGAATCCGGAAGCTGGCCGCTTTCGCAACTTCATGGGCTTCGACCGGAAATGGCTTGATGAAGGTGGCTCCGACGATTGCTGCGCCCGGGCGCTGGAGGCGCTCTGTCTCGTCGCCAGGCATTGGCGACACGCCGACCTGCGCGATTGGGCCGCTGATCTCGCCCGCGAAGCCATGCGATATTCGAGGACCTGGACCTCTCTTCGCTCGCACGCCCTCGCGATCAAAGCCTTCGTCGCCGCCAAGGGCCATGTGATCGATACCCACGAAACACGTCGGCTGATCGAAGAACACGCAACCGCGCTTTTGACGGCGGCACGGACCAGCCAGGCGGCAGGCCATGGCTGGTTCGAGCCATGCTTCGCCTATGACAACGCCCGTCTTCCGGAGGCGTTGATCCTCGCTGGTAGCGAACTGCAAGACCCGGACATGTTGTCCACCGGTCTCGCCATGCTGGACGTGATCATGCACCACCAGACTTCCCCGCAGGGCTGGTTCTCCCCGGTCGCGACCAGTTGCTTCGATAGCGGCGCTGATCACGCGCACTTCGACCAACAGCCGATCGAGGCTCTCGCCACGATCGATGCCTCCCTCGCAGCGTGGCGCGCTACGGGCGACATCCAGCATGCCAGAGCGGCTCGTCTTGCCTTCGAATGGTTCGGTGGCCGCAACGTACATGGGCTTGCCCTTGCCCGGCCGGAGGATGGCGCCTGCTATGACGGACTGACGGTGACCGGCCTCAACCGGAATCATGGCGCGGAGTCCATCCTCAGCTATCAGCTTGCCGCTGTGATGATCCGCCAACACCTCGTTCGCCTGCTCGCCAGCGCGCCCTAACTTAACTCACGACAAGCGGGACGAAGGCCTATGCTGGAAGCCAGACATTTCGACACGCAACTCAACGCGGATCCGTCCCGCGTCGTTCTGCGTCCCTTCACGATCTCCGTCGAACCACGCCGCACCGCACACGGCATGATGACTCGCGCCGAGCGCATCGCACGCGCTGTTCTGGAGCTGCCGGACGCGGAGTGCCGTAGGTACCTCGACATGGTCGATGGCGATTTCTTCGGCCGCCACTGGCAGACCCACGCAATTTTCCTTGAGCGCTTCGCCGAGGTGCGCGAGATGCTGGGAAGCCTCAATGGCGCCCTGGCCAGGATCAGCGATGACCACGCCAAGCTTATCGGCGCCTATTTCAGTCACGAGTATTCCTATGCCGCTGCCGCGGTGATGAATCCATCGATTGTCCCGCATCCCGATCAGACCGGCGTACGGGATGGCGCTGTGCGGTTTGTCCTGTCGCTGCGAACCGTGGGCGAGGGCCACATCTCGTCGATCTCGTTCCGAGAAGGCGTCGCTTTGCCGAACGGCGATTTCACGATCTGGCCCGAGACGCCCTTTGCCATCGCCGCGTCAGCCGATGCCCATGATGGCGAGGGTGGACCGGTCACCGTGCGCCGTCACGAATCCTCGCCACTCTCCGGCGCCGTGATCTTCCCGGTCACGCGCGCGCAGAGGAATGGCCTTGAGGATCTTCGGCTCGTGCATTTCACCGAAGACGATGGATCGACTCACTACTACGGCACCTACACCGCCTATTCCGGCAGCGACATCGGCTGCGAGATGTTGACCACCGAGCGTTTCCAGACGTTTCAACTCACGCCGCTGCGCGGGGCCGCAGCCCAGCACAAGGGTCTGGCTCTGTTTCCGCATAAGCTGGACGGCCGCTACGCAGCGATCGGCCGGCTCGATCATGAGGCTATATACTTCATGCAGTCCGAAGATCGCTTCACCTGGAACTACGGCAAGCGGATCATGGGACCGAAATACCTCTGGGAACTGATCCAGATGGGCAATTGCGGAGCACCGATTGAACTCGACGAAGGGTGGCTGCTCCTCACCCACGGCGTCGGCGCCATGCGGCAGTATTCCCTTGGCGCCGCGCTCCTGGACAAGACGGACCCTTCGCGTCTCATCGCACGCTCGGTCGAGCCGTTCCTGACACCCATCAACGAAACGCGCGAAGGCTATGTGCCCAACGTGGTCTACACCTGTGGCGCATTGAAGGTCGGCGACCGATTGCTGATCCCCTACGGCGTCGCCGATTCCAGCGTCCGGTTCATCTCGGTGCTGATCAAGGATCTGCTCGCGACGCTGAAATAGTCTCGCAAGCGACGCCTACGCTACCTTCGCCCGAATCTGCTCAAGCGTGATCTTGCCGCGCACCAGCAGGCTATAGTCGTCCGCCAACGTGCCCGTAATGTTGCCCGGGCGATAGTGATGCCCCGCCATTTCCGCGACCGGCGTCACTTCCGCAGCCGAACCGGTGATGAAGCATTCCGAGAAAGTCGAGAGCTCTTCCGGTGTGATGTGGCGCTCGATCACCTCGAAGCCGCGCGCACGGGCCAGCTCGATCACGGTCTGGCGCGTCAGGCCATTGAGAAAACAATCCGGCGTCGGCGTGTGGATCGCACCGTCGCGGATTAGGAACACGTTGGCCCCTGTCAACTCCGCCACATAGCCGCGATAGTCGAGCATCAGCGCGTCGGCAAACCCTTCGGCCTCAGCCTTGTGCTTGGACATCGTGCAGATCATGTAGAGACCTGCAGCCTTTGCGGCGGAAGGGATGGTGTCCGGCGACGGACGTTTCCAGTCCGACATCGTGACCCGGATGCCCTTGTTCTTGTCGGCGAAGTAGTTGCCCCACTCCCACACAGCGACGCACGTGCGGATCGAAGCCTGCTGCGCCGCCACGCCCATCATCTCTGAACCGCGCCAGGAGAACGCCCGGATATAGCAATCCGACAGCCCGTTCTTCTCCATCACCTCAAGCTTGATCTTGTCCAGCTCAGCCACCGGCACCGGGCATTTGTAGCCCACCAGCTCCGCCGACTTGTGCAGCCGCTTGGAGTGATCATTGCTACGGAATACGACGCCTTCGTAAGCGCGCTCGCCCTCGAACACGCACGAGCCATAGTGCAGGCTGTGGGTCAGTACGTGGATCTTTGCGTCCCGCCACGGCACCATCTTGCCGTCCAGCCAGATCCAGCCATCGCGGTCGTCGTACGGGACAAAGTTTGCGGTCGGGGCAGCCATTTTATCGTCCTTGGGAGGCGCAGTTTGGAAGGGATGCAGCTTGAGTTTCGCGTCCCACTCTCCCATTGTCCGGTCGTGGCCACACCTGTCAACCGACCCCAGCCTGCACCCTTGCCGCCGGCCAGCGCCGACGGTCGCCTCTACCTGCGCGATCAGGACCTCAATGAAGGCGCAGCATTGATCCGGGCGGCCGCGCGCCGCCTTGCCCAGTTGGTTGAAAGCGTCGGCGCCGCCGCCAATCTCTCGGCCCCGGAAATGGATATCCTGCAGGAAATCTTCGACCGCGGCCCGATGGATGTCGGCGATCTGCGCGCGCGCCTGTCCGCGCCAAAACAGTCGCTGGCCCGCAATCTCAACCAACTCGAAGCCCGCAATTTCGTAAAACGGGAAACCGACCCGCGCGACCGCCGCCGCCGGCTGGTCACGCTGACCGACGAAGGCACGGCTTTCTCCCGGGAAGCCACCGAGCGCCGGCGCGCCGCCCTGCGCCAGGCCTTCCTCACCTCCGGCCCGGATGCTGTCACCGGCGCCCGGCGCGTCCTGTCCGAGCTTCTGCGCACTCGGGGCGAGTCGTGAGCCAGCACAAGAGCCACATCCTCGCCATCGACGATGACGATCGGCTGCGCGATCTGCTGAAGCGCTACCTGTCCAGCGAGGGCCACGACGTCACGGTCGCGCGCGACGCCGCTTCGGCGCGACGCCTGATGAGCACCATGGCTTTTGACCTGATCATCCTCGACGTGATGATGCCGGGCGAGGACGGCCTTTCCCTGCTCAAGAGTATCCGCCAGGAGAAGGCCGACACGCCTGTCATCCTTCTCACGGCCCGCGCCCTGCCCGCCGAACGTATCGAAGGCCTCAAGCTCGGCGCCGACGACTACCTGCCGAAACCGTTCGAGCCGGAAGAGCTCGTTCTGCGCATCGGCTCGATCCTGAAGCGCGCCACGCCGGAGGCGCCGATTGAAGAAGTCCGCCTGTCCGGCATGGTCTTCCATGTCGGCAAGAGCGAGCTACGCCGCGACGGTCGCCTTGTGCGCCTCACCGAAAGCGAAGCTCAGCTTTTGGCTATCCTTGCCGGCCGCCACGGCGCCGCGATCTCGCGCCATGAACTTGCAACGCTGACCGCCGCCGGCGTCGAGCGCTCCGTGGATGTCCAGGTCACCCGCCTGCGCCGAAAGATTGAGCGTGATCCGCGCGAGCCCGTGCATCTCCAGACCGTGCGCGGCGTTGGCTACCGACTGACCGGGGACTAGAATGCGCCTGCGCGACTACACTCCGCGAGGCTACCAGGCCCGGCACATCCTGATCCTCATCGTTCCGATGATCATCTTCGTCGTGTCGATGACGCTGTTCTTCTTCTACACCCACGTCGAACAGGTGAACGCCAAACTATCCCGCTCCGTCGCTGACGAACTCGCCTTCGTCATCCAGCAGCGCCACGACAACGTCGAGGCCTGGCCAAAACTCGCGGAGGGCGTCGAAAAGGCGGGGCTGATGTCCGTTTCCTTCACGCCCGGCGTCACGAGACTCACCGCCCCTGAGGGCTCCGACTGCTGCGACCAGCTTGGCGAAGAACTGAAGCAACGCTTCAAGGGAATGAGCTACACCTACCGCTACTTCCCCGGCGACCTGCTCACCATCCGCATCCTGTCGCAGGATGGCCTTCTCGAAGCTCGCATGGACCGCAAGCGCGTGATCATCATCACGGCGCACATCTTCATCGTCTGGTCGGTCGCCTTCAGCGTGCTGCTGCTGATCACGTCCTACCTGTTCCTGCGCAATCAGGTTCGCTCCATCCTGCAACTGTCCTGGGCCGCCGACACCTTCGGCCGCGGCGAAGACATGCCGGACTTCAAGCCCTCAGGCGCCCTGGAAGTGCGCACGGCGGCGCGCTCCCTCATGCGCATGCGCAACCGCATCCGCCGCTATGCCGACCAGCGCACCGCCATGCTGGCCGGCGTCAGCCACGACCTGCGTACGCCGCTAACGCGCCTGAAGCTGGAACTCGCCCTTCTGCCGAAGGGTCACGACGCCACGGCGGCGAAGGCCGACATCGCCGAGATGGAGCGCATGCTCGACGGCTATCTCGCCTTCGCGCGTGGCGAGGAAGGCGAGCAGCCTGTCCAGACGGATGTCGTCGCGGTTGCGCAAGAAGCCGCGGCAGCAGCAGCAGCACGAACCAGTCTCGAACTCGTTGCCCCGGCTCCGGTCAACATGCGCATTCGCCCGCTGGCAATGAAGCGCGCCATATCGAACCTCGCCAACAACGCCGCCGACCATGGCAAGCACGTGCGTGTCACCGTGATGGCCGAACCCGGCGAAGCGGTCATTGTCGTCGAAGACGACGGCCCCGGCATCCCGCCGGAGAACTATGAAGACGCCTTCCGCCCCTTCAGCCGCCTCGACGCCTCGCGCAACCAGAACGTCTCCGGCGTAGGCCTCGGCCTCACCATCGCTCGCGACACCGCGAGAGCCCATGGTGGCGACGTAACACTGGGAAAATCGGAATTGGGCGGCTTGCGAGCCGTCATTCGCCTACCTCTGGACGCCGAGCGGCCAAAAGGCATGAAGGACGAAGATGACTAGAGCAGCTCGTCCTTGACGGTCGATATCAGCGCTTTGGGCAGTGCGCTCTCAGGCGCCTCGACGGTTTCGACACGGCCGCGCCTGCGTCGGGTGATGCGATAGCGAAACTCGTCAGGCGTTCCCGGTGGATGCCCATCGTCTTTTTCGAAAAGCTTCTCGATCGCCAACTGGTCCTTTTGAGACAGATCAGAAGCGTCACACCTTCCCTGGCTCTTGATCTTCGATCCAGGCAGGCCAAAGCCCGCAAAGCCGCCGATACGTTCAACAAGAAGCTCGCTCACAGCAGCGCTCCACTAGGCTCGCCCCCGAACGCCTTAAAGACCTACCTGTTTCCACGCCTTGTCAATCTCGGTCCGGATTTTCGGAATCGCCGGATACATCTGCGTCGCCAGCTTGCGCGTGCGATCGGCGAACACCTTCATCTTCATGTTGGGGTTTGGGCCGAAGGCGGTCATAGCCGAATACCAGACTTGTCCGGTCTTTTCCCAGCTCTTCCCGCCGATCGCTTTTGCAGCCTTGTAGAAGGCGTAGTTTGGAATTCCGCTGCTGTAATGCGGGTCCATGCCGGGTGTGTAGTCCTTGTAGTGCATCACCTGCGCACCCAGACAATGCTTGGCCTTCGGGTTGGCCATGTCCCGCAGGCAGGTATAGCCCTTTGCTGTCGCGCCAGGCCCCATGATGTCCTTGCCGATCAACCAGTCCGCCGAGTTTACGGTCTGCTTTGCGCTCCACTGGCGGAACATTGAACCAAAAACGTCGGACATACTTTCATTCAGGCCGCCGGACTCGTTTGCGTACACAAGCTGTAGGGTATGCTGGGTCACGCCGTGGGTCAGCTCGTGGCCAATCACGTCGTTGCCTTTGGTGAAATCGACGAAAATGTTTCCGTCGCCGTCGCCATAGATCATCTGCGAACCGTTCCAGGCCGCGTTGTTGTATTTTGCGCCGTAGTGGATCGACGACTGCAAAGTCATGCCCGCATTGTCGATCGAATTGCGCTTGAAAACCTTTTGAAAAAACATGGCGACCGCCGTCGTCTGCGTGAAGCAGCGCTTCGCACTCGCGTCAGGAGAAGCGCCTGGATTGGGCACTGGCGCGCCGGGCAGCGACGATCCCTGGTTGCAATTGAAAACGGTAATCTTGGGCGCCGCGGACAAGGTCACGGCCGACATGCCGACAATGCTCTGTGCAGAAACGAGCTTGCCAGCCTGCGTCCTCAGCTTGCGGATTTCCTTGTCTACTCTCGCCGTGTCGGCGAAGCCCTTGCGGTCGGCCACGCTTAGCGTCTTGTCTTTCGCCAGGCGCTCCAGAATGTCGTTCGGAATGATCGAGCAGCACGCTGCCATATGTCCCCCCAATACCTACCCAACGCGATTATGATCCGCATGCGGACCGAATCAATACTCAGAGCCGAAACTGGAGGAGCACTTTTTGTGACAGAGGCAGGAAAGCCGGGGAATACCCTGCGGCTACGCCTTCTTCTCCGCCTCGCGCGACAGCTCGGCGCCACGCCGAACCGCAGCATCCACCGCCTTGCGTATCAGGTCCGGCATTCCACCGGCAGACATCAGCACGTCCAGCGCAGCCGCCGTCGTACCACCCGGCGATGTCACTGCCTTGCGCAGTTCCGCAGGCGGCTCGGCGAATTCTCCAAGCAGCGCGCCAGCGCCGACAACCGTTTCACGCGCCAGCGCGTTCGCGGTTGCCTCGCCCAGACCGGCAGCGCGACCAGCCGCTGCCAGCGACTCGACCAGCAGGAACACATAGGCCGGCCCAGATCCCGACACGGCCGTCACCGCATCCATCTGCTCTTCCTTAAGCGGACCGATCACCAGTCCCAGCGGCTCCAGCAGTTTTGCCGTCGCCATACTCTCGGCATCGCCGCAAGCGTCCGAGAGCGCATAGCCGGTCACACCCATGCCGATCGCGCCCGGCGTGTTCGGCATCGCCCGCGCGATCTTCGTTGTCCCAAGCGCACTCGCGATCCGCGAAATCGTCACGCCTGCCATGATGGACACGACCAGCGTCTCCGGCCCCGTCCAGGCCTTGAGGCCAGCGACAGCGTCGGAGAAGCCCTGCGGCTTCATCGCCAGCACGAGAATGTCTGCTGGTTCAGCCGGCGGATTGAGCGCAATCAGTTTTTCGTTCGCCGCCTCGATGACATCGGCGCCCGGATGCGGCTCGACAACGGAGAGCTTGCCGACACCTGCCGCGCCGAGATCCTGCAGCCAGCCCCGCGCCATGGCCGAACCCATGCGCCCAGCGCCGACCAGAACGGCATGCTTCAACCGCGCGCCCCCCGCAGAGGAGGATGGGCCCGCGGCCATTGCCTCACGCCTCGCCGTGGGTTTCGAAGATCACGGCAGCAACGGCTTCCGCAGCCGATTTGCCGGCCCACACAACAAAGTTGAACGCCGGCAGGAACTGGTCCGCAGCATCCAGAGCCGCCGCCAGGATTGCCGCGATCTCGCCCTGCTCGGGCGCGATGCGATCCAGCATCGGGATGGTGTGACGGAACACCGCCACGCCCTCGTCATTCCAGTAATCGAAATGGCCCAGCCACAGCCGCTCGTTGATGCGGCGGAGCAGATCCGAGATCTGCGCCTGCTTCGCGTTCGGCGCCCGCAGATCGAGCGTCAGCGAGAAGCTCAGAGAGGCCGGCTCGGCGCGCCACACGAACATGCCGCCGAACTCGCCCCACTTGGTCGTCGCGGCGCAGTGGATCATTCCATCTTCGGAGCGCTCGCACGCCCAGTCCGCCGCGAGCAGCGTTTGCTCGACGACATCCATGGCGCGGTCATGAAAGTCAGCGGAGATCGTGTCGAGATGCGACATCCAGTCCTCCTCGGATGGCCAGGCAAGAATCAAGATGCCCGCCCGGTTCGTGATCGACGCTATAGAGCGTTGATGGCTCTAACAATGGCGTCGTGGTTAAGGGGTTGGTGATACGAATCGCGTCTACGACTTGCCGCCGAGACGCGCTTCCAGTTCGGCCACGCGCTTCTCAAGCGCCTCGGCTTTTTCAACAGCCGAGCGAGCGATGGCCTTCAGCGCCTCGACTTCCTCACGTTTCGCCAGGTCCATGTCGGCGACGACGCGCTCAGCCATCGAGCGAAAAAGCGCTTTCGCCTCGTCATTGGCGGCCTGCGCCATGCCGGCAGCGCCCTGCATCATGCGGGAAATGTCGTCCATGATGGGATTACGCGTCTGCATAGGCGCCTCCACGATAGACCCCGCCAGCGGAGCCGGTATCTATATGGCCCGGCAGGCCGGGGATTTCAAAGTACCTGTGGAATAGGCTAGAGGGACGCATGTTCATACCCTTGGAAATCCCCTTCCCCCGCATCGATCCTGCGGCTTTCACCATTCCATTGCCTGATATGCAGCTCGGCCCGATCCAGCTCGGCCCGTTCCCCGTGCGCTGGTATGCCCTGGGTTACATCTTCGGGCTGCTGCTCGGCTGGTGGTATGCCGTCCGCATCGTGATGCAGCCAAAACTGTGGGGCGAGGCCGAGAAGGGCCCGCTTACCAAGGCCGACATCGACGACTTCGCCTTCTTCGCCATGATCGGCATCCTGCTTGGCGGCCGCATCGGCTACATCCTGTTCTACACGATCTGGTTCGAGCCCGGGAAACTCACCGGCGATCCGATGTTCATCCTCCGCATGTGGGAAGGCGGCATGTCCTTCCACGGCGGCCTCATCGGCGCGACGCTGGCCGTGCTCTACACCACCTGGTCGCGAAAGATCTCGCTGCTCAGCCTGGGCGACGTCGCCTGCGCTGCGGCGCCGATCGGCATCTTCCTCGTCCGCGTCGCCAACTTCATCAACGGCGAGCTCTATGGCCGCGCAACCGATGCGCCATGGGGCATGCGCTTCCCGGCCTACGACTGGAACACGCGACAGTGGGGATCAGTCGAAAACCTGCCCACGGTCCACCCCAGCCAGCTCTACGAAGCCGTGCTCGAAGGCCTCCTTCTCTTCGCCATCTGCGCCGTCGCCGTCTGGGGCTTCAGGTTGCTGCGCAAGCCGGGCCTCGTCGCCGGCATCTTCCTGATCGGCTATGCGCTCAGCCGCTCCTTCGTGGAAAACTTCCGCGAGCCGGATTCGTTCACCGCCGGGATCATGCCGACCTGGTTCACCATGGGCATGCTGCTCTCGGTTCCGATGATCCTTGGCGGCGCCTTCCTGATCTGGCGCGCCACGCGCGTCGGCAACGGCGGCGAAGCGAAACCGGCGTGAGACCTCTGGAATGAGCGGGATGCGCCAGCGCATCAGCGACGCGATCCGGGCCAACGGCCCTATGCCCGTCTCGCTCTACATGTTGATGTGCCTGCACGATCCGCGCGACGGCTACTACGCCACACGTCCGGGCATCAGCGCCGATTTTACAACTGCGCCTGAAACCAGCCAGGTCTTTGGCGAACTGCTCGGCCTTTGGGCCGCGCACGAATGGTTGAAGCTCGGCAGCCCACGCAAGCTTTGGCTGATCGAACTCGGCCCCGGCCTCGGCACCATGATGCAGGACCTGCTGCGCGCCGCCGACTCAATCCAGGGTTTTTCCGATGCGGTCGAGATCGCCCTGATCGAAGCCAGCCCCACCCTGCGCGAACAACAGAAACAGCGTCTCTTTCCGCGCGAAGTCTGTCACTTCGATGACCTCGACGACGTGCCCGATGGTCCCGCCATCATCATCGCCAACGAATTCCTCGACTGCATGGCGATCCGGCAATTCATTCGCGATGGAAATGGCTGGCGCGAACGCGCCATAGGCCTCGACCCTGCTGGCGCCCTGCGCTTCGGCATCGGCGAAGCCGCTGAACTGCCCGACAACCTGATCCCCGTGGGCGATCAGGTCGAGGCCGCCCCCGCTCTAGAAACCCTTGCCAGCAGCATCGCCGCTCGTTTCCGCAAATCCCCCGGCCGCGCCCTCATCATCGACTATGGCCCGGACGACCGCTCGCCCGACGATACGCTGCGCGCCTATCGCGCCGGCGCGCAGATCGACCCTCTGGCCGAACCCGGCGTATCCGATCTTACGGCCGATGTCGATTTCCCTCGCTTCAAGCGTATCGCGGAAAGCGAAGGCCTGCTTGTCCACGGCCCGATCCAGCAGGGCTATTTCCTCACCCGCCTCGGCGCCCGCGAACGCGCCCAGTCGCTCACGCGCGCCAACCCCGGGCGCGGCGAAGAAATCCACGCTAGCATCGAAAAGCTGGTATCGCCCGACCAGATGGGCGCAAGGTTTAAGGCCATCGCCCTGACGCCACAGGGCGCTGAAACACCTCCCGGGTTCTAGTGGAGCAGTCACATGACCGAAGACACCCGCCCACCCTTCGAGGAAGCTCCTGCGCTCAAGCGTTTCAGCATGCATGTGCGCCACGGCTTCTTCGGCCGTCGCGGCGGCGTTTCGCACGGCGTCTACAGAAGCCTGAATTGCGGTCCCGGCTCGGGCGATGATCCGGAAAAGGTTCTCGAGAACCGCCGCCGCGTCTGCGCGGCCCTCGGCGGCTCGATCGACCGCCTCGCCGCTCCGCGCCAGATACATTCCGCGAAGGCCGTCGCAACCGACCATGCCTTCGAGCCCAATGAACGCCCTGAATGCGATGCGCTGGTAACCAAACGCCCCGGCCTGCTGCTCGGCGTCCTGGCGGCCGACTGCGCGCCCATCGTCCTGTGCGATCCGCACAACGGGGTAATTGCCGCCATCCACGCCGGGTGGCGCGGCGCGGTCATCGGCGTCATCGAAAGCACGCTTGAGGTGATGGTCCAGCTTGGCGCCGATCCGGGCAAGACTGCCGCCGGCGTTGGCCCGTGCCTGTCGCAGAAATCCTTCGAGGTCGGCCCCGATCTCGCCGACGCGGTTCTTGACGCCACCCCCTGGGCCGAAATCCTGTTCGAACCCGGCCAGGGCGACCGCCAGTTCTTTGACCTGAAACGCTACTGTCTCGGTCGGCTGGCCCGTCTCGGCGTGGCGCACATGGACGCTCTGACCGACGACACGCTGACGCAGCCCGAGGACTATTTCAGCCATCGCGCCTCGGTGAAGGCTGGCGAGCGTGACTGCGGGCGAAACATGACTGGAATCATGCTGGTCGCCTGACCGACGGCTAACCCGTCGCGTGTTAACTGCATGATCCTGCGGCATTTCCGCCGCACATCTGCGTTTGCGGAAACACTCCCAAGGATTCCTTTGGCCCCGCGATTGCTAGCTTTTCGATTCTGCGACAGAAGCGTGACGCCGAAGCCGAGCCCCGGCCCCATGGAGTAGCGAGCAGATGAAACTCATCTCGTGCAATTCCAACCGGCCCCTTGCCGACAAGATCTCGGCCTATCTCGACATCCGCCTCACCAACGCCGAAGTAAAAACCTTCAAGGACCGCGAAGTCTTCGTGAAGGTGAACGAGAACGTCCGCGGCCAGGACGTCTATGTGATCCAGTCCACCTCCGCTCCGGCCAACGACCACCTGATGGAACTGCTGATCACGATGGACGCGCTGGTGCGCGCCAGCGCCCGCCGCATCACCGCAGTGATCCCCTATTTCGGTTATTCGCGGCAGGACCGCAAAACGGATGGCCGCACGCCGATCTCCGCCAAGCTGGTCGCCAACCTGATTTCTGTCGCCGGCGCCGACCGCGTCGTCACCGTCGATCTCCACGCCGCCCAGATCCAGGGCTTCTTCGACAAGCCGACCGACAATCTCTTCGCCCAGCCGGAAATGGCCGAAGACATCCTCAAGAAGTACGGCGCCAAGGACCTGATGGTCATCTCGCCGGACGTCGGCGGCGTCGTCCGCGCCCGCGCCCTGGCCAAGCGCCTCGATGCCGACCTCGCCATTGTGGACAAGCGCCGCGAGAAGGCGGGCGATTCCGAGGTGATGAACATCATCGGCGACGTCGAGGGCCGCAAATGCATTCTCGTCGATGACATGACGGACTCGGGCGGCACGCTCATCAACGCTGCCGACGCCCTGCTCAAGAAAGGCGCGAAGGAAGTCGCCGCCTACGTCACCCACGGCGTCCTCTCCAACGGCGCCGCCGGCAACATCGACAAGTCCCAGCTGAAAGAACTGGTCATCACCGACACCATCCAGGCCTCCGACCAGGTCTCCAAGGCGAAGAAAATCCGCACCCTGACGCTCGCCCCCCTCATCGGCGAAGCCATCCGCCGCATCGCCAACGACGAGTCGATCTCGAAGATGTTCGACTGAGAGGCTAATTCGCCTCCACATAGGTGGCCCGGATCGCTCCACCGAGCCGCGCCTTGTCCGGATACTGCGCCGACATTTCATCCGTGACGATCTGAACGGCCTCCGGCTCGCTCTTGCGTTCCCGCTTCAGCGACGCGACGCGCTCCTGTATCCGCGTGAAGTAGGCGCGATAGCCGGCGATGATCGAGGCATCGCCTCGCGCACCATGGCTTGGCACCACATGCACCGGCTTCAGTGCATCCAGCTTGTCGAGGCTCGCCTGCCAGTGGCGGATGCTCGCTCCGGCCGTCATCACCGACGGCTGAGGCCGCATCGCCACGTCGCCCGAAAACAGCACGCCGTCCACCAGCACGACCGTGTCGCCCAGCGTATGGTTGAGCCCCATCGCATAGACCTTCGCCGTGACGCCGCCGAGGTCGAGCGTGTAGTCCGTCTCGAACGAGATATCCGCCGCCCGGTACGTCGCGCCCTTCAGCAGTTCCGCATTCAGCGGCGAGCGCGAGGCGAACACTTCAGCGAGCCTCATTCCCGAAGCGGCGATGTCTGCATCCTGGTCCTTCGACCGGATCATCTTGGAGTCTTTTGGAAACGCGTTCGCGCCGAGATCGTGCTCGGGATGCACATGCGTCGTCACAAGATAGATCGGCTTGCCCGCGCCAACCTTGGCGACTTCCTTCAGCACCGTCTCCGCGTTGCGCGCACCAAGGCCCGTGTCGACCACCAGCACGGCTTTCGACCCGACGATGATCCCGACATTCGGCACCAGTGACGCTGACCTGTCCGGGATTGCCCACACGTGCTCGGTCAGCTTCTCGGTGACGCCCGCGGGCACCAGAGCCGGGGGAGGCGCCGGCGGCTGGGTGCTCGGTGGAGCAGACGGCTGGGGGACGGGCGCCGGCGGTGGCGTTACGACCGGGGGCGCAGTCGCCAGCGCAACCGCCGGCGCCGCAGGCGCATCCGCCGCCTGCTGTGCGCACGCCGAAACCAGAACAATCAATGCCAAGGCTGCAATGCGCATGTCGGTCCTCCCAAACTCCGGAGGGATAGAACGCGATCCGGCCGGGAATTGCGAGCCGGGAAATGCTCAACTACGCTTTACCCATGCCCCGCGCCGATCAGACCGATATCAAACTCCGCCTTGTGATCGAGAACCCGGTCCCCGGCGTCGCCCACAGCCTGCAGGACAAGAAGAGCCAGCCCTTCGGTGCGCAAGTCTCGAAGAAGGGCGAGGCGCTGTCCTTCGACATTCCCGTCCGCATCGGCCCCGGACCGAAATTCTACGGCGAGCTTGTGCGCAGCGAGGGGCCGGAGCGGCGGTTCTTTTACATCGGCATCGGCACGGGCGCCGGCCAGATGGACTCGCCCTGGCAGCGTCGCATGAAGATCAACGTCCACGACATTCCGCAGGCGCTGCTCGACAAGGCCATGAAGGGCAAAGTGGTCGAAGGCGTCATCCAGGGAACAGGCAAGGACGGCTCGCCCGCCTGCGCAAGCGTGCCGCTTCTCCACCCATGGCAGGCTGTCTGAGGTCAGCCGCCAGCTAGCTTGAGTCCCTCGATCGACTGCGGATCGTAAGACTTTCCGTTGAAGAAGACTTCGAAATGGAGATGCGCACCGGACGATCTGCCGGTGCTGCCGACCGTGCCGACCTCATCACCGGCCTCAAGGCTGTCTCCCGCTTTCACGCTGATCGAATTGAGGTGTGCAAAGCCCGCCGTTATGTTCTCGCCATACTGGATTTCTACCATCCGGCCGTAGCTTCCTCGCGTTCCGGCAAACAGCACTACGCCGGTGGCAGGTGTGTGAACCAATGCACCCCATGGTGCTTTCAAATCGACGCCCTCGTGGAATGCGATCTTGCTCGGCTCAAACGGATCGGGTTTGTAGCCATATCCCCAGGTTATCTCGTGCGCACCATCCAGCACCGAAGACGTCGCACCGGGAACAACGAACGGCGCCATCTTCCGGATCACCGGCGTTGCGTTCGTCGCCGGCGTCACCTGCATCACCGAAAACTGCATTGGCGCCGTGGTGCAGGTTGTGGCGACCCGCGGATTGGCAGGCACGCTGATTCCGATAAGCGTCCCCTCGGGAATGTTCTGACCGGTTGAAACACGCGTCCCGGCCACTTCGGCGTAGACGATGACGCATGGATTTGCGTCGAGCGGGATCGCGGTTCCTGCCGATGTCTGCAGGATTTTCACCGATGCAGTGGATCCGTTCCCGACCGGATCGACCGACACGACGCGTGCCGGAAACATCGCCCGGATCGGCAATGGTTCAAGCGCTGCAGGGGCCGTCAGAGGCGTGGGCGGCGTCGCCAAAGGCCGTGGCGTAACCGGAGTCATCGGCGTCACGGGCGCCACCTGACCGCTGGGCGACAGCGGCGCGGGTGGCGCAAGCGGCGTCGGTGCAGTCGGCGCCACAGCCGGAACGGGCGGCACAGGCGCCACCGGCGCAATCTGATCGCCATCTTCGTCCGAGCACGAAACCTGGAAGCTCACTCTCTTGTGGTCGCCGCGCAGCGCGATCACCGCGCCCTCGGCCACCACCTGCTCCTTCGCCACCTTCAGCGCGCCGAGTCCTTCGAGCTCCGCTGTACACATCCCGGTCGTGCTCGCGTTCGCCGCCTGCACCAGCTTCACGGCATAGCCATTGGTCGCGTCGCCGCCGATCCATACCACGCGCGCCGGGAAGGACGCGCGGACCATGCCGTCGGGTGAGACATAGACCTGTTGCTCCACAACCGGCGGCTCGGGCGTCTCCGGCGCTTCTGGGGCCTCAAGCGCCGCAAGCGGCTCGAGCGGCTCAGGGGCTTCAGGCGCCGCCAGCGCTTCAAGCGGTTCAAGCGCTTCAAGCGCCTCAGGTGCGCGCGGCACGGCCAGCGCCACCTGCGCCACGGCGATCGGCACGGCGATCAGACCCGCGACGCACGCGGCGATCATCGCCGCCCGCGCCGGCTTGCGCTTCGCCAGCGCAAGCGTCCGCGTCACGCGCAGCATCAGGCTGCGCCCGCCGCCCGCCAGCGACATGGAAGCCGCGGGCGCCGCAAGCGACAGTCCCGTCGAGAAACCCGCCACGTCGCGCAAAGTCCGCGCATAGGCATGCCGCGCATCCGACAGCTGCACCACGCCTTCGTCGCACGCCAACTCGCGCGCCATGTCGAGCTCACGCCGCATCAGCCACGCAAACGGGTTGAACCAGAACACATCCGCCGCGATCCGCTCCAGCGGGCGGCGCCAGCCATCACCGCGCGCGACATGCAGACATTCATGACCGATCACCAGGTCCAGCGCCTCGCGACGCAGCCGGCCTTCCAGCCCTTCCGGAATGCACACTGTCTGCCGCAGGACGCCGAACGAGAAAGGCGAAACCGACGCTTCCGTCACCAGCAGGCGCGGCGCCCGACGCAGGCCAAGCCGCTGCGACCATACTTTCAGGGATTGCATCGCGGCGCCGGACTCCGCCGGGCGCGACATATTCACGATGCCGAACAGCGATCGCGCCGCCAGCTGCGCCGATACAAATCGCGCAATCCAGCCAACGGCCACAACGATCAGGAAAATCTGCGCCAGATCGAGATCGGCGGTCGTGACAACCGGATCAGGTAGCGCCGATCCCATCCCTTCGCCTGTAAACTCCACCATCGGCAGCGTGGTCGTGAACACCGGCTCGGCTACCGGCGTCTCGCGCGGCGCCAGCCCGAGCCCGAAAGCGGAAACCAGCGGCGCGGCAATCCAAGGCGCAATCAGCAGCGCCGTCGCCCCGCGCCAGATCCATTGCCGCGCGCGGCCCGAAACATCGCCCGATCGCTGCAACAGGAAGGCGGCGAGCCACAGCACAGCGCCCCAGACCAGAGAAGAAACCGCAAGCCAGGTCAGGATCGTCATTGTCCATCTCCCTCTTCGGAATTCAGGATTGCATCGAGCTCGGCCAGCTCGTCCTTGGTCAGGTGCGGGCTATCCGCGAACATCGAGGCTGGCAGCGCGCCCTTGATGTCGAACACCGATCTCGTGAGTTCGCGCGCCATGGCGCCAAGCACCTGCACACGCGAAAGGGCCGGAGCATAAACCCCCACGCCATGGACGTCGGAGCGGGTCAAAAGCCCCTTCTCTTCCATACGGGTCAGGATCGTTCGCGTGGTGGAATAGCTCCAGCCCGTCTCGGCGCTGAGCCCGTCATGGATTTCGCGCGCGCTCATCCGGCCGCCCGGCCACAGCTGCTTCAGAACATGCAGCTCGGTCTTCGTCGCGGTCGCAGACATGGCATCCCCGTCCGTTTGGACTGATGATGCTACAGTTGTAGCGCGTCAGCTACGTGTGTCAACAGGCGCCGCTGGCGTCGACCTTTCGCCGGTCGCCAGCACGCCATCCATCTGCTTGTCCTCAACGGCCTTGCGGCGAAGCTGAACCAGCTCCACCAGCCTCGGATCGGTCCGCCAGATCGCCTGATAGCGCCGGTCGGCTCGCACTTCTGGCGTGAACTCATACGCGCCGAACGGCATTGTCTCGGGAATGTAGAGCGTGGCCTCGGCAATCGCCCCTTCCAGCATGTCGATGGCGCGGTTCGGTTTTCCAGCAACGGCAAATTCGACCGCCTGAATCCACATCACGTCGCCCTTGCGGCGCTGAATGTCCGGCGGAACCTGCGCCGCCTCGCTTGGCGACTGATCTGCACGCACATCCGCCTCGATCAGGTTCAGGAAAGGGGCGCGATCGCCGCGCAGCGCCTTGATCGCGACCGCGGTCCAGTCGAGCCAGAGCTTCACGTCCGGATTTGGCGCGCCCTTCCAAAGGTCATCGCGCACATGCGAACGCAGGCGCTCAAGACCATCTGCATCGCCGCGGACCAGGTGATTGAGGTACACTTCGCGCAGGATGAACATGTTCGACCGGTCCTGATCGAGCGCCTTGAGATAAGCCGCATCCGACTCCTCGAAACGTCCAAGACATTTCAGAGCCCGCGGCACGCCCAGCGTTCGCCAGCCGAATTCCGGATCAATTGCGATCGCAGCTCGCGCATGCTCCAGCGACTCCACGCATCGGCCAGCGCCTGAGAGGTAATAGGCGTAGGACAGGTGCGTTTCCGAGTTGTTTGGATCAAGCGCCAGTGCCCGTTCCATCAGCGCGCGCGCATCCGCCCATCGCCACTCGAAACGGCGGTAGTATTCGCCCAGCGCTGCCAGCGCCGGGACCGCATCGGGATCAGACGCGATGGCGCGCCGCAGATACACGGCAGCCGCGGCCTGCTTTTCCGGTACGGGCGTGGCGCGCGCAAACAACTCGCGCGTCGCGCCCATAGCGACGATCTGCGCCTTGAGTCGCAGCGCGAGCGGCGATTCCGGTTCGATCGCCAAAGCCTTGTCTATCAGCTCGTTGGCCTTGTCCCCGGCATCGAGCGCTTCGCCAGCCTGGCCACGCATGCGGGCGCTGGCCGTGCCATCCAGCAGCTGGGTTGCCTCCATCAGCAGCCGGTAGACCTGCGGGTCACTGTGTCGTGGCGCCGCTAGCATTTCCACGCGGTTGGGTCCAAGCCGCGCCACCAGTTCCTCGAACACCGCCGCCGACATCTGCTGGCGCAGAGCATCGAGATCGGCTGCAAGACCAGACCTCGAACCGGTCCAGACGTTCACGCCTTTCCACGGATCGACCAGTTCGACCGACAGTTTGATCGCGGCGCCAGACCGCGTGAGGCTGCCGTCGAGCAGCAGGTCCGCCATCAGCCGGCGCCCGATCTCGGTATCGCCCAGCGGCTCGGCCGCCAGCGCGAACGACGACGAGTCCGACACCACCCGCAGTCCACGCACCCGTGACAGCGTATTGCGGATCTCCCGGGCCATACCGATCGCCAGCGGTGCGTCGTCCTGCGATGGCCCAAGATTGTCGAACGGCAGCACTGCGAGCGTCAGTGATCTTGTCGGGTCTGGCGTCCATTGAGGCTCGCGTCCCGTCAGCCACCAGGCGCCCGTTGCAACAGCCACGGCCAGCGCGGCCAGAATCGCGATGATGCCGAAAGGAGGCTGCCTTGCGCCTGCACCTGATGACGCTTCAGGCTTCGCCAACGCTGCTTGCGAAGTTGCTCCTGGCACGAGCCGGTAGCCAACCTTGGTGATCGTCTCGAGCGTGAAGTCCCGCCCTTCGGTCAGGTCCGACGCTTTGCGGATCCGCGAGATCACCCGGTTGATCGCATCGTCGCTGACTGCCCGGCCATCCCAGCAGGCAGCGGTCAGGTCGTCACGGGTGACCACCTCGCTCTTCGCCCGGGCCAGCACGATCAGCACCGCCATGACCTGGGGTTCGAGTACCTCCCGGCCGCCCGCGAACACGATTTCCCGCGTCGACGGTCGGACCTCCATGGTCCCCAACCTGATTTTCGGTTCGCGCGCGAGGTCCATCTGGATGGCGTAGGCCTTCGGCTTGCCGTCCCGCAAGCACGACTAGCGGGACTCACGTCCTTGTTTTCATTCGTCATCGGCAAAAAGTCAGGCGTTTATCAGGCGCAGGTCCTGATGTTTTTCGCGGACCCGCCCCAGCCTCCTCTCAACGACGCCACCCTGGCGTCCCGGAAATGAGGATGCTTCCCATGAAAACCGCCCTGCTCGCCGCCCTCACCACCCTGATGATCGCTGCCCCCGCCCACGCCGACGACGGCGCCTGGAAGGTCGGATCCAGCTATGTGATCCGCTTCGAGCAGCTCGACCTCAACCGCCCAGCGGACCGCGCCACCCTGTTGGCCCAGGTCGAGCGCTCGTCCGAGAAGCTCTGCGCGGGTGAAAGCCCCCGCTCCGCCCGCAAGACTTGCCAGGCCGTCGCCACAGCCAACGCCGTCGGCATGCTCCAGCCTTTCGTCCGCAAAGCCGTCGAAACCGCCCGGCTCGAGCGCGACGTCCAGCAACAGGCGCAGCGCTGATCCGGGATTGCACCCCCGGCCCATCCAGCTGCGACTGTCGCGGGAGGCGCATGCCTCAATGCGCCTCCCGCACTCTATTTTGCCTAGTTTTTGATCGAACAGCCGGATTCTTGCCCAATCGTCCGGCGCCTCACAGGGTCGTTTTGGCATCTTCCACCTTCGCTGAGCAGAATCGCGCCGCACCGCCTAAACAGCAGGCAACGCCGCGTAGTCGGCGAGCCTGAGAGGACCCCATGACCATCCTGAAGATCGGCCGCCGCGCGGCCGTTGCCCTGCTGTGCGCCCTCGCCGCCGCCCCAGCCGCTTTCGCCGAGACGAATTCTGGCGACACCGCCTGGGTGCTGACAGCGACCGCGCTTGTCCTGTTGATGACCCTGCCCGCGCTCGCTCTCTTCTATGGCGGCCTGGTACAGTCGAAGAACGTGCTTTCCGTCCTCAGCCAGTGCGTCGTCATCGCTTGCTTGATGTCGGTGCTGTGGTTCGCCTTCGGCTACTCGATCGCCTTCGGCGATGGCGGCGACGCGAACGCGATCTGGGGCGGGCTCGGCAAATCCTTCCTCAGCGGCGTCGAAGCGACCAGCCAGGTCGGCACAATCCCCGAGTCCGTCTTCTTCATGTTCCAGATGACGTTCGCGATCATCACGCCGGCGCTGATCGTTGGCGCCTATCCCGAGCGTACCAGCTTCGGTTCGGTGCTGATCTTCTCCAGTCTCTGGATGCTGCTGGTCTACGCTCCGGTTACGCACTGGGTATGGGCGTCGGGTGGTTGGCTGTTTGAACAGGGCGTGCGCGACTTCGCGGGCGGCCTCGTCGTCCATGCAACCGCTGGCTCTTCAGCGCTGATCTTCGCCCTGCTCGTCGGCAAGCGGAAGCACTTTCCGCACGAGATGCGTCCGCCCCACAGCCCCGTGCTGGTGATGATCGGCGCCGCGATGCTCTGGGTCGGCTGGTACGGTTTCAACGCCGGCTCTGCGCTGTCCGCAGGCCAGAGCGCGGGCAATGCGATGCTGGTGACCCACCTGTCAGCCTCGACCGCCGCCCTCGTCTGGATGGCGATCGAGTGGATCAAGTTCGGCCGCCCGGGCCTCGTCGGCACCGTGACCGGGCTTGTCGCCGGTCTTGCGACCATCACGCCCGCCGCCGGTTCGGTCGGACCGCTCGGCGCGGTGATAATCGGCGCGTCGGCGTCGATCGTGTGCTTCTACGCCGTCACCCTGATCCGTAACTCGCTGAAGATCGACGACAGTCTCGACGTCTTCGCTGTCCACGGCGTTGGCGGCGTGCTCGGCACGCTGATCCTGCCGATACTGGCAACCGTCGGCCCCTTGTCTCCGGGCCTCGGTGAAGTGACAATGGGCCAGCAGCTGTGGGTTCAGGTCCAGGGCGTCCTCGCGGTCCTGGCCTGGTCGGTCGGAGCGACTCTGGTGATCGCCAAGATCACAGGCCTCATCGTCAACCTACGGGTGAAGCACGAAGTCGAAATCGAAGGCCTCGACACGCATGCCCATGGCGAGCGGGCCTACCACTCGGGCTGACCTAGAACGTACCGCGCGGCCTGCTGTCCATCGGCCGTTTCGCTGCAGTCGGCGCCGACGCCAGGGTTCGGGCATGTCCCACCCAGTCGTCGCGCCGGATGCGGCCGCGGAAATGCATCAGCTTGCTCTCGACCCAGTTCACTTCCTCGGGTGTCCACTCGGCCACCTGCCAGAAATAGAAGATGCCGATCTCGTGCAGCAGCGCGCGCAGCATCGGACCGACGCCGTCGATCAGCTCAAGATCATCCGGCGCGCCAAAGGCCGGCTCGACCAGAAGGTTGGCCTGGTCATCCGGTTTGCGCGCGATATTGATCGGATCGCTGTCGCGCGGCGGCCGCGCCGGCGCGGGCGGCATGTCGCGATGCACGGCAGCCCCGTTCCGTCCATCCCACGAATTATCTGAGCGCGCCGAGGCCTGGTCCGACCTTGAGCGCAGCATATGGTGCACTGCCGCCATGCCGTACTCGATCGCTGTCAGCCGGTTCTCCACCGCGACCAGATCATGCCGGCTGTCGATTGATCGCACCGCGCCAATCACCGGCCCGAAATCCGGACCGGGCATGTTGGCGACCGCCTCCTGAAGCCCGGCGAGCCCGCGATCGATCGGCTGCACTGCAGCCTCGAGCGCCGCGATTCTCGCCTCGATCGGCGCAAGATCCGTCGGCGGCTTGTCGAGCGCCAGCACCGAACGCTCCAGGTCGATGATGGAAGCATGCAGCGGAGCAAGGTCTGGCCCCCGCATGTTTGCCAGCGTCGATGACAGCTGGGCCACTCGCGAGATGATCGAGTCCGTATCGTTGCGCCGCTGGCCCTCCAGCCGCCCGCCCATGTCGCTCAGCCGCGCCTCCATCGCCGCGAGACGGCCCGCCAGCGGCTCGACCGCCTTGCCCGGAGCTTCCAGCGCGCCAATCGCCACGCCAAGCGATGCGATCCCGCTGTGAACCGGCCCCAGATCCACCTGTGGCGCCTGCAACCCGCGCAGCACGCCCTCAAGCCGCGACAGTCGCTCGTCGATCGGACGCAGGTCCGGACCGCGCATATTGGCGATCGCAGACCCCACCTCGGACACTTTCGTCATCAGCGGATCGAAAGTCAGCCCCGCGACCCGCGCATCCACCTTCGCCAGCCGCTCCTGCAGCGGACCGAGATCCGGCGCGGGGAATTTCAGGTCGGCAATCGCTTGCTCAAGCCGCATGATCCGTTCCAGCAGCGGCTGGACATCGGTCGGCCGGATCGCCTGGATCGGCGCCGTCAGGGCGCTGACCGCTGTTTCGACATCCTGCTGCGTAGCCGGCTTCGAACTGGGATCGAGCCGCAGCGCGAGCAACTGCTCATGCTCGTCGGTCACATCCTGGAAGCGGCTGCGCATCCACCACCACATCAGCGTGGCGCCAAGCGCCGCCGCCAGCAGAAGCAGAACGATGATCTGAATCAGAAGGAACCACATGGTCAGGTCTCTGTACGTCTCATCAGGTTGGTGAAGGCGCGTCCGGTCGAACGACGCGTATCTCGATACGGCGATTGCGGGCGCGGCCCATTCCATCGTTGTTGTTGGCGACCGGCTTGTCGGCGCCGAACCCTTCGGCCATGAGCCGCTCTCCCGGAACACCGCGCCGCAGCAAGGCGCCAAGCACCGCTTCTGCCCGCTTGCGGCTGAGCTCAAGATTGGACGCCTCGTCACCAACGTTGTCGGTATAACCCTCGATGCGCAGCACACCCGGGCAAGCCAGCGCTTCGCGGGCAATGCGATCGAGTACGCCATCGCTCGCCGGCCTGACCGCTGCACTGCCAACAGCAAACTGGATCGTTGACTGCTCCAGAAGCACAGCCAGCGACCGGTCGCACGATGCCGCCGCCGCATCGGCCGGCGCAGGATCAGCTCGCACTCCACTGCTCGAGCCGCTTCCGGCCTGTTCTCCAGCGCCCGTGAACCGCGCGCTGACCCACGTCGCTGGCGCCGCTTCCCCAAAGAACGTGTTCACCGTCGTAACACGCACAACCTCAACAGCCCGGTCCGCCTCTTCACGCGAGGGCGCGGCGCCTGTCAGCTCCACCCACTGCCCGGATGTCTGAGCCTGGGCCCAGCCGATGCCCGCCTTGCGCAGCGCCTCGGTCGCCGATGTCTGCGTGGCGTCCTGGATCACGCCATACGCAAAAGGCGCCGCGCCAAAGACCAGCAACGCCACAAGCCCGACCAGCGGAACCAGCCCGTAAGGCACGAACGGCAGCCGTCGGCCTTCAACCCGGCGGGTCAGCCGTGTCGAACGCCGTCTGGACCGTTCTCGAACCTTCCTGCCGCCCGCCATGAACCTTCCTGTAAAGCGCTCCGAAGCGCCCGGTCTCATTTACTAGCCAAACCGGACGGGTATGCCGATGCCCGTCCCTTTTCAGGCGAACCAGCCCGATTGCCCGGAAAACTTGCGATTAGCTGGCTTTTCGGCCCGAAAACCGCGACGAGCCGCCGCTTGCCCCGTCGGCGACCCTCCCCTATAAGCCCGGCTTCCCGAAAGGCGGCGATTGGCGCTGCCTGTGTAGCCAGGCTGTCACCGGCAAGACCGGCGGGCATCAGGGCGAAACGGAGAGTAAAATGGCTAAACCCGAAATCGTCCTCAATGTCGACGTGCGCGAGCGCACTGGCCGCGGCGGCGCGCGCGACGTCCGCCGCTCCGGCAAGGTGCCCGCCATCCTGTACGGCGGCGACAAGGCCCCCGTCTCGATCGCGATCGACAAGAAAACCATCGTCCAGGCGCTGAAGTCCGGGAAGTTCATCTCCCACACCGTCACCCTGGAACACAAAGGCGAGCGCCAGCTGGTGTTCGCCCAGGACATCCAGTTCCATCCGGTCAGCGACGAGCCGACCCACCTGGACCTCTACCGCGTCGAGCCGGGCCAGGTCATCCGCGTGGCCGTGCACGTCCACTTCACTGGCCAGGGCGTCTCCCCGGGCATCAAGCGCGGCGGCGCCCTCAACATCGTCCGCCACGAGATCTGGCTCCTTGCTCCGGCCGACAACATTCCGGAAATGCTTGAAGCCGACGTTTCCGGTCTCGACATCGGTGACGCGCTGAAGATCTCCGCTATCAAGCTGCCGGAAGGCGTTCGCCCGACGATTACCGATCGCGACTTCACCGTCGCCACCATCGCCGGCCGCTCGGCGAAGGATGACGTTGTCGACGAGAAACCAGTCGCTGCCGTCGCCGAAGGCGCCGCCGTTGAAGGCGCCGCTCCTGCCGCTGGCGCCGCTCCTGCCGCCGGTGCGGCTCCCGCCAAAGGCGCAGCTCCGGCCAAGGGCGCTGCCCCGGCCAAGGCGCCGGCGCCGAAGAAGTAAAGTTGTAGAGCCGGCGCATCAAACGATGCGCCGGCGCCTCCTTCGGGACGGCTCTGATGCTGCTCATCGTCGGTCTCGGAAACCCCGGCCCCCAATACCAGGGGAACCGGCACAACATCGGTTTCATGGCCGTGGACGAGATCGCGTCCGCCTGCCGCTTCTCGCCGTGGCAGATGCAATCGAAGTTCGAAGCCCAGGTCTGCGAAGGCCAGCTCAAGACGCCCGACGGCGGTGTCGTGAAAACCATCCTCGCCAAGCCGCAGACCTACATGAACGACAGTGGCCGTTCGGTTGGTGCGATCATGCGCAAGCACTATCTCGCCCCCGCTGACATCGTGGTCTTCCACGACGAGATCGACATGGCGCTCGGCCGCTTCCGCATGGCGACGGGCCGCAGCGCCGCCGGCCACAACGGCATCCGCTCGATCTACGCTCTGGCCGCCACGGAAGTCCGCCGCGCCCGCATGGGCGTTGGCCATCCTGGCGAGAAGAGCCAGGTCAGGAACACCGTCCTTGGCGATTTTCATCCTGCCGAGCGCCCGGCCGTCCAGGCCATGCTCAAGGCCTGCATCGATGCCCTGCCCTTTCTCGCGGGTGGCAATGACGAACGCTACCAGACTGAAGTGATGCGCCTTGCGCCTGCGCCGAAAAGCGATCCGCGCAAGCCCCAGACGGACACAAAGACCGACAAGGAAGAGAACTGATGGGCTTCAAGGCCGGTATCGTGGGTCTGCCGAATGTCGGCAAGTCGACCCTGTTCAACGCGCTTACCCGCACGGCGGCGGCGCAGGCTGCGAACTATCCGTTCTGCACGATCGAGCCGAACGTCGGCGACGTTGCCATGCCTGAACCGCGCCTCGACGTGCTGGCGAAGATCGCCGGCTCGAAAGAGATCATCCCGACCCGCATGAACTTTGTCGACATCGCCGGCCTCGTGAAGGGCGCCAGCAAGGGCGAAGGCCTCGGCAACCAGTTCCTCGCCACCATCCGCGAAGTCGACGCCGTCGCCTATGTTCTGCGCTGCTTCGTTGACGACGACATCACCCACGTCTCCGGCAAAATCGACCCGCTCGCCGACTTTGAAGTCGTCGAGACCGAGCTGATGCTCGCCGACATGGACTCGCTCGAAAAGCGCCGCCTCAACCTTGAGAAGAAAGCCAAGGGCGGCGACAAGGAAGCGATCCAGACGCTCGACCTCCTCAAGCTCGCCCTCGAACAGCTCAACGCCGGCAAGCCCGCACGCCGCGCCAACGTCTCCGCCGAGGACCAGAAAGCCTGGAAAATGCTCCAGCTCCTCACCTCGAAACCGGTCTTCTACATCTGCAATGTGGACGAAAACTCCGCCGGCACCGGCAACAAGTTCTCCGACGCCGTCGTCGCGCACGCGAAAGCCGAAGGCTCCGCGGCTGTCGTGATCTCCGCCAAGATCGAAAGCGAGACAGCCGTCCTCGCCGACGATGAGCAGAAGGAATTCCTCGATTCACTCGGCCTCGAAGAACCCGGCCTCAACCGCGTCATCCGCGCGGGCTACGAACTCCTCGGCCTCCAGACCTACTTTACCGTCGGCCCGAAAGAGGCCCGCGCCTGGACGATCAAACAGGGCACGACCGCTCCGCAGGCCGCCGGGGTCATCCACGGCGACTTCGAGAAGGGCTTCATCAAGGCCGAAACGATCGCCTACGCCGACTACGTGAAATACAACGGCGAGAGCGGCGCCAAGGAAGCCGGCAAGGCGAGACAGGAAGGCAAGGACTACATCGTCCAGGACGGCGACGTCATGCACTTCAGGTTCAACGTGTAGCATCCAGCTCCGCCCACGCTCACCGCTGTCATCCCGGAAGCGCGTAGCGCTGTCCGGGACCCATTCCTCAAGCTGGACGATTTGCAAAATGGATCCCGGACAGCGCTACGCGCTTCCGGGATGACACCGCAGTGTGGGACAGGCCGCGCGCAAAACCGAGGATGGCCGTAGCAGGGAGTAGCAAGCGCCGCCCTACTCCCAGTAGTACTTCGCTCGCTGCCGGTTGCCCGTGACGACCTCGTTCATCGTCACGGCGTCATAGAGCCGGCCGTTCACCATCACGCTGGCGATGTGGTCCGAGTTGCGGATGTCGGTGAGCGGATTGTCGTTCAGCACGATCAGGTCCGCCAGCTTGCCGGCTTCGAGCGAGCCGATGTCCTTGTCCATGCCGATCTTGCGGGCGCCGTTGATCGTCGCCGCACGCAAGGCCTCGACAGGCGTCCAGCCACCACGAACCAGCGACCACAGGTCCCAGTGATCCGCGAGGCCCTCTTCCTGTCCGTGGCCCGCCGTCGAGACGTTGACGCCGCGCAGCATCAGCTTGCGGGCCTCGCGTGCCGAATACTGATCGACGAAATCCTCGTCCGGCGCCTTCACGCTGCGGACGGATGATGGCTGCAGGATATGCGGGGGCACATGCTTCGACAGGATCGGATGGCGCCAGACATCGGTCTTTGAGCGCCAGTACGGATCCGCCGCCAGGCCGCCATAGGTGACGATCAGTGTCGGCGTATAGGCCACCTTGGTCTGCGAGAAGAAGCTGATGACATCTTCGTAGAGCACCATCTGCGGGATGTTGTGCTCCAGCGCCGTATTGCCGTCCGCTATGAGCGCGATGTCCTGCGCAAACAGCGATGCGCCTTCGGCCACCACCTGGATATTCTCGGCGATGGAGGCGGCAACCACCTGCTGGCGCTGGTTCCGGCGAGGCTGGTTGTAGTTCTTGATTCCAGCAGCGCCCTGCGCCTTCAGTCGCCGGATATGCGCCAGCGCGTCATCGTATTCCTTGATGTCGTTCAGCGTTCCCGGACTGCGCGCGCCGTAGACGATCTCGCCCGTCGAGAAGATACGCGACGCGAGGATCAAACCGGCGCGCTGCATCTCATCGGCGACAAAGATCTCGCTCGCCGTGCTCGACGGATCGAAGACCGTCGTCACGCCCAGAGCCAGGTGCGCAATCGCGCTCCAGTTCTGGTTCGGCACGATGTCATCGTCGCCCTGCGATCCATGAGCGTGCGCATCGATCATGCCGGGGATGATGGTCTTGCCGGCAACGTCCACAGTCCTCGCACCAGCCGGTATCGCTACCTGACCGCGCGCTCCGACCGCAGCAATGCGATTGCCCGTGATGACGACAATGCCATCCTCGATCACGCCGCCAGCATCATTCGCCATGGTGACGATGCGAGCGCCTGTCAGCACGGTCGTTCCAGTCGGCTTCACGGCTGTCACCGGCATCGAGAGATCGACCCCGGTTTCCGGCGGCTTGAACTTGCCCGTCTCATCCTTGTCATCGGCCTGCGGCGGCGCGATCGGCATCATCGCATCGACCGAAGCCGAGAACAGCGTCGGCCCCAGCGACCAGTTGAGCTGGCGCCCGCCATCGGACCAGGTCAGGTAAGTCGCCCCGCCCGCGCTTGCCTTCACGATCGGGAGCGCCGATCCGCCCTTGCCCGCGCCAACATCCTGCGGCCCGACCGCTAGCGGCATCACATAGGCCGAGAAATTGTCCCTGAAGGCGACGTTGCGGCCGTCAAGGGACACCTCATAGCCCGCCACCATGTCGCCCGAGGCGTGCTTGTGTTCAGCTTCGCCGTTCAGATCGGTCGAGATCAGCTGGCCGGAATCCTTCTCCGTCTTCGTCATGAAGATGCGGTCATTGCTTGCGCCAAACTGCGGATAGGACGCCCCATCCGTCACCTTGGTCATCGCCCCACCCGCCGCGGGAATGCGATAGACGCCCGGGTCATCCGACCATGTGTCGGCCAGCAGATTCCCGCCGGCGCCCTTCTCGAACACGATCGTCTTGCCATCCGGCGAGAAGCGGGGGCGGCGATAGTGACCGGGATCGGTCGTCACTGCGCGAACGCCGCTGCCATTCGGCGCGATCGTCCGGATCTCACCCAGCCCCTGATCCGTCCACTGCACATAGACCAGCCGCTGCCCGTCGCGGGACCAGGACGGGAACAGCTCCAGTTCATTGCCCTTGGTCTGCGTGATCCGCGCAGGCGCGCCATTCGGCAGCGCCTTGATGTAGAGCTTGCCCAGGCTCTCGAAGACGACCCGCTTGCCATCCGGCGACACCGCCACATAGCGCGGCATCCTCGTGCGGAAGCTGTCCGGCGCCACTTCGGTCTTCGGCTGCGGGGGATCAATAACGACCCTCGTATCGTTCACCCGGAACGGGATCACCTGGCTTGCGCCGGCCATGTCCACGCGACGGATCTTGCCGCCGGCCCAGAAGACGATCGACTTGGAATCCGGCGTCCAGTCCATATCTGGATAGAGACCGTTGACCGCCCACGTCTCCTGCAAGTCCTGGTCGAGCGCGTCGTACAGCTTGGTCAACTGGCCCGAAGCGAGGTTTTTCACGTAAAGCTTGGAAAGATTGCGCTCGCGCCGCACGAACGCCAGCTTCTTGCCATCCGGCGACGGCGCCGGCCGAGTGGCCCCACCCGCCCCCGACAGCACGCTGCTGACTTCGCCGGTCTCGAGATCATACTTCTCGATATCGAAAATGCCGGTGTTGGAATCCTGAGCGTACTGGAAGGTGTTTCCGGGCGTCACGTTGCGCGTGTAGTAGATCGCCTTGCCGTCCGCCGAATAGACCGGCTCGCCGAGCTCTTTCTGCAGCGCCTCGCTGGAGCGCTTGACCGCGACATACCCGTCGCCACCGCCAACGTGATAGACCCAGATCTCGCCCGTCCCGAGCGAGCGCTGCGTGGTGAAGTGCTTGCGCGCCGCGATGAATCTCCCATCTGGGCTCCAGCTCGGCTCGTTCAGCGTGCGGAACTCTTCCTTGGTCAGCGGCCGCTTGTCGGACCCATCGACATTCATCACCCAGATATTGTCGCCGCCGCCACGATCGCTGGTGAAGGCGATCCGCTTTCCGTCCGGCGAGAACTGCGGCTGCATCTCGAACGCCAGCCCCTCGGCGATCCGGGTCGGCGCCCCACCCGCGATCGGCATGGTGTAGATGTCGCCCAGCAGATCGAATGCGATCGTCTTCCCATCCGGACTGACGTCGACATCCATCCAGGTGCCCTCGTCCACATTGATGCTGACCGTCCGCATCGGCAGTGGCGGCGCGTTGACGTCCCATTTTGGCTTGTCGGCCTTTGCGGCTTCCGGCTTGGGCGGCTCCTGCGCAAAGGCAAAGGCAACCAGAGCCGCCGCGGCAGCTACACCGCCAAGCAAACGTACCAACATGGATTTCCTCCCGGCCAACGCCCGACCATAGACCGGCAAATGCACGGTCTGGAAGACATGGATCGGCCCAGTTTTCTGGGAGCTGTCGCTTCAAAGCCCTACCCAGCCACATCGAAGGCGGCTAAACCCGCCATCCATTTCCGGAAGAGAGCACGCCCGTGCCCGACTCGACACAACAGTCGGTATCGCCCCCGCCTATCCGCCGGCTGCCGCTGGCGGAGTTCGTGGCGTTGACCGCCATGCTGATGGCGCTGAACGCCCTGGCGATCGATATCATGCTGCCGGCCCTGCCGCAGATGGGCGCGGACTTCGCTGTGCGCGAGGAAAACGATCGTCAGATGATCATCATCTCCTACATGCTCGGCTTTGGCGTCTCGCAGTTGTTCTACGGACCTCTAACCGACCGCTTCGGCCGCCGCAGCGTGCTGTTCATCTCTCTCGCCTGCTACACCGTCGCCGCGATCATGTGCGTCTTTGCGCCGACGTTCGAGCTGCTGATCGCAGCTCGCGTCTTCATGGGCGCCAGCGCCGGAGGCAGCCGAGTGATCGCCGTTTCCGCCGCACGGGACCTCTATGTTGGCCGCCAGATGGCCAAGGTCATGTCGCTGGTCATGATCGTCTTCATGTCCGCTCCGATCGTGGCGCCGTTCTTCGGCCAGCTCATGCTCAAGGTCATGAGCTGGCACGGCATCTTCTGGCTGCTCGCCATCTTCGGCATGGTGATGTTCCTGTGGGTGCTCGTGCGCATGCCGGAAACGTTGCCGCTGGACCGGCGCGTGCCGCTGAACATCCCCACTATGCTACGCAACTATGGCAAGGTGATCCGCACGCGCGAAGCGCTGGGCTACACCATCGCATCGGGTTTTCTGTTCGGCGGCATGATGAGTTACATCTCGTCCTCCGAACAACTTTATCACGAGGTCTACGACACAGGCGACTGGTTCGCGCTGTGGTTTGCGGGCGCTGCGGTTGCGATGTCGATCTCGAACCTGATCAACTCGCGGCTGGTCGAGAAGCTGGGCATGCGGCGCATTTCGCACGCAGCCCTGATCGGCTTCGTCGTCGTGAGCGTCATCCATGCTCTCATCGCACTACAGGGGCCTGTGCCTTTCCCAATCTTCTATACGCTGTTGCTTCTCGCCTTCTTCATGATCGGCTTCCAAGGTCCCAACTACAACGCCATCGCCATGGAGCCGCTCGGCGCGCTGGCCGGCTCCGGCGCCGCGCTGATCGGCTTTGCCTCGTCCTTCGTGTCGGCCTGCATAGGTGGACTGGTGGCGCGCCAGTTCGACGGCACGATCACGCCGATCTTCCTCGGCCACGTCGTGGTCGGCGCATTGGCGCTCATCACCATCTTCATCACCGAGCGCGGCAAGCTGATGCAACCGCACCACGGCGACGGGCACTAGTCCGCCAGCGTCAGCGCGACGATCCCGGCCGGCGTCTTCCCGTCGCCCACTGCCATCACGACATACTGCCGCCCGCCCCACACATAGGTCATCGGCAGCCCCATCTGTGACGCCGGAAGCGCGAGCTCCACCAATGTCTCGCCCGTCGCCTTGTCATGCGCCCGGAGCACCGCGGAGCCGCCCTCGCCTTCGCCTGCAAACAACAGCGTCTTGGTCGCCAGCAGCCCCGCGCGAGAGGGGATTCCGGTGCGCGGTATCGAAAGACCCTTAAGGTCCGGATGCTCCTTCACCACCTTGGGTGTGTCGGCATTGGCGATCATCCACTTGTGCTGGCCCGTCGTCATGTCGATCGCCGTGACCCGACCCCACGGCGGCTTCACGATCGGCAGCCCGCGGACGCTAAGCCCGGGCCCGCCGCCGAACTGATAGGCGATCGCCGAACTTGACGGCGCGGGCGCCAGCGAGGTTACCTGAACCTGCGTCATCGATGCGACATAGAGTGTGCCGGTTTCCGGATCGAACGCGCCGCCCTCCCAGTTCCCACCGCCTAGCGCATGCGGAAGGCGCAGAATGCCTTTTGTTCCATCTGCGGCGTTGTTTAGAGATGGTGGAGTATAGAGCTCAGTAAACCGATAGGGCTTCACTATCGCCAGCGCCTCGGCGCGCAGCTGTGGTGTGAAGTCGATCACGTCGTCCGGCCCGAACCCCTGCCGGTCGAACGGCTTGGGCAGACTCGGATAAGGCTGCGTCGGCCACGCCTGTTCGCCCGGCACGTCGGACGCCGGAACCAGCCGCTCCTCGATCGGCCACAGCGGCTCGCCGGTCATGCGATCGAACGCGAACACGAATCCCTGCTTGGTGATCTGCAGCACCGCCTTGCGCACTGTGCCGTCATGCGGAATGTCCGCGACGATGGGGATCGCTGGCACGTCCCAGTCCCAGATGTCGTGATGCACCAGCTGGCGTTCCCAGCGCAACTTCCCCGTCTTCGCGTCGAGACAGACCAGACTGCTGGTATGGGCGTTCGCTCCGATCCGCGCGCCGCCGTACAGATCCGACGTTCCCGACTCCACGGGCAGGAAAATCGATCCCGTTTCGATGTCGGCGGACATCGGCGCCCACACACCGCCATTCCCCGACAGCTCAGCTGCGCCTTTCGCCCACGTATCGTAACCGGGATCGCCCTTCTGCGGGATCGTCCGGAACGTCCAGAGAAGCTTGCCCGTCCGCGCGTCAAATCCGCGAACATCTCCTTTCACGTTCGCTGCTGTTTGCGGCCTGAAGCTCACCAGGTGCGCTGGGCCCACAATCACAACATTTCCGACCACCAGGGGTGGCGACTGCGAGCCTACGTCAGGCAGAGCGTTCTTCGGTGCGTTGCGCAGACCCTTCAGCAGGTCGACCTCGCCGTTCGTCCCGAAGCTCGAAACTTGCCGGCCGGTCCTGGCATCCAGCGCCACCAGGCTGAACCCCGGCGTCACGGTGAACACTCGCGCGACCTTCCCGTCGGTCCAGTACGAAACGCCCCGCCCTGCGCCTTTGCGGGGAGCATTCTCGAACCGGGCCGACAATTCCTGCGGCCGCCACATCCAAAGCGTTTCACCAGACGCCGCATCCAGCGCCACCACGTTGCGTGTGATCCCCGCAGTCGCGTACAGCACGCCGTCGACCATCAGCGGCGTCGTGATATTGCGCATCTCCGGCGCCGGGCCGAACCCCGCTCCGCTCCAGAACCACGCAACACCGAGCCTGCTCACATTCGAACGGTCGATCAGCGCCGCGGTAGAATATCCCTGCCCTTTCAGATCGCCGCGATAGGCGGTCCAGGGTATCGGCGCCACCGCCGCGCGAGAATCCGCAGCGAGGATACCCGCTGCCGGCATCTTCACATCCCGCCAACCCCCGGCCGCATACCGCGCATCCGGCCCCGTCAGCTTCCCACCGGCGCCACGCACCAGGAATGCCATGATGTCGAGATATCCTTGCGCGTCTGGCTTCACGATGCTTTGCGGAGGCATGAGCTGCGAAAGCCGCTCGTGATACTGCATCAGAGTGAGGTCCACCCCGCGCCGAAGCATCAACGCTGCCGCCTGCGCGCTGGTGTGGCATGAGGCGCAGTGTGCCGAAAAAAGCTGCTCGCCTTGCGATGCCTGCGCGATTGACAGCACGCTGTCGGCGCCTCGCGGCGCCTGCTGCGCCTGCGCGCCTGCCGCAGCAGCCACCAAAACGCCAAAACCTGCGAGCAAGCCGAGCCGCATCCCTATCCCCTTTCGCGACTGTGGCTATCAACGCCCACCATCAAGCGAAAGACATCCCCAGCGTCAAGTTGACTTGGCTCACGCCGCCTGCCACCTGCGCCGGGCGATCTACGGAGCAGGCATGATCACCGTCCATCATCTCAACAATTCGCGCTCGCAGCGCGTGCTCTGGCTGCTGGAGGAGCTGAACGTCCGCTATGAGGTGAAACGTTATGAGCGCGACAAGACAACGATGCTCGCGCCGAAAGAGCTGAAAGCGATCCATCCGCTTGGCAAGTCGCCTGTGATCACAGACGACGGCAAAACGATCGCCGAGACCGGCGCGATCATCGAATACCTTCTCGAGAAATACGGCGCTGGACGCCTTATCCCGCCCACGGGAACAGACGAACGCTTGCGATACACCTACTGGCTTCACTATGCCGAAGGCTCGGCCATGACGCCGCTGCTGCTGAAGCTCGTCTTCACACGGCTTCCCTTGAATGCTCCCGGCCTCCTGCGCGGGATCGTGAAGAATATCTCGAACAAGGCTAACGAACGCTTGGCCAATCCCCAGATCAGCACGCATCTCAACTACTGGGACAACGAGCTCTCGAAGTCCGAATGGTTCGCCGGCAAGGATTTCACCGCAGCCGACATCATAATGAGCTTCCCTCTTGAGGCCGCCGCCGCTCGTGCCGACGCCAAGTCGAAGCCGATGGTTAAGGCCTTCCTTGATCGCGTCCACGCTCGCCACGCCTATCAGGCAGCTCTCCTCAAGGGCGGTCCCTACGACTATGCGAGTTGATCCGGAATGGAACCCCGATATGCGGAGTTCCTGATCGCAGCCCTGGTCGTGGAGCTGACTCCCGGGCCCAACATGGCCTGGCTCGCTCTTCTATCGGCGCAGCAGGGCCGGAAGGCCGGCCTGATCGCGGTCGCTGGCATCCTCACCGGACTAGGCATCCTCGCGATTGCCGCTGCATCCGGGGCAACCGCATTTCTTTCTGCCTACCCCGCCGCTTACGAACTCGTCCGTTGGGCCGGCGTCCTGTTCCTGCTTTACCTGGCCCTCGAAGCTTGGGTTGGCAAAAAGGCGCCCGCAAATGGTGAAGAGGATCACGGACGCCATTTCGTGCGGGCGATCATACTCAACGTTCTCAATCCCAAAGCCGCTACGGTCTTCGTCGTCTTGATCCCCGGGTTCGCTGGGTCAGGCGACGGCGCATCCCAGCACCTGTTAATCATGACAGTCGCCTATCTCGGGATCGCTACGCTTGCTCATCTGGTGATCGTGGCATTTGCGAACCTGTTGTCCGGCTACATCGCCAACCCCGCCCGAGAGGCTATTGCACGCCGGATAACCGCGCTCCTGCTCGTAGCCATCGCGGTGTGGGTAGTCGTCTCAACCGCGCCAGCGCCTTAACGCGCGGCGAGATACCGCCGTGCCGGACACGGACGATCTGCGCGGCAAGGGACTTGCAGATTGCCATGCATGATACACGGCACACTCAGGGTTAAGACGTTCGGGCGCGTAGGCGACTGGGGTTACCGTGTTGTCGGGCCCGGCGGTGCAACAATCGCGTCGCGGCGCGCCTTCACCACTGAAGGCGCCGCGCGAAACGCCGGCTGGGCGGCCGCAGATGCCCTCGCGCCAGTTTCGGCAGCCATCCGCCTGACCCGCGAAATGCGCCCCACGCTGCGTCCCAAACCGCAGCTGTATCGCGCTCCCGCCCCGAAGCAGCCCTTCTGGCGCTCGCTGTTCGGTTAAGCCTCGGCAGGCGTCTCAAGTCGCCATCCCGCACCGGGCCCCTGCTCCATAAGCTTCGTCAGCCAAGGCAGCACAGCCTTTAGATGCTCAGCCACGCCAAACGGCGGATTGGCGATGACGATGCCGGCCCCGCTCAATGGGCCAGGCCCGAGCTCACGAACCCACAGATCGGCAACCAACAGCTTGTCGGGCGCAACACCACCATCCTCGATGAGAACCGTGGCGAGTTCGCCGTCAAACGCCTGAACTGCTTCGATGTCCTTGATCGGCCTCCAGAAGATGTAGGTCCCTAGAGGCCAACGCCTTACGGCCTTCTTCGCCGCACGCGACATCCAGTCGAAATCGAGCTTGCGCGTTGCTGTTCCTTCCTCGAAAGGCGGATCGATCAGCACCAGTCCGCGCCGCTCTGGCGGCGGCAGGTAAGCGGGCAGCGCCTCGAAGCCATCGCGTTGCTCGATCTTCACTCGCTTGTCGCGCCCCATCACCTCACGCAACAACGTGGCGCTCTGTTCGTGCAGCTCGCACAGGCGCAGCGCATCAGTGGGGCGCGTCAGACGGGCGGCTAGCGCAGGCGAGCCGGGATAGTGCTGCAGGCCGCCGCTATTCATGCTGCGGATCACGTTTAGCCAAGGCGCCAGCGCCACACGCACTTCCGGCGACGCACCGCGCTCGGCCTCCCATACGCGGCCTACACCGTCGCGCCACTCCGGGCTGCGGCCTGCCTCTTCGCCCATGAGGTCGTACTCGCCGATACCGGCGTGAGTATCGATGAATCGGTAGGGGGCTTCCTTGGCATTCAGTCGGTCGAGGCACAGCGCAAGCGCGACGTGCTTGACCACGTCAGCAAAGTTTCCGGCGTGAAAAGCGTGGCGATAATTCATTGCGCCACTAATCACCAAATCCCGGATCGACAAAGTCCGGGACCTGGGGAAGCCGCCCGACCAGATCATGGATGCCCTGCAGGCTACCCGCGCCAGAGGCCATTGGCGATTTCAGACCAAAGCTGCGGGCGCCGTTAAGCAGGACGCCATCGCCTGGCTCACAGCCGACCTTCCACGGACACGTCGGCATGAACTCGGCGTAGTAACGCTTCTTCTCTTCTTTCGAAGCCAGCATGCGCGAAGGCTCGGAACCCACCCGCGCGGCCCAATCGGTCGCGCAGTCCTTTGGCTTCACGCCTGCAGCGGGTTTGCACGGGTCGCCCTGAGCCAGCCCCTGCAAACCTCGTGGCCCCGTGAGAGGAGTCGGCCCGAGATAAACACCGGTGTCGATGTCAGTCGCGCCCGCCGCCTTTTCAGGCTGCGGAGTTGTGTTCGATTGTTTCGGGGGCTTGCGCGGTGGTGAAACTGCAGGCGCGTCGACGGGCGATGCGTCGCGTGTAGCAGGTCGAGGTGCAGGCACGCGCGGCCCTGGTGGCGGGCGGACGCTGGGCGACTCTGGCACAGGCAAGTCGGCTACCAAGCTGACTTCAAGCGCCGGCTCGGGCTTCGTATCCGGAACCGCCGGCATTGGTTTCGCGGAAGCAGCGATCATCCCGGCTATGGCGACTCCGGCGAGGCCATGCACGACAATAGAACCAACCGCCGGTGCATGCTTGCGCAACACCGGCTTGTCGATCAGTTGCCGTATGCGCTCCCCAAATTGCATGACAGGAGCTTAGTCTCCAAAGCCCCGATCGATAAAGTCCGGCTTCTGCGGAAGGCGGCCGGTCAGGTCGTTGATCCCGCCAGCGCTGGCCGCGCCGCCCGCCATGCGGGTTCCTGCAACGCTCCGTGTGCCGTTGGTCGAGATCCACTCCTTGTCCTCGCAGCCCGTCCAGTTTTCGCAAGTGGGCATGAACTCGGCATAGTATTTCGCAAGATCCTCTTTCGAGCGCGGCAGGAGAGACGGCGCCGTCCCGATCTTGCCTGCCCAGTTGGTCACGCAATCCTTGGGCCTGGGACCCACTTTCGGAGTGCAGGGATCGCCGTGCGCCAGTCCCTGAAGACCCGCAGGTCCCGCCAGCGGCGACGGTCCAAGATAAACTCCGCCATCGTCGGTCGACGGCGCATTAGTGGCGACACTGGGCGCCGCACTCGGCCGGCCCTTGCGCTCAGGTGCGGGTATAGGAATAGACTCGCTCTTGGCGTTCGGTGGCGGCAGAGGTCGCGGCGGCGGGGGCCGCACGCTTGGTGGAGTATTTTCTGGAGGTTCGGGCAGAAGCGACACTTCGAGCACGGCCTCGCGCGGCATCTGCGATGCAGGAGGAAGCGGCTTCGCGGCAGCGGCGATCATGCTGGCAATAACCAACGCAGCCAGACCATGCACGACGACGGAACCCGCAGCCGGCGCATGTCTGCGCCAGCCCGGCCAACTCGCCCATTCGCGAATGCGGTCCCGCAGCTCCATGACGAAGGACTATGCCTTCGCCTATGGGCTACCTGGAAACATGAAATTGGACTGGGACTAGAGGATTTCTTTGTGGGAAGTCACAATCTTGCCCACAAGACCGTACGCCACGGCTTCTTCCGCGGTCATCCAGTGGTCGCGATCCGTATCCTTCTTGATCCGCTCCAGCGTCTGGCCGGTGGCGGCGGCAAAGATCTTGTTCAGGCGTTCGCGCATCTTGATGATCTCGCGCGCCTGAATCTCCACGTCCGAGGCCTGACCGCCCACGCCGCCGCGGGGTTCGTGCAGCAGGAAGCGGGTGTTGGGCAGCGCAAAGCGGTTCTCGCGCTTGCCTGCCGAATAGATCAGGGCGCCAGCCGAAGCGCACCAGCCCGTGCCGAGGATCTTCACGGGAGCGCGGACAAACTTGATCATGTCATGGATCATGTCGCCGCTTTCGACGTGGCCGCCGGGCGAGGACAGGACAAGCAGGATCGGCTTGTCGCTGACGGCCGAATAGGCCAGCAGTTGGGCGCATACGGAGCGCGCCTGCTTGTCGTTGATGTCGCCGGTCAGAAGGATCGTGCGCGATTCAAACAGCGCTTTTTCCATCAGGGACGACGGGGAATCTTCCTTCTTGGCCTCGGGGGCGTCTTCATCATCTTCGTCGTCAAAGCGAATCGGCATGGGGGCTCCCAAAGGTCACTGTTCGCATAGGTGGCGTTCCAGCAGCGGCGGGTCAATGGTCGGCCAGACAGCGCTAGCGGACCGCTGGTTAATGCCCGGAGAACCAGACCAGATAGGACACTTCCACCCCGGCATTTGTCAGCTTGGTGTCGCCTTGAAGTTCCGGCAGGCACACCAGGAAAGCTGCGCCGACCACCTTGGCGCCAGCTTTTCGCAGCAGTTTCAGGGCGGCCATGGCGGTACCGCCCGTGGCAATCAGGTCATCGACCAGCAGCACCCGGTCGCCCGGCGCAATCGCGTCGGTGTGCATCTCCATGGCGTCGACGCCGTATTCGAGTTCATAGCTTTCGGTCAGCACGCTGTGCGGAAGCTTGCCCTTCTTGCGCAACGGCACGAACCCTGCCGACAGCTGGTGCGCAACCGCCCCGCCAAGAATAAAGCCCCGCGCCTCAACGCCCGCGACCTTGTCGATCTTCTGGCCAGCAAATGGTTGGACCAGTTCATCCACAGCCTGGCGAAAGGCGCGCGGATCGCCCATCAGCGTGGTCACGTCCCTGAACATGATTCCCGGCTTGGGGAAGTCCGGAATGGTGCGAATGGTGTCTTTCAGTTCCATGGCAGGCCTCAGTCTTCTATTCGGGCGAGCATTGCCGCGCATTCGTGACTAGGCAATGTCGGACCGTGGCAGCTGTCGAGTTTCCTTCTCCGCCGCCGAAATCCACGCCGCGACGTGCACGTCTGCAAGCAAGGTATTGATATAAGTGTCCGCTGTTGCGGATCGCGGAATTGCGTACGTGATGAACCGCGTCGCAACCGGCGCATACATGGCATCCACGATCCCGAAGCGCTGGAACAGGTAAGGACCACCTGACCGCTCCAGACAGGCGCTCCAGATACGGTCGATTTGCGCCGCATCCGTCCGGCCCTGCTGCGTCATCCGGGAAGCATCCGTTCGCCGGCGGATGTTCATTGGGCAGTCAGTCCGAAGCGCTGCGAACCCGGAATGCATCATTGCCGATGCCGAGCGCGCTATACCCCGCGCCAGTGAACCGGGCGGTCCGTCAGGCCACAGCTCCGGGGCCATCTCCGCTGCCCATTCGCAGATCGCGATGCTCTCTGCGATTGTCACACCAGGCACAACCTCGAGAGCCGGTACCCGGGCATTGGGCGAGATTGCTGAAAAAGCCGGCGGGCCGGCGCCCAACTCGGGAAGCGCATGGAGCACTTCATCGAAGTCGATCCCGCCATGCTTCAGCGCCAGCCACGGGCGCATCGACCAGGACGAATAGTTTTTGTCGCCAATGTGAAGACGAGGCGTTGCCATGCGCGCTCCTTCAAGAGTGCTGCTTGTAGGCGAACGCGACGAGCAGCGCGAGAGCAATGAAAATGATGCCCACGCCACGCTCGAACCAGTTCCTGATATGAGGCTTGCCAAGGAAGCGTGACATCGATCCGCCGATATGCGTGTACATCCATTGGATCGCCAGATCGATGAGCGTGCCGACGATGCCTAGCGCTAGCATCTGGCTTGGCAGGTTCGATTCCGCATTGATGAACTGGGGCAGGAAGGTGAGGAACCAGATGATCGTCTTAGGGTTGCCGAAGCCAATCATCAACCCGTCGAAGAACGCGCCGCGATGAATCGCTATCACCGGTGTGGGCTGGCTTGGGTCCACAACAGGGTGCTGCCGGAACGAGCGGATTAGCGCCAGGGTACCGATCAGCGCGAGATAGCCAGCGCCCGCCCACTTCAGGATGAAGAAGGCCAGCTCCGATGTTGAGAGCAGCACGCCGAGGCCCAGCACAGTCAGCACGAAATAGATGACGTTGGCGACCTGGATGCCCAAGCCTGCCATCATGCCGGCGCGATGGCCGCGCAGAGCCGCTTGCGACATGATGAACATGACGTTGGGGCCGGGGGCCAGACTGACCAGTGTGGTCGTCCCGATGAACAACAGAAAGTTGTCGGGCAGCATTACAATCCGTTCCCGGCCGCGCCCGGGATGTGGGAGGACGCCCCAGCCTCCGTCAAGCCCTCAACACGCGTCCAGCGACAGCATCCAGCCTCTTCAGCAAGGCCGGATCGCGGCTGGTCGGCGGTGTAAGGATCGCGTGGTCGAGGCAAGTATCGATCCCGTCCGGGTCGGGACTTCTGGGAACCGCCGCAAGGCGCTTTGCAATGCGGCGCACCAACGCGGTCGCCCGCTCGGTGTTGTCGTGCAGCACTTTCAAAACGTCCGTAACGGAAACCGCAGCAGTCTCTTCCCGCCAACAATCATAGTCAGTGACCATGGCGACCGTTGCGTAAGGTAGCTCGGCCTCTCGGGCCAACTTGGCCTCCGGCATGTTGGTCATGCCGATTACATCACAGCCCCATGACCGGTAGAGTTTTGACTCTGCCAGTGACGAGAATTGCGGCCCCTCCATCGCGAGGTAAGTCCCGCCGCGATGCGTCCGGACGCCTAGCGCTACGGCTTCATCGCCAGCGATCCCGGCCAGACGCGACGACACCGGATGCGCCATGGAGACATGCGCAACCACGCCTTCGCCAAAAAAGCTCTTCGCGCGTGCGAACGTGCGATCGATGAACTGGTCGACGATCACGAAATCGCCTGGCGCCATCTCCTTTTTCAACGATCCGCAGGCGGACAGCGAAAACAGGTCGGTACACCCGGCTCGCTTCAGCACGTCGATGTTGGCGCGGTAGTTGAGTTGCGTCGGGCCCAGACGATGGCCGCGCCCGTGACGCGGCAGGAACACTACGTCCACACCCTCTAGTCGACCGCGATAGACCTGGTCCGAAGGCTCTCCCCAGGGCGATGTGATCGTCTCCCAGCGGCCGCTCTCGATGCCCGGGATCTGGTAGAGGCCCGATCCTCCGATGATGCCGAGCGTCCACTTGGTCATGGGTTAGCCGACTTCATCGCCCGCACACCGGACAAGAGCGGGAACTGGAAGCCCGAAGGGAACTTCGCGCCAAACAAAGGTGTTCCGACTCGGCATCGACAAAGACCAGACGACCTGCCTTCCGAACAAGCCGGGTTGTTTGAAATTGGTGTAGCTGATCAGGATGTATGTCGGCTCAGCACCGTTCTCGCTTGCCGGCACGCCGACCTTGCTGATGTAAATGCGATCTTCGTTGACCTGCTTCGACTTGTAGATCGTGCCCCCTTCCTCTAGCCAGATCTTCGCCGGGTTCTTTTCGCAGGAGTATCTGTCCGTGCCCGCGGACGGCGGCAGGCCCCAAAATCCTTCAATGGAATTGAGGATCTCGCTGACCTTGAGGGGATCGGCATAAGCAACAGGAAAGGCCAGCGCCAATCCCGTGGCGATAATGAGCGCTGCGATCCTCATGACGTCCCCCGCTTGCTACGCAGAGAGTGAACGCTCGGGCTGCCTATTGGCAATACAGTCGATCAGAACAACTTCCGCATGGTGGTCGGCGACGGCGTCAGTGGATTGACGGTGTGCATCTGCACGTCGCTGGCGGGCCCATAGCCGAGCGAAGACCAGAAGGCGACCAGACGAGGCTGGTCGTGCCGTACGCCCAGTTGTGCGCCGGGAAAGCCGCGTCGCTTTGCTTCCTGTTCCAGCGTGGCCACGAGCGGAGCACCTAACCCCAGCTTCCGGTGCGGCCTCAGCACGCCGACGCGCTTGATCTCGACCCACTCGCGCGCGTCGCCCGGCGGGCCTGGGACTGGATAGAACCGGCCCGAGCCAACCGCCTCCTCGCCCTCGAACGCGATAGCGGCTGCGCCCCGAACCAGCTGATCGGCGATGTAGTCGGAGGTTTCCCGATATGCGGTTGAGTTGGTTGCAACTGTGCCCGTCCAGCACCGCAGCATGACATCGCGCAGAAGCTCGGCCTCGTCGGGACGAGCAAACCGGAGGTGAAAGCCAGGAGGTAGGGCCATCGCGAAAGCCGGGATCCGCGCAAACCGACAGCCCGACGGCTGCAGCGGATCCCGGTATACGCCTTGCGGCGTATCCTTAAAGGCCTTCGAGCGATGGAAGGTTCAACGCATGAGAAGCAAATTCCCGCCGCAGATTTTTTGCGGCGGGATGATGCGGTCCGCGTTTCTAGTGTTCGACGTTCCGCCAGATGCGCCTGTACGAAGCAAACACGAGAGCGGCGAACAGCAGCAGATAGATTATGACTGCAACGCCCATCTGCTTGCGCTCGACCGCATGCGGATCGGAGGCCCAGGCGAGGAAGGTGGCGACGTCTTTGGCCATCTGCGCCTTGGTCGACGGCGTGTTGTCATCAAAACCGACCTGACCATCCGTGTTCAGCGGTTCGGCCATGGCCAGGAAGCCGCCCGGCGGCTTGGCACGCGGATCGCCAGCCCATTGTGAGGCGGTGTCGCCGGCGAAGTAGGCATTGTAGTGCTGGCCCGGATTCACCGTCAGGCCAGCCGGCGGCGGCTTGTAACCCATTAGCAATGAGTAGATGTAGCCGGCTCCGCCATGACGCGCCTTGGCGATTACCGAGAAGTCCGGCGGCAGGGCGCCGCCATTGCCGACACGCGCAAGCGTTTCGTTGGCGAACGGCCCTGGAATGCGGTCAGACGTCTTGCCCGGGAAGGTGGTCGGATCGCCTGAGTCCGGATCGATGCCCGGAACCTGGAGCGGATACTCCGTTGCGATCTGCTTCACGTAAGGATTGTCGTTCGGGTTCGGATAGCGCGCGTCGTAGAACGGGCCGCCTGGCTCGCCGAGATTACGGAACGACATCAGCTTCATGCCGTGGCAGGCCGAGCAGACCTCCCGATAGACCTTGAAACCGCGTTGCAGCGCGTTCTGGTCGAAGGTGCCGAAATAGCCTTCGTGCTGCCAGCCACCTGCGGGCTCGAGCAGTTCGTGTCCGCCGCCAGCGGCATGCTCAGCGGCAGCGCCTTCAGCCGCCGCACCATGTTCCTGGGCGACGACCGGGAGAGCAATAAAGCCGGCAGCGAGAGCTGCGAGGCCGGCGAGAGCAAGTTTCAAGCGCATCTGGCTCTCCCTACTCTGCGGCCTGGGCAGCGGCAGCCGGTGCGGCCGGGGCCGAACCGTGCTTCTTGCGCACGCTGTCCGCGATGGATGCAGGTCTTGGCTTGGGTTTCTCGATCACGCCGAGGAGCGGCAGGATCACGAGGAAGTACAGGAAGTAGTAAGCGCCAAGGATCTGCGACAGCCACAGCCACTTGAAGCCTGTCTGCCTGACCTCGATCGAGCCACCAGCCGTCGGCGGCAGCGCGCCGAGCTTGGCCTTCGCCGCAGCGAAATCGTCGAACACTTCCGTAACGGTCTCGCCCGTCGTGGCGGTGTAGTTGAGCGCCAGCTGGTCCGAGCGGAAGGTGAAAACGAGCTTGTCCGGATCGTTGGCGCCGCAGAAGCCGAGGCCGATGCTGGCGAGCACGAAGATCACGAACGCCTGCTTGGCGAACGGGCGATAGCGCATCGAGCGCACTTTCGATGTGTCGAGCCACGGCAGCACGAACAGGATCAGGATCGAACCGAACATGGCGCCGACGCCAAGCAGCTTCGCCGGGATCGGACCAATGTCGAAGGTGATAGCGCGCAGGATCGCGTAGAACGGCAGCAGATACCATTCCGGCACGATGTGCGCCGGGGTCATCAGCGGGTTGGCCTCGATCGAGTTGTCGGCATGGCCGAGCGCGTTCGGGAAGTAGAACACGAACAGGGCGAACACGACGAGGAAGACGATGATCGCGAAGCCGTCCTTCACCGTGTAGTACGGGTGGAACGGAACAGTGTCCTTCTTCACGTCTTTCACCGACACGCCGGTCGGGTTGCCGTTGCCGGTCACATGCAGCGCCCAGATGTGCAGGACGACGATGCCAGCGATCACGAAGGGCAGCAGGTAGTGCAGCGAGAAGAAGCGGTTGAGGGTCGGGTCGCCGATCGCCGGGCCGCCCATCAGGTAGGTCTTGACGGTCGGGCCGACCAGCGGGATGGCGCCGATTAGGTTGGTGATGACGGCCGAGCCGTGGAACGACATCTGGCCCCAGGGCAGCACATAGCCCATGAACGCCGTCGCCATCATCAGGAAGTAGATCACGACGCCGAGGATCCAGAGGACCTCACGCGGCGCCTTGTAGGAGCCGTAGTACATGCCGCGGAACATGTGGATGTAGACGGCGAGGAAGAACATCGAGGCGCCGTTGGCGTGGATGCCCTGAATCAGCCAGCCGAAGTCCACATCGCGGCGGATGCGCTCGACCGATCCGAAGGCCAGTCCCGTGTCCGCCACATAGTGCATGGCCAGCACGATGCCGGTGACGATCTGGATGACGAGGCACACCGCGAGGATGGCGCCGAACGTCCACCAGTAGTTGAGGTTCTTCGGCGTCGGGAAGTCGATCAGGGTGTCATACGACATCCGCACGATCGGCAGCCGCGCATCCAGCCACTTCGTGAAGCCGGTTTTCGGTTCGTAGGTCGACGGTCCGCTCATGAGCCCCTCCCCTACAGCGAGATCTTGATCATGGTGGCGGAAACGTACGTGTATTCCGGGATCGGCAGGTTGGCCGGCGCCGGACCTTTGCGGATACGCCCCGAAGTATCGTAGTGCGAACCGTGGCACGGGCAGTACCAGCCGCCGAATTCGCCGACTGCGCCCTGCGAAGGACCAACCGGAACGCAACCGAGGTGCGTGCAGGTGCCAGACGTCACCAGGATTGCCGGGTTCAGCTTGCCGTCCTGCATCGGGCGGAGGCGCGAGTCATCCGTCGCCGGATCGCGCAGCGTCTTTATGTTGACCGCGTTGGCCGACGCTATTTCGGCCGCCGTGCGGTGGCGGATGAAGAACGGCATGCCGCCGATCAGCACGCGGATTTCGCCGCCTTCGGGTACTTTCGAGAAATCGACTTCGGCGCTCGACAGGGCGCGCGTGTCAGCCGCGGGAGCGAGCTGCTGGATGAACGGCCAGGCAACCGCGGCAACACCGCCAGCCGCAACCGTTGCTGCGGCTATGTGGATGAAATCCCGGCGTGTTTCGCCTGCATGGGCTCCATCGGCTGTAGCGGCCTTCGAACCGTGTTCCGACACACGAGTCTCCCATGCTATCCGGAGCTTTGGACGCCTTATTACCGCCGCGTGAGGAACCCCCCACGTGGCAGGGTGTCGCAAGAAAGCCCCCTGCGTGACGGGACCCGTCTAAAGTGCGACTCGCGGTCTATCAACCAGACATCCCTCAGAATCTTGGGGCAATCCTTCGATTGGCGGCGTGCCTTGGCGTCGCAGTCGACATTATCGAGCCTTGCGGGTTCCCTTTGACCGACAAGGCGCTTCGCCGGACCGCCATGGACTACGGCGAAAACGTCGAAATTGCCCGCCATGACCGATGGGAGGCCTTCCGCGAATCAAGACGTCTGGCTGGCGGCCGACTGATCCTGTTCACGACCCGGGGCGCGACCAGCCTCGAAGCGTTTGAGTTCGACCAAAACGACTGCCTGCTGTTCGGTCGGGAATCGGCCGGCGTTCCTGACAATGTCCATGCGGCAGCCGACGCTCGCGTTCGCGTTGCCCTCCTGCCCAACGCCCGATCACTGAACGTGGCGATGACGGCAGGGATCGCCCTGTGGGAAGCCCTGCGGCAGACGGGCGGATTGCCCAGGCTCGGCTAGCTGGCGGGCGCGGGCTCGTCGACACGACAGCCGCGACGGACTTCCTCGACCTTGGCCACGAAGATCAACTGACGGTCCTTGGCCAGTTCACCAATCTGGATCTCGGTTTCCTTGTCGTCGCCCTGGGCGCCGAGGACCACGATGTCGAACATGTCCTGATCGAGCCGCTTGGCGGACTCATCCGCCAGGCACTGGCAGACCTCGTCCGTACCGCCATCCGCCACGCAGCGGTCGGCGATCACCTTGCGACCCTCATCGTTCTGGCTGCACGCCGCCAGCAGGGCGAGCGTAAGCATGACAGGCAGAGCTGACGCGAGGGGAGACATGGTACCTTCCGACCCGGGACCGCGAAGCGGTGTCTCTGGTTCTATCGACATGGACCGGCGGTTCAATCCTGTTCCACTGTGGCGAGTGTGACCTAGCCCACTGTCCCACAGGAAAGCTTGGCCTCGCCGACGGCGGTGGACTGGGCGAATTTCTTGTCGATCGACATGGCGTCCAGCAGCTTCTCGGACTCCTCGGCCTTGCCCTCGGCTTCCAGGACCAGAACCCTGAACATGTCCTCGTCGATCACACCCGTCTTGAGCAGGTCCTCGGTCCGGTCAGCGGCGCAGTTGCAGGTCTTCTCGTCGCCGCCATCCTTGATGCACTGTTTGACGATGGAGGCGTGGCCCGGCGTTTTCTGCGGTTGGCCCTCGTCGCAGGCGGATGCCAACAGCGCGCCCAGAACTGCCGCCGCCAGAAGCCGGACCATGTGAGTCCCTTCACAAAGGAATCCGCCCAGCGCGGCCACGACGGAGCCTAGGCCGGATTGCCGCAGGCTGGAAACCCATTTGTTCAGGCCACTGCAGACCGGGAAAGCTGGACGCGCGCGGTGGCGAGCGGCTACCAAGAGACGTGGCACAGACATTCTCTCTTCCCGGCAACGCGTCTCTCGAAGACCGCAAGGCCGTCGCTTTCGCGTGGTTCCAGACCCTGCAGGCCGACATCATTGGCCGCTTGGAGGCGCTGGAGGATGCGGCGTCTCCTCCTCTCTACAAAGGCGCGACCGGTCGCTTCGAGAAGACACCCTGGAAGCGCGGCGACGGAAGCCAGGATCTTGGCGGCGGCACGATGGCCGTCATGCGTGGACGCCTGTTCGAGAAAGTCGGCGTGCATGTCTCTTGCGTTTATGGCGAGTTTGCACCCGAGTTTGCCGCGACTATTCCAGGCGCGGACAAGTCCGGCGGAAAATTCTGGGCTAGCGGAATCTCGCTGATCGCCCACATGCAGAACCCGCGCGTGCCGGCAGTGCACATGAATACTCGTATGCTGGTGACTTCGGAGAGCTGGTTCGGCGGTGGCGCTGATCTGACACCCCTGCTCGCTTACCAGCGTACCCAGGAATTTCCCGACACGATCGACTTCCACGCCGCGATGCGTGACGCCTGTGCGTCGCATCCAAACGGCGGCGCCGATTACGCCGCGATGAAGGAACACTGCGAGAAATACTTCTTCCTGCCTCATCGCAACGAACCGCGTGGCATCGGCGGCATTTTCTATGATCGCTACAACACCGGCGACTGGAATGCCGACTTCGCTTTCACCCGCAGCGTGGGTCAGCACTTCGCCGGCGTTTACCCCGAGATCGTTCGCCGCCGGATGGTCGAGAGCTGGTCCGACGCTGAGCGCGAAGAGCAGCTTGTCCGCCGCGGCCGCTATGTCGAATTCAACCTGCTCTATGATCGCGGCACGACGTTCGGACTGAAAACAGGCGGTAATGTTGCGTCGATCCTTTCGTCAATGCCGCCGACGGTGAAGTGGCCATAGCGGCTGGCATGGCCGCTTGCCTGCCGACCTGAACTGGACAAATCTGGCGCCCTCGGGGAGGCAACGTCATGACACTCAGAAAGCTTGCGAAGCTCGTGGCGGCGCCGCTAGCCGTGCTGGCGCTGACCGGCGCCCACTATCACGGCGACCGGGTCTACATAAATTTTCCCGACGGGTGGGAAGCGCCCAAGACGGAGGCCGAGGGTCTTGTCACGATCCACGAAGGCGCGACCGGCGCAAACTGCAACATCCAGACGAAGGATCTGGACTCGCTTGCGGACTCCACGCTCGCCGAAATCAATTTGAACTATTCCCACGCCTTCGACATTGCTGAATGGGCCGACTTCCTCGCGATTGAGGCAAGCGACATCACCATCATCAAGGGTGAGGTGCGTCCCTTCGCCGACGCCTACTTCCACATCGCAACCCTGCGCATAAAGATCGATAAGTCTACCGATGCGATGGTTCGCTACGGTTTCTACGTCCTGCCCGGCCGGGTCACGATGGCTGGCTGCTACGTAAAGGCCGATCAGTTTCCGTCCTACAGCGCGCTCTTCGACACCACGATCAGCTCTCTGCGGCCCTGGTGACACCGCAGAGGCTGGCCGGACGGCGCGCTCATACTACCTGAATCGGATCGGGGCCTCAAAAAAGGCCATCGAGGGAGCCGATCCATGACCCAACAGGTCCCGACGCCCGACGCCGCTGAACGCCCGGTCGAAGCAAACATCATTGCCTTTGTCGCGATCATTGCGTCGACCGCCCTTGTCGCGGCGCTTGGCGGCCTGGCCTCGATTGGCGAAGCCGACCCCTGGTACAGCACACTGAACAAGGCGCCGGGAACGCCGCCGGGCTTTGTGTTCGGCGTGGTCTGGCCGACGCTTTATACATTGATGGCAATCAGCGCCTGCATGGTGTGGCGCGCGGGCGGCGGCTGGAAGCGAGCCGACAGTGCGCTTGGTCTCTACTTCGTGCAGCTGCTCGCGAATCTTGCGTGGAGCTACCTGTTCTTCAAGTTTCACCTGGCCGCTGCGGCGTTGATCGATATCGCCGCGCTATGGGTGCTGGTCTTCTTCATGACGCGGGAGTTCCAGCGCCACAACCGCGTCGCTGGCATGCTGCAATATTCCTACATCGCCTGGCTCACCTTCGCGGCCTACCTCAACACGTGGGTTGTGGTGGCGAACTAGCCGCTCGATTTTCAAATACCGCCTTCTGTTGGATCTCACTTCCGAAGAAATGCTCCGCGCTCCACTGCCCGTGGGCCTGGAGTTCCGCTGCAGCTCCGCCCTCTGATGGAGGGCCGGGGACGCGGGGATGCCCCGCTGGATTGGCGTCCGCCGGTTGGCGGCTACCGGTAGAATAGAGAGATGCGGTTTCCTCGCGCCCCCGCGACCGTTGTGCGCCGGCCGGCTCACGGAGGCCACTTCGACCTCGTGGAGCCATAAAGCCGGCGGCGGAAAGGTCGGGCCGTTCCTGCCCGATCCCCTGTGCCGGACCGTCCACGCCGTTTCCGGTCCGGACGCCGTAACTCCTCCGCGCGTTGGCTGCAGACACAGCATTCCGCGGGACCAGACCGCTCGATCGCATCGCCTCCGCGCTGCTTGAACATCGCGACTGCCCTCCCTGCGGAGGCGATGGGCGCATTGTAAGCGCGACCGGATGCCGGCTGAATCTGTGCGGCTCCGTCCTACAGTTTTGAAAGCTACTGATCTGGATTCAGGCGAGAAGATTTCTCGCCATCCTCGGGTTTGCGCACACACCCATCCTGCATAAACGGCGTCATCCTCGGCCTTGAGCCGAGGATCTTTCTGCCTTTCACGAGTCCCGATGCGGAGGGGAAGAAAGATCCTCGGGTCAGGCCCGAGGATGACGGCGGTGGGATTGGACTGACGTCCGGCGAGCGCTGCTACGCGTCCGGAACCAAACGGCCGAGCAACTCTTCTCGCGTGAGTGCGAAGTCGCTTTCTATCCAAGCCGTTTCGAGACGGCGCAGGGTTGAGCCGATTTCGGGGCCTTCGCGGATGCCGCGCGCGAGCAGGTCCTCGCCGGTGACGGGCATGACCGGCTTCTGCCAGGCGCCGGCCTGGGCATAGAGCGCCGCCCAGCCGGGCGACTGAACGGGATCCTGGGCCCATTGCAGGAGGACGCGGTCGCGGAAGACGCCGGCGCCAATGGCGTAGAGATCGCGGCGCATGTCCTCGGGCGCCATGGCGACGCGGATCGGCGTGTCGTCGCGGACCGCCCAGACAAGGCGCTGGCGTTCCTCGTTGGACATCTTGAGGTCGCTGCACGCTAGCGGAACCGCCCTGACATCTTTCCAGAACAGGGACAGGAAGCGGACCATCGGGTCTGGCGTGAGACCGACGCGCCCTTCAACACCGACAACCTTACCGAGCAGGTCGAGGCCCTTCGAATTGGGAAAGAGCTGGGCAAGCACACCGCTGCGCTCCATCGCCGCCATGGACAGCAGGGGATCGCGCGCGGCGAGTAGCTTCTTGGTCTCCATCCAGATGCGTTCGGCCGAAATCCCTTCGAGGCCGGCCTTCAGCTTCTCGCAGGCCGCGAGACCATCGGGATCGGGTTCGCCATGGCCGTACCAGGCAAAGAAGCGGAAGAACCGCAGGATGCGGAGATAGTCCTCGCGAATGCGGGTTTCAGCATCGCCCACGAACACGATCCGCCTTGCGGCGACATCGTCGAGCCCGCCCCCGGTTGGATCGAACACGTCTCCGTCGATCGAGGCGTAGAGCGCGTTCATCCTGAAATCGCGGCGCTGGGCGTCTTCCGCCCAGTCCTCGGTGAAAGCCACCGTCGCGCGGCGGCCGTCGGTTTCGACATCGCGACGCAGCGTCGTCACTTCGAAGGGATGATGATCGGCAACGACCGTCAGCGTGCCGTGTTCGATGCCGGTCGGGTGAACGGCTATGCCAGCGGCCAGCATCGCTTTCTCGACGAGGTCCGGCGTCAGCTGTGTCGCGATGTCGACGTCGGCGACGTTTTCGCCGAGCAGCGCATTTCGGACGCATCCTCCGACAAAGCGCCCCGAGCCGGTGCGGGCCGCCTCAAGCGCACTCATCACGCGGCGCGCCGCCTGCGATGTCATCCAGGGCTGGGGATCCAGCCGGCGCATGGCTATCGGCCCTCGTCCCGCGGCGCGACCGGAACCGGCCGCGGCGGAGCGCTGGGATCTGTTAGCTGACCAGGCAGCTGCTTTTCTGCGCACGGAATCTCTTCCGGCGAAATGGTCTTGCCATCGACGTAGCGCGCCGGGCTGAAGCACTTGTCGCTTTCTGATGGTTCCAGCAGCGGCACGATGATGAGAGCGGCAACAGCCAGCACTGTTCCGATGATGACAAGCCGGGTCAGCGGCCAGCGATCGCGAATCTTCAGGTCGCGCGACGCAGCGCGGTAGACCAGGAACACCGCGAACGGGACCAGGAACAGCAGAAGCTCGACGAAGATACGCTGGGCCATGTCCTACTTGTTTCCCGGCTCAATCCCCTTTGGGACCATAGAGTCGATCGTACAGGGACTTCAGCATGCCCGCTGTCGCCCCCCAGATATACCGTCCGTTGTGGGGCATCGCGTAGTAGGCGCGCAAGGCCCCGCGGAACTCCTGCTCGTGCCGCTCATGGTTAGCGGGATTCATCAGGAAGGAGAGTGGCGTCTCGAAAACCGCCGCAACCTCGCGGTCGTCCGGCACAGGCTCGAAGCCCGCCGGCAGGATTCCCACGAAGGGCGAGATCGCAAAACCGCTGCCGGTAACATAGGTATCACCCTGACCCAGGACGCGGACGGTCGGCGGATCGACGCCGACCTCCTCATGGGCTTCCCGCAGGGCGGCGGCCAGCGCCGTCTCGCCCGGCTCGATACGTCCGCCCGGAAAGGCCACCTGCCCGGCATGGCTGGGCATGGTTTCGGGGCGGAGGGTCAGCAGGACGCCGTAGTCGTCGCCGCGGTCCATCAAGCCGACCAGCACGGCCGCCCTGCGCAATCCTTCTGTGCGCGGGGCTTTCCAGTCCGGATTGAGGTCGTAGTCGGTGCGAACGAGGTCGTCGAACACCGCGTCGGGCGCAGCTAGGCGCGTTGCAACCCGCTCATCGAAATCGGCGCGCGTGGTAAAAGGCATGCGCTCAGGCCGCCTCACCAATCGGGAACCGGACGCCAGAAGAGGTGACGCTCATGGTCCTATGGCCGCCGCCATCGGGTTCGGCCCAGCTCACCAGCTCATAGTAAGGCGGCCTGGCCAGCCGGGCTTCCAGCCCGCCGCGCACCAGGACGTAGGTCGAGGGCTCGCCTGTCTGGCGATCCGTCACCACCCGCAGCGGGTGGTCGGCGTCGACTGCCACGACATCGCCCACATTGGTCGTGACCAATATCACCTGATGCCCGTCCGATTCATGCCGGTCTGCGCGAACCCCCATGAATGGGGCGTCCTCGACCCTCACCACCACTTTTTCGTGAGGGGTGACCAGATAGTAGCCGTCGGAATCCCTCCTGAGTATCGTTGAAAACAGGCGGACAAGCTTGTCCCTGCTGAATCGCACCCCGTTCTGCCACCAGGATCCATCCCTCCGGATCTCCAGGCCGATGTCGCCACAATGGGCCGGGTTCCACAAATGCACGGGAGGAAGGGAACGGGGCTTTTCCAAACCCGCTTCCGACTGCAAGGTGGCGACGAGGTCCAGAAGCGATGCTGCTTTCGGGTCTTTCGCGTTCGACATGGGCGGCTCGACCTTCGGGTTCGCCCCAGACATAGGTAAATGCCCGAGATGAGTGAAGCCGTCATCGCCAACGCTCCGGACGCCAATATCGTCAAGGAAGCCGACGCAGCCGTTGAAATGCTGGCGAAAGTCCGTACCGAGATCGGCAAGGTGGTTTTCGGGCAGGAACGCGTGGTCGAGCTTGTGCTGTCGACCATCCTGGCGGGCGGCCACGCCCTGCTGATCGGCGCGCCGGGCCTTGCCAAGACCAAGCTGGTCGAGACCACCGCCCGCGCCCTTGGCCTCGACTGGGGCCGCGTGCAGTTCACGCCCGACCTGATGCCTTCGGACATCCTCGGCTCCGAGATTCTCGATGAAGGCGTTTCGGGGCGGTCCTTCCGCTTCGTGAAGGGTCCGATCTTCACCAGCCTCTTGATGGCCGACGAGATCAACCGCGCTTCGCCGCGCACGCAGTCTGCCCTTCTGCAGGCGATGCAGGAGCGGCACGTGACCGTCGCCGGCGCCAGCTACGACCTGCCGAAACCGTTCCACGTTCTCGCGACACAAAACCCGATCGAACAGGAAGGCACCTACCCGCTGCCGGAAGCGCAGCTCGACCGCTTCCTGCTCAAGGTCGACGTCACCTATCCGGACAACGAAACCGAGCGCCGCATTCTCGTCGAGACGACCGGTCTGCAGGATCAGGTTGTGCGCCCGGTCCTCGACGCCGAGAAACTGATCGCGATGCAGAACCTCGTGCGCCGCATGCCGGTGCCGGAGACCGTGCTTGAGGCGATCCTCCGTCTCGTGCGCTCGGCGCGTCCGGAACAGTCCGATCATCCGCAGGTGAAGAAGCGCGTCGACTGGGGTCCGTCGCCGCGCGCCGGCCAGGCGCTGATGCTCGCTGCCCGTTCGCGTGCGCTGCTGCGCGGGCGTCTTGCGCCATCTCTCGACGATCTTGAGGCGCTGGCCGAACCGGCGCTCGGCCACCGCATGTCGCTTGCCTACGATCCCACCGGACAGGGTGGGTCACTGTCGGCGCTGATCCAGGAACTCGCCGCCAAAGCCGCCTAAGGACCTCCCCGTGCCACAGGCGCCGCTATCGCAGTTGAAGGCCGAAGCCGCAGCGCTCGCCGGCGATCTCGGCACGTTGACGACGCGTGCGCGCGCCGCCAGCGCGGCGCATCTGGGATCGGCGGGTCGCCGCCGTTCGGGCACGGGCGAGAATTTCTGGCAGTATCGCCGCCACACAACCGAAGACAGCGCCGAACGCGTCGACTGGCGCAGGTCGGCGCGCGAAGAGCATCTGTTCGTGCGCGAGACCGAGCTGGAAACGGCGCGCACCTTCCTGTTCTGGACGGATCCCAGCGCGGGATTCCACTGGTCGAGTGAAGAGAAAGTCCCGCACAAGGCCGATCGCGCGCTGCTTCTCTGCATGGCTCTGGCCGGCGCGCTGTCGCGCTCGGGCGAGCGCTGTGGCGCGCTTGGCGGCGGACGTGGCGCGGTATCGGGCGCGCGGGCGCCGTCGCGCGTCGGCGAGGACATCCGCAACTTCAAGTCCGACATGCCCTTCCCCAATCCGCCGCGCGACACAGCCGCCGTGGTGGTGTGCAGCGACTTCTATTCTTCGCTCACTGAATGGCGCCAGCGCCTGACGCCGGTGGCCGCCAAGTGCCGCGATGGCGTGCTGCTGCAGGTGTGCGATCCAATCGAGGAGGCTTATCCGTTCAACGGCCGCGTGCGTTTCTTCCGGCCGGGACAGGAACGCGAGCGGCTGATCGGCCGCGCGGAGTCGATCCGTGACGGCTATCTCGACAAGTTCTCCCAGCGCCGCGCCGACATGCTGACCCTGGCTGGGGAGCTCGGCTGGCGTTTCGTGACCCATGTGACCAGCGAAGAGCCGCGCACGCCCCTGGGCAATCTTGCCTACGGCTTCACCACCAGCGGGGCCGCGGCGTGAATATTGGTCCGTTCCTTTTCCTGCAGCCGTGGGCTTTGATCGGCCTCATCGCGCTGCCGCTGCTGTGGTTGCTGCTGCGCGCGACGCCGCCGGAGCCGAAACGCTTCGCGCTGCCGTCGCTTGCCCTGCTCGACGATCTGAAACCCGAGGAAGAAACGCCGGCGCGCACGCCATGGTGGCTCTTGCTGCTGCGCATGATTGCGCTGGGCCTCGCCATTCTCGGCTTCTCGCGTCCGACCTGGGCGCCGAACGCACAGATCAACACTAGCGGTGGCACGCTGGTCGTGGTCGACGATGGCTGGACCAGCGCCGAACGCTGGCGGGACATTGTCCGCACGGCGACCTCGGCGATCGATGAAGTCTCGCAGGAAAGCGGGCCACTGCACGTGATGTTCACGGCGCCGCATGAAGTTACGCGCGATCCGTCCGAGGCGCTGGATGCCGAAACCGCCCGCCAGCTGCTGCGCAACACGCGCCCGGCGGCGTGGTTGCCCGATCGTGTCGCTGCGCTGAAGAAGCTGGACGAGACCGGCCTAAAGCCTGGGCGCATCATCTGGGCGACGGACGGATTCAATCACGACAGCGCCGTCGCATTCGCGCGGGGCCTCGCCTCGAAGGGCGCCACACAGGTGCGGATCAACCGGCCCAAGGCGGCGTTTGCGATCACGTCGTCCTCGTCATCCGCGGAAGGTGCCCGTGTTTCGGTTGTTCGCTCCCTCTCCATCGGCGAAGCGACTGCTGACGTGATCGCCGAGACCAATGAAGGCGCATCGATCGCCTCGACCCGGATCACCTTCCCAAACGGCTCGACCACCGCGGACGCCCTGTTCGGTATTCCGGCAGCCGCGCTTAACCGCGTGGCGCGCTTCCGCATAGCCGGGTCGCCTTCGGCTGGCGGGGTATGGCTGTGGGACGACACGGCGCGTCGCCCGCATGTCGGCCTCGCCGATACGCGCGATGAGGCGCAGCCTCTGCTGTCCGAACACTATTATGTGCGCAAGGCGCTGCAGCCCTACACCCAGCTGACCGAGAAAAAGCTCTCCGACCTGCTCGATGCGCCGGTCGACGCGATCATTCTGGGCGATCGTGGCGCCATCAATGAATCCGATCTCGAACGCCTGACTGCCTGGATAGACAAGGGCGGCGTGCTGATCCGTTTCGCTGGCCCGCGTCTCGCCGCGCAGAACGACCCGCTGACGCCCGTCGCGCTTCGCCCGACTTCGCGCTCGCTTGGCTCGTCGATGTCGTGGGAAACGCCGCAGCGCATTGCGGAGTTCACTTCGAACTCGCCCTTCTTCGGCATTCCGAAGCCGACCGACACGGCTGTTCGCCAGCAGGTTCTTGCCCAGCCATCCGCCGAACTTGAAAGCCTCACCTGGGCACGGCTCGAGGATGGCACGCCGCTGGTGACTGCACGGCGCATGGGCAAAGGGGAGCTGATCCTATTCCACGTCACTGCCGACCCGGACTGGTCCGACCTGCCCTATACCGGCGCCTTCGTGGAAATGCTCCGCCGCTCGGTCGTCTCCGGCGGCGAGCGTGCGACTAACAATGTCGCCGCTGAAGGCGCCCTCTCGCCGACGCGTGTGCTGGATGGCTTCGGCGCGCTGACACAACCGCAGTCGTCGGCGACGCCGATCATGGCGTCGGCATTCCTGACGGCCCGTCCGTCGCCAACGACACCTCCGGGGCTCTATTCGGGACCGGGTGGCGAACGCGCCCTCAACGCCGGCGCGCCAGCGCCGCAGGCGATTGCGGCTGACGCCTACCCGGCCGAAGTCGACGTCACCGAACAGGCAGCCATTGTCGAACGCGCCGGCCTTGGCGGCTGGATGATCGGCGTAGCCCTCGCGATCGTTGCGCTCGACCTGATGATCGCGCTGGCGTTCGCGGGACGCTTCCCGCGCTTTGGCCGGAAGGCGGCAGCCGGGTTCGCGATCTTCTTCCTGGCTGTTGCGGCATTCAATCAGCCACCGGCGATGGCGCAGACATCCGACCAGCTGGCTCGCGAGGCAGCGGCGAAACTGCGCTTTGCTTATGTGAAGACCGGCGATCGCCGCCTCGACGATGTAACCAAGGCGGGCCTCTGGGGCCTGTCCTATCAACTTGGTCTGCGGACTTCGGTTGAACCGGACGCGCCGCACGGCGTCGACCTTGCGCGCGACAGCCTCGAACTCTATCCGATGATCTATTATGCAGTGCCGCGTGATGCGAGGGCGCTTCCGCCAGCAGCCGTCGCCAAGGTCAACGCCTACCTGCGCGCTGGCGGCGCCTTTGTGGTCGACACGCGCGATGCGGCCCCCGGCCGGGACGTTTCGCAGAACCTGCAACAGCTGCTCGTCGGCATCGATGCGCCGCCGCTGCAGCCCGCGCCTGCCAACCATGTGCTGACCAAGAGCTACTATCTCATCCGCTCCTTCCCGGGCCGCCTCAACGGCCGGCTCTGGATCGAGAGCGGCGCGGCTGATCGCGATACACGCAGGGGCGATGGCGTCTCTGGCCTGTTCATCGGCGGATCGGACTGGGCGGGCGCCTGGGCGATCGACCAGAACACCGGCAAGCCGCTGCTAACGATGGATGGCGGAGAGAACGCCCGCGAGATGGCCTACCGCTTTGGCATCAACCTCGTGATGTACATCCTCACAGGCAACTACAAGGAAGACCAGGTCCACGTGCCAGACCTGCTTGAACGGCTGGGAACGTCCAGAGACAACAAGACGGACTAGCCATGCTTGAAGCCTCCCGCCTCGCATTCGATCCACTGATCCCCTGGGTGCTCCTGTGGGTGCTTATTGGCGGCTCGGCCGTGCTGTGGGCCGTCTATCTCTACCTGCGCGGCAAGGCCTGGCTGTTCCGCGCGCTGGCGCTGACCGTGCTGGCGCTTGCGCTGGCGAACCCGCTCTGGATCCAGGAACAGCGCGAGCCACTCAAGGACATCGTTGCGGTCGTGATGGACCGTTCCGAGAGCATGAACTTCCGCGGCCGCACGGAAACGGCGCAAGCCGCCTATGACGCCCTGCGCCGCGAACTCGACGCTGATGATACGCTGGAAGTGCGCGTTGCCGAAACCGATCCCGGCGCTGACGGGACGGACATGTACATCGCGCTGTCGTCCGCCCTGTCGGACGCGCCGCGCGAGCGGATCGGCGGAGCTATCCTGATCACGGACGGCCAGATCCACGACATCCCGCAGAACGCAGACGATGCCAAACCGTTCGGTCCTGTTCACGGCCTGATCGTCGGCGGCGACGAGGAGATCGACCGGAACATCGAAATCCAGCAGGCGCCTTCCTTCTCCATCATCGACCAGAAGGTCGAGATGCGGGTCAAGGTCAACGACCCCACGGCGAAGACCGTTCCAGTCGACATCACCATCAATGGCGAAGCCCAGCCGACGCAGACCGTCACAGTCGGCGAACCGCAGATGCTGTCGCTGACGCTGAAGCGGCGCGGCGAAAATCTGGTTGTGCTGTCGGTCGACGGCATTCCGAATGAGCTGACGCTGGCGAACAACCTCGCCTCGGCGCGGATCTCCGGCGTGCAGGATCGCCTGCGCGTTCTGCTGGTCACCGGCGAACCGCACGCTGGCGCCCGGGTGTGGCGCGACCTCTTGAAGTCCGACCCGGCGGTCGATCTCGTCCACTTCACCATTCTTCGCCCGCCGCAGAAGTCCGACAACGTGCCGATCGAAGAGATCGCGCTAATCGCATTTCCCAAACCCAAACTCTTCCGCGAAAAGCTGGACGAGTTCGACCTGGTCATCTTCGACCACGAGCTGCGCCCGTCCGTGCTGGAAGAACAGTATCTCGATCGTGTCGCGCGCTATGTCGAAAGGGGCGGCGCGCTGCTGATCGCATCAGGGCCCGCCTATCCAGGCGCGTACATTCTCTACAATACGCCGCTTGGTGGTGTTCTGCCTGGCCGCGCCACCGGCGAGATGGTCGACGGCAAGTTCACGCCGCAGCTCACAGCCCTCGGCAAGCGCCACTCCGTCACGGCCACGCTCCCCACCGACGGCTGGGGTCCGTGGATGCGCTACATGAAGATGGAACAGGGCAATTCCGAAGCCCTGATGCAGACGCCGGACGGCCATCCTCTGCTGCTGCTCAACCGCGTCGGCCAGGGCCGCGTCGCATCCGTGATGTCCGACCAGCTGTGGCTGTGGGCGCGCGGCTATGAGGGCGGCGGGCCCTATGCCGAACTCATCCGCCGCACCGCGCACTGGCTGATGAAGGAGCCCGAGCTCGAGGAGGAGCTGCTGGAACTCGAAGCCGGCGCCTCGCCCGAGATCAAGGCGAGTCTCCACACCATGTCGGACACGCCGTCGAAGCTGGAACTGACGGCGCCAGATGGCACGAAGGTGGAAAGCGACTGGACGCTGCTCTCGCCTGGACGCTACCAGGCGAATGTGCCGGCAAAGGAGCTGGGCCTCTATCGTGCGGTCAGCGGCAAGCTCAATGCCGTAACGCTGCGCGGGCCGACGCATCCGCGCGAATACATCGACCTGCGCGCCACGCCCGACAAGATCCAGCCGATCGCGGTCAAAACCCTTGGCGGCGTCTTCCGCCTCGGCGCCGACGGCACGCCAGCGATGCCGCAGATCCGCCGGGTCGGCGAAGGTGGCAACGCTGCCGAACCCGGCTGGCTCGGCCTGCGCCAGCGAGGCGCCTATGCGGTGCGCGCAACAGAATCCACGACGCTGCTGCCCGGCGTGATCGGGATGCTGCTCGCCTGTGTGTTCATGATGCTCGCCTGGCGTCGTGAAGGCCGCTGACGCGCTAGCGCGGAACGCCAAGTACGCCCTTTAGCTTCGCCGCCCGGTCCGACAGGTCGCGGATCAGGATACGCTTCTGGTCGACTGGTCCTGGCAGCTGGAAGCGGCCTTCGCCGGCCTGATTGAAGCCGAAGCGCTCGTAGTATTCCTGATCGCCGACAAGGATCACAGCGGCGTAGCCCTGCTCGCGGCAAACGCCGATTGCGCGCTCCATCAGCTTGAAGGCGACGCCATTGCCACGGCGGCGCTCCGCCACTGCGATGGGGCCAAGGAAAGCGGCGCGGCCCTTGTCGCCTACCGTCACCGGCCATACGCGCACGACGCCTGTCAGGCCCTCGGCGTCGATGGCGACGAGGCTCGCGTCAGCGATCCTGGTATTGCCTTCGCGCAGGCGCTCCGCCGTCTTGGCAAAGCGGCCGGGGCCGAAAACGTCGTCGTACAGCGCCTCGATAGCAGCGGAATGCTCCGGCGCATCGGGCAAGATGTTGTAGGCGGGAATAGCGTTCACGGGGCTCAGGCTCCGAAGACGAGAGTGACGAACCAACGACCGCAGCCCTTGCCAATTCTTGGCTCAAGCCCAGGTCAGTGCATCACCGCTGGTCGCCGTCTTCCCCAGAGGGGCCCTTCGCGCAGCCGGTACGAGGGGTGCAAATAGGGAGACTCTGCCTCCCACGCAAGAAAAAATGTGTCGCGGGCTCGCTGGCGTCCCCCGGGCACCCGCCGCGCGCCTTCCCTCCCGGCTTCGGCTGTGCTGAGAAAGTCCTGCCAGAACTTCGGAGGAGACAGTCATGGGCGTGCTCGACGGCAAGGTCGTTCTCATCACCGGCGGCGGCAACGGGATCGGCAAGGAAACCGCCCTTCTCCTCGCGCGCGAAGGCGCCAAGGTGGTGGTCAACGATCTCGGCGGCGGTCTTTCTGGCGGCGACGAAGGGTCGGCAGGCCCCGCCGAGCAGGTCGCCCAGCAAATCCGCGCGGCCGGCGGTGAGGCTGCCTCCAACTCGGACAGCGTCGCCGACTACAAGGCCGTTTCCCGCATGATCGAGCAGGCGAAGGACACGTTCGGCGGCCTCCACGCCATCGTGAACCCGGCGGGCATCCTGCGAGACAACATGCTTCACAAGATGACCGAGGAGGACTGGGACAAGGTGATTACCGTTCACCTGCGAGGCTCGTTCAACGTCACCCGCGCCTCTATCGAGCTGTTCCGGGAGCAGAAGGATGGCGCCTATGTCCTCTTCACCTCGACCTCGGGCCTGATCGGCAATATCGGCCAGGCGAACTATGCCGCCGCCAAGATGGGCATTGTCGGCCTGTCGCGGATCGCCGCCATGGAAGGCGCCCGCAACAATATCCGCTCGAACGTGATCGCCCCTTTTGCCTGGACCCGGATGATCGAATCCATCCCGGTCAAGGACGAGGCCAGCGCCCAGCGGGTCGGCCGGATGAAAGCCGCCATGCGGGCCGATCAGGTGGCCCAGCTCGCCGTCGCCCTGTGCTCGGACAAGGCAAAACACGTCTCCAGCCAGATTTTCGGCGTCCGGGGCAACGAGATTGTCCTGTTCGACCAGCCGCGGCCGATCCGGTCCATGGCGGACCTTTCCGGCTGGAATCCCCAGAAAATCCTCGACACCTGCCTGCCGGCCATGGCTCCCAGCTTCTTCAAGCTGGACGCATCTGCCGAAGTCTTCCCGTACGACCCGGTCTGACCTGCATTTTCCTCAGGAATACTTCGTTTTTCTTGGACCGCGACCGGAGGTTTATGGTTTAGAAAGCGTTCCATCCGCAGATCGACGCGGAAAGGTTTCCCGCTTGCTCTGGTCACCCCCTCCTTCCGGCTATCTCACGCCCTGCCCTGGCCGGCCGGAACGGGTCCGGACGCCTGTAGTGGCGCCTGTCTGGGAGCGTGGTTGATGGGCGACTCGGGCGGCACTCTCTGGTCGATGCGCGCGAAGTCGCGCCAGCCCTGGTGGTCCTATCTTTCGGATACCGACCTGCTTGATCTCCGCCTGAAGGATCTTGGCGTCTCCATCGAAGGCACCTGGCTGCAGGGCTGCATGAAGACGCTGAACGGCGAACTCAAGCGTCGCGGCCTCGTCCAAGCCCACGCCTGGATTTCCGATGAATGGTTCAGCCCGGACACGACGCCCGGCATCGCTGTACCCTTCTACCTCGCCCATCCACGTCTCGCCCGCCTTGAGCGCAAGATGTTCAGGGACGTCGAGGGCGGTACGCGCCGCGAGTGCATGCGCATCTTGCGGCACGAGGCCGGCCACATCGTCCAGCACGCCTATGCGCTTCATCGCCGCCGCAAGTGGCAGGAAATGTTCGGCCGCTCGTCCACGCCCTATCCGGACAGCTACCGCCCCAACCCAAGCAGCAAAGACTATGTCCAGCATCTGCCGCGCTGGTACGCACAGAGCCATCCGGACGAGGACTTTGCCGAAACCTTTGCCGTGTGGCTGACACCGCGCTCCAACTGGCGCGTGCGTTACGCCGAATGGCCCGGTGCGCTGGAGAAGCTGGAATTCGTCGACGAGTTGATGGCCGAGATCGCCGGAGATCGCGGCGGCCTGACCCGGCGGCTGGAAGTCGATCCCGTCGGCCGCCTCAACAAGACGCTGGGCGAACACTACGAGCACAAGCTGGCGCACTACGCGGTTGATACCGACACGCGCTTTGATCGCGACCTGCAGCGCATCTTCTCGTCCGATCCACGCCACAGCCGCCGGCCGCCGGCCTCCGCCTTCATCCGCAGCAACAAGGCCAAGATCCGCGCCGCCGCCTGGCGCGTTTCGGGCACCTATCAGATCGCGCTCGATGCCGCGCTTGACCAGATGATCGCGCGTTGCCGTGCATTGAAGCTGCGTGCGTCGGGCTCCGAGGCGCAGCTGCGCCAGGCGATGGTCCGGCTGCTCAACAACAAGATTGCGCACCACCTCCACACCTCGCGCCGGCAGTGGTTCGCGGTATGAAGCCGCTTCGCATTCTGGCGCTGGCCCACCCTGACCTGATTCCTCCCGAGAACCCGGAGACCTTCAGCGAGCAGGAAGCTTACGTCTGGAAAACCGAATACGATGTCTCGTCCACGCTGAAGGCGAGCGGCCATGAAGTGCGCCTGCTCGGCGCTCAGACCGAGCTGACCCCGATCCGCGACGCTGTCGAGGAATGGAAGCCGGACATCGTCTTCAACCTGCTCGAGGAATTCCACGGCGAGTCGCTCTACGCCCAGAACGTCGTGGGCCTGCTTGAACTGCTGCGCGTGCCGTACACGGGCTGCAACCCGCGCGGCATGATGCTGGCGCGCGGCAAAGACCTGTCGAAGAAGTTGCTCAAGTATCACCGCGTGCCGGTGCCTGCGTTCGCTGTCTTCCCGATGGGCAAGAAGGTGCGCCGCCCGGGCCGCCTCAAATTCCCGCTGATCGTGAAGAGCCTGTGGGAAGACGCCTCGTTGGGCATCTCGCAGGCCTCGATCGTCGATACCGATGAGAAGCTGGCCGAGCGCGTAGCGTTCATTCACAAGCGTCTCAACACGCCCGCCATCGCGGAACAGTATATCGATGGACGCGAGATCTATGTCGGCGTTGTCGGCAACGACCGGCTGCAGGTCCTGCCCGTTTGGGAGCTCAGTTTCAGCAAACTCGCTGATGGCGCACACGCCATCGCGACCGAGAAGGTGAAGCACGATCCGGACTACCAGGAGAAGCGCGGCATTCTTCAGGGACCAGCGCAGGATCTGCCGGTGTCCGTCGTCACCAAGATCCGCACGCTGGCCAAGCGCATCTGCCATACGCTGGAACTCGACGGCTATTGCCGTATCGACTTCCGCCTGTCGAAAGACAACATCCCCTACTTCATCGAGGCGAACCCTAATCCCGAGATCGCCGCCAGTCAGGAATTCGCCCAGGCCGGCCTGCATGCCGGCGTGAAGTACGACGACCTGCTCAACAAGATCGTCCAGCTGGGTTTGAAGCGCGCGGGCGTCGACGCTTAGCCGCTCGGATCGTCGTCCACGGGCTCGAGCTTGCGGACCAGCACCTTGTCGATGCGCCGTCCATCCATATCCAGCACTTCGAACGTCAGCGGCGCACGCTCGACCTTGTCGCCTTCGTTCGGTACGGCGCGTAGAAGATGCATCACCAGCCCCGCCACCGTCGAATAGCCTTCGTCTTCATCAAGGTCCCTGACGCCGACCAGTTCCTCGAACTCGTCCACTGGCGTCATGCCATCGACTAGCCAGCTGCCGTCGTCGCGCCTGACCGGCGGCGACAGCCCCTCGTCCTCGCTCAGCGCGGCATCGCCCGCGATCGACTCCAGCAGGTCGGCCGCCGTCACCAGGCCCAGTACGCCGCCATACTCGTCCGACACGATCACCATGCGCACCGGGTTGCCGCGCATCGACTCCAGCATCTTCAGCACCGGCATCGTCTCGGGCACGAAGATCGGCGGATGCATTACAGCCTTGAGGTCGATGTTGCCGCTGTCAGCAAGGTGGCCGAACAGCTCCTTGGTCTGCACGACACCCACGATCCTGTCGGGATCTCCGTGCGCGACAGGAAATCGAGAATGGCCGCTCTGGCGTATCTCGTTGAGCATCTCTTCGCGCGGCATGTCCGGGTCGAGCCAGACCATCTCCGTCCGGGGCGTCATGATCGTCTTCACCGAGCGGTCACCCAGGCGCATCACGCTCTGGATCATGTCGCGCTCTTCTTCCTCGATGACGCCAGCTTTCTCGCCCTCGACGATCAGCGACTGAAGTTCTTCCTCGGTCACGTCCTCCTGCCGGGTGCGATGCAGGCCCAGCAGGCGGACAACCCCCTCCGTCACGGTCCGCAGCATCCAGACAAGCGGTGAAGCCGCCGTCTCGATCAGCGCCATCACCGGCGCCATGGCTGCCGCCAGCGGTTCTGGCGCCGACAGCGCAATGCGTTTGGGGATCAGCTCGCCCAGAACCAGCGACAGAATCGTCGTAAACACGATCACCACGCCGAAGGCGATCCCTCCAGAATACTCTACAAGGGCGGGAGACAGGCTGGCGATCCAGGGCGCGAGATCGTCCGACAGCGCCGTGGCGCTGTATGCGCCGGCGATTACGCCGATGGCTGTGATGCCGATCTGTACGGTCGACAGCAGTTGGGAGGGATCCTCAAGCAGCCGCAGCGCGGTCTTCGCTCCGCTATTGCCCCGGTCGGCCATGGCCTTCAGCCGGGGTCTGCGAGAAGAAACGATCGCCATCTCGGACAGCGCAAACACGCCGTTGAGCAGGACCAGCAGTACGAGGATCAGAAGTTCCATTTACTCCGCGGCCGGGCGGCCGTGTGTTGTGCTGCGCCGGAGCCCGGCGGCGATGAGGTAATGCGATAGTTGGGCCAGAGGTTCAATCACTTTGGACCCTGATTTCGGTGCGGCCAAACGAACAGACAACGCATTAAAATGTTGTTTTTCAATAGCTTGATTGCTTTGATCCATGCCGACGGTAAACGCTCGAAGCTTTTGTGGAGACCGCCTCTTCGCTTGTGAAGAGGATTATTTTCCTATACATAGGTGGGGCGTCCTATCTGCGTGAAAGGCCCATCATGCGCCACACCGACATATGGAAAGCCGTCGATGCGCTGGCTGAGCGCCATGGACTCTCGGCGTCCGGGCTCGCCAAACGGGCTGGGCTCGACCCGACCGCCTTCAACAAATCGAAGCGTGCCGGAACGGATGGCGCGCCGCGCTGGCTCTCAACTGAAAGCCTGATGAAGGCGCTAGATGCGGTGGGAACGTCGCTGGAGGATTTCGCCGCCCTGGCCGAGGGCCGCCAGGGCCATACTGCCCCGCTTCTTGGTTTCGCCAAGGCGGGCAGCGACGGCTATTTCGACGATGCTGGCTTTCCAACTGGTGATGGCTGGGAAGAGGTGCGCTTTCCCGGCCTTGAATCCGAGAATGTCTACGCGCTCGAAATCACTGGCGACTCGATGGAGCCGGTCTATCGCCGTGGCGACCGCATCGTGGTTGCTCCCGGCGTAGCGGTACGCCGCGGCGATCGCGTTGTCGCCCGCACGAAGGATGGTGAGGTCCTCGCCAAGGTGCTCGGCCGCCAGACCGAGCGCATGGTCGAACTGATCTCGCTCAACCCCGCCTATGGACCTCGCGAACTTCCACGCGGCGATCTGGCGTGGATGGCGCGTATCCTGTGGGCGAGCCAATAGTCAGTTCTGCCGCACCTTCGCCATCGCCAGCATCGCAGCGGATGTTTCCGCGTTGGCTGGAAAGAAGGCCTCCACAGCGAGTTCCGACAGCGTCACTTCGGCAGGCGTTCCGAACACGGTTGTCGTGGTGATGAACGACAGCAGCTGCCCGCCGACCTTGAGCTCAAAAGGCAGCGCGATGGCATCCGCGTCTTCCCACGGCTTGCCCTTCACACTCGGCGGGGCCGGATAGCCGGCCAGTTCGCGCTCCAGATCAATCAACCTCGGATCGCATGTCACGTCGATCTGCTGGTTGAGCCGCCAGAGAATGTGGGCCTTCCAGCGCGCAAGGTTCACGATGTAGGGCGCGAGCCCTCCTGGATGCAGCGAGACTCGCAAGACGTTGATCTCGCCCTGCAGCAGCGACTTGTCCTCCACCAGCCCGAGCAACGGGGCGACCGCTGCATTGGCCATCAGCAACACCCAGTAACGATCGATCGCCAGCGCCGGATTCGGTTCGTACCCCTTCAGCACCAGCTCTACCGCTGCTCGCGCCGCGTTCATCGAAGGATCGCTCAACTTCCGTTCGGCAAAGGCCGGCGCGAATCCAGCTGAGAGCAAGAGCACGTTCCGCTCTCTCAGCGGCAACCGCAGATGCTCCGACAGCATCTCGACCATTTCGCGCGAGGGCGCTGAACGGCCACTTTCCACGAAGCTGAGATGTCGTTGCGAGACGCCTGCCTCCAGTGCAAGATCCAGCTGACTAAGCCGGCGGCGGGTTCGCCATTCCTTGATCAGATCGCCGACCCGGGCAGGCGCATCGGAAGATGTCTGTTTCATCATGCCGGAACACTAGCCGCGCACGATCCGCACTTCCATTACCTCCGACGTAATCGCCAGCCGCATCCAGCCTCGCCATGTTCGTTTCATCGACACGGCAAACACAGGAGCTGCCCGATGCCTGCCCTCAATTCCTATCTCAAGAAAGCGCTAATCGCGGATGCGGTCGTTAGCGGTGCGGCCACCCTCGCCATGATCGGCGGCGCGGACCTCACCGCCGGCCTGTTTGGTCTTCCTTCCGCTCTGCTGTTCTGGTCAGGCGTCGCGATGATCCCGTTCGTAGCCCTTCTGACCATGGTCATCCGCGCGGGCGCCGCTCCTACCGGACTCATCGTAGCGGTCATCGCCATCAACTTCGCCTGGGTCGCCGCAAGTCTCTTCGTGGCATTCGGCCCAGCCTTTGCGCCCAGCCTTCTCGGCAAGATCTTCGTCTGCGCCCAAGCGGCAATTGTGCTCGTGTTCGGCGAATTGCAGATCATGGGCCTGCGGCGCGCCGGCGCGATGGCCTGACCTTTCCGAGCCTCTCGCTCGACTGCTCCTCCGGCTCAGGCTGGAGGAGCCTTTCCTGTTTCCAGGCCGAGGCTCATCAACTTGTCGAGGACGAGGGCAAGCCTTTCTTCAGGCACGGGCATCGCGATGTTCACGTCCGCTGCCCAACGCAGGTAGGCGGCGACTTCATCGCGCGGCGCGCCGCGCATCAGCAGCGCGTACACCGGCCACACATAGCTGTCGTACTCGTCCGCCGGCACGCCACAGCCGATGGGATCCCACTCACCATGCAGGATGCCACGGATCGCCATCGACTCTGCCTTGGTGTCGCGGCTCACAGCATCTCGCGCGCCAGCGCCTGCGCGGCGGTCTTATCGCCCTTCAGCGCTGCCGCCAGCCGTGCTGCGCGCGCCTTCATCACTTCCTGCACATGGTCCGTCGCATCGGACGCCACCGCCCGCTCCAGCACCCGCACCGCCTCCGCACCATGCGCTTTCGCATCCAGCGCAGCCAGCGCTCGCCCATACTGCCAGTGCACACCCGCATCCCCCGGCGCCAGCCGCACGGCCGCCGCATAGTGCTCGCGCGCCGCCACCATGCTCGCCCCCATCACCCACGCACCCAACCCACCACCACGCCGCTCCACCTCCACATTCCACACCGCCAGGAACCCGTGCGCATAGAAATTGGAGGGATCCGCTTTCAACACCTCTTCCGCCAGTTTCTTGCCACGATCGCCATAACCGGCGGTCCAGGCCGCCATCACATCCATCTGGCGGCTCTTCAGCGACAGGGCGATCGCCAGCTGCAGCCGGCCTTCCTCGTGATCAGGATCGAGTTTCAGCGCTGCCTCGGCATCCTTCGAGGCCCGCTCTACAAGCGCGGCATCCGGCTCTCCGCTACCCGTCATGCATTGGGCGAGCAGGGCCCGCGCAGCGAATGCCAGATCGTCGGCGCCGGCGGCCGCCTCGGCCTGCTTCGCCGCCATCATGTACTCGCCACGCGAAAACATGCCGGCGAGTTCTTCCGAGGTGGGATGTGCGAAGGCAGGCATCGCCGCCGCGCCAGCGGCAAGAGCGGCAATCAGCCATCCGCGTGCGCTGGAAAATCCGCGCATCAATGCTCTCCGAGCCCGAAAAATGATGATGCTCCGACCTTTCCACTTGCGCAACGGCCGCAACTCAGGCGCTAAGTATCGGCGCTGGCGGCACAGAAGGCTGCCCCGGCCCTGAAGGAGCGAAACGTGCGCCGTCTCGGACTTTGCGTGGCGATGCTGGCGCTGGCGGCCTGTGGCGCGCCGAGCGACGAGGACGACAAAAGCTCGGGCTTCCCCGCCGATCCCAACGCCGCCCGCGCCGACATTGGCGATCGTCCCTATGCCGGCGAATGGGCGGCGGCGCCGAACGAGTGCGACTCGGACCGCAAGATCTGGACGATCGAGGCCCACCGCATGGGCATGCAGGAGCAGCGCTTCTGCGTCTTCGACAAGATCTACATGGCCGAGAACAAGGGCGAGGGCGAGGCATGGTCGGCCAGCGCCAAATGCCTGGCCGAAGGCAAGGAAAGCCACGACTTCGTCTTCTTTCGCGTGAAGGCCAACCTTCACGAGATGCGCGTCACCATCAACGACGCCAACGCCGTGGACCTGGTACGCTGTCCTTCGCGGACGTGATTGCTCGCCGGGCCGCGCCGAGGTATCGCGTCTGAAAACGCTGGGAGGCGGTGATGGACGACGTACTTCTGGTTCTTCATTTCATTGGCTTGATGCTCGGCGCTGGTGGGGGCTTCGGCTCAATGGCCGCCGCCGCCTATGCCGGCAAATTGCCGGCGGAGCAGCAAGGCGTGGTGCGCGGGCTCTCGCCCATCCTCGGGCGCATGTCGAGCATCGGCCTGGTGCTGATGCTGGTGACCGGGTTCGGCATGCTTTCCGTGAAGTACAACAACTTCCAGGGCGTGGATGTCCCCGTGACGTTCTGGGTGAAAATGGTGTTCGTGACCACGCTGACGCTGGCGGCGATCACCCTCGAGGTGACTTATGCAGCGGTGAAGAAGGGCAACGCGGAGGCCGCATCGCGCCTTCCGGTGCTGGGGCCGATCGCGGGCGTGTCGTCACTGCTCGCCGTGGCGTTCGCGGCGCTGACATTCCATTAGGAGAGCGCATGTCTGACATCATACGCTATTCGCGCGACGGCGCCACGCGCGCCCGCGCGGTCGTTCACGACGGCTGGGTCTACACCGTTGCGACATCGCCGGTGAAATCCGACTCGATGGAGCAGCAGACAAACGAGGCGCTGAAACAGCTTGACGCGCATCTTGCCGAGGCCGGCACAAACAAGTCGCGCCTGCTGAGCGTCACGGTCTACATCACCGACATGGCGCGCAAACCGGAGATGAACCGCATCTGGGACGCGTGGGCCGATCCCGCCAATCCGCCACAGCGCGCCTGCATCGGCGCCACGCTGGAAGGCGACGACCTGATCGAGCTGGTGGCGGTGGCGGCGCTCAAGGACTGATTGCGGCAACGCGCGACGCACTTTAAGCGCTTCGCCATGGCGGCGGACATCCTGCTCATATTTCACCTGCTCGGGCTGATGCTCGCGGCCGGCGGCGCAATGGGCAGCCTGGTCGGGCTGGCAAGCGCTCCGCCAGCAGCACGGCAGAAAGGCGGACCGCGCAACACCGGACGGATTCACGCGCGAATTTCGATCGCGGGGCTCGTGCTGATGTGGCCAACCGGGATAGCGCTGCTGGCAACCGGGCAAGGGCTGAACGGGCTTGGCGTGATGTTCTGGATGAAGATGGTGTTCGCTGTCGCGCTCACCTTCGCGGTGATGTCGACCGACATGACGCATGCGCGGATGAAGGCAGGCGACAAGCGCGCCGCAGGCCTGCTGGCGAGCCTTGCGCCGCTATCCGCCCTGTCACTGCTGATCGCGATGGTGTTCGCCGTGCTGGCGTTTCACTGAAACTTGCCGGCCAGCGCATCGCGGATCAGCTGCGCCGACTCCTTCACACCGTACAGCGCGACGAAACCGCCAAAGCGCGGGCCCTGTGACTGGCCGAGGCAGACTTCGTAGATCGCGGTGAACCATGTGCGCAGCGGTTCGAACTGGCGCTCGGTGCCGACGGCGAAAACCATCGTCTGCAGACTCTCGCCATCGAGTGCGCCAGTCCATGTGTCGAGGCGACCGGCAAGATCTTCCAGCGCGGCCCGCTCCTTCTCGTCGGGCGCGCGGTATGTCTTCGCCGGCTTCACGAAGTCGGTGTAGTATTTGAGCGCGTAGCCGACGAGATGGTCGAGCAGCGGATCGGTTTGCGGCGAGGCGTTCGGCGCTTCGCGGCGGATGAAGCCCCAGAGGACGTCCTTGTTGGATGCGTTCGCGGCCGAAACAAGGTTCAGCAGCATGGCGAAGGACACCGGCGAAGATTTCGCCGGCGGCGTGCCGCTATGGATGTGCCAGGCGGGGTTCTCAAGCTGCTGATCGGGCGTCTGCTTCGCGTAGGCGTCGAGGAAGGTGAGATACTCGTCCACCGCTTTCGGAATGACGTCGAAATAGAGCTTCTTGGCCGTTTTCGGTTTCTGCCACTGATAGAGCGACAGGGATTCCGCCGGGGCGTAGGCGAGCCACTGTTCGACCGATATGCCATTGCCTTTCGACTTCGAGATCTTCTCGCCCTTTTCGTCGAGGAAGAGTTCGTAGACGAACTGGTGCGGCGGCTCGGCGCCGAGGATCTTGCAGATCTTCGAATAGATGGGCGCGTTGGCCTGGTGGTCCTTGCCGAACATCTCGAAGTCGACGCCGAGGGCCGCCCAGCGCATGCCGAAGTCGGGCTTCCACTGCAGCTTCACATGGCCGCCGGTGACCGGGAGCGTCGTCTCCGCGCCGTTCTCGTCATCGAAAGTCACCGTGCCGGCTTTCGCATCGACGCGTTTCATCGGCACGTAGAGCACGCGACCGGTGGTGGGTGAGATCGGCAGGAAGGGCGAATAGGTCTCGCGCCGCTCGTCGCCCAGCGTCGGCAGCATCACCTTCATGATGTCGTCGTATTTCTCCGCCGCGCGCTTCAGCATAGCATCATAGACGCCGCGCTTGTAGAGATCAGTGGCCGAAGCGAACTCGTATTCAAACCCGAACGAGTCGAGGAAGGATTGCAGCCGCGCATTCATGTGCGCGCCATAACTCTCGTGCGTGCCGAACGGATCGGGCACCACCGTCAGAGGCTTCTGCAGATAGCCCGCCAGCATTTCCTGGTTCGGCAGGTTGTCAGGCACTTTCCGCATGCCATCCATGTCGTCCGACACGCAGATCAGACGAGTCTTGTAGGCGCCGTTGGTGAGCGCTTCGAAGGCCTTGCGGACCATCGTGGTGCGCACGACTTCGCCGAACGTGCCGATGTGCGGCAGGCCCGATGGGCCATAGCCGGTCTCGAAGACCACCGGCGCATCCTTCGCGCGGCCGGCCTTCTCGAGCTTCTCGACACGCGCCTTGAGCTCGCGGGCCTGTTCGAACGGCCATGCTTTTGCGGTTGTGGCGAGATCGGCGACGGACATGGAAGGCTCCTGTGCGGTCTCGCGTATGGGCCCGGGGCCGGGGGGTCAAGCACGGGAAAAACGGGGAATCCTCTTGGAAATGAGGCTTCTGTGCATGGCCCTGAGCTGCGACGCCGCGCCGCCGGGCATGGGTGTTGCAAGGCGATTGACAATCAGTCGCAAACTGCTGCAAATGGTTCGCATGATCATCTGTGTGTGTCGGGGTCTCAATACGGCGAAAGTGAACGACGCGATTGCGGCGGGCGCTCGCTCCCCTGCGCAGGTTCACAAGCACCATTCGACGACGATAAACTGCGGAAAATGCTGCGAAACTGTATGCGGGATGATCCGCGATCAGGCGCAGGACGACGTCTGTTCCTCGCAGCGGATGCTCGTCGCCGCCGAATAGGCCCCTGCGAACGCAACGTCCTCGCATTCGCAAAAATTCCTAATGAAAACAACTTGAAAAGCGTCGAGAGTCGGCGTCCTTAGAGCCTTGTTATGCGTTATGCCTAATGAGGCCGCCTCCCCGGCGCGCTGCCAGCCAATTTTCAAGGAGCCCGCCCATGAAAGGCGATCCGAAGATCATCGAATTCCTGAACCAGGCGCTCAAGAATGAGCTGACGGCCATCAACCAGTACTTCCTGCACTCGCGCATGCTGCGGGACTGGGGTGTCTCGGAGTTGGCCAAGAAGGAGCACGATGAGTCGATCGAGGAGATGCATCACGCCGACTGGCTGATCGAACGCATCCTGTTCCTCGAAGGCCTCCCCAACCTGCAGGACCTCGGCAAGCTGTTCATCGGCGAGAACGTCAAAGAGATCCTCGAGTGCGATCTCAAGACGGAGCAGATCGCCGTGCCGGTGCTGCGCGATGCAATCGAGTATTGCGAGAAGGTGCGCGACTACGGCTCGCGCGACATCTTCAACAAGATCCTCCACAACGAGGAAGAGCACATCGACTTCCTCGAGACGCAGTTCGACCAGATCGCTCAGATGGGCATCCAGAACTATGTGCAGCTGCAGTCGAAGCCGAATGGCTCGCAGGCGCTGGATAAGTAGGTCGCGAGACGGCGCTCAATCCGAGAGACGTGCGAGCGGAGACGTCACGCGTACGTTTGCCCGGCCGCCCGTTTGCCACGCGGTGTTGCCGTCCGCCGTTCTCCCCAGTAGCAATGACGAAAGTCACATGGATCTGGATCACGATGCGGATCATCCGTTTCGGAGTTTGTGCGGTTGCCTCTCTCGTGAGTGCTCCGGCTTTTTCCGACCCTCCGATCATGTTCGGACAGGCTGTACCCGGCCAAAGCATCGAGGAGACCGTCGCGTCGATGCCGCAGGCGAGATGGACCAAGTTTCGCGACGGTAAGTCCGGGCCCGTTATTGGCGCGCTGGGAAGCGACGCCGTCGAATTTGACGACTGGCGCTGGAACTTGCGGCTCGGCAAGACCTTCCGCCTGGACAGCAACGAGTTTTCCTACAGCTTTGAAGTCAATCGCTCTCGACGGTTCGAGCGTGAGAGCGAATGCGAAGCTACGACATCGCGAACGATTGCCGCTCTCGAACCCAGCCTGGGCGCTTACCGTCCGGGCGGATGGCTCGATGTCCATCCCGAATGGAGCGACATGGAAACTCGAGCCGGTACGGCGAGGGAAGTGAATGCAGGCGCCCAGTCTCGCGTCCGCGTCTATGTCCGGGACAAAACGCAGTATGTTTTCGGTATCCAGGATGTGCAGATGGGCGCCGCCACTCGCGCGTTCGTCATCGGCATCAACACTCCCGATCCGATAAACGGCCAGGTGGGGTATCACTGCTCGATCTCCATCCAGTTCAAGACGCCCGCGCAATTGCAAAGTCCCGCTGGACAGCCGAGCGCGCCGCCCCGCTAATCGCGGGATGACAACACACATCAATCCTTCCTCTGTCGCCGCCCCTGCTCCGCACTACAGCCATGGCGTCGTTGCGCCGCCGGGACTGCGAACGCTTTTCGTCTCGGGCCAGGTGGGCATGACGCCGAACAGCGGCATCCCGGCCAGCGTCGAGGAACAGCTCGACGTCATCTGGGCGAATATCGAGGGCATTCTCACCGAAGCGGGCATGAAGCTGACAGATGTTGTCAGCGTGCGCGGCTATCTTCTGACCGCGGATGCCGTGCCGGCCTATCGCTCGCGCTTCCGGGCGAAGCTGGGCGAGACGCGGCCTGCGTCGACGCTGGTCGTGGTGAGCGCTCTGGTGTCGCCGCAGCTGCTGGCAGAGATCGAAATCGTGGCGATGGCGGCATGAGCAATTTCTTCCATCACCTCGACCTCACCGTTGCGGATCCCGTGAAATCGCGGCCACTGTATGAGCTGTTCCTCGGGCACTGCGGATTCACGCTGAAGAGCGCGGGCGGGGACTGGGCAGGGTTCGGGCTGGGCGACAAGCGGTATCCGTGCATCACGCTTCTGAAAGCGAAGGGGCGCGGGGCCGCGCGCAAGCACGACCGTTATTCGCCGGGCATGCACCATCTGGCGCTGAGCGCGAAGTCGAAGGCCGATGTCGATGCACTGTACAGGAAGCTGAAGAAGTTCGGCGCAGCCATTCTCGACGCGCCGGCCGAGTATCCGGATTACGGCAAGGGCTACTACGCCGTCTTCTTCGCTGATCTGGACGGGCTGAAGCTCGAATACGTCTACACGCCGCCGGGCGCGGAGAGGCGCGTCTAGGGCAGCGTCAAGACTTTCTTGCCGGCCTTGTCCACTATATTGATCTTCGGATCATCGTTCTCGGCGACGAGCTGGACGTAGGACAGGCCCTTGCCGTCGGTGAACGAGAAACCAGCGCCGGTCGTCATGGCCGCGATCTTTACGCTTGGCCGGCCGTCCGGCGTGATCAGGCGCAACAGCACAGTCTCGGGATAGGTTGAGCCATCGTTCAGTTTTTGGGATGGCATGATCGAAATGCTGGCGCGAACCTTTCCGGTATTGTCGACAATCTGCAGGCCCTTGCCGCGAAGGATGCCGTCGTCCGGGGCGGGCGCGGCGATGGCGCGGGATTGCGACAGCAGGAATGCCAGCAGAGCGAAATTCGCGATGGTGAGCGCGACGAAAACAGGCTGAAGCTTGAAGGTGAGTTTCATGGTGTTGCCTCCGGGCCTGCAGGCTCTTGCGGCGCGCAGGGCAAGCGATAGTTGATCCGGACGACCAATTGAGCAAGCGAGGGGAGCAAGCCATGGGCGTACGCGTGCATCACGTTGACTTGTCGATCCGCAACATCGCAGCGGCGGAACCGCTGTATGACCTCGTGCTGACGCATATGGGATACGTGAAGGGGAAGCCGTATCCGCGCGGTGGCGGAGAATGGGATCTGCCGGACGGCTCATCCATCGGCATCAGCCCGACGACCGGCGCCAATGCAGAACGCGAACATGACCGGTACTCGTCGGGGCTACATCATCTGGCCTGGAGCGCCACGAGCAGGGAAGATGTTGATGCGCTTTACGGGAAGCTGAAAGCGTTCGGCGCCGTGATCCTCGATCCGCCTGCGGACTATCCGAAGTACAATGGAGGGCGCGGGTATTACGCCGTGTTCTTCGCCGATCCGGACGGGCTGAAGCTGGAATACGTCTGGACGCCGCCGCCGGCGTAATCCTGCTTGCGAGATTGGGCCTTACCTCACGACAGGCTTGCGGAAACTCGAAATTACCCGAACCATGCATATCGGCCGCCGCGACGCGGAGGGAGTTCGCCGATGACGCTGACGCTGGACCAGCTGCGCACCAAGGTCGCCTCGCAGAAGGCGAACCTGCCGGCGCTGTATGGAGATGTGGACTTTGCGATCAAGCCGGAACGGTTCGCGGACGAGCCGGTGCTCGAGAACCCAACCAGTGCAGCATTCGCGGAGATGCGCCCGAAGATCCTCGCCGACGTCGAGCGGTTGGAGCGCATGCGCGCCTACACTATGCTGGGCGACACTGTGGCGGATGCCTATGCCGCGCTGATGCCAACCTATGGATTCAAGACTCTGGTCAGCATGCTGCAGCACGCATGCGATCATGGCGTCGAGGCTGTCCAGGATGCGCCGCCCGAACTGGTCAACTTCATCCGCGCGATGGAAGCAACGCCGGACTGGGTGGACATGAAGCTGGTCGAGGAAGGCGCGCGACAGAGCCGGGAGGATACGGCGAACTATTCGCCCTTCATCATTCGCGGCGCCTTCATCGCGACCTTCATGAACAAGTACTCGGCACTGCCGATGGCGCTGACCGGAACACTGTCGAACGCGACTGCGGCGCGACGTGTGAAAGATACGGCGAGCTTCTTCATGACCTCCGTCCTGCCCGGAGCGCTTGAGCGGTTCGGACCGGGATTCAAGTCAGCGGCCATGGTGCGGTTGATGCACTCGATGGTGCGGTTCAACGCGCTGAGGCGTTCGAACATGTGGAACGTGAAGACGTTCGGCGTGCCGATCCCGCAGGTGGACCAGATGCCGGCGGGGCTGATCGGCGTGTTCCTTCTGGCGTTCAAGATGATCGAGAAGGGGCGGCTGGAATACACCGCTGACGAACGGGCGCGCGTGGAGCTGTCGCGCTATCGCTGCTTCTTGCTCGGACTGCCCGAGGAGCTGCTGCCGGATACGCCTCAGGGGATGGTCGACGTGATGCTGATGTACGACCAGACGCTGCGCAAAGGGTTCGACGACGCGACGTGCGGCGAGCTGGTGCGCGCGACGCTCGCGGCCTACCTGCCGGCGGACGAGAAGCTGGGCAGCAAGATCTTTGACAGGATCGAGCGCAGCTTCTCCAAGATCTTCTTCCTGCTGAGCTTTCTCGGGCGCGACGCGAAGAAGGCCCGCTCCATGGGTGTCGAGATCGGCCTGAAAGACTGGACGGTCTTCGTGTTCTGCAGCCTGTTCATTGGAGCGCGGAAGGGGTTCTACGCGCTGGCCGCCAATACGCCCGGGTTCCGGAAGGCGACGGACCGCATGCTGGTGCGCAAGATCGAACGGCTGCTGGCGAGCTATGGCCACGCAGCGCACGTCAGCGACGCCACCAATTACAAGCCGGTAAAACTGCAGCAGGCGGCAGAGTAAATCTGCATCATCCCGAGCGTTGAAGGTGTTCCGGCGTCAGCGCTCTGACGCGCCTGCGCCTTCAATCCGCCGTTCAGCCAATCTCAACCAAGCGATGTGACGTTCGCCGCGACAATGCGCGGCGACGCAAGCTGGCTGAGGTTTTTATGAGCAATGCACCGCGCCGCCCAAGCGCCTGGTCGATCGGCCCGTTCGACCGTGGAACCGTGCTCAGCTTTGCCGTCGGCGTCCTGCTGATCACCATCATCATCTGGGGCGCGTTGCAGTCGCACGACCCGCTCAAGGCCTTCATCAAGGTCGACAAGTTCCGGCATATCGCGGGTTTCGGCACGCTGGGCCTGTGCGCTGCTTTCGCGCCGGGCCTGCGCACGCGGATCGGCTTTGTGACGACAGCGATCGTCTTCGCGATGCTGCTGGAAATCATGCAGGGTGTGCTGACTACCGATCGCACCATGTCTCTGGGAGATTTCCTGGCATCCAGCATTGGCGTGTTCGCGGGTTTCGGACTAGGCAGCGCCGGCCTCGGCGCACTCGAAATCGCCCGGCAGTTCCGCGACGACTGGTTCGACCGTCAGGCTATAAAATAGAAACCCTGCCGGCCGCGGCGCCAAGATACTCGGTGTAGATGCCCTCGGCCTTCGCGGTCAGCACCGGATCGTAGCGCACGCGCATGTCCTGCGCTTCGATCTCGTCGAAGGCGTGCGTGGCGCCTTCCATCATCACGACATCCACCGGCGCGCCTGGTGTCGGCATGCGGTTCAGCGCACGCGCCACCGACTTGCTACCCACGATCAAGTCGTGCGTGCCGACCAGCGCTTTCACACCGATATCCACCCGCAACCCACGACCGGGCGCGATCGCACCCAGCCCCTGATAGGGATAGATCACGAAGGCGCCGACGAGGCCCGACAGCGGCTCCGCCGGCAGTTCAGCGAGACGCGTCACGCGCTCCGCTTCGCGCCCCGCCGACAGGCTCATCGCATCCAGCACCGTCCAGCCGCCGTGGCTCCAGCCAGCCGCCACCAGCCGCCGCGCATCCGCCCACGGCTGTCCACGCAACCATTGCATCATGGCGTAGAGATCGCCTGCGCGTTCTCCACCCCACAACTGCACGCCCGTGCACACCGTCGCATACGCCTCTAGCGTCGAGATCCCGCGATGGGTGTAGCTGTCGACAACGACAACGGCCCAACCTGCCCGTTTTGCGACAGCGGCCCAACGCCCCTGCAGGTTCTTCTTGCCGCCGCAGCCATGCAGCTGCAGCACCACCGGAAACGGTCCCTCGCCGTCCGGCTTGTAGATTTCGGAGCCCTTGAGCAGCGCATCGATGCGCTGCTGTACCGTTTCTCTTCCGATAGTTTTCGAAAAGAAGCTCATGGACCCGTCGCTCGCCTGCGAAGCTCCGCCAGCAGCGCGCTGTTGAACTCGCCGCTGGGCAGGTCATTCCAGCCAGCCACCTGTGTCGTCATCAAGGCATTGGCCTCGATCTTCTCGAAGCTGAAGCCGGGAATGAGGCGCAGCTCGAACAGGCGTTGGGGCGAATACCCGGTCAGCACCCACGAATAGTGCCAGCCAATGCCCGCGGTCTTCGCCAGCTCGTTCGTGCAGTTGGAGGTGAACGTGTTGTAGAACGCCGGATGCGCCTTCACTTCCTGCGTGCGCGTCAGCACGTTGCGCAGGAAGTTGAGTTTCTGCTCCGGCTTCAGCTCCAGCGCATAGACGTAAACCTGCTTGCCGAGATAAGTGACGCGCCGCGTCAGCAGCTCCTTCGGGGTCGACCAGACATAGGCGAGCTCGAACTTGTTGAAGAGCCCGTCGATGGCCGAATAGGCCTCGCCCTTCTCCAGCCGCGCCTCGACTGTGAGGCCGATTATCCTGTCGCCGGTGAATTCGAACAGCACCAGCGTGTGCGCGGCATACGGTTGGCCCGGCTGGGGCTCGACCACAAACCAGACATTCCGCAGATCCGCGAACGCTGCCGCAAAGCTGGTCATGCCTTTCACGGCCGGACCATCCTTGTTGTAGGACCAGTCCATCGCCGGCTGCAGGGAGAAGCCGTCCTCGCGCATGTCGATATCCGGAATCACCGACAGGTTCTCGACCCAGTCGCGGTCCGGCCGGGGCGTTGCGCTTATGACTGACAGCGTGAACAGCAACACGACCGTCGCAAACGCGATCCCCGCGCTCGCCCACGGCTTGCGCCGCACCCACAAAACCAGCTTGTCCCAACGATCCCGCATCGACCCACAAAAGCATGCCGATCACCGTGCGGCCAAGCGCTGATTGTAGTTGCAAAGTAACGAGCGAATGCGCCAAGACGGCAACAGGTTTCACCCGGGGTGACGTGAACCTGACCAGTGAATCAGGGAAACCAGTTATGCATCTGAAATCCGTACTTCTCGGCGCTCTTGCGACCGGTGTTCTTGCGCCCGTGGCCACCGCCCAGGACGCCGCCACGATTGTCCGGCCGTACTGGTGGGACAAGCCGGTCGTCGAAGGTCTTGGCCGCGCCATGCTGGATGTCGCGCCGAACCGCGCGCGATTCGATCTCGGCTTCGTAGAAACCGACAGCCAGTCCGACGCTGCGATGAAGAAGGCCGTCGCCCGCGCCAAGATCGCCTACGAGGCCATCCGGAAGGTGGCCGGCGACAAGGCGCGTATCACCACGGGCGTCAACGTCACTGCGTACTACAAGCAGTACAAGGACAAGGAAGGCACGGTTCAGACCAACAATCGCGCCGACCAGGTCGAAGGCTATGAAGCGCGCGTCTCGATATATGTCGTGCTGACCGACACGTCGCTTGCTGGCCGCGCCCGCGCCGCTGCACTGGCGCTGGGACCGCAGGAGTCGGGGCGGGTCAGCATCTATCTCGAAGAAACCGCCGAAATGCAGCGCGGCGTGCTCGATGAGGCGGCGAAGGATGCGCGCCAGCGTGCGCAGCTTGCCGCCTCCGCAGCAGGTGGACGCCTGGGCGACATTCTCGTCGTGCAGGAAGGCAGTGAGTCATGCATGGGCAGCTGGTCGTCGGGCCAGGTTGCTCGCGTGACCGGCGATGGCGGCGGAAATTACCGCTATGCACCGGCCATGGCGCCGCCCCCTCCGCCACCCCCTCCGGCCCCGGCGCCGGTTGCAAGCGGACAGGTCGGCAGCCGGACCATCACAATCACTGAAAAGGACCTTGCCGCGCTTGATCTTCCCAGCGATCCCCAGCCGCAGCAGATCTCTGCTTCGGTCTGCGTGATCTACACGCTGGCGAAGTAGCCCGGACCAACCAGCAAGAGTCGCGTGCGCCGCCGGCCAACGGAGCGGCGCACGCGGCCTCGCAGCGGCGGCAGACGTTACGTAAGGGTGCTGCTGGCGCGGACATTTGTGCCTCTATCGCGCGCATTCCTTCGCCGCGCCGCCCAAACAGGCGACTGCGGATTGTCATTGGCAATCAGGGGGGTACAGCAGAAGACTACGTGCCCGGGGTGGTCCATGCCTGACGTGTTTGTTTCATATAACCGCGAAGATCTGGCGATTGCGCAGAGAGTCGTCGACGGCCTCGTGGCTGAAGGCCTGAATGTCTGGCTCGATATGGAGCTCAAGGCAGGCGAGAATTACGACGAAATTACCGAAGAACGGCTGCGCGGCGCGAAGGCCGTGGTGGTGCTGTGGTCCAGCCGCTCGGTGAAGTCGCGCTGGGTGCGCGCGGAAGCGACGATCGGCCAGCGCAAGAGCACGCTGGTCCCCGCGATGATCGAGGAATGCGACCGGCCGGTGATGTTCGAGCTGGTGCAGACAACGGACCTGTCGAAATGGGAGGGCGATCGCGAGGATCCCAACTGGCGCAAGCTGGTGGCGACGATCCGCGAACGTATCGCCGCAGCGCCACCGGGACCGCTGTTCGCCGAAGGCGGGGTCAAGGCTGCCGGCGGCAAGGGCAAGCGCAAGGCGGCGCCCAAGCCGGTGGCGGCCCGCAAGCAACCTGCAGCGCCCGCGAAGAAATCTGGCCTGGGTCCGGTAGGCGCGCTTGCCGCGTCCCTGCTGGTCGCGATGGCCCTGGTGGCCGGTGTCTATGTCTGGCGGCCAGGCGAAGTGAACGCATTGATAGCGTCCTTGTCCGGCAAACCGGTAAGCGCGCCAGTCGAGATGGCGGCCGCGGAAAAGGCGCCCGAACCATCGGCGGCGCCAACGATGCCGGCTGCAACGCCGGGCGCGGTGCTGAACGTCGCACCTTCGACCGACCCGGTAGGCGCAACCGCGCCGGTTGAAACCCATCTGGACGAAGGCGCGACGCCAAAAGAGCTGACCGGCGCTTTCCGCGAATGCGAGCTCTGCCCGCTCATGGTCAACGTCACCGGCGGCACATTCCAGATGGGCTCGCCCGCCGATGAACTGGCGCGCAATGCCAATGAAGGTCCGCAGCGCAAGGTTGCGATGGCGCCGTTCGCCATCAGCGTCAGCGAAGTGACGTTCGAACAGTGGGATGCGTGCGTCGCCGATGGCGGCTGCAAGTACAAGCCGGACGACAAGGGACTGGGTCGCGGCGCCCTGCCCGTCATCCAGGTGTCGTGGGCCGACGCCAACACCTATGCGGCGTGGCTTTCGAAGAAGACCGGCCGCGTCTATCGCCTGCCTAGCGAGGCAGAGTGGGAATATGCCGGCCGCGGCGGTTCGACGACGCCATTCTGGTGGGGCGCGCTGTTCGATGCCACCAAGGCAGGCACAGGCGCCGCGACGCAGGCTGCGGACAAGCTGCCGTCAAATGCGCTTGGCCTCACTGGCATGACAGGCAATGCGCGTGAGTGGGTGCAGGACTGCTACGTGGCTACATTCGCCAAGGCGCCGCTCGATGGCCGTGCGGTTGAGGCCGCCAAATGCACAAGCAATGTGGTGCGCGGCGGCGCGTTCAGTCAGGCGCCAGCGGAACTGCGCATCGCTGTGCGCGAGCGCGGTGCGCCGGCGCGTCGTGATGCGCTGACGGGATTCCGGGTTGCTGCGGCGCCTTGACGCCGCCGCATTCTTCGATCAAACACCCGCACCTTGGATCAACCTCCTTTCGGAGTGGCCCGATGAAACGGCGCTACGAAAATCAGATCGCGAAGATCGTCCAGCCATTGCTGGGTGAACGCGATCGCATGGAGGGATAGGTCCAGGAGCCAGCTTCGCTGGTTTAAACCGAACCCTCCGCGCAACTCGCCGGAGGGTTTTTTGTTGCCTCGCATGGTGACAAGACTCCGGAGTGCGCGGAGGGTCTGCGAGAAGGAAACGCAGACATGAGCACGTTTGAGGTGTTCGAAACGGCGGCCGGCGGCCGCATCAAGGCCTGGGTGAAAGGCGTACCCGTCGAGGACGCCGCCCGGGAACAGCTGGAAAACGTGGCGGGGCTGCCGTTCGTGCACTCCCACCTCGCCGTCATGCCCGACGTCCACTTCGGACGTGGCGCGACCGTTGGTTCGGTGATCCCGACCAAGGGCGCGATCATCCCCGCCGCTGTCGGCGTCGACATCGGTTGCGGAATGATGGCGGTGGAGACCACGCTGCGCGCAGAGCACCTGCCGGACTCGCTGGCGAAACTGCGTGTCGAGATCGAGCGCAAGGCGCCAGCGGGCGTGGGGCGCAACGGGGAATGGGGTACGACCCCTGACTCGGTCGTCTCGCGCTGGCGCAACTCCGACCTCGAACCGCGCCTCGACCGCATCCGCGCCAAGCACAAGCGCATTCCGGCTCACAAGGTCGGCAGCCAGCTCGGCACGCTTGGCTCGGGGAACCACTTCATCGAGGTCTGTCTCGATGAGCGTGGCTTCGTGTGGGTGATGCTGCACTCGGGCTCGCGCGGCACGGGGAACCAGATCGGGCAGTACTTCATCGAGATGGCCCGCAAGGCGCTCGAGAAGCGCGTGCTTGGCTATCACGTCCCCGATCAGGATCTCGCCTTCTTCGTCGAGGGCGAACCGATCTTCGACGACTACATCGAGGCGGTCGGATGGGCGCAGGACTACGCGCGCGCCAACCGCGAGGCGATGATGGAGCGGACGCTGCAGGCGCTGCGCGAGCAGATGCCGAAGTTCAAGCTCGGCAAGCATGCGGTGAACTGCCACCACAACTATGTGGAGAAGGAACACCACTTCGGCGCCGACGTGTGGGTGACCCGCAAGGGCGCCGTGCGTGCGGGCGACGGCGAGCTTGGCATCATCCCGGGCTCGATGGGCGCGAAATCGTTCATCGTGCGCGGGAAAGGCAACCCGGACTCGTTCTGCTCGTGCTCGCACGGGGCGGGACGCGCGATGTCGCGCACCAAGGCGAAAGCGACGTTCACGCTGAAGGATCACCGCGAGGCGACCGAGGGCGTCGAATGCCGCAAGGACCAGGGCGTGATCGACGAAACGCCGATGGCCTACAAGGACATCGACGCCGTCATCGCGGCGCAGTCCGACCTAATCGAGGTGGTTCACACCCTGAAGCAGGTGGTGTGTGTTAAAGGTTGAACCTCTTCCCCCGCTTGCGGGGGAAGTACGGCGAAGCCGGGATGGGGGCGAGTTGCGCGGGGATCCCCTCGTGACTCGCCCCCTCCGACCCTTCGGGCCACCTCCCCCGCTTCGCAGGGGAGGTATAGTGATCTCCGGAAATAATTCGCAGGTTCTGATCTGCATTTGGTTGCACGGTTGCGAACGGCAGGAGGCATCAGCTTTCCTGCCGTTGTCGTTGTGCCCGGCTAAGTCGGGGATTGGCCCAACTCGGCCATTCATACCGTCGACCCGCTACCCCCCGACTCGATCCAAAGCGGACACTGACGCGGGTTACCATGCGGGCGTCTGGTCCTACACCCCGCGGAACACCGCGATCACGGGAGCAGCCCAAGTCGCCTTGGGATCAGTTTTGTAGGCCAGAAGAACTGCATGATCGCCCCCCAAGCAAGCTATCTAAGCGCCCTAGCGGCAGAATAATCCGACACCCAAGCGCGGGGCCGGCGTCAACTTCGATGCAAAGGTGACGATAGCTCGGTTGGTCGCTTGAAAGGCGGGCCGAACCTCAAACGCGAAGTCTTGCGTGCTAGTTGCTGCAATGCTTCGCTTCGGCTTGGGCGAGACGGTGGTCGAAATCAGCGGGTAGCCACGCTCGTCAATCAGCGTGGCGGTTAGATCAGGAACGTTTGCTCCGTTCGGACCGCTGTTCTGGATGCGACCCTGCACCAGGACAAACTCGCCCTTCTTGTCGATGCGTATGAGTGCGGTCACGTTTGTAATGCTCAATCCCGCCGGTTTGTCCGGCATTCCCGCGCCAACACCTTTGCCAGCTCTCTTGCGCTCCACCGCAAGCGCCAAGCTACTCTGTCTTCCTTGGCTAAGAGCGGCTTTCTGATAGTCGCCGATGACGCCTTGTTGTTCGAGCAGCTTGAGTTGGGCCGCCCGCATCCGATTGACGGCGTCTTGTCGAACTAGCTCGGTGGCCTCAACCGCGCTCGTGTCAGCTTTGCCAGCGGCTGCTGCGCTACGAACATCTTCTGCGGCACGGGTTGCTTCAGCGGCGATGTTGGCCAGATTGGCAGCCTTGGTGGCGTATTCGAATTCGCACGCCAGCATGTCTCGCAGGCCAGAATCGGTGTTCGGAAAACAGACAGCAAGCACCGGATCGCGTTCACCGCGGCAGCGTTGAAAATCTCGACGCGCGTCGGTCGCGGTTTTCCGGGCCGCGTGTTCGATGGTTTCGACGTCGATGCTGGTGAAGATAGGCGCGCCTTCTCCAACGTCCGGTATCGGTACCGTGCCGACGACAACGACGCGGTCACGCGACGACGGCTCGATCTGCTGAGCAATTGCGCTTGCGCAGGCGATGACGCCAGCGGCGAGCAGTCCTGTCAGATGACGTCCCCCTATCCGCCTCATGGCGCTCCCCATGATCGGCCCCCACCGAGTAGTCCAAGTCTAATGTTAGTTGATCATCACCTCTGACGCTAGCCGGGGCATGGCCGGCATAGCGCTTGCGCGACGCGAAGCCGGCCATGCTCCAGCTGTCGCCGGGGCGAACATCTCGCGACTGGAAACCATCATGCAAGACGGCGAGCCATCGCGGACGTTGTTGCGGTTTGAGGTCGGCTAGACCGCCTCGATCACCGTCGCGATGCCCTGGCCTCCACCGATGCACTGCGTCGCCAGGGCGAAGCGCTTGCCTTCGCGCTTCATGATCTGGGCGGCCTTGGCGGTGATGCGCGCGCCGGTGGCGCCGAGAGGGTGGCCGATCGAGATACCGCCGCCGTCGATGTTGACCTTTTCCATCGGTATGCCGAGTTCGCGGATCGACGCGACGGCCTGGGAGCCGAAGGCTTCGTTGATCTCAACCACGTCGATGTCCTTGATGGTGAGCCCCGCGCGCGCGAGCGCTTTCTGCGAAGCCGGCACAGGCCCCATGCCCATGATTTCCGGCGGCACGCCCGCGATGGCGACCGAGCGGATGCGGCCCAGCACGTCGAGGCCGCTGGTCTTGGCATAGGCTTCCGAAGTGATCAGCGTGGCCGATGCGCCATCGGTGAGCGGCGAGGATGTGCCGGCCGTGACCGTTCCATCCGCACGGAAAGCGGGCTTCAGGGCGGCGAGACCTTCGAGTGTCGTATTTGGGCGAAGCGTGCCATCCGTGTCGACGAGGCCGTCAGCGGTTTTTACCGGCACGATCTCGTCCTTCAGGCGGCCGGCGCGCTGCGCTTCGGCGGCTTTCATCTGCGAGACGTAGGCGAGCTTTTCCTGATCGGCGCGCGAGATACCATACTGGCGCGCGACGTTCTCGGCGGTCTCGCCCATCGCAATGTAGGCGTCGAGCATGATGTCTGGATTGTTTTCAGCCTTGCCCTTGAAGCGCGGGTTCGGGGAGTGATTGAAGCCGCCCTGCGGCACGCGCGTCATGCTTTCGATGCCGCCTGCGATGAAGGCTTCTCCAGCGCCGATGGCGATCTGGCCGGCGGCGTAGTGGATAGCGGACATGGACGAGCCGCAGAAGCGGTTCATCGTGATGCCGCCGAGTTCGATAGGCAGGCCCGCCAGCAAGCTGGCAAGGCGGGCGATGTTGGAGCCCTGCTCCGCCTCCGGATAGGCCGTACCGAGAACGACGTCCTCAAGCGATTTCGGATCGATCCCGGTTCGCTCGACCAGCGCCTTGATGGCGATGGCGGCAAGATCATCCGGCCGGACGCCGACGAGTTTCCCCTTGTTGGCGAAATGGAATGGCGTGCGGGTGAAACCAGCGATCACAGCCCGGGTCATGCTCGACTCCCTGTTGCGGTTGTTCATATGATGGTCATCATATTGCAGCGCACAAGAGGGTCGAAGATTAAATCGTGGGCGCGGACGCCACGGTAACGTCGTGTTTTGGGTTTATGCCCTTGGCAAGGCTGAGGGCTTTGCGGCAGAGGAAGCACCGGGACGGAGACCTAGACCAGATGCGCCAGCTTGTACTTCTTCGCCACGCCAAGGCCGCCGTCGATTCCGACACCGGCCAGGACTTCGACCGTCCGCTGGCGGCGCGCGGGCGCGAGGATGCGCCGGTAGTGGGTAAGGCGCTGGCGGATGCAGGCGCAGCCCCTCAGCTCGTGCTGGTTTCGGCTGCCAGGCGGACGCGGGAAACGTGGGAGCTGGTTTCGGCGGCCTTCCCGGGCGTCGAGGCGCGCTTTCTCGACGAACTTTATGACGCGACGGCCGAGACGCTCCTGCACTTGGTCGAGCACTCGAAGGTCGAGCGCCTGATGGTGGTCGGGCACAATCCGGGCCTGCAGGAGCTCGCCATCCGCCTGGCGCGCCGCAATACCCCACTGGATGCAGCGGTGCGGGCGAAATTCCCGACGGCCGCTGCGGCGCTCTATTCGCGCAAGGACGACCTCGGCGCGCTGAAGCTGCAGGAATTCATCACGCCCAAGACGATCTCGGACTGAAGATCAGCCCGGCGTGTGCGCTGACGGCGTGATGATTAGGTCGCCCAGGCCCTCGAACGACCAGTTGTTCACGAGGCCCGCCAGATAGGCGGCATAGAGCAGCAGGAAGAGAATGCCTGTGGCCGCGCCGACGCGGCGATGCAGGAAGATCACCAGCGTCACGAGGATTGCTGCGAGCGCCATCGCCCAGTTGCTGAAGGCCGTGAATTCGGGGCTGATGTGATCGCGCGGCGCGAGGATGCCAACCATGCCGCCGACGCCGAGAATGTTGAAGATGCAGGCGCCAATGATGTTGCCCATGGCGACGTCGCTCTGCTTGCGCATGGCAGCAGCGACGGCCGCGCCGAGTTCAGGCAGGGACGCGCCGAACGCCAGCAGGGTCAGACCGACGATGCGCTCGCTCGCGTGCAACTCCTTCGCGATGCTGATGCCGCCATCAACCAGCACGCGTGAGCCAAGCGGAAGGCCTACTAGGCCGATCAGGATCAGCGTGATCATGCGCCACGCCGGCATGGCCATGATCTGCTTTTCATCGGGCGTATCTTCCGTCGTGTCCTCTCGCGCGATCATCCACGCAGCGATCGCGTAGACGACCAGCACGGCGAGGAAGATCGCACCAACGATGAAAGTGAGACCAAAGAACATGGTGACGCCGATCCATGCCGCGGTGCACGCCAGCATGAAGAAGGCGGTGATACGCATGCGCGGCGCGTCGGTCGCGATCGGGAAGATCAGCGCGGGCAGAGCCAACACCAGCAGGATGTTGGCGATGTTGGAGCCGACAATGTTGCCGTGAGCGAGCCCGGCGCTGCCGGATGTGGCAGCCTGGATGCCGATCAGGAATTCAGGCAGCGACGTGCCGAAGCCGACGATCAGGATTCCGACCAGAAGCGGCGAGATGTTTGCCTTGAACGAGGCAGCCATCGCGCCGCGCACCAGGCAGTCGCCCGAATAGATCAGCAGCAGGAATCCAATGACGAGGAATACGACCGAGGCTGTTAGCATGAAGGCGTCCCCTCCTGATCGGCTTTCCCCGTGGCGCCGCCTAGTCCAGGCGGCGGTATTCGATCAGGTTCAGCAGGCCGAAGACAGCAACAACGCCCAAGATCGCCCACACAGCTGCCACGACATGCTCCTTTGTAGTGCCGGTTCCGAGTCTCGTCTGAGGTTCTTCTAGCCCGCTTCTTTGGCGGAAGCTACGTTACAGAATCTCGCAGCCAAAGGGCCAGTACATTGAGAAAGCCCACAATTCGCGACCGCCTGTTCCAGTCCTGGTGGCGCATGCGGCGGCCCGCGACCCTGGGTGTGCGTGGCGTGGTGGTCGACCAGAACGGCAAGGTTCTGCTGCTGCGGCACACTTACACCCCGGGGTGGCACTTTCCGGGCGGGGGCGTCGAACGCCGCGAGACATGCGGCCAGTCCCTGCTGCGTGAACTGAGCGAAGAGGCGGGGATCGAGGCGACGGCGGACGCGCTGCAACTGGTGTCGATCCACGCCAATCACGCATTTTTTCCCAACGACCATGTGCTGGTGTACCGCGTTACTGCCTGGACGCAGGGCCAGCCCACCCAGCGCGGAGAGATCGCGGAAATCCGTTTTGTGGACCCGCTGAACCCGCCAGAAGGCGTTACCGGCGGCACCGCGCGGCGGCTGGACGAGCTGTTTCGGCGGACGAAACGAAGCGAGGCCTGGTAAGCGCCTGCCTGCGACGCGCTGCCACGACCGCCTTTTGCCCGCCTCTTTGCCATTGATTTGCAGTAATGTTTGGTCATGACTGCCGCTGGGTTCGTGGAGGACTTGGATGCGCCTGGGTTTGATCGCGCCGCTGGTTTTGGGAATCGCTCTTGCCGGTTGCGGCGGACCGTCAGACGGGCCGGCCAAGGCCGTCGCGACGGGATCGCTCGAAGGCGATACCGCGCTTATCTCCTCCGCGCAGAAGGTCAGCGACATCGTTGGCGGATGCATCAAGCCGGCTGACGCGACCGTGGAATCGAAAGTCGTCGGGCTCGAGAGCAGCGCCATCGTGATGCTGGCCTGCAGCCAGGGCGCCTATTCGTTCACGCATCGCCTGTTCGCGATCCGCAGCGGCGAACCACCCGCCCTGCTCTCCCTGCCCGACTACGACACCGGTGGCTGGTATGCGAGCGACCAGGTGAGCATGGCCGAACTCGACGCCGGCACAGGCGTGCTGACTACGATGCGCAAGAGCGCGGGCCATGGCGGCTGCGGATCCGAAGGTCGCTATCAGTGGGACGGCAACCGTTTCGCGCTGCAGGAACTGCGCTGGCAGGATTGCGGCGGTGAAGACATCAAGGGCCCGCCCTTTCCCGTCATCTGGCCCACGCAGCAAGGTGCGGCTGTTGATCCGAACGGCGCGACACCGGCGCCTTAACGCCGGACCGCAGCACAGAAACAAAAAGGGCGGCTCGTAAGAGCCGCCCTTCTGCATTCCGACATCGCGATCCTACTCGACCGATTCCGTTTCCGGCTTTTCCTTCGCGGTGGGTTTCGGATCGGCGATGAACTTGAACGACAGTTTCTCGGGGTCGTTCTTGTCGATGTCGATCTTCACGCCGCCGCCCTTCTGGAGCGAGCCGAACAGAAGTTCGTCGGCCATCGGTTTCTTGACGTGCTCCTGGATGAGCCTGCCCAGCGGGCGAGCGCCGAAAGCTTCGTCGTAGCCTCGCACGGCCAGCCATTTGCGAGCTTTCGGCGTGAGCGCGATCGTGACGTTGCGATCCGCCAGTTGGGTTTCCAGCTGCAGGATGAACTTGTCGACGACCATCTCGATGATGTCCTGCGACAGGGCTGCGAAGCCGATCGTGGCGTCGAGACGGTTGCGGAATTCGGGAGTAAACAGGCGCTTGATCGCCTCTTCATTCTCGTCTTCGCGCTTGCCGCGACCGAAGCCGATGGATTCCTTCGCAGCATCGGATGCGCCAGCGTTCGTGGTCATGATGAGGATCACGTTCCTGAAGTCGACCTTCTTGCCGTTCGAGTCAGTCAGCGTGCCATTGTCCATCACCTGCAGCAGGATGTTGAACAGGTCCGGGTGCGCCTTCTCGATCTCGTCGAGCAGCAGCACGCAGTGCGGATGCTGGTCGACGCCGTCGGTCAGCAAGCCGCCCTGGTCGAAGCCGACATAGCCCGGAGGCGCGCCGATGAGGCGTGAGACCGTGTGGCGCTCCATGTATTCCGACATGTCGAAGCGCAGCATCTCGACGCCGAGGATGGAGCCGAGTTGCTTGGCGACTTCCGTCTTGCCGACGCCCGTGGGGCCGGAGAACAGGTAGCAACCGATGGGCTTGTTCGGTTCGCGAAGGCCAGCGCGGGCGAGCTTGATCGCGGAAGCCAGCGCGGCAATTGCCTTGTCCTGGCCGAACACGACGCGCTTGAGATCGGTCTCGAGCGATTTGAGCTGCTCGGCGTCCGACTTGGAAACCTGCTTCGCTGGGATGCGGGCCATCTTGGAGATGACGACCTCAATCTCGCGTGCACCGATCTGCTTGCGGCGTTTGTTTTCTGGCAGCAGCCACTGGCCAGCGCCCGCTTCATCGATCACATCGATCGCCTTGTCCGGCAGCTTGCGGTCCGTGATGTAGCGAGCCGAAAGATCGACCGCCGTGCGGATGGCTTCGTTCGTGTATTTGAGCCCATGGAATTCCTCGAAGTAGGGCTTGAGGCCCATCACGATCTTGATCGTGTCCTCGATCGTCGGCTCGACAACGTCGATCTTCTGGAAGCGACGGGCGAGCGCCCGGTCCTTCTCGAAGTGCTGGCGGTATTCCTTGTAGGTGGTCGAACCCATGCAGCGCAGCGAGCCGGACTGAAGCGCAGGCTTCAGCAGGTTCGACGCATCCATCGCGCCGCCGGATGTCGCGCCGGCGCCGATGACGGTATGGATCTCGTCGATGAAGAGAACCGCTTTCGGTTGCTCTTCGAGTTCCTTCACAACGGCTTTCAGGCGTTCCTCGAAGTCACCGCGATAGCGGGTGCCGGCGAGCAACGCGCCCATGTCGAGCGAGTAGATCACCGCGTCAGAGAGGATCGCCGGGGCTTCGCCGTCGACGATCTTCTTGGCGAGGCCTTCGGCGATGGCTGTCTTGCCGACGCCCGGGTCGCCCACGAGCAGCGGGTTGTTCTTGCGGCGCCGGCAAAGAACCTGGATCGCGCGCTCGACTTCCGCGTGGCGGCCGATGAGTGGATCCGTCTTGCCCTCGCGGGCCTTCTGGTTGAGGTCGACGCAGTAGGCGCCAAGCGCTTCGCCGACCGGCTTGGCGGTTTCGTCTTCCTTGTCGCCCGCGCCTTCGACCGGCTTCGGCTTCGACATGCCCGGCTTCTTCGCGACGCCGTGGCTGATGTAGTTCACCGCGTCATAGCGCGTCATATCCTGCTCTTGCAGGAAGTACGCAGCATGGCTGTCGCGTTCGGCGAAGATGGAGACGAGCACGTTGGCGCCGGTTACTTCGTCCTTCGACGAGCTTTCGACGTGCAGCACGGCGCGCTGGACCACGCGCTGGAAGGCGGCGGTGGGATGCACCTGCCCGCCATCTTCGACGACGAAAGAGGCGCAGTCATTGTCGAGATAGTTGGCAAGGTCGCGGCGCAGCTTCTCGATGTCGAGCTTGCAGGCCGTCATCACCTCGGCTGCGTCCTCGTCTTCGGTGAGGGCCAGCAAGAGATGTTCGAGTGTCGCATACTCGTGCTTGCGCTCTGCAGCGAGCTGCAGGGCGCGTTCGAGTGCTCGTTCAAGACTGGGAGTCAGAGAGGGCATTAATCCTCACGTTCTTTCGTACATTGGAGAGGGTGCTCGTTCCGGCGCGCCAGGTCCATCACCTGGGCCACCTTCGTCTCAGCCACTTCAAGTGGGTAAACCCCGCAGACGCCGACCCCGTAGTTGTGAACGTGGAGCATGATCCGAGTCGCTTCCTCCCGCGACTTGTTGAAGAAGTGCTCCAGCACGAGGACCACGAACTCCATGGGCGTGTAGTCGTCGTTCAACAGCAGAACCCGATACATCGACGGCTTCTTCGGCTTCGGCTTTGTCCGCGTAGCGGTGCCGACCTCCTTTGCCGTGCCGGGCGTTGTTGGACGCTTGTCCGCCATGAAACTGGGTAGGCCCTTCTGGGTTGGCTCTTGCCGGGAAAATCACGCATCGCCAACGGTTGGTAAACGACGATGTCCGAGCCCTATTAGATATTAATCCGTGGCCCGTGTGAAAGGGGCCCTGCCAGGACCCAGCTCGCGGATCGTCGCAGGCACGATGAATTCGCAGCACCCGCCACGGTTTTGTCCAAAGTCTTGCCGCATAAACCAAGCCGGGCGGTTGGCGCACTGCAGCCTGCGACAACTTGCACGGTTCATGCACGATTAAGCGAACTAGCGGCCTAATGGTCCCGTCCAAGACCAGATGATGGGCAACTGGGCCAATATTCGTGCCGGACTGAAAAACAGGGGTGACGTGGATTAAAGATTGGGTAAGTTCGCCGTTGGACCCTCAATCTCGTCTTTGTATGTGCTTCTGATAGAGGATTCCGTCGCGTATGAAGACGATCTCCCTGATCGCCTTGTTTCGTAAAGCCCTGCTCGCTGTAGCAGTCGTGCTGTTTGCTGCGAGCCCCGCCTGGGCCGGCAAATACGCCTCCATTGTGATCGATCTTGATACGTCGAAAGTGCTTCACGCCCGCGACGCAGATGAGACACGTCACCCAGCCTCGCTCACCAAGGTAATGACGCTTTACCTTGTTTTCGATGCCCTGGACGCCGGAAAGCTCAAACTTACAGACCGGTTGCCGGTTTCGAAGACCGCTTCCCGTGCGCAGCCGTCCAAGCTGGGCCTGAAGTCGGGCGCGACCATCAAGGTCGAGGATGCGATTCGCGCCCTGGTGACCAAGTCCGCGAATGACGTGGCCATCGTGTTCGCCGAGAAGCTGGGCGGAACCGAAGCCAAGTTCGTCACCAAGATGAATGCCAAGGCGAGGGAACTTGGCATGGAAAAGACCACGTTCCGCAATTCCTCGGGCCTGCCGGACAAGAAACAGGTCACGACCGCCCGCGACATGGCGAAGCTCGCCGAGGCCGTCTATTTCGACCACAAGGACCGCTACAACTACTTCTCGCTGCCCTCGTTCACCTGGAACAAGCGGAAGTACACCAACCACAATGAGCTTCTGAGGAAGGTCGACGGCGTCGACGGCATCAAGACCGGCTTCACCAACGCGTCTGGCTACAACCTGATGGCTTCCGCCAAGCGCGATGGCCACCGGGTGATCGCCGTGATGCTCGGCGGCACGACCGGCCGCTCGCGCGACCAGCACGTGGCTGACCTTCTGGAAGCAGCTTTCCTCGACGTTTCCGGCGTTCCCGCCGGCGACGACCTGCGCGCCCGCATCGCCTTTGGCGAGCGTGGCAATGCTTCGGCGGACGACCTCGCCATGGCCCAGCTGCGCAAGCTGCAAACACCAGACGCTGCCCTGGTTTCGGCCACGGATCCGGCCCTGGTTGCGGCGCTGGAAGACGAAGGCACGACCGAGGAAGGCGACGAGGACGGTGAAGCCATTGCTGAAGGCGACGCCGAACAGACCGCAGAGGATGTTGCTGCGGCCCTCGCCCCGATCGCCGCATCGGCAGTTGCAGCGCCCGCAACCAACGGCGTGCTGGTCACCAGCGAAGTTCCGGCAGGTTCGCTGCCGGATGCCTATGCGCTGAACCAGCTGGCCCTTCCGGTCAACTGAGCCAGGTTTTCCTACCTATTTGAGCTTCTTCCAGCGCAGTGGCTTGCCGCCATCGCGGATGACCTCGCCGCGCGCTTCGGCGTCCAGCTGAACGGTCTTTGTCCACCAGCCCTGCGTTGTGCCCCACTCGCTGGCCGGCAGCGCCTTCTTCATCAGCACCATCATTTCCGCCTGTGTGACGCCCGGACCTGACTTCGGCATCACTTTCAGGAAGGCCTTGCGCGCTGCTTCGTATTTCGCGGCATCCCGTGGGTATGTCTTTCCGGGTGCATTGATATTGAGGATCTGGACGATCCGCTTCTCAGCGGCTTTCCTCGCCGGCTTCGTTGCAGAGGATTTCGCAGGGGTCCTTGCCATAAGGCGAAGCTAGCTCAGGAAAAGCAGTGTTAGAAGCTGATTTCCTTGCCCTCGAGGCCCGGCAGTTTCAGCACGATCATCAGGTCGCGGATCTCCTGGCGGGCTGCGACGTGGCTCATCGTGAAGGCGACGCCCGACCCGGCATCCGTCAGGTCCAGCAGGGACAGGCCCATCGGGAAGAGTTCCCGGTAAATCACGCGCTCGGACAGGCCCGGCGAGATGCGGAAGCCAACTCGGCGGGACAGGTTGTCGAGCGCTTCGCCGACGCGCTGCTTGTTACGGGCGTCCAGCGGCGACATGCGGTTGCGCATGACGATCCAGTCGATCGGCCGGCGGCTGGCCTGCGCCTTCTGCTTGCGGCATTCCCAGACCAGTTCCGCATAGAAGCTGGGACGGGCGACTTCGAGCGTCTGCGGATCGACATCGCCCAGGAGGTCGAAATCGACAAAGCTGTCATTGAGCGGGGTGATCAGCGTATCGGCTGCCGAATGGGCGAGGCGCGAGAGGAAGGTATCGCCGCCAGGCGCGTCGATGATGATGAAATTCGCCCGTTCCGACAGGCGTTTCAGGCTATCCTCGAAATGCTTTGCCTCTTCGGCCTCGGCAGCATCGAGATTGCGCGCCTGGCTGGCGTCGATGCGGACCATCTCCGGCATCGGCAGCGGGGCGCCGGTATTGCGGATCCAGCGCGAGCGGTTCTCGACATAACGGGCCAGGCTGCGCTGGCGAACGTCGAGGTCCATCACGCCGACCGTCATGCCCATGCGCAGGAGCGCGATCGACAGGTGCATGGCGACCGTGGACTTGCCCGCGCCGCCCTTTTCGTTGCCGACAACGATCGTGTGCGCCAGCCGGCTCTGGCCGGGCGCGTCACGGTCTGTTGCGGCTGAAGCGCCGGGCTGGGACATGGTTGCCGTTACCATCGGATCAGTACGCCCTTATCGGGGCCGCGACGCGGCAGGGTCCAGCCAGGGCGGACAGTTCTACACAGAGAGCATTCACGGCCGCTTCGCTGGCCAGCGGGCCGGCGATCAGGCGTGTTTCCGCGCCAACGGCGCTGTAACGGGGCTGCAGGCCGGCCATGCGATTTCCGGCGGCAAGGCGCTTCCAGCCGGCCTCGGCGGCGGCATTGGAGCTGAAGGAACCGAGTTCCGCCTCGTAGAACAGCGTGCGGGCCTGGGTGAGGACGGGCGGCGTGGCATAGAGGCGGGCAAGCTTTGTATTGGCTTCGTATTCGGGGTCGACGGCGATCTCGTCCGGCAAGATCTCGGCCTTGGCGACCGGAATGAACATGCCGTCCTGCTCGGGCAGCGGCCCCAGGACGTCCAGCGCCTTGCGAAGATGGGCGATCTCGGCGCCCAGCGTATCGATCTGCGTTTCGAGAGCCGCAATACGCTCGTCTTCGCTCATCAGGATCGGCGAAGATGCGGCCATTTGACCGGCTTCCGGCGGCTCGCCGAACAGCGGTTCGGGGCGGCCCATGGCCGTCTCGGGCGGCGCAAGCTTCGCGCACGCAGCCACGGCCAGCGCAACCATGCTGAACCCGACAAACCTGAGATAGCTGACAAGATACGCACGCATCCCGGAAGAATCGGGCCAGCGGGTTAAGGACCGATAAAACCTGCGGCCCCGCATGCAATTGATCCCCTGCCCGGACCGGCCTAGAAGCGCGCGCCGGAGCGCTCGCAGGAAGCGGAATCCAGCCCGGAATACGTCGAGGGGTGAAGTTTGCCGAAGCGGTCGGGTCTTGTGGTTGCTCGCACCCGCGCGGAAGCGAGGGACTGGCATCGATCGATGCGTTCCCAAGGCAAACGTATCGCTTTCGCACCGACCATGGGGGCGCTGCATCCCGGCCATGTCAGCCTGATCAAGATCGGACTGGAGAAAGCCGACGTCGCCGCCTCTTCGATCTTTGTTAATCCGACCCAGTTCGCCGCCCACGAAGACCTGGCGACCTATCCCCGCACCGAGGAAAGCGATCTCCAGCAACTGGCCGATGCCGGCTGCTCGTTCTGCTACTGCCCCTCACCTTCCGAAATGTATCCGCCGGGAGACTCCACGCGCGTCGTGGTGAAGGACCTCTCGCACATCCTCGAGGGCGAGGTTCGGCCGCACTTCTTCGAAGGCGTCGCCAGCGTGGTGAGCCGGCTGTTTCTGCATGTCTCGCCCGACGTCGCCGTATTCGGCGAGAAGGACTACCAGCAACTGCTAGTGATCAAGCGCATGACGCAGGACCTCGGCTTCGGCATCGAGATCTTGGGTGGTCCGACCGTTCGCGAAGGCGATGGCCTCGCTATGTCATCGCGCAACGCCTACCTCAGCGCTGATGAGCGCGCAAAGGCCGTGGCGATCTATCACGCGATGACCACAGCGGCCGCACGCATCGAGGCCGGCGAGCGCATCAGCGCCACGGCGGAGGATACGCAGCAGGCGTTGACGAGCGCGGGCTTCACGTCCGTGGACTATGTCGCCGTTCGCCGAGCCGACACGCTGGCGCCCTTTGGTGGCGACACAGCGCCGGCGGGCGTCACCGGCCGCCTGCTGATCGCAGCACGTCTCGGCAAGACGCGTCTGATCGACAATGTTGGCTTCGTGCGGCGCTAGCTCACGGCGACGTGGCAGGCCTTCCGCTTGTTTAACTTGCGCTAATGGCTGCGCTGGCAATGATCCCACCCATCCGGTCGATGGGAGGGACACGACATGATCCGCAGCCTGAAGGCAGCAACTTTTCTAGCGCCGCTGGTCTTGGCCACCGCTGCCGTGGCGCAGCCCACGCCCACCGATCCCACGATCGCGAAGATCGAGTCCGGCCTTCAGTCCCGCATGCAGATTGCCGGAGAACCGGTCGTCACCTGGTCGATCGCAGAACGGATGGCTTTCTACAAGGTGCCGGGCGTCAGCATCGCCGTCATCAAGGACGGGAAGATTGCATGGGCGAAGGGCTATGGTGTGCTGGAAGCCGGCAAGTCCCAGCCGGTGGATACGGATACGCTTTTCCAGGCTGCGTCGATCTCGAAGCCAACAGCCACGATTGCCGCGCTGCGTCTGGTGGAACAGGGCAAGCTGTCGCTCGACACGCCTATCAACGACGCGCTGAAGTCGTGGAAGATTCCCGAGAACGACTTCACCCGGAAGACGCCGGTGACGCTCCGCCACATCCTCAGCCATGGCGCCGGGTTCACCGTGCACGGCTTCCCGGGCTATGCGGCCGGCGTCCCCGTGCCGACTGTCCAGCAGGTGCTTGATGGAACGACGCCCGCCAACACGCCGGCTGTTCGTATCGACAAGCTGCCCGGTGAAAGCTGGCGCTATTCCGGCGGCGGCTTCACCGTGATGCAGCTGGCCGCGACTGAAGCCGCAGGCAAGGACTTCGTGGCGCTCACCGATGAACTGGTGCTCAAGCCCACCGGCATGACGCGGTCGACCTATGCGCAGCCGCTGCCCGAGGCCAGCCGCGCCAACGCCGCCACCGCGCACCGGCAGGTCGGCACGGCTGTCGCGGGTCACAGCCACACCTATCCCGAGCAGGCGGCCGCCGGCCTCTGGACCACACCGAGCGATCTTGCGCGGCTTGGCCTCGCAGTTGTCGATGCAGCAAAGGGCAAGCCGAACGCCATCCTCGGCCCCGACATGGTCAAGCAGATGCTGACCAAACAGATCGGCACGTACGGCCTTGGCTTCGATCTTGCCAATCCCGGCGACGGCCTCGTGTTCCACCACGGCGGATCGAACATGGGCTTCAAGGGCATGTTCGCCGCCTATGCCGACGGCAGCGGCGGCTTCGCGATCATGACGAATGGCGACCAGGGCAGCTCGCTGATGCGCGAGATCCAGACATCGCTTTCAATGGCCTATGGCTGGAAATTCGACGCGCCCGAGGTTCGCACCGTGATGGCGATCACGCCGGAACGGGCCGCGGAATTCGTGGGCGAATACGTGATGAAGGGAAGCAGCGGCCGGCCGGACCTCGTCCTCCGCATCACCGCGGAAGGCGACAAGCTCTGGGTCGAAGGTCCGCCCGCCATTGCGAAGCAGCGCTTCTACGTCGCCTCGGACAAGCAGGTGTTCGCCGCAACCAGCCAGATGCTGCCCTACACGATGGACGCGACTGGCAAACCGGTGTCGATCCAGATGAACCCCACCGACGACGCCGTGCGGAAATAGCGCCCTACCAGGCCAGCGCTTCCTTCAACGCCTGCTCAAGGTCGGCCGACAACGCCGGGCCCTTGCCGTCGATATCAGGCGGGGCATCGCCCGGCTCGAGATAGCGCCAGCCCTGGAAGGGACGCTTCTTGCGCGACTTGGTGCGCACCAGCTCGGGGTCGAGATGGACGCGGCACATGGCCTTGCCGTCCTTGTCCTTCACCGCCTCGAAGCCGATCAGCTTCTGGCGCACGATGATGAAGTTCTTGATCACCCAGTAGAGCGAGCCCCCGGCGAGCATTTCCTCAGCGCGTTTCGGCGTCATTCGGGTGTCGTGGAAGGGGTTCGGCGACTTGCCCTTCTTCGCCCGCTCTTTCGCGCGCTTGACCTGCCATTCCAGCAGATCGTCGACGTTCTCGACGCCCACGCACAGCTTGATCATGTGAAGAGCCATGGGCCGGAAGTTAGTCAGCCTGCCCTGCCCCGCAACCCGTCTACTGGAGTTTGGCTGTGAGTCCCGGGAAGTAGGTTCCGGACTTGTTGGCCAGATCCTGCTTGCTGTCGCCGGCTAGGCCAAAGGCCACGTCGGTCAGCTGGACCAGCACGCTGCGGGTCTCGCTCATGCCCCACCGGCCGCCCTTGGCCACCAACTCGTAGGCCGTCACATAGCTTACGCCCCAGCGCTCCGAATACCCGAACACATAGGTCTGGCTGTACTCGTCGACCGTGGTTCCGTCCTCGAGCTTCACCGGCCGCTCGATGTCGTATTCGACCCGCGAGAGATAGCCATTGCCCGGATCGAGACTGAGCCGGCCGACCATCTTGGAGGAGAATTCGGCGTCCAGCGGGCTGTCATTGCCAGAAACCCGGTGGCGGAAATTGATCGTCATGGTGTCGCCGGTTCCGGCGATCCTGGCTTCGGCCAGGCTGAGCCGCAGGTCGTCGGCGAACAGACGCGCGTCTGCCTGGCCTTCCTGCTGCCAACCCTGAACGACAGCGTCGAGCTCCTCGTTGTCGCCATGGGACATGGTCACGCGGAACTGCTGCCCGGTGGGCGCATAGGGGTCGTATTCGACGCGGCGCACGGCATTGCCGCTTGTGACGGTTGCATGGAATGCGGCGCGCATCGCGGGCGGCGGTTCAACCGCATCCAGCGCGCGCTCAAGGGCCTGTTCCGGGGGCAGACCGCCCCAGGTCACGGCGAACAGAAGAAATGCGGGCATGGCTCGCTTGTCCCGTCCCGGATTCCGGGGAGCTCAGTCCAAGCCCAGACCGTCGCTACGGAATGTGGCTGGAATTGGCCCCGGAACATGAATTCGGTTCGTTGACTGTACTGCGACAGTTTCCAGCCCGACTGTGCGGCCAGCGAGATGAACAATTCCCGAATCAAGCGCGGCGCGATTGTGGCAGGCTCGGGTTATTCCGGGACCGGTTCGAGTTTCACCAGAACGACGCCTTCGGCCGTCTGTGTTCCTGCGATCGCCGAAACCTCGGCGATCCGCCCGTCACGCGGAGCGGTCAGCGTGTGTTCCATCTTCATCGCTTCCATGACGACGAGCGCCTGACCCTTCTTCACGTCCTGACCAGCCTTGGCTTTCACCTCAAGCACCTTGCCCGGCATCGGCGCACGGACGTCGTCACCAGCTGCGATGCCGTCGAGCACGTGACCGAACTCCGGACGGCGCAACGCGATCGCCCGGCCCCGGGTGAACAGCACCGGCCCATCCGCCAGCTCGCGAAGAACGCCCAGCACCTCGCCGCGGTCGACCGCACCTGAAACGATGACGCCACCGGCAATGTGCGTGGCCTCCATCTCGACCTCGAACATGTCCGCACCGACATAAGCGCGGCCAACGCCATCATCGCCCTGCTCGAGCCGGACGGAATATGTCTCACCGCCGAAGTCGAACAGGAAGGTCGCGCGGGCGGATGCGTTGAGGCGGAACCCGTCCGTCTGGTCCCACGGATCAGGCGCGCGGCCGGAGACAAGCCCCTGCAGGCCAGCCCCGCCAAGGATTAATACATCCACCAGGTCCGGGCCGTCGAGCATCGCAAGCTCGTCGAGATCGGCCTCGACAAGGTTCGTCGTCGCCGTTCCTTCGCGCGCTTCCGGATGATCCAGCAGGTTCGCCAGCAGCGCCGCGTTGGTCGTGACCGGCCACACCTCGATCGAACGCAGCGCCTCGCCCAGCGCATCCATCGCGCCGTCGCGCGTCGGCGCGTGGGCAATCGCCTTGGCGATCATGCTGTCATAGGTGGCGGGCACGACATCGCCCTCTTCCACCGCGCTGTCGAGACGCAGCGTGACGCCGCCGGACGCTTCGTCCGAGAAGGCCGACAGATCGAACGCTTCAAGCCTGCCGGAGCTCGGCAGGAACCCGCGCGCCGGGTCTTCCGCGCAAAGTCGTGCTTCCACCGCATGGCCTTCAAGCGTGATTTCGGACTGCGCCGGAAGCTTGCCGCCGGACGCCACATGAAGCTGCAGCTCGACCAGATCGAGGCCCGTGATCAACTCGGTCACGGGGTGCTCGACCTGCAGGCGCGTGTTCATTTCCATGAACCAGAAGCCGTCCGGCCTCAGCGCGCCCGAACCATCGACGATGAACTCGACCGTGCCTGCATTGCGGTATCCGACCGCCTTGGCCGCCAGCAGAGCGGCGCCTGTCATGGCCGCCCGCACCGCGTCAGTCATTCCGGGCGCAGGCGCTTCCTCGATCACCTTCTGACGGCGGCGCTGCAACGAGCAGTCGCGCTCGAACAGGTGGATGTAGTTGCCGTGGTTGTCGCCGAAGACCTGCATTTCGATGTGGCGCGGGTTCTCGACGAACTTCTCGACCAGCACGCGATCGTCGCCGAAGCTCGCCTTGGCCTCGCGCTGGGCGCTGGTCAGCGCGGCATCGAAATCGTCCGGATTGTCGACGCGGCGCATGCCGCGCCCGCCGCCGCCGGCGATGGCCTTGATCAGCACTGGATAGCCGATCTTCTTCGATGCCGCCTTCAGCGTCTTCGGGCTCTGGTCCTCGCCATGATAGCCGGGCGTCACCGGCACGCCGTGTTTTTCCATCAGCGCCTTGGCGGCGTCCTTCAGACCCATGGCACGGATGGCCTCAGGCGGCGGGCCGATCCAGGTGAGCCCCGCCTTGCCGACCGCCTCGGCGAAACCGGCATTCTCCGACAGGAAGCCATAGCCGGGATGGATCGCCTCGGCGCCGGTGTCGATCGCCGCCTCGATGACGCGATCACCCTTCAGATAGCTGTCGGCCGCGGCCGCCCCGCCAATCCAGACCGCCTCGTCCGCCTCGCGTACAAAGGCGGCTTCGGCGTCCGCATCTGAATAAACGGCAATACTCCGCATACCGAGCTTGCGGGCGGTACGCATGATGCGTCGGGAAATTTCGCCGCGGTTGGCGATCAGGATCGATGAGAACATGGCCGGCACGCTAGAATGCGTGGCGCCGTCAGGGAAGATGTGTGATAGGCGATTTCAGCGTCGTAGCGAACGGATTGCCGCTGCGGTTTGCACCGAATCACCCGACTCTCATGGCCCCGGGGGGCGATGGAGACGACCTCATGAAACTTGGACAACTGCTCGGCGTCGGCATTCTTGTGTCGCCGGTCGCCTTCGCTGGCCTGGCCGAGGCGCAGACAAAGCCCAAGCCGCCCGCACCGAAGCCGGTTGAAGCGAAGGCGGTCGAAGCGAAGGCGGTCGAAGCGAAGGCGCCAGAATCGAAAGCATCCGAGTCAAAGAGCTATGTCTCCTTCGCGGCGGGAGCGATCAGCGGGGCGGATTATTCCTACGACGTCGAGGATTTCTTCCCCGTCGAGGCGGAGATGGGCGACGGCTACATCATTGAGGCCGCCTACGGGATGCGGATTGACAAAAACTGGCGCGGCGAACTGGCCTTCAGCTGGCGCGACCACAACAACGCGACGACGACGTGGCAGTTCGGCTCCAACCTCACCGGTCCCGGCCTGTCGGCCTACACGCTCGACGCCATCGGCTATTACGATTTCCGGCCGGACAGTCGCGCCAATTTCTATCTCGGCGTAGGCCTCGGCATCGGCAGCATGACGATCGATGACGGCGTGATCGCCGACTCCACCGGCTCGGGCCTGCACTTGCAGGCAATCGCTGGCGTCGAGGGCAAAGTGTCCGACAGCGTGAAGGTGTTCGCCGAGGCGCGGGTACGTTCCATGCGCCCGACTGTCGAAACCGGCACGGCCGGCGCAAGCGGCGGCGCGGAGGACGATTTCGACATCACCTCGACCAGCATCCAGGCCGGCTTCAAGATCCTTCTTTGATCCTAGCCGACCAGGCCAAGCAGTAGGATCGCTAGTAGGAATAGGATCAGCCCTATTCCCGCAAACACGATCAGCACGGGCAGCCGCCACAGCGCGGAAAACCACCCCAAGCCGTATCCACCCTTCAGATGAAAGTAGGCGTGCACCGGTCCTGCCAGCAGCAGGACAGGCGCCGCGACGCTCATAACAGCCGGCCAGTAGGACAGCAGCGCGCTGACGATGAACAGCAGCGAGACAAAGGACAGCGAATAGAGAATGTAGACCGTGTGGTCGAACAGCGTGAAGCCGCGCTTCCAGAAGAACATGATCCACAGGAAGGGCAACGAGATCGGCACAAGCAGGAAAGCGAATTTGTAGGCCGCGTTCTGCACCTTGTAGACAGCCAGCTCCGGGTTCTCGAGCTTGTGCATGATCTTCTTGTCGAGATCGGGCCAACCGGTCCGGACCAGAAGATCGCCGCTGCTGACGGCTTCGCTGATCTCGTCATAGAACGACCGCTCCATCCCAGTCGCTTTCTCTCCTTCGTGGGCAAGCTGCTCCGCTGCGATCGCGGCGCCGGTTCCTGCGCCCTCGATCCTGGTCTCGGGATCGACAACGCCGATACGCGCGCCGCCCGAGAAAGCGAACACCACGAACATCGTGAAGACACAGAGCAAGAACATCGCCAGCGGCGAGATGTAACGCGCGCGCTTGCCGTGAATGTAGTCGTGGGTCAGCGTCCCCGGCCGAAACGCCAGCATGGGAAGCGTCTTCCACGCCCGCGTGTCGAAATGCAGCAGGCCGTGGAGGAACTCCTCCACCATGTGGAACAGCGTACGGTGAACATGCGCCGGCTGGCCACAAGCGGCGCAGTAGGCCCCATCGACGTTCGCGCCACAGTTGGCGCAGATGCCGTCGACGGCATGGGCGCGCCCGCGCTTTCCGTCGATGGCGGCCGCGGCGAGTCCTGCGGTTGCGGCGGCGCCCACCGCTTCGATTTCGGAACTCATGACCCCGGGTCCCTTTTTCGGCGTCCTATCTCGCCCAGGTCGGCTTGCGCTTTTCGAGGAAGGCAGAGAGGCCTTCCTTGCCCTGATCGCTGACCCGGCGATGCGCGAGGCGTTTGGCGGTCATGTGGCCAAGGCTGGCGTCGATCACTTCGCCGGTGACAGCCGCGACCAGGTCCTTGGTGTCAGCGATGGCGGCAGGAGAGGCCGCATAGATCAGGTCGGCATAGTGCTCGACCAGCGCATCCATCGCGTTCTCGTCAGCGACGACGTGGTGCACCAGTCCCAGACGTGCCGCGACATCCGCCTCGAACCGCTCGGCGGTCACGAACAGTGAGCGCGCCCAGCGCGGTCCGATCGCGTTGATGATGTAAGGCGAGATCGTCGCCGGAATGATACCGAGCTTCACTTCGGAGAAGGAGAAGATCGTACCGGCCTGCGCGATGGCGATGTCCGCTGCGGCGGCGAGACCACATGCGCCCGCCATGGCCGCGCCATGCACGAGGGCGATCGTCGCCTGTGGCAGTTCGTAAAGGCGCCGCAGCATCTCGGCCATGGCATAGGCGTCCTGCTCGTTCTCGGAGACCGAGTAGCGCGAAGCCGCCTTCATCCATTCGAGATCGGCGCCTGCTGAGAACACCGGCCCGTTGCCGCGGATCAGCACCAGCCGGCATTCCGGATTCTTCGAGATCGTCTCGAAGGCGTCCGACAATTCCTCGATCACCTCGGCATTGAAGGCGTTGCGCTTGGCCGGACGGTTGAGCGTGACGACCGCCGTACCTTCCGGCGACACGTCGAGGAGGATGTTTTCATAGGCCATGGGAATGCTCCGCGTTTTCCAGCCGGTTTAGACCCGCAGGGAGCATCCGTCACGCGCCGAGGCGTTTGACCTCTGTCACATTGCGCCGCGTATCGAGTTGCACGTCGATATCGGCGCGGCGGCCGCCCGACATCATGTGCCGGGTGATCCGTTCGAAATGCGCGATGAAGCGGGCGATCCTGGTTAGGTCCTGGTCGTTCAGCGCACGGCCGAGCAACCCCTCCTCTTGCTGCCCCCGCCAGGAGTGGATCACGTCGAAAGACGGCGCCTGCAGGCAGACGATCGCATCGAGACGCCCGAACAGCTCCTGATAACCCCCTGCGAGGTTCGCGTTCACTTCGCGTCGCCAGATACCGGTTGCATCCTCTTTCGCCTCCAGCTCGTTGATCGGGATCGCAAGCTGTTCCTCCGCCTGCGGCTGCGCGCCGAGGCACCAGCCGTCCAGAAGGATCAGCGACGGCTTGCCTGTGAACACAGGCTTGCGGCTCGCATGCACCGGATTGTCAGTCACCTTGTCGAAGGCCGGCAGCGGCGTTTGCGAGCTGGCGCCGGCCTCCTGCAGCTCATCGAGCGTGTCGGTCAGCTGCATCAGATTGTGCGTGCCCGGCGGCCCGCGGGTCTCGAACAGCGGATGCACATCGTCCGCCAGCAGCCGCCGATAGCTCTTTGGCAGGTACACGTCATCCAGCGAGAAATGCGCCGCGCCGGCATGCCTAGCCGCGTAAGCCGCCACGAGCGTCGTCTTCCCCGACCCCTGCGGCCCGGCAATGCCCACGACCGGAACGCGCCCGCCAGCTCTTTCCCGCGCGGTTGCGACGGCCTGGTCGAGAGCATTGAGGGCGTCGCTGTTCATGGCTTCCCGGCGATCACATCCTGAAAACGCCGAACGCGGCTTCGCGATCAGGCGCGCGCCCATGCGGCGCATTCAGCGAGGCTGACAACGCAAGGCCCAGCACCCGCCGCGTGTCTGATGGAGCGATCACGCCATCGTCCCACAGGCGCGCGGTCGAGAAATAGGGTGAGCCTTCGCGTTCGTAGAGGTCGCGGATCGGCGTCTTGAACTTTGCCTCCGCCTCTGCACTCCAGCTTTCGCCTTTCGCCTCCATCGCATCGCGCTTCACGGTTGCGAGCACGCTGGCTGCCTGTTCTCCGCCCATGACGGAGATGCGGGCATTGGGCCACATGAAGAGGAAGCGGGGTGAATAGGCGCGGCCGCACATTCCATAGTTTCCGGCGCCGTAGCTGCCGCCGATAACCACGGTGAACTTCGGCACACGCGCGGTCGCAACCGCCGTCACCATCTTCGCGCCATCCTTGGCGATGCCGCCGGCCTCGTATTTCGAGCCCACCATGAAGCCGGTGATGTTCTGCAGGAACACCAGCGGAATACCGCGCTGGTCGCATAGCTGGATAAAGTGCGCCGCCTTCTGGGCGCTCTCCGAAAACAGGATTCCGTTGTTGGCGAGAATGCCGATCGGCAGGCCATGCAGGTGCGCAAAGCCGCACACCAGCGTTTCGCCATAGAGCTTCTTGAACTCGTCAAACTCTGATCCGTCGACGATCCGTGCAATCACCTCTCGCACATCATAGGGCTCGCGCGCATCCAGAGGCACCACACCGTCCAGCTCGGCCGGGCTGAACAACGGATCGCGGCTCGGCTTGGCGTCCAGCATCACGCGCTTGGGCCGGTTGAAGTTGCGCACGATGTCGCGAACCATTTCCAGCGCATGGGCGTCGTTGGCAGCATAGTGGTCGGCAACACCAGAGCGCCGTGCGTGGACATCCGCACCGCCCAGATCCTCCGCCGAAATGATCTCGCCCGTCGCCGCCTTCACCAGCGGCGGTCCACCGAGGAAGATTGTGCCTTGCTTGCGCACGATCACGGTCTCGTCCGACATCGCCGGCACATAGGCGCCGCCCGCCGTGCACGAGCCCATGACAGCCGCGACCTGCGGGATCCCCCGTGCGCTCATGTTGGCCTGATTGTAGAAGATGCGCCCGAAATGCTCGCGGTCCGGGAACACTTCCGACTGGTGCGGCAGGTTCGCTCCGCCCGAGTCCACCAAGTAGACGCACGGCAGGTTGTTCTCGATCGCGACTTCCTGTGCGCGCAAGTGCTTCTTCACGGTGATCGGGAAATAGACCCCGCCTTTCACCGTGGCGTCGTTGCAGACGATCACGCACTCGCGGCCCGACACCCGGCCGATGCCGGTGATCACGCCGGCGGCCGGCGCCTCGCCGTCATACATGCCGTCCGCAGCCAGCGGCGATAGCTCGAGGAAGGGCGAACCCGGGTCGACCAGCTGCTCCACCCGCTCCCGGGGAAGCAATTTGCCGCGCCCCGAATGCCGCGTCCGCGAACTTTCCGGCCCGCCCAGAGCTGCCTTGGCCGACTTCTCCCGCAGCTCCCCGACCAGCCGCTGCATTGCAGCCGCATTGCCTTGAAAGCGCTCGGATGAAGCACTTACCTGAGTATGAAGTCGCGCCATTGCGCCCCGCCGCTGTTGCCGAATCCCGGCATTAAGGTCTGCGCAAGAGGCTGTGGCAAGACGCGCATAAGGCCTCAATGACATGGCTCAAACCTTTCTTTCAGGGTTGTGCGTTAGTCTGAGGCTGGCGGAGTGACATTTCGGGCCGGGTTCTACCCATGGGCTTGAGGACAAAAGACAAGACGGCCGACAACGCGCCGCCTCTGCTCCCGACGCTGAAGTCGGTTCCCTTCCTCAGGGACGCGCCCCCGCGCGCGCTGAAGGCAGCCGAGAACGAGACCCGCTATTTCAGCCTGCCCGGCGGTTGGCAGCTTTTCGCCCCCGGTGAACCTTCGGACCAGATCTATTTCGTGCTCTCGGGCTCGCTCGGCGCTTTCCGCGTCGGCGCCCACGGCAAGATGGAGCTGCTCGGCCACATCCGCGCCGGCGAACCGGTCGGCGAGATGTCGATGATCGCGGGGGAACCGCACGAGCATGCCGTGTTCGCTGTCCGCGATACGGAACTCATCTCGATGTCGCGCCAGGGTTTCATGACGCTGGTCCGCTCCGATCCCATGATCCTAGAGCGGCTCACCCGCTTGATCATGATCCGCATGCGTCAGGCCCGTAAGAAGGTCACCCGTTCGGCCGAGCCGCGCGTGTTCGGCCTCGTTGCCGCCTCGCCCACTATCGACCTCAAGCAGCGTGCGCGCGCCTTGTCCACCGCGCTTCACACGCTCGGCATGCGCGTCGCCATCGTCGGTGAGGAAGCCGTCGGCATGCCCGCTACCTATTTCGACGAGCTGGAAACCCGCAACGACGTCGTGCTGCTGCTGTCCACCATGGGCGACACACCCTGGTTCAAGATGACGCAAAGGTATTCCGACCGCATCTGGTTGTTCGCCCGCGCCGATGCGCGGCCGTCGAAACCGCTGCTGCCGGACGATCCCTCGCCTGCCCGCCAGTTCCGCCTAGTCGACCTTATCCTCCTGCATCATGCCGGCGAGCGCACGGCCGCCACAACGGTTGAATGGCAGCAGGCCGCCGAAGCCACGCGCGTCTTCCATTGGCACGGCATGGATGAAGCCGACTGCCGCCGTCTCGCCCGCACCATGTCGGGCAAGTCCGTCGGCCTTGTCCTCTCAGGCGGCGGCGCCCGCGCCTACGCGCATGTCGGCGTCATCCGGGCGCTGCGCGAAGCCAACTGCCCAATCGATTTCGTCGGCGGCTCGTCTATGGGCGCGATCGTCGGCGCCGGCATCGCCTGCGGCTGGGATGACGCCGAACTCGACCGCCGCATCCGCAAGGCTTTCGTTGAAACCAACCCGCTGTCGGACTACCGCCTGCCCGTCGTCGGGCTGGTCAAGGGCCACAAGGTCGATGCGCGCCTCAAGGAACACTTCGGCGACCGCCTGATCGAAGACCTGCCGATCCCCTTCTTCGCTGTATCGACCAACCTCACTCAGGGCACATTCCAGGTTCACACCCAGGGCCTGCTGCGCGACGCGATGCGCGCCACGATCTCGCTGCCGGGCATCCTGCCGCCGGTTGTGTCACCCGACCGCCAGGTCCTCGTCGACGGCGCCGTGCTCAACAATTTCCCGGTCGATGTTATGCGCGAAGCCCATCGCGGCCGCATCATCGGCGTCGACGTGGCCCAGGCGCCCGAAGGCCTCTCGGCAGACGATTTCATCGACCCACCGGGCTTCTTCGGCTGGACAATGAAGCACGGCCTCAAGTCGGCGCCGCCGATCGCCAACCTGTTGATGCGCGCCGCCACGGTCAGCATCAATCCCAACCAGCACCGCAGCCTCACCGACATCCTGATCGCGCCCGAACTCAAGGGCATCGAGCTGCGCGACTGGAAGGAATACGACGCGGCGGTCGAAGACGGCTATCTCGAGATGAAGCAGGCCCTCGCCGACGTGAAAGGCCCGCTCGCCGGCATCATTCGCGGCAATGCCGCGATGGCGGACTAGGCTTCCGGCTGGTCTCCAGCGGGCGCGTCTCGCTTGAATTCCTTCCAGCCGCCATTGCGTTCCTGCTGGAAATAGCGCGCGCCGCCACCTGCATCGCTCGCCGCCTTGTATTGCTGGCGGGCCTTGGCGCGGGCGGTCTCATCGCCGCCGTCGAACACCACCATGCAGCGTTCGAACAGTTCCTGATCGGCATCCGACCCGTCCAGCAGCAGCGCCACCTTCGCTCCGTTTGCCGGCTGGGCCTCTGTCGACAGCAGCACAGGATGCTTGGCCGCATCCGTCCGGGCACGCCCATGCGGCAGGAACGAGTCCTCGCGGAAGGTCCACAGTGCGCGATCAAGGCGCGTCAGCGTTTCCTCATGCCCGACGACAAGCACGCGCCATTTGCGTTCGAGGCATTTCTCGATCAGCGGAGCGATCGCCGCGTCGAGCGAGGTGTGCTCGATGTGGTAGAACCACCACTCCGCGGCCGCCATTCGCTAGTCCTCGTAATTGTCCGCCACGAGACGGTCGAGCACGCGGACACCCCAGCCCGTCGCCCAGGTCGGTTCAAGCGGATTGTCATTGCCCGGCTTCCACGCCGTGCCCGCGATGTCGAGGTGCGCCCAGGCGCGGCCGTCATCAACGAAGCGTTGCAGGAACTGCGCAGCCGTGATCGAACCGGCATTGCCCGCCGCGCCGATATTCTTCATGTCGGCCACGTCGCTGTCGATCTGCTTGTCATAGCCCGGTCCAAGCGGCAGGCGCCACAACGGCTCGCCCTCGGCCTTGCCGGCGGCGAGGATCTTGTCGGCCAGCGCGTCATTGTTCGAGAACAGGCCGGCATGCTCGTTGCCGAGCGAGATGATGATCGCGCCCGTCAGCGTGGCAAGGTCGACCATCGCTTTCGGATTGAACTTCTTCTGCGCGTACCAGAGAACGTCGCATAGCACGAGACGACCTTCAGCATCGGTGTTCTGGATCTCGATCGTCTTGCCGGCAGCCGCCTTCACGATGTCGCCGGGACGCTGTGCATTGCCGTCGGGCATGTTCTCGACCAGGCCGACGAGACCGACTACGTTCGCCTTCGCCTTGCGCTTGGCGATCGCCGCCATCGCGCCGACAACAGCGGCTGAGCCGCCCATGTCGCCCTTCATGTCCTGCATACCGGGTCCCGGCTTCAGCGAGATACCGCCCGTGTCGAACGTCACGCCCTTGCCGATCAGCGCGAGCGGCGCCGCTTTCTTGTCCTTGGCGCCCATCCACTTCATCACGACGAGGCGCGAACCACGTACGCTGCCCTGGCCGACGCCGAGCAGCGAACCCATGCCAAGCTTGGCCATCGCCGGTACGTCGAGCACTTCGATCTCGAGGCCGAGTTCGCTCAGTTCCTGGATGCGTTCGGCATAGCTTTCGGGGTGCAGAACGTTCGGCGGCTCGGACACCAGGTCGCGGGCCAGCTCAACGCCGTCAGCCTTGGCCGCCAGCGGCGCATAGTCCGAACGCGCGCCTGCAGCCGAGTCCGTCACGACCGAGACGCTCGCCAGCGTCGGCTTCTTCTCGGCCTTCAGGGTCAGGCGATACTTGTCGAAGCGATAGGCCGCCAACCGGGCGCCGAGGGCGACATGCGCTGCAATGGTCCGGTCCGGCGCGCCAACGATCGACAACGACTTCGCGCCGCCGATCAGCAGTCGCTTCACCAGCCCGGCCGCGGCCCGCTGCCAGCCGACTTCGGTAACAGCCGATTTCTTGCCGACGCCGACGACGAGCACGCGAGTCGCATCGCTCCATTCGGGGGCCAGCACTTCGATCACCTGGCCTGCGCCGCCTTTGAATGTGCCGGCGCCGATTGCGCGGCGAAGCGCCGCGTCAGCGGACTTGTCCGGGGCGGCGGCGAATTCGACGCCCTTGTCGCCCTCATAGGCCAGATAGGCCAGCGCATCGCCTGTCGGTTCAGCTGAAAACTTGATCTGCATGGAAGGTCTTCTGGTCCTGACTATTGTCTACACATGGTCATCGACGAATGCCCCGGAGGCCGCTAGCACTGCGGTAGGTTCTTGCCTTGCCGCGGGCGCGAAGCGCCGTCTCCAGGTTTCCGTATGTCAGGGTTTCAGCGCTATCTTTTTCGGAACGTGTTGAGAACCCTGCTGGCGATTGTTGGCGGTCTTGCTCTTATTGCGTTGCTGACGCAAGGCCTCTCGCAGCAGTCGCTGGACCTCCTCGATCGGCAGTCCGTGCTGGTCTATCTTTGGGTGTCGCTGCTGGCTGCCCCCCAGATCATTTCCCTGCTCATGCCCATCGCGCTGTTTATCGCGACGGCAGCCGCACTGAACGTCGCTCATCGCGAGAATGAAATCGTGGTGGCGCAGGCTTCCGGAATGTCGAACTGGGAGGTTGCCTCTCCGGTGCTGAGGCTCGCGACGCTTGCTGCGATTCTCCACCTTGGCCTCAACCTGTGGATACAGCCCGCAGCCTCGCGGGAACTCCGCGAGACAGTGTCGGAAGCCACCGCCGACCTTGCGACCGCCCTGGTCCGCGAAGGCATGTTCATGAACCATGGCGATGGCCTCACGACCTTTGCCGGCAAGGTCGAGGGACCCGAGATCACGTTCCTCGTCGCCAGCGACTCCCGGAACCCGAAGGAACAGGTCATCTACATCGCCAAGACGGCTTTCCTTTCGGAAGTCGAAGGCAAGCCCGCCCTGGTGCTCAAGGACGGCCAGCGTCAAACCATTCGCGACAACGGCGCGCTCGAAGTACTGACCTTCCAGCAATCGCCGCTGGAACTCGGCGCCTTCGTCAATGATCAGAGCGCGGTCGTCCTTGAGGAGTCGGACCGCTTCCTGCCGGAACTCTTCTTCCCGGACATGACCAACTACTATGTAGCGGCGAACAAGGACCTTCTGACTGCGGAAGGTCACGCCCGCGTCGCGGCGCCGCTGCTCAACATCGCCATGGCCATGCTGGCGCTCTTTGCGGTGCTGGGCGGTGACTTCAACCGCCGTGGCTATGCCATGCGGATCGCCGTAGCTTCTGGTGCGGCGCTGATGTTGCGTCTTGCGGCGTTCGGCGCGACCGCCGCCAGCAAGGACGACCCCGTTCTCAACATCCTGCAGTATGGCATTCCGATCTTCGTGATGGGGCTCGTGGGCTTCTTCTACTTCATTGTTCCGATACTGAAGCGGCGGCGGCTCGCCGCCGGCCCCCGACTTGCCGCAAGACCGGGGCTCGCCTGACCATGGTGATCGCCGGCCGTATCCAGCGCTACGTTTTCCGTGAATGCCTGCTGTCGCTGGCGATGACGCTGGGCATCATCCTGATGGCGATCGTGCTCGTCGACGTGGTCGAGCAGATGCGCACGATCGGCAGCAGAACCCAGATCCAGATCACAACCGCCTTCACGCTCACCTTGATGAAGACGCCGGGCCTGATCATGGACACCCTGCCGTTTGCGATGCTGGTCGGATCGATCCTCACCTATTCACAGCTCAGCCGCCGCAGCGAGATTCCTGCTATCCGCGCCGCCGGCGTCTCGGCCTGGCGCTTCCTCGGGCCAGTGATGGTTCTGGCGGTCGGCGTTGGCGTGCTGATGGTGACGGTCATCGACCCTCTGGCGACGCGCCTCAATGAGGACTTCCAGTCCACGCGCGAGCGCCTGCTGAATCCAAATGCCGCCACAACCTCCGAAAACGGCAACGGCGTCTGGCTGAGCCAGGGCAATCTTCAGGCGACATCATCCGGAGAGATGGGCTCCGTGACGGAGGAGAACCCGAACGGTCAGGCGATCATCAACGCGCGGAAAGTGGTCGGCCGCGGCCAGGCGCTCGAAGATGTCACCTTTTACTATTTCCGCCCCGGCCCTGGCGGCCCGTCCGACCGGGAGTTCACCCACAGGATCGACGCGCAGCGGGCCGAGCTCACACCGGGCTTCTGGCAGCTCACCAACGTGGTCGAAAATCGCCTTGGAGGCGAGGTCCGCCGCGTGCCTAATCTTGCGCTGCCGACCAACCTCAGTAGCGACACGCTGATTTCGCGCTTTGCTTCGTCCAAGACGATCCCGTTCTGGGAGCTACCGGCTTTCATTACGGCCGGTCGCAATGCCGGGATGGAGGTCAACGCCTACGTCCTCAAATTCCATACGCTTCTGGCCATGCCGGCCTTCATGCTGGCGATGGCGCTGATCGGGGCGGTGGTCTGCCTGAGGCTGGCGCGCGCGGGAGGTCTCTCCAGCCTCATCGGCGCAGGCGCGCTCGCAGGTTTCGTCCTGTTCTTTGCTACACGCATGGCGGCAGGCATGTCTGCGTCGGGTGCAACGCCGCCCGAAGCCGCTGCATGGTGCCCGCCCCTGTTTGCACTGTTTGCGGTGCTGACCCTCCTTGCGCACGCCGAAGACGGTTGAGGCTTCAGGAACCCCAGTCTTTCCTGAGCGTAATGCGCTGTGGCGCCGGCGCCGCGCATTTCCCTTGCCGGACCGCGGGGGCAACCCGAAAGCTGCTGCCTGACTGGACGCCCCTCACGCCTTTGCGTATCGGTTCAGGGGCTGGGAGTCGCTCGCATCGGGCCGCGAGGGGAGTGTGATGGTGCTGCGGCTTACATGCCTCGCCTCCGCCGTTGTCGCCTTGTCGGCGGGAACGACGGCTTTTGCGCAGACTCCCGTCACGCCCCCGCCAACTGCCGCCACCGATCCCGGCGATGAGGACGTGCTTCTCAGAGCCGAGACCCTGATCGAGGATCGCGACACCGGCATCGTCACCGCCGAGGGCGATGTCGAGATTCGTGTTGGCGGACGTTCACTGAAGGCCGACCGGCTGATCTACGACCGGGCGAACAAGAAATTGCGGGCTCAGGGTCACGTCCAGATTTCGGATCCGGAAGGCCAGGTCGAGTTCGCGGACGAGATCGAGGCCGATGAGGATTTCCAGAACGGTTTCGCGACCCGCTTCTCTGCGAGGCTAGGCGGCAATGCTGTCGCCACGGCTTCATCGGCCGTCCGCACCGATGGAACGAAGAACACGCTCGAGCAGGTGATCTACACAGCCTGCCCGATCTGCGAGGATCGCGGCGAGGAGCCAACCTGGGCGTTGCGCGCGCGCCGCGCCGTGCAGGACCAGGAAGACCAGATGATCTCCTATCAGGACGCCGTCCTGGAGATCAAAGGCATCCCCATTCTCTACATTCCGTGGTTCGCCCACCCGGATCCGAAAACGGAACGCCGCTCTGGCCTGCTGATACCCGACGCGGGTGTCTCCTCGAAGCTCGGCCCGTTCTACGAGCAGCCCTACTATCTCGTGATCGACCCGTCGCAGGACGTCACGATCAGTCCGATGGTCTCGACCAACGTCAATCCGCTGATCAAGGTCGACTGGCGCAAGCGTTTCTTCTCCGGCTTTATCCAGGCCGAAAGCAGCTTCACCTACGAACAGGACTTCAACTCCGACGGCGACAAGTTCGGCGACAAGACCTGGCGCAGCCATCTCTACGCAGTCGGCCAGTTCAACATCAACCAGGACTGGAACTGGGGCTTCGGCATCGAGCGCCAGAGCGACGACCTCTATGACCAGCGCTATGACATCGACGGCGAGGACGATCTGCGTGGCCTGATCGCCAGCCAGCCGCGCCAGCTGCTGTCGCAGATCTACACCACCGGTCAGCAGGAAGACTTCTATTTCGAGGCCGGCGCCTTCGTCTTCCAGGGCCTGCGCGCCAGCGATATCGATGGCCAGTTCCCGAAAGTCGCGCCGACCATCTTCGCCCAAAAGGTGTTCGATTTCGGTGATGCGGGCCAGCTTTCGGCGGACTTGAGCGGCGTCGCGCTGTTCCGCGACCGGCAACAGACGCTTCCCAACGGCGACATCACGCTCGATACGGCCCGCGCCACCGCGAAGGCTGACTGGGGCGCACAATACATCTTCGGACCCGGCCTCGTGGTTCAGCCCTTCGCGCTCGGTCGCGGCGACTTCTATCGCATCGACGATGGCACACCGGTTGGCCCTCGCGACATCACTCGCTTCCTCGGCGTCGCCGGCACGCAGGTCAGCTATCCGCTGATCAACCGCATGGAAGGCGTGGACATCATCGTCGAGCCGATCGCGATGGTCGCGTACGGCACACCCGACGCGAATGATGACGGCATTCCCAACGAGGACTCGCTGGTCTTCGAGGCGGACGAAACCAACCTGTTCAAGCCCAACGCCGTCAGCAACTACGACCTCTGGGAAGGCGGCGCCCGCGCGTCGGTTGGCATGAGCGCCACCGCCCGGATTGGCAAGGATGTCGAGCTGTCCACGACCTTCGGCCGCCGCTGGCGCGAGGACCCTGACCCGGCCTTCAACGACTTGAGCAACCTGTCCGGCGAGAAGTCTGACTACGTCGCCTCGGTCCGCGCCGAAATTGGCCAGATATTCGACGTCGGCGCCCGCATGCGTCTGGACGACGATCTCCAGACCAAGCGAATCGACGTCGACGCCCGCGCCAATGTCTGGCGCATCAACGGGGCCGCGCGGTACTTCAAGGTCACCGAAAACGCCCAGGGCATCGAGGACGAAGGCCTGGTCTGGAACGGCTCCTTCAAGATCGACGACCGCTGGTCGGCAGTTGTCGAGCAGTCCCGCAACATCACCCAAGCCCAGGACATTCGCCTGTCGATGGGCGTCAGATACCAGGACGATTGCTCGTTCTTCCTTATCGCCTACGAACGGTCCGGGGCCCGCGACCGCACCCTTGGCCCGTCCGAGGGGATTCGGTTTACCTTTGCGCTGACCGGCCTGGGCGGCGTTTCGAGCAGCGACACCGACTAAATCCCAACATTACAGCCCACGGGCGAATTGCCCCGGCTGCGCTACCGGCCTCGCATTTGGCCGTTCGTGTGGGTATACCGCCCCAACTGGCCCGTTTCCGACGGCCATTTTTTTGCCTTTACCTGTCCGCAAGGTCGGGGTCTGCAGGGTGTCTGGATGAAACGAATTCTCGCGATTGCCGTGGCCGCCATAGCGGTTTCGACCGGGGTGGCCGTCTCGCAACAGGGCAACCAGCCGCCCCAACCAGCGGCGTCTCGCGGCCAGACCATCGATGGCGTCGTCGCCACCGTGAACGACAAGGTCGTCACCCAGTCCGACGTTCGCAGCCGGATGCGCTGGATGCTGCTGCGCATGCAGGAACAGCCCGACGAACAGATGATGCAGGAAGTCCAGCATCAGGCCGTCGAGGCGTTGATCGAGGAAAAGGTCCAGCTGCAGGAATTCCTGAAACTGGTGAAGGACGAGCGCATCCGTCCAGAGGAAATCGACGAGCGCCTCGCCGACATGGCCCGCACCTACAAGATGAACAAGGATCAGTTCCTCAAGGCGCTCCAGCAGGCCAACGTCCCTGAGCAATCCCTTCGCGACATGATGGAAGCCGAGATCGCCTGGACGGCGCTGATCCGCGGCCGCTACGCCAAGACTGTTCGCGTGTCCGAACTCCGCATCAACGAGATGCTCGAGCGTATCCAGAACAGCCTCGACAAGCCGCAGTACAAGCTCGCCGAAATCTTCCTCTACGCGCCGGACCAGGCCTCGCGCGTCAACGCCAAGGCGCGCGCCGAGACACTGATCAAGAACGTCAACCAGGGCGCCGACTTCTCCGCACTCGCCCAGCAATTCTCCGCGGCGCCGTCAGCATCCGCCGGCGGCGATCTCGGCTGGCTTTCGCCGGGCGACATGCGCTCCAAGGAAATCGAGGATGCGGTCGCCAAGGCGCCCGCGCCACCCGTGCTGCTGCCGCCGATCGAAAGCGAAGGCGGCGTCTACGTCATCGCCGTAACCGGCAAGCGCGAGCCCAGCGACCCCAGCAAGTCCGTGATCCTCGGCATGCGCCAGGTCATCGCTCGTGGCGATGGCGCGGCTGCCAAGCTCGAGACCCTCAAGACCAAGGCCACCGAATGCGGCCAGGTCGCCAAGGCGATTGACGGCGTCGAAGGGCTCACCTCCACCGAGATGAAAGACATCGGCCTGCAACAGGTCGCGCCGGCCTTCCGCGGCTCGCTCGAAGGCCTCAATGCCGGGCAGTCGACCGGCATTCTCGACCTGCCGGACGGCGGCAAGATGCTGTTCTACGTCTGCGACAAGAAGTCGGGCGATGCTGACCTTCCGACACGCGAAGAGATCAAGGACCGCCTGTTCAACTCCGAACTCGCGCTGGTCGCCGAGCGCTACCTGCGCGATCTCAAGCGCGAGGCCACCATCATCCGGCGCTAGGCGATGGCCGGGGGCAATCTGCCGCTAGCCGTCACGATGGGCGACCCCGCCGGGGTCGGCCCGATCATCACCTGCAAGGCCTATGACAGTGTCCGCAAGAACGGCGGACGACCGTTCTACGTCATCGCACCACCCGACGCGCTAAGCGAGGGCATAGCACAAGCCTGGTCCTGGAGTGGCGGCGCCAGTCTGCACATAAACGATCCGTCCGAAGCTCCCGACGCCTTCCACTCAGGCCTGCCGATACTCAGCATCCCCGGCCCCGCCGCCGCCCTCGGCAAGCCGGATCCGGCAAGCGCGCCAGCCATCATCGAATCCATCCGCCTCGCTGTCGAACACACCCGCGCTGGCAAGGCCGCAGCGGTCGTCACCAACCCCATCGCCAAGGCGCTGCTTTATCGAGCCGGCTTCAAGCATCCAGGGCACACCGAATATCTCGCCGAGCTGGCTGCTGATGGTGGCCCGGCGCCTCGCCCTGTGATGATGCTGGTCGGCGGCGGCCTGCGTGTCGCGCTGGTCACCATCCACCGTCCGCTCGCCAGCGTCGTTCCCGCCCTCTCCACCAACCTCATTGCCGAAGTCGGTCGTATTGTTGACCGGGCAATGAAACGCGACTTCGGCATCGCCCACCCGCGCATCGGCCTCTGCGGCGTCAATCCGCATGCAGGGGAAGACGGCGAAATCGGCCGTGAGGAAATCGAGATCATCAATCCGGCCGCGGCATTGCTACGCGCCGAAGGCATCGATATTTCCGACGCCCGTCCCGGCGACACGATCTTCCACGAAGCACGCGGCAAGGAAGGCCGCTGGGATGCGGTGATCGCGCTCTATCACGACCAGGGGCTGATCCCTGTGAAGACGCTCGACATGTGGGGCGGCGTCAACGTCACACTCGGCCTGCCTTTCATCCGCACCTCGCCCGACCACGGCGTCGCCTACGACGCCGCCGCCTCAGGTAACGCCCGCGCCGACAGCCTGATCGCGGCGCTCGAACTGGCTGACAGGATGGCATTCGCCAGAGCGACGCAATGACGCCGCTGACACCCGGCGCGGCCAGGAAATCCCTCGGTCAGCACTTCCTGTTCGATCCTGCGCTCCTCAAGCGCGTCGCAACGGCTGGGGGCGCGGTCGAGGGCAAGACCGTGATCGAGGTCGGCCCCGGCCCCGGCGGCCTCACGCGCGCCTTACTGGATTCCGGTGCCAAAAAACTGATCGCCATCGAACTCGACGATCGCTTCGCCGAAGGTCTTGGAGCATGGCCCGAAGCTCGATCCGGCCAACTTACCGTGCACCACGGCGACGCCCGCGCCGCCGACATCCCGTCCCTCGTGAAAGCTGCTGGCGGCGAACTCCCCGCGATGATCGTCGCCAATCTGCCTTACAATGTCGGCACGCCCCTGCTGGTTCACTGGCTCAAGGCCGCTAACTGGCGCGGACCGATGGTCCTGATGTTCCAGAAGGAAGTCGCCTTGCGCATCTGCGCTGCGCCTGACGAAGAGCATTACGGACGCCTCGCCGTGCTGGCCCAGGCCGCCACCCATCCGCGTATCGCTCTGACCATTCCCCCGGGCGCCTTCCGCCCGCCGCCGAAGGTCGACAGCGCCGTCGTCGTGCTGGCGCCCCTTCCGAAGGACGAAGCCTTCGGCGATCTCGACGCGCTGGAATCCGTTACTGCTGCCGCCTTCGGCCAGCGCCGCAAGATGCTGCGCGCCGCACTGAAAACGCTACCAGGCGGAGTCGAAGCGCTGACCGCCACGGAAATCGATCCGACCCGACGCGCGGAAACACTCACACAGATGGAATTCCGCAAACTCGCGACGGCGTGGCGCGCAGGACGCTAGCAAGGTCAGGAAGCACGGCCCTGTCCTTCGAGACGGCGCTACGCGCCTCCTCAGGATGAGGCCTCCAAAACACAGGTTCTAGCTTAGCCCTCATCCTAAGGAGCGGACGAAGTCCGCGTCTCGAAGGACGAGGGCGATGAGCACAGGACTTACTATCCTTCAGTCGCGCTTCCGCTCTGCGTCTTGGTCGCGACGCGCGCATCCTTCAGCAGCTGGTCCACCATGATCCCTAGCGAGGCGCGTACGCGCTTGTTGCGCTCGGTGATCAGGATCGACTTCAGCTCGTTGAACGCCGTGTCGAGATTGCCGTTGACGATGGCGTAGTCGTATTCGCCCCAGCGCAGGATATCCTGCCCGGCGCCATCAAGCCGCGACTGCACGGATTTCACATCCGCTCCCGGCCGCCCCTCCAGCCGCTGTTTCAGCTGCGCCAGCGACGGTGGCAGGATGAACACCGAAACCACGTCACCCGGACGGATCGTCTTCAGCGCCCGCGCGCCCTGCCAGTCGACGTCGAACACGACGTCCATGCCCGCCACCAACCGAGCTTCGACTTCGGTGCGCGGCGTGCCGTAGAAATTCTTGAAGACCTTGGCCCACTCCAGAAACTCGTCGCGATCGATCATGTCCTGGAACTGCTCGACCGAGCGGAAATGATAGTCCGAGCCATCGGCCTCGCCCGGCCGCGGAGACCGCGTGGTGGCCGACACGGAAAGCTGCACGCCGGGCATTTCGGTGATCAGCCGGCGGCACAACGTAGTCTTGCCCGCGCCGGACGGGCTCGAGATCACGAACATGATGCCGCGCCGCGGTCTTTCGCTCTGCGCGCGCTCATTCGACATTCTGAACCTGCTCCCGGAACTGGTCGATCAGAGACTTTAGCGCCAAACCGGCATTCGTCAGCTCCAGGCTGGCCGATTTCGAGCAAAGCGTATTGGCCTCCCGGTTAAGCTCCTGACAAAGAAAGTCCAGCTTCCGGCCGGCAGCTTCCCCGGATTTCAGGATCTCCCGCGCGGTCTTGATATGAGCGCCCAGCCGGTCCAGCTCCTCGCGCACATCGGCGCGGGTCGCCATCACCAGAACTTCCTGCGCGATCCGGTCGGCGTCGATGGACGCATCCTTGGTCAGCTCCGCCAGCCGCGCCCGGAAACGCTCACGAACCAGCTCCGGCTGCCCCGCCGCCAGCGTCGTTGATTGCGCAACAAGCTGCTCGACTTCGGCCAGCATGGCGCCGAACAGGGTGTTGAGTCCGTCGCCTTCCTTGCCCCGCGCGGTCGCCAGCATGTCGAGCGCCTGGTCGAGACCGGTCAGCAACTCCCTGGTCACCACCTCGTCGATAGTGGTCCCCACGCGCGAAGCGCCCTTTACGACGCCTGTGGCGTTGAGCAGGCCGTCGAACCGGGCCGGCGCGACACCCGATCGCGACCAGTACCGCGACAGGCGGGCCAGCCTTGCCAGCTCCCGCGTGTCGATGGCGACGGCGCCTGCATCGCGTGTCCAGTCGATGCGAAGCTGAAGCTGGAAGCTGCCACGCTGGAAGCGATCCTTCACCCGCTTGCGGGCTTCGAAATCAACCGCCTCGCAGCCCGGCGGAAAGTTGGTGCGCAGGTCGACGGACTTGCCGTTGACCGAGCGCGCCTCCCACGACCATGCACCCCAGGCCGCCTGGCCTTGCGCCCGGCCGAACCCTGTCATCCCCCGGATCATGCCCCGCACCCGATCATCATGGCTTGGCGGGTTTCGCCGGCGACTTCGGCTTGGTGGAGGATGCGGGCGCGGCAGGCGCGCGAGCCGCATCACGCTGCTTCTCGATCTCGCGCCATTTGGCGACGTTGGCGTTGTGCTCGCCCAGCGTGGACGCAAAGGCGTGGCCGCCCGTGCCATCCGCCACGAAGTAGATGTAGTTGGTCTGCGCCGGGTTCAGCACAGCAGCGATCGCTTCCTTGCCCGGATTGCAGATCGGCGTCTTGGGCAGGCCATCGATCTGGTAGGTGTTCCAGTCCGACTTCTGGGCAATCTCGCTGACACGCAGCCCATGGCCCAGCGGCACGCCACGCGTGATGCCATAAACGATGGTCGGATCGCTCTGCAGCCGCATCGGCTTGCGCAGGCGGTTGACGAACAGCGACGCGACCTGCGGACGCTCCGACGCGATGCCTGTCTCGTTCTCGACGATCGACGCCAGGTTCACGGCCTCTTCCGGCGTCTTCACCGGCAGGCCCGGCTGCCGGTTCGGCCACAGCTGGGCGAGCAGTTCCTGTTGTGCCTTGATCGACCGATCGATCACGGATTCGATCGTGTCGCCGCGCGTCACCGCATAATCGCCCGGCAGCAGCACGCCTTCCGCGGGCACAGCCGGTACGGACCCGCCTAGCTTGTAGCTGTGCTCGGCGCCGCCAGCGGCCTTCCATTCCTTCTCGACCAGCAGCGACAGGATCATCTGGCTGGTCAGGCCCTCAGGAATGATCACCGCGTATTGCAGCGCCGTTCCTGTCGAGAGTTCCTTGACGATCGCCTCCATGCTGGCGCCGCTCTTGAGCTCATATTCGCCAGCCTTCATCACCGGCTTGTCGCCAAAGAAGTCACGCACACGCAGCGCGATGCGGAAGAGGGCGTCGTCCTTGATCGCGCCCGCTTCCTTCAACTTCTCGCTGATGTCTCCCGCGCTGGCGCCGCGCTCGACCATCACGACGCGCGGCTTGCCGTCGGCCGTGACGGGACCTTCGCTCGTATAGACGCCATTGATCCAGAACCAGCCGCCCGCGAGGCCTGCAACAGCAAGGACCACCAGCGCGAGCAGGATACCGACAAGCTTGCCCAAGCACTAACTCCCGAGACCGCCCGCCAGTCTTACCGCAGGACCAGCGCCTAGTCCGCCGCCTTCATCACAAGGGCAGCGTTCGTTCCCCCGAAACCGAACGAGTTCGACAGCACTGCGCGAACCTTTTTCTTCACTGCCTTGTGGGGCGTGAGGTTGATCGGGCTCTCGAATGACGGGTTGTCGAGGTTCAGCGTCGGCGGGATCACACCGTCGCGGATCGCCAGCACGCTGAAGATCGCCTCGACGGAGCCAGCCGCGCCGAGCAGGTGGCCCGTGGCCGACTTGGTCGACGACAGGTGCGCGGTCGAAGCCGCATTGCCAAGAACACGCGCCACGGCGCGTACCTCAATCTCGTCGCCCGCCGGCGTCGACGTGCCATGCGCGTTGACGTAGTCGATCTCGGAAGCATCCAGGCCCGAGCGCTGCAGCGCCGTGCGCATCGCACGCTCACCGCCATCGCCCGTCTCGTCCGGCGAGGTGATGTGGAAGGCATCGCCCGTCAGGCCATAGCCCACGACTTCGGCATAGATCTTCGCGCCGCGCTTCTTGGCGTGCTCGTATTCCTCAAGCACCACAATGCCCGCGCCCTCGCCCATCACGAAGCCGTCGCGGTCCTTGTCATAGGGGCGCGAAGCCTTGGTCGGCGTGTCATTGAACTCGGTCGACATGGCGCGGCAGGCGATGAAGCCGGCATAGCCGATGCGGCAGATCGAGGCTTCGGCGCCGCCCGCGACCATCACGTCAGCATCGCCCCACTGGATCAGGCGCATCGAGTCGCCGATCGCGTGCGCGCCTGTGGCGCAGGCCGTCACCACCGCATGGTTCGGCCCCTTGAATCCGTACTTGATCGAAACCTGTCCCGACGCGAGGTTGATCAGCGCGCTCGGAATGAAGAACGGCGACACACGCCGCGGTCCCTTCTCGTGCAGCTCAACGGCCGTGTCGGCGATCGACTTGAGACCGCCGATACCCGAACCGATCAGCACGCCGGTGCGGACCTTGTCCTCGTAGCTCTCAGGCTTCCAGCCCGAGTCCTCGATCGCCTCGTCGGCAGCCGCCATCCCGTACAGGATGAACTCATCGACGCGCCGCTGTTCCTTCGGCGACATCGTCTTCTCGGGATTGAACGAGTCCGGATCGTCGGCCTTGCCGCCGCCACGACCGCTGGTCCACGGAACCTGGCCGCCGATCTTGCAGGCGAGGTCCGACGTGTCGAACAGGTCGACGGTCTTGAGGCCGGACTCGCCAGCGATCAGCTTCTTCCATGACGCCTCACGGCCATTAGCCAGAGGAGTCACGAGTCCCATGCCGGTAATAACGACGCGCCGCATGATATGGCTCCAGGCCGAGGCGCGCGTGGGTTAGACGCGTTCCTTGATGAAGCGCACGGCGTCGCCGACCGTTCCGATCTGCTCCTGGACGTCGTCCGGGATCTCGATGCCGAACTCTTCTTCGAACGCCATGACCAGCTCGACGAGGTCGAGCGAGTCAGCGCCGAGATCATCGATGAACGAGGCTTTCTCGTTGACCTTCTCGGCGTCCACTTCCAGGCGTTCGACCACGATTTTCTTCACGCGCTCGATGACGTCGGACATCTTAATCCCTTCCAGTATCAAGGCCCTGTCGGACCCGGAAAAACCCTCGTTGCGGCGCGGTAACACGCCTGAATTTCTTTGACCATAGGCCGCCACTATAGGGCAGGCCTAGATCATCGCCATCCCGCCATTAACGTGCAGGGTCTGTCCTGTAACGTAAGCGGATTCATCTGAGGCGAGATAGAGGGCGGCGGCGGCAATGTCAGCCCCCGACCCCAGTCTTCCGGCCGGAATACCCTTGAGCAACGCTTCTTTCTGGTCGTCCTTGAGCACATCCGTCATGGCCGTGGCGATGAACCCCGGGGCAATGCAGTTCACGGTGATGTTCCGGCTGGCCACCTCGGACGCCAGGGACTTCGAGAATCCGATCATTCCGGCCTTGGAGGCGGCATAGTTGGTCTGGCCAGCATTGCCGGTCACTCCGACCACGGAGGTAATCCCGATGATCCGTCCGTGCCGGCGCTTCATCATGCCCCGCATCGCCGCCCGGGCGAGCCGGAAATAGGCACCCAGGTTGACGTTGAGCACCTGCTCCCAGTCCTCGTCCTTCATGCGCATCAGAAGGCCGTCCTTGGTGAGGCCTGCATTCGACACCAGGATATCGAGCCCGCCCAGCTTCTCCTCGGCCTGCCCGACCAGCGCAGCCGTAGCGGCTGGGTCCGACAGGTTGCACGGCAGGATCACCGGCGACCCGCCGATCTCAGCCGCCGTCTTCTCCAGCGCCTCGACCCGCGTGCCTGACAAGGCGACCTTCGCGCCGGCATCCGACAGCGCCTTGGCAATCGATCCGCCAATCCCGCCCGAAGCGCCGGTAACCAGCGCAAAGCGACCTGTGAGGTTGAACATCTGAAACGTCCCTCTTTCTATTCGCACACGCCAACGCGCTCAGGCGCGGTGTTGCAGTACTGCCGAACCGTCTCCTGGAAACGCCGGATGTACTCTGTTTCGATCGGATCGATTTTGGCGGCCGTCAACCGGGTCGCCGTCGACACCGGGTGCGCCAGCGAAAGTCGCACATACTTTTCGAAATCGGCTGGCGGCAATCTTTGCCGAATGAACTCGACGCGACCTAGGTTGCCGCTGAGGTCGGCCTTGACCTGCCTGGCGTCAGCAAGCGCTGCAACAATGTGCGGCTGGCCGGCGAAGGCATTGTAGTCCGCGATCTGCTGCAGCTCCTGGGTCGTGAACTTCGCCACGAACGTATCGACGAAACGCTGTTCCGTCTCCCGCAACATCGCGTCGCCGACCTGCGAGAGTGTCTTGGGAAACACCACATGCATCCACGCGACCACCGACCGTGGCAGCCGGTCCTCGGCGGCAAACAGTTGTTCTTCGAGATTGGTTCGCGCGCCGTCGACAATCGTCGCAGGCGTCCTTTGCGCAGTCCTCACAGCCTTGGCGGCAAGGTCCCGTGCATCAGGCTGGGACAGCGCAGGCGCCGCAAGGCAAGCAGCGATCGCAGCAAGCACCCCCAACCTGCCGAAGCGCCCGATCATCCCAACCCCTGGGCGAACGCTTCCAGATCGGCCGGCACGTTCAGCGCCACGGTTTCCGCCTCGGGCGCATTGCGCTTCACCATGCCGGACAGCTGCTTGCCCGCGCCTGTCTCGACGAACCTCGTCACGCCGCCCCCTCCTTGATCAAGACCGGTGGCCATCCACTGAACACACTCGCGCCAGCGCACACGGCCCGTCACTTGCTCCACCAGCAGCCGGCGAATGTCCGCCGGTTCGCTCACCGGCCGCGCCGTCACGTTCGCCACGACGGGCACGACCGGCCTGTTGATGGTTGCAGCGCCCAGCGCCTTCTCCATCTCGACAGCAGCCGTCGCCATCAGCGGCGAGTGGAACGGCGCCGACACCGGCAGCGGTATCGCCTTCACGCCCTTGGCTTTCGCGGCGGCGATTGCAGCTTCGACGCCAGCCTTGGTTCCCGAAATCACGACGTTACCTGCGTTGTTGTCGTTTGCGACCACGACAGTTCCAGCCGCTGATCCCTCCAGCGCGATGATCTCCGCGATCTCGACATCCACCTTGCCGATCAGCGCGGCCATCGCACCCGTACCGGCCGGGGCCGCAGCCTGCATGGCCTGCCCGCGCTTGCGCAGCAGCCGCGCTGCATCCTGGACGCTCAGCGCACCTGCCGCCGCCAGGGCCGAATACTCGCCCAGCGAATGCCCCGCCACGAAGGCCGCGCGCGAAATCTTCACGCCGAACCCGCTCTCCAGCGCCCGCACCGCTGCAAGGCTCACCGCCATCAGCGCCGGCTGCGCATTTGCCGTCAGGGTCAGCGTCTCGATCGGCCCGCCCCAGATCAGGTCCGACAGCTTCTCGCCCAGCGCCTCATCGACCTCATCGAACACGGCCTTCGCGGCCGGGAATGCATCCGCCAGTTCCTTGCCCATGCCGACGGCCTGGCTGCCCTGGCCGGGGAAAATGAAAGCGATGCGGGACATGATTGCCTCGAGAATCGGGCTCTAGGGAGCTGTTTTCCTAGAAACTGGGACGTCTGGGCGCAAGGTACCGCATTCTGGGGCCGCAAAAGGCTTGATTCCGGCCCCGTTTCGCGTATTGACCCCCCTTCGCAAAGAGAGGCGGTCCAGAAGGCCATCCGGCCCCACAGGATCCATCGTCGGCTGTCCGCCCTTCGGCCAGCCTGCGCCGCCCCTCGCAGAAGGGATAAAAAATGGCGCTTTACGAACACATCGTGGTCACGCGACCCGATATCTCCCCCCAACAAGTCGACGCGCTGGTGGAAGACATCACCAAGATCGTCACTGAACTCAAAGGCAAGATCGGCAAGACCGAATACTGGGGTCTCCGCAATCTCGCCTACCCGATCAAGAAATCGCGCAAAGCTCACTACTCGCTGCTCAACATCGAAGGTCCGGGCGAGGTGATCCACGAAGTGGAACGCCGTCACCGCATCAACGAAGACGTGCTGCGCTTCCTCACCGTGAAGGTGGAAGAGTTCTCGGCTGAGCCTTCGCCCGTCATCGCCCGCAAGGATCGCGACGATCGCAAACGCGACCGTGACGATTTCGGCGGCGGCTTCGGCGGCGGCGGCTTCGGCGGCGGTGGTTTCGGCGATCGTCCGCCCCGCGGCGACCGTCCCCCCCGCGAAGACCGTGGCGATCGTCCGCCTCGTCCGCCGCGTGACCGGTAGGAGCAACGAACATGGCACAAGTCAAAATCAACATCGCCAACCTGCCGTCGCGCCGTCCGTTCGGACGCCGGCGCAAGGTCTGCCCGTTCTCGGGCGCCAATGCTCCGCCGATCGACTACAAGGACGTCAAGCTTCTTCAGCGCTACGTGTCTGAGAAGGGCAAGATCGTCCCGGCCCGCATCACCGCCGTTTCGGCGAAGAAGCAGCGCCTGCTGTCGCAAGCGATCAAACGCGCGCGTCACCTGTCCCTTCTTCCGTATCTCGTGAAGTAGGAGGAAACATCCCATGGAAGTCATCCTCCTTGAACGCGTGGAAAAACTCGGCGCCATCGGCGACGTGGTTCGCGTGAAGAACGGGTTCGCCCGCAACTACCTGCTCCCGCAGCACAAGGCTCTCCTCGCCACCGACGCCAACAAGGCCCGGTTCGAGCGCGAGCGTGTCGCGATCGAAGCTCGCAACGAAAAGGCCAAGGCTGCGGCCCAGGCCGAGGGTACATCGATCGACGGCACGACCTATGTGCTGATCCGTCAGGCCGGCGAAACCGGTCAGCTCTACGGTTCTGTCGCCGCGCGCGACATCGCCGAAGCTGCCAACGCCGCCGGACACAAGATCGAGCGCAAGCATGTCGCCCTCAACCAGCCGATCAAGTCGATCGGCGTGCACGAGGTCACGATCCGCCTGCACCCGGAAGTGTCGCTCAAGATCTCGATCAACGTCGCCCGCTCGCCGGACGAAGCTGAACGCCAGGCCAAGGGCGAGAACGTGATCGCGGCCGGTCAGGCTGCGGACAAGGCTGCCGATAACGAAGCCGCCAAAGAAATCGCTGCCTCGGCGCAAGCCGCCGGCTTCGACCGTGGCCCGATCGACGGCTGATCCAGCTCGAACTGATCCAACAAAGAAAGGCCCGCTGGAAACAGCGGGCCTTTTGCTTTTTGGATCGCCGCAATCACCTCAAGTCTTGTTCCCCATAAGCCGCCGACATCCTCCTCCCCCGAGCGGGGGAGGAGCCACGCACACCGATGGATGAACAAGCAAGACCAGGTGGGGGACCACCCTCGCGGTCAACCGCAACACCGCCCCCCCACCCGGGCACGACCGGCCAGCCATCAGCAAACGCTGCCCCTCCCCCGCTCGGGGGAGGAGAACAGCAGCGGCTCCGCCCTCATGGTGAGCAGCGAGTGAAGCTCGCGCCCCGTCGAACTACGAGGGCGCGCCCACCAGCGCCAATCATCTCCAGCGATTGTCATCCCGGAAGCGCGCAGCGCTGTCCGGGAACCATTGTTCGGCGATCGAGCTGGGTGAGGAATGAGTCCCGGCCTTCCGCTTCGCTTCAGCCGGGATGACAGCAGTGCGTAGCAACCCCGCCGGATAGCGTCAGCGCCCCAGGACCAATTCCCCAACGCAATCAAACCTCGCGCGCCAAAAGATATGCTGGGTTCGGATGTCTCAATCCCCACCGCCCTCGCTTGCCCGATACTCCGGGCCAATGAGATCGCTCACCGCCATCTTCACCCGGCTGCTCTGGCGCTTTTATCCGGTCCTCTGGATGCACTGGGCCATCGACCGCCTGTTCGACTGGGCCTTTGATACGCTCGAGGCCGAGTTCGACCGGCTGTGCCAGAGCCGGGAGGTGCTGGCCTGGTTTGGCGGCTGGCTCGCCGTCATCGGCGAGCGTCTGGACGAGCTGATCGAGATGAAGGCCTGCCAGATCGCAGGGCTTCTCCACGAGCCCTGGCCGCGTCCGCGTCATACCTGGGCCTGGTCGGTCCGGTCTCCCCACGAGGCCTGCCGCCGGCTTGAGCGTCTGGTGCTGCGCTATCAGGACATCGACCGTCTCGCCCAGCGCCGCGCCGGGCGTCTCATCCGCCAGCGCGAGGTCAATACCGTCGACCTGTCTCCCTCCGCCCACGCTTCTGTCCTCGCGCCGGCGCCACCGGCCCCGTCGGTGTTGCCGGCGCCGGTGTTGCCGGTGTGGTCGGTGGCGCCGGTGGTGTCGCATTTTTCGAAACGCGCGGCCGGACAGATCCGCGCCCCGCCCGGATTGCGTTCAACTCCCGAAAGCCTCGCTCCACTCCAACCCGCACACCCCACCTGCGAGATCGCATCCGCATGTCTATCCACAACCCCCTCCGCGCCTTGAACCCCGAATCACGGCACTTTCCGCAAATGGCCCGCGCGCGCCCGACCTTCCTTGAATTCTTCGCCGGCGGCGGCATGGCCCGCACCGGTCTCTCGGACACGTTCGACTGCGTCTTCGCCAACGACTTCGACCCCATGAAGTGCGCCGCGTACCGTTCGAATTTTCCCGACGATCGCATCGTCGAAGGCGACATCTGGAACCTCGACGCCGCCACGGCGCCTGAAGCCGCATTGGCCTGGGCGTCGTTCCCCTGCCAGGACCTGTCGCTTGCCGGAGGCCGCCGTGGTCTCAACGCGCCGCGCTCAGGCGCCTTCTGGGGCTTCTGGAACATCATCGAGAAACAGCGCGACCGCGCGCCGAAGACGATCGTCATCGAGAACGTCACCGGCCTGCTCTCGTCGCACAACGGCCGCGACTTCACGGCGCTTGTCACGCAACTCGCCGACGCCGGCTATCGCGTCGGCGCCATGCTGATCGATGCGGCAATGTTCTCGCCGCAGTCCCGCCAGCGGCTCTTCATCGTCGCTCACAAGGGCAAGCTGCCGTCCGGCGTCGCCAACGACCAGCCCGACGCCGTCTATCATCCGCCGACCCTGTGCGCCGCTGTCGATGCCCTGCCCGACCAGACACGCATGGCCTGGGTCTGGTGGCGCCTGCCCTATCCGCCGCGCCGCAATGTCGATCTCGCCGCCCTGCTCGATCGCAATCCGCCAGAGCATGTCTGGCGTTCCGACGACGCCGCGCAGAAGCTGATCGCCCAGATGGCGCCGCTGCACCGCCAGCGCGTCGAAGCGGCGCTCGCCGATCCGAAATGGAATGCAGGCGCCGTGTTCCGCCGTATCCGCGTCGAGAAGGGCCAGCGCATCCAGCGCGCCGAGATCCGCTATGACGGCATGGCCGGCTGCCTGCGCACTCCTGCAGGCGGCTCATCGAAACAGCTGCTGCTTGTCACCGAGAACGGCCGCGCTCGCCTTCGCGCCGTGATGGCGCGCGAAGCCGCCCGCCTGATGGGCCTCGAAGACAGTTATCGCCTGCCGGCCGGCGAAACCAACGCACTGAAAGTCGTCGGCGACGGCGTCTCTGTGCCGGTGGTGCGCTGGCTCGGCCAGCATCTGCTGGCGCCGCTGGCAGGGAGTGCCTCGGCGAAGGTCGCGGCGTAGGCTCACGCCATGACCGACGTCTTCAATCCCGAGCAACGCTCCGCCGTCATGCGCGCAGTGAAGTCGCGGGACACCACGCCCGAACTCGTTGTCCGCCGCGCCGCCCACGCCCTTGGCCTTCGCTTCCGGCTCAATCGCGCCGGCCTGCCGGGAAAGCCCGACCTCGTTTTTCCAGCGAAACGAACGGCTCTCTTTGTCCACGGCTGTTTCTGGCACGGTCACGATTGTGCGCGCGGGGCCCGGATGCCGCAAACCAATCGCGCCTACTGGCAGGCCAAGATCGGACGCAACGTGGCGCGCGACGCCGTTAACCTGAAAGCTCTGAAGAAACTCGGCTGGAAGGCGCACGTCATATGGGAATGCGAGACGCGTGACGCCGCAAAACTCTCCCGCCTCGTCGCCCGCAAGTTGAAGCCGCGCGCATCAACTTGACCCCGCCGGGAGAGGCTTTCATGGTGGCGTCTCGCCCCTGCAGGAACCAGCGATGCTTCACGCTTCGACCCAGCAACTGATCCGCAAGCTTTGCGAACTCACCGAAGCGGGCGCCATCCCGTGGAAGGAAGGCGAGCGCGACAAGCTGCAGTTCGAAACCGAAGGCTACATCATCGAGATCGAGGAGGAGCCGGTCGGCGTCCGCCTTCTCCGCCAGGACGGCCGCGAACTCGAACGCGCCAACGCGGCCGACCTTGCGGTGCCCTGGCCCGATGGCGAGGGCACCTACGCCACTCACATCGCCCAAATGGCCAAGCGCGGTCACCGCGTTGCGCGCGGCGCCGAACTGGCGATCTCGAAAATCCTCTCGTCGCTCTCCGCACCGCCGCAGAGGGAGCTGGAGCCCGAGCCAGAACCGGCCGCTCCGGAATTCGCGGCCTCACCCCAGATGCAGTACCTGATCAGCGCCGCCGAAAGTCCCGCAGCCCTTGCGGCCCTCGACGCCGACCTCGAACTCCAGCGCCGCGCGCCGGTCGAGGATCCGCCCGTCTCACACTCCCTGCCCGATCCCACCCCCGAGGCGCCCGCCGAAGCCGACACCGCAATCGAGCGCGTGCTGGCCGTTCAGCACGCCGTCATCATCGAGCCGGAACCCGAGCCGCAAACTCGGGTCGAGGCGGAACCTGAACCGCAGACGCCCGCAGAGCCAGTTGTCATTGCTGCGATTGAACAAGAACCGGAACCAGAGCCAGTAGCCCCGCCGCCTGAACCCGAGCCTGTTGTCGAAGCTGCTCCTGCAATGGTTGAGGCGGTCGTTGAACCAGCGATCATCGAGATTATCGAAGCGCCCGCCACGCCTGGCCCGGCCCCTAGATCCGGCTTCGGCTCAATCGACTCGTTCGCCCGCACAACGCCAAAGCCCGCTGATCCTGCCCCGGCTAAGATGTCGTCGGTCGGCTTGCTGTTCAAAGGCATCAGCGCCCGCACGCATCAGACGGTCGAGCAAGCCACGACACCAAACGTCTTCCAGCCGCCCGCCCCGACTCTGGCGCCCATCGAAAAGCAGCTTGAACCGGCCGCCGCTTCGGGCGCCGACATCTACAAACCATGGTCGTGATTCAAAGGTGCGCTAGAACTTGCACTTCTTGGTCAGAAGGCGGCCCAGCACCTTGTCGCCGGAGCGGACCACTTCGGCGTCGTCGCACTTGGCCGACGTGATGCCTTCACGAACAAAGCGCATGCGCGAGAACCATGAGGGCTGCGAGCCCTGCTCGATCGGATCGAGATAGGCGACTTCGCCGCCGCCAGCTTCGGTCGCGCACTCGTAGAAGCTGCCATCCTTCGCCCGGAGACCCACCGCCGTGCGGTCGCCCTCGCGCGGATAGACCGCCGTCACCATCGCCGGCTCGCTTAGCTTGGCGAGGCAGGCATCGATGGACGTCAAACCTCCAACAATTGCCTCGGCTTCATCGCTCGCGGCCGCAGTTCCCGTTGAAGAGGCGCTCGGCTGTCCGCCGCCTGCAAACGCGCAACCATCAAAGTCTACGCCATCGAACGTCACCTTGGCAGTGATGTCGCCATGGCCGCCTTGATCCGTCTCGCACGCCTGGACCTTGATCGACACCAGCAGCGAGCCAGCCTCGAACACGTCGGCCCCGGCAACCTTCTTCGGCTGGACCATCGGCTCTTCGATCTCCGGCAGGCCGGAGCGCTTGAAGACGAACCAGCCGTCCACGATGTCCATTCGCCAGAACGGCTCGTCGCCCGCAGCGTAGAAAGGCGGCGGCAGAACCCAGCCGGTGGTGTCGAGCGAACTGGCCGCAGCAGCAAGAGCCGCAACGTCCGACGCACTTGCAGGCGCGCCAGACGGGGTCCGGACGGCAACCTGGCCAGCAGGATCAGCGCCCGCGGCGCCCGGCTGCGCCGCCTGGCTTTCCGGTGCATCGCCGCCACAACCTGCAAGGCCCAGCACGCAGGCGAACGCCGCCGCCTTAAGGACCGCTCCGGCCCTTGCAGTGTTTCGCGCCGCGAAACTCGGCATGCCTAGAAACCCCGTTTGATCTTGCCACGGCCACACGGCCGACCGACCCGAGAGACTCGCAAGCCTAGCACTTCCCTTCGCGGTGAGGAGCCCCGTGACGTATTGCCCAACCGCCAGGCAGACGCTTGAACTTCGATGCCTATGATCTTGTTTTGCATCATCTTTCGAATCGCAATGACGATGCCGTCATGTGGTCAGGCGATCACAAGCCGGTATTCACGCCGTTCGAGTCGGACCGGTAGCTGAAGCGTGCTGATGGCTCGCCCACCCACTGCCTCCAGCAGCCTGTCCGCCCGCTCACGGTCCGGCCCCGACAACGACCGGTAGTGATCCTGCACGCGCTGTAACCGCCAGAGCGAGAACGACATGATGTTCCGCTCCCCGCGCCGGCCGCCGATCGTGAATTCGTGGGTCCCTAGCGATCGCTTGATGCGCGCCCCAACTGGCTGGGCGCGGGCCCAGTCCTGCAGCGCGCGAGCGCTGTCTGCCAGCACCGGCAACTGCTCGGTCAGCTGGCGTTTCAGGATCGGATAGATGGTGGGAGGAATTTCGTCGCCGGGAAGAAGGTCCGCCTCGTTTGCTTTCACCACCAGCATACGCTCGACCCAATCGACTACGGATGGCGCAAGGCGTCTCATCCGCTCGCCGGAAGCTGGGTCGCTATACAGCGGACCGTAAAGCGGGCCAAATAACGCAAAATCGCCAAGCGACGGTCGATCGCCCAGCACAAAAGGAACCTTACGGAGATGCGCGGAATAGTCGGCGAGAAACCCTTCGTAGTGAGCCTCTATGCCTGACAGAGTTTCATCACTGACCCCGAGACGAGGGATCGAATCCCTCACAGGCTTGGCGATCACCTCGCCTATGCTGGCCTGCTCCGGGCGTGAGGCCGTGGGCGCCGCAACGCGCCCGAACTCTTCGACGATCCATGCTTCATTGTAGCTCCAGCGATAATGCATCGCCGGAATCACCAGCCACTCGTCAGCATAGAGTTCGAGCAGCAGCGACACGAGCCTCTGCACAGGCGTTGACGGATAGACAGAGGGGCTCGGCTCTGCGCGGTCCACGAAGTCGATGATGTCGGCAGTGTCCTGGACGACCTGCCCGTCAGGCGTCAGCAGGATCGGTATGACAGCATAGCCGACGCGCGGCTCGATGATGTCGCGATACACCTCCGGCGTCGCCGATTGCTCGACGAAGTCGACGCCCTTCCAGCGTAGATAGGCACGGGCCTTCCCAGAGAACTGGCTGGCCTCTGTGCCGATGAGAACATATCCCATCGAATTGCCCGTAGATGAGGCGGCCCGTCCCAGCATCCGGACCGCATTGGCGTTAACTGTGCCTCAAAAGACGCAGTGGGGGAATCTGGAGCAGCGTGAATTTATTGTTGCTCCACAGCTACCGCAGCGTTTCCGGAAGTCTTGCCCGCATTATGAACTCGTAATGAACCAAACGTGGCGCAACCGTTTGTAAGGAGCCGCGTTTATGTCGATATCGTCGCCGAAGGACTCGGTGCGAACCGGCGTGCTCGTCGATTCGGATTTAAAGGGAGATTTCGATGAAGCGTACTCTTGTGTTTCTGACTTCCGCGCTCGCACTCACAGCCTGCGCCACTGACCCGGTCACGGGTGAATCGATCTGGGGCAACACCGGCCGCGGCGCCGCCATTGGCGCGATCGTCGGTGGTCTCGGCGGCGTGTTTGCCGGCGGTAATGACGGCCGGAACGCTGCAGTTGGCGCCGCGGTTGGCGCCCTCGCAGGCGCGGGTATCGGCCGCTACATGGATGGCCAAGAAGAAGACATGCGCCGCGCTGTCGCCAACAGCGGGATCGGCGTCCAGCGCGTCGGCGATCGCATCGAACTCGTGATGCCGTCGGACGTAACCTTCTCGAAGGGATCGGCTGTGCTTGATCCGTCCTTCATGCCCGTCCTCGACAAGGTCGCGCAGTCGCTGAACCTTTATCCGAAGACGACAATCGACATCATCGGTCACGCTTCGACCGAAGGCGCCGACCAGGCGAACCTCGATCTTTCGTATCGCCGCGCTCAATCCGTCGGCGCTTACCTCCAGGCCAAGAGCGTGCTCGGCCAGCGCATGGCGACGGGCGGTCTTGGCGAGAGCCAGCCGCTGATCGTTCCGGACGATACGGAATCGAAACGCTCGCAGAACCGTCGCGTGCAGATCGTTCTCCGCCCGGTTACCCAAGGCTGATCTGGTTGACTTGATTTGAATGAGGAGGACGCCTCCCCACAAGGGAGGCGTCTTTCGTTTGGGCTATTCGCCCTTCGCGAGGCGCATCACCTGCTCGGACAGCACCTGGTCGACAGCGGGACCGATCTTGTCGAGACCCGACAGTGACGACCCACTCACCTTCATGTCGAGCGTCACAGCAGTCCTGTCCGGCGCCGATCCGTCAGACAGCGTGAAGGTCATAACGCTTGCGACGCCCATTTCCTGCAGCGGCCCAAGAGCCGAACTGAGCCGCAAAGCCTGTTGCGGCGAGAGATAGATCACCCGCCCGTGCTCCACCTCCCCGCCGGCCCACAGCTCACACCAACAGCCGCCAGCCACCGCATCGATACTCATCGACGCCGCCTTGCCGGAATAGGTGTGAGCATCGGACCACCAGGATCCGACGTTCAGGAGCCGGGTCCACGACGCTGCGCGATCCAGCGGGATCTCGGCCTTGATCTGGATCACCAGAGCATCCGGCGCGGACTCCTTCACCTCGGCTTGCGCTGCGCTGCACAACAGGGCCGCCCCAACCACACCGGAAACACTCTTGAAAATCATCTCTACCCCACTCGTCTCCTCTTCAAACTCACTCATCAAACACGCGCCCGTCAATCGAGTGCACGCAGCACGGGGGCTTCAATCGCGCTTTGCTTCCGCTATGGTCAGCGCAGTACCAGCCCTTGGGGGATCCGAATGCGACTGCGCACAGCTCTGGCGCTTCTAGTTGCCACTTGTATCGGCACGATCGACGCCGCTTTTGCCAAACCGCCGCTTGAGGCGTTCGGCAACGCTCCCGAAGTTCGATCGGTGCAGCTGTCTCCCAACGGAAAGAAAGTCGCCTATCTGCTCAACCGGAACGGGGCCGAGCAGGTCATGCTCTATGACCTTGAGACGAAAAAAGCGTCACCACTGGCGACGGTCGGAGATTTCAAGACGCGCGGTGTCTGGTTCGCCAACGACGACTACGTGATCCTGACCGCGTCGAAGACCACGCGAAATCTCGAATACATGACCGACAAGTTCGAGGACACGTCTTCGTTCGCGATCAATGTCGCAACGCAAAAATCTGTGCAGCTTCTTACCAAAACGCCGATCCTCTTCCCGGCGCAGTCCGGACTCCACTCGATCGAAGGATACGACCCCGGCGGCAAGCATGTCTTCATGTCGGCCTACACCACCAGCGGATCGGTCCGGGAGAACCCGCCGCTGGATCTGTTGCGAGTAAGCCTGGACACGGGCGTCGGCCTCGCTTCAGGAGGCAAGTCAGGCACGCCTCACACACGCGACTGGATTGTCAACGCAAAGGGACAGGTCGTCGCCCGGGAAGACTTTAACGACAAGACGGGCGAATACGTCATTCGCGTCTACGACGGCGACAATGCGCGCGAACTCCATCGCAAGACCGAAAAAAATCGCTCGCTTGGCGTGGTGGGCCTGAGCGCGGACGGCAAATCGCTGATCGTATCCGATCGTCGCGAGTCAGAGTTCTACTCCCTGTTCGAAATGTCGCTTGCCGACGGTACGATCAAGGGGCCCATTCAGAAGCGCGCCGACGCCGACATCGAAGGCATGCTGACCAACCCTGGTCGTGACCTGGCTGGTGTCGGCTATTCCGGGATGTTCCCATCCTACGAGATGTTCGACGATGCGCTCGATGCGGACATCAAGGGCATCCAGGCAAAGCTCCCTGAGTCTGCGGTCAGGATCGACAGCTGGAACCGGGACTGGTCCCGCATACTGCTTCACATCTCCGGCGGCGGACTCTCGGAGCGCTACGCCTTGTTCGATCGCAAGGCTCGCACGATGGATCTCGTCGCCATCGCCCGGCCCCAGATCAAGACGGAAGATGTCGGTCAAGTCGTCACTGTCGAATACAAGGCGTCGGACGGCCTCAAGATCCCCTCCCTGATCACCTGGCCCACGGGTGTTGCGGAGAAGGACCGCAAGAACCTGCCGATGATCGTCATGCCGCATGGCGGCCCGGCGTCTTACGACTCCGTCGGCTTCGACTGGATGGCGCAGTACTTCGCCAACGAAGGCTATATGGTCTTTCAGCCCAACTTCCGCGGCTCGGGCGGCTTTGGTGACAGCTTCATGAGCGCCGGTCACCGCGAATGGGGCCGCAAGATGCAGAGCGACATCAGCGACGGCGCACAGGCGCTGGCGAAGATGGGATGGGCCGATCCTACCCGCGTCTGCATCATCGGCGGCAGCTATGGCGGATACGCAGCGCTGGCAGGTGGGGCTATCACGCCCGATCTCTACAAATGCGTGGTTGCGATCGCTGGTGTATCAGATCTCCGCGAGATGCTGGTTCAGACACGACGCGACCGCAGCGCTGAAAGCTCGGCCTTCCGGTACTGGAGCATGGTGATCGGTGACCTCGACAAGGATCTCGCCGCGATCGAAGCGGTCGCACCGGTCAACCTAGCCGCCAACTTCAAGGCGCCAGTTCTGCTGATCCACGGCACGGACGATACTGTCGTGCTGATGAAGCAGAGCGACCTGATGGAAGACGCTCTCAAGAAGGCCGGAAAGAACGTCACCTATCTCAAGTTGAAGGGCGACGACCACAACCTGTCATACACCGAGAACCGGCGCGCGGCGCTTGAGGCGATGAGCTCGTTCGTGGCGAAAAATATCGGCGGGCGTTAGCCCGCCGAATTTCTTACGCCGCCTGCTTCTGATCCTGAGGCGGGAAGCGCGAGTAGAAGGTCTGGCCTTTCGCTGCCATGTCGCGCAGCAGCGCGTTAGGACGGAAGCGTTCGCCATACTGTTCGGCAAGGCGGTCACATTCCTCGACGAACTTCTTGATGCCAACCTTCAGGTCCATGAACGAGCACACGCCGCCGGTATAGGGCGCAAAGCCCCACGCGAGGATCGAGCCGATATCCGCATCGCGTGCGTCGGTGATAACGCCCTCCTCGAAACAACGGGCGACCTCGACGCACTGGCGATAGAGGAAGCGCTTGGTCAGCTCCGCCTTCAGCTCGGGCGGGCATTCCTTGATCTTCACTTCGATCTTCTTGCCGAGGTCGGGATAGAGCCGCGAAGGCTTGCCGGCTTCGTTGTAGTCGTAGAAGCCCTTGCCCGCCTTGCGGCCAACGCGTTTTTCGCCCTCGACGATCCACGCGACCATGTCGCCGACCGGATTCTGCTCATACGAACGGCCCGCTACTTTCGCAGACTCGCGACCGATCTTCAGCATCGTGTCGATGCCGACGGAGTCAGAGACCTCTAGAGCCCCCATCGGCATGCCGGCCATGCGGCCGACATTCTCGATGATCGCGGGCGCGATGCCCTCGGACAGCATGGTGAGACCTTCTTCCGGATAGGTGCCAAAAACGCGCGAGGTGTAGAAACCGCGGAAATCGTTCACCGCCACCGGCGTCTTCTTGATCTTGAGGACATAGTCCATCGTCTTGGCGAGGGTCTCCTGCGAGGTTTCCTTGCCCTTGATGATCTCGACCAGGCCCATGCGCTCGACCGGCGAGAAGAAGTGGATGCCAATGAAGTTCGCCGGGCGCACCGAAGCCTTGGCAAGGCCGGTGATCGGCAGTGTCGAGGTGTTGGTGCCCATCACGGCATTCGCGCCCAGATGCGCCTCGACCTTCCTGGTCACCTCTGCCTTGATTTCGGGATTCTCGAACACCGCCTCAACGACGATGTCGGCGCCGTCACACAGCGAATAGTCGGTCGATGGCTTGATCAGCGCGAGCAGGGCTTCGCCTTTCTCCTTGCTCATTTTGCCGCGCGAGACGTCCTTGTCGACGATCTTGCGTGAGTAGTCCTTGCCCTTCTCTGCCGCTTCCACGCTGACATCGAGCAGGATGGTCTCGATGCCGGCCTTCGCCTGGACGTAGGCGATGCCTGCGCCCATGAGGCCTGCACCGATCACGACGGCCTTCTTGATATTGTACTGCGAATAGCCGGCGGGACGCGACGCACCCTTGCCTAACTCCTGCATCGACAGGAAGAGAGAGCGGATCATGCCTTTCGCTTCCGGCGTCATCAGCGTCTTGACGAAGTAGCGGCTCTCGATGCGCAGACCCGCGTCGATCGGAACGCTGAGGCCTTCATAGACTGCGGACAGAATGTGCTTCTGCGCCGGATAGTTGCCCCAGGTCTGCTTGGCGAGCATCGCCGAGCCGAACGTGAACACGGTCGAGCCGCCCTGCGAATTCGGATTGCCGCCCGGGATCTTGAACTTGGCGTCGTCCCACGGCGCCTTGGCGTTCGGGTTCGCCTTCACCCATTCCTTCGCGCGGCCGACCAGCTGCGCAGTCGGCGCTAGCTCGTGGACCACGCCGAGCCCCTTGGCCTGATCGGCCGTCATGCTCTCACCCTGCAGCAGGAAAGGCGCTGCGGCCTGGGCGCCGATCAGGCGTGGCAGGCGTTGCGTGCCGCCAGCGCCCGGCATCAGGCCGACCTTCGCTTCCGGCAGACCAAACTGGATCTTGGGATTGTCGTTCGCGGCAATGCGGTAGTGGCAGGCCAGCGCGACTTCCAGTCCGCCGCCGAGCGCAAGGCCGTTGAGCGCGCACGCGACCGGCTTCTTGCAGGTCTCGAGATTGCGCAGGATCTTGTTCATCTGGAACGAGCGGTCGAAGGCCGCCTTCAGCTGCGCTTCTGCATCCTTGCCGCCGGGACCGCCCGCGCCTGATCCTCCGCCGAGCTCGCCGAGGTCCGCGCCAGCGCAGAAGCCCGAAGACTTGCCGCTGGTGATCACCAGGCCCTTGATCGCCGCGTTGGCGCCGACCTCGTCAGCGATGGCGTTGAGATCCTGCACGGCGCGCGCCGTGAGCGTGTTCATCGAGCGTCCAGGCACATCGAATGTTGCGACCGCAATACCGTCCGCATCGATGTCGAGGCTGAAGGTTTCGAGTTTCATGTCACTTGCCTTCGTTGGCTTGTTTCGGCGCCGGCTTGTCGCCGCTCTTCTTGATGTCGTCAGATGCGAAGAGGAACAGGATGATCCCCATCACCAGTGCAGCTGGAGCCGCTATCCCGATCGCCGCTCCAAGGTCGCGGAGGGCGCTATTCAGCGTCAGCGTCAGGCCAACGCCCGTGAGAGCGGAAACGGCGAGAGCGCTGATTTTCGCTTCGCCGATCTGCATCACACCCGCTCGATGACCGTGGCTGTACCCATGCCGGCGCCGACACACAGTGTGATCAGGCCGGTTTCCTTGTCGGACCGCTCCAGCTCGTCGAGCATCGTGCCGAGGATCATGCCGCCTGTTGCCCCCAGAGGGTGACCCATGGCGATGGCGCCGCCGTTCACATTCATCTTCTCGTGCGGAATGTTCAGCGCCTGCATCATGCGCAGCACGACTGAAGCAAAGGCCTCGTTGAGCTCATAAAGATCGATGTCTTCGGGTTTCATGCCCAGCTTGCCCAGCAGTTTCTGGGTCACCAGCGACGGGCCAGTCAGCATGATAGACGGCTCGGAACCGATCGACGCAAAACCCTTGATCCGCGCGCGGGGCTTGAGGCCGAGCGCAGCGCCCATCTCCTTGGTGCCGATCAGCACAGCCGATGCGCCATCTACGATGCCTGACGAGTTGCCAGCATGGTGCACGTGGTTGATCTTCTCGACTTCCGGATAGCGCTGCTTCACGACGTCATCGAACGCCATCACGCCCATCTGCTCGAAGGACGGATTGAGCGCCGCAAGTGTCTGCATCGTGGTGTCGCCGCGCACGGTCTCGTCGTGTGCGAGGATGGTCACGCCAAGCTGGTCCTTCACCGGAACAACAGACTTCTTGAACCGGCCTTCCTTCCAGGCTTTCGCTGCGCGCTTCTGGCTCTCAACGGCATACGCATCGACGTCGTCACGCGAGAAACCATATTTGGTCGCGATCAGGTCCGCGCCAATGCCTTGCGGCGCGAAGTAGGACTTCATCGCGATCTCGGGGTTCGACGCCCATGCGCCGCCATTCGATCCCATCGGCACGCGCGACATCGCCTCGACGCCGCCGCCGATCGCCATGTCGGCCTCGCCGGTCATCACCTTCGCCGCCGCGATGTTGCAGGCCTCAAGGCCCGAAGCGCAGAAGCGATCCACCTGCACGCCTGCGGTCGACTCCGAATAGTCCGCGTTCAGCACCGCGATGCGCGCGATATCCGAGCCCTGCTCGCCAATCGGCGTCACGCAACCCAGGATGACGTCATCCACTTTCGACGTGTCGAGGTTGTTGCGGTCCTTCAGCGCCTTCAGCGCCTGGGTGGCAAGTTGCAGCGAGGTGATCTCGTGCAGGCTGCCGGTGCTTTTGCCCTTGCCGCGCGGGGTTCGGACGGCATCGTAGATATAGGCCTCGGCCATGGCGGGTGTCCTTTTCAGTCGGCCGGCGGCCAATGCCGCGCGGGCTAGAACGCGTCTGCACTCAGGGCCATTACAGGCCCCGCGCCGGTCTTTACCTTTGCGAGATGTGACGTTGCGTCAGGCAAGACTCGGTCGAAGAAATAGCGCGCTGTTGCAAGCTTGTCTGCGTAGAAACGATCGCCGGTGCTTTCCTTAGCCAAGGCGGCCTTCGCCATCTTCGCCCACATCAAGGAAAGCGCAGTCAAACCAAAGAGCTGCAGGTAGTCGTGGCTGGACGCCCCGGCATTGTCGAAGTTCGACATGCCGTTCTGCATCAGCCACATCGTGGCGTCCTTGAGCTCGGTCGTCGCCGTCCGCACGCCCTCGACATAGGGCTTCATCTTCTCGTTGGCCTCATTGTCGGAGACGAACTCCTCAAGGTCGGAGAAGAAGCCGAACACCGCCCGGCCGCCATTGGCCGCTAGCTTGCGGCCGACCAGGTCGAGCGCCTGGATGCCGTTGGTGCCTTCATAGATCAGCGCGATCCGTGCATCCCGCACGAACTGCTCCACACCCTGCTCGAGCGTGTAGCCCGTGCCGCCATGAAGCTGCAGCGCATCAGACGCGCATTTGAATCCGCGGTCAGTAAGGAAACCCTTGATCACCGGCGTCAGCAGACCCATTCGGTCGTCTGCCTTCTCGCGCACATGCGCATCCGGCGACACATGCAGGAGGTCACCCTGCAGCGCCGCCCAGTACGCAAACGCCCGCGCGCCTTCCGTGAACGCCTTCATGTCCATCAGCATGCGCCGCACATCAGGATGCACGATGATCGGATCCGCGGCCTTGTCGGGCGCTTTCGCGCCGGTGATCGAGCGTCCCTGCAATCTGTCGCGCGCAAAGTCCGCCGCGTTCTGGAACGCGACTTCCGCCTGCGCGAGACCCTGCATGCCGACGCCGAGCCGAGCCTCGTTCATCATCACGAACATGGTGCGCATGCCTTTGTGCGGCTCGCCGACAAGGAAGCCGGTCGCGCCGTCATAGTTCATCACGCACGTCGCATTGCCGTGGATGCCCATCTTCTCTTCAAGGCCGCCGCACTCGAACGAGTTGCGCTTGCCCAACGAACCGTCGGCGTTGATCATGAACTTCGGCACGATGAAGAGCGAGATGCCCTTGATGCCTTCCGGCCCGCCTTCGATACGCGCGAGAACCAGCTGGATAATGTTCTCGGCTAGATCCTGCTCGCCGCCGGAAATCCAGATCTTCTGTCCGGTGATCTTGAAGCTGCCGTCGGGCTGCGGAACTGCCTTGGTGCGGATGAGGCCAAGATCCGTGCCGCACTGAGGCTCGGTCAGGTTCATGGTACCCGACCATTTGCCGGTCATCATGTTCGGCAGATAGACGTTTTTCTGCTCTTCCGAACCGCCGGTTTCGATCGCCTCAGCGGCCCCGCGTGTGAGGCCCGGATACATGGAAAACGCCATGTTTGCCGACGAACACATCTCCAGCACGGGCATCGCGACGACGCGTGGAAGGCCCTGCCCGCCCCATTTGGGGTCCGCGGACATGGCGATCCAGCCGTCATTCGACATCTGCTGATAGGCTTCGCGGAATCCCTTCGGCGTCGTCACCGACCCATCCGGGTTTCTCTTGCAGCCCTGCCTGTCGCCCACCGAGTTGAGAGGCTGCAGGATCTCGCTGGCGAACTTGGCGCCGCCATCGAGCACCGCATCGACAACATCCTGGGGCGCGTCGGCGAACTTCGGCAGGTTCGAGTACGAGCCGATCTCAAGCACATCATAGAGCAGGAACTTCATGTCCCTGAGCGGCGCCTGATACTTGGGCATATGTCTTCACCCTTCGGTCATGCCGTTGCGCAAGCCAGCGACTCCGGAAGCTGAACTTCCGGCGTCTTGTACTCCTCAGCAAGGAGTCGTCGAGCCTGACTTTGCGTCAGCTGTCGAGATGAGCCGCGTCGCCGTCAAGACCAGCGCGCGCAACCCGTTCGTAGGCGCGGGCGGATTGCTCCACCTCAGCCCCCGGGCCGAGTTCCTGAAGCTTCTCTTCGGTCCACTTGACGCCCTTCTGAAGAGTCTCAAGAGCCGCCTCGATGTCTTCGCGTTGCTTCTCCAGATTCTTGATCTGGTCGCGAGACTTCTTGAGCGAGAGCTTGAGCTGGGCGCGATGTCCTTCGAACGAATACAGGTCGAGGATCTCGCGGATGTCCTGGAGAGAAAACCCAACGCTCTTGCCCTGCAGGATAAGCTTCAACCGTGCGCGATCGCGCGTGGAATAGACACGGTTCAACCCGTCGCGAGTTGGCGAGAGCAAACCTTTGTCTTCGTAAAACCGTAGAGCGCGCGGGGTCACCTGGAACTCGCGCGCGAGTTCGCTGATTGTGTAGGTCTTCAAACTCTTCCTCCCGATCGTTTTTGTTGCTCCGCGCTTTGCACGGGCCGCGTCTTTTAATTAACGCTGAGTAATACGTAACGTTAGCTAACCCCTAGGTCAATTGACCTGCATACCGGGTTTCGGATTGGCTCGGAAATCATCCTTAACGCGGCATTAAGCGCATCCCAGCCAACTGGCCGTTGGTGCGGGTTGGAGGGCAGCCTCTCACGACTCGATTCGGAGTGGCCAATGACGCAGGGACCCTGGAGCGTAAAGGGAATCGACCCGAAAGCGCGGTCGGTTGCCCGTGAGCGCGCGCAGCGTCAGGGCGTGACCCTTGGCCAGTACCTGAACTCCCTGCTCCTCGAAGCCGATGCCGGCGACATTTTCGAGGACATCGACCTTGGGGAACCCGTCCCCCGCGCCGCCGCCGACGGCGACCTCCGGCGGATGTCCCAGGAGATCGACCAGCTCGCGCAGCGCCTGGAAGCTTCGACCGCACGGTCTGCCCGCGCCGTGTCCGGCATCGACAAGTCGATCCTCGGCCTCATGGGCAAGGTCGACGCGACCGGCAAGGCGCAACTTCAGGCCCTCGAGCGCGTCAGCCGCGCGATGGGCGAGATCGAATCCACGCAGTCCGCTCTACGCACCCGCATCGACACGCTCGAAGGCCAGGCCCAGGGCGGCCCGACGCTCGACGCGCTGAAGACACTCGAAACATCGCTCGGCCGTCTAGCCAATACCGTTCAGGACCGCCTCGGCGCGGTGGAGCAGGACCAGAACCAGTTCCGCAACCAGTTGGACGAACGGTTCAATCAGGTCTCCAGCAAGATCGACGATGTCGCCCGCTCTGGCGCCGCCGGACTCACCGGCCGCGTTGATCAGATCGAGGAGAAGATGTCCTCGGTCGAGCGCCGCATCGAGGCGGGCCTCGGCCGGATCACAGACGCGGCCTCGCGTTTCGAGCTGTTCGAGACCCGAACCGACCGCAACGTCAGCGACGCGACCCGGCGCATGGAACGCGCCGTCGAAACCACGCTCGACCGTTCGCGTGCGATGTCGAAGGACGTTCTCGACCGCGTTGATGGCATCGAGGAGAAGACCCGCGAGGCCATGAACAGCCTCAGCGAAGCGGTTGCCCGCATCACCGATCGCGTCGGTCGCGCCGAGCGCAAGACCGACACGGCGATGGATGTGCTTGAGCGTGCAGTCAACGACATCGATGAACGCGTCGCCCGTGGCGGCAGCCGGCCGCAAGGCGATGACTTCGCACAACTCCAGTCGCTATTCCAGAAGCGGCTCGACAGCCTGGCCGAAGATCTCTCCCGTCCGATCCACGCCGTACGCGCCGACGTCGAGCGCAAGCTCGAAGAAGCCATTCGCACCGGCAGTCCCGAGAAGATCGAGCGTCTCGAACGCCTGATCAAACAGGTTCAGGATCAGGCGCAGGTCGCCGAAGCCCGTCAGGCTGACGCCGTCGAGGCGATGAGTGCGCAGGTCGAGCGCCTCTCCCGCGCCGTCGATGAACGGCTGCGCGCCGTTGAATCCCGCGGCGACCAGCGTTCGATCGAAGACGTGCGCCGCGAGATGCTCCGCCTCGCCGACACCATCGATGCTCGCCTCGGCAACGTCGAGAGCGCGAACCGGTCAGCGATGGACTCTGTCGGCCGCCTCAACACCACCGTCGACGATCGGCTTCAGGGGCTTGAAAAGCGCAGCGCCGGCGCGATCGACGCCGTCGGCGAGCAGGTCGCAATTGTGGCCGAGCGCCTGCAGCGCCGTCACGACGAAGGCATCCAGCGCCTGGCTGACCGCATTGCGGAAACCGCAACGGAAGCTCGCCCACTCGACAGCGCAGAGATCGATCGCCTCGCCGACCGTCTCGACGAGCGCGTGAAGGAAAGCGAGCGCCGCAGCGCCGAGGCCATCGGCCAGATCGGCGAGCAGGTTGCTCGCGTTGCGGATCGCCTGCAGTCCCAGCATCTCGAATCCCTGCGCTCGTTCGAAACCCGCCTCGCCGACTCAGGCCGCGCACACGAAAACCGGCTCACCGACATGTTGTCGGAAGTGCAGCGCCGCATGGAAGAGATCGGCGACCAGTCGGCCACCTCGCTGGCGCCTGTGCACAAGACGGTTTCATCGCTCGCCCGCCGCCTCGAGGGACTCGAGGATGCTGCGCGCGGAAAGCCCGGCGCACTCTCGCCGGCTGTTGCGCGTGACATTCCTGTCGTCTCCGACGATTTCATCGTCCTCGACGATCTTGGCTCCGACCCGCACGAGCAACCCACCCCAGCGCCAGCTGCGGCTGCATCCGCCGCGGATCTTGAATCCGACGCCTCCGACATCGTCGGCGTTGAACCGCCGCCTTTCGACCGCAAGATGGATCCCCGCGACGCCCATCTCTTTGCGGATGAAGCACCGGCAATCGCAGAGCCCTTCCCGCCTCACGCCGACCCGGCAAAGAGCATCGACGATCTTCTCGATACTGATGACGTCGTACTCGGACCACCGACCGGCGGCTCCGAATTCGTCGCCGATCTACCCGCTGACGACAGCCGCGAGCGCTTCTCGGCGGGCTACATCGAAGAAGCCCGACGCGCCGCCCGCCAGGGCCGCCGCGTCGCGCTGCCGGCCAGCTCGGCCAAGAAAGGCATCGGCAAAGGCCCGCTGATCGCATCAGCAGCGCTCGCCGTTGCCGTTGCCGGTGGCGGTGTCCTCACTGTGATGCGCGGCAAGCAGGAAGCCAAGGGCGACGACTTCGCCCGACTCGATCCTGCAGCTCCGGCCGCCACCGAAGGCGCCGCCGATGGCGCAGTGTCCGTGCTTTTCAATGATCCCGCTGCAGCCGCCGCGACGCCTGCGGCCGGTCTGCCCAACACCTCGTCCGACCTGTTTGAAGACGCGCCCGTGAAGCCTGGCGCCGCGACGCCCACCTCGACCAAGGCTACCGAGCCAGCAGCGGCTCCGCTCATGACGCTTGTCGATGCCGTTCGCAACGGCGACCCGATCGCGCTGCATGATTATGCACTCGAATTGCTTCAGAGCGGCGAGAAGGCCAAGGGTGTCCAGCTGATGAAGGACGCTGCCGGCCGCGGACTCGTGATGGCCGAATACCGTCTCGCCAAGCTCTACGAGAAGGGCGAAGGCGTTCCGCGCGACATGGCCGCGTCCCGCTCTTGGACCGAAAAGGCCGCCATCGGCGGCAACACCAAGGCGATGCACGATCTCGCCGTGTTCTACGCTGAGGGCGATGCCGGCCCGCAAAGCTATGCTGCCGCCGTGGAATGGTTCCGCCAGGCGTCCGACCTCGGTCTCGTCGACAGCCAGTACAATCTCGCTGTTCTGTATGAGCAGGGACGCGGCCTGAGCCAGGACAAGTCGGAAGCCGCCTACTGGTTCGAGGTCGCCGGACGCGCTGGTGACGCCGACGCCAGCCGCCGCGCCCGCGCCATGCTGGCCGAGATGCAGCCGACCCAGGCCGAACAGATCAAGCGCCGCGCGCGGGCTTTCAATCCCAAGCCGTCGATCGCTCGCGCCAATGGCGATTTTGGTCGCCGGACATGGGATATCGCGACGCCGACCCAGATCTCCGAGACGCAGCGCCTTCTTGAACGTCTTGGCTACGCCCCCGGCGCCACCGATGGCAAGGTGACAGCCCGGACTGAGGAAGCCATTCGCCAGTTCGAGCGCGCCAACGAGCTCCCTGTAACCGGCGAGGCGAGCGTTTCGATCCTCCGCCAGCTGAGGATGGCGACTCTAAGCTCAGGCAACTAGCTTCGGCGCGCTTATCCTGCTTCCGGCTGGCGTTTTGCGCGCGTAGAACGGCTCAATGTTGATTCACTTGCCCATCGCACAGATCGCGGTCGATCCGCTGATCCTGATTGTGATCGGCATGCTTGTGGGCTTCCTCTCCGGACTTTTCGGGGTCGGTGGCGGGTTCCTTCTAACGCCCTTGCTGATCTTCTACGGCGTTCCGGCGGCGGTCGCTGTGTCCACCCAGGCAAACCAGGTGATGGCGACCTCCATCGCCGGCGTCTCCGCCCACTGGCGCGAACGCGCGGTCGACGTCCGCCTCGGCACGCTGATGCTCATGGGGGGACTTACCGGATCAACGATCGGCGTCGGCGTCTTCAGTTTGCTGAAGTATTTCGGCATCGTCGATGAAACGATCTCCGTTCTTTACATCGTCTTCCTCGGTGTGATCGGCGGACTGATGGCTTGGGAAAGCGTCGGCGCCCTCGGCAAGTCGGGCGGCGACCCGGGCCGTCGCACGCGCTTGCGCGCCTGGATGCGCGGCCTGCCAATGAAACGCCGCTTCCCGCGCTCGGGGCTGTACATCAGCATCATCCCGCCGATCGGCATCGGCTTCTTCGTCGGCGTGCTTGCTGCGGTGCTGGGTGTCGGCGGCGGTTTTATCCTTGCGCCTGCGATGGTCTACCTGCTTGGCGTACCTACGCGAGTGATGGTTGGGACCTCGCTGTTCCAGATCATCTTCCTGACGGCCTACGTCACCTTCCTCCAGGCGACCTTCAACGGCACGGTCGATCTCGTGCTGGCCTTCGTCCTGATGATCGGCGGCGTCATCGGCGCCCGCGGTGGCGTCATCGCCGGCCGCAGGCTCAAAGCCGCGCAGCTGCGCCTCTTGCTAGCGCTGCTCGTCCTCGCGATCGCAGGCCGGCTGGTCTATGAACTCTACGTCGCTCCCAAGCCCGAATACCAGCTTGAGGAGACGACATGAGCAGGCGTCTCGCCCTCATGTTTCTCGGCGTGCTCGCATGCCAGCCAGCATCTGCGCAACGGACCGAAGGGCATGACCGCCCTTTCATGGCGGCGGGACTCGCCGAGGACACCGTCGAAGTTACAGTCAACTATACAGGCACCCGCATCGTCCTCTTCGCGACCGCTCCTCAGCCTGAAAACGATACGTCGGGGCTCGCCGTCGCGCTGATCGGACCGAAAGCGCCGCAGAAGATGATCCATCGCACGGCCGCAGGCGAAGAGCATGTCGAGTTTGTCTCGGCCCCGCTGGTCTTTGTCGTCGGCGCCGAGCCGCAGGTTGCGCGCAGCGTGCCGATCGACGTGATGATCCAGACCGGTCTCAACGCTCCCGCCTCCGCCATGCCGCGCTCGGACCAGCTGATGTCACCGCAGCTCGACGCATGGCGCACCGCCTTCGTGAACCTCAAGATGGAGCACGCGCTCTACTCGTTCAGCGACACCACCATCGAGCGCCTCGAGGGCGGCCTGCGCCGCGCACGCATCGAGCTGCCACTCAACGCACCACCGGGCGAGTACACCGTACGCGCCGTGGCCTTCCGCAACGGTCAGGTGGTCGGGCAGACAGACCAGCTCCTTACACTCGTGCGCTCGGGCCTCGACGCCACACTGTTCGACCTGTCGCGCCAACACGGCCTCGTCTACGGCTTCGTCGCCGTGCTGCTCGGCGTGCTTGTCGGCGGCATCGCCGCATGGATGGGGCGGCGCTAGCCCGCAGCGCGCGCACCATCGGGCGCCAGGCGGTCGGCGGACGCCACGTACACGCCATCGCGGCCCATCACCCCGGCGGTCACACCACCGGGGAACAGCGCGTCGAACGCCACATCCAGCACATTCAGCCCGCCGGTCAGCGCACCATACGCCGGCATCACCACACGCTCACCATCCGTCGCAAAGCACCGCACACGTACACTCCGCCCACGCCCCACCACACGCGCACACGGATGCATGTGCCCCGCCACCTCCCCACGCACCACACACGGCGTCGGCACGTGCCGGAACACCAGCGCACCCATGCGCAGCTCGTGCATCACACGCCCACCCAGGTCCTCCGGCGGCTTGGGATCATGGTTACCCTCGATCCAGACCCAGTCGCAGCGCGACGTCAGCGCGCGCACGCTCGCCACATCATCCGCCGCCATGCGCGGACGGGCCCCCCGGTCGTGAAAACTGTCGCCTAGCGATATGACCGTGGTCGGCTTCAGGGCTTCAACAAGCGCTGCGACCCGGCCAAGTGTTGCCCGCGTGTCATACGGCGGCAGCATCTGTCCCCGCGCCGCATACGCTGAGGCCTTTTCCAGGTGGAGGTCTGACACGACGAGGACCCCGGCCGCCTCCCACCAGAGCCCGCCGCAGGGCTGCAACGACAGGCGCTCGCCTGCGACCTCCAGAATGAGGCCGGCGGACGACTTCACCGAAGATTGAGCAGCTGGCATCGCACGGACCGTGACGAGCGCCGCAACTGCCGTCAACGTCACCTTGCTAATTCCGCCCCTGGGGGCCTTCCGCCCCCAAGAAATGTGCTAGAGTGACGGGACTCTTTGGTTGGAAGCCGGCCCGGTCCGGCAAGGGAGGCGAGCCTTGAAACGTGTCCTGATCCTAGCGGGCCTGGCGGCAGCAGTATCCGCCTGCTCGACCACGCCGACCGTAACCAAGCAGCGCATGACGCTTGGCGAAGCCAATATCGAAGGCATGGAATGCCGGGTCGAGCGACCGATCGGTTCGGTTGTGCCGCGCACGGTCTGCGCATCGCCCCAGGCATGGGCCAACTTCGACAAAGCTGCGGCGTATGAAACTTCGCTCGCCCGTCAGGCCGCTCGTGAAGTCAACAATGTCGGCGCGTTCAACCGGCGATAGCCGGCGCAACCCTGCCTTCACGACGTTCTGATCTCGCACTCATGCCTGCGTCGATGGCGTCGCAAACCGCCTTCTCCTAGTCCTTCGATCAGGGAAGCATTTCAGGGGTGAGGGCAGCATGCGCATTTTTCTTGGGACGGTTGCGGCCTGCGCACTTCTCGCTGCCTGCGGAACCGCGCCTCCGGCAACGCCAGAACGTGGCGCCACGAAACTCGCTACCGCCGAAAAGCCTGTCGAGAAGAAAATCTGCAAGACACTGAAGACGATTGGCTCGAACATGCCCCAGCGCATCTGCTCGACCCAGGCCGAGTGGGATGATTACGCCAAGCAGGGGAAAGGAAGCGTCGAGGACTATCAACGTGATCGCGACACCAGCGGATCATGAGCAGCCACCGTAACGGAAACGGGATTGGGGGACTGAATGCGTCTGTTTATCTGCTGCTCTATCCTTGTCCTGACGGCTGTTTGCGCGGCCCGTCCTGAAATGCGGCTAGCTGACGATGGTCAGACAGTCCTGGAATGCCGAATGATCGCGCCCGGCGGCTCAGCCCAGCGGAAGCGGGTCTGTGAGTCGCCTGAGTACTGGAACGTGATGGACAAGCTGGATCATGACCAGCGGTACTCGACTTCGGTGTCGGCGGCGATGAATTCTGTCGGCGGACACTGACTGGCGAATACCGCTCCAGAATGGGATCATTCTGGGTAGAAGCGTCTGTGGCCGCTGATGTGGACAGATCCTCAACCTGTCATCCCGGCCGCAGCGACGCAGTCGCGGAGGGCCGGGAACCATTCATCCGCTTGTCCGAACGTTGAGGAATGGTTCCCGGACAGCGCTGGCGCGCTTCCGGGATGACAAGCGATGATGCGGCTCGGCATTGCTGGGCGCTTCCATCCAAAGCGATCCCGCTCTAGCTCATCGCATCCCGCACCAGATCGTCCTCCGCTTCGCGCAGGATCGCCTCGGCCGCATCGCCCGAGAACACAGGCTCCTTGCCGATCTCGAGCATTACAGGAACAGCAAACGGCGAGATCTGCTCCAGCTTCGCATGGACGATCTTGCCCTTGATACGCTTCAGCGCGTCTGCCAGCCGGCGGATGTCCAGCAGGCCATCCCCCGCGTCCTGCCGCGCTGTGTGCAGCAGGATGTGATCCGGCTCGTGTGAGCGCAGCACGTCGTAGATGAGGTCGGTCGAGAAAGTGATCTGCCGCCCGGTCTTCTCATGCTTGGGATAGCGCCGCTCGATCAGCCCGGAGATCAGCGCGCAATTCCGGAAGGTTCGCTTCATCAGTGCGCTTTCCTCCAGCCACGCATCCAGATCGTCGCCCAGCATGTCCTCGTGGAATAGCGAGGCCATGTCCTCGCCACGCAGATCCTCCAGCGCCCACACCGACAGCGCGTACTCCGAGGCCACAAAGCCCAGCGGCTTCAACCCTGCGCGCTCCATCCGGCGCGTCAGCAGCATGCCCAGCGTCTGGTGGGCAAGGCGGCCCTCGAAGGGATAGCAGACCAGATAGTTGCGATCGCCGCGCGGGAACGTCTCGACCAGCATCTGGTCCGGCTCGGGAATGATCGACTTGCGCTCCTGCACCTCGATCCACTCGCGCACCTGCGCCGGAAGCAGGCGCCAGTTGCTGCGATCGTGCAGGATCCGCCGCACGCGATCGGCCAGGAACGTTGTCAGCGGAAACTTGCCGCCATTATAGCTCGGGATTGCCGGATCCGGGTCATAGCTGCGTGTCACCAGAGCGTCGGTGTCGGACACGCCCTCGAACCTCAGCACCTCGCCGGCAAACAGGAATGTGTCGCCCGGCGTCAGCATTTCGAAGAAGTATTCCTCCATCTCGCCTAGCTTCCGCCCCGGCCGCATCAGGCGCTTGCCTTCACCGCCCTTCATGAAGCTGACGAGTCGCACAGAAATCATCGGATCCTCGACAATCGTGCCGATATTCATGCGATGCTGGCGGCGGACATCGTCGTTGCGAGCGCGCCAGACGCCATCGGGAAACTTCACGATCCGCCGGAACCGGTCGTAGGTCTTGAGCGCATAGCCGCCGGTCGCGACCAGATCGACCACGCGCTCCCACGTTTCCCAGTCGAGATCATTGTACGGCGCTGCAATCCGCACCTCGTCGTAGAGTTTCACCGCGTCGAACCCGTCGCCGCAGGCCCGGCCCATGATGTGCTGCGCCAGCACGTCGAGCCCGCCACGCCTTGGCCCTGGCCCATCCAGCTCACCGGCCGCCACGGCTTCAACAGCCGCGCGGCATTCCAGCACTTCGAAACGATTGGACGGCGCAAGCAGGGCCCGGCTCGGCTCGTCCATCCGGTGGTTCGACCGGCCAATCCGCTGGATCAGTCGCGATGATCCCTTCGGCGCGCCCATCTGCACCACCAGATCGACATCACCCCAGTCGATCCCGAGATCGAGCGTCGACGTGCACACCACGGCCTTCAGCAGCCCGGCCGCCATGGCCGTCTCGACCTTGCGGCGCTGTTCCACATCGAGCGAGCCGTGGTGCAGGGCGATCGACAGGCTGTCCTCGTTGACCCGCCATAGTTCCTGGAACGTCATCTCCGCCTGGCTGCGCGTGTTGACGAACACCAGAGACATCTTCGCCTTGCGGATGTGGCCATAGACCTCGCGGATATTGTGCCGCCCGGTATGCCCCGACCATGGAATGCGGGCCTCGCTGTCCAGCACGTCGATATTTGCCTTCGCGCCGCCCTGGTGGCGGATTATCGGCGTATCCGGCCCGAGCCAGCGCGCCAGCGCATCGGGGTCGCGCACCGTCGCCGACAGACCGATATGCCGCGCCGCCGGCGCCCAGGTCCGCAACGTTGCGAGGCACAGCGCGAGCAGGTCGCCCCGCTTCGACTGTGCGATGGCGTGAACCTCATCGACGATCACGGCGCGCAGGTCGCCGAAGAACCGGCTCGCATGTTCGGACGCCACCAGCAGCGCCAGCTGTTCCGGCGTCGTCAGCAGGATGTCGGGCGGCTTCGCCCTCTGCCTCTGCCGGCGCGACGTGCTGGTGTCCCCCGTGCGCGTGTCGAGCGAGATATCCAACTTCATCTCCTCGACAGGCGACGCCAGGTTCCGCGCCACATCGGTCGCTAGCGCCTTGAGCGGCGACACATAGAGCGTGTGCAGGGCCGGAAAGTTGCGCGGCGGCGCATCCGCGAGTTCGATCAGGCTGGGCAGGAAACCGGCGAGCGTCTTGCCGCCCCCGGTTGGCGCGATCACCAGCCCGCCATGGCCGCGCCTTGCCGTCTCGATCAGCCCGGCCTGGTGCGGTCTCAGCTCCCAGCCACGCGAACCGAACCACTGCGCAAAGCGTGGCGGCAGCAGGCTCGGGGCTGTCTGGTCATCGGCCATCGCGTCGAAGGATAGGCATTCTCGCCGCCCCTGTCCCGCCCGCCTGCCGGGGTTAAGGCACCCTTTCTCGTTCTTAACGCTTTGTTGGCCATAAGGGCCGAAACTCAGCTCTCATGACCGTTTCCATTCGCGCCTCGCTGTTGTTCAGCGCGCTAGCCATGGCGGCGCTGACGGCTGCCTTTGCCGATCCCCCAGCCGATGGCGACGAAGCCAAGGCAGCGCCCACGCACCCCACTCACTGGTCCTATGGCGGCGAGAGTGGCCCGGAACACTGGGGCGATCTCGCTCCCGAAAACCGCCCCTGCTCCGTCGGCGCCCAGCAATCTCCCATCGACCTCGCCGGCGCGATGACAGCCAGCGTCGGCGCACCCCAGCCGCACTGGATTCCCGCGCATGGCGGCATGATCGTCAACAACGGCCACACAATCCAGGTCGATGTGAACGGCGCGGGCGGCATCAAGCTCAATGGCGTCGACTACGCCCTGAAGCAATTCCATTTCCACCACCCGTCCGAACACACGATCAACGGCAAGTCCTTTCCGCTGGAAGTCCACTTCGTCCACGCCTCGAAGGATGGCGACCTCGCTGTGGTTGGCGTGATGTTCCTGGAAGGCTCAGCCAACCCGAACCTCGACGCGATCTGGGCGACCGCTCCCGGCAGGGAAGGCAAGGCCGCCATCGCGTTCGATATAGACCCGTCGAAATTCGTGCCGGAAGATTCCTCTGCGTTCCGCTATGAGGGCTCGCTGACGACCCCGCCGTGCTCAGAGACGGTGCACTGGACGGTGATGGCTGAACCGCAGACGGCGTCCGCCAGCCAGATCGCCGCCTTCTCCACGCTCTTCCCGTGGAATGCACGCCCGGTGCAGCCGCTGAATCGCCGCTACGTTCTCAAGACAGCTTCTTAGGAAAAGTCGCTCAGACGACTTCCTCGATCACGAAGTCCAAATAGAAGAACGCCTTGTCGAACGGCTTCAGCTTCGTTTCCAGATCCGCATTGGTCTTCACGCGCGCCGCCATCGAGGAAGGCGCGCGACGTGGCGTCGCCATGTTCCAGTATGCGATGCGGGCGCCGGGATTCGAGGCAGCGAGAATGGCGCCGTAAGCCTTTTCGTGCACGTCGGGCGCCATGTACTCGAAGACGTCTGACAGGTTGAAGGCGTCGGCCTTCACACCTTCCCCGGCCAGCGTCTCGACCGCGCAGTGCCGGATCTCGAGCCGGTCGAGCCGGTCGCGGATGAGTTCGTGCCGCTCCGGCTCAAGCGATCGCGGCAACGTACCGCCATGCGTTCCACGCAGGATCCAATGGAGATAAGGGTTCTTCGACGGGTCCTGGTCGACCAGCGCCTTGCGCGTCAACCGCGCTACCTGTTCCGAAGGTCCGCCCGCCACGTTATCAAACGTGGCGGGATCGCGCCCCAGACGCCCCACCACCGTCTTCGAGAAGAACACCCTGAGCATCATGCGCCAGCCCCAGATGTTCCAGTACCTGTCGTAGAACTTGCGACGCTCGTCGAGCACACGCGGCCGAAGCAGGGCGTCGATCGTTTCGCGATTGTGGATGAAGGGCAGGACCCACTCCCGGAACGTGCGGAAGTAGTTTTCGAACTTGCCGACGCCGTTCACGCCGTACCGGATGATCTGGTCTTTCTGCGTGGCCCAGAACTTCTGGTCCTCGTCTGAGAGTGTTCTGGCGACTTCGTCCAGCAGGTGTGCGCGGCGTCCGGATTCGCGCGAGCCCATGAGCTCTAGCAACTCGTCATGCGTTTCCATGCGATAGGCCGCCGCGCGCAGGCGCAGACACGCAAGCTGCGCCGGATTGATATCGACGGCGATCACACGCTCCGGCCCCTCGGCAAGCAGCGCTAGGGCGTTGTCACCCGCGGACGCAATCGAGACGACGGTATCACCTGGCTTTGGACGCAGGGCGGCAACGAGGATGTCGGCATCCTCCCACACCTGCGCGTAGCGGATGGTGTCGAAAACAGCGCGCGTGGCGATGCCGGTATCGGCCATGGCTGTCTGGATGCCCCTTGCGCCAATCGTCCCGTTCTTTCGACTGTTCCGGCATCGCCGTCCAGTCAGCTGTGTTGGCCATAGGGGCCGCAGGAAGGCAGACTCTGCGCACCCACAGGAACCGGAACAAATTCGAGGCAATTTTTCTGGCGAAAGTGTGCTTGCCGCCACATATCAAAGACATGATCCGACCCGAGGACCTGCTCTGCCCGACGCCAAAGGGCCTCTATTGCCCGCCGGGCGATTTCTACATCGACCCCGTGCGCAGCGGCGTCGATCGCGCAGTCGTCACGCACGGCCATTCGGACCACGCCCGATCCGGGCACGGCGCCGTGCTTGCGACGCCAGAGACGCTGGAAGCGATGGCGGTGCGCTATGGCGAGGCGTTCTCGCAATCGCTCCAGGTTGCGCCGTATGGCGCGACGACGCGCGTCGGTGATGTGGATGTGCGCCTTGTACCGGCGGGCCATGTAATCGGATCTGCGCAGGTCGAGGTGAAGTGGAAGGGCCTCACCATGGTCTGTACGGGCGACTACAAGCGCCGCGCGGACCCGACATGTGCGCCGTTCGAGGTTGTGCCCTGCAACATCTTCATTTCGGAGGCGACGTTTGCGCTGCCTGTTTTTCGGCATCCGGAGTCGGCCGGCGAGGTGACGAAACTGCTGACCTCCATCCGCGCCTTTCCGGATCGCGCGCATCTGGTCGGCGCCTATTCGTTCGGCAAGGCGCAGCGTGTCATTCGTGAACTCCGGAACGCCGGCTATCACGAGACGATCTACATTCATGGCGCCATGAAGGCGCTGTGCGACATGTATGAGCGGCTGGGCGTGGATCTTGGCGCGCTTGAGCCGGCGACGCTGGAAAAGGGACAGCGTGGCGAGAGCCAGAAATTTGCGGGCAAGATCATTCTCTGCCCGCCTTCGGCCTCGAACACGCTGTGGGCGCAGCGTTTCCCGGATCCAGTGATCGCCTTCGCTTCGGGATGGATGAACATTCGCCAGCGCGCCAAGGCTGGCGGCATCGAATTACCGCTCGTGCTGTCCGACCACGCGGACTGGGATGAACTCACGCAGACCGTTCGGGATGTGAACCCGGACGAACTCTGGGTCACCCATGGCCGCGATGACGCGCTCGCGCGGTGGGCGGAACTCGAAGGTCGCAAGGCGCGGCCGCTGCATCTCGTGGGATATGAGGACGAGGCGGGCGAATAGCCTCTTCCCGAAGACGCCGCGTCACGGCATGACTTCGCCATGACCTATCGCACGCTCAACGCCGACCTGATCGAGCGCACGCTGGAAACGCTGCTCCGCCGCATCGAGGAGCGCTTTCCCAATCGTGGCCTCGCGAAGCTGTGCGCGGAGCTGCTGGCGATCGCGCGGCAGGATCGCGAGCGGCTGGCCTGGCGGAAGAAGCCCAACCTGTGGCTGCGCGGCGGGGTCGCGCTGATCCTGGCTGCGGGCGCGGGCATGCTGGTGTGGATGTTCTCGAATCTCACCCGCATGGAGTTCGAGGCTGAGGCGGTCTCGGCGGTGCAGGGGCTGGAGGCGGTCATCAACATTGTCGCGCTGGCAGGCGCAGGCGTGTGGTTCCTGATGAACATCGAGTCCTCGATGCGGCGCGAGGCCGTACTGGCTGACCTGCACGAGCTACGATCGATCGCGCACGTCGTCGACATGCACCAGCTGACCAAGGATCCGGCGCAGCTCGACAAGGGCTACTCGTCCACCGCCTCGTCGCAGACGCACGACATGAGCGAGCTCGAGCTGATGAGATATCTCGATTACTGCTCGGAAATGCTGTCGCTCACGGGCAAGCTCGCGGCGCTGTACATGCAGAACCTGCGCGATCCCGTCATCATAGCGACCGTCAACGAGATCGAAGACCTGACCACTTCGCTCTCGCGGAAGATCTGGCAGAAGATCATGATCCTCAGCCAGACCCAGACGCGCCAGGACGTATCCGCTAAAGCACCTTGAACCGGGCGTCCGCGCGGCCGATCACCTCGCCGTCCGCCGTCACGAAGGCCTGGGCGAAACAGAGCGTACGCCCGGTCTTCACATAGCTGGTGTCGAAAGCGACCCACTGGCCGAGCTTTGCGGCGCCGATGAAGTCGGTCGCCATCGAGACGGTGACCAGCCCGCCTTCGGGCTTGCGGCCTTCGCCGATCAGCACCTGCACGCATGACAGGCCCATGGCATTGTCGGCCAGCGCCGCGATCAGGCCGCCATGGACCATGCCGCGGGAATTGGTGTGCGGCTCGCGGGCGTAGAGCCCGATGATCACGCGGTCGTCTATTTTTCTGGAGAAGATCGGCTCCCAGGGTTCGGTGAGCTGCGATCTGCGGAAATGCGGTTCGAAACCGTCTGGCGGTGCAGTCATTCGTCTCCTTTGTCCGGTTGCACCAGGCGGATGCCTGACGCCGTCTATCCGGATCGTCATCAACTGTTGATGGACGCAGTATGCGCGGCGAACTACGTTCCGCAACGACATCCCGGCAAAAGACCGGATGCGAGGGAGAGACACATGGATCCGATCAAGCTGGGCAGCCGCCGCGCTGTCCTGAAAGCTTCAGTTGCGCTGATGGCGCTCGCTGGTGTGGGCGGGCTCGCGGCCTGCAGTGAAAGCAAGCCAGCCGAGCCCGCAGCGCCTGCCGACCCGATCGCCGAAACAAAGCACGGCAAGGTGAAAGGTTTCGTGGAGGACGGCGTCACCGTCTTCAAGGGCGTGCGCTATGGCGCTGACACAGCGACCACCCGCTTCCAGCCGCCCAAGGCGCCAGAGCCGTGGACCGATGTGAAAGACGCCCTGGCTTACGCCAACTCGGCGCCGCAGGCTGCGGCTGGCGATGGCGGCGGCCTGTTCGCGTCATGGCGTCCCAATCCGCCACTGCCGACCAGCGAGGATTGCCTCTTCCTCAACGTCTGGACGCCTGCCACGGACGGCAAGAAGCGCCCCGTGATGGTGTGGTTCCATGGCGGCGGCTTCGCCACCGGCTCCGGATCGTCCTACGCCTATGACGGCGTGCGTCTCGCCAACCGCGGTGATGTCGTCGTCGTCACGACCAACCATCGCCTCAACGTGTTCGGCTATCTGAACCTCGCCGCCTATGGCGACCAGTTCGCGGATTCCGGCGCGGTTGGCGCGCTCGACATGATCCACTCGCTCGAATGGGTCCGTGACAATATCGAAGCGTTTGGAGGCGATCCGAACAACGTCCTCATCTTCGGCGAGTCCGGCGGCGGATCGAAGGTCTGCACGCTAATGGCGATGGACAAGGCCAAGGGCCTGTTCCATCGCGCCGTCGTGCAGTCTGGCCCGCGCGTCACGCACGTCACACAGCAGGAGTCGGGAAAAATAGCCGATGAAGTCGTGAAGAAGCTAAACCTGACCAAAGCCAACATCGCTGAAATCCTGACCAAGCCAGTCGTCGAAATACAGGCCGCGATCGAAGGCAATGCCGCTGCTGCCGGCGCGAGCCCGGTGATCGATGGCCGCTCGATAACACGCAGCCCGTTCGACCCCGACGCACCACCGCAATCGGCCGATGTGCCGTTGCTGATCGGCTGCAACCGCACCGAGGGCACATCGCTCGATGGCCCGCGCGATCCCACCCTGTTTGACCTGACGCTTGAAACGCTTCCGGCTGCCTTGAAGAAGGCCTTCCCGACCAAGAATCCGAAGAAGATCATCGCGCTCTACACGGCCAATCATCCCGGCATCAAACCGGACGAGCTCTATTTCATGGCCGGTGCGGACGCCCGTTTCTTCGCGCGCAGCGTAACGATCGCCGACCGCAAGTCAGCCGCAGGCGGCGCGCCGGTGTTCTTCTATCACCTCGACTGGATCACGCCGGTCATGGACGGAAAACGCTACGTTCCACACGCGCTGGATATCGGGATGGTGTTCGACAACGTCGCCAAGTCGGAATCGATGTCGGGAACAGGCCCGGACGCGCAGGCTATCGCTGATCAGATGTCAGAGAGCTGGCTGGCGTTTGCGAAGAAGGGCGACCCAAGCAACGCGAACGTGCCCGCCTGGCCTGCCTACACGGCGGCTCAGCGCAACATGATGGTGTTTGGAAAAACGCCTGCGATCGTGGTCGACGTGCGCGCGCAGGAACGCGCGCTCCTCGCCTGATCAGGAAACCGGCGTCTGCAGCGCGACCATCCGGTCGCGCTGCAGGTTGTCCGTATCAGAACGCGAACTTGACCGAACCGACCACGCGCTGGTCGCTGATGGTGTCGCCGCCGGGGCCACGAACCGCAACCTCGTCGAGGTCGGTGTCGTAGATGCGGCCGTCAAGCGTGAAGCCACCTTCTGTGTAGGCAAGACCGACATTCCACGTCGTGTATTTCTCGGTAGCCGGCCCATCGACCACGTCGACATAGTAACCATCCACGTCGACATCCTGGTGACCGAGTCCGCCCGACAAGGTCAGCACGTCGTTGAGTTTGAAGGCTGCGGTGACCTCCGCATAGATCCCGGCTTCATCATCGGTGAACGTGAACCCCGGCGACCAGTAGATCGCGGCGCCCAGCGTCAACTGGTCTGTCGCCGGAACGGTCGCTGCGGCTTTGGCTTCGAGGTAGTTGCCGTTGTAGCTGTCATCGAGGCCGGGATACATGTAGTAGATCAGCCCGAAATCGAGCATGATCGGACCGACCATCGGCTTCACGCCGGCGTAGAAGTCGACCTCGGCGTTCTCATCCAGACCGAAATCGATCATCGACGCCCACACGCCGCCGTAGAACATGCCAGAAGCGACGTCGACGCCGCCCTGGACCGCTACGTCGCCATCGCTCTGGCTGATGCCCCGGAACACGTAGTCGCTGGTAACGCCGACATTGTAGGCGACCGTTACCGCATCCTGCGCATGCGCCGCGCCAGCGCCCACCGCGAGCATGCCCGCCGCAGCGAGAGCGCCATGTGACACCATCCTGACCCCGTTCATTGCCGTCTCCATTGAATGACTGATTCGGCGCAGCCTGCCCGAAGCCGCGCATTTTGCCATCTGTGGTGTTTTGCCCCCGAGAGACAACCTGCCGAAGCGTCGGCAGGCGCCGTCAGTGATTCGCGGTCGATTTTTCGGCGTTCCGCGAGCGTCCTGCTACGAAATTTGGCGCCCTTGGCGCATTTCCGGTCACTGGCCGGGCCGGCGCCCTTGCCCTAGCTTTCCTCCGGAAGGGGACAAACATGGCCAACAGCACGCTCGACATCTTTGTAAGGGACGCCCTCAATCGAGGCGAAAGCCGCGAACGCATCTCCACGGCGCTCGTGGCGGCCGGGTGGACGCCGAAAGAAGTCGGCGCCGCGCTGGACGACTATGCGGTCACCGATCTCGGCATGGCCGTTCCGCGGCCCCGCCAGTATGTGTCGGCGCGCGAGGCGTTTCTCTACCTCGTGCTGTTCATCCTGCTCGGTGTGGTCTCCTGGAATCTCGGCTCGCTGCTGTTCGCGCTGATCGACATGGCCATCTACGATGCGCTCGACGGCGAATACAGCTACGGCCTCTTTTCGCGCGACGCGCAGATCAGGTCGGCTATCGCGGGCCTTGTCGTCGGCACGCCACTGTTTGCCTGGCTCGCCTTCCACATCCGCAAGCAGCGTCGCACCAACCCGGCGATGCAGCGCAGCCGGGTGCGCAAATGGCTCACCTACGCCACGCTGATCATCGCCTCCTGCACGCTGATCGGAGACGCAATCGCTCTCGTCTACAATTTTCTCGCTGGCGAACTTTCAGCACGCCTGATCCTGAAGCTGCTGGTGATCGCCGTGCTCGCAGGCGGCGTCTTTTTCTACTTCATCCGGGATGCGGAGAAGGGCGACGAGAATGACCAGCAAACGTAGTCTCGGCCCGATCCTAGCAATGGCGGGCGCGGCTATCGTCGGCGCCGCGGTGGTCGCGGGCTTTATCGCGATCGGTGGGCCCGGTGATGCGCGCGATCGGCGGCTGGACGAAATGATGATTGGCAAAATGACAGATGTTGCCAACATCGCGCAGTGCGCCTTTAACGCCACCGGCGTAGTATCTGCCTCGATTGAGGATGCAGCAAAAACCAGAGGCTGGCTGGACCCGGACGTTGCGCCCGAACTTTGTAGCTTTGGCACGACAACCGAACACAGAACCGTATCGTCTGGCGCTGAGCCTGGCGCGGCTGGCGACGTCAGCTACGCGGCGCTTCCTCCAAACCGCATAAAGGTGTGCGGCAACTTTCGGAGACCAAGCACGGCCACTGATACCGAATGTCGTGGCATTTGCTATGGTCGCAGGTCCTATCCTGAACTTCTTGAGCCGCGCCTGACCGCTGGCCAACACTGCTACGAAATCCAGCTCGCCGCGGCGACCAAGACATCGGCGCTTCTTTGGGACGAGCCGATCGATTTTGAAGCAATGTCACCGGACATCGCGGCCGATGCAGTAGCAGACAAGCGAACTATTGATGACGTGGTAAATGTGTTGCGCATGGCGCAATGCGCCCAACAAATCAACGGAGAGGCTCCGCAAACATTTATCGCTGGACTCGCTTCCATTGAACGAGATCCACGCGCGGCTCAGGCATACGATTGCGACTGGGCGCCCAGTTATTTCAGCGTCCCAGACAATCTTCCCGTCGTCCGTTATGACCGCGTGACCGCCGATCTGGTCAGAGTCTGCGGGAAGTACGCTCGCGCATGGCCGATGCCGCTCAGGCTCAACTACTACGGCGCCGCTGCTTTCGAATGGCCTACTAGCTTGCCAGCCTTGCAGAAGGCCGTTGAAGCGGGCCAACACTGCTACGAAGTCGAGTTGCCGCTGAAGTTCAAGACAAGGCAACAACCGTTGGAAGAAGGGCCGGTGAGTCACTAACTCGCGCCTTTCGCGCTCCTGCCCTATATCCACCCCATGCAAGCCTTCGCAGCGCTTCTTGAACGGCTGGTCTTGACGCCGTCGCGCAATGCGAAGCTGCAGCTGATCTGCGACTACCTGCGGCATGCCGGCGATCCTTCGCGCGGCTGGGCGCTATCCGCGATCACCGGCGACCTTTCCATTCCATCGGTGAAGCCCGCTGCAATCCGGGAGCTCGTTACTGGTCGCGTCGATCCGGTGCTGTTCAACCTGTCCCATGACTATGTCGGCGACCTGGCGGAGACGATCTCGCTGATCTGGCCGCAACGGCCCGGCGCCAATCGTGCGCCGGACCTCGCGGAGGTCGTCGAGACGCTGATGGAGTCAACCAAGGCGCAGGGCCTGACGCTGGTCGAGGGATGGCTCGACGCTCTGGACTCGACGGGACGCTGGGCGCTGCTGAACCTGGTCACGGGCGGATTGCGCGTTGGTGTTTCGGCGCGCCTTGCTCGCCAGGCGGCGGCGGATTTCGGCAAGGTCGACGTCTCGGAAGTGGAAGAGCTGTGGCACGGCCTGTCCCCTCCCTACGTGGAGCTGTTCGGGTGGCTTGAAGGGCGTGAGCCCAAGCCGGTCTCCGGCGCGCTGGCGCCGTTCCGGCCACCCATGCTGGCGCATCCGCTGTTGACCAAGGCGGAGCGGCTTGAAGCGGAAGCACTCGATCCCTCGCATGTGACGCCGGCCGAATTCGCAGCGGAATGGAAATGGGACGGCGTTCGCGTCCAGCTTGCCAGCGAGGGCGGCGTCGCGCGGCTCTACACGCGAAACGGCGATGACATCTCGAAGGCATTTCCAGATCTTCTCGAAGCAGCGGCGTTCGATGCCGCAATCGATGGCGAACTTCTGATCCGCGCTCCCGAAGGCGGCGTCGCCTCGTTCAACGAGCTTCAGCAGCGCCTCAACCGGAAGGCGGTATCGCCGAAGCAGATGACCGAGCGCCCAGCCATGATGCGCGCCTATGACCTGCTGGTCGAGAATGGTGAAGACCTGCGCGCTTTGCCCTTTGCCGAACGCCGCAAACGCCTCGAACGTTTCGTGGTGTCGCTGGAAACGGACCGCATCGATCTTTCACCGCTCGTGCACTTCTCCGATGCGGCCGAACTGGAAGACCTGCGCCGCAACCCGCCGACGCGCGAGATCGAAGGGCTGATGCTCAAGCGCTGGGATGCGCCCTATTTGGCGGGACGACCTGCCGGCCTGTGGTACAAATGGAAGCGCGATCCGTTCCTCATCGACGCCGTGCTGATGTACGCGCAGCGGGGGCACGGCAAGCGATCCAGCTTCTATTCCGATTTCACGTTCGGCGTCTGGCGCCAAAAACAAGGAAAGGATGGGCCCGAGGGCGACGAGCTGGCGCCGGTGGGCAAGGCCTATTTCGGCTTTACCGACGAAGAGCTTGTGATGCTGGACAAGTACGTCCGCGATCACACGATTGAGCGCTTCGGGCCGGTCCGGTCGGTCACCGCCAACAAGGCGGAAGGCCTGGTGCTCGAAGTAGCGTTCGAAGGCATCCAGCGATCCCCTCGCCACAAGTCCGGCGTCGCCATGCGCTTTCCCCGCATCCACCGCATCCGCTGGGATAAGCCTTCCCGGGACGCCGATCGCATGGAAAATCTCGAGGCCCTGCTCGCCTCGTGAACGAATCCGGGCGCCGGGTTGGGTTCTCCACGCCGACGCGCTAGGTCAGGTTTCACGGCAATGGAACCCACGATTCTGGCATGGACCTGCAACAGCAATTCGAGACCTTCCGCGAGTGGGCTTTTCATTTCGAGGGCGCGACCCAGAAATGGATGTGGTCGGGGATTGCCATTCTCGTCGGCTATCTGCTCGGCGCGATACTCTCGCGCATCCTGAAGTTCGTAGCCCGCAAGCTCGCGGGCCTCGCCAAGCATCAGGAGGAGAGCACCGAACCGAGGACTGCCGATCATGTTCTTATCGACATTCTCGGCGCGCTGATCCGGGCCTCCTTCCTGCTCGTGGCGCTCGCACTCTCGGCCAACCTGCTGCTCGGCTACAGCCTGCAAGAGGCTCAGCTTCTGGCGATCGCCGCGCTGAAGGGGCTCGGTATCCTGGTAGGCGTCTGGTTCCTGGGTTCGTGGCTGGGATCGCGGGTTCGGCGGTTTGGAGAGAAGGTCGGCCGGCGCGCGTCCGCTGGCGGGCAGACGCTGTTTCACTTCCTCGCCGCGCTGGTGCGCTTTGGCGCCTTTGCGGTCGGGCTGATCGCGGCGCTCCAGCAATTCGGCTTTGATACGGCTTCACTGATTGCAGTGGTCGGCGCCGCCGGTCTCGCTATCGCTCTGGCGCTGCAGGACACGCTCAAGGCAGTGGCCGCAGGCGTCATCATTGCGGTCTTCCGGCCCTATCGCATCGGCGACAGCGTCCAGATCGCAGGGCAGAACGGCACGGTCGCCGACATCACCCCTTTCACAACCGTGCTCAACACGCTGGACAACAAGGAAGTGGTCGTCACCAACGACAGGGCGTGGGGCGATGTGATCGTCAACCACTCTGTGCGCAGCCTGCGCCGGCTCGATATCCTGTTTTCGATCGACTACGACGACGACATCGACCAGGCGATCAAGATCATCAAGGATCTGCTTGCCGCAGACTCGCGTGTGCGCGACGAGCCGCCAGTGTGGGTAAAAGTTGTCGAACTGGCGGCCAATTCCGTCGATCTGCGCGCTCGCGCCTGGTGCGCCAACGGCGACTGGTGGGATCTGCGCTGCGATCTTCTGAAGAATGTGAAGGAGGCCTTTGACAAGGCCGGGATTACCATTCCCTATCCGCACCAGGTGGCTGTCACCAAAGGCGATCCGCACGCCGAACCCGACACGCCGCCGCCAGCGCCGCGCGCAAAAGGAGCGCAATGAGCGAACCAAAGTCTTCCAGTCATCCGCCTCCGGCGAAGATCACGGAAGTCAAATTCGATCCGATGCAGTCGGAAGATGGCTTCTGGGAAGACAAGGAGCGCGTCCATTCGCCGAAGCAGCTTTCGTTTTCGGGACGCATGTTCAATGTGGGCTGGAAAGGCTGGGTCCGCCTCGCCCTGATTTGTGTCGCTGTTGGCGCGATTTTCCAGGCCGGTGGATTCAACCCCTTCGCGCCGGATTTCACCATCGGCATGGGCTTCGGCCAGATCCTCAATGGGATGATCAACATTGCCAGCTGGGCTGCCCAGCTCAGCGCACTGCCGCTTGTGCTCGGTTCGCTGATCGTCTTGCCGCTATGGATTATCTGGCGGGCGCTTGTCGCCCTAGCGAGGCGGGACAAAGGGCCTTCGCCGGACGACCGCATCCTGCCCAAGCCGCGCGAAGGCAAGCAGGGCGGCAAACGATAGCCTGATGTTCGCTAGTCGAGCGCCTTCTCGTCGCGCTCGCCGGTGCGGATGCGCACGACTTCGGTGAGGCCAGTCACGAAAATCTTGCCGTCACCGATCTTGCCTGACCCTGCCGCCTTCTGGATCGCATCGATCACGGATTCGGCCATGCCGGAGGCGACCGCGACGTCGATCCGGATCTTGGGTACTTCGGCGACATTGTATTCGTTGCCGCGATAGAACTCGGTCTGGCCGCGCTGACGACCGAACCCCTGCACCTGGGTGGCGGTGACGCCGGACACGCCCAGCTTGGTCAGGGCCTCGCGTACAGCCTCGTAGCGGTGCGGCCGGATGATCGCCGTGATCATGCGCATCGGGTGATCCTCCTCGTGCTGCAGGCCCAGATAGACCAGCCGCCTGATGGCTTCCGACCGCGATGGCAGGTCCTGCTGGGTGCGCCGCCAGTCATCGACATCCTTGCCGAAGCTCTGGGAAGCCACGAGCTGGATGCGCTGGTCGAGCTTCTCGTCGTCGCTCAAAAGGCGGTCTCCGGTGAGGCTGGAAGCAGGACATTAGCAACTTACACACCGCATGCCAACGTGTTGGCTGTGCGGGGAAATCCCTCGTCAAAGGTTAACAGGACCGTTTACGGACACCCGCCCAATCTCAACCGGAAAATTACCTTGCTGGTTTACCTTGATCGGGAACTCAAAATGGGTGGAACGGCAGAATGCAGGATCCAAGGAAGCCCCGTCCGCTGAAACCGCGGACGCTGTCAGTCCTCGTTGCCGATGCGAACAACTTCAGCCGGGGGCTGATTGGCGAGATCCTGCGCAGCCTGGACGTCACCGACATCTCGAACGCCCGCAATGCCGAGATGGCCAACGCCTTCCTGGTCGAGCGCCCGATTGATGTGATCTTGATCTCTTGGGAAGAAAACGACAATTTCGACGGCCTAGGCTTCGTCCGCGCCCTGCGCCGGATGGACGATGACAATCTGCGTCGCCTTCCGGTCGTTTTCGTAACGTCGGGCCTTAGCCGCCAGACCGTGATCAACGGCCGGGATGCCGGCGTCGACGAATTCCTCGCCAAACCGATTTCACCGCTCGCGATGCGCCAACGGCTGGAAATGGTGGTCGAGACCCCGCGCCCGTTCGTCGACAGCAGCGTCTATGTCGGCCCGTGCCGCCGCCGCAAGAATCCTGCTGACTATTACGGCGCCAAGCGCCGCGCGGGCGAACGCGCTGCCGCAACCACCACAGCCATGGTCGATCATGACGAGGTCGCCGCTCAGACGCCGATCCGCCTGACTCTCGCCGCCCTCCGCCTGGCCTGCGGTCAGCTGCGCGCCAGCCGGCCGGAATCGCTGGCGACGGCTCTGCAGCACGTAAAGACCGCCAAGGGCATCGCAGTCGAATCCGCAGACCACGCCCTGCATTCCGGGCTAGCCGCATTCGAGTCCTACATCAGCATCGCAACGCCGCTGGGCCAGCTTGATGAACTTGTCATCCAGACCGCGCTTAGCGCGCTTGAACAGCTCGCTGTCCTGCCGCTCAGCTACGCGGAAGCCCGCGACAGCGTCGCAACTGCTCTTGGTAAAGCCATTCAGAAGAAGTTGGCCGCCTGATCATGCCTGACGAACGCACGCTTTCTCCAGCCGACTTCAAGCGCATGAAGGTCCTGATCGTGGACCCGAACGCCTATATGCGCGGCGTCGTCGCCGACTCGCTGCGCCGTCTCATGGTCACCAACATCAACGCCACCGCGAGCGCCATGGAGGCGTTCATCGCAGGCCGCGCCTTCAAGCCCGATATCATCTTTGTCGACTGGGACGCTGGCCGCATGTCCGGTCTCGAATTCACGCGCGAAGTGCGTCGCAACACGACAGGCATACCGCGCGAAACGCCGATCATCCTGCTCGCCGGTACAATTGACCACGAACAGCTGATGGCCGCTCGTCAGGCCGGCATCAACGAGTTCCTGCTCAAGCCCGTCTCGGCCGCCGGCGTCCTCTCGCGTATCGAGGAAGTCGCTCTGCGTCCTCGCAAGTTCATCGACAGCCGCAACTATGTCGGCCCCTGCCGCCGCCGCAAGGAAGATGCGAACTATGCAGGCCCGTGGCGCCGCCTCACTGACGAGCCGCCGCAGAAGGCGCACAGCGAACTCGCGAAGGAAAACGCCTTCAAGCTGCGCGCCATCATCGAGAACCTGACGGCCTATGCCGACCGCACCAACGTGGACCGCACCGCCGGCATTCGCGGCATGTACCGCATGCTGCAACAGAACACGGAAGAGGTCGGCCGCCTCGGCGACGACGTTATCATGAAAGTGTGGAACACCTCGCTGCGCTACATCGAAGGCGTCGGCATGACCGATACCTACGATGTCGAGGTCGTGAAATACCACTTCCAGACGATCGCGATCATTCTCGACATGCCGGAGGAAGCCTTCCTCCACCGCACATCGGTCGCGAACGAACTCGAGCGGTTGGTGAACAAGAAGATCCACAACGCCCACGAGAAGAAGACGGACGTCGCCTAGACGCCTGCCGATCTAGCCGAACAACCGCTTCTCGATCGCCTCGCGCCTGGCCGCATCGACGCCAAGCGCACCGCTGATGTATCGCTCTATGCTGCCGTGATGCGTCACGATCTCATCCAGTGATCGGTCGAGATAGATCGCCTCGACGCCCATTACCTGACGCATCGTCTCCAGCGTCGGCGCCCGTCCACGCTCGGCCCGGATCATCTCGGCCCACGCGGCGCCGTGGGCTTCGAAGCGACCGGACTCATTGGTCAGCAGATAGTCGGCGATGATATCGTCGCGATGCACACCCGCCAGCGCATGGGTCAGCGCCACGATCAGCCCGGTGCGATCCTTGCCCGCCGCGCAGTGGACAACCAACGCGCCGTCCGTGCTCGCAAGCGTCTCGAAATAGCGTGAGAAGAGATCGATCAGGCGTGGCAGGTGCGGCGCGCGCGTGTAGTAGCGCAGCAGATAGGCGCGATAGCTTTCGTACGACATGTCCCAGCCGGACATGAAATTGTCCCAGCTCTCCTCGCCCTCGTCGGGATCATGGTTCTCGACAACGACACCGCTGAAATCCGGCCACCGGCGTGACGGTTGGCGTTCGCGCTCGTCCGGCCGGCGAAGATCGACCACGGCGCCGATGTTCAGCGTCGCTAGCCGCTGAAGGTCGGTTTCGCTCGCAAGAGCATGGTTCGCCGACCTGAAGAACCGCCCCGACGCCATGCGCCGGTTGCCAGCAGCATAGCCGCCGAAATCGCGAAAATTGTGCACGCCGTCGAACGCGTGCTTGCGGGAGATTGGCTGAATCATGCCGGGAACATAGGCAAAAGTCGCGCGCCGTCCACAACCACCACGTCGCAGCTAGTTCACTTCCAGCGGCTTGGTCAGTTCGAACTCTTTCTGGCACGCCGCAGCGTCCGGCGCCTTGCCTGAGGCGCGCACGCCAGCGAGTTCTTTAGCCGCGCCGGCCAGCGCATCCTTGTACGCCTTCGACCCCTGCAACGCCGCAAATACGCCTGCGCCGTTCGTGCGGCCGCCTTCGACCGCGCTCCAGTTGTGCACGCCACACACGATACGGCTCTCGCCATACGCCCGCCCACGCGTCAGAAGCTTCTCGGCGCGATCCGGGGCCAGTTGAGCGAGGATCAATCCATGCACCCAGCCGAGCGAGGCGTGACCGGACGGGTAGTCATAGCTCTTCGACAGCGCATCGCTCCTGGCGATACAGATGTCGCCATAGTTGTGCAGGTATGGCCGCGTGCGCTTGTAGACTTCCTTCGTCGCCGCGGCAGCGGCGCCGGCGTCTATCATGGCGCGCGACAGGACGGCTGCCAGCTTCGGAGAGTTTCCCGCCGTAAGCTCTACGCCCATGGAACAGGAATAATTCTTCAGTATGTCCGGGATGACATAGCTGTTGTCATTCTGCGCCAGCGCCCAGCGCTCAGGATTGAGCTGCTGGATCGCGCGCGTCGCGCGGAAGATCGTCCAGTCGGCGGTGTTGCGCGCTTCGCCCTCCTTCGGCGCAGGCGGCACGATCGACGTCGCATCGGGGGTTTCAGCTGGCGTCAGGAAACCGGCATTTGCCGCCGGCTGGGCCGTTGCCGCATCCGTGGCGCCTGTCTCCGGCACGCCAGCACAAGCGACAAGCACAGCCAGCCCAACCGCCAACGCTGCGTAAGTTCCCGCTTCGGCTTTCATCCGAATCTCCAGTGTCATGGTTCCGTTACATTGGCCCATCAGGCGGCGGCTGGCCACCCTCCGCCGGTGGCTTCCTGTGGGAAGGATCGGTCCGGCTGTGCCGTACGCCGACCATGATGAAGTATGCGAGCCCGATTGCCGGCGCGCCGATCATTGAAAAGAGCGACAGCGTCCAGACCACGGCAAAGGCCGCATCGGCGGACGTCGCCTGGTCCGCGCTGATGCCAGCCATGATGCTGAACACAGCATGCTCAAGGTTGAACAAGGACAACGCCATTACGATCAGCGCCAACGGCAACAGCATCGCGATGATCGCCGCTCCCGGCGGCAGCTTCGCCGGCCCACGCAGGAACTTCCAGTAGAGCGCCACACGCCAGATCGCGACCAGCGCCAGGAACCACATATTGGTCGGCCGCGCGCCATCCGGACTCATAAAACGCTCCACCGGCATGGCGTAGAGGATCGCCGGCGGCGAGGTCAGCGTCACGAACAGCAGGACATTGCGGTAATTCCAGTTCGCAGGCTTGAGCGGCGCAACAATCGCCCACAGCACAGCCGACAGGATGAACACATAGACGACGGACCCCAGCCCGAAATACTGCCACAGCATGGCGCGCGGGTTGTCCCAGTAGCGGCCGAGGCCAGCGACCCAGGTCGCTGCAAGCCCGAACGCCAGATAGGCCCAGTAGCGCGTGCGCACGCCCGGGCCCATCGACCGAAAGGTCAGCAGACGCCATTCATCGCGCAGGATTTCGAGCATCACATCATCCCCCTTTCAGTCCAAGATCATGCCCTGTCGCACGAAGCAAGGCTGTGCGAGAAAGCGCCGAGTAGATGCGACGGGAAAACGCCATGAACGAACGGCAGCTTGATATCGCGACGAAAGACGGCGCGACCACGACCTTCATCGTGCATCCTGATCGCGGCGGCCCCTTCCCCGTGATCCTGTTTCTGATGGATGCGCCCGCGATCCGAGAAGAGCTGCGCGACATGGCGCGGCGGTTCGCGTCGTCCGGCTACTACGTGATGCTCCCGAATCTCTACTATCGCTCAGGCGTGATGGAGCTGGGGCCGCTGTCGCAGGATCCGAAGGATTCTTCGCGCATCCGCATGTCCGAACTCATGAACACGCTGGGCATCTCCATGATCATGTCCGACGTCGACGCCATGCTCGCCTTCGCCGACAATGACCCCACTGCGAATGCCAAGAGCGTTGGCACAGTTGGCTACTGCATGAGCGGCCGCTTCGCCGTGTCCGCCGCGGGACACCGGCCCGACCGAGTGAAAGCAACCGCCTCGGTCTATGGCGTACTGCTCGTCACCGACAAGGATAGCAGCCCGCATCTCATCGCGAAGAATTCGCCGGCCGAATTCTACTTCGCCTGTGCTGAGAAGGATCACTGGGCGCCGCAAGAAATGGTCGACCAGCTGATGAAGGATCTGAAAGGCGCCAACGGCGAGGTCGAGCAATACCCCGGCACCGATCACGGCTTCGCTTTCCCGAAACGCCCCGCCTACAACAAGCTGGCGGCTGAACAGCACTGGGAGCGCGTGCTGTCGCTGTTTCGTCGGAGGCTCTAAACTTCATGAGCGACGGCGTTCCAATGACGTACAGCTGGTCGAGGCTGGCTGAACATTTTCGCAGCGGCGACAGTGTCAGCACGCAGGCGATTGCCGATTTGTGCTTCTACATCGACGCAAGACCGATCCGAAGCGGCGTGCATGGATGGCAGTCGATGTACGAACTCAGCATCGTCCAACTGCCCGTCTGGACGCCAGACGGGGCCCATCTCCACATAAAGCCATTCAGCGCCGACGCGATCGAGTTCCGATACATCGACACGCACCTACCAACGCGCCAGTGGTCGCGCCGTAATCCCGCAGACCACATCGTGCACCGCTTCACAAACACGATGCGCCAGCTCGGCTGGTTCACGGATCCGTCTATGCTGGACTAGAAAGCGCGCCTAGTACTCGAACAGCTTGGCATCGCGCTCCGCGCGCTTGGCTGCCGCCGCCAGTATCTGCGCGACAAGAATCTTCTTGGTCCCCCTGCCCTTCAGCAGGTTGGCAGGATCGAGATGGTGCTTCTCGATGACAACGCGCAGTTCCTTCACATCGAATTTCGCAAGCCTGGCCTCGAACTCCTCAGGCGTCCCCTTTTTGAATTCGATGAAGGGATGGAATTCGCCGACATTGCGCTCGGCCATCCGTCGCTCGGCGAGGTCCTGACCAAATTTCGCGAGCGAGTCCTCGAGCTTCTTGCCGAAAGCAGGATTGTTGGCGGCCTCATCGGTCACCACCTTGAACAGGCTCGACAGGGCCCGATCTATCACCTGAGGACTCCGATCATATCAGCCCCACCCGCTCGCGGAACTCCCCGGCAAATTTTCGGATCACGCTGGCAGCCTCGCCATACTTCTGGTCCAGCGTGCGCTTGTGGTCAGACCATTCGGCGGCCCGCGCGATCTGCTCCGCCTGCGGAATTCGTGTTTCGAACACGTTGAACTGGTCCTTGAGCAGTGCAGCTTCGCTCTGGTGAAGCGTGTTGCCCTGCTCGTACTTCGTGATCAGCGTATAGATACGATCGTCGGTGAAGCGCCGCTGTTCCATCGATCGCAAAGCACGCTTGCGGAACGCAAAGATGCCCAGCCGCGAAACGTAATCCGGAATGGTCGGGATCACGATGAACTCGGAAAGCTCGATCGCCGCTTCCGCAAACATCGAGATACCAGGCGGACAATCAAACAGGACAAGGTCATAGCTGTCCGACACGTTCTCGATCGCTGAATGCGTCAGCCGCGAAAAACGCGTGTTGAGCTGGCGAATGTCAAAGCCTTGGGCGACCCACTTCTCTAGCGCGTGGCGCTCGATGTAGCGGAATTCCGGCGTCGAGATCAGAAGGTCCAGAACCGGGTCGCCAGCAATGTCGCTGACGCGAGGCGCCACGAACTCGCGGAAGAAGCGCGGTTCGCCGCCATAGACGTACTGGTTGAAGTATTCATCGATGGTGCGGCCCGCTTGCCGCAGCTCGATCCACCGGTCCTGGCCGGCCAGCATCATCGAGACGTTGGATTGCGGATCGAGGTCGATCACCAGAACACGCAGGCCTTCGGAAGCCAGCGTCTCGGCCAGACTCGCCACGGTTGTCGACTTGCCGACGCCGCCCTTCATGTTCACGACGGAAACGGTGCGCGGCGCCACCGGCGTACTCCACTGGAAGACGGGTCTGGAAACTTGGTCCCGAAGGGGTCGGCGGGTTCGCCAACGAGGTCAAGGCGCGCCTGTGGATTTCAGCCCGGAAAGGCTATTTGCTGGGCTTTTCCGGTTTGGTTTTCGGCGGCGGCGGCTGAACAAACACCAGACCCAGCTCTTCGCGCTCCTGCACGATCTCGCGTTCCACCGCCTCGACCTTGAGGCGCTCCGCCTTCAGCTCGCGCTGGCTTTTGAAGTAGGCCTGCAGCTCGGGATCGGCGGTCATGCTCGGGATGAACCATACACCGATGGCCACAACCACGCCGCCGAACACGATCAGCCAGTCGAAATATTTCCAGCCCCAGCTGAATTTCATGGGCGTTGTCCTCAATTCAAACCGGCTTCAGTTCCGGCGGTATATACTTTTCACGCATCGTCACCAGCTCCTCGGCGAGCGAAGGGTGGAGGGCGCAGGTACGGTCGAAGTCGGCCTTCGTAGCGCCCATCTTCACCGCGATCGCCGTGGTCTGGATGATCTCCGGTGCATCAGGACCGACAATGTGGACGCCAAGGACACGCTGGTCCTCGGCCCGCACCACGATCTTCATTAGCACACGTTCCTCATCACCTGTGAGCATGTCTTTCATGGGGCGGAACTTCGTCTTGTAGATATCGATCACTCCGTACTGTTTCCGGGCGTCCGCCTCCGTCAGGCCGACCACGCCGACCGGCGGTTGGGCGAAGACAGCGTGCGGAACATCAGCATGATCGAAGGCTGTCGGTATTTTCATGAACTCGGTCTGGGCGAACGCCTGCCCTTCTCGAATAGCGACGGGCGTCAGGCTCATCCGGTCGGTGACGTCTCCAACGGCGAAGATATGCGGTACGCTGGTGCGAGAATACTCGTCCACTTCCACAGCGCCTTTGGCGTTCAGCTTCACGCCTGCCTTCTCGAGGCCGAGACCCTTGGTGTTCGGCTCGCGGCCAACCGCGAACAGCACCTTGTCCGCCGTCACGCTCTCCTTGTTCGAGAAGTGCGTGGCCAGTTTCGCGCCAACCTTCTCGATTTTCACCGGTTCGGCATTGGTGATCACCTTGACGCCCTTGCGCTTCAGCTCTTCGTGGACGTGCGTGCGCACATCATCGTCGAACCCCCGCAGCACGGTGTCCTTGCGAATGACCAGGCAGACCTCGACGCCCAGCCCGCTCATGATCCCCGCGAACTCGACAGCGATATAGCCGCCGCCCACGATCAGGATATGCTTCGGCAGGGGATCGAGGTGAAACATGTCGTTGGAGGTTATCGCCAGCTCGATGCCTTCAATGGTCTTCGGCATTGACGGCCAGCCGCCCGTGGCGATCAGGATCTTGTCCGCAGTTACGGTCTTGCCGGACTTCTTCAGCTTCAGCGTATGGGCGTCGACGAATTCCGCGCGATCGTCGATCAGCTCCGCGCCGGCATTCCGCAGGTTGCGCGCATAGATGCCCGACAGCCGCTCGATCTCGCGATGCATCTTGTCCATGAACAGGTTGTGGTCGTAGGCGGCATTTTCGACCTTCCAGCCATAGCCTTCCATGTGCTTCAGCGAGCGGCCGAACTCGCTGGCGTAAACCATGTACTTTTTCGGGACGCAGCCCCGGATCACGCAGGTGCCCCCCGCCCGGTATTCCTCCGCGACGCCGACCTTGGCGCCTGCCATGGCCGCCAGCCGCGAAGCGCGCACGCCCCCCGATCCAGCACCGATGACGAAAAGGTCGTAGTCGTAAGCCATTGCCGGCCCCGCTTGTTTCAGTCCCCAGATATGGCGGTGTTGCCTGCGTTATGGAATAGGCGCACTAGCCGCGCATTCCGGGCATTTCGGGGCCAGGACACGGCCAAAATGAAAGAGCGGCCCGGCGTGGCCGGACCGCTCCCTGCTTTCAGATCGAAGCTTTCAATTCCAAAGATCTACTTGGTTGCGAGCGGCCAGGTAGCCGAAACGCCGGTTGCGACAGCTCCAGCCGAGTCCTTCGCATACGTGTAGAGCGGCTTGCCCTTGTAGGCCCATTGTTTCGAACCATCGTCGCGCGTCACGACTGTCCAGTCGCCATCATCCTTGGCGTCGGCAGCGGCCGTCAGCGCCGGCCAGTTGGTAGGGCACCCGCCATTGCACATTGATTTGCCTGGCGTGGTGTCGTGCGCGAACGTGTATAGCGGCCTTCCATCCGGCGCGACGAAGGCGCCGCTCTTCTCGGTGACGCCTGGAGGCGAAGCCCACGCGGCGCCGGTCATCGCCAGCGCGCCAATCGCCATCAGTCCCGCAAGCATACGCATCCGTGTCTCTCCTGGATGTTTCCCTGCCCGCTGCTGACAGCGCCATGGCGGGCGTGCCCGGGAAGCTAGCACCCGGCGCCTCCCCGGCAACCCCGGAGAGCAGACACAATGCAGGGACCAGTAGAGACTAGTTGGTCTTGCCCGGAGTCGCGGGAACGGCAGGCGCACCTGGCGCAGCAGCCGGCGCGGGCGCCGGAGCAACCGGCCAGGCGGCCTTCAGTTCGGCAAGCGCTTTGTTGGCGGCGGCGGTCGTCACCGCGTCAGCGACCTCGGTGCTCTTCTGGCCAACCACCGACATCTTCTCCTGGATAGCCGTGCCTTCTTTCGAAGTGAGGAACTTCAGCAGCAGGTCGAGTTCCTTGACGTTGAACTCCTCGGTCAGCGCGGCAACCATGCCTTCCTTGATCTTGGGCATATCGCCTTCGAGGTTCTTGCTGATCCCGAGCATCAGCTGCTGGGCCTGCTCCGGCGACAGGTTCTCCTGGAACATCATCTGCTGCGCATGCTGGCCAGCGATCTGCTTGGCGGTGTTCGCATCGAGCGGGATCACGCCGCCAGCGTCGACGATCTTGGTCGCCAGCCGCGTCTCGGCCGCCGACGGGCCCGTGCCCTGCGGCGCGCAGGCGCTGAGAACAGCAACGGCAGCCACGGCCGCGATCATCAGTTTGGTCATGTCTGTCCGTCCTTCGGAGTCAGCCCGGCAGCCGGGGTAAAAATTGCTGCACGCGTGTAACATTCGTTGGCCGCCAGTCCATAGGACTTTTCGACCCCGAATCCCGGGATCGGGTTCATTTCAGGGTGTTCAGGATCAAGCGGTTCCCTTGCGTCCCACGGTACGGACGCCGGCTTCCTCGCCGATGATCACCTGATCGGCATAGCCAATGAATAGCCCGTGCTCGACGACACCCGGGATGTTGTCCAGCAGGCCGGACAGCCTGGCCGGGTCGGGAATCGTGCCGCAGCTGAGGTCGAGGATCAGGTGGCCGCCATCCGTGTGCAGCAGGCTCTCACCCGTCGCCATGCGCCAGGAACTCGTGGCCCCGCCAAGGCCGATCTCCTTCAGCCGTTCGTGCACCCGCCGGCGTGTCAGTTCGGACGCGAACGGGTTGATCTCGACCGGCAGCGGAAACCTGCCGAGCGTCTTCACTTCCTTGCTGGCGTCCGTGATCACCACCATCCGCGCCGACGCTTCAGCGATGATCTTCTCTCTCAGCAGCGCTGCGCCCCCACCCTTGATCAGGCTCAGCTGCGGATCGAATTCATCCGCGCCGTCGATGGTCAGGTCGATGTGATCCAGCTCATCCGGCGACACCACACGCACGCCCAACGAACGCGCAAGCTTGTCCGTGGCCTCGGAAGTCGGCGTGCCGACAATTTTCAGTCCCTGCTTCACCCGCTCGGCCAGCAGCCGCACGAAAATCGCCGCCGTGGATCCCGTGCCCAGCCCCAGCACCATGTCGGGCTCAACCAGCTTCAGCGCGGCTTCGGCGGAGTTGCGCTTGGCGACATCGGACATTCGGAGAATCCCTGAACCGTTCGCACTCCTACGGGATTATTGCCCCGCGCGGAACAGATGACCGGCGGCGGTTCGCCTAGCCCTTCTTCGCAGGCGTCTCGTTGGTCGCGGCGCGGGCGCCGGCCGTCATCATCTGCATGAAGCTGTCGGTCGCCTGGCCGCCCATCGAATACCACTGCTTGAGGTAGAATTCCGGGCTGACCAGCTCGATGTTCTGCTCGATGCGCTGCTTCACGGAGTTGACCAGCGCCTCGTTGACCGGCGTCAGGTCCGGCAAGCCGAGGAATGCGCGCGCCTCTTCCGGCGTACATTCCACCGTCATGTTGAGTTTCATTGCCTTATCCTCCAGCGCCGCCAACCCTAGCCTATTCCAGCGCCGCGGGGAACTTCGGCAGCGAATTGAAGTCTTCCGCAACATGCTGGCGAATGACGTTCGCGCTCTGCGCGAGCGCCAGCGCCTCGACCTTGTCCATCGACGCCAGCGTCTTTTCCTTGTCGAAGTTGAACGCCGGTACGGTGCGTTTCTCGCGCGACTCCTTCAGATGCCACATGTCGCCCGCCAGGATCACCTTGCCGGAGTTGGCGGTGGTCAGCAGCAACACCGTGTGGCCCGGCGTATGCCCGGGCGTCTGAACGATGATCGCCGAACCATCTCCGAACACATCGAAGTCTTCCTCGGTCGTCAGTAGCGTCGTCGTAGCGGTTTCCAGCGCGCTGTAGTTCGCAAAGTCTTGGCCCTTGCGCGCCTCCTCGCTGAACATCGCGTCGCGCTCGTCCTTGTCGACGATCCAGTTGGCCCCGGCGAACAGGTTGCCATTTCCCGTGTGATCGAAATGCATATGAGAGAATGAGACATAGTCGATATCGGACGGTGCCAGCCCCAGCTCAGCGAGCTGCGCCGTGAGTTTCTTCGCAACCTTCTGGGTCCCAGGGAAACCGTCTGGCGAAATGCCGTCGGGAGAATCCGCGATCGCTTCCAGCAGGCCGGTATCCCAGATCAGGTCGCCGCGCTCGTGCCGGATCAGATAGCAGGGATCGACCAAGTCGCGCTTCACACCCTTGAAGGTGTCGTCGTCCGCGAACATCGACGCGTCCTTGAGCGATATCCGCCCGCAATCCATCGCATAGAGCTTCACTGCGGCTACCGGCTTCGTCAGCGACGGAACCACCGTCGCTTCGACGGTCTTGTTCTCGCTGCAGGCCACAGCGGCGAGGATGCCGAGGCCCAACACCAACCGCTTCATGACCACCTCATCCAAGGATTCGCAGCACTGTCTGCGCCGCGCTGATCGCGGTCAAGCTGAGGCGTGGCGGATCACGTGGCATTTTATCCGGGTGTAATTGACGCACGAGGTCATCCGCGCCATAAGCGCCGGCCAATCCGGAGCCAGCCATGACGGTGCCCCCCGCCTATATCGCCTTCGAAGGCAGCCAGCGTATTGCGGCCGGCACACTGCTTGATGTCGCCATGGCCGCCCGCAAGCGCGCTGCGCGACAATCGCACGAAGCGATCCTGATCTTCGATCATGCCACCAGCCGGCGGCTGGATATCGACTTCTCCGGATCCGAAAAGGAACTCCGCACCAGGCTTGCGATCTTGTCTCCCGCAGATGTGATCGCGGCCGAAGATTCGCCTGTGCAATCGGGCCCGCGCGGGCCGGGGCGCCCCAAACTGGGAGTGGTCCCCCGCGAAGTTACACTCCTGCCGCGCCACTGGGACTGGCTCAACGCCCAGCCTGGCGGCGCATCCGTCGCTCTCCGCAAACTCGTCGACGACGCCCGCAAGACACGCGGCAAAAGTGATGCCTTGCGCGCGCGACAGGAAGCAGCTTATCGCTTGCTGACGGCCATAGCGGGGGACTGGCGCAACTACGAGGAAGCCAATCGCGCCCTCTTCGCCGGCGATGCCGAGCGTTTCTTCAAGCTTACAGACTCCTGGCCTGCCGACGTGCGTGACCACGCCCGCCTTCTTGCATTCCCGACCTCCTCCCCCAGAGCCTGACAGAGCGAGATCCGCAATGGACGCCCCCGTCACTCCGCCCGCGATCGAGACCGCACGCGCGCCGCTCAAGGCGCCGCCGCCCCTGTGGCGCATGTTCCTCGTGTTTCTCGCGCCGATGATGCTGTCGAATGTGCTGCAATCGCTGTCCGGCACGATCAACAACATCTTCCTCGGCCACATGATCGGCGTGAAGGCGCTCGCCGCGGCGACCGTCTTCTTCCCCGTCATGTTCTTCTTCATCGCCTTCGTGATGGGTCTCGGCGCCGGCGCCTCGGTGCTGATCGGCCAGGCCTATGGCAAGGGCGACATGACCCGCGTCCGCTCCATTGCAGGCGCCACGCTGGCGATCTCCCTGGTGTTCGGGCTGGTCATTGCGATACTCGGCGGCATCTTTGCTGGGCCTCTGATGGTGGCCCTGCAAACGCCTGCCGACATCGTGGGCGATGCGACTGAATACGCGCGCATCATGATGATCACGATGCCAGCCTTCTTCGTCTTCCTGCTGGCAACCTCCATTCTGCGCGGCGTCGGCGACGCGGTCACGCCCCTGTGGACGCTGGCCCTGTCGACGGGCATAGGCCTGCTGGTCACGCCTGCCCTGATCCAGGGCTCGTTCGGGCTGCCGAGGCTCGGCGTTGCTAGCGCAGCGGTTGCTTCGCTGGTCTCGCTGATCGTCTGCCTTGCCTGGCTGGCCTGGCATCTCATCCGTAAGAAGCACGTACTCGCGCCAACCCGCGAACTTCTCGGCCAGGTGAGGCTCGAACCGAAAGTTCTCAAGACCGTTCTGCGCCTCGGCGTACCGACCGGCATACAGATGGTGATCATGGCGGTTGCTGAACTCGCCCTGCTCGGCATGGCCAATGGCTATGGCTCGGAAGCAACAGCCGCTTATGGCGCGATCAACCAGATCCTCGCCTATGTGCAGTTCCCGGCGATGTCGATCGGCATCACCGCGTCCATCCTTGGCGCGCAGGCGATCGGCGCCGGCCGCCAGCACGAGCTCTGGGCAATCACCCGCACCGCGCTGATCATGAACATCATCATCACGGGCACGGGCGTCGCAATCGTCTACCTGTTGTCCGGCCCCATCGTGTCGATGTTCATCACCGACCCGCCGGTGATGGCCCTCACCCAGCACCTTCTCCATATCGTCCTGTGGAGCACGGTGGTGTTCGGCTTCGCCGTGGTGTTCTCAAGCATGATGCGCTCTTCCGGCACCGTCCTTGCCCCGACTGCAATCGGCATCCTGTCGATCCTTGCGGTCGAGGTCCCAACCGCCTGGTTCGTCAGCCGGCAGATCGGCATCGACGGCGTCTGGATCGCCTATCCGGCAGCTTTCACCGCCATGTTCATCCTGCAGGGCGCTTTCTACACTTTCGTCTGGCGCAAGCGCTCGATCCGCGCACTGGTCTAAAGAGGCTCTTCACCTCACGTAAGTCTGGCCCCGCCCTCCCTTCGTGCTAGGGATGGCGGCCCCAGATGCATTTGAGGAGTTTCGGACATGGCGCTTGAAGGCCTTCAGCTTCGTTCGCTGGCAAAGAAGAGTGGCGAACTCGAACTCTCGCTTGTGAAAGTCCCCGTCCCCGATCCGGCGCCGGACGAAATCGTGGTCCGCATCGAGGCGACGCCGATCAATCCGTCCGACCTCGGCCTGCTGCTCGGCCCCGCCGATCTCTCGACTGCGACGGTCTCCGGCTCGAAGGACCTGCCCGTCGTCACCGCGAAAATCCCCGAAGCCGCGCTGCGCATGGTCGCCGCCCGGCTCGATGAATCCATGCCTGTGGGCAATGAAGGCGCAGGCGTTGTTGTCGCCGCTGGCTCCTCGCCGCAGGCGCAGGCTCTGATGGGCAAGACTGTCGCCATCCTCGGCGGCGCGATGTACGCGCAGTACCGCACTGTGAAGGTCCAGATGGCGCTGCCGCTTCCCGCTGGCGCCACACCCGCCGACGGCGCTTCCTGCTTCGTCAACCCGCTGACCGCCCTCGCCATGGTTCACACCATGCGTGCTGAAGGCCACACCGCCCTCGTACATACCGCGGCCGCGTCCAACCTCGGCCAGATGCTGAACAAGATCTGCATCAAGGACGGCGTGCAGCTGGTGAACATCGTGCGCAGCGACGAGCAGACGAAAATCCTGAAGGACATCGGCGCCAAGCACATCGTCGACTCCTCGAAGCCGACTTTTACCGAAGACATGATCGCTGCTTTCACCGCCACAGGCGCGACGATCGGCTTCGACGCCATCGGCGGCGGCAAGCTCGCCGGCCAGATCCTCGGCGCGATGGAAATCGCCCTGAACTCAAAGCCGGGCGCCTACAGCCGCTACGGCTCATCCACCCACAAGCAGGTCTACATCTACGGCCGCCTCTCCATGGAGCCGACTATTCTCGGCGCGGCCTATGGCATGGCCTGGGGTGTGGGCGGCTTCCTGCTGACGCCGTTCCTGCAGAAGATCGGCAATGCCGAAGCGCAGAAACTGCGCGAGCGTGTCGCGGCCGAACTGAAAACCACCTTCGCCAGCCACTACACGAACACACTTTCCCTCCGCGACGCCCTGAACCTCGACACGATCAAGGCCTACAACCGCAAGGCGACGGGCGAGAAATATCTGATCAACCCGAACCTCTGACAGCCGGTCCCGGACCGACACGTGAGGTAAACGCACATGGGCCTCTATGATCGGTACATTCTTCCGAAGCTTCTCGATGTGGCATGCAGTGCACGCCCCATCGGGAAGCAGCGGGCGAAGATCGTCCCTCAAGCCACAGGTGTTGTTCTCGAGCTGGGCTTCGGCTCGGGCCTGAACCTTCCCTACTACGATCCTGAGAAAGTAGAGCGGCTGTACGCGCTTGAGCCCTCTGCTGGCATGCTTGTCCGCGCGAGGGAGAAGACCAACGGTGCACCGTTTCCGGTCGACGTCCTGCCTGAAACAGCAGAAGCGTTGTCGCTCGGGGCCGAGAGCGTCGATACGGTGCTCGTTACCTACTCGCTGTGCACCATTCCCGATCCCGTGGCGGCGCTCTCCGCGGCGCGGCGGGTGCTAAAGCCTGGCGGGCGGTTGTTCTTCTGCGAACACGGGCGTGCGCCGGACGAGGGCGTCTATCGCTGGCAGCAACGCATCGAGCCGGTGTGGCGCGTGATCGGCGGCGGCTGCCGCCTGACGCGCGCTATCCCCGATCTCGTGACGGCTGCCGGTTATACGATCGACAAACTGGATACGATGTACCTCCCGAAATCGCCCCGATGGGCCGGGTACAATTACTGGGGCACGGCGACCGCGGGGTGACCCTTCCCCTGAAGACCCGGTATGCTAGACAGGCGCCCTTGGGGAAATTGCTGGCTATCCGTCACAGACACGGAAGTCCCCAGAGCGGGAAGGAAGACGCGTTGGTTACGAGAAACGAGGCCCTGGCTCAGCTGACTGCGCCCGGCCTACCACACGAGCTCATCGAAATCGAAGCGATCGGCCGCAGCATACGGGCGTTCAAGAACGCACCCAAAAATCTAGGCCAGCTCTACGCCGAGGGTCGCAGCGACAAGACTTTCCTCGTCTACGAGGATGAGCGCCTGACCTTCGAGGAGACATGGCGGCGCGCCTGCACGCTCGCCCACGCGCTGGTCAATGATTTTGGTGTGAAGAAGGGCGACCGCGTCGCTATCGCGATGCGCAACTATCCCGAGTGGATCATCGCCTTCATGGCCGCTACATCGGTTGGCGCTCTCACCGTCGCCGTCAACGCGCTCTGGACCGCCGACGAGATGTCCTACGGCATCGGCCTCTCGGAACCAAAGGTCGCCTTCATCGATCAGGAACGGATCGACCGCCTCAACATGTTGCCGAACCTGCCCGCTGACCTGAAACTCATCGGCGTCCGCACCACCAAACCATTACCCTCGAACGTACGCAGCTACGCCGATGTCATGTCGGGCCCGGAGAAATCCGAACTCCCGAATGTCGATGTCCTGCCGGACGATGACGCTATCATGCTGTTTACATCGGGCTCGACGGGCAATCCGAAAGGCGCCGTCTCGACCCATCGCAACGTGCTGCACGCCCTGCTGTCATGGGAACTGGATCTAGTCGCTTCGTTCACGACCGGCCTGATCGAACGCCCGCCGGCCGATGCGCCGCAGACTGCGGCGCTGTTGGTCATCCCGCTTTTCCACGTCACAGGCCTGCATTCGGTTGCGCTGTCGTGCTTCCGCCTGCAGCGCCGCCTCGTCTCCATGTACAAATGGGACGCACTCAAAGGTGCCGAGATCATCGAGCGCGAGGGCATCACCAACTTCACCGCCACGCCTGCCATCACAGGCGATCTCGTGGTCTTCTCACGCGAAACAGGTCGCAAGTTTCCGACACTGAGCGCGGTCGGCGGCGGCGGCGCAGCCCGCGCGCCGGAACAGGTGCGCGCAATCGATGCTGTGTTCGAAAAAGCCATGCCGGCCACGGGTTGGGGCATGACGGAAACCAACGCCATCGGCGTCGGCATTGCCTCGAGCGACTATCTCCGCAAGCCTGAAAGCTCGGGCCGTTGCTCGGCTGTGCTCGACATCCGCATCGTCGACGAGAAGGGCAATGAGCTTGCTATCGGCCAGCGCGGCGAGCTCCAGATTCGCGGCGCATCCATCATGCGTGGCTACTACAAGCGGCCGGACGCCAACGCGGCGGAGTTCGTCAACAATGAATGGTTCCGCACCGGCGACGTCGCCTACATCGACGACGAGGGCTTCCTCTTCATCGTCGACCGCATCAAGGACCTGGTGATCCGCGGCGGCGAGAATATCGGCTGTGGTTCCGTCGAAGCCGCCCTGCAGGAACACCCTGCCGTGGTCGAAGCGTGCGTATACGGCGTACCTGATGAGCGGCTGGGCGAGGAAGTCGCGACAACGATCTATGCAAGCACGACCGTCACGGAAGCGGATCTGCGCGACTTCTTGAGCACGCGGCTCGGCAAGTTCCAGATCCCGCGCTATTTCCACTTCGAGCGCGAACCGCTGCCGCGCGGCGCCACGGGCAAGATCCTCAAGAAGGACCTGCGCTCGGAAGCGGCGAAACGGCTGGCAGCTCGCGCCTGATCGAAGCGATCGGCTAGTGTTCGCGAAGCAGGATTGCGCCCGCGTCACCGTCGGTGCGGATCTTGAAGATGGACAAGAGGAAAGAGACGAAGGCTTTCATGGGGAGGCTCCGTGCGGCTGCGGCGCCGCTTTTCATGGCCTTCAGATGAGGTCCCGCCTCCCTTCCCGCAAGAAAGTACGACACCCCGAACCCGGCGCCTTTTGCAAACTGATGGCTTAGGAAAACTGACGCGTCAGGCGCCGGCATATCCAGCGGCAAATCCGGCCATCGGGCGCGTACGCAACACTTCCACGCCTGCCAGCACGAAGCCGACGCCGAGACACAGCCCCGCTCCCATGAACGCGGCCGGCATTATGGGAGTGGCGAGACTGCATGCCAGGGTGGCAACCCACAGCACCGCACTCGGGACAAGCACTCTCGCCCGCAGCAGTTGGACAGAAAGCCCCGCCAGGCCCGTGACGAAAACCAGCGCGCCCACGCGATAGAAATCGACGCCGAACGCCGGCGCATCCGGCCCAACAATGCTCGCCAGCCCCGCCACCGCAACGAGGAACATCGCCAGTCCGGCAAGCCCCGTCGCCTGTGCGTTCGCCAGGTATGCTGCGAGCAATCCGAACAGCAGGCCGAGATCGATCACGCCGTAGAGTGTCTCCAGCATGGGCTGGTCGGCCTGGTACGGAATGAAGGTCGAGACGATCCGCAACGCCCCTCCGGTCAGCCCGGCGATGGCGCCGAAAGCGACAAGCTGCCTGACCCTGTCGGTCGCTCTCTCCAGAGCGGTCATGAGTAGCTCACCACTTCGAATTCCACGCCGCCATGGTCGCGAAAGTAGAAGCGGCGGCCCGGCTCATAGTCGGCGTGCGCGTAGGGCCTGTATCCGGCCGCGCGGACTTTTGTCTCTGTCGCGTCCAGGTTGCCTACGAGCACGCCGACATGGTTGGGCTGCCCGTCACGCTCGGCGCCGGGCCTGTCCGCCGGCGGCGTGTAGAGCGCCACATACGTGTTGCTTGTTCCGACGTGGATGGAGTGGCCACCCGATTTCGCTGGTCCTTCCCAGCGAATACGCCAGCCAAAGATCGAAACCATTAGGTCCGCTGTCTGCCTCGCCGACATCGTGGTGACGTTGACGTGCTCCAGAGCTGCTTCGCTCATATCAGTGCCCTTTTTCTTTTCTCACCCGGTTGGATCCGGATTGATTTGTTGATGGGCATGAGTCGTAATTCCTTAACCTAACTTGAGGTCAAGAGATATTTTCCGATGACGGCTGAAACCCTCGAGACTCCGCGCGGCGCTGATCCGTTGAGCATCGGCGAGCTGGCGAAACGCACCGGCCTCTCCGTCTCCGCAATCCGCTTCTACGAGAGCAAGGACCTTGTCGCGCCCATTCGGTCCGCCGGCGGCCAGCGCCGCTTCCTGCGCTCCGACATCCGCCGCCTGTCCTTCGTCCTGATCGCCCAGCAGCTCGGTTTCTCGATCGAGGAGATCCGCACCGCGCTCTCCACCCTGCCGTCCAGCCGCGCGCCCACACAGAGAGACTGGGAACGCATCAGTCGCGACTTCCGCGAACAGCTCGATCAGCGCATCTCCCGCATGACGCGCCTGCGCGATTATCTCGACGGCTGCATCGGCTGCGGCTGCCTCAGCCTGAAGAAATGCCAGCTCTACAATCCCTCTGATCGCATGCGGAAGTTCGGGCCGGGACCGCGGATCGTGCTGGGCGATCCGTTCAGCAGGAAGGCGTGACAGCTGACGCCGCTTGGCCGCCACGATTGCGCGTGACATTGTGAACCGTCGATCGTCAGGGGACGCCACATGACTTCCCGCCTTTCCTTGCTCGCCGTCGTCGCGGCGCTCGCTGCCTGCACGCCAGCGCCTGCGCCGCAAGCAACGGTCGAGCCCGCCCTCGCGCCGGAAGCCCCGGCAACACCTGCGGTGTCGGAAGCCGATGCGATCGCAACCGAGCTCGGCCACATCTATGAGATCAACATCTCCGAGGCGCCGGACGTGACCTGCCTCGCCAAGCTCGATCCGGACGATATCCACCCCGGCCCCGAAGTCGTTCGTCTCGCCTGGGTAGAAGCGCGCTGCGCCGAAGTCTTTCCTGCTCTCGGCAAGCTTGCCCGCTGGACGCCTACCGCCGGCGGGAGCCTCAGCCTGCTTGACGCAGAAGACAAATCAATCGGTGATTTTTCCCCCGTTCAGGATGGAACGGGCGTCTACATCCGCGGCGGCGTCGGCGGCAAACTCTTCGACCTGCGCACGCCGAACTGGTAGCCGGCGCTAGACCGCTCCAGGCGGTTTCTTGCCGGCCTTCTTGAGCGCAGACTTCTCGTCACGAAACGCCTTGGCCCAGCCTTCCTTCGCCGTCTGACGGCTGCGCGCGAGAGCAAGCGCATCCGGCGGCACGTCATCCACGATCACCGAGCCCGCGCTGGTGATGCCGCCGGCGCCAACCGTGACCGGCGCAACCAGCGATGTGTTCGAACCGATGAACGCACCCTCGCCCAACACCGTGCGGTATTTGAAGAAGCCATCGTAATTGCAGAAGATCGTGCCAGCGCCGATATTGCTTCTCGCGCCAATGTCGCCATCACCGAGATAGCTCAGATGATTGGCCTTCGCGCCTTCGCCCACCGTCGTGTTCTTCACTTCGACGAAGTTCCCGATGCGCGCATCCTTGCCGATCACCGCGCCCGGCCGCAGCCGCGCGAATGGCCCCACACTGGCGCCCGCGCACACCTTTGCCTCGTGCATGTGCGTGAACGACCGGATCAGCGCGCCTGCCTCGATCGATACGCCAGTTGAAAACACAACGTTCGGTTCAATCACTACGCCAGGCGCTACTTTCGTGTCGTGGCTGAAGAATACCGTCTCGGGCGCCACCAGCGTCACGCCCTCCTGCATCATGCGCGCGCGCATCACGTACTGGAAGTCGGCCTCGGCCGCGGCCAGCTCCGCCTGGCTGTTGACGCCCTGCACGTCGCGCTCCTTGCATTGCGCTGCAGCCGCCCTCAGCTTCCGTCCGCGCGCCAGCCCGACGAGATCGGTCAGGTAGTATTCCTTCTTGGCGTTGTCGTTCTTCACTTCCTTCAGCAGCTCGAACATCAACTTCACCGGTGCGGCCAGGACGCCCGAATTCGCCAGTTCGATCTTCAGCTGTTCGGGGCTGGCGTCATTCGCCTCGACGATCGCGTCCAGCGATCCATCGCCCAGCGTCACCAGCCGCCCATAGCGGTTCGGCAGCGTGGCCCGAAACCCGAGCACACAGATCGACGCGCCCTTCTCCAGCTCGCCGAACGCCCGCTCGACTGCTTCCTTGGGCGCCAGCGGCGTATCGGCGTAGAGCACCACGGCGTGGCCATCCGCTCCTGCCATCGCCTCGCGCGCCGCCTCGACGGCGTTGGCCGTCCCCAGCTGTTCCTTCTGCACGGCGACATTCTCGGCGCCGACGAGCTTCGCTGCCGCCGCACTCAGCTCCGACATGTCGGGCCCAACCACGATCACCGACCGCTTGCAGCCAAGATCCTTCGCCAGCGCCACGCTCCAGGCCAGCATCGGCCGTCCACCCACCTCGTGCAGCACCTTGGGCCGCGGCGATTTCATCCGCGTGCCCTTGCCGGCTGCGAGGATGATTGCGAAACGATCGGCCATGACTTTGTCCCGTAAGAAAGCGCGTTCGATTCGGGCTTATACCCCCGAAAACCCAACATACACGACATACCCGCAGGAACGCTTGTGACCAGCCTCGCCGGCTACACCATCGCCTTTGACCTCGACGGAACGCTGGTCGACACCGCGCCCGACCTGCATCGGGCGCTCAACCATGTCCTGGCCGCCGAGAGCCAGCCGCCCGCCACGCTGGAGGATGTCCGCGCCTTTGTCGGCCAGGGCGCCCGGGCGCTGATGATCCGCGCCTTTGGCGTTCACGGCATCCACCATGATGATACGAAGCTCACGGCGCTGACCGAAGACTATGTCCGGGTCTATGCCGAGGACATCGCTGCCGGATCCACCATCCACCCCGGCGTCGAAGCCGCGCTGGACAAGCTCGCCACGGCTGGCGCCACCTTCTGCGTTTGCACCAACAAGCGCACGGGCCTGTCCAATCAGCTGCTCGGGGCGCTGGGGCTGTCGCCGCGTTTCGCGGCCGTTGTCGGCGCCGACTCGGTGAAGAACCACAAACCCCACCCGGATCATTACATTGCCGCGATCCGCGCTGCGAAAGGCGATCCGGTCCGCAGTCTGATGATCGGGGATTCCAGCGCCGATGTCGGCGCGGCCAGAGCGGCCGGCGCGCCCGTGGCGCTGGTTTCGTTCGGCTATACGGACACCGCGCCGGAGCTGCTAGGCGCCGACGCGGTGTTTACTCACTACGATGATCTTCCGGACCTCGCGGTCCGTCTTCTCAATCCTCAACCTACACCGCGCTGATAGCTCGCGGGTTTACCGGGCTCCGCACGTCCGCTTTTCTTGCGGGGCGGCATGCCGTTGACCATGTTGCTGCGCACGTCCGTTCGGGCCGAGCGCATGGCGGGCACAAAGCCGGCATCGATGAGGTTGATCGACACGTCGAAACCGCGTGTCGCCCAATATTCCTCGATCTTCAGCTTGAGCTTGCGAGCACCGTCTTGATCGCAGAAATCGCCGTTCATGTAGTTCGCTCCAGACACCTGATGAGGCGCTTACGACGTAGAACGCCGATTGGCCTCGGTAGGTCCCTCAGTTCTCGCCCTCCGCTTTGCGGTATCGGCGTGATGTCAACCTAGGAACGCAGTTGAGGCGGCGCATGAAGCAGCAAAGGTATTTTGAAGATTAATTGTGGCAGGCGAGCGCGTTCCGCCTTGGTTAGATGAACGTTTGTTGTCGAACCACACGCGCCCAAGCGCGTTGGAAACCTGACCGACCCTGCAATTATTGCGCTTTTCGAAGGATGGCTTGCCGAGCCGTAGCGCGAAGCGCGAAGGCTGGTGGGCGATGCAGGGATTGAACCTGCGACCCCTCCCGTGTGAAGGGAGTGCTCTCCCGCTGAGCTAATCGCCCGGGACCCCCGAATTCGAGACTGATTCCAAGGGAGGGGGTTCATAGGCTCCCCACCCTTCATGCGTCAAGATTTTCGGCTTCCCGCGCCCTGTCCTGCATAAGTACCGCTGATTTCCCGTAATCCGCGTTTATCGGCCCGCTGACCTGATTGTTATGGCCGGCGCCGGCCGCCTCGGGGGGTTTCTCGTGGACATGTTGCTTTCCTTTTGGGAAGGCTGCGCGGCTGAGCAGGTTAAAAACCAGAAAGCCTGCCAACGGGAGGGATCGGGATGGCGCTGTTTTCGCCAAAGAAAATCGAGTCGCTGGACGAGGCGCGCGCGCCATTCGCCCTGGGCATATCCAACCGGACGTGGGCGCTCGGGATCCTTTTCACTGTCTATATCTTCAACTTCATCGACCGGCAGATCGTCAACATCCTCTCCGAGGACATCAAGCACGAGCTCAACCTGAACGACACGCAGATCGGCATGATGACCGGTCTGACCTTCGCCCTCGTCTACTGCACCATGGGCATCCCGGTCGCGCGGATCGCGGACGCGACCAGCCGCAAGGGCGTGACGGTGCTCTCGCTGATCTTGTGGAGCGGCTTCACCGCGCTTTGCGGCCTGGCGACCGACATCAACATCGGCGGCGTCACCGTCGTGTCGGCCTTCGTCTTCCTGCTGGTCGCGCGCATGGGCGTCGGCCTTGGCGAAGCGGGCGGCAGCCCGCCGGCCCACGCCATGATCTCGGACTACTATGAAAAGGAAAAACGCGGCCGTGCGCTGGCTATCTACTCGGCCGGCCTCTACGCAGGCACGCTGCTCGGCTACTATCTCGGCGGCATCCTGACGGACATGCTCGACTGGCGCCAGGCGTTCTTCGTTGTCGGCATTCCGGGCGTGATCTTTGCGCTGATCGTGTGGACCACGGTGCGCGAGCCTGTACGCGGCATTTCCGGCATCAAGCCAACCGGAACCAGCGTCACCTTCCTGCAGTCCTTCAAGAAGCTCTGGTCGATCAAGGCCTTCCCCTACTACGCCATCGCGACCGGTGCGGGGACATTCATCACGTACGGCTTGGGCAACTCGATGCCGGCCTTCCTGCAACGCACCTACGGCCTTGTCGATCCGGCATCCACCGGCGAGACGATCAAGTACATCGGCCAGTGGAGCATGCCGGAACTTCAGTCGGCGCTCGGCTTCTGCAAGGCCGAGGTGATCAACGGCGTCGCCCAGCTTGCCGCCGACTGCAGGGAAATGAGCAAGACCGAGATTGGCCTGTTCTACGGCACTGTGTCGGGCATTGGCGGCATGATCGGCACGATCTATGGCGGCTATCTCGCCGATCGTCTCGGCGCGAAGGATCGGCGCTGGTTCCTGTGGGTTCCGATGTGGGGCAAGTTCATCGGCGCCCCGTTGTTCATCACAGCGATGCTGGCCCCGACGCCCGAGTTGTCGCTGCTGATTTACTTCCCGGCGATCACGCTGGCGGCCATGTATCTCGGACCATCCTTGGCGATCACGCACCACCTCGTTCCGGCGGGCATGCGCGCCATGTCCTCGGCGGTGCTGTTCTTCATCCTGAACATACTTGGCCTCGGTACCGGACCAACCGTGGTCGGCATCGTGAGCGACGCGTTCTCGAATTCCGCGCAGGCGGTCGCCGATATGGCGCCCTGGATTGGGGCTACCATGGCCGAGGTGAAACAGTTTTCCCTCAAATGGGCGATGGTCGCGGCGGTGGTTCTGATGACGCCGCTGGCCGTCCTCTGGCATATCGGCGCGATGAAACTGCCAAAGGGAAGCCTCGATGACGATGGCAACGCCACCGCCGAAGCCCTCACCGAGGGCGACCCCAAGGGCCATACCCAGACCACCGGCCCATCGGCCTGACCTGAAGGCATTAGGCAATGGTCAGTAGGCAGTAGCAGTTGGGGAAACCCGATTGCCTATTGCCTATTGCCTACTGCCAATCGCGCAGCGATCAATCGAACGTCAGCTCGCCCTCGCCCAGCGGCGCGAAGATCTCGTCCAGCATCCGGTCCGTCATACCGGCCAGTCCGGGCGGATCCCATTTCGGCGCGTTGTCCTTGTCGACAATCACGGCGCGTACGCCTTCCTGGAAGTCGTGGCTGTGGACCTGCCGGCAGCCGATGCGGAACTCCATCCGCATGTTGTCCTCGAACGTCCTGGCCTGCAGGCCAAGTGCGAGCTGGCGGTGCGCCACCTTCAGCGTCTGCGGAGATTTCGTTCGCAGCACGGCAAGCTGCGCTTTCGCCCAGTCACCCGGCTCCATCTCCAGCGCCATGAACGTTTCCTCGACGCTCGGCTTCCAGAAGCAGCGCTCGATGACGTCCATGTGCTTCTCGAACGATCCCGCCTCGTCCCAGTCCATGGCCTCAAGCAGGTCGAGTCCATCGTCGCAGACCGACGACTTCACCGCGTCTATGACCCCTGACTCCACGAAATTGGTCGCAATCCCCGCCGCACACACATCCCCGCCCTTCAGGCGTTCCCCAGTCATCGCCAGCCACATGCCCAGCGGCGGACCCAGTCGCGGCAGGAACCACCCGCCGCCTACATCCGGGAACAGCCCGATCCCGGTCTCCGGCATCGCGAAAGTCGTCCGCTCCGTCGCCACGCGATGGCTGCCATGCACGCTGATCCCGACCCCACCGCCCATCGTTATCCCGTCGATGAAGGCGACATAGGGCTTGGGATAGTTCTTGATCCGCGTGTTGAGCCGGTATTCCGCCCGGAAGAATGCCTGCGCGGCCGATCCGTCCGCCGCCCCGCTCTCCGCCAGCATGCGGATATCCCCGCCGGCGCAGAACCCGCGCGTTCCTGCGGCATGATCCACCACCACCAGCTCCACCTCCGGATCGTCCGCCCACGACTGCAGCGCCGCATCCATCGCGAGGCACATCTCCTCGTTCAGCGCGTGCAGCGCCTGTGGCCGGTTCAGCGTGATCCGCCCGGCTACGCCTTCGCGGTGGATGGTGACATCGGCCATTGGGTTCCTTGCGGCGCAAGACTTCGCTAGACTGACGGACACGGGGGCCGTCACAATGTTCTTTTTCTTCTTCTCAGGACAACCGTTCCAAGTCGAGTGCCTGAAGGGTGACGTGCTCGACACTCCCGCTGATCTGCTAATTCTTAAGTACGCCAATGGCTTCCACGGCGCGGACCTCGCCGTAGCGAAAGCTCTGGGTCTCAAGCAATTGGACCTCAAGAGCGGAGAATATCAGTTTGTGCAGACGGACCAGAAAATCAGAGCACAAGAAGTCCTGTTTCTCGGCGTGGGCCGCCTCGGTGCTTTTGACTATGCGCCAATTTCCGCTTTTGCGTCCAAAGCAATGGAGATAGCTAGACGCGAACGTCCAGCGGCAAAACTGCTTGGCATCACGCTGCACGGACCTGGGTACGGCCTTGATGAGCTGGCTTCGATAGACAGTCTGATCGCCGGATTGCAGCAAGTCGAACTAGCGACGCCTGCTGCGGGACAGACGCTACCAACACCAAACCCGAAGACAGTTCTTATTATCGAACGCAGTGAACGCCGTGTGGCGCGTATCGCGGAGTATCTTGCAGCTGGATCGACCACCCCGCGGTCGTCAGAAAGTCCGGACACCGAGATTTTTAGCCCGGAAGCCGCCAAGGCAATCTCCAGCAGCGGCACCTACGAAAGACGTTTGTTCGCGGCAATGCCATTCGGGCGTGACTATCTGGATCATTGGGATCTCGTCTTTCAACCCGCGGCTCATGAAAACAAACTGGTCATCGAGCGTCTCGATCATGAGGTTTTTACTGGAGACATCGTCTCGGAAATTCGCAATCGTATCGAGAAGTCGGCCGCCGTCGTGGCTTTGCTGGATGAGAACAACCCGAACGTTTTCCTTGAGGTCGGCTATGCTTGGGGCGTCAAAAAACCAGCTATCCTTATGCTGAAGGACGGTCAGGACGCGCCGTTTGACGTTCGAAGCCAGCGTCTCATTCGGTATGGCCGCTTGGGTGAGTTGCGCAATTCTTTGACCAAAGAGTTGAAAGGGCTTCTGGCAAGCGCTGCGATTTAGCTATCGGAGGCTAAAAGACCGCGAATCCGGACTGTCACAGAATCGGCGGAGCCTCTGCTGCAGTAGCGTCCCCGAAACCCTTCAGCCTAGGGAGCGGCGGCCATGCACTGGCACACCGTGCGCTACGATGCGGGCGCCAACCGCGTCGAGGTCTACCGCCATGCCGACGACATGTTCGACGGCGACCCGGTCATCCTGATAGACGCCAGCGTCGACAAGTTCGGCCAGACGCCAGACGCCGCCGAACAGCTGGCCGCCTGGCTGGGCCGCATCGTGCTGTCAGACAATCCGGCGGTCCGGAAAGCGCTTGGATTGGGCTAACTGACCGCCCTGCAAGCGGACCTTCAGGTCCGCGTTCCCCGCGAAGGCGGGGATCCAGTCCTCTTTTGAGAAAGACGCGCGAAACGTTCTGACACTGAAGCTCCCAATCCGGAACAAGACTTGAAACCAGCCCTGGACCCCCGCTTTCGCGTGGGACACGGTTGAGAGAGCCGCTCCTACAATCTGAGCAGATACGCATGCGTGCCTTCAAGCACCATCACGCTGTCCTGATTGTGCACCGTCGCCTTCATCCGCACGATCCCGGTCGTTCGCTGGCGCTCAAGCGCGGCGATCTCCAGCAGTGGATACATCGTATCGCCCGGATAGACGCCCTTCAGGAATTTCGCCTGCACCTCGATGAAGCCGATCAGGTCGTTGCCGATCACATGCGGAAACAGCCCTGCTCCCGCCGCCGTCAGCGTGAGAATGTGCAGCCCATGCGCCAGCAAATCCTTGTGCCCCGCCGCCGCGCAGTAAGGCCGGTCATAGTGGATCGGATGATTGTCGCCCGAGAGCAGCTGGAATGCCGAAAAGTGCGCATCCGTCAGCGTCCGCGCCGGCAACGGAAACCGCTCGCCCACCTCCAGCTGATCGAAGCCGCGCTGAGGAACGAGAGGGCGGGAAAAGGGATCGAAGGGTTGGATCATGGCGATCACGCTCCCGAGGCCAGGAGTCCTTGCTTGCTCTGCAAGGTGAAACCCCCATCGCTCTTACATTCTGCTGAAAGCGGATCCGCTGCACATGCGTCAGCCGTACTCCACCAGATTACGCCGAGAGCGCTGTCCAGCAGATAAGTGGTTGGCCATCCTTCAAGCCCGTCGTCCGACTTGTGGTCTGCGCTGACACACACGTCATCCGCATCGCGCCATTCACATAAGGACCGAACGAACGCGCGCGTGCATTTGGCGCCTGACCACGTCGCGCATGACAACACCATGAAGCTCGCGCCGCCGACTGTGAAAGCATCGCCAGGCTTCGGCCCATTCCGCGGCGCGGCGAAGATCGAATTCCCGACAGCCAGGCACCGATACTGGCTGTTCCCGCAGTCTCGCAGGGGAGAGCCCAGTGCTTCGCCAAGCCCCGGACCAAGGCCTTCCGGCATGTAGAACCACGCCACCGGCTCCGGCGAATCTTCCGACGTGAAGGAAACCTCGGTCTTGTCCAGGCTCGCATACTTGGCCCCGTATGCCTGCCGAATATCGTTGCTTACCTGTGCAGGTCCGGTCGCGCATCCAGCAAGCAGGAACAGGACCCCAACCGCTCGCGTTATGCGGCCCATGTCCTACTGCCTCATCAGATCCCGCGAGATGATCACGCGCATCACCTCGTTCGTGCCCTCGAGGATCTGGTGCACGCGCAGGTCCCGCACGATACGCTCCACGCCGTATTCCGACAGATAGCCATAGCCGCCATGCAGCTGCAGCGCGTCGTTGGCGACCTTGAAGCCGATGTCAGTGACGAACCGCTTGGCCATCGCGCACCAGCGGGTCGCGACCGGAGACTTCGCATCGAGCTGCTGCGCCGCCGAATACAGCATCACGCGCGCTGCCTGCGCTTCGGTTTCCATGTCCGCCAGCTTGAACTGCGTCGACTGAAAATCCGCGATCGCCTGCCCGAACTGCTTGCGGTCCCTCGTGTAGATCAGCGCCTTGTTCAGCGCCTCCTGCATCCCGCCCAGCGAGCACGCAGCGATATTGAGCCGTCCGCCATCCAGCCCGGCCATCGCAAAGCGGAACCCGTCGCCCTCGGCGCCCACGCGGCGACTCGCCGGAATGCGCACGCCTTCGAAGATCACCTGCCGCGTCGGCTGCGAGTTCCAGCCCATCTTCCTCTCGTTGGCGCCGAAGGACACGCCCTTGTCGCCCTTGCGCACGATGAAGGTGGAGATGCCCTTCGGCCCGTCCTGCCCCGTCCGCGCCATCACGACATAGACGTCGCTGACGCCCGCGCCCGAGATGAACTGCTTCGTGCCGTCGAGGATGTAGTCGCCGCCGTCCTTGACGGCTTTGGTCTTCAGCCCGGCCGCATCCGATCCGGCGCCCGGCTCGGTAAGACAGTATGATGACAGAAGCTCCATCGAGGTGAGCTGCGGCAGCCACTCCTTCCGCATCTCGTCGGTCGCGAACCGGTCGATCATCCACGAGCACATGTTGTGGATCGAGATGTAGGCCGCCGTCGAAATGCAGCCCTGCGACAGTTGCTCGAAAACCAGTACGGCGTCGAAACGACTTAGGTCCGATCCGCCCACATCCTCGTTCACGTACAGGCCGGCAAAGCCGAGCCCCGCCGCCTCGCGGATCACGTCCACAGGAAAGTGCTTCTTTTCGTCCCATTCGCCGGCGAATGGACGAAGCTTTTCGGCCGCGAAATCTGCCGCGGTTTGTCGAATCAAATTCTGTTCACTGGTCAGTTCAACTGTCATGCGGTCTGGTCCGGTCCTGGTTCAGACGTTATTCATCAGTCGCGTAGCACCAATCTACTCCCAAAACACCAGACTGGCTCAAGGCTAGCGACCTCCCAATGGCGACCCTGATCGACGATCCCGCGCCGAACTACCGGGTGCGTCCCGCGCGTGGAAACGAAGTCGGGGAACTCCAGAACATCGATCTCGCCTCGGCTACCCTTTTCAGGGGAACCGGCCTCATCGATTTTGGCCCGCTGGGCGAGCCCAGCCAGCCCATCCCCGAGGACCGCCTGCGCAAGGGCTTTGGCGAAGGCCTGATCTGGGTCGCGGTCGACGGCATGGAAGAAATCGTCGGTTTCGCCCTATGCTCCGATCGGGGCGATGATCTCTATCTCGACCAGCTCTCCGTCCTACCCCGCCATGGCCGCCAGGGCCTGGGCGCACGCCTTCTCCGCCGCTGCCTGCAGGAAGCCGAGGCCCGCGCCTACAAGCGCGTCTCTCTCTCCACCTTCCGCAAGGTCCCGTGGAACGGCCCGTTCTACAAGAAGCTCGGCTTCCGTGAGATCCCGTCCTGGCGCCTTCTCCCGTGGCAGGAAGAAATCCGCGAACTCCAGAAATACACCATGGATGTCCGCCTCCGTTGCTTCATGCAGCGCACGGTTAAGCGGGGCAGATAGCCCCCGCGGAGCGCCTCCCCTTTCAGCCAGCGGTATTCCCCGCTACCTACCCTGTGCAAACAGGACCTACCCATGCCCAGATCCATGATCACTGGCGCCTTCCCTTCCAGCCGCATGCGCCGGCTGCGCCAGTTCGACTGGTCCCGCCGCCTCGTCCGCGAGACCAGCCCATCGCCCAACGACCTTGTCTGGGGAATGATCGTCCACGACGGCAAGGAAGCCCGCGTCCCCGTCAAATCCATGCCCGGCGTCGACCGCCTCAATGTCGATGAGGCGGCCAAGGCCGCGGTCCGCGCCCGCGAACTCGGCATCCCCGCCATCGCGGTCTTCCCGCACATCGATCCCAAGAAGAAGAACGAAGGCGGCGACGAGGCCATCAACCCGGAAGGCCTCATCCCCACCGTCATCCAGGCCATGAAGGCCGCCGCTCCCGAAGTCGGCATCGCCTGCGACGTCGCCCTCGACCCCTTCACCAGCCATGGCCATGACGGTCTGCTGAACGACGATGGCTACGTCCTCAACGACGAGACGGTCGCCGTCCTCACCGAACAGGCCCTGATCCAGGCTCGCGCTGGCGCCGACATCGTCGCCCCCTCCGACATGATGGACGGCCGCATCGGTTCGATCCGCGATATCCTCGATGAGGAAGGGCATGAGCACGTCATGATCCTTTCCTACGCCGCCAAATACGCCTCGGCCTTCTACGGCCCCTATCGCGACGCCGTCGGCACCGCCGCCGTGCTCAAGGGTGACAAGAAAACTTACCAGATGGATTTCGGGAATTCCGAGGAAGCTCTCCGCGAAGTCGCGATGGACATCCAGGAAGGCGCCGACATGGTGATGGTGAAACCCGGCCTGCCCTATCTCGACATCGTCCAGCGTGTATCGTCGGAGTTCGGCGTCCCCACCCTCGTCTTCCAGATCTCGGGCGAGTACGCCCAGATCAAGGCCGCCGCCGCCAATGGCTGGCTCGACGAGGACAAGGCGATCGTGGAAACCCTCTCGGCCTTCAAGCGCGCCGGCGCCTGCGGGGTCATCACCTACTTCGCCGAGCGCGCCGCCCAGCTGCTGGGCAAGTAGCCAACGCCTGTAGGCACGCAGGACCTGTGTCGGCCTTCAGGCGCCCGCTGGCTTTTCCATCCGCGCCCGAATCGCCCGGCCGATCCCCCAGGCCGACAGGACGCCGGCCGCATCGGCGAGGAAGTCCACCAGATCGCCCGACCGCCCGTTGTCGCCGGCGCTCTGGGCGAACTCGATGCCAGCCCCCAGCGCCAGCATGTGAGCCAGCCAGAACCACAGATACTGCCTCGGCAGCACCAGCACGCCCGGCCCCGTCAGGCAGCCAAACGCAAGCGCATGGAAAACCTTGTCCTGGAAGGGGAAGGCAGGCGGCGGCCCGATAATGGGTGCGATCAGCAGGTAGGCGGCCAGCGCCATGCCCAGCCCCGAGATTAATCCCAGCGCCAACCGAATGAGTGTGACACGAATGAGAATGTCGCTGCGCACGTCCCGCTCCCTGCCCAGTCCCTGCAACAGCCGGACCGCTAGCGCGGATTGATGCACAGGCGAATCGGTCGGCGCTACGCCTCGTCACAGCTACAGTCTATCGACACGTTCTGGCCGATTGGTATTAATGCCGCCTCTTTGCGGCGCTCCCAACGATACTCGCCGCAAGACCATAGGCATAACAAGTGCGCCGCGCCGCGACCCTGACTCTCGAAACACCGACCGGGCCCTGCTCCGCAAGGGCCGCGTTCCCGTCATGATCCGCGAAATGCAGGCCGCAGACGTTGATGTGCTCGTTGTGATCGAGAAGGCGTGCTTCGAGGCCGGCTATGCCGACAAGATGCTGGCGCGCGAGGACTTCATCGAGGCGCTGAACTCGGACGCCATGACGATCTTCTGCTCGGTCGTGGACGGCGCCGTGGCCGGCTACGCGTCGCTCTTTCGCGAACCCGATGAAAGCGCGCTGAACTTCGACAGCCTCGCCGTCTCACCCGATCACCAGGGCAAGGGGCTGGGCGAGGAACTGTTCCGCCATGTCGAGCGCTATTGCCAGGAGACCGGCGTTCCCCAGCTGAACCTTGAAATCAAGGAAACCAACTACGCGCTGCTCAAGCGCTATCACCGCTATGGCTACAAGTGCTTCCACGTCGAGGCTGGCTTTTATGCCGATGGCTGGGGCGCAATCAGGATGTTGAAACGCTTTGCGGTATGACTGGATCCTGATTGCGGACGACCTGCGGGATCTCGCCGCCCTCGGCGCGCCATTCCGCATGATGACCACGCGCGACTACGTGCTTCAGCCAAAGCTGCTGTCCGGTTCGCGCCCCAAGATCATCAACCTCGCTCGCAACTATAACTACCAGACTGACGGCTATTACGCCTCGCTGCTCGCCGAAGCGCGCGGCCACCGCGTCGTCCCCACCGTCGAGACCCTGCTCGATCTTTATGACCGCGACCTGCCGGAAGACGCGGAGTCCGCGCTCGAGGAACTCCTGCACAAGGACCTCGGAAAATTTCCCGACAACGGCCCGGTGCCGGAACGGTTCATCGTCTGCTTCGGCGAGGTCGAGGACGAACGCTTCCGCAAGTTCGGCCGCCAGCTTTTCGACTGGTATCGCGCCCCGGCTCTTGTGGTGACGACGGCGCCCAACGGCTCCCCCGGCAAGTACAAGATCAAGCGCATCAAGCTGACGCCCTTCACGCGCCTCGAGGACGATGAACTCAAATTCTTCGTCGAAAGCCTCACCACCTATACCGGCCGCATCTGGAAAAGCCCCAAGGCCCGCACCATCGCCAAATGGTCGATCGCCGTGCTGCACGATCCCAACGAACAGCTGGCCCCGTCAAACATCGAAAGCCTGAAGCACTGGGCGCGCCTCGCCGAGAAGGACGGCGTCGAGATAGAGCCGATCAGCAAGAAGGATCTCAACCGCCTTGCCGAATTCGACGCACTGATGATCCGCGAGACCACGTCGATCACCAATCACACCTACCGCTTTGCGCGCCGCGCCGTTGCCGAAGGCATGCCTGTGATCGACGACCCCATCTCGATGATGAGATGCACCAACAAGGTCTATTTGTGGGAACGCCTGCTCGGTGCCGGCCTGCCCGCGCCCGAAACCATCATCGTCCGCGACAAGAGCGACCTGGAGGAAGTCGCCGACCTCCTGAAATTCCCGGTCGTCCTCAAAATCCCCGATGGCTCCTTCTCGCGCGGCGTGAAGAAGGCCCACGACATGGCCGAGCTCAAGACGATCGTCGCCGAGCTGCTGCAGGATTCCGATCTCTGCATCGCGCAGAAATTCGTGCCCACGGAATTCGACTGGCGCGTCGGCGTGCTCGACAAGCGTCCACTCTTCGTCTGCCAGTACAAGATGGCGCGGGGCCACTGGCAGATCATGAACCACAAGCCTGATGGCAGCAGCGTCGAAGGCGGCCACAAGACCATCGCGGTCGCCGAAGCCCCGCAGGATGTCGTCGACATCGGCGTCCGCGCCGCCAACCTGATCGGCGACGGCTTCTACGGCGTCGACATCAAGTCCGGCCCCGACGGCCCAATCGTCATCGAGATCAACGACAACCCCAACCTCGAACACGGCGTCGAAGACGAAGCCGACAAACAGGTCTGGAACCACCTGACGGAGTGGTTCGTGAAGCGGCTGAACGCGTGAGCCGCTGAGGCCGCCCGCTTCGCCGTCTAGGGTGGCTGCATGTCCGCAAAGTGGATCAAGCTGACGGTTGGTCTTTCGGTTGCCGTTCTTGCTGTGGTGGGGATCGTGTGGCTGCTGGACGAAATCGGTGTTCTTCAATCTCTGGGCTTGAACCCATGGGGCCCTTGTTCCGACTGCATGCCCGCTAAGCACCTCTAGCATTCAGCCGCTCGCCGTCTAGGATGCGGCCATGGGCCCCTTTAGGTTTCCTGATGACGGTCGAGTCCCGAAAGACCCGGGGAACATGCGTCCCGTCTGGCAGCTGCGGCCGTATGAAGTCTTCATGCGCTGGGTGGTCGCAATAGCCGCCATCTTCGCGATATTGAGAGTGATTGTGTTTCTGACGTCCGGTCGCTAATCGCCCTTAGCATCGGTTCGCTTCCTGCACTCCTTCACGGAGTAGCTGCCGCCGCATCACCCACAACTGTCATCCCGGAAGCGCGGAGCGCTGTCCGGGAACCATTTCTCTGCCCGTCCCACTTGATGAATGGATCCCGGACAACGGCTCCGCCGTTTCCGGGATGACATCGAGACCGAGCGCGGTGGTTATCCCGGACAACGGCTCCGCCGTTTCCGGGATGACATCGAGACCGAGCGCGGTGGTTATCCCGGACAACGGCTCCGCCGTTTCCGGGATGACATCGAGACCGAGCGCGGTGGTTATCCCACAGCCAGGGGCCTTACGGCCCTGAATCCATTGAGTGCGCCCGATAAGTTATTCCCGTCCCCTCGGACCGGGCGGATACTCGCGCCCATGACCCAGGCACGAACCTGCGCACACGGGCTAGCAACCCCATCGCTTCCCCAGCATTGGCTGGCAGCGCTGCTGCGCATGTTCGTCGAGCTTGTGCTCAACGTCGCTTCTTTCCTTCAGATGCGCGCCCGCCGTCTTCCCGCTGAATGCCACAGCGACGTGACGCCGACCGCGCTGCCCGAAGGACAGAGCGACATCACCAAAGAGGAACCCGCGCACGCGCCGGACAGCGCGCTCGTTGAACCATCCCCCACCGTCTCGCGTGCAAGCCACGCGATCCACCTCCCCCTGTCTTCGACATGGGGAGGCAACAACGCGCTCCAGCGCGACGGTCGCGGGGATTGCCGCCCCCACTTCGCAGAAGTGGGGGAGGTGGATTGCGCGCCCTTGCGCGCAAGACGGAGGGGGCAAGCCCTCTCGACCTCAGCCTGATCTAGCTCAGGCCAAAATCCCCCAACCCAACCCGCACGGCCCCGCCCGCGAGAGCGCGGCCCCGCGCCTATTTCGGTGCGAAGGGCGATCCCGCCACAAAGCTCGGCCGCTCGCTGACCTGAGCGACATCTTCCGTCAGCCGGTAGAAGAACGTGTTCATGTCCCGCGCCGCGCCCCAGTCCAGCGGCTGGGTCATGTCGTCCTGCGGTCGGTGGTATCTGACCTGATACCACTCCCGGTATCGCCGCTCGGATTCCGTTCCCGGATCAAACCCGAACACGAAATTCGTCGCCGGAACGCCCATCCTCAGGAATGGAAAGTGATCCGTCCTCTGGTTGAGATTCCGCTCCGGCTCCAGGTCCGGCCGGATCTCGATGCCCATTCCGGCCGCGACCCGATCCACATTCTGCTTCAGCGTCGTGTCCGTGATCGCATGCATGGTCAGGATCTTGAGCGGGAACAGCGGCCGCAGCTGGTCGAGATTGATAACCGCCGCCAGGTTCGCCTTCGGCACGGTCAGGTGGTCGGCAAACCAGTTCGATCCCAGCAGCCCCTTTTCCTCGCCGGTATAGACAGCGAACAGGACACTCCGCCGGAACCCCTGCCCCTTCCTCTGCTCCGCCAGCCGGATCAGCGTCGCGACATAAGCCGCATCGTCAAACGCGCCGTTGTAAAGCGCATCTCCGTTCACCGGCTCGCCATATCCATACCCATCCAGGTGCGCTGAAACGATCACCGTCTCCGGAGCGAGCGCCGGATCGCTTCCGGGCAAGATGCCGAGCACGTTGTCGGACGCCAACTCGCGACGCGAAAGTTTGAACGTCGCCTTGATCACCGACGGAACATCAAAAACCGGAAGCGCCTGAGACGCCACCCCGGCTTTCAGAATTGCATCGGCATTCTGCCCCGATCCCTGGATCACCGACACCAGAGCGGCGGAGCTCAATCTCATGACCACAAGCTTCGGAGAAGCCGGTGGCCCAGCCTCCCGAAACGAAATCGACCGCGCATAAGCTTCCGGCCAGCGCGAAGGTTCGATCGTGAAGCCCGGATCATCGACATTGATAAGGCCAACAGCGCCAGCATCCGTCGCCGCCCTGATCCGCTCAGCCGCTCCCGGAACGCCGCTGCGCCGCCCACCGAAACAGACAGCCACCTTGCCCTTCATCGACGCGCCCATCTCGGCCGCCGAGCAATAGCCACGGAAACTCAGCGGAGCATCGATCGCCGGCGGAAGCTCGCCTGTCGGCCGCACCGTGATCTGATGCAGGAAGCGCAGGCTCTCGTTGGACCCATCGCCTCTCACAATGCCGAAGCTCGTCCCGTCCTTCTCGACGCGCACTTCCTTCAGCGGAAGCGTTTGCGTCCATCCGCCCTGATCGCCAGCAGGCTTCAGCCCCGCCTTCTCGAACCGGTCGATCACATAGCGAACCGCCTTTGCATGCCCTTCCGATCCCGTGTCGCGCCCCTCCATGGCGTCACTGGAAAGGTCACCCGTGATCTTCCGCCACTCAGCCGTATCAGCATCGACGCCAGCCGGAGGCGAGCCAACAGTATCGCAAGCCGCAAGGGCGAGCGCGAAACAGGCAAGGGCCACTCGACGCATCGCTTGCTCCTTCAGAACAGATCGCCTGTATCGCTATCCCGCCTCGCCCGCCGAATACGCGGCCGCACCGGATCGGAAGAAGATGACAGAGCAGGCGGAGGCGTTGGAACTCCAGTCGACTGCCCAGCCGTCGCTGCAACCTCGCCATCCGCAAACCTCAGCCGCAGTCCGTCCCCCTCCGCAACTCGCGCCGCCGACCGCACCAGCCCGCCGTCCAGCTTCGTTACCAGCGCAAAGCCGCGCGCCAGCACGCCCTGGTATGACAACGTCTCCAGAACCCGCGCCTGCGCTCGCAACTCCTCTGCGAGGCCCTTCAGTCGCCGGTCGATTGCTGGTCGTAGTCGCTCGCCCAACCGCACGATCTCGCCACGCTTCTGCACCACCTCCCGCCGCAGCGCCGCGGGCCGCAACCCGCCCGCCGCGCGGTCGAACACCGCACGCTTCCGCGCCACCATCCGCGCCAGCGACCCGCCGAACCGCTGCGCCGCCACGTCCAGCCTCTGCCGCGGCCCCTGCAGCAGCGCATCCAGTTTCGGCCACCGCCCTACCGCCGACCGCAGCTCCAGCCGCCGCCGCTCCACCGTCCCCGTCAGTCGCCGCGTCATCCGCCCGCCCAGCGTCGCTACCGTCGCAACCAGCTCCGCACGCACCGGCAGCGCCATCTCCGCCGCGCCCGTGGGTGTCGGCGCCCGCTTGTCGGACACGAAGTCGATCAGCGTCGTGTCCGTCTCGTGGCCCACCGCCGAGATCAGCGGTATCTCGCTGTCCGCAACAGCTCGAACCACACGCTCCTCGTTGAACGGCCACAGATCCTCGATCGACCCGCCGCCCCGCGCCACGATGATCACATCCGGGCGAGGGATCGGTCCGCCCGGCGTCAGGGCATTGAACCCGCGGATGCCCGCCTCCACCTCAGCCGCCGCTCGTTCGCCCTGCACCAGCGCCGGCCAGATGATCACGTGAACCGGAAAGCGATCCCGCACGCGATGGAGGATGTCGCGGATCACCGCGCCGGTCGGACTGGTCACGACGCCGATCACGGATGGCAGGAACGGGATTGGCTTCTTGCGCTCGACGTCAAACAACCCCTCGGCCGCGAGCTTCTTCTTGCGCTCCTCGAGAAGCTGCATCAGCGCGCCCAGGCCCGCCGGCCGCATCCGGTCCGCGATCAGCTGGTAGTTGGATCGGCCCGGATAGGTCGACAGCCGCCCCTCGGCCACCACCTCCAGACCCTCTTCAGGCTTGAACGGCAGGCGACCGGCATTGCCCTTCCACATGATGGTGTTGAGCGTCGCGCCTTCGTCCTTGATATCGAAGTAGAGGTGCCCCGACTTGGCGAGCACCACACGCCCCAGCTCCCCGCGCACCCGCACGAAGGCGTAGTTCTCCTCCACGGTCTTCTTGAGCGCATTCGCGAGCTCGGAGACCGTCATCTCCGGCGAATTGGTCAGTCCGCCCGGCGGCGGAGGCGATTCGAGGAATTCATCCATGGCAGCACCATAGCGGCTTGATGCGCCTCGTCAGCAAGCGACTGCGTCCGCTGGCCGGCCGCCTGCTACTGCGGCGAGCCCTGCCAGACATCGGACGACGCGCCGACATCGCCAACGAGCTTCTCGAAGGCGAATTTCAGCAAGTCAGGCTTGATGTCGGTATTGTTCACGGCGAGCCCGATCGTCAGAAGGTTGGAGGAAGTGATCCAGAACTGGGTCGGCTGCCAGTCTTTGGAGCGTTTGAGGAGTTGCAGCGCAAGATCACCGGTCATCTTCGACTCGCCAAGATTGGCCGTGATCCAGACAAAGCGGCCGCTCGGCGTTATCTCGACCCCGAGAGGCACGTTGAAATTGGCCGTGACGACAAGGATCTCCATCTTGGGCGTAGTTTCGCCGACCTCCTTGGGCCCGTAGCCCATGTTGGTGACCATGGTCTTCAGCGCGTCGTAGCTCAGTGGATCCGCGGCGGCGGTCAACGGCGCGGCAAGCATCGTGCAGGCGACGAGCGTAGCGCGAACGAGCGATTTCAAAGACATCCTCCCCGGTTGGTCCCGATGCGCATTTGTGGCGCAAGGGGCGACGAGGATCAAGATTCCGGCTGCTGGCGGACCAGCCGCTAACGGCCGTGAGCGACCGGTTCGGCAACTTCGCGCTTCGCTTCGGCCGCCTTGGCGCCGCGCGACACACGCACCAGGACGAACCGTCCGGAAAAACCGTCAGGAAAGCGCCAGTCGCCGTCGATCATCGTGAAGTTCGGATCGATCGTGCCGGCGTAGAAGATCGGATCGCGATGCACGCCCGGCGCGGGATGATAGAGCTTGGTGAAACGCACGCTGAGCTCGCCACGGGCGCCGCTGATGTCCGCCGAAAGCTCGATCAGGCCCGGATGCGCGAAAGTGTTCGGCTCCAGCGTCGTTCCGGTGATGGTGCCCAGCTGGTCGACCAGATGCGCCGAGAACGGCGTCGGGTTTCCGCCGCCCGCATACCAGTACTCGCCCGACCACAAACCGGTCAGGTCGCTGTCACGCGAAAAGGCGCCCGTCTTGCTCACGTCACTATGCCTTGTACTTCCTGCCCGGACCGTACTAATCCGGCGGTCAGCATAACCCAGGACCAAGCCGACCGGGCCAATTTGCATGAAAATTCTCATCGTTGGCGGCGGCGGACGGGAACACGCCCTGACGTGGCGGCTGAAACAAAGCCCAAGGGTTACTGAAATCGTCGTCGCTCCGGGCAATCCCGGCATCGCCATGCTGGCCCGATGCGAACCTGTCGGGGCTGAAAACATCGACGGCCTGGTCGCCCTGGCGAAGACCGAGCGCCCCAATCTGGTGATTGTCGGCCCCGAAGTCCCGCTGGTCGCCGGCCTCGCCGACAAGCTGCGCGCCATCGACATACCGGTCTTCGGTCCCTCTCAACGCGCCGCCATGCTTGAAGGCTCCAAGGGTTTCTCGAAGGACTTCATGGCGCGGTACAACATCCCCACCGCCCGCTATCGCCGCTTTACCTCCGACCAGGCCACCGAAGCGAAAGCCTATCTCGAAACCTTCGACGGCCCGCCCTATGTGCTGAAGGCCGACGGGCTCGCAGCGGGCAAGGGCGTCGTCATTCCCGAGACCAAAGCTGAAGCGGAAGCCGAGATCGACGCCATGCTCGGCGGCAAGTTCGGCGCAGCCTCGGCATCGCTCGTCATCGAGGAGTTCATGCACGGCGAGGAAGCCAGCTTCTTCGCACTCTGCGATGGCGACACCGCCGTGGCCCTCGCTGGCGCGCAGGACCACAAGCGCGTTGGCGATGGTGACACTGGCCCCAACACAGGCGGCATGGGCGCCTATTCGCCTGCACCGATCCTCGACGCAGCCATGCAGCAGCGCGTGATGGACGAGATCGTCACTCCTACCATCAACGGCATGAAGAAGGATGGCCGCCCCTATCGCGGCGTTCTGTTCGTCGGGCTGATGATCGACGCCAATGGCCCTCGCGTCGTCGAATACAATGTCCGCTTCGGCGATCCGGAATGCCAGGTGATCATGGCGCGGCTGAAGGACGACCCGCTGCCGCAGCTTCTCGCCTGCGCCACAGGCGGCCTCGCCGGCTGCGCTCGCCTCGAGCGTTTCTCCGATCCCGCTGTCGCCGTGGTGATGGCCGGCGCCGGCTATCCAGGCGAACCGAAAAAGGGCGGCGTCATTCGCGGCCTGCCGGAAGCCAACAAGGTTCCCGGCGTAACCGTCTTCCACGCTGGCACAGCGAAAAAGGGCGACGACATCATCGCCAATGGCGGCCGGGTCCTGAACGTCACCGCCACTGGTCCCACGCTCGAGGAAGCAGTTTCGCGCGCCTATCAGGCTGTCGACAGGATCGACTGGCCTGACGGCTTCTGCAGGCGCGATATCGCGTGGCGGGCGCTGAAACGAGACTAGAGATCTTGCTTGCTTCTCAACCGGATTGCCCGCGCTTCCACGGCTCCGGCGAGGGAGTGATGGCATAGGCGCCATCGCCCAACAGAGCGACAATCACCAGAAGCGCAGTCCAAATCACTGGCAGCTCCGCCCCACCTGCTGTGAAATAGAAGCCGTTGCGCACGGCCCAGAAGTGCGAAGCACCGATCATCATGGGCACTGCATACAGCGACACCCACCGCGCCCAGATCCCCGGAATGATCAGCACCGCACCAGCGATCTCGGCGGAAAAGACGTAGTACGGTACAAACCAGGGATAGCCATTCGTCTCGAAATTCCTCCACCAGCCCTCGAAGCCGGGCGGGAACACGAAGAACTTCCAGTAGAGATGGGCGATGAAAAGAAGCCCGATCAGCCATCTCAAGGCGGCTATCGCTAACCCGCTCTTTCGACTGTCGATTGGCTGCTGCAGCACGAACTTGCATCCCCCAGTCCGTTCAGATCTGGCGACCCTACAACGTTCGGCTGCTTTTGGTAGGAGGACGGGTATTTCAAAAGCGACTGGCCCCAGACCGTGCCCTCGCGACAGGTGCGAGCGGTCCCAAATCTCTACCGGATGGCTGTTCCAGAGCAGCCTCCGCTACGGCAAGAAAGCCCTCGACCTCCGCCCCTGAACAGTCTTAAGCAAGGTCCGAACAATCGGTATGGTCCGGCAGGCACCGGCCAACCGGCGTGACAGGGCAGGACATGACGGACACCAACCCAACCGAACAGTTCAGCGGCACCAAGGACGTCGCCGAGAGCCACAAGTTCGACGAGGCGAAGCTCGCTGCGTGGATGGAACAGAATGTCGAGGGCTATAAGGGCCCGCTTGAGGTTCGCCAGTTCAAGGGCGGCCAGTCCAACCCCACCTACCAGCTCGTCACGCCCACCAAGAAATACGTCATGCGGCGCAAGCCGCCGGGCAAGCTGCTGCCCTCGGCGCATGCGGTCGACCGCGAGTATCGCGTGATCGCGGCGCTCTACCCGCTCGGCTATCCGGTGGCGAAACCGTACGGCCTCTGCGAGGACGAGAGCGTCGCCGGCACGATGTTCTACATCATGGACATGGTCGAAGGCCGCATCCTCTGGGACGCCACGCTGCCCGACTACACGCCCGATCAGCGCCGCGCGATCTTCGATGCGAAAGTCTCGACCTTCGCCGCGCTGCATAATGTCGACTGGAAAAAAGCCGGCCTCGAAGGCTTCGGCAAGGAAGGCGACTATGTCGCTCGCCAGATCCATCGCTGGACCAAGCAATACCAGATGTCCGAGACCACCAAGATCCCGGAGATGGACAAGCTGATCGAGTGGCTGCCGAAGAATGTGCCCCCGGGCGAGCGGACCACCATCGTCCACGGCGACTATCGCATCGACAACATGATCCTTCATCCCACCGAGCCGAAGGTCATCGCCGTGCTCGACTGGGAACTCTCGACGCTTGGCGACCCGCTCGCTGATTTTACCTATCACCTGATGTCCTGGCAGATGCCCTCGTCCGACCCCGCACGGCCATCACTCGCCGACGTGAAGGACAAGGAAGCCAAGGGCATCCCGACGCAGGACCAGTATGTCGCCCGGTATTGCGAGCTTACGGGTCGCTCAGGCGGCCTGCCGGAACTCAACTACTATTTCGCCTACAATGCCTTCCGTCTCGCAGGCATTCTGCAGGGTATCGTGGGCCGCGTTCGAGACGGCACCGCTTCGAATGCCGCGGCCGCCCAGAACGAAGGCCGTGTCGCGCCGCTTGCCCAGTTTGCCTATGGATGTGCGCTGCGGGCGGGGATGACCGGCTAGCCGACAAACACGGGCGGGGATCATGACGGCCTTCGAGTTCTTCACCGTTCTGCTATCCATCGTTGTTTCTCTCGGCGTCGCCTCCCTGCTCACCGCCGTCGCGCACCTGATCCAGGAATCGCACCGCGTCCGCTTCTCGCTGGTCTATGCGCTGTGGCTGGTCGCGATTTTCAACTTGCAGCTCACCTTCTGGCTCAAGGCGTGGAGCTATCACGCCACCTATGAGCTCCATCTTTCCACCTCGATCCCGCCGCTGGTGCTCGCGATCATCGCTTTCTTCGCCTGCGCCCTGGCGACGCCCCAGATCAAGGACGAAGGCCCGATCGACCTCTCCGAATTCCACAGCGCGCAGGTGCACAAGTATGCGCTCGCCATGGCGGCTTTCATGGCGGCCGCGCTCGCCCAGGCCGCATTGATGGATCCCATCGTAAACCTGACCGAACGCATCATCGATGTTGCGACCCAAATCTTCTATGTCGCCGTGTTCACGCTCGCCGCCGTGTTCCGCCGGGTGACCTGGCTGCAGGTTCTGATTCCCATCGTCTACACCGTGAGCTCGGTGTTCTATTACGCGCGCTTGATCGGGCTTTGACCGCACCGGCAAGGTCCATGCTCCTGCGGTCACGCCCGGGCTTGCAGCGAGGTCCGGGAAGTGCCTAGCTCACGAAAATTCAGTCGTGGGGCTAATCATGCGCAGAACAATCTCCCTGGCCGCAATCATTGTCGCCGCTGGCCTGGTCGCCTTGCCGGTTTCCTCCCAGGGGCCGGCGTCATCCGCCGACATCGAGAAGAAGTTCGACACCTTCATCGTCTCGTCCGAGATGGATGGCTGGATGAAGAAGATGGCGGCCGAGCCCAACCATGTCGGCTCGCCGCACGACAAGGCCAATGCCGAGGACACGCTTGCGCGCTTCAAGGCCTGGGGGTGGGACGCGCATATCGAGACGTTCAAGGTGCTGTATCCGACACCCCTGAAGGTTTCGCTTGATCTTGTCGGGCCGAAGAAGTTCACGGCGACGCTGACCGAAAGACCAGTTCCCGGCGACGCCACATCCAGCCGCACCAAGAACGAGCTGCCGGCCTATGTCGCCTTCCAGGGCGACGGCGATGTCACCGCGCCGCTTGTTTATGTGAACTACGGCATGCCTGACGACTACAAGGCGCTCGAGCGCATGGGCGTCGACGTCAAGGGCAAGATCGTCATTGCCCGCTACGGCCAGGGCTGGCGTGGATTGAAGCCGAAGCTGGCGCAGGATCATGGCGCGGTCGGCTGCATCATCTATTCCGATCCGCGCGACGATGGTTTTTCCGTCGACGACGCGTATCCAAAAGGCGCTTCGCGCCCCTCGCAAGGGTTCCAGCGCGGCTCGGTCGCCGACATGCCGCTCTATCCGGGTGATCCGCTGACGCCGGGCTATGGCGCAACCGACGACGCCACGCGCCTGAAGCGCGAAGACGCGCCGACCCTGCTGAAGATTCCGGTACTGCCGATCTCGTATGGCGACGCCGAGAAATTCCTCGGCGCGCTGGAAGGGCGCGTCGTTCCACCGGCGTGGCGTGGCTCCATCCCGATCACGTATCATGTCGGCGGTACACCGACGGCCAAGGTCCACATGGTCGTGAAATCGGATTGGTCACTGAAGACGATCTACAACGTCGTCGCGAAGATGGAGGGCTCGGCCTATCCGGACCAGTGGGTGCTGCGCGGCAACCACCATGACGGATGGGTGTTCGGCGCCTCCGATCCGATCAGCGGCCACATCGCCATGATGGCGGAAGCCAAGGCGATCGGCGAACTGGCGAAGACCGGCTGGCGGCCGAAGCGGACGCTCGTCTATCTGAGCTGGGACGCCGAGGAGCCGATGCTGTTGGGTTCGACAGAATGGGCGGAAACGCACCAGACGGAGCTGAGGCAGAAGGGCCTCATCTACATCAACACGGACGGCAACGGACGCGGCTTCCTTGGCGTTGGCGGCAACCACTCGCTGCAGAACTTCGTCGGCAAGGTAGCGCTCGATGTGACCGATCCCCAGACCGGGGTTTCAGTCGACAAGCGGCTGCGCGCCAGCTCGATGCTGGATGGGGCGGCGCCAGGCGCCAGCGAACGCGCAAAGGCGATCGCCAAGGCGGCAGGTGACGGCAAGGACATTCCGATCGACCCGCTGGGTTCCGGCTCGGACTATTCGAGCTTCCTGCAGCACCTTGGGCTGGCTTCGCTGAATGTCGGCTATGGCGGCGAGGGCGACAGCGGCGGGGTCTATCACTCGGCCTACGACACCTATGAACACCATTCGAAATTCGTCGATCCGGGGTTTGCCTATGCGGGCGCACTGGCCAAGACGACGGGGCGGATGGTGCTGCGTATGTCCGAGCAGGATCTGCCGGTGCAGCGCTATGGCGATTTCGCGGATACGGTCTCGACCTATCTCGACGAGGTGAAGAAGCTCGCGGACGGCAAGCGCGAGGCGCAGACGGCGCAGGCGAAGATCATCGCCGCCGACGCCTACAAGCTGGCGGATGATCCGACGCTGTCCAGTGGTCCGCCGACATCGCTCAAGGCTGTGCCGTTCTTCAACCTGGCGCCGCTGGAAAATGCGATCATCCGCTTGAAGGCGAGCGCCAAGGCCTATGACTCGACGCTTGCCGCCAAGGGCGCCGGTCTCACCGCTGACGCCAAGGGCAAGCTCGTCGCGCTGGCTGGCAAAACCGAGCAGGCCATGACGACCGAACCCGGCCTGCCGGGCGGACGTGGCTGGTACAAGAACATGGTCTACGCCCCCGGCCGCTTCACCGGCTATGGCGCGAAGACCTTGCCGGGGGTCCGCGAAGCCATCGAGGATGAACGCTGGGACGATGTCGACGCCTATGCCGGCTACACCGCCAAGGCGCTCAACGTTTATTCCGACATGCTCGACCAGGGTGTCGCCCTGATGGGCGGCGCGGTAGGCTCGGGCGCGGGGGTAGCGTCGAGGTAGGCGATCATGCGGCTGCTTCTGATTGGCGTCCTGGCATTGGCGGCGTGTTCAACGCCGCTGAAGCTGGACCTGCTGAACGGGATCAAGCGTGTGGATGACGCCGAACAGATCCAGCTTACCGGACTGTTGGTGCTGAACGGCGGCGACTTCAGGCTTTATCCCAACGGACCGGCCGGCGGCTGCATCTCGGGCACGCTCCTGTCGCTCGCGGGAATACCGACGCCTGAGTACAGCAACCGGACCATGGCCGTGACCGGCTACCTGCACGTCGCCGGCACTGAAACGGCGGGCGCGACGAAAGACGACTGCAAGGCCGGCATGGTGCTGCACGCCACCGAAGTAACGACGCCCTGAAAGCAGAAAGGCCGGCGATTGCTCGCCGGTCTTTCCTTTCAAGTCCGAATTCCTACCTCAGGAACTCGAAGCGGACGTCGTTGCGGTTGATCTCGCAGGCGGTGTCGACATAACGGTAGCCGCTGCGGTCGTGGAGCCTCATGCGGCCGCGAAGCTCCCAGCCACGGCGGCCTTCGTGGAGTTTGGGGGCGTTGTCGTACTGGGCGCTGTAATAGTTGCGGTCCCAGGCCTCGCGGATGCCGGCGCGGCTGCAGTCGCGTTGGGCGTTCTGGAAGTTGGGCTTGTTGCGGCGCCAGTTGTTGTTGTCGTTCCAGTTGTTGTTGTTCCGGTCCTCGCCCGAGAACAGTTGGGGGTATTGTTCGCCGCGGGGTGCGCCTTCCAGTTTCTGGGCGCCGGCCGAACCGGAGGCGACGAGGGCCATGGACGCAGCCAGCGCTGCGACGGAGGCCTTGAGGATCTTGATGTGCTTCATCATGCCCCGAGCATGACGGGCCGACATGGAACCGGACCTGAACGCGAACGTCAGGTTCCAGATTCTTCAGGTGAATGCGCGTTCAGGCTGCGAGGGCGCTAAACCACAGATCGAGCGCCCTAGCTTCGGCGCGGCCGCGTTCGGTGCGGCGGGCGGCTTCGGCGTCCTCGCCCCAGCGGGAGGCCTGGAAGGATTCGTCGAGGCGGGAGTGCTCGAAGGCGTCAGCAGCAGTGATGCGTCCGCGTTCGACAGCAAGACCCAGCACAGCGGATCCGAACAGGGCTACGCCATGGACGAGGCCAGCGAGGCGGAAGTCGTCCAGAGCCGTGGCGTGATTGCGGAGTGCGGCCACGGCCTCTTTAGGCTGTGTCGCTGGGATGATGCCGACGACAGGCTTCAGGTCCACGCCATGGCTTTCCGCCGCCCACGCCCTCAGCGGCCCCCAGACCGCTTCCTGCCGCTCGATCAGCGCGGCGGGGTTGTCCGCAAGATGGCAGACGAGATCAGTTTCGGCATAGCGAGCGGTTTCGGCCGCGAGTTCGGCGCGCGCGACCGGAATGCGATCGAGGGCGAGATAAGACAGACGCGTGTTGAACATGGATTGCAGGTCGATGCGCTCGACCTGCGCTCGCCATTCATCCGCAATGACATTGGCCAGCGCCTCGGTCGGCAGCGTCATGGCGTGCTTCAGCGGCGTGCGCAGCCCCTTGCCGTCGAGCGACACACTGAAACCACCGGCAGCCGGAGCGACCCCGGCATCCTGATAGAAGCGCTTCGGCCGTTGATCGATCTCGCCCTTGATCATGCGACCTCCTGCGCCAGCGCTGCGATTGCCCGGCCAAGTGAGGAATAGTCGTCGTGGACCTCATGGGCGCCGGCCGTGCGAAGCTCGTCCGCCGTGCCGAATCCCCAGGACACGCCAATGGCGCGGACACCAGCGGCGCACGCCATTCTCATGTCGTGAACGGCGTCACCGATCACGACGGTCGAGCCACGATCCGCCAGGCAGCGGCGAAGGTTTTCATCGACCATGAAGGGATCGGGCTTGCCGGGGCCGTCGTCGACGCAGACATGCGAATGGAACAGGAATTCCAGATCGTGAGCGCGCAGGAAGTTGTCGACGCCGCGCCGCGACTTGCCGGTTGCGATCCCCAACTTCCATCCCGTCGCTTGCATCTCCTCAAGCAGATCAAGCGCTCCATCGTATAGCGGCTCGCGTCCCCCGGCGGTCTCACGCAAGATCACGAACGCCTCGACGTAAAATTTCTCCAATGCAGACAGCACATCGTCCGTCGCGTCGGGTTCAAGCGCGCTGAAGGCCTGGCGCAAGCCAAGTCCAATCACATGGCGAATGCGGTCAACGCCCGGATCATCGAGACCGCAGCGGTTGTAGGCGTGCAGCATCGCCTCGTGGATCAGCTCGCGGCTGTCGACCAGCGTTCCGTCGATGTCGAAAATGGCGAGCTTCATGCGCGTGTCACAGGCTTCGGCACGACATCGAACGGCGCGGTCAGACGCTCGCCCGAGGAGAACGGAATCGTTCCATGCCACATATAGGATGGGAACAGAACGACGAGACCTTCCTGTGGCTGCACGACGCGCTCGATCCCGCAACCCGGAACAGGCCAGCGCGGTTCGCCGAACTTGATCCACCCCTGCTGGCTTGCGGGGTTCGCCATCTCCGGCGGCAGGGAGACGTAGTATGACGAGCTGATCCAGCCATTCGGGTGCGTGTGGTTGACGTGGAATCCGCCCGGACGAAGCAGGACCGACCAGCAGCCAGACAGCGCATGCCCGGGCGCCTTGCGGCCTTCAAGCGGATGCGCCGGATCGTCGCCAAGCGCATCGATGTAGGCCCGGATCGGCGCTTCCAGCGCCGCGAAGTATGATCTCACGACCGCATCGTTGTCGAAGACAAGATTGTGGCTGGTCTGCGATCCGCCACGCAGCGACTGGTCAAGCGGATGAGCTGACGCATCCTGCAAGCCGCGCAGCCGTTCGCCCAGCGCGCGGTTGAAATCGGCAAGGCTGGCAAAGCCGGATGGCGTGTCGATCAAGCACGCCCGGACATGGTCTTGATAGTTACATAGCCGGTCGTGGCGCGTATCGCCGAGCTGCTTCAGCGCCATGACTTCATAAGTGATGGCAAGCTGCGCTCCGGGCTGAGCGCGGCGAACACGTGAGATCTCCTGCAGCGCCTCCACGCCACGCCCCATCCGCAACAGGACGTGTGACAGGTTGAGCCGCAGTGCGGGTTCGTCTGGATAGGCGCGTGCGGCATTGCCCAGCATTCCGAGCGCTTCGTCGAAGTGGCCCGTTTCGTCGAGCAGGACGCCAAGCCAAGCCTGAAGCGTGAGGTCGCCGGGAGCAAGGACCAGTGCTTCACGCAGAAGCGCTTCCGCCTTTGCCGTATCACCAGCCAGACGGAGCAGGTCGGCGCATTTCAACCTGAGCACCATGTCGCCCGGGCGAGCAGCCACAGCGGCAAGGAATTCATCGGCGAACCCCGGGCCCTCGCCACTCAACCAGCGCATGCGCGCCATCGCTTCCTGCAGCACCGGGTCGAAAGGAAACAGTTTCAGCCCCGCCGCCAGCGCCACCTTGGCATCGGCGATGTGGTCGTTGTGAAAATGGGCGTAACCGAGCATGGCGTGCAAAGCAGGCCCGCCGCCACCCGCGTTGCGCGCGTCTTCGAGCAACCGGACTGCTTCGCCCGCGCGACCACTGGCGAGAAGCTGCCGGGCGCGGCCGAGCACGTCAGAGGTCATCTCCGGCGCCTTGGCTTGCGGAGATCGAAGAAGTTCTCGGCGGAGTTTTCGTCAAAGCCGAGGACTTCGAAGGTCTGCTTCATGTGCGGCGGCAGATCGGCCACAATCTCGATCGGCGGACCGCCAGGATTGGGCAGACGCAACGCGCGCGCATGAAGGTGCAAGCCATCAGCCAGCCCGGCGGGGACTTCCCGGTCGCAGGTGTATTTGCGGTCACCCAGGATAGCGCAGCCTATCTCGGCCATGTGGAAGCGAAGTTGGTGCGTGCGGCCGGTTTCGGGCTTCAGCGCGACCCATGCCGCCTTGCGCCCGGCGTTCTGGACGACCGAGTAAAGCGTCAACGCGTGGACCGCGCCTTTTTCGCTCTGCGTCGCCGTTCGCATCTTTTCCTTTTCGCCGCCGGGGCCAGCCGACTTGATCATGTAGCCGCGGATGTCGCCGTCCTGGGGATGTGGAACGCCGAGCGTGACGGCCCAGTAGATCTTGTCGAGCTCGCGCGAACGAAACAGCTTGCCCAGCTGGTTGGCGGACGAGACCGTCTTGGCCAACACGAGAACGCCGGTGGTGTCGCGGTCGAGCCGGTGCACCAGGCGGGGCTTTTCGGCGGTATCGTCGACCAGCGCGCGCGACATCGCGTCGATGTGGCGCGACGTGCCTGTGCCGCCCTGGACAGCCAGAGCGGGCGGCTTGTTGAGCGCGATGATGGCGTCGTCCTCGTAGATCACGAGCGAGCGGATCATGTCGGCGTCGGAGGATTTGACCTTGGCGCGCGGACGTTCGTCTTCCGCTTCGGCGCTGGGCGGCGGCGCCATGGGCGGGATGCGGATAGTCTGGCCGGCCTTCACGCGCGTGTTGGATTTGGCCCGGGCGCCATCGACGCGGATTTCGCCTTTCCGCAGGGCCTTCTCGATCTGGATCTGGCTGAGGCCGTGAAACTTGCGTTTCAGCCAGCGATCAAGGCGCGTGTCATCCTCGTCCGCTTCGACGGTGAGATTGACGACCTGTCCGACGTTCCAGCTCATGCCGACACCTTGCCGCCAAGAGCCGCACCGATCACGACGGCGGCGAAGCCCGCCACGACGGAGCCAATTGCGTAGGTTGCCGCGCCGATGAGGTCGCCGCGTTCGAACATGCGCAGGGTTTCGAGCGAGTAGGCCGAAAAGGTGGTAAAGCCGCCAAGCACGCCGACGCCGAGCAACAGCCGCCAAGGTTCGCCCGCTTCGCCCCGCGTAGACAGCCAGCCGGCCAGCAAGCCGATCAGCAGGCTGCCGGAAACGTTGATGGTGAACGTGGCCCACGGCCACTGATCCGGGCGCGATCCCATGGCGAGCGAAACGCCATAGCGGGCCGCTGCGCCGATGCCGCCTCCGAGGGCTACGAGAAGGAAGTTGAACATTGCGCCCCGTCCTTAGGGCCAGTCGACGGTTTAGGCCAGATCAGGCGGCATGGAGACGCCTGCGGCCGAAAGGACAGCCTGGAAATCTTCTGGCAGCGGGGCTTTCAGCGCCAGACGGCCACCAGAGGGATGGGGCAGCTCAAGACTCGCCGCATGCAGCATGAGGCGCGGGACAGGCTCGCCTTTCAGGGTGGATGCGCCGCCATAGTAGGGATCGCCAAGGATAGGCCGCCCAACGAGGGAGAGGTGGACCCGCAGCTGATGCATGCGGCCGGTTTCGGGCTTCAGCTCCACCAGATGCGCATTTCGGCCCGAGGCCAGTACGCGCCAGCGCGTCAGGGCCGTCTGGGGCTTCTGGTCGCCCGGGCGCGCGGCCCGCATGAGCTCCAGGCCGGGCCGGGCGATATGGCGAGACAGGGCGATATCGATCTCTCCAGACGGTGCATCGAAAGTGACGCCGGAAACCAGCGCGATGTAGGTTTTGCTGGCATCGCGGCCGGCAAAGGCCTGGCTCAAGACGGCGGCGGCGGGCTGGGTCTTGCCGGCGACGATCACGCCCGAGGTCTGGGCGTCGAGGCGATGAACGAGGCGCGGGCGCTTGCCGTTCGAGCGGGCGAAGGCGGCCAGCAGGCGATCGAGCGTGCGGTCGTCCGGATCGCGGGTCTGCACCGGCAGGCCGGATGGCTTGTTGAAGGCAAGAACGGCAGCATCGTCATGGATGACGAAGCCGCGCACGAAGGTGGCGTCTTCGGCCGAGACCGGCATGGCTTCGTAGTTGCGCTTGTTCATCTCAGCTACCACGCGGCTTGTCTTGGGCGGCGTGGAAGATGGAGAGGATTTCCACCCAACTTGCCTCAATGCGGTAGACAACGATGTGACCGTATTTGATCACCAGTTCTCGCGTGCCTTCCACATCGCCGATGCGACACCGGTCGGGGAAACTGGAAAGACTTGCAACCTGTTCGCGGATCTCGGCCACGACACGCCTTGCCGCGCGCGGATTGGACTCGGCGATGAAGGCGTGAATGTGCTCGAGATCGGCACGCGCCGATCGCCGATACCTAACTCTCATTGAGAACGCGCCCGAAGAACTCGTCCATCTCTTCGTCGGACGCATATTCCGGGTTCGGCTCTGCGAGACGGCGCTTCACTTCATCGATCTGCGCCCTGGAAAGCCGGATATCGCTGCTGTGCTGGGCAATGAATTCCCGAAGCAGTTCTGCGGCATCCGCCTGAACGTCTTCAGGCAGTTTCAGAACATCCTCGTAGGCGGCTTTAAGTGCGGATTCGCTCATAGGCCTTCCTACCACAAAATCCTCTGTTTTACCACCGAGCGTCACTGTGCGCTGGTAACCACGATCCTGGGGTCTGACGTTGCTGCCGTCTTGCCTGTGCTTGGATCAGGGACGGCCGGACCGCCAAAGCGGGCGAACCAGGCGATGGTGTTGGTGGTCTTGGCGATAAGGCCCGTGGGGCGGCCGGCGATGTCGTGCGGGGAGCCCGGCACGAGGATCAGCTCGGTGGGAACTTTCCGGATCTGGAGCGCTTGATAATACTGCTCCGCCTCGCTGTGCGGCGTGCGGTTGTCTTCCTCACCGACCATGACGCCGGTCGGCGTCTTCACATTGCCGACTTTCGACAAGGGCGAGCGCGCCCAGTAGCGGGCCTGGGCGCCTTCTTCCCATGGCAGTTCGCCGAACCAGTAGCGGGACATCGAGACGCCGCCATCGGCGCTGAGCACTTCGCTGGTCCAGTTGATGACCGGCTTCTGCACCATTGCCGCCGCGAAGCGGTTGGTGGAGCCGACGATCCACGCGGTAAGCACGCCGCCACCGGAGCCACCGGTGACGAACAGCTTCTTCGTATCGATCGGATTGGCGGCGATGACAGCGTCGACGACGCTTATCAGGTCGTCATAGTCCTGGCTCGGATAGTTGTGGTGGATCAGCTGGGCGAACTCGCCGCCATAGGACGTCGACCCGCGCGGATTGGAATAGACAACGACATAGCCAGCCGCGGCATAGAGCTGGATCTCGCCTGCGAAGGTTGGACCGTAGGCCGCGTGCGGGCCGCCGTGGATTTCGAGCAGGAGCGGATAGCGCTTCGAGGGATCGAAATTGGGCGGCTTCACCACCCACGCATCCACCGGACGCTTGTCGAAGCTGGACGGGACGGTGATGTGTTCGGCGCCGGGGATGATCTTGCCGGTGAAGACATCGCTGTTGAGGTTAGTCAGAATCTTCAACTTGCCGCCGGTCGAGATTGCGACCTCGGCCGGCGTCTGCGCGCCGCCTGTGGTGGCGGCGTAGCGGCCGGACTTGTTCACGGAATAGCCGCCGCCGGTATAGGGCCGGTCGACCGTCGCGCCGACGAGATCGGACACGACTGTCGCAACCTTGCCTCCGGAGGGCGCGACGCGGCCAAGGCTGGTCATGCCGTGATCCTCGAAGCGGAACCAGATCGCGCCATCGCCGGCCCATTGCGGATCGGAGATGTCGCGGTCGAAATCAGCCGAGAGGTTGCGCGGGTTCGAGCCGTCGGCATTGGCGACGTAGAGATCGCTGACCTGATAGCTGAGTTCCTTGTCGTCGAAGCCGGTGAAGGCGATCTGCTTGCCATTCGGCGACATGGCCGGGCTGTCGTCCGGCCCCTTGCGCGTGGTGAGGCGCTTGATCGCGCCACCGGTCACATCGAGCGAATAGAGATCAGTGTTCTGCGGATTGCGTTCCCAGTCGGCTTCGGCGTTGGCGGAGAACAGCAGCGACTTGCCATCCGGCGCCCATGACAGGCGGCCGTCGTGATTGCGGGCCTGGAAGGTGAGCTGGCGCGGCGTGCCGCCATCGATGGGAAGGACGAAAATCTGCGTATAGCCGGAATCGACCAGGCCGCTGCCGTCGGCGCGGTAGTTGATAGTGTCGTAGATCTTGACGCTCTCGGCCCATGTCGCGCCTTCGGGTTTTGGTGGAAGAACAGCCGGCTGAAGGCCGGATTCCTTCACGAAGCTCTCGAACGCCAGCATCTTGCCGTCAGGCGACCAGGAGAGGCTGGCGGCGCCCGATGGCAGGCGCGAGAGCGTGGCGCTACGGCGCGAGGCGATGTCGAACAGGCGGATCTCAGAAGCGCCTTCCTCGCTGGCGGAGTAAGCGAGGGTGCGGCCATCTGGCGACCAGACAGGAGATGAATAGCTGCCTTTGCCCTGGGCGATCGGCCAGTGGCTCGCGCCTGTCTCGTCGACCATCCAGATCGAACGGCGGAAACGGTCGGCCATCGGATCGGCGGTGACGCGCACATAAGCGACGGATTTTCCATCCGGCGAGATCTGCGGGTTCGATGCAGACTCGAGGCGGAAGACATCGGCGGCGGTGAAGACCTTCACCGGCTCACGAACGGGTTCGGCGATGGCGCCTGCGGTGAGCATGAGACCGATGGTGGTGGCGGTGATGAAACGGATGCGCATGTGACCTCTCACGGTTGGAGGGATCGTAGCGGCGCCAAGCATTATGGGAAAGACGGGCGGGCTATTCTTTAGCGCGTTCGCGGCGGAGTTTTGCCCACTGATCGAGCTTTTCGCGGATCGGGCCTTCACGGCCGGCGCCTTTCGGGTCGTAGAATGTCTGGCGCTCCATGCCGTCCGGGAAATAGTTCTGGCCGGAGAACTGACCTTCGGCGTCGTGGTCGTATTCGTAGCCCGAGCCGTAGCCGAGCGATTTCATCATCTTTGTCGGAGCGTTGAGGATGTGCGCGGGCGGCGTCAGTGAGCCGGTCTCGCGCGCTGCTGCTCTTGCTGCTCCAAATGCCTTGTAGACGGCGTTGGATTTCGGCGCAGTGGCGAGATGGATGACGGCCTGCGCAAGAGCTAGTTCGCCTTCGGGGCTGCCGAGGCGTTCGTAGGCGGCGGCGGCCTCGTTGCAGATCATCAGCGCGGTGGGATCGGCGAGGCCGATGTCCTCGCTAGCGGCGCGGATCATGCGGCGTGCGAGGAAGAGCGGATCTTCGCCGCCTTCCAGCATGCGGGCGAACCAGTAGAGGGCGGCGTCGGGATCGGAGCCGCGCGTCGCCTTGTGCCAGGCGGAGATGAGATTGTAATGACCCTCGCGGTCCTTGTCGTAGGCTGGCGCGCGCTTCTGCAGCGTGGCGACGAGGCCGGGGCCGTCGATGGGCTTCGGCAGGTTCCAGGCGAAGACTTCCTCCAGCATGTTGAGGAAGTAGCGGCCATCGCCGTCGGCCATCGCCATCAGGGCCTCGCGGGCGTCTGGCGTGAGGGGCGCGGGCTTGCCGAGATGCTCCTCGGCGCGGGCGATCAGCTGGGTGAGGGCCGCCTCGTCAAGGCGCTTCAGCACCATTACCTGGGTGCGCGACAAGAGCGCGCCGTTGAGTTCGAAGCTGGGGTTCTCGGTGGTGGCGCCGACAAGCGTGACGACGCCGCGTTCGACGAACGGCAGGAAGCCGTCCTGCTGGGCGCGGTTGAAGCGGTGGATCTCGTCGACGAAAAGCAGCGTGCCCCTGCCGACGGCGCGCTTGCCTTCGGCTTTCTCGAAGGCGGCGCGCAGGTCCTTCACGCCGGAGAAGATGGCGGAGAGTTGTTCGAATTCGAGGCCGGCGCGCTTGGCGAGGAGGCGGGCGATGGTGGTCTTGCCGGTGCCGGGCGGGCCCCAGAGGATCAGGCTGGCGAGGCGGCCCTGCGAGAGCATGCGGCCGATCGGGCCCGTGGCGCCGAGCAGGTGTTCCTGGCCGACGACATCCTCCAGCCGCTCCGGACGCAGGCGGTCGGCCAGCGGGCGCGGGGCTTCATCGGTCAGGCCGGCGGCTTCAAAGAGATCGCTCACGGACGTGGTCTAGCGCGGAGCAGGCTTCCGTTCTAGCCGCGGAACGCCTGCTCGATGCGCTGGCCGTTGCGTTCGGTGGCAAGCCGCCATTCGCCGCTCTGGCTGCCTTCGGCCTTGGCGACTGCGTTCTGGAAGTCCTTGGCGGTCCGGATGGTGACGCCATTGATCTCGCGGATGATGTCGCCAGGCTGGAAGCCGACATTGCGGGCAATGGTGCGGCTGGGAACGCGATAGACGAGGACGCCGTCCTTGGCCTTGAAGGGATCGAGGCCGAGCGCTTCGGCAAGCGCCGGCGACAGCTCGGCCACTTCGGCGCCGGTGAAGGGATTGCGGCCGCCGACCTGGGTCAGTTCGGCCTTGGAGGTTCCCGGGGGCGGCGACATGCGGACGGAGATCTGTCTCTCCTGCTTGTTGCGCAGGATGGCGAGCGTCGCGGTTTCGCCTTCAGCCTTGGTCGCGGCGATGAATTTCATGCCTCGGTCGTCGAACACTTCGCGGCCGTCGACGGTGAGGACGATGTCGCCTTCCTTGAGGCCGCCCTTGTCGGCAGGACCGCCGGGATAGATCTGCGAGATCAGCACGCCCTTGGGACGGTCGAGACCAAGAGCTGCCGCCTTCGCGCTGTCGACGACCTCGCCCTTGGCGCCCAGCCATGGCGGCACCAGCGTTCCACCGTGGACAGCTGCATCGACGACGCGACGAACCATTTCAGAGGGAATGGCGAAGCCGATGCCATTCGAGCCGCCGCCCTTGGAGAAGATCATTGAGTTCACACCGACCAGCCGGCCCTGCATGTCCACCAGCGCACCGCCGGAGTTGCCGGGGTTGATCGAGGCATCGGTCTGGATGAAGGACGAATAGTCGGAAGCGCCGACATCGGTACGCGCCAGCGCCGAGACGATGCCACTGGTGACGGTCTGGCCAACGCCGAACGGGTTGCCGATGGCCAGCACCAGATCGCCGACCTGCACCTTGCGCGTGTCGGCATAAGCGAGCGTCGGCAGGACTTCACCCTTGGTGTCGATTCTGAGCACGGCAAGGTCGGTGCGCGGGTCGGCCATGACGAGCGTCGCGGGGAATTCGCGGCGGTCACTCAGCGAGACACGGAATTCCTGTCCGGCCTCGACCACGTGATTGTTGGTGACGATGACGCCATCGGCGCCGACAATGACGCCCGAGCCCAGCGAGTTGTCGACCTTCTGGTTCTGCGTCGGCGTGTTGCCGCACAGCCGGTAGTAGATCGGATCGTTGGCATAGGGGCAGTTCGAGCGTTTGACGGTCACGCTGGAGTAGACGTTGACGACGGCATTCGCGGTGCGGCGCACGACGGGCGCGAAGGATTGCTGAAGGCTAGCCTGCGATTCAGGGACGACGCGTTCGATCTGGGGGGCAGGTTCGGGGGCCGGACCCGACACGGTTGTCGGCGCCGGCGCGCCGCCCTGCTGGGCCAGCTGACCCATCGCCGGGACTGCGAGCATGGCCAGTGCCGTGACGATTCCTGCAGAGGCGACAAGAAGGATGTTCTGCCGGTTCATGCGATGGCCTCACCTGCCGTATCAATGGCCTGGCGCTATCGGCCGGGCCCAATCTACCATCTTGCCGAGCTAGGGCGAGATTCCGGCGCAAACAAGGCTGTAGCGCAGGACCTTCAACTGATGATCAAAAGCCTTTGATCTGGTTGGAAAACGCGACGCCCATTGCGAGTCACGGTCGCTATCTCTACGGTTTCCGCAAAACCACGGGATGGAAAAAGAGCATGCGGAATAGCCTGATCGGATTGACCCTGCTGGCTTTGGCCGGCTGCAACAGCAATCCCCCTGGCGATCTGGCCGTAAATGTCGCAGCGGCGCCATCTCATCCCATCGGAGCGGCGGCTGTGGACACTCAACGCCTGCTCAACGCCGACAAGGAGCCGGGCTCCTGGCTGGGCGTCGGGCGCACCTATTGGGAGCAGCGCTTCAGCCCGCTCAATCAGATCAATGACGCCAACGTCCAGAACCTCGGTCTTGCCTGGTTCAGCGATATCGATACCGAGCGCGGCCAGGAATCGACGCCTGTGGTCGTCGATGGCGTGATGTATCTCACGACCGCATGGTCGATGGTGAAGGCCTATGACATCCGGTCTGGCGCCAAGGTCTGGGAGTACGACCCCAAGGTCGACAAGGCGAAAGGCGCCGACGCGTGTTGTGACGTGGTCAACCGGGGCGTCGCCGCCTGGAACGGCAAGATCATCTTCGGCGCACTCGACGGCCGGCTTATCGCCCTCGATGGAAAAACAGGCAAGGAAGTCTGGTCGACCCAGACCACCGACACGGCGCTGCCCTACACGATCACGGGCGCGCCTCGCATCGTCAAAGGCAAGGTCATTATCGGCCAGGGCGGAGCGGAATACCGCGTGCGCGGCTATGCCTCCGCCTATGACGCCGAGACAGGCAAATTCCTGTGGCGTTGGTGGACAGTCCCCGGCGATCCGTCCAAGCCCTACGAACAGCCCGAACTCGCTGAGGCCGCCAAGACATGGAAGGGCGACAATTACTGGAAAATCGGCGGCGGCGGCACGCCGTGGGATGGCTTCGTTCACGACCCTGATCTCGACATCATCTATGTCGGCACCGGCAACGGCAATCCGTGGAACCAGGCGATCCGTTCACCCGGCGGCGGCGACAACCTGTTCCTGTCGTCCATCGTCGCGCTCGATCCCGACACCGGCAAATATCTCTGGCACTATCAGGAGACGCCCGCCGAAACGTGGGATTACACCGCCACGCAACCGCTGATGATCGCCGAACTCAACTACCCGACCGGCAAGCGCAAGGTCATCATGCACGCGCCGAAGAATGGATTCTTCTATGTGCTTGACGCGAAGACCGGAAAGCTGATCTCGGCCGAGAAGTTCGCTCCCAACACCTGGGCCTACAAGGTCGATCTGGCGACCGGCCGCCCAGTTGAGGTGCCCGAAGCCCGCTTCGACCTCACCGGCAAGGCGGCCATCGTCGCACCGGCCGCTCTCGGCATGCACAACTGGCATCCGATGGCCTATTCGCCGAAGACCGGCCTCGTCTACCTGCCGGTTACGGTCTCTTCGTCCATCTATGCCACGCCTGAGAAGTTCGAGCTCAACCTCAATGGCTGGAACACTGGCATCGGCTTCAACGCAGCCAAGGGCGAGAAGCCGATCCCCGCCATGGGCGCAGCACCGAAATCGGAGTCCTATCTGCTCGCCTGGGATCCGCTGAACGCCAAGGAAGTCTGGCGCATTCCCAATACCGTCAGCGGCGCGACCGGCGTGATGGTCACCGACGGCAACCTGCTCTTCTCCGGCAACCACAATGGCGAATTCGTCGCCTACGACGCCACGACCGGCAAGAAGCTCTGGTCGGCGCCGACCGGCGCCCGCGTTGTTGCGGCCCCGTCCACCTTCACGGTCGATGGACAGCAACAGGTCGCCATCCTCGTCGGCGCCCGCGGCCTGCCGCCGGGCGTGACGCGCACCAGCGCCGTTTCGGCCAACAACAGCCGCATCCTGGTCTTCAAGGCTGGCGGCACGGCAACGCTGCCGACAGCCCTGCCAACCGGAGCTGCTGTACCGGCGGCCGCGAAGATCGACCCGCCGCTGCTGACTGCGAACAACGAAACTGTCGCTCAGGGCGAGCAGGTCTACACGATGAACTGCGCTGTCTGTCATGGCCGAAACGTCGTCCCGGCAGCCGGCGCCACCGCGCCGGACCTGCGCTACAGCGCGCTGCTGAGGAGTCAGGAAAACTTCAACCACGCTGTTGTTGACGGCGACCGGGCGCAACGCGGCATGCCGGGCTTCAAGGCTATCCTGAAGGACGGCGATGCCGAGGCCGTGCTGGCCTACATCATCAAGCGGGCCAACGACGAGAAGGCTGCGCAGCAGGCGACGGCCAGACCGAACTGAACCAGAAGTTCCGGGAGAACCCCGTCCGGCGCCGGTGACATTGATCCAGCCGACGCGGAATGACTGATACGAGACGATCAGTCATTCCGGTCGGCGGATTTCGGTTTTCTAGCTGCGGAATGTTGCGGCGTCGGCAGCGTCGGTTTCGGACATGTTCGTGTACTGGCGGACCTCGTTCCGGCCGACGACGAGGTGGTGCACCTCGTCCGGACCATCGGCGATGCGAAGCGTACGCTGGCCGGTGTACATGCGCGCAAGCGGCGTATGCTGGGAGACACCCAGCGCGCCGTGCATCTGGATGGCCTGGTCGATGATCTGACAGACCTTTTCCGGAACCATGGCCTTGACCATGTGGACCCAGTTGCGGGCCTCGCGATTGCCGAGAACGTCCATCGCCTTGGCGGCTTTCAGGACCATCAGGCGCATCGCTTCGATCTCGATCCGGGCGCGCGAGATGATCTCGACGTTGCCGCCGAGCCAGACAAGCTTTTTGCCAAAGGCTTCGCGCGACAGGCCGCGCGTGATCATCAGTTCGAGCGCGCGCTCGGCCTGGCCGATCGAACGCATGCAGTGGTGGATGCGGCCTGGCCCGAGGCGGAGCTGGGAGATCTCGAAGCCCCTGCCCTCGCCAAGCAGCATGTTCTCCTTCGGAACGCGCACGTTCTTGAAGCGGATATGCATGTGGCCGTGCGGCGCATCGTCGTCGCCGAACACGTTCATTGGGCCGACGATCTCGACCCCCTTGGTGTCGATGGGCACGAGGATCTGCGACTGCTGCTTGTCCGGCGCCGCGTTGGGGCTAGTGCGGCACATGGTGATCATGATCTTGCAGCGCGGATCGCCGGCGCCGGAAATGTAGTGCTTCTCACCATTGAGCACCCACTCATTGCCTTCGAGCACGGCGCTCATGCCGACATTCTTGGCGTCAGAGGAGGCGCGGTCTGGCTCGGTCATGGCGAAGGCAGAGCGGATTTCGCCGGCGAGAAGCGGCTTCAGCCATTTCTCCTTCTGCGCCGGCGTACCGACGCGTTCGAGCACTTCCATGTTGCCGGTGTCGGGCGCGGCGCAGTTCAGGCATTCCGATGCGAGAGGCACTTTGCCCAGTTCGACGGCGATATAGGCATAGTCGAGATTCTTGAGGCCCTGCCCCGTCTCTGCGTCGGGCAGGAAGAAATTCCAGAGGCCCGCCGCCTTGGCCTTGTTCTTGACGACCTCCAGCATTTCGAGCTGGCCGGGCACGTAGCTCCACCGGTCCTTGCGGCCTTCGCCAAGCGCGTGGAATTTCTCCTGCATCGGGGCGACTTCATCACGCACGAAGGCGCGAACGCGCTGCAGAAGCGGCATTGCCGCCTCCGACATGCGGAGGTCATTCAGCTCGTCCATGGGATTGAACCCGTAACTCGCTCCTGATTTCGATGCGGGTGTCTTTGCCATGTGTGCGTCACCTATGTTGAAACTGGCCGTGCTTACCGGCTAAGCCAATCACGTATTGTGCGGCTTATGAAGTCCGGTTTCTCGTGAATGATCCAGTGTGTTCCGTCCGGAACGCGACGGATATCGACGCCGGGGACCCAGCGCTCCAGCCCCTCGATGCATCCGGGAAGCAGCGCCTTGTCCTTCATGCCCCAGATCACAAGGGTTGGAACGCGGACCATCAGGGCATCGTCGTCGTTGGCTTGGCTCGGTGGCGTACCCTCGACCTGAGGCGTCATCCGGGAAGCGCGGTACCAGTTGAACATTCCCGTGAGGGCGCCTGGCTGGCTCCATGCCGCGATGTAGGCGGCCCGATCCTGGGACGTCAGGTGACCGGCGGCTTCGGCGTCGGCAAACGCCCGCCATAGCAGTTCGAAATCATTCGCCGCGTAGAGAGACTCCGAGCCAGGCGCCCGGAGCGCATGGATATACTGGGATGCGCTGGCCTGTTCTGGATTTTTCGCGAGTTCTCTCTGAAACGCTCCCGGGTGAACGGCATTGATGATGACCAACCGGTCGATCAGCTCAGGCTTCTTGATGGCAAGCGCCCAACCCAGTGCGCCGCCCCAATCGTGCGCGACGAGGGTGAACGTCTTGTGGGACGAGACCTGTGCAGCGAAGGCGACGATGTCCTCAAGCAGATACTTTGCCCGGTAGCGCGCAACGTCCAACGGTTTCGAAGACAGATTGTACCCGGGAAGATCCGGCGCGACGCAGTGAAAGGCATCGCCCAGGGCGAGCAGCTGCTCGCGCCAGCCATACCAGTATTCGGGGAAGCCATGGAGGAAAAGCAGCAACGGCTGGCTGCTGTCGCCGGTCGAAGCGTAGTGGAGCGCTAGCTCGTTCACTGATGCGAAGCCGTGGCGGATCATGCGGAGGTCCATTCAGACCGTGAGGTGCGGATCAGATTGCCGAGCCAAGCTTAGTCGAAAGCGCTTCGCCGTGACAATTTGTTCTCGAACAGTCCATCGCCGCAGACGGCAGGTATCAGGCGCTCTTTGGCGTCTTTGAAAGCATCGAGAGTACCTTCTCCGCGCGCGAGAGGCGCTCCAGCGGGGATGCGATGGATTCCTCGAGAAGCAGGCGGTCGTTCTTCTCGCGCAGGTCCGCAGCAGCGGTGGCCCGTTTCGTGATCGCGCTCCTGGGCGTGAAGGCGATGGCGTTTGGACCAGCATCGACCTTGGCGATATCGGCCTTGCGCGCGAGGACGCGAGCGTTGGCGATGCGCAGGAGCATCGCAGCCTCGGCGGGTTCCGGGCCGAAGCGGTCGACGAGTTCTTCCTCGAAAGCGTCTAATTCCTTGCGCGACATCAGGCGGGCCAGCCTGAGATAGAGCGACAGGCGGGTGTCGGTTTCCGGAATCCAGTTGGACGGAAAACTTCCGCCGAGGCCGACATTGATGACAGGCGTCCAGCGCTCAAGTGTTTCTCCGCGCGCTTCGCGGACAGCGCGTTCGAGGAGATGCTGATAGAGATCGATGCCGATGAGCTTCATGTGCCCGCTCTGCGCATCGCCGACGAGGTCGCCTGCGCCGCGAATGTCGAGATCGCGGGCGCTGATGGCGAAACCCGCGCCGAGACGGTCGAGGGATTCCAGCGTGCGGAGGCGTTTCTTCGTCGACTCCGATAGCGTCGTGCCTGGCTCCGTGGTGAGCAGGATGTGGCCGCGCCGGTTGCCACGCCCGACCCGTCCGCGCAACTGGTGAAGCTGCGCCAGGCCGAACCGGTCGGCGCGCCACACGATCATGGTGTTGGCGCGCGGCACGTCGAGACCGGCCTCGATGATGTTGGTGGCGAGCAGGACATCGGCCCAGCCGGACGCGAACAGCACCATGGAATCATCGATCTCGCCAACCGGCATGTCGCCATGCGCCTGCAGGAATGACAGTTCCGGCGTGAGGCGTTCCAGTCTCGGCGCGAGGCTTGCCAGATCCTGGATGCGCGGCACGACGACAAAGCTCTGGCCGCCGCGGTCCTTCTCGCGCAGCAGGGCGGCGCGGACCTGCCATTCATCGAAGGCGCCTGCGAGGGTGCGGATCGGCTGGCGCCGCGCCGGCGGGGTCGCGATCACCGACATCTGCCTCAGTCCCAGCAGTGCGTTTTGAAGCGTGCGGGGGATCGGCGTTGCGGTAAGACTGAGGACGTGCCCCTTCACGGCGAGATTGCGCAGGGTCGTCTTGTCGGCTGTTCCGAAGCGCTGCTCCTCGTCGATGACCACGAGGGCAAGGTTTGCGTAGGTGACGTCCTTGGCCGCGACTGCGCCGGTTCCGACGACGACAGAAATCGAGCCATCGGCGAGGCCGGCTTTCACACGCTTGCGTTCGGCGGCATCCGAGAGCCGCGAGAGAGCGCCAACCTTGAGGCCGACGCGCTCGAACCTCTGGCGGAAGGTTTCGTAGTGCTGACGCACGAGCACCGTCGTCGGCGCAGCTATGACAACTTGCTTGCCAGACAGCGCAGCAAGAGCAGCCGCCCGCATTGCGACCTCGGTCTTGCCGTAACCGACATCGCCGATCACCAGCCGATCCATCGGACGCCCGGAAGCAAGATCGTCACGCACAGCAATGATCGCACGCGTCTGGTCGGGCGTCTCCGAGAAGGGGAAGCCGGTTACGAATTCATTGTACTGGGCTGGATCGGGCTCGATCTTCGTTGCGCGGCGCTTGGCGTTCTCCTTGGCAAGGCGCGTGAGATCGGCAGCCGCCTCGGTCATCGCGCGGTCGATGACCAACCGCCGTTTGCGCCAGCTGACGCCATCGAGACCATCAAGCGTAACGGCAGACCTGTCTGCGCCGTATTTCCAGATCCGGTCGGCTTCCTCGACCGGAATCATGCGCCTGGCGCCGCCAGCGTATTCCAGCTCGATCACTTCGCTGGTTGTCTTGTCACCGGCCGTGGATGATCTGCCAAGGCCAGCGACAACGGCGATGCCGTGGTCTTCGTGAATCACGACGTCGCCGACGCACACATCGCCAATCTCGAGCAGATGTTCGCCGGAGTCAGCCGAAGCCGCCGCGAGCCCTGCATTGCTGCCAAGAACATCCGACGCTGAAATCACCAGCCTGCGGGCGTCGCGCCAGCCCTGGGCCAGCTGCATTTCGAGAAGCCTTACCCGCGTGCCCCAGCCTCGCTCGACGTCGCTCCAGTTGCCGATCGGCTTGGCGTCGGCGGCCGTCTTCTTGGCGAGGCGTTTCCGAATGAAACGAAGATCGTGCTCGGAGCCCGCAATGACGACGCGCGCTTTCTCCTTGAAGGCCGAAACGATCTCGGCGTTCATGGCGCGAACAGGATTGGGAGACCGCGCGAGCTGAACCACTCGCTCGTCTGCTCCGGCCGAGAGGTCGACAATGCGCCGGCTTTTGAGGGCCGCGTCCCATGCGGCCTGGGCAACAAGCTTGCGCCGGGGCGCAGCGGGCGCGAGGACACCGCGCGACGCCTCGACAGCATCCGCTGCGAGTGCAAGGAAGCGCGCCCTTTCAGCGGCAGCGCCCGGATCCAGCGCAATTGCAGCGCCAGGGAAGTAGTCGAACAGCGGGCGGCCTTTCCCGGGAAGGTCCGGCTCGATGGCGGGACCGGTCTCGACGAAGGGCAAATCGCACAGTCCGCGCTGGCTGACGGAATCGAACTCCCGGATGCGAGCGATCGCGCCATTCGACAGCTCGATGCGAACGGGATTGGCGGCGTCGACAGGAAAAATGTCGATCACCTTGCCACGCATGGCGAACTCGGCGGGTTCGTCGACGCGGTCGTCCTCGAAATAGCCGATGCTACGCACCGCTATCGAGAATATGTCCGGATCTAGATGGTCGCCGACGCGCAGGTTCGGAAGAGCCTTGTCGAACGTCTCTGGCTCGGGGAGCATTTCCGAAGCTGCCTCAGCGGTCGTGATGCAGACAACACGCGTGCGGGATTTTGCCTTGAGCGCATGCCTTGCTCGTCTCAGCGCGGAAAGACGCATCCCCGTGTTGGCGGCGGTGGGAGGCTGGGTGTCGCCTGGGAGGGCGTCGGTCGACGGAAAGAAGATGCATTGGACGTCGGGCGCCGCGCCTTGCAGAGCGGCGGCAATATCGCGCGCGCGATAGTCGCTGGAGATGACCGCGAGGACGTTCCCCTTGGCGAGCGCTTCGGCGATGCGCGTCGCCGCAACGCCAATCGAGCTTTCGGGGGGCGCTGTCTTGCCCTTCGATTTGAAGACCCGTCCGTCGGCCATTCTGCGGTGCATTCCTTTACTCTGCGGCAGGACCTATCGTAGTTCGCCGGAGGCGCAAGGCGCGTTCGCCTGCTGCTTTCGCTGAAAAATCTGGTACCCTCGGGAAATATTCAGACGGGGTGCATCCAGAGAGTCCGTTCAGAGCCTCTTCCTTCCAGAGACGCTGCGTCGTTCGCGAGCAGAACGATCAATCAGGGGTGGAATGCCATGGGTAAAATCGAACGACACACAGGGCTAGCAGTATTTCTTGTGGCTTTGTCGGTGTCCGCGCCTGTTCCTTCGGCATTCGGCCAGACGCCCGTGAAACCTGCACAACAACCGGCCCCATCGACCTATTCAATGCCACGCACGTCTTTCGGCCATCCCAGCCTAGAGGGGATCTGGACCCAGAATTTCGTCATGCTGATGGAGGCCTCGCCACAGGCGCCGATGTTGACCCTGCCCGAACCCGCCGCAAAGGCCATGGCTGAGTCGGTCGCCAAGATAATCTCCACGCAGTCAGACAGAGGCCTCGATCCCGAGGTGCCGGAACTGATGCTGTCGACCGACGGCCTTGCCATCGTTCGCGGAGAGCGGCGCACGCGTTCCGTTGTCGAGCCTGCCGACGGCAAACTACCCTACACGGTGGAAGCGCGGAAAGAATCCTCCCGGGGACCGGCCGGGCGGTTGTTCGACAATCCCGAGGAGCGTCCCAACTGGGAACGCTGCATCACAAGCCTTGGCCTCCCGCCCGTCACCGGCATTGCCACGACGAGCGTAAACCCGCGACGGTTCGTGCAGACACCGGGCTTTGTGGTGCTGCACACGGAGTATGGCGATGAGGCGCGGATCATTCCTTTCGCCACGACGCACAAACCTGAAGCGCTCCATTCCCTGCTCGGCGATTCGATCGCCCGCTGGGAGGGCAACACGCTGGTGATCGAGACCATAGGCCTGCCGGAGCACGACCGGGTCCGTTTCTTTTCGAACCTTGTCGTCACCAGCGAAGCCAAGGTGATCGAGCGGTTCACAAGACTGTCGGAGAACGAACTGCTCTACCAGTACACGGTTGAGGATCCGAAGATCTACACCGCGCCGTGGCTGGCGGAGTATTCGCTGTACCAGACCAGCCAGCGGATGTTCGAGCACGCGTGCCATGAGGGCAATTATTCGCTGCCGCATATCCTGCAGGCGCAACGCGTGAAGGACACGCGCAACGCAACCAAACCGACTCAATAGCCGCTTGGGGACAACGTCCCCGGCCGAACTTCCGTAGCGTGATGCGCGCGGCAACTGCCCATTTCATCGCCGTGAGTCTTGAGGCAAGCTGCGCCAAGGGAAACATGCGTCCGTCACAGAAACGGGTGATGTTTCGACCGGGAAACGCCGCAGCGGACGGAGACGGCTTATGGACAATCAAAAGCGCGGGACAGGCACAGCTGCCGGTAGCGGATATTCGCGCCGGACGCTTCTCGGCGGGGCTGCGGCGACAGCGGCGTGGATGTCGTTGCCACGAACGGCGATGGCGCAGAAGCGCTCCAGGTTCGGGCCCAATGATCGCGTGAATGTTGCGGCCATCGGCGCCGGGGGCAAGGGCGCGGACAACATGGCGGCGCTGACCAGCCAGAACATCGTGGCAGCGTGCGATGTCGACTTCGACCGGGTCGCCAGGCAGATGCTCGACAAGACAGGCGCGCTGAAGCCGGAGCGTGCGGCACTGAAAGCGGCCTATGACAGCGCCGAACGTTTCGGCGACTACCGACAGATGTTCGACAAGCGCCCGGACATCGAAGCGGTGGTGATCGCAACCCCTGACCACCATCACGCTGTCGCGGCGCGGATGGCGATGGAACGCGGGATCCACGTCTATGTTCAGAAGCCGCTGACCTACACAGTGCGCGAGAGCCGGCTGCTGACGGACATGGCCAAGAAGAACCCGTCCCTGGTCACACAGATGGGCAACCAGGGACATTCGAGCGACGACGGGCGGCGTGCGGTTGAACTGCTGCGCGGCGGGGCGATCGGCAAGGTGAAGGAGATCCATATCTGGACCAACCGTCCGGTATGGCCGCAAGGCGTGGGCAAGCCCGAGCCGAAGCCTGTCCCCGCAGGCCTCGACTGGAACACGTGGCTCGGGCCGGCGGATGTCGACTGGGGCTATCACCCCGATTACGCGCACTTCAACTGGCGCGGCTGGACGCCGTTCGGCACCGGCGCGGTGGGCGATATGGGCGCACACCTGATGGACTTCCCTGTCTGGGCGCTGGAGCCTGGCCTGCCGACGCGGATCGAGACGCACCACACGCTGTGGGGCGGCGACACCGATCCGTGGGACTACAAACGGCCTGAGACGCTGACGAGCTATCCGCTTGGCTCGGTCATCTACTACGAGTTCGGCAAGGCCAAGGGCGGACCGCTGAAGCTCACCTGGTATGATGGCGGGCTGGCGCCGCCGGCGCCTCGCGGCCTACCGGAAGGCCGGATCGTCGAGGAAGAAGGCGGCGTGCTCTATATCGGCGACAAGGGCCAGTTGCTGCACGACACCTATGGCGCCAAGCCGACTCTGATCGGCGCGGAGGCCGTGGCGCGCGGAGCGAAGATTCCGGTGTCGCTGCCACGCATCAAGGATGGCTCGAAGGGCCACGAGATGAACTGGATCCGCGCCATCCGCGGCGAGGAGAAGATCTCCTCGCCGTTCGAGCAGGCCGGCCCACTGACCGAAACAATGCTGCTGGGCATGGTGGCCATGCGCGCGGATCAGCCGATCGAATATGATGGCGCGGCGGGTAAGATCACCAACCTGCCCGACGCGAACAGCCTGCTCGACCGGACTTACCGGAAGGGATGGGAGCTGTAGCGAGACGCATCGCCCAAAAGCAAAAGGCCGCCAGGTGGGGCGGCCTTTTTCATGTTCTTGTCCGGAAGGATCAGGCGTCTTCCATCTCGGCCTGGGCCGCGACGCGGGCGCGGTCGTCAGCGCCTTTGGCGTCTTCATCGCGGTCGACCAGCTCGATCACTGCGAGCGGGGCGTTATCGCCATGGCGGAAGCCGGCCTTGAGGACGCGCGTGTAGCCGCCCTTGCGGTCCTTGTAGCGCTCGGCGAGCGTGTCGAAGAGCTTCACGACCACATCGTCTTCCTTGAGCTGGGCGGCGGCGAGACGACGGTTCGAGAGACCGCCTTTCTTGCCGAGCGTGATTAGCTTCTCGACGACGGCCTTGAGCTCTTTCGCCTTCGGCAGGGTCGTGGTGATCTGCTCGTGGCGGATCAGCGCGCCCGACATGTTGGCGAACATCGCCTTGCGGTGCGAGGCGGTGCGGTTGAGTTTGCGAAGCGCGAAACCGTGGCGCATGTGACTAGCCGGCCCCTGAGGGACCGCTCCTTATAATCAGGTGTGGTCTTCGTACTTCTTGGCGAGCTCTTCGATGTTCTCCGGCGGCCAGGACGGAACGTCCATGCCGAGGTGGAGGCCCATCGAGGCGAGCACTTCCTTGATCTCGTTGAGCGACTTGCGGCCGAAGTTCGGGGTGCGGAGCATTTCCGCCTCGGACTTCTGTATGAGGTCGCCGATGTAGACGATGTTGTCGTTGCGCAGGCAGTTGGCCGAACGCACCGAGAGTTCCAGTTCGTCGACTTTCTTGAGCAGCACCGGGTTGAAGCCCAGGTCCGGCTCGTCTTCCGACGAGGAAGCGGCAACCGGCTCGTCGAAGGTGATGAGCAGCTGGAGCTGGTCTTGCAGGATGCGCGCGGCGTATGCCACGGCGTTTTCCGGCGTGACCGAGCCATCGGTCTGGATGTCGAGCGTGAGCTTGTCGTAATCCAGCACCTGGCCGGCGCGGGTGTCTTCGACGAACACGCCGACGCGCTCGACGGGCGAGAAGATCGAGTCGATCGGGATGTAGCCGAGCGGGGCGTCATCCGGACGGTTGCGGTCGGCCGGGACGTAGCCCTTGCCGGTCGCGACGGTGAATTCCATGCGGAGTTCCGAACCGGCGTCGAGGTGGCAGATGACGTGGTCGGGGTTGAGGATCTCGATGTCCGAGGACGTTTCGATCTGACCGGCCTTGATCGGACCGCCACCCGACGCTTTGAGCGTCATGCGCTTCGGCGTGTCGGAGACCATGCGGATCGCGACGCGCTTCAGGTTCAGCACGATGTCGGTGACGTCTTCGCGGACGCCCGGGATCGAGGAAAATTCGTGGACGACGCCATCGATCTGGACGCCGGTGATAGCCGCGCCCTGGAGCGAGGACAGCAGCACGCGGCGCAGGGCGTTGCCCAACGTCGTACCGAAGCCGCGCTCAAGCGGCTCGATGACGAGCTTGGCTTTACGCTGCGCGTCTCGGTCGTGCTCAACCACCGGACGGTTCGGGCGGATGAGGTCTTTCCAGTTCTTGTCGTTTACCGAAGCGGCGGGAGTCGCCATCGTTTCAGCCTCTCAAGGTGTGTCCAGAACGAAAAACGCCGACGCTTAAACGCGGCGGCGCTTCGGGGGACGGCAGCCGTTGTGCGGAACGGCGGTGGTGTCGTGAATGGTAGTGACGATCATGCCGACGGCTTGCAGGGCGCGCAGCGCCGACTCGCGGCCCGAACCAGGACCGTGGACGAGCACCTCCAGCGTCTTCACGCCGTGCTCCTGAGCTTTCTTGCCAGCGTCTTCGGCTGCGACCTGGGCGGCATACGGGGTCGACTTGCGCGAACCCTTGAAGCCCATCGCGCCAGCCGAGGACCAGGAGATCGTGTTGCCCTGGGCGTCGGTGATTGTGATGATGGTGTTGTTGAACGACGCATTCACGTGGGCGACGCCCGACGCGATGTTCTTGCGTTCGCGTTTCTTGACGCGACCCTTGTCGCCAGCGGCAGTTGCTTCGCGAGCCATGACCTAATCCTTCTCGCTTACTTCTTCTTGCCGGCGATGGCCTTTGCGGGGCCCTTGCGCGTGCGTGCGTTGGTGTGAGTGCGTTGACCGCGGACCGGGAGGCCCTTGCGGTGACGGAGGCCACGGTAGCAACCGAGGTCCATCAAGCGCTTGATGTTCATCGCGACTTCGCGGCGAAGGTCGCCCTCGACGAGGTAGTCGGCGTCGATCGTTTCGCGGATCTTGAGAACTTCACCGTCGGTGAGCTGGTTGACGCGGCGAGCGGCCTCGATGCCGAGCTTGCCAGTGATTTCCTTGGCCTTGGACGGGCCAATGCCATGAATGTAGGTAAGCGCGATCTCGACGCGCTTTGCGGTCGGAAGGTTGACGCCTGCGATACGGGCCAAGTGGCTCTCCTGAACGTCCGCCGATTCCCTCGGGAAACGGCTCTGAAAACTCATCCAAAATGCGAGTGCGACGCACATAGCAGCGCAGCGCCTGTCGGCGCGGCGAAGCGATGGGCCCGTCGCGGAAGTCGCCGTTATAGAGGGCTAACTTGCCCCGTCAACCGGTTATTTCCTTTTAGATCCTTGGTCTCTCGGCCCCTCAGCCAGGTCAGCTTCGAGGCAGATTCTATTGCAGTTTTTGGCTATCGTCTGGCCGAGGCATTCACCCCATCCAGGATTCCGGCGATCGAGGCCGAGACAGTCTCGACGCTGGCCATTCCATCAATTTCGGTGAGCTTGCCCTGGCCGGCATAGACGGTGACCAGCGGGGCCGTTTGCGTGTTGTAGGCGGTCAGGCGCTTCTTGAAGGCTTCCGGATTGTCGTCCGCCCTGCCCTCGGCCTCGAAACGCTTGGTTACGCGGACGATCAGGGCCTCCTCGTCAACCTTCAGGCGAATGACAGAATCGATCTTCTGGCCGCGGCCTGCGAGCGAAGCGTCGAGCGCGTCGGCCTGGGGAATCGTTCGTGGGAAGCCGTCGAAGATGAAACCGGCCGCCTTTGGGTTGAGGTCCAACTGTTCCTCGATCAGGGCGATCACGATCTCGTCCGAGACCAGCGAACCCGAATCCATGACAGCGGCGACCTTCTTGCCGAGTTCGGATCCCGAGGAACGCGCAGCCCGCAGCATGTCCCCGGTGGACAGCTGGATGAAGCCGCGTTCCGCCACGAGCTTCTTGGCCTGTGTTCCCTTGCCGGCTGCTGGCGGGCCGAACAGGATCAGGTTCACTTCTTCTTACCCCCAAGCCTCGCGCGCTTGATCATGCCTTCGTACTGGTGGCCGATCAGGTGCGATTGGATCTGTGCAACCGTATCCATAGTCACCGACACGACGATCAGGATCGATGTGCCGCCTATGTAGAAGCTTCCACTGAACTCGTTTCGCAAGAGTTCGGGCAGAACGCAGACCGCAGCGATGTAGAGCGAGCCGATCACGGTGAGCCGAGTGAGCACGAAGTCGAGGTGCTCCGCAGTGCGCTTGCCAGGACGATAGCCTGGAATAAAGCCGCCATACTTGCGCAGGTTCTCGGCCGTCTCTTCCGGGTTGAACACGATCGAGGTGTAGAAGAAGCAGAAGAAGATGATCAGCGCTGCATAGAGGATGATGTAGAGCGGCTGGCCGTGGCCAAGATAGGCGTTGATGAAACCGAGCGTTTCGCCCCACCAGCCAACCTGGGCGGCGGCGCCCTGCGTGTTGTTGAAGCCGGCGAGCGTCTGCGGGAGCATCAGCAGCGAGGACGCGAAGATCGGCGGGATGACGCCTGAAGCGTTCACTTTCAGCGGCAGGAAGGATGATTCCCCGCCTACCATGCGGTTGCCCTGCTGGCGCTTGGGATACTGAATCAGCAGGCGGCGCTGCGAACGTTCGATGAAGACGATGAAGAGGATCATCACCACGGCGAGCGCCGCGACAGCGAGCAGCGCTGTGAACTCGAGGCTGCCGCCGCGAAGCTTGGTGAAAGTTTGCGAGATGTAAGTCGGCAGTTCGGCGACGATGCCCGCGAAAATGATTAGCGAGATGCCGTTGCCGACACCACGCGCGGTGATCTGCTCGCCGAGCCACATCAGGAAGACAGTGCCGCCGACCAGCGTGATGATGGTGGACGCCATGAAGTACGGACCCGGGTCCACGGCCATCGCCGACCCGTCGGTTCCGACGGTGTTGAGCGCGACAGCAACTCCGAACGCCTGGGCGATGGCGAGAACGACAGTGAGATAGCGGGTATACTGGTTGATCTGCTTGCGGCCCGCCTCGCCTTCCTTCTTCAGACGCTCCAGTGAGGGAACGGCGGTCGACAGGATCTGAACGATGATCGAGGCCGAAATGTACGGCATGACGTTGAGGGCGAAGATCGCCATACGCTCGACGGCGCCGCCGGAGAACGTGTTCCACATGCCGAGGATGCCGCCGGACAGCTGTCCGAAAGCGAGCCTGTACTGCTCGGGGTCGATGCCCGGAATTGGGATGTGCGTACCGATACGGTAGACGACGAGCGCGCCCAGCGTGAACCAGAGGCGGGCCTGCAGCTCCTTCGCCTTGCCGAAGGTCGAAAAGGAGATGTTGCGAGCAAGTTGCTCGGCTGCGGATACCATGTAGCCCGCCCTCCAGATCGCGCTCCCGACAACCGCCGGAGAGTGGCGGGCTACGGTTGCGCGGGCGCCCGCCCTGAAATCAGGACAGGCCTACTCGGCCGCCTCAGCAGCAACCGGCTTCGTCACAGTAACCTTGCCGCCCGCTTTTTCCACCGCTTCGATGGCCGCTTTGGAGGCGCCGTACACGACCAGATCAACTTTGGACTTGAGTTCGCCCTTTGCAAGGAGGCGGACGCCGTCCTTGGTGCGGCGCAGCACGCCGGCAGCCTTGAGGGCTTCAGCGTCGATCGGCTTCTTGATGTCGAGTTTGCCCGCTTTCACGAACTCCTCGATCTTGCCGATGTTGACCTCGGCAAACGATTTCGCGCCGTGGGGCGTGAAGCCGCGCTTCGGCAGACGCATGTAGATCGGCATCTGGCCGCCTTCGAAGCCGTTGACGGACACGCCGCGGCGCGCCTTCTGGCCCTTGACGCCGCGACCGGCGGTCTTGCCCTTGCCCGAGCCGACGCCCAGGCCGACGCGCATCCGTTTCTTGCGGGCGCCGGGTTTGTCGGAGATTTGGTTCAGTTTCATCTTACGCTCCAGACCAGCCTGCCCTGTCGGGCCAGGCCGGCGAATACTAGCCTTTCACGACCTCAACGAGGTGCGCGACTTTCGCGATCATGCCGCGGACCGCAGGAGTGTCCTCAAGGTCACGCTCGCGCGCGATCTTGTTGAGGCCGAGGCCAACCAGCGTTGCGCGCTGGGAAGCTTCGCGGCGTTGCGGGCTTTTGACCTGCTTCACTCGGAGGGTTTTCTTGGCCATCGGGGCTTACCTGTCCTGGTGTCTCTATTACGCCGCTTCGGCGCCGCCCGAACCATCGGTCCGGCGAGCGAGAATGTCCTGCACCTTCAGGCCGCGCTTCGACGCGATTTGACGGGGCGAGGCCTGGTGCTTCAGCGCATCGATCGTGGCGCGAACCATGTTGTACGGGTTCGAGGAACCCGTGGACTTGGCAACGACGTCCTTGATGCCCAGCACGTCGAACACGGCGCGCATCGGACCACCGGCGATGACGCCAGTACCGGCAGGCGCCGAACGCATGAGGACCTTACCAGCGCCCCAGCGGCCGTGCGTGTCGTGGTGTAGCGTGCGGCCTTCGCGCAGCGGCACGCGGATCATGGACTTCTTGGCTTCCTCGGTCGCCTTGCGGATCGCCTCGGGAACCTCGCGCGCCTTTCCGTGACCGTAGCCGATACGACCCTTTTGATCGCCGACGACGACGAGAGCAGCGAACGCGAAGTTCTTGCCGCCCTTCACCACCTTCGCGACGCGGTTGATCGCAACCAGCTTGTCGACGATTTCGGACTGTTCGCGGTCGTCGTCACGGCCCTTACGGCCGCCCCGGTCGCCACGTTCGCCTCGTTCACGCGCCATTCGTGGACTCCTAGAATTTCAGACCGCCCTCACGGGCGGCATCGGCGAGCGCTTTCACGCGGCCATGAAAAATGTACCCGCCGCGGTCGAACACGACGTCGGTGACGCCGGCCTTCTTGGCGCGCTCAGCGATGAGCTTGCCGACGACCGAAGCGTCTTCGGATTTCTTCCCGCCCTTGAAATCCTTCTCGAGCGAAGAAGCGGCGGCGAGAGTGACGCCCTTGGCGTCGTCGATGACCTGCACCGAGATGTGCTTGAGCGAGCGCAAGACGGACAGGCGCGGCTTGCCGTCGCCCACCTTGCGGAGCTTGGTGCGGACGCGCTGGGCGCGGCGATCGAACTGTTTGTGCTGCAGCGAGGCCATGGCTTACTTCTTCTTGCCTTCCTTGCGACGGACGAATTCGCCCACCTTGCGGACGCCCTTGCCCTTGTAGGGCTCCGGCGGACGGAAGCTGCGGATTTCAGCTGCGACCTGACCAACAGCCTGCTTGTCAGCGCCGGAGATCTTGATCTCGGTCGGTTTTGCCGAAGCGAAGGTGATGCCGGGAGGCGCCTTGTAGATCACGGGGTGCGAGTAGCCGAGCGAGAGCTCGAGGTCCTTGCCCTTCAGGGCGGCGCGATAGCCGACGCCCTGGAGTTCGAGATCCTTCGTGAAGCCGGTGGTAACGCCCGTCACCATGTTCTGGATGTTGGCGCGGACCGTGCCCCACATGGCTTTCGATTTGCGCTCGTCCGGATTGCGCGGCGTGACGGTGAGTTCGCCGTTCTCGATCTTGACGCCGACCTCGTCCGAGAAAGCCATCTTGAGCTCGCCCTTCGGTCCTTTGACCGTGACCTGACCGCCGCCGACCTTGATGTCGACGCCCTTGGGAGCAACTACCGTGAGTTTTCCGATACGAGACATCTTAGCTCACCCGGCAAAGGATTTCGCCGCCCACGTTCTGGGTACGCGCCTCGGCGTCCGACATCACGCCCTTCGGCGTGGACAGGACCGAGATACCGAGGCCGTTACGGACCAGCGGCAGATCGCGCACCGCCGAATAAACCCGGCGGCCCGGCTTGGAGATACGGCGGATTTCCGAGATGACCGGCGAACCGTCGTAATACTTGAGCTCGATATCCAACTCGCGACGGCCTTCCTTCTCGACTTCGGTGAAGCCGCGGATGTAGCCCTCGCGCTGGAGCACTTCGAGCAGGTGGACGCGAAGTTTGGACGAAGGCGATTGCACCGTTGACCGGCCGCGACGCTGCGCGTTCCGGATACGGGTCAGGAGATCGCCCAGGGGATCGTTCATGTGCATTGTATGACCTCCCCTACCAGCTGGACTTCACGAGGCCCGGGATCATTCCCGAGGCGCCGTAATCACGGAGCGCAATTCGCGACATCCGAAGCTTGCGGTAGTAAGCGCGCGGACGACCCGAGATCTCGCAGCGGTTGCGGATGCGGGTCGGCGCCGAGTTGCGCGGCAGTTTGGCCAGCTTCATGCGGGCGTCGAACCGGTCCTCGAGGGGCAGGCTCTCGTCGAGGGCCATGGCCTTAAGGTCGGCGCGCTTATCCGCATACTGGGCCGCCATGCGCTTCCGGCGGTTGTTCTTCTCGATCGAGCTTTTCTTTGCCATCTCGTCTCTCCAGCGCGCCCTAGGTACGGAAGGGAAAGCCAAACTCCGTTAGGAGTGCTTTCGCTTCCTCGTTCGTGCGCGCCGTCGTGCACACAATGATGTCCATGCCCCAGACCGTCTCGATGTTGTCGTAGTTGATCTCTGGGAACACGATGTGCTCCTTCAGGCCCATGGCGAAGTTGCCGCGGCCGTCGAAGCTCTTGGCGTTCAGACCGCGGAAGTCCTTCACGCGCGGAAGCGCGATCGTGGTCAGGCGGTCGACGAATTCGTACATGCGCTCGCGGCGGAGGGTGACCTTCGCGCCGATCGTCATGCCGTCACGCAGCTTGAACGTGGCGATCGACTTGCGCGACTTGGTCTCAATCGGCTTCTGGCCGGTGATCGCCGCGAGGTCGGCCACAGCCGAGCGGATCTTCTTGGAGTCGGCGACAGCTTCGCCCACACCCATGTTGATCACGACCTTGTCCAGCGCCGGCACCTGCATGGGGTTGCCATAGCCGAACTGGGTCGTCAGCTTTTCGCGGATCGACTGGTTATACAGCGACTTGAGCCGCGGTGTGTATTTCGCCTCAGCCATCGATATTCTCCCCGGAGCGCTTGGCGAAGCGCACCTTGCGGCCCTTGTCGTCGGTCTTGAAACCGATACGGGTGGCCTTGCCCGTCGTCGGATCGACGTGGGCGACGTTGGACACATGGATCGGCGCTTCGATGCGCTTGATCCCACCTTGCGGATCAGCCTGGCTCGGCTTGGTGTGGCGAGCCATGATGTTGATTCCCGACACCACGACGCGGTTCTCGGTCGGGATCGACTTCACCACTTCACCGGTGCGGCCCTTGTCCTTGCCAGCAAGGACAATGACCTTGTCGCCTTTGCGAATGCGGGCGGCCATTACAGGACCTCCGGAGCGAGCGAGATGATCTTCATGTGGTTCTTGGCGCGGAGTTCGCGCGGAACCGGTCCGAAGATGCGGGTGCCGATTGGCTCGTTCTGGGCGTTGACCAGGACGGCCGCGTTGGTGTCGAAGCGGATGACCGAGCCATCGCGGCGCTGAAGGTCTTTCGAGATGCGCACAACAACGGCGCGCTTCACTTCACCCTTCTTCACGCGGCCCTTGGGCGCGGCTTCCTTGATCGAGACGACAATGACGTCGCCGATCGAGGCGTAGCGGCGCTTCGAGCCACCCAGCACCTTGATGCACTGGACACGACGGGCGCCGGAGTTGTCAGCGACCTCGAGGTTTGTCTGCATCTGGATCATGCTGACACCCCTTTGAACGAAACGATTTCCCAGCGCTTCAGCTTGGAGCGCGGCGGGCATTCCTGGATCTCGACCTGCTGGCCGATCTGAGCAGCGTTATTCGCGTCGTGCGCGTGATATTTCTTCGACTTCCGCACGATCTTCTTGAACAGCGGGTGCACGAAGGTGCGCTCGACGCGGACCACGGCGGTCTTGTCCATCTTGTTGGAGACGACCACGCCTTCCATAATTCGCTTTGGCATCGATCTCTCCTAGGCCGACTTCGCTTTGGACTTCTCGGACAGGATCGCCTCGATACGGGCGATGTCGCGGCGAATGTCGCCGACGCGAGAAGTCTTTTCCATCTGGCCGGTGGCCTTCTGGAAGCGCAGGTTGAATTGTTCCTTCTTCAGCTTCGCGAGCTCTTCGCGCAGCTGGTCTGGGGTGGAGGCGCGGTAGCCTTCCAGGTCTTTTCGGATCTCGTAGATCTTGGCCATCACCTATTCTCCGATCCGGGTGACGATCTTGGTCTTGACCGAGAGCTTCGCCGCGCCGAGCTGCAGCGCGTGACGCGCGATCGCATCCGGCACGCCGTCGATCTCGAACAGGATGCGGCCGGGCTTGACGCGGGCGACCCAGAATTCAGGAGCGCCCTTGCCCGAGCCCATGCGGACCTCGATCGGCTTCTTCGACACCGGCACGTCCGGGAACACGCGGATCCAGACCTTGCCGACGCGCTTCATCTCGCGGGTGAGAGCGCGGCGGGCAGCCTCGATCTCGCGGGCGGTGACGCGGTTCGGCTCCAGGGCCTTGAGGCCATGCGAGCCGTTGTTCAGGGTGAAGCCGGACTTGGCCACACCGTGAATGCGGCCCTTGAAGGCCTTGCGGTACTTTGTGCGCTTGGGTTGCAGCATTGCTCTATCTCACCTAACCGCGCTGATCCGGACGATCGCGGTCGCGGCGGGGACGGTTGTCACCCGCGGCTTCCTGCTTGCGATCCACCGCCATCGGATCGTGCTCCATGATCTCGCCTTTGAAGATCCAGCACTTGATGCCGATGATGCCGTATGTCGTTTTGGCTTCCGCTGTGCCGTAGTCGATGTCGGCGCGCAGCGTATGCAGCGGAACGCGGCCTTCGCGATACCATTCGGTGCGGGCGATCTCGGCGCCGCCCAGGCGGCCGGCGACGGTGAGACGGATGCCCTGCCCGCCCATGCGCATCGTGGTCTGCATCGCGCGCTTCATGGCGCGACGGAACGAGACACGGCGCTCAAGTTGGCGAGCAACGTCTTCAGCGACCAGGTTGGCGTCGGTTTCCGGCTTGCGGATCTCGACGAGGTTGAGGAACACCTCGTCCTTGCAGAGCTTGCCGATTTCCTTGCGCAGCGTCTCGATGTCCGCGCCCTTCTTGCCGATCACCATCCCCGGGCGGGCGGTGTGAACGGTGATGCGGCACTTCTTGTGCGGACGCTCGATCACCACGCGGGAAACGCCGGCTTGCTTCAGCTTTTCCTTGATGAACTTGCGGATCTTGATGTCTTCGTGGAGCAGACGGCCGAAATCAGCGCTGTCAGCATACCAGCGGCTGTCTGCGGTGCGGTTCACGCCAAGGCGGAACCCGATCGGGTTGATCTTCTGACCCATTATGCGGCCTCGGACGTTTGAGCGACCGCGGAAGAGTCGCGGAGCACGATGGTGAGTTGCGAGAACGGCTTTTCGACGCGAACGCCGCGGCCGCGAGCACGGGCGTGCATCCGCTTCATCACGAGGTTCTTGCCCACATGGGCCTCAGCGACGAACAGGCTGTCGATGTCGAGGCTGTGGTTGTTGTCGGCGTTGGCAACAGCCGACTTCAGCAGCTTGAGCACGTCGCCAGCGGCGCGCTTGCGCGAGAATTCGAGCTCGGCCATCGCCTTGTCGACCTTCATGCCGCGGATCGACTGCGCCAGGAGGTTGAGTTTCTGCGGGCTGATGCGGGCCATGCGCAGGACTGCGCGCGACTCGTTGGAAGCCTGCTTCGGAGGAGCTTTTTGCTTGCCCATGTTACTTGGCTCCCGGCGACGGCTTGCGAGCGACTTTCTTGTCGCCGCCATGGCCTTGGAAGGTGCGGGTCGGCGCGAACTCGCCGAATTTGTGGCCCACCATCTCTTCCGAGACGTTGACCGGCACGAACGACTTGCCGTTGTGGACCTGGAAGGTCAGGCCAATGAAGTCGGGCAGGATCGTCGAACGACGCGACCAGGTCTTGATCGGCGTCGAGCGCGCAGCGCCCTTTGCGACTTCTGCCTTCTTGAGCAGATAGCCGTCGACGAACGGGCCTTTCCAGACGGAACGGGACATCTTGCTTCTCTCCGTTACGCTTTATGCCGACGACGAACGATAAGACGATCGGTCGACTTGTTTTTGCGGGTCTTGGGACCGCGGGTTTTCTTGCCCCACGGAGTGACCGGGTGACGGCCGCCCGAGGTCTTGCCCTCGCCGCCGCCGTGCGGGTGGTCAACCGGGTTCATCGCGACGCCGCGAACGTGCGGGCGCCAGCCCTTGTGGACGTTGCGACCGGCCTTGCCGATCACGACGTTCATGTTGTCTGGGTTCGAGACCGCGCCGATCGAGGCCATGCAGCCTTCCGGGATCAGGCGGACTTCGCCGGACGACAGCTTCACCTGGGCGTAGCCATCGCCACGACCGACGAGCTGGGCGTAGGAGCCAGCCGAACGAGCGATCTGAGCGCCCTTGAGCGGCTTCATCTCGATGTTGTGGATGATGGTGCCGACCGGGATCGACTTCAGCGGCAGGGCGTTGCCCGGCTTGATGTCGACGCTCTCGCCAGCAATGATCGTGTCGCCGACATTCACGCGCTGCGGTGCGATAATGTAGGTCTGTTCGCCATCCGAGTACTTGATGAGCGCGATGAAGGCGGTGCGGTTCGGGTCGTACTCAAGACGCTCGACCGTTGCGGGCATGTCCCACTTGCGGCGCTTGAAGTCGATGATGCGGTAGCTCTTCTTGGCTCCGCCCCCGCGCCAGCGCGCGGTGCGGCGGCCGAGATTGTTGCGTCCGCCGGACGATTTCTTGCCCTCGGTCAGCGCCTTGACGGGCGCGCCCTTGTGCAGGCCCGAACGGTCGATGAGGACCAGTTCGCGGCGGCCAGGGGAAGTCGGATTGAAGGTCTTCAGCGCCATGGTGCGATGATCCTTACAGGCCCGTCGTCACGTCGATGGACTGGCCGTCCTTCAACGTCACGATCGCTTTCTTGACGTCCGAGCGCTTGCCCGGGACGCCGCGGAAAAACTTGGATTTGCCCTTAACGACGATGGTGTTCACGCCGAGAACGTTGACGTTGAACAGCGCCTCGACCGCTTCCTTGATCTGCGGCTTGGTGGCGTCGAGGGGCACGCGGAAGACGACCTTGTTCTGCTCGGAGAGCATGGTCGATTTCTCGGTGATGATCGGAGCGATCAGGCGTCCGTAGTGGAGAGCTTTGGGAGCGGCCATCGGATTACGCCTTCTCGGCTTCGGCGAAGCGTGCATTCACGCCTTCAACCGCTTCACGCGACAGCACCAGCGTCTTGCGGCGCAGAACGTCGTAGACGTTGAGGCCGGCGAGCGGGAGCACGTCGATATTCGGGATGTTGCGGGCGGCCTTGGCGAATTTCTCGTCGAGCTGCGCGCCACCGATAACCAGCGCATTCGAGATGCCGAGCTTCTTGAGCTGGGCGATCAGATCCTTGGTCTTCTCGCCGGCGAGGGTATCGACGATGATGAGAGCTTCGTCCTTCACCTTCGAGGAGAGGGCGTGCTTCATCGCAAGGGCGCGGACCTTTTTCGGCAACGCGTGGGCGTGCGAATGCGGGTGCGGGCCGTGGGCAATGCCGCCGCCGACGAAGATCGGGGCGTTCTTCGAGCCGTGACGCGCGCCGCCGGTGCCCTTCTGACGATAGAGCTTCTTGGTGGTGACGGACACGTCATCGCGGTTCTGCGTCGAGTGCGTGCCGGCCTGGCGCTTGGACAGCTGGTAGCGGACCATGCGCTGGAGGATGTCCGAGCGGATTTCGGTGATGCCGAACACGGCGTCAGCGAGTTCGATCTCGCCGGCCTTCTTAGCATCAAGCTTGACGACGGGGAGTTTCATCAGGCCTGCCCCTCCTTGGCGCGCAGACCCGCGGGCGACGGAGCGCCCTTGTTGTCCTTGGCTTTGACTGCATCGCGCACTTCAACCCAGCCGTTTTCTGGACCGGGGACTGCGCCCTTGACGAGGATCAGACCGCGCTCGGCGTCCGTGCGGACGATCTCGAGGTTCTGAGTGGTGACGGCTTCGACGCCGAGGTGGCCGGCCATCTTCTTGCCTTTGAACGTACGGCCCGGATCCTGACGTTGACCGGTCGAACCGTGCGAGCGGTGCGAGACGGACACGCCGTGGGTCGCTTCAAGACCGCCGAAGTTCCAGCGCTTCATGGCGCCGGCGAAGCCTTTGCCCTTGGTGATGCCGGAGATGTCGACCTTCTGGCCGGAAACAAAATGATCGGCGCTGATCTGGGCGCCGACCTCAAGAAGCATGTCATCGGACACGCGGAATTCACGGAGGATGGCCTTAGGCTCTACCGAGGCCTTGGCGAACTGGCCGCGGAGCGACTGGCTCACGTTCTTGGCCTTGCGCGCGCCGGCGCCGAGAACAACGGCGGTGTAGCCGTCGCTCGCCTTGCGCGTACCGACCTTCTCGCCTTTTTTTGTCACGTCGACTTCACGCTCGGCTTTCGTGCGCACGCCGACGACCTGGCAGCCTTCGAGCGACAGGACGGTGACCGGAATGTGCGCGCCATCAGCGCCGAACACTCGGGTCATACCGATTTTCTTGGCTACGACTCCGGTGCGCATTAGCTGTTCCCCAGCTTGATCTCGACGGCGACGCCGGCGGAGAGGTCGAGCTTCATGAGCGCATCGACAGTTTGCGGGGTCGGGTCGACGATGTCGAGCACGCGCTTGTGCGTGCGGATCTCGAACTGTTCGCGCGACTTCTTGTCGATGTGGGGCGAACGGTTGACGGTGAATTTCTCGATGCGGGTGGGCAGCGGAACCGGTCCGCGAACCTGCGCGCCCGTGCGCTTGGCAGTCGAGACGATCTCGCGCGCCGACATGTCGAGCGCCCGGTGATCGAACGCCTTGAGGCGAATGCGGATATTCTGTTGTACCATCGGGACCACCGAAACAGCGCACGACGCGCCAAACCGGGTTCGAATCCCCCGGCGGGCCGCCGCACTCGTTGAGTTTTTCCTTTTGTTTCCGGGCTTTGCGTTTGTCCGGGAAGAACCCGAACACGGCCAAGGCCATGGAAACGAGCCGGGGTATTAGTCCCCTGCCCCACCCACGTCAAGCGCCCGTTTGAAGCGAACTGCCGCCACGAGCGGGAATCTCGCCGCACCCCCATTTTTCATGGCTTCCGCGCCTCAATAAGGCCCGGCTTCCCACCCGGCCATAAGCACAGTCCGGGAGATGATCTGGCTGCGTTTTTCACGCAGAGCCTGGGCGGCGGGGTCGGCAAGATAGGATTCGTAGGCGGCTTGGCCCGGAAAGCTGATGATGTGGAGCTCGTAAGGCGTTGCATCCTCCGGCCCAGCGTCTTTCGGAGGGCTCAGGCGAACAGCGCTGTCGATCCGGCCCTTGTATTTTGCCATGACGCGAGCCGCCTCGCGCTCAAAGGCGTCGAAGGCCGCTTCCTTGCCCGGATGGATCCAGAGGCTGACAACTCGGATGTGGCGTTCGCTCATTCGTCTTTTCCCGCTGTCCGTCTTCCCGGCGGACCGAGACTAGCAGCCCCAAAAGCGAAAGGGCGCCGGTTTCCCGGCGCCCTTCCATTGTTTCGTCAGTGAAGCGCGATGACTACTCGATGATCTTGGCCACGACGCCCGAACCAACCGTGCGGCCGCCTTCGCGGATGGCGAAGCGCTGTTTTTCTTCCAGCGCGATCGGCGAGATCAGCGAGACAACGAGTTTGATGTTGTCGCCAGGCATGACCATCTCGGTGCCTGCCGGCAGCTCGATGATGCCCGTCACGTCGGTCGTGCGGAAGTAGAACTGCGGACGGTAGTTGGCGAAGAACGGCGTGTGACGGCCGCCTTCATCCTTGTTGAGGACGTACACCTCGGCTTCGAACTTCTTGTGAGGCTTGACCGTGCCGGGCTTGCAGAGAACCTGGCCACGCTCGACCTGCTCGCGGTCGATACCGCGGACGAGGATGCCGACGTTGTCGCCGGCCTGGCCCTGATCGAGCAGCTTGCGGAACATCTCGACGCCCGTGCAGGTGGTTTTCTGCGTGTCACGGATACCGACGATTTCGATCTCGTCGCCGACTTTCACGATGCCGCGGTCAATCTTGCCGGTGACAACGGTGCCGCGACCCGAGATCGAGAACACGTCCTCAATAGCCATCAGGAAGGGCTGGTCGAGCGGACGCTCAGGCGTCGGGATGAACGAGTCGACGGCTTCCATCAGCTTGAGGATAGCGTTCTCGCCGATTTCCGGATCACGGCCTTCGACGGCGGCCAGAGCCGAACCGCCAATGATCGGGATATCGTCGCCCGGGAAGTTGTAGGACGACAGGAGTTCGCGGACTTCAAGTTCGACGAGGTCGAGCAGTTCCTTGTCGTCGACCATGTCGACCTTGTTCAGGAACACGACCAGCGCCGGAACGCCGACCTGACGGGCGAGCAGGATGTGCTCGCGGGTCTGCGGCATCGGGCCGTCGGCGGCGGACACCACGAGGATGCCTCCGTCCATTTGGGCGGCGCCGGTGATCATGTTCTTCACGTAGTCGGCGTGACCCGGGCAATCGACGTGCGCATAGTGGCGCGCCTTTGTCTCGTACTCGACGTGAGCCGTGTTGATCGTGATGCCACGCGCTTTTTCTTCCGGCGCAGCGTCGATCTCGTCATACTTCTTGGCGGTGGCGCCGCCCGACTTGGCGAGAATGATCGTGATCGCGGCTGTGAGCGTCGTCTTGCCGTGGTCAACGTGGCCAATCGTGCCAACGTTCACGTGGGGCTTCGTACGCGCGAATTTTTCCTTACCCATGTTCTCCTACTCCGTATCTTCGTTCAGCGGGGATTGGCCGCCAGTTTGGCTTCATCAGCCGCTGAGTTTTTCAATCACTTCTTTCGCGACGGCTTGTGGCACCGCCTCGTAGTGGTCGAACTGCATCGTGTAGTTCGCTCTACCCTGCGTCGCGGAGCGCAGGTTGTTAACGTATCCGAACATGTTGGCAAGCGGCACCATCGAGTTGATGACGGTGGCATTGCCGCGCATTTCCTGGCCGAGGATCATCCCGCGCCGGGAGTTCAGGTCGCCGATCACCGTGCCGACATAATCTTCCGGCGCGACGACTTCGACCTTCATGATCGGTTCGAGCAGCTTCATCGCCACCTTTTCCGATGCTTCGCGGAAGGCGGCGCGGGAGGCGATTTCGAATGCCAGCACGCTGGAGTCGACGTCGTGGTAGGCGCCGTCGATCAGGCTGACTTTGAAGTCGATGACCGGGAAGCCAACGAGCGGGCCGGCGTTCATCACAGACTTGATGCCCTTCTCGACGCCCGGGATGAATTCCTTGGGAATCGAACCGCCGACGATTTCGTTCTCGAACACGAAGCCCGAGCCCGGCGGAAGCGGTTCGAACACCAGCTTCACGCGGGCGAACTGGCCCGTGCCGCCGGTCTGCTTCTTGTGCGTGTAGTCTATCTCGGCGCGGCGGCCGAGCGTTTCGCGGTACGCCACCTGCGGCGCTCCGATGTTCGCTTCAACCTTGTAGGTGCGCTTCAGGATGTCGACTTTGATGTCGAGGTGAAGTTCGCCCATGCCCTTGAGGCGCGTCTGGCCCGACTCGTGATCGGTCGAAACGCGGAAGGACGGGTCTTCGGCGGCCAGACGCTGCAGCGCGAGCGCCAGCTTCTCCTGGTCGGCCTTGGTCTTGGGTTCGATCGCGATCTCGATGACCGGATCCGGGAATTCCATCTTCTCGAGGATCACAGGCTTGGCCGGATCGCAGAGCGTGTCGCCCGTTGTCGATTCCTTGAGGGCCGCAACCGCGACGATATCGCCAGCGAAAGCTTCCTTGATGTCCTTGCGGTCGTTCGCATGCATTTCGAGCATGCGGCCGATGCGCTCTTTCCTGTCCTTGGTCGAGTTCAGCAGCGTCGTGCCCGAGTTCAGCGTGCCCGAGTAGATGCGGCAGAACGTGATCGAACCGACGAACGGGTCGTCCATGATCTTGAATGCGAGCATCGACAGCGGAGCGTCGTCGGTCTGCGGACGTTCGATTTCTGAATCGTCCTTCGGATCGATGCCTTTGACCGCCGGCACGTCGAGCGGCGACGGTAGGTAGTCGACGACCGCGTCAAGCAGCGGTTGCACGCCTTTGTTCTTGAACGCCGAGCCACATAGAACCGGATAAAAGGCGCCGGTCAGAACGGCCTTGCGGATAAGGCGCTTGATGGTCGCGACGTCCGGCTCCTTGCCTTCAAAGAAGGCAGCCATGACGTCGTCATCAAGTTCAGCGACAGCTTCGATAAGCATCGCGCGGTATTCGGTGGCCTGGTCGACCATGTCGTCCGGGATAGCCACGACGTCGTACTTCGCGCCGAGCTGTTCGTCATGCCAGACGATGCCGCGCATTTCGACGAGATCGACGACGCCTTTGAAGGTGTGCTCGATGCCGATCGGGAGCTGGAGCGGAATCGGCTTTACACCGAGACGCTTCACGAGATCGCTGACGCAGGCGAAGAAGTCCGCACCGATCTTGTCCATCTTGTTGGCGAAGACGATACGCGGAACTTTGTACTTGTCGGCCTGGCGCCAGACGGTCTCCGTCTGCGGCTCCACGCCCTGGTTGCCGTCGAGCACCGCAACGGCGCCGTCGAGAACGCGCAGCGAGCGCTCGACTTCGATCGTGAAGTCGACGTGGCCGGGCGTGTCGATGATGTTCAGGCGCTTGTCCTGCCAGAAGCAGGTCGTCGCGGCGGACGTGATCGTGATGCCGCGCTCTTGTTCCTGTTCCATCCAGTCCATTGTGGCCGCGCCATCGTGGACTTCGCCAATCTTGTGCGACTTGCCGGTGTAATAGAGAATCCGCTCGGTGACGGTCGTCTTGCCGGCATCGATGTGAGCCATGATCCCGAAGTTTCGGTAATCACTGAGTTGGTGGCTGCGAGGCATGGGGAGCGCTCTCTAGTTCGTAATGCGGCGAGCCGCTGGACTACCAGCGGTAGTGCGAGAAGGCGCGGTTGGCTTCCGCCATGCGGTGCGTGTCTTCACGCTTCTTCACCGCAGATCCGCGGCCGTGGGAGGCGTCGAGCATCTCGGCAGCGAGACGCTCTTCCATCGTGTTTTCCGAGCGGCCGCGGGCGTATTCGATCAGCCAGCGGATGGCGAGCGCCTGACGGCGCTCCGGACGGACTTCGACCGGAACCTGGTAGGTGGCGCCGCCGACGCGACGCGAACGGACTTCAACCGACGGAGCGACGTTCTCGAGCGCTTCGTGGAAGATTTCGGTGGCAGGACGCTTGGACTTGGTGGCGACGGTTTCGAGCGCGCCATAGACGATCTTTTCGGCGGCCGATTTTTTGCCCTGGTACATCACCTGGTTCATGAAGCGAGTGATGACCTGATCGCCGTAATGGGCGTCGGGAAGGACCTGGCGTTTTTCTGCGCGGTGACGACGGGACATTTCTGACTCTGCTCAGCTTATTTCGGACGCTTAACGCCGTAGTGCGAACGGCGCTTCTTGCGGTCTTTGACGCCCTGGGTGTCCAGCACGCCGCGGAGGATGTGGTAACGCACGCCCGGCAAGTCTTTCACGCGACCGCCGCGGATCAGAACAACCGAGTGCTCCTGAAGGTTGTGACCTTCGCCGGGGATGTAGCAGACCGCCTCATGCTGGGTGGTCATGCGCACCTTGGCGACCTTCCGGAGAGCCGAGTTCGGCTTCTTCGGGGTCGTCGTGTAGACGCGGGTGCAGACGCCGCGGCGCTGCGGGCACGACTTGAGAGCCGGAACCTTGTTCCGCTTCGGTTTGTCCGTCCGCGGTTTGCGGATCAGCTGCTGGATCGTCGGCATCTACCCTCGCTCGTCACACCAAAACGCCGGGCTCTGTGGGCCAAATCGGCGTGCCTAGCTGCAAAAACGTTTGCCGCGACAAGCCAAAAGGCTGCCCCGGCCGGAACTCTATAGGAAGCTTTCGCTCTCTTAAGGTCACATCACCCAACCGCGTCTGGAACGGATTCCACGGCCGGTCCGGTAATGTGAAGCGGGGCTATACTGGCCTCCCCTACCGGGGTCAAGTGCGACGCAACGTAGAATATGGACGGGGAAATAGGCTCTTTGGCCGACATTCCCACCCCGCCCTATCGGCCAGCGATAAACCGCCGGACGCGAGCGTCAAACCGCTCCGGCTGGTCGGCCGTTACCAGGTGGCCCGAGTCGTCAAAAACCTCGATTTCCGCCCTGCCCCTGGGGAGAGCCTCAAAGACCTCGATTCCCCATTTTACAGGGGTCACGGGATCATGCGCGCCGGCCAGCACCAGGACCGGGCATTCGACCTGGCCCAGCCGGGTCCGGAAGTCGAACCGGAAGGCCTCGCCATCCGGAGCAAAGAACCGGGCTGAAGCGGCCGGGTTCATCACCGATCGCCTTGCCGCGTCGGACAGGGCTGAAAGGTCACGCTTGCGGGAATAGAGCGGCAGGCAGAGCCGGTAGAAAGCGGCGTAGTCCTCGCTGGTTGGCCGGCCGTACATGGCGCGCGCCGCCTTCCGGCGTCGGGACCGCCAAGCGCCTCATACCCGGCGACCAGTTGATCCTGCTCCATGCGGGAACACGCGTTGAGAAGGATGGCGCCCCCGGCATGCGCTGGATGCCGCGCCAGATAGGACTGGACCATCAGCGTTCCGCCCGAGGATCCAAGAACGAAGGGTTTCTCGATATCCAGCGCATCGCAGAAGGCCGCGATGTCGTCGCCCCACTGGTCGAGCGTCCAGCTGGATTCAGGTCCGTAATCGCTGCGGCCGCCACCGCGAGGGTCGAGATAGACGACCTGCACCACGTCGGCGAAGCGGTCAAAGTACGGTCGAAGGGTCTGGTGGTCGCCCCCGGGTCCACCGGGAATGCAGATGAGGACCGGCTTTTCGCGAAGGTGAGGACCGGAAATATCCAGCCGTGGTCCGGACACGTCGAAGAACAAACGCACGCCGTTGACGTTGACGAACATGAACGCCTCCCAGTCGACTGGTTCTAGATAGGACGCCGTTGCGGCCAGCGCATCGCCGTAGTCCAAACGCAGCGAAGGCGGACTTTCGCCCGCCTTCGCCGTCGTTCTGATTGTCTGGTCTGCCCTATTCGGCAGCCGGCAGAGCCGGTGTCGGAGCGTTGACCTTGCGTTGTTCCATCAGGCGCTCGTCGCGATCGCCAGCGAGCTTGCGGTATTTCCGCAGCGCGGCGCCGGTGCCGGCCGGAATGAGGCGGCCGACGATGACGTTCTCCTTGAGGCCTTCGAGCGGATCGACCTTGCCCTGGATCGCCGCTTCCGTGAGGACGCGGGTGGTTTCCTGGAAGGACGCCGCCGAGAAGAAGGAACGGGTCTGCAGCGAGGCCTTGGTGATACCGAGCAGGACGCGCGCGCCCTTGGCCGGTTCGCGGCCCGCCTTGATGGCGGCAGCGTTGGCTTCCTCGAACTCCAGGGCGTCGACGGCTTCACCGGCGAGCAGCGTGGTCGAGCCGCCCTCGGAGATTTCCACCTTCTGCAGCATCTGGCGCACGATGACTTCGATGTGCTTGTCGTCGATCGGCACGCCCTGCAGGCGGTAGACCTTCTGGATCTCGTTGACGAGATAGTCGGCCAGCGCTTCGACGCCGAGAATGGTCAGGATGTCCTGCGGCGCGGGGTTGCCCTCGAGCAGGTATTCGCCCTTCTTCAGCAGATCGCCTTCCTGGACCATGAGGTGCTTGGTCTTCGGCACCAAATATTCCATCGGCTCTGCGCCTTCCTCCTCGGGCACCAGGCGAACGCGACGCTTGTTCTTGTAGTCGCGACCGAATTCCACGCGCCCGGTGATGTCGGCGATGATCGCGTGATCCTTCGGACGGCGGGCTTCGAACAGTTCGGCCACGCGCGGCAGACCGCCCGTGATGTCGCGGGTCATGGCGCCGCCGGTCTGGACGCGCGCGAGCGTGTCGCCCGGACGGACGTCGTCACCTTCGGCAACCGACAGGATGGCGTCGACAGGCAGGAAGTAACGCGCCTGCATGCCGCCGGCGTGCTTGATCGGGTTGCCGTTGTCGTCCGTGAGGACGATGCAGGGCTTCAGCTCGACTTTCTTGGAGCCAGTACGGGCGTCGATCACCACCTTGTTGGCGATGCCGGTCGCTTCGTCCGTCTCGTCGCGCGTCGTGACGCCTTCGACCAGGTCCTCGAACTTCACCTTGCCGGCGAGGTCGGTGACGATCGGAGTCGCGAACGGATCCCAGTCAGCCACGCGCTCGCCGCGCTTCACCTTGTCGCCGTCGCCGTAGCGGAGGCGGCAGCCGTAGACCGGCTTGAACGTCTGACGGATGCGGCCTTCGGCGTCGATGAGTTTGACCTCCATCGAGCGGCCGTTGACCACCAGCGTGCCGTCGTCGCGTTTGACGGTCGACGGGTTCTCGAAGCGCACTTCCGAGTCGAAGGCAGCCTCGAGCGACGACTCTGTCGTCACCTGGGCGGCGCCGCCGATGTGGAACGTACGCATCGTGAGCTGCGTGCCCGGTTCGCCGATCGACTGGGCGGCGATGACGCCGACAGCCTCGCCGACGTTGACGCGCGTACCGCGCGCCAGGTCACGGCCGTAGCACGACGCGCAGGTGCCGTTCCGGCTTTCGCAGGTCAGCACCGAGCGCACCAGGATGCGGTCGACGCCGGCCTTGTCGATGGCCGAGGCGACATCTTCGTCGAGATAGGTGTTGGCCGGAGCGATGATTGCGCCCGAGTTCGGGTGTTTCACATCTTCGGCGGTCGTGCGGCCGAGCGTGCGCTCAGCCAGCGAGACGATGACGTCCGCGCCTTCCATGACCGCACCGAGGGTGATGCCCTTGTCGGTGCCGCAGTCTTCTTCCGTGATGATGCAGTCCTGGGCCACGTCGACCAGGCGGCGCGTCAGATAGCCGGAGTTGGCCGTCTTCAGAGCCGTGTCGGCCAGACCCTTGCGGGCGCCGTGCGTCGAGTTGAAATACTCGAGAACCGTGAGGCCTTCCTTGAAGTTCGACACGATCGGCGTCTCGATGATCTCGCCCGAGGGCTTGGCCATCAGGCCGCGCATGCCGGCCAGCTGCTTCATCTGGTTCTTCGAACCGCGCGCGCCGGAGTGGGCCATCATGAACACGGAGTTCAGTTCGCCCGTGGTGGCGCCAGCGGCGTCCATCATGGCGTCGGCGACCTTGTCCGTACATGCGGACCAGGCGTCGACGACCTTGTTGAATTTCTCGCCCCGCGTGATGAGGCCGTCGGCGTATTGCCGCTCGTATTCGTTCACCAGCTTGCGCGTGTCGGCGACCAGCTTGTCCTTCGATTTCGGGATGAGCATGTCATCCTTGCCGAAGGAGATGCCGGCGCGAGCCGCTTCCTTGAAGCCCAGCGCCATGACTCGGTCGCAGAAGATGACCGTCGCCTTCTGACCGCAGTTCCGGTAGACGATGTCGATCAGCTTTCCGACTGACTTCTTGGTCATCAGCTCGTTCGCGAGCGTCGGGTCCATGCCCTTCTCGCGCGGCAGGCAGTCCGCGATCATCATGCGGCCCGGCGTCGTCTGGTACGTCTTGGCGACGTCCTTGCCGGTCTCGTCCTTGGTGATGAAGCGCGCCTTGACGCGAGCGTGCAGCGAGACCTTGCCGGCGGCGAGCGCATGTTCGATCTCGGCGAGATCCGAGAACATCATGCCTTCGCCCGGCTCCTTGTCGCGTTCGATCGACAGGTAGTAGAGGCCGAGAACGATGTCCTGCGACGGCACGATGATCGGGCGGCCGTTGGCGGGCGACAGGATGTTGTTGGTCGACATCATGAGCACGCGCGCTTCCAGCTGTGCTTCGAGCGACAGCGGGACGTGCACGGCCATCTGGTCGCCGTCGAAGTCAGCGTTGAACGCGGCGCAGACCAGCGGGTGAAGCTGGATGGCCTTGCCTTCGATCAGTTTCGGCTCGAACGCCTGGATGCCCAGGCGGTGGAGCGTCGGCGCGCGGTTGAGCAGCACGGGGTGCTCGCGGATCACCTCTTCGAGGATGTCCCAGACTTCCGGCTTCTCTTTCTCGACGAGCTTCTTGGCGGCCTTCACCGTTCCGGCGAGACCCTTGGCGTCGAGACGCGCATAGATGAACGGCTTGAACAGTTCGAGCGCCATCTTCTTCGGCAGGCCGCACTGGTGGAGCTTGAGTTCCGGACCGACGACGATGACCGAACGGCCCGAATAGTCGACGCGCTTGCCGAGCAGGTTCTGACGGAACCGGCCCTGCTTGCCCTTCAGCATGTCGGACAGCGACTTCAGCGGCCGCTTGTTGGTGCCCGTGATGACGCGGCCACGACGGCCGTTGTCGAACAGCGCGTCCACCGACTCCTGCAGCATCCGCTTTTCGTTGCGGATGATGATGTCCGGCGCGCGCAGTTCCATGAGCCGCTTGAGGCGGTTGTTGCGGTTGATAACGCGGCGATAGAGGTCGTTGAGATCCGACGTCGCGAAGCGGCCGCCATCGAGCGGGACCAGCGGACGCAGGTCGGGCGGGATGACAGGCACGATCGTGAGGATCATCCATTCCGGGCGGCAGCCCGACTGGATGAAGCTTTCGATCAGCTTCAGGCGCTTGGCGATCTTCTTCGGCTTCAGTTCGCCGGTGGCTTCCGCCAGATCGACGCGCAGACGCTCGGCCTCGGCTTCGAGGTCGATCGTCTTCAGGAGTTCACGGACAGCTTCGGCGCCGATGTGCGCCGTGAAGGAGTCTTCGCCCAGGGCTTCGCCCTGCTGGATGTACTCTTCCTCGGTGAGGAGCTGTTTCTCTTTCAGCGGGGTGAGGCCCGGCTCGGTGACGATGTAGCTTTCGAAGTAGAGCACGCGCTCCACATCCTTCAACGCCATGTCGAGCATCAGCGAGATGCGCGACGGCAGCGACTTCAGGAACCAGATGTGAGCGACGGGGGCCGCGAGCTCGATGTGCCCCATGCGTTCGCGACGGACGCGGGCAAGCGTCACTTCAACGCCGCACTTCTCGCAGGTCACGCCACGATACTTGATGCGCTTGTACTTGCCGCACAGGCACTCGTAATCCTTGATCGGCCCGAAGATGCGGGCGCAGAACAGACCGTCACGTTCCGGCTTGAACGTGCGGTAGTTGATCGTCTCCGGCTTCTTGATCTCGCCGGACGACCATTTCTTGATCTCCTCCGGGCTCGCGATCGCGATCCGGATGGCCTCGAAGGTCGGGGCTGGAGTGTTAGGGCTGAACAGGTTCGTGATTTCCTGGCTCATCCTGATTTAGTCTCCCTCTTGGGGTGACCGTGGGGCCTAGGCCCCACGGATATTCATTGCGAAAAGGCAGGCGCGACCACGCGACTACGAGGCAGCGTCTTCCTCTTCCGCTTCGGGTTCGGCTTCGAGCAGCTCGACGTTGAGGCCCAGAGAACGCATTTCCTTGACCAGCACGTTGAACGATTCCGGGATGCCGGCCTCGAACGTGTCGTCGCCGCGGACGATCGCCTCGTAGACCTTGGCGCGACCCGCCGTGTCGTCCGACTTGACCGTGAGCATCTCCTGCAGCGTGTAGGCGGCGCCGTAGGCTTCGAGCGCCCACACCTCCATCTCGCCGAAGCGTTGGCCGCCGAACTGCGCCTTGCCGCCCAGCGGTTGCTGGGTGACGAGCGAGTACGGACCGGTCGAGCGGGCGTGGATCTTCTCGTCCACCAGGTGGTGGAGCTTGAGGAGATACTTGTAGCCCACCGTGACCTTGCGGGTGAAACGCTCACCCGTGCGGCCGTCGTGCAGGTAGACCTGACCCGACGTATCGAGACCGGCCTTCTTCAGCATGTCCGCGATGTCGTCCTCGTCCGCGCCATCGAACACCGGGGTCGCGATCGGAACGCCCTTGGTGAGGTTGGAGGCGAGTTCTTCCATCTCATCGTTCGATTTCGGCAACTCTTCGTCTTCGCCGTAGGCGTCGCGCAGCGCTTTCTGGAGCGCCTTGCCGTCCTTGGAGTGACGATAGGCTTCGAGCGCCGAGTTGATCATCTTGCCGATGCCGTTGCAGGCCCAGCCCATGTGCGTCTCGAGGATCTGACCGACGTTCATGCGCGAAGGCACGCCCAGCGGGTTCAGCACGATGTCGACCGGCGTGCCGTCATCCAGGTACGGCATGTCTTCGAGCGGGTTGATCTTGGAGATCACGCCCTTGTTGCCGTGACGGCCGGCCATCTTGTCGCCCGGCTGAAGCTTGCGCTTCACCGCGACGAACACTTTGACCACCTTCATGACGCCCGGAGGCAGATCGTCGCCGCGCTGCACTTTTTCGATCTTGTCCGCGATGCGGGCTTCGATCAGGGCAACCGAGTCGTCGTAGGACGACTTGAGGTCTTTCACCTGCTTCTCGACGCCATCATCATCGACGCCGATCTTCCAGAGATCGGCCGGCGTCATCTCGGCGAGGAATTCCTCGGTGATGTCCGACTTCTTGCCGCCGCGGGCGACAGCCTTCTGACCGTTGAGGAGCGACTTGAGACGCGAGAGAGCGTCGCGTTCGATGATCGCGATCTCGTCGTCCTTGTCGGTCATCAGCTGGTCGATCTGCTCGCGCTCGATCTGGAGCGCGCGCTGGTCCTTGTCGACGCCGTGACGGTTGAACACGCGCACTTCCACCACCGTTCCGGTTGCGCCGGGCGGCATGCGGAGGGACGTGTCGCGAACGTCGGAGGCTTTTTCGCCGAAGATGGCGCGGAGGAGCTTCTCTTCCGGCGTCATCGGGCTCTCGCCCTTCGGCGTGACCTTGCCGACGAGGATGTCGCCAGCCTGGACTTCAGCGCCGACGGCCACGATGCCCGCTTCGTCGAGGTTGCGCAGGGCTTCCTCGCCGACGTTCGGGATGTCGCGCGTGATCTCTTCCGGTCCGAGCTTGGTGTCGCGGGCGGCGATTTCGAATTCCTCGATATGGATCGAGGTGAACACGTCGTCGCGCACGATGCGCTCGGAAATCAGGATCGAGTCTTCGAAGTTGTAGCCATTCCACGGCATGAACGCGACGAGCACGTTCCGGCCGAGCGCGAGTTCGCCGAGGTCGGTCGAAGGACCGTCCGCTATGATGTCGCCCTTGGCCACCTTGTCGTTCACCTTAACGATCGGGCGCTGGTTGATGCACGAGTTCTGGTTCGATCGCTGGTACTTCGACAGGCGATAGATATCGACGCCGGACTTGGAGGCTTCGAGATCGTCCGTCGCGCGCACGACGATACGCGTCGCGTCGACCTGTTCGACCACGCCGCCGCGGCGGGCTGCGACCGCCGCACGGCTGTCACGCGCCACGATCTCCTCGAGGCCGGTGCCCACGAGCGGGGCTTCGGTCTGGATGAGCGGTACGGCCTGACGCTGCATGTTCGAGCCCATCAGCGCGCGGTTGGCGTCATCGTTCTCGAGGAACGGGATGAGCGCCGCGGCAACGGACACGACCTGCTTGGGCGAGACGTCGATGTAGTCGATGTTCTCGCGCGCCACGAGCATGGCGTCGCGCGCAGGTCCGACACGCGCGTTGACGAAATCGTTCTGCAGAACGCCCTTGGCGTCCAGCTTCGCGTTCGCCTGGGCGATCGAGTAGCGCTGCTCTTCCATGGCCGAGAGGTATTTCACCTCGTTGGTCAGCTTGCCGTCCTTCACCTTCCGGTACGGGCTCTCGATGAAGCCGTACTTGTTGATGCGGGCGTGCGTGGCCAGCGAGTTGATGAGGCCGATGTTCGGACCTTCCGGCGTTTCGATCGGGCAGATGCGGCCATAGTGCGTCGGGTGCACGTCGCGCACTTCGAAGCCCGCGCGTTCGCGCGTGAGACCGCCTGGTCCGAGCGCCGAGAGACGACGCTTGTGCGTGATCTCGGAGAGCGGGTTGGTCTGATCCATGAACTGCGACAGCTGGGACGAGCCGAAGAATTCGCGGACGGCGGCGACGACCGGTTTCGCGTTGATCAGGTCGTGCGGCATGACGGTGTCGATATCGACCGACGACATGCGCTCCTTGATCGCGCGCTCCATGCGGACAAGACCGACGCGGAACGAGTTCTCGAGCAGTTCGCCCACCGAGCGGACGCGGCGGTTGCCGAGGTTGTCGATGTCGTCGACTTCGCCCTTGCCGTCCTTGAGGTCGAGCACGGTGCGCATGACGGAGACAATGTCTTCCTCGCGCAGCGTGCGCTGCGTGTCGGGAGCATCCATGCCGAGGCGCATGTTCATCTTCACGCGGCCGACGGCCGAGAGATCATAACGCTCGCGATCGAAGAAGAGCTGGTTGAACAGCGCTTCGCCGGCTTCGAGCGTCGGCGGCTCGCCTGGACGCATGACGCGATAGATGTCCGACAGGGCGTCGATGCGCGACTGGGCCTTGTCGACCTTCAGCGTGTTGCGCAGCCACGGGCCACGCGCGTTGTCGCCATCCGTGTCGAGCAGGTGGATGGTCTTGATCTTGGCGTCGCGCAGGGCGGCCACGGTCTCTTCGGTAAGCTCATCGCCGGCTTCGGCGTAGATCTCGCCGGTCGCCCCATTGATGATGTCTTCGCCGATGAACTTTCCTTCCAGGAAGGTCGACGGAACGAGTATATCCTCGAGGCCGTCAGCCTCGGCCTTCTTGGCCTTGACCGGCGTGATCTTCTTGCCAGCCGGGAAGACGACCTTGCCGGTCTTCTTGTCGATGAGCTCGAACTCGGGGCGAGCGCCTTTCCAGCGGTCAGCCGAGAAGCCGGTCACCCAGCCTGCCTTGTCGAGCTTGTAGGTCACCTTGTTGTAGAAGGTGTCGAGGATCTTGCCGCCGCCATAGTTCAGCGCCTGCAGCAGAACCGTCGCAGGCAGCTTGCGCTTGCGGTCGATACGGACGTGCAGGATGTCCTTGGCGTCAAATTCAAAGTCCAACCAAGAACCACGGTACGGGATCACGCGCGCCGCGAACAGCAGCTTGCCCGACGCATGGGTCTTGCCCTTGTCGTGGTCGAAGAACACGCCCGGGCTGCGGTGCATCTGGGAAACGATGACGCGTTCGGTGCCGTTGATGATGAAGGTGCCCTTGTCAGTCATCAGCGGAATGTCGCCGAGATAGACGTCCTGCTCCTTGATGTCCTTGATAGACTTCGCGCCGGTCTCTTCGTCCGTCTCGAACACGATCAGGCGCAGTTTCACTTTCAGGGGCGCAGCGAAGTTGAGATCGCGCTGCATGCACTCCTGGACGTCGAACTTCGGCGCCTCGAACTCATAGGAGATGTATTCGAGGGTCGCGCGGTCCGAGAAGTCCTTGATCGGGAACACGGACTTGAACACGGCCTCGAGGCCATCCTGGTCGCGCTTGGCGGCCGGGGTGTGCATCTGGAGGAACTGTTCGTAGGAGGAGCGCTGAACCTCGATGAGGTTCGGCATCTGCACCGAGTCTGAGATTACACCGTAGGACTTCCGAATACGCTTCTTCGCCGTGAACGACAAAGTCATGTCCGCTCCAGGTCTCTTAGTAGTGGCCACAGGAAAAATGTCCTGTGGCAGGCCAGTATCCGGTGCGCAAAGGACGATCTGGAACCAGACCGCCGGATAACTCTACGCCCGCCGTCAAAGCCCTCCCCTCTCGCGCCCGGAGGAAGGAGGCGGTGCGCGCCGCCGGAAGGGCAAAGCCCCTCCGGCGAACGCGCGTAAGGCCTACTTGATTTCGACCTTGGCGCCGGTCTCTTCCAGCTTCTTCTTGATGGTCTCGGCTTCTTCCTTCGACACGCCTTCTTTGACGGCCTTCGGAGCAGCTTCGACCAGGTCTTTCGCTTCTTTCAGGCCGAGGCTCGGCACGACTTCGCGAACGACTTTGATCACGTTGATTTTCTTGTCGCCGGCTTCCTTCAGGATGACGGAGAACTCGGTCTGGGCTTCAGCAGCCGGAGCCGCGGCAGCAGCCGGGCCAGCAGCAGCAGCGACCGGAGCGGCAGCCGAAACGCCCCACTTCTCTTCGAGAAGCTTGGCGAGGTCGGCGGCTTCGAGGACGGTCAGCGAGGACAGGTCCTCGACGATTTTATCAAGTTTCGACATTTCAGGATTTCCTTGAGTTCGGGTGTGTGACTTCGAATTTCACGCTTGGGAGCAGGTCTCAGGCGGCGTCCTTGTTGGCGTAAGCGCCAATAACGCGAGCGAGCTGAGCAGCCGGCGCAGCCACGATTCCAGCGATCTTGGTCGCCGGAGCCTGGATGAGGCCGATGATCTTGCCGCGGAGCTGGTCCAGGGACGGCAGCGTGGCCAAAGCCTTCACGCCGTTCTGGTCGAGCACCACGTCGCCCATGAGCGCGCCGACGAGAATGAGTTTCTCATTCCCCTTGGCGTACTCCGCCACGACTTTCGAAGCTGCAACCGGATCGGGAGAGTGAGCGATAGCCACGGGGCCAACGAACATGTTGGCCGCGGCGTCGCCGCCTTTTCCTTCCAGCGCGATCTTCGCAAGCCGGTTCTTGATGACCTTCAGATTTGCGCCTTGGCCTTTCAGCTTGACGCGCAGATCCGTGAGCTCCGCCACGGTCAATCCGGAATATTGCGTGACGACGATCACGCCTGCGTCGGCGAAGACCTTTTTGTAGGTCTCGAGCGCCACCGCTTTTCCAGCTTTATCCATATGCGGTCTCCAAGTTGGACAACCGGACAAGCCCGATCGCCCCAGGATGCGCACGCAGGACCAGCGGCCGTTTCACCCTTCCCAGTCGACCCGAAGCCTGTGTAGGCTACCGGCCGGTATGGAGAGGGCTCGCGGTCCGCATGACCAGCGCGCCCCCGTCCCAGGGCAGAAACGAACTCAAGGGCGTCGTCGTTAGCGGCAACGCCAACTACGCACCCTGTCCCGTCACACCCCGTCTCATGCAGGAAATTGAGGAGCAAAACCAGAGAAGTAGCCCTGGAATTACGCTTTGCTCCACCTGCAATCTTGGACGAGAAACAGGAGGGCCGTGTTAACGACTCTCCCGCTCAGGGGGGTCCTATAGCCCCCCAGCCACATCTTTGGCAAGCGCCCCCTTGCTTTTTTCGTAAATGGTGATCCGGCAGGTCAAAATGCCGGGAAACCGCGACGTGGGGACCGGATTGCCCATTTGCCAGCCCCTGCCGGAGCAACGTTCAAGCAAAAGGCCGGCGGATTTCTCCGCCGGCCTTCGCATTCCAGCAGTCAGGCGAACCTTAGTTCGCGGCGACCTGGCTGATGTCCGTCACGTCGATCGAGACGCCCGGGCCCATGGTCGAGGAGATCGCGATCTTCTTGACGTAGGTGCCTTTCGCGCCCGACGGGCGGGCCTTCACGAGCGCGCCGAGGAAGGCGCGGACGTTCTTCTCGAGATCGGCTTCCGAGAACGAGGCCTTGCCCACGCCAGCGTGGATGATGCCTTCCTTCTCGGCGCGGAACTCGACCGAACCGCCTTTGGCGTCCTTGACCGCTTGCGCGATGTTCGGCGTCACGGTGCCGACTTTTGGGTTCGGCATCAGGCCACGGGGGCCCAGCACCTTACCGAGACGGCCAACGAGGGCCATCATGTCCGGGGACGCGATGACGCGGTCGAAGTTGACCGTGCCGGCGTTGACCGTTTCGAACAGATCTTCGGCGCCGACGATGTCAGCGCCGGCGGCACGGGCTTCGTCAGCCTTCTTGTCGCGAGCGAACACAGCAACGCGCACCGTGCGGCCCGTTCCGGCCGGCAGGTTGACGACGCCACGGACATTCTGGTCCGCCTGTTTCGGGTCGATGCCGAGGTTGACGGCGATCTCGATCGTTTCGTCGAACTTCGCTTTCGCGTTGCCCTTCACGATTTTGACGGCGTCAGTGACCTTGTAGACCTTGGTGGGGTCGACCTTGGCGCGAGCCGCAGTCGTACGTTTTCCGAGCTTTGCCATGGATTACGCTCCCGTGACCTGAAGGCCCATCGCGCGGGCGGAGCCGGCGATGATCTTGGCGCCAGCCTCAACGTCGTTGGTGTTGAGGTCCTTCAGCTTCTTCTGAGCGATCTCGCGGCACTGAGCCATCGTGACCGTACCAGCCGAGTCACGGCCGGGCAGTTTGGAGCCCGACTGGATCTTGGCGGCTTGCTTCAGGAGATAGGACGCCGGCGGCGTCTTGATCTCGAAGGTGAACGACTTGTCCTGGTAATACGTAATCACCACGGGAAGGGGCATGCCCTTCGTTTCCTGCTGCGTGCGTGCGTTGAACGCCTTGCAGAATTCCATGATGTTGATGCCGCGCTGACCGAGAGCGGGGCCGATAGGAGGAGACGGGTTCGCCGCTCCGGCGGGAACCTGAAGCTTCAGGCTCCCCAACAGTTTCTTCGCCATGTTTCCCTCACTAGCGAATACGACCTTCCGGTCCTTGCGGACCTTCCAGTCTGGGAATGCGTGGTACGGCGGCTAACCTTCCACGCGCCTACCGGGCGCTTGCCCGGCCTTCGGTCAGACCTTCTCGACCTGACCGTAGTCCAGATCGACCGGGGTTGCCCGGCCGAAAATCGAAACAGTAACCTTGAGGCGGCCCGAGTCCTCGTCGATCGAGTCGACGGCGCCTTCGAACGAGGCGAACGGACCTTCGGTGACTTTCACCTTCTCGCCGATCTCGAATTGCATCTTCGCGCGCGGGCGCTCTGCCAGTTCGACGGCTTTGCCGAGGATGCGATCGACTTCCACCTGGGGCACCGGCAGGGGCTTCTTGCCACCCTCGGCGCCCAGGAAGCCAGTGACCTTCGGAGTGTTCTTGACGAGGTGGTAGGCCTCGTCGGTCATGCGCATCTTCACCAGCACGTAGCCCGGCATGTGACGCTTCTCGACCGTACGTTTGCGGCCGCGAACGACCTCGACGACTTCCTCGGTCGGGACTTCGATCTCTTCGATCAGTTCGCTGAGGCCCTGCATCTCGGCCTGTTCACGGATGGTCGACGCGACCTTCTTCTCGAAGTTCGAGTAGGCGTGAACGATGTACCATTTTCCGTCAGCCATGGATCATCCAACCTGCGTGAGGAACCGGACCAGCAACGACACGATGGAGTCGGTCACATAGAAAAACACCGCCGCGACGATAACCATGATCACGACCATCACCGTGGCGATCCAGGTCTCCTTGCGCGTCGTCCAGGTGACCTTGCTCCCTTCGGCGCGGACCTGCCTGAAGAACGTGATCGGTCCGACCCGCTTTTTCGGCGGGGCATTTGCTGCTGTCTCGGAGGTTCCGGTGGGGGTTTTCATGTTGATCTGGGGGTTAGGACGGGACCGTCTAAGGCATCACGGTCCCGGCGTCCATGGGAAAAAGCGAAGGGCGAATGGCGCACGGCAAAGAGGGATCTGGGAGCTGAATGGCCGGAATTAAGGGGTTTTCCGGCAACAGAACCCCTCGTTCGCCGTTCGCCGCGCCCGCTAGCTAGATCGGGATCCATTTCGGCCGGAACGTCCTCAGCCAGACCGACATGATCCAGCGGGCGACGATAACGGCAGTAAAGATCGAGGTGAGCACCCCCAACGCCAGGGTCAGGGCAAAGCCTTTGACCGGGCCCGAGCCGAGCGTGAACATCACCATCGCGGCCACAAGATGGGTGACGTTGGCGTCGATAATGGTCGCCATGGCGTGGTCATAGCCCGCCTCCACCGAGGTGACTGGCGACCTGCCCGACCTCTTCTCCTCGCGTATCCGCTCGAAGATCAGCACGTTGTAGTCGACCGCCATGCCCATGGTGAGCAGGATACCGGCAATGCCCGGCAGGGTGAGCGTCGCGCCAAGACCCGACAGCACGCCAATCAGCATGAAGGCGTTACACAGCAGCGCAATGACAGCGAACACGCCGAGCAGACCATAGGCCGCGATCATGAACACGGCCACCAGGGCGACACCCACGACCGAGGCCGTAACGCCTGCCCGGATCGAGTCGGCGCCGAGGCTGGCGTCAACCACGCGGCGCTCGGCCACCTTGAGCTTGGCCGGCAGGGCGCCTGAGCGCAGCACGATGGCCATCTGCTCGGCCTCGTCCGGCGTGAAACTGCCCGTGATCCGGCCAGAACCGGTCATGATCGGGCTCTGAATGGTCGGAGCCGAGACGATGCGGTCGTCGAGAACGATCGCAAAGCGCTGGCCGACATTCTTGACCGTCGCGTCGCCAAAGCGTTTCGCGCCCGCCGAATGAAGCTGGAACGAGATGCTGGGGCGGTTCATCTCGTCGAAGGCTTGCGAGGCGCCCGACAGGTCCAATCCGGTGATGATCGAGTCCATCAGGATAACCGTAGGCGCGCCGTTCATGCTGTCATCAGGCAGCGCGACCCGGTTGTTCCTTGGCGTATTGAGCGTGTAGTCGGCCGGATTCGCCAGGGGATCGACCATGTTGAAGGTCAGCACGCCAGACTTGGTCAGCGTGTCGATCAACTGGTTCATCTCGGCCGGATTGAGACCCGGAACCTCGACCAGGACGCGGCTGTCGCCCTGTTTCTGGATGTTCGGCTCGACCAAGCCCGAGTTATCGGCTCGGCGGCGAACGGCTTCCATCGAGCTGTTAAGGGCATCGACCTGGAGCTTTTCGAAGTGCTGTTCCGTGAACTTCACCTCGATCGCGCCATCCGGGCGCTGGGTCACGACATAGGAATTGCCGACACCGATCTGGCCTAGAGCGGGCTTTCCAAGCGAGGTAATCCGCTCGATCGCTGTCGTTGCATCCGCTGCGTTGCGCAGCTTCACCACAACCGCATCGCCTTCCGCGCCACGGCTGGCGGTCGGAATCAGTGGTGTTTCACGCAGCTTTTCGCCAACCATACGCGAAACGTTGCGCAGTTCGTTAGTGCGCAACTCCACGGGATCGACTTCGAGCAGGATCGAAGCGCCACCCTTGAGGTCGAGGCCGAGGTTCAGCGGGCCGGTGGGTAGCCAGGCAAGGTAGTCCTTGCGCTGCTGTTCGGTGACGAGGTTCGGCACGCACAGGAGCGCGCCGAGAAACAGCGCCACCAGCACAAGCGCGATCTTCCAGGGCGGAAAACGCAACAGCATGGAAAGATCAGCTTTCCTTGACGTCGTTGGCGGCGGCAGGCGCAGCCGGGTTGCGCACGTCCACGATCATGCCGCGAACGACGCGCAGCTTGCCGCCCTCGCCCGTGTCGATGGTGACTTCATCGTCGGAAATCTTGAAGACGCGGCCGATGATGCCGCCCTGGGTGACGACCGTGTCGCCTTTCTTGAGGGCCGACAGCATCGCCTTGTGCTTCTTCATCCGGTTGTTCTGCGGACGGATCAGCAGGAAGTAGAAGATCACGATCATGCCCAGCGGCAGCAGCAGGCTGCCGAGCAGTCCGCCCATCGGATCCGCAGCCGCGGCGGGGTCGCCGGCGGCGCCGGCGGCCGGGGCCCCAGCCTGCTGGAAGAACATCTGGATAGGCAGCATTTCGTCTCCGTGGGGAATCTCTACGCACTCCCGCCGGACGGGGGAGGCTTGGGCGGGCGGACTATATCGGCCGCCCTGTCCATTGCAATCAAAAGGGATGTGGGCGTTTTGACCCTGAATCCCAACCCTGTCTCAGCCCTGCTTCAGCCTTTCAGGGGCGGCAGATGGAGCGATGGGTCGACCGGCTCCTTGCCCTTGCGCAGCTCGAAATGGACCTGCGGCGAATTGGCGTTTCCGGTCGCCCCGGCCGAGGCGATGGTCTGACCCTGCCTGACGAGGTCGCCTTCCTTCACCTTGATCGAGTCGGAATGCGCATAGGCGGTAACCCAGCCGCCGGGATGGCGGATCAGGATCAGGTTGCCGAACCCGGCAAGCTCGCTGCCGGCATAGACCACCTCGCCTCCTGCTGCGGCTTTCACCTCGGCGCCCTTGGAGGTTGCAATGTTGACCCCGTCATTGCGGATGCCGTCCGACCCCGAACCGAACCCTTTCAGCACATCTCCCGATACCGGCCAGATGAACTCGCGCGAACCTGACGGGTTCTGCGCGACCTTGACTGGAGCAGATGGCGCCGTCTGCACGGGCGGCTTGGGCTGAGCCTTCACCGCTGCAACAGCCTCGGGCCCAGGTGTCAGCGGGATCGGCGTATCGGCGATGATCTTGTCTGCCTTCGCGGTGACGACCGGAGCAACTGGCGGCTTGGTCGCCGGCGGTTTCGCAACCGGCGGAGCGATCTTCTCGGGCGGCTCGGCTTTCACGATCACCGGCGCAGGCTGGATGATCCGCGACTGGTCGCGGCTCTGGTCGCGGGCGAGCGGCGGCAGGACAAGTTCGTCGCCGGGCCAGACGGTCCACGGGCGAGCCATGTTGTTCAGCAGCGCCAGCGAACGCGTATCGACATTGTAGCGGCGGGAGACCGAATAGAGCGTCTCGCCACGCTCGACGACGTGGATGTTCGGCGGAGGCAGGTAGATGACGTTGCCCGTATCGAGCGCGTAGGGCGGCTCAAGACGGTTGGTATCGATCAGGGCGCGCATGTTGACGGAGTAGCGGCGCGAGATGTCGTAGAGCGTGTCGCCCTTCTGCACGGCGATGGCGCGGGCGGAGGGGCTGTCGCCGGGCTGTCTCAGCTTGCCGCCTGGGCGCGATCCGGTTTCCGGCGTGAGGGCCTTTGCTTCGTCGATCCCTGAGATGGCGGTCGACGAAGAGCCCATGTCCACGACGCGAGGCGAAGGAGCGGGCGCGCTTGCTGACCGCGGGATCGGGGCGGCTGGCGTGCGTGAGGGGCTGACGACGGGAGCGCTGGGCTGGGGACGCGCGCCCGGAGAGTAGACGCGGTAGTCGATCGGCGCCGGCCCGGGATCGGCCGGGTTGGAGGCGCAGCCGGCCAGCCCCGCGGCGGCGGAGGCAAGGACAAGGGTGCGCAAGGCGATAGGCATCGCCGGAACTCTCCATGAAATCGGTCCGGAGAGTGCCCCGATCATGCTTACTGGAAGCTAAAGCTCGCGAGCCACCCCCGGCTCAAGGGCCGCAAAACGGCCTTTTGTAACGAGGGTTTCCCACAGAGTGCCGTCGGGCTTCTTCTCCAGGCGGAGGACAAGCGCCTCCCCGCCCCGCTCGGCCGGGAACACGGCTACCCCGCCTTTGGCCAGCTGCATGTTCAGCAGATCCGGCAGGTCAGGCACCGAACCCATCAGCAATATCCGGTCGAAGGGCGCCGCCTCCGGCCAGCCCAGCAGGCCATCCGACAGCCGGATCTCGACCCGCGAGGAAATGCTCATCGCATCCAGCGTCTGCCGGGCGCGGTCGACCAGGGTACGATAGCGATCGATCGAATAGACCCGGCGCACCAGCCTGCTCAGCACGGCAGCGACATAGCCCGAGCCGGTTCCCACTTCGAGCACGGTGTGCTCGCGATGGGCATCCAGCGCCTGCAGCATCACGCCGACAGTGACCGGCCGTGTCATCGACTGCCCGCAATCGATCGGAAGTTCGGCATTCTCCCACGCGGCGTCATGGAAGGGACGCGGCACGAACGGTTCACGCGGCGTCTTTTCCAGCGCCTCGGTAAGGCGATGGTCCATCACACCGGCCTGGCGCAGGGCCAGCACGAGCCGGGCGGCATGAAAGCGGGGATCGACGTCGTCATTCATGACTCGGAGAGATGCACGCGTTCGAGAATAGTGAAAGGCGGAATGTCATCATCGAAGCCCATCTCGTCATGACGGAACCCGGTGAGGTCCTCGGCAAGATTGAGCGGGATATCGAAAGCGGCATTGAACTCTCCGCCTTCGGCATCGGCTTCGGCCTGCACGGCCATCAACTCCTCATGGATCGACTCGAAACTGTCCGGCAGCGTGCCTTCGACGGCGAGGTTCTTCTCGGCGGCGCTGCCATCGTGGAAGACGGACCACAGCTGTTTGCCATCGCGCCATTCCATCGCGAGGCTGGTGGACGTGTCCTCATGCACGACCGCGCCGACAAGGCGGCCGCCAGCCGACCATTGCGCCAGCTTCGACGGCTCCAGCAGTCCCGCCTGCTCGGTCACCACGACATACCAGCCGTCGCCAAGCTCGCCCGCCGTATGCTCGGCCTCGAAATACTCGTCGCCCTCGCCGGTATCGGTGAAGCCCGCGCGTTCGAGAATGTCGTCAGGCTCGATACCCTGAACCGCAAACCAGGCGAGAGAGATGCTCATGATCACTCACTCCGAAAACCACTGACCGCAAGGCCGTGGGAAGTCCTGCCCCACGCAGTGGGGAAGGTGGATCGCGCGCTTGCGCGCGAGACGGAAGGGGCCGGCTGCACAGCAGACGGATCGTGCGGCATCCGCTCGCTTCGCGAGCAGCCCCCTCCGTCTTGCGCTTCGCGCAATCCACCTCCCCCGCCATTCGGCGGTGGAGGACTTCTACCCAATAACCTCCAGCCCGCCCATGTAAGGGACAAGTGCTTTCGGCACACGTACCGTGCCGTCCTCTTCCTGGTAGTTCTCGAGGATCGCGACCAGCGTGCGGCCGACGGCGAGGCCGGAGCCGTTGAGGGTGTGGACGAATTCGGGTTTCGGCTTCGGATCGTCCTTCGTTGGCTCGCGACGGAAGCGCGCGTCCATGCGGCGGGCCTGGAAGTCGCCGCAGGTCGAGCACGAGCTGATCTCGCGATAGGTTTTCTGCGAGGGCAGCCAGACTTCGAGGTCGTAGGTCTTGCGCGCGCCAAAGCCCATGTCGCCAACGCACAGCATCACGGTGCGATAGGGAAGCTCGAGGCGTTCGAGAATGCCCTCGGCGCATTTCGTCATGCGCTCCAGCTCGGCGTCGCTGTCCTCGGGCTTCACGATCGACACCAGTTCGACCTTGATGAACTGGTGCATGCGGATCATGCCCTTGGTGTCCCGCCCCGCACTGCCCGCTTCCGAGCGGAAACACGGCGTCGCGGCGGTCATCCGCATGGGCAGCGCAGCCGCATCGAGGATCTGCTCGCGGATGATGTTGGTGAGGGAGACTTCGGCGGTGGGGATGAGGTAGCGATCTACAGCAAATTTTTTGCTCAGAAGATCCGCCAGTTGCTGGCGATGATCATCTATAGAAGCCTCGAACTTCTCATACATCAGAACCTGTTCGAGTATCGTGCCGAATGCTTTTGCGGCTTCCCCCTTGGGGTTGCTAGCCAAATAGCTCATTGCGCCTTCGGGAGCGTCGGAAAGCAGCTCGTAGATATTTTCGCGCGCTTTGCGAGCTGAAGCAGCAAGGTTTGCTGTACTCGCAATTTGCGCTTCCATCTTCGTCTGCTGAAGCTGCTCTTCTGCTGTCAAACCCAACACGGTCTTGAACAAGTCGTCGTCAAATTTTGGAAGTTGGCCTGTGCCATACATAGCTGTAGGCCTGACCATTAGCGGTACCGCCGTTTCGCTGTACCCGTTCTCTCCCGTCTGCACATCCAGCATGAATGCCGCCAGAGCCCGCTCCAGCCGCGCCAGCTGCCGCTTCAACACAACAAAGCGCGCCCCGCTCATCCGGGTGGCTGCCTCGAAGTCCATCATCTTCAGGGCTTCGCCGATGTCGGCATGATCTTTGGGGCTGAAATTGAACTTGCGCGGTTCGCCGTGGCGGCGGACTTCTTTGTTGGCCGTCTCGTCCTTGCCGTCCGGCACGCTGTCGAGCGGCAGGTTGGGCAGGCGGGCGAGAACGTCGTCGCGCTGGGCTGCGGCGGCCGCTTCGGCAGCGCCGGCGGCCTCGATGGTGGCTTTCGCCTGCGCCACCTCCTCCATCAGCTTCGCGGCGAGGGCTTCGTCCTTCGACGCCTTTGCCTTGCCGATCTCTTTCGACTTGGCGTTGCGGATCGCTTCGGCGGCCTCCTTCTCGAGGAGAGCCTTCCGCACCTCGGCGTCGAGGGCGAGGATTTCGGCGACGACCGCCTTGCCGTCCAGCGACGGACGCCGCGACCACGCCTTTGCGTAGGTTTCGGGCGTCTCGCGGATGGCGCGGATGTCGTGCATGGGGCTGTCCTGTTGGCTCGGGGCGGGTCTAGCGCGCTCCGCTCTCCTTTTCAAACACCGGCTTTTTCACCACCTCACCGACAGCACCGGCGACACCGACACCTCAACATTCCGGAAGCTTTGCCTCCTCCCTGTCAGGGCGGAGCCAGTATCTCTCAGGCGCGAGGGGTGGGGGATAACTTGGCGCCGGATTTATTTCCTCCCACGGCGGATCGTCGAGTTGTCCGGAGAAACATGAGTTCGCGATCGCGATATCCCGCACAGTTTGACGGCGTTGCACTTCCCCTCCCCCTTGTGGGGAGGGGTGGGGGTGGGGGGCGGTTCAACATGCAGACTGATCGAGAGAGCATACCGTCCTGCAGCCCCCCACCCCTGCGCCCCTCCCCACAAGGGGGAGGGGAAGCGTTGAACGTCTGGCGCGGGTGGAACAGTGGTGTGTTGCTGAGCCTGTGAGCACGCCGTTGTCCTTCGAGACGCCGCTACGCGGCTCTTCAGGATGAGGGCTGAAGGGGCACTGAGGGCCCGCCCTACTCGCCGGCGGGCAGCGAGGCCTGGCCTGAGGTCTGGGCGGCGGCGGTGCGGCGTTTGGCTTCTTCGGCGGCTTCGCGTCTGGCTTCTTCTTCTTCGCGTTTCTCCTCTTCCGCGTCGCGGCGTTTGCGGGCGCGTTCGATGATCCAGGCCATGATGATCCCGGACTCGTAGAGGAAATAGAGCGGCACGCCGAGGATGAACTGGCTGAACGGGTCCGGCGGCGTCACCACGGCGGCGACCACGAAAATCACCAGCAACGCATACTTCCGGCCTTTGCGCAGGGAGGTCGCCTGGATCACCCCCGCCATTGAAAGCAGCGACATCACAATCGGCAACTGGAACGCAAACCCGAAGCACATCAGCAGCGAGATAGTGAGCTCGTAATACTCCTTCACCTTCGGAACGTAGACGGCCTTCACGTTCGTGCCGATGAGTTCCTGACTGAACGACAGGTCCATGAAGGCCGGCAGCACGAAGAAATAGACCAGCGCTGTTCCCGCCACGAACAGGACCGGCATCACGAACAGGAATGGCAAAACTGCGCCGCGCTCGTTCTTGTAGAGGCCGGGCGCCACGAAGGCGTAGACCTGATAGGCGATGTAGGGAAAACCCGCAGCCAGCGCCATCACGAAGGCGAGCTTCAGCTTGACGAACAGCATTTCGAGCGGCGCCGTCGTCTGCGCCACGAACAGTTCGTCGAGCGGCCGCCCCGCGCGGTGGGCCGCATCGCCCAGCGGCGTCAGCAGGTAGTTCAACACCTGGTCGGTCACGAACCACGCCGCGCAGAACAGCACGCCAACCAGGATCAGGCTGTGCGTCATCCGGTTGCGCAGCTCGACCAGGTGTTCCATCAGCGGCGCGCGGCTGGCTTCGACCTCGTCGACCGGCTCGGCCTGCGGCTTGTCCGCTTCCCTGGTCTTTTTGTCAGCTTTCTTCTTGTCAGCTTTCTGGGCCATCAGGCAGGCGTGTCCTGCTTGACCGGCGCGGGCGCCACGGGGGCGACTTCGTCGTCGGGAATGATGTGAGGCGCATCGGCGGCTTCACCGTTCACATGCACGCCGTTGACGTGCTCAGGCGACGGCCCGTTCGCCGAGTCATGCATGCCGCCGTCGATCCGGAAATCATCGCCCGCGTCATAGCCCGGATGATCGGCGGACAGCCCGGCATAGTTCGGGATGGCAGGCGTCTCGGCGGCGGCGTTCGTGATCGCGGCTGCGGACGCGGCGGCCGGATGCGTTGGCGACACAGGCGCCAGCGCGGAGTTTACATCCTTCTCGAGATCGATGCGGTCCTGTTCGAATTCGCGCTTGAGATCTTCGAGGCCAGTCGAGGCCTTCAGGTTGGCGACTTCCTTGCGCAGTTCATCCAGTTCGGCCTGGCGGCCCAGCTCGTCGATGCCCTGTTTGAACTCGAAGGCCATCGCACGCATCTTGCCGGTGAACTTGCCGAACTTGCGCATCATCAAGGGCAAATCCTTCGGGCCGATGACGATAATCGCCACCACCACCAGCAGGATCATTTCCTCGAAGCCGACACCCGGCATCATGGCGTTGTCGCTCCCTTGCGGAGAGACGAAAGTTCAGACGCGCCTATTCCGCCCCCGGACAGGCGTATCAGACCTTCGTCTTTTCCTTCTCGGGGGTGACGTTGATCGGCTCGTTGACCAGTGCACCAGAGGTCGTCTGGCTGGTGTCGACTTCGCCGTCCTTCAGCCCCTTGCGGAAGCTTTTGATACCCTTGGCCATGTCGCCCATCATGGCGGAGATCTTTCCACGGCCGCCGAACAGCAGCAGCAGAATCGCCGCGATGACCAGCAGCTCCGTGATGCCCAATTTTCCGAACATGCGTCTAACTCCGGTTCGCCATTTCTGGCGTCTTCAGGGGGCGTCCGCCACCTGTGTGCTTATCCCAGGCCCGTCACGCCCGCCACTAACAGCAGCTTGATCGGCCCGGGCAGGAGAAGAAGGGCGAAGAACGTCAGGCTGACAGTTCCAAACATCATGACGCCCGTGAGACTCCATGGATCATAAGTAACCCTCCGGGAGCCTTCCTGCAAACCGACAAAGGTCTGGTGGCGCAGCGATTGTCATTAACCAGGATGGGCGGGATCAGGCCCGATCCTCGGATCCCTCGAAGAAATCGGACTGGAATTCGGTGTCGTCGAGCGGGTCCTCGCCCAGAAGATCGCCTGTTTCGGGGTCTCGCGGCGTGCCGGCGAACTCGAAATCGCGGGGAATCTCGGCGCTGAGCAGGCCGGCGGCCTTGAGATCGTCCCGGCCCGGCAGGCTGTCGATCGAGTCGAGGCCGAAGTGCACGAGGAAGGCGTCGGTGACGCCATATGTCACAGGCCGGCCTGGCGTGCGACGGCGGCCGCGGGGACGAACCCAGCCGGCTTCCATCAGGATGTCGAGCGTGCCGGAGGAGACAGCGACGCCGCGAACGTCTTCGATCTCGGCGCGGCTGACGGGCTGGCAGTAAGCGATGATGGCAAGTGTTTCGAGCGCGGCGCGCGAAAGTGCGCGAGGCTGTTCGCGCGTTTCCTCGAACAGGAAAGCCAGATCAGGCGCCGACTGGAAACGCCATTTTCCGGCAAGCTCAACCAGGTTCACGCCACGCTTGGAGTAATCCTGCTTGAGCTGAAGCAGCACGTCGCCAGGCTCGACGCCAGGCGGCAGCGCCTGGGCCAGCGTGGCCGCGTCGATCGGTTCGTCGGAGGCAAAGAGGATCGCCTCGGCGCGGCGCATGGCGTCGGTGAGGCGCTCGGGATCCGGCACAGGCCTGGGCGGAGATGGCGCAGGTGGCGCGTCGGCCTTCGCCTCGGGCTGCACCTTGCGCGATTTCGCAAGCTTGGCGACCGCGTCGCGCATGTCCTGCAGCTCGGGTGGTTTCTCTTTCCCGTTCATTCGGCTGCCTTCAGCGCCTCGCGCGCCCTGCGGACATAGACGTCGGAGAAGGGCTGGTCCTGGCGTAGGTCAACCGCGCGGTCCTTGGTCAGCTCAAGCGCGGCCGAGAAGAAGCTGGCGACTTCGGAACGGCGCGGAGCGTCCTTCGACTCTTCCTCGCCCGTATGCATCTGCTGGATCGAGGCCCACTCGAAGAGTTCAGGCAGCAACTCCTTGAGATGGCGGCGCGCAGACTCCAGCGGCACCACCGGCTGGCGCTCGATGACGTGTGCACGCTGTTTCACCTTGCGCGTGTTGATGTCGCCGAAGGCTTTCAGGATGTCGTGCAGCGTGTTGTTCCACAGCGGCTTGCGGATGATCTTCGCGAGCTGCGGATCGCCGCGCCTGAACACGTCTCGGCCATCGATGTGACCATCGTAGAGATCGTTGACTGCACGCCGCATCGCATCGAGACGGCGCAGCCGGAACGCCAGCCTGCCCGCCATCGCCTCGGGATCGACCTCGTCCTCGGCCTTCTTGTCGGACGGCAGCAGCAGTTTGGATTTCAGATAAGCCAGCCACGCAGCCATCAGCAGATAGTCAGCAGCGAGATCAATCTTCCGGACCTGCGCCTCGCGGATGTAGGTGAGATACTGATCCGCCAGCTTCAGGATCGACAGCTTCGCAAGGTCGACCTTGTGGCGGCGCGCGAGGTCCAGCAGCAGATGCAGCGGGCCTTCATAGCCGTCGAGATCGACGACAAAAGCATCCTTGGCGTCAGCCGCTTCCGCGGACGCCTGGGCGAGCATGTCTTCATCAGGAACGGGCAGTACCGTCATGCCACCGCAGTAGACGACCCCGGCGAGGCAGACAACAGGCTCTCAAGCCGCGCCCTGCCTTCTCGCTTGTCGAAGGCCTTCACATGCGCAGTCGCCGCATCCGCAGCCTCCGCCCGGCGCAGCTGCTCGCCTGACAGTTGCGGACAGACATCTGCGATCTCGCCCATCTCGCGCAGCACCTGGTCCGGATCCCGCAGCACCTTGCCCCAGGCATCCAGCCCCGAGCAGTGCAGGATCACATCGCACCCCGCTTCGAGCGCCCGCGTTGCCCGGCTGGCGAGCGTGCCGCCCAGCGCCTTCATGCCGAGATCGTCCGTCATCAAGAGGCCGTCGAAGCCGATCTCGCCGCGAATGATCTCATGAATGATCTTCCGCGAATGCGTTGCCGGCGTCGTCTCATCGTCCAGCGCCGCATAGGCGAGGTGCGCCGTCATCCCCATCGTCGCGTGGCGCACCGCCTTGAACGGCGCAATATCTTCCTCGACCGCCGCACGGCTCGCGCGCACGACGGGCATTGTCTCGTGACTGTCGACTTCCGCGCGCCCATGCCCCGGCATGTGCTTGATCACGCCGGCAACACCGCCATCGGCCAGACCTTCCAGCGCCGCTTTCGCCAGAACGCTCACCTGAGCCGCCGTCTCGCCAAGCGCACGGTCGCCGACGATCTTGTGCATGTGAGGATGCAGCAGGTCGACCACCGGCGCGCAATCCGCGCGAATGCCCATTGGCTCCAGCTCGGCAGCCATCAGCCGGTGATGCAGCCACACCGCCTCGCGGCCCAGCGCCGGATCGGACTTGTAGAGCGGCAGGTAGCTCAGCGGCGCGGGAAAGTCCGGCCACACCGGCGGCTTCAGCCGCTTCACGCGACCACCTTCCTGGTCGATGAAGACCGGCGTGTTGCGCCCGGTCACCTGGCAGATGTCGGCCGTCAGCGCCGTTACCTGCGCCACGCTCTCGCACGACCTGCCCATGAGGATCACGCCCCACGGGTTCGCCGTCGCAAGCAGCTTCCGCTCCCCGTCCGTCAGCTTTACGCCCGAGACGGAAAGGATGCAGGCCTTAGGCTGAGACATAGACTCGTCCGGCTATTTTGCCGCCGGGAAACAGTTCCCACCCTTCGCCTTGAACGCGGAGCAGAATGAATCTGCCTCGGCCTTGCTGGCGAACGGTCCGGCGCGCAGACGGTAGACGGTTTTACCGTTGACGTCTGCCTGGACGATGAACCTTTCCGCAGACGCAAAGAGTTCCGGAGAGGCCTTGGCGCGCTTGTCCCACTCGGCGACGGCGCCCGCTTCCGTGGACGGCGCGGCGATCTGCACGACATACGCTCCCAGCGCCGAGAAGGTCGGTTTGTAGGCCGAGACGGGCGCGGTAGCGGCGGGAGTAACAACCGCAGCCGGAACAGGCGCAGGCGCTGCAGGCTTGGTCGCAATGGCTTGCGACGGCGCCGGCGTCAGCGAGATCGCGGCGTCAGGCTTGGCGGCTGGCGGTTTTGCTGCCGGCGGTTTGGCGGCGGCCGTGGTCACAACCGGTTGCTTCAGCGGCGTCGGTGGCGTGGCGGTCGGAAGAACCGGCGGCACGACTTTCGCGGCCGGCTTGACAGCCGGCGGCGCGACAGAGGCGGCCGGCGGTTTGGCAGGCGGCGCCTGCTCGCGAACATCCCGCGAGGCAACAGCAACCGACGGCGGACCTTCGAGCTGTTCAAGAACTTCGGCATCCGGCGCAGTCGCGACCTTGGCTTCGCTGAGTTCGCGCGGCGGCGTCTTGAACGCGCCGGCAGAGGCAAGCTCGGGCACCGACTCGATGGAATCTTCCGGGCGCACGCCTTCACGATAAGCGTTCCACACCACGACGCTGAACACGGCGACGATCAGCAGCGCGCCGACCAGCAGAAGCGGTCCGCGCTTGCCGTCTTCGGCGGCGCGGTAGCCGCGATCTACTTTCGGCAGTGGCGTGTAGACGGATTTGCCCCGGCGCTCGTCGGCGGCGCGGCGGTCATCATTGCGGCGGCGTTCGCCACCCTTCTTGCGACGGTCGCCCGAGGCGCGCTCGACAAGATGGGTTGCTTCTTCGGAATCCACTTCGATCTCGAACCCGGAATTGTGCGGATCGTTCGCGGGAACGGGTCCGGCTTTCTTCTTGGCGCCGAACACGGCGCGGTCGATGTCGGATGCGCTGGGCATCCCCTGCCCATCATTCTGGCGACCGGGGATCACGGATCTGCTGTAGCGTGTCATGGCCGGAAACGAAGCTTTCCTGCACCTGTCTCGTCCCGTCCCGCCCTGCCGCCGGCGCCCACGGCATGGCTGGCGAGCGCCAATAGCGCCGCCACCGTGTCATCGTGCCCAAGGCCCGTTAACGAACAGGAAATGTTTGGACGAAACCGGCGGGGATTCTCGAAATCCGGCTGGCGCCAGCGTTTTCGGCCTAATTCCTCAGCCGCGAGGAGGCCGAAAAATTGCGACCTTCGTCGGGGAAGCCGTCGACAAGGACGCAGTTCTCCTCGCCCACGTTCTTGCCGGTGAACATCATCGAGACGTTGTCGCTACGCTACTTGTCGGCGCGATCATCGACCGGTCCCCGCAGTTCCTGTACTAACTGTCCGCACAACCGACCGGCTGTGGCTTCCGGGGGCAGGGCGTGGCCGACATCTTCCTCTCTTACAACCGCGAGGATCAGGCGATTGCCCGCCAGTTCGCGGAGAGGTTTGAGGCCGAGGGGCTTACCGTATGGTGGGACGCTACATTGCGCTCCGGCGAGGCGTACGACGAAGTTACCGAAAAAGCCCTGAATGAAGCCAAGGCCGTGGTCGTTCTGTGGTCACCCCGCTCTGTCGACTCCCGCTGGGTACGCGCCGAAGCTACGCAGGGCCAGCGCAACAAGACACTCGTTCCCGCCATGATCGAGGACTGCAAGCGCCCGATCATGTTCGAACTCACGCAGACCGCAGACCTGTCCCACTGGAAGGGCGATGCTGGCGATCCGGCCTGGCAGGGCTTCCTGTCGGATATCCGCGGGTTCATCGGCAGTGCAGCGCCAGAATTGCCGCTGCCGCGCGCATCGCAGGGTTTGCAGCGGTGGGCGCGGCCCGCCTCAATTGCCGCCGCCTCGGTTTTGCTGGTTGCGACAATCGGTTTCATTCTGATGCCGCGCGAAAACGCCGCGCCGACCAACCAGCGCACCGCCTTCTTTGGCTTCACCGCCGACAGCGATGATCCAACCGTGATAGTCGCCGCAAAATCTGCAACCGATGAAACGTTTCAGGCAATGAATGGCCTCCGTCTCGAAACGACGGCGCGCGCCGAGACACGGGGTGTCGCCCTCGATGCGCAGCTTGTCCGGGCAGCAAAGCTAGAGGCTCGCTATGCTCTTGGTGGTGAAGTGCGAAGCGCCGGCAATGACATCATCATCTCGATCCAGCTAGCGGATGTTCCGCGCGGGGTCATGCTCTGGGAAGAGTCATTTCGTGGCGGGCCCGCCGAAAGCATATCCCTGCCAGTTCGGGCCGCTACCAGCGCCACGGGCATGGTCGGCTGCTTCACGCGCTTCCGAACAAGTCTGCCGAAGGAAAACGAGTACATTCTCGGCCTCCTCACTGATGTGTGTCGCGGCCGCTTCTCCGCAAGCGAGCAGAACGTGCGACAACTGCGAGAACTCGCCGCGCTAGCGCCTGACTCTGCCTTTGTGCACGGAATGCTGGGGCTTACCCAACTGCGGAGGATGTTGAGGGAGCCGGCAACGGAATGGCCGGGCATGTTGGCGGAAGCTGAGGCGGCAACACAGAAAGCCCTGCGCCTCGATCCCAGCACCCCAGAGGCAAGGCAGGCGAACGGGTATCTACTCGTCGCGAAGGGTCCGCTTGTCGTAGCCCTCGACAAGTCGCGTCCAGACTTCGACGTCACCCGATCGGATCTCCTCCAACTGATGTCCGTGGGCCGGTTTCGCGAAGCCATCCCAGGAGGCTACGAAGCGGTGAAGAACGACCCGCTCAATTCCGCCGGGCACCAGCTGCTAGGCGCCAGTCTGGCGAGCGGCGGTCAACCGGACGGCGCTGTAAAAGTGTTTAGCGGAATGAATGCGCGGTTGCCGAGCGCATACGCCTGGGAACATTGGCTCCGCGCCGCGTTGTTTGAGGGCGCTGGCGATCCTGCTGAGGTGCTTGACGCAGCTCCGCCAAGCGTGACGGGCGATCTCAAGGACTGCTGGGAGGCCATCATTAACGCAGCGGCCTCGACCGACCAGAAGAAACGGCGGGCCGGAGCGGGCCGGCTCGGCGAATGCGTCGACGATGGCATCGTCGAGTCCCAATTCGCCATCACCGTGATCGCCGCGCTGGGCGATGTAGATTCCGCATTCGAACGTGCGAAGGAAATCGACCGGAAGAATCCGATCTTGTTTCTTCGTCATAGCGCGTGGCTACTCGCCCCCACCGCAACGCCGATGCAAAAGGACAAGCGATTTCTTCCCCTCATGCAGCGTCTTGGCGTCTTCCAATACTGGATCGATACAGGTACGCGCCCCGACCTGTGCGACACGGAACGGGGAAGGGATGTTGAGGTGTGTCGTGACTTGCGCGCGGCGCAGGCAAACCGCACAGGAAATCGCTAAGGCGCCCGCGGATCAAAGCCGCAGTGCTACGGCTTCCCCGCCTTCCGCTCGGCTACCCGTCCGCCCGCGAGCACGTTGGGCAGCGCGTAGTTGCCCTCATGGCAAGCGTATTCGAACATCCGATCCGCCGTCCTGCGAAAAACCTGCTCGCCGCGCCAGGTGCGGGTGAACACGTCGGGGTCTTCCACCGTGAACCGGTAGACGATCTCGGTCGGGGAGACGCGCGTGAAGCGCTCCGTCACCTTCGCGTTCGCCGAGATGTAGACCGGTTGCGGCGCCTTGAACGCATCGCCCGGCTTGAAGCCTGACGTCTCGACCACAAGCGTGTCGCCTTCCCAGTGGCCAATCGAGCCGCCCATCCAGCGCGGAAAAGGTGGTGCGGCGAAAGGGCCTACTGGAATGATACGCACCTCGTTGTGCTCGGCCGCGATGACGACGTGGCTGGCAGTCTGCACGAATTGATAGTGGCCGTTGTAGCGCGCCGAGATCATCGGCGTGCCTGTCGAACCCGCAACGCCGGTCAGGCAGCGTTCCGGCGACGGGCGGATTTCAGGGCCATCATACTCGCGCGTGTTTCCGGCCAGCCGCCCGCCCAGCAGCGCCCTGCCCGCTGCGCTGTACGGCAGCTTGCCGTCCGGCGGATCGACAACCACCGATGTCCGGATCTCGCCACCGATCCGGATCATCGGCGCGTGAACTTCCCAGTATTCCGATTGCCTGCCGCCAACGCCGTCGGACGTGTCCGCGATGAACGCATCAGGGCCGGCCTTCTCGAAGACAGCCGCTCGTTCCTCGGTGGTGGTTGGTCCATCGAACGCGGCGATCCGCTCCAGAGGAGTCGCTGTAACGATCGTCCAGAAACCCTCGAGGTTGGACGCCGGACGCATTTGCTGCGCCGAGACAGGCAGGGGAAACGCAACCAGCAGGACGAGGATCAATCCGCTGGCCCGCATTCGATCAACCCCACCGTTCCAGGTTGAACAGCCTGCGGTGTTCGTCGATGGCGTAGGTGTCGGTCATGCCGGCGATGTAGTCACACACGACGCGGGCCTTCTTCGTTGTGTCCTTGCCGGCGCCTTGAGCGCGCTCGCGCCATGGTGATGGCAGCGTATCCGGCTCGGCGAGGAACAGCGCGAACAGCTCGCGCACGATGCGGCGGGCCTGGCTCATCATGCGATTGACGCGGTGATGGCGATACATGCGCTCGAACAGGAACTCGCGCAGCGGCTTCTGTTTCTGGTTGATCTCGTCGGAGAAGGCGGCGAGCGGGCGGGACAGCGCCCTCACCTCCTCGGCTGACTTCGGACGCTCCTTCGCGGCGCGGCGCTGGAATTCGTCGACGAGGTCGCGGACCCACAGACCGATCAGGCGGCGAACGGATTCCGAGATCAGGATATCGCGCTCGATCTTCGGATACTGCGCCATCACTTCACGGAAGATGTCCCCGGCCAGCGGCACCTCAAGCAGATCCTCCACTTCGAACAGGCCGGCGCGGAGACCGTCCTGGATGTCGTGATTGTTGTAGGCGATGTCGTCGGCCAGCGCTGCGACCTGCGCCTCTGGGCCAGCGAAGGTGTCGAGGTCGAGCGACTGCAGTGCGTCATAGTCGCGGAAGGCAGCGGGCAGCTTGTCGATGCCCTTCTCCTTCGTCACCAGCGGGCCATTATGCTTGATGACGCCTTCCAGCGTTTCCCATGTCAGGTTGAGACCGTCGAAATTCGGATAGCGGCGCTCGAGCTTGGTAAGCACCCGCAATGCCTGCGCGTTGTGGTCGAAGCCGTCATACTGCTTCATCACATCGTTCAGCGCCGTCTCACCGGCATGACCGAAAGGCGGATGGCCAATGTCGTGGGCGAGCGACAGGGTCTCGGCAAGATCCTCGTCGAGGCCAAGCACGCGCGAGACGGTGCGGGCGATCTGGGACACTTCCAGCGAGTGCGTCAGGCGGGTGCGGTAGTGGTCGCCCTCGTGGGCGACGAAGACCTGGGTCTTCTGCTTCAGGCGGCGAAAAGCGTCGGAATGGATGATCCGGTCGCGGTCGCGCTGGAAATCCGTGCGGGTGGCGCTGGGACTTTCGGTGTGCAGACGGCCGCGCGATCTCGCCGGATCGGTCGCGAAGACCGCCCTTGGAGGCGCTACAAACGGCTTGGCCATGGGCCTGTCTTTCCCTTGGGCTTCCCTTTACCCTTTGGGCTTCATATCTGAATCGCTCCTAATGACGAATTGAAGCGACATGGCGGATACTGCTGTTTCTTCACCTGAAGTGAGCCTCAGCGCCTCTGCGGCGCGGCGGATCAACAAGATCACCACCGGCCAGCCGGCGGGGACGATGCTGCGCGTCGAGGTTATCGGCGGGGGGTGTTCGGGCTTTTCCTACCGCTTCGGGTTCGCCGACAAGGCGAATGCCGACGACCAGGTGATCGAGCGGGACGGCGCGAAAGTCGCCATCGACGAAGCCAGCCTGCCTTTCCTTGCGGGATCGGAGATCGACTTCGTCGAGGAGATCATCGGCGCGGCGTTCCGGGTGCACAACCCGAACGCAACCTCCGGCTGCGGGTGCGGAACCAGCTTCTCGGTCTAGGCTCTAGTTCGGGTCGTGGCGGCCATACTTGCCTTTGCCGTTGCCCTTGCCCTCGTCATTCTTCTGGCCGCTGAACTTGCCGTTGCCGCGGTTGTTGTCGTCGCCACCGCGATCATTGTTGCCGCCATTGCCGCGCTGGGGTGGGCTGCCGTTCGATTGCGGTTGTGACGGCGGAGGCGGCGGAGCGGCGTTCTGTTGTCCACCTCCATTACCCTGCCAGCCGCCGGAGCGACCGCCGCCATTGCCGCGATCATTGTCGCGGTTCTGGCCGCCATTGTTCTGGCCGCCGCGGGGACCGTCATTGCGCGGTTGCGGGGGCGGTGGTGGCGTCGCGTTCGGCTGCCCGCCGCCATTGCCTTGCCAGTTGCCGCCGCCTGAGCGGTTGCCGTTGTTGCCGCCGTTGCCGCTATTCTGGCCGTTGCCATTCCAGCCGCCGTTGCGGTTGTTGTTCTGGCCGCCACGGGGATTGTTGTCGTTGCGGGGTTGGGGAGGCGGCGGCGTTGCGTTCGGTTGTCCGCCGCCATTGCCGTTGTTGTTCCAGCCGTTGTTGCGGCCGCCGTTCTGGTTGTTGTCGCGGCCGTTGCGGGGGCCGCCGTCCAGATCATTGTCGCGTCCGTTCTTGAACAGCGGGGGGTAGGTGTTGCGGTCGTTGTCGCGGTTCCAGTCGCGGTCGTTGTTGCGGCCACCGTTGTTGTTGTTCCAGTTGTGGTCGCGGCCATTGCGGTGGTCCGCCACGCGGAAGCGGTTGTAGCCCTTGTACTGATCCTTGCGGAAATGCCGGCCATTGTCGCGCAGGTAAGCCGCGCCGATGCGGGACTGGTAATAGAAGAACCCGTCATTGTCCCAGTAGCCGCCATACACGGGGCCATAGAAATTGTCGTAGTACCCGTCGTGATAGCTCAGCGTGACACTGGTCCCGTACCCGCCGCCATAGGACTGGTCGTAATACGTGCCGGGCACTCCGCCGCCATAGCCGTCGCTGTAGCCATAGTCGGAATATCCGCCATAGCCGCCTGAGCCAAAACCGTAGCCATACCCATCATAAGTTGAGCAGGCCGAGAGAGCGATAAGTGCAGCAGGAAGCGCCGCCGCTAGCGCGAGACGTTTGTTCATGGAGCCATAATCCGCCCCCGAACCTGAACGCGCCACAACGGGCGATTAATCCGCTGCGGAGAGTCCGTTCAGATTTTCTCGTCCGCGGTGTTAGCCGGGCAGTTCCGACGCAGCTGGAGCTGGATTCGGACTGATCTCGCGTGGTGGGCTGCCCGGGCCATAATAGGGACCATAGGCACCTGCAAACCGGGACACGCCATCGTACTGGGCGTTCGACTCGCAGGCCGCGAGAAGAAGAATGCTCCAGATCGCGATGAAGGCGGCAGCAAACTGTTTCATTACGGCCTCCTTGATGAGTTCAGGGTGAACCCATCCCGGTGGCGAATGTTCCCGATCTGGCTGCGGAACCTGTCCCCCGACCTGCCCCGCCCGACCCGCTCCGGCCCTCAGACCTGCATGGTCGGGCCCGATCCGTCTTCCTTGGGCGGCGCGGGAAGTTCCGGATAATCGACAAGGGTTATCCGCTTGGGCCGCATGATCGACAACACGCCGGCGCTGAGTACGCCGATAGCCCCGACGGCAATGATGCCGGCAACAATCTCGGGCGTCATGGTGGGCGCTCCGTAAAACAAAACGTGGACTTGCTAGGCTGGCGGTGGACACCCAAACGTCAACAGACAAAATGGTCATCTTCAGGGCCATGATCTCGCCCAGATTCTTTTGTCGGGATTCGAAACTCCATGAATGTCACCGAAGCGGTTCGCCAGCGCATCTCCACACGGGGATTTCTCGACAGGCAGATATCGCAAGCAGAGCTCGCCGACCTGCTCGAGACGGCGCAGCGCTCACCATCGGGCGGCAACCTGCAGCCGTGGAAAGTGATTGCGGTGACCGGCGCCGCGAAGGACGAGATCATCGACATCGCGCATCGTGTGCTCGCGGCCGATCCGATGGGTGCAGTGCCTGGCGACCGCCCCGTCTATCCCGACCTCAAGGCGATCGATCCGGTCTATGACCAGCGCCGCCGCCGCGTTGGCGAGATGATGTACGACAAGATCGGCATCCCGAAGGAAGACCGCGCGGGCCGCATCCGCTGGTTTGCCAACAACTACCGCTTCTTCGGCGCGCCGGTCGGGCTGTTCCTGATCATCGACCGCCGCATGGGCCACGGCCAGTGGGCGCACATGGGCATGTACATGCAGACCATCGCGCTGCTTGCCGAGGAACGCGGCTGGGCAACCTGCATGCAGGAATGCTGGGCCCGCATCCGCAACGAACTGCACGACCTGTTCGCCCTCGATGAACACCACATGGTCTATTGCGGTATCTCGCTCGGCTATCCCGACCCGAACGAGCCGGCCAACGACCTCTACGCCGATCGCGCGCCGCAGGCCGAGGTAGTGGAGTTCAGGGGATTCTGAGCATCGGGCTTCGGCTCAGAACAGACGGTCGAACGTGCGCCTCTGGAATCAGCGTAAGCATCCGCATTGCTCGTCCCGACCTCCCCCCTTCGGGGATGGGATGGTTCAATTTCCGGAAATCGAATAGGGTCCAGGCAAATGCGCGGGGTGGAGCGCTGATGGCCAACGTCTTTCTTTCCTACGCGCGAGAAGACGGGCCTTCCGCCGAAAAACTGGCGGTTGCTCTCGAAAGGTCCGGGCATTCGGTCTGGTGGGATCACAACCTTGCCGGCGGTGAGCGTTACCTGAAGACGACGGAAAGCGAACTCGCCGCCGCCAAGGCGGTCGTCGTCCTGTGGAGCCGCGTGTCCGTGGATTCGCACTGGGTAGCGGACGAAGCTGGGGTCGGACGTGATGACGGCCGGTTGATCCCTATCTCACTCGACGGCGCGCTGCCGCCGTTGGGCTTCCGTCAGTTCCAGGTCATCGATTTCTCGCACTGGCGGTCTGGAGAAGAAGGGCCGTTCCAAAGTCTCCTGTCGGCGCTTCACCGGTTTGCATCACCGGTTGGCGTCGCCAACAACCCGGTGCCGGATTCGCCGATCACGTCGCCACCCAGTTGGGCAACCCTGCCCCGCTTGATCCTTGCCGCCGCCTCGATTGCGTTCGCTGCTCTGATTGCCGGGTTCGTGTTCCTAGGCGCGGGTCGTGACAAGGTCGTCGAGACCAGACCTGTCGCGTCCTTGGCCGTGCTCCCCTTCGAGGCGCTCGACAGCGATCCCCTGGCCAAAAGCATGGCCAGCGCCGTCTCGGCAGCGATTTCTGACCGGTTGACCAGCGCGGGGTTGCTTGTGGTGGCGCCCAAGTCCGATGGCCAAGAGACAGCTGGCAAGGACTCCGGCGCGGGATTCCTAGTAACCGGCAGCGTTGTACGCGACACCAACGTAGCACGGGTGGTGGCGCGTGTCGTTCATGCGAAGAGCGGCCTGACCGTGTGGTCCTCGACCCTTGAAGGCCAGGCCGACAGGATCGGCGCGCTCGCGGACCAGTTGTCCGTCAGGGTTGCGAACTCGATCTCATGGTCTGGCGCTCTGCGCGCCTTGAATGCTGACACGCCAAATGCTCCCGAGTTCGCGGCGGTCTATCTGCTGGTCGACCAGAGGATGAAAAACGGAGACCGTCTCGGCGCCCTGGAAGCGGCCCGGCGCCTTCCGAAGATCGCACCTGAAATTGCTCAGGCGCACGTCGCGCTGGCGATAGAGATCTGGCGAGAAATGTCTGCGATCCCGCCAGCCAGTCGCGAGTCGGCTCTGGTTGAAGGACAGGCGGCCGCTCAAACCGCCCTGAAACTGGATCCGCGAGAAGGGGGCGCCTTTCTCGCCGCAATGTTGACGACGCCCATGGGGCTCTGGGCGGAGCGCATTGACTGGTTAGAGCGGGGGCGATCCACCGATCCCGCAAATACGAGCATCGACAGTTTTCTGTCCCAACTCTACTCGTCCACGGGGCAACTCGATCGCGCGTTGACAGCGATCCAGCAGGCGCGAGCGCTGGATCATTTTTCGGAGCAGAAGGCCTTGCGAATGGCACGGCTGTTCCAGTTTTCTGGCAAGCTTGGCGACGCGAAAGACCTGTTCGACGAAACCGAGCGGGGATGGCCGGATAGCGCTGCCTTGGCTGACGCAAGATTCGTGTCGGCATTCTGGGCAGGCACTCCGGCAACCGCAGAGGCCTACGTGAGTGACGCAAGAGCTTGGAGCGCAGAGCAGGCAGCAGTGCGACCGCTCCTGAGCCAAATCGCCAGAGCACTTCGAACTCGCCAAAGCAAGGACATCGACGAGGTGGAAACAGCCTGCGCAGCCGTTCCGGTCAGCGATTTGGAGACGTTGGACAAGTGTCTTTCGGCGATGACCATTCTCGGGCGTATCGATACCGCCTTTGCCTTTGCGGACAAGCTCTACCCCCAACTTGTGGGTCCAACGAGAAAGGACACCGAGCGGCTGTGGCTGAACGCGGAGACAGGAGACCTTTCAACACTGTTTGCACCATGGATGGCTCCGCTTCGAGCCGATCCACGCGCCATCACGATATTTGAGCGACTTGGACTCGCTGACTACTGGAGAACATCCGGACACTGGCCCGACTTTTGTCTCACCGAACCGCGATCTGTGTGCCCTGCCATGAAACGCCAATGACCGTTTTCATCAATTTCGCTCGATTGGAAGTCTTTGTGTCCGCTGCGAAGGCAATCTGGTCGGGGATGGGACGATGATGGGATCCGCGTTCAAGCTGGCGCTGGCGCTTGCGAGCATGGTGGTGCTTTCGGCGTGCGAAAGCGAACCGGCGGCGCTCGCGCCTCCACCGCTTGCGCCTCCGCAGCCGGACATGATCAGCATGCCGTCCTGGACCGAGAGCGGTCCCAGGGCGGATGATTTCCTGCGGGTCTATCCGGCAAGGGCGATGCGTCTCCACGTCGAGTCGATCGTCAAGCTACCTTGCACGATCCGCGATGATTGGCGGCTCGATTGCCGGCCCGGCTGGGAGGAAGCGCCCGACCTTGGTTTTAACGAGGCCGGCATCGAGGTGTCGCGGCTGTTTGTCGTGAAAAAGTCGAACGATCAGAACCTGCGGCCCGGCGACAAGGTCGTTCTGCCGATCGAATTTCGCCTTAGCGAGTGACGTTGCCGTGCCGGCCAACTGTGCACTACGCTGCACAGCAAGCGGCCGAGGTCTGTACACGTGTGTGAGGGCGATATTTCGATGACTCAGATCGACCGGCGGCCAGTGCAAACATTATCCCTCCGCAACCTTGTGTGCGCGATCCTGGTTGCAGCTGCCGCTGCTTGCGGCGGAGGAGGAGGCGGTGGAAGTAGCGGCGGTGGAGGCGGCGGCGGTCCTCCCGGCTCTTCCGGTCCGACCTGGACGCCGGGCGTCTTCCAGTCCGCAAACACGTTCGCAAATCGTTGCGCCGTCGTGCGCACGGGCGCCGACAGCCGGGGCCAGGCGTTCCCGGACCTGCCCGGCACGCTGGCGCAGGAACTCTTCTGGCTGCGCTCGTGGACGAACCAGACCTATCTCTGGAACACCGAAGTGGTTGATCAGAACCCGGGCGGGTTCTCCGATCGCGTTACCTACTTCAACGTGCTCAAGACGACCGCCCTCGCTGGGTCCGGCAAGCTCAAGGACCAGTTCCATTTCAGCGCGTCCACGGCGGATTATCTCGCGCAGGTCACGTCCGCGCCGGAGGCCAGCTATGGAGCAGAAGTCCGCGTGTTCTCCGGCTCCCCGCCGCGCAATGTCCGCATACTCTATACGTCGCCAGGAACGCCTGCGACCGACCTACTGGCAGGAACGCCGAAACTGATCCGCGGCACGCAGATCCTCACCGTCGATGGCATTGATCTCGTGAACGGGGGAACGTCGCAGGCCCAGATCGATATACTCAACAATGGCATGTTCCCGCGCACAGCCGGCGAGAGCCATACGTTCACTGTCCGCTACCCCGACAACTCGCAGCGCGCGATCACCATGATCTCGGCCTCGCTCGTCGAGCCGCCGGTCAACCGCCAGACGGTGCTGACGACGCCTAGCGGAAAGGTCGGCTACATTCTTCTCAACACGTTCAGCCCGTTCAGCTCAGAAAAGGCGCTGGTCGATGCAATCGCAGCGGTCAAGGCGCAGGGCATCAACGACGTAGTGCTCGACCTACGCTACAATGGCGGCGGCCTGCTCGCGATCGCCTCGCAGCTAAGCTACATGGTGGCCGGACAGTCGCGCACGACGGGTCACATCTTCGAGCGTCTACAGTTCAACGCGGCGGCCGGCTCGAACAATCCTGTCACTGGCGGGGCGAACGCGCCCACGCCGTTCTACAACACCGGCCTTGGCTTTACCGTCGCGAACGGCGCCCCGATCCAGTCGCTCGACCTGCCGCGTGTCTACATCCTGTCGACGTCGAGCACGTGCAGCGCCAGCGAATCCGTCATCAACGGGCTGCGGGGGATCAATGTCGATGTCGTGCTGATCGGCACGACGACGTGTGGCAAACCCTATGGCTTCTATCCCGAAGACAATTGCGGGCAGACCTATTTCTCGATCCAGTTCAAGGGCATCAACGACAAGAGCTTCGGGGACTATCCCGACGGGTTTTCGCCAACCAATTCGTCCTCAGTGTTTGCCGTCAAGATTCCGGGATGCGCGGTTGCCGACGACCTGACCCACGAACTGGGCGACGCCAGCGAGGCGATGCTCTCGGCCGCGCTGGGCTATCGCGCCAACGCAACCTGCCCGACGCCGCCTCCGACAAGCATCGGCGTGGCGCAGGCGCCTGAAGCCGGCCTGTCGATCGAGACGACCGGCCGTTCGCCGGCCGCAGAGATCCTGCGCGGCATCCGCGACCTCCGCATGCCCAACACCGGTGGGGCTGTGCGATGAGCGGCCAAACGATGATCGCAAAGCTGCCTGCCGCGATCCTGCTGTCCGTCGTGCTCGCGGGGGCCTGCCAGTCGACGCCGATGGCAGTTCCCGCTGTGCTGACCCATGCAGACCAGGACGCGATTGGTCGCCTGAAGGCGGCGATCGCAAAGGCGATGGGCCGATCGCAGGTCGAGCTTGGGCCTGGCGATCCGACGCAAAGCTCCGTGCTGTCCGTGCTGCCTCTGCCGGCGGGTCCGCTTGAGGACAGGAGCCTGGCGAAGCCCACGATATTCCGTCTCGAGATCGAAGGCGAAACCTGCGTGCTCGTTCGCGAAGACACCGGCGCCCGGATTGCACTCGACGGCATCGGCTGCCGCGCCGCCGCGCCCTGACATCCCTGCCTTCTCCCGACGCGTCGGGCGCCGTTGCGTGAAGTTGCATAGGTCGCGCGAGGCTGATCTAGCTGGCGCACAGGCGGGGGACGCGCATGACATCGAAACTTGCATTCCGGCTGGCAGTGATTGCGGCGGTGGCGATGCTGGCCGTCACGCCTCTGATGGCGGTGACGGCGCGGTCCTGCCATCCGCTGCCGATGTCGGCGCTGACTGCGTTCGAACTGGTCCGGTCGGTCGATGATCTGCAACGGATATTCGGGATGGCAGGCGATGCGTGCCGGGCGCCACTGGTCGAGCAGATGGACCACGCAAACCTCATTGACGCGATCGTCTACATTCCCACCTACACCGCCTTCTACGCACTCGTGCTGTTCGCGCTGGGTCGGCGGGACAGGATGATCGGCTGGATTGGCGTGGCGGTTGCGCTGACCTGCGCGGTTGCCGACTGGTTCGAGAATGCGGGGCTGTTCCAGCTGAGCGCGGCGCCGGATGTGGCTTCAGTCTGGCTGACAGTGCTGATCGTTGCAACGAATGTGAAATGGGTCGGGCTTGGGCTCGCAACGACGATCGGCGGCGTGATGCTGCTGCGGCGCGGCGGGCTTGGGTGGCTCGGTTTTCTGGCGTGCGTCGCGCCGCTGGGAACTTCGCTGTGGACGGTGATCTCGCCAGATGCGGGCGGCGCGTGGCTGATCGTGGGCATGACACTAGCAAGCGTTATGCTGCTGGCGGTTGCGCTGTGGGGATCGTTTGCGAAGGAGCGTAGCGCCGTTGATCCGGCTGCGCCGCAGGGCTAGCGTCTCCCTCGATGTGAGGGAGTTTTTCATGACCGACAAAACCGTTCTTGATCGCCGGCTGATGCTGCAGGGCACGGCAGCAAGTGCGCTGTTGGTTTCGCAGGGATGCGCGACCGCACAAGTGAGCGCGAGCGATCGGGCAGCGATCCTGAAAGCGGTTCAGGCCGGCCACAGCGACACGGTGAAACGGCTGCAGGACTGGATCGCCAATCCCTCCATCGCCGCCGAAAACCGGAAGATGCAGGAAGGCGCCACCTACATGAAGCAGCTGGCGCTGGATGCAGGCTTCCAGCAGGCGGAAGTGATCCAGACGGACGGCCACCCCGGCGTGTTCGCGACCATGGACAATGGCGCGAAGAAGTGGATGGGCATCTACTTCATGTATGACGTGAAGCAGTTCGATCCGGCAGAGTGGTCGAACCCGCCGCTCGAAGGCCGACTGTTCGACAAGGCGCCGTTCGGCAAGGTGATCATGGGCCGCGGCGCCGTGAACCAGAAGGGGCCGGAGACGGCCTTCCTCGCCGCGCTGCACGCGATGCGCGCGGCCGGCAAAAAGCCGCCGGTGAACCTCGTTCTGGTGGCGGAGGGTGAGGAGGAAATCGCCTCGCCTCACTTCTATCAGGTCGTGCAGCACCCGAAGGTGATGCCGGCGATCTCGAAATGCGTTGGCGTGATCATTCCCTCGGCGTCTCAGGAGTTGTCAGGGTCGGTGACGATCGAGCTTGGCGCCAAGGGCGCGGTCGAGCTGCAGCTGATCTCGGACGCCGAGGTGTGGGGACGTGGGCCGGCGAAGGACCTGCATTCGAGCGAGAAGGCGCGCGTCGACAGCCCGGCCTGGCGTCTTGTACAGGCGTTGCACACGCTGGTGACGCCGGATGGCAACACGCCGGCCGTCGAAGGCTGGTTCGAGAAAGTACGGCCGCTGACGGCGCGGCAAAAGGAGTTGATTGCGCAGTACGCCGCGGCGACCAGCGAGCAGGAAGTGAAGACTGCCTATGGCGTGAAGCGCTGGATCGACGATCTGGACTATCGCTCCTCGATCGAGCGGCTGGTGTCGCAGCCGACGATCAACATCCAGGGACTGGTCGGCGGCTATATCGGCCCAGGCGGCAAGACCGTGTTGCCGCACAAGGTCGAGGCGAAGATCGACCTGCGGCTGGTGCCGGACATGACGAAGGAAGACTGCGTCGCCAAGCTGAAGGCGCACCTCGCCAAGCAGGGCTTCCCGGACGTGATCGTCAACGTCTCCGGCGGCTATGGCCCGACCGAGGTCGCCGAGGAAAGCGCCGTGGTGCAGGCGCAGCTTGCCACCTTCAAGAAGGCCGGCATCGAGACGACGCTGTATCCCCGCAGCGCGGGCTCATGGCCGGGCTCGGTGTTCACCGGCCCGCCTCTGAAAATCCCGGCGAGCGGCTTTGGCCTCGGCTATGGCCAGGGCGCGCATGCGCCGGACGAACTCTTCGTCATCGAAAGCTCCAACCCCAAGGTGGCCGGGCTTACCGAGGCGACGATGGGGTATGTCGATTTCCTCTATGAGATTGCGGCCAGAGGTTGAGTCTAGGCGCGGCGCAGATCGAGCAATTTGTCGCCGACGGCTTCGTCAAGCTGGAGGGCGCCTTTCCGCGCAGCGTGGCGGCGGCGTGCCGGGAGCGTCTGTGGAAGGACCTGGGACTTTCGCCGGATGATCCGTCCGGATGGAAGGAACCGGTGCTGCGGCTGGGCATGTATGCCGAGCCGCCCTTCCTTGAGGCTATCGGCTCGCCGCGACTGCATGGCGCGCTCGATCAGCTCGCGGGCAAGGGACGCTGGACCATGCCCGGCGCGCTGGGCGCGATGGTGGTGCGCTTCCCCGTGCCGGAAAAGCCGTGGGACGATGGCTGGCACGTCGACGGCAGCTTTCCGCCCGATGACGATCCCACGTCGCTCGACTATTTCCGGTGGCGCGTGAACTTCCACTCGCGCATGCGCTCTATGCTGATGCTGTTCCTGCTGTCGGACTGTGGGGAGAACGATGCGCCGACGCGCGTGCGCATTGGATCGCACATGCCGATGGCGCGGCAGCTGAAGACACATGGCGAGGCCGGGATTTCGCTCGCCGATCTTGCGCAGGAAGGCTTCGAGAGCAGCGCGAGTTGTGAGGAGGCGCTCGCGACGGGTGAAGCGGGAACGATCTGGCTGCTTCACCCCTTCATGGTGCACGCAGCACAGGCGCATCGCGGATCAGAGCCGCGCTTTCTTGCGCAGCCGGGACTGGGCTGGCGGGAGGAAGCTCAGCTGATGCGGGCGGACGGCGCCTATTCGCCATTAGAACGCGCGATGAAGCTGGCTCTCGGGAGCTAGCGCGGTCGCAGGATCTCAGAACCGCCAGCGCAGCGAGATGTCGGCGGATTCGGATACGCCGCCGACGCGCAGGTCGGTGACACGCGCGGTGTCGAAGAAATCGGCGTCATCGAAATCCGTGCGTTGATAGGCGAACGCCAGGGACAGGCCCGGCGTCACCGCATGCTCGATACCGGCACCGAGGCCGTAGCCCATGAGCGTATCCTTTTCCGAGCGGGTCTCGGCCGCGAGAATCGTCGTGCTGGATGTGGGACCGCCCCCGCCTGCCTGCGTTAAGGTGCGCAGGAGCGCTGGGAGGGCGTAGTCAACGCCTACGCCCTGAGCCGCGAATACTGTATTGGCCCAGACCTTCGTGTCGCCCCACGCAAAGCCGAACCTGGCATGAAGGCCGGCGCCAGTGTTCTCTTCAACCGTCACGGCAAGAGACTGGTCTTCGCGAAACGTGATCAGCGGCCCCGGTATGATCATGCACGGCAGCGGCGGCGCGCCGGGCGGGCATATGAGGATGTCCGTTGGCTGAGTCAGGACGGCGTTGGATGTGACCGGCGCCATCGATGCCTCGACGCCGGAAAGGCTGACAGATCCCTCGACGCCGACGAAGAACCCACCGCCAAGCTGGTGATCGTATCCTGCCGAGAGCGTGTAGTTGCTGCCGGCATCCGACTTCGATCGTTCGAAAGGTGTCGTCAGAACGAGACCGCCGCGAAGAACGCCGCTGACCTCCAAATCAACGTCGCGCTGGCCAACGCCGCCGCCAAGCCACGGTCCCGACTGCTGCGCGAGCGCTGGCGCGGCATCCATCATCCAGGCAAGGCCGGTCAGAGCCAGAACACAAACGCGCATATACTTCCCCCTGGCACATGATTGTGCTCTCAGCGGGAATCCTTGGTCATGATCTGCCGCCGCGCAAGTTCGACGCGAACACTTCAGGTTCCTCCGACTACACCAAGTCGTGTGATCCCTTCGCGCTGCGCGACGGCCATCACGTGGGCAACCTCTCCATAGTGCGCGAGGCGGTGCGGCTCGATGTGGACTTCGGATTGTTCGGCGCGGCGCGCCTCAACGGTGAAACGCTGATTCAAGTCGTTGCGGCTGATTGCTGCGCCGTTCCATTTCATGGAACCGTCGAAGTCGATCGCGATATGGATGGGATCGGGCGCCTGCTTGTTCTCGCAACTGGGGCACGGCAGCGGCGTATCGAGCTTCACGGCATGGCGTTGCGGCGGCAGCGTCACGATCAGCATGATCAGCAGAACCAGCATCACATCGATCAAGGGCGTGGTGTTGATGTCCGCATTGGGTTCGCCTTCCCTGAGGTCTCCGGTCTGCATCGCCATGCTGCGCCTCCCTGTGTGGCGGCGCGACGCCGATATCGCGCCTGTAGATTACATTTGTAATCTGATTGCAGTGATTGGCAATGGATACGCCTGCGTACCCCAAAATAATTCCACCATTCCGTGTACGTGCGCGGCATGCAGCTTCCGTTTGGCGCGGGCCGCGCTATCACTACGCCCATGAAAATCGCGACGTGGAATGTGAACTCGGTCAATGCGCGCCTGCCGACCGTGCTCGACGTGCTGAAGACCTGCGAGGCCGATGTCTGGTGCCTGCAGGAGATCAAATGCGTCGACGAGAAGTTTCCGCGCGCAGAGATCGAGGCGCTGGGCTTCAACTGCGCGGTGTTCGGGCAGAAGACCTATAATGGCGTGGCGGTGCTGTCGAAGCATCGCATCTCGGACGAGGTGCGCGGGCTGGAGGGCGAACCGGAGGACGAGCAGAGCCGGTATCTGGAAGTGCTGATCGAGAGCCCTCGCCCCATGCGGGTTGCGTCGGTCTACCTGCCCAACGGCAATCCCCGGCCGAGCGACAAGTACGAATACAAGCTGCGCTGGATGGACCGGCTGATCGCGCGGGCGAAGACGCTGCTGGAGAACGAAGAGCCCGTCGTGCTGACCGGCGACTACAACTGCATTCCGCGCGACGAGGACTGCTGGGACGCGCGCGCCTGGGCGGAAGACGCCCTCGCCTTCCCGCCGACGCGCGAGCGTTTCCGCAAGCTGCAATATCTCGGCTACAGCGACGCCTTCATGGAGCGCGACGGCCGCATCCAGAAATACACATTCTGGGACTATCAGGCCGGCGCCTGGCAGAAGGACTGGGGCATCCGCATCGACCACCTGATGTGCTCGCCGCAGGCGGTCGATCGCCTCAAGTCGATCGCCATCCATCGCGCCGTGCGCGGCATGGATGCTCTGGGCAAGGCATCCGACCATGTGCCGGTGATCGGGACGTTCGCGGACTAGAGATCAGGGCGATGACGAGACTGCGGTCGCTGATACGTCAGGCAGGCGCTGGGGTGGTGTGACTGGCGTGGGTTTTGGCGCGTTGCGGTCGGGCGGCTCGACGCCGAGCAGGTTCTTCACAAAGAAATCCCAGCGTCGGCGTTCGCCATACTGGCCGCCTTCGGTGTGGCCGGCGCCGGGAAGCATGAGGAAGTCGAAACTCTTGCCTGCCTTGATGAGGGCGTCGACCACCTGCAGCGTCGAGGACGGATCGACGTTGGTGTCGAGTTCGCCAACCACCAGCATCAGCTTGCCCTGAAGCTTCGCGGCGTTGTCGACATTGGACGAGGCCGAATATTCCGGGCCGACAGGCCAGCCCATGTACTGTTCATTCCACCAGATCTTGTCCATTCGGTTGTCGTGGCTGCCGGCAAACGACCAGGCGACCTTGTAGAATTCCGGATGAAACAGCAGCGCCGCCATGGCGTTCTGGCCGCCGGCGGAGCCGCCATAGATGCCGACGCGGCTGATGTCGTACCAGGGGAATTTCGCCGCTGCCGCCTTGTGCCAAAGGATGCGATCGGGAAAGCCGGCGTCGGCAAGATTCTTCCAGGCGACATCGTGGAAGGCCTTGGAGCGGTAGCTGGTGCCCATGCCGTCCATCTGCACGACGATGAAGCCGAGCTCGGCCTGCGCCTGCATGGGCCGATAGGCGAGGAAGTTCTTCGGCGTGAACGCGCCCTGCGGACCGGCATAGATGCTCTCGATCACCGGATACTTCTTGGCGGGATCGAAGTTGGAAGGCTTGAAGATCAGGCCGTAGATGTCGGTTGAGCCGTCTCTGCCCTTTGCGACGAAGGGTTCAGGCGGGCGCCAGCCGATAGCGGCGAGGGCCGTGGCGGCGGGACGCTCAAGCTCCATCAGCACCCTGGCGTCGGACGAGCGGCGCAGCAGGGCCACAGGCGCCATGTCCACACGCGACCAGATGTCGATGTAGGTGGCGTAGTTTGGAGCGAACGTGACCGAATGCGTGCCGGGCCCGTCGGTCAGATGGACCAGGCCCGTGCCGTCAAACCTGATCCGGTAGTAGTGGACAAAGTACGGATCCTCGCCCGGCCGCATGCCGTTGGCGCTGAACGTGATCTCGCGGCGTTTCTCGTCGACATTGATGACGGCGCGAACGGCCCAGGGACCTTTCGTGATCTGGTTTTTCACGGCCCCGGAGAGCCCGTCATAGAGATAAAGGTGGCACCAGCCGTCGCGCTCCGACATCCAGACAATGTCCCTGCCGTCATTGGCGGCCTCGAACACGCGCTTGGACGAGTACTCGATGTAGGTCTTGCTCTGCTCGTCGATCAGCGCCCTCGCCGCGCCCTGCCGGTTCACCTCGATGATGCGATAGACCTGATGGCCGCGCTGGTTGTAGCTGAAGAAGAAGCCGCGCCCGTCCTTCCACCATTTCGGCTCGGACTGCGAATAGGCGTTGGGGAACAACTTGCGGTCGATGATGGTTGCCTTGCCAGTGGCGACATCGAACAGGACAGGCTGGCGATCAGTGAGGATGTCGCCGGGCTTGGGATAGAACAGCTCGGTGAGAACCGGCTGCTTCTGTTCGTCAGGCGAGCTTTCCACGAAGGTGACGTATCGCTCGGCGCCGGGACGTGTGCGCGACACCGCAAGCATCTTCGAGTCCGGCGACCACGATTCCTTCGAGACGAAGTAATAGTCGTTTGGCGTTCCGTCGAAGCTGAGCTGCCTTGGGTCGCCGCCGTCGATCTGGCGCACGAACAGGTTGCTGTCGCGCACGAAGGCCTCGAACGCGCCGTCGGGAGATTTCACCGGCTGATGATCCGGCTTGTCCGGCCGGCCCGTGCCGATGGGATTTCGCGGACCCATGCCTTCGAGCGGCGGCTTAGGCTTGATGTCCTCGAGCTTCTCGCATGAATTGCTTGCGAGCTGGCAGCGCCACTTTGCGCTGGCGGCCTCGAACTCCATCGTCATGCGGTCGTCGGACAGGGTGTAGCGCGGGAATGGAAGGTTGGCGCTTCTGTAGGGGCGCCCGGTCGCATCCGCGAGCGATCTTGCGATGCCTTCCTGATCGAAGGCCGACGAGCGGGTCAGCGCGACGAGGTCGACGGATACGAAATCGTAGCCACCGCCGATCAGCGAGCGGCGATAGACCAGTGTCCTGGAGTCAGCGGAAAAGACCGGCTCGTCGGCAATGCCGTGGACGAGGCCGAAATAGCGGGTGCGCAGCGCCTCGGCGCGTTCATAGTCGGTGGCAGTACCTTGCGCGAAGGCTGGCGCAACGAGAAGCGCGGCCAGGGCCAGGGCGAACCGTAACGTCAACCGCATGGCGTTCCCCCTTCGTGGTGTGGCCAGTTATCGGCTTCTGTCGCTGGGGAATGCAGAGCTTGCTGGCGCAGGTGTCAAGCGGCGGCGCCGCATTCCCGCCTCAAACTATCGCGCCATCGCCCCTTTCCGAACGATCCAGCGCCGCTTGGCGCACGTACCAAAGGAGCATTCTCTCCCCCGAGAATCACCCTTTAGTCCCGTCGGCCTTGCCGACGGGACTTTTCTTTGTGCCGACAGGTTCGGGAGCTACTCGGCCTTCTGGTGGCCGGTGAGCCAGTCCATCAGCGCCAGCAGCACGCCGGAGACGACGAAGGTGATGTGGACGATCACCTGCCACATCAGGCGCGACTGAGCCTGCGCATCAAACGCGGCCGTATCGCTGATCTCGAGGAAGGATTTCAGCAGCGCGATCCCGGAGATGGCGACGATGGAAGCGATCAGCTTCAGCTTGAGGCCGGAGAAGTCGACCGTGCCCATCCATTCGGGGCGATCCTCGTGCGCGCCGGTATCGATCTTGGACACGAAATTTTCGTAGCCAGAGAAAATCACGATCACGACGAGGTTGCCTGCGAGCGACAGATCAATCAGCGAGAGCGCCAGCATGATGGCGTGGTCGGCGTCGAGCCCGTGGTCCATCGACCAGAGCAGCGGCATCTCGTGCCAGAGTTCCTGGAAGAACACGACCATCAGCGCAACGAGTGCGCCGAGCAGGCCGACATAGAACGGCGCCATCAGCCAGCGCGACATGAATAGGCCGCGTTCCAGAGCGCGTTCGAGAATGGGCTTTTTCATCGGGCTGTTCCCTGCGGCTTCGTCCGTGTTTCGCGAATAGCCCGATTTTCCTAAGCAAAGCTTGCAGACTCACCGGTCGCGCGAACGGCCGCCTAGGCGTTCGGGCCACGCAGGGCGTCGGGCGTGAGGCGCTGGGACATCGCGTCGATCAGCAGGAAGATGGCGGCGAAATCCTGCAGCATTTCGCGGACGCGGTCGAGATCGTCCATCTTGCGGTTCATCGAGCCGGCTTCGAGCAGGTTCTTGCCTTCGCAACACAGGAACATTTCGCCGCCCGCAAAGGCGCAGCGGACCTGCTTGCCCTTGAAGGTGCGCTCCAGGCCCAGCAGGCGTTCCATGAAGTCCGGCGTCAGGATGAAGCGGGCCTCGATCTGGTCAGTGGAAAACACCTCGAAGGCCTTCTCGAAGACCGGGTCTTCCAGCTTCACCTTCTCGCCCTTGCCGAGTTGTCCCAGCTTCGCAAAGAAGTTGAGCATGCCCATGTCGCGATAGACCTTGGTGACGCCCTTGAACTCTTTCATGAACTTCACGATCAGGCACTGGCCGCGGAAGACGGTGACCCAGGTGGTGCGCGTGCGGCCCTTCGAGTCGGTCGTGGTGCGTTTTTCCTCGAGATGCGCTTCGAAGAATTCGAACGGCGTCTCGTTGCGGGCGCCCGTGAGACGGTCCTCGTATTTCGAGCGATCCCAGCCGGGGATCAGGCCGAGCGAGCGGAAGGTGTAGATCTCCTGCGGCTGGGCGGGCGCGAGTTGATAGCCCATGCCGAACTCTGACGAGACCGGCTCAATCAGCATCAGCTTGGTCTCCTTGGCCAGCCGGTTGATGTCCATGCTGCCCCAGGCAAACATCCCGATGACCGCAGCGACACCGAGAAAACCGCCGAAGATGATTCCGTCCTCGATGGTGAAGGCCAGCCCCGCGGTAGCCGCGATCCCGATCAGCACGCCGATGATCGTGAAGTTGCGTTGCTTGGCGACCGCCTTGACCCGGTCGGTCTCACGCGCGGCGAGCTGTGGCTGGATCGAATTGCTGAAGCGATCGCCAAAGAAACCGAAATCCTTCGGCAGGCCTTCCATGGCCTGACCTATGGTCAGTATTTCCTGCTTGTCCGCCATTCCCGCCCCGACTCGCTAGTTCCCCGGCCGTTCATACACGAGCGCGTCGCTCCACGCGATTGCCCAACCGCAATCAGAGATCCGCATAGACGTGGGTCTCGGCGGCGGCGCCCGGGTGGGTCAGCGCGCCCTTGCTCGCCGGACCGACGCTCTGCGCGTATTTCCAGAGTGCGCCGGACTGGTAGTTGGTCTTGCGGGGCTTCCAGCTCTTCTTGCGCTCGGCCAGTTCACTGGCTGAGACTTCGAGTTCGATCGTGCCTTTGATCGCGTCGAGGGCAATGATGTCGCCATCCTTGATCAACGCGATCGGGCCGCCTTCCTGGGCTTCCGGACCAACGTGTCCGATGCAGAAGCCGCGCGTGGCGCCGGAGAAGCGGCCGTCGGTGATCAGGGCGACCTTGTCGCCCATGTCCTGGCCATAGATCGCGGCGGTGGTGGACAGCATCTCGCGCATGCCGGGACCGCCCTTGGGGCCCTCATAGCGGATGACGAGTACTTCGCCGGCCTTGTATTGTTTCTTCTCGACCGCAGCGAAGCAGGCTTCCTCGCCATCGAACACGCGCGCGGGGCCGCGGAAGACCTGGGTCTTCAGGCCAGCGACCTTCACGATGGCGCCGTCTGGCGCAAGCGAGCCCTTGAGGCCGACCACGCCGCCGGTTTCGGAGAGCGGGTTGGAGACCGGGCGGATGACTTTCTGGTCGTCGCGCCAGACAACGTCCTTGAGGTTCTCGCGGATGGTCTTGCCGGTGACTGTCATGCAGTCGCCATGGAGGATGCCGGCATCCAGAAGCGTCTTCATCAACATGGGAACGCCGCCGGCCTCGCCCATGGATTTGGCGACGTACTGGCCGCCGGGTTTGAGGTCAGCGAGGTAGGGTGTCTTGCGCATGATCTTCACGACATCGTCGAGATCGAACTTGATGCCGCATTCACTCGCCATCGCCGGCAGGTGGAGCCCGCCATTGGTGGAGCCGCCAGTGGCGGCGACGATGATCGCGGCGTTCTCGAAGGCTTCGCGCGTGCAGATGTCGCGTGGGCGGATGTTCTTCTCGATGAGGTTCATCACCGCTTCGCCCGAGGCGTAGGCGTACTGCTCGCGATCCTTGTAGACGGCCGGCAGCGCCGAGGAGAGCGGCAGGGCGAGGCCGATGGCTTCGGAGACGCAGGCCATGGTGTTGGCGGTGTACTGGCCTCCGCAGGCGCCATCGCCCGGGCAGGCGTGTTTCTCGATCAGGCAGAGTTCTTCATCGGTGATCTTGCCGACGGCATGGGCGCCAACGCCTTCGAACACGTCCTGGACCGTCAGCTCCTTGCCGTTGAGCATGCCCGGCATGATCGAGCCACCATAGAGGAAGACGCTTGGCACGTTGAGGCGCAACATCGCCATCATCATGCCCGGCAGGGACTTGTCGCAACCGGCGACACCCACGAGCGCGTCATAGCCATGGCCGCGCATGGTGAGCTCGACGGAGTCCGCGATCACGTCGCGCGAGACGAGCGAGGAGCGCATACCCTCATGGCCCATGGCGATGCCGTCGGTGACGGTGATGGTGCAGAATTCGCGAGGCGTACCATGGGCGGACTTGACGCCTTCGGAGACGACCTGGGCCTGGCGCATCAGGGCGGTGTTGCAGGGCGCCGCCTGGTTCCAGCACGAGGCTACGCCCACCAGCGGTTGTTCAATCTCCTTCGTGCCAAGGCCCATGGCATAATAGTAGGAGCGGTGCGGCGCGCGGGCCGGCCCCTCGGTCACATGCCGGCTCGGCATGCGTGACTTGTCCCATTTCTTGCTGGCCATGGCGCTCTCCGGCGACTGATCGAACGGGCGCTATAGCATGCCGGGAACGCTAGGGAAGTTCCGGGGAGGGCCGGACGGACTTTAGCTGAGCGTGGCCTTGCCGTTGTGGAACATGCGGAGGATCAGGATGTCCTCGTCCAGCCGGCGGTTGACGACCACATAGGGCGTGCCCTCGATCGGGTATTCCCGAACGCCCGTGCGGCGTGATTTGCGCCCCATCTCGCCGAACCGGACGAGTTGCAGGATCTTGTTTTCGACGAGCGACTTGTCGCGGGAGGCGTTGGCCGGACTACCCTCCGACGACAGCGCGATCAGGTTCTCGAAATCGTCCGCCGCGCGTGGCCGCCATGTGATTTTCAACGGCCGAACCTCGTACGCATGCGAAGCATCACATCATTGTGCGTAATGCGGACGCCGTCATCGCTGTCGATTTCATCCTCGACCTCTTTCCACTGATCAGGCGTCAGCAAGGAAGCCGGCTCGGACAGCAGGTCCTCGATCTCGCCGGCGAGCATGTCCTGCTCCGCCTCCGGCAGTGCGCGCAGGCGTTCAATGGCGGCTTCGATGCGAGTCATCCGTCAGCGCTATCACGTAAGCGCCGGCAATGCACATTCTGCCCTCTAAAGGCGAATTACATGGCCATCCGAGGGCGAGGCGCGTCCGCCAGCGAGATCGGCAAAGACTCGCGCCGCGGCCTCCAGACCGCGGCCCTCGACAATTTTTGTGTGCGCCGCCGCCGTTGGCAGGAAGGCGCGCCAGGCCTCACCGACGCGGCTCTGGAACTCGGCGCCGCCCCAGTCGGCGATGCGTTTCTGTACGACACCTGGGGCGAAGAACATCTGAGGCTGTGGGCCGGGAAGCTCGCCGGCCTCGCGCGGCACGTCCCAGTGCGTGGCGCCGACGGCGCAGCTGTACTTCAGCGCGTCGCGGAACTTGCCATGGATCGCGCCGCGCACAGCGTTGTCTCCCGCGATGTCGACAAACACGCTGGCGATGGATCCGTCCATCGAGCCGATCGCATCATAGGTCATGACCTGATCGTAGAACCCCAGTCCTTCGACAAACTTCACATTGCCCGGTGATGTGAGGCCGATGATCCTGGCCTCACCGCGCGCCTTGAGAAGTTGCGCCGCCGCATACGAGGTCTTCGCCGAGGCGCTGGAGAAGATCACCTGCCGGCCGCCCCAGTAGGCGTTGTCGGCCAGGAAATCGTCGATCAGGAAGGACGTGACGAACAGCGGGCGGAACAACACCTGCAGCGCCTCGGTGTCGGCGGTGTAAAGCGCGTCTTCGGCGTTCAGCACATAGTTGTTGTAGATCGGCGAGAGCCCGGCGCGATGCGCGCTCTGGTCTGCGAACGCGCCATGCTTGCGCGGACCGGGGCGCAGCTTGAACTGGTTGGACATGGGCAGGTAGCCGTAGACACGTTCGCCCGGCTTCACACCCTCGACGCGGCTTTCGACAACCGTTGCAAAGCCCCAGACGGGTACCCGGCCCCAGCCTTCGGGCGCGGGATAGAAATTCCAGTATTTTAGGAAGTCGCCGAATGCGCCGTAGGTAACGTTGTTGGCGGTGAGCGAGAAGACATTGACGCGAAGGAGCGCTTCGCCGTCGGCAAGCTCGGACGAGGTAGCTGGCGCCAGCTTTGTCTCGCCCAGCGCCGTGCGCTTCACCAGCAGGTCCATCGCGTTGGCCATGTGTGTCTCCTAGAGATCGAGCGTTTTCATGTCTTCAGGCGTCAGCTTGAGGCTGGCGGCGGGTGCAAGCTCTTTCAGTTGCGCGACGCTGGTTGCTGATGCGATCGGAGCGGTGATGCTGGGCCGCGCCATCAACCAGGCGAGAGCTACCTGCGCTGGCGTGGCGCCGTGCGCCTTCGAAACGGTGTCGAGCGCCGCAAGTATGGCGAGGCCGCGCGGGTTGAAATGCTTCTTCATGCCGCCACCGCGCGGGCTCTTCCCGAGATCGGCCTCAGAGCGGTATTTGCCGCTCAGGAATCCGCTTGCGAGCGCGAAGTATGGGATCACTCCCAGCCCCTCGCCGGCGCACGCATTTTCGAGCGCGCCTTCGTACTGGTCGCGCACCAGCAGATTGTAGTGTGGCTGCAGCACATTGTAGCGCGCACGGACCTTGCCATCGCCCGCCGCCAGCGCGGCCGTCAGGCCTTCCGCGTCATAGTTGGAGCCGCCAACAGCGCGCACCTTGCCGGCGTCGATCAGCTTCTGGTGCGCCGCCAGAGTTTCCTCGATCGGCGTTTCCTTGTCGGGGAAATGGGAGAAGTAGAGATCGATATGATCGGTCTTGAGTCGCTTGAGCGATGCCTCGCAGGCTGACTGGATGTAGGCGGCTTTCAGGCCCTTGCCCGCCGGCATCTCGCTGCCGACCTTGGTGATGAGGACGACCTTGTCGCGATTGCCGCGTTCCTTCATCCAGTCGCCGAGCACGGTCTCGGACTCGCCGCCAGCATGGCCCGGCGCCCAGCGGGAATAGACGTCCGCGGTGTCGACGGCGTTGAAGCCCTCATCAAGGAAGGCATCGAGCACGGCGAAGGACGCGGCCTTGTCGGCCGTCCAGCCGAACACGTTGCCACCGAGGACGAGCGGGGCGATCTCCAGTCCCGATTTTCCGAGTTTGCGCTTCTGCATCGCGGCCTCCGTGAACCGAAGACAGAGCATGGACCTGCGAGCGGGCGCTCACAAGCGCCTGTTGGCGCATTCAATTACTCGTCGGTGTAGATCGCGACTTCACGCTTGCCGTTGGCGTAGGCTTCGCCGCGGAACATGCCCTCGGTGTTCATCGAGAGCGCGACCCTGCCGTCTGCCCCCAGCACGATGACGCCGCCAGTTCCGCCAAGGGCTTTCACCTCGTCCAGCGTTTCCTGCGCGGCTTTTTCCGGGCTGGCGTGCTGCATAGAGATGCGGGCGCAGATCATGCGGGCGACGCTGGCGCGGATGAAGTACTCGCCATCGCCGGTTGAGGACACCGCGCACGTCCCGTTCTGGGCGTAGGTGCCTGCGCCGATGATAGGCGCATCGCCGATACGGCCCGGCGGCTTGGCATTCATGCCGCCTGTCGAGGTTCCGGCGGCCAGGTTGCCTTTGCTGTCGAGCGCGACGGCGCCGACCGTTCCGTAGCGGTCCATCGGCTGGAGGTTGCCGGCCAGGGCGCGCTTGAGCGCCTCCAGACGGCGCGGCGTGATGAAGTATTCCGGCGGCACGATCTCGAGACCACCCTTGGCGGCGAGCGCATCGGCATCCTTGCCCGCGAACATCACACGGCCGGTGGTTTCCATGACGAGGCGCGCCGCGCGGATCGGATTCTTGACGGTACGTAGCTGAGCGACGGCCCCGGCGGCGCGTGTCCGGCCATCCATGATCGAGGCGTCAAGCTCCGCGATGCCCTCACGCGTCAGCACCGCGCCCTTGCCGGCGTTGAAATTGGGATTGTCTTCGAGAACACGCACGGCGGCCTCGACCGCATCGAGCGCCTGCCCGCCTTCGGCCAGCACTTTCGAACCGGCAGCCAGCGCGTCATTGAGACCGGCGCGATAGGACGCATCCATCTCGGGCGTCATTTCCGCCCGACGCATCACGCCCGCACCGCCATGGATCAACAGCGTCCATTCGGGCTTCGCAGGCATCGGCTTCTCCATGCTCGTGCAGGATGCGAGAGCCATGGCCGCCGCCAGAATCGTCAAACGCAGCATGAAGCGCTCCTGCCAGAATGATGGGATGCTAGGCGGGTTCTTGCGCGAAAGGAATGCGCCGCGACTACTTCATGTTCTTTTTGGCGACTTCCCAGATCGGGTTTGTGCACAGCGTGCAATCCGCGCCCTCGAAATACTTCGCGGACGCCGTATCGCCGTTGAGCCGCCATTTCAGCCAGGCGACGCCCGTGTGGTTAGAGCCGTTCTCGCCTGAAATTCTTCCCCCGCTTGCGGGGGAAGTACGGCGAAGCCGGGTTGGGGGCGAGTCTCAAGGGTGGCGCTCGCGACTCGCCCCCCTTCGACCCTTCGGGCCACTTCCCCCGAAGAGTTTCAACCCGCGTCCTTCAACTGCTTCAGTGCGTCTGACAGTTTGACCAGCGCCGCTTCTGCTGCCGCGCGCCGTTCGTGCTGTTCCTCGACGACCTCGGGGGGCGCCTTGGCGACGAACTGCTCGTTGGAGAGTTTCTTCTCGATACCGGCGATGTCGCCCTTGTGACGCGCGATCTCCTTTTCGAGACGCGCGATCTCGGCCTTGAGGTCGATCAACGCGGCGACGTCGAGGCAGGCGGTGGCTTCGTCGAGCACGATACGGATCGCGCCCTTCGGCGGTTCCTTGGCAAGCGAAACGGATTCAAGGCGCGCGAGGCGTTCGATCAAGGACTGGTAGGTTGCGAGACGCTTGGTGGTTTCCGGCGATGCGCCGACCAGCGTGAACGGGACCTTTGCGCCAGCAGGAACGTTGAGATCCGAACGCGTCGAGCGGATCGACGTAATGAGACGGATGACCCAGTTCACTTCTGCGTCGGCCGTCTTGTCGATCAGCTTCTCGTCCAGCGAGGGCCACTGGCGCGAGATCAGCAGGCCGCGCCTGCCATCGAACGCCTGGAACAGTTCTTCGGTGACGTAGGGCATGAACGGGTGCAGCAGGTGGACGATCTGGTCGAGCGCCCAGGCCATCGTGGCGCGGGTCTCGGCCTTCACCGCCTCGTCCGAGCCCATGAAGATCGGCTTGGTCAGCTCGATGTACCAGTCGCAGACGACGTTCCAGACATAGCCATAGATGGCGCCGGCCGCGTCGTTGAACTTGTACTCGGTGATGCCCTGCTCGACGGCCCTCGTCGTGCGCACGGCTTCCGACACAACCCACTTGTTCAACGTGTGCTTGACCGAGCCCGGGTCGAAGCCGGGCTTCAGCTCGCAGCCATTCATCTGCGCGAACTTGGTCGCGTTCCACAGCTTGGTCGAGAAGTTGCGATAGCCTTCGACGCGGGATTTCGCGAGCTTGATGTCGCGGCCCTGCGCTGCCATCGCCGCCAGCGTCATGCGCAGCGCATCGGCGCCGAATTCGTCGACGAGTTCGAGCGGGTCGATGACGTTGCCTTTCGACTTCGACATCTTCTGGCCCTTCTCGTCGCGGACCAGCGCGTGGATGTAGACGTCCTTGAACGGGACTTCGCCCATGAAGTGGATGCCCTGCATCATCATGCGGGCAACCCAGAAGAAGATGATGTCGAACGCCGTGACGAGCACGGAGCCGGGATAGAATTCCTTCAGCGCCGGATCGACATCGCCCGGCCAGCCCATGGTCGAGAACGGCCAGAGGCCGGACGAGAACCAGGTGTCGAGGACGTCTTCGTCCTGCCAGATCGGAAGCGCAGCATGGAGCCCATCGGGCGTGGACCCGTCCTGAACAAAAACCTCTTGCCCATAGTACCGTCGCGCCTGCGCAAGCGCCTCTTCGGCGTTGTGCGCGACAAAAACCTTGGGCTGGATCATCTGCGCTTTGCCGCCGCGCTCGCCCTTCACGTCTTTTGGAAACCCGTACCACGCCGGAATGCGGTGCCCCCACCAGAGCTGGCGGCTGACGCACCAAGGCTCGATGTTGCGCATCCATTCGTAATAGGTCTTGGCCCAGTTCTCGGGCACGAATTTCGTTTCGCCCTTCTCGACAGCGGCGATGGCGGGCTTCGCGAGCGTCGCGGCGTCGACATACCACTGGTCGGTCAGGTAGGGCTCGATGACGACCTGGCTGCGGTCGCCGAAGGGCTGCTGGATCTTCGTGTCCTCGATGGCGTGCAGCAGGCCGAGCGCTTCGATGTCGGCGACGATCTTCTTGCGAGCGACGAAGCGGTCCAGATTCTGATAGGCATGAGGCGCATCAGTATTGATCCGCGCATCCTCCGTTAGGATGTTGATCATCGGAAGCTTGTGACGCTTGCCGACCTGGTAGTCGTTGAAGTCGTGGGCCGGCGTGATCTTCACCGCGCCCGTCCCCTTGGTTGGGTCGGCGTAGTCGTCGGCGACGATGGGAATGAGGCGTCCGGTCAGTGGCAGCTTCACCTGTTTGCCAACGACACCTGCATAGCGCTCGTCGGTTGGATGCACGGCGACGGCCGTATCGCCCAGCATCGTCTCCGGACGCGTGGTGGCGACAACGATGTAGTCGCGATCCTCCCACTCCGTCGGCTTGCCGCCTTCGTCGAACGTGATCGGGAATCTGTAGGTCGAGCCGTCGGCCAGCGGATAGCGCAGGTGCCAGAAATGGCCTTTCACTTCCCGCGTTTCGACTTCGAGGTCCGAGATCGCGGTCTGGAATTGCGGGTCCCAGTTTACCAAGCGCTTGTCGCGGTAGATCAGGCCTTCCTGATAGAGCTCGACGAAGACCTTGGTGACGGCTTCCGAGAGCCCCTTGTCGAGCGTGAAGCGTTCGCGGCTCCAATCGCAGCTGGCGCCCAGGCGCTTGAGCTGGTTGGTGATCGAACCACCCGAGACTTCCTTCCACTTCCAGACGCGCTCGAGGAACTTCTCCCGGCCGAGTTCGCGGCGGCCGATATTGCCTTCCTTCGCCAGTTCGCGCTCGACGACCATCTGCGTCGCGATGCCGGCATGGTCGGTGCCGGGCTGCCACAGCGTCCTGCGGCCCTGCATGCGGTGATAGCGGATCAGCACATCTTGCAGCGTGTTGTTGAGCGCATGGCCCATGTGCAGCACGCCGGTGACGTTCGGCGGCGGGATGACGATGGAATAGGGCTCGCCCACGCCGGACGGCTTGAACGCGCCGGACTTTTCCCAGTCGGCGTAGATACGCGGCTCGGCCGCCTTGTGGTCGAAACGATCGTCAATCATGCTCTGCGGATAACCTGCACATTGTCCCTTGTCATCCCGCAGCAATGACCGGATTGAGCCGCATGACGCAGGTGTGGGTCTTCCGTCACGCTGAGAGCCTCGCCAATGCGGGGGCCAAGACGCTTGATCCTGAGGGAATCCCGCTGACGGCCAGGGGCAAGGATGACGCCGTGAAGCTGGCGTCCTCGCTGCGCGACGCCCCTCAGAAGCTGATCATATCGCCGTTCAAGCGGGCGCTGGAGACGGCGTCGCCCATCGCTGCCCGCTTCCCGCTGGCCGACCAGGAGGTCTGGCCCATCCATGAATTCACCTATCTCAAGCCGGCCTCATGCGTCGGCACGTCCTGGGTGGAGCGTAAGCCGAGGATCGACGCCTACTGGGCGCGGCTGGATCCGTCCTTCGTCGACGGTGAAGGCGCGGAGAGTTTCAGCACGCTGCTGGCCCGGGCGCGGGCGTTTCTCGAAGACCTGGCTGACGAGCGCGACCGGCTGCTCGCCGTTGTCTCGCACGGCCAGTTCATGCAGGCAGCCAAGCTGATGGCGCAACGGCCGGACATGGACGAGCGCAGCGCCATGGCCACCTTTCTCGACCGCCAGACCCGACGGCCATTCGCGAACTGCGAGCGGCTGACGCTTTCAGTCGAGGGTTCAAAGGTCCGTGTCATGGAACCTTAGACCTATCTTGCGCTGTCATCCTCGGGCTTGACCCGAGGATCTTGCTTTCGCTCAACGTCACCGCTGTCGCGACCAGGAAAGATCCTCGGGTCAAGCCCGAGGATGACAGCGGTGTGCGCCTAGAAACACAAAAGGCGCACCGATGAAGGTGCGCCCTGTGACGTGTAGCTCGTTTGATCAGTGCAAAGTCGGTTTTGTGTCGCGCCAGCCTGCGACCGGGGTCCTCGTCAGCCCTTAGCGGGCGAGACGGCGGATGCGATCGATCTCCTTTGCAACTTCGGCTTCGACAAGTGCGGGAAGGTTGGCGTCGAGCCATTCCTTCAACATCGGCTTCAGCAGCTCGCGGACAACGTCGTCCAGCGTGCCGCTGGAAGACACCAGCATGGAGCCCATCAGCTTGCCGAGCGCGCCGGCCGTCTGGCTGGCGACAGGCTGGCTGACCAGCGTTTCGTGGGAAGCAGGCGGCGGCGTCCATTCGGCGCGCGGGGCCGGCGGCGGGGCCTTGGCGACAACCGGCTCGGGCTCGGGCATCGGCGGAGGCGGCACTTCCTGATCCATGATCATCAGCTCGTCCTCGAGCGGACGCGCAGGCGGAGCAATCTCGGCAGGCTCTTCGAACACGGGCGCCGGCGGCGGGGCCTTGGCGGCGACGGGTTCGGGTTTCGGTGCGGGGGCTGGAGCAGGCGCCTCGGCCGGCGGCTGCAAGTCGAGCACGTCTCCGCCCGCTTCAGCCGGCTTGTCTTCCTCGGAAATAATGCGACGGATGGAGGCGAGAATCTCCTCCATCGTCGGCTCGCGCTGAGCTTGTTCCGCAGACATGCCGTCCTCGTTCAATCGATTGGGCGCAAAGGGAATCCGATTCCCGACGCCGCATGATTAAGGAATAGACAGAGCTATGGTGTGAAATTCGTTAACAGCACCGGTTCGGCCGTTATCGCCCGCTATTGCTTGCCGATCAGCTCGGGACGCAGCCGGCCCATCGAGGCCAGGAGCTGGTGGACGGCGATATAGGCTGCCCGTTCCGCATCGACCAGTCCCAGACGAGCCTCCAGAAGTTCACGCTCCTGGTCGAGCACATCCAGCGTGATGCGCGTGCCGACAGCAAGTTCCTGGGTCGCGCCCTCAAGGGCGACCTCGGCTGCAGCGACACGGCTGGCGGAAGCGGTGATCGCCTCGCGCGCCGCGATCACGGCGTGCCAGGCGCTCGTGGTCTGGGCGGTAACTTCGCGTTCGATCGCCATGCGCTGGTAACGGGCGCGGTCAGCATCGAGCTGGGCGCCCCGGCTCTTCGAGCTGAGCAGGCCGCTGGTGAAAAGCGGGAACCTGAACTCGGCTGAGAGGCCCACATTGGTGTCACGGAAAGTCTGGTCCTGATAGGTCTCGATCATGCCCGCATTTCCGACCAGGTCGAACTGCGGCATCAGCCCACCCTTGGCGACATCAACACCGCGCTCGGCGGCAACTTCCTGCGCGCGGGCCGAGGCGACCATCGGGTTGCCGGACCGTGCCGTGCTGATGGCTTCTTCCAGCGTACCCGGAAGCTGGGGCGCAATGGGAGGCGCGGCGAGCTGCACGGCAGGCCGCCCGACGATCTGCTCATAAACGGCGCGGGTGTGCGCCAGCTGCGATCTGGCCTTTGCGAGATCGGACTCAGACCCAGCTTCACGCGCTTCAGCCTGCGCCACATCGGTGCGCGTCACTTCGCCTACCTGGAATCTGTCTTTCGCCGCCTGAACCTGCTGGCGCAGCGCGTTGACGTTGGCTTCGCGGATCTGGGTTTCCTGTTCGGCGCGGCGCACGTCGACGAAGGCCGTCACGACGCCAAGAACGAGATCCTGCTCGGCGCCGATCAGGCGAGCCTGCGAGGCGTCGACGCTGGCGCGGGCCTGATCGCGCTGGGCCGTCAGCGAGCCGCCGGACCAGATCGACTGACGCGCTTCGAGGCCAACTTGCGCGCGCTGCTGCGAGCCATCGAGCGGGAAATTGCCGGACGGCGTCGCGAATGTGCGGCCGTATTCCAGCTGCTGCGTGCCGTAGCTGCCCTTGAGGTTGAGCTGCGGACCCATCTGGGCCTGAGCCTGATTGAGGGTCTCGTCGGCGAAGGCGCGCGACTTGCGCTCGGCGGCCAGCGACGGGTTGTTGGACATGGCGGAGTCGACCGCATCGGCCAGCGTATCACGGCTCGCCTGCGCGAACGCCGTGCCGGAAACCGAAGCCATCAGCAGCACGGCTGCGAGGATTCTCATGGCGGACTCCTTCAGTAACGTGGCGACGCCCATCAGGGGCGCGGCCAGCCGGCATAGTCCAGACAGGACTTAGTCATGGGTCGCTGGAATCAGCCAAGCGACCGCAGCTGGAGGCTGACCCGCTAATCGTTGATTCGTCCTAAAGGCGAAACTCTGCCGCCTTTTCAAAGCCCGGAAGGGCTGGAATGGCCGTATCGAAGGGGGTGCGCCACGCCGTTTTGCCGCCGGAACGGGTATAGACGCGTCCCCGGCGGACCCCGCCTTCGGATACCGCGACCACCAGGCGGCCGCCCTCGGCGAGCTGGTCGAGCCAGGCTTTCGGCACATCCTCGACTGCGCCGTTGACGAAGATTACGTCGAACGGACCCTTGGCGGGCGCGCCGGCCTTCAACAAGCCTGCGACAACTTCGACGCCAGACACGCTGGCGGCGGCAAGTCCGTCACGAACGGTCTTGGCTGCCGCTTCATCCTGCTCGAGGGCGATGACACTGGCGCCGACTTTCGACAGCACGGCTGAAGAATAGCCGCTGCCCGGAGCGATATCGAGCACGCGGTCGGTCTCGCGGATCGCCGCGGCATTCACGAGCTTGGAGAAGTCGCGGGGAGCAGTCATCCAACGGCCCGGCCCCGTCTCGACGGATATGTCGGCATAGGCGGATGCGCGCTTGCTGGCTGGCATGAAGGCCTCGCGGGCAACCGATGCCATCGCCGCGATAAGACGGCGGTCAGTGACGTCGTTGGGACGCACCTGGCTGTCGATCATCGCTGTGCGCGCGGCTTCCAGATCCACGAATCCATCCCTACCTGATTGGGCCCGGGAGCCCAGAATCCTAGGCTCTTGTGCGTCCGGGGCTCTTAGCATACGCACCAACCGGCGCAACGCGCCGGACTTAAAGTAGAAATGACCGCCGCCCCGCCAGCGACCGGTCGCAATGAGGCCTCGTGGCGGAGTGGTGACGCAGAGGACTGCAAATCCTTGCACCCCGGTTCGATTCCGGGCGAGGCCTCCAACTTCCCGGACCAGCGTCCCCGACCAAGCCATCCACAGGCCGGCAAAAGCTAAAAAACGAAATTCAAACATTAAGGTTCTTGTTAACTTCTCGTTTACCGAACCGGCGCATCTTCGCCCTGTCTTCCCTTGAAGACACCCCACCATCACCCAAACGCCTTTGCGGGAGCCTCTGGCTCCCGCCCTCTTCTTTGCGTTGGGTTTCCAGCCCTTTCAGCGTGAATCGGGAGTAACCGGGGCGAATTCGGACGCAGACCGCTGCTCGGGTATTGAACGGGCAATCCTCGGGGGCTATACCCCCGCCTCCACAGAGTTCCGCGGTAGCTCAGTTGGTAGAGCAGGCGACTGTTAATCGCCTGGTCGTTGGTTCGAGTCCAACCCGCGGAGCCATTCTTTCCCTTACAACCAAGCCTGCCAGGCAGGCGTTGCGGCTGTCGGCGGCAACCGACCGCACTGTGGCGCCCCAAGACACAGGCTGCGCAAAACGCAGACGCGCAGCCACTCGCCACGCCCGGAACAGCAAGCCGACGATTGACCGCTACAGGCGGACGACTACAGGAAGTTGTGCGTGCGGAATGTTCGGGGAGCTGGACCAGATGGCGGTGGCGAAGACATTCCCCCGCCGAAAACGCGCCGGCCCGGCCCTGTGCGTCGCTCTGGGTCCTCTGGTTGCTTCCGGCGCCGTCGGATTTCAGGCCTACGCGCAGCCGGCCGTAGATCCGTCGGCTGGAGAGCCGGTTTCTACCGTCACAGGCGCGAAGGAGGCGCAGGCGCCCCAGGTTTTCGAGGCCGCCTTCTTCCATGTCTACAATCCGCTGACCGCCGCCGACATGGTCGTGCGGGTGCCCGGCTTCGACATCAACGACGGCGACGATCGCCGTGGGTTTGGGGCGACGGGCGGAAACGTCCTGATCAATGGCGAGCGGCCCAGCTCGAAGGCCACCATCTCCGATCAACTCAAGCGCATTCCCGCCGCTTCAGTGCTTCGTGTGGAGATCGTCTCGGGCGGCGGATCGTCGGATGCGAGCGGACAATCGCGCGTCGCCAACGTTGTCCTGAAGCCGAACGCGGGCCTGTCGACGCCGACATCCTGGATTCTCGGCGCACGCTATCTGCAGTACTCGAACCGCCTTGGCTACACGCTGCAGGCGTCCAAGTCGCTCAGCCTTGGCGACAACATGGAGCTCGCCCTTGACCTGCAGGCGCCGAACATACGCGGTCGAACGGTTGCCTTTGAATCCGTCCGGGCAGCAACCGGAAACCTCACCGAGTATCGGGAGCAATACCAGCAGCCGAACTATAACGGTCTTCAGTTCGCGGCGAACCTAAAATGGCGCGCTGGCCCCCAGGACCGCATCAACCTGAACGGCCTCTTCTATCCGACTGACAATTCGAACGGCATCGGGTCCGTCGCCTACACGCCTGCCGGCGCCATCAAGAGCCAGACCTTTGGCCGTGCGGACTTCACGACCAATCAGCGCGGCGAGGTCAGCGCGGACTGGGAACATACGTTCTCGGACGAGTTTCAGGTCAAGGTCGTGGGCCTCGCCACGGCTTCGACAATAGATCAGACACAGAAACTCCAGACTTGGCTCAGCACGGGTCTGGCCAACACCCAGATCCAGACGTCGAGCGCCGAAACGGGCGAACGCGTCGGCAGAGCCGTAGCCACCTGGAAGGCAAACGAGTCCCACACGCTCGAGTTTGGCGGCGAAGGCGCGTTCAACTTCCGCGAGACAAGCCTTGCCCTGACGAACCAGGCGCCGGTGGGACCGCCTGTTCCTGTGATCTTTGCCGTTGCCGACACACGCGTCGAGGAGTTGCGCGGTGAGGCGCTGGTCACCGACATCTGGAACATCTCGGAGCGGCTGTCGCTGACCACGGGCCTCACCTTCGAGGCCTCGCGCATTACGCAGACAGGCGATGCGAGCAAGGAACGCGAATTCACCTATCCGAAGATGCACATGACCGCGAACTGGAATGTCGGCGCGGGCAATGATGTGCGCGCCAGCCTCAAGCGCGACATCGCGCAGCTCGATTTTGCTGAGTTCGCATCCTCCTTCAATTCGATCGACGCAACGACAATCGTCGGCAATCCCGACCTCGAGCCTGAGAAAGCCTGGAAGGCCAAGGTCGAATGGGACCGCAGGTTCGGAAAGAATGGCGCGTTCACGCTGGGCGTGTTCCACGATCAGGTCCAGGACGTGCGGGACCTTGTGGTGATCGGCGCGAACGATGCCTACGGGAACATCGGAGACGGAACGCGAACAGGGGTGGAGTTCAAGGGCTCATTGCCGCTGGAAAGCTTCGGCTGGCCTCATGCGGAATTGCGCTTCACCGGCATCTATCAGCAGACCCGGGTCACCGATCCGCTGACAGGAGAGACACGATCGTTTTCGTCCGGCGAAAACAGCACTCAGGCGCCACGCAGTGGCGGCGCCGCCGGCGGCCCGCCTCCGCTCAACGTCGGCAACCGGGACTGGGGCTATGTCGCTTCGTTCCGGCAGGACATCCCTGAACTGAAATCCTCGATCTCCCTGAGCGTTGCCCGAAACGCCGACCGCGAGGAATACAAACGCCTCGAGCACATCTCGCTGAGCCGCGCCGAGCGCGTTGACCTGAACTTCGAAACCACCGCGATCGAAGGCATCACCCTGCGCATTGGCTTCGGGAACATCTTCTCGCCGCAGGAAGTGCGCGAACGCACTTTCTATTCGCCCGACCGAAGCAATGGCGTTGTTCTTCGAACGGAGCAGCGCAACAACAAGGGCGGTGGCGACGGGACGCGATCCTATTCCATCCAGCTTGCCGGAAAATTCTAGGCAACCTGTATAGGGCGACCTCAGTCGGCCTTCGTCGCCTCGGCGACGGCGCGCGCCAGTTCAGTCAGTCCAAACGGCTTTGGCAGGCGGACAGCTTCGATCTGAGCGCCGTGGGGAAGCTCGGCATAGCCTGTCGCCAGGATGACGGTGACATCGGGGCGTTCGGCGCGGATAGCCGAGACAAGCTCGGCGCCAGTCATGCGCGGCATGGCGTAATCGGTCACGACGAGGTCGATCTCCGCTTCACGCTTCAACACGTCAAGAGCCGCGGGACCTGATGAGGCTTCAAGCACCTTGTGGCCAAGCTCTTCCAGCATCGCCGTCGTATTCATCAGCACGAGCGCGTCATCATCGACAGCAAGAACCGTCAGGCGGCGCTGACTCACGCCGGCCTGCGAAGAAGCCGATGGCGTCTCGATCGGCATTTCAGCTTGCGAGGTCGCAACCGGCAGCCACAACTCAGCTGTCGTTCCTATGCCAGGCTCGCTACGGAGAACCAGCCCCCCATTGAGCTGTTCGGCGAAACCGCGAACCATGGACAGGCCAAGGCCCGTGCCACGACCGACGCCCTTCGTCGTGAAGAACGGCTCCGTGGCGCGCGCAAGCGTTTCCGCATCCATGCCTTCGCCATTGTCCGATAGCGACAGGCAGACATAGTCGCCTGCCGCCACTTCATTGCCAGCACCTGCCGTTTGCTCCCTGATGTCGATCACGATCCGGCCGCCGGCCGGCATGGCGTCGCGCGCATTCACGGCGAGATTGAGGATGACCAGTTCAAGCTGGTTCGCATCGGCATTGGCATGACGCACACCGTCGGCGACGCGCATCTCGACCGAAATCGTGGGGCCCAATGTGCGTTGCAAAAGATCATGAAGCCCGGCGACCAGGTTTGGCACGTCGAGCGGCTCCAGATTCAACTCCTGCCGCCGCGCGAAAGCCAGCATCCGCTGAGTGAGAGCCGCGCCGCGCTCCGCGCCCTGAACGGCGTTGTCGAGCAGCTGCAACAGCCTGGGATCGTCCGGCATGCGCTTGCGCAACATCTCCAGGCTGCCAAGCACGGCAGTCAGCAGATTGTTGAAATCGTGCGCGATGCCGCCGGTAAGCTGGCCGAGAGATTCCATCTTCTGCGATTGGAAGAAGGCTTCCTGCGCTTTCTCCAGCTCTAGCCTGGCCTCCACGCGCTCGGTGATGTCTCGCGTGATCTTGGCGAAGCCGATGAGTTCGCCGCGATCGTTGCGAATGGCGTCGATCACCACGTTGGCCCAGAAGCGGCTGCCGTCCTTGCGAAGCCGTTGCGCCTCCTTCTCGTAGCGTCCCTCGCGGGCCGCTATTTCGAGGGCGCGTTGCGGCTCGCCGGCTTCCCGGTCTTCCGGTGTGTAGAAACGCGAGAAGTGCTGACCGACGATTTCGGCCGCCGTGTAGCCCTTGATCCGGTGTGCGCCGGAATTCCAGTTGCTGACCACCCCGGTCGGGTCGAGCGTGTAGATGGCGTAGTCGATGACGGCGTCCACCAGCAGCCGAAAACGCTCGCCGTCAGGGATCGGCGCTTCGCCGAGTTCGCCCTCTTTGGTCAGAGCTTCGACCTTCGCCATTTTTGGTCGAGGCTCCTTGTCAGAGGTCAATCGTCGCGCTCCGTCCGGGGACGCCTGTGATGACATAGGCCGAACTCCGGCCTCGCCAAATCCGAGCCATTCAAGGGGTTATGGCGTTGAAACCCCAAAACGAGAAACCCCGCCAGATGACTGGCGGGGTTTCCGTTGGCTCGATTTGGCAGACGCCTAGTTGTGGCTGCCCGGCTGCTGGGTCATGGCCGCCGTACCGGCGTCCACTTTCGGAGCCGGGGGCGCTGCCCCGCTGGCGCGCATCTGCTGCATCATCTTCATGGCGGCCGCCATTTCAGACTTGCTCAGCGCGCCGTCCTTGTCGGCATCGACCATCGGCAGGTACTGCACGACCGGCTTGAAGCGTGGATCGTTGCGGAACTCCTCCTTGGTCAGCTTGCCGTCGATATTGTCGTCCAGCGCGCCGAAGGTGATGTTGCCCTGCAGCTGCTGGAACCACTCGTCGTGGCGGTCCTTCGTGGTTTCGCCCTTGAAGCGGAAGCGCGCGAAGGTGAACAGCATCTCTTCCGAGGTCTGCTCGCCGAACGTCACGTTCTTCTTCGGATCGGGGTTGAAGCCGTTGGCGTCCGAGTTGTCGTAGACATAGTCCGCGATCAGCAGCGAACCCTTCGGAACCTCAAGCAGCTTGTCGAAGTGGTATTCGCGCTGCCAGGCGAAGTCGTAGCGCGGCTGGTTCAGCAGCAGCTTCTCCGAACCATCCGGATAGCGGATGCGGAGCTTGGTGGAGTAGCAGCGCGAGTGGCAGTGCGGCTGCACGCCGAAGATCTGCGCATCGTGCGGGAACTCGAGATAGGCGGTTTCCGGGTGACGCGCGTCACCAGCGGGGATCTCGAGCGAGAAGTCCGTGATGCTGGCCTGACGAAGGATGTAGGTCGGCTCTTCCTTGTAGAAGTAGTAGCCGACTTCCGTCTTGTCGGTCGTGGGTTTGCCTACTGGCGTGTAGTGCATCTGATAGGCGAACGAACCGCCCGGCGGCAGATAGATGCCCGTGCTCTCAGGCGTCAGGTTCGGCGCGCCGCCGGGGCCGTAGCCGCCGAGCGCGACGTTCCACGAGAAGCCGCGGCCGTTCGGGTCAACCTTCGGGATCCAGCCGGCGAGCGCGTGGTGCACGGTCGGCGTGGCGTTGGCCCAGGCAGTCGCCTTCAGCCATTTGCCTTCGGTGAGGCCGGTCGGGATCGAGCGGTCCTGATAGTCGACGATGCCGCTTGCCGGCACTTCGAAGGTCGGGACCTGCAGGACAAGGTCGGGCTGGCCGAGCGGCCATTTCGGCGCCGGCTTGGCGGCTTCCGGCAGCGGGTCCACGCCAGTTCCGCGCGGGCTGCCAGCTTCGATCCAGTTGATCAGGGTTTTGACCTGGGCGTCGGTCGGACGCATGTCGTCGGTCCAGGTCGAGCCATGGTTGTCGGAGTGATAGGGAGGCATGCGCTTGGTGCGCAGCGCCTCACGGATCATGGGCGACCAGCTCTTCACCACCTCATACTTGTCCATCGCGAACGGGCCCATGCCGCCCTGCGTGTGGCAGGCGATGCACTTGTCCGCGAGGATCGGCGCAACCTCAGTGGCGTAGGAGATGTTCTTGTACTGCGCGGCCTTGGTGCGATCCGGGAAGTCGATCGCTTTGCCTTTGACCGAAGCTTCGGTGACCGGCGCGGCCTTGCCAGCCAGCATGGCGGTCAGGGCCGCCGTGAGGTTCGCGTTCTTCTCGGCTTTCACGGCGAAGCTGTCGTCGATCGGGCCGTGATAGGCGACGGTCCAGCCTTTCGGATTGAGGATGAAGGCTTCACCGGACTGGGTGACGCCGAGCGCGCGGCCGACGAGCTGCAGTTCATCGGCCAGCACCGGCAGTTTCGCCGAGCCGGGCACGCCCTGGAATTTGTCGCCTTTCGCGTTGACGCCCGAGTCGAGCATCAGGAACTCGACGTTCTTGCCGGCAAATGCGTCCTGCACCTTGGCGAGAACAGCGGCGGCGCGATCAGAGATCGGGTCGCCGGCAACCGACGAGACGATCACAACCGCCGCCGCGCCTTTGTAGTAGTAGAGCTCGTGGCCCATGCCCGTCTGGTCGGCGAGCATGAAGTTGTCAGCCCGCGTTCCCGCGAGCTTCACCGTGGACGGCGCCGCAGTGGCCGCAAGCGCGATTGCCGAGACGGCGGCAGTCAGACCCAACGCAAACAGACCAAGCTTGTGCGAACGCTTCATGGATATCTCCCCAAGGCCCTCGAAAAGAGGGTGAGCGCAAAGTTGGCGGATACTGATCCTTGTTGCCGCGCACGGCAACTAGGCGCCGTAGGGGCGCCTATCAGCTGAAAGCAGAAAAAATCTTCACTTTGGCGGGAGGTACCCGGGCGTTTCCGCTTCCGTCAGCGCAAGCCAAAGCCGGCCGATTCGAACGAAACCCTAGCCTTGTCAGAGGCCAAAAACGCCAGAAATCCCTTGCCGGGACCGTCCCCCTTTCCGGCCAGGATTGCCGCCGGATAGGTGATGGGCGTGTGGCCGTCGGCCGGGAATTCACCGGCCACCGTCACGGCGGCGCCGGCGGCCTTCGCGTCGGTCGCATAAACGATTCCCGCAGCAGCCTCGCCGGTCTCCACAAAACGGAGCGCTGACCGCACATTTTCCGCCCGCGCGGTAGCGGCCTCAACGCCTGCCCAAGCGCCGAAATGCTCAAGCGCCTCCTTCGCGTATTTGCCGGCTGGAACGCTTTCCGGATTCGCGATCGCGAGCTTTCCGCCCTTTAGCGCCACCGCGAGATTCATGCCCAGCTTCATCTCGATCGTGAGCGGCTTGTCGGCGGGCGCGATGAGCACCAGCGTGTTGGTCAGAAGCGTCGCCCGGCTCGGAGCCTCGATCAGCGACTTGGCCGCCAACTCATCCATCCACGCCTCGTCGGCGGAAAGATAGAGATCCGCCTCCGCGCCCTGCTCGATCTGCCGCGCCAGTTCCGAACTGGCGGCGAAGTTGAACTCCGGCGCCGGATGGCCCTCGGCGGCATATTGTGCGCCGATCGTCTTCAGCACGTCTGTCAGGCTCGAGGCGGCAAAGACCTTGGCCGCGACTTCCGGCGCCGCTGCCTCCGGCTTCGGTGTTTCAGCCGGCCCGCACGATGCCAATGCCGCAACGGCGAATCCCGCCAGCGCCAGACGCCAGGTTTTCAGCATGCTTGTCCCTCTGAGCCCGCCCTAGACGGCGTGGGTTTTCACGATCGCCCAGGCGGTGGCGCCCTCTTCAAGATGAAGTTCGGCCAGCGCGTCAGGCGTTATACGTGAAGAAATATAGCCCACTTTCGTGACAAGCGAAACAAGCGCGGAGCCATCCGGCTCGCGAAATATGGAGGCGATCGGGCCTTCCCAGACATTGCGCGCCGAAAGGCCCTTCGGCTCCTCGCGCGCGATCAGCACATTGTCGGCCTTCACCCACACCCCGCCAGCTGTCGGACCACCTGCAATGGCGGCGGCATCGACACGCGCGCCGAGATCGCGCCGGTCGAGTAGAGAAATGAAGTCAGACCGCCGCATCACGTCGGCGGCTGTTCCGTGCGCCACCACCTGCCCCGCCTTTACAGCGATGACGTGATCGCCCAGCTCGGCGGCTTCCTCCACCTGATGCGTCACCACCATCATCGGCAGGTTCTGCTCGCGCGACAGCTTGCGCAGCAGAAGAAGGAAAGCGCGGCGACGCTTGCCATCCAGCGCTGCGAACGGTTCGTCGAGCAGCAGGAATTCCGGCGCCGACACGATCGCGCGAGCAAGCGCGATGCGGCTCTTCTCTCCACCAGACAGGTTGCGCACGGGTCTATCGAGCAGGTCCTCGAACTCCAGTTGCCCGGCGATCTCAGCGACAACCGGCGCGTTGCGTGCGGCGGGCCGGCGGCGCTCGGCATAGCTGAGATTACGATGGACGGTCAGGTGCGGAAACAGCCGAGCATCCTGGAACACCAGGCCGATGCCGCGCGCGTGCGTCCCGACCCGCGTCTTCGCGGTGACATCTTCCAGCACGCGGCCGTCAAGCGTGACTCGCCCGGTTTCCAGCCTGTGCAGTCCGGCAACCGCGCTGAGCAGCACCGACTTGCCCGCGCCGGACGGACCGAACACCACGGTGATGCCTTCACTCGGCGCTTCGAAATCCGCTGCCAGACGGAACGCGCCGCGTTGCACGACTGCATCTCGAACCTGCAGGCTCACGCTTCGAGCCTCCGCCGCGCCCAGCGTTGCAGCATCTCCGCCGCGATCAGGCCAACGATGGCCGCCGTCATCGAGATCGTCGCAAGCCGCATCGCCGCTGCTTCATTGCCGGGGATCTGCAGGGCCGAATAGATCGCCAGCGGCAGCGTCTGCGTCTGGCCCTCAACGTTGGAGGCAAAGGTGATGACGGCGCCGAACTCACCCAGCCCCGCCGCAAACGCGGTAACGGCGCCGGCAAGCACGCCGGGCCAGGCCAGCGGCAGCGCCAGCGACCAGAACCTGTCCCACGGCCCCGCGCGAAGAACGGCGGCGGCCTCGAACAGTCCTCGATCGGTTGCTTCGAATGACAGGCGGATGGCGCGCACCATCAGCGGAAAGGCCATCACCGCCGTCGCAACCGCTGCACCCTCGGCCGAGAAGGCCAGCTGAATTCCGAACGTCGATTTGAGCCAGCCCCCGAACGGACTGCGAACACCGAGAAAAAGAAGCAGGTAGAAGCCGATCAGGACTGGCGGCAGCACAAGTGGCAGGTGCGCAATCGCATCCAGCACCGACTTGCCGGGAAATTTCGGCCGCGACAGCGCCCATGCGAACGTGATCGCCACCGGCAGCGAGAAAAGCACGGCGCGCCCGGCAACGCCGAGGCTCGTCGACAGAATCTGCATTTCTCCGGCCGTCAGCATGGCGCGCACCATGTCGCGAGCCCTGCCCGGCCTCAAGTGCGCTCGTTTCTCGCGCGTATAACGTCGCAATCCCCTTCAAAGGCTGGCCTTGGCGGCTGGAACCTGCTTCATGCCCGCCGATGAGTTCCGGCCCCGTCATGCTTGATATCCAGCGCCTGGGCGCGCAGGGCGACGGCGTGGCCGAGCACGAAGGCCGGCAGGTCTTCGTAGCCCTGACTCTGCCCGGCGAAACCGTGACGGCCGAGATCAATGGCGACCGTGCGCGGTTGCTGGAGGTTGTCACCGCCAGTCCCGAACGCACCGGGCCGCGATGCTCGCACTACGGCGTATGCGGCGGCTGCTCGCTGCAGCACGTCGGCGAAGCGCCCTATCTCGCCTTCAAGCGCGAACAGGTCGTCACAGCCTTGTCCTTCCAGAAGATCGAAGCGCCTGTCGATCAGGTCGTGGCCGTCCCGCCGAACAGCCGGCGGCGAGCTGTCTTCGCCGCCGCGCGCTCCGGCAAGTCCGTCACGATCGGATTTCACGGCCGGCGCAGCCACCACATCGTGCCGATCCGCGACTGCGCAGTGGTGACGCCCGGCCTGCTTGCCCTCCTGCCGAAGCTGGAAAGGCTCGCCGTGGTCGCCGCGCCAGCAAAGGACGCGCTCACGATCACGGCGACTGAAACGATCACGGGCTTCGACGTCTCCCTGACAGGTGTCGCCAAGGGCTTCTCGGCTGATGCCCGTGTGAAGCTGATCCAGATCGCAGGCGAGCTTGGCCTCGCGCGTCTTTCGATGAATGGCGATGTCGCGATGGAACGCGCGCCCCCTACCCTTCGCGCCGGCGCCGCTCATCTCGTGCCGCCTCCGGGCGGTTTCCTGCAGGCCTGCGAATCGTCCGAAGCGGCCATGCTGGCCCTGGTGAAGGAAGCCGTTGGCGATGCGCGTCGCGTGGTCGATCTGTTCTCCGGCTGCGGCACTTTCTCGCTGCCGCTTGCATCAACCGCCACTGTTCATGCCGTTGAAAGCGAAGAAGCTGCCCTCGCCGCTCTCGATCGCGCCGCGCGCAAGGCGCCCGGGCTGAAACCCGTCACCATCGAAAAGCGCGACCTGTTCCGGCGGCCGGTGACACGCGATGAGCTGAAGCGCTTCGATGCGGCGGTCATTGATCCGCCTCGCGCTGGCGCCGAAGCACAATCGCGCGAACTGGCAGCGTCGGCGGTAAAGCGCGTCGCTATGGTTTCGTGCAACACGCAGACCTTTGCGCGCGACCTGCGCATCATGCTCGACGGCGGCTGGCGCGTCCGGCGCATCACGCCGATCGACCAGTTCCTGTGGTCCGCCCACATCGAGATCGTTGCGGCATTAAGCCGATGATGGAGTTCGCGGCCAGACCGCCTCGATATTTTCAGACGGACCAGCCTTGAAAGACCGGTTCCGCGCGGAAAGCGATCACTGACCGCCTTTTTGAAAATGGCAGGAATTCGCCGAAGATGGTCATCGACGAAGCGGCCACTTCAAGCCGCGTGCGCACCTTCGCTGTCACCAGGACCAACTAGCAAGCTAAGCCGCGATCTACGCGCGACCTATTTGCCCGCGGTAGTGTTCACCCGGTCCGCTAATCGGCCGCCAGAAAGAATGTTGGTGAGCCCGTAATTGCCTTCGTGACAACCGTATTCGTAGATGCCGCCTTTCACGGCCGCGAACTCGTAGTCTCCGCCCCACGGCTCGACCCAGGTTTCCGGGTCGTCGACCTGGAAGGCGTAGTGAACGCGATCGGGCGCCACGCGTGTGAATCGTTCCGTGAGCTTGAGGTTGGGACCGCCGCCCCGGACGCTTTGTTCCGGATTGTAGCCGGTCGTCTCGACAACCAGGCTGTCGCCCTCCCACCAGCCGATCGAGTCGCCGCCCCACGGACGCACGCCGTCCGCACGGTGCTTTTCATTCATGCGGACGATGCGCATTTCGTGGATCATCTCCACCCAGATCGCAAAGTGACGTTCGGTCTGCACGAACTGGTAGTTGTTGTTGTAGAGCGTGTCGGTCATCACCGGGCCAGACGGTCCGCTCATGTAGATGCACCGCTCGCCGAGGCCGCGCTCTTCGGGATTGCCGTCCCGACCACCGCCTCCGCTCGCCTCGCTTGTTTCGACGGCGACGAGGCGTGCGGCTCCGGCCGCGCGTTGCGGCAGGCGCCCGTTGGCGGGATAGGTGATGTGCGAGGTGCGGGCCTTGCCGTTGACCCGCATCACCAGATCGCCCGGATCGGTCCAGAAGGCATTGTAGCCGCAAGCTGCGCCAGTTGATCCGCTGCGACACTCATCGAGGGTGTCGGGCTTCCGTCCGATTTCCTTCCAGTTGTTCTGAAGCTCTGGAGACGTCCGCGCATTCTGGCGCTCGTTGCGTGCAACTGTCTCGCCCTCGATCTTCGCCAATTCCTGGTCAGTCAGGACGAGCCTGTCGCCATACTCTTTTGGGCGCTCAAGCGATGTCGTGCTGGCGTTCGTCCACACACCCGACAGATCGGGTTGGCCGTCGGGCGTACGCGGCGGCGTGTAACCCGCCTGCACGACCGGCTTCGCCATACGCTCAGGCGATTGAGCAGACGCTGCCGGACTAGCGCAGACCAACACACCGCCCACGACAAGACCGAATAAAGCAAGACGCCTCTTCATGTCGCTATCTCCTCAAGCCGTTCCGTCAAACCAGTAACTCCAGCGCCCCATCTCTAGTCGATCGTCAGAGCAACGAACTCTCCGGGATGGCCCGGGAAGCCGATCGGGACGATGAGGTATTGCCTGCCCTGCCACGAGTAGGTCATCGGAACGCCGGTCACGGCGCCGTCGAGCGTCGTCTCCCACACCACCTGTCCGGTGACCTTGTCGAAGGCGCGGAACTTCTTTCCACCCGAGCCGGGCGGATCCTGCGGCAGCCCTTCGCCCATGAAGACGAGGCTCTTGGTGACGAGAGGTCCGACCCGGCCCACCACGCCGAGCGGAGGAAGGTTGAGCCCCTTCAGCGCCGGGTGGTCGCGCGGTCCTTCGCCGTTGGCGACGGTCCACTTGATCTCTCCCTTGTTGAGGTCGATCGCAACGAGCCGGCCATAGGGCGGCTTGAACAGCGGAAGACCCTGCGGACCTTGAAGCGGCTGATAGCGCTCACGCGTGTAGTCCGTGTCTGAACCGGCAGGGGCTGGCACCAGCGAGGCGAAGACCGGCGTGTGAGACGACGGCACATAGAGCGTGCCCGTCTCGGGATCGAAAGCGGCGCCCGGCCAGTTGGTACCGCCATACGAGCCCGGCATGTGGATCGAGCCCTTCTTGCCCTCGCCATTGCCCTGTCCCTGCACCACGATGGGATAGAAGATCGGCCCGTAGGCATACTGCTCCAGCATCTTTACCGCTTCGGCGCGGAGCTCGGGCGTGAAGTCGATCAGGTCATCTACCGTGACGCCCAGCTGATCGTAAGCGAATGGCTTTCCCTGTCCGTTGAGCGGCATCGGCTGCGTCGGCGAATACCATTCACCCGGCGCATCGCCCTGCGGCACGGGACGCTCCTCGATCGGCCACACCGGCTTGCCGGTCTTGCGATCGAGCACGTAGAGCAAGGACTGCTTCGAAGGCTGGGCGAGCGCCTTGATCTTCTTGCCCTTCACCGTGATGTCGATCAGCACCGGGGCACACGGGAAGTCATAGTCCCACAACCCATGGTGCACGCCCTGGAAGTGCCACACGCGCTTGCCCGTCCGCGCATCGAGCGCGACGATGCTCTCGGCGAACAGGTTGTTGCCCGGACGCTTGCCGCCATACCAGTCGTTAGTCGGCGTGGTCTCTGGCATGTAGACAAGCCCGAGTTCTTCATCGGCGCTCATCGCGCCCCACACATTGGTGTGGCCGGTGTATTCCCACGACTTGTCCAGCCAGGTCTCGTTGCCGTTTTCGCCGGGGTGCGGAATGGAATGCCAGATCCACAGCTGCTTGCCGGTCTTCACATCGATGCCGCGCACATTGCCTGGCGCCGCCGTCTTCAGCTGCGGCCCGCGCGCCGCGTTGATGTCGCCAACCACAGAGCCGACGATGATGACGCCGCGCACGATCACCGTCGGCCCGGTCCGCCATGTAAACGTATCGCTGCGCTCCTGCCCTTTGCGAAGGTCGACCTGCCCGTTGACGCCGAAGCTGGCGATCCGCTTGCCGGTCTTCGCGTTCAGCGCTGTGAGATAGCGGCCACCGACCAGCGCGATGATCCGCCCGTCGCCGCCGTCGGCGTAGTAGGACAGCGCACGCGTGGCGCCGCCTGTGCGTCGCGAAGAGTCATCCGCCGCAACAGGTTCCTCTCCCACAATCGGATCGACGTTCCACGCGACCTTGCCGGTTGCCGCATCAAGCGCGGCAACACCGCCGATCCCGGTGCTGACATAGACGAGTCCGCCAACCATCAGCGGCGTCGTCTGGTTGTTGCTGGACGGAGGCGGAACCTGCACGCCGGCCCCGCGCGACGCATCCGGCGTCAGCGACTGGCGCCAAACGACGCGGAGGCTCTTCACCGTGTCCTTGTTGATCTGGTCGAGCGGCGAGTAGCGCCTGCTCGAATAGTCGCCATTGTAGGCGCTCCATTCCGCCGACTTGGCGAAAAGCGCAGGCGGGATCGGCTTCAGAGGCGCAGGCGCAGCCGGCCACGATTGTGCAGTCGTTGGTCCCTTTGCTCCCAGATGTGCGGCCAACATCTGGACGTCGCCCTTCGACAGCCCGGCAGCCATCGGCGCCATGACGCCGCTTTCAAGCGAGCCGGCGATCTGTGCCGGCGACATCTGGGCGAGCATGGCGCGCGACGGTGCGCGTTCGATGCTCGGATCGTGACAGCTTGCGCAGCGGCTCTGGAACAGGACCTCGGCGCTCGACGCCGGCGGTGGCGCCTGCGCGATGGCGAGGCCGGCCATCAAGACCGCCGCAAGTCCGCCGGCAGCGGCCAGCAAGCCCTTGCTTCGATTTCCGGACACCGACTTCAGACTCATCTGAACCTCCCCGACCGGCAGGCTTTCGCCCGCCTTCGTCCCAGTCGTTCCGCCACGACCTTTTGCCAGAAGGTATGCGACAGCCAGCCATACCTTGTCATCGCTGCGCTGCGTCAATCCGTTGGCAGTCGCAGCAGGCCCGTCATGATCGCTAGAGCTGTCCCTTGCCGTGCCAGGAAGCGCTGCGAAATCGCAACGTGATGCACCGTGCCAGTTCTATGTTGGAATGTCTGCTTCGGGCCAACCTCGGCCATTCGCCTGCCCGATCGTGAACGACCGCTGTTCGCCGACAACCGCCATTCATCGTTTTCGGACTTCAAAGGCGCGGTTAGACCTTTAGGCCTCAGTACTGTATTTCTTTTTGGGCGCCAGCGGGGTTGAACGTGCCGGACATTTTCCTTTCCTACAATCGGGAAGACCAGACGGTCGCACGCCGCTTCGCGGAGGCGTTCGAGCGCGAGGGGTTCAGCGTCTGGTGGGATGTGTCGCTTCGCTCGGGCGAAGCCTATGACCGGATCACCGAACAGGCCTTGAGCGACGCCAAGGCCGTCGTCGTTCTCTGGTCTCCCCGTTCGGTCGAGTCGCGCTGGGTGCGTGCGGAAGCCACCCATGCCGATCGCGAAGGCAAGCTCGTTCCCGTGATGATCGAGGACTGCAAGCGTCCGATCATGTTCGAGCTGACCCAGACAGCGGATCTGATTCACTGGAACGGCGACCCGCGAAACAAGCAGTGGCACGCGTTCCTGGAAGATGTGAAGGCTTTCGTTCGCAAGCAGCCTTCGGCAACGCCGGAGCCGCGCCTGGCTTCGGAGCCAGCCAAGGCGCCCCTCAACCGTCCGCTCATCACGCTGTTCAAGCGCCCGGCGATTCTCGGTGGTATCGCCACAGCGATCGCCCTGATCGCTATCGTGGCGGTGTTTACCCTGCGGCCGCAGGCCGGTCCAGCGCAAGCAACGCCAACCAACCAGCGCATCGCCTTTTTTGGGTTCACGCCGGCAAGCGCGGACCCACTGGTGTCGGACATTGCTGTGGCGGCGACCGATGAGACGTTCCAGGCCCTGCTGGCGTTGCGGCTGGAGGCCGCCTCGCGCGCAGACACGCAGGGCGTGGAGCTTGCCCTGCAACGCACGAAGGCTGGCGAGCTTGACGCCGCCTACGCACTTGGCGGCGAGGTTCGCTCGGCGGGCAGCGTGATCAACATTCGCATGCATCTCGAAGATGTCGCAAGCCGCACGACGCTGTGGGAGAAGACAGTAAGCGGCGGCGGCGCCGACAAGGCCTCTCTGCCAGTGCTGGCGGCGGGGGCGGCGACTAGCGTGGCGCGGTGCATGGCCGCCGCGCGTCCCAGCCTTCCCCGCCAAGACGGCGAGCTACTGGCCGAACTTGCCGCAGCCTGCGCAACACCCTTCATCGCCTATCTCGATGCGCCCACGCGATGGCGCGCGCTCGCGAGACAGGCCCCGGACTCAGCGGTCATCCTGGCCAACCTCAGCAACAGCCTTATCTACCACGCGAACCATTCGCGTCTTACTACCGCCGAGCTTCGCGAGGTGTGGAAAGAGGCCACGACCGCAGCGCAACGGGCGTTGGCGATCGAGCCGGACAACGGGATCGCGCGGACCGTTCTTGCCTATAACGCGATATTCGAGGGGCGGCCTGTTGCCGAAGCCGGCGCGTTGATGGATGCGGCCTTCAAAGACTCGCCCGACGACTGGCGCAGGGGCGAGACGGGCTCCAACCGGACCGAGTTCCTGAAGGGCGTGGGCAGGAGCAGCGAAGCCCTAGCCGCGGCGCAGGCTGCGATTGGTCGTAATCCCCTGAGCCCGACGCCCTACATGCAGCTGGCGGAGGTGCTTCTACATGTCGGGCGGGGGCCGGAGGCCGGGCGCGTATTCGCTCAGATGAATGCGCGCTGGCCAGATGCTTGGTGGGGGATCAGGGCCAGCTACGCAGTCCGGTTCGGGATAAACGATTTGGACGAGGTTCTGGCGGCGGCGCCGTCTGGATTATCCGAAGAGTCGAAGACGTGCTGGCGGCAGCTTGCGAAGGCCTACACCTCAAGCAGTCCGGCAGTTCGACGCGCCGGAGTCGATATTGCGGTACAGTGCGGGGCCGATGGAAGAATCGCCGCCGACCTCTCGGAGGTCATGCGGATCCGGCTCCTGAACGATTTCGAGGGCCTTCTTGCCCGTTATGGCGCGGGGCTGAACCACAGCCTCCCTTCCACCGGTTTTCTCTTCAACGCTGGCGAGCTCTTCGGCAAGACCGAGCGGGCCTTTCGTGCCGATCCGCAGTTTCTTCCATTGATGAAAAAGAGCGGCCTCTACCAGTACTGGCTCGACACCGGTACGCATCCCGACGTCTGCGACCTGCCGGAGGAGAAAAACTTCGAGGTCTGCGCCAAGTTGCGCGCGGACCAGGCAGACAAATAATGAGCGGCAGAAAAGGGCCAATCTTGCCCATACCACTTGGTGGTCACGAACGGCTGGGTCAGTCCAATCCAGTCGTTCGTCAATGTGGTGAAAGCGGGCCGCTCAAGGCTGCGAATAGTTTTCGGGGTCGGCATATTCCTCACCCTCTCTGGGGCACTTCTTTTCTGCGCCTCGCTGTTCCGCATTCGAGCCGGATTCATTTTAGCGGATCAACCTCCGTCAACACGCCTCCGCTTGTGGCATTCCCGCACCGGCCAGCAGCCAGCCCGGCGCCGTTTCTTGTCGTTCGCCTCGCCGCCTGCTAATCGCGCCGCGATGCCGATATCTCTGATCTTTCTTGCCTTTGCACTTGCCGCTGACGCATTCGCGGTTGCGCTGGGCCAGGGCGCAGTCGTGCGTTCGCACCCGTGGCGGCAGGCCCTGATCGTCGGCTTGGCGTTCGGCGGCGCACAGGCCATCGCTCCGCTGATCGGCTGGTCGCTCGGGCTCGTCTTCGCCGGCCTGATCGAAAGCATCGATCACTGGGTCGCTTTCGTTCTGCTCGTGCTCGTTGGCGCCAAGATGATGTGGGAAGGCCTCAAGCAGGACCCGCCCGGCGAGGAAAGCGATCCCGGCAAGGAACGCCCTGCAACCGGATGGACGCTGGTCATGCTTGCTGTCGCGGTCAGCATAGATGCGGCCGCGGCCGGCATCACTCTGCCAACGCTGGGCGCTCCCATTGTTGTCAGCGTCGCCCTGATAGGCGCGGTCACTTTCGCGCTCTCCACGCTGGGCGTCATGATTGGTCGCGCGGGCGCGCGAGCTTTGGGCTCGCAGGCGGAGATCATTGGCGGGCTGGTGCTGATCGTGATCGCGGCCAAAGTGCTGATCGACCACAAGGCGTTCGGCTGATAACTCCGCGTCGATGCTTCCGAAGTCCGATCTCCCCATCGAGGATGTGATCCCGCAGATCCTCGCCGAGCTGCGGGAGAAGACGCGTCTGGTCATTTCGGCGCCGCCCGGCGCCGGCAAGACGACACGCGTGCCCCTGACGCTGCTGGAAGAAGCCTGGCCTTCCGGCCGCAAGCTCATCGTCGTCGAGCCGCGCCGGATTGCTGCACGCGCAGCTGCCGAACGGATGGCGGCGACGCTTGGCGAAAAGGTCGGCCAGACGATCGGCCTGCGCTCGCGCCTCGACGTGCGGACCTCGAAGGACTCCCGCATCGAAGTGGTCACCGAAGGTGTCTTCAGCCGGATGATCCTGTCGGATCCAGCGCTCGATGGCATCGCCGCGGTCCTGTTCGACGAGTTTCACGAGCGCTCGCTTGACGCCGATGAAGGACTGGCCTTCGCGCTGGATGCACAGTCGGTGCTGCGCGACGACCTGCGTATCGTCCTCATGTCCGCGACCCTGCCCGGCAATCTGACACAGGACTTCTTTCCGGCGCCGGTTGTCGAAAGCCTTGGCCGCGCCTGGCCGGTGGAAACGAAATATCTGGGCTACGACTCGAAGCTTCGGCTCGAGGATCAGGTCGCCGCCGCGATCCGGCAGGCATTGCGCGAGGAGACCGGCTCCATCCTCGCCTTCCTGCCCGGCGTCGCCGAAATCCTGCGCACTGCTGACCGGATCGGCCCGGTTGCAGACAATGTGCACATCACGCCGCTCTACGGCGCTCTCTCGCCGCAGGAGCAGAACGAAGCCATCGCTCCGCCGGCAAAGGGCGAGCGCAAGGTCGTCATTGCCACCGACATCGCCGAGAGCGCGCTGACCATCGAGGGCGTGCGCGTCGTGGTCGATTCAGGGTTTGCGCGTGTGCCGCGCTTCGATCCATCGCTTGGCGCCTCGCGCCTCGAGACAGTTCGCCTCGCCGTCGCCAACGCCGACCAGCGGCGCGGCCGCGCAGGCAGGACGGGGCCAGGCGTCTGCTACCGGCTGTGGCGCGAAGCCGAGATGCGCGGGTTCGCAGCCTCTCCCTCGCCCGAGATCGACAATGCCGACCTCACCGGGCTTGCGCTCGACATGGCGCGTTGGGGCGCCAGGTCCCCAGGCGACCTGCGCTGGCTCAATCCTCCGCGCGATGCCGCCTGGAGGCATGCCAGGGGCGTCCTGCAGAATGGCGGGGCCATGAAGCCCGATGGCGAGCTGACGCCGATCGGCAAGCGGATCGGCGAGATCGCCCTGCCCCCGCGCCTTGCCCTGATGGTGCTCCGCGCCGCCGAAACGGGCGACGAGATGCTCGGCGCCGAGATCGCCGCCCTGATGAGCGAGCGCGAACTCGGCGGACGCTCTGTCGACCTCGGCGAACGCCTGACCCGGTTCCGCTCCGACAACGGGCACCGAGCGCGGGCGATGCGGGACCTGGCGAAGCGGTGGGCGAAGGCTGCGGGTGGTGGGGATGTGGGTGGTGGGCAGGCAGGTAGCGTGTTTGTGCGCGCGTTCCCTGAGCGGATAGCGCGTGCGCGTGGTGGCGCTGCGGGACGCTTCCTCCTGGCAGGTGGTCGCGGCGCGATGCTGAACGAAACAGACCCCTTGGCGCGCGAACAATGGCTTGCCGTGGCCGATATGACCGGCGCGGGGCCTGACCTTCGCATCACGCTGGCAGCGCGGCTCACCGAAGCGGACGCGCTGGCTTCCGGTGTCGAGACGAAGGAGGAGGCGCGGTACGACGCAACCACTCGCCGGGTAAGAGCGCGGCGCACGCGGCGGATCGGCGCGATCGTGATCGAGGAAACGCCGTTGCCCTCACCGCGACCGGAGCTGGTGCGCGCAGGCCTGCTCGAGGCCGTGCGCGAGAGGGGCTTTGGTATCCTGCCCGCGTCAGCGGCGCTCGAAAGTGCGATCCAGCGTGTGACCTTGTTGGCGCAGACAATCGGCGCGCCGTGGCCTGCTGGATTTCGCGAAAGCCTGATGGCGAAGCTTGATGAGTGGCTTGGTCCGCTGCTGGAGGGCGCATCTTCGCTTGATGCGATCGATGGCGGTCAGCTGAAGTCGGCCGCGCTCACGTTGCTGGACTGGCCGCTGCCCAGGGATCTGGAGCGGCTGGCGCCGACGCATTGGGAAACGCCAGTCGGCCGGCATGTCGAGATCGACTACGCGGCGGAGGGCGGGCCGCGCGTGGAGTGCAAGGTGCAGGAGGCATACGGCCTGGCGGCGCACCCCGCGGTGGCGGACGGCCGAATCGCACTGACGGTCGCCCTGCTCTCGCCGGCCATGAGACCGGTCGCGACAACCCGCGATCTGCCGGGGTTCTGGCAAGGCGGGTATCACGACATGCGAAAAGACATGAAGGGACGCTACCCAAAACACGAATGGCCAGATGACCCAGCGTCCTCAGCACCTACGAGTCGCGCTAAGCCCAGAAAACGCTAGGTCAAACCTTACGGCACTTGACGTTTACGTACGGAACAGCGCAATAGCGCCTGTCTTTACGAACTATTTTACATACCCATAGTTCGAAATCACAGTACCGTGTATTCGAATCAAGTGCCAATAGCGATGACGGAATGTCGCGGTTTTTGTGCGCGCTTGCGGCAAATGTCGTGTCTTTTAGGCCAGATTCTGCGAGATTTTTACCGGTGTCTCCACATCGCGATTGACGCGCCGTACCGCAAACCGCAATTTCAAACTGCGCGAACCGTTGCAATGACATCGGGGGCGTCGGCGTCCGCAAGATCATAAATCAGGACACCGCGGGAGCACTCGTCCATTTGGAGGAAAGCGCGCATGGCGCAGCTAAACCGTTTTTCGCTTGTGAGCCTGCTTGCGCTCGGCATGGCCATGCCGGCCTTCGCGCAGGTTACCCCGGCAGAGCCAGCCGACCAGCCACCGGCTGAGGAAGCCGACCAGGGCCGCGACGTCGTCGTCGTCACCGCCAACAAGCGGGAAGAAACCGTCCAGGACGTCGCCGTCGCCGTTACGGCCGTGACCTCGGAGATGCGCGATGAACTCGGCATCAGCACCATCACCGACCTGACCAACCTGACGCCGGGCTTGTCCTACACCTCGGCCAACGAGCGCGTCACGCTGCGCGGCGTCGGCCGCAACACCAACAACTTCGGCGCCGAGCCCGGCGTGGCGAACTACACGGACGGCATCTACCAGTCGTTCGCCTCGATCGCCGGCCGGGACAATCTCTTCATCGACCGCATCGAGGTCCTCCGCGGTCCGCAAGGCACGCTGTACGGCCGCAACTCGATCGGCGGCGCGCTGAACATCATCTCGAAGCGCCCGACGGATGACTTCGAAGGCGAGTTCCGCCTCGGCGCTGGCAACTACGACCAGGCCAAGGTCGGCCTGTCGCTCTCCGGCCCGCTCGTCGAGGACTGGCTGCGCGGCCGCGTGGTCGCCGTGAAGGAAGTCCGCGACGAAGGCTTCTACGTCAACCGCGGCACCGGCGAGACCGAAGGCTACAACATCAACAACTGGAACGCCGAAGTCCAACTCGAAGGTGATGTTGGCGACCGCTTCCATTGGTGGACCAAGTACACCACCGGCCGCTACACGATGGCTGGTCCTCCGGGCGGCCGCACCGGCGCCGGCTCGGCCGCGCCCTACAACCGCAACTTCGCTGCGGGCGGCGTGATGCCGCAAGCGGGCTGGGTGTTCTCAGGCAACACCTCCATCATTGGCTACGCGCAAGATGGCACGCTTCAGGAGAACCCGCGCTTCCTCAATCCGGGCTCTACCGATCTCAACGACTCGCACGCGCGTTATGCGGATCTGGATTCGTATGACGATTTCGCGCTGGAGATGGTCTACGAGACCGGCCCGTTCGACATCAAATATGTCGGCGGCTACATTTACTATAACTACAACCTATACGGCGACCAGGACGGCACGCCGGCGAAGTCGGCGACTTATAACGCGTACAACCTGTTCGTGCCGAACGCGAACCCGGCGGTGTTCAACGCTTGCTTCCCGGGCGTGACGGCGGCCAACCCGACTCCGGGCGTGCCGACGGCGGCGCAGATCTCGGCGCGGACCGGCTTTGCCGGCTTCCCGACCTCGACGATCCCGCTGGCCTGCGGCGGCGCCGGCACCTCGACTGGCGTGCGCACGTCAAACTTCGACAACACGCTGGACAGCTACCACGAGAACCGCGCGTTCTTCTCGAACGAGGTGAACTTCATCTCGACGATCGACGGTCCGCTGCAGTGGATCGCGGGTCTTTATGCCTACCAGGAGAACTTCGAGCAGCCGATCACGACCCGCCTGCCGAACGAGCCGACGGCGAGCGCCATGCTCAACCTGATCACCGGCCTGCCGATGGCGAACCCGAACCGCGTTCTGACCTATACGAACAATATCGGTCTCAACAACGCGTACGGCGCCTACGCCCAGTTCGACTACCAGTTCACGGACGAACTCAAGGCGACTCTCGGTGCGCGCTACTCGATCGACAACAAGCACATCGATGAAGAAGCGATGTTGAACTGCTTCATCATCTGCAACGCGCCGACCGCCTTTGGCGGCTTCGGTCCGCTGCCGGCTTCGTTGATCGCCAACATCACCCCGTTCGTCTGGAACGGCGTGGCGCCTGCCGGCTTCACCGGCCCACAACCCGGCGTCTCGACCGCAACCACGACCAACCCGACGGGTGTGACATTCAACAACACCACAGGCATCTCCAGCCGCACGCTGGAAGCCGAGTGGAGCGCCGTGACCGGCACCGCCGGCCTCGAGTGGACCCCGACGAACGACACCCTGGTGTTCGGCCGTTACAGCCGCGGCTACAAGACGGGCGCGTTCAACGCCTCGTCGCTGGCGCCGCTGCCGAAGACGAACCCGGAATTCGTCGACGCCTACGAACTCGGCTGGAAACAGGAAATCCCGGAATGGGATCTCACCGCCAACATGGCGCTGTTCCTCTACGACTATAAGGACATCCAGACGCCTCTCACCGAAGTGCTCAACCAGGGCACGGTCGGCGAGACGCAGCTGACTGCCCTGCGCAACGTGCCGAAGGTGCAGACTACCGGCTTCGAACTTGAATCCGTGTGGCGTCCGGTCGACGACCTCACCCTGCGCTTCACCTACGCCTACCTGAAGCCGGAAGTGAAAGAGAGCGGCGTCTACCTCAACTCGCTGATCCCGCGGAACATCACGAATACGGCCGACCCGGCCTATGTGAACCCGCTGCAGTCGGTTGAAGGCAACGTCCTGCCGCAGTCGCCGGAGAACAAGGTCGCGTTCAACGCGTCCTACATGTTCAACTTCGAAGACGGCTCGTCGCTGCTGCCCTCGCTCAGCTACTACTGGCGCGATGGTTTCGCCTCGGACATCTTCAACAACCCGACCGAGATCACCCCGGCGTTCGACCAGACCGACTTCCGCCTGCTGTGGAACGATGCTGACGGCTACTTCACCGTCATCGGCTTCGTCCGCAACGCGTTCGACGAAGTCGGCTACGACTCGGTGTCCTCGACCCTGCGCACCAACCCGACGGTTGGCTCAGCGGGCTGCGTCACCGGCGTCACCTGCTTCAACCCGGCCCAGCCGGTCTCGGCGACGAACGTGCCGGGCGCCTACTACCAGAACTTCACGCAGACCCAGCCCCGCACCTGGGGCGTGGAACTGCAGGTCCACTTCTAGTTGATCACTTTCTAGTCGATCACTGGCGGCCTCTCCCGCCATCGACACCCTCAGCGCCGGCCCGAAAGGGCCGGCGCTTTTCATTTCGGGGTTGAAATTTCGTTCTCAAGTACAGGCCCAACGTCGCGCACGACGCTCTGGCAACAGTGCGATTGAAATCAGACATCCGAGAAAGAAATGCGATGGAGCGTTGTCGGCCCTATGCGATCATTCGCTGAGAACTGTTGCTGTGACTACGGACGTGCTTCGACATGTTGCAGTTTCTGACAGACTGGAGCCTTTTCGGTCTTGCAGAAGTCGGGACGTGCGCCTGTGGTCTCCCAATATTGAAGCACACCGTTCTGCTCGACGAGCGACAGGAAGCGTGGATCGACGCGCAAGGCGGCGGTCTGTGGCGCAAAATGTCCGGCCTGAACCAATGAGCCGAGGACAGGTCTCGCGGCCAGCGCCAGCGCCGAGTCGATATCGCCAAGCAATGAAACAACTCCGAGTGCGGCTTCTGCCGGAAGCGCTCCCTGGTCGGCGCAGGTTCTTGCCCGCACCGCTGTCCGCAACCGCGAGGCATTGTTGCGAACGGCCAGTCCCGCCGCGATGTCTTTCCAGCACTGAACCGTTTCGGATGACGCAGATGCGGGAGGATGATCGAGCAAGCTGGCGGCATCGCCGACGCCGCCAAGGAGGGCGGATCTCACCCTGTAGTGCCACAGTTGGGAATTCACGGACGCTAGTCGACCAACGATTTTGAACTGCTCTTCGGCGTCCGCCTTCCTACCGGCCAAGGCAAGCGCCATCGCATATCCCGTGCGCTTAGGAGCCGAGAGAGGGTCGCCAGCGACAGCGAGAGACAGGTGCGGAAAAGCCTTTTCAGTCAGCCCCACGCCACGCAGGAAGGTGGCGTAGAAATTGTTGAGGGTGGCATCCGACGGCTTCGCTTTGAGGCCAGCCAGCAACGCCCGTTCACGAGACAACAGGGGCTCACGCCGGACAACACTAAGCTGGTAGTTTGACAGGTTTGACCACGAATTCTCGGGATCGAGTTTGAGGCCCCGCTCGGTGGCAGCCTCCGCCTCAGAGATGAGGCCCGGTCTTGCTGATTCAGGCGCCGCGTCAATCGTGATCAGAATTGTGAGCCCCAGCGTACCGCTTATGGTCGCGCTGTCGGGCGCCTTCTGGGCGAGTTCGCGAGCGACAGGGATGGTGTCGAGCGAGGGGTTGCGAGTGTCGCGGCAGGCCCGCGCGATCAAGGCGCCGAGCTCAATGATCCGATTGGACAGGCCTTCGGCCCTCTCGATAAAGCAGGCAAGTGTGTCGGTAGCGAGCGCCGCCGCCTGGACGCCTAGAAGCTCTTCGTTGCTGCCCTTCCGTGTTTCGGACCACAAAGCCGTACGGCTTGGAACATCCTCCAGCCGGACGGAGATGGCGATCATCGATCCATCAGCCTGGATGTCACCACTGAGTGCGTACCTCGCGCCGAGGATCTTCGCACGGTCGAGGCGGTCGGCGGACGACGTGCCGACCGTTTCGCTCGGCGCTATCGTTGGCAGGTGCATGGCGGTGAGGGTTGAGACGGTTTCATCGTTTGCGATCGCGGCGATGGCAGCAACAGGACCGTCTGGCCTTGCCGTGAAGCCGAAGAAGGCGATCTGGCTTGGGGTAGGTGCGGATACCTGCTGCTTACCGCCGAACATGGCAAAAGCACCGATGACGGTGACGATTGCGGTCGCTATCGCACCACCGATGATCGCCGCGCGGCGGGGAATATGTCTTCCTGTCGGCGCTGCCGTCGCTTCAGAGGGATTCGTCTTGGGCGACGGCAAAACGAGGCGCGCCAGCGCCAAGCGCGGCTCACCAAATTCAGCCTCACGGCCCGGCTTCCAGTGCATGAAGTCGATCACCTGGAACTGGCGAAACCCGAGTGGAGGTATCGCGCCGTCGAGCGAGATCGGCACGAGCTTTCGCGTATCACGCGCCGCTCCCGCTTCATCAGCGACCCAGGCTGACGCAATGGAGGTGTTTGTCCAAACAACCACCACGGCCTTGGCGGCTTTCAACTCGGCCTCGGTTTCTTCGAGATAGCGACTGCCGCCCGCGAGATCGCGGTCCCACCAGACGGAATAGCCCGACTGACGAAGCGCCTCGGCGAGTGGTTCGACGTGCGCCCGGTCTTCCCGCGAATAGGACAGAAAGATATCGGCCATAAAAGCCCCGGTCCCCGCTCTTGAGGCCGTCACACCCTAGCAAGACTTTCGGGTGAACACCAACGAATGCCGGAATGCCGCGACGAAGGCCTCGATCAGATTATCGGCGACCTGCGTCGTCGCGATCGGGCAAGCGAATGGAGAAATCTGGCTCAAAGCGATCGCTCCGACCGTAGGCGTGAGCCACGAGCTGTATTCCGATCGATGGACCTTGACCACAAGCCGCAGCGTTCCGATGGTTGCTAGTCCTGTTGCTGTAACCGGACCGCCGCTTTCGGGGGCCTTGTATGAAACGCCTTCTAGCTACTGCTCCGTTCGCCGTTGCGCTGTTGCTCGCCTTTGCCTGCACGCCAGGACCCGCCAAGACCCCGGCACCGGTCGCCGCAGCGCCCGCTGCACCAATCCCCTATGGCGCCAACAAGGACGCCAGCGGAACGTTCGTCCACGACGGGGTAACGCTTTACTATGAGACCTATGGCCAAGGCGATCCGCTGCTGCTGGTGCATGGCAATGGCGCCAGCATTGGCATGTTCGCGGCACAGATCGAGCACTTCAAAGACAAGCACAAAGTGATCGCCATGGACAGCCGCGACCAGGGGCGGTCAACGGACAGCCCCGACGCGATTACCTACGAAAAGATGACAGACGACTTGGCGGCGCTGATCGACCATCTCGAGACTGGTCCGGTGGACGTGATCGGCTGGAGCGACGGCGGCATCGAGGCGTTACTGCTCGGCGTGCGCCATCCCGACAAGGTCAAGAAGATCGTCTCCATGGCGGCAAACCTCAACCCGAGCGCGGACGCGTTCGATCCGGATGTCGATGCGTTGATCAAGTCGATGATGGAGATGCCAGACGACGTGAAGGCGACCCCGGCCGGCAAGCGCCAGCTCAAGGTCGTGGGCATGATGTTGAGGGAGCCAAATATCCCACCGGCGCTGCTGAGCAAAGTAGCGGCGCCGACCCTGGTGCTGGCTTCCGACCACGACCTGATCCGGCTGGAGCATATTGTGACGATCTACGAAAGCCTGCCGAACGCACAGCTCGCCATCTTCCCGAGCGCCACCCACCTGATCCCGTATGACGACCCTCAGACGTTCAATGGTGCGATCGACCGCTTCCTGGCGACGCCGTTCAGGAAGATTGATCGTATCCCGGAGACCATGGCGTCGTTCGAGAAGGTTATGGCTGGGCTGGCGCATTAGCTAAGCCTGTTCGGCGCCGGGAATAACCACCTCCGGCGAATTGCGGACGGTAGGGTGGGTTGGAGCGAACGGCCGGAGTTGGCCCAATGCGATCAGTCAGCAAGACCGGATGCAGGGATGGGCTGGCTTTTATCGAGCAGACAGGGAGCGCTCCGACAACGCCGCGTGTAACTCGCCATTGCGCGCTGCCAGGCTGACGATGCGCTGCTCGAGCTGCTCAACCTTGAGGGCGTGCAGGTCAAGCCGAACCTGAAGCGAGCGCAATCAACGTGACAGTCCTGCTGCGGGACTAGCCCCCGCTACTCGATCTCCCAGTCGATGTCGCCGCGCAGCTCCGGCGGCAGGTTGTTCAGCGCCAGGTGCAGCCGATCGCGGGTCGTGCTGCGGTGCAGGCGGAAGACGAACTCCACCCGATCCTTGGCCGTCGACTTGTGCTCGGAGATCAGCTTGCAGCGGTGGTCGGTCAGCACCGCACGATAGGCGTCGGCGCTTTCGTGCAGCCGCCCAGTCGGCAGCCGTTCGATCTTCACCCGGCAGGCCGGCGCCACGTCGAAGAAGAGGATCAGCAGGAACGCCAGGGCCGTGACAATCACCGCGAGGTGCGGCAGGCCGAGGCCGGCGACCAAACCCATCAGCGTCACCACGATCAGCCGCCCGTTGTCGCGCGTGGAGCCCGTATCGGTGCGGAAGCGGATCAGCCCACCGATGCCGAACACCACCACGCCGATCACCATGCCGAACTCGAGCACGGCCACGCCAATCACCGCTCCGATGAAGGCGTACATGATGTAGACCTTGGGCATGTCCGCCTCGGTCAGGCGGTCGACCGTGCGCCGGCTTGTCGGGTGGAAGCCGATCACCGCGCCAAGAGCGATGGCCAGCACCAGGGCGCCGATTGACTCGGTCATGAACTCGGTGTCGCGGAAACCTTCCCAGCCGACGGCGGCCAGTTTCTCGCTGCCCGCGTCGAACAGGCCTGCCTCCTGCGCCAGCGCCGCGTGCGGCGCAAGCAGCCACACCGCCAGCAAAGCCCAGACCACCCTCATGCCACTTTTTTCCGATCCCTGTTTCAACCGATGCAACCCTTGAGCAGCTTTGCGAGCTCCTGCGGGTTGCCGATCTGGTCGAAGAAGCTGGCCAGATAGGCGCCGGCCTTCTTGCGCCTGCCCTCGTCAAGCTGCGGCGTCTGGTTGAGCACGCTCAGGATTGCGGCCTTGTGTGCGATGAATTCCGCCGCGACGCCCGAGGCCTGCTCGTTGTGGCGACAGTAGCCGCGGAACTTCCGTATCCGCACGTTCGCCAGCTTCATGTTGTCCGGCGGCACGGCATAGGGCGCGTCGACCATGCCGGAGAAATCGAAGTCGTAGGGTGTCGGCGTCAGGTTGGTCTTCGCGCCCGTCGCCCCGAGGGGCCGAGAGTTGTGGCAGCAGTCCGTGCCGACCGGCCCGGCGGTCATGGCCCAGTCCAGATTCCCGATCATGTACTGGAAGAACGCAAAGCGCTCCGCGTCATGCGGATTGAGCTGGGTGCTCGCCAGCATGTCCTGGGTCTCCAGGTGCTTCAGGTCGTTGCGCTTGGCGACGTCGTCCACGTCTTCGATGAAAAAGCCCACCCGCGTCGTGATCGGGCGGCCGGCGTCGTCGACATAGTCGATCGTCGCCAGCCGGGCGCCGAAGCTCACCGGGGTCAGCAGGTTATACATGCGGTAGGCCGAGTACTCGAGCAGCACATACTGCTGGAAACTCGCCTGCGACTGGCAGTGCGTGACCAGCTTCAGGCGCTTCTGGCCCTTGAAAAGCGAAGTGGCCGGCGGCTTTGCGACGAATTCCACCCGCAGCGGCGGGAAGCTGCAGACATCGGCCTTGCGGCGCGTGATGCCGCGGGTCGAAAGCGTGATCGCCAGGGTTTCCGGCGCAGGCCCCTGCAGGGTCAGAGAGCCCGGCGCGGTCACATCGCCCCTGCGCGGCAGCTTGCCCACGGGACCCTTGATGGTCAGGTGGATCGGCTCGCTGGCGGCGAACAGCGGGTGCGGTTTGTCCGCCGCTGCGGGGCTGGCCGTTGCAAGCGTCAGCAGGGCGGCCGCCGCGAGCGCCGCAGGAAGGACCATGCGTTTCATTTCGCCTCCTTTTTTGCCGGGTCTGGCCGCGCAACGACATGCGGCGAGACCGCTCCGTCGAGGATTTCCAGATAGGTGAGCTTGCCGCCGTAGGCCGAGGAGATGCCGGTGTCGATCCGAACCAGGCGGCCGCCCTCGAGTACCGCGATCCCTGACAGGATCGGCGTGTGGCCGATCACCATTCGCTTGGCGCCAAAGGCCGCCAGCACCTCGTCGAGCTGTTCGGCAACGCTTGGCGGCGGTAGCGTGGGCGGGGCTGGCGTGGAGGGCGCGGGCGTCTCGGAGGCTCCGGCGTCCGGCGCGGCCGGCGTCTCCGGCTCCCGCATCACGAGGCCGCGGTACCAGAGCGGCCCGGCTGGATCGTTGATGATCGCCTCCGGCGCCATGGCCTGGGCGGCGAGCGCGGCGGCCACCTGGCGGTTTATCTCGTCTGGGGTCACGTGGGCATAGGCCGGGCCGATCCCGCCGTGCAGAAAGAGGTTGCCGTCGATCAGCGCCACGGCCGGATTGCCGACGACCCATCGGCCGATCCGGCCGGTCGGGCTCCAGGCCGCCTGATGTTCCAGAGCGCCGGGCGGCGTGGCCGCCAGCCACGCGGCCTTGATGGCCTCACTGGTCATCGCCGGGTCCTTCTGACGGAAGGCCGCCTCGAGCTGGGCCTTGTTGGCCTCATAGGTTTGCTGGCGCACACTCTCTGAATTGCGGTCCGCGTAGGCGGCGAAGTCGGCGGCCGAGACGTAGCGCAGGTCGCCCGTCATGTTCATGGCTTCGTGGTTGCCCACCAGGGCCACGACGCGGCCGTGTGCGCGCTCAGCTTCGCGCTGCAGCCGCATCAGGTCCTCGATGATCTTCAGCCCGTCCGGCCCCCGGTCGACCACGTCGCCGGTCTGCACGAGCACGGTCTTGCCTCCGGTCCAGCGACCTCGACTGTCCGTCAGGCCAGCCGCCTGGGCGATGGCGCGCCAGGCGGCGAAGTCGCCGTGCAGGTCGCCCACGGCGACAATGCGGTGACCGGTCGCGAGGCTCTGCGGCTCCGGCAAGGCACAGCCGGGCAGCGCCAACGCCAGTGCTGCCGCGAAAATCCCAAGCCGCACCAACAGCCGGCCCAACATCTGGTTCCCCAAGCTTTGCCGATCGGACATGTTGACCCGTGCTATGTCAACGCCCCCCGTCAGAAAGCTGGAGATGGCGCTCGGCGACGAAATCGGCCATCAACTAGAAGGCGATTCAGCGCGGATGCGGATCATCTGGAGGGACGGCCGGGGCGACATGCAGAGGATCATGCTCATCCGCCATGCTGAAAAGCATCACGACGGCAGTCCCGACCGAAGCGTCGCGCCCGACGGATCCCACGAAAAGCACCACCTGACCGTCCGCGGCTGGCTTCGGGCGGGGGCCCTGGTTCGCTACTTCGCCCCCGCCGGCGGCTTGCCGGCCGGTTCGCCGATTTCCACGCCGGCGTCGATCTTCGCCTCGGCCGCCACCTCCAAGAGCCCCAGCCTGCGCGCGCAGCATACAGTCGAACCGCTCGCCGCCTTGCTCGGCATAGAGATCAACCGTGACTATGCCGACGGCGAGGAAAAGGCGCTCGCCCCGGCGGCCCTCGCCGCCAAGGGCCCGGTCCTGATCTGCTGGCACCACAGCCACCTGATCCGGCTGACGGTGAGCCTGGCCGGACCGGACGTGTCCTGCCCGCGAGACTGGCCCGACGACCGCTTTGACATCGTCTGGGTCCTCGACCGCGACGAGCCCGCGGCGCCCTGGCGCTTTTCCCAGGTCGCCCAGCAGCTCTTCGCCTACGACCGCCCCGAGCCCATCTAGCCGAGCCGTTCAGAACGGCGAGTCGACGAGTTCTTCTTGCGCGGCGCCAACGAGTTGGGCGCGTGGCAGCGACCGGTCGGCACGATAGTCCCGCGCCTCGTTTTCATAGCCGCGCCGGTGTCCGCTTTCGGCGAAAAGCGGCCGGTGGCGCTGGGAAGGGCGAGTGACTTGAAGTTGCCCTATTCGGACATTGACCGTTCCCGACAAGCGTCCGATTTTCACGCCTCACTGCCAATTCATGGCGAGCGCATTATCAGGCCCAAGCCAGTGGAAGCTTTGAACTGTTCCTTAGACCCAGCCGACGTGAATGGATTGTGGAGCGGGTCGACATAGAGGTCGAACCAAAAGATGTCCGGTGTGACTCCAGTCGCCGCGAGCCAGACCGAGGGCCCGTCAACGTGGACCGCCTGAGGCGTCCAACTTTGTGCGACGCCTATGATGTAGCCCGATATTGCTTCGCCGACTCCGTTCCAGCGCGGGCATACCGCACTTGCGATGGATGCATTTGCACGCTGGACCGCCTCAAAGCGGGCTTCGCTGGCACCAATCTCCAGAATATTGGTGAATACTCGCACGAGCCGGAATTGGTCGCCCGAGAAGATCAGCGTTCCGCCAATTGGGCCACGCGAAAAGCGCACGCCAACTGAGCCTGCCGATCCCGCAATTTCCAGGACCCGCCACTCGTCGGAACGACTATCGTCTCCGGCCAGGCCGATTGCCTCGATCTGCCGAACGATTTCTTGCGCATCCGACTTTGAACGACCGCAAACCGACGAGCCTATGTCGTACTCAGATAGACGCCATGCGTCACTCATTAACGAAGCGTTGTCTTCACCAGCCTACGTTGCCAGCCAGCAGGGAGGCCGGCATGGACACAACCAGGCTGGATACCGAGATCGAAAATCGCAGAGCCTCCATCGTCAGGGTCGAACGGACGATTGCTGACATTGAGCTAACCGCCAATCATAGCGTTCATACCGACAGGGCCGTCTTCCTCCTGCGTCAGACACTTAGGGGCGAGAAGGCAGTTTTTGCCAAGCTAGAGAAGTATCGCGCCGATTTGATTTAGCTGGACGCCCGTGGCGTCCGCTTCGTGGTCGACTAGATGGCATCCCGCCCCTGGGTGCCGAATGGCGCATATTCAAAGACGGCAGCCTCCGACACGCCAAAGCTGGTAATCGTCGCGAGGCGCTTGATCGCCGGGCTACGGCTGGCAGCATCGCGGACTTGGCCTGCCGTCATGCTGAGCGCCGCCATGACCTGCTCGGCGGAGCGCTGGCCCTTGTCTCCCGGTTTGCGTTGGAGACGCAGGTAAGTCTCCATCCGTTCGCTACGCTTGCGGCCCACCACCTCGCGAACTAGCCAACCGAGACCGCCCACAACGATGGCGAGCGCCGCGACCCAGGCAGCAGTCCAGTTGTCGAGTGGCATCTCCACCTCCGGCTCCACTGCGGGAGCGTCTGCGGAAGCTGTAACATGGTCCTCGACGGATGTACGAATGACCACTTCCGGCGATTTCCTGCCCTCCGCGTCCAGCGTCACGAGAAGCGCGCTCTGGCCCATAACCGCCATTGAGACTCGACAGGGCTCGATGCGCCTTCGCGACGTTTCTCTAGACCCTGTTGCTGCCTCGGCCGCTGCGTCGGTGCGTTAGAGAGTGCTCACCCCGGGTCAACACTTGGGCCTCCCAGGCTTTTGTTCTGGAGCGTGGAGCGTTCGGAAGACTATGCCGAGGCGCCGCCAAGAGTTTTGCGCGATAGGCGCGAGGTGGCATTCCGAACCAACGGCGAGCGCTGCGCGAGAAGGTTGATGAATCGGCGTAGCTCAGTGTGTAGGCGATGTGCGAGAGAGACACGCTTGGCTGTGCTAGCAGGTCCTCTGCGAGTTCCTTTCGAACATCGTCCTTGATCTGTTCAAAGGTGGTTTCCTCGGCATTGAGGCGCCGCTGCAATGTTCGCTCATGCACGCCGAGCGCCAGGGCTGCTTGCTCCGAGGAACAGTCGCCATTCGATAGTAGTCCGCGAACAAGGCCTGCCACCCGAAGTGAAAAGGCAACTCCACGCGGGGTTCCAAGCGATTGCAGATACATCTCTGTAAGTGCGCGAAGATCAGTGTTTCGCCCCGGCTGCGGGGCATCAAGGATCGCGCGTTCGACCACGATGCCGAGGGCTTTCTCGCCAAAAGTCGGCGTAAGGCCCAGCGTTCGTCGATAGACGTCGATAGGCGAGATCTGCTGGTTGCGGAAGCGAGCCTCGGCAGGGCGATACTTCGCACCGCATAGCCCACGCAGCGCCGCGTGAATGACTCCCACGCCCCGCTCCAGATACTGGCTCGCCGACTGGTGTGTCCGGCTTTGCAACTCCATGCTCACCAAATCACAAGTTGTTCCTGGAACCGGTGTGATCATCGCCGTGAGCGCCGGATTGTGGATATGGAGGTATCGACCGACGACTTCCCACCCCTCACGGCCTGACGTTGCATTGCTCGCTGCGATCGTCAAAGCACCTAGCATTGAGATGCTGGTCCGCGTCCCCGAGAGCAGGCCGAAATCCGGCCGACCCAAACGCGTTGCGGCGATCTCGATCGAGTCCACAAGCGAGCGAAGCGGCAAGTAGCGGTCTGGCATCACCAGGGCGCTCTCATCTACGCGCGCTGCTGCGAGGATCTCTCCGGGATCGCCGCCAAGTTCCTCGACGATTTCTCGAAAACCCTTCCAGGCCTCGGCGCGGACAATTTCCCTCATGCAGAGCCTTTGATGGATCGGCGCACAGTGGCCGAATGTCGGCAAATGCTAAATAACTGTCGGGACCTGGAAAGTCGAGCGCGGCCAGGCGCTGTATTCTGACCGCTATCAGAGGCTTCAAGCGAGCCAACGAAAGCGAAGCATCTCATGTCCCTGTCGTTCGGACATTCTACGGAAGCAGCCAAGGCGCCATGCGTTCTCATTGTCGATGAGTCGGCCGGTCAGCGCGCCGCTCTGCACAAACTGCTCGCCGGGATCGGTTGCGAATGCTCGGAAGCAGCCAACGGCATCGATGCTTTCGAATGCATCATGCGCGGCAAGGTCGACTTACTCATCACCGAACTCGACTTGCCGGGCATGAGCGGCGTTCAATTGTTGGCAGCCATCGGGCTCCTGCGGCGGGTTAATCGCCCGCGCGTCATCGTCCTTTCCGCGCGGATTGAGCCCGGTCTCGTGGATCGAATACCCGAACTTAGAATTGCCTCCGCGTTGCTGGCGAAGCCGGTCGATCTCCTCAAATTCGGTGACGCCGCTGCTTCGGAACTCGGGGCTATTCTTGGAGCATTTGAAAATGCCGTGCACTGACGGAGCGTTGCCCGAACGCTGCGAGATTGCCGCCCACACAGGCAATGCCGTCGCGGGGGCTAAGATGGAACTGCTCGAATTGTTTTTTGCGCAACAAGCGCTGCAGCTGTCGGCCGTTGCCGAAATGATGCTGACCGACCCAGGTCGCATCCGTATCATCGACGGTAATATAGAGGTGCCTCCCCGGCCAGCGGCGCCGGGAGCCGTAACGATCGATGCGAGTGAATGGCTCACGCTCTATCAGATCCAGACGTTGCTCAATGAATGGCGCGCTGCTCAGTCTCTCCTGGAACCCGACGCAAAAGCTGCGTGACGTAAGGCGACGATGGGCGTTCTCGTTTCATCAAGGAACGGCAACGGCGACTTTCGGCGAATGCCGGCCGGACCTGGCGGTCAAGCCTGACGGCAGGTATTGGGCGCTGTTCGGCCGTTCGGAAACCCCACGAACAGCGCCCTGGTGAAGCGGCAGGCGATGTCGGGTTCGGCGGATATCTTGAGGGCGCGGACGTCGGAGGAGATGTTGATGGCGGCGTGGAGCATTGCGCCTGCAACGACGGCGTCGACCGCGCGGGCCGAGCCGTCGGCGATGGCATCCGAGATCATCGCACTAAACTGGCGGCTGACGCGATAGGAGCGGCCGAGGATCTCGACCTGGTGTTCGGGCGGCATGGAGGAGAGGACCGACGTGCGCAGCAGCGGTCCGTCGGGGCCGAGCTGGAAGCGTATCAGAGCTGCCACTGCAGCGACGAGCCTGTGCCCTTCACTGCCCGCGACTTCCCTGGCGCGGCGCTGGGCGTCGCGCACGATGCTGAAGCTGCGGCGGAAGCAGGCGGCGACCAGGTCGTCCTTCGCTTCGTTGTGATGGTAGAAGGCGCCCTTGGTGAGATTGAGGCTGGCGGAAATGCGATCGACCGACGCGCCGCGATAGCCGTGCGCGTTGATCTGGCGCGTGGCCGCGGTGAGGAAGTTTTCCTTGAAGGTGTCCGATCGAGCCGGCGTGGTGATCAGGTTGAGTTCGGCTTCCTCAGTCCACACCATGTCGGGGGCAATGCCGTTGACGACGATGTCGGTCATGCGCTGGGCGAGACGTGGGAAATCGTCGAGATCAAAATCGCCGAGCCATGCATTGGCCCAGAACAGCTGTTCGAGAAGCGCAAGCGCGCGGATGGAGCGATCGGTCTTGTCAGCAAGCTCGGCGCATTCGAACAGGGCGCGTACGCGGCGGAACATCTGCTTGTAGCCCTTGGCGACATGATCACGATGTTCGCCTTCGAGAGCGCGAATGGCGCTGAACGAAGCGAGCGGTACTGCCTCGCCCTGGCGGACCAGCGCGTCGCGCGCGACGAAGAGATCGATGAAGCGGGCGATGCGGCGGCGAGCATCTGGCTCGCGCTCGGCCTGGCCGAGGAGATCGTCGAAGATCGCGTACCCGGATTCAAGACAGGCGACGGCCAGCTCTTCCTTGCGGGGGAAGTAGTAGGTGACGCCGGTGGCCTTGAGCCCGATCAGCTCAGCAACTGCGGTAAGCCGCATGCCCTTGAAGCCATGACCGTTAAGAACGGGGATCGCAGCAGCAATGATATCGGCCCGCCGCCGTTCGAATCGGTCAGCGGCAGCGCCGGGCGCACCGTCTCGGCCGGGGCCATCCGGCGCGGCAACAAGGGTTTTTGGGCTCAACACAGGCTGGCGTCCTCGATCCCCGGCAATCAGGAATGGCCCAGAGAATAACGATTTCATGCTCGCGGCAATCAACCTCGGCGGGAAGTTTCGCCAACCTGAATCCACGATTAACGAAAAAGTCAGCTTGTTGGCGTGAGCCTTGGGCAATGGTTCGAGGAACCATCAGGGATGAACCCCATGACTGCCTATGAGCAGCTTGCCAGGCGCTACTGCTCCCTTCTCGGGGAGGACGCCGACGATCGCATAGACGGCGTGCCCGTCTGGCGGATCGCCATGGCTGATCTCGAAGCCGCCATGAATGCGCTGGACACGTTTGGGCTGGATATCCGGACCACTTTCCACGAAATCGCCGAGACCACGGATACGCCAAAGCCCAAGGGCCTGCGTTTCCTGCGCCGGGTCGCCTAGCGCCTGCGCTTCCGCCCAGACTTGGCGCCCTCCTCAAGCAACAGTCGCGTCGTGTAGATGACCGCGTAGTCCTTGCGGACTGACTTGCCCGTGAGCGCCTTGAACGGAACGAGATCTGTGCGGCGGCGGGTGTAGTTGTCGCGCTTGTCGCCGAGCCGCCAGCCGTCGAGATACTTGTCCAGCATCCAGCGGCGGTGCTCGAGCTCGGCCAGCATCTTCATGAGATCGCCGTCCTGCTCGGGAAGCCGGTCGGCTGCAGGCGGCAGGTCATGCGTGCGCCAGCCGCCCTTCTGGTCGTTGAGCCAGCCTTCGAGATTGTAGCCCGACGCAAATGCCTTGGCGCGGACGTGGGCGGCGGCGCGGCGGTTTGAAACGCGAAGCTGGTCCTGCAGAACTTTCCAGGGTTCGGGCTTGGGCAGAAGAGCATTGGGATCTTCGTTCTTGGCTTCTTCCGCCGCGAGACGTTCGTAGGATTCGTGGAAGCGTTTCGCCTGGCCGTCATAGTCGGGTTCGAGCAGGCCGGCGCCGTCGAAGGCTTCAGGCCAGGAGCCGAACGAGACGACACGCAGGTCGCAGAGACGGCTTTCCTGCTCGGCGAGCTTTTCGGCAGTCATGCGATCGTCGGAGGTTTCTCCTTCGCCTGCCCGGCCGGATCCCTGACGCACGGAAGGAAGACCGGCGCCGTGTTGCGCACAGATGAAGATCGGACTGCGGAAAAGCCCTTCCTGTGCGGCGATGGCGCGGATGGCCAGGGCCATGCCCAGCGGGCGGTGATCGTCATCGATCGCGACATAGACGACGCTGATCGTCGCCTCGGCGTTGCGCTTGCGGATGGCCTCGAAAAGCTCGGGGTTGTTGAGGCGGAAGTCGCCTTCGATGAACTTGAAGTCAACGTGATTGTCGTCGTCTTCAGGTTTCGACGCTTCGGCGGAGCGCGGCTTGCAGAGGTCCGGATGGCGGCTGCGGAAGTCCGTTTCAAGGCGCGAGGCGTAGGGGTCGATCACCGTGACCATCAACGCCTTGCCGGGGCACGCACTGGTGACGATGAACTCGCGTGCAAGCGACTGGCCAACCTGCCCGAAGCCGACAATCAGGATGTGGAGCTTCGGTGCGTCATATTTCTTCGCGAACAGGTAGGGCGGATGAGCCAGCATCACGTGGCGAGCGGCGCCGCCCGCATAGGAGAACGGAACCAACCCCGCCTTTGGAATTTCACGGCTCAGCCTGTCGCGCATCCAGGGATCGGTGATGTGGGCGAGCACCTCGGCGCCTGGGCACCTGGCGGCGACCAGCTGTGCGGTCTGCCAGGTTTCAGCGTCGTCGCCCTCGTCGATGACGATCCGCTTCGCCATGCCTGCCCGCGACCTGTCGAGCTGGACCTTCAGATTGCCGCGACGCTCGAACGTGGCCATGCGAGCGGTGGTCGATGCACGCTCGGTCGCGAGATGGATGGCGCGGCGGCTCTTGAAGAGAAGGCTGTGGTTTGCAGCATACTCCGCGGCGGCGGGTCCTGCGCCGATGACGACATCATGACCCCAGGTCCAGAAGCGGAACCACATCGCGTTGAGACGCGATCCGACAGCGTAGACCAGCAAGCGGACACCGAAGAGGATCGAGGCGATGACGCCGAAAGCGCGGGCGATCTCGAGCGCCTGTGCTCCGCCATTGGGGAACTTCTCGTAGTAGATGTCGGATAGCAGCAGGACCTTGATGGTGCGGATGCCGATGTCGATCCAGCGCATCCAGGGCAGTTCAGCTTCTGGCGCCTCGAACGTCCAGCCCCACCAGGCCAGCACGACAGCGACGATCCCACACGCCACTGCAAGCGCTGTGATCAGACCCAGCACAAAGGATCTGCGGCCCGCCGGACTTCCGCTTACAATTTGCGTCTCGGCCATGCCACGCTACTCCCGACCGAGTGCAGGCTAAGCTGCCCGGCGCCGAAGGCAAGCTGCACGGGACAGGCGCCGGACGGCTGTAAAGCCCTGATCCTGCGTGCTAACTGCGATTCCACAAATCGTATCGCGTGAGAGACGAATGCCGAAACCTTCCGCCGACGCCATCGCGAAGATCGCCCAGGTCATGCACGAGAGCATGCGCGCCTGGCAAAAGGTCAATGGGCAGGACGTAGCGCCGCCATGGTCGAAGGCGCCGCAATGGATGCGGGACTCCTCGATCAATTCTGCGCTCTGGCGCATCGAAAATCCGACGGCCCCGGCGTCAGCCCAGCACGATCAGTGGCTCGCCCAGAAGAAGAGGGGTGGCTGGAAGCACGGCAAGGTGAAGGACGGCGTGAAGAAAACGCATCCGCTGATGGTGGCTTACAGAGCTCTGCCAGAGGTCGAGCGCCGCAAGGACGCGCTGGTCAACGCGGTCGTGACCGCGCTTGCGATGCCGATGAAATAGATTGGCCTCAGCTGATCTTCCGGCCGCCGCTTTCGTTTGGGTTTTTCTGCGAGGCGTCGTTCGCCATGCGCTGGGCGTCGGCATCGCTGAAGCCGAGTTCCTTGAGCACCTCGACGGTATGCTGGCCGAGGATTGGCGGCTCGATGCGGATGTCGGCGGGCGTGCCGGCGAATTTCACCGGGTGTTCCATCGCGATGTAGGGGCCAACAGCCGGGTGCTGGCGTTCGTGGATGAAACCGGTCTCGCGCAGGTGCGGATCGTTCATCGCGTCGAGGATGGAGTTGCACTTCATCGACGGGATGTCGGCCTTCTTCAGCAGGTCGAGCCATTCGTCCGTGGTCTTGGTCAGCGCAACTTCGGCAACGAGTTCGTAGAGCACGTTGATGTTGGCCGTGCGCGCCTTGTAGGTGATGAAACGCTCGTCGGTCTTCATGATCTCCGGCCGGCCGCCGAGCTCGAAGAACAGCGACCATTGCTGGTCGGAGTAAGGCAGGATGCCGATATAGCCGTCCTTGGTCTGGTATGGCTTGCGATTGGGGCTGGAGGACCGGGTGTAGGCGACCTGCGCCAGCGGTGGCACGAAGGTGTGACCGAACAGGTTCTCGACCATGTTGAAGGCGGTGAAGCTTTCGAACATCGGCGCTTCGATGAACTGGCCCTTGCCGGAGTTCTGGCGTGCGAACAGCCCCGCCAGCGTGGCGTAGGCGGCATGGAGGCCCGAAACCTTGTCGGCCATCAGCGCGGGCATGTAGCGCGGCGGGCCGCCTTCGCGGATCGCCAGCAGTTCTGCGACGCCGGAACCGGCCTGAATAAGATCGTCATAGGCCGGCTTTCCGGCATAGGGACCATCGGCGCCGTAGCCTGCACAGTGCACGTAGACGATGTCCTCGCGCAGCTTCTTCATCTCGTCATAGCCGAGACCGAGGCGCACGAGCCCGTCCATGCGGACGTTGGTGAAGAAGACGTCCGACTGCTTCACCAGGCGGCGGATGGCTTCCATTCCATCCGGCGTCTTGAGATCGAGCAGGATGGCGCGCTTGTTCCGGTTGAGGCCCATATAGATGGCGCCCATGCCGGGGGCCGGAGACGGTCCGGCATGGCGCATGATGTCGCCCGCCCCGTTCTCGACCTTGATGACATCCGCGCCCATGTCGCCGAGCAGCTGGGTGGCGTAGGGGCCGAGCACGACGGTCGACAGGTCGAGGATTTTCACGCCGCTAAGCGGGCCGGTCGAAGCCGTGGTCACGCGTTGTCTCTCCCCGGAAAAGGTCGGTCTGCTATCGGTCCCGGGGCTGCATTGCGCAAGCCTCACCGCCGCGAGGTCACGCCGCCTTGATGCCGCATTGGGTCGCTTAGCCCATGAATATGCGGCCATTTCGCCTGCCTGAACCTTCACCCTTGCTTTCATGACAAACTAGAACCATTCTAGCGAACCATGAACATCGTGACTCGACTTCAATCAGCCGGCCTGCGCGCAACGCCCAAGCGGATTGCGATCGGCGGCCTGTTGTTCGACGGGATCGACCGCCATGTGACCGCCGACGACGTGGCGGGCATCGCCCGCAAGGCGGGCGTGCGGGTGTCGCTGGCGACGGTCTACAACACGCTGAACCAGTTCGTGTCGGCCGGCCTGATGAAGCGCATCACGCTGGATACCGACCGTACCTATTTCGACACCAACGTGTCGGACCACCACCACCTGTTCTTCGAGGACAACGGCGTGCTGCACGACGTTCCGGGCGACAGCGTCCGCGTCGAAGGCCTGCCACCGATTCCGCCGGGCTCAAAAGTGCGCGCGGTGGAAGTGATCGTTCGCATGACAAGCGACAAAGTCGGACGGCGCTAGGGGCTTACCTTAGTCCAGATCGAGCATTGCTTTCAGCGTAGCCGTCTCCAGATCGAAGGCTTCGGTGCCGGGCGAGACGAGTTCGACGTGGCCGGTGTTGAGCACGACGACGACATCCGCCTGATCGCCTGCGGCCCTGGCCTTGCGGGTGTAGTCAGTACCGAGGCGCGACGGCGCGATCTGATCGCTGTGGCCGTTGATGCTGACCTGGCGGGTGTGAAGCGGCAGCATTTCGGCGGGCGAAGTATCCGAAAACACGTTGGCGCGCGTGGAGCTGATCGAGCCAGTGAGTTGGTCCATGATGTCGGCAAGACAGCTGCGCTGTGTGACGGAGGCAGAGGCTTCGAGATCGGCAAGACCGCCGGAGTTGACGACGCCAGTGATCTTCAGCGGGTTGTCCATGCGCAGCGGACTGCTGGCGGGAAGCTTGTGGCGCGCGGCGAGCCAGAGCGCGAGATGGCCCCCGGCCGAATGGCCGAACGCCGCTACCTTGTCGAGCTTGAGATTGTAGGTCGTCGCATTGTCGCGAAGCGCATCGGCGGCGTGAGCAACATCGAGGAAAGTGCCGGGATAGCCGCCGCCGGTTTCATCGACGCCGCGGTATTCTATGTTCCACACCGCCATGCCCTGCCTGCGCAAATCCTCGGCCGCCCAGTTCATCAGCGTGCGGTCAGCGATCGACTTCTGCCAGCAGCCACCATGAACCATAAGCACGACCGGATACGGACCCGGCCCCTCGGGCAGCCAGAGATCGATAACATCCGTAGCGCCTGAGCCCCAGGTGATGGTGTGGGTGGGCGAGACCTTCGGGCGGCCGAGCAGATCATCCCAGGTCATGAGGCGTGTCATGGCGGTTGCCTGTTGAACTGCGGGCACGGCTGAGGTGCCCTGCGGCGTGCAGGCCGCGAAGCCGGCGAGAAGCGAGGCGAGAACGAGGGCGCGCATATCCTTTGAGTGGCGTGGAGGGCGAGGCATTGCAAGTAGCCAAGCGCTGGCTGAGATAGCGCATGGCCGGACCCAATACCCCCAAATCGCGCGCGGAAAGCGAGGCGCTGGATCGCGATGATCCGCTGGCTGGCGCGCGATTGGCGTTCGCACTGCCGGAGGGCGTGATCTATCTGGACGGACATTCGCTGGGACCCGCGACGCATTCGGCGCTGAAGCGTGTGCAGGAGACGGCTGGCAAGGCCTGGGCGGATGGCTTGATCCGGTCGTGGAATGACGCGGGGTGGATCGACCTGCCCGCCCGCACCGGCGCTCGCCTCGCAAAGCTGATCGGTGCACACGCGGACGAGGTGATCGTCACAGACAGCGTTTCGGTAAACCTGTTCAAGCTGGCGGCTGCGGCGATGCCAAGAGCAAAGACCGGGATTGTCATCGTCGAGGAGAGCGAATTTCCGACGGACCAGTATATCGCCGAGGGAGTCGCCCGGCACGCCGGTGGCTGGATTCGCGTTGCACCCGGCAATGAGATCGAGGCGCTTGCCGAACTCGGCGGCATATTGATCAAGAGTGTCGTCAACTATCGGACTGGCCGGGTTGTCGATGTGGCCGAGTATGAGCGGATTGCTCGTGAGAGCAGCGGATGGATCATCTGGGATTTGAGCCATGCGACGGGCGTGATCGATCTCCAGCTGAATGCCTGGGGCGCGCGGCTGGCGACCGGGTGCACATACAAATTCCTGAATGGCGGGCCCGGCGCGCCGGCCTTCGTCTATGCGCCGCGAGACATCGCCAATGATCTGCGATCTCCGATCTCGGGCTGGTTCGGACATGCCGATCCGTTTGCGTTCGTCTCTGAGTATGCGCCGAAGGATGGCGTCGCGCGGTTCGCTGCGGGAACGCCGGGAGTTCTGTCGCTGGTTGCGCTGGACGGGGCGCTGGATGCGTTCGACGGCGTTGAACTCAAGGCGCTGGCGGGCAAGGCACGCAAGCTGGGTGACCTGATCATCGCGCGCGCGACAGCCATGGGGCTGGAGTCGATCTCGCCAGCCGAGCCAGGACAGCGTGGTGGGCATGTCAGCCTGCTTCATCCGGAAGGTTATGCGGTCGTGCAGGCGCTGATCGCGCGCGGCATCATTCCGGATTTCCGCGCGCCGGATGCTATGCGCTTTGGCGTATCGCCGCTGTTTGTCAGGTTTGTCGATGTGTGGGACGCGATGGACGCGCTGGCTTATGTGCTGGCGACGCGCGCGTGGGACAGGCCGGAGTTCAAGCGGCGGGCGGCCGTGACCTAGCCTAGCCGCTTCACCTGCACATTGCGGAATCTCACATCACCTGCGCCCCATTGCAGCGCGATGGGTCCGTTCGACAGCAGCGGACCATCGCTGTCGATGGTGATGACGCCGTTCATGACGACGAAGATGTGCGGACCGTCGGTGCGGATCTTTAGCGTGTTCCACTTTCCACCGGCATCGACCTGCCCGAGCGGCTTGAAGAAGCCGGGCGCGCCGCCTGTGCGGCCGGACTGGTCGGGACGTTTGTCGAAGATGTTGATCTCGTAGCAGTTGGTCGCCGTGATGCTCGCGCGATCAGCGCAGCGGATGAAGACACCACTGTTGTGATCCTCGCTGACATAGACTTCGAGCGTGAGCTCGAAATCACGATAGTCTTCCTTCGTCACGAGAAGGCTGGGCTGCGCGCCGCCGCTGTTCGCCTGCACAACACCACCAGCGTAGGTCCAGTTTGCGGTGTTGGTGATTGCGAAGCCGTCGAGACCCTTGGCGAGAAGATCTGTCGAACCGCTTGAGGCGCAAGCCATAGCGAATAGCGCGGCGGCGCAGGCGAGGCGCAGGTTCGAAATCATCGGCTTCCCCCGGATTGGCGCGGTGACCAGACACCCGCGGTCGGCGCGGATCAATCCGCCGACTTTGGAAGGCCCTTGAAATCACGCCGTTTCCTCGCGACGCTCTTGATTTCTTCCTTGAAAAACAGAGATATGCACAGCCTTTTGGAACCATTCCAATTCGTGCTTGCCCTCATATTGGAACGGTTCTAAGGTCAGTTAATTCAAGCGGCGCTCGCTGGCGCGCCTCTCGTGAACACATCGAAAAAGGAATGAGACATGGCTGACGACGCTAAGTGCCCGGTGCCCCACGCGCGTGGCAGGCAGAACCGCGACTGGTGGCCGAACCAGGTCAATGTCGGCGTGCTTCATCAGAACACGCCGGACTCCGATCCGATGGGCGCGAGCTTCGACTACGCCAAGGCGTTCGACAGCCTCGACCTCGATGCTGTCGTGAAAGACCTCAAGGCGCTGATGACCGACAGCCAGAGCTGGTGGCCGGCTGACTACGGTCACTACGGCCCCTTCTTCATTCGCATGGCCTGGCACGCGGCCGGCACGTATCGCACGGGCGATGGTCGTGGCGGCGGCGGACGTGGCCAGCAGCGCTTTGCTCCGCTCAACTCCTGGCCGGACAACGGCAACCTCGACAAGGCGCGTCGCCTGCTCTGGCCGATCAAGCAGAAGTACGGCGCGAAGCTGTCGTGGGCCGACCTGATGATCCTCACCGGCAATGTCGCCATCGAGTCGATGGGTGGCCCGGTGTTCGGCTTCGGTGGCGGCCGCGCCGACGTCTGGGAGCCCGAGCAACATGTGAACTGGGGCGCCGAAGACGCATGGCTGGCTGACTCGAAGCACGCCGCCAGCCGTTATTCCGGCGACCGCGAACTGCATGGCAACCTCGGCGCGGTGCAGATGGGCCTTATCTACGTCAACCCGCAGGGCCCGGACGCCAATCCCGATCCGCTCCTGTCCGCGCGCGACATCCGCGAAACCTTCGGCCGCATGGCCATGAACGACGAAGAGACCGTGGCGCTGGTCGCGGGCGGCCACACCTTCGGCAAGGCACACGGCGCGGGCCTGGAAAGCCATGTCGGCAAGGAACCGGAGGGCGCTGACATCGAAGCGCAAGGCCTAGGCTGGAACTCGTCGTTCGAAAGCGGCATGGCCGGCCACACCATCACCTCGGGCATTGAAGGCGCCTGGAAGCCGAAGCCCACGACGTGGGACAATGGCTATCTCGACACGCTGTACGGCTTCGAGTGGGAACTGACGAAGTCACCCGCCGGAGCACACCAGTGGAAGCCGAAAGGTAATACCGGCGACAACCTGGTCGAAGACGCGCACGACAAGACCAAGAAGCACCCGCCGATGATGACCACGGCGGACATGGCCATGCGCATGGACCCGGCCTACGGCAAGATCTCGAAGCGTTTCCAGCAGAACCCAAAAGAGTTCGCCGATGCGTTCGCCCGCGCCTGGTTCAAGCTCACGCACCGCGACATGGGGCCGAAGGGCCTCTATCGCGGCAAGCTGGTGCCGAAAGAAACGCTGATCTGGCAGGACCCGATCTCCGGCGCACCGAGCAACATCGACGCAAAGGATGCCGACGCGCTGAAAGCGAAAATCCTCGCCACCGGCCTTTCGGTATCGCAACTGGCTTCGGCCGCGTGGGCCTCGGCCTCGACCTTCCGTGGCTCGGACAAGCGCGGCGGCGCCAATGGCGCGCGCGTGCGTCTGGCTCCGCAGAAGGACTGGGCGGTCAACAAGCCGGCCGAGCTCGCCAAGGTGATCTCGGCGCTGGAAGGCATACAGAAGGAATTCAACGCCGGCGCCAAGAAAGTCTCGCTAGCCGACCTGATCGTCCTCGGCGGCGCCGCCGCTGTCGAGAAGACCGCGAAAGCCGGCGGCTATGACGTGAAGGTCCCCTTCACGCCGGGCCGCGGCGACGCCACGCAGGCGGAGACCGAGATCGAATCCTTCGCCTGGCTCGAGCCCAAGGCCGACGGTTTCCGCAACTATGTGCGCAAGCCGATCATGCCGATCGAAGACCACCTCGTTGACCGTGCGCAGCTTCTCAACCTGACCGGGCCGGAGTTGACCGTTCTGGTCGGCGGTCTGCGCGTGCTGCAGGTCGGCGACGACAAGCTCGGCGTGCTCACCGCGCGCCCGGGCACACTGTCGAACGACTTCTTTGTCAACCTGCTCGACATGGGCGTGAAGTGGGAAGCCGCCGGCGGCGACAATTCGTTCGAAGGCAAGGATCGCAAGACCGGCCAGGTGAAGTGGACCGGCACACGCGCCGACCTGATCTTCGGATCGCACTCGCAGCTGCGTGCGCTGGCGGAAGTCTATGGCGCGTCCGACGCGAAGGAGAAGTTCGTGAAGGACTTCGTCGCCGCGTGGGCCAAGGTCATGGAACTGGATCGCTTCGATCTCGCGAAGAAATAGCTCTGCTCCCGAGGGAGAATGAGGAGGCATTGCCCCGGGCCCGAAAAGGTCCGGGGCTTTTTTCTTTGCGTTGGCCACGGGGATTGCCAGTCTCGGCAGATGATGGTGTACGATACCAATTAGTATCGAGTGGAGATGGGCATGCGGCGGCGCGATGTGATGTGGGGAGTCGGCGGGCTTGGCCTGCTGGGAGCGCTGGGCTGTCAGACTGCGCCGATGGCTGGCTCTGTCGAAGCCAATGAGGCGGGGCTGGAAGCGGCGTTTCTCTACGGCTTTCCACTCTACGAGATCGCGCGCACCGGACAGAACCGCGCTGCGCAGCCCGGGCTCAACAGGCTGGGCGCGCGCGCCGCGTTGGCGGACGACACATCGCGGCAGATCACGGCGCCGAACAACGACACGGTCTATTCGTCGGCTCAGCTGGAGCTGTCGGGCGGGCCGGTGGAAGTCGTGTCGCCCACGGATACGTCGCGATACTTCAACATCACTTTCATGGACGCCTTCACCGACAACTTCGCCGGGATCGGCACGCGCCTGACCAGGGGCCAGGGCGGGAAATTCTGGGTGGTGGGACCGCAATGGACTGGAACAGCGCCGGCTGGTGTCTCCGTGATCCGCTCGTCGACCAATGATGTCTGGATGCTGGCGCGGATTGTCGTCGAAGGGCCGGATGATCTTGCGAATGCGAAAGCGCTCCAGCAGCAGATCACGCTGAAGTCGGTAACGGATGCGTCGCCGAAACCGTTCGGCGTCAAATGCACGAACTCGGAAGATCCAGCGAACTTCCTTGCCGTGGTGAATGACATGCTGGCGCGCTCGCCCGGCGGACTAGGGCACATGGCGCGAGCGGGATCGTTCGCGAAGGTTGGCGTCGGGCCGGGCGTTGCGCCCACAGCCGAGCAGATCGAGATGTGGCGTGCCTATCTGCCGAAGGGTATGGCGAAGCTGAAGGAGAAGTTCCTGTTTCGCGGTCTGGTGGTGAATGGCTGGGGCTATCAGGAGAAAGGCGTCGGCGAGAAGGAGGCAAGCGACGCGCTGCGTGCGTCGATCGCGCTGGGCGGCCTTGCAGCCCTGCCCGAAGCTGAAGCCATGTACTTCCAGGCGACGACGGATGAGACAGGCGCGGCGCTGAGCGGCGCCAACAAGTATGTCTGGCGCGTGCCGCCGGATGGCGTGCCCACGCAGGCCTTCTGGTCGCTGACCATGTATCAGGCAGAGCCGGATGGGCGCTTCTTCCTAGTGAAGAATCCGATCAACCGTTTCTCGATCGGCGATCGCACCAAGGGATTCGTGAAGAATGCCGATGGCTCGGTCGACATCCTGATCCAGCGCGACAAACCCGAAGGGGCGATGGCGGCGAACTGGCTGCCGGCCGCAGAAGGCGCCATCCGGATGTCTCTGCGCGCCTATCTGCCGAAGCAGGAGCTGCGCGACAGGAAGTGGAAAGTCCCGCCGGTGCGCAGAGTCTAGAGATAGCCCAGCAACGCAAATAGCAGCACCACGATCAGGATCGTGCCGAGTGTGCCTGAGGGCCAGTAGCCCCAGCTGCGGCTGTGCGGCCATGAAGGGACAGCGCCCAACACAAGAACAAGCAGGACGACGATCAGGATCAGGGAGGTTGTCGTGAGAGCCATGAAATTTTCCCGCCGAAATCTGCAGGCAGAACGGTCCGGACCGACCGCTGTTCCTCAATCTCTGCGGGCCAACCAGCTGCTCGGGCGCCGCCTGATTAGCGAAGTTCCGTGCGTGGAACTTTTTGGCCCAGGCGCACGTTTATGCCGATACGGCCGAACACCCGGTCGTCGGAGACTCTCATGACACTCGAAGGCATTTTGATCGCGCTGTTGATCGGCGCGATAGCGGGTTGGCTCGCCGGAGTTCTGGTAAAAGGCGGCGGGTTCGGCCTAGTCGGAAACATCGTGGTCGGGATTGTCGGCGCGTTTGTCGCTTCGTGGCTGTTGCCGCAAGCCGGCCTTGGCTTCAGCACAGGCAACGCGATCATCACGAGCATTCTCTACGCGACCATCGGCGCCGTTATCGTGCTTGTGGTTGTGTCCGTGCTGCGTCGAGCGACCTAGCACGGCCTCAAGCGATCAACCGACGAGGTCCTCGTCGCGCATGATCTCGAAACTCGTGCAGCCGGGTCCGGCAACATCGCCGGATATGTAGATGCCGGACCCGCGCAGCCAACCTTCAAGACCAACCATCACATAACCCGATGGCGCGTCGATCCATCGAACGCCGTCGAGCTTGAGATGTCCGGCCTTGGCGTCATACGAGCCTCGCATCTCATACGAGCCGTTTGGCACGCCAGGATTCTCCGCGCGTGGACCAAAGCTGAACGTAGCAGCAACTGCATCGCCTGCTTTTCTGGTGATTGTGAGGCGCAGCGCGGTAATGCCCTGCGCGCAGACATAGCCGCCCGTCCAGCTACCCGTGATATCGCGCGATTGCTGCGCGTGAGCGAAAGGAGCAAAGGCGGCGAGAGCGAATGCCGCGAGCATTTGGCGGCGCATGAAAACTCCCGATGGTCAGCGTGACCATGCGTGGGGTTTGCGGCGGGATTTTGGCTGGCCTCAGCTCTGCCGCGTCAGTTTGAAGTCAGTGCAGAGCTGCTTGTCCATGTGGCCGGTGATACTGTTTGCGTCAGCGGCGAGCGCGCCAGCAAGAACGGCCGCGTCGCCAGTTGGCGCGTCTGACTTGATCGTGACGACGTGAGTAGCATCGTCGAAAGCAACGGAAGCCGCCCAGGTCAGTACGCCGCCATCACCCATCGAGACCTCGGCCGCCTTCGGCGTGGCTGCTGCGATGGTCATCGTCAGCGGCGACTCCATCTTGTAGCAGGTCACCGTGCCCGCCCAGCTTCCAGCGAGCGACACTGGGCTCTCGCCAGCAGGCGTGCACGCGGCGACGGACGCCGCAGCGATCGCTGCGACACAACCTACGACCAGCTTCATTGATGTCACCCCACGAGCTTGGCTTGCGTGTTCGCCGCGATCTCGTCGCGTGTCACGCCAGGAGCAGCCTCCACCACTTTAAGGCCGCCGTCCACGACGTCGAACACGCCGAGATTGGTGATGATGCGGTTGACGACCTGCTTGCCCGTCAGCGGAAGCGAGCATTCCTTGAGAAGCTTGGTTTCGCCGGCCTTGCTGGCGTGATCCATGATGACGACCACGCGCTTGACGCCCGCAACGAGGTCCATCGCCCCGCCCATGCCTTTGACCAGCTTGCCGGGGATCATCCAGTTGGCGAGGTCGCCCTTTTCAGAGACTTCCATGGCGCCGAGAATGGCGAGGTCGATGTGGCCGCCCCGGATCATGCCGAATGACTGCGCCGAGGAGAAATAGCTGGTGCGATCCAGCTCGGTGATCGTCTGCTTGCCGGCGTTGATGAGGTCAGGATCTTCCTCGCCCTCATAGGGGAATGGCCCCATGCCGAGCATGCCGTTCTCCGACTGCAACGTGACATCCACGCCTTCGGGAATGTGGTTTGCCACCAGCGTCGGAATACCGATGCCGAGGTTCACATAGAACCCGTCCTGTAGCTCCTTCGCCGCGCGGGCGGCCATCTGATCGCGATCCCAGGGCATCGGGTCTCTCCTTACGAGGCGTCGAAAGCGGCTTTGAGCAGCTTCTTCAGCTCGGCATCTATGTCTTTGGTCGAGGTCAGCACGGCGACCGCCCTATTGCGATCGGACCAGCCCTCATTCTTTTTGGGAGCTTCAAGGCGGTTGGACAATTTCGGATCTACGGCGAGGCCGAGCCGGACGCCATCCCTGGTCGGGCGCGCGGCGGCAAACTGGTATTTATGGGAAAAGCCGGTGAAGCTTTTCTTCTCGCCGACGATGGCGCCTTTGAACTTCGAGACGGCGGTGACGAGAGCGTCGTGAATCTTGAGCTGATCGGGATTCTTCCACAGTGCGGCGATCAGCGCTTCGGGATCATCCCAGCCCATGGTTTCGCCGCCGAAAGCCGCATCCAGCACGGTGGCAGCGCGATTGACGCCTAGGCCGTAGTTAGCGCGTAACCAGTCGACGCGTGCCTTGGGTTTCGTCTCGGGGCATTTGCGAACGATCTTCGCCCATTGGTCGAGCGTCTTGCCGGTGTCGCGCTCCAGCCCTTCGCGCACGCTGGCGAACCACTTCTTCTGCTGTTCGGTGAGGTTTGGCTCCATCATTGGCCTCCTAGCTCAAGCCAACTTCGAAGTAGGCTATGGCGCCCTCTTCAAGCGCTTGAGCCTCGGCCAAGGCGGCCGCCTTGCTCGTGAACTCTACGAACGCGTCCCAATCCGGAGTCTCTTCCGCAGTGCGCGACAGCTCCATGCTGGGACGCGTGCCTCCTGCAGCAAACTTGTAGAGGCACTCCACGTAGAGGACTTTCGTCCCGGCTGAGTGTGCGGCTTGCAAGAATCCGACAATTGCGTGCGCCGGGACGAGCGTTGGCTCGTTCGCGACAACAGCCTGACGGGTCTCGCGGCCAACCATTACGCCGTCGCCTTCTTGCGGACAGTGCGCTGCTCGATGCGCTTCTCGAATTTGCCCTGGATGATGCGGTTCACGAAGATGCCCGGCAAGTGGATCGAGTCCGGATCAAGCGAGCCGACCGGCACGATCTCCTCTACCTCCGCGACGCACAGCTTGCCGGCGGTCGCCATGTCGGGGTTGAAATTGCGCGACGTCTTGCGGAAGACGAGATTGCCCTGCGCATCTGCCTTCCATGCCTTCACGATCGACAGGTCGGAGACCAGCGCGGTTTCGAGAATGTAGGTCTGGCCGTTGAACTCGCGGTGTTCCTTGCCGTCGGCGACGATCGTGCCGACGCCTGTCTTGGTGTAGAAGCCGGGAATGCCAGCGCCACCCGCCCGGCAGCGCTCCGCCAGCGTGCCTTGCGGATTGAATTCGAGCTGGAGTTCGCCGGAGAGATACTGGCGCTCGAACTCCTTGTTCTCGCCCACATAAGACGAGATCATCTTCTTCACCTGCTTGGTGTTGAGCAGGACGCCCAGGCCGAAACCATCGACGCCAGCATTGTTCGAGATCACCGTGAGATTCTTGACGCCCGCGCGCTTCACCTCGGCGATCAGGTTCTCGGGAATGCCGCAGAGGCCGAAGCCGCCGGCCATGATCGTCATGCCGTCGAACAACTTGCCTGCCAGGGCTTCCTGCGCGCTTGCGTAGACCTTGTTCGCCATGTCCGCCTCTTGTTCCGTCTCTGCGCTCGTCTAAGCGACTGTCTGATCGATCCGGCCGAATATCGAATGGCCGCGATCATCCAGCATTTCAATCTCGACCTGATCGCCGCGCTTCAGAAATCCGGTCTTAGGCGCACCGGTCGTTATGGTTTCGATCATTCTGAGCTCTGCGATGCACGAATATCCGACACCGCCCTCGGAGACGGGACGGCCCGGATCGCCATCCTCACCCCGGTTGGAGACTGTACCCGAACCAATGATCGTCCCGGCGCCCAATGGCCGAGTCTTCGCGGCATGCGCGATCAACGTCGGGAAATCGAACGTCATGTCGACGGCCGTATGCGCCCGGCCGAACAGCTGGCCGTTGAGCTTCACGCACAGCGTACCGTGGAGCCGGTCGCCGTCCCACATCGGGCCCAGTTCGTCGGGTGTCACGCAGACTGGCGAGAAACTGCTCGATGGCTTTGACTGGAAGAAGCCGAACCCTTTGCCGAGTTCGTTGGGGATGAGATTGCGCAAGGATACATCGTTCGCGAGCATCAGCAGCCGGATCGCTTTCTGTCCGTCCTCGTGTGTAGCGCCGGGACGAACATCGCCCGTGATCACGGCAACTTCGCCCTCCATATCGCAGCCCCCGTCGGGATCTGCGAGAGGGATCGGATCGCGTGGGCCAAGGAAGGAGTCCGAGCCGCCCTGGTACATCAGCGGGTCTGTCCAGAAGCTGTCTGGCAGTTCCGCACCACGCGCCTTGCGCACGAGCTGGACGTGATTGACGTAGGCCGACCCATCCGCCCACTGATAGGCGCGCGGCAGCGGCGAGGCGCATTCCTTTTCGTGGAAGCGCTCGGTTGGCACAGAGCCAAGCTCGATCTCTTCAGCGAACGTGCGCAGGCGAGGTTCGGTCCGCTTCCAGTTGTCGAGCGCCGACTGGAGCGTCGGCGCGATGTGCGTGGCGTCTGCGTATCTGGTCAGATCGCGGGAGACCACCACCAGCCGTCCATCGCGGCCGTCTTTCAGGGAGGCAAGCTTCATGGCTGTTCTATGCCGTCAAATGCGGCCGGGATCAAACGTTGTCGCGTTTCATCCGCCGATCACGCGCGATTCATTGCGTCCGGATTTGTGACGGCGCCGGAAACGCGTCAGTTCTGGGCGACTCAGTTCTGGGCAATAGCGCAATCCTGGAACGCCCTGCGCGCCTTGGCGTAGCGGATTACGGTCGGCGTATCGCCGCCGCCGAACTTGGCGAATGTGATCATGCCGTTGGTGTAGGTGGTGACGCCGGGCGCTGCGTTGGGATCTGGCGGAAGGAGCGGCAGTTCCGTCGTGGTCGCCCCATCCGCGCTGACGAGGGCGGCGTGTGTATCGAGGAAGGCGACGCGGAAGCTTTCGCCGCCGCACATCAGATTGATCGTGCCGATGCGCGCATCCGGCGCTGGTGCTGCGGGTTCGGCGGATGGCATGGTGACGGGCTGTTCTGTGGGAGCGGGCTCGGTCGCGGCAGGCGTGGTTGGACCGCTGCATGCAGCGAGAACAAGTCCGGATACGATCATCGTAGCGACACGGCGCTTCATGCAGGCCTCCTGAAATTACGAGTCAAAACATGGGGCCCCTGCCCCTCGCGGCAATGTCCATACGTCATTAAGAAACTGCGCGCATCCTGACCGGAGCGTAACAGAGTTCACGAGCCCGTCCCACCCGCGCATAATGCGTGAAGGAAGACAGTCCCGGGAGTTGAGCCATGTATTTCACCCGAGCCTGCTTCTATGCAGCCGTGTGTGCCTATCTGATGCCTGTGTCGGTTCTTGTCGCCGGGCTCAACTACGCCAACGCGAAACGCTAGACCTTCCCCGCTAATGCCGCGAGATCGACCCCGGAGACTGCTTCGGGCTCGAGAAGCTTGAATGCGTGCGCGGGCCAGTCGCCCGAGAAAAGCGCCTGCATTTCGAGCGAGCCGGTTGACGGCGTGAACCAGACCGGGCGGCCGTCAACTTCACTGCGCTCGATTCCCCTGATCTTGATGCCGTACTGGATGTTCAGCAGCTTGAACTCGTATTTGCGGTCGGCAGATCTCGAGAATATTTTCATCAGTGACGGACGCTGCTGTCGCACAAGCACTACGTGATTGACGAGACCTTCGGGGATCAAGGTCGCCACACCGAATGTCCATGTGACGGATGGGACAGGCACCGCGTTCGGTTCCGGTTGCAACCAGACGATTTTCGGGACGAACAGGTGCGGACCAATTTTCTTCTGCAAGCTCGCTCGGCCGTAGTTCCAGCGCCATGCTGCTTCGATCACTTCGGGATCAGCAGATGGACCGGCCGTTTTCTCTTGTGATCCGATCGATTGAAATCCGAACGCGTTGCCGTTGTTCCATGCACGCAAGAAGTGGTCCATATAGGCGCCTTCAGCCGGCTCATCGATCTGCGGATCATCGATCCGGGACTCGAAGCGCTCGAGGAATGCCAAAATCTCGATCGCGGCCTCCAGGCCGAAAGTGTGTGGCCGGTAGAAATTCACGTTGAACCAAACATAGGGGCCGGCTCTGTTGTCGTCTGGCGAGGACGCTTCCAGCACTGTCTCGACGTGAAAATAGACGCCAGTGTCGTCGTTGTGATAATGCGCCTGCCGGTCATCAACCGTGAAATGAGCGCGTGCAACGAAATGCGCGCGAACGGCGTCGAGATCGAACTCCTTCGGCGTGAGATAGAGGTCGTAGCTCACAGCTACCCGCTCGTCTTCCACGAGTCGACATAGGCCGCGTTCTCGACCTTTGAGGCTGCCTCGCCGACATCTAGCGGATCGCGCGTGTCGATCATCACCGCGTATTCGTCGGTCATCGGCTTGTCCTGCTTCAGCATCTTGGTCAGCGCCTTGGGGTGCGGTCCATGCGTGAAGCCGGACGGATGGAAGGTCATCATCCCGGCCCTGATGTTGTCGCGGCTGAAGAAGTCACCGGCGTGGTAGAACAGCACCTCGTCGAAATCGTCATTGTTGTGGAAGAACGGCACTTTCAGCGCGCCGGGATCGGTTTCGAACGGGCGCGGGCAGAAGGTGCAGACGACAAAGCGATCCGACAGGAAGGTCGTATGGACGCTGGGTGGCAGGTGATAGCGGTGGCTCACCACCGGGCGCAGGTCTTTCACATTGATGCGCACCGGCGCGAGATCGCCGTGCCAGCCTACCGCATCCAGCGGCGTTGATGGATAGCTGACCGTCGAGACAGCGCCGCGCTTTTTCACTTCCACCTGCCAGGCGCCTTTCGCCTGCTGGTGATCAAGGAAGGCTGCGTCAATCGCCGGCGTTTCGAGCATGGCGGGATCGAAGAAGGCGTGCGGGCCAAGGAGACCGCGATCCGGCAGCGTGAAGTGCGTGTTGGTCGCTTCGATGACCAGCACGTCGAGCGGGCTTCCGTTCGGCTTGAGGAAGAACATCGCGCCACGCGGAACGTAGATGTAGTCCCCGGCAACCGCCGCGTAGTGTCCCCAATCGCAATAGAAATCGGCCGAACCTGAGTGGACGAACAGCAGCGTGTCGCCGTCGCCATTGCGGGAGAGCCTGGTCATCGGCGCGGAGAGCTTCCAATAGCGGACCTCGACGGCCTTGTTGGAGAGGACCGCCGGCGCGTGCCAGGGACCTGCGCCTTCGCCCAGCGTCGATGTCTTCGTCAGATCGAAAGCGCGCGGCCGCAGCGGACCATCGAAATTCGTCCACCCGGTTGGCGGCTTGGGATGGTGGAAGAAGGCGGCGGGGCCGAAGAAACCCTCCTTCGACATCTCACGCTCGAACGTGCCCTCGGGCATGTCGGCATGCGCCTGCTTGGAGTGCTTTCCTTCCGCGCCTTTGACGGGAATCCATTTGCGGGTCATGAGGCCCTCCGTTCCTTCAGAATTGCGCCTTGCTGCCGCCGCAGATGGCGCGTGAGTATAGGTGACGGCGTTACAGTCTGTCGGGGAATTTGGTGCCTGCAAGAAGCCTTGCGCGTGTAGCGATCTGGAGCAGCATTGCGCTTGTTGGTCTGGCGCTTGCGGCAGTGATTTTCTACCCGCAACTGGAGCCGGCGACGCTGGCTTACAAGGTTCGCGGCGTCGATGTCTCCGACCATCAGGGTTCTATCGACTGGAAGCGGTTGAAAGCTGGCAAGGTGGACTTCGCCTTCATCAAGGCTACGGAAGGCGGCGATTTCGTCGACGCAAGCTTCGCAGGAAACTGGCTCGCCGCAGGCAATGCCGGCGTTCCTCGAGGAGCGTATCACTTCTTCACGCAATGCCGAACGGGGCTGGTTCAAGCACAGAATTTCATCTCGATTGTGCCCATCGATCCCGACGCATTGCCGCCGGTTGTCGATGTCGAACATATGGGACCATGCACACAGGGTCCCGCAGTCGCTGATGTCAGCGCGGAGATCGAAACCTATCTCGACGAAGTGGAGGCGCATTTTGGCAAACGGCCGATCCTCTACACGACGCAAGAATTTCACGACGCATACCTCGTGGGGAAGTTCGCAAGTGAAAGATTCTGGATCCGCAATCTGGGCTTTCCACCACCATTTCGCGACCAGCAATGGGTATTCTGGCAATATCACAATCGCGGCCAGCGCGACGGTGTGACGGGTCCGGTCGACCTCAACGTCTTTCGTGGCACACTCGCGGAGTTGAATGACCTGACGCTGTGAAACCTAGGCCTCCCTCGCTTCAGGCTGCTGGTCGGGTGCGGCGGCGTGGAAAGCCTTGATCTGACGGAGCGCCGTGTCGATGCGCAGGATGTTGGGGAATTGCTTGAGATCGATCTGGGGATAGCGGCGGGCGTTCGTTACCTGCGGGACGAGAACGATGTCGGCGAGCGTGGCCGCGGCGCCGACGCAGAAATTGCCGGTCGACGGCAGCATCTGTTCCAGCACCTTGAAGCCACGAACGATCCAGTGCTCGTACCAGCTGGCGATCGCAGCATCGTTCGCGCCGAACTGCGAGCGCAGGCGAGCGAGCGTGGATGTGTTGTTGAGAGGATGGATGTCGGCGACGACCTGGTCCTTGAAGTCCCTGACCAGCGCGCGGGCAGCCGGATCGCGCGGTAACAGGGGTGGCTCGGGGCGTGTCTCGTCGAGATAGTCGATCATCGCCATGGACTGGCCAATGCGACGGCCGTCGATCTCGAGGATCGGTACGCGGCCGGATGGATGGCGCGCGAGATGCGCCGGATGCGTGTGCTCGTCTTTCAGCAGGTGGACGCCGACGGTTTTGTAGCTGATCCCTTTCAGGTTCAGCGCGATGCGTGTGCGGTAGGTCGCTGAAGAACGCCAGTAGCCGTAGAGAATGGTGTCGGTCATCTCGATTCCCCGGCCCTGTTTCGCGTTGGCACGCGGCATCCCGCTAACGTGAAAGACATGTGTAGCCCAGCCTGTTTTTGATGGCTCCACCTTTGCAACCGTCGCCCGAACGGCCCCACGAAAGCGGACCATGTCCATTGTTGTGGTTAATCCTGCCTTTGTGTTTGGGAAAGTGGAAATGCTGCAAATGCGCTTCTGGCCGAGATCGAAGTGGCTCGCCGTCGCCGCTATCGGGCTAGCCGGGACCTTGCTGGGCGGCAGCGCCGTAGCGATCTCGATTCAGACCGGAATTCTTGACAAGGCGTTTGCGCGACTGGATTCGCTGCTGCAGAATTTGACGCCGGCGCCGGACTACAAAGAGATCACCTGGCGCAGGATTGAAACAGGCCTGCTGTCGGTAGAAGTGGCGGAGATCCCTCTCGGCGAGGCGGACGCCGTTGTAACAACCGGTGGAGGCGTTTCCGCTTTTGGCGACGGGGTCATCTTTGCCTCGGGCAAGGGACGCATCGGCTATGTCGACCTTGCGAAGGGACGGATCCGCTACTTGGAGGATTCGGCGCCCATGAACCTGGCGGCCCTGGAACGCAGTGACGTTTGGAACCAGCCAAGCTTCAGCCAAGACAGATTTCGTGTGAACGACATCATGGTGGTAAAGGAAGACTCTCCCGAGCGCTCCACTCTTGTCGTCAACCACGAGGTCTTCCAGGACAATCAAACAGTGTGCACGGTCGTCAGCACGATCGGCCTCACGCTCCGAGACGGCCTGCCAGAGATGGAGGGAAACTGGCGCACTCTATTTGTCGTCAAGCCATGCACGCGCCTGTCGAAACTTGGAGAGCACTTTGAAGGCCACAAGATCGGTGGCCAGATGTACTACAAAGGCAATGGCCGCTTTCTTATGACGGTTGGTGAGTGGGGGTGGCGCGGCGTCAGCGTCGAACGGCTGCGGGAATTGCGCGCCAACCCTGAGCATCATTTGACAAAGCTTCTGGAGCTGGACCTCCACACCGGAGACGCAAGTGTTGTTGCCGAGGGTTTGCGCAGCCCGAACGGTATTCACATCGACCAAAAGGGAAGAATCTGGGAGACGGAACACGGACCTCAGGGCGGAGACGAACTGAACCTTGTTCACGCAGGGACCGACTACGGTTGGCCCTGGGTGTCCTATGGCGTCGGATACGGCGACTACGATGCACCGCGCTATCCGCTGTCTTCGAAGGCGCCACTGGGACGTCACGACAACTACGAACCACCGGTCTTTGCCTTCATGCCGGCAGTGGGCATTGGTCAGCTGATCGACATCCCGTCGACGAGCCGGGCTTGGTCGGCCTGGAGAGGGGATCTCCTGGCGGTTTCGCTTCGCGAACAGACACTGTATCGCTTTCGTCTGGACGGCGATCGGGTCGCATATGTCGAACCGATCAGGCTTGGACACCGGTTGCGCGATATCATCGTGCTTCCGGACGAGCGCTTGGCCATAGTCACCGATGACAAGCGTCTGCTGATCCTTCGAGATCCGACCACAACTGGCGGCGAAGGCTCCGACAAACCGCTGCTAATCGCTGGATATGATGCAGTCAAAACCATCGAGGCGAGCCCGGACGAGATTGCCGGGAGCTGGGAGCGAAGCCGGTTCCTGGAGCGTTGCGGCAGCTGCCATTCGGTGGATGACAGCCCGGGAATTGGTCCAAACCTAGCTGGAATTGTTGGCCGCAAAATCGGGTCGGTGAATGGCTATCGCTATTCAACCGTCCTGTCTGGAGCGCAGGGCAGCTGGACCGAGGAACAGGTCATGAAGTTCGCGCTGGATCCGCAGGCGATATTTCCTGGTACGACAATGCCGCCGGTGAGCAGTATCGAAAACATGTGGGCTTTGCGGGCTGCGGTCAGGTTTACCAGTAGAAACAGGTTCGAGCCGACAAAACCCGTCACACATGATGATGAGACTTTTGCCAGCAATAACTAACCGCTCGAAGCCGGCCACCAAGGAAAGTCAGTAGCAGCGGGCAGCGACCTGGCTCGTCGCTTTTGTCAGTTCCGCCGCTACACGCCGGTTCGCTAAGCCCGTCACGCGTGGTGATAAGGGCAGATAGAGGATGGTGGCGCTCATGATGCCGCCCACTCCGCGTATTCCTGCATCAGCCGGCCGTAGTCCGCTTCTGGCGGATATCGGTCGTAGCTGTGGCGCGCCGAGGTCTTCGCCCACGCTAGCTTCTCGCCAGCGCAGGTTTCCATGAACGGCGCCGACCACGCTGGCGCGTCGAACATGGTTGGGCGAACGTTGACGAACGGCATGCCGGTCGGGCGGGTAAGCAGCCAGTTGAGGCAGTTCGGGCAGTATTCGTACTTCGAGGCGCCGTGGAGGCCCCCGATTGCGGTCTCGCCGATCACCTCGACGCTCTCGGCGGGGATCATGGCAGTGAGCGAGAACGCGCTGGCGCTGAGCTTCTGGCAGCCCGTGCAGTGGCAGGCCATTGTGATGATCGGCGGCGCACTGACTTTCATGCGCACCTGCCCGCACATGCACGAGCCTTCGACGGGAAGACTGATGCTCACGCTTCCGCCTTCAGTACGCCGCGGCGGATCTGGTCGGCTTCGATGCTTTCGAACAGCGCGCGGAAATTGCCTTCGCCGAAACCTTCATTGCCCTTGCGCTGGATCAGCTCGAAGAAGATCGGGCCGATGGCGTTGGTGGTGAAGATCTGCAGCAGCAAACCCTGTCCCTGCGTCGGCGCGCCGTCGATGAGGATGTGGTTCTTCTGCAGGCGCGGCACGTCCTCGCCATGGTTGCCAACGCGCTGGCCGATGCCTTCGAAATAGGTGTCAGGCGCGGCCTGGAACGGGATGCCTCGCGCACGTAGCGCCTCGACACTTTCGTAGATGTTGTCGGTGCCGAGCGCGATGTGCTGGATGCCCTCGCCGTTATAGTCGCGGAGAAACTCTTCGATCTGGCTCTTGTCGTCGCGGCTCTCGTTGAGGGGGATGCGGATCTTGCCGCAGGGCGATGTCATCGCCTTGGAGAGCAGGCCGGTCTGCTTGCCCTCGATATCGAAATAGCGGATCTCGCGGAAGTTGAAGATCTTCTCGTAGTAGCTCGCCCACTTCGCCATGTTGCCACGATGCAGGTTGTGCGTGAGGTGGTCGAGATAGGTGAGACCGACTGAGTTCTTTTTCTCCGCTGCATCTGCGCCGGGGATAGGCGTGAAGTCGACATCATAGATGCCGTGTGCGCCGTAACGGTCGACCAGATAGATGTACGCGCCGCCGATGGCCTGGATCGCCGGGATGTTGAGCTCCATCGGGCCGGCGGTGGTGAAGGCGGGTTCAGCGCCGCGCTTGAGCGCTTCGGCATAGGCCTTGGCAGCGTCCTTTACCCGGAAGGCCATCGCGTTGGCGCCGGCGCCGTGCACGCCGCGGAATTTCGCAGGCTGGCCGGACGGCTCCATGTTCAGGATGAAATTGATGTCGCCCTGCTTGTAGCGGATGACGTTCTTCGAGCGGTGTTTCGAGACGGCGGTGAAGCCGAGGGACTCGAAGAGTTTCGCGAGGACGTGCGGATCGGGCGAGGTGTATTCGACGAACTCGAACCCGTCCGTGCCCAGCGGGTTTTCAAAGATATCGGCCATCAGAGTCTCCGGCGTTTGCGGATGATATATACCTCGATGGCAGGCGAACGAAGGCCGCGCGCGCTGGATGCCGGGTCAATATTTGAAAGACTTGTGCGCGACCGGGCGCGTTTCGTCCGATTTTATGCGGCGCCGCTGCGTCCGGCCCTGAGAGAGCGCCAGCCGCCGGCGATCAGGTGCCAGCCGACATAGAGGAGCAGGCCGGCGGAGGCGGCGAACATCGCCTGCATGACGCCGTGACCCGATTCGCCGATGGCATGGGCGATGACCCAGCCGAGCGGCGTGGTGACGGAAGAAGCCAGCACGGCGGCGGTGGCGGCGACCGGCGGTTTGAGTCCAGCCTGCAGGGCCAGCGCCATGGCGACCACGCCTTCCGGCGCCTCGTGCAGGATCAACCCGAGCGACGCCAGCAATCCGGCGTCCTCGCCGTGCCAGAAGACGGCGGTGTAGACGGCGCCGTCGAGTGTGGAGTGGACTGCAAGCACAACCACCCCAAGCCACACCCCAAGACGAATAGCGGAGGGTGTTGGTGTCGCACGTGTTCGAAAAATAACCTCAAGAGCAATTCCAACCGCAGCACCGCCGAACAGAAAGTACCGCTCCGTGTCCCCTGCAGCGAAAGCCTCTGGCGCTAGGTGAAACGCGGCGACCAGCAGGATCACCACGCCTCCGGCAAAGCCCACAATATCCGTAACGCGCTTCGCCATTGTCGCAGCGAGCAGCGCGAAAGCGACACCTGCGACGGACAACGCGCCCGCGCCTAGAACTATTGCTGCCTCAGAGCCGGCCATTCGCGTGTGTTACATAGTAACACTTCAGTGGCAAGCCGCTGCGGCGACAAAATAACCGGGCCGAGCTCAGATGCTGAAGTCGAGCGACTGGTCTGCGGCGGAGCCGACTATGCCGACCTTGCGCAGGTGCTCGATCACCTGATCGGCCAGGGCTTCAGCCGTGCCTGATGACGTATCGAGGCGCAGCTCTGGCGAGACCGGCGCTTCGTACGGACTGTCGATGCCGGTGAAGTTGCGGATCTGGCCGGCGCGGGCCTTCTTGTAGAGGCCCTTGGTGTCTCGCTGCTCGGCAAGCTCAAGCGGAGCATCAACAAAGATCTCGATGAACTCGTCCTTGTCGACCAGGCCGCGCACCATGTCGCGCTCGGCGCGGAAGGGCGAGATGAAGGAGGCCGTGACGATGAGGCCCGAGTCGACGAACAGCTTCGCTACCTCGCCGATGCGGCGGATGTTCTCGACGCGGTCGGCATCGGTGAAGCCGAGATCCCTGTTGAGGCCCTGACGGATGTTGTCGCCATCGAGCGAATAGGTATGCGCGCCCATATCGGCGAGGCGCCGCTCGACCAGGTTGGCGATGGTGGATTTGCCCGCGCCCGACAGGCCTGTGAACCAGAGCAGCGCCGGCTTGTGGCCCTTGAGCAGCGAGCGGGAAGACTTCGTCACGTCCATCGCATGGCGATGCACGTTGGTGGCGCGCATCAGCGAGAATTCGATCATGCCCGCGCCAACCGTCTGATTGGTGAAGCGGTCGATCAGGATGAAGGCGCCGCCATCGCGGATGTTGCGATAGGGATCGAAGGCGATCGCCTGGTTGGTCGAGATGTTGCAGAAGCCGATCTCGTTGAGACCGAGAGCGTGGCCCTGGGCCTTGTCCAGCGTGTTGATGTCGATCTTGTGCCGAATGCCGGTGACGGTCGCCTGCACGGTCTGCGCGCCGATCTTGAGCAGGTAAGCGTGGCCCGTGGTCAGCTCGTCCTCGTGCATCCAGAGGATGTTGGCGGTGAACTGGTTGGAGACTTCGGGGCGCGCGTCAGTGGACGCAAACACGTCGCCGCGCGAGGCATCGATCTCGTCCTCGATCACAAGCGTTATGGCATCGCCCGCCGAGGCCACCGGAAGATCGCCTTCGGCCGAGACGATCGATTTGACGCGGGACGTCTTGCCTGACTTGGCCACGACGACGGCGTCGCCCGGCTTCACCGAGCCGGAGATGATGGTGCCGGAGAAACCGCGGAAGTCGAGGTTGGGACGGTTGACCCACTGAACCGGCAGACGGAACGGCGCCTTGGCGCGTTCGTCGGCGATCTCAATCGCTTCGAGATGTTCGAGCAGCGTCGGCCCGTCATGCCAGGCCATCGTCTCGGCGCGGCGCGTGACGTTCTCACCCTTGAGAGCTGACATCGGGATCGGCGTGATCGTCTCGAAGCCGAGGTGTTCGGCGATCTGCAGGTAGCTGGCAACGATCTCATGGAAGCGCGCGCGAGAGTGCTCGACAAGATCCATCTTGTTGACCGCCAGTACGATGTGGCGAACGCCCAGCATGTTGGCGATGTAGGTGTGGCGCTTGGTCTGCTGGAGCACGCCCTTGCGGGCGTCGATCAGGATGACGGCGAGATCGGCTGTCGAGGCGCCGGTCGCCATGTTGCGCGTGTACTGCTCGTGGCCGGGGGTGTCGGCGACGATGAACTTGCGCTTGTCGGTCGAGAAGTAGCGATAGGCGACGTCGATGGTGATGCCCTGCTCGCGCTCGGCTTCGAGGCCATCGAGCAGGAGGGCGAAATCGATGTTCTCGCCCTGGGTGCCATGCTTGACGCTGTCGCGCTTCAGCGTGGCGAGCTGGTCTTCAAAGATAAGCTTGGTGTCGTAGAGCAGACGGCCGATCAGGGTCGACTTGCCGTCGTCGACGGAGCCGCAGGTCAGGAAGCGCAGAACGCCCTTTTCGGCGGACGCAAGTTCGCGGACCGACTGGCGGGCTTCGGGCTTGCGGAAGGGCGTGACCTTGGTGGCCATCAGAAATAGCCCTCGCGCTTCTTCTTCTCCATCGAGCCGCTTTCGTCATGGTCGATCAGGCGGCCGGAGCGCTCGGACGTGCGGGCAGTGAGCATCTCGGCGACGATGTCATCGAGTGATGCAGCGTCGCTTTCGAATGCGGCTGTCAGCGGATAATCGCCAAGCGTGCGGAAGCGGATCACGCGATCGACCGGCTTCTCGTCCGGCTGCATGGGCGTGCGATCGTCGTCGACCATGAAGATCTGGCCGTCGCGGATGACGGTCGGGCGCGACTTGCCGAAATAGAGCGGCACGATCGGAATTTCTTCCTCGGCGATATAGGCCCAGATATCGAGCTCGGTCCAATTGGAGATCGGGAAGACACGAATGGATTCACCCGGCGCCTTGCGCGTGTTGTAGAGGCTCCAGAGTTCCGGACGCTGGTTCTTGGGATCCCAGCCGTGCGTCTCGGTGCGGAAGGAGAAGATGCGCTCCTTCGCCCTGCTCTTCTCTTCATCGCGGCGGGCGCCGCCGAAGGCCGCGTCGAATTTGTGCTTGTCCATCGCCTGGCGCAGGCCCTCGGTTTTCATGACCTGGGTGTGGAGGTTGGAGCCGGACGCGTAGGGATTGATGCCGCGCTTGAGGCCGTCCTGGTTGATGTGGACGATGAGATCGAGGCCGAGCTTCTGCGTGATCAAGTCCCGGAACGCGACCATTTCGCGGAACTTCCAGGTCGTATCGACGTGCATGAACGGGAAAGGCGGGCGCGAGGGCCAGAAGGCTTTCATCGCCAGGTGCAGCATCACCGACGAGTCCTTGCCGATGGAGTACAGCATCACCGGGTTCTCGAACCCGGCGGCGACTTCCCGCATGATGAAGATGCTTTCGGCCTCGAGGCGCTGCAGGTGCGCAGGCAAAGGCTTCTTGCGCGCCGGGCGCGTCTTGAAACGCGCCGCATAGGCCGAAAGATCGGATTCCAAACTCACTGTGCCTGCCGTCCTCAGCAGTCTTGCCCCAGCCGTCCTGGGAGGCCCGACTTAAGGTTGGGCGCCTTCCGGGTAAAGCGCGCTAGCCTCAACTCAGGTCCTACGCCACCTTAACAGTGGAAATCCAAAGGATTTCCAGCCTTTCCCAACCTCAGCGCCTTGGTGGCGCCCCACTTCGGTTTTGTGTTTAACTGCCGGAAAGCAATGAGGATATCGATGGGACGGATCATCGTCATCGTAGGCGGGGTGCTGGCGTTGCTGCTGATCGCGGTGATGGTGATCCCCAATCTGATCCCCCAGGAGGTCTATCGAGCCAAGATCGAGGAAGAAGCCTCCAAGGCCCTCGGTCGGCCGGTAAAGGTGACCGGGGCCATCAATGTCAGCGTCTTCCCCCGCATCGAAGCCCGAGCCGGCGCGTCCACGATCGCCAATCCGGACGGCTTCGGCGATGCGCCCTTTGCCTCGATGAAGGAGCTGCGCGCCGCCGTGGCGCTCTGGCCGCTGCTGTTTAGCAATGTCGAGATCGAGGAGTTCGTGCTGGTTGAGCCGACGATCTCGCTGGTCAACCTCGAAGACGACCGCAACAACTGGACATTCGACATCGGCGGCGATCCGGCCAAGCCGAATGCCGAGCCCCAGCCGGGCGGCGCCATCGGCGCGAAGCTGAAGGACGTGCGCATCGAGAAGGGTCGCGTGTCGTTCGACGATCGCAAGGCCAAGAGCGTTCACACGCTGAGCGAGTTCAACATGTCGGCCGACATGGACGCGCTGGACAAGCCCCTGTCCTTCCGGGCCGACGGCCTCGCTGACGCCCTGCCCTTCAAGATCGATGCGAAACTGGGAAATCCGAAAGCGATGATGGACGGCATGCCGTCGCAGGCGACCATCAATCTTGAAACCGACCTGATCAAGACGGCGCTCGACGGTACGCTGTCGCTGGGCGCCAAACCTGCGTTCGACTTCAAGTTCAACGGCGATATTCCTTCGGCGGTCAAGCTTGCGGATGCGTTCGAGATCAAGGACCTGCCGGCGCGCGGCGTGCTGGGCAAGCTGTCGCTGAGCGGACAGGCGTTTGGTTCGCCAAATGACATCACGCTGAAGATCGCCGAGGCCAAGCATGAGAGCCCGTTGCTCAGCGCGACGCTGAAGGGTGATGCGCGGATCGCGAAGGCGATCGCGCTGCAACTGGAAGCCAATGCCGAAGCGCCGAAGCTGGCTGATCTTGCCAAGGCGATGAGCATCGCGGCGCCGGCGGCGCAAGCCCTCGGCAAGGCGACGGCTACAACGAGAGTCACGGGCCAACTGGACGATCTGAAATTCGAGAACGTCAATTTCAGCCACAAGAGCGGGCTGCTCGACCTTGGTTTCACCGGAAGCGCGCGCCTTCAGAAGGAGCTGACCTATGCCGGCAATCTGACGATTGCTGCGCCGGACCTCCGCAAGCTGGCCGCCGCAGCCGGGACCCAACTGCCCGCAGGCGATGTCTACAAGTCCTTCGCGCTTAGCGGCCAGACGTCCGGCAGCGCCAAGGATGTGATGCTCAAGAACGCCACGCTGCAGTTCGACAATATCAAGGGTACCGGCGAGGCAGCGCTTGCCTTTGCCGGCGCCAATGGGAAACCGCGCCTGACAGGCTCGCTCTCGACAGGCAATATCGATGTGACGCCCTATGCCCTGGCGGCGGGCGCACCGGCCGAACAACAGGCGGCTGCCACGAAGGGCTGGGGATCAACGCCCATCGACCTGTCGCCGCTGCGTCTGGTCGACGCTGACCTGGCGCTGAAATCAAGCGGGATCGCCTTCGAGAAATTCAACTTCGGCCCGTCCAACGTCGCCGTGACCCTGTCTGGTGGACGGCTGGCCGCCAATCTCAAGCAGACGTCTCTGTTTGGCGGCGCTGGCGGCGCGTCGTTCAGCGCAGATGGAAGCGGCGCCAAGCCTTCGATCGCGCTCAAGGCCAATCTCGACAACATGCTGTTGAAGCCGCTGCTGGTTGCAGCCGCCGGGTTCGACATGATGGAGGGCAAGGGCGGGCTCGACATCGACATCGCTGGATCGGGCGCGAACCTCCAGGACATGATGAGTTCACTGGTCGGCAATGGCGACTTCAAGTTCGACGAAGGCATCCTCAAGGGCGTGAACCTTCCGGAGCTGGGCAAGGCCGCACAGACCGCGCTGTCGAGCAAGAACATTTCGCTGGGCGCCTTCTCGGCCAGTTCGCAGACCGCGTTCGATGCGCTCAACGCCGCGTTCACGATGGACAAAGGCAAGGCGGTTCTGACCGAGCTGAAAATGAATGCCGACACGTTCTCCGTGTCGGGGAACGGCTCCTTGGATATCGGCAAGCAGGAGGTGACGCTCCGCCTGTTCCCGGAATTCAAGGACAAGAAGGCGGGGCTCAACGGCTATGGCCTGCCGCTCAACCTGTCGGGTGGCTGGGACGGGATCGGCCTGAGCCTGGATTGGGACTTCCTCGTCAAGAACGCCGCCTCGAAGGCTACGGGCAAGATCGAGGACGAACTGAAGAAGAAGCTGGGAGGAGACCTGCAGGGCCTGCTCGGCGGCGGATCGAAACCGGCGCAGGGAGCACAGACGCCGGCAGCACCGGCGCCTGCACCCGCCCCTGCGGCGCCAGGCGATCAAGCCGCACCTGCGCAACCTGCCGCCGAAGCGCCTATGTCAGCAGAGGATCGCCTCAAGGCCGAAGCCCAGAAGAAGCTGAACAAGCTGCTCGGCAGGGGCGACTAACCCGACCGTCTATTTCGGCAGGACCGAGGTCAGCGGCTCTTTCGCGATGAAGCGGCCATACGCGCCGCCACCGATGCCGACGACGAGACCAGCCACCATTGTCGCGATCATGGCCCAGTCGCGATCATGGCCAAGTCGCGATCATGGCCCAGTCGCGATCCGGCTTCAGCACCTCCTGCACCACGGCAATGGCGAGCGTGAGCCCGCCTGCCGTCAGGAACTGCATGGTCCTGGAAAGAACAGCAGCCTTTCCGCTCTGTTGTGACATTCAATGTCTCCCTGTTACGCGTGCGCGGGATCGCGCGACGCGTCGGGAAGCTTCAGGCCGACGGCGGAGGGCGGGGATTGCCGCGGATGTTTGTCCAACAGACCGGATCGCCGACCCCCCCGTGAAACAAGCGTTTTCGGTACGCCACGGGCCCAGTTGTCCGCCCAATTGCACGACTGAATATGCCGGATTGAGCGACTTGCCTGCCGACAGGCTTGGAGCTAAGACCACGGCCTTCCTTCGCGGCCCCGGCCGCGCTCCGGATGCCGGCTTAGCTCAGTTGGTTAGAGCGCTAGATTGTGGATCTAGAGGTCCCCGGTTCGAGCCCGGGAGCTGGTACCAGACAATTCAATGACATAGGTCTACGGTCTTCCGCACGCGAAGCGACAAACTCGTTTTGGGTAGCGTTTTGGGTAACGGACTGACTCACTCGAACGTGAAGCACGCAAGGTTCTCCGCCGAGCCGCGATCGAGGTGAGCGCCACCATCGAGCTTACGAGTCCGGTTCTTCAATGCCGTTCTGCCTTGAGCTTACAGCCGGTTCTGCTGACAGCAGCGCGAACTAAATTCTAACGACACAGAAGGCCATTACCGCTGACGGAACGGGAGGCTCTTTCCCTGTCCGCTAGGCATGATGCGGTTCGCGGTGCGAACATTGCCGCTCTCAGCCACCACGATTTGAACTCTAGTCGTGTTTGCTCCTGCCACGTGTCACAGCGATAAATGGTCACCGGAGGGTCGCTGCCATATCTGAGCGGCTTGGAACGCGGGAAACGTAACCCGACCATTGTGACGCTGCACGAGCTCGCGCAGGCGCTAGCCGTTACTCACGAGGAACTTGAAGCGAGACGATGTCGCTTCGGGCACGGCGAAGAAATCTCGTTAGCCGGACTCGACGGTCCTGTTTTGTTCAGGGCGGTCAAAGAGAGGCGGCAGACTTTCGCGTGCGGTTCGCCGTGATGTCGCCCCGATGAACGGTTGCGCCGAGCCCGCCCTATCTTGGCGGCGGATAGTTGGGCGATTTGTAGAGACCCATCGATGTAAGGCCTGGCTTGAACTTCTTGTGGCAGCTCTCGCAAGATGCGACGAGCCTGTCGCCGGCATCGTTCAACGCTTTCACGTCCTTGGCCCGCGCGGCCGTCAGCGCATTGAGACCGGCCGCGCTCATCTCATCGGCAAAGGTTTTCCATTCGGGATCGGCCACCCAGTCGATATCGTTGGGACCGGTCCCCGCGAGCTGGATCAGCTTGCCGCTCACCGCCATCTGATAGGCGTTGTATTCTGCTTCGCTCCAACGGGCAGCGCTGTTCGGCGGATCATAGGCATCCAGCCAGAGCGGCTCCGAGGCGTGATCAACCAGGGCTACCATCACCGCGTTTAGACTTACCGGGAGCGTGACCGCCGGAGCGGCAACCGCAACCGGCGCCTCAGAAGCCGGTTGGGCGGTCTCGACGGGCTTGTCCGGAGAGCAGCCAGAGATTGAACCGACGACAAGTGCGATGATGGCGACTGAAACAAATGAACGCATGGCCGAGCCTCGACTCTGTTCGTTGATGGGCGGGCGCCTGTTTTTTGAGAACAACCAACGCGCCCGGCCTCGAAGCATGTCGCTGCCACTCGTTAGCGCCCAGCGGCCACAAGCATGCGGAGGAAGATCATCACAGCTTCCCGAGGCGGGATCGGTCCGTGACCGCACACTTCGTGCTCAATATCCTCCAAAGTCCTTAGCCGCGCTGGTTTATGATCACTTCCGCTATCAGGCCGGTCGCAATAGCAACCAGCAGAAAGTCGCCGCGATCATCCTGTACCCAGTGCTGGTCGCGCCGCGGCTGACGAAGGCTGTGCGTCCGATAGTCAACGTCGGCAAAGCGTCCATTGTAGTAGCCCAGTTTCTCTCCGCGCTCCCACGGACGATAGCCTAGGGCAAAGCCGGCGCGACCATACTTTGCCGAGGGCGGCGGGCCAGAGTGCCAAGCATTGTCCTGATAGTATCCGTTGTGCTGTTTCGGATCCCAGCGCGCATCCCGGCGATTGTCCCGCTTCTCGTCGCGGCCATCCGAATACCGTCGATTGTTGACGATGACCTGAGCGATCAGCCCGGTGCGGATCGACACAAGCAGATAGTCGCCGCGATCGTCGCGCACCCAGCGCGAGCCGCGTGGCGGCTTGCGTAGGTTTTCGGAGCGGTAATTCACTTCGGTGAAACGTCCGTTGTAGTAGCCCAGCCGATCTCCCTTGGCCCAGGGATGATAGCCAAACACAACCCCGACACGATTGTTTTCGGGCGGGCCAAAGATCCAACGGCTGTTATAGAAATAGCCGTTGTAACGGGTTTCATCCCAACGCGTGTTGCTGCGATCATCGCGCCAGCCTTCACGGCGATCCCGGTAGCCGTTCCCGGCGCGATCGTCGCCGGACTGTTGCCGACGGTCAGGCTCGCTTTGTTGTCCACGGCGGTCCTGCCCTTGCTGAGCCGAAGCGGCGCCGACGGTGAGCGAACTCGCAAGCACAAGAACCGCGACTGCGGTATAGAGAGCGTTCGTTTTCATGGGTTTTCTTTCTGTAGTCACTCAACGCGTTGGATGGCGGAGCGTTCCTCAGACCTTGTCCAAGCGGCATTTGAAAGATTATTCGAAATTACGATCAGGTGCTCGTCCGAACGTGGTCGAGTTGCAAATGACTCTGGCGATCAGTGGAGTTGTGAGTGAGCGACGAATTCAGAACTCGACAAATCGAGCGAATTTCCAGGGCGATATCTGGAACGTAGACGATCGGCAAGCGGTCGAAGCTCCGCAAATGCCGCTTCGTCGTACACCTCTACCCGACATCCACTAAGAGATAGACGGTCAATAATTTCCGCCGGACTTCTCATCATCCCCTCCGCTAACGGAGGGGGTATAGTGATCTCCGGAAACAATTCGCAGATTTTGGTCTGGGAGTTGGACGCATAGACAAAACGGCAGGAAGCTTGCGCTTTCCTGCCGTTCGCGTTCGTGCTCGGTTAAGTCTGAGATTGGCCCAAAGCGGACATTGCCCGTCTGCATGTTCGGAGACCGCAGACGAGTGCAGCGGGGTTAGTTCAACACCCCGGACCAGCGAGTCACGATCAGTATCAGACTGAAGACGATCAACGGCCCGAAGAACTTCAGCGTGTGTCGCGTGAGCCGTTCTGGGAGGAAAGTGTCCGCGCCGGGTCTTGCGCCATATCTCATGGCGACCGCGGTGAGCGGGCATTTCATCCCGCTTCCGACGAAAACCGCGGCTTCGATCGCGACCAGTCCCAGCGCCAAGAAGAGCCATTGACCGTGTGCGCCGGTGAGACCGGCGTAGAAAACAGCAAACACCGAGCCGGCCATCACGAAGTAGATCGCAGTGTGGACACCGCGCACGAGGCTTAGCCGCAAGGCGTCGGTCACCGGGTCTCCGATGCGCACGCCGCCCGGAAGGAAACGGCAAACATCACTCAGACGACATCCAGCGCCGCAAGCGCATTCTTAAGGACATCTGCCGAGGCGGCCAGCCCGGATTGTTCCTCCGCCGTGAGGTCGGGAACGAGGATGCGCTCGACACCGGCTGCGCCAAGAATACAGGGCAGACTAAGGAAAATATCCGAAACGCCGTACTGACCGGTCAGCATGGTGGAGACCGGCAGCACTGCCTTTTCGTCGCGCAGGATTGCCTCGCAGATGCGGACGGTTGCGGTGGCGACGCCGAACGAGGTGTAGCCCTTGCCCGTCGCGATGCGGTAGCCCGCTTGCCGCACGTCTTCAGCAAGGCCTGCGTGAGCAGGCGCACGCCCCGCTTCGACGAACCGCTCCAGCGTCAACCCGCCGATCCTGACGGTGGAGAATGCGGCGACCTCGCTGTCGCCATGCTCGCCCAGCACATCGCCGTCCACCGACGACGGCGCAACGCCTAGGCGCGCGGCAAGGAGCTGTCGAAGCCTGCTTGAGTCCAGCAGCGTGCCGGTTCCGATGACGCGTCCCGCCGGCAATCCGGCATGCCGGAACGCAACCAGCGCCATGAGATCGACCGGGTTGGCGGCAACGACGATGACGCCGTCAAAACCTGCATCCGCAAGTTGCTTTACGCACGTCGTCACGATGCCGGCGCTGTGTGCGGCAACCGACAGACGCGTCTGCTTCCCATGCGTGGCGGCGCCCGCCGTGATGATTGCGATCCTTGCCGAAGCAGCATCGGCATAACCCCCGGCCCATATCCGTGCAGGACGCGTCAACGCATTTGCATCGGACAAGTCGGCCGCTTCCGCCTCCGCGAGCGCCGTATCACTATCGATCAGCACGATCTCGCGGAACAACGCTCTCAGCATCAGCGCATAGGCCGTCGTGGAACCAACGTGGCCGGCGCCGATAATCGCAACCCGTTCGCGTGGGGGCATGCTGGTCTTTTCCGGAAGTTGCTGAACCAGAAGCCTAGCACGGTGGCATGCGTTTGGTTGGGTTCTTTGGGGTCGAACTGCACTAGGGTTGCCGCCGGAGGCCAAGACGCCATGGACGATGACGCTCAGCGACGCTTGCCATCCCCCGTCTACGACCTCGCATTGAGACTGGGGGCCAATACCCGCTCCGGACATGATGTGTCGCTCAACCAACGTGGCAGGATGCGCCAAGAACCTTCTGCGGCTTGGATGAGGTTCCGTGCCCGGCAATCTATCTCGATCTATTCCTGCGCGTTCGAATGGCGCGCACAGACCGGCCCCTTCGGCATAATTTCTGTTCACGACGCGATGGCCGGCGGCGAGGGGGCACTCGATGTGCGGGCGCTGGGCTTCATCCCACTTGCCCGGGCTGTTGCTTCGCCCGCGGTGACCCGTGGCGAGCTGATGCGGTACCTTGCCGAACTCGCGTTGGCGCCCGACGCGATCATCTTCAATACCGCGCTCCGTTGGCGAGACGACGGTCCGGACAGGCTGATCGTCAGTGCTGGCGCCGGAGAGAGCGCCGCAGAGGTTACCTTCGCTCTGGACAGCGCCGGCCGCGTCGCAAGCGTCTTTGCCGCTGATCGCCCGCGCAGCGTGAAGAACAGCGCAGTCCCGACGCCCTGGCAGGGCCGCTTCACCGACTATCGGCAGCACCTGGGTTTCTGGCTTCCCTTTGCAGCTGAAGTCAGCTGGACCGTCGAAGGGCAACAATTCGTCTATTGGGAAGGACAGATAGAACGCTGGGGGCGGCAGGAGATCGCGAGAGCTTAAGCGTACTCCAGTTTCCGGATTTCAGCCGCAAGCCGCCCGGTAGAGCGGGATAACTTGGACGCGCCCGCCGCCCGCCATGAAATCTCAATGCGACATCAGGAGTGGAACAGTCGACTTGTCGAGCACTTCCTTCGTGGCGCCCCCGAGCAGGAACTCCTGCAACCGCGAATGTCCAAATGCACCCATCACGAGGAGGCTCGTGTTGGTTGCGCTTGCGTGTTCTAGAATGGCCCGACCGATGGATCGACTACCGATCTTGATCTCGTCCACCTCGCTCGTAATCCCATGGCTGGCCAGGAAGCCGACCAGCGGCGCCTGCGGGTCGTCTACGGGAATGTCCTTCTCGCCCTGAAAAATGACAGCCCGCACGCGCTTCGCGTTGTGCAGCAGTGGCAGCGCGTCAGTGAGTGTCCGAGCTGCGGACCTGCTGAAGTCCCAGCAGATGAGCACGTTCTCCAGGGAAAAGGTCTGCGTTGAACTCTCGGGCAGGAGAAGACAAGGTCTGCCTGAGCCGAAGAGCCAGTCCTCGATACTGAGACGCGGCTCTGTCCCGTCTGGCGCCAGGCTCAAGACACAAAGATCGCTGACTCGTCCGCGCCACGCGTTGTCTTGCAATCCTGCCGGCCAATGCTCCGCGACGTGGGAAAGTTGGAAGGTGACACCCAGTGACGAGGCCACGCGCTCCAGATGCGATTCGAGCATCTTGGTCGTCGCCGTCGTAATACCCTCCAGCTCCCGCGCCATCGTCGACATCATCGCCCCTGTGAACCAGTTCGGCGGCGCTCGTATTGATAGCCGCGAGCTGCAGACGCTGAGTTTGGCCTCAAACATTTTCGCCATGTCACACGCGAAGTCGATTGTCTTAATGGTCGAAGGGGCGGGATAGGGCGTAAGTTGCAGATGGATTGTCGAGTAGGACATCAGGGGCTCCCGGTATCTGGATTGCTCGCATAGAGAATACGCAGGCGCGGTTGGCGGTGTCCGGGTTGCCAGAGCGATAGGTGAAGGCTCGCGCCGTCTCGCAGCGAACTGCGCAACCTACTCATTGCGCTCATCACGCGGTGATCTTATTGATTGGAGGTACGCGATGAGCGCGTCTGCCCCAATCACGTTGAAGTCAAAGAGCGGCATCTCGTCGTGGCCAACCCTGATGGCTTCGATCAGATGGTTGGCCAGCGCATCCGCCTCATACCGCCAGAGAGCGTTCCTAAGCGGTGGCGCCTTGGGATTGGGGCCCTTCGTATCGGCGTCGATTGCGTGACAGGCGGCGCAGTCGCGGACTGCAATCTGGCGCCCTGCGGCAACCTGGACGGCATCGATGGAGGGCGCTGTCTGATCAGGGGCAGTCGCCGCGTCGGTTCGTTGACCCGGCTGGGCGGAGTCGAGTCCGCCTGATGGGGGGCCGGCTCCGGGGGCGCAGGACGCGACGCAGAGAGTGACGGCACACCATCGTAAGAGCTGCCAGGCCGCCTGAGGTGTGCTCATCAAGAGCTGCTTCCGATTTCTGCTTGGAGCGCCCAACAACGAGGCGCTACTTGGATGTAGGTCGAAAGCGCCGAAAGACATCTCCGCTGGCTTCCGGTTCGCGCCTAAGTCGCGTCTAGATGGTAAAGATGTCGCCGGCCATCGCGGCCATGCCCCGAAGATGGTTCCGCACCTTCCCGGAGCCTTGCCGCTCAAGGTTCTGCTGCCCTCCAGCGTATCGCTGATGTCCGTTTTCGGCGAATAGCCGCCGTTCGGCGGTCTGACAGGACTCACATCAAACGGCAGCTAGTGGCCCATTGCAGTCTTTCAATGTCGTATTCCTCGCTCCGTGAGCCCGTTGCAGAAATATTTGCACCCGCGGAACGCTTTGGGCGATGATACCTTGGCATCGCAGGGAGGGGACATGCGCATCTGGTCGCTCGTGCTCGGAGGAATGGCGCTCGTCGGCTGCTCGTCGGTGTGGGAGCCGATCGAGCGCTCCAACGTCGTCATCGCCATAGTGGGGTTTGACGAGGCCTTGAAGGATCGTTTCAGCACGAAGGCGCCGGACGGCGACGAGGACGTGCGACTGGGGCCGGTGTTCCAGCAGGACACCAAAGGCTGCACGCCGAACGGCTACAACGACTCCCGGGCAGGACTCACAGAGGTCGCGATCTTCCGTGAGAGCGCCTTGCTCGATGTCAGGACAGCCGATGGCGCCATCATGCATGTGCGGCTGTTTAATGCCTTCAGCGGAGAGAGTGTGCCAGCCAAAAGTCCAGTGAACCCGGGTGACTACACCTTTCGCGACGCTGGCGTGAGCTGGTACGATGGTCAATGGCGTCACACTCGTGCAACCTCCGAAGAGGTGAGCCTTTCCTTTGCGTTCGACGGCCAGCCGGTGTTCCTTGGCCTCTACGCAATCAGCATGAATGCACGGTCAGAGCTGGCGCTCACCGAAGTTCCGGCGCCGCTGGAGGTAATGGCTGCAGCCGCTGAGCGGCTGGGAATCGCCGGTCAGACCCTGCAAGCGCCGCAACTTCGCATGCGCAAGCTGGCTCGATGTGGCCCGATCGGCGTCATTACTCGGTCCAACACCGACTAATCGCAGCGACGCTGCATCATCTGCGAATGACCGCTTCGGAACGGCTCAGCCGTCGGTAATGATTGCGGGTTACGGCGCGATCTGGCCCATTGCAGACATTTTACGCCGAGTTAGACAGGGTCCAAGGACAGGACCATGCGAATGTCACAGCACGTGGCCGAGTTGGAGCGAGAGTATCGGGCGGTTTTCACGAGGGCGCTCAACGACTGCGCGGGGGGGCGGTGGGGTCTGTTCGGGCACAACGAACACCTCCACTCTTACGGAGCGCCTGCCGAATTGGCCGAGCTTCGCGAGCTAGCCCGAGCGATCAACCGGCTGCGTGCGCGTCACGGCGATGAGCCGTTCCCACTTCATGAAGAGTTCGAAGCGGCGCGAGGGCCTGTCGATGACAACGATCCTGGCGAACCGAAGCAAGCAAGAGCTTGGTTGAAAAAGTTGGCTGCGACGTAGGTCTGCTATCGGCAATTTCCGGCCACCACCCCGACCAACGCCAGCGCCCGCTTTGGCTCGACCCCAGCCACCTGCCGCGCTAATTCCGGATTGAGCCTGCAAACCCCGTCCGACTGCAATTGGAAATCCGCCCACGAAAACGTCTCTTCGGCAATCAGCTTCAATACCGCGCGATCAACGACGGGCCGCAATGGCTCCATCAAATCCAGCGCAAACGACGGCGTGTTGTCTTTGCGATAGTCGCCCTTCTGGTCGTGAAGCACGCCAATGAGTGGATCGTAGCCCTCGGTAAAGGCGCCCCCCACCACTCGGCAACCAAATGCTAGTCGAGCTGCTTTTGGGCCCTAAACCTGAAATCCATCCTCGAATATGCCGAGGGAGAGCTGGTCAGGGGGAATCTGCGCTTTGGATATTATCGCTGATGCCTACCGCCAGCTGTCGCCGAAGGTTCGACTGGCACTACTCAAATCCTTCTCCCGCCTAGTTGTTGAAGCGCCCTCGACACTAGCCGCGGTAACGTTCGACCCTGAAACCCGACACAACCTTGAGGCCTGCCTAGAACTCATCGCCGTGCTTGCCGATGAGAGCGCATCTACTTTGGTCAAGCTTGCCTTGGAAGACTACGGCCTCGATGGAAATGCCCTCGCCGCTTATGCAGGCCGGCACGACAGAGCCGCTGATCTCTGGATTCGCGACAAGACCCACGCGAAGCAAGTGCTGCGCTGGTGGTACGCGAATGCCGAGATTCGGCGCCGAGATCGGATCGAAGCGTTTCAAACGCCGCGTATCGAAACACTCGACATACCCGACAAGGCAGGTGAGGCGCGCCTTCGCGCTCTGATCGAGCAAGTTCTACTGGAAGCTCTCCAGGCAAATGACATCCGCGATTTCACAATCAGCCTGCCGACATTGCGCGCGTCTGACATACGAAAGCCGTAGAAGCCGCAGCTATGATCGGCTCGCCGAGACGGTTCACAAATTGCGCATGAAGCTGGGTGGCGAACCGGGCTTCGACAGTCTGATTGCCTCAAAACCCAAAGGCATGCATCGAGCGACCTACGATCGAATCCGGAACCGCATCTACGCGATGGAGAGCGCCTCCTGGGACCGCGCGGCATTATGGCTGGGCCGACTGGAGTCACGGATTGGCCGCGGCCGTAAGGTTTGGGGCAATGATTTCTGGACATGAGCGCCGTCGCGACAGCAACGATCGTTGCACTTCTGCCGAAGGCGGCGCCGCGACCGATTGGGCTACTTCCCTGGGAGGACCAGAGCGCGTTCGACGAGGTGCGGGCCGGGCTTGTCGCCGCCCATTCGCCGTCAAACGCGGTTGAAGTATCTCTTATCGACCGGATGACCTGGATCGAATGGCGTCGCCAGCGCCTCCTTGCGGCGGAGGCAGCTGTGCACATTTCTCATGCCTTCGACCGCGCCGGCGACAGCAGCGCGAGCAGCCGGACGCTCCTGCGTGCGGGCGTCACCGACTCCACGGTCCGGAAGGAGTTGTCTGTCCCGGAAATCCTTCGAGGTTCTGACCAGGATGACCAGGAGACCGTGGAGGCGATCCGCGAGGGGGTCAGCGATGTCGAAGCAGCGCTCCAACTGATTGCTGAAGGGAAGGCCTACGAGACAGCGGTTGCCCGCCTGGATGAGGTAATGCGGGAATGGTGGACGGAAGCCCTCGAAGAGACAGACGACAGCGACAACTGCAAGTACAGCGCTTCCAATGAAGGCCTGGAGCAGTTCCTGACGACGGACGCCCTGCCTTGGCGGCGTAACTGGCTCAAGGCCAACGAGGTCCGGCCCGCGATCCGGGCTCAGGCGATTGCCGAGAGTTTCGACCCGTTGCGGATCCGCCAGCTCTGGGAGATGGAAGCTCGCCTGGACCGACAGTTCGAGAAGGCTTTGGCGATGCTGATCAGGCTACAGGAGATGCGGACCGCAAAGACGACGCCTCAACCCTGAGATTTGGACTTTCGCCGCGACCGGCGCTTTCCGCCAGAGAATGCATATACCTTGCAGGACGCCGCGTTGCTGTGTTCCGCGATGGCGCCCGTCAGTGCAACTATGAGGTGGGTTGCGATGTTGGGTGTTATCGCCAGCTCGCTGACGATCCGGTCGACGCCTTCAATATCGGATGACCGCAGCGCCACCTTGATCATGCCCTTGCTCGCAATCGCCGTCGGCAACGCGTCGATGTATTTCACGATCGCCCCCTCTCCTGCGAGTTTCGCTACCCAATCCGCTACCCAGAACGCGACAAACACCCACGAACACCGGCGCACGTCTTGAATTCATTCGGACCACGAGAAGTGGGTCCTTAGATTGCCCATCCCGAAGTCCTCAAACCGGCAATGCGCGAAGTATCGCCACCTGCGATGTCCGGAATCTGCCATGTTCCCGTCGATCGAGCCATCGCGATTAAGCGGCCGGAATTCGCCCATAAGCGGTCATTCGTAACTTGCGTCCTCCAGAACCTGAATCGACGTTTCCCCAACGCTCCTATAGTCCTGCAATCCATACCAGCGGGGTCGGGCGTGCCGGACATTTTCCTCTCCTATAATCGCGAGGACCAGGCCATCGCGCGCCGGTTCGCCGATGCGTTCAAGGCCCAGGGCTTCGATGTCTGGTGGGATACGACCCTGCGGGCCGGTGAGGCCTATGACGAAGTGACCGAGACTGCGCTGCGCGAAGCCAAGGTCGTGGTGGTGCTGTGGTCGAAGAAGTCGGTCGCCTCAAGATGGGTTCGTGCGGAAGCCAGCATCGGTCAAGAACTCAAACATCTTGCTCCGGTGAAGATCGAAGCCTGCGATCTGCCCGTGATGTTTCGCCTCGTCCAGACGGCGGAGTTGATTCACTGGCGCGGTGATCCCGATGATACGGCGTGGGCTGCGTTCCTCTCAGACGTGCGGAGGTTTGTCGCGAAGGATTTACCGGCCTCGCCACCGCCTGGCCCTGCACCGCGGAAAGCTGCACCTGCAAGCTTCTCGGCGCGCAACCCCGTCGTCATCGGCGTCGCCCTGTTTGCGCTGGCGGTTGTCGCGCTCGCCGCTTTCGCGGTGATGCGCCCGCCGGCAGGAGCTGCATCCGGCGGATCGGCGCCTCGGCGAACAGCGTTCTTCGGGTTTGCCGCCGATGGCAATGACCCAGCGGTGGTTGCCATCGCGAAATCAGCCACCGGCAAAACTTTCGACACGCTGAGCGCGAATGGACTTGAAACCGCGTCCGCGTCGCAGACCCAGAACATCGAGCGTCCGGCGCAGCTGGCGCGCGCGAAGGACCTCGGAGCGGGCTATGCGTTGGGCGGCGACGTACTGCGAGTCGGCGATCATTTCGAAGTGGCTATCCGGCTCGACGACGTCCAGACTAGCACGACGCTATTCACTACCACGCTGCCCGGAGACGAATCGCAACAAGCTTCACTTCCAATTCAGGTCGCAGAACGCGCAACAAGTGCGCTCCAATGCTATATCGGCGCTCACATCGGCCTGCGACCTCTTCTGCGAACCGAGACCGACGAGATAACGCGAGCGATGAAACGCGTTTGCGCCGCGTCGGATCTCAATGAGATAGTTGAAGCGATGCGCGCATTGGCCCCGTTGGCGCCGGATTCCCCGGGGGTGCAGGCATACCTCGCCCTGTCGCTCTTCCTGGTTATCAAACAGGCCCCCGCCGACCGGCATGCGGCGATGCGGCAGGAAATCGATACTGCGTTGAAGGCTACCCTAGCCGCAGATCCCAAGAATGGAATCGCTCGCGTGATTCAGGCAGAGCTGTCGATCGCCGACGGCAAAACTCTGGCGGACGCCGAGAAGTTGTTCCTCGCGGCCGGGGAGACCGATCGAGACCTTTTTTTCCTGAACATCAGGTACGGAATGTTCCTGCGGTCGGTCGGTCGCTATCGGGATGCATTGCCCTATCTGGAGGCAAGCGTGCGCCAGCGTCCGTTCGCTGCGGGGAATTGGGCCACGCTGGCTCACACGCTGGCCAGCACCGGCCAGCGGGGAAAGGCGAAGGAGTTGTATGAGTCCAACGCTACCCGCCAAGATGGCCTGAGCTGGAGCAACTGGATTTCGTCGGCGCTGTTCGATCGCGCCGGCGATCCGCACGAGATCCTGAAGCAGGTGCCGCCGACCGTATCCGGCGATATCGCGGATTGCATGAAGAATATTGTCGAAGGCGTCCTTTCACGCGACGCGAAACGGCGCGCCAACGCGGCGGACCACGTGATTGCCTGCTCGTCTCCAGGCGGCAGCCTCACGCCGCGCTTCGCGATCGGGCCAACCGCAACGCTCGGCAGGATCGACGAAGCGTTCTCGATTGCAGGGCGGAGCATCGACAGCAAGGCCTACACCTTCGACAATTCGGCAGTGCTGTTCGCGACAGGGGCCCGGCCTATGCGGGCCGCGCCGGGCTTCCTGCAGCTAGTCGAGAAGCTGGGGTTGATGGAGTACTGGAAGGCGAAGGGTACGGGCCCCGACTTCTGCGAGACGGAAGACGTTCCGGTGTGCCGCGCGCTGAAACAGGCGGCCAAACCCTAGCCGGTCGGCGTTCTGTGACTGTCCGTTTCGGGCCCCACGGTCGCCGTAACCGGGAATGTGGCGATCCGGCTGAGTCGGCCAAGAGCTGACAGTCATCCTGCCCTAGCGGACCCGGCCGGACGTCGCCGAAGACGGACATTCACCTTTCCCCGCCGATGGGCTCAGCCTCGGAACGTAGGATTTTCTGGATTGACCGGATAGCTCAATCCAGAAAGCCCCGCCGCGAAGACGAAGAGCTGATCTAACGCCGTTGCAACGCTCTCGGACGAAACGCCCCCGCAACGGCTAAAGAAGGCCGCGCGATAGACGCCATCGACGATTGCCTCAAGGCTTGTAGCGACACCATCGAAGCAGGCGTCGCGGTGGGCGTTATAGACAGGCAGTTCACCAAAATCGGAAGTTGCGAGCGTGGATTCGAAATCTGGTAGGTCGTCGGCCCTTAGGGTGTACGCGCCTTGTCGCCACGGTGTCCTCAAGACTCTGCGTCCGTCTGGAAACACCGTGAGCACAATACTGCCGCTGTGCATCGGCCCCATGAATGGGCCGACCCATCTTTCGCGATAGACCCGCGCGCCGGGCGGAGCGCTTAAACGATCCGTCGGCCGAGCCTCGATGAAATCGCAGACATCCTCCAGCGTCACTTCACCGAAGATGTTTGGACATCGTGCAGACGGAGCAAACTTCGGAAAGGTCTCGCCGACAGCCCTTGGCCCTTCTGCCCCGGTCGTGATCGCGCACCCGCATGTGAAAGCCAGCGCAATCAGGACCAGCGGAATTGATGTAGCTTTGCGAGCTGACAATTGGTGTCGCCTCCCCACCCAACGACGTCACTTTTGCCGACAATCGAGTGACAGAAAAGGGCCAATCTTTGCCTCTCCCGATGTGCGGCGCGAAAGGCCGCTTCTCGCCGAAAGCGGGCATTGACAATCTTCGGTGCGCAGCTCTGGGAGGATGAAGATCGCACGTAGCGCGCTAGAGCAGGCAACGCGCCGAAAACACCCTGACAATTCGAGGTTGGAGCAGCAGCGCCGCGAAATCATATTTGCCCTCATTTATTGTTCGAAAAGCATCTCGACTCACGGTCCCCTCTATCTCCACCAGAGACGCCAAGGCTTCGGACTCTCCCTCGCCGATTTGCTTCTGCTGGACGGTGTCGACATCAGCTAGCGGAACGCCGATTGATTCAGAGTCGGACACCCCACAGATCACTCTTGCCGGGTTTGCGGGATCGGGGATGCCAGGTCCGAGCGCTGAGTACCAATCGCTTACCTGCGTAAGAAATCCTATGACCCGAACACGCTTGCCCTCGAAGTCATCTTTGCGGGTGACCAGATCAGACACTGCAATTGCTCGTGACCCATCCAATGTTAGCGCCGAGCATCCGCACAAGAAAAGGCCGAGCGCCAAAAGGCAAAACTTCCGCATCGAGCCCCCCCGATTTAGATGCTCAATTTGCATCCCGGAGTTAGAATAGCCGTGGCGTGTTCGTCTGCAATGGGCCAGCAAAGCCCAGTCCGCCACATTGTTGTCAGCGGCGGGGTAGCTCCAAAGGCGACGTTCGCAACAGGTGCTTAGGAACGGCGTAGTTTCGCCTCTAAACGGCCGTTCGTAACAATTCCGGTTCGCAGGCCCGCGCGCCCTGCACAAATGGAGAGACTACTCGACGTACAAACCCCTCAGCGCGTCGCAACCTTGGCGGCCTGTCTTTCTGCCAGCCGAGCGCCACCGAGTATGCCGGCCATCGCATAGTTACCTTCGTGGCATGCGTATTCGTAGACGCGGCCGTCCGGAACGCTGAGCGTGTATTCGGCTTTCCAGGGTTGCGTGTAGTGGTTGGGATCCGTCACTTCGAATTGGTAGAAGATCTCGGCAGTGCCAACCCGGGTGAAGCGCTCGACGATCTTGCCGTCTTTCGTCAATGGAATTGAACTCTCCGACGCCTGCACGGGATTTACGTTGGCAGTCTCCATCACGAACGTGTCGCCTTCCCACCAACCTACGGAGTTCCCCAGCCAGGGCGTGATCGCGGGAGGGCGGTGAGCGGTCCGTGCCTCCTTGGCGGTGTCGAAGATCGGAATGATCCGTGCGTCATGAACCATCTCGATCAGCATGACCATGTGATGCTCAGTCTGCACGAACTGGTACGTGTTGTTGTAGACCGAACCCAGCATGCCTGGCCCGCCAGTATTGCCGAAACCGATAAGGCACCGCTCTCTCAGTGGTAGATCTTCGGGACCCTGATAGTCACCTTTGCCACTTGCATATTCCTGACCGATCTGGCGCTGAACCACGGTGCTGGCTATCCGGTCACGGTAAGGAATCTTGCCATCTGATGGCTCGACAATGCCAGAGGCTCTGATCTCGCCCTTAACGACCGAATAGTGATCGCCCGGGTCCAGCCAGAAGGCGTTGTACCCTCCCGGATCGCTTGTCTTCGGAGGGGCGGGTGCGTTGGGATCGGTGCGCTTGCTGTCCGCGGCCCGGAATGCTGCGGTGCGGCCTGCGAGCTTGTCGGCCTCCTCACGCGAGAGAACAAGGCCGGGTTGGCTACTTGGCCGCTCAAGCGGGGTGAGGGTGCGGCTCGTCCATGTCCCCGTCAGGTCGGCCTTGCCGTTCGGCGCTCGCGGGACCTCCTGGGCACTAGCCCACCCGACGGTCGCGACAAGTGCGCCAGAGAGCATGACAACAAATCGAGACAGTGCGTACGCGCCAGCCATCGTTTTCTCCCTCACGTTCTTATTGTTTCTAGTTCCCGGATCGTACACCACCTCCGAGTGTTCGGAACAGCCCGCCCCTGGACGCTGCAAAAAAGGTCCGGCGACCAAGCGGCTGCTTTGACCCCAGCGTTCGATGATGCCGCATGGGTCCCGAGTTGGCCGGAGCACGGATTGTGGCGATCCGGCTGACTCGCCCAAGAGCTGACAGTCATCTTGCCGTGACGAACCCGGCGGCTTCCTCACTTGGCCTCGAACTTGAGCTTGGGCATGAGCCGGAAGCGAGTCTGGCGCCAAGCGAAGTCAACACCGACGTCTAGCAAAGCATCGGAACGTCCGCACGGGCACGCGAACTCCGTCACCGACACGACCCGATAGGTCTCGCCAGCAATGAGGGGTACCGGCTCGCCGGAGCCGACATCATAGCTCATGGCCTTCATCCCTTACGGTGACGGGTAGGATAGACTCGGGACGGCAAGCAACGAACGCCATATGCCTCTCAAGCGACGCAAGGCGTCGATTTACCGGGCCAATGCGAACACATGGATGGCGGGCGCGCCGGTTGGCGGCGTGACAGGCGAGCCGCGGTTGCGACGGAATTCCTGGTAGCGCCCTGACATGGCCCCGATGTGATAGTTCCCCATGCCGGTGACGACCGCCACATACTGCGTCTGGCCGACGCTGTAGGTGATGACGCTCGAACTCGGGTTGTCGTCTAGCGGAGCGCTCCACAGCAGTTTTCCATCGCGATCGTCGAACGCCTTCAGCGCCGGATCGAGGTCGCCGATGAACACCACGCCGCCGGCCGTCGCCAGTGCCGATGTCGATATGGGCGCGACCAGATCATGCCGCCAGGCGAGCTTGCGCCCGCTGATGTCCATCGCCTGCAGACGGCCCATCTTACCGTCCGACACCGCATCCGGGTGCTCCGCATTGGTCAACCTGGCGCCGGGGGCGCTCAAGAGCGGCGAACCTTCCGTGCTCATCCGGCTGCACCATTCTGTCAGCGGCAGATAGAGCATGCCTGTGACTGGGCTGAAGGATGTCGGCGGCCATGCGCGTGCGCCGGATGGGCTTGGGCAGTAGACGGTCGGCCGCGCTGGGTCGGGCAGTTTTGCAGGATCGATCGTCTTTCTGCCTGTTGCCGGGTCGATTGCGGTGATGATGTTCTGCGTGCCGGCGTCGATTGAGAACAGATAGGCGCCCGTCGCTGCATCGAGGGCGTCGAGAACGCCCATCTTGCCCACGTTCATCACGACCCTGCGGTTCTGCCCGCCGACGCGAACTGTCGCCAAGGTCCGCTCGAAAGCCCAGTCGAGGTCCCACTGATCGTTGGGCACATGCTGATAATACCACCTCAGCTTCCCGGTGTTCGCATCGAGAGCGATCGTTGCGTTGGTGTAGAGCGCGTCGTTGGTCACGCCGGGCTTCGATGAGGGTTTCAGCAGGGGCGCGGTGTCATATGTGGCCCCCGCGCCGAAGTAGACGAGGTTGAGGTCGGGGTCCCATGTTCCCTGGTCCCAGACAGAGCCGCCCGTACGCTTCTCCACCGGCAGGTCGTTCCATGTGTTGCCACCGGGCCCATCGGGACGGGCGGTCGTGTGGAACCGCCACACTTCGTTTCCAGTGTTTATGTCGAGAGCGACGATGAAGCCGCCGCCCGGGCCGGAGCTGGAGGTAACGCCCTGGATCACCTTGTCGCCGACCGTCACCGGTGCACTGCGCAGGTTGAAGGCCGCGCGATTGGTCGCTGGCGCGCTGAGCGCGATGGTGTGATCCCACGCCTTTTCACCGGTGCGAGCATCGAGGGCAATCACGTGCAGATCCGAGGTCGGGGCGAACACGCGCTCGCCTGAGAAGCTGAGACCCATTTTCTGGGTCGAGGGTATGCCCTGCGCCAACGTATGTGCATGACGCCACAGCTCGGTTCCGGTCCTGGCGTCCAGCGCCAGCACCGTGTCCGGCGCCGTATGCAGGAACATCACGCCGTCGTGCACCACCGGCGTCGGCATCGAGAGCCCGCCGGCGAGCGGGACGCGCCAGGCCGGCGCTAGGTTCTTCACCGTGTCGCGGTCAATGCGCTTTAACGGGCTGAAGTTCTGTCCATCGTAGGTGCGCCCCCATTGCAGCCAGTCCCCCGTCGCCGGGGCCTGCAGCATGGCTGGCGTAACCGGACGCATATTGCCAAGCAGCACTTCAGGAGTGGAGGGGGTCGCATCTGGCACAGGCGCCTGCGCGCAGGCGCCTAGCGCCATCGTCAGCAGGACTCCAACATACAGTTTTGCCCGCACGCGCATTGCCGTCCCCTTTGTTCAACGCCTTCACCGAGGCGATCGCGTCACTCTAGATGACGCTCGCGGCAGAGAAAGCCCTGCCGCTGCGATAGGGGCATGCTGCTGCGCCGGCGCCGCAGCGGCCTGGGACTGCCCGGCCGGCGGCCGGCTGACGCGAAGCTCGGCCGACGTGGATGGCCGGAAAGGGTACCGAGGTCGCCAACGCGCGGGTTGCGGCGATACAACTGAGTCAGCCAAGAGCGGCCAGTCATCCACGCCCTAGCGAAGCCGGCGGTGCGCCTCAAAGAAGACATTCGCCATCCCACCTGCGCCAGCCAAAAGGTGTACCTGCGCCTGCGCAATCCTGTCACTGCGCTTCGCTAGATTCCAGAAGCTGAGGCGCCGCGCGCGCCTCAGCGAGCGAAATCGTGTCAGTACGAATGTAATGACACGCCAGCAAAAGCGTCTTGCCGCTCGCGTCGATGATCCACTCGCCTGCTGCGAGGACCATCACCGGTCTGCCGGGCGCGCGAGTAAGTATGACGGCTAGTGGCGGTCGGCGCGCTGGGACAACTCGATGATGGCGTCTAGGATTACGTCGGGACGATCGCGCACCACGTCGTGGGAACTGCGATCAGCGGCGACAAGCCTTCTGTTTCCGGCGCCACGCGCGAACTGCGCGTGCGCATCTTTCCACCACCGCGCATCTACCTCGGACTCAAACGGCGGGCGCTCCGCCGCGATCACTGTCGCCGGCACTGAGCTCGGCCAAACCATTTTATGAAATGCCCGCGACGTTTCCACGAAAGATTCCGACAGAGCCAAGAGCTGGCGTCCCTGGGGTGTGGGAGGCGCGGCGCGGAGCTCGACCAAGACCGGTGCGTAGATGGCCTGCGCGCGCGATATGAAATCCTCTGTGTAAACATCCGGCACGTTGGCATCGACGAGCACGCCCCCCGTAAACCAGTCCGGGTGGCGACCAACGAGGGCGGTTGCGATCTCGCCAGCAAGCGAATGCGACACCAAGATCACATTCCGGGTCGCATGCAGTTTCTCTAATCCATGCTCCAGATCGCGCGTTGCTTCGTTGAGGTCCCATGGACCAGGCGCCTCATCGCTCTGCCCCATCCCGGCGCGATCATATGTGATAATTGTCGCGCCAGTGCGCTGAGACAGTGTTGGGACGAAATCGTTCCAGTAAGAAGCGTCGAGGCCGCCGCCGGCATCGAGCACAATATATGTGTCATTGCCGGGTTTGCCCGGCGTGACATGAAACGCGAGATTGCGATCGCCGCGCTTGATAAGCTGCGCGGATGTAGATGACGCCGACGTTTCTGGTATCTGCGAACACGCCGCCAGCACCGGCGCGAGCGATAGCGTCAAACCAAGGCAAAGCGTCACCAATCGCACCTTCTTCAATCCCTCTCGGCTGTCCAACACACCTGCGTTGAATCACTTACTCGTTCCGGTTCAAAAAAAAAGCGATAGGCAGATCGCCCAACGGCCTTCTACAAACTTGGTTTGCTGGGTGTCTGTTTAGGGCCCCGAGGTCGTCGTAACCCCGAATGTGGCGAAACGGCTGGATCGCCCAACTGCTGCCAGTCATCCTGCCCTCGCGGACCCGGCCGGACGTCGCCTCTAAGCGGTCGTACTCCCTAGCAATCGAAACTGACTCAAAAGCGGCAGATCACGCCCCTCGCCTTCCCCGTAACGGACGGTAGGGTGGCGCAGAAAACCGCCTAGCCGATGGCGACAACAAGTCCTCGAAGCTGAAAAGCTTCTCTTCAGCTTTGGTCTGACAGCACCCGCCGAGCTATTGAACGAGAATGAAGCTGCTGCTGGGTTTCGGGGCTAGCGAGCGATCCCGGATCCCCGCACAGCAAGCAGTTGACGATCATGGGTAGCGATGACGACACTCAACTCCCCCGTTCCCGTCAGGTCGGCGACCACCGGGTCACCCTCGATCAGCGGATCGGTTTCGTCCTTGTCGCGCAGTTCTTCGCGCCGGATCAGGGCGCCGGTTTCGGCTTCGAGAAAAAGAAGGGTTCCATCAACGGTCGCGCAGACAATCAGGTTGCGCCCCGCGGGCGAGTTCCACAGAACTGGACTGGCGCTCACCACCACGGCGTCGTCCGTTGTCCATGCGATCGCTCCAGTATCGAGATCATAGGCAACCAACCCAAGCGCTCCTTGCGGAGCATACACCAGCATTCTCTTGTCTAGCTGCAAGGCAATAGGCGATCCTGCGGGCTTAATAGCGCCTTCTCGAGATTGCGACACCCACAAAACCTTGCCCGTCTGGGCGTCTAGAACATGAAGGCCCCCGACAAGGTCGGTGACCGCAATCCGCGCACCGGTCTTGCCGCCTATCACTGTCGGCGATGTCCATCCTCCAGGTCCAATGGACTGTTTCCACAAGAGATTGCCGTCCGCTCCGCGCAGTGCGTAGATATATCCATCAAAGCTGGAGACAAGCACGTCCGGTTTACCGTCACCGTCGATGTCGCCTGCCGAAACCGCGCCCAGGACTGGGCCAGCCGTCGAAAAACGCCAGATGACCTCTCCTGTCTTGCCGTCGGCCAAGGCAATCAGCTGGGCATCCCATGCACTGAACGCGACATCGGGCCGCCCAATGCCTCGAAAATCGGCAATCACTGGGGTGGACGACAGCCAACCGTCTACCGCGACGGGCAGTGCGCTAAGCAACCGGCCATCGGTTGGATTGTAACTCAGAATGAAGGTACCGCGCGCGTCGCCGTGACCGAGGCCGATTGCGACAAACTCCTGAATCCCATTGCCGTCGAGATCCCCAACAGCAACGCCACGATTTGGCGCGATTTCGTCGGTGGCGGACCAAAGCACCGTTCCTGTCACGCCGTCAAAAGCACGCAGTTTGGCACGGCCGTCCCACTCTCCCACTTCTGCGACAACGGACCCGCCATTCGGCCCTAGCAAGACCGCAGGGCTTGCCTGAAGCGGCTTTGCGGAACGCGCAAGCCACAGGCGCCGGGGACCATGCACTAGGCCAATCGCCCCGCCATGACTCTGCAACACGATGTCTCGCGCCAGGCCGCCGCCCGGCGATCGCACCAGCGCTACCGGAGCCAGGTTTGATGTACCCAGCCGAAGCTTCCAGAGCAGGGTGCCGGATTCATTAAGGCAAATCAGTCCCTCCCCCTCAACGGTCGCGAGAACCTGGTTGCCGCCATCGCCGCTCCATGAGCCAGCGAGAACGCCTGCGACGACACCCTCATGGCGCCATCGAACAATGCCGGTTTGAGCCTCCACCGCCGCGATGGCGCTGGCGCTGCCCAGCAATAGTGCGTTTCCTTGGCGCACAGCTGACCCGCTCGAGGTTCGCAAAGGGCGAAATCCTTTGGGAGCGGTCCAGAGAGGGACGCCGTCCGCTATGCGAACGGTCACAGTCCCAAGTTCGCTTTGGTAGTCCAGAAGAAGCGACGGTCCATCCCTGGGGCCCGCATCCAGCCATAGTGGCGCGCTCCTGAGTGGTCCTGCAATTGTCCCGCTCGCCACGATGTTTCCCAACTCTGGGTCAATCAGCCGCCATTGGTTATCGTTCCAGAGAAGGGCGCGGTCTGCCTCAGGCGACACAAATTGGGCCGCCCAGCCCTTCCCCCGAAAAAGAGACTTTGTTTGACCCGCGTCTCCCGAGGCGGAGAGAGATAGTAATCGCAAATCGCCGCCAACGGATCGAAGCGCTGCATAGAGCCTCATTCCGCCTCTCTTCGTCAGCGCCAACGATGGCGGCGAAGTCAGGGGTTCTTTAGATAGCTCCAGCGCGGTCTTAAAATTTCCCGATGCCGCATCAAAGAGATAGACCTTTCCGTCCCGCCCAGCCAAACCCAGCACGTCGCCATCCGGCCCTGAAAAGGCGATCGAAGCCATGGCCCCGTCGGCGGGAAATCTTGCGCTGGAAGGAACCTTCGCCGTCCAGAAGGAGGCAGGATCCTCCGACGGAATGACAACGGCTTCGGGCGCTAGACCGGCGGGCTCTATGGCCGAAACAAAAAAGCGGCGAGGGCCGTCCCCCAGGCGGAGTTCATCAAAACTCCGATGTTCTCCCCGCGGCGTCGGAATCGCGGCAATGACTCTTCCTTGCATCGCGCTCCACATCGAGAGCTGGGTAAGTTCATTGTTGACCAGAATAACGTCGTCAGCTGTTTCGATGACGCCGAAGGAGCCCTGCAGATCCGAAGACCGATAAGGCTGCGCCTCCCAGCCAGGCTCCAATGAAAAACGTGTACTGGCCGTCCGTTGCCGGTCGATGCGTACTTGCCTCTCAAGCTCAAAATGATCCGGCGCAGCGGCGGTCACTAGGTGTGTTCCGGTCGCTAGTTTCAAACCTTTGATTTTTGAACCTAGCTCAGCGCCGTCAACCGATATGGAGGAGTTGGCCGGCTCACTTTCAGCCGTGAGCTCGCCTCGATCGTAGAGCTCCCACGCCCGCAATCCGCCAGCCCCAACCACCATCGCCAAGAGCGCGCACACCGCCAGCCACCGGCGCCTGCGACGGCCATCATCACGTCGTCTTATTGCATCGTAGCTTACGCCAAGAAGGCCCGCGACGAGCTTTAGCTTGGTATTGTAACGACCATCGCCGTGCGGACGCGCATCCGCCGCGATCGGTTCAGTCGGACTATCTGATAGTGCCTTTGTTTCCGGATCAAACCGAAATCTGAGTGCATGTGGGAAACACTCAATCTCGGGATCGACACCTGCCTTGGAGGAAGCGTTCGGCTCGCCGTCGATTATGACCGCGAGGACATGGTTCTCGCGTCCCAATTTCTTGAACTCAAGAATTTCCTGTTCGACCCATTGGCTGCGGGCGCAGCTCGGCGAGCAGAGAACGATGAGATATGTCGACTTGCGAAGCGCATCGGCGATAACTGCACCAAGATCGGATGCAGTTGGGTTCTCGTCCCGGTCTCTGTAAATCTTGAAAAGATGTGGCGGGACAGGTCCGTCCCGCCCAATTGTGCCACGCAGCTTACGCGGTATTGAATAGGTCTCAAGCGCGCCATGAAGCCACTTCGCGAATGCCTCGTCGCGATGGCTATAGCTGATGAAGCCTCGATATTCGAACGGGCGTCTAGCCATGAGCGTTACAGCGCAAGGCTACCTCTTTGTCGGGCCTGGTAGCCCTATTTAGGCTGGCTAAGCGCCTTCGCCATTCTTTCCGCCAGCTCGTTCGTCTTCTTGGCCGCAGCCGCCTGTTTGTCGTTCGCCTGCTTATTCTGTTGCGTCGGTTGAGCCTGCGTTTTCTGCGACTGACCAGATGCACTCGGGCTAGAGCTCTGTACGCTGTAGTTCGAAGTCGAGTTCTGCACATTGTAGTTGTTGCTGCCGCCTTGAGCGCTCGCGGAGAGCGCCAGGGTCAGAACAGAAAAAGCGCAGACAGAAATCCCAATGATTTTCGCAGTCATGATGGATGTCCCCAGCTTGAACCTAGTTTTGTGAGTTAACAGGTCGTCGTCCGGTCGTCCATATTGCCCTAAGCGTCAACCTGGAGACCCAAAGTCAGCAGCTCCACCTCGATCAATTTTCCTCGGCGGCGCATGACCGCAATGGGCCCCAACTCGCGCGCATGGCCGCCGGCTCACGACCGGCCTACGCCACCAATTGAAGTCATTCGGGAGCGAAGCCGAGCCCACCTAGCATGTCGCGCCCCGCCGGCATGGTGCGGGCGGGTGAGCAGAAGGCTCACGACGATGACATTCGAACTTGTTCCCAAATCTCCGGTTCGCTCCGGCGGTCGGGCTCGCATTGTTACGGGCAGGAAACTCACCGGCCAGAAACCCGCCCTCAAGATGAAAGAGGTCATGGCTATCCGCATTCGCCTCCAGATGGCGGGGAAGATTCGCGAACTCGCCCTTTTCAATCTCGGGATCGATAGCAAGCTGCGAGGGTGCGACCTCGTCCGACTTCGGGTTGAAGACGTGGCCGGCGCTGGAACGGTCAAGAACCGGGCTGCCATTGTGCAGAAGAAGACCGGGCGGCCAGTCCAGTTCGAGATCACCGACCAGGCCCGGGCGGCGGTTGGCGATCTGATCCAGAAGCACGGCTTGTCGGGTTCCGACTTCCTGTTCCACAGCCGCCTTGCTTCTTCGGAACGATTGTCGACCCGGCAATACGCCCGGCTGGTTCAAGGCTGGGTAAGTTCGATCGGTCTCAACCCGGCCACCTACGGAACGCATTCGCTGCGGCGAACCAAGGTGGCGATGATCTACCGAAAGACCGGCAATCTACGCGCCGTCCAGCTCCTGCTGGGACACACCAAGCTCGAAAGCACGATTCGATATCTGGGCGTGGAGGTCGATGACGCGTTAGCTCTTTCCGAGCAGGTCGACCTCTGAGTGCCTCAACGGTAGTGGCCGGTGAGCTCCAATCCGGCCATTTCCCCAGTCCTGGGAGCAATGCACGTACCTCGCCTCAGCGCAGTCACTCAGCAACGCCGCTCAGTCGATCCTTTCGAGCTGCGCCGAACTTCACGTCGTAGACGTGAACTTGCTCTCTGGCGTGATGAACAAGGTGGTCATGTGTCTACGAGCAAAGGCATCTTGAGCTTGCGCTGAAGGATAGTTCATTGGCAAAAAAACTACGGAAACCGCAACGGAAACCCGGCAACGCGTAGCGCTATTTTATTGGGCGATCAGGCTTAGCCGCCTTTTCGCAAGGTCTGACGGGGCGTAACTTATGTTTATTCGCCCTGACCGGGCGGTGGGGAGGGTGGCTATGCGAACGCGTTTCTACGCCGCTGCAAGGATTGTGTTGGCGGGTCTCTTGATGGCGAGCTGCGAGTATCTGGATCCGGACAACCCGGATGGCATCTTCTGCCAAGATCCATCAGGTTGCTATTGCTCCTGCCCGTGGTGGGACCCTACTTGCTCCGACTGTCGGTAACACGGCAGAGGGAGTTGTCATCTGTGGACGAACCCCGGCCGGCCTCGTCCTGACAACATCAGTTCAAAAGCGGGCGCTCGAGTGAGTAGATTCGCGGAGCTGGCCGGCGTTCCCCATTTCGAACGCGTCTGAATCTCGGCGACCGTTTTGGGCCCCATGCCGTCCGGCTCTCGGGAAGGCCACGACCGGCAAGGTCGCTCCAGAGCAGCCATTCGCCCTGCCCTGACGAACCCGGCCGGACATCGCCTCATTGCGGACGTCCGTAATCTTCGGAAATCCTAGGCAAGATTCGACCTTCTGCCGCCGCCCGTGAACGTTGCGGGGCCCCTTTTCCGGAGAGAGAGATTTGCGACTCGCGCCACGTGCGAGCGTCGCTTGGCTGACGCTGCGTTGGCATGGCAGTGTGAGTGTCGGGGATAGCGGAGTGAGGGATGGGCGGGGACGGCCCGGCGGAAGAGACGGTGCCTTCATCTGGAAAGATGAAGGTGTTTGTCTCGTATTCGCGGGCCGACGTTGCATTTGCGGATCAGCTGGTGATCGGGCTCGAGGACCGGGGGTTCGCGGCGATCCTCGACCGGCATGACATCGATCCGGGAGAAAAGTGGAGGGCGCGGCTGGGCGGGTTGATCCTGTCGGCCGACGCCGTCGCGTTCGTGTTGACGGATACGTCGGCGGGTTCTCCGATCTGCGCGTGGGAGGTGGAGGAGGCGGCGCGGCTGGGCAAGCGCATCGTGCCGGTCGTGCCGCGCGATGTCAGCAAGCCGGCGCCGGCGGTACTGGCCGACCGCAACTGGATTTATTTTTACGCCACGCCTGTGATGCCCGAGTCCGGCGTGCTCGACGGCATGCGCAAGCTGGAACACGCGCTGAAGGTTGACCTTGCCTGGCTGCGCGAACAGACGCGGCTGTCGGAGCGCGCGGCGGAGTGGGCGGCTAGCGGCGCGGACGACCGCCTGCTGCGCGGCGCGTCGCTGAAGGACGCTCACGACTGGCTGGGCCGTGCGCCGAAGGATGCGCATGTGCCCGCCTCGGTGCGCGACTATCTGACCGCGAGCGCCGACGCGGAGCAGGGACGCGAGACGGCGGCGAAGGCGCAGCTGGCGGAGCGGGAAGAGGCGCTGAAGACCGCCGAGGCGGCGGTGAAGGATCGCGCCCGGGTCGCCTCGCGACTGAGATGGGTGTCGGTGATTTCGCTCGTGATTGGCGTGGCGCTGGTCGCGGCGGCGCTGGCGGGCGGGTGGTTCGCGGCGGTCAACTCCGCCGATGCGAGCGCGAAGAAGGCGGCGTTGTTCGCGCGCGAGGCCGATGCTCTGAGCGCCAAGGGCTTTCACGTCAAGGCGCTGCTGATGGCGCTGGCCGGAGATCCGCAGGCGGAAGGCGGGTTCGCCGAGCGCGCGCTGAATCCAGATGGCTATCCCGACGTGCGCAACGCGCTGGCGCGCCCCTATGTCAGCAACCGGGTGGACCGGACGTTCGACGGCCACGGCGGCCAGGTTTATTCGGCCGTTTTCTCGCCGGACGGCAAGAGCATACTGGCGGGGCTGGAGAACGGGACGGCGGTGCTGTGGCGCGTGTCGGATGGCGCGCTGCTGGCGACGTTCAAGGGGCACGCGAAGTATGTTCTGTCGGTGGCGTTTGCCCCGGACGGCAAGAGCGTGCTGACCGGATCTTGGGACGGCACGGCGAAGCTGTGGCCGGTTTCGGGTGGAGAGCCGCTGCTAACGCTGGTTCCGCATCTGGAACACCCGCCGACCAAACCGCTCAAGCTGCAGATCTTCGCGGTGGCGTTCTCGCCGGACGGCAAGACGATCCTGACGGGGGCCAGCACCGGGGAGGCGGACCTGTGGTCGGCATCCGATGGAACCTTCCTCAAGGCCTTCACCGTGCATGGCGGCGAGATCAAGTCGGTGGCGTTCTCCGCGGATGGGACGAAGCTGGTCACGGGAGGGGAAGACCTGACGGCGATCCTGTGGTCGGTTGCGGATGGTTCGATCCTCCAGAAATTCACCGGCCATAACGGCGCGGTGAATTCGGTGAGGTTCGGGTTTGGCGACCAGGCGGTGATAACGGGCTCGTCGGACGGGACGGCGAAGATCTGGGAGGTAGCCACCGGCAAGGCCTTGGATCAGGTCGTCTTCGGCCATGACAAAGAAGTCCTTTCCGTCGCGATCGTGGCGCCGGACGATCCGGACGATACAAGAGAGACACGATTGCTGACAGCGTCGGCGGATGGCGTCGTGAAGCTGTGGGCGGGTGGCAACCAGGGGCTGGAGACATTTACCGGGCATGACGGCGCCGTCTGGGCCGTCGACGTGTCGCCGGATCGGAAAGAATTCCTGACCGCCTCAAGCGACGGCACGGTGAACGTCTGGTCACTGCAACCCGGCGAGGCGCCGGCGGCGGCGGAAGTCGGGCCGGTCACGGCGTTTCTGCCGAAGAAGGCCAGCGTGGTCACGTTCTCGCCGGATGGGAAGACGGTGCTGGCTGCGCTGCCGGACTACACGCTGAAACTCTGGTCTGTCCCGGATGGCAAGGAGCTGGCGACCCTTCGAGGTCACACCAAGGCGATCGAGGCGGCCGCGTTTTCACCGGACGGCAAGACGGTTCTTACCGGGTCCGACGACAAGACAGCCCGGCTATGGTCGGTTTCGAGCGGTGAGACGCTGGCGACCTTCTCCGGTCACACCAGTTATGTCGGGGACATAGCTTTCTCGCCGGACGGTAAGACCGTGCTGACCGGATCAGGCGACGGCACAGCAATACTCTGGCCGGTTTCAGGCGGCGCGGCGCAGGTCACACTCACGGGACACAAAGGGGCGATCGCTGCCGTGGCATTCTCGCCTGACGGCAAGAGGGTGCTGACCGGATCCACAGACGGCGCAGCAAAGTTGTGGCCTACGTCCGGCGGCGCGGCGCTGGCGACGTTTGTAAACGGGGAGCGGTCGATGAATTCGGTCGCTTTTTCCCCGGACGGCAGGATGGTGCTGACCACCTCCTACGACGAAGTGGCGAAGCTGTGGCCGGCCTCCGGGGGCGAACCGCTGCAGACGTTCGACGCCAGTGGCTGGATGAACCAGGCCTTCAGGTCCCCGAGGTTCTCGCCGGACGGCGGCGCGGTGCTGGCCGGGGAGAAGCGCTGGCCGATTGCGAAGGTCGTGCTGGCGCGCGCGGACGAGCAGGTGCGCATGGCGTGCGACAAGCTGAAGTCGATCGGCGTGCTCGATTTTTCCGACGAAGACTATTCCCGCTTCCCCATCCTCGACCGCAAGGCGCCGCATCCGTGTGCGAAGGCTTGGGGGTTCGATCCGCGCACGAAGCGGGAGGCGATCTGAAAGTAGGGTCTCCCAACCTCCCGATCGTCATTCCGGAGCGAAGCGAAGCGTAGACCCGAAATCCAGCGCAGGCGTTCGAGACAGCGGTCTTCCTCCCAGGTTCCGGGTAGCAGCTGCGCCGCTTCCGGAGCGAGCGACCGTTGAGGGCCAGATCGCGCCGTAACCCGCAATCATTACCGACGGCTGAGCCGTTCCGAAGCGGTCATTGCCCGCACGTAGAGGCGATGGCAGGAGTCGCCGGAAGCGGTCATTCGCAGATGATGCAGCGTCGCTGCGATTAGTCGGTGTTGGACCGAGTAATGACGCCGATCGGGCCACATCGAGCCAGCTTGCGCATGCGAAGTTGCGGCGCTTGCAGGGTCTGACCGGCGATTCCCAGCCGCTCAGCGGCTGCAGCCATTACCTCCAGCGGCGCCGGAACTTCGGTGAGCGCCAGCTCTGACCGTGCATTCATGCTGATTGCGTAGAGGCCAAGGAACACCGGCTGGCCGTCGAACGCAAAGGAAAGGCTCACCTCTTCGGAGGTTGCACGAGTGTGACGCCATTGACCATCGTACCAGCTCACGCCAGCGTCGCGAAAGGTGTAGTCACCCGGGTTCACTGGACTTTTGGCTGGCACACTCTCTCCGCTGAAGGCATTAAACAGCCGCACATGCATGATGGCGCCATCGGCTGTCCTGACATCGAGCAAGGCGCTCTCACGGAAGATCGCGACCTCTGTGAGTCTTGCCCGGGAGTCGTTGTAGCCGTTCGGCGTGCAGCCTTTGGTGTCCTGCTGGAACACCGGCCCCAGTCGCACGTCCTCGTCGCCGTCCGGCGCCTTCGTGCTGAAACGATCCTTCAAGGCCTCGTCAAACCCCACTATGGCGATGACGACGTTGGAGCGCTCGATCGGCTCCCACACCGACGAGCAGCCGACGAGCGCCATTCCTCCGAGCACGAGCGACCAGATGCGCATGTCCCCTCCCTGCGATGCCAAGGTATCATCGCCCAAAGCGTTCCGCGGGTGCAAATATTTCTGCAACGGGCTCACGGAGCGAGGAATACGACATTGAAAGACTGCAATGGGCCACTAGCTGCCGTTTGATGTGAGTCCTGTCAGACCGCCGAACGGCGGCTATTCGCCGATAGCGGGCGTCACTCGTAGATCTTGCCGACCCACATTATCTCGGCGGCCCGTCGCCCGACGTTTGTTTCGTCGAGCCGCCGGTGAAGGCCGACCGACGCCGCTCCAAGGAATTCACCGATGGTCCCATTCTCCCAACCGAGTGCACCGGAACCGTAAGTGGAACCGGGTTCTCCTTTTTCGATCTCTTGCTCCTGGAACCAGTCAGTTGCCAGCGCCTGGAGAAATTCGCAGAACGTGGCCTCGTCGCTGACACGCTCTAGCGCATTGGAGAGCTTCTCCTCGGCCTCTCGTCTCATTTGCTCGACGGACATTCCGACCTCTCAGGTTTCCACCAAATCTGGAGCGCATTCTCCTGTCTCCTAGTTCTCCTCCTTCGAGCGCTCCTCGGCTTCGCGCTTCGCGCGCTCGAGGGCAGGACCCGGAAGTGGATTCTTCCGCAGGTGGCCGTACATCAGTTCCTCGACGAATTCGACGCATTTGAACTGCTGCAGCTGAGCATCTTCTCCAACGGCCTTATAGAGGTTGAAGGCGATGGTCCACGGGCGCGTGTAAACCTCGTCGTCAGTGATGGTAGCCTCATAACGCATCGTTTGGTCTGACGTCCGCGTCCAGCGCTCGACAATCTTTGTCGTAGACCCATGAAGGTTGCCGGACCGGTCGAGCCAAGTGTCCGGAAGCAGACCCGTCACCTCGATGACGAACGTGTCGCCTTCCCAGTGGCCGACAGATTGCCCCATCCACGAGTCGACCGGAGCCTCGCCGGGATCGTCCAGGAAAACATTTCGAACGGCGCCGGCGTACTCGTAGGCGAAGAAGAACGCCTTGTCCGACTGGAAAATCTGGAAGGGCTTGTCCATGTAGTTGGCACGCGGAACCCCCGGCAGGTAGCACTTAACTTCCGGGTCGAGCTCAACGGCGTGCGCCCGATTTTCGTCGCGTTGCTTTAGGGCCTCGGGCTTGTACGGAATCTTGCCGTCGCCCTGTACAATGCCGATTCCTGCCGGCACCGCGCCGATCGCTCCAAGCGCGACGACGGACGCGTGAGGCACAGGAACATACGGACCCGGCCGAAGCTGAAGCGCGGCCGACGCCGGGTGAGCTTCGATGTTGTAATTGGCGGTGTTCAGAACGCGCCACACACCGTTGAAGTCCGGCCTGTCGGTGCCAAGAAGACGCGGTGCCCGATAGTTCGCAGCCGGGATGGGCGCATCCAGCGCTTTTTCGGTGGGAGAGGCCGGCATCGACTCAGGCGTTGCACAAGCGCCTAGTCCCAGCGCGAGGACAATGACTGAAGCTGTGTTCTTCACGATGTTCTCCATGTGAGTTGCGTGATCGGTTGGCCTCACGCGGCCAACGCGCGTTCGAATGGCGCGTCCGCTGCTTCGACGGCCGGACTCGGAGGTTCAGGCTCCGGAAGCTGTCCCGGCATCGGGTCGGGCCCGGGGGTGTGCCGCCAGATCGCCGTCGGTGTCCGGTCTGGATAAGCCACCATGATCCTGGCTGTCGCTGCGCCTGTGACAAGCTCGACGAGCCGCCCCCAAGCCGGAATGAATGCCGGCTCGCCCGCGCGCAACAGGCGGCCATCGAGCACGACGCCGGGCGTCAACGCCATAACGACATGGCAAGTCTCGCCGTCAGGCATTAGGCAGCTCCATTCCGGCAGCGTCCACATCTCGACGCTGAGCGCCTCCTCTCGCACGAGTGTCGCGCGTGTTCGCCTCGACACAGGCGGGAGCCGGATAAGCGAGGGGGCCTCAGCGGCTGGCGTGTTGGCCGGCTGGAAAGCCGGGCTCACTTCAAGCGCGACGCTTCCCGCAGGCAGTTTCACGGCCGCGCCCTCATAGGCGCGGATACGTTCGCCGGTTCGGCGCATGCTGGATGCGAGACCGGTGCACGGATCATACCCTGGCTCTAGCAAGGTCCAGAAACTGACGGGCGCTGTCGATGTGACCGCTGTCTCGCGACCAGGAAAAACCAGGCGCAAACGCGGCGGAGCACGACCGAGGTCCCCGAACATCCCGTAGCTGTCGGTGGCGAGCCGACGACCGAGTGAGCCCTTGTCCGTGAAATTGGCGGCGTCGTGCAGCCAGGCCTCGGCAGTTCTTCCGGACGGATGCGGAAGAAGCTTGCCCCAGTCGCCTAGATCGTCCCGCCCCCAGTCACGCTGCACAACGCGCGGCGCCACGAAAATCGGATCGATAGCACGCATGGCAATAGTCCTCTGTTTCTCCTTCGCTGCGAAAAATGGCGGCCGGGGCTACACCCGGCCGCCCTCCTCCACGCCCCGCCTATAAATCCACCTCAGCCATCGGCGCAGCCGACGCTAGCGCGGACTTCTTGAGCGCTTCGGTAGTACCCGCCTCGGTGGTGATCGGAAGGGTCGCGACCGAAGCCGCGTTCTGGAGCGCCGAGCGCACCTCGTTGACGGTATAGATGCTGCTCATGTTGAGCATGTCTCCGTCAGGCCGCTTCGGATTGGGCAGGTTTCCCGATGCGTCTGGGCTCGGCAGCCTGGCCAATCGCGATTTTCTTCGGCTTGGCCGCCTCGGGGACATCGCGTTTCAAGTCGATCTCCAGGATACCGTCCGTGAGGTTGGCGCCGGTTACTTTGATATGATCGGCGAGCTGAAAACGACGCTCGAACCCACCTGCCGCGATACCGCGATAGAGATAGTCGCGATCTTCGGCTTTATCTTCCTTGCGCCCGGTCACGATCAGCACGTTTTCATGCGCCGTGACATCGATGTCCGATGTCGCGTAACCGGCGACGGCGAGCCGGATGCGATAGGCATCCTCTTCCCGTTGCTCGACGTCATAGGGTGGATAGCCTTCCACGCCATCCAGACGAGCGGCGCTTTCCATCAGATTGAAAAGATGGTCGAAGCCGATCAGGGACCGGCGATAGGGCGAAAAATCGAGTGCATTCCTCATAGCCATGTTCTCCAATGAGCAACCTGGGTACAAGGCGCGCCCGGCGAGCGTCGGGCGCCCTGTGGACCACCGGGCTCAACGTCGGCGCCCGGCGGTGCAGAATTAAAAATCCAGCCAATTCCCATCAAGAGGGGGGCTGAAAATTTTTTTGGGATGCCTCCCGCCATTTGCGCAAACACGTGCGCTGATCGACAAGCTTGTCCCGACTTCCAGGCCCAGATATCCAACAGCGTTTGCGCGGCGCCTCGCCATTCTCAACTCTCTCAGGACTTGTCCGCGAGCGCTCGCGGCCCGGACCTCGCGTCAACGACAACGATGAAACCGTCAACCTCGCGCTGGCACGCTTGGGCTTAGTTCAGCGCGATACGAGCGAGAAAGTCCGGCATCCGCGCCCAATACCCTAAACGACTGTCGCAAGATCGCACGAATGGGCCACCTCCGCGACTGTCTCAAACGGGCCAGAAACGGCCGCTCGTCCTGCCATCGCCAAACGGCAAAGTCTCGCGAAATACGGACAATCGGAATCGCGCAGATCAACCGACCTAAGATCCAACGGAAATGACTCGCAACGATGCATCCGGGGGGCGCAACTCCGGTGACGCTGCAGGTTTTGGGTGACCTGCCCGCGCTCACTCTGTAAGATCGCGTTGCCAACACAACTCTACGTCGAGGAAAACCCTTCATGAGAGCTCTGATCACCGCCGCGTTCCTGGTTGTGGCTTCGCTGGCAGGAGCCGCCCATGCACAGGAGCAAACCCGCCTCAATGCCAATTCGGCGACAACGGAACAGCTCAAAGCAGTTTCGAGCCTTACCCAAGCGCAGGTCGCCGCGATCCTCGCCAAACGACCCTTCGCCGACACTGCCGCCTACGACGCCACGGTCGGCAGCGGCCTGACGGCCGAGCAGAAGAAAGAGCTCTACGCCCGCATCTTCGTTCCCATCGATCTCAACAAGGCTCCGCGCGAGCAGGTCATGCTGATCCCGGGCATGACCTCCCGGATGGCTCACGAGTTTGAAGAGTATCGCCCCTATTCCTCGCTCGACCAGTTCAACAAAGAGATCGGCAAGTACGTTGATGCCGCTGAGGTTGCTCGTCTGCGGAGCTATGTCGAACTGAAATAGCCGCCTTCAGGATCTGTGTTTCTTCGGAATAAATCGTAGCAGGAGCAGCAGGGAAATTACTGCGGCGTGCGCGATTGCTAGCGTGGGATCGAACGCAACCAGCACCCAATGGGCTGCAGCCAGGATCGCCACCGGATAAACGAGGCGATGAAGCTGCTTCCAACCCGCTCGCAGAAGCCGTACCGACAGATTGTTGCTCGTAAGGGCGAGCGCCACGAGGATCGCAAACGCGATCCAGCCGGTCAGTAGCCCTGGTTCGATTCCTTCCTGGAAGATCAGGGCGATATCGGCCTTGCGCATCAGATAGACCATGAGGTGCCCGGCGGCGTAGGCGAATGATGCAACGCCGAGATCGCGCCGCCGCTTTGCAAGCCATAATCCGAAACCACCGCGCGCCATACGCCTCAACGGCGTCACGCCAAGCGTCGCGATAAGGAGCCATACCGACCAGTCGCCACTGGCGTGGATGAACTCGCCATAGACCATTGATCCCGTGGCATACTGCCATGTGATCCATACCCCCGGGACGGCGAGCACGACCCAGAGCAGTCGTGGTGATTTCAGGATCTGCAGCAATCAGAATGCTCCATGGCATATAGCTCGGTGTCTGTTATCCGCCCATGCTGCAGGCGAAGCGAAACAATCTCAACGCCGTCGGGTTCTATCGACCCTGAAGCTGTAGGCGCGCACCGGGATCAAGCTCAAGCGCTTTGAGGTGGCCCGCCACGCCTAGCGCAGGGAAGACGATCGAGCTGTGTCCAATGTCCGGTCGTGACCATCTTCGAGGGCTACCAAGACTTCTTGCGAGACAAGGCGCTGCGCCACGCGAAGCAGGAACTCGGCCTATTCAAGAAGCGCAAGAAAATCGAAGCCATTGGCGTCACCTATGAAGAAGAGGCGCTCGCTGACGGCGACTACGATGAAATGCTGATTGGAGACGGGGACGATGAAATCCCGTTCTAAGGGCGCTTGGTCGCCCAACGTTTTGCCGCCGCCTTCTTTGCGATCTCCGATCTCTTCTTCGCGGAAAGGCTCTTAGCCCTCGCTGCCCCGCCTAGCTTGCCCAGCGTAGCCGCTGCCTCGCTCTTGGCGGGGCGCTTCTTCGGCACGGCCTCGTCTTCCTCGCCAGTGGCAAGGCGAGCGACCTTGATCGCGTTGGAGAAAACGTCAGCGGGCCGCTTCTGGCCTTTAGGGCCTTTTGGCATTGGGCAATCTCGGGTGGGTGAACAGGAGTTTTCCGGTTTCGGAGTCGTAGACCTCAACGTGTGTGGCGCCAGACCTGCTACGATGCAGTGGGAAGTGATCCTGCGCGTGTCGCTGGGCGGTCTCGAATGAGCGCGCCCAAGGGGTCTGCCCGATTTCCTCGGTGTGCTTCATGAATTTGATGGCGTATGGCACGCTGATATCCTCGTCTGCTTAGGACCTTTTGGCATCGGCTGCCTCCAGCTTGCCCAGAATGTTTTTCAGCGCATCGATCCGCGCCTTTAGTTTGGCCTTGTCGCCTTTGGCGAAGGTCGAGCCCGCCTGGCCCACAGAAATCGCCCCAAGGTCATTGGTGAGCATTCTCAGCTCATTGCGAAGGGCTACAATCGTCTGGTTCTGGTTTGGCATCGGAATCTCTACTGCTTACCGTCAAGCATATAGTCCCGGATGGCATTGTCGATAACGTGGAGTCGCTGACGCAGCGCGACTACCTCTGCCCGTGCGTCGGTCGGATCGGCGCGATACTGGCGGCGCAGGGTCCGCAGCGGCCGAAGCCGCTTCCAGAGCGCTATGCTCCCGTAGACCGCAATGATGAGACCGTCCTCATGCATGGCGCTAAGCATGCGGAAAACCGGCGGCCAAGTCCCATGTCAAGAGAGGGCAAATTCAAAGAACACGGTCAGAGACGCCCGCGACAGGCAGGCACTAATCTCGCACTATTTTCAGAACTTCCACAGCCCAAGCGTCGAGAGCTTCACGCTTCTCCTTGGCGTAGTCGTAGCGCTGATACACCGCTGCAAGCGGACCCGCAGAAGTCACGGCGTGGTTGAGAACGCGTTCGATTACTGGAGGTGAGATGCCGAGCCGCGCCATACCCGTTGCAGCAGTACGCCGGAGATCGTGCAAGCGCCAGTCCGCAACGCCGCTTGCGTTGTCCAATCGGAGCTTTGCCTGGTTCCAGCATGAGAATGAGCGATCTCCTGTCGGATCCGTTTGCGACCCAAACAGCAGCGGTCCTAACCGAGGCGCAGAGCAAATTCCAAACAAGGCTGCCTCGCTGATTGGCACCACGTGCAACCGGCCGGATTTGGTGCGGCTGGCGCGCAACGTCCATTCACGGAGCTTGAAGTTCAATTCGTCCCATCGCATGCCGGCGACCTCTTCCCGGCGCTGAGCGGTGAGCAACAGGAGCCTGACGATCCGCCCGTAGGGGCCGGCATAGTTCAAGGTCGCTTTCCAGACGGCCTTAATCTCATCATCGGACAGGACCCGATCGCGCGACACTTCCAGCGATGGCGCACGCACAAGTTCGGCAGGCGACCGCTCGATCAGGCCGCGCTCGACGCACCACCGGAAGAAGGTCTTGAAATTGGCAAGCGTTCGATTGGCCCCGATAGCGAAGCCCTTAGCCTGCACGACATCCACCGCACAGACGATGTCGGCACGACCTATTGTGCTGACGGGGCGATCGCCGAATGGTTCAACCAGATACATCTCAAGCCGACGCTGGGTAGTGCGCCAGCTGCGCTGACGCCGCTGAGCGTACAGCGTCACATAGTCGGCGACAGCGGCGGAGATGGTGTTGCGGCGCTGCTTCTCCTCATGAAGCTCCTTGGCCTCGCGCATCTCGACGGGATCAATACCATTCTGCCCTTGCTCGATCAGCAGACGTGCCCTGCTCCGCGCATCGGACACCCCCAGCGCGGGATGCACACCAAGCGTTACCCGACGAACGCGCCCGCGCGCCCGTACCATCGCGACGAAGGTCTTGCGCCGGGCCCCGATGCGGATGGCGAGCCCGGGCACGATGGTATCCCAGATTTCGCGTCGCGTTCCTGACATAAGGCCGAGGTTCGCGATGCCCGTGTCGGTGAGCCGTTTCGTCGTCATATCTAAGGGTCGCCTTCGAACATCTAAGGGTCCGCACCGGCGATTTTTGGGTGTAGTTTTGGGCTACAAAATTACCCGGAAACCGCCGGACACGACTGAACGTCGGCGACGCGCGATACGCAATATCTCGTTGATTCAAAACTGCTTTTCGGACATCAGCGATCACGGGCGAACACGAAAAATAGGGTTGTGGATCTAGAGGTCCCCGGTTCGAGCCCGGGAGCTGGTACCAGAACAGACACTCAGCGCTTAACCTGTTTTCTTCATCCGCGCTCGAAAGCCGTGAAGCAGAGGTTCGGTGTATCCGTTGGCTTGTGAACGCCCCTCGAAAACAAGAGCCCGGGCTGCCATGAAGGCAACGCTGGCGTGCGGATCCGGCGCCATGGCGCGATAGGCGGGATCGCTCGCGTTCTGGGCATCAACTTTCGCGGCCATCCCGATCAGCGCCGCGTCTATCTCTTCTTCCGTGCAGATACCGTGGCGCAGCCAGTTCGCCATATGCTGGGAAGATATTCTCAACGTCGCGCGGTCTTCCATCAGGCCGATGTCGTGAATGTCTGGCACTTTCGAACAGCCGACACCCTGGTCGATCCAGCGAACGACATAGCCAAGAATGCCTTGCGCGTTGTTCTCCAGCTCTTCGCGGATATCGCTTGCCGACCAGTTGGCGCCGTGGTGCAGCGGTATTTGCAGCAGCCGATCGAGTCCCGGTATCGCTTCGCACGAAATCTCCTTCTGGCGCGAAAACACGTCAATTGAGTGATAGTGCATTGCGTGCAGCGTCGCAGCGGTCGGGCTCGGCACCCAGGCGGTCGTGGCGCCGGCGCGAGGATGTCCTATTTTCTGTTCGAGCATTTCAGCCATGCGGTCGGGCGCGGCCCACATGCCCTTGCCGATCTGCCCGCGCCCGGCAAGTCCACACGCAAGCCCGATGCGGACATTGCGGTCCTCGTACGCCTTGATCCAGTCAGAGGTGCGCATCCCGGCTTTCCGCACCATGGCGCCAGCTTCCATGGACGTATGTATCTCGTCGCCCGTGCGATCCAGGAAACCGGTGTTGATGAAAACGATGCGCTGGCTCAGCTGTTCGATACAGGCCGCCAGGTTTGCTGATGTCCGGCGTTCCTCGTCCATCAGGCCGAGCTTCACGGTATAGCGTTTCAGGCCAAGCATGTCCTCGACGGCATCGAACAGCCGATTGGCGAAACTCGCCTCCGCGGGCCCGTGCATCTTGGGCTTCACGATATAGATCGAGCCGGTACGGCTGTTGCGGAAACGACCTAGACCGTTGAGGTCGTGCAGACCGATCAGGCAAGTGACGACAGCGTCGAGTATGCCTTCCGGCGCCTCCGAGCCATCCGCCAACAGGACGGCTGGCGTCGTCATCAGGTGGCCGACGTTGCGAATAAACAGGAGTGCGCGACCGTTGACCACAAAACTCTGACCCGTCGGCGACATCCACTCGCGGTTGGGCTCGAGAGAGCGCGTTAGTGCTCGACAGCCTTTGTCGAACGTCACAGTCAGGCTACCACGCATCACACCAAGCCAGTTGGCATAGGCGGCGACCTTGTCGGCCGCATCGACAGCCGCGATCGAATCCTCAAGATCGACGATGGTCGTCAGCGCCGATTCCAGGATCACGTCCGCTATCCCGGCGGAGTCACCCGCGCCGACCGGATGGCGCTGATCGATGACCAGCTCGATGCCAAGCCCGTTGTGCCGGAACAACAGGGCCGACGGCGAGGTTGGATCGCCGCGAAAACCCGCCAGCGCCGCTGGATCAGCCAATGCCGGCTCAGTAGCGCCATCAACGACACGCCACGCGCGGACATCGGCATGTCTTCCACTCGCCAGCGGAATTGCCTCGTCCAGAAATGCCTTCGCCCGAGCAATAACCTCCGCGCCGCGGTCAACGTCGTAGCTACCTGCTTTCGCCTTGCCCGGCAGCGCATCGGTTCCATAGAGCGCGTCGTACAGGCTGCCCCACCGCGCATTGACCGCATTGAGCAGGAACCGCGCATTAAGCACCGGCACGACCAGCTGCGGCCCGGCCATGGCGGCAACCTCTTCGTCCACGCCAGCGCTTGTCACTTTCACTGACGTCGGCTCCGGCACGAGATAGCCGATGCTCTCCAGGAAGGTACGATACTCTGTCCAGTCGATCGCCTTGCCTCGGCGCTCCCGATGCCAGGCATCAATCTGTGCTTGCATGCGATCACGGGTGGCCAGCAGCTCGCGATTTTCAGGCGCGAATGCGGCGTAGATATCTGCTAGTCCGTTCCAGAAGCGCTCTGCTGAAATGCCGAGACCGCTCAGCGCCTCGCGTTCGATGAACTCCACGACATCGGCAGCGACCTGAAGCCCTGCCCGATCCTGCATCTGGCTCACCGGATCGCCCTCCGTTTGACCGCATCAGGTTTCGGTCCACCTGTCGCCCAGTCAAGCAACTCGGCGACATGCACTACGGGTATGCCAGTGCGAGCGCCGATCTGCGCGGCGCAGCCGATATTCCCCGTGGCGATGACATCGGGCTTCAGCACTTCGAGAGTCTCTGTCTTGCGGACTCCCAACTCCCCCGCGATCCGAGGTTGCAGGATGTTGTAGGTACCCGCGGATCCGCAGCAGAGATGCGCATCTGCTGGCGTGGCGACTTCGAACCCTGCCAATTCAAGCAGCCGCTTGGGTTGGCTGGTGATCTTTTGTCCGTGCTGAAGCGAACAAGCTGCATGGTAACCTACGCGAACGCCGCGCCTCGTTGTCAGTCCAAGCATCTCAGGCGTCACGAATTCGGTGATGTCCTTCGCCAGCGCGGAAATCCTTGCAGCGCGCCCGGCATAAGCCGGATCGTTGCGCAGCAGGAAGCCGTAGTCCTTAATCGTCGTGCCGCAGCCCGAGACGGTGGCAATGATCGCATCGACGCCATCAATGACGTTCGACCATGCATCGACGTTGCTACGGACAAAGGCGAGCGCCTCGGCCTCGCGCCCCAGGTGATGGACGAGTGATCCGCAGCAGCCCTCATCCGGGGCGCGCTCCACATCGTAGCCGAGACGATTGAGCAGCCGCGCCGTCGCCGCCTGATAGTCGGGCCGCAAGACCGGCTCTGCGCATCCTGACTGCAGGATCACACGTCCCTTGCGCGCGCCAGCCACAGCGGAGCCTTCCGGCTTCACGGAATGCGCCCGGTTGCCTTTCGCCATCCGCAGCATCGCCGCCAGGCGCTCGCCGCCAGGCAGCTTTGCCACCAGTTCGGCCAAAGGCGAAAACATTCTTCCCAGCCCCAGCGCCGCGGCGAACCGGCCGCGATGGGGCAACACCTTCGCCAGCATCCAGCGCATCGCCCGGTCGCCGAATGGCCGTCGATATCGTTCCTCAACGTGTACGCGCGCGTGGTCGATCAGGTGCATGTAGTCGACGCCGGATGGACATGTCGTCGTGCAGGCCAGGCAGGAAAGGCAGCGATCGATATGCGTAACCACTTCCCGCGTTGGCGCCTGGTTGCGCTCCAGCATGTCCTTGATCAGCCAGATGCGGCCGCGCGGACTGTCGCGCTCGTCACCCAGCAGCACATAGGTTGGACAAGTTGCCGTGCAGAAGCCGCAATGAACGCACGCGCGGATAGCTTTTTCGGTTGCTGCTGTTGCCGGGTCTGCGAGCTGCTCTGGCGTGAATTCGGTCTTCATGCTGAGCCGAACCTCAGCGGATCAAGGATGCTCGCTGGATCAAACGCCTCGCGCACCTTGCGCGACAGTGCCGTAACTCCCGGCGCTTCGGGGTGCAGTGCTGGAGTGGCTCGGCGCACATCGTCGGGTGCATCAACCAACATTGCATGACCGCCCATCTCTTCCGCGAGCTTGCGGACCACCGTTGGCGTCGACGACGCTGGCGTGCGTGCCCAGACCAGACCACCGGCCCAATCCAGCAAAGCAACACCACCAAGCGCCATCAGGCCTGACAGGACGGCAGCCCCTTGCGATGGAGGAATGCAGATGCGCCACAGTACAGGTCTCGTGCTAGTGTCGCCGAGTAGCGTGGCGTCGCGAACCCTGCGCCAGCACGGCTCAGCTTCCGCGGCCGCCAGCCTCTCGACAGGCCCAACGTCGCACAGCAGCGCCACCAACATCTGTGCGCGAGCCTTCACGGACGGACCGAAACCTTCAACACGTACCGCCGTGAGCGACGGCTGGTTATCGCGCGCTGGCGCGTAGGAGGCCGCGCCAACCTCCGCCTGCGAGCGCATCGCGCTGGCCATGACGCTTACTGCCGTCTCAGGGGCCAGTCCTCTCAGCACCAGAGTCGCTGTAACAGCTGGTTTCGGCATTACCTTGAGAGTCATCTCGGTGAGCACCGCAAGCTGGCCCCACGATCCGGCCATCAGCTTCGATAGATCATAGCCGGTGACGTTCTTCACGACCTTGCCGCCTGCCTTGAACACCTCAGCGCGGCCGTTGACCGCCGAAAATCCGAGCAAGTGATCGCGTACGCCGCCAGCAGAGAGCCGTCGCGACCCGGCTAACCCAGCGCCAACAACGCCGCCGATAGTCGAGCATCCAGACTCTCCGCCGGCAACGCCGGCAAAGTCATAGGGCTCGAAAGCGAGCATCTGGTTCTGCTTTGCGAGCAACTCCTCGATGTCGTTGAGACGAGCGCCTGGCTCCACGGTAAGCACGAGTTCTGCTGGATCATAGTCGATCACACGCGCCAGATTCGCCGTCGACAGCAGTGACGTCTCGCGCTCCGGGTTGCCTATTCCGCGCTTGCTGCCGCCGCCCACTATCTCCAGCTTGCGTCCACTTGCGGCAGCATCCGCGACTGCATCGCAGATGTCCCGCTCGTCCCTGGGTTGCAGCATGGTCGGCGTTGCCATCATCAGAATCGCGGCAGGTCCGGCCGCAGCGTCTGGCCGTTATGCACGTGGATGCGGCCAAGTTCAGCGCAGCGATGAAGCTGGGGAAACACCTTGCCGGGGTTCATCAGCGAAGCGGGATCGAACGCGCACTTCACACGCTGCTGCTGTTTCAGATCCGTCTCGTTGAACATCACCGGCATGAGATCGCGCTTTTCAACACCGACGCCATGCTCGCCGGTCAGCACGCCGCCGACCTCGACGCAAAGGCGGAGAATGTCCGCACCAAACTCCTCGGCACGCTCGAGCTCTCCAGACTTGTTGGCGTCGTACAGCACCAGCGGATGGAGGTTTCCGTCGCCAGCGTGAAAGACATTTGCGACACCGAGCTGGTACTGCACCGACAGCTTCGCGATGCGCTGCAGAACTTCCGGCAGCCTGCGTCGCGGGATGGTGCCGTCCATGCAGTAGTAGTCCGGAGAGATCCGGCCAACAGCTGGGAACGCCGCCTTGCGGCCCGCCCACATCGCGAACCGCTCGTCCTCCGATGTCGACACCCTCACACTGGTGGCGCCATTTGCTCTGGCAATGTCCGCGACCCGATCGATCAGGTGATCGCATTCAGCTGCAACGCCATCGAGCTCCACGATCAGCAGCGCCTCGACATCCAGCGGATAGCCGACCTGCACAAATGCTTCGGCCGCGTGGATCGCGGGCCGATCCATCATTTCCATGCCCGCCGGAATGATCCCTGCTGCAATCACGTCGGCGACACACCTGCCGGCGCTTTCGACGCTTCCGAAGCCAACCAGCAACGCCTTGGCCAATTCGGGTTTGGGCAGAATACGCACAATCACTTCGGTGACGACGCCCAGCAGTCCTTCCGAACCGACGACAAGTCCAAGCAGGTCGAGACCGCTGGAGTCGAGCTGTCGCCCACCTAGCCGGACAATCTCGCCACTCGCGAGCACCATCTCAACGCCGAGGACATTGTTGGTCGTCATGCCGTATTTGAGGCAATGCACGCCGCCGGAATTCTCAGCGACATTGCCGCCGATCGAGCACGCGATCTGGCTCGACGGGTCGGGTGCATAGTAAAAACCCTGTCCCTCAACCTCGCGCGTGACCGCAAGATTGGTGACGCCAGGCTGCACGACGGCAATGCGATTGTCGTAGTCGACTTCGAGAATGCGGTTGAACCTCGCCATGCCGAGCAGCACGCCATCCGCCAGCGGCAGGGCGCCACCGGACAGCGATGTGCCTGCGCCGCGCGGCACGATCTTCACATCGCGATCCGAGCAGTATTTCAGGATAGCCGACACCTGCGCCGTCACCTGCGGCAGCACAACAACCAGCGGAAGCTGGCGATAGGCGGTAAGCCCGTCGGACTCATAGGCTGCCATGGTCGCCGCGTCATCGACAACACCGTCCGGAACGATGCGCTTGAGCGCCGCCACGATCTCGGTCCGGCGCTCTAGCGTCGCCGCATCGGGCGTTGGCATGGTGATCGACATGGCCGGTTTTGCTCCCTTCACAACAGCTACCAGCCGCCTGCAGATCAGGCTAGAACCGAGTCAGCCGATCTCGCGGCGGAGACTGCGGGGCGTGGGGAGGAATATCAGGCATGACCCCGTGGGTTCAGGTCTATGATCCGTTTCATAACCCGACCCTGTCGACGCTGGCGGCTCTGGTTCCCATCGCCCTGCTGCTGGCCATGATCGCCTCGGGCAAGGTGAAGGCCCACATCGCGGCGCTGGTCGCGCTTGCGGTCGCAGTTGCGATCGCGGCCTACGCTTTCACGATGCCGATCGACATGGCGCTGCGAGCCGCCGGCCTTGGCGTCCTGACCGGCATGTTTCCCATCGGCTGGATCATCCTCAACGTTCTCTTCCTTTACCGGCTCACGGTCGAGAAGGGCTGGTTCGCCATCATCCAGGGGTCGATCGCCAGCGTCACGCCTGATCGCCGGCTTCAGCTTCTCCTGATCGCCTTCTGCTTCGGCGCCTTCTTCGAGGGCGCAGCCGGTTTCGGCACGCCAGTAGCCATCACGGCCGCCGCGCTGATCGGCCTCGGCTTCTCACCGCTCACCGCAGCCGGTCTCTCGCTGATCGCCAACACGGCGCCGGTAGCTTTCGGCGCAATGGGCGCTCCGATACAGGGCCTCGCCAGCGCGACCGGCATTGATCCGCACCTCCTCGGTCAGATGGTTGGGCGGCAGCTGCCGCTGTTCTCGATGATCGTTCCGTTCTGGTTGGTCGCAGCATTTGCCGGCTGGCGCGGGATGGTTCAGGTGTGGCCGGCCATTCTGGTGACCGGCGTATCGTTCGCGATTCCGCAGTACTTGATCTCCAATTTCATCAACCCGTGGATCGTCGATATTGGCGCGGCCGTGATCTCCATGACGTGTCTGACATTGTTCCTGCGCATCTGGCGTCCGGGCGAACTCTGGACCTCGCCCAAATTGCGGACCCACGACGACAGCGTTTCCAACTCGCCGCCGTCGCCGGCTGCGGGACCGCGCCCGGCCAGAGTGGTGCTTGTCGCCTGGCTGCCGTGGGTGATTCTGTGTCTCGTCCTCGCCGTGTGGGGAAGCGACGCCTTCAAGACGTTCGCCAACGGCCTCTTCGCTCCTGCCTTCCCGATCGATGGCCTGCACAATCTCGTTGAGCGAGCGCCGCCCATCGTTGCGACCCAGGCGCCCGAGGCTGCGGTCTTCCGGTTCACTTTCCTGTCCTACACCGGCACCGGAATCCTGGTGACGGCGATTGTTGCCGGCTTCGTCATGGGGTTTTCGCCGATGAAGCTCGCGCGCGCCTATTTCGAAACCATCTGGGCGTTGCGCCTTCCACTGATCACCATCGCCTGCATGCTCGCCGTCGGCGTCCTGACACGCTATTCAGGCATCGACGCCACGCTTGGCCTCGCCTTCGCCGCGACCGGCATGCTCTATCCTTATTTCGGCACGATGCTCGGATGGCTCGGCGTCGCTGCCACTGGTTCGGACACGTCCTCGAACATCCTCTTCGGCGGCCTGCAAAAGATCACGTCCGAACAGCTCGGCATCTCTCCCGTCTTGATGGCGGCGGCCAACTCGTCCGGCGGCGTGATGGGCAAGATGATCGACACCCAGTCGATCGTTGTCGCGTCAACCGCAACCGGATGGTTCGGCCATGAAGGCAAGATTCTGAAATTCGTGTTCTGGCACTCGCTGGTGCTCGCCAGCCTCGTCGGCGGACTGGTAATGCTCCAGGCCTACATCTGGCCGTTCACGGCAATGGTTCCGCAATAGAGCGGCTTTGGTCGTACGAACCGTGGGCGATGCTGAAGGCTGAACCACAGATTCGGGAAACGACGGCCGAACATCAAAGTGACTTGGCTGGACGGGCAATCGGAGCCAAATTGTCTCGACGAGTTCTTGGAAGATAGGGAGTCCCACATGACCCTTCGACACCGCGCCGTCATTGCTGCTCTTGCGGCATCCGTCCTGGTTGCCGCGCCCGCACTGGCCCAAACGCAATCCAAGACGCCGTCGCCTCCGCTCCCGCCTCGAAACTATCTGGATGAAGCGCTGGCGACCGGCGAGAAGACAGGCGTCGGCTTTGCGGACTCAAGCGAGAAGGTCGAAGGACCCAAGACGATCGCCGGTTCGAAATCCTATGTAAGCGCCGTCCCTCATTTCAGGGACATGAAACCCTGGGATCCGAACTACCAACCGCCGCGCACGCCGGACGGCAAGCCCGACCTGCAGGGCGTCTGGTCGACCGCCTCGCTGACGACGATGTCGAGGGGAGGCAATGGCGACAAGGTCGGCGACACGCTGGTCATTCCGCCGGAGAAGATCGCCGAGCTGACGCAGGGCTCGGCCTACACCAAGGCCTTTGACGCAAGCCAGAAACGGACGGACCCCAAGGCAGGCGTGTACACCGACCGGAATGCCGAAGCCGGCTACAACGCGTTCTGGATCGATCCGGGTTCGGAATACGCCAAGGTCAACACCGAGTGGCGCTCGTCGTGGATCACGTCGCCGGCAAATGGCCAGCCGCCCTTCTCGAAGGAAGGCATGGCGAAGCGCGGCGAGCGCATGGCGAACGTCAAGTCGATCAAGAACACCGGCCCCGAAATCCGGCCGCTCGGCGAGCGCTGCTTCATCTCGTTCGGCAGCCAGGGCGGCCCGCCGCTCAACAACACGATGTACAACAACAACCTTCAGATCGTGCAGACGCCGACTTCGGTGATGATCGACATCGAAATGAATCATGATGCCCGAATCATCAACGTCGCCGACAAGTCTGGCGTCGGCACGCGACCGGACGCGGTAAAGGCATGGTTCGGGGATTCGATCGGCCATTGGGAGGGCGACACGCTGGTCGTCGTGACGCGCAATTTCAGCCTGAGCCATCAGCGGATGGCGGCCTTCCCGATTTCCGACAAAGGTCAGGTGACGGAGCGGTTTACGCGCGTTTCGGACGACGTGATCAACTACACGTTTGAGGTGAACGATCCTGTCTTCTACACACAGGCTTGGACCGGACAGATTCCACTGCGCCGCTCGAATGAGCACGTGTTCGAATACGCCTGTCACGAGGGCAACTACGCCATGCCGGGAATTCTGCGCGCCGACGCAGCGGGTCAGGACACGGCAATTGAAGCCGAGGGCGAATAGCTCCAACGACGCCCGTCTCTGCTACGAAGCGCGGCTACGTGTGTGGGTGACGTGTCACGACCGTGACCGGTGAATGAACCGAATAGGTCAGAAGTGTTGGAGCATGTGTCAGTTGAGGGATGCTGCTGGCGCCGCTGATGCAGGCGAGGCAGAGGCCTGGATCCGCGCGCCGACCCGGCGACCGGCGGCGGCAACTTCAGCGCCATCCAGAGTCGAGTCGGAGTTGGCATCGAGGGCTGCGAAGTTGGTCTTGAGCCATTCGCCCTGTTTGCCGCGCAGCTCCGCGAGCTGCAGCTTGCCATCCATGCTGTCATCCAGCACGCCGATCAGATGGCCCTGCCCCAGCAACCGGTCATATTCGTCGAGCGGCGCCGCGACCGTTTCACCCACCCAGCGGTAGTGAACGAAGAAAGTCAGCATCTCTTCCCAGGACTGCTCCCCGAAAATCACTTCCTTGTCGGGCGCGGGATTTGCGAAATTGCGGGGCGAGTTGTCGTAGGTCCAGCGATTGATGATGCGCGAACCGGCAGGAACCAGGATCGGCTCCGCGAGATAATACTCGCACTGCCAGTCGAACCGGTAGTTCGGCACCGCCAGGATCACCTGTTCGCGTCCGTCCGGAAACACGACCGAGACCTGGGTGGAACCGCCGCGAACGTGAGCGTGCGGCGTCAGGCCGTAGAGCAGCATGTCCTTCGGGACATCCTCGTAGGCAATCTCGGGGTGAAATTCGGCGCCCGCCGGGATGGTGATCCCCATGTCGTAGAGGCCATGGACGCGCATCGGATATTTCGGCTCCTGCCCCTTGGGATAAAAGTAGAGGCCCATCTTCGTCTTCTCGGTCGTCGCCTTTCCATAGGGCGTGTAGTGCGTCTCGAATGCGATCGAGGAATTGGCGGGAATCCAGATGCCCATGTCCGGCGGCGTCAAGTTGACTGTCCGGCCTGGTCCCTGGCCGCCAATACCAGCCCTTGCTTCAGGCAGGGTTACGTTGACGCCGGACTCGTTTGGCACGCGCAGGCCTGTGGTGACGTGGTGCAGAACACGGCGATCGCCGACGAGGAAGGCGCTCGCCTTCATCCAGCGGCCTTCGCTCATTCCGGATTCCAGAACCGGCTTCTGGTATTCCAGCACACCGCTGGCGGGCACATCCACGCCCGGCAGGCTGAGGATCAGATCGGGTTTGCCGAGCGGCCATTCCGGCGCCTCGAACTTGACCTTCGCAAGAGGATCCTCTCCTGCACCGCGCGGCGAGCCCGCCTCGATCCAGTGGACCAGGGTGCGCAGCTGCTCGGATGAAAGACCTTCGTTCGGCGCCCAGTGTCCGACGGTGACATCCGGCTGGAAGGGCGGCATGCGATGCGTGCGCAGGGCCTCGCGAATCATCGGAGCGAAAGCCTTGATCTCCTCGTACTTCGTCAGCTTCATGGGTCCGAGGCCGCCCTGCTGGTGGCAGACGGCGCATTTTTCCTGGACGATGGGCGCAACATCCCTTGCGTAGGAAATCGCGGCCTTCTTCGTTGCAGCCTTCATCGGGAAGTTGACGACGCCGCCGCGCACGGATTCCGCCGGCAGCGAAACCGCCTTGCCGTCGAGCAGCGACTCAAGCGCACGCTTCGTGGACGCTGAGCCGACCGGGCCGCGGAAAGCGACTGTCCAGGTCTTCGGATCGATGACGAGTGTTTCGGCTGCACGGTTGAGGTCAAGGCTTTCGCCGACGAGCTGCTCGTAGTCGAACAGGATCGGCATATCGAGGCCGGCCGCCTTTGCCGCGGGCAGCACCTTGTCGCGGGTTTCGCCGATGACAGAATCAACCATCAGGAATTCGACGCCCCTGGCTGCGTAGCTGGTCTTGAGCGCCATGTAGGTGGAGGCTTCGGCGCGCACCGTTGCGTCGCCTGCCGAGTAGCTGATCAGCACAATCGCCTTGGCGTCCCGCATCTTGTAGAGGCGTCGGCCCAGATAGTTCTGGTCGGACAGCTGGAAATCATCGACCCGCTGCACGGCTGGCGCGGCGGCCATCTGGCTCACAGAACTCCCGAGGACCAGCGCCGCGACCGCGATCACAAGCCGGGCTGCATTGGTGGGAACCGACATGGTCTTCCTCCCGCTATTTCTTTGCCGCCGTGGCCTCGGCCTGCTCGCGCTCCCGCTTGCGGGCGCCGATCAGGATGCCGGGCATGGCGTAGTTTCCTTCGTGGCATGCGTACTCGTACGTGCGCGACTGGGGCCGGAAGCTGTTCTCCACGGTCCACGGCTGCAAATACTGTTCGGGATCCTCGACAGTGAACGAATAGAAGATCTCGTCATCCGCCCAGCGCTGGAAGCGCTCGATGATCCTGCCCCCGGATGACAGCCGGATCTGGCCCTGCTCGGCCTGTATCGGATGCAGGTTGATGGATTCGGCCACCAGCGTGTCGCCCTCCCACCAGCCGACGCTGTCGCCCATCCATGGTTTGATGGCATCCGGCTTGTGGTGAGCCCGTGCATCGGCCCCGCTCGCATAGATCGGAATGATGCGCGCATCGTGCACCATCTCCGGCTGGATCACGAGATAGTCCGCCGTCAGGACGAACTGGTAGTTGTTGTTGTAGATCGGCGTGAACATGCCGGGCCCGGACGCGCCGCTGAAGGCGAGCAGGCAGCGCTCGGCGATGCCCAGGTATTCCGGCCCGTCGTACAGGCCGGCGCCGGTGAGAAAATTCCCGCCAGCGGGCCGCGAGCCGCGCGGGCGGTTAGGGTTCCAGGGGATCTGCCCGTTGGGCGGATCGACGATGTTCGACGTGCGGTAGGTTCCCTTGACCCGCGCGAGACTGTCGCCGGTCGCCAGCCAGAACGAATTGTATCCCTTCAGACCGAAATCCGAGGAACCTTTTGCGGGCGCCGGCGCGTTGGGATCGACGTGGTCGACATAGTCGTTGGGATCGCGCTGAAAGCCGAGGATCGTGCTGCCCTGCGCCATCTGGCGCGCCTCTTCGGCTGAGACCTCAAGCTTCTCAACGCCGCGCGGACGCGTGGGTGGCGTTAGATTGGCGTTGGTCCAGGTGCCGGTGAAATCCCTGGGATGCGTTGTCTTCGGCGTATCCTGCGCAACCGCTACGCCCGCGCTCATGCCGATCGCCAGAAGACCAGCCGCCAGAAGGATGCTGTTCCTTTGAACCCTGCCCGCGGCCTTGCTGATGACGGTGTCCATGCTTTTTTATCTCACTCTTGCCGCACGTTTCGCCGCCGGTCCCGCCGTCAACGCGGCCAGAGCCTGCGCCGACGCGGGCTGGCGCAGCATGCCTTCGACCGTGTCGAGCAATGTTTCTTCGGCGCCTGGCGTGTCCCAGAACTGAGCCCAGCCCTTGTGCCCCTCGCCGCCACTCTGCAGTGCCATCATCGACGTCAGATAGACGATCACAAGCTGGATGCGCTGGAAGAGGATCGGCGTCGGGATCTCCGGCAGCAGGCGACGCACGTGCGAGATCACGCGCATGAAGCCCGTGTTCTGATCCTTCGCCCCTTCCAGGAACAGACTGTAATTGTCCTGCATCAGGCGGCTCAGGAACCGCATGAAGTTGCCATCAACGAAATAGGGATGGGCGAGCAGTTCGATCACTTCACTGATGGCTTTGGGCCCGCCCTCGGCTTCCAGCCTGTCGAGCCGCCGGTTGCGGTCCTCGTCGATGCGCCGCACGCCATCGGCCACCAGCTCGCGCGCCAGTGCGTCCTTGGTCCGGAAGTAGTAGTGGATCGACCCGGTGTTCCGCTGGTCGGCCGCCTCGAGGATGTCGCGGATCGAAACCGCATTGAAGCCACGCTCGGCGAACAGCGCCTCCGCTGTTTTCTTGATCTTTTCGCGGGTTTCGCCGCCATTTCGCATGTCGAAACCATCCCAAACCGGCATCCTAAGTCAATGCTTTAATCGCCGCTTTTTACAGGCCCGACAGAACCGTGAATGCAGATCCCCGCAATCCATCCAGATCAGCGAGCCGCAGGTCAGGCAGGGTCAGCGAAAGCGGATAGTCAATCCGAACTCAAGCTTCGCTCGAATTGAACGGCCGTAGGTGCCGTAGCTTGATGGTGGACCGGAGGTCTGGGTTCGAGCCCGGAAGCCGGCGGCCACCCGGACAACAATCTCCCGGACATCCTCGACCCGAAATCGGCGCTCGACTACCGTGTGCTGTATGCAGCACACCCTTATTGCCTTCAACACTGCCACGGCCAGTGAGAACAAGATTCACGACGATGCGGTGGCAAGTCGCTTCGGGTTTACCGGCGGGCTGGTGCCAGGCGTGGACGTGTTCGCCTACCTGGCCCATATGCCCATGAAACGCTGGGGCATGGACTGGCTATCCGGCGGCTACATGCGGGCTCGGTTCGGCAAACCGGTTTATGACGGCGATCAGGCCAGCGTGTCGGCGGTTGATGAGGGGGAGGATGCGCTTGCTCTTGCGATATCAGCGCGAGGCGAGGCGTGCGCTGCCGGATCGGCGAAACGCAAAGGCGCGGTCGCGCCCGCGACGTTGATGGGCACGGTGGCGATGCCGGATCACGAGACGCGGCCGAAGGCATCCATGACCAGCCTGGCGCCGGGACTGACGCTTGGTACACTGCGAGAGACGTACACGCGCGCCGAAGGGCTCGCTCACATAGAAGCTGTGCGCGACGACCCCGCTCTCTACGATGATGGACGGATCGCCAACGCCGCCTGGTTGCTGCGCCGAGCAAACTATGTGCTTGCCGACAATGTGCGGCTTGGCCCCTGGATCCATGTCGAGAGCGCAATCGACATGCACAGCCTGCTGAAGGATGGGGAAGAGCTCGAAGTGCGTGCGATCGTGGCAGAGAATGTCGAGACCAAGGGGCACTTGATGGTCACGCTCGACATCCAGATGCTCGCCGCGCAACGCCACATCATGAGTTGCCGACACTGGGCGATCTATGAGCCGCGCCAAGTGCGGCAGGCGTCCTAGCTATGAAAGCTCACATTCTCGGCGCAAGCGGACCAGAGCTGACGGACGTAGCCGCTCCGAAGCCAGGCCCGGACGATGTGCTGGTGCGCGTCCGCGCCTGCGCGCTCAATCGAGCCGACCTCGCGATGGCGCGCGGCGTCATGCATGGGGGCGCAGGCGGCGCAGGCGCCGTGCTGGGCATGGAATGGGCGGGAGAAATCGCAGAGGCCGGCGCAGCTGTGAAAGACCTCAAGCCCGGCGATCGGGTGATGGGCTCAGGCGCAGGCGCGTTTGCGGAGTATCTGGTCGCCGACCGGGGGCGCGTTCAGCCAATCCCGAACGCGGAGATGACGTTCGAAACGGCAGCGACGCTACCTGTCGCGCTTCAGACCATGCACGACGCAGTTGTGACGCATGGAGAGATACGGGCCGGCCAATCCGTTCTAATCCTGGGCGCGAGTTCCGGCGTTGGCTTGATGGGATTGCAGATTGCACGCTTGAAGGGGGCCGCGCTGGTTATCGGCTCGTCTACCGACGCATCGCGCCGCTCGCGTCTTGGCGATTTCGGCGCGCACATGACAGTCGACACATCCGATCCAGCCTGGGTCAACCAGGTGCGGGAAGCGACAGGCGGTCAGGGCGTCGATCTCGTTGTCGACCAGATCACCGGCAGCCTTGCCAGCCAGACCCTGCATGCGACACGCGTACTGGGCCGCATCGTCAATGTCGGGCGGCTGGGCGGCAACCAGGCCGAGTTCGACTTCGACATTCACGCGCGTCGGCGCATCACCTTTGTCGGCGTGACATTCCGCACGCGCACAAAAGGGGAAGTGCGCGGGATCAACCGGAGGATGCGCGTCGATCTCGACGCGCATCTGGCGGCAGGCGACCTACGCCTCCCTATCTCGCACACTTTCCCGTTCGCGGACCTGAGATCAGCGCTCGATGTGATGGCAGCGAACCGCCATTTCGGAAAAATCGTGCTGACGCTCTAGAACGTCGCGTAGCCCTTGGACGTGATGTAGGCCTTCAGGTCCTTCACGCGGCTCTCTGGATTGGGGTGGGTCGACATCCATTCCTGCGGACGATCCGACGACCCGGCGCCCATCTTTTCCCAAAGGCGCACGGCCTGCTTCGTGTCGTATCCAACAGCGCGCATGTAATCGACGCCCTGCCGGTCGGCATCAGTCTCGTTGGAGCGGCTGAACGGGAGGAGCACGCCGACCTGCGCACCCGCGCCGGCTGCGGCCATCACCATATTGAGCGTATCCGAGCTCATCTTGACCTGTGAGCCGACAAGTGCGCCGCCGCCCTGGATAACCAGGCTCGTCAACGTTTCCTGTCCAATACGTCGTGCAGCATGGCGGAGAGCGACGTGGCCAACTTCGTGGCCGATCACGGCCGCGATCTGGTCGTCATTTTCTACGAAGTCGAGCAGACCCTTGTAGAAGCCCACCTTGCCGCCCGGCAGGCAAAAGGCGTTCTTTTCCTTGCTGTCGAACAACACGAACTCCCACTGCGCACCCTGGATCTGGGCCACACTGGCGATCTTGTTACCGACAGCCTGCAGACGGGCATTGCTCTTTGCGTCCTTCGAGATCGGAGTCTGCGCCTTGGTTTCGGTCCAGGCCTGTGCGGCCATCGGAACGAGATCCGCGTCGGACGGGGTGAACAGCTCGGCTGCGCTTTCGCAGCCCGCCACGCCAACCGTGCCGATGACCATGGTCCCTGCCCACAGGTTCCGCACGATATCGCGCCGGTTCATGCTCGACAGAGGCACGATGATTGGCTTGTCCCCTGAAGTCCCGTGATGCTCGCACATGATCATCGTCTCCAAATGGCAGGAATCTATTTATCTAACATAGTCCGGCAGCGGCGACGGACAAAACCCCGATTTCAGCCAGATAACTCGCCGTTTCCAGGTCGCGAGACAGCTAGATGACGCACTCGCGCCGCAACTGCGCCAACCGGTTGGCGTCAAAGCCGAGAACCTCTGCCAGCACCTCGTCAGTATCCTGTCCCACAATGTCGGGCGCCGGCCGGCGCACAGCGCCCTGCGTCTCGGAAAATTTGGGGAAAACGTTCTGCATCGGGATCCGTCCAAGCTCCGGATGTTCCTCCCAATGAATCGCGTTGCGCGCGGCGACATGCGGATCGGCCAGGATCTGATTGGGCCGGTTGATTGGGCCTGCGGGCACACCTGCCTTCACCATCAGACCATCGATCTCAGCAACGGTATGCTTGCGCGTCCACTCGGAGATCATCGTGTCGAGTTCTGCTTGCACATCTGCGCGCGCAAGGTGGGTCTTGTAGCGTGGGTCGTCAGCCCAATCTGGCCTGCCGATCGCTTCGCAGAAACGCTGGAACAGATTGTCCTGGTTAGCGCCGATGACGATGTCGCCGTCGCTACATGGATAGGCGTTGGAGGGGGCGATGCGCGGCAGGATGGATCCCGTGCGCTCGCGCATGTGACCACTGGCGCCATAGTCCGCGAGCAGTGACTCCTGGACCTGCAGAACAGCTTCATAGAGGGCCGAGTCGACCACCTGCCCTCGGCCCGTTTGCGCGCGATGATGCAGCGCCGCCAGCGCACCCAGGCAGCCATAGGTCGCGGCTAGCGTGTCGCCAATCGAAACGCCCATTCGGGCCGGTGGCCGGTCCGGTTCGCCGACGATGGCGCGCCATCCACCCATCGCTTCACCGACGAGGCCGAAGCCGGCGCGATCTGCATACGGGCCCGTCTGGCCGTACCCGGAAACGCGCACGATGATCAGACGTGGATTTTCGACCTGCAGCTTCTCCGGAGACATGCCCCATTTTTCAAGCGTGCCCGGCCGGAAGTTCTCGATAAGAATATCGGACTTCGCGATCAGCTGGCGTGCGATCTCCTGTCCGTTTGGCTGCCGCAGATCGAGCGACACCGAACGCTTGTTGCGGCCGATGACGCGCCACCAGGCGGGCTTGGCGCCTTGCCCCCATTTCCGCATCGGGTCGCCTTCACCCGGCGGTTCGATCTTGATGACGTCCGCGCCCATGTCGCCCATGAGCTGACCGCAGAATGGGCCAGCGATCAGCGAACCCATCTCGATGACGCGAAGCCCCTCAAGAGGCCCGCTCATTTCGGGAAGCCTCCCGCGCGGCTGACCAGCCCCGGCAATCTGCGGCCCATCTTGCTCGTCAGCCACTTCGCGGTCTCGATCAGACCAATCAGGCTGAGCCCAGTTTCGATCCCCGATCGCTGCAGCATGTACTGCACATCCTCGGTCGCGACATTGCCCGTTGCATTCGGCGCAAATGGGCACCCGCCGATGCCGCCGATGGAGGCATCCAGCGTCGCAGCGCCCGCCTCGACACCGGCCCATGCATTTGCCACGGCCGTGTTGCGGGTGTCGTGAAAGTGGAGACGGATGGGAATGCCAGGCGCGGCTGCCTTCACGGCAGCGATCACCGTCTTGACCTGCGAGGGCACGGCGACGCCGATCGTGTCGCCCAACGCGATCTCTCGCGGCCCGGCGGCAGCAACTTTGCGCGCCAGCTCGGCCACTCTCGATGGCGCTATCTCGCCGTCAAACGGGCAACCGAAGGCGACGGAAATCGTCGCCTGTGCTGTGCGGCCGTGTTCTTTGCCCAGCCGGATGATCTCGATTGCGTCCTCAACTGTCTCGTCAGCGGTGCGTCCCTGATTGCGCGTGCCGAAGCCGTCGCTCGCGGAGATGACAGCGCCAAGCTCGTGCACCTGTGTCTCCAGCGCCCGCAATGCGCCGCGCTTGTTCAGCACCAGCCCCACATAAGTGACATCCTTGGCTTCCCGTTTCGGTAGCGCAGCGCATACCGCCTCGGCGTCCGCCATCTGCGGAACACGGCTCGGATGAACAAAGCTCGCCACCTCGATCCGCTTGGAGCCGGCCGCGATGGCCCGCTCGATCAGCTCCAGCTTGTCCGCTGTCGGAAAGAATCCCGACTCGTTCTGCAAGCCATCGCGAGCCGCAACCTCGACCATCTCGATAGGTGTGTTCATGAGCGGCATTCTAACCGCTTCGCTGGGTCCAGCGAAACCCCACGCGCTTCATGATTTCCCCAAGAGCATCCTGACCCCGAAAAACTTGATCGCCGATTCCGGGCGAAATCAGGCCGACGTCTTCACGCGCCCAACTGCCTGCTTCCACCCGGCTAGGCGCGTAGCCCGATCAGCTGGCATCATCGCGGGGTCAAACTTACGGTCGAGCTTCCAGATAGAAGCCGCCTCTTTCAGCGATCCGAATTCACCGGCGCCCACGGCCGCCAGGATCGCGGCACCTAGCGCCGTTGTTTCGGTATTCTTCGGGCGCACGACCTCTATGCCCAGTATGTCGGCCATGAACTGCAACAGCCAGTCATTCCGCGCCATGCCGCCATCGACCCTCAGGCGTTGCGGCGCCACGCCGTCCTTCGCCATCGCCTCCAGCAGCTCCGCTGTCTGGAATGCCGCGCTCTCCAGCGCCGCCCGGGCGATGTGCGCAATGGTCGAGCCGCGCTGCAGCCCGAGAATAGCCCCACGCGCGTTAGAATCCCAATGCGGCGCTCCCAGCCCCACGAACGCAGGAACCAGATAGACGCCCGCAGTGTCCGAAATCGATTGCGCCAACTCGCCGGCGTGTGCGCCATCGCGAATGATCTTCAGCTCATCGCGCAGCCACTGGATCGTTGAGCCTGCCGACAGGATCGATCCCTCCAGCGCATAGGTCGTCTTGCCGCCAACCCGATACGCAATCGTTCCCAACAGCCGCGACTTTGACCGCTTCAGCTCCGTGCCCGTATTCAGCACCAGGAAGCCGCCCGTGCCGTAGGTCGACTTCACCTCGCCTGCCTCGAAGCACGCCTGCCCGACCAGCGCCGCCTGCTGGTCACCCGCGACGCCACGTATCGGCAGGCCGGTGCCGAACAGATCTGTCGTGCCATAATCGCCAGCCGAGTCCCGCACCTCCGGTAACAGCTCCATCGGCACGTTGAACAGATCGCACAGGCCCTGATCCCAGCAGCCCTTGCGGATGTCATAGAGCGACGTGCGCGAGGCATTGGTCGCATCCGTTGCGTGCATCCGTCCGCCGGTCAGTCGCCAGATCAGGAAACAGTCGATCGTTCCCGCCGCCAGTTCGCCGCGCTTCGCACGTTCGCGTGCGCCAGGAACCGCATCGAGAATCCAGGCTATCTTGGACGCCGAGAAATAGGGATCAAGCACCAACCCGGTCTTCTCGGCGACAAGGTCCTGATTGCCTGCCGCCGCCAGCGCCTGCGTGCGCTCTGCCGTGCGCCGATCCTGCCAAACAACCGCGTTGTAGATAGGCTCACCCGTCTTGCGCTCCCAAACCACCACGGTCTCGCGCTGGTTGGTGACGCCCACAGCCGCAACCTTCCGCGAGCCCAGCCGCTCCAGCGTCTGTTCGGTCGTACGCCGTTGCGTCCGCCAGATCGCTTCCGGGTCATGCTCTACCCAGCCCGACTGCGGAAATATCTGCGGAAACTCTTCCTGCGCCGAGGCAACGATCGAACCGTCCAGGCCGATCGCCATTGCGCGGCTGGATGTTGTTCCCTGGTCGAGCGCCAGGATCACGCCATCATTCATGGCCGTCTCCGCTCAAACTGGATTGTCGGCACACCTCTATAGGTCGTCCGCGCCCGCTCCACGAACCCGAACTTCTCGGCGAGCTTGATCGACGCAACATTGTCCGGATCAATCATCGCGACCACACATGGCGCGCCGAGCACGCGCGCCTCCCAGTCCAACGCGGCTTGCAGCGCTTCCGAAGCGTAGCCTTTACCGTGCGCTTCAGGCAGCAGCGCCCAGCCCAGTTCGCGGTCTTCACCGAATGGCGGATCCATGTCGCGTTTGGCGTCCATGATGCCGATCTCGCCGATCAGTTTTCCCGTCGCCTTGTCCTCGATCGCCCAGAACCCGTGGCCGAGCAGCACCCACGACCCGGCATAGCGTTGCAGTCTCTGCCACACCTCTTCGGGCGTATACGGCCTGCCGCCGATAAACCGGGTGACGATGGGATCGTTCCACATCGGAATGCTGGCCGCAAAATCGGCAGCCGTATGTGCGCGCAGGCGCAACCGCTCCGTTTCGACGACCGGCGCCCGATCAAACACGCTGGAAGTCATGAACCGGTCCCAGGCCAAGCACCTGCCCGATCGCGTCGAGCGCCGCGCGGCCTTCATCAAGCAGCTGCGGGTCGGCAAGATCGGAAACAGCAAGGCGATCCCGATAGCGCCGTTCGACGATCTGCTCCAGAGCCGCGATACGAGCCTCATCCAGCATGGCCCGTCCGCCGATGGCCTGCAGCTCCGCCTCGGTCATCACGACACGCAACCGCAGGCAGGCAGGCCCGCCGCCATTGCGCATGGACTGGCGCAGGTCGAGATAATGCGCCTCCCGGACAGGTCCGTTGCTCGCCAGCACCCGATCCACAAACGCCTTCGCACGCGGCGCCTCTTCGGCTTCCACGGGAAGGATCAGCGCCATGCCGCCTTCAGGTTTTGTAACGATCTGAGAATTGAACAGATAGGATTTCACGGCTTCGCCGAGCTCCAGCTCAGCGGTCGCCGCCTCCAGCAGCACCGGCTCAAATCCCCGGCCACCGCACGCGCGCTTTAGCGACTCGATGACGCCGCTGCGATCCTCGAAAGCTTGCTCATGAAACATCAGGACGTTGCCATTCGAGACAGCCACCACGTCATTGTGAAAGGCGCCAGCATCAATAGCCGCGCGGCCCTGCTGCGCGAACATGGCGCCCCCGCCGCGCCACAGGTCGTGTTGCGTGGCAACGATATGCGAGGCCTCCATCGCCTGCCGTGCGGCGAACCGTCCGCCGCCCTCCCTGGCAAAAGCCGAGCGCCCGTAGACGAACATCTCGACGCCGCGCTCGCCATGCACGGATGCCAACCTGCAATGGTTGGCCGCGCCTTCATCGCCAAATGTCGAAAATGGGACGGGCGCATGGATCGCGAACCGCGCCTCGTCCGCGAAGATGGCCTTCAGCACGCGAGATGTCGTCTCGGTCTCGATCCCGCGATGGAAATGAGAAGACAGATTTGCCGGCGTCAGATGCAGCCGCCCATCGCCCGTATCGGCCGACGGCGAAACCGTTGCAGCATTGGCGGTCCACATCGCGGAGGCTGAAGAAGCGTTCTCAAGCACCAGCGGTGAGGCGCGAGAGGCTGCGCGGATCACGTCCGCATCGCTGCCGCCGAACCCCATCTTGCGCAGACTGGAGACGTGGGGCCGCTCATGCGGCGGCAGGACGCCCTGCGGGACGCCCATCCGCATGAGCGCCCGCATCTTGCCGAGGCCCTGTAGAGCCGCCTCGCGCGGATTGGAGACCTTCCCCTCATTGGCCGCCGACGCGAGATTGCCGTGCGCCAACCCGCCATAGTTGTGGGTCGGCCCGACCAGTCCGTCGAAATTGACTTCGACGGCACTCATGGGCGAAGGCCCGTGATCGCTTCATCGTCCTTCACCGCGCCCGGCGCGATCAGGCTTGCCATTGGCCAAGCGGAGTAGTCCGCCGCAAAATAGCCAGCGGGCCGATGATTGCCTGATTGCCCCACGCCGCCAAACGGCGCCGCGCCTGAAGCGCCGGTCGTCTGCCGGTTCCAGTTGAGCACGCCCGCTCGCACCTCTGCCTCGAAACGCCGGAACAGATCGGCGCTGTCCGAAATCAGCCCGGCGGCGAGGCCAAAGCGCGTGGCGTTTGCTTCTTCGATCGCAGCATCAAAATCCGGAACCCGGATCACCTGCAGCAACGGTCCGAAGACTTCCTCGTCCTTGCGTTCGTTGATCGCGGTGACGTCTATCAATCCGGGAGACACGAATGCGGCGCCAAGATTGAGCCGCTTGGCTTCTTTCAAGGCGATCCCGCCGCTACGCAGCCAATCCTCTTGCACCGCTAGAACGGCATCCGCCGCTTTCGCTGAAACTACCGGACCAATGAAAGGCTGCGGCTGGGAATCCGGCATGCCGACCACAATCCGATCGATCAGGCGCGACAGCGTTCTGACAACCGCATCACCCTCGGCGCCAGACTTCACGATCAGCCTGCGCGCGCAGGTGCAGCGTTGTCCGCCCGTTATGTAGGCCGACTTCACGATCAGCTTCGCCGTGGCATCGAGATCCGCCGCATCCCACACCACCAGCGGATTGTTGCCGCCCAGTTCAAGCGCAACGATCTTCTCAGGCTTACCCGCAAGCGCTCGATGGATCGCCCGCCCCGCCGGCACGCCACCCGTGAACAGCACGCCATCGACGCCGTCATGCGCGACCAGCTGCTCCGCCGGCGGCCGCGCACCCTGCACCAGATTGATCACGCCTGCCGGAATCCCCGCCTCTTCCCACAGCTTCACCGTGAACTCCGCGACTTCCGGCACCTGCTCAGACGGCTTGAAGATCACGGTATTGCCGGCGATCAGCGCGGGCATGATGTGGCCGTTGGGAAGATGTCCCGGGAAATTGAACGGGCCCAGCACCGCCATTACGCCATGGGGATGATGACTGATCCGCGCCGTGAATGCGCCGGCGGGCGCGTCGCGCGTCGGCGTGCGCTCCGCATACGCCTTGGCCGACAACTCGGCCTTGCCAACCATCGCTGCGGCTTCGGTTGCAGCATCCCACAATGGCTTGCCCGTCGACCGTGAAATCACCGCAGCCATGTCGCCCTTGCGGGCGTCAACCAGTTTGGCGAACGCCCGCACCAGCGCGATCCGATCTTCCACCGGTCTCCGTCGCCAGGCCGGAAACGCCGCTCGTGCCGCAGCAACGGCGGTTTCGACATCGTGAGAACCAGCCTCGGCGCCCGTCCAGATCACAGCGCCGTCCGCCGGAGCGACGGACGAGAATGTCGCGCCCGATCCTCTTAGCCAACGGCCGCCGATGAAGCACTCTCCGGTGAAAGCCGGCAGGCTCACGTGCGCTTCTCCTGAAGGCGGTAGACAAGAACTTCATCGGACGCAGCAGCGCCGATCCGCTTGAGAACTCCGGCAGGATCATCACCTCGCGCAAACTGGGTCACAGCAAAGCGCTCAACATTCGCCAGCGCTATCAGCCCGGCCTGTACCCGCAAATCTCCATTGGAAAATTCCGCCGCAGACATACGCACTGCTTCGCGCACCGTATCGATGTGATCAATGAACGCTTCGACCGTCGGCCCTGCATCAAAGATATCGACCACGTCATTGTACCGGAAACCCTGCGCCCTGAGCATGGCAAGCGCCGGCTCCGCGTCCGGATGCGGCCGCGCAATGACGTTCCGCGCCGCATCTGGCAGCAGCGCCGTATAGATCGGATAGCGAGGCATCAGGTCAGCAATGAAGCGATGGTCACGAGCGCTCAATACGTCGGCCTTGCGATAGTCCATGTGGAAAAATTTGGACCCGACAGCATCCCAGAACGGTGACTTGCCCTCGCCATCGGTGAAGCCCCGGATTTCCGCCATCGCCTTCGGCCCGAACCGCACGGGATCGACTGCAATCAGCATCAGCCGGGCAAACGACAGCAGCCGCCCGCGCCCGCCGCCCCGCGCCTTGCGCTCGATGAACAGCGTCCCGAGTTCAGTGTCGCCATGATAGTCGTTGACCAGGAACAGCAGATCGAGCTCCGCCCGCACGCCCTGCTCAGGCGACACTTTCGAGTCGCGAGAGATCCGGTAGGAATAGAATGGCCGCTCGACACCAAGATTGGTGAAGATGCTGGCGGTGCCCAGCAGCTCTCCATCCTCTTCCATCAGCAGGAAGTAGCACTCATTGTCCGGCGCCAGCGACCCGCGAGCAAAGGCTGACAGCGACCGGTCAATGCGCGCCGACATGGCCTCACGAGAAGACGGCATCGTCAGCATGCCTGGATCGACACGAGTAATCATGGCCTCGAGTCTGTCGAGGTCGTTTCGGTTTGCGGGCCGGACCGTCGCTGTTGTCATGCGTGATGCCTAACGCTCGGCTTCGAACTGCGCCAGCGTCTCCTGCCCGAACAACTCAACTGCCTGGCGCAGATCGTCTGCTGTTACACCGCCGCCGCCAGCGGCTTTTACGTAAAACCGGTCCTGTACAAGGCGGCCGTAGCTTCCGGATTGTGAGGCCTGATCCCAGTCCTCTACTACGATCGCTTCGCCAATGCGACGGCGGCGCGAATAGCCATCCGTGGTTTCGCGGTCGAACTCCGATGTCGACGGCCCGCCAAACCCGATGGTTTCAGCGATCGTGCCGGAATACAGGATCTGCAGCGACAGATAACGCGCGCCGCCGCGGTACTCGGCCTCGACATCGATTGTGCGCGCGCCTGCCAGCCCGCGCCGCTCGACGCCAACCGACACGCGATCCAGTCCGCCAAGCTTCAGCGGCGTCGCACTTCTGAGATCGCCGCCCGTGACAATAGCTGGCGAACCGGCGGCAAGGCGCCCCGCGGAATCCGGTAGCGGCGCTGATGCAACGTTCACGGCCGCACCTGGCGCGACCGCTGGTTCATTGGCCCCGAAGTCCGGCATGCGTGGCAATTGTGGGAAAAGATTCCCGGAAGGCGCGGCGGTGGCCATCGTCGCAAGGCCAACCGCCAGCGCCATGATGATCGCCGAGATCGTCGCCACGATGGAATAGTTCACCGCGGATTTCTCAGCCGGGTGCATCACCTTTGGCGTACCGATGAACAGCAGGTAGAGGCTGTAGGTCGCACCCAGCAGCGCAAACACCTGTAATGCTGGGGCGACGGCGAGTATGCCCGCCACCATCGCCGCCGTAATTGAGTAAGCTGAAACCTTGAAAGCCTGACGATAGTTCCGCGCCGCGCCAAAGCGCGGGGCGAGCCAGTCGATCACCATGGCAAAAACGAAGACGCCGACGACCGCCAGCGCAAAGAACAGCAGGGCCGACAGAGCGACGCCGAGGATCGGCGCCCGGTGTTGCTCCCCGCCCACCTGCACGCCCAGCACGGATAGCGCGATGACGATGGCGATGGTCGGGATCGCGGCCAGAGGCGCGACATAGCCAAGCGCCAGCTTCCTGGGCACGGCCTCTTCCCGATCAATGACATCCCATTCTGTACCCGGCGAAAGCAGCAGGTTCTTCACCCGTGCGATCAACGCGAACATGGACCGCCTCTCCGGATCATGAGGGCCACCCTATCGGGCTACGCAGGCCGATCAAATGGCTGCCTGTGGCTAACGACCTGATTGTAAGCGACATTACATCCCACTGGCGACTCGTCCCGTCCCCGTGTATTAGACCGGAAACTGATCAGTTTCGCCGCCCCCATTCTGGAGCTTTCCCCAATGGACGCTACAGCCGCGCCCCATGACGCCCCCCATCGTCGCGAACCGACGGCGGATGAAAGACGGCTGACGTTTATCGCGCTCATGATCGTTTTCCTGTTGAGCGCGCTCGACCAGACGATCGTTTCGACAGCGATGCCAACCATCATCCGCGAGCTGGACGGTTTGGAACTCTATGCCTGGGTCACGACCAGCTACCTGCTGACCTCCACCGTCATGGTACCCATCTGGGGCAAGCTGGGCGACCTCTACGGTCGCAAGCTCATCCTGATCATCGGGATCGTCATCTTTGTCGTGGGCTCATGGCTGTGCGGCCTGTCCGGCGAATTCGGCGATATGCCGCTCGTGGGCGATGGCATGATGCAGCTGATTGTTTTCCGTGGCATTCAGGGCATTGGTGGCGGCGCTCTGTTCACCACGGCCTTCGCCACCATCGCCGACCTGTTCCCACCGCGGGAGCGTGGCAAGTACGCTGGCCTGTTCGGCGCCGTGTTCGGTCTCGCCAGCGTGGTTGGCCCGATTGTCGGCGGCTATTTCACCGACCATGGCAGCGCGGACATTGCCGGCATGCACATCGCGGGCTGGCGCTGGTGCTTCTATATCAACCTTCCGACGTCGGTGATCGCGCTCGCGATGATCAGCCTCAAGATGCCCAACCTTGGCCACACCGGCGGCGGCAAGATCGACTGGTTCGGCGGCATATTTGTTATCCTCTCCATCGGCGCACTCATGATGGCGCTGACGTGGGGCAACGAAAAAGGTTGGCTGTCGCCGGACGTGCTTGGCCTGTTCGCGTTCTCGGTCGTGACAGGCGTCGCCTTCATCTTCATCGAGCGCTCCGTCAAGGAGCCGATCCTTCCGCTCGGCCTGTTCAGTATCCCGGCTTTCACGACATCGACCATCGCGTCCTTCGTTATCTCGATGGCGTTCATGGGAACGATCGTCTACCTGCCGCTCTTCCTGCAGCTGGGCCTCGGTATCCAGGCGACCAACAGCGGCATGCTTCTTCTGCCCCTGATGGTCGGACTTATCGTTTCGGCCACCTTGTCGGGCCGCGTGGTCACGCGCACCGGCAAGTACAAGCCGATGATGCTGATCGGCGCAGGTGCACAGATGCTTGGCATCTTCCTGATGTCGCAACTCCGCAGCGACTCCGAGCAATGGGACGTCATCTGGCGGCTGTTCATCGTCGGCATCGGCCTTGGCCCGTCTCAGAGCCTGTTCAATATGGTCTCGCAGAGTGCAGCGCCCGTCCATCAGATCGGCGTCGCCACATCTACGTCCATGTTCCTGCGTCAGTGCGGCGGCATGATTGGCGTGTCGATCTTCGGCGCCCTGCTGATGTCGCAGCTCTCTGTGTCGCTCGCCAAGATCTTCCCTGGCATCACGATCGACCTCGGTGAGATGCAGAAGATGGCGGCGATGTCGACCAGCGGCGCCGGCATGCCGTTGCCCGAGGCCATGGAAACGGCAGTCGCGACGTCGATCTCGGACGCAATGAGCTACATCTTCCTCGGAAGCATGGTCATCATCGCCATCGCCATCGTCGCGATCCTCTTCATTCCGCAGATACCGCTGCGCGGACGCGCACCGCAGACCCCACTCGAGAAAGCCGAGAAGGTTCTGGAGGAGGTAACGCCAGCTGGTCCCGTCACTCCGGACGTTGCAGCAACGTCAAAGGCGACCTAGCGAACGACGCGATAGAGTTTGAGGGGAGAATTGGCGAGTTCGACTGGCTGAAGCCAGTCGGGCTGCCGTCCCTCGCCGAGCAAGGCCGACAGCGTCTCTTCCGGAGCGACGCCATTCGCCGGATGGCGCGCGTAGAAGCCAGTCTCCGGCGAGGCCGGACAGACAAGCACATAGTCCGCTGGCGAGTTGAGAACAATCGCACGGGCCGCGTCTGGCGCCGACCGTAGCGCGTTGATCATGGTCATCGTGCCTGTGCCGTTGCGATGATACGGCCCGGCCAGAATCGAGCTCTTCGACCAGACCAGCACGTTGGCGCCGAGAACGAACTGGTTGAGCATCACGCCTATTGGAATATCGGCAAGCGCCTTGAACGCCGCCGGTTTCAGGCACTCTTTGGAATTCGAAGTCCGCGTTTCATAGCTCGCCAGCGCACGTTGTGAAATCAGCCGCGACTGCAGCGCTTCGCCAGCGCTGGCCCACGCCGCTGCGGTCGAGCTCGCTGCTATGCCAGCAAAAGCCAGCGCGCGGATCGCTGTCGCCTTGCTGCGATAGTAACGGCGCGCCAGCGCAACCGCCCACGCGCCAAACGGAATGGCGGCTGCTGTCGCAAATGTTGTTCCCCGTATCTGCCATGCCAGCACAACCCACGCGGCCAGCAGGAAGGTCAGCGCAATCCAGCCTGCTTCATCCCGCCAATGGCGCTTCAGGTAGAACACCGCCGCAACAAGACCGGCAAACGCCGCGCCCGCCACGCTGAGGATCATTCCCGGACCATCGCTTGCCAGCATCACCAGCGAGCGTGTCTCGGAAATCTGGCTCATCCAGAGCTGTTCCATGTCCGCGCTCATGGCCGAATAGCCGCCGCCCGCGCATTCCGGGAACAGCACCACGAGCATACCAGTCGCGACAACCCCCAGCACAGCCGCCGACGCTAGCCGCCTCGGCAAGTTCGAAACGAACGCCTCCGGCAGGCGACCGAGCGTGATCGCCACAACGCCACCAGCAAATCCGAACCCGAGGAAGGGAGCGCCCATCGCATCACAGACCGGCCTCAGCCAGTCCTTGGGAGCTACCAACGCTGCGAACATGACCAGCGACGACGCAGCCAGTCCCACGCCAAGCCAGGCGAGACCTCTTGAGAAATCCTTCGGCCGAAACAGCCAGAGCACGCCTGAAACCAGCAGCGCAGCGGCCACCATCGGCGCGGCCTCCGCAGCAGTCGCCACAGCCGCGCCAAGCGCTCCGCCCGCCCAGGCCGCAGCGCGCGGATACTCGCGCATACGCATCAGGCCAAGCATGGCGCCCATCATCAGGATCAGCTCGACATTGTGGTGATCGAACGAGCCGGGGGCAAACTTGTCGATCGCGGGGAACGCCAGCGCCGCCACGATCGCTCCAGTCCACTGCGCCTCGCGACGCAGGCAATCCCGCGCGCCGATCTCGCTGGAGACGCGCACTACCAGCATCATGAAAACTGCGAGCAGCCCCAGCGGCCACGCAAACGCCATTGCGATCTCTGCGTTGTGTTGACCGATCACTGGCGACAGCAGTGCGATCGGCGCGGCCAGCACAGCATCAATCCACTGCGCCCAGTGCATCGGCGTACCGTCGGGGGGATTCAGCCTGTGCTGGACGTTGTCGAACCAGCCCTGACCCGCCAGCATGTCGCGTATGCGCACAAGCCGCATGGCGTTGTCGGGTTCTGCAAAATCCTGGTTGAGCGCCGCAAGGCCGGAGCCAACGACAAGAATCGCCGCCGCCAGCGCCCAGCCGGCGATCCAGGCGATCCGTCCGTTGTCCTCGCCCGCGGGTGACGCCGCCTGCCGCATGTCCCGTCCGCTGATGCTGGAACTCCGGCAAAACCTAGCAAGGCGAACTTAAGTATTCGCAAAGCCCTGCATTTGTCGGGTTTTCAGCGGAATTAACCCGCCGCCTTCATCCGGACATCTTCGCCACAATGAAACAGCCCCTCCGCCCTACGCCAGCCGCGCGGTGGTTTCACAACTCAACACAAGCGGGAACACGAACCCGCGAGTCGGCCGCCTACACCACCCGATCCCCGGAACGGTGCGCGGCCTGGAGGGACACATGAGCATCCGTACTTTCGCGCGCATCAGCTTTCTGTCGGCCATCGCGCTGGCCGGCGCGGGCGCTGCGAACGCCGACGTCTTCCTGAAAGTCGAGGGAACGCCCGGTGAAGCGATGCAGCGCGGCTTCGAAGGCCAGATCCAGGTCACGGGCGCCAGCATGAACATATCGAGCTTCCTCATGCCCGATCCTGATGGTCTTACCGACTCCGTTCGCTCGACGAACGTCGGCCCGATCTACATCACGAAATCGCCGGACCGTTCGTCGCCGAAACTGATGATGTCGGCTGTCGAAGGCATGCCGCTCGGCAGAATCGAGATCAGCTTCACTTCTGCCCCACGCACCGGCCAGCCGCAGAGCGTGGAATCGAAATGGATCCTGGAAGGCGCTGAAGTCCGCTCCTTCAGCGTCAACCCGGATCCCAACACTGGCAGCCAGGCGAGCGAAAGCATCGAAATCACCTACTCGTCGATGCGCTACCAGTATTACAGCAAGGACTCCAAGGGCCTGCGCTCGGGCACGATGGAGGAAGTGAAGTGGAGCGTGCCGGATGCCCAACTCTTCCCTTTCGACGAGGGATGCCGCTAACGTTTTCTAACGGTTCCTAAACGGATCGGGCAGGCCTCGCCTGCTCGATTCATTTGGGCCTAACCTATGTCTGCTAGTCCTTACCGGGATACGGGGAGGACTCTGTCCGATGGCCAAAGCCGCATTCCACAAGAACCAGAAAGTGTTCGTGAAACCTGTCGGCACCTGGGCGGTGGTCGAACATGTCCTGCCGCAATGGGTCAAGGGTCTCGAGGAGCCGCTCAAGGTTCACTACGATGTGGGTCTTGGCCGCGAGTTTTCGGCCAGCGAACTGGTTGCTGACAAGGCCAACAGCCCCATCGATGAGGTTGCCGATCTCGACAACTGGCGCATCAATCGCGCCCGCAATCGCTGGAAGGATGGCGAAGACACCAACGCCCATCCGAATCCTGGCACCTATCCGATCGTCACGACAGACGACAAGAACTGGGGCGGTTGGCGCGTTCCGAGCGCAGAATACGACCGCGACCCGCAACGCATCGAATTCCAGGCGCGCATCATCGAGGCGGCGCCCCACCTGATGCGCATCTCCAAGGAACTGGCGCAGTTCGGTCACAACCATTCGGACGACATGCCGTCCGACCTGCTGACGCTCGCAAAGCGGGCCACAGTTCTGTTGCGCCGCATCTACGAGACGCCGGCCGATGCGCCAGTGGTTCAGGCGGCTGAGTAGGCGCAGCGCACAGCCACCTGATTTCGTGCGAAATCCAGTTTGACGCCCTTTATCTTGGCGGCAAACCCTGTAGGCATTGCCCTCGGCGCTGCGCATGGGTCGGCGTAGCCGATCAAAGGGCTGTGCCATGCGTACGGAAACTCCGCCCCCGGTGAAGCTGACGGACTATCATCCCTTCCCGTTCCGCATCGAACAGGTGCGCCTGACGTTCCGGCTCGATCCTGGCGCAACAGCGGTCAAATCCGAACTCTCCATTCGTCGCATTGGCGAAGCCGATACACCGCTTCGTCTTGACGGCGAAAAGCTGACGCTCAAATGCATCCGGATCAATGGACAGCCGCTGGCTGACGGCGATTTCGCAGTGGAGCCCGACGGTCTCACCATCTTCCGCCCCGGTGATGTGTTCACGCTCGAAATTGAAACCGAAATCTCGCCCGAGACCAACACGGAGCTGTCAGGTCTCTACATCTCCGGCAACCGCTTTTGCACGCAGTGCGAAGCCGAGGGCTTCCGCCGCATCACTTACTATCCCGACCGGCCAGACGTGCTTGCGCCCTTCTTCGTGCGCGTAGAGGCCGAGCGCAGCCGCTGCCCCTACCTGCTTTCCAACGGCAATCCGTCGGGCAGCGGTGAACTTGAAAACGGCCGGCACTTTGCCGAGTGGACCGATCCGCACCCGAAGCCGTCCTACCTGTTCGCGCTGGTCGGCGGCGATTTTGATGTGCTCGAGGACAACTTCACGACCTTCTCCGGCAAGCCCGTGAAACTGTCGATCTTCGTCGAGCAAGGCGATGCACCGCGGGCCGCCTATGCGATGCGATCGCTCAGGAACGCGATGTCATGGGACGAGGATGTGTTCGGTCGCGAATACGATCTCGACGTCTTCCAGATCGTCGCTGTGCGCGACTTCAACTTCGGCGCGATGGAGAACAAGGGCCTCAACATCTTCAATTCGGCCTACGTGCTGGCCGACGGCCAGACCGCGACCGACGCCGACTTCGAAGCCATCGAAAGCATCGTGGCGCACGAATACTTCCACAACTGGACGGGCAACCGCATCACCTGTCGCGACTGGTTCCAGCTCTGCCTGAAGGAGGGCCTGACCGTATATCGCGACCAGGAGTTCACCAAGGCGATGCGCTCGCCGGCCGTGGCGCGCATCAAGGAAGTGATCCGCCTGCGCACGCGCCAGTTCCCGGAAGATGCTGGCCCACTCGCTCACTCGGTGCGGCCCGACCAGTATGCCCGCATCGACAACCTCTACACGGCGACTGTCTATGAGAAGGGCGCGGAACTGATCCGCATGCTTCGCATCGTCGTCGGTGAGGAAGCCTTCTTCGCTGGCATGAACCGATATTTCGATACGTTCGATGGCACAGCAGCGACGATCGAGGACTTCATAGCGAGCTTCCAGGCGTCGACCAGCCAGGACCTCACGGCCTTCGCGAACTGGTATTCACAAGCGGGCACGCCGGCCGTACGCGCCAAAGGCGACTACGACGCTGCAACTCGGACGTGGAAGCTCACGCTGACGCAAACCGTACCGCCAACGCCTGGCCAACCGACAAAGACGCCGTTGCGCATTCCGATGCGCGTGGCGCTGTTCGACGCCAACGGCGCCAAGATGGAAACACGCTTCGGGGGCGTCCCCTCGACCGAGCACGTCGTCCTGCTCGACAAGGCGTCCAGCCAGTTCGCTTTTTCAGACGTCGCGTCTCAGCCGCGTCCGTCGCTGAACCGTGGCTTCTCGGCTCCGATCCGTCTTTCCGATGACATATCCGAATTCGATCGCGCGGCCTTGGCTGGCGCGGACGACGATGCATTTGCACAGTGGGAAGCGCTGCAAACGATTGCCCGCGCCCTCATCCTTGACGCCGTTCGCGGCGGCGCTCGTGAACCCGACCAGGCACGCCTCACAGCCTATGTTCAGTCGCTTCGCCATTCGGTGATACGCGCCGCGCAGTCTGATCCGGCGTATGCCGCCCTGCTTCTCTATCTGCCCACGGTCGGCGAACTCATTCTCGATGTGAAGGACGCAGATCCGTCCGCCATCCACGTCGTGCGCCAGCACGTCCGGCGCACCATCGCACGCTCGCTTGAAGATCTGCTGCTTCTAGTGATCGACAAGGCCGAGCCGGCCACGTTCGATCCATCGGCCCGCGCAGCCGGCCGCCGGTCCCTTCGTGCTTCTGCCCTATCCTTGCTGTCGTCCCTAGGCGATCGTCATCAAGGCCTCGTGACACAGGCCTACCGCCTCGCCGGCACAATGACGGAGACGCTGGCCGCCCTTACGGCGTTGTCGAACATCGAGAGCGACGCATTCGATACGGCGCTGACCGATTTCGAGTCCCGCTGGTCGTCCTCGCCGCTTGTCATGGACAAGTGGTTCGGCGTCCAGGCCATGTCGGTGCGCGATGACCTGCGCGAACGCCTGCAGCGCCTGCTTGATCGCGCCGACTATGATCTTCGCAATCCCAACCGCGTTAGGTCGCTGGCCGCATCCTTCTCGATGAACAATCCGGTCGCGTTCCATACCGCCGACGGCTGGGGCTATCGCTTCCTCGGCGACCTTATCCTCAAGGTGGACCCGCTTAACGCAGCCCTCTCCGCCCGGCTGTCGACCGCCTTCGAGAGCTGGCGCTCATTCAATGCACCGCGCCGGGAAAAAGCGCGGACTGAGCTTGTCCGCCTGTCGGAGGTCAGCCTTTCGAAGAACGCGCTCGACATCATTGACCGCGCCCTTGCCGATCCAGCCTAAAACGCCTTCGAACGAGGCATTTTAGGAGCCTGCTCAGTATCGTTAACCGATGACTAATGAAGCGTCGTTAGCGTTCATTTGCGTTGACATGGCGGACGGCAGGGATGTCGCTTTCAACCCTTGATGGTGGCCGGTTCCGCGACTTTGCGTTCGCGGCCGCCGACCTTTTGGTTTCCACCGACGCCTCGGGCCGCATCATCGAGGCCGAAGGCGACGCCACGCTTCTGCATCATCCAACCACCGACCGATTGATCGGCCGGAACGCGCTCGACCTCATCAGCGAAGCCGAGGGCACGCGCCTGCGCGAAGAACTCTGGGCGCTTGGGCCCGGCCGTCGTCTGTCATGGGAGGATGTATCCTCCATTGAGGGCGGTCGTCGCGTTGTCATCCAGCGCAACCAGGCCGCTCCAAACAGTTTCAGCTTCATCGTCTCGCGCATGCCGGCTTCGACCCGAGTCCGCGGCGATAGCGCGGAAGAACTCATGGCCGAACGTTTCCGCGACGCGGTCATGAACGGCCGGCTCATGGCGGCGCGCCAACCCGTGGTCGAAACACGCTCCGGCGCCGTAAGCCACTACGAGGTTCTTGCGCGCTTCAATGGCGAGGAATCGCCTGTCGGATTGATCACCGCTGCCGAGAGGAGCGGACAGATCGCTCACCTCGACTACATCATGATTGCCGCCGCTGCCGCGCAGCTCGAAGCCAATCTCGATCCCGACTATCGCCTCGCTGTCAATATTTCTGGCGAGTCGCTTCAGCGCCTGGAAGTGATCCGCGAACTTTGCGCTGTCGTTTCGGGTCACACCTTCCATCGCAGCCGGCTTATCGTCGAAATCACCGAGTCCGCCCACATCCATGACATTGAAACAGCGGCCCGGGCCGTGAATGCCCTGCGTGCCAGCGGCATCAGCGTTTCGCTCGATGACTTCGGCGCCGGCTCCGCTTCTTTTGGCTATCTCCGCGCACTCGATGTTGACGGCCTGAAATTCGACGGCAGTTTCCTGGAACAGTCTGAAACCAACCTTCGCGGCCTCGCTCTCATGCGCAGCGTCGCGCGGATGTGTGCCGAACTTGGCATCACCTCGGTCGGCGAGCGGATCGAGACGGAGTCCGATCGCCGGCTGCTGCTGGAGGCAGGCGTCAAATATGCCCAAGGCTATTTCTATGGTCGACCCATTGTCGATGAAGCGTTCTTCACGCGCAGCCCACGTGCGTTGCGCAGCGCGGCATAGCGACAGAAAGCGCAGGATCGCATGTTGGAAAGGCTGAAAGTACTGATCGTCGACGACAACCATCACATGATCAATGTCACCAGAACGATCCTGCGAGGCTTCGGCTTGAAAGACTTTTTCGAAGCCAGCGGCGCGTCTGAGGCGTTCACCATCGTATGCAACACGCCCATCGATCTCATCATCACGGATTTCGCGATGGAACCGGTCAACGGATGTGAATTCACGAAGATGATCCGGACGGCTGAAGACAGCCCCAATCATTTCGTTCCAATCATCATGCTGACGGCCTATGCGGAACGCGCCAAGGTCGAGGCTGCCCGTGACGCCGGCGTGACCGAATTCTGCGCAAAACCGATCACCCCGACCGACCTTTACCGGAAGGTGTGTGGCGTCATTAACACGCCCCGCTCCTTTGTCCGCACCAGCGTCTATTTCGGACCCGATCGCCGCCGTCGCAGGGATGAGAACTACCAGGGCAAGGAACGCCGGGAAAACCTGTTCGGGCCCAAGGGCGAGATCATGCTGGCCAAGGCCGCCAGCGCGGCCTGATCCGCGTCCGGAAGGTGCGGCAAACCTGCGTTAGCCCCTGATGGCTCACAGTTAATGCCTCATTAACCCTTTCGCAGCTTTTCCGATTCACAACTGGTGAGTCCGTTCGCTTGCCGAAGGAATTGTATTGGGGACGAGGGCTGTCAGAGGGGTGAAGGTGCGGGTTCCCGCGCCCAAGAAACCGCGTAGCGCGGTTCCCATTGGCATGCTCGCAGTCCTGCTCCTGGCGTTCGGTGGATCGCTGGCGCTGAAGGCGCTGGAAGAGCGCCAGTTCGCTGACGCGACCATTCTCCACCAGCAGGCGCGCGAAGCCGAAACGCTCTCAGGCCACGTCCGCGCCGAACTGATCTCCTCCCGCGCCCGCATGGAAGGCCTGCTGCTTACTGGCGCCTCGCTGGAAGCAATTCGTCGTGGCGTGCCGTTCGACGCTGTCGCCGAACGCGAGCCGCCGGCTGGCGTCTGGGCGCAGCTGACCGACGAGGACGGCGTGCGTGTCTTTGCAAGGACAAGCCAGGGGCGCTGGATATCCGGCGTCCGGACCAGCGCCGCCCTGATGCCGGAGGCGCTTGAGAGTCGCTCCTTCTACCTGATCCCCGCCGCGAGCCAACCGCTGAATGCGCGGTTCGAGACCGTGGACTTCCAGCGTTCCGCCGTGGCGTGCGCTCCCGTTGCCAATGCGGGGATTGCGGCATGCGTGTTCAGGCCTACGCCGCTGATCGATTTTGGCGACATCAACCGCATCGTGATCTACGGCCTCCTTATCGCCGCGCCTCTTCTCGCCGTGTTCGGCCTGGTTGGAACGATCCGCCGCCTGCAACACGAGAAATCGGAAGCCCTTGCCGCCATACCGTCGCCTTCCACCATTGAGGCAGCCGCATGGAGCGGCTTCGAGGTCACAGGGATGATTGGCCTGTGGCGCTGGAATGCGGCGACGCAGCTGCTGACTATTGGCAAGGAAGCGGCCGGTCTTGTCGGCGCCACTCGCCATGGCGAGATGAGCCTCGACGAATTCACGTCCATGATCGCCAATGACGACCGTGCGCGTGTGCAGACTGCGCTCGAACAGGCCGGACCCGCTCGGCAGATCAATGCTGCCTTCCAGGGCACGGGACGCACCACGGGCAGGTATTTCGAACTGATCGGGGGCGCCTCCAACGGTGATTTCACCGGTGCGATCTTGAACGTCACGGACCGCATACAGGCGCAGGCCCGCTCCCGCCGCGCCGAAGCGCTCGCTCGCACTGCGCTCGATGCCCACCCCGGCCCGTTCGCTGTCTGGGACTCGCGCAAGCGCCTCACCCACTGGAACGCTGCTTTTGCGCGGGTGTTTAACCTCGACAAGAGCGTCGTCCAGGCCGGCGCATCCTACGATCTGGTCATGGCGGAACTGTCCAAGTTCGTCCGGATTGAGCGTCCACTCGGGGACGATGCCAACGCCCGCGAAATGCTGCTGCTGTCCGACCAGTGGATACGCCTTGTCGACAGACGCACGTCGACAGATGGCCTGATCACGGTTGGCATCGATATCTCGACGCTCAAGCGCCAGGAAACCGGCCTCAAGAAGAACGACCAGCGCCTGCGCACCATGGTTGAGGAGCTTCAGCGGGCCAAAGGCCAGGCTCAGGAGCTCGCGGAAAAATACAACGAAGCCAAACTCAAGGCCGAACGCGCGGCACAAGCCAAGGGCGCCTTCCTCGGCAATATGAGCCACGAACTGCGCACGCCGCTCAACCACATCAACGGCTTCTCCGAGATGATGGCCAAGGAAATCTACGGCCCTCTCGGCAATGATCGTTACCGCGAATACGCCGAAGATATCCTCCGGGCCGGAAAACATCTCGAGGAGATGATCAACGACATCCTCGACATGTCGAAGGTTGAAGCCGGCAAGATGCGTTTATCGCCTGCGCTGATCGACCCGGTCGACGCCGTTGACGCCGCCATCAAGCTGGCCCGCCGCCGCGCAGCCGATCGGGAAGTTTCACTGTCCTTCGATCCCGACGATGAAGTACCCGAGATCAATGGCGACCATCGCGCCATCAAGCAGATGACGCTCAACCTCATCACCAATTCAGTGAAGTTCACGGATCCTGGCGGCGAGATCCAAATTTCGGTCGCCGTCGAGCGTCAGTGGGTGGTCATTCGTGTCAAAGACAATGGCATCGGCATTTCGCAGGACGATCTTCCGCGCCTCGGCCAGCCGTTCGAGCAAGTGAACTCACCCGAGGCTGACGTCCGCAACACCCACGGCACCGGCCTTGGACTTGCGCTGACGAAGTCGTTCGCTGAAATGCACGGCGGCCATCTGTCGATCGAAAGCGAACTCGGCGTTGGGACGACGGTCTCGATCTTTCTGCCGACCATTCAGGCGTCAGCTTCAGGCGTTACACCCTCGCGCGAACCCGCTACCGTTTGATCGAAAAGCTATGGCTTCGCTGGAGATCCGCCAGCGGGCGTTGGCGAAGGCTCTGACCCATCGCCCTTGGGCGCGGCGGGTTTGCCGTCGAGCCCTCTTGGCGGTCCGCCCTTCCCATCCGTACGCTGCATGCGAGCATTGAAAGGCGTCAGTAGACCAACCGCCGCCGTCGCCCTTGCCTCTGATGGCATCTTGCCAAGATGGCTGATCAATATGTCTTCCGCGTTCTGCTGCAGCCGTGTCTCGCGCATCTGGAAGATCGCAACAGCATCGCGCAGCTTGATTTCGTCGAAAGGCTCGGCAAGCGCCGCATCATAAACGACCTTGCCCGCCTCGCTGAGCCGCTTGCGCTCGTCGCCCATGGCGACCCAGCTTTCGCGCAGCTGCTTGCGTAGTTCGACACGGTCTTCTTCCGGCAGCTTCGCCCAAGCGGCCGCCACGACATCCGACGTCGGCCCATACCGCTCCAGCTGCAGCTGCACGGACGGCTCGGTGCTCACCGGGCTGAACAGGCGTCCGGCAACTATCCCGAGAAGCGCGGCATTGAGCGCCAGAGACCCGATCAGGAACAGGGAAAGCTTCGACGGCATGACTGCCCTAGTTCTCCGTGTCGTTCATCGCGGTGATGAACACCGACCCGGCGCCTGCGCCAGAGAGCGTCAGCATTTTCGCGAAATCCGCTTCGGTAGAAACCGGCTCGCTGGCATAGCCAACTGCAAACCCAAGCGCGAGCGAGGCGGCAAGCGCGCCGCCCGCAGCCCATTGCGGTACGGTCCATCGACCAATCCGGCCGGCCGGCCGGCGCACGCTGCGGCGGTTAGGCGACGCCGCCATCACACGCGTCTCCAGCGAGATCGATGCAGGAGAATCCTTTTCGAGCGCCAACAGGTGATCGAACGCCCGCTCGCTTTCCCAGATGTCCTTGATCCGGTGCGGCGCAATCTCGAAGAAGGCCTCGGCGTCGCCGCGATCATCCTCCGGCCAGCGTGCGAGTTCAGCGCCGTAAGCGCCAAGCAATTCCATGAAGCGTGCTTCGTTCATTGTCGTCCCTCAACCCGTCTCGATGCCGCTCATCAGGTCTGCCCTCTCGGCGGAGAGAGCGGACTTGAGCGTCCGGCGGGCGCGTGACAGCAGACTTTCCAGAGCATCAACGCTGACGCCCAGGATTTCCGCCGCCTCGATATTCGTTCTGTCCTGATAGTAACAAAGCACCAGCGCAGCTCGCTGGCGCTCGGGAAGTTCCTGCAACGCATCACGCACGCGATCTCGCCGCTGACGATCATCAAGCGCACGCGTCGCGGAAGCACGAACATCCGGCGTCTCGGGCGAAACCTCTCCGCCCTGTCGGCCGCTACGGCGCAATCTGTCAAGACAGAGGTTCATCGCCACCCTGTGCATCCAGGTCTCGAATTTTGCCTGGCCCGGCTTCCACGCGGCTGCATGCTTCCAGACACGGAGGAAGACCTCCTGCGCCACGTCTTCTGCCTCGGCGTGATCGCCGAGCATCCGGCGCGCAAGACCGACCATGCGCGGGAGGTGACGGCGCACGAGTTCGGATGCGGCGCGCTTGTCGCCGGTGCCGACACGACGCACCAGTTCCTCGTCCGGATCCCGCATGGCCTGAAAGCCAACTCCGAGAATCGCTCCGCCGCCCGATTGGGCCAGATATTCAAAGCTGCACTGCTCTCCACTTTATGCATCCTGCCGCGGCGTTTGCCGAGCCTTACTTGCTCTTCTGCGGAGCCGTCTCAGCGCGCCGTGCCTACTCCTGTACTCGGATATTAAACGCCGTTCGGACGGGCTTCCGTCGTAAGCGGACCTAGTTTAGCGGTCCGCAAAGCTTCAACCGCCGACTGGATACGAGTCAGACGGTCCTCAACGGCTGAAAAGTCCTTGAGTCCCAGATGATTGGCGAGCCAGCCTTTCAGCCCTTCAGAGGCGGTCGCGGGGTCAAACTGGTCGCCTGAAGCGATCCGCAGCGCCTGCTGCAGGTTGAGCTGGAAAGTCAGCCCCTCCGCCAGCGTCGCAGCCTCTCCCGGGCCCAGTCGGCCGGCAGCCGCCAGCGCCTTGACGGCGTCCATCGAGGTTGGACGGACCGCCCCGGGAACATCGCCTGCCGCCGTCAGGACAGCGTGCTGCACCAGGAACTCGATATCGACCAGCCCGCCGGGCGCGAGCTTCACGTCCCAGCGCGATTTCGCCGGCCGCTCGCGCGCCATCCGCCGGCGCATGTCCAACACGTCGTCGGTCACCTTCGAATCGGTGCTCTTGAGCCGAAGCGCCGTACGCGCCGCCTCTACGATCCGCGCGCCAAGCTCAGGATCTCCCGCCACGGGGCGAAGCCGGGTCAGCGCCATGAACTCCCATGTCCATGCCTCGCCCCGGTAATAGCTTGCGAAGGATGAGAACCGCACCGCCACTGGCCCAGCTCGGCCGGACGGTCGAAGTTGCATGTCGACTTCGTACAGTGTCCCCTCTTCGGTCGGCGCCGACAAAGCAGCAATCAACCGCTGGATAAAGCGCGCGGCCAGCGATGCGCCAGTGTCGTCCGCTGGCTCGTAGATCAGCATCAGGTCAAGATCCGATGTCGCGGTAAGCTCGCGCCCGCCGAACTTGCCGAGTGCGCACACCGACCATTTGCCGATCGTCCCCGGAAATCGCGACAATACATCCTTCTGGCACTCGTCCGCCAGAACGACGACACACGCATCCGCCAGATCGGCATAGGCGATCCCCGCCTCCGCCGCTCCGATCGCGCCACGCAGCAGCTGATAGCCAATGCGGAATGACTCATCCCGGTGAAACCGCCGCGCCACGTTGAGCTTGGTCTCAAAACCATCGGCACGTTGCAGCTGGCTCCGCAACTTCGTCTCGCGCGCCCCGGGAGCATCGGACGCCACGGGTGCCCGGAAAGATGGCTCGAGCATGGAATCCATCAGGGCTGGCCGGCGCGCGAGATCCGCCGCCAGCTTCGGCGCAAACGCCATCGTCTCGATTAGGTCTCGCGTCAGTGCTGGCTCCGCCAGCATCAGTGACATCACCTGCACGCCAGAGGTCAGGCCGGAAAAGAACTCGTTGAACCGCTCGAACGCTGCATCCGGCTCTCCAGCCTTCGACATAGCCTCCAGCAGACGTGGCCCCAGCGAGGTCAACAATTGCTGCCCCCGCGCCGAACGCGTCGCCGGGACGCTGCCACGATGCCATTGCTGGAAAACGTGAATGATCTTCGCCGGATCGCTGAACCCGAGCGTCTTCAGCGTGGCAATCGTGCCGGGGTCGTCGTCAACACCTGTGAACACGAGGTTGCCCGCTTCGCTCGACAGCTTTTCCTCGGCAGCGAAAAGATCCGAATAGGCGCCGTGCACCCGACCACGAACGCGGCCTATATCGCTCTCGAACAAGGCCCTGTCGCTGTAACCTGACAGCGCAGCAACGTCGGCGCGTTTCCCGGCAATATCCGGCAGGCGATGCGTCTGCTCGTCATTGATCATCTGGATGCGATGTTCGGCCGAGCGAAGGAAGTCATAGGCCCGGCAAAGATCGTCGGCCACTTCAGGCGCTACGACCTTTGCTACCGCCATGGCACGCAGCGCGTCTTTCGTTCTTGGGGTACGAAGATCTGTTAGGCGCCCGCCAAGAATGAGCTGCTGAACCTGCGCGAAGAATTCGACCTCGCGAACACCGCCCCGGCCGAGCTTCACGTCAAAGTCCGGAGACGTCAGCTCGGCGTGTCCGCCATGCGAGTGGATCTGGCGCTTGATGGAATGGATGTCGGCAATAGCCCAGTAGTCGAGATGTCGCCGCCAGACATAGGGCGTCAGCTCCCTGAGATACGCTTCGCCCGTGGTCGTGTCTCCTGCGCACACCCGCGCCTTGATATGCGCCATGCGCTCCCAGTTTTGGCCAACGCTCTCGTAGTAGCTGCTGGCGAACTGGGTAGAGACGGCTGGCGCGGTCGACGCCGGGTCCGGCCTCAGGCGCAGGTCCGTGCGGAAGACGTATCCGTCCGCGGTGCGCTCTTCCATGATCCGTACAAGATCACGAGTCAGCCGCACCATGCCTTCCTTCACCCGCAGACCGGTAACTGGCAGCACGTCGAGATCGAACAGCACGATCAGATCGACATCGCTTGAATAATTGAGTTCCCGCGCCCCCATCTTGCCCATCGCGAGCGTGAACAGGCCAGGCATTTGGTCGCTCTCGTGCTTCTCTCCAAACGCGCCCGAAGCCCATGCCGCACGGATCGCCAGCCGCAACGCAGAGCTTACGGAGGCGTCGGCCAGCCTTGTCAGGCGCTCGACCACATCGTCCAGCGACCACACCCCAGCGAGATCGCCGCCGGCGATCGCGAGATGCGCCGCTTCCTTGGCCTGACGCATGACCTTCATTGGCGCATCGAGCGGCCCAGGCATGGCGCCAGCCTCAACGATCCTCGCAAGCGCATCGGCTATCGCATCATCGGGACCCGCAGCGCGGATCCGTTCCAGCACGTCCGGACGACGATCCTGAACGCGCGCCAGATAGTTGGAGTGCGGCGCAGCCGCCTTCAGTGCGCGCGCGGGATCACCCTTTGCGCCGGCTACAGGGCCAAAGCTCAGCCTGTCGAGACTCGTTGTCATCCCGCCAACCTAGCGCGCAAGGCCGTCTGGTCCACGATTATGCCGCCGGCAGCATGAGTGTCGCGGAAAGTCCGGGTCTTTCGCGTGGGCCCCCGCCTTCGCCCAGCACGAGCCTGCCGCGATGTGCTTCGGCTACCGCCGACGCGAGGCTCAGGCCCAGGCCGCTGCCCGGCTGGCTACGCGACTGCTCCAGCCGCACGAACCGCTCGACGGCCCGCTCGCGGTCTTCGGGCGGAATGCCTGGGCCTGAGTCGATGACCGCCAGCTCAACCTCACCGGTTGGACCACGCCGCGCTCTCAGGCGGATGGCGCCGCCCTCGGGCGTGTATTTCACCGCATTATCCATCAGGTTCGACATGGCCTGAGCGATCAGATCCCGGTCCGCCTGCACGAACAGGTCGCTCTCGGGCGAATAGTCAAACGCCAGACGCTTTTCCTCGCATACCGGCTGGTAGAGCTCAGCAAGTTCGTCCGTGATACCAGTGACGTTCGTGCGCCTGAATGAACCGGAAGCGCCGGCCTGCACGCGCGACAGCCGCAGGACGGCATTGAAGGTATCCAGCACCCCGTCGACATCGTCGATCGATCGCACCAGCGCGCTTCTCGGTCCGTCAGAATTGGTGTCGCGCAAGCCCGCCTCAAGCCGGTTGCGCAAGCGCGTTAGCGGCGACCGCAGATCGTGCGCGATGGAATCGCCGGCAGATCGCGAAGAAATCACAAGCCGTTCGAGTTTCGCCAACATGGCGTTGAGCTGCTCTGACAGGCGGTCGAATTCATCCCCGGATCCCAGCACGGGCGCCCGCCGCGTGAGGTCTCCGCCCATGACGTCTTCAGCCGTCTTGGCCAGCTGTTCCGCACGCTGGGCCGCCGATCGCGAGATCACGACGCCGCCGATCAGTGACAACACGAAGCCCACGGCCGCGGAGCGCCACACAACCTCCGTGATCCGGCGGTTCATCTCGCCAAGCTCGCCGACGTCATACGCGACCATCAGCACACCGCCCTCGGAAAGGCGCGATATCCGGCCTTCCGCCGATCTCCGGCTTGGCTGGCCGTCGACAGTCCGCGCGTCATAGTCGAATTTCACATCGACCACCTGCCCGACCGGCGCGGGCGCAGGCAGCACATCGAAGTCGCCGGAAATCTTGCCTCCATCGGTGTCGAGCAGCAGATAGAAAAACTTGCCCCTTGCCGACGAACGCTTCTCGTTGACCGCCTGCGTCAGACGATCGAGACCGCCGCCACGATAGGCGGCGGAAAGCTCCTGGAATTCCGCATTGAGTTCGGCCTCGGCCTGGCGGTCGAGGTGTCCAGCCGTCTCGTAATAGAGATAGGCCAGCAGGGACGCGGAAAAGAGAATGAAGATCGACGCATGCAGCAACGCCAGCCGGAACGTTGTCGTCCGGACCAGCGCCGGCAGGCGGCCAATCTTCATGGCTTAGGCTTCTAGCCGGTATCCTGCCCCACGCACGGTATGCAGCAGGGGACGCTCGAAATCCTTGTCGATTTTCCCGCGCAGTCGGGAGACGTGGACGTCGATCACGTTGGTCTGGGGATCGAAGTGATAGTCCCAGACTTTTTCCAGCAACATTGTGCGCGTGACGACCTGGCCGGCATGGCGCATCAGGAATTCCAGCAGCCGGAACTCGCGTGGCTGCAGGTCGATTTTCTGGCCGTCACGATGAACCGTGCGCGCCAGCAGATCCATCTCGAGACCGCCGACTGAAAGCTTGGTCGTTGGGATGTCGCCAGTGGCCCGGCGTCCCAGCGCTTCGACGCGCGCAACCAGTTCGCTCGGCGCATAAGGCTTCACAAGATAGTCGTCACCGCCTGCCTGCAGACCTTCGACACGATGATCAACTTCGCCGAGTGCAGACAGGAACAGGGCTGGCGCCCTGCCGCCTGCGTCGCGATAGCTCTTAAGCAGCTTGAGACCGTCCATGCCCGGAAGCATGCGGTCGACGACCAGCGCATCATAGTCGCCGGTACGCGCCTTGTTCAGGCCCGACTCGCCGTCGCCGCAAACGTCCACGGCGTGCCCCGCTTCGCTCAACACGCCCTTGACGAACGCAGCTGCGTCAGCGTCGTCCTCGATGACTATTACCCGCATTTGCGCCTAATCCGCCGGAGTGATCTCAATGGCCTGCAGGACCGTGAGATCGAAGCAGCGTTCCTGATTGCCGCATCCGACCCTGGCAATGACATCTTTCTTGCCGGCCGAGCGCGCAGCAGAGACTGCGTCCTCATAGTCCTTGGGCGTCTTCACTGCCTTGTTGTTGATTTCCAGCAGCGCGTCACCCGGATGAATGTTGGCGCGCGAGAACGCACCCCGCGGCTCAACCGTCACGACGATCAGGCCGGCGCCGGCCGCTCCGACATCGAACTTGCCGGCCTCATCTGTGGTCAGCGCACGAATCGTTCCGCCAAGCACCTTCACGTCGTCCGGTCCCGGTTTGGGTGGCGCCATGTTGGTGCGCTTTGGATCGAGTTCTGTGCTGGCCAGCGCCTTGTCATCTCGCGCACGGACCGTGACGTTGACGATCTGCTCCTTGCCGTCGCGAATGATTTTGAACTTGTTCTTCGATCCGGCGAGCAGGCTGCCGACGCGTTGTGTCAGGGCGCGGTTGTCCTTCACGTCTTCGTCGTTGACCTGGACAATGATGTCACCACGCTTGATGCCGCTGGCCTCGGCGGGACCGCCCGCCGTCACTGTGCGCACGATCGCGCCGTTGGAATTCTTGAGGCTCCATGCTTCAGCATAGCGCTGGTTCATGCTCTGGATTTCGACACCTAGCCAGCCGCGCGTGACCTTGCCGTTCTTGATCAGCGTGTCGGAAATCTGCCTAACGACATTGGCCTCAATCGCAAAGCCGATGCCGACGCTACCACCGCCAGTGTCAGAGAAGATCGCGGTGTTGACGCCAATCACCTCGCCATTGAGGTTGAAGGTTGGGCCGCCAGAGTTGCCGCGGTTGATCGGCGCGTCGACCTGGATGAAATCGTTGTAGTTGCCGCCAAGCAGCTCGCGTCCGTCGGCCGAAACGATGCCAGCCGTCGCCGTGCCGCCGAGACCGAACGGGTTACCCACCGCCACGACCCAATCGCCGACGCGCGGCTTGTTCTTCGTCACGAATTCCACGAACGGATATTTGCCGCTCTTCTTCACCTTGAGAACGGCGAGGTCGGTCTGCTCGTCGGTGCCGACGATTTCGGCCTCAAGCTGGTCGCCATTCTTGAGCGTCACCGTCACTTCGCGAGCGTTCTCGACGACGTGGTTGTTGGTGACGATGTAGCCTGCCTCTGAAATGAAGAAGCCTGATCCGAGCGCGTTGCCTTCCTGATCGGTTTCCGGAGCGCCCTCGTCTTCGTCGTTTTCGCCCTTGCCGAACCGGTCCTCATACTCGTCGAACCCGGGAAGGCCGCGGAAAGGGTTGAAGGCGCTGTTGCGTTCGCTTGCCTTGATTTCGACGGTCACCTGCACGCTGACCACTGCCGGGCTCACCCGTTCGATCAGGTCCGCGAAACTCATCGGCGCGCCGGCTGGGGGAGAGACCGCGATTGGTTTCCCGTTCTGCGCTATCGCGCCAGGCGCGGACAGAACCAGCCCCATCGCTGCTGCCGCCAACAGGCCCGCCGCGGAGCCAACCCGGCCAGCGCGGACAGTTCTTACCTTCATCATATCGCTTTCTCTCACTGCATTCGCTCGCGCGAGCGCCCAAACGCGACCCTAGAGGCGGACATGGTCTCTGCAACTGCAAAGACTTTTCCCGTTCTCGTCAATCCGGGGGCCCAGAAGCCAGACTTCTCACGCCACTGACGACCACCAATCATCCGTTACTTTAAGGCAATCATGCGGCGACGCCAGAGGCGTCGCAGCGCGATTTCGTCCTATCCGCAAAGGATTTCTTGCGGCTAAGGGTCCAGATCGCCGCTGCGGTCGTCCGGCAGCGGCTTCAGATCACGGTGGCGCCCCCGGAGCATGCTCACACCGATTGCTATCCCGGCACCCGCCAGAAGCAGGAACGGGAACACCCAGAGCAGGACGCCGAAGCCATCCGCCGGCGGCCGGAACAGCACAAAGTTTCCATAGCGATCCGCGAAAAAGTGACGAACGTCGGAGTCGGAGAAGCCCTGCTCGATCTGCTTGCGAATCTGCCGGCGCATGTCGACCGCGATATCGGCGGTCGACTGCGAGACCGGCTCGTTCTCGCACACGACACACCGGATTTCCCGCATTAGCGCCTGCGCGCGCGCTTCCTGGCCAGCGTCCGGCAACGGCGCTTCCGTCGCCTGCAACAGGATCGCCATGATCAAGCCGGAGATCACGCGGTTGCTCCTGAAGCGCCAGCAGGCGCTTCTTCACCAGCAGCTTTCGCCTCCAAAGCCTCATCCGCCATCTTCGCGCGCCGCCGGATGCGCGCCGCCAGCGACGCGAACCCACCGATCGCAATCAGCCCGGCGCCGCCGAAAACCCAGTACATCAACGGATGCTGCGCCACGCGAATACGCCAGACTCCTGGCTGCTCCCGGATGGTATCGCCAAGCGCGACGTAGACATCTCCAGTCAGTGTTGAGCGAATCGAGACCTCGGTCGTGCTCTGTCTTGCGACGGGATAGAACCGCTTTTCGGGATGAATGACCTCGGTCACTCCACCGTGGGTCACGGTGATGCTGGCCTGCGTCGCGTAGTAGTTCGGCCCCTCGACCTGGCTGACGCCGTCGAACCGGAACGTCGAGTCCGCATACTGGGCTGTCTGGCCCGGGGCGAGCGGGAAGGTCTGCTCTGACCGGCCGGCTGTTTCGACGGTCGCACCAATCATGAAGACGCCGACGCCGATATGCGCGATCGCCATGCCCCATACGGTCAGCGGCAGCCGGAAGACACGGCCAAATCCGCCGGGCCCTATGCGACGCAACAGGTCCATGCCAACGCCGGCGATAACCCAGGTTCCGACCAAAACGCCGAAACCCAGCCACATGCCCCACCCGCCCATCGCAAGCGCCACGAGCGCGGCGACCACGGCCACGGCGGCGGCAGGCAGAAGCCATTTCAGCAGAGGCGTCAGATCAGCCTTTCGCCACGGCGCACCCTGAGCCAGCGGGAGAAACAGCAGCAACACGGCAAGCATCGGCGCGAATGTCAGCTGGAAATACGGCTCGCCGATCGACAGCGACACCTGCAACGCCTGGGCGAACATCGGCGTGACCGTTCCAACGAGGACCAGCGCGGCGCCGACCGACAGGAAGAGATTGTTGAGAACGAGCGCGCCTTCGCGGCTGACAGGATCGAATTCGGGACCGCTCGCCAGCTTGGGGGCGCGCCACGCAAACAGGCCGAGAGCCGTCCCTCCGATAATCGCCAGCCCCACCAGCAGAACAGTTCCGCGAGCGGGATCTACCGCAAATGCATGCACGGAGGTCAACACGCCGGAACGTACAAGGAAGGTGCCGAGCAATGACAGGCAGAACGCAAGCACCGCCAGGAACGCCGTCCATGCAGCCATCCCGCCGCGCTTTTCAGTCACAATAAGAGAATGGATCAGCGCGGCGGCAACCAGCCATGGCATGAAGGACGCGTTCTCGACGGGATCCCAGAACCACCAGCCACCCCAGCCAAGCTCGTAGTAGGCCCAGATCGCGCCTAGCGCGATGCCAACAGTAAGCGCGCTCCACGCAACCAGCGCCCAGGGGCGAACGCGCTTCGCCCAATCGCTGTCGATCTTGCCGTTGATCAATCCAGCCGCCGCGATCGAGAACACGAACGAAAGACCGACATAGCCGACGTAGAGGAAGGGCGGATGCAGCGCGACCGCGGGGTCCTGCAACAGCGGGTTCATGCCGCCGCCATCGAGAGGCGGCGTATCCAGCCGCGTAAACGGGCTCGACACGATTAGCAGGTAGACGAGCGACAGCGCCGTCAGCAGCCCCTGCACACCCAAGGCGCGGTCACGCAAACGGTCATTGCGCATGAACAGCGCCGCCGCCGCGCCGAATCCAGACATGATCACGCACCACAGCAGCATCGAGCCCTCGTGGTTCCCCCACGCCCCGGCGATGCGATAGATGATCGGCTTCAGCGAATGGGAATTCTGCGCCACCAGCGCGACCGAAAAGTCGAGCCGCACAAAGCAGATAACCAGCGTCAGCATCGACAGGATCGTGAACATCCCGGTTGCGACTGCCAGTCGTCTCGGCGCCTCACCGCCGGTCGTCAATCCGAGCCAGCTCTGCGCCGCCGCTGTCGCCAGCGCCAGGAAAGCCAGCAGGTGGCCAAGTTCGGCGATCAAGTGGAAGGCTCTTTGTCGTATGTCTTGCCGTCGGACTCAGCCGCCCTGCGCAGCGCGTCGTAGGTTTCCTTCGGCATGTAGTTCTCGTCGTGCTTCGCCAGCACGCGCTGGGCGACCAGCCGGCCCGTGTCGTCGAATTTGCCCTCAGCAATCACGCCCTTGCCTTCCTCGAACAGGTCAGGGGGGATGCCTTCGAACATCACAGGCACTTCGTGCTTGCCATCCGTGATCTTGAACAGCAGTTCGCCGGCCGTGCCGTGCGTCTCGCTGCCTTCCTTCACCAGGCCGCCGACGCGAATGCTCTGCTTCGTGTTGATCGCGCCCTTTGCGACGACGTCGGACGGCGATTGGAAGAAGGACACTGTGTCCTGCAGCGCGGTCGCAGCCAGCGCCACGGCGCCGGTGACCAGCACCGCCGCTGCGCCGATCAGCCAAAGTCTCTGGGAACGCTTGCGCATCGGGGACATCGCCTCCGTGAGTACAGTTAGGTCACTATATTTGCGCTGTTTTCCAAGCGCCAGCGACACAATGGCGCGAGAACCCGTCACTTCAGGGTCAACCAGGCGGTTTTGACGTCTCCGGAGGGCCCGGAGCGGGCGCATCTACCCCAAACTGCTGCCGCATCGCGGCATACATCTGCCGCCGCGGATCATCCTTCGGCGTCCGGGTCTCGACATCGGCCCAGATCTTCTCAGCCTCTTCCTTCCGGCCGGCGAGCCAGTCGCCCATCCCTGCAAAGAAGCCAATATGCACCTCGTTTGGCTCCCGCGTGAACCATTGGTGGTACAGCACCGAAGTCGGCTCATCGATCGTGCCGGTCATCTGGAAGCGCAGGTTTGCCAGCTTCTTGATGGCTTCCAGTTCGTTGGGGTCCCGCCGCAGCGCTGACTCATATGCCATCAGCGCTTCTTCGGGCTGACCGGACATTTCCAGCAACGTCCCGATCGCAAGATGTGGCAGCGGATTCTTGGGGTCTTCGCGCGTCCGCTTCTCGGCCAGCGCCATTAGCTCGTCGGCCGACATGTTCGCGCCGGATCCGTCGAACTGCTTCTCGATCTGCGCCAGGCGATCATCCAGCGGATCATCTGGCATGCCCGGCTTGCCAATGAACCAGTAACCCGCGACTGCCGCCAATCCGGCGACAAGCACAACCGCGCGCGTCTGCATCGACTTGGCGACGAACCATACGCCGCCGCCGACAAACACCACCGCCACGAGAGCAAGCCAGATCAAAGCGGCGCCGCCGGAAGCTCGAGGCGCGCACGAAGGCCGCCCATCGGGCTATCCTCCAGGTGCAGCTGGCCACCATAGATGTCCGCGAGTTCAGTCACGATCGACAATCCCAGACCTGTTCCCGGCTCGGACTCGTCCAGCCGTTTGCCTCGTTCCAGCGCCTTTGCGCGATGCTCGACCGGAAGGCCCGGCCCGTCGTCATCGACAATGATCTCGATGCCGTCATCGCTCCGGGTCACCGTCACGTTGACCCGCGACTTGCACCATTTGGCGGCGTTCTCCAACAGGTTCCCGACAAGTTCATCGAAGTCGCCCCTTTCCCCGCGGAACACAGCTCTGGGGTCGGCCTCGACATCTATTGCAATGTTTTTGTCGCGATGCAGACGCTCCAGCATCCGAGCGATACCTTCGAGCGGCTCCTTGATGTCGGTCCGCGCGCCCAGCACCTCCGCCTGCGCTGCTGCCTGCGCCCGCTTCAGATAGTGATTGACGTTGCTGGTCATCGCCTCGGTCTGCCGCCGCACGATCTCGGAAACCCGATCAGTCCCCTTTGCCTCGTTCTTGAGAACCGCCAGAGGCGTCTTGAGCGCATGCGCCAGATTGCCCACGTGCGTCCGCGCCCGATCGACCACCTTGCGATTCTGGGTGATCAACGTGTTGATCTCCTTGACCAGCGGCGAAAGCTCGCCGGGATATTCGCCGTCCAGGTTGTCGCGCCTGCCGGACCGCACGTCCCCAAGCTTGTCCTGGATTTCGTGCAGCGGCCGCAGGCCATAGCGGATCAACACAACGACACCGATCACGATGCCAAGCGCCAGCACGACAAGCGCAATGCCAAGGCGCAAGGCAAACCGCCCCACTGACTCGTTGGCTGCGGTCCGGTCGATACCGACATAGAGAATGATGGGAAAAACGCGGTCCGGCAGTTTTACCGCCTGCAGACCAATACGCAGCTGCTTGTCATTGGGGCCGGCATCATCGACCCGCTCGGTTACGCCAGGCGCTGCAATTGCTGCATCGACCAGATTCTGAGAAGGCTCAGGCCGCGCGTCAAAGAAGCTTGGTGATCGCCTGGCATTGAGCAGTTGATTTTGGCCATCGACTTCCAGAAACGCCCAATAGCGGCCGGACAGGGCCATGCCGAACTTCTCGTCCTTGGGAAGCTTGTCGTCCTCGAACGCAACCTCGCCCGCGACGTTCGAGTCGACCGCGTTGGCCAGCGTCCGCAGCGTGTCATCGATGGAAAGGTCCAACTGCTGGTCCGTCTCAGCGCGGTAGAGCGCCTGCAGCGACCATCCCGCCACGATCAGCACCACGGCGCTCCAGATCGCAGCGGCCACGAGCATGCGCCGACGGATCGAGCCGCGCGTGCGCGTCCCTTCTGTCTCGCCCGCCCCCGGGGTCTCGGTCATGCTAGCTTTCGATCTTCTCGGCCTTCGGATCGATCAGCCGATAGCCAAGCCCGCGCTCCGTCAAGATGCGGTTCGAGCCGATCTTGCGGCGCAGGCGGCCGACAAACACCTCGATGGTGTTCGAATCGCGATCAAAGTCCTGATCGTAGATGTGCTCGACCAGTTCGGTCCGGGGAACAACGCGTCCCTGGTGATGCATCATATAGCTCAGCACGCGATATTCGTGCGCCGTCAGCTTGATGGGCTCTCCGTTGACCGAGGCGCGCGCCGCGCGCGTGTCGACGCGAAGATCGCCGCACTCCAGCGCCGCGCTGGCGTGGCCGGCCGCCCTGCGCATCAGCGCCCGAAGGCGCGCCAGCAATTCCTCGGTGACGAACGGCTTGGTCAGATAGTCATCAGCGCCGGCGTCGAACCCCGCAACCTTCTCGCTCCAGCGATCGCGCGCCGTCAGGATCAGCACCGGCATGTCCTTGCCGGTGTTGCGCCACTTCTCGAGCACCCTCACGCCATCCATCTTCGGCAGGCCGAGATCGAGCACGGCTGCGTCATACGGCTCGGTGTCGCCGAGGAAGTGTCCCTCCTCGCCGTCCGCCGCCAGGTCAACGGCATAGCCGGCCTGTGTCAGCGCTTCGGTAAGCTGGCGGCCCAGATCGGGATCGTCTTCGACAACTAGAACTCGCATGATGATCTTTCAGCGCGTAGAGAGAATGCGGCCGGTCGATGCGTCTACCTCGATGGTAAGACGCCGGCCATCCTTGGTGATCCAGGAAATGATGTACCGGTCACCGACCTTCTGTGCATCGAGATGCTGACCGCCATAGCGCGCCTGCAGTTCGCGCAGGACGGAACCCAGCGGCACATCTTCACGGTCGCGACCTGGTTGGTCCCATTGCGAAGAGGGGAAGCCACCGCGCTGGAAGCGCTCTGTGCGAGGCGCGTCACTAGCGCGTTGATCCCGGCCATGGTCGCGTTGTGCGAAAGCAGGCGAAATCGCCACACTTGTGGCGGCGAGGGCAAGGACTGCCGATATGAGAGTGCGCCTGAGCATGTGAACGTGTCTAACCGCGAGACAGTGAACCCTGTCTGAACGCGCGAGTCTGGCATCTGTTAACTGCAGTTGCAGCTGCGTTTCGTTGATATTCCAAGCCATTAGCGCTGCACATCGGTTTTCCGTCCAGGCCAGGTCTTCACGAACTCCCTGAGTTCCGGATCATCCTTGCGCGGCAGCACGATCAGCAACCGCACCAGCAGGTCTCCGGGATTCGGACGTGTCTGCACGCCCTTGCTGCGCAGCTTGAGCAGGTCACCCGAATTCGATCCCGGCGGGACAGACAGTGTCACCGCGCCCGACGGCGTCACCACTGGCACCTTCCCGCCCTCGACAGCTTCAGCGAGCGAGATGCGAAGATCCATTCTGATGTCGTCACCCTCGCGCTTGAACGCGGGATGCGTGCCGACAGTGATCTCGACTAGCGCATCGCCCGCCGGACCGGTGCCCATGCCCGGCAGACCCTGCCCCTTGAGGCGCAGCGTCTGTCCTGAGTTGAGGCCAGCAGGAATCGCAAGATCAAGCGAACGGCCATCCGACATCGTCACGCGACGGCGACCGCCATTCACCGCATCGAGGAAATCCACCTCCATGCGATAGCGCACGTCTTCGCCGCGTTGCGTGCCGAAGCCGCGCGATCCGCCACCGCGGCTGAACAAGCCGTCGAACAGGTCCTCGAACACGTCGCTGCGGCCACCGCCAGCTCCTGCGCCAGCCCCCGCTCCGCGCGCACGCGCTCCAGCGAAGCCGCCAAAGCCTCCGCCCGGCTGGAACTGCGGACGCTCGTTGCCGTCCGCATCGATCTCGCCGCGGTCGAATCGGGTGCGCAAAGGTTCGTCGGTCAGCAGGTTGAATGCCGCAGTCACCCGCTTGAACCTGTCCTCGGATGCCTTGTCATTTGGGCGCACGTCAGGGTGCAGCTCTTTTGCGAGCTTGCGGTAGGCTTTCCTTATGTCCTCGGCGCTCGACGATTTGGGCACGCCCAGCGCCGCATAGGGATCCCAGCTCAATTGCCGACCCATGCTTCAAATGATGTGGCCTTAGCGTGAGGCCTTACGGCCCCCCAAGACAAGCCGGAAGATGGGGATATTAGGGCAAAACTCCATCCGATCGCCTCCTAAGGCGCCGGAATCACCAGCTCCAGACCCGCCCAGCCTCCCGGTTCGCCGTCAAACCCGAGCTGGGCAACCTCGATCCGGGCCTCGCCGCCAGCGGGAAAATCCGCGGCCTGATCGCTCGCGGCATACGTGGATGACGTTTCCGAAACGTCCCATTGCCGCAACAATCCGCCATCATCGGACACACGGAGGCGATAGGCCTCCGGTATCTCGTGAGGCGGCTCACCGGGGGGCCACGGATCGCCACCCTCGCGCCCACGCCTGACCCACGAAATCAAAAGATCATCCCCATCCCATTCAGTGCTTAGATGAGCAGGCGACCACATCCGGGCGCCCACAGCGTCATGCGTCCGGCTACCACTCCATTCGGCCAACGCATCGCGCGAGGCCCGCCACTCCAGGTCCAGCCCACGCTCCCAGTCCGCCACATCGAGCCGCCGCTCCGCCCCCGTCAGGAACAGCACGCGCGCACCCTCGACAGCGCCAGCAGCCATCGCGGGCTCCGACCCCTGCTGACCCCGCAACAGTCCCGAGAGCTTATAGGTTTCCACATCCACGAGTTCGGCCTCGCGATACTGCACCAGCTCCCACCCAGCCTCGGTCTCCACCAGCATGGAATTGGCGCCATTCAGCACTGCGCCTTCGCTGCGAGATTCGAGGTCCCCGCCAACCGCGGTCACCCACACCGACGCTTCCTGCCACCGCCCCGACACATGCGATGAAAGAGTGCTCACCAGTTCTCCCATGATGCACGGACGATCGACCCGCCCGCGAAGCTTCATTTCCGATCCGTCGGCGCCCGCCTTAAACGTGACGGGTCCAAACCATGGTTCGGCAAATGCAAAGCCGATTGGTCGCGTGTCATCCTCCTGATCCGGCAGCGCTGGCGCATCAACAATCGCGACAAGCGCTTCGATGGGTGTCGCCACGGGAGACGGAGCAACCGGTGCGGCGGACGTCAGGATCGGCGCTCGCATCGCCGCCGCCCGCACCGCTTCGAAACGGATCACGATGCCGTCCGATACTTCGACAATCCGCCAATCGCCGTCGCCAAGTTGCACCACATCGCCCGCCTCAAGCGCCACGCCATCCACGGCCATTGCAAATCGCGCCTGATCGCGCCGCATCTCGATCTCGCTCGCGAGCACATCCGCACACCGCTGCGCCTGATCGCGGTCCATCACCATTGCGATCTCGATATCCACCAGCAGAGCATCCGCGCCTCCAGCGGACGTCACAACACCTGCAGCATGGTCCGCCCCGGCATCCACAAACCGCAATCGCACACGCCGATCGGGCCCCTCCATGCCGTCACGCACCAGCGCCAGCGCCGGTTCCTCGCCATCGACCAGCCGCCCCGGATCGACCTCGCCTGTCGTCTCTCCGCGCATTCTGAAGACAAGCACCCCGTCCCGCTCCGTCGCGTCCATCCCGTACGCCGCCACAAGCGGCTCCAGCACCGATCGAGCGCTGGCTGGTCGGTTCAACCCATACCCCGTCACGATGCCCGACAGCCCGCCAACATCCGCCTCGACGCCAGCGTGCGCGCAGATGTCCGCGACGACATTCGGCAGAAGCGCCAGACCAACGCGCCCATTCAGCCAGTGGCCCAGCCGCCAGTTGCCGGCATCACCCCACACATTATCGCGCGCCGGAAAGGCCGGGAAGGGCCGCGCATCCCAGGCCCAGAGCGCGATCTCATCCTCAGGCAACATCCGCCCATCGTACTCGCTCGATGCCGGATTGTTGGCCGTATCCGCCCAGTAAGCATGGAACGCCTCGATCGCCCGTCGCTGGACCAGATCATCCCGCGCCTCAGTCGAAAAATGCGGCACGGCGCTTTCCGAACTCTTCGGATCAACGAACACGTTTGGCTGGTTCGCGCCCTTGTCGACCGCTGGCACGCCCATCTCGACAAAGCGCACGGGCTTCATGCCCGCAACCCAGGCGGTCGGCGTCGCAGATCTTACGCCGCCCGTTCGTGGATGGTGCGCGTGCCCCCACCACCCACCAATGTCTTTCTGCCGGAACACCCATGGCTCACCGTGCGCGCCATCCGTGATCGGCGCCCGCACCTGCGACCAGCGCGCGGCATCGTCTGCGTAGTACCAGTCGAACGCCTCGCCACCCGCGACATTGGCCAGCAGATAGTCTTTCGACCGTCCGTCACCCCAACTTGCATCGGCATGATCCCCACCATTGCGCCAGTCCGCCATCGGCGGATACCAGTCGAGCCCGACATGATCGATCGCCTCATCCGCCCACAGCGCATCGAGCGGAAACGAAACGTCTCCGCCAGCCACCCGCGCGCCATACTCAGTCCAGTCCGCTGCATAGGAAATCTCGACGCCAGCTCCAACAACAGCCCGCACCTCGCCGGCAAGATCCCGCAAAGCCTCGACCGCCGGATACGCCCCGCTCTCCGGCATGTGCGTCAGCCCAACGAGCTCTGACCCGATCAGTATTCCGTCAGTCCCAGCCTCATCGACAAGCTCTGCGTAGTGCAGCACAAACGGCCGATAGCGATCGAAGAAGGCTTCGACCTGCTCGCCAACATCTCCCGCAACGGTGGTGACCCGCCCGCGCCACGGGAACGCTGCCTGTTCTTCGCCGCCATACGGATCAGGCCGGCCATTGCCCTCCGGAATGTCCATCAGCAGAAACGGATAAAGCGTCACGTGATAGCCCCGCGCCTTCAGCATCGCGACGGCCTGCTTCACGCTGTCGTCCGACGGCGTCCCGCCATAGTTCGGCTTTCCGCCCGTCGCCGAGACCACATAGGCGCCGCCCCGCGCCACTCCAGCCACTGACCACGCACGCGGTACGGTCGTCTTGGCGCTGATCTCGACGCCCGGCCTGACCAGGCACTCTCCGCACCGCAAATCGTTTCCGAACCACGCCACGACCAGGTTCACACGGCTCACATTCGGCAGATCCGCTTCGAGCTGATCCAGCGACGCTTCGAAGTCGCTCTTCATCTCCGGTCCATGCAGGTTCTCGGCTATCTCCCGGCCAGGGCCCGTCCGCCGGCGCACGATCTCGGTAGACAACGCGAACTCACCCGAGCCCGGGATCATGTTCACGGCGCGCGCCACGGCTTCCAGCCGATCGGACCCGCCGCCAGCCGGCCTCACCATCTCGAACGACAATTGCGGCATGCGCGCACCGAAATCATCGACGGGCAGATCCTCGAACACAATGTAGGCCACGCCGCGATAGGCAGGCGCCTCGCCTTCGATGATCTCGATCAGCGGATCAGGCGCCTGGTCTTCTGTTCCTGTGTAGAGCCGCCACGTCGCCTTCGAGAGGTCGAACGGCTCCCCATTCGCCCAGCACCTCGACACGCGAGATATCTCGCCCTCGCAAAGCGCCACTGCAAAGCTCAGCGAATAGGAGTAGTTCGCAACGTGCGGACCACCCTTGCCGCCTTCGATCTCGCGTCTTTCCTTGAACTCAGCCGCCCAGATCAGCTGACCGCCGACCCGGCACCGACCATAGACGAGCGGAATCCCGGCCCCTTCGCGCCCCTCCGTCAGGTGAAACTCTTCCACCCGTGGTCCTTCAACCGGCGGCGACAGGAATCGCGTATCGAACGCAGCGCCTGCGATCGATCCAATCGCCCCGCCCAGGAACGAAAGACTCTTCGGCAGCAATGCGGACCCGATAGCCGCGCCCGCCTTGCCCAGAACCAGCTCGGCCATCAGTCTTCAACTCCCGGAAATTCGAATGCCGCGGCGATCCTGCGCCGCCACCACGGAACCAGCCGCGTCTCGCAGACCGCCCGGCCCCAATACGCATGGATGATCCGGTCTTCGCCGGAGACGATCGCCACATGCTTGGCCGGCGATCCCAGCGCCATGCGGAACAGCAGCAGGTCACCAGCCCACGCCGAGCCGACAGTGATCTCGTTGCAATGGCGCCGCGCCGCCTCCAGCAACGCCTCTTCGCCAATCGCCTCCGCCCAGTTGGAGGTGTAGGGCGGCATTCGCTCTGGTTCCGCCCCGACAACCTCTCGCCACACACCGCGCACAAGCCCAAGGCAATCGGCGCCTACACCGATCCGGCTGGCCTGATGCCGATACGGCGTGCCGATCCACCGACGCGCCTCCGCGACGATGTCCGTCCGCGAGACACTGCTCACCGGCGCCTCCCGCCGTCATGGACACGGCCGGCGGCCGGACCGGCCAGCACAGCTTCCGGTCCCGGCATGTGAGGAAAACCACGGAAATTGATGCGGTTGCCGAACTTCGCTCCGCATGTTGTGAAACGCTTGTCGCATCCCGCCGTCACGGCGAAACCATCGCCTGCTTCAATTGCAAATCTGGCGATGCTCGCCAGTTCGAGCTCGACACCCAAATGCTGCGCCACCCTCGCAATCGACCCGGCATTGGCGCCACTCGTCCAGGTCAGCACGCCGCCCGTGGACCAGCCGCTCCCGAACGCCTCGACTGCCGACGCCGCAAACCGCTTCGCGCCGGTCACTCCCTCCACCACGCCTTCGACGCGAAAAGCCGGGTCATCGAGATCGATGCCGCACCTCGCGTCGCCGACGTCCGCGTCGCAATCGCGGGCATAGACGCGCCCGATATGCTGCTCGAGATTCGCTTTCAGGCTCACCAGTTCCGCAGTGAACGCCGATCCTAGTCGGGTGATCTCGGAGAACCGGCCAGACCAGATGCGCACGCGATGCTCCGGCGCCCGCCAGTCGATACGCCAGACATCGACACGCGCGCCGTCCCACAGCCCGGCGTCCAGATCGGCCTCGGTGATGAACTCCAGCGACAGCGCTCCCTTCGCCGCAGCGTGGCCAGGCGCCAGGCTGCCCGAACTCTCGAAGGTCGCTCCAGCGAGACCTGCCTGCGGCGAGTGAACGAGATCGCCGAACACGATCTCTCGGTCATGATCCGTCGCTCCGAACACCACGCCGTCCCGCCGCTCAAAGCGCCAGCACGCGCAAAGCGTCGTCTCGTCCGCCGCGAGCCTCGCGGCGAACGCTTCACCTATCTCTCTCATTGCTTATCCCGCGATCTCGATCAGCGGCGCCCGCACCACGCGCACCGCATCATGGCCCACCAGCGCAACCTCCAGCCGGTCGGCGTCAAAACGAACCGGAACATCGAACGCGAACCCGGCTGTCAGAACGGCGCCATTCGCCGGCGCCGCAGCGAACGTCGCGATCCCTGTCGTCAGATCGACCTCGAACGCGTCGGTTTCGACGCCGTCGATTGCCGCCACGACTGTTCCATCGACTGGCTTGGCGATGACCCGCTCGACCAGACCGTCGCTATTCCCATACCGCGTCATCAACTGGAATGCCGTTGCAACGCCGTCGCCATTTCCCAGCGGCTGATCCATCGTGGACACAGCCACTGACGGCGCACAACTCTTCCAGTCCACCGGATCGCGAAACCGGAAACCATGCATCCGCCCGCGACGCGCTTCGAAGAACGCCATCAGCGCATGCGCCGCGTCCGCGCGCATCACCGCGCCACCGATCTCCCATCGCCGCCGCGAACGGGCCCAGCGGGCATTGCGGCTCTCTGCGCCAGAAGCCAACCGCACAACGTCGGTCATGCGCTCTGGCCCACCCGTTGAGCCGATCGCCAGAGCCAGCGGAAGACGCACCTCATGAAACGTACTCATGAGAACCTCGCCCCGCGCCTGGCCGCTCGCGCGACCGCTGCCGCAAACTGGTTCAGCGATCCGGTCGCGTCGGTTTCACCAGTCGTTGGCGCAACAGGTCCGCCCGGTGCTCCGAAAGCGCTATCCATCGCAAGTCTCGCCAGGGTCTCGGCAATCCTTTGCACCAACCGATCGATATCGGCCTCTCCGGTACGGACAATGCGCGACAATTCGCTTTCAACCGTCCGCGTCGCCTTCAGCAGCGCCTGCTCCAGCGCCGCGCCCGCTTCTTCGTATGCAATGTCATTTGCTTCGTTCATCTCGTCCTCCAGCATCGGGATATTGCGCCGCCAGCGCACCCAGCTCTGTGTGTCCCAGCACCGCTGCACCACCCGCGGTCAGCATCCGCCACTCCTTCAGGCTCATTCGCCAGAACGCCTCCGGCGCGATCCCGATCCTCGTCGCCGCCTGCAGCAACGCTCCCCATGGCAGCAAGCTCATGCGCCGGCCTCCCGGAAAGCCGCCGCAACCGACATGGCCGCCTGCGCCAGATCCAGTCGCAAGTGATCGACCAGCGCCACATCGCTGCATCCCGCGCCTCGCAACAGCGCTCCAACCACGATCCAGAGGTCCGATGGCGACAGCTGCTTCAGTCTCGCCGCCAGTTCGCCAATGTCGTGAACGCCCAGCTCGGTCTCGATCTCTGCCAGCGCTCCAAACGTCAGCCTCAGTGTCTGCGACTTCCCGTTGAGCACGATGCCCACATCGCCTCGCACGCCGTTCAATCTGGCCATCAAGCGATCTCCTCAAATGAAAGCAGGCCCGCCGAAGCGAGCCTGATCGAAAACGTCGCTTCGCCATGATGCTCGCCGGCGTAGCTCAGTTCGCTCACGACAAACGGCCCGGCGATGACGCCAAAGCCCGGCACGATCAGCTGGAAGTCCGGCGCCTCGCCCTGGAAATATGCGCTGCGTATCCGCGCATCGGACGCCGCGTCCTTGAACACGCCGCTGCCCGATACCTCGGCCCGCTTTGTCCCGGCGCCCGCGATCAGCTCGCGCCACGCCTCTGGACTTTCCGCGGTCGTGGCGTCGATCAGCCCCGCGCTCAACGTGATTGTCCGCGAACGTATCCCGGCGACAGTCACGAATGTTTCCGGCTCACCGCCGTCGCCAATCTTGATCAGCACGTCGCGGCCTCGCTGGCCCGCCATGGCGATCCCTCCTCTTTCTCTGATGCTGGGGTTGACAGGCAACCTTTTGGTTGCATATCTAGGCTGTATGGATATGGTCTTCCGGGCCCTCGCGGACGAAAGCCGCCGCGCTCTGCTCGACAGCCTCAGCGCCCAAAGCGCTCAGACTCTCGGCGAGCTCTGCTCCGGCCTGTCGATGACGCGGCAGGCCGTCTCGAAACACCTTGCGATCCTTGAGGAAGCGAACCTCGTCGCGACCGTAAAACGCGGACGCGAAAAACTTCACTACCTCAACCCGGTTCCGATCGCAGAGATCGCCAACCGGTGGATACGGAAGTTCGAACGCACGCGGGTCGCCGCCTTGGTGGACCTGAAGAAACGACTGGAGTCAGAATGACGCCCGACACCAACCTTCCGCCCCGTCCCAGCTATATCGCGATCACCTGCATCAGCGCGCCGGTCGATCGCGTCTGGAAAGCGCTCACCGATCCGGCGGATCAAGCCACATACTTCGGTGGCAAGACTGAGATTGGTGAGACAGGCGAACGCTGGATCCGCCACGCAACCGACAAATGGCCCGCGATCACCGGCTTCGTCCTCGCGAAGGAACCGCCCCGCCGCCTCGTCGTCACCTGGGGTTTCGACGCCAACCCGCCCCCCGATCGCGTCGAATTCCTGGTCGAGCCCGCATCGAACGGCACAACACGCCTCACCATCAACGAATATCATTCGCGCGACTGGCCGGAGGACACCACCAACAGCGCCGTCCAGGGCTGGGCCGCGCTGCTCGCCGGCATCAAGACGCTGGTCGAAACCGGCAAACCCCTGCCGTCGCCCTTCTGAGGATCAGACCCGTGAGCCAGTCAAAGTTCGTCTACGTCACCTACATCCGCACCACGCCGGAAAAGCTCTGGGCCGCGCTCATCGAGCCTGAGTTCACACGGCAATACTGGGCCAACACGCACCAGGTCTCCGATTGGAAGCCCGGATCGGACTGGAAAATCATGATCCCCGACGGCCGCGTCGGCGACAGCGGCCGGATCGTCGAATCCAATCCCCCAAAACGCCTCGTCCTCACTTGGGAAAACCAGTTCATGCCCGAGATGAAGGCCGAAGGTCACTCGACGCTCACCTATGACCTGGAGCCTGCCGGCAGCGCGGTGAAGTTCACACTCACTCACGAGATGGCGAAGCCTGACTCGAAACTGATCGGCGCCGTCTCGGAAGGCTGGCCGCACATCCTCGCCAGCCTCAAGAGCCTGCTCGAAACCGGCGAGTCCCTCGTTGAAAGCCGTAACTGGCCGGAAGGACACTGATCATGGCCGAACATCTGAAAGCCATCGCCGTCCAGCGCTTCAACGTGCCGCCCCAGCGCGCCTACGACGCCATCCTCGATCCCGACATGATCGCCCGCTTCATGTTCGGTCCGCTGTTGCGCGAGGAGGAAATCCTCCACATCCACAACGAGCCAAAAGTCGGCGGCGAATTTTCCTACAAGGTTCGTCGCGGCGCGGACGAGATCGACCATGTCGGCCGCTTCCTTGAACTGATACCGCCGAAGCGTATCGTCTTCACCTGGGCCATTGCCCCGGAAACTGGCGGCTCCGTCGTCTTCATCGATATCGTCCCGACAAGCGAAGGCTGCACCGTCACGCTCACCCACGAAATGGCGCCCGAATGGGCCGACTTCATCGACCGCTCCCGCGCCGCCTGGGAAAAGATGTTCGGCGTCCTGTCGACGCTGCTCTAAATCGTCTCACGCGCTTGCAGCTATGCGACGCGGAATGATCGACGACGCGGCCTGGATCATCGCATCCGCAATCTGCTGCTCGCCGGACACGATCAGGTCCGCGCCAAAGCTTTGCAGGTGCTCGACTTCGGCATCCGAATGTGCGCGCGCATAGACTTTCAGCTTCGGATTCAGCTTGCGCGCCAGCTCGACGATACCGCCGGCCTCGAAACCATCCGGCACGGTGACGAACATCAGGTCCGCCTGCGCCACATTGGCCGCCTCCATCACGCTTTGCGAAATGGCGTTGCCCGGCACGACCGCAATGCCGCGCGCCTGCAGCTGCTCCACCAGGTCCTGTCTGTCCTCGATCACCGAATAGGTCGCCTGTGCATCGTCCAGCGCCTGGCCGATCAGCGAACCGACGCGACCATAGCCCACCAGAACCACCCGCTTCGGTGGGGTGGGAGCCGGTGTCACTTGCTGCACCACCTCGACCACCGGGGCCTTCTTGCCGAGCCGGTCGAGGATCGCAAACAACAATGGATTGAGCACGATCGAAATGATCGCACCGCCCAGCACCATGTCCCGCGCAACTTCCGGTATCAGTCCGAACTGCAGGCCAAGTCCCGTCAGGATGAACGAGAATTCGCCGATCTGGCCGCGCGCCGCCGTGACCGTCATCGCCGTCTCGCGCGACTGGCCGAACACGCGCAGCAACCCGATGCTCACGACCGTTCGAAACACCAGGATGATCGCCACTGTCGCGATCAGCGGCCAGGGATCGCGCAGCACGATCATCGGATCGAACAACATGCCGACCGACACAAAGAACAGCACGGCGAACGCGTCACGCAGCGGCAGCGTCTCGTTGGCCGCCTGTTGCGACAGCTCGCTCTCGGCCATGATCAGGCCGGCGAACAGAGCGCCCAGCGCCACCGAAATATCGAACAGCGCCGATGCCGCGAAAGCGACGCCCAGTGCGATCGCCAGCACTGCCAGCCGGAACAGCTCGCGCGATCCCATGTGCACCACGCGATGCAGCACCCACGGCACCACCCGCTTGCCCGCCAGCAACATGATCAGCGCAAACGCCGTCACCTTGCCCAGCGTCAACAGCACAGCAAGGCCGATGTCCTGCAACTGAAGCGCGGAGACACCTTCGCCACTGCTCACCTGGCCACGAATGTGCGCCCAGGTCGGCAGAAGAACCATCGCCAGGACCATGGCGAGGTCTTCCACAACCAGCCAGCCCACGGTCAGCTTGCCGCGCTCTGTCTGCATCAGCCGCCGTTCCTGCAGGCTGCGCAGCGCTACCACGGTCGAGGCAACCGACAGGGCGAGGCCGAAGACCACACCCGTCTCGATCCCCCAGCCCAGGGCCATCGAAGCGGCGATACCAGCAGCCGTCGTCAGTGCGATCTGCAGCACAGTTACGGGCACGGCCACGGCTCGCACCGACAACAGATCCTTGGGCGAGAAATGCAACCCGACTCCGAACATCAGCAGGATCACGCCAACCTCGGCGACTTCCGATGAGAGGCTCGCATTGGCCGTGAATCCCGGGGTGAACGGCCCGATGAGGACGCCCGCGAAGAGATAGCCCACCAGCGGCGAAAGCTTCAGCCGCACCGCAATCGCGCCAAACACAAAGGCCAGGCCGAAGCCTACCGAAAGAAGCGCGATTAGCGGGGAGTCATGCGGCACTGATGGGGACGCCTTCCGTGCGAGGAGCCAGGAACGGGCTTGTGAATCGAACCTTCGCAGATCGGCGATTCAAAATGCAAGAAAATCGTGAGGCCGCAGGGCTTTTTCTCTCCTTGCCGGCCAACAATGTTCGGATGATCGAACAAATCCAAAGATCCGGCAAAGCGCGGCTTTAACTATCTCGTGCCATTCATGCTGATCTCAAGGGGCCGAACATGCGTTTCCGCAGGACCCGGCGCCTCCGGATCATTTCCGGCGCCGCCCTCCTTCTTCTTCTGACCGGCCTGCCGGTTCTGCTCGGCGTCACGCGCCCGGCTGCGACCGCTCATGCGGAAGCGCCAGCCATCCTGAAAGTCTATGCCACAGGCCTGTCTTCGCTCGGCCTTGCCGGCCTCGTCGCCCTTGGCCTCGCCGTGGTCTTCGGCCTCTGGCTGATCGCCGGACAGCGCAGCGCCGTCCATCGCAAATCCCTCGGCAGCAGCTGGCGCGCCCACCGCAGCATGGTCGAAACCCTGCGCACGCTTGCAGTGATCTTCGGCGCCGCCGGCCTGATTGTTGGCAGTCTCTCAGGCCTATACGCTGGAATGATGCAGGCACGCCCGGATCTCTACCGCGACCTGCCCCTGCCATTCTTCACGGCTGAACTCGCCCTCATCTGCCTGCTCGGCGGCGGCGCGCTCTACGCCGCGGGCCGCATCGGGCGCTGATCGCTCCGGCATTGCCCAGAGACGCATAGTCGGCTTACCTCCGCGCAACGCAGAGGGACCGATATGACTGACCTTGCCGCCAAACCATCAAAACGCATCGAGCTGACGCTCCGGGCGCTGGTCCTCGGCAGCTTGCTGGCGGTGATCTTCACCGCCGCCAACGTCTATATTGGCCTCAAGGTCGGCCTCACCTTCGCCTCGTCCATCCCGGCGGCGGTCATTTCCATGGCCCTGCTGCGCGCGTTCAAGACCTCCACCATCTGGGAGAACATGACGGTCCAGACCGTCGCCTCCATCGGCGGCGCGATCTCCTCGATCATCTTCGTATTGCCCGCTCTGGTGATGACCGGCTGGTGGCATGGCTTCCCGTTCTGGCAATCCTTCCTGATCTGTGCCTTCGGCGGCATCCTTGGCGTCACCTTCTCGATACCGCTCCGTCGCGCGCTGGTGATCAATTCGGCCCTGCCTTACCCTGAAGGCGTCGCCGCCGCCGAAGTGCTCAAGGTCGGCTCCCGTGGCGAATTCCAGACGGAAGCAGCCGTCCGCGAAAACCAGGCCGGCCTTCTCACCGTCATCTGGAGCTCGATCGCCTCGGCCGCCTACGCCTGGCTCGTGGCCACGCGCGCCTTCGTCGCGTCGGCCGATCAGTATTTCCGTCTTCCGGCCGCACTCGGCGGCGGGGCGACGGGCATCAGCTTCGGCATGCAGTTCGCTCTCCTCGGCGCCGGACACCTGGTCGGCCTTGCGGTCGGCATCGCCATGGGCGTCGGCTTCCTGATCGCCTGGGCCGTGTGCGTGCCGGTCATGACCGCTATGCAGGCGACATCCGGGGACGCGCAGGCCGCCGCCATCGACGTCTGGCGTAACCAGGTGCGTTTCATGGGGGCAGGCTCCATCGGCGTCGCCGCGATCTGGACGCTGCTCAAGCTCATCGGCCCGCTGGTCGGCGGCGTCACTTCGGCCCTCGCCGCCCAGCGCAAGCGCGCCGCCAACGAGGTGCTTGACCGCACCGAGCAGGACATCCCCATCACCACGGTCGCTTTGATCTCGCTTGGCGTGCTCGCTGCGATCGCCGCGCTGCTATGGAGCTTCACCACCGGAACGCCCCTTGCGTCCTCCGCTCCTGCGCTTGTCATTGGCGGCCTGATCTACGTGGTGGTGATCGGCTTCATCGTCGCGTCTATCTGCGGCTACATGGCCGGCCTGATCGGTTCGTCAAACAGCCCGGTCTCGGGCGTCGGCATCATCGCCATTCTCGCGGCCTCTCTCCTGATGCTCGGCGCGATGCAGGTGTTCAACATTGCGGCCGACCCCTCGGTCATCGCCTTTGCGCTCATGATCACCGCGATCGTCTTCTCGATCTCTGTGGTTTCCAACGACAACCTGCAGGACTTGAAGACCGGTCAGCTTGTCGCCGCCACGCCCTGGCGCCAGCAGGTCGCGCTGATCGTCGGGTGCGTCGCCGGTGCACTAGTGATCCCGCCGATCCTCGACGTGCTCAACTACTCGAACGGTTTCCCCGGCGGCCCGCCCGCCGGCGTTGCCAACGCCCAGACCCTGAACGCGCCCCAGGCGACGCTGATCGCAGCGCTGGCCAAGGGCGTCATCGATGGCGGCCTGCGCTGGGACCTGATCGGCATCGGCGCCCTGATCGGCGTCGGGATCATCGTCATCGACGAAATGCTCGTCCGCACCTCGGGCAACAAGCGCAAGCTGCCCCCGCTCGCGGTCGGCATCGGCATCTATCTGCCCATGGCCGTGACCACGACGGTCGTCATCGGCGCAGTCATCGGCTTCTTCTACAACCGCTGGGTCTCGAAGACGTCGTATGCGGAAGTGGCAAAACGCCTCGGCATCCTGCTCGCCTCTGGCATGATCGTCGGCGAGAGCCTGTTCGGCGTCTTCAACTCCGGCGTCGTCTACCTCACCGACACCGCCGAACCCTTTGGGCTCGTGCCCGCGGGCTGGGGCGGCTCGCCCATCGTGTCGATGATCGCCTCGATCGTAGGCCTCTTCGGCATCGCCTGGGTTCTTTACGCCTGGATCAAGGGCAAGGCGAACAAGGTCTAGACCGGCTCCACCACCGCCTTGATCCGCAGGAGGCCGCGCCACTGGCCGACCTTCTGCCGCATCGCGTCCGCAAACACCGGGACCAGCAGCACGCAACGCCAACCCTCCATCTCCAGCGCTGCATCCGCCAGCGCCGCGCGCACCCGAGCCAGCGCCTCTTTCGCCTCCATGCCATCCATCTCCCGCGATACAATCACGAGATCCACGCGATGCTCGCTCGTCTCGGCCTCGACGCCGCCCGATGACTCGCTCGAATGGCGTGACACCTCCAGATAGGGAAAAGCCGGCCGTGTTGAGCTGTTGTCCAGAACACGCAACGGATCGCCCAGAACGCTGGTCACACCCGCATCCGCGCCCAGCGCAGCCAGGATCGCGCTCTCGAGCACCGCCTCCGCCCCACTCACAGCCGCACCCGGCGCCAGGGCGAGACCAGCCCCGCCACGTCTTCCGGCAGCGGCCCCGCCAGCGTTTCCTGGTCTCGCGCATGATAGGCGTGCGCGACCAGCCGCTTCACCGCCAACCGTAAACCCTCCGCGACATCGTCTGCGTCCTCGCCGAACCCCGCCGTCCAGTCGATCTCGATCCCGTTCGCTCGTGCGCCCGGCCACGGAAAGGCGCCGTCCGTCCACACCAGCCGCGCCGACCGCCCCGGCGCCAGCATGAACCGGCCGGTCACAGCCTCGGCATTGCCATCCGCATCGAATATCCGCACCGCGACCAACTCGTCCGCTGGCCGCACCGGCAGCGACAGCACCCGCCGCTCCATCATCCCCTGCGGCCACGCATCCAATGTCGCCCGCAGCGTACGCGAAATCATCGCCACGCCTGCCAACTGCTCGATCCGCGACCGCGCTGCCGCGATCAGCGCGCCAACCAGCCCGTCCTCGTCGGACCCCGCGATGCGCAGATACTCCTTCGCCTCGGCCAGCCCCAATGGCTCCGCCGCCGGCGCAACCAGCGTCGTTACAATCATTCCTGTTTTCCTTCTGAATTCCGTCCTAGGCTGAGCGGCCTTACGGGAGACGCCGATGATCACCGGCCTCAATCACGCGAACATTTCGACAGCGAAGCTGCAGGAAACGATCGACTTTTTCGTCGGTGTCATTGGCCTCAGAATTGGCCCACGCCCGGATTTCGGTTTCCCTGGCGCGTGGCTCTATGCCGGCGACCAGGCTGTCCTCCATCTTGTCGAGCGTCCGCAACCGCGCGATCCCGAAGGCGCACTCGACCATGTGTCGTTCACCGCTCCGGATTTCGACGCCGCGCTTCGCCGGCTCGATGAACTCGGCGTGCCCTATCGCTGGTCACACATCCCGAGCGGCTTCGGCCGTCAGGCGTTTGTGAAGGACCCCAACGGCGTCACCATCGAACTCACTGGCCCAGCCGCCTGACGCCCCTTGTCGCGCCGGAGCCTTGGCGAAGGCGGATGACCTCACGTCACCACTAGGCGCGCGCCATCTGCCGATCTAAAGCTTCCGCAAACGTCAATTGTACTTGCAGGAAACGCCCATGAAACTCGACAGCTCCATCTCAGCCATCGTCACCGGCGGCGCATCTGGCCTCGGCGGCGCCACCGTGAAAGCGCTCCGCGCCAAGGGCGTGAAGGTCGCGATCTTCGACATGAACGAGAAGACCGGCACGGCCTTCGCCGCCGAAACCGGCGCGCTCTATTGCAACGTCAACGTCACCGACGACGCCTCGGTCGACGCTGGCTTCGCCAAGGCCCGCGCGGCCAACGGGCAGGAGCGCATCCTCGTCAACTGCGCCGGCACCGGCATCGCCGTGAAGACGGCTGGACGCAAGAAAGACACCGGCGAGATCAGCTCGCACCCGCTCGATGGCTTCAACAAGATCATCCAGATCAACCTGGTCGGCACCTTCCGCTGCATCGCGAAATCCGCCGCCGGCATGCTGACGCTCGACGTGCTCCCCGATGGAGACCGCGGCGCCATCGTCAACACCGCCTCCGTGGCAGCCGAAGACGGCCAGATCGGCCAGGCCGCCTACTCCGCCTCGAAAGGCGGCGTCGTCGGCATGACGCTCCCGATCGCGCGCGACCTCTCGACCGAAAGCATCCGCGTCAACACCATCCTGCCAGGCCTGTTCAACACCCCGCTGCTCGCCGGCGCTCCAGAGAATGTGAAGGCCGCTCTCTCGGCCACCGTCCTCAACCCCAAACGCCTCGGCGACCCGCCGGAATACGCCGCCCTCGCCATGCTGATGATCGAGAACGGCTACTTCAACGGCGAATCCGTCCGCCTCGACGGCGGCATTCGCATGCAGCCGCGCTAACCGATGCTGCGCTCAGGCTCCTTGATAGCGGCCTGCCTGGCTTCCGGACTGTCGGCTTCGGCCCAACAGTCCGGCAAGCCACAGCTCAATCCCGCCTATCAGGGCGTCTGGGCCGTCAACGGCTCATGCGATGACGTCACCTTCATCTTCGCCGCAACATGGATCGAGCGCGCCGGCGAAGACATCTGCTACATCGACAAGATCGCACCTCACGGAAAAGGCGTCAGCGTCACCGCTACCTGCTGGCACGAATTCAGATCCTTCGGTCAATCGAAGTTCGAGATGGTCCGCAACTCCGACGGCACGCTGACTTTCGGCGACGGGCCCAACGAACGGATCAAGCGCTGCGGTCCCGTGCCGCAAGACCTGATCGACGCCTACAAGGACGGACACTAGGGCGACGACCATAGGCGCCGTCTTCTCCTGCGAAGCGGCGGGGTCAACGCATCGCGTTGACGCCCGAAGGGCCGGAGGGGGCGAGCCACAAGGGGACTCTACGCATGAACATCACCCTCACTCCCGTCGGCCACGTCCGCACCACCCGCGCCGATCCAACAGACGACAACTGGGACGCCGAAACCACGAGCATTGAACTCGACACCTCCCGCTTCACGGCAGATGCGCTCCTCAGTCTCGATTCATTCTCCCACGTCGAAGTCCTCTACTGGTTCCACCACGAGGAAGCAGCCACACCGACACTTGGCGCCCGCCGTCCTCCCGGCCGCGCCGACTGGCCGCTCGTCGGCATCTTCGCCCAGCGCGGCAAGAACCGCCCCAACCGCATCGGCCTCACCATAGCCAAGGTCCTCAAGGTCGACGGCACAACGCTGCACGTCTCCGGCCTTGACGCCATCGACGGCACACCCGTTCTCGACCTCAAACCCTGGATGTCCGGCTTCGCCTCACGCGGCGACGTGCGCGAACCCGCGTGGGCGACCGAGCTGATGGCCGGCTACTGGTAGCTAGTCCCGACCCCGCGAGGCGCCGGTCGCGTCGTCGATCTGGAAGCGCCATTGCCCGTCGCCGCCACGCTTCAGCACCTCGACAGACACCCCGTCCTGGTCGATCCAGCCCTCAGCGTTCAGCATCTCCCAGCGCAGGCTGCACAGCGCCGTGTCTCCGGCGATGACCACGCTCTCATACTTGCCCCTGAGCTTCATCGGGGAGGCGAGAAAGCCATCCAGCGCCGCCTTAATCTCGCCAGTCCCACGAGCAAACGCCACGCCATCGAAGGTGAACACGGCATCGGGCGCATATAGCGCCAGAAGCCCTGCTCCGTCCCGCTCGTTGAACCGCCCGATGAAAGTTTCCGCCATCAAGTCCGGCGACGCTACGCCCATGATCCGCTCCCCTGTTCAGTCAGCGCATCTTCATGATGGCCGCGCAGGGATCAAGAGCGTTCAGGTCCGGCTGCCACCGCCGGCATCGTCGATGATGAAGCGCCACTTCCCGTCAGCGCCGCGCCGCTGCACTTCCGCCGACACGCCGGTCGCGACCGCCGCGCCCATGGCGTCGATCAGCCGCCACCGGATTCGCGTCAACGCCGTGTCCCCGCAGATGTGTACGGCGACGCACTCTCCCTTGAACTTGAGTCCCGCCATGACGAAGCCGGAGATCGCGCCCTCGATCTGCCGCCGCCCAACCGCCTTCTCAATCCCATCATAGGTAAAGACGGCGTTCTCCGCGTAGAGCTGGGCGAACCCTGCTGCATCCCCGGCATTGAACCTTTCCGCGAATGCAGCCGCCATCTGATCCGGCGAATCGACACCCATGCTTCCCTCCAGCGACTCTGCCGGTGAAGCTAGGCTCCACCGGCAGGCCCGTCGAGCGGATTACGACGCCGCGAACTTCATCACCTTAAGAGCGTCAAAGTTCTGCACACCGCCACCCACGCGCTTGGTCGTGTAGAACAGCACGTAGGGCTTCATCGAATAAGGATCACGCAGCACGCGCGCGCCCTGGCGGTCGACGATCAGATAGCCACGCCTGAAATCGCCAAACGCGATCGAGAACGCATTCGCTGCAATGTCCGGCATGTCCTCCATCTCCGTCACCGGATAACCGAGCAGGCTCGCCGCCTCGCCCGCACCACCCGGACGCCAGAGATAGTTGTCCTCGCCATCCTTCAGCTTGCGCACCGCCGAAACCGTGCGCCGGTTCATCACGAAGCGTGCATTGGCGCGGAACTGGCTCTTCAGCGCATAGACCAGATCAATCAGCTTGTCGGCCGGATTGCTCGACGCAAACGCGCCAGCGCCGCCGGAAAGAATGAAGCCAATCTTGTTCCACGCATGGTTCGCATCCGCGATCATGTCGTAGCTGAGAAAGCCCTTCGGCTTGTTCGTTCCGTTGCCGGTCACGAACGCCGCCGACTCCTGCGCTGCAAAGCTTGCCTCGCACTCATCCGCCAGCCACTCGTCGATGTCGGCATAGGCGTCATCCAGCAGCGTCTGCGTAGCCGCCGGCATCGCATAGACCTCCGCCGCCGGAAACTCGAGCAGGTCGAGCGTCGGCGCCGTTGTCTCGGCGCGTGCGCCGGTCTCCGCCGCCCAGGCCGAGGCCGCTCCAAGGCTCACCGGTTTCCTGAACACAGTCGCCGACGTCTGCCGCACCGTTGCGATCTGCCGCATCGGCGAGGACGCCATCAGCCGCTGCTCGATCAGCCGGTCCAGCTCCGGCGGCGCCACATAGCCGCCCTGGCTTTCCGTGCCCACATTCACCGACTTGATGTCGACGCGATGCATGCCAGCCTCGTCGCCACGGCGCAGGTATGCGCCCCAGGCAGACTTGTGCTCCGGATCACCCTTGCGACTCTCCTCGCCGATCGCCGGCCGCGCCTGCTCCAGCGCCAGCCGCTCCAGCGCCGACCGTTGCTTGTCCAACGACGCTTCGATCTTCTGCAGCTTGGCGTCGAGCAGCGGATCCGCGGCCCCGCGCTTCTCGATCTCCTCCAGCCGCGCATCGTTCGCCGCCTTCAGCGCCTCGAACGCGGCCAGCATCTCCGCCGTCATCACGCGCGCATCCGCATTCGCTCCCGAAGGAGCGGTCATCTTGGTTTCGATTGTCATGAGTTTTCCTGTCAGGGCTCCGCGTCAGTCATCATCCGGCGCCGCGAAGCCTTCGCGCCTTCTGCCCCCGCGAAGCGGGGGGAGATGGTCCCAAAAGAAAAGGGCGCGTCCTGCGACGCGCCCTCTCCAGTCTTCAATCGTTCAGAAGTCTAGTTGAAACCTTCGCCACCCGCTTCGTCGCGCGGCAGCACCAGGCCCGCGGCAATGCCCGGGCCCATGCCCGGAACCTTGCCTTTGCTTTCCAGCTCACGCGCACCGGCGAGGATGCCGGCCATGGCATAGTTGCCTTCATGGCAAGCGTATTCGTAGAGCGGCTCGGAAGCGTTGAGCGACATCTCGCCTTTCCAGGTCTGGCTGTAGAGCGATGGATCGTCCACTTCAAACGAGTAGAGGATCTGCTTGTCGTTCCAGCGCGAGAAGCGTTCGGTCAGCGTGCCCTGGTTCGATATCATCGCGCGCTGGCTCGGATGCGGGTTTCGCGTCTCGACCACGAGCGTGTCGCCTTCATACCAGCCGATCGAGTCCCCACCCCATTTCGGAACCGGTCCCCATTTCACGTCGGCCTTGCTCTTCACGATCGGAACCACGCGCACGTCGTGGATCATCTCCACTTCGATCATCACGTGGCTCGGCGTCTGTACGAACTGCATGGTCGAGTTGTACATGCCGTTGTTCATCACCGGGCCATACGAACCCGAGAAGCCGATGATGCACCGTTCGGCCTGCGGACGCGTTTCCGGTCCGTCGAAATTGGTGATGGCATAACCGCCGCCGCGCGCCGCGCCCGGCTTGTACGGGATGCGGCCGGTAGCCGGCTCGGTGATCCACGACGAACGAATCTCGCCCTTCACCGACGCCATCTTCGTTCCGGGGTCGATCCAGAACGCGTTGTATCCGCGGTCGTTGTTCTTGTCGTCGAGGATCTTGGTGTTGTTTGGATCCTGGCCGCTGGTGGAATTGTCCTCCTTGGTCAGCACCACGAGGATGTTGCGGTTCACCAGCCGGTCGGCTTGTTGTTGCGTGAGCGCCAGGCTCTTGGCATCGCCTCCGCGCGACAGGTTGGTCAGCGAAGTGTTGTTCCAGAACCCCTGAAGGTCCGGCGCGCCCCACGAAGTCTGCGGCGACTTGTATCCGGGTTCATGCCGCTGTCCGTCATTTGCGTTCGACACCAGCGCCGCAGCGGCAGCCGGTGGCGTCGGGGCCGGCGTCTGAGCAACAGCGGTGGCGCCCAGCAGCGCGGCGCATCCAAGCGCGGTCGCAGCCAGCAATCTGGTCTTCATGGTTTTTTCCTCCTCGCGTGCCGCCATCCTGCCGAGCAGTGTGCTGTCGATCAGTGACAGAGGCGATCTCCTGAGGCGAACCTACCCCCGGTTGACCTCTGCGGAAAGGGTTGACCTAGCGTTAGGCCGCAACACGCTTAAGCGATTGCGAGCCAACAGCCGCAAACCTTGCCCCCGGCAGCATCGGCGAGGTCACCAGGGACACCTCCCTGAGTTCGATCTCCCGCAGATCACGCCCGCGACTCACCCGAGGCGACCAGTCTCGCGCGATGAACCCGATCGATAGCCCGCTGATCATTTCGTCGCCGATAAGTTTCAGCGCTACCTGTCCCGCCGCCGTCTCGGCGGTCACCAGCCCGCGCACAAACAGTCCGCGGCCGTCTTCGCGCATCGCCGTCCATCGCCCAGCCGTCCGCCCGCCAGCATGCTGAAGCAGCATCCCGATCTCCCGGCCCCGCGCCAGCGTCCGCGCGAATGCGCCCGCTCGCACCACATCGCCAGCGAGATCCTCGACACCGAACAGCGACGCATAGCCTTCGATGACCAGCGATCTCATTTGCGGCGCTCCAGCTTGGTCTCGATCCGGTCGAGCTGCGCCGCCGCCAGCTGAAGCTGCACTTCCACGCGCGCCAGTCGTTCGGCCATCTCCGCCTGCGCCGCCACGCGCACTTCAACTTCGTTCAGGCGCGCGGAAGCAGCGCCCGCCCACGCAAAGACTCCGGCGGATTCAACCACCAATGCGATAATCACGGCCCATGTGATTTTTTTGTCGATCATTCCAGAATCCTCTGCTACAAAGTCATCACTCACCGGGCTGGGCGGGCGCGTAGCGTCGGGAGTTCTCCAAAAATGAAGCGGGCGGATGTCGTCAGCGTGCGCAACCTCTTTTCAGGTGCGTCACGGTATCGATGCGGCCCGGCGCGTCCCGGTTTTCACTGGGGCCCGCCTCAAGTCGCCCAGCTTGTCGTTGATATCGAGAATGCCGCCCGCGACTCCTTCGATGACGAGGATGTCGAGGAAGAGCGACTTTATCTCGGTATCGTAACGGTCAGCGAGCCGACAGGCGGCGAGTACACGCTGCTCGATGGCCAGCAGCGCCTTGCCGTCCTCACCATGTATCTCGCCTTCGCGCGCGACCGGCTGGACAGCAACGCCGAACGCAACCGCATCGATCGCCTGATCATGCGCCGCGCCATTGGCCGGCCGCCCGAAGCACGCCTGCGCCTCGCGCCGGAAGATCACGCCTGGTTCTCACATTTCATTGCGCCGCTAGGCGCCACCACGCGGCTGCCTCCCAATGCGCCGCTCGGCTCCCCGCGCGAGCTTATGCTCGCTGCGCGCTTCATGGAGCACGCCTTCGCCGCCTACCGGCAGGAAGACCTGGTCAACATCGTCGACTTCCTGCTCCACCATACTGCTGTCGTCCGCTCTCTCGCCGAACCTCGTCCCAGCTTCGCGCCACCGGTTCACGCCGCACGGCCAGCCTGGAACGAGCCCGAGCCTTCCCACTACCGCATCGCGGCCGAGTGACTTTCATCAGCAGCGGCATAGCCGCGTCGTTCACCCAGGGATTCCATCCTTATGGCGCAACGCATCTTTATCGCCGTGCTGTGCATTGGCCTGATGAGCCTGGCGGTATTGGCCTAGCGGCCAACACCGCGCGGCAACTATCACCGCGCTACCCCTCACGGATCGTCATTCTTGGGTAAGGTCGACTTGTCGCGCCGAAGCTCAAAGAGCGCAGGCGGAAGGCCGCATCCCGAGAATCCTGGTTGGCAGCGCGAGGGGAAATTGTGCGGTGCGCACTCACTCCACCCCCGCCATCCTCCTCTTCTCCTCCACGGTCAGAAACGAAGCGGCATCGATCCGCGCCCACTGCGCCGCGCGCTCCTCCTGGAACGCCGGCACGCCCTCGAGGTCAGCGACGATCTCGCCGCCGCACCGTTCGCCGAGCCAGCCCGAGATTGCCCGCGCAGCCTTGTTGACCAGCGGCAACACCGTCAGCCGCCAGAAGGCCGAGTTGGCCTCGCGATAGTTGGCATAGGTCGCGTCCCCCGGAATCCCGAGCAGCATGGGCGGCACGCCAAAGGCCAGCGCGATCTCTCGCGCCGCCACATTGCGCTGCTCCACGAAATCCATGTCCGCGGGCGTGAAGCTCATCGGCTTCCACTCCAGCCCGCCTTCCAGAAGCATCGGCCGCCCGGCATTGCGTGCGCCGGCATAGGATCGCTCGAGGTCCTCCTTCAGCTCGGTCCGCTGTTCGGCGGTCAGCATTTCGGCGCCGCCATAGATCAGCGCGCCGGAAGGCCGCGCCGCATTGTCCATCAGCGCCTTCGCCCACGCCCCTCCGGAATTGTGCACGTCGATCGCCCGCGCCGCCGCCTCCAACGGCGCATGACCTTCATAGTCGTTGGCCGGATGAAACAGCTTGAGATGCAGAACAGGCAGAAACCCGTCCGCCTCGCACTGGATGCGCCGCACCTCGGACCCAAGTCGGTGCTCCCAGGCCACCGGCCAACCGCGCGGTCCCTTGATCGCCTTCATCCGATCCGGCCTCAGCACAAACAGCTCGCGCATCTCGCCGTCGAGCGAAACCGCTTCAAGGAAAGCATCACCGGTCACCGTCAGATGCCCGTAGAAAGCCTCCATCAGATCGGGTCCCGCCTGGCCCGTGTTCGGCCGCGCAACCAGCCGCGCCAGCGCATCCAACTCGCCCACCGCGCGGAAGCCCACGCTGCCAGCCGCCTCCGAGATCATCCGCACGCAGCGATACGCTACTACGTTTCGCTCGAACCCCTCGCGCGCCAGCACGCCCGCACCCGACCACTGCGCCGCGCGCAGATCCGACAACGCCACCAGCGGCGCGGCGGCTTTCACCTCGCGTCGTTTGAAGAATTTCATTTCATTGATCCCGGTTTGAACGACTGCCGATGATATCTCTTCAGGTGTCATCCCGGCCGCAGCGAAGCGGAGGGCCGGGAACCATTCCTATTCCTGGACGAGGTGAGAAATGGACCCCGGATAGCGCTGCGCGCTTCCGGGGTGACATCATCTAATCCCTGGAGGGACACCAACCGACTGGCCGCCGTTTGAATAGTTGAGGCCGACAAGCGCGTCCTGCGAAGGCGTCCTGGCGCTGCTGTCTTGCTGATCTGTGGCCGCGCGCCTCGCGCTGACCCACTTGTCGACCTGTAGAGAGTTTACCCCGGCCACGAACCCGGCCGGATCTAACTTCGCCTGTCCCCCTATTTTGGTTAGCAGCGCCTTGATTTATCGCGCCAGATTTTCTGGCCGTCCTCCGTTTTGCGTACACCTCTATCCCCCATTCTGGCGTCACCAGCTGCGCGTTGCAGGTGGCAAAGAGATATCGCCATGTCGATCGATGTTCCCCTGTCTGTCCGCGCCGCCGAGGAAGGCCTGCGCGTCTCCTCACGCGAAGCCGCGGTTCAGCACGTGCTCTCGCAAGCTGACGCCAAACGCGACCAGCGCGTCGAGGAAGCCAAGGAGAGCGCCGCCGCGCGCTCCACGCCGGCCGAACGCGCTGCCGAAGCCCCGCCGCGCAAGTCGTCCGGCTCCCGCATGGTCGACCTGCTCGCCTGACAGCACGCGACGCCCGCCAATCGTTACCGCCGTGTTGACCATTACCGCGTAATCGCGCGCCGCGCCCGCACGCGCCTTTCATGGGCCCATGCGATCCTCAACCAGTCGCCAGATGTGCGACCGCATGAGGGTCCGGCCATGTCCTTCGACGTCCAGGGCGTCAGCAACGTCTCGCCGTTCGACCCGGCGATGCTGCGCCAGCACGCGATCTACCTCAACGCCCAGCGCTCCGACCGCAAGATCCAGAAGGCACGCAACATCGCGGACCTCCTCGAGCGCGGCCACCGCGCCCGCGCCGGCGCTCACACCGCTCTCGTCCTCGACGTGATGGCGTAAGACGCGACGGGCGCTCCGCTCGCATCTCGCACGTCTGTCATCCCGGAAGCGCGCAGCGCTGTCCGGGACCCATTCTTCAACCCCGACACACTGCGCAATGGTTCCCGGCCCTCGCTGCGCTCGGCCGGGATGACGACCGTGGCACCTTACAGGTTAAAGGAACTTGCGGCGCCAATCCGCCGCACTTCCACCAACGAAGAATAGATCCAATCTCTCCCTCATCAGGCGGGACGCATTGGGATGAACGCCGAAGCTAACAGGGCTCAAGGTCTCCATCACTCCGACTGGGCAGTCGCGCGTGGCGCAACAACAGCCGTTCTGGTTTCCTACGTGCTTTCGATCGCGTTGATGCTTCTGTCCAACTCGCTCTGGAACGCGATTCAATCGGGCTACCCTCCCGATTTCGGCAGCCTCTCGATCGTCATTCCGTTTGCAATCCTTGCCGCGCCGATCGGCCTGCCTGTCGCCATCATCGTGATGGCAATCGGCGTGATGTTCTGGTCGATCAACGGTGATCAGGGCAGGACAGGCTACAGGGACGCCGCCAGAGCCGGAATCAAGACTGCCGTCATAGTTGTGTTGTTCGAGGTTGGCGGCGTGCTCGTCTATTCCGCCAGCAGCGTGTCCTACAATTCCGGCCTGCCCTGGATCTGGGCGAAGTTCGCTGCCGACGCCATCGCCACGCTCGGCATCGGCGCTCTAACAGGCGTGACTGCGCGCTTCGCTGCCGGTCCGCCAACTGTCGCGAACGCCCGCTAACGCAATCACTCGCTTCATGGCTGTCCCCTCTGTGGAGCGCCGTGCTAAAGAGCAGGATCAGCGCGCCCGCGCCACGCTGCCCATCGCGCCGGCCTGCCGCGTGGCGATCTGCCAGGTGTTGCCCCAGCTATCCTTCACCATCGCCCGCCGATCACCATAGGTTGTGTCCAGCGGCTTCTCCAGCGACTTCGCGCCCGCGGAAACCGCCTTGCGGTAAGTCTTGTCCGCATCTTCGACGTAGACGTAGAGGCAAGCGCACGTAGCGTCGCGCTCACCGTCCTCGCTCACCATCACGATGCTGTCGCCGATGCGCATCTCGGCGGGCCTGCCGGCCTGGTATCGTCCGGTCGCGCCAAACACCGTCCGCAGGAAAGCCATGAGGCCCCTGACATCGTCCGTGAAAATCCGCGGCGTCACGGTCCGCCACCCCTCGGGCTGAAATCCGGCCAAGGCCTCATCCCCCCTGTCGCATAGTTTTTCAAGTTTCTGTCTTGAACCCTCGCATAGCGCACGAGGCTCTGCAAAGAAAACCCGTTCTTGACGCGCGCGCTCTCACTCGCTCATTCTTGGAACCAAATACCTCGGGAGGGCTGCCAATGAAATCGATCTCCATCCTCGCTCTGCTTTCGCCACTGGCGCTCGGTGGCTGCCTCATCGTCAGCGAAGAACACGAGACGATCCGTCAACCTGACCGGATGGAGCTTGTCCAGGCCGCGCCGCCCGCCGCTCCGCGCATCACCGCCGGCATGGCGGAAAGCGCCACCACGACTTCCACCGCAGGCCTTACCATCACGCACGACGTGATCTACGGCCACCATGACGGCATGGCGCTCGTCTACGACGTCATCAAGCCGGCCAACGCCAATGGCGCCGCGGTGCTCTACATGGTCTCCGGCGGCTGGGTCTCGCGCTGGGCGCCACCCGAAACCCGTGTCGCCCAGTTCAAGGGCCTGCTGGATCAAGGCATCACCGTGATGCCGATCCATCACGGCTCGGCGCCGCGCTTTAAGGTCCCCGAAGCTCATGCCGACGTGAAACGCGCCCTGCGCCACATCTCGCTCAATGCAGCTTCCTACGGCATCGACGCCAAACGCCTCGGCGTCTTCGGCGGCTCGGCTGGCGGCCATCTCTCGCTGATGCTCGGCCTCAATGGCGATGATGGTGATCCGGCGGCGACCGACCCGGTCCTGCGCGGCGCCTCGCGCATCAAGGCGGTCGTCGCCTACTATCCGCCTGTTGATCTGCGCCGCATGACCGGTCCGAGCGACCGTTTCCCTGCGCTCGACTTCCCCGTCGAACAGGCGGCCACCATTTCTCCGATCCTGTTTGTTGACGCGAAGGACCCGCCCACGCTCATCGTCCATGGCGACGCTGACGAGCTGGTCAACATCTCCTCCGGCCAGTCGATCCACGACGCACTGAAGAAAGCCACCGTGAAAACCGAAATGGTCGTCATTCACGGCGGCGACCACGGCTTTTCCAACACCGAACATCGCGCCGAGGCAGGCCGCGCCATGGCGAAATGGTTCAAGGAAAATCTCTAGACAGCCGTCAATTCCTAACCGCGACCCCATGCGCTGTTAACACTTCTGCCCTTTATTAGGGGGCAAAAGCCGCGTTCGCGTTTACCGCCGATTCACCGCACCGGCAGATAATGCCGAGTGTAGGAGTGTATCATGAGCGCCGATCCCGCAGGCGGGGTCGGACCGGTTTCGGTCCGCTACGCCGCACAAATCCGGGAGCTTCTCTACGCGCAGGCCGTGCAACGCATGGCCGCCGATCAGGAAGCCGCGCGCGCCCAGGCCGAGTTCGATCGCCAGTCGCGCCTCGAAGCTGCGGCCAGGCGCGAAGCTCAGGAGCCGGTGAAGGCAAAGGTCGAGCCCTCGAAGCCCGCCGCCGAACCCGCCAAGTCCGAGGCCAAAGAGTCCGCCCACCTGGTCGACATCCAGGTCTAGGAAGCAGGGCGGACGAAGCCCGCATTCCCCGCGAAGGCGGGGATCCAGGCCGCTTGGGAAAAAGTGCGCGAAGCGCCCTGGTCTGAAGCCTCAATCCAGAACAAGCCTCTACGTGATTGCTGGACCCCCGCCTTCGCGGGGGATACGGAGCTACGTCTTACATCGCATTCCGGCCGTTCTCCCATGCCCACCCGTCCCCCGCGCCCGGAACCGTCCGCCGCCTACAAGCGGTTCAGGGACTCGATGATCATCGACTACGACAAATGGCGCGAAGGCGAGCCCTACGACATCGCTGCGCTCGCCGACGTCACGCCCGAAGAGCGCGACCTTCTCACCGACGAGATCATCGAGCGTGGCTCGCTCGACTGGCGCGATGTCGAGGCCCTGCGCGCCCTCAGAACCGAGAAAGCCCTCAAGCGCGTCGGCAACGCGGCCGAGCAACAGCACGATGGCGGTGGCGCCGAAGCGCTCACCGCCGAGATCGAAGCCAGTGGCTGGAACGAAACCGCCGAGAAGCGCTTGATCGCGATGCTCGAACACATGGAGAGCATGAGCGGCGCTTCCGACAGGCTCTACTCGCTCTGCGAAGAACACCAGACGCCCGCCGTGATGAAACAACTGATGCGCAACGCCCGCATCCAGTCCGATCCAACGATGCGTTATTCGTCGGGCGCCTTCCTGCTTTACCTCACAGGCCATGTCGACAGCCATTATGTCTTCGACACCGAAAACCGCCCCCACCTGCTCGGTCTCAACAGCGACGACTACAAAACCTACAAGGCCGCCGTCGCCTGGCTCGAGGACAAGGTCGCGAACGCTAAGAAGGGCAATGAGCGCTAGGCAGTAGGCAGTAGGCAGTAGGCAGTAGGCAGTAGGCAGTAGGCAGTAGGCAGTAGGCAGTAGGCAGTAGGCAGTAGGCAGTAGGCAGTAGGCAGTAGGCAGTAGGCAGTAGGCAGTAGGCAGTAGGCAGTAGGCAGTAGGCAGTAGGCAGTAGGCAGTAGGCAGTAGGCAGTAGGCAGTAGGCAATCGGGCAGTAGCTAACTCACGACTGCCTACTGCCTATTGCCTACCGGCGAACATCGCCGCAAAAGCCGGAACGGACATCGCCATCTGCTTGTCCTTCTCGTCGGCCCGCTTTGCTGCCGGCCGTTCCGTCGTGCGCGCCAGATAGTCCTTGAACGCCGGTTTCTCCGGCAGCCATTTCTGCTGCATCACATAGGCCATGTTTCCAGCCGTCTGCACATCCGCAGCCGTGAAGCGATCACCCGCGATGAACGGCGATTGCGACAGCCGCCGCTCCAGGTTCGCGACCATGTCGTCGAATGCCCCGAAAGAAAAACTGCTGGGCTGGTATGTCCATCCCTGCGCATGCGCCGCCACCGCTGGATCGAACACCGAATCCGCATAGACCAGCCAGGTCAGGTAGGCCGCGCGTGTCCGGTCACCCACCTTCGGCGCCAGTCCCGCCTGCGGGAACGCATCGCACAGGTAGATCGTGATTGCCGCGCGCTCGGTCACGATCACGCCATCATGCGAGATCGCCGGCACCTTCTTGTTCGGCTGAACCGCGCGATAGCTCTCCGGCACACCGCCTTCCTGGCGGATGTCGACCTGCTCGATCTCGTAGGGAACGCCCAGCTCCTCCATCAGCCACAGCACGTTCGACGACCGCGACCACGGTGCATGATAGAATTTGAGCATCGCTTTTCTCCTGCTGGCGACAGAACGCCGGAACAGGAAAAAAGTATCCCGCGCCTGCTGACAGCAGAGTGTCAGCAGTCGTCTGATCTCAGCCCAGACGCTTCATCACGGCGATCTTGTTGCCATCCGGATCGCGCAGGTAGGCGAGATAGAGCTGCACCGTCCCCATCCCGCGAATGCCCGGCGGGTTCTCGATCGCCGTGCCGCCATTGGCGATACCCGCTGCATGCCACGCATCGGCCTGCTCGGTCGTCTCGACCGCGAAGCTGATCGTGCCGCCGTTCGCGATCGTCGCCGGCTTGCCATCGATCGGCTTGCCCACGCCAAACGATCCGGTCTTGGAGCGATAAAACATCCGATGCCCGTCGATCGCCGCCGGCTTCACGCCCAGCACCGCGAACGTCGCATCATAGAACTTCTTGGCCCGCTCGAGATCACTCGTTCCGACCATCACGTGCGTAAACATGCGTCTTCCCGTCCTGCGCTGAAATTCCGTCCAGCGCCGACATGCGCGAAGATCGCGCCCATGGCAATCCTGGCGCCTTGCTATGCAAGTTCGCCGGGGAGGAGTGCTTGCAATGACTTGCCCCGCGCCGCCAACGCCCTAGTGTCCGCCTCCGTCGCGACAGACCACGCGGAGACCGATTCATGATCGCCGACTACCTGCGCAAGCGCCCACCCTTGCGCCACGCCCTGCCGGCCGCCATCGCCGCGGCGGTTGCGATCATCGCCATCGACCAGCTGTCGAAATACCTCGTCGTCGTTGTCATGAACCTGCGCGAAACCGGCACGCTCGATGTCTTCCCGGGCCTCAACTTCCGCATGGCGTGGAACACCGGCGTCAATTTCGGCATCCTCTCCGGCGGCGGCGACGCCACACGCTGGATCCTCGCCGCGGGCACGACGCTGATCGCCCTCGCTCTCATCTTCGCCTCGCTCGCCTGCCGCCGCATGACCAGCGCGATCGGCCTCGGCCTCGCCGCCGGCGGCGCCATCGGCAACACGATCGACCGCCTCAACTGGGGCGCCGTCGCCGATTTCCTCAACGTGTCGTGCTGCGGCATCCAGAACCCGTGGTCGTTCAACGTCGCCGACATCGCCGTCTTCGGCGGCTTCGCCCTGCTGATCCTCGCGCCAGGCCCGAAGAAAACCGAACCAGCAGCCCCACCCGCCAGCGCGAGCTAGCCGGTTGACCTCACACCCGCGTCACGGCCACTCTCTCCCGTAAGCGTCACGGGGTCGCGGAGGAAACAACCATGCTGATGACCGCCCTCAAGGCGCTGGGCACCGCGGCCTTCATCGTGGTGCTGTCGGAAATCGCCAAGCGCTCGACCTGGCTCGCCGCCGCCCTGGTCGCCCTGCCGCTGGCCACCATGCTCACGGTCGCTTTCATAGCCACCGACAGCAAAGAGGGCGGCGTCGATGTCGCCAACGCGTTTGCGACGAAGACCTTCCTGCTGTTCTGGCCAGGCCTGATCTTCTTCGTCGGCCTCATCGGCCTTCAGAAATTCGGCGTCGCCTTCTGGCCCGCCTTCGGCGTCTCGGTCGCGGCGTGCTTCCTGTCGACCTGGGGCTTCACCATCTTCCTCACCTCGATGGGCTGGATAAAGGGCGAGTGATGCTGGGAGAGCATTTCAAGCGCAGCGTACGCATCGCGCTGGTGATCGTGTTCGTCGCCGTGGTGGTGATCGCACCGCTGATCGGCACGTTCGCTTTCTCGCCGCTGATCGTCGCCTGGAACATCCAGCCCTACCCGCTGGCCGCCGCCCTCGGCGTGATGCTAGCCGAAGCCATCACCGTCGCGGCCATGGTCTTCCTCGTATTGCGCTCGAAGAGATAGCTGGAGCAGGGTTCGCCTCATGGCCGTCATCCCGGAAGCGCGCCAGCGCTGTCCGGGAACCATTCCTCAACGTGCGGACAAGCGGATGAATGGATCCCGGCCATCCGCGACTGCGTCGCTGCGGCATGCCCGAATGATGGTCCGGCCAGCAAACGCAACCGCCCCGGAGTCTCCTCCGGGGCGGCGCAGTTCAGGCGAACATGCCTAGTTGCTGATGATGGCGGCGATCAGGCCACCGACGATGGCGGCCATGATCAGGTCGCCATTGTCGTTCTTCACCCAGCGATAGCCCTGCGGCGGACGCTGCACTTGATAGTCGCGATAGTCGACTTCGCCATAGCGCTGGTTGTAGCTGCCCAACCGCTCGCCGCGTTGCCACGGCTTGTAGCCGTACGCGAAGCCGCGCTGCCTGCAGTCCTTCGCCGACGGGCGGCCATAGCGCCAGGCCTTGCCGACATAGTAGCCGTTGTGGTCGCGGTCGTTCCACTGCGCGTTGCGGCGCGTGTCACGCCACTCCTGCTTGCCGTTGTGATACTGCGAGACCTGCCGGTAATCGCGGCCGCGGTCATTGTCGCGACCGAAATCGCGCCCACGATCGTCATTGCGGCCATAGTCGCGGCCACGGTCGTCGTTGCGGCCCCAATCCTGGCCTTGATAGCCACGATCCTGGTCTCGTTGACCTTGATAATTTTGACCCTGATAGCCTTGGCCATAGCCTTGCTGCGCAAAGGCCGGCAGGCTCATCGGGCCGGCAACCATCAGTCCAGCGGCGGCGGTAAGAAGAAGGCGTTTCATGATCTGGGCTCCTTTCGAGTCCAGCGCAGGCAAATCCCCTCTTGCAGGCGCATGCAGACATAACGCCTGAGCACATGAACAGACCGTGGGACCGCCGTTCCCCTAGGTTCATGTTGGAGACCATCCCCCGTCCCGGACGGCATGCACACCCTCCCACCGCGACAACGGTGAGCGCCACATCCAACCGCTTGTCATCCCGGAAGGCGCGCAGCGGCTGTCCGGGAACCATTCTGCAACATGCGGACAAGCGGATGGATGGATCCCAGCCCTCCGCGACTGCGTCGCTGCGGACGGGATGACAAGTCGAGGGTCTGTCCGCATCAGCGGCCACAGACGCTTCTACCCAAAAATGATCCCGCTCTAGTTAAGCTGCCACTTCTGGCTCAGCTCATAGTCGCACACGCTTGTCGGCTGGCCGTCACGCGTCGCCGGAGCGAAGCGAATGCCCGCTGCCCAGTCACGTGTCGCCTTGTCGAGGCGGCGATAGCCGCTGCCCTTCTTGGTATCGAGGCTCGTCACCCGCCCCGTGTTGTCGATACAGAGCTTCAGGATGACCGTGCCCTGCTCGTCATCCTGCTGCGACGCCTTGGGATAGACCGGCATGGATGTGTCCAGCCGATACGGCGCCGTCGGCGGCAGAGGTATGCGGGTCGGCGTGGGCGCTGCAATGATCGGCGCCGGCGCCGGCGCCGCAGTCACCGGCGCGGGACTGACGGTCGGAACGGGTGGTCGCGTATCGGTTGCTCTTTGCTGCGGAGGCGTCTCGCTGGTCGTGAGGTCGGCGCGGATGAATCCAACGGTCCGGTCGACCAGCCGCACCTGATACCAGTAGCCGTCCGACTGCGACGCGAGCCCCACGACATCAAGGCTTTCGCCGATCGGGATCATCGACAGCACGGCAACATCCGGCGCGGCGAACGGTTTTTCGCGCAGGCCCGACCCCCTGGCGCTGACGCGTATTGGTGCGGGCGGCGAATAGGACGTCACCTGGAAATAACGCGCAGGATTCGGCGGCGGCGCCGGCGAGGCGCCTGCCTGCTGCGATCCGGTCCAGGGTTGCGATGTTTCAATCTCTACCGGATCGGGCGGCGGCGGCGCCTGCGCATACTGCGCCGGGGCAACCGGCTCCACCGTCGGCCCCGACGTGCGCTGGAAATTCGAGGCGCCATTGCCCATCGCAGCAATGTTGCGGATGGACGGAAGCGTGTCGTTTGCCTTCGTCGTGTCGGGAGCCAGGCCCCAGCCGATCTGCACATCGCTGGCCCCGGAATCCGAGAAGTACTTCTGCCAGAATTTCCGGTGATCCTCGTTCTGCGTCGTCTTCAGCGAATTCCTGACAACGTAGTGCACGCGCACGGCCATGCTGGAGAGGTCCTGCGCCGACATCGCGCCGTTCTGGCCGTCGAACGCGAACTTGTAGCCCTTCGGCGGATAGTGCGAGACGCCGCCGGGCACGTACTGCGCCATGTCGGAGATCAGCACGAGCCGCCGCTGGATCCGGGGAGAACCAAAGCTGACTGACGACGCGAGCTTGTCGATCGTCTCCATGATCGGCGACGTCTCCGCCGGCGGCACGGTCTTCAGCGCCTCAACCGTCTTCGCCAGTTCGTTGCCGACGAGACGCTGGAATCGCTCGGCGACCTGCCGGGGATTCTGCGTCTTCCAGTCAGCCTCGGAACCGGCCTGGATCCGGCACTTCGAAAATGTCGGCAGCTTGCGCTCTTCTTCGGCCGGAGCCGCAGTAGATGTCGCCACTGCGGGTGTCGCCGGCGCCGCGCCTGCGTTGAGGTCTTCCAGCGACGAGAGACCCACGACGGAGAAGCGGGCATAGGTATCAAGCCTCAGATACTCCTGAAGGATCAGCGTGCGCACATAGTCGAGCTGTTCTCCGGACAAGGCATCGCTCTGATCGATCAGGACGATGGTGTGCACATCCGGAACGGTCTGGCCGATCTTGCATCCGTCGGCGCCAGTCGCAGGACGCTGGCCAAGATAGACGGTCGTGGCCAGCGTCGCGACGGCCGCAAAGCTGAACGCGAGGATGAGGAGAGCCTTGCCGGTTTCCCTTCCACCCCGTCGCTTTGGCTGTTTCGGACTGGTGCTCATGATCACATCCGCTAGGCCGAGGCGCCCGCGGGCGCCGTATCGTGATCAGTGAAATCTGGATCAGTGTGCTTTGACCCCGCGACCAGAAATTCCTTCATGCGCGCGCGCGCATCCCGTTTCACCTCCTCCTGCAGCGTCTTGCCGCGATCGGCGATGCTGGCCTTCAGCGCCCGGACGCTCTCGTCGAGTTCAGCCCGCGACCTGCGATTGTGCTCGACAAGGGCGTCAAGCGCTTTGCGCCGGCTGCGAACCTCATCCAGCTGCTTGTTGGCGAGTTCGATGTTGAGGGAGCCGCCGCTGCCCTGTGCCAGGAACTGGCGATAGTCTTCCGGCGTCGGATATCGGCTCCAGTAGGCCGGCGGCGGCAGGGTTTCATGGCGAACCCTGTCGTTGCTTTCGCGATAGAACCTCAGCAGCTGGTTGCACTCCGCCACCCAGTGAGCCTCGCTGTTCAGCACCTCCACTGTCCGCTGTTCGGCAAGATCAGCAATCGCCACGCTCTTGGAGCATTTGGCTTCAACCGCGTCCACTGACTTGCCGCAACGCGCCACGGCGTCGTCCAGCTTCAGCGATGCGCTGGCGATGGCGTGCTCGCACTCTTCCTCGAACTCCTTGTTCGCACGTTGCTTCTTCACATCCACCTTGCGATAGCCCCAGTAAGGATCGGCGAGGTCCTCCCATCCTTCCTTGCAGGCGATGAGGAAGATGATGAAGCCGACGCCCAGCAGACCCCACGCCCAGATCGAATCCAGCGCAAACCAGCCATTGACTTGCATGTGGCTGAGGGCGCTGCCGAACAGGTTCGTCTCCGACACAGGTCCGGCAGCGCCTTCAGCCGCCGGGGCGCCGATGGCTGCGAACGGATCGAAGATCGATGTATCAGTTGCGGTTGAATGGACCGACTCCTCGGCGAGCTGGCGGTAATGCGCCACGAGGAAGTTCCAGAACACGGCGCCCACTAGCGTCGCTACCGTGAACACGATGCCGATGATCTTGGCGAACCAGTTCACATGTCCGAGCAGGCGCCAGCCCACTGCTCCACCGATGACGCCACTTACCACATTCACGGCGCTGATCATCATCGCGAGCATGATGCCGCCGCTGAAGCCGCCCGGACTGATGTCCTGCAGGATCACCCCATTGGCGATCGACTCGACGACCAGCAGACCAAACAGCGTCGCCCAGAACAGAAGCGGCGTACTGTGATAGTCGGCAGGCTTCATTCTCTTGTTTCTTGCGGCGAAGTACTTGAGGGCGGTTTCCGCTTTCACAAGCTTGTCGCTTGCATCCTTGAGCGCCGGGTTCTCCGACAGCGCGTTGTCGAAATCCGTCTCGGCCTTCTTTGCCTCCTCGGCAAAATTGAGTTTGTCACCCTCGCCAGCGAGGTTCTGGACAGCCAGGCCCAGCTGCTCCGACAGGAAGGCGAACAGCATCGACACCTTGTTCACGGCGTGATCGCGGATCTGCATCTGGGTAGCGTTGAGATCCGCATCGTCTGGCTGTGGGGAGTTCGCGGCTGCGTCGTCGAACGCGCGCTTTTCCACCTTCAGCTCGGTCTTGAGCTTCTCGTACCGGGCAACCATCCGGTCATCGAGTTCGGGAATCCAGGCTGGATCCGTCTTGGTCCACTGATGTGGAGACGTGAATCCCCCAACCTGCTGAGGCTTTTGCCCCATATCCCCCTCCTGCACCAACACACCGCCCATCCCGTTTATACACCAATTGTTAACCCACGAAACTGCGCGGTGTCGGAGAAGAGCAGCCGCGTGACATTGTGGTCGCCGCCGCATTTTATGAGTGCAAAATCAGGGCGTTCCCCTGCCGTGACCGCCTTGCTGGCAATCCCCCGGCGATTTCGTACTGTTGGCCAGAAGGGAGACTCGCCATGGCCGACAGCGCTGCGAAAACCTACGAGGACATTCTCTATCGCGTCTCGGATGGCGTCGCCTGGGTCATCCTCAACCGCCCCGACAAGCTCAACGCCTGGCGTGGCGAGATGGACCGCGATGTCCGCGCCGCTATGCGCGAAGCCACCGCCGACGACAGCGTGCGCGTCATCGTCCTCACCGGCGCGGGCAAGGGCTTCTGCGCCGGCGCCGACATGGGCATGCTGCAGACGATCCAGTCGGGCGACGCCGGCGCCTCGCGCTCCGTCGTCAATTCGCACGAGCCATGGGACCGGCAAGCCAATCCCAATTTCCAGAAGCAGTATTCCTGGTTCCCCGCCGTGCCCAAGCCGATCATCGGCGCGATCAACGGCGCGGCCGCCGGCCTCGGCCTTATCCTCTCGCTCTATTGCGACGTGCGCTTCGCCGCCGACAATGCGAAATTCACCACCGCCTTTTCCCGCCGCGGCCTCGTGGCGGAACACGGCATCTCCTGGCTGCTGCCGCGCCTGATCGGCTTCGCCAACGCCGCCGATCTTCTCTATTCGGCCCGCGTCATCACCGCGAGCGAAGCTCTCGCCATGGGCCTCGTCTCCCGCGTCATCCCGGCGATCGAGTTCGAAGCCACGGTCACCGCCTACGCCCGCATGCTCGCGACCGAAGTCTCACCGCGTTCACTCCGGGAAATGAAACGTGAGATCTGGAACGCGCAATTCCAGGGCCTCGGCGACGCCATCGAATCCGCCAACGCCGACATGGGCCCCAGCTTCCGCTCCGACGACTTCCGCGAAGGCGTCGCCCACTTTGTCGAAAAACGCGCACCGAAGTTCACGGGGCGCTAGCCAGCCTCCTAGAACGGCAAGCTCACCCGCGGCGCCGCGCGCGTCTCCGTCAGCTCCGCCACCGCCCACACCAGCGCGTCCACACGGTCGGGCGAGGTGCGCTCGCCCTCCGCGCCGAACGCACACATCTCGTCCTCAAGGTCGCGCATCACACACGCGTGCCGCACGCGCCCGCGCTCGTACAGCGCCGCCACCGGCTCGGCGCGGTCACGCTTCGACCGCCCCGCATGGCGCAGCTTCACCCGCACGCCCTCCGTGCCGCCCGCCCTCAGCCCCGCCGCCTCCAGCACCGCGCGCACCATCTCGCCGCCCTGGTTGGCCTCCGCCACCACCAGGCCTGCGCCGAACCTGCGCGCCGCCGCCGCCACGCGCCCCGCCCACGCCATCGGCCGCAGCCCGCGCACCGTCGCATCGGCGAGCACGTACACCACGCCTGCGCGCAGCCCCGCCACCACGATCCCGCACGCATCCCCACCCACGCCCGCCGGCGGATCCACCGCCACCACCACGCGCTCCATCTCTCCCGCCTCGCCCACTCGGCACGCCTCCACCATCTCCCGCGTCCACAGCACGCCCGGCGGATCGAGCACCAGCTCGCCCTCCAGCTCCTGCCGCCCCAGCCGCGTGCCGCCGAACATCTCCTCCATCGCCGACACAAACCCCGGCGACAGGTTGCGCGCATTCTCCCGCGTCGCCGCCCGCGTCATCACCACGCCGCCTGCGCCGCGCTCCGCCAGCCCGGCCAGCGCCCGAACCAGCTCGCGCGCCCGAGGCGTCGTCGTCGCCGCCACACGCGGAGACGCGCCCAGCCGCATCCCGAACGCCAGCATCCGCCACGTCTCGGCGTCGTTGGCCCACGCGCCGATCTCGTCACACCACGCCGCATCGAACTGCGGCCCGCGCAGCCGCTCCGGCTCCTCCGCCGAGAACACGTGCGCCACCGCCCCGTTCCGCCACTTCAACCGTCGCCGCGACACTTCGTAGGTCGGCCACTCCGCCTCCAGCCCGATCGACCGCAGCCCGCTCGGCCCGTCGATCATCACCTCGCGCACGTCATTCAGCGTCGGCCCCACCAGCGCGAGGCGCCGCGCCGTCCCGCTCCTCACCATCGCCCGCACCCACTCCGCCCCCGCCCGCGTCTTGCCCGAGCCCCGGCCGCCCATCAGCAGCCACGTCCGCCACGCTCCCTCCGGCCAGCGCTGCGCCGGCGTCGCCCAGATCCGCCACAGCGCCTTCGCCCTCTCCGGATTCGCCCGGCCCTCCGGGCTCTCCAGCCACGCCAGCACCCTCCGCCTCTGCTCCATCAGGACCGTCTCCTCCGGCCACCCAGGCATCGAGCCGGTCGTAGAGACTGATCTGCAATTCGCGCCTGAGATCGTCTGCGTCATCGCCTGCGCCCGCGCGCCAGGCGCCCTGTCGTCCGTCATTCAACGCTCCGGAATTTTGAAAGACCACGTCACGCGGCGCGCCGTTCTCGTCGTTCGGCCGCCACGCATACGACGACGCGTCCAGCGCCATCCTCCACTCGCTTGCCTGCTTCAGCCGCTCGACCTGTTCGGGATCGCAGCCCTGTGCGCGCGCCCGCCCCGCGAACCACACTCCCATGGCCAGCTCGCGCCGGTCGCGCTCAGACATCGGCGCGACCCACTTCTCGGCCCTCTTGCGGTCATGGATACTGCGCTCGCTGACACGGAACATCGGCGCCAGATTCTTCACCTCGACCCCGCATCCGTGGCGCAGCCGCACCGCCAGCCAGTCCGCGCCAGAAGAGCGATGCCATCGCTTCGGATCCCTCATCCAGCCAGCCGCCCGCGCCTGGTCAGCGAGCGAAATCTCCAGCCGCGGATCCCCCTCCGCAAACCCTGCCAACCCGTCGTCACTCATGTCCTGATCTCCAGCCAGACGCCCTTCGCGCCCAACCAGAAACCTTAAGCCCGCCCCAACCCCGGCCGAATCCACGGCCGCCTGTCCCTCACTCCACTCGCCCAAAGCCCTGAGAACACACGCGCAAAATTTCAGCCCTCCTCCGTTTTGCGTCTGAGCGACCCAACATTTTCGGAGAAGTCCTCCACCGCCGAAGGCGGGGGAGGTGGATCAAGTCCTCATCCTGAGGAGCGCCCGAAGGGCGCGCCTCGAAGGACGAGGACTTGAGACGGAGGGGGCTGGCCGCGAAGCGGCCGGATGCCTCGCGATCCTCCGATCTCAACCCACCAGGAATGCACTCGATCCCTGCCGCCGGCGGCTCCCCCTCCGTCTCGCGACGAAGCCGTCGCGATCCACCTCCCCCACTACGTGGGAGAGGACTCCAAGCCCCAGTCCAGATCGTCAAACTCGCTGGAAGTCCTCCACCGCCGAAGGCGGGGGAGGTGGCAGCCGCGCTCCGCGCGAATGACGGAGGGGGTGAGCGACGGCGCCGAAGGCGCGATTTGATCCAGTGGATCAAATCGAGGAGCGAACGCCCCCGGCAGGGGCCGCCCGCTCTCGCGGGTGGATGAAACCCCACCCACCGCTGTCATCCCGGAAGCGCCCTCGCCTGCAGCCAACCACAGGTATAAGCTGACCCCATGCTCCTGAACCGCCGAACCCTTCTGCTCGCCCCGCCAGCCTTTGCGATTGCGGGCTGCAAGACGACGCCGAAAATATATGAGCTGAAGACAAGCCGCGACGACGGTTGCATGTGCTGCAGCAGCTGGGCCGAGCAGATGGAGGCGACTGGCCGCTTCCGTGTTGCGATGTTCGATGCCGGCGACCTGCCCAGCTTCAAGCGGAGCGTTGGCGTTCCGGTCGGCATGGCCGGTTGCCACACAGCGCTGGTGGAAGCCTACGTGATCGAGGGCCACGTTCCCGCAAAGGACATTCTGCGGCTGCTGGAAGAAAAGCCGAAGGACGTGCTGGGTCTGGTGGTTCCGGGCATGCCGCGCGGCGCGCCGGGCATGGAGCAGCCAAACGGGACGAAAGACGCGTTCGTCGTCTGGGCGTTCAAGGCCGGCGACGTGAAGGAAGAGTTCGCGTCCTATCCTGGCAACGTCTAGCGGCGCGGTCGGCCGGCGGTCCTTCGACTCGACGCTAGCGTCAGCTCAGGATGAGGGCGAAGCGGAAGGCTGGGGGCCCAAGATGAGTGACGTGGTTGTGCAAACGCTGACGCAAAGCGAATTGCTGTCATGGGCGTGGCGGCTGGTGGTGTGGGCGTCGGCCGCTTACCTGTTGGCGCTTGGCGCACTGGTCTTCATACGCCCGGCGATCGTTCACGGGTTCTTCGGCGGCTTTGCTGTTTCGTGGCGCATCAACTTCCTTGAGGCGGCGGTGCGATTGATTATCGGCCTGGCGTTCATGGCCGTGTCGCCTGAAGTGAAACTGCCCGAGGTGTTCTTCTGGTCTGGAGCGGTGCTGGCCGTCACGGCGATCCCGATCATGTTCCTGTACCGGCTGCACAAGAGCCAGGCGGTGTGGGTGATCCCGCTGACGAAACGCATCCTTCCCCTGATGGGCGTGATCTCGATCGCCGCCGGAGCGCTGATCGTGTGGGCGCTGACCTGAGCGTCTTCCGGGCCTGAGCGGCTTCCGGGATTGTGACAGCTGTGGGTGGGCATACGCTGGAAGACACCTGATCCCGCTTGCTTTACCGCAACATCCGCCGCCCCGTTCCAACTCCGGCTTGTCTGTGCCAGAGTGCGTTGTCCCGCGGGGAACGGGGGAACGACGTGCGTGTTTTCATCAGCTATCACTCCAGGGACCGGGAAACGGTCCGGCGGCTGGTAAGCGCCATCAAGGCGGTGCGGCCGGCGTGGGAGCCGTTCTTCGACGAACAGTCGCTCACCACGGGATACTGGATGCCGCAGCTCGCCGATGGCGTGGCGCGGGCGGACGCCTTTCTCTTCCTGTTCGGCGAGAAGCTCGGCCCCTGGCAGACCATAGAATATTACGGCGCGTTCGACCGGCGGGTGAAGGAACCGAAACTGCCGATCACGCCCGTGCTGACGGGAGACGCGGGCGCGCCGGGCCTTCCCTTCTTCAGCCAGCTGCAGTGGGCGCAGGAAAAGGACCCGACGGCGCCGGACGCGGTGGCGCGCATCGTCAGTGCGCTGGAGCGGACCGACGCGAGCGAGGCGAAGGAGCTGTGGCGGCTGGTCGATCCCTATCGCGGGCTGAAGGCGCTGCGCGAGGAAGATGCGGCGCTGCTGCATGGGCGTGAGGAGGTGGTCGCCGACCTGGTCGAGGCGGTGGCGCAGCCTTCGGGCAAGGTGCTGGTCGCGGTCGGCAATTCGGGCGTCGGGAAATCGTCGCTGCTGTTCGCGGGCGTGTTCGCTGCGCTGTCGCATCAGGGCTGGCCGCGCAAGTCTGACCGGACATGGCCGGCGGCGCTGTCCGACAGCCGGTCGTGGCTGCGCCTGTTCCTGTCGCCGCGCGAGGATCCGCTGAAGCAGCTGGCGCGCGCCTTCGTGGCGCAGTGGCTCGATCCGAAGGAAGCGGCCTATCACGACAAGGTCGATGAGTGGGCGGCGCGGCTGAAGAAGCCGGGCGCGACGCTGGACGAGCTGGTGAGCGCGTGCGACGCGGGCGCGCGCGATCGCAGCATCGATCCGCCGCGGCGCTATGTGCTCTATATCGACCAGGGCGAGGAGCTCTATGCGCGCTCCGAGAAGGAGGCGGCGGGGAGGTTCTCGGCGCTGCTGGCGGCGGCGGCGCAGGACGACCGGATGCGCGTGCTGATGAGCCTGCGCTCGGATTTCTACGGCCGGCTGCAGGACGACCATGTGCTGTTCGCGGCCTCGCGCAAGATCGACATTCCGCGGTTGAACGAGACGGGCATTCGGGAAGTGATCCTCGGGCCGGCGGCGACGTTCGGCGCGACGTTCGAGCCGGGCATCGCCGACAAGCTGGTGAAGGCGACCCTGGCTGCGCCCTCGGGCCTGCCGCTGCTCTCCTACCAGATGGAGGAGATGTGGGACGCGATGGTGCAGCGCGGGGATGGCGTGCTCAAGCTTCCCACGCCGGAATCCTTCGACATCGCCAGCGCCCTGATCGAACGCGCCGACGGCTATCTCAAGGCACACTCCGACAAGGAGGACGCGACCCGCCGGCTGTTCTGCACGCGGCTGGTGCATGTGCCGGCGCAGGGCGCCCCGACGCGGCAGGTGGCGCTGCAGACGAACCTCACCGAGGATGAGCGCGCGGTTGTCGACGTGCTGTCGGGCGGCGAGTTCCGCCTCATCACCACCGGCGAGAACGATCGCGGCGAGGCCACCGCCGAAATCGGCCACGAGACGCTGCTGACATCGTGGGAACGGCTGCGCACCTGGATCGGCGACCGACGCGGCTTCTACGCCTGGCTCACCAACCTCGCCTCCGTGCGCCGCGACTATGACGACAAGCCGGACCGCAAGGCGCTGCTGCAGGGCCGGCCGCTGGAAATCGCCCGCGCCAACCTCGCCCTCTATCCCGCCGACGTGCCGGAGGAAGACCGCAAGTTCATCGACAAGAGCGACAAGGCCGAACGCAATGAGGAGCGCACGGCCGCCCTGTTCGGCTGGGCGGCGGGCATCCTCATCCTGTTCGTGGCGATCGGCTTCCTCGCGCTCGGCTTGTTCGGCATCGACCGCTCGCGCGTCGCGCTGGATTCGCAGAGCCGCGTCGTCGCACGTCATGCGATGGAAGAGTTCAGCATCTCCAGTAACGACGACCTGACCAGCGCGGAGCTCAAGACGCGCTGGGAGACTGGCATGCTGCTGGCGCTCGAGGCCTGGCGCGACGAAGGCATGTCGTGGTGGTCGCCGATGACGCGCTGGATGGCGCCGGAGCGGGTCGAGGCCAGCTCCGCCCTGCGCCTGGCGCTCGGGCACGACGCACAGCCGTCGCAGCGCAGCTCCGGCTACTGGGCGGTTGTGAACACCTACTCCGTTTCCCCGGACGGACGCCTTATCGCCACGACCGGCGATGACGGCGCCCTGCGCGTCTGGGACATCGCCACGTCGAAGGAAACGCTGACCGTGGGGGCCCGCTCCCTCGGTTTCACGAGCGCCCGTTTCATGCCCGATGGCAAGCAGATCATGGCCTGGGGCGATGAGGACGCCGCCACGCTGTTCGACGCCAGCGACGGAAAAGTCGTCCGCCGCTTCGTGCTGCCCGAGCCGGCTAGGAATCCCAGCGTCTGGTTCTCTCGCAACGGACGCTGGCTGATGACCTCAATCGGCAACGGATACACGCTGTGGGACGTTCAGGATGGCAAGCAGGTGCGGACCTACAAGGCCGACGTCTCCGGCAGCATTCCCTCGATATCCTTCTCCCGCGACGGATCGAAACTGCTCAGCACGCTGGGACGCAAGTTCGAGGTGATGGATACCGCCACGGGAGCGGTGCTCGGCGGGTTCGCGTCGGAATTCTACGCCCTCATCGCGACGACGTCGCTCGACGAGCAGTTCGCGATCCTGCGCGCGCCCGACAACGCTGTCTCGATCAACAACGCGCTGACGGGCGAACAGCTGCACCTGCTCACCGGCCACACCTCGGCCGTGACGGGCGCGGTGCTGTCCTATGATGGCCAGCGCCTGTTGACCACCTCCGACGATGGAACAACGCGGCTCTGGAACACGGCGACCGGCAAGTCGATCCATGTCTTCAGGAACCCGCCGCCTGCGCCTCCGACGACGCCGCGTGCTGGCGGGACATCGCTGGCGTCAAGCGTGACACCACCTCCACCCGCGCCCGGGCCCGTGAAGCTGGCGCCGCCCCGCGTGGTGTTCTCCGCCGATGGTCAGCGCCTGATCGTCAGCCTGACCGGCAAGCCGCCGCAGGTCTGGGATGCGATCGCCGGAACCGAAGTCCAGGCGATGACCGCCAGTGCGAACGCTGCGATCGACTACGGCCAGCCAGGCGGCCAGCTGGTTCTCAGGGCCGGCTGCACGATTTCGGTGTGGCAAACTCCGGCAACCGAAAAACCGGCGGTAGTCCGCGCCTGTCAGCGGTTCAATGCACTCGACATGTCGGCTGACGGACAATGGCTTGTTTCCGCGGCCGATGAAGGTCCTGCCCGGCTGTTCGATGCATCGACCGGCGCCGAGCAACGCACCTTCGGCGACGTCGCCGTCCGCAGTGCGCGGTTCACGCCGGACGGCGCGAAGGTCATGATCTATGACATCAAGAACGCGCTGATCCTGTGGGATACCGCGACGGGCAAGCCAATCCGCACGATGGATGCCGAACATGCCGCGTGGCCAGCTGCATTCTCGCAGGATGGCGGCCGCGTGCTGGTGCTCGGCAGCAAGGGCGCGGGCGCTGTGCTCGACGTGCAGACGGGCAAGGCGATCATCACGCTTGAGCCCGACCAGAAGTCCTATCAAAGCGGGCGTTTCTCGTCTGATGGCCGGCTCGTGCAGCTCGGTGATTTCGGGGGCGTCTGGCAGGCGACATGGGATGCCTCGACCGGCAAGCTGATCCCGTCCAGCAAGCTCAAATCCTATCAGGTCCTGTCGCCGGACGGCGCCTACATCGCCGACTATGGCGAGGCCGACGTCAAGCTTCTCGACGCCGGTGACGGAACGACGCTGCAGGTGCTCAAGGGCCTCGCCGACTACGCTGACAAGTTCGTCTTTTCTCCGGACGGGCTGCTCGCTGCCGGCATGGCGCCGGGCAACAGCGACTCGGGCCAGGTAGTTATCTGGAACCTGGAGACGAACGCCGTCCTTCATCGTTTTAGCGTTCCCAGCGACTATTTCAGCATCGCCAAATTCTCGGAGAATGGAGACGTGCTGCTCTCGGTCGATGGGAATGGCCTGACCCAGCTGTGGGACGTTGCAACAGGCGCCGAGTTCCAGCGAATCCAGCCGCGAGGAAGACCCCAGATCGAGGACGCCATCCTGTCTCGCGATGGCAAGCGCCTGCTGCTGTTCGGCGGCGGCTGGTCGCTGTGGAATGTCGGCGAAGGCCTGCCGCCGATTTCCGATGGCTGGGGACTAGCGACACTCGCACGCGAGAAGGCGACACGCTGCCTGACGCGCGACGAACGCACCCGCTACAGCCTCGACCCCGAACAACCCGCCTGGTGCAGCCGCTTCCCGCCCGAACCCCCTCCCGAACCCATCCGGAAGCCGAAAGCGAACGACAAGAGAGAAGACAAGGACGAGGAGTGATTGCCCTCGCCCACCCCGGCGCCGACGAACTAACGCGCCGCTCGCTACAACGAGAAGTCCTCCACCGCGAACGCGGGGGAGGTGGATTGCGCGCACTTGCGCGCAAGACGGAGGGGGCCGCCCGCTCTCGCGGGTGGATCACGCCCCCGATTGAGATTCCCCGCCCCTCGCCCTAAACATCACCCTGCGACCGGCAAGGTCGGGGGACGAGCATGGCGGCGGCCACACACAAGTACGATGTCTTCCTGAGCTATGGGCGCAGAGACCAAGACATCGCGCAGCGCGTACTCGAAGGCCTCAAGGCCGAAGGCCTGTCCGTGTTCTGGGATCACGAGATCGTCCCCGGCGAAAAGTGGCAACACCACATCGGCGCCGCCCTTGAAGCATCGGCCTCCGTCGTCGTCCTCTGGTCACCAGCTTCGGTAAGTTCGGAGTTCGTGCTCGACGAAGCCAATGTCGGCCACAAGCGTGGCGTCCTCGTTCCGGTGATGATCGAACAGACGCGTCCGCCGCTGGGCTTCGGCCAGCTGCACACGATCGACCTGACGAACTGGGACGGCTCGAAGGATCATCACGGCTGGCACATCCTTCTCGAAGCGGTAACGGCCAGAACGCCTGCCACGCGCCCGGCGCGCCTGCCGCCGCCACCGCCGCCCATCCGCCGCTCGCGCGCCTACCAGCCAGAAGTTACACCCGTCGCCGAAAGCGCACAGGAAACCGGCTCGGTCATCCGGATCGACCCCGCGCGAACCTACACCCGCATTCCCGGCGCCAACGGCACGCGCGTCTTCATCGCGCACGCCTCCGGCGACAAGCCGCGCATCAAGCCGATCATCGAGGTTCTCGCCCGCAGCGGCTTCCAGCTCTGGGTCGACAAGCCTCACTTGCTCGGCCTCGACAAGAAGGTGGCCAAGCGCGTCAAGGGCATCGAGTTTGGCGGCGGCGACTGGAAGGAACAGATCCGCAAGGGCGTCCACAAGGCCAGCCTCGTCCTCGCCTTCTGGTCCGACGACGCCGTCGATGCGCGGCGTGAACAGTTCTACTATGAAGTCTATATGGGCCTGATCCAGCGCAAGCTCTGCCAGTGCCGCATCGACGCGATGGCGCCGTCAAAGATTGGCATGCCCTACACCTTCGACCAGATCGCCGACCTCTCCGACTACCACTCCGGCGCTTTCCACGCCGAACTCGACTTCATGATGACCGGCCTGCCGAAGTTCAGGAAGCGGGTGTTCTGAGGTGCTGCTGCTCACCACAGCTCTCGCCCGTTGCGAACCACAGGTATAAGCTGACCCCATGTTCGTGAACCGCCGCAGTCTTCTGCTCGTCCCGCCAGCCTTCGCGATTGCGGGCTGCAAGACGACGCCGAAAATATATGAGCTGAAGACCAGCCGCGACGACGGTTGCATGTGCTGCAGCAGCTGGGCCGAGCAGATGGAGGCGACTGGCCGCTTCCGTGTTGCGATGTTCGATGCCGGCGACCTGCCCAGCTTCAAGCGGAGCGTTGGCGTTCCGGTGGGCATGGCCGGTTGCCACACGGCGCTGGTGGAAAGCTATGTGATCGAGGGCCACGTTCCGGCAGAGGACATTCTGCGGCTGCTGGACGAGAAGCCGAAGGGCGTGCTGGGACTGGTGGTTCCGGGCATGCCTCGTGGTGCGCCGGGCATGGAGCAGCCGAACGGGACGAAGGACGCGTTCGTCGTCTGGGCGTTCAAGGTCGGCGACGTGAAGGAAGAGTTCGCTTCCTATCCTGGCAACGTCTAGCGGCGCGTTCGGCCGGCGGTCCTTCGACTAGACGCTACGCGTCAGCTCAGGATGAGGGCGAAGCGGAAGGCTGGGGGCCCAAGATGAGTGACGTGGTTGTGCAAACGCTGACGCAAAGCGAATTGCTGTCATGGGCGTGGCGGCTGGTGGTGTGGGCGTCGGCCGCTTACCTGTTGGCGCTTGGCGCACTGGTCTTCATACGCCCGGCGATCGTTCACGGGTTCTTCGGCGGCTTTGCTGTTTCGTGGCGCATCAACTTCCTTGAGGCGGCGGTGCGATTGATTATCGGCCTGGCGTTCATGGCCGTGTCGCCTGAAGTGAAACTGCCCGAGGTGTTCTTCTGGTCTGGAGCGGTGCTGGCCGTCACGGCGATCCCGATCATGTTCCTGTACCGGCTGCACAAGAGCCAGGCGGTGTGGGTGATCCCGCTGACGAAACGCATCCTTCCCCTGATGGGCGTGATCTCGATCGCCGCCGGAGCGCTGATCGTGTGGGCCGTGGCCTGAGCGGCTTGCGCTCCGCCAAACCTACCACGCCGAACTCGACTTCATGATGACGGGACTGCCTAAGGTCCGGCGGCGGGTGTTTTAAAGTCACCGCAACAAGCTACAGCGTGTATCGCCGATCATGCCGCTGACCTGCGTCAGCCAGAAGGCAATTCAATGCGAAATGAAAATCGTCATCGCGATCTTTTTCTCGGGCAAATGGCAGAACCACCTGTTCAATAAACCGTTCTGTGCTGATGGCCCCGGGGGTTTGCCATTGATCTGGATTCTCAAAGAAGAGTTCCAGCATTCGTCTATTCGTCGCGTCCTCCAGCGCGTCGGTAGTGACGTATGGAGTGCGCATGAGGAGCTCCTGTAGAATGAAATCGCGGTCCACGTCACCAGCGTCATTTGCCCTGAGCAATAGCCGTTCTCGACCTTTGCTATCCATGCAGCGGCCGACAAGCGAGCACGCGTTTCGACGATCCAGATCGTCCAAGGATTGTAACAACGATATCCATCGATCGACCATGGTCACCTCCATCGCAGCTTCGTCGGCAAGAGGCGCCACCCAAAGGGGCTCGATAATTCTCCAGCACTTAGGCCCGAACTGCTCGATCGCCTTCAATATGTCCTCTTCACCGAAGAACGAGCCGCTTTCCAGATCATCGAACGCTCTGACAATTCCTTCATCTAGGCTCGACGGGTCGCGCCCCTCGCGCAGGACCGTGTTGAATATCCCACGGAGAGTTTCCTGACGCGTCTCAGGAGTAAGAACAGAAAGCAAAGCGGCATCGTCTGCGGTCCGCCGCTCTTTCGATCTGATCGCTTGTCGCCACTCGTCTGACGCGTCCACACACGACCGAAGGAGACCAATACTCCAGGCATCTCCGTGGTCAGCATCAAGGTCTTCGTTACGGCACGGTCCAGTAAGAAGCCAATCGCAAAGTTCATCGGAGTACTTCGGGACCAGCGGCGATTGATGCACGTTCCAGAGATAGACTCTAAAGACAGCGCGTTTGGATTTTCTAGCCAGGAGGCCGAGTGCGAGTTTAGCGACATGTTCGGGAGCGCGATCCCACAGGGCGTCGACAAGAATTTCCTGAGCAATATCGCCTTGCCGTTGTGCCCACTCAAGCATCGGACCGACGAACTCTTCCTCAAGATTTTCGACGGCTTCTCTAAAGCCGTGCAGTATGCCGCCGCCGTCCTTTTCTTCCGCGTTGATAGTCTCCGGTGAAATTCCCGCAACCGCCTCCTCAAAATCGGGGAGCAGATCGGCGTTGATTCGACACCCAATCGCTGGACCAGCCCTATTCATCTGGTTGAAAGAGAATCTTCCCGATCGCAGATCTCTGAGTACGCCACGCACTTCGTCATCGGTGAAATAGCTCAACGCCTTTGCGATAGCGGCCCCAGATATGTCCTCATTGGGTGCATCAAAAAGTAAGACCAGATTTGGAAGCGCGGCAACGGGCACATCGGCCCGATCCAGATGATCCGCTATGCGCCACCCTTCCCTGGAGTGGTTCTCACAGCGGGCTAGAGCAGGAAGAACCGCATTCCAGATGGAATCGCGGTCAGTCTCCGCCAGTTGAGCTATGCGCACGCCTAAGGATGCGTCGACGTCGACGACCGCCGCCAGCAATTCTTGCGCCCTCTCGGCATACATTCCAGCTGAAGCCCAGACGACGGCATTGTCCATCTGAAAAGATCTCAAAACGTCAGCTAAATCGAGCCGACCGCTGATCCATTCCGTCTGGAGCCATCGCGAAGCAAAAAATTCCGTTAGAGTTCGATGGGTGAACCGTAATCGTCGATCGATCTCGGAGCGAAGAAGTCCGACACTGACTAGCTCATCAGCAAGGGTTTCGTGCTGGACCCCGGAGTCGCGCATGTGCCTCTGAAAAATCTCGTATGCATAGGTCTCTCTTCCCAACATGAGGGTGGCCGCCGCAAGGTTGGACAGCGCCACGGTCAATGCAGATGTGTCCGAGACTCCCTTGGTCTTCGAGAGACAATCGGCGACGAAATCGCGCAAAAGCGCCCACGGCGTTTTAGGAACTTTTCCGCGACGAGCCATCCGCCGAGCTAGATTCAGAAGAAATGGCGTACGGACCTGTTCCACGAATGACGGGGAGAAGAGCTTTCTGTCGAGATCAAATTCCGCAAGCGCCCCATCGACAACTTCATCGCTCAATGGCTCGACATGAAGCGTGTGCAGTTCTCCGCTGGGGATGAGATCGCGCCGGCGAGAAAAGTAAATTGTTATCGGATGAGTGATGCTAGCCTGCAGCCCATGAAGATCGCGCCACCAAGTTTGATCGTCGAGGTACTGAGCAGGCATTTCGTCTATGGAATCGACGAGCAGCACGACCTGAAACTGATCGGAAGCCCGCCCTAAATCCAAATTCGCCGGAACTGACGCTTGAAGCAGGTGCTGAAAGCTACCAGTATAGGCTTGGCAATCGAAGCGAATGGCTAGCTTTTGCTTCTCGGACTTCTGTGTTGGCTGCGCGTTTGCTAACCGCGTCAACAGAGTATCAGCGCAGTTGAACAGGAACTCAGAGACGCTGTTGGACTTACCGCTGCCAGCAGGCCCGACAACTACGATGTCTTCATCGCAAGCTTGAAGAATTTCCGACAAATCTCGACCGTTCAAGTGACGTAGCTCGGAAGCCGTGCGTCCCGATTGAAAATCGTGAAAAAAGTATCCGCCTACCTTCAACCGTTCTGTTGGTCGCTTCAGGTTGCGAGCCGCATAGCGCATCACAGATTCGTCTAGGCTGGAGCTCGAACGGATCACCGAGGAATTCGAACTTAGAGCAACATGACGCTCGCCCAATGCCGTAATCAGCCGCAACAAATCGGCGTGGCCGTTCTGTGCGAGGCCTGGTTTGGTATTGTACCGAACGGCTCGAATTCGGTAGTCGCGCCAAAGTGCGCCTATCTCCTCCGCAGACAAATCAGGCATTACGGCCCAAAGGAATCCCCCATTTCCGCGATAACGACCATGCAGCGTCCGGAGAATGAACTGGAGATCGGGATCGCGAAGGCTGTACCCCAAAAAGAGGATAGGACGGCTCAGAAAGATCGTTTCGAGAGCTTGCCTTGTAGGATTGTCTGAGTCCTCAAAGATCGCGCGATACTGGGTATCGGACAGCACAATGCTTTCGGCATCTGCAATGTCGCCATGGATTTTGAATATGAAATTGTCTGCGCTTGCTTTCTGAATGTCTGCGAGTTCGGCGAGGTTCCGGTTGGTCACCGTGAGATAGGTTCGAGTGTCTGCTTGCTGTGTCATTTGTCGCTCAAGCAGCGGGTCGTAATTTGTCGTAACGAAGCGATTGACTCCCAACGCGGCGATCGCTTTGTGAATGGAAGAAGGCCTCACGTTTGGAGCGTGCAGATGGGGTCGAAGTTCACGAGCAATCTCTGAAGCGGTCATCTGCTCGCAGATGAAATCCGCCGCGAGAGTAAGCTTCTGTTCGCTTAGCGCTGTTTCGGCATTCGATGTCCGGCCCCCTAGCGCACGACAACGATCTATCAACAGACTGAGAAGGCGCTCCCAATTGGGAAGCCCCGACCATGTCGATATGCCCGACCCGATGAATAGCGCCGCGTCTTCATCGCGAAGGAAATTGAGCAGTGGTAGCTCGTCTTCCGCCAAGTCGGGCAAAACTACCCCCCCCAAATGTTCTTGCTCTGCGCCTCTCGAGAAGAACCCAAGAGCAATCGTGACTTTGTGGCATGCGAGGTTGCCCCATTCCACTCCCGTTCATAATCCCGCATATAGACAGGTATCGGGAGGACTTTTCATGAGCGCTGCACGCTCCCTTTTGACCCCTGAGTCTCGCCGGAAACCGGCGCGCAGGCGTGGCTTTGGCCTCGCGGCGGCGGTGTCCGCGCTGGCCCTTCTGGCGGCCTGCGAGACCGGGCCGAGCCCGGCCGAGATCGCCATGCTCGACTGGCAGGCGGCCGCGCGGATGGATACGCCGCCGGCCTACGCCACCTACATGCGCGTGCACCCCGATGGCGAGTTCACCGGCATGGCGCAGGCGCGCATCGAGGAGCTGCGGCAGATCGAGGCCGAGAGCTTTGCGGCGGCGAAGCGCCAGGACACCGAGGACGCCTATGCCGGCTATCTCTCGCGCTTCCCGTGGGGGCTGCATGCGGCCGAGGCGGATACGCTGCGGGCGACACGCGCGGGCCCACGCCTTGCGGCCGAGGAGAATGCCGACTGGAAGGAAGCGCGGCGCGAGGAGAAGATCGAACTCTATGAAGTCTTCCTGACCAACTGGCCGAAGGGCGCGCACGCCAACGACGCGCGGGCGCGGCTGGATGTGCTGTGGAAGACCGATCAGGGCGTGTTCGTGAAGGCGAAGCGCACGGGATCGCCGGGCGAGCTGCAGGAGTTCATTCGCGGCTATCCGAAGTCTGTGTTCGTCGTGGATGCGCGGCGGGAGATCGACCAGATCATGCTGCGCGACGATGAAGCGTGGCGGCGGGCGCTGGGGGACAATTCCCTGGTTGCGTACGATTTCTATCTGGCGAGCCAGCCTTACGGGCAGTGGCGCGTGGATGCGTCGCGCGCGATCGAGACGCTGCGCGAGCGGGACTATCAGGCCTGGCTCTATGCCGCGCAGATGGACCAGGTCTGGGCGTATGAGGATTACCGCAGCCGCTATCCGTGGGGCGGGTGGTACGACACGGCGTTCTACCGGATCGGATGGATCCACGGCGGCCGCTACGACCGCGACTGGAACAACAGCTGGAACCACGACTGGAACCGCGGCTGGCGCTGGGGCAATGGCCGCGACCACGACCGTGACGATCGCGATCGCGACAACGACAAGAACGACTACCCCAGCCTCTGGAAGAACCGCCCCAACACGCCTCCTCCGAACAACAACGGCGGCAGTGGCGGCAGTGGCGGGAACAACAGCAACCCCAACCCTCCCCCCAGCAGCAACAACAATAACAACACCCCCCCACCCCCCTCCCTCTGGAAGGACCGCCCCGCTACACCGTCGGTAGGACAGTCGCAGACGCCGCCGTCTTCCTCGCGGTATGGGCAGTACCAGCCGCCGTCGCCGCCACCGCCGCCTCCCCCTCCGCAGCAGTCGTCGCCAGCGCCGTCGCGGTTCTCGGCTCCGTCTCCGCCGCCTCCACCCCCGCCGCCACCGCCGCCGCCGCCAGTCCAGATCCAGGCGCCACACGGCGGCGACGCGCAGGCCGCCGACAATTAGGCCGTTTTCACAGGGCATTGGCGCACCAACTCGCCTGATGCGTGACTTCGGCCTCGTTGCTGCTATTTCACTGTGACGAGGGGGTTGGGGCTCTACCCTCTCGATCGCCGCAGCCGATATTGAACGGGGAACGGGCGCGGCGCGACGCGGACATGAGGCTGGCGGGATCCGACGATGGCTACGACACTATCTGAACCGTCCAGCGTGCTGATGCGCTACGGGCCGCCTGTCCTGAAGGTCGTCGGCACGCTGGCCGCCATCGGCCTCGTCACGTTCGGACTGCTCTGGAACACGCTGTTCGCGCAGATGCCGGCGCTGCCGAGCCGCGAGGCGCTATGGACGCTCAACCGTGAACCCGCCGTGGAATTCATCGACGCCAAGGGCGACACCATCGCAGTGCGTGGCCCGCGCTATGGCCGCGCTGTGAAGGCCTCGGAACTTCCGCCGCATGTGGTCAACGCCTTCATCGCCGCCGAGGACCAGCGCTTCCGCGAGCATACCGGCGTCGACATGTGGGCGATCGTGCGCGCGATGCTGGCCAATGCGCGCGCCGGCCGCACGGTAGAGGGCGCCTCGACCATCACGCAGCAGCTGGTGAAGAACCTCTTCCTCACGCCGGACCAGACGCTCAAGCGCAAGGCGCAGGAGGCAAGGCTCGCGGGCGACCTCGAGCGCCTGCTGACCAAGAACGAAATTCTCGACCTCTATCTCAACCGCATCTATCTCGGCGCCGGCGCCTATGGCCTCGACGCCGCCGCGCATACCTATTTCGGCAAGTCGCCGCAGGACCTCACCCTGCCCGAGTCGGCGATGCTCGCCTCCTTCCCCAAGGCGCCGACGCGTTTCGCCAAGCAGGCTGAGACGCCTCAGGCGCGGGAACGCCAGCACTACGTTCTCGACCGGATGGTGGAGGGTGGATACATCACCGCCTCGCAGGCGACCGACGCCAAGAGCCGCGAGCTGATCTTCGCGAAGAACACGCCCGACACCTTCTCCGGACACGCGCTCGACTATGCGGTGGAGCGCGTGCACGAGCTGCTGCCCAACCCGCCGCCGGATCTGGTGATCAAGCTGACGCTCGATCTCACCATGCAGCAGGCCGCCCAGAAGGCGGTCGAACAAGGCATCGCCACCATGGGCCGCGAGCGGCGCGCCTCGGAAGGCGCGGCGATCCTGATGGACACCAGCGGCGCCATCCGTGCGCTGGTCGGCGGCCGCGACTATCTGAAATCGCAGTTCAACCGCGCCACGCAGGCGCGGCGCCAGCCGGGCTCGGCATTCAAGATGTTCGTCTACGCCGCGGCGCTCGAAGACGGGCTGACGCCGGGCACGGTGCGCGATGACATCCCGATCACCATCGGAAACTGGCGCCCGCGCAATTATGGCGGCGAGTATCGCGGCGCGGTGACGCTGTCGGAGGCGCTGGCGGCGTCGCTCAACACGGTGGCGGCGCAGATCGGCGTCGAGATCGGCGTCGAGAAGGTGACGGCGCTGGCGCACGAGTTCGGCGTGCGTTCGCCGCTGCACAACTATCCCTCGATCACGCTGGGGTCTGACGAGGTAACGCTGCTCGACATCACGACAGGCTATGGCGTGCTCGCCAAGGGCGGGCTGCAGATGTCGCCCTACATCATCGAGGAGATCCGCAACTCCAAGGGGGACCTGCTCTATTCCAACCCGGTGGCGCAACCGGCGCGGATCTATCCCGAAGAGCTGGCGCTCGACATGAACAGCATGCTGAACCGCGTTGTCGTCCAGGGCACGGGCCGCGCCGCGCAGGTCCCGGGCTGGGACGTCGCCGGCAAGACCGGCACCAGCCAGGATTGGCGCGACGCCTGGTTCATCGGCTACACGACGAAGTTCGTCGGCGGCGTCTGGGTCGGCAACGACGACGACAAGCCGATGGCGAAAGTCACCGGCGGCGAGATGTCGGCGCGCATCTTCTCCGACATGATGACTGTGGCGCTGAAGGACCTCAAGCCAGAGCCCCTGCCCGGCGCCAAGCAGGTCGAGGAATACCTCTCGAGCGAAGACCAGGACCGCCTGAACTTCTACCGCCAACTCGCAAGCGCGTTCGCATCGGTGGAAGGACGCCCGGACGGAATGTAGGGAACGGCTGTGATCCGCCGATTCCAGTCTTTGCCTCGAGCTGGACAACAAGTTCCCGTTCCTCAGGACCGGCGTAAGGCGCAAGCCACATTTGCTATTGATCTGGACAGCGCCAAATGAAGCCACGGGAGCTGATCGGGACGGCAAAGGCGCCAGAAGGCGCCGAGCTTCGCCTGCTTCGGCACGGGAACGACTACGTGATCATGCTCGGCAGCAACGAGCTGATGAACAGCCGGCTGGGCGGATCGGAGGAAGCACTCGCGGTAATGACCTGTGAGCGGCTACGCGAGAGCGCTGAGCCCCATTTTCTTATCGGCGGTTACGGAATGGGTTTCACCCTGCGCGCGGCGCTGGCCGTCCTCGGGCCAAGAGCGCGGGTTACGGTGGCTGAGCTTGTGCCGGAAATCATCGAATGGGCGCGCAATCCCATGGCGGCGCTGACAGCTGGCTGTCTCGATGACCCGCGCCTCCATCTTTTTGCAGGAGACGTTGTGGCCGTGATCGCGTCTGCGGCCAGGCGCTACGACGCGATATTGCTGGATGTCGATAACGGTCCTTCTGGACTGACGCGCCCCGCCAACGACCGACTCTATTCTGCGAAAGGCCTCGCATTGGCAAAGGCTGCGCTCAAACCAGGCGGCATACTGGCGATCTGGTCGGCCGCGCCGGACGCCGCCTTTTCGCGGCGCCTGAAGAACTCAGGCTTCAAGGTCGAAGAGGTTTCGGTACGCGCGCGAAGCAACGGCAAAGGCTCGCGCCACGTAATCTGGTTCGCAAAATTGCCCTGACATTGTTTTCTCGCGATCACGCCCCGCCAATCAGGTATTGAACCCGCTTTGAGCGCGTTGGACACCGGGCGTGGGCCAACCTATCCTCCCGCCCAAGAGCGCGGACGACCGCGCCGGTAGACCGGGAGAGAAACATGAAGGTTGTCTGGCCGTTGCTAGCGGCGGCTTCGATGATTGCGGCGTGTGCGTCGCTGTCGTCTTCAACTTCCGATCTTTCCGTCGGGATCGTCGCGAACCGGGCTGACCTTGTGTCGGGTGGCGATGTGCTCGTGCGCGTTGTGTTGCCAGCGGGAGCGGAAGCGGGCGCGGCGGTGCTGGCGGTGAACGGCGCGGCGCGAACTGGAGCGCTGCATGCAGCGGCGGACGGGACATCGTGGCTGGCGCTGGTGGACGGGCTGCGCGAGGGGGAGAACGAAGTGTCGCTGACGTCCGGCGGGCGGACGGTGCGGCTCGAGGTGACGAACCATGCCAATGGCGGGCCGCTGTTCTCGGGACCGCAGATCCAGCCGTGGACATGCAAGGACGGCGCGATCAATGCGCAGTGCGACCGGGCTGCGACCTACAGCTATTCCTACATGCCTGCTGACGCGGTGACGGGCAGCGGGCCCGGCGCGTCTCCGTTCAAACCGTACGATCCGAAGGCGCCCGCGAGCGATGTGGCGCGCGTGACCGTGGGCGGCGCATCGATGCCCTACATCGTGCGAACCGAGTCGTTCACACAGAACCGGTCGGGCGTGTCGGTTGCTGTGCTGTTCGACCCGGCGAAGAGCTGGACGCCGTTTGAGCCCCAGGCTCAGTGGAACAAGGGTGTGCTCGTCCTGCAGGGATCCGGATGCGGCACGGGTTATGGCGAGCAGCCGGCGGGGTCGCCGATGAACGATCGCGCGCTGAAGCAGGGCTTTGCTGTCGTGACGGTCGCGCTGCTGCACAACACCATCAACTGCAATCCCGTGGTGCAGGCCGAAGCGGCGATCATGGCGAAGGAGCATGTAGCCGAAACCTATGGTCCGTTCGACATCATCTTCGGCATAGGCAGATCGGGCGGCGCGATCTCGCAGATCATGGACCAGAATGCATATCCGGGGATCTATAACGGGCTGATCCTCAATCACCTGTTCCCGGATTCCGATGCATCTCGGCGCGCCGCGTATGACTGCCGCATGATCTATGACGCTTGGGCGAAGGCAACGCACCCGTGGACCGAGGCGCAGAAGTCGGCCGTGGCGGGTATGATCTCGGGCTGCAATGCGAGCCCGACGCGCTACGAGATCTATCATCCGGCGATCGGCACCGGATGCGAGGTTGCGGACGCGCTGAAATTCGATGCGGTGAAGAACCCGAAGGGCGTGCGCTGCACGTTGCAGGATTACGAAGTGAACCAGGTCGGTCGACGACCGGACGGGTATGCCTACGGGCGGCTCGACACTGCCGGCGTGCAGTACGGGTTGAAAGCGCTGATGGCAGGAACGATCTCGCCGGCGCAATTTGTCGAGCTGAATGCCTCGATTGGCGGACACGACATCAATTTCAATCCGACGGCGGCGCGTACGGAGGCGGATCGCGGAGGATTGTCGCGGCTTTACACGACGGGCATCGCCAACACAGAGAACAATCTTGCCGAAACGGCGATGATCGAGACGCGGCTTTCGGTGACGGATTTCCATCAGCCCTATCATGCGGTGATGGTGCGAGCGCGGCTCGATCGCGCGCAGGGGCATCACGACAATTACGCGCTGTGGCGGACGCCCGCCGCGCGCGAGGCGGCAATGGACCAGGCATTCGACGTGATGGTCGCGTGGCTGCGCGCGATCAAGGCGGACAAGCGCGATGTGTTGAAAGCGCAGAAAGTGATCGACAACAAGCCGGCGCTGGCGAAGGATCGCTGCATTGTCGAGGGTGCGGACGCAGCGGCGACCGCCTGCCCGGCGCCGCCGGAACTGGCGCGGACACTGGCCGGCGCGCCGGCGACAAATGATACGGGCAAGTGCCAGCTGAAACCGCTGCGCAAGGCCGACTATGGCTCGCTGTCCTTCACGGCAGCGGAATGGGCGAGCCTGGAGAAGGTCTTCCCGGCGGGCGTGTGTGACTATGCGAAGCCGCTGGTCGACTTCGGCATGACGACGCCTTGGCTGACTTATTCCGGCGACGGAAAGTTCAGGACCATGGGACCTGCGCCGCGGTCGCACTAGGAGGCTTGCGCCGGACCTTCGATCTGCGACTGACCCAGCGTTCCAGAGGGTTCGCGGATTCGTGCGGGGGTGGCCGGCATGCAGTGCTTGACGGCGTCATGCCGAAGGCGCCCCATCCGGCGAACAGAGACTGCAGGGAGGTATTCATGACGCTGCGATTGATGACGGCTGTGGCGGGCGTCGCCCTGCTCGCTTCCTGCACAGGCGCGCCGGTAGCGGGTGAACCGCAGGCGAAGATGTCAGCGGAAATCCGACGCACCGCCTTTGGCGTGCCGCACATCAAGGCGAATGACTATGCCGGTCTTGGCTATGGCGTCGGCTATGCGTCTGCCGAGGACAATATCTGCGAGATCGCCGAGCGCTTCCTCACCGTGTCTGGCGAGCGGGCAAGATATCTTGGCCGGGGCGAGAACGACGCCAATCTCAACAGCGACCTGTTTCACAAACGCCTGATCGCTTCAGGCGAGCTCGAGAAGCTGATGAATGGACCGGCCGGGTCGCCAGATACGCCGAGCCAGAATGCGCGCGACCTGGTGCGCGGCTATACAGCAGGCGTTTCGCGCTATGTGCGCGAGACCGGCGTTGCGAACATCACCGACCCGCGCTGCAAGGGCGCGCCGTGGGTGCGCGAGATCGCGGCGAACGACTATTGGCGGCACGTGCTGGTGGGACAGGTGCTGGTGCAGATGAATGGCGTGGTCAATGCTGCGCCTCCAGGCGTCGGCAGTCGGGCCTCCGTCGCGGATGATCCTTTCATCGAGACGACGCAGCTTGGATCAAACGCCTATGGCCTCGGCAAGGAAGTGACCAAGTCGGGCCATGGCGTTCTGCTGGGCAATCCGCACTACCCGTGGACGGGCAAAACCGGTTCTACCGGATGCACCTCACAATTCCCGGCAAGCTGAATGTTGTCGGCGCTGGCCTGGTGACCAACGCGACGGTCGGCATCGGACACACGAGCAGCGTCGCCTGGAGCCACACGGTTTCGACGGCGCGGCGCTATGGCGTCTATGAGCTGACGCTCGATCCCAGCGATGCGACCAGATACATCTACGAAGGCGTCTCGACGCCGATGACCAAGCTGGACGTGTCAGTGGAGGTGAAGGGCGAAGCGCCGGTGACGCGCACTCTCTATTCCACGCGCTTTGGCGCCGTGGTGGAGACGACGGCGTTCCCGTGGGACAAGCGGCACGCCTATGCGTTGCGCAATATTCCGCAGGGCGTGCGCACGACCGACCAGTATCTGGCGCTCTATCAGGCAAAGAACTCGCGCGAGCTCTATTCGGCGCTCGGCAGGTATCAGGCGACAGGTTTCAACACCACGGCGGTCGATGCCGGCGGCGAGGCCTTCTTCGGCGACATGGGCATGATGCCGAACGTCTCGAAGGATGTGGGCGACAGGTGCGCCGTGTCGGAACTGGCGAAGAAGCAGTGGACTGAAACGCGCGTGCCTGTGCTCGATGGTTCGAAAGCGGCTTGCGACTGGGCGACCGACAAGGACTCTTCCGCGCCCGGCGTGTTCGGCGCCTCCAAGACGCCTCACCTGTTCCGCACGGACTATGTAAGCCAGAGCAATGACAGCCACTGGCTCACCAATCCGAAACAGCCGCTCGCCGGCTTCAGCCCGGTATTCGGCGACGAAGCGACGGCGCGCAGCCTGCGCACGCAGCTGGGGCTAGACATCATCGCGGATCGCGTTGCCGGCAAGGACGGGCTCGGCGCACCGAAATTCGATCTCGCCTCGCTGCAGGCCGCCCTGTACCAGGACCGGCATCTCGGCGCCGAGATGGTGCGCGACGATCTCGTCAGGCACTGCAAGACTTTCAAAAGCGCGAAGATGGTCCCGGCCTGTGCGGCGCTGGAGACCTGGGATCTCAAGGTGAACGAGGACAGCCGCGGCGCACACCTGTTCCATCTGTTCGCCGAGTATGGCGGGCTTCAGTTCAAGGTTCCGTTCGATCCGAAGGACCCGGTGCACACGCCCAACACGCTCGACCTTGCCAATCCAAAAGTGATGGAGGCGTTCGGGAAGGCGATCGACAAGCTCAACGAGATGAAGATCCCGCTCGATGCACGGCTGGGCGATGTCCAGCGCGAGACGCGCAATGGCGAGCGCATCCCCATCCATGGCGGCGCCGGACAGGAAGGCGTGTTCAACGTCATCACGGTCGAGAACCTCGAACCTGAACTCGGCTGGACCAGCATTCGCCATGGGTCGAGCTGGATCATGACGGTCGAGTTCACCGACAAGGGGCCGAAAAGCCAGGGCGTGCTGACCTATTCGCAGTCCACCAACCCCAACTCGCCCTTCTACTCCGACCAGACGCGGCTCTATTCGAAGAAGGGCTGGGATGACCTGCGCTTCACGGAAGCCGCGGTGGAAGCGGGAACGGTGACGCGGAAGGCGATCAGCGAGTAATTGGCAGCGAGTCGTCCGGCTCGCTTGACATATCGTAAGCCATGACTTACCGTTAGTCATGGCTTACGGACATGCGCTTACGGCTCTGGCCGACCCAACACGGCGTAAGATCTTCGAGCGGCTGAGGCGTGGGCCTTTGCCGGTTGGCGAACTTGCAGAGACTCTGCCGGTGAGCCGGCCCGCCGTGTCGCAGCATCTCAAGGTGCTGAAGGAGGCAGGGCTCGTGAGCGAAGAGCAGGACGGAACGCGCCGAATCTATCGCATCGATCCGGAAGGCCTGGGACAGCTGCGGAAGTGGCTGGACCAGTTCTGGGACGACGCGCTCGACGCATTCAAGGCAGAAGCCGAAAAAGGGGCGAAGAAGAAATGACGAAAACCATCACCATCGCGCCGGTTACCAAGACGCTGACCGTCGAAGCGGGCCAGGCGCACTGCTTCGATGTGTTCACCAGCGGCCTGGATCGCTGGTGGCCCAAGGAGCATCACATCGGCGCAACGCCGGTGGTGAAATCGGTGATCGAGCCACGCAAGGGCGGTCGCTGGTATTCGGTGCACGAGGACGGCAAGGAAGTGACGACCGGCCACATGCTGGTGTGGGACCCGCCCAAACGCATCGTGTTCAGCTGGGAGATCAGCGGAAAGTGGAAGCCGGAACCGAACCAGACGCTTGCGTCCGAGGTCGAGGTCCGGTTCATCGCCGAAGGGCCGTCCCGCACGCGTGTGGAGCTTGAGCACAGGAACTTCGAGCGGATGCCGGATGTCGAAGGCGCCAAGGGCATGCGCGATGGCGTCGACCAGGGCTGGCCGGGCATCATGGATGGCTATCGGAAAGTGGCCGAAGGCCGGGCCTGACCGCTTATTTGTCAGCTTGACCTTGCTCCCGGGTTCGGGTCCATGCGCGCCATGGCCGGACCTCCGATTGCAGTTCTTCGCGGCGTTACATTGACGCTGGGCGCGACCCCGCTGTTTGCGGGCGTCGACCTTGCGCTCGCCAAGGGCGAGCGGATGGCGCTTGTAGGCCGCAACGGCGCCGGCAAATCGACGCTGATGCGGATTCTCGCCGGCGCGATCGAGCCAGACGGCGGCGAGATCTTCATGCAGCCCGGAACCCAGGCGCGGCATCTGCTGCAGGAGCCGGACTTCACCGGCTTCGCGACGGCGCTGGATTATGTGTCCGAAGGTCTCGACGAGTACATGCTCTATCGCGCCGAGGCGGAGCTGGGCGCATGGGGCGTGCCGTTCGACCTGGATCTGACCAAGGCGTCAGGCGGACAGTCTCGGCGCCTCGCCCTTGCCCACGCTTTCGCGCACGACCCGGACGTGCTGCTGCTGGACGAGCCGACCAACCACCTCGACGTGCCGGCGATCGAGCTGCTCGAGGAAGAGCTGCTGGCGTTTCGCGGAGCAGCGCTGATCGTGAGCCACGACCGCCGCTTCCTGGAGAATGTGTCGACGTCTGTAGCTTGGCTGCGCCAGGGCGTCGTGCGCACGCTCGACAAGGGCTACTCCCAGTTCGAGGAATGGACCGAGCAGGTCGAGGCGGAGGAAGAGAAAGCGTTCGACAAGCTGAACGTGCAGCTGCGAGCCGAGGAACGCTGGATGGCGCGCGGCGTCACCGCCCGGCGCAAACGCAATATGGGCCGCGTGCGCAAGCTGCAGGAGATGCGCGCCGACAAACGCCAGAAGCGAACCGCGCTGGCCGAGGCGGCAAGCACCGCCAACCTTGCGATCGACTCGGGCGCACAGTCGGGGCGGCTTGTGGCCGAAGCGAAGAAACTGACCAAGATATTCCAGACGCCGGATGGTTCTCTGCCAATCGTGCGCGACCTGAACCTGCGGGTGATGCGCGGCGACAGGCTTGGGATCATCGGACCGAACGGCGCCGGCAAGACGACGCTGCTGAAGCTTATCCTCGGCCAGCTGGCGCCGGATTCAGGTACGCTTCGGCTCGCCAAAAATCTCGACATCGCCTATCTCGACCAGACACGCGCAAGCCTGAAGCCCACCGAGACGCTGTGGGACACAATGGCGCCGCTGGGCGGCGACCAGATCATCGTGCGTGGGTACCCGAAGCACGTGGCAGCCTACGCGAAGGACTTCTTGTTTGAATCGCGCCAGCTGCATCAACCCGTCGGCGCTTTGTCGGGCGGCGAGCGCAACCGGCTGACGCTTGCGCTCGCTCTGGCGAAACCCTCGAACCTTCTGGTGCTGGACGAACCGACCAACGATCTCGACATCGAGACGCTCGACCTGCTGGAAGACATGCTGGCGGATTTCGACGGCACGCTGCTGCTGGTGAGCCACGACCGCGCCTTCGTGGACAATGTAGTGACGTCGATCCTGACGCCGGAAGGCGACGGACAGTGGATGGAAACGCCGGGCGGGTATTCCGACTATGTGTCCCAGAAGAAGACCGGTCAGGCGACGGCCTTCCGCTCCAGCGCCCTTGACCCAGTCCAGCGCGGCGGGCCCAAGCCAGCAACGGGGGCCAAGGCCCCATCCGCGCCGGCGGGCAAGCTCAGCTACAAGGACCAGCGCAGACTTGAGGAACTGAACCGCCTGATGCCGGAACGGCAGGCCGAAATCGTGGATCTGGAAGACGGAATGGCCGATGCCAGCATGTTCTCGAAGGACCCGAAAGGCTTCCAGGTTCGCGCCAATCGCCTAACAACGGCGCGTACGGAACTGGAAGGCTATGAGGCCGAATGGCTGGCGCTTGAGGAAAAGCGCGAAGCCCTGGGGCGCGGCTGACCCCTTGAAAACTGCATATTCCGCGACATTCCGGACCGTGCTCGGGGCAAATTCCTTAGGCGGAACAAGTCTTTTTTTAACTGCCCCGGGTTAACTTGCCCCTTGTCTCACGGGAGTTCCGGCATGGCGGGTTCCGCCAACAATTTCGCGTTGCTGCTGGACCTCGCCAAAGAGACGTCCAGCGAAAAGCGTCGCGAACTGCTGCGCCAGATCACCGACGTGTTCCTGGCCGACCCGCCGGATCGTTCGGATCGTGAATCACAACTTTTTGACGACATCGTTGGCGCCGTCGCTTCGGATCTCGAAACGCAGGTCCGTGTCGAACTGGCGCGCAAGGTCGCCGCAAGCAATGTGCCGGTGCAACGCACCGCCCGCCGTCTTGCTCTCGATGAGATCGACGTTGCCCGTCCCGTCCTCGAGAAGTCGAAGGCGCTGACCGAGACCGACATTCTCGAGATCATCGACAAGAAGGGCCAGGAACATATGCTGGCCGTCTCCAAGCGGCCTGACATCGGCGAGAATGTGTCGAGCGCGCTCGTGACCAAGGGTGAGGATCGCGTCGTCGCCTCGCTGCTCGAGAACCGCACCGCGCGCATGAACCGAGAGACGTTCGAACGCGTCGCTGATCGCGCGCAGAACAGCCCGGTCCTGCATGCGCCGTTCGTGCGCAACCAGAACGTTCCGCTGGACCTGCTCAACAACGTCTATCTCAAGGTCGAGAACAATCTTCGCCGCGAGATCATGCGGAAGTTCCATGGCGTGTCGCCCGCGGAACTGGAAGCCGCCCTTGAAGCCAGCCGCAATCATCTTTCCGCCGCCTACGGCGCCCTGCCGGACGACTTCCAGGCAGCGAAGGATCACGTCGCTGCGCTCGACAAGAAGGGCTCGCTCAAGCCGCCGGTCCTCGTGCAGCTTCTGCGCGAGAACAAGCGGACGGCGTTCATGGTTGCCTTCACCCAGCTGGTCGACATCGATTTCGACCTTGGTCGCCGGCTGATTGAGGGCAAGGATGTCGATGCGCTGGCCATGCTCTGCCGCGGCGCCGGTTTCGATCGCGGCCTGTTCGTCACCATCTGCCTGATCATTGCTGAAGAAGGCGGCGGCATCAGCAAGGCCGAGCAGTACGGCCAGCTCTACGAGCAGGTTCCGGTGGCCGCCGCGCAGCGCGCCCTGCGCTTCTGGAAAGTACGCTCCAAGTCCGGCGACGCCTCCACCAAGGCGGCGTAACCGCCGATCTCTCGCGCGAACCGCGAATTCTCCGACCATTCGCACGTCACAAGGCTCGGTGGGCGCAGACTCAGGGGTTAGCCCCCGAGACTCGGCCACGACTGCTCATATTTCCTGAATTCGCGCATTCTGCAGTGACGGAATTGCTCCGTGTGCGGCGGTCGCCTAATTTCGCTCCCTCGCGGGGAGTAGAGTGTATGCCCAATCCTGTGATCCGCTCACAGACAGTGAGCATTGGCGAACTGTTGCGCAGCGGGTCTTTCCAGCCGGCCAGGGTTCAGCGCGACTATTGCTGGACCGAGGAAAACCAGGCGGCCCTGCTGCAGGACCTGATCGCGTCGTTCGGCGAATTCGGTTTCGATCCCGATCCGAATGACACCGCTTCCGAAGCCAGCGACGCCAGCAGCGATTCCCCTTTCGACCTTCCCTTCGCCGATTCCGATCTGGAACTGACCGCGCCCTTCAGCTTCGTCGGGACCGTAGTGCTGATGCCGGGCACGGAGCGGTTCGACATCTATGATGGCCTGCAGCGCCTGACGACGTTCACGGTGATCTTCGCGGTCCTGCGTGACCTGTTGTCGGCGGAGAAGGACCATCCGGTGCATTCCCTTCTCGCGGATGAAGCGGGGTTGTGGCGGCTCAGCCTGCCGATGAAGTTCAACACGCTGGAGGCGGATATCCTGGCGGTTGGCCGCACGATCCGTCGCCACCGCCAGATCGCTTCGCTTACTGACGCTGGCGAACGGCTGCGCGAATGCGTCACGACGGCCCGCGCGGCGTTCCAGAACTGGAGCAAGGAGCGGCTTTCGGCTTTCACGACCTTCCTGTCCGAGCATGTGCTGGTGACGGTCACCCGGATCTCGGACCGCCGCATGGCCGCCAAGGCCTTCGTCAGCATCAACACGGGCGGCCTGCCGCTGAAGCCGGAAGAGATCGTCAAGGGCCAGCTGATCGACCTGTCGTCGGCTCTGCCCGATCCGGACGAAGCGGCGCGGCGTATTCTGTTCGTCTGGAACCAACTGCAGGACGATCTCGGCAAGACCCGTTTCGATGAATTCCTGCGCTCGGTGGATTTCATCGAGCGACGTGCGCCGCAATCCTCGGACTATGCCATCCAGCTGATGGAGCACATCCGCCGCCGCTATCCTGGCCAGCAGGGCTTCCGCTGGGCGACCGACCTGCTGCTCGAATACCGCGCGGCATTCAAATGGATCTACGAGGCCGAGAAAGAAGACCTGGCCATCGGCGCGCACGCGAGCCTTCGCCGCCTGCAGATCCTGAAATGGGACCAGTGGCGCGCCTACGCCATGCTGATCAAGATGAAGTCGCGGCCCGCCGACCTGACCAAGCGCATCGACGTGCTGGATCGCGTGTGCTTTGCACTGACCGCATCGCAACCCGATGTACGTCGCTGCGCCGAGATGATCGGCAAGCGCATCGAACGTTTCGCCAAGGGCGCCTTCGGCAAGCAGGCCGGGTTCTCGTTCAACAGAGCTCAGTACGAGCGCATCGTGCGCGCGCTCAACGGGCCGCAAAACGATGGCGGCCGTCGCAGCACAATCGTGCGCTGGCTCGAGGCGATGTCGCACGGCGACCGCGTACCGATCTACGTGATCGCAACGGGCTCGTCGGTCGAGCACTGTTATCCGCGCAATCCGCAGGACAACTGGACTGCCTTCGAAGAGGGACTTGAGATCGGACAGCTGATGACCATTCGTGAGCTGACCGGTAATCTCTGCATCCTGCCGGAAGACGAACTCGGCAACTCGCCTTTCGAGGACAAGCGCAAGGCCTATGCCCGTTTTCGTTCCTGCAAATTCGCCAGCGAGATCGCCAGGTCCCGCGTGTGGACGCCCGACCTCGTGCGAGCGCGCACGCAGAAGCTGACCGACACCGCGCTGAAATTCATGGCGATCGATGTCGTCGGCGCCTAGGCGATTTCCATCGCGTCGCGGAACCGCCGGCTGCCGCCGATCACGCTGCCATTGTCGAGCATGATTTCAAGATCACCTGACGGGGTGGGCTTGAAGCCCGTGATGCGGGAGCGGTTGACGATGCGGGAGCGATGGACCCTAACGAAGCCACGACCGGCGAGCTTTTCTGCGAACGCCGCCAGCGTGCCACGCGCGAGGTGAGCCGTGGCGCCGGTGTGGATCTCGACGTAGTTCCCGGCTGCTTCGATCCACGCGATCTGCGCCGGATCCACCAACGTGATGCGCGCGCCATCCCGGATTTCGATCCGCGGCTCGGCGACCGTCGGCCTGGGGGCGGCCAGTAATGCCAGCGCCGCCTGCTGCGCCAGCCAGACGCCCCACGCCCAGTAACAGACTGCGTTCGAGGCGTAGGTCAGAACATCCTTCCGCCACTCGTAGAGGGAGGGCAGCAGGAGATCGCCCTGATAGTCGAAATGATAGACCGAGCCCGCCAGCTCGTAGCCGACGGTCCGGATGGCGACCATGCCGGCAATGTGGAGAAGCGAGAAAACGCTTGCCGCCGCCAGATGCAGGCCGGCGAAGCGAAGCCAGGCGAGAGCGGTCATTTCCTCCGGAGGCCGAACCTTCCAGATCATCCACCCGATGCCGGGCGACAGCAGCACCACCATGAGGACCGAAGAGATTTCGTAGAGCCAGGCGGCCCGCGGATCGATCGGCGCGCCGCCCGTCTGGGCTTCCATGATTCCCGAGGTGACGTTCAGGATGGCGACAAGCGCGCCAACGCCAGCGATGACGCCGAGCGGAACCCATTCGACGCGCCAGCCGCTCGTCCCGGCTTTCTCGCCGCTCGTCCCTGAGCCGTCACCGCTAGTCACAGAGCCCTGTCCTTCCACGGCTTTTCGCTGGCCGCGCCAAGCCCTGCGCGGATCATGGCCATACCAGACAGGAGAACGCCATGACCCTTCCCAACGCCGTTCCGGACCCCTCCATTCCGGAAAGAAGGCTCGACCTCGACTGGCTGCGCATCGCCGCTTTCGGACTGCTGATCTTCTATCATGTCGGCATGTTCTATGTGACGTGGGGCTTCCATGTGAAGTCGAGCCAAGCCAGCCCGGCCCCGGAGCCTTTCATGCTCCTGCTCAACCCCTGGCGGCTGACGCTCCTGTTCATCATCTCCGGCTGCGCCACCCGGTTCATGCTGGACAAGATGAAGACCGGAGCTTTCCTCGGCTCGCGGACGATGCGGTTGATGGTTCCGCTGGTGTTCTGCGTGTTCGTGATTGTGCCGCCGCAGACCTATTTCGAGATCGTCGAGAAGCTGGGCTTCACGGGTTCGTTCGGCGAGTTCTACGGCAAGTATGTGACGGCCAGCGGCGGGTGGGGGATCATCACGCCGACCTACAACCATCTCTGGTTTGTCCTTTACCTGTTCATCTACACCCTGCTGATCGCAGGCATCGGACCGCTGCTGAAACGGATGCCACGCCAGCTGGCCAGCCTTGCAACCGGGCTGCCGGTCATCGTGATCCCTTTCCTGTTCCTGTTCGCGACCCGCGCCTTCCTGGAGCCGATGTTCGAGGAGACACACGCGCTAGTCGACGACTGGTATGGCCACGCCCTGAATTTCTCGGCGTTCGTATTCGGTTATGTGATCGCCAAGCATGAAGCCTTCTTCGAATTCTGCCAGCGCATCCGCTGGCCAATGCTGGTCACGGCGCTCGTAGCGTGGGCGACGCTGGTCACGGTTCGCTATGGCGGCTTCGTGACGATCGAGCCGCAGGGCGCCGTCGCCACGCTGGTTGGGCCGGCGCTGCGCGAGATGCAGGCCTGGACGATGATCCTCGCGCTATTCGGGTTCGCACGGAAACACCTGCGCCACGACAGTGCCGCGCGGCGGTATCTGACCGATGCGATCTTCCCCTTCTACATCATCCACCAGACCACCATCGTGGTGGCGGGGCACTATCTCAACCAGGTCGGCCTGCCCGTCTGGATCGAAGCGCCGCTGCTGATCGCGACCACAGCGGCAAGCTGCTGGATTGGCTATGAGATTGCGCGGCGCATCGGCTTCCCGCGCCCGCTGTTCGGCCTGAAGCTGGAACGGCGCCAGCTCAAGACCACTGCCGCGCAAACCGCGTGACTAGCCTCGCGCCGGAACGATGCTAGTCTTCCCGAAAGCTCCCGCACACAAAGATGCGGGAGCAAGGGGAGAGGCGTATGAGGATCATCGGCACACTCATCATGGCGTTCGCGCTGGCCATGGGGTCACAGGCCTGCACCACCGCGCTGCCAGCAACGAACGTACAAGCCGCAACGCCGAAGATCGTCATCTATCACGCCGAAGGCCGCCGCTCCGAGCGCGTGGTCTGGCTGTGCGAGGAGCTTGGCCTTCCCTACGAGCTGAAATACCGGCGCGGCGATGTCGCCGGCTCCTTCGCCGACATTCGAGCGGTGAACCCGGGCATGGCTGTTGCGCCTACAGTTTTCTATAATGGCGAGCTGCTGATGGAATCCGAAGCCATCCTCGAGCTGATCCTTGCCCGTAATGGCGGCGGGCGTCTTGTTCCGTCGATCACGTCTCCCGACTACCCGACCCATCTCCGCTTCATGGCCTACGCCGAAGGCACGCTGGCCTCCGATGTCATCGCCGACTATCGCGTCGCCCGCGCCACTGATGGGAAAGCGCCGCGCGGCGAAAAAGAAACCGACGGCCAGCGCGCCATGCGCTTCGCCGACGACCATCTGGCGAAACATCCGTGGTTCGGCGGATCGGAATTTACCGCCGCCGACATCATGATGGTCTTTCCGATCAGCTATGCGATCCGCATGAACGTAGCTGACCCGGCGAAGTATCAGCACATCGCCGAGTGGCAGAAGAAAGTGGAAGATCGCCCGGCGTTCAAACGCATGCTCGCCATTGCCCGCCCCGATGGCCGCGTAGCGCCGCCGCCGTCTCTGACGCTGCCCTAAATCTCCTTCGCGACTGAACCAAACGGCCCAATCCTGGCACCTTTGATATGAAAGGGTGCTCCAGAACCATGCTCGACCCCACGGAGCGCCTGTTCGATGAGTATCTGGCCGCCAGTGCGCGGGCAGGCAGCCGGACCGCGCTCGGCCAGCTGGCCGAGCGGATGCAGCCCCGGCTACTGCGCCACGCACGGCGCTTAACCGGCGACAGCGAGGCGGCGCGAGATGTGGTGCAGGAGGCGTGGATTGAAATCGTGCGCGGCATCTACCGGCTCGACGACACCGCCGCATTTCCCGCTTGGGCGTTCCGCATCGTCTCTCGCCGTTGTGCGCGATGGGTTCGCAAGGTGCAGCAGTATCGCCGCATCGACACGGCTTATGCCGACGAGCCTGCCGAAATCTCGACGCCGGACGGCGGGGAGCGCGCTACTGACGCTGCCCGCCTCGCGCGCGCCATCACAGATCTCCCACCGGATCAAAGGGCCGCGATCGGCCTGTTCTATCTTGAAGATATGGGAGTGGCGGAGATCGCCGTCGCGCTCGACGTCCCGGTCGGTACGATCAAGACCCGCCTGATGCATGCGCGCGAAAAGCTTCGCCGCAGCCTGAGCCTTAAGGAGACTGGCAATGAGTGACCTCGACAGGATGATTGAAACGACGCTGAACGAGGAGGACCGCACCTTCCTTGCGCAGCTTGTGCGCGAACCTGGTTATTTCCGTCAGGTAGGCGGATTGCTCTCCGGTCCGCTGGGATGGATCAACCTTCTCCTGATGGTCGTACAGGCTGCGCTGTTCTTCGGGGGAGCATGGTGTGCCTGGGAGTTCTTCCAGGTGAGCGATCCGGTCTTGGCCCTGCGCTGGGGACTGTCCGCGGCCGTCCTGCTGATCGTTGCCACGATGCTGAAGCTCGCCACACTCTGGCCCACACTTCAGGCCAACCGCGTCCTGCGCGAGATCAAGCGGCTGGAACTTCAGGTGGCTCGCCAGCTCGGCAGAAAATAAAGGGGCGGGTCGTCAGAGCGGCCCCGACGGCCGCGTCGACCCATCGCTATCGCGAAGCTGCCGTGACGCCTGATCCTAAAGCGGCGGGCAATCCGGGTCGCGGTCCTGATAGCCGATGCACCGCACGGCCCCGGGATCGCGCAGCCACCCGCTGGCGCTCTTGTCGGACTTCACCTGCACCCACAGCCCATCGGACCCATCGGTGGGCCCCGGCGACTTGTCCCAGTCGATCACCTCGCCCGGATCGCCGGGAATCTGCTCGCCCATGTCGCACCACGACTTGAGCTGCCCATTGTCCCACACCCCGGAGCAGCCCTCACCCTCATAGCTGAGCATATAGACGACATCGCCTACCTTGAAGTTTTCGCCGCCGATGCGCACCACGCCCCTCAGCGGGGCGAGGCGATCCTGCGTCGTCAGCGTGTCCATCCACTCCCCGGCGGCCACCTGCCCAATCACTTTCGGCGAGGCGCCCGGCGCGTCGTAGAGGTCGAGCGCGTCGGTCGCCTGCATCCGCCCGAAATAGCACCCCTCGCCCGGGCAAGCGTCCTTCTGGACATACATGCCATTGACCATGGGTGGTTCTTCAGCGCCGACCGGCGGTGGTGCAACGACTACGGATGGCGCCGGCTCGGCAGCGGCAGCAACAGCATCCGGTTGCTTCGAAGCCGTGCCCTTACCGCACGCACCGATGACCGCCAACGCCATCACAGCCAGGCAGATTCGAAGAAACATCACACAGCTCTCCTGAAAACGATCCATCTCCGCTCAGCAAAATCCAGACACACTGCTCGGGATCAAGTCAATGAAGGCGCGTCACCCTCGGCTCAAGGCCGAGGATGACACCGTGGGTGTAGGACAGAACTGGCGCAAAACGGCAGATGGCCAGAAATCTTCAGGCCTGAATCCAGACCACTAGCGCCAGAAACTGTAGGACAGAGCCAGCTAGATTCAGCCGGGGTCCGGGCGCGCTTACACTGCGCCCATCGCCTCCGCAGGGAGGGCAGCCGATCACTGTTCAACGGCGCGGGGGCGATGCGACCGAGCGTATAAGTCCCGGGGAACGCTGCATCGGGCAGCCAAGGCCGGGAGTCGTTTCTGGGTCTGGTCTCGCAAGAGGCCGGATGACAGCTCAGGGGACCGGATGCGGACACATCCGGCCCGAAACGCCGTCAGCGACCATGTCAGGGGCGTGAAGAGCGCCCTGCTCTGGGCCGGCGCATAACGGTCGCGGGGACGCGGGAGGTCGCGTTCTTTTTCTACTGCCGGCAACGTCGAGCAATCGGCGAAGCCCAAACCACGCGGGGCATCCCGCGTCCCCGGCCCTCCAAAGGGCCAGAGCTGCAGCGAGCCTCCATGCCGACTTGGCAGTGGAGCGCGGAGCATTTCCTCGGAAATGCGACCCGGCAAGAATGCGATGTTTGAAATGGAGAGCGCCCCTCTCAACGAGTCATCCTCGGGTTTGACCCGAGGATCTTTCTTCAGCAGCTCAAAAGGGACTCGCGGATCGAAAGAAGGATCCTCGGGTCAAACCCGAGGATGACGGCGGTGAGCGGGAGGGCCGAAGCTCTAAACCCGTTCTTTGGTCTTCGTGAACCGGATCGCCGGGTTCTTCTCGGAAACGTAGCCGACGTCCCAGGCGTTCTTCGCCAGATAGACGGGCGCGCCGTCGAGATCCTTGGCGACTGCGTTGCGGTTTGTCTCGAGGAACGCGTCGAGTTTCACCCTGTCTTCGCTGGCGATCCAGCGCGCGGCGGCCCATGGGCTGGCTTCGAACAGGACTTCGAGATTGTTCTCGGTCGCGATGCGCTCGGCCATCACCTCGATCTGCAGCTGGCCGACGGCGCCGACGATCATGTCGGAGCCGATCTCCGGCGTGAACAGTTGGGTGACGCCTTCTTCAGCCAGGCCTTCGAGCGCCTTGCGCAGGTGCTTGGACTTCATCGGATCCTTGGTGCGCACGCGCCGCAGGATTTCCGGAGCAAAGTTCGGGATGCCGGCGAACTGCACATTGCCGCTTTCCGACAGCGCATCGCCAACACGCAGCGCGCCGTGGTTCGGAATGCCGATGACGTCGCCGCCGAACGCCTCGTCCGCGATCTCGCGGTCCTGCGCCATGAACATGACGGGGGACGTGATGCCGATCTGTTTGCCTGCGACTGTCTTCAACCGCATGCCGCGCTGGAACTTGCCCGAGACCATGCGGAAGAACGCGATCCTGTCGCGATGGTTCGGATCCATGTTCGCCTGGATCTTGAACACGAAGCCAGTGACTTCCTTGTTCTCCGGCCCCACAGGCGTCGGGTTGCCCTTCACCTTCGCCTTCTGCACGCGCGGCGCGGGCGCCTCGATGAGAATGGTGTCGAGCAGCTCCTTCACGCCGAAATGGCGAAGGGCCGATCCGAACACCACGGGGGTCATGTGGCCTTCACGATAGGACTGGTGATCGTATGGCTTGCACACCCCTGCCGCCATCTCCGCGTGCTCTTCAAGTTCGGCGCGTTCAGCGGCGTCCATCTTCTCGGCGAAACGCTCCGCGCCGACGCGATGCGTCTCGAACGTCACGCTGCCGTCGTGCGCCACGATACGTTCATAGGTAACGAACTCGCCGGTGCGCAGATCCTTCATCCCGCGCAGGCGTTCTCCCGACCCTTGCGGCCAGTAAAGCGGCGATGCCGTCATCGCCAGCTTCTGCTCGATCTCGTCCAGCAGCTGGAACGGATCCTGCGCCTCGCGGTCCATCTTGTTGATGTAAGTGATGATCGGAATGTCCCGCAGCCGGCAGACCTCGAACAACTTCAACGTTTGCGGCTCGATACCCTTGGCGGCGTCGAGCACCATGATCGCCGAGTCCGCAGCAGTCAGCGTGCGATAGGTGTCTTCCGAGAAATCCTCGTGGCCCGGTGTATCCAGCAAGTTGAAGACGCAGTTCTCGTACTCGAACGTCATCACCGAAGCCGAGACCGAGATGCCCCTGTCGCGTTCGATCTTCATCCAGTCCGACATCGTCCGCCGCCGCTCGCCGCGCGCCTTCACCGCGCCGGCCATGCGGATGGCGCCGCCCGCCAGCAGGAGATTCTCGGTCAGCGTGGTCTTGCCGGCGTCGGGGTGCGCGATAATTGCGAAGGTGCGCCGGCGCGCTGCTTCGGCTTCGGGGGAGAGGGTCATGGGCGGGCGCTTAACTCAATTGCTGCCGGGAAGGAAGGCGTACGCCTCACCAGCTCGTTTTAACTGGCATCCCGCACCTTTTCCGTCAGGAAATGCCGCCCCTCGCGGTCCTCGATCTCGATCACCCAGAGGTCGCGGTCGGCCTTCAGGCGCTTGGCCACCAGCTCGTCCACGCCGGCCTCATCGCCGGGCGCCAGGCGCTCGAACTCGGTCGGGCCGCCCGGATTGAACGCCGGGGCGTAAAGGCTGGCCTCGCCCCTGGCGCGGGTGACTTTCACCAGCACATCGCCTCGGTCCTCGTCTCCGCGATGGACAATGGTCGCGAACGCCCCGGCCACGTTGGCGCGGCGCAGGAGGGCTGAAACCCATAGATGAGCAGGAATCTCTCTCGGCATGCCGGGGACTTATCATGAATTCGGGCCGCGCCGCCCGTATTGCCGGGATTTGGCCGGACAGCCGTAAACCCATCCTAAATCGGCCCGACCTAGGCTGCGACCATGCCGGGACGCGTCTTTACCCTTCTTGCGATCGCCGTGATCGCCGCGCCTGCCTCGGCGGATCCGGCGGCCGTGCAGCGCACCTATCTGGAGCGCGCCGCGATCAGCGCCGCCGACCAGTCTTGCGACCTCTTCTCCGAGGGCGAACGGCTAGCCCTGAAATCCGGACTCTATCAGTCCGAGGGCGAATTGCTGCGCGCCAACGAAGACCCACGCAAGATCGCCCGGCTCACTCGCGAAGTCAGCCTCCACGCCAAGTCGCTCGGCTGCGCCCATCCCGATGTTGTGTCGGTCGCCGCAACTGTCCGCGCCAGCTATCGCCAGTTCGCCAAGACAGCCTTCCTCGAATACCCCGCCGCCCACTCGACCTGGGGCGCCTCCCGCTCGGAGCACGACGCCTGGGCCGTGATGCAGACAGACAAGACGACCGGCATTGTCTTTGGTCTGCGGCGCGATCCGAAAAATCCGGAAGCCGTGAATCTCGCGATCTCGATGCCCGCGAAAGGCAACTCTCCGTCTTCGGTTCAGCTACTGCTCCGCGATCCCGCCAAGATGCCGGAACCGTGGTTCGGCTCCCTGCTGGGCAAGACAGCGACGCTGACGGCGGCACCGAAATCGATTTCTTTCGTTGAATGGGCAGGCAAGGTGCGCGACGCCGAGGACGCCGTGGGCGACGACATCTGGGTCTACTCCTTCGGCCCGGCGGCGATCACGCGGCTGGAACAACTTGATCCACGTGAAGCGGTGCAGTTCGACCTGATCCCTTCGCAGCTCGCAAAAGATCAGACGGTGAAACGGGTGACGTTCGAGGTTGGCGATGTCCGCGCCGCACATGCCTTCGCTTTGATCCCGAAACCGGAATACGCAGCGACGCCCGAAGCTGGTGCGCCGCCTGTTGCGCACTAGGCTGATTGCTCCCGCGATAGGGCTGGCCTAGAGTCCGGCAAAAGTTGGGAGTTTCCATGCTTCGTCTGCATCACGCGCCGCGTTCGCGCTCGTCCCGGATTCTCTGGTTGCTGGAGGAAGTCGGCGCCGATTGCGAGATCGTCTACACCAACATCACGCGGCAGGATGGGTCGGGCGACGAGGATCCAGCCAACCCCCATCCCGACAAGAAGGTTCCGGCCCTCGTCCACAACGGATCGCTGATCACGGAATCCTCCGCAATCGTCCTTTATCTCACTGACCTGTTCCCGGACGCCAATATCGGGCCGAAGCCTGGCGATCCGAAGCGCGGCGAATATCTTGCTTGGCTGTTCTACTATTCCGGCGTGATCGAACCCGTGGTGACGTTCGAGTTCGCCGGGCTTGGCGAGAACCCGGCTCTGATGCGCACCTTCCGCGGCCGCGCAGAAACCGACCGCCGCATCATGGAAGCGCTGAAGCACAGCCCCTACCTGCTCGGCGACAAGTTCACCGGTATTGACATTCTTATCGCCAGCATGGGCCAGTGGGCGCGCCAGATGCTGCCCACCGGCAAGCTGATGGATGACTATCTCGCCCGTTGCGCCGCGCGTCCGGCGCTCAAGGCCTCGTTCGCCAAGGACTCGCCGCACTGATGGCCGACATCGTCAACCTCAACGATCGTCGCAAGCGCCGCGACCGCGATCAACGCAAGACCGAGGCCGACGCCAAACGCATCCTGTTCGGCCGGACCAAAGGCGAGAAACAGAAGCAGGAGAAGGAACGCTCCGCCGATGTCCGCAAGCTGGACGGCGCGAAGCGTGACAAGGACAAGCCGAAAGACTAGGCGCTCAATCAGGGAAATGTCCCTGCGCGCGGAACCTTGCGATAAAGGGCGCGTAGTCCGATGGCTGCTTTTCAGCGGTTAAACGCCCCTCGGGAATGTAGACCCAGGACTGCTTGCTGCGCAGCCAGGTATCACCTACCGGATCGACCCAGCTCGTGTCGTCCAGCGTGCCGACGCGAAGGCTGAGCCAGGTGTTCGACGCTGTGCCGTTTACGATCCGCGATCCGCATGCGCCGCAATACCAGCCCCAGCGCATATTTCCTGCGTCCGAAGACCACTCGACCTTCGCTGGCGTTTCCTTCGTGAATACGAGTGAGGCATCGCTGATCGTGGCCGATGTGGCGAACGGTCCGCCACTGATCTTCTGGCAGTTCTTGCAGTGGCAGCTGTAGAGCGTGATCGGCGCGGCACGCATTTCGTAGCGCAGGGCGCCGCAGGCGCATCCGCCATGCTGTGGAAGTGTAGCCATTCCGCCCTCCTGATCCGTGCGCTGCTTCTACCAGCGGGCGCTGCCAAAATCTGTCAGCAGCCTTATCCGACGCTCAACGCCAGTATCCGGCTGATCTCGCGCACCGGCCGCTCGCTCTCGTCGCGCCAGGTGTTGAAGGCCGCCTGCACTCTGGCGAGGTCCTTCTTGCTGGTGGGCTCCTTCTCCACCACGCCTTCGCGGATCAGGGCCTTGACCACATCTTGGCTGAGGATGAAGGCGTCCCATCCTTCAAAGCGCAGGAAGTACTGCACCGTCGCGCCGCCGAGTCGCGAGGCATTCTTCTTCAGGTGATCCATCAGGCCGATCTGGTCGGTGACGGGCCAGCCCGCCAGAAACTTGCCGAATGAGCCGTGCTCTTTGGCAGTGGCGACCACAAACCGGGCATTTTCGATCGTGGCCATGATCTTTGCGCCGTTGCGGACGATTTTCGTGTCCTTCAGCAGCCGATCGACGTCATCATCGCCATAGTTCGCGACACGGGTTGGGGAGAACCTGTCAAACGACTCTTCGAAACCCGGCCATTTCTTCTCAATGACCTGCCACGAAAAACCGGATGAAAACACCGCCTTGGCCATGCCGGCCAGGAAGCGGTCGTCCTTCTTCCGGGTGAGGTTGGTGTTGATCTCCCACTCGCCCAGCTTTGTGGCGATGCCTTTGGGGCCGCCATGATGCTTCCCCGCCATCGCCTCGATCCTGTCGAACGATTTCATAACAATTCCCCCTGTAAGCTGGGCCATTGGAGGTTGCCATGATGCGCATCCATCCGATCTCGACAACAGTGACGCTCCTTATGGCGGCAATCGTCCTTGCCGCGCCGATCGTCGTGAACATCATTCTCGACAAGCCGCGTCAGATCGACGAAGCGCCAGCCTTCCTCGCGCAGCCGGCGCCCGAGCCAACACTCATCGCGCATACGCCTGCAGGTTGACGCAACGCGTCCCGCCACGTCAGGCTAGCTAGGCTGCTCTGGCAGGCCTAGGCTTTCTCGCGACATGCGAGGGAACGCTGATGTTCGTCGGACACTACGCAGCTGCTTTGGTGGCCAAGGCTGCAGAACCGAAGGCGCCGATGTGGGCGCTGATCGGCGGATCGCAACTGATCGACATCGGCTGGTCGATGCTGGTCATGACCGGCATCGAGAGCGGCCGCATTGATCCATCGTTGCCCGGAAGCTACTTCGTGCTGGAGCACATGCCGTGGACACATTCGCTTCCTGCCGTCCTCGTGTGGTCACTCGCAGCGATGCTTGTCGCCAGATACCTGCTTCGTCTCTCCTGGCCACCGGCCATCGCAATCGCTGCAGTGGTGTTCTCGCACTGGTTGCTTGATCTTGCTGTCCATCGTCCCGATCTCGAACTCTTCCCCGGCGGGCCGAAAGCCGGGTTCGGTCTGTGGAATTTTCCCGTGCCGGAGCAAGCGGTCGAAATCGGCCTCATCACCATTGCAGGTGTGTTCTGGAGTGCGACTCGCACGCGCGCTGGACAGCAGGCCTGGCCCGCTGCGGCTTTCGTCGCGCTGCTGGTCGCGATCCAGATCGTGGCCATGCTGTTGCCGCAAGAAGCTTCAGACAGCCTGGCAGGCGCAGGTCCGAGCGCGCTGGGCGTCTATCTGCTGATAGCGGTGGTTGCCGTGTTCCTAGACGGACGGCGCGCCAACGGGTCGCAACCCAGACCTTAGGCCAGCTACATTGACGAACGGACCACACGCCCCGAGATGTGAGCCAACACTCACGGGACCCTGTGCATGACTGACGTTTCGCCGCTTTTCCGTCCTTTCCGCTTGAAAGGGTTGGAACTCAAGAACCGCATCGTCATGGCGCCGATGACCCGGTCGCGCTCACCGGGAGCCTTTCCGAACGACGATAACGTCGCCTATTACCAGCGCCGCGCCACCGGCGAAGTCGGCCTGATCCTCTCCGAAGGCACGCTCACCCGCCGCAAGGGCGCTTCCAACGACGCCAACATCCCGCTGTTCTGGGGCGAGAAGCCGCTCGAAGGCTGGAAGAAAGTAATCGACGCCGTCCACGCCGCCGGCGGCAAGATGGGTCCGCAGATCTGGCATCAGGGCATGAGCCGCAAGCCCGGCACCGGCCACTTCCCGGATGCGCTGTCGGATGGTCCATCCGGCATCACGCTCACCGGCAAGAAGATCAGCGACGAGCCGACCGAAGCCGACGTGATCGACATGGCGCAGGCCTATGCCGATGCGGCTGCTGACGCGAAGCGCCTTGGCTTCGACTGCATCGAACTGCATGGCGCGCACGCCTATCTGATCGACGAGTTCTTCTGGCCCGTCACCAACCAGCGCACCGATCGCTTCGGCGGACCGAAGCTGCAGCAACGCGCCGAGTTCGCAGCCGAAGCCATCCGCCGCTGCCGCGCCGCAATCGGCGATTTACCGATGATCATCCGTGTCTCGCAGTGGAAGTCGGTCGACTACAACGCCAAGCTCGCGACCACGCCCCAGGAGATGGAAGCCTGGGCGCGCGTCCTGATCGATGCCGGCGTCGACGCCATCCACTGCTCGCAACGCCGCATTCTCGAACCGGAATTCCCGGAGATCGACGGGCCGCAAGGTCTCAACTTCGCGGGCTGGGTGAAGAAGTTGACCGGCGTTCCAACCATCGCGGTTGGTTCGGTCGGCCTCTCTTCCGAATTCACCGGCGCATTCCGCGGTGAAGGCTCGGCAGCGGGCAAGCTGGATGAAACCATCGAGCGCCTCGACAAGGGTGAGTTCGACCTCGTCGCCGTTGGCCGCGCGATCCTGCAGGACCCGGACTGGGTGGTGAAGGTGAAAACCGGCCGCTTCTCCGAGCTGCGCGATTACGATGCCGAGGCCCTCAAAGCTTACTATTGAGCCGCTACTTCTTCACCAATCGGGCAAATTTCATCTTTTCCGGCTAACCGCTCGGAAAGCCGGTTCCGTCATGCTCCACTGACCTTTGGCAGGGGACAGACATGAGTTTCGGCAAGCGCGGTCCGGGCGACGAACATCCTGCGCGCAAACTAATTCCGCCTCAGCCTGTTGCGAGTTCCACAAGCGCCGAGCCCGCGCCTGTCGCGCGCGTCAAGAGCGCCGACCCCGGCGTTCTGGACAAGGGTTTCATCGCGCTTGCGCTTGGCGTTGTCGTGGTATCGGCCGGCGGCACCATAGCCGCGCCTTCCGTCATGTCCATGCTCAGCGGCCAGAAGGTCCGTCCGATCGCGGAGATTGTCGCTGGCCTCGACCGCGACCATGCCAAGGCCGCTCTGGCTCAGGAAGCTTTCCCCGACGCCGAAGGCCGCGCCTTCATGACGGCGCTCGCCACGAATTTCCCGGACGATCATGACCGGCTCGTCGGCCACCTTGCGGATCTGGCGCTTACCGGCGCGGATCGCGACGATTTCATCAAGACGTACAGCGAGTGGACCCTGGAATTTGCAATGCCGAACTTCGGCGCGATGGGCCGCAGCGGCGCCGAAGGTTTCGACGCCGCCATGGGCCTAGTCACCGACGCGCTCGGCGTTGTCGAAAAAGCGGCGGGCGGATGTACGCTGGCCGCGTTTGAAAAAATGGCGTCGAACCCTGCAGCGTTCGCTGACATCAGCGCCTATGGCTCCGACGGATACAAGGTTGGCATGAAGGCAGGCCGCGCACTGGTTGACCTGATCGCCAGGGGAAAGAATGCGCCGCCTGTTGCGACCGAACTGACGGACGCCGACGAGCAGGCGCTTTCTAATGTCTTCCTCAGCGTGATGATGGACAAGCAGGTGGTGGGCCTGATGCAGGCTGCTGCGATGAGTTCATCGGGCGATGGAAGCTTTGGTTTCGGCGCCAACGCCATCTCGCCGGACCAAATCAACGTCTGCCAGATTGCAAACGTCGTCATCGTGAAGCTGAGGGATCTGCCGGCCGACACCAAGGGACGGATCTGGTCGATGGGCGCGTCGAACGCCGGCCTCCTCTTCAGCGGTGGCCCGGACGCATTGATGAGCAGCCTGCCCGGTGGATTCCCGGGCGGCTTCTCTGGAACCCTCCCATCGATGAACCCGAGCGATTTCCGCTAACCCGACCGCGCCAACTTACTGAGTGCGGGGAGCGGCGGCCGTTGGCGTCAGCTGGATCGCGGCCGGGCCGGCGATCGCCTCCACGAGTTCGCCATTGGCCCAGCGGCCAGCCATCGTCACCTGGCCGTCGGCGCCCCAAACCACGCCAATGCCGTTGCGCACGCCGTTGCGTATCTCGCCCTCATAGCGCTGTCCGTTGGAGAACGTCAGCACGCCGCGCGACTGCGTGGAGCTGACTTCTTGCCCGGCGAAGTTGTCGCCGTTCTTCCAGTAGGTGACGCCATAGCCCGAGGCCGCATCGCCCACGTGTTCGCCTTCATAGCGCAGCGCGCCGGACGATGCGTTGTTGGGGTTGCCGGCAAATTCGTAGACGCCTACGCCCGCACTTTGCCCGTTGCGCAGTTCGCCGCGATAGACATCGCCTGCACTGCTTCCATCGCCGCTGGTGCGTACGCCAAGGCCATTGGGGGCGCCGTTGGAGATCTGCGTCTCATAGCGGTCGCCATCGGCCGCCACGATGCTGCGGGCGTTCGGCGCGCGCGTCGCGGCGGAAGCAGCATCGCGCGCTGCCGATGCGCGATTGTTCGCGGCCACCTGAGCGCGGCGAGCCGCATCCGCGATCGCTCTGACCTCAGGCGCAATCTGGTCGAGACTGAAGGGGGCGGGCCTGCTGAGGCGCATGACGGCTGAGCGAGCTGCGCCGGCCTGTAATCCCGATGGATAGTTCGCGAGATAGACCTGATAGGCGGCGAGCGTTCCGGCTTTCTCCGCGTCGGCCCATGCGCCGGCGTCCTGCTGTTGCGTAAGCGCGAGGGAATCTGCGGAGCGCGCAGCGCTCTGTGTCGCTGCAGCCTGCGTCGCGGCCTTGTTGGCAGCCTGTTGCGCTTTTTCGATGCGCTGGCGGTCGGCTTCAGCCGCTGCAGTGCTGGATGGAGACGTGGTCGCCGTTGCGATGATTGGCTTGCTAGCCGTCGTTATCGAAGCAATCTTGACGCCGCTGTCTGAAACCGCACGGGCGATGACGTCGGCAAATGCGCGCAGATCGCGCGGCGCAGCAGTCGACAGGGTCGGATAGGCGCGCTTGCGAGCGGTGGCGAACTGCCGGACCGCATTGGCCGTTCCGTTGCCTCCCTTGCCGTCGATGTCACCGCGATAGAGTTTCAACGCAGTAAGGCCTCGCTGAATATCCTCGATCGCCTGCGTCCGTTCTGAGCTCAGTGAGACAAGTCGGGCGCGGGCGTCAGCCGCCATTGATCCCGGAACGGAGGCGTCGACGGGGAAACCCTTGAGATAGGACTGGTAGCCAGCCTCATTGTCAGCCGTCACTGCGCTGACCCACGCCTGCGCGTCGAGCACACGCAACAGGGATTGCGCCGTCTCGGCGCCGCTGGCGCGCGGGAAGTCGATTATGTAATCGCGCAGGCCTGTCGGGTCCTTGCGGTCGATCCGTCGCCAAGCTTCAGCGGATTCTTCCGTGTCCTCGAACGAGGACGGAACCAGCTCCGCGGCTTCGAGTTCGCGCGCAGCTGTTGTTATCGCGCCAGCCTCCTCGGCGGACGCCACGCGTGTCGAGCGCCAGCCGAAGGGATCGCCGAGCCAGACGCCCGCGCCCGCCACTGTCAGCAATCCAGCCGCAACAATCGGGGCCCATGCAATCGACCGGCGTGGCTCGAGATAGTGTGCAGGTCCAGACGTGGCGCGTCGCGTCACCTGAGGCCGTGTGCTTCCCGGCAGGCCGGCATAGAGTCGGATGGCCGACATGATGCGGCGCCAGTTGGGATCGTCGCGCTCGCCAGACCAGAGCCCGACATCAATCACCTCGACCTGGTCGAACGGGCGCGGGGGCGCCGCGCTGTCGAGGCGGGTCTGGATCAGCTTGTTCTTGTAGAGCCCCGTCGCGGCTTCCGAGCGGACATATTCCGAGCCCCGCGCGAAAGGCGACCAAATGACGAGAATGGCGCCCGCCGAACCGAGCTTGAGGTCGATAGCCGCGCTGCGAGCGACGGAAGGATCAGTGGGATCCATCCATACGTCCCAGCCCTCGAACTGGAGCATTTCGGCGATCAGCCGTACGCGTTCGCGATCCTCGCGTGCGTAAGCAATATAGACATCGGTCATGGCCGCCCCTCCGGGCCGCCCCCGCCACGACCCGTTCTAACAGTCCCTGCATCGCTTGTGGAGACGTCGCGAAGCCTTATCACAGCGATCTTCTGGTCGAAGCGGCTCGCGCGGCAGGCGATTGCGGCCCCTGCTGATTCCGCTCCCTGCACCTCAGGTCACCGTCTTCTCAGCCGGGAAGAAGACCGCAATTGTCGACCCTCCGCCCTCGCGGCTTTCAATATCAAGCCGCCCACCGTGCAGTTCCGCAAAGGCGCGCACGACCGAAAGGCCAAGCCCTGCGCCTTTCTGCTTTTTGCCGGCATCCCCCTGCTCGAAGGCCCGCGAAAGTCTTGTGAGTTCCTCGGGGCTGATTCCAACCCCGGTATCCGATACCGCCAGCAACGCCCCGCCGGGCGCATCCAGAGCCGCGACCTCAACCCGGCCACCCGAAGGCGTGAATTTCAAGGCGTTGGAGATCAGATTCAGGGCAATCTGCCGAACCGCCTTTGAGTCGGCGAAGACCTCGACATCCTCAGGGCCGGTCAGTTCCAGGTCGATGCCTTTGCGCTCTGCCTCGTCCCGCATGAAATGGAAGGCTTCATTGGCAAGGTCAGTCAGACTGATCAGGTCGGCATAGATATCGTATCGGCCGGCTTCCAGCCGCGCGAGGTCGAGCACATCGTCGACAATGAGGGTGAGGTTGCGCCCGCCCTCATGGATCAGTCCTGCATACTCCTGATAACGTTCCGGCAGCGGACCAAACACCGAGTTCTTCATCATCTCGGCAAAGCCAACGATCGCGTTCAGCGGCGTGCGCAACTCATGGCTGGTCTGGGCGAAGAATGTGGTGCGCGCTTCGAGACGGGTCTTCGCGGCATCGGCCTCGACCCGCGCCTCTTCGGCAGCGGCTGCCGCCTGACGCAGACGCAACTCCAACTGCTTCAGCCTGAGCGAAGCCTCCGGATCGCCGTTTGTACCAGCGACAGGTTTCAGAGGCGCAATGATCTGATTCGCTGGCGTGGCTTGCGTTGTCGTAGCGGCAAAGGTCGCAACCAGACCCACCATCGCTACCCCGGCAACGCCATAGGCCGTCGTCAGCACGGCTGCATCATGCGGGTCCAGCCAGCCGCCGCCGGAGCTGACGACCACGGAAAAAATGAGTCCCAGCAAGGCGAAGCCGGCGATCTCCGCAGTCAGCCGCGCCTGGCCCGACATCCAGGCGACCGCTACGGCAACCGCATAAAGCACGATGATGGCGGTAGCCCCGCCGGTACTCGCGGCGCCCGCTGTTGCCAGTGCGATCCAGAATGCGGATTCAAGCTCGGCAACTCGTGCGTCGGTTGTGGAACCACGCATGAACGTTCCAACCAGGGGCGGCAGAATAGCGCAGATAAAGGTGCCGGCGCTGAGCCAGATTGGCACGCCCAACGCTACGCCCCAGGCAGCCGCCAGCGTCGCCAGGCCGAGCCAAATTGCCCGTGGCGCGGTCATTTACCGCGACCCCCCTGCGCATGCTGGCTTGAAGCCGGGAATTCCATCGAGCATCCTAACCGCGCGTAAATGAGTTCGGGCGCAACCTGAATTTGGAAGCACATTGCGGGCCGCGTCTGATAGGGTGCGGAAAGTTCCCCTGCGACCATCACGAATTCCCGTCGGAGGTTTCATGCGTTCCGAAACAAAGTTCTGCGCCGCCCTTCTCTCTCTGGCTCTGGCGGCGCCCCTCGCGCTAGCCCAGACCCCTGCAACTCCCACGCCTGAAGTACGGATGCTGCCCACCTCGGCGGCCGCCTATGCGGAGTATCAGGGCGAGGTCTCCAGCGTCATGGCGAAACCGTTCGCCAGCGCCAAGGAACTCGACCGCGCGCTGGACACTTTCGGCGCCCCCAACCCTGACCAGCTGTCCTCGGCCTGGATCTCCTACTCGGCGATCATCGCCGCCCAGCAGAAGGATTTTGTCACCGCCGTCCGCGACATAGATAGCTATTATGGCCGCGACCGCGTCATGACCGGCATGCGCAACGATGTTGGCTATGCCCGCACCCTCAAGGGTGGCGAGCAGGCCCTGCAGGCCGCCCTCTCGGTCAACTCGCGCGACGCCGGCCGTATCTCGAACGCGGGTGCCTTCGTGAAGGAACAGTCCTACACACTCCAGTCGATCGGCTGGGGCAAGCAGAAGATCAAGGACCCGAAAGGCAGCGCCCACCAGCTCAAGGCCAGCGCCAGGGCGATCCGGCCGGTCGCCACCGCCGCCACCAAGCTGTTCTCGGGTCCGGACCTCAACGCCATGCTGGCCAGCGTCTCGGCATCTCCCGCTGACGCAGGCTCCATCTGGGACAAGATCTCGGTCCTGACGGCGAGCGCCCCGGCGACCGCCTTCTCCGCCCTGTCACCTGTCCAGGCGGCGCAGTCCTCGCTCAAGGTAGACCCGCAGCACCTCAGCACCGTGAACCGCATGGTCACGCTCGCGGCCTTCCACGTCATCGAAGCCGACAAGGACGCCAGCCATTCAAGCGACGTCAAAGCCGCGATGACCGACAAGAACACGTCGGGTTGCATCGACTGGGCGCAGATGCAGCTTCAGGCCTGTGTCTCGGCCGCCTACACTCGCGCGGAAGTTTCCTTCTGCCTCGCGCGTCACGGCCTCGAGCTGAAGAACGACAAATCGCCGTCCGTCGGCGCCTGCTTCTCGGAAATCGCGAAGTAGCCGGAACAACAGCTACGACCTTCGAACCGCCCCGGCCTCAAGCCGGGGCGGTTTTGTTTTGGATGCTTCTGCGCGAGACCCCGATCACCACTCTCATTTGTTGATGCGGATCGTCACCGCTCCCTGAGGGCTGCTGATCTCGAATTCGTCTCCGGGCTTCTTGCCCGATGGATAGAGCGTGCAGGCCTCGACGGGCTCGTAATTCGTCGTCACGCACAGCGTCTCACCGACGATCTTCCACGTGCCGGTCACCTGCCCGTCCATCGCAGTGAACTTTCCATCTGGCGTGTACGTCACCGGAATATCCATGCCAGGAACCTTCAGGACGGAACCCTTGGTCGTGATGTGCTGCAGTGTGGTCAGCTCCTGGGCGAAAGCGGGCGCCGAGAAAACAGCAGCGAGGGCGAGAACGGGGAGGATACGCATCAAGGTCTTCCTTCTATCGGACTGTTACAGTTGGACACGCGACGGCAGGATTCGCATCGCTCACTTGTTGATCTGGATGGTCACCACGCCGCCCTGCGGACCGTCGACCGTAAACTCGTCGCCGGGTTTCTTGCCGGCAGGATAGCGCGTGCAGGCCTCTGCCGGGTCCGTGGTTGCCTTGGCGCATAGGGCGTCGCCGTCGATGCGCCATGTGCCGGTGACTGTACCGCTCATGGCCGTGAATCGGCCATCAGGCAGGTAGGTGACGTCGAGATCGACACCCGGGAATTTGACGACGATCCCCTTGGCGACCATGTGCTGCAGCGTCGTCATCTCTTGCGCCAAGGCGGGCGAGCCCAACGCAGAAACAAGAATGACAGCGGGGAGGATACGCATCGACGTTCTCCTTTTCGCGGGGTCTTCGCCCCGGTTTCATTGTCCTTGCATCACTTACTTCATTTTTTCAAGTACTTTACTACATCTGGCTCGCGTGGCATGTTCCGCTCTCGGGAGACACGATCATGACCGATGCTCTGCGCTCCGCGCGCGACGATCTCGCCTTCATGAAGGAGCTTGCCGAGGATCGCGGGCCGCTACCGCGGCATCTCGGTGCGCACCTGTTCTGGCCGGGCCTGCTCTATGGCCTCAACGTCGCCTACATCTGGGCCGGGATGCGCGGCTTCGCGCCGTGGACCAGCGACTGGTACATGTGGTCATACTTGCCAGGCACTGTAGTCTACATCCCGATCTGCATCTGGCTGTCCCTCGACGGACGCAGGCAGCATTGGGGGCCGGCCGCACGCGTTGTCGCCGCCGCATGGACTGGCGTTTCGATCATGACGGTCACTGTTGTCGCCATCGTGACCGTTGCTTCTTTCAAGACAGGGACCAATGTTGCCATCGTCTGGCCACCGATCGCACTCGCGCTCTATGCCGGCGCATGGTTGGCGCTCGGTGTGGTGCTGAAGCGGCTGTGGTCGATTCTCGTCGCCATCGGCTGCAGCCTCACCGCCGTGCTGATGGCCGCTCTCACCGACACGCCGGAATACTGGCTTGTCTTCGGGCTGGGATTGCTGCTCTTCATGTCGGCGCCCGGCCTAATGATCATGAGGAAGAAGAAACCCGCTTGAGAAAGCATCCACCCGTGGACAACTTCGACATCGAGAAGATCGACGAGGTGATCCATGGCCGCGTGCGGTTGGGCATCATGGCATATCTTGCCGCTTCGGATATCGCGGAGTTCAACCAGCTCAAGGAAAAGCTCGGCGCGACGGATGGCACGCTGTCGGTTCACCTGCGCAAGCTGGAGGAGGCGGGCTACATCGCCATCGAGAAGTCCTTCCGCGACCGCCGGCCGCTCACCCGCGCCCGTCTGACCACGCAAGGCCGCAAGGCCTTCCGGAGCTATCTCGGCGCTTTGGGAAAACTCACAGGCCTGTCGGATTGATCGCGGCACTACTGACATGACGTGGCAGCAGGGCGTGATAATCATCCGCCATGGTCAAGCCACTTCCTCCGCTCAACGCCGTGCGCGCCTTCGAGGCCGCCTCGCGCCATCTCAACCTGTCCCGTGCAGCTGAGGAGCTGGGCGTCACGCAGGGCGCGATCTCCAAGCAGGTGATCGCGTTGGAGGATTTCATTGGCGTACAGTTGTTTCATCGCGAGCCCGGTGGCCTGCGCCTGACCAATGAGGGCGGATCCCTGAAGGAAGCGATAGAACCGGCCTTCACCACGCTGTCGGAAGCCTTCTCGCGCTATTCGCGGCGGGCGCCTCGATCAAACGTCATCCGGATCTCGACCGTCGCTTCCTTTGCTTCGCAATTCCTTGTCCCGCGCCTCACCAGATTCCGCGAGCTGTTCCCGGGCGTCGAACTGGAATTCATCACCTCTATCCGCCTGGTCGACCTGGCGCGCGAGGAATACGACATCGCTGTGCGCTATGGCCCGGGTGGATGGGATGGCCTGATCTCGACGGTCCTGGCCGATGGCGTGCTGATCCCTGTGTGCGCTCCGGCCGTGTTTGAGCGAGCAGGCGGCAATCTTGCCAAGCTCCTCGCCAGCAACCGGCGCATCCAGTCCTCGACCTACAATGAGTGGCGCAACTGGACCGAGGCCGCGGGAATCGATCTGGCGGCTGTGACGCCCACCTACACGATCGAGGAATTCAGCGTCGCGATCGCCGCGGCGCTGCATGGCGAAGGCCTGATCCTGTCGCCGGACGTGCTGGTGCGAGACCGCATCCGCAAGGGCGAGCTGGTCGAGTTCTCGCCGGTAAGGATCAAGACCGGTTATTGCTATCACATAGCGCATACAACCAATGCGCTGCGGCGGCCGGTGGTCGGCGATATCGTCGCCTGGCTGAAGGCGGAAGCCTCGGGCAATCCCTAGGCGAACGCCCGTAAGCCGGATTACGGAAGCGCAATCGCCTCTCCTTCAAGGTTTCGATGCTCCGCACGTGCATGAGATTTACTCATGCCGTCTCAGCGGGCTTCTCGATTCCGCTTCGGGCCAACCTCCCCCATATGTTCTCCCGAGCCCGCAGAGACGGGTGAAACGAGAAGAGAGAAAGACCTCCCCAATGATCACGCCAATCCTCAAGCTGTATGCCGTTCCGGTCGCCCTCCTGGTGATGGCCGGCGGACTGGCCGCACCTCACGCGGTCGCGGAAGGAACGACGAAATCGTTTCAGGCTGCCCTGACCTACAACGCCAAGGCGCCCGCCGCGAACATCTATGCCGACCTCAAGCGTGCTGCCGAGCGCGCCTGCGCCGCCGCCGGGACGCGTTCACTCCATGTCCGCGTCCAGGAGCAGCAGTGCGCCGCCGACCTCCTCAAGGCGGCGGTGGAGAAAATTGCCCGACCTGACGTTGCGCAGGTCCTCCACGCGAACACCGACGCTGGCTGACCCCCGGCAGGCATCACGATAACCGCGCATCGCGACGACACGGTGCGCGGCTGAAAGGCCGGAAGCCCGCCCAGTCCCCAACCCTCGGGGAAAGGGGCGATGCTTCCGGCCCAAAGCCGTTTTGGCCTGCCCCAAACGCTCCCCTGATGGCGCCGGATTTCCGATATGCTAGTCACGCCTGCGATGACGCGGTCCCTTCCCCCGTTGAACGCCGTGCGCGCCTTCGAGGCCGCTTCGCGCCATCTGAGCTTTTCCCGCGCCGCCGACGAGCTGGGCGTGACCCAGGGCGCCATCTCCAAGCATGTGATTGCACTGGAAGACTTCATCGGCGCGCAGGTTTTTGTGCGCTCGCCGACCGGCCTGTCGCTGACCCAGGAGGGCTACACCCTCATGGAGGCGCTGCGCCCGGCTTTCGCGATGATGACCGACGCCTTTGCGCACTATCATCGCCGTCCGCCGCGTTCGAGCGTCTGCCGCATCGCCACGCTGGCGTCCTTCGCCGCGCAATTCCTGGTGCCGCGCCTGCCCGAATTCCGGCAGCGCTATCCCGACATCGAGATCGAACTGATCACCTCGATCCGCCTCGTCGACCTCACCCGGGAGGAAGCCGATATCGCTGTGCGGTATGGGCTTGGCGAGTATGAAGGCCTGGTCGCAACGCCTCTCATGAAGGGCCTGCTGGTGCCGGTCTGCTCGCCGGCGCTGGTGGAGAAAGCCGGCGGCGACGTCATGCGGCTGTTTGCGAGCGCCCGTCGCATCCAGACCGCCGGCTACAATGAATGGCGTGACTGGTCGAAGGTCGCGAAGATCGATTTCGCCGACAGCCAGGCGTCTTACGTGATCGAGGATTTCCTCGTGGCGCTGAAGGCGCTGATCACCGGCCAGGGCCTCGCCCTGCTGCCGCAGGCGCTGGTGCAGGACCAGATCACATCCGGCGAACTGGCGCAGTTCTCATCCATCCCGCTGGAAGTTGAACACACCTTCCACCTCGCGCACACCCTCGCCTCCGCGAAGCGGCCCTTCGTGCAGGATGTGATCAACTGGCTGAAGACGTCGGTCGCCCACCTCGACTGAACATCTTCGAAGGCGGGCGAGATGAACGCGCCGCAATGCTTGCGGCTTTTTTCCGGCATGACTTTTCTTCGCAACCTCGTCGCGACCTGCTCCATTCCAGCGGCGCGATAATTGCGGCAAGTGTCCTCTCAGCTCGCGACAAGACGAGCGATTCAAAAAGGACCTCCCCTATGACTGCCATAAAAACAAAAACGCCTGCCCTCCTCACCGTCGCCCTGCTCGCGATGGTAGCGCTCTTTGCCGGCCCGACGGCTTCGGCAAAGACATCGGCGCAGGTTTTCCGCGTGACCTTCGCCTACAACCCTGCCGACAGCGCAGAGACCATCTACGCGCAGCTCCACAAGACGGCGTTCAGCGCTTGTGTTCGCAATGTACCGCCGATGGTGACGCCGAGTGCGGTGCGCAGGTGCACGATGTCCGTGGTGAAAAGCGCCGTGAGCGTCATGGATCGTACCGACGTCGCTGAGCTTCATCGCGTCAAGACGTCCTGATTTTCGTCAACACCGACAACACCGACAACACCGGCGCCGGCGACACCGGCGGCGGCGGTGACACCGACCAGGGGCTGTAAGAGAGACGCCAGCCCTGTGGCGAGCGAGCCGGGATCCACCACACCCACATCCCGCGGGTCCCGGTTCGCTTTGCCGCGCCTATGAACGCAGGCTTGCGCCAGCGGCCTCGCCGCGCCATGTCCTGCGCCATGAGTGTTTCTGACCAGGCTGCACAGCTGCGCGACGACTTCGCCTTCCTTGGCGACTGGGAAGCGCGCTTCACGCACCTCATCGACCTCGGCAAGGCGCTGCCTCCGCTCGAGCCCAGTGAATACGCCGAGGCCAACAAGATCCGCGGCTGCTCCAGCCAGGTGTGGCTTGTTGCCGAACCGTCCCCAACCGCACCCGGCGCGCTTCGCTTCCGCGGCGCGTCGGACGCGCTGATCGTCGCGGGGTTGGTCGCCATGCTGTTGCACCTGTTCTCTGAACAGCAGCCCGCCGACATCCTCGCCTTCGATGCGCCGGGCTTCTTCCGCGAGATCGGTGTTGCTGACGCGCTCACCCCGCAACGTTCCAACGGCCTCGCCTCCATGCTCGCCCGCATCCGCGAAATCTCTGCTTCCGCCTAGCGCACGCCGTCATAGGCATCGGCTACCGCCTCCAGCGTCTCCGCCAACCGGATGAAGAGCACGCGCCGCTTCAGCCCGAAGCGCCGCTGGAGCGCACCTATCGCGGCGCCCTCGACGCATAGCGCCCACGCCATGGCGAACGCGTCCTCGCCGATCACGGCCTCCAAGCGCCGCAGACGCCGCGTTGCATCGCGCGCAGCGCCTCGCCGCCCGCCCTCGACGCCGCTTCGTCTGTTCCTGTCGGCAGGCCCCGCATCCCAGTCCATGGTCAGCCGACTGTCGTTCGCCTGCAGCTCCGCATCGCGGATCACACGCAGCCCCGCCTCTGCGCCGCGCAGGTTCAGCGGCCCCAGCCCCTCGCGCGCCTTGTGCGCCAACGCCATGAAGCCCACGCCCCGTCGCGTCGACCGCCGCACGCCGACCGCCGCGAACACCCACGGCGCCAGCTTCGGCGCCGCCACGGCGTCGCCCGCGAACCGCACCGCGAGCACGTACGCATCCTCCCCCGCCGCCACGATCAGCCCCTCGGCCGCCAGCGCGTCGACCTCCACCTGCTCCAGCCGCACCTGCGCGCGCCGCCGCCGGTCCCCCTTCGCCAGCACGCCCCAGCCCTCACCACTCCCGCGCAGCCTCACCAGCCGGCGTCCGCTGATCCGCAGCGCGCGCAGCGCACGCTCCACGCACCGCTCCCGCACATCCTCCGCCGCCTCCGCAGCCATGACCACGCGCACGCCCGCACTCATGCGAGCCCCACTCATGCCAGCACCGGCGCGCCGGCGGCCGAAGCCTCCAGCGCGTCCAGCCAGCGATCGAAGCTCGGCTCGTCGCGCCGCTCCTCCATCACCCGGCACGCATACGCCACGGTCGAGCGATCGCGCCCGAACGCCGCCGCCACGCGCGCCAGGCTCATGCCGAACGAGACGTAGGTGAGATACATCGCCACCTGCCGCGCAAAGGCGACACGCGTCGCGCGACTCTTGCCCGCCACCTGCTCGGGCGGCGCGCCCAGCGCTCCGGCCGCCAGCACCACCGCCAGCCGCGCCCGCGCCTGATCCTTCTCCATATGTCCGAGATCCATTCCAACCTCCTGAACTCGATCCGCGCACTATCGGTCCGGTCCGGAGGGTGTAGGATAACTTTCCTAATTATATACTTGACAAAGCTGGCCTGATTATCTACCTGTTGTTGCAGGAGATACGGCCATGAACCTTTCGCACCCGATTTTCACGGACCCAGAAGCGGCCCGCGTCCATCTGGAAAACCAGCGCTGGCCTAACGGCCCGGTGTGCCCGCATTGCGGCGTCACCTCCGAACACGTCAAGGCAATCTCTGGCGCGCGAGCGATGCCCTCACGCGCAAATCCCGAAGGCGCCGAGCGTCGCGGCCTCTACCAGTGCAACGCCTGCCGCCAGCAATTCACGGCGACCGTCAAAACCATTTTCGAGCGTTCGAAAGTCCCGCTCAACAAGTGGCTGCTCGCCACCTACCTCATTTCGACGTCCAAGAAGGGCGTCTCTGCTCACCAGATCCACCGCACGCTGGGCGTCACCTACAAGACCGCTTGGTTCATGCTCCACCGCATCCGTGAAGCCATGGGCGAGGACAACTCGACCTCTGGTCCTCTCGGTGGCGAAGGCAAGACCATCGAAGCGGACGAGACCTATATCGGCAAGCGTGACGTGCCTTACATCTCTCCGCGCCGCGATAGAGAGCAACGCCCCGTCACCAAGTCCGGCAAATCAGGTGGTGCGCAGAAACGTGTCGTGATTGCTCTTGTCGAACGTGGTGGCCGCGTCCGTTCCTTCCATGTCCGCGTTGCGACTGTCCAACAGGTCCGCGACATCCTCGTGAAGAATGCCTCGCGCAAGTCCAAGCTCTATACCGACGAGTCCCGCCTCTACACGTCGACGGGTCGCGAGTTTGCCGAGCACGACACCGTCAATCACTCGTCCAAGGAATATGCGCGCGGCGAAGTCCACACCAACACCATCGAGAACACGTTCTCGGTCTTCAAGCGCGGCATGACGGGCATCTACCAGCATTGCGGCGAAGCCCACCTGTTCCGCTACCTCCGTGAGTTCGACTTCCGCTTCAACCGCCGCACCGCTCTCGGCTGGAATGATCGCGACCGTCACAACGACCTGCTCGCCCGCGTCGGCGGCAAGCGCCTGACCTATCGGCGGATTGGTGAAGCCTCGCTCGCCTAAGCAGTTGGCGCGCTCCTACGCGCGCTGGCTTGCTTTGCGAGGTATCGACTCAGAGCCGGACTCCTAGCACCCTCGCTGCTATGGAAATGAAGGATGACCCCGCCGCCCAAGAGCACATCGCCAACTTTGAAAAAGACGGCGAGGTGCTTGTGCGGAGGCAGACTAGGAGCGGCGCCTACCCGCCACGCATCCAAAAATACGCCGAGGACTGGTTAGAGCGTAAGGAACTTTTGCGGCACGAGCGGTTCACAGCGCAGGATCGCCAGATCGCGAGCAGCGCGAAGAACGCTGCGTGGATAGCTGCGGTCATGGCGTTGATCGCCAACATCATCGCCGTGGCGGCGCTGATCATTGCATACCTTGTCTTTGTAAGAGGCGATTAGCGGCGTTCCCAATTCCATGGCTTCGCTTTTTTGCGTGGCGTCTTGGGTGCGGTTGGCGAGGTCGAGCCAACCTTCAGGTCTTTGTTCTGCTTCGGCGCGGAGCCAAGCATCCGCTTAAGCGCGTCGTTGAATTTTGGATCTTTAGAGGGGTTGGACATGCCAGACGACCTTGTTGAAATCAAAGAGCGTATCCAGGTGGCTCGCGATGAGATGCCGGCGCTCAAGACACTAGCAGAGAGTTTTTGCGCCAACCATCTGCCAATAATTCGCCGAGGCACAGGCTTTGCGGTGCTTCTCAATCCTTCCGCAGGCAACACGCTTAATCTTTACATCAAGCAGACGGCAGAGGTCACAACAGCCAAGGCGCTGTGCGCTTGGCGGGATGAGCGAGCCGCAGGAGCGGACGCTACGAACCGGGATCTGGTTTGCGGGATATTTGCTTCAATGCGTTGCCAACAGAGGCGAAGCCACCCGCTGAATGGGCAAGCGCGAGTTCGAGATTGAATTGCCACAAGTCATTCGCCAGCGCGTCGATCTTTTTTACAACCTCGAACGTGCCGGCGTAGTCCAGCACCCAGTCGAACGGAGGCCGGGGCTTGCCGAGCCCAAACGTTCGGGTCTGCGTCAGGTCTCCCGGCTTAGTCGGGCCCTCGCCCCATGCGCCATGAACAATGCGGTCACGCATCTGCTCAACTTCTGCGACCCTGACCAACAACGCCAGAAGCGCCGTGCGGTGAGGTTCACCGCCAACCCAGACGCGGCGACGAAGCAATCAGCTTCGAGTACCACCCCGACTGGCTCGACGATCCCGCCCGCTTCGCGCTTGAACCAGCTCTAAATCTCGGTCGTGGCGCCTTTGCGCCCCCTGCGGGCGCTCCAATGTTTGGATCGATGGGCGATTCCGCGCCCGACACCTGGGGCCGGCGCCTCATGCAACGTGCGGAACGGAGGGCGGCCCAACGCGAAGGCCGCGTAGTCCGAACCCTGATGGAGGCAGACTACCTGCTCGGGGTTTCAGATCTCTCGCGTCTGGGAGCATTGCGTTTTCGGCTGGACGGCCAGCAAGAGTTTCAAGCCACGCTGGCCGGTGGCGTTCCGGGCCTCCTGGAACTTGGGCGCCTGCTTGACGTGACCGATCGCGTTCTTCGCGACGAAGAGACAGATGACGATCTTCAACTCATTTTCGCGCCGGGCTCATCGCTCGGCGGCGCTCGCCCCAAAGCATCAATCGTCGACCAACACAACAACCTATCAATCGCCAAGTTTCCCAAGGAAATCGACGAATACAGCATCGAGACCTGGGAACACATTGCGATGCGACTTGCCGCAAGAGCGGGCATTACTGTTCCCGACAACAGGCTCGTCCATGTTCTGGGAAGGCCGGTCCTGCTATCGCGCCGCTTCGATCGAACCAATGGCGGTCGCACACCCTTTCTCTCCGCGCTTTCCATGATGGGTCTTCGGGACGGCGCAACGGCAAGCTATCCGGAACTGGTTGACGTACTGGCCAGATACGGCGCTCAGACCGCTGCAGACACGGACGAGATTTATCGGCGCATGTCCTTCAACGTGATGGTGTCCAATGTCGACGATCACCTGCGCAACCACGGCTTCCTTTGGGCCGGCCGGAACGGGTGGATGCTGTCGCCGGCTTACGATCTCAATCCTACGCCGGCGGACGTGCGCCAGAGGATTCTTACAACCAACATCACGCTCGATGCCGGGGATTGCGACACCGACCTGCTTTTGTCAGCCGCGGAATTCTTCAACCTGAGACAGGACGCAGCCAGGGCGATCATTCGGCAAACTGCCGAGGCAGCAAGCAACTGGCGAACCGAGGCGGAATCCATCGGCGTCCGACGCGCCGAAATCGAACGGCTATCAAGCGCGTTCGAGCATGATGCAATGGCCAAAGGACTGGCCCTTTAGGAGCGGAAGCCGCGCCACCCCCTGCGACACACCGCCCATCCTGTGGGTTGTTACATAACTGACGCAGAAGCTTCACGCAGCAGTCGCGCCGCTCGCCTAACCCCCAGCCGGTCGGACCCAGCCCTCGTCGGGCGTGGCCGCAAACTCGGGAAGATGAGGGGAACTCATGAAATTCAACGCCTCGCTGCGACGCACCGCAGCCCTGGCAGCGCTTGCGGCCGCATCGGCCGGCGCCGCCCACGCCCAGCAGACCAGCACCATCCAGGCCGCCCCCGCGCCACAGGAAACTCAGGACCTGAGCAACCTGACGCCTGAGCAAGCCGCGCAGGTGAAAGCGATCGTCGCGAAGATGCTCGCCGAACAGCAAGCAGCCGCTCCGGTCCTGCTGCCGCCGCCGCCCGCGCCGGCCCCGACACTTGCGACCTCGTGGTCGGGTGGCTCGCCGCGCTCCACGGAAGAGGACCGCATCTTCAAGATCAATGGCCGCGTCATGTATGACGCGTTCAACATCTCGACCGACGACCTTGCCGCCGTGAACCAGAACTACACGCGCTCGTTCGTGCGCCGCGCCTTCCTCGGCGTCGAAGGCCAGTTCACGCAGAACTGGAAGTACAACATCAAGCTGCAGTTTGCCCCCGGCGCCGATCAGGCCGCGTCGACCACCACCTCGGTGCGCCTGTGCCAGAACACGACCTCGAACGTTGTGGCGCAACGCGCGGCCTGCCTTGCCGGTGAAGCCGATCGCGGGCCGATCGTCACTTCAGTGTCGACCTCGGGCGCCGACACGGAAGTGGGCTTCGACGACGCCTTCATGCAGTACGTTGTCGGCGACTGGGAATTCACGCTCGGCCAGAACAACCAGGTCTCGCCGATGGAAGACCGCACGTCCTCGCTGAACATCCCGTTCAACGAGCGCTCGGCCTACATCAACGCCTTCGGCTTCACCAAGATCGGCTCGATCGCGGTGGCGACCTCGGGCGGCAACTGGTCGGCCGGCCTTGCGCTGCAGGGCGACGATTTCAACAACCCGGAATCGTCCAACACCTCCGAGACCGTGGCCCTTGAAGGCCGCGCCACATGGGCGCCGATCTATGACCGCGGACCGGACGGCTACACGCTCGTCCACCTCGGCTTCAACGCGCGCGTGCGTGACAACTCCGGCGGACCGGACGCTTCGGGCATCCGTGGCCCGGGCTATCGCTATCGCGCCCGTCCGCAGACCGGCTTCGGCGACCGCTTCGTCGACACCGGCTCGATCGCCTTCGGGCAGGACAGCTTCATCGGCGGCGAGTTCGCAGCCCAGATGAACGAGTTCGGCATGGCGGCCGAGTACGGCCAGCTCGAGGCGCGCCCGCAAACGGGCACGGTGCTTGGCCAGTTCAACCCGACCTTCCAGGGCGGCTATGTCGACTTCTACTGGTCGCCCACCGGCGATTCGCGCCCCTATAACGGCAAGGACGGCTCGTTCGGCCGCGTCATTCCGAAACGTACGTTCGGATCCGACGATGGCATCGGCTCGCTGATCTTCGGCGCCCGCTATGACTTCCTCGACCTGACCGACGGGACGATGGATGGCGGCGAACAGAAGGGCGTGACGCTGCAGGCCACCTGGCAGCCGCTCAACTTCCTGAAATTCCAGGCCGGCGTGTCGCACCTGGATATCGAGCGTCCGTCGAGCCTGCTCAGCGGAACAGCAGACGTTGTCACAATACGTTCGCAGATCGAGTGGTAATCACCTCCCCAAGCAGGCGCCAAAAGCGCCTCCAAGACTTCAACCGGAGAAAATCATGTTGAATCAACTGACTCGTGGCCTTGGCCGCGCTGTACGCGCCGCCGCAGCCGCTACCGTCCTGATAGGGGGTGTCGCCGCCGCCCATGCGCAGGAAATCACCGGCGCGGGCGCGACCTTCCCCGCCCCGATCTACACGAAATGGGGCGAGCAATACAAAGCCTCGGGCGGCCCCGCCCTCAACTATCAGGCGGTCGGCTCGGGTGCGGGCGCCACGCAGATCATCAACCGCACGGTTGATTTCGGCGCGTCCGACTCGCCTGTGGCACCGGAGCGTTTGGCCTCGAACAACCTGCTGCAATTCCCCGCCGTCATCGGCGCAGTGGTTGTGGCAGTGAACATCCCGGGCGTTGACGGCAATGCGCTGAAACTGACGGGCCCACTAGTTGCGGACATCTACATGGGCCGCATCCGCATGTGGAACGCGAACGAGATCAAGGCGCTCAACCCGGGCGTGACCCTCCCCGCCGTCGCGATCGCTCCGGCGTATCGCGCCGACTCTTCGGGCACCACCAGCGTGTTCACCAACTATCTCGCGGCGGTGAGCCTGCCCTTCCAGACCAATGTCGGCGCTGGCAACTCCGTACCCTGGAAAGCCGGCGTCGGCGCTCCGGGCAATGCCGGCGTTGCGGCCTCGGTGCAGAACACCAAGGGCGGCATCGGCTACGTCGAATATGCCTACGCAACCGAGAACAAGATGCAGACGCCGATGATCGAAAACCGCGCCAAGAAATACGTGAAGCCGAGCGTCGCCGGCTTCAACGCGGCAGCGAGCCAGGCAAACTGGGCCAACGCCCCGAACATGGCCGCCAACATGCTCAACATGAGCGGCGATACGACCTGGCCGATCGTTTCGGCGACCTACATCCTGGTGCCAAAGAACCCGTCGGATCCGGCACGCGCGACGGCGGTGTTCAAGTTCTTCGACTGGGCCTTCAAGTCGGGAGCACCCGCCGCGGACCAGCTGCACTACATCCCTCTGCCGGCGACCGTGCAGGACCAGGTCCGCAAGAAGTGGGCGACCATCAAGGTCAACGATCAGGCCGTCTGGAAGTAATCTGATACGATCCATAGAGGCGGAGCGACAGAATCGCTCCGCCTCGATACTTTTCGTGCCTGCAAGTATCGTGTATTCGCCCGATCGAATGTCGGGCTTCAGGGGCGACGGGGAATGGACACCACAGCAGACAATCCGCTGCCGGCCGCCTCGCCGCCGTCAAGGTCACTGATCGGAACACGCCGGCCTCATCTTGCCGACACTGCTTTCCGTATCAGCCTCTACATCGCAGGTGGAATCGTTCTTCTGGTTCTCGCCGCCATTCTTCTGATCATGTTTCTGAGCGGCAGGCAGGCTTTCGAAATCTTCGGGCTCCAGTTCATCTGGAGTACTGAATGGAACGCCGTCACCAACGTATTCGGCGCGCTTTCCGCAATTACCGGCACGCTGGTCACGGCACTGCTCGCGCTTGTCATCGCCTGGCCGGTCGGTTTCGGCATCGCTTTCTTCCTGACCGAGATGTGTCCGCGCGTGCTTCGCGCTCCACTCGGCATCGCCATCGAATTGCTCGCGGCCATTCCCTCGATCGTCTACGGCATGTGGGGTTTCTTTGTGCTCGCGCCCGTTATGTCCGAGAGCGTCCAGCCCTGGCTCACCGAGACGTTCGCGTGGATCCCGCCGCTGGGCGACAGCTTCTTCTGGTTCTCGGCGCCGCCGCTCGGCCTTGGCCTGCTGACGGCCTCGCTGGTGCTTGCCGTGATGATCCTGCCCTTCATCGCCGCGACCACACGCGACGTGTTGCTCTCGACCCCGCAACTGCTGAAGGATGGCGCCTATGCCATGGGCGCGACCCGCTGGGAGACGCTGACCGGCGTTGTGATCCCGGCCGTGCGTGGCTCGCTGTTCGGCGCGGTCTTCCTCGGCCTTGGCCGCGCGCTGGGCGAAACGATGGCGGTCGCGTTTGTCATCGGCAACGCCACGCGCATGCCGGACAGCCTGTACGCCCCGGCCTCGACCATCGCCTCGCTAGTCGCCAACAGCTTCCCCGAAGCCGAGCCCGGCACGCCGCTGATCGCTTCTCTGTTGGCGCTGGGCTTCCTGCTGTTCGTGATTTCTTTCGGCGTGCTGATCATTGCCCGTCTTCTGCTGCGTCAGGAGCGCCTCGCATGAAACAGCTATCTCCCCACATGCGAGCCCGCTATTTCCGCCGCAAGGCTGGCGACCTCATCATGGGCGGCCTGTGCGTGCTGGCGGCTGCCATCGGTCTTGTCTTGCTCGCGCTGATCCTCTGGATGCTGTTCTCGCGCGGCCTCTCTGGCCTGTCGCTCGACGTGTTCGTCAAATCGATGGCGACGCCGGGCGCTGGCGGCGGCCTTGCCAACGCCATTGTCGGCTCGCTGATCCAGGTCGGCATCGGCGCAATGATCGGCGCCCCGCTCGGCATGATGGTTGGCGTCTACCTGTCCGAAGTCGGCAAGGGCGGGCGGTTCGCCTCTGTCGTCCGCTTCGTCAACGACATCCTGCTGTCGGCGCCGTCGATTCTGGTCGGCCTGTTCGTCTACCAGATCGCGGTCTCGCCCTTCGGCGGCTTTTCGGGCATCGCCGGCGCCATTGCGCTCGCCCTGCTCGCCATGCCGATCGTTGCGCGCACGACCGAAGACATCCTCCGCCTTGTTCCGCAGGCCTATCGCGACGGCGCGGTGGCGCTTGGCTCGCGCGAGAATGAAGTCGTCCGCAAGGTCGTCGTGCCCGCGGCCTTCGGCGGCATCCTGACCGGCATCCTGCTTGCGGTGGCCCGCATCGCCGGCGAGACGGCGCCGCTGATCTTCACCTCGCTGGGCAATTCCAACTGGTCGACCGACCTTACCAAGCCGATGGCCAGCCTGCCGATCGCGATCTACCGCTATGCTGGCAGCCCCTATCCGGAATGGGTGTCGCTTGCCTGGACCGGCGCGCTGCTGATCACGGTCGGCGTGCTTGCGCTCAATATCGTCTCGCGGCTGACGCTCGCCGCGGTGAAGCGTGGTTAGACTTGGGGACGGGCCCTGCCTGGACTGCATGTGGATCCGGCTGGTTAGTTCGTGTGTAGCGGAAGACTGACTCCATGCTAACAAACCAGCCCGATCCACCTCCTGCCCCGCGCACCCCGGACATGACGACCACCGAAGCCTCGAGCCACGCCGCCGCTCCGCTGCATGCGCCCATCGTGCGCGCGGCCGAACCAGACGCGGGCGACCGCCCCCTCAAGATGGCGGTCCAGAACGTCTCCGCCTTCTATGGGGCCAAGCAGGCGCTGTTCGGGGTCAACCTCAACATTCCGGACAACGCCGTCACCGCCTTCATCGGGCCGTCCGGCTGCGGCAAGACCACGCTGCTGCGCTGCCTGAACCGGATGAACGACACCATCCCAGGCGCCCGCGTCGAGGGCCGCATCATGATGGGCGAGGTCGATATCAACGGCCTCGAGATTGATCCTGTCACCGTCCGCGCCCGCATCGGCATGGTGTTCCAGAAGCCGAACCCGTTTCCGATGTCGATCTACGACAATGTCGCCTATGGCCCGCGCACGCTGAAGCTGACGAAGTCGAAGGTCGAGCTCGACGAGCTGGTCGAACACTCGCTGCGCAACGCCGCGCTGTGGGAGGAGGCGAAGGATCGCCTCAACAAGTCCGGCCTCGGTCTCTCAGGCGGCCAGCAGCAGCGCCTGTGCATCGCGCGCGCGCTCGCCGTCTCGCCCGAAGTGATCCTGATGGACGAGCCCTGCTCCGCGCTCGATCCCATCGCCACCGCCAAGATCGAGTCGCTGCTGGACGACCTGCGCAAGCACACCTGCATCGTCATCGTCACGCACTCGATGGCGCAGGCGGCCCGCGTCAGCCAGGTCACCGCCTTCTTCCACATGGGCAATCTGGTCGAAACCGCATCGACGGAAGAACTGTTCACCGCGCCCAAGGTCGAGCAGACGCAGGACTACATCACTGGCCGGTTCGGCTGATCATTCGGCGGCGACGGCGAACACCTGCGCCACCCGCGCATCATTATTTGTGACAATCTCGGCCAGCGCCGGAACCGGCGTCACGAACGGCGCGATCTTTTCGGCCATCGATTGCGGGATGCGTCGCGGCCTTCCATCCAGGCTGACGCAGACATTCTCGACGCGTGCTTCGAGGATCAGTTCGCCATTGCGCGTGATCGCCTGCCGGCACACCACCCTTGCTCCACGGGCCAGTTCCGTCAGCGTACGCACTTCCAGCCGATCATCGATCCGCGCCGGCCGGACAAAGCGCAGATCCAGGCGCGAGACCATGAAGGTCACGGGCTGGGGGGCCTGCAGCAGGCTGGTGTGGCTTGTCCCGATCGCGCGGATGAACTCGGATCGTCCGCGCTCGAGATAGCGGACATAGTTGGCGTGATAGACCACGCCCGAAAAATCGGTGTCTTCGTAGTAAATGCGCAGCGGCAGTATGTGCTCGCGGCCGCAGAAACGTCCCGCCCCGGGATCGTGCTCCACATAAACCTCCCAGCGTTTCCTCGCCCGGGATCTTGTGTCGATGTGTCTCGGGTCGGGTTTACAGTTGCAAGGAGCTTGCCGGGCGTTAAGCCTCGCCAGTTGACGGCCCCACCCCCGCGAAGGCAGGTGAAGCGGCAACCAGTCAGGAGAGCCGCCCGTGCCGCAAAAAGAGATGCGCATCATTTCGAAACCGGGCGATGGCGCGATCGTGCTGGCGCCGGAAGCCGGCAAGCTGGCGATGGAAGGCAAGGACGGCGATACAACCTATCGCTGTGGCGCGTGCAAGACCCGCCTGATGGCCAATGTCAGCCACATGGACGTCTTTCACGGCGAGCCGTTCGATGCCGTCAAATGCCCGAAGTGCGGCAAGTACAATGCGATCCCCGATGAGGATCATCACCACCATCATCACTAGCGGAACCGGTTAACGGTTCGCGTGGCGATTCCGGTCTGTTCTCACTCCGATTCCGGAGCGTTTCGACGTTCTGTGGATAAGCCAGGGGTGTGGATAGATTGGTCGCTGCGTCCCCGGCCTACGCCGCGACCAGATGCTCGCAATCCCGGCGCAGCATGCGATCCACGCGGAGGCAGGCCTGATCGGGATCCGCCGCGGCTTCGGCCGGCAAGTACCGGTCATGGCAAAGGACAAGGTCAGCCATCTCGCCATCCGACGACAGCGGCAGGCGCAGCCAGAAATGCAGCGAGCCATCTGGGCGGCGGGAGACGCCGGAGACTGGAGCCAGGCGAGCCAGCGAGCGGGCCGCGAGTTCGGTCCACATCGCGCCGTCACAGCAGGCTTCAATCTCGCTGGCGGTCTTGCCCTTTGCCTCGCCGCCGAAAACCGTGCTCACCCCGGTGCCGGCAAGGCGGAAGCGGAAGCCCCCGCCATTGCTTTCCAGGATGCTGACGTAAGCCAGCTCACGGTTGAGCTCGGAAATGTCGATCTCGCTCTGCGAGATGAAGGTGCGACCGCGCAGACGATTGCGCCACGACTCAAGCACCTGCTTCTGCCCGGTGGGGGCAGCGTGAAGTTCTTCGAGTTGCATTCTCAGCCCCTTGGAGTCGACGAACGTCACAGACCCCGCAGGATCCGGCAAACGGCGCGACTTCTTGTTGAATTCCCGAATTCCCATCGCGGCCAGCCCGACCGTTCCAACAGGAACTTATTCCGTGAACACCCGCTCCTTGCACACAAACGCCACCCGACCGGAGCGGTCCGACGAGCAAAGTGATTCGCTCATCTGGATTGAGGGTGATTCGGTTCGGTATCGCGCGCAAGAGTCCGTGGCGACGAATTCTTCACCTGCGTCAATAAAGTCCAAACGAACTTTGTTGCACGGGCGATTCAATCGGCACAAACGCGCGCTCTACAAGCAGAAAGCCGATACGGGTCTGAAAGCGTTCGCGACATGTCTGCCACGGTCCCGGAATCAACTCCGGATTCGATTGCACTTCGGCCGAATCAGTGAAGCAGAAGCTACGATCAACATGCGGTAGGGCGCCGTGAATCTGACGCGAGCCATAGACTCGGTGTCGGGTTACTTCTTCGCCGCTACTTCTTGGATTGGCCGAGGCCCATCTTGCGCGCGAGATCCGAGCGTTGCCTGGCGTAGTTCGGGGCGACCATCGGATAGTCGGCCGCCAGACCCCACTTCTCGCGGTATTCCTCCGGCGACATGTCGTAGCGCGTGCGCAGGTGGCGCTTCAGCGACTTGAACTTCTTGCCATCCTCGAGACAGACGATGTGGTCGTCGGTCACCGATTTCCGCACCGGAACCGCTGGCTTGAGGTCCGGCTTCACCTCGACCGTGCCGCCGCCATCGATCTCGGTGAGCGTGGCGTGCACCCGCTCGATCAGCTTCGGCAGGTCCGCGACTGGAACCGGATTGTGCGCGACGTAAGCGGACACGATGTCCGACACCATCTCTATAAGATGAGACGAGCTTCTGGCTTCATGTTCCATTGGCTGTGCTCTACCGGACCAGAAAGAATCGACCTGAGTCGACAGCTATACTATCGGGATATTCAGCCAGTTCCGTGTTTGTGTAAACGCTGTCCAGAAATTGATCGCTGGATCGTGTATCGAATGCTGCACTCAGCTATCGAAACATCGAAACAAGCAGAACGATTCCAAGTATTAGCAGGCTGCAGACTGCGGTCGCGCTCAATGGAACCTTGGAAGCTACCCATCCGTCTGCCGCGAAGACCTGACGCGCGCCTTGCTGAATTCGCCTGAAGATTGAAGCAACTGTCCCCGAAACGATCCGCCCGCCCGCCCCAGCCGGCCGCCCAAACACCCGGCCGAGAACCGGCATGCCCTTCCGCCAGATCCATTCGACATCGAGGATCACCCCTTCCCGCTCGGGCGGGTAGAGGCGGAACCATTTGAGGACCATGAAGGCCAGCACGGCGAAGGTCAGCAGCTGGAGCTGCTGGAGGATATGGCTGGTCGAGAACAGGTCCTGGGCCAGGAAATCCATGGCCTGGTCCCGGAACGGCAGCAGCTGGTAGAGCCAGCCCGGGCTCAGCCCGATCACCATGCACAGCGTCGCCGACACGCCCATCGCCAGCAGCATGTTGAACGGCGCCTCCTGGGGACGCTTGCCGCTGTCGTGGCTGAAGAAGGCAAAGTACGGGATCTTGATGCCCGAATGCTCCAGCACGCCGGCCGAAGCGAACAGCAGCATGAACCAGACGACGTAGAGCGCCGGCGCGGATTCAGCCTCTGTCATGATCATCGCCTTGGAGGCATAGCCGGCAAAGAACGGCAGCGCCGAGATCGAGGCTGCGCCGACAAGGCAGGCAAGCGTCGTCCACGGCATGGTGCGGTGCAGGCCGCCCAGCTCTGTCGCCTTCGTCGTGCCGAGACGCAGCTGGATTGCGCCCATCGACATGAAGAGCAGACCCTTGAACAGGATGTGAGCCACGGCATGCGCCGCAGCGCCGTTGATCGACAGCGTCGAGCCGATGCCGATCGCGCAGACCATGAAACCGATCTGGTTGTTGGTGGAATAGGCGAGGACCTTGCGGAGATCGTTCTCCATCACGGCGAAGAACACGGGGTAGACCGTCATCGCCGCGCCGATCCACACCAGCCAGTCGAGGCCAGCAAACCCGCGCGCCAGCAGGTAGACCGCAAGCGTTGTGGTGTAGGGCGACATCACGACGGCGCCGGTGTCGGTCGTGTTCGGATAGGCGTCGGTCAGCCAGTTGTGGACCAGCGGAAACGCCGCCTTCGTCCCGATGCCGGCGAGCAGAAGAAGGCCGCCCATGGTGTGGACGTCAAAGATGCCGAGCAACACGCCATTCCAGAGGCCGCCGAGTTCCGACAGCAGGAACGTGCCCTTCTCGACGCCGTAGAGCGCAACTCCGGCCATCATCGCGAGGCCAGCCATCGCCTGGATCGCGAGATAGCGCAGGCCGGCGCGATAGGCCGGGCCGGTGCGACGCGCGAACACCAGAACGGCTGATGAAAGCGTCGCCAGCTCGGCAAAGACGACGAGGCTCAGAAGATCGCCTGCGAACACCGCGCCTAGCGCTGAGCCTGCATAGACGAGGCCGGCCGCGTCCTGCGTACGGTCGCGCCGGTGCAGCGAATAGATTCCGCCCAGCGCCGCGGCTAGCACGAAGCCGAGACCGAAGATGAGCGACAGCGAGTCCGGCCTGTAGAGCGAGAGCTGGAAGCCGAGGAAAGTCTCGCGCGACACTTCGGCGCCGGTAACAGGCGGATAGAGCATCACCAGCAGGGCAACCGCCGGTCCGCCCAGGAGAGCGACGGCGCGCAACACGACATCCTTCGCTACAGCCGCCAGCAGTGCGGCAAGGATCACGAAGAATCCAGGATTGATGGTGACGATAAAGTCGAGAAAGCGTTCAACGGTCACGGCCAGCCTCCCCGCTCGATCGGTCGTAATAGTCTTCAGGCCGCCGCAGCATGTGGCTCAGCGGCCAGCCGCTCAGCACGGCAATTCCGAATGCGAGGAAACCGAACACGCCAAAGAAGCCGGGGAGGCTTTCGAGGCTGGTCCACTTGCGATCCGCCAGCACGAAGTCGAGCCCGATCAGCAGTGCGCCCAACCCTGCCAGCGCCGCCATCAACAGCCGGAAGAACAGCTGCGTGCGCATCCACGAGAACAACAGCACCGACAGTGGGTGCTCGCCGGGCTCGCCCAGCTGTGGAGGCTTCTCCGGCTGCGCGCCGGGTGTCAGGTCGTGCTCATCGCTCATGGCACCCTCCCCGTCATGGGCGCGAGATAGGCCGCGACCGGATCCGCCAGGAAAAAGAGTGCAATGCAGGCGAGCGCCGTGACAATGATCGCCGCGACCGCAGGCCCCGGTGCGCCGCCGGGACGAATGAAGGCCATCGGCGGTGCGTCATTGGTCGGCGGCAGCAGCGCTCGCAGCGCGACAGGCGCGAGATAGAACAGGCTCAGCAGGGACGAGATGATCATCGCAACAGCCGTCGCCCATTCGCCGGTTCCGAATGACGCTGTGAGCAGCAAGAATTTCGACCACATCGCCGCAAAGGGCGGCAGGCCGGCAACAGCAAGGGCTCCGGCGAGGAAGCAGGCAAACACGATCGGCATGCGCCGCCCGAGGCCGCCCATCTCGGAAACGCGTGTCGCGCCCGTCGCGACAAAGATGGCGCCTGCGCACATGAAGAGCGTGATCTTGGCCAGCGCATGCGTCAGCATGTACAGCCCACCGGCGACCAGCCCCGAAGCGACAGGCAGCAGCGCCGCCGACGTCACATAGGCAAGCTGGCCGATTGTAGACCAGGCCAGACGCGCCTTGAGATCGTCTCGCGTCATCGCTACCAGCGAAGAGATCACGATCGTTCCCGCGGCGAGCCAGAGCAACCATGTCGCTGCCGGGAGAGCGGAGATCAGGTCGGCGCCGAAGATGTATGCCGACAGCTTGAGCAGCGTGAACACGCCAGCCTTCACCACGGCTACGGCATGCAGCAGGGCGGACACAGGCACAGGCGCAACCATGGCACTGGGCAGCCAGGCGTGCACCGGGATCAGCGCGGCCTTCGCTACGCCGAGGAACAGCAGCACCAGCAGCACGCTGCCCCAGACAGCATCGATACCCCTGCCCGCCAGCAACCCGCCGGACACGAAGCTGGTCGAGCCCGCGAGCATCTCGACGCCGATGATGCCCGGCAGGAACAGCAGCAGGGAGGCGCCAACGAGGATGCCGAGATAGATCCGGCCTGCGCGGCGCGCCGGCGCGTCGCCCTTGTGGGTCACCAGCGGGTAGGTCGAGAAGGTCAGCATTTCATAGAAGATGAAGAGGGTGAACAGGTTCGCCGCCATGGCGATGCCCATCACGCCGAACATCGCCAGCGCGAAACACATGTAGAAGCGCGTCTGGTTCGGCTCGCGCCGGCCGCGCATGTAACCGATCGAGAACAGCGAGTTCACGCCCCACAACAGGCTGGCCATCAGCGCGAACAGCGCGCCGAGCGGCTCCAGCCGGAAGGCGATCTCGAGGCCGGCAAGCGGTTCGGCCACCTTCAGCGAGGGCGGATCGCCCTGCCCGACGCGCATGAAGATCGAGATGGTGACGATCGACAGCGCAACGCACGCCACCACGGTCAGCGTCTCACGCACGTCCGGCATGCGTCCGACGGCATATATGGCGATGGCCGCGAACAGCGGCAGCGCCAGCGCGAGGAAGATCAGAAGTTCACCGCTGTTCATGGGCGAGCCCCGAACAGGACTTGTGCGCCGGCGTCGGCGAGGCCCTCCGGCAGGCTCGCGTCGATGCCGAACCACACGCCAAGGCCAGCAAGAATCCAGAGTGGCGCGAGGACGCCCACCGGCGCCTCCGCTGCGCGCGGCGCGCCTGCCGCTGGCGCGCGGAAGAACAGCGCCTCCAGCATGCGACCGACATAGACCAGCGCCAGAAGCGACGAGATTGCGACCACGGCAGCAATCCAGATGTCGCCGGTCGCCAGCGAGGCTTCGATCAGGCGCCATTTGGCCAGGAAACCGAAGGTCAGCGGCGCACCCATCAGACTTGCCCCCGCCGCAGCGAATGCGGCGACCGTCCAGGGTGCGTCACGTCCAACGCCGGCGAACTCATTGAGTGTTCGAGCCCGCAGCGTCAGGGCAAGCGCGCCCAGCGCCATGAAGTGAGCCGCCTTCATCAATGAATGGGCCAGCAGGTAGAAGAGACCAGCAGATACGCCTGCAAGGTTGGTCATCGACAGGCCGAGCAGGATCAGGCCGCCCTGCGCCACGGACGAGAAAGCCAGCATGCGCCGGATGTCGGTCTCGAACGCTGCCTGTACCGAGCACACGATCGCTGCGCCCGCAGCCAGTGGGCCCAGGACCCAGGTGATGAAGTATTGCGTGAAGTTCGCATCCGCCGGGAAGATGTCGAAGGCAAAGCGCGCGAGCAGGTAGATGGCGGCCTTCGTCGCTGTCGCCGACAGGAACACCGTGATCAGCGATGGCGCATAGGTGTAGGCCCCTGGCAGCCAGCCATGCAGCGGGAACATCGCCGCCTTGAGGCCGAGGCCCACGACGATGAAGGCAAAGCCAGCTTGCACGGCAGTCGAGTCGCCCAGCGTTGCCAGCCCCGCCGCTATGTCGGCCATGTTGAGCGTGCCAGTCGCGGCATAGAGGAAACCGACGCCGATGACGAAAAAGGTCGCGCCAATCGTCCCCATGATGAGGTAGTTGAAGGCCGCGGGCAGCGCGCGCCTGTCGCGTCCTGCGCCGATCGCCACCAGCGCGTAGGTTCCGATCGAGGAAACTTCAAGAAACACGAACGCGTTGAACGCGTCGCCCGTGCTGACGAGGCCCAGCAGGCCCGCCTGGCACAGCAGGAAACCCGCCTGCATCAGCGTGTGCTTCTCGCTGCGCACTTCGGCCTGCAGCGAATGTCCCGAATAGAGCGCAGCCATCACGCCGATCGACGAAATCAGCAGCGCCATCATCGACCCGAGCCCGTCGATGCGGAAGGCGATGCCTAGCGGGGGAACGAAACCGCCGATGGCGTATTCGACCACGCCGCGGCGCGCGACATCGGCGGCGACGGCAAGCCCCATCCACAGTGCAAACGCCGAAGCTGCGACAGAGATCATCCATGCCCAGCGTGCGTTCGGCGACAGCGCCGCAGCGCATGCGCCGATCAGCGGCCCCGCAATCAGCAGCACGGGCGCCTGGGCCACAAGCTGGGGCGGCGCGACATAAAGAGTGTCGAGCGATATCACCGCGCCGGCCCCGCGGGTTGAGCAAGCGCCTTGTCCTGCACTTCGATCGCGTCTGCTTCCACCGAGCCATAGGCCTCGCGCACGCGCACCGCGATGGCGAGCCCAACCGCCAGCGTCGCCACGCCCACTACGATCGCGGTGAGAATCAAGACATGCGGCAGGGGATTGGAATAGACGACGCCGTTGACGCCATAGTCCGCCACATAGGCTGGATCGACGCGCGCGGCGAGTTCCTTGCCGGCCTTGCTCGCGGCATCGATCGTGATCGCCGCCGTGCCGCCGGAGACCTTGCCGAGGCTGATGTAGAACAGTCCCGTCGACGTCTGGAAGATCGCGAGCCCGACCATGCGCTTGATCAGGTTGCCGCTCGAAAAGACGACGAACAGTCCGGCCATCATCAGCACGACGACGGCGACATAGTTGAGGTGGGTGAGAAGGAAGCTCATGTCCCCTTCTCCTGTGCGGCTTCATCCGCCGAGCGCCCGGCAAAGCCGTAGAACACGGTCACCATCGTCGCTGCGACGGTGAACAGCACGCCTAGCTCGATCAGCATGATGCCGAAATGCTGGCCCCAGTGATGGTCGCCGCTTCCGCCGGTGAGCCAGCCCGGAATCTGCCGTTCGATCTCCGGCGGGAAGAGATGGTCATAGTCGAGGAAGTCGCCGCCATTGACGATGCAGGCGATGCCCACGGCGGCATACAACAGCACGCCGATAGCCGCCCCGCCGCGCACGAATTTCGGCGGCACAGCCGCCACCGTGTCGCGCAGGCCGAACACCAGCGCATGGAGGATCACCGCGACCGCGAGGATCACGCCGGCCTGGAAACCGCCGCCGGGGCCAAGATCGCCATGGAACTGCACGTAGAAGGCATAGAGCGCGATCATCGGGATCAGCAGCTTTGCGCTGACACGCAGCACGACATGGTGGTCGCCCTTGTCCGCCGTCGGCAGCCGGAGCCCGGCGCGCGGGCCAAAACCCAGCATCAGCGCCACGCCAATGCCGGCCGCAAAGATCACGGTCGTCTCCCCCAGCGTGTCGAAACCGCGATAGCTCGACAGCACCGCCGTCACCACGTTCGGCGTGCCGATGTCTTTCCCCGCAGCCTCGAGATAGGCGCGACCGACATACGCGTTGGCAGGCGAGGACGGATCGCCAAACTCGGGCAACCCCGTCACCGCATAGATCAGCAGGCCGCCGACGATCACTGTAACGACCCCCGGCGCGATCAGCTTGCGCCAGTCGGGCGCTTCCGTTTCGCCGCGCGTGAGCAGGATCGCGCCGAGAAGAATGATGGTCGAGACGCCCGCCCCCACAACCGCTTCGGTGAAGGCGACATCCGCTGCATCCATCACCACCAGCCAGACGGCCGAGATCAGCGAATAGATTCCCATCAGCAGGATCGCCGCCAGCAGGCTGCGCATCAGCACGATCGCGCCTGCCACAACCAGCAGCATGACCAGCAGTGCCAGGTTGATTGCAAGATTCACGTCGACCGAGGCCGGCAAGCTGATCATGGCGCGCCGCCTCCGCGCGATCCGCCGGGATCCTTCTCGCCGCTCTTCATTATGCGGAACGACCCGATCCATGGCGCGTGACCGGAGCTGTACGCCGCGTTGGTCAGCGCATTGGCTGCCGCCGGCGTCGTCAGCATGATGAAGACCCACGCGATGACTAGTTTCAACGTCACCGGGCTCAGGCCCGCAATCAGACACATGCCGAGCAGCATCAGGCTGGCGCCGCCGGTGTCGGTGATGCTCGCCGCGTGAATGCGGGTGTAGACGTCCGGAAAGCGTAGCACACCGACCGCGCCAAGAATGGAAAGCAACGCGCCCGCGATCACGAGGCCGCCACCGATCCATGAGAGGACATCAGCCATCGCGCGCCTCCGTCCCGGAGTGACGCGTCAGCGGCTGGGCCAGAGAGCGGTAGCGGAAGAACTTCATCAGCGCGATTGTGGTGACAAAGTTGATCAGCGCATAGACGATGGCGATGTCGAGAAAGTCCGGCCGTCCGAACAAGAAACCGATCAACGCGATGAACAGCACCGTCTTGGTGCCGAACGAGTTGGCAGCCAGGATCCGGTCGTAATGCGTCGGCCCCATGATCGCGCGAGCGATCATCAGCGACATGGCTACCAGGAGCCCGGCTGCGGCGGCGGCCAGCAGCATGCTAGCCCCTTCCATCGGCAGTACGGGCCGCCTTGCTGTCCATCTGCGCGAAGCCCGACGGCTGCGCATTCTCCCGAACCAGAGCGTGGACAACCAGCCGGTCACCGTCGACATCCATGGTCACAGTGCCGGGCGTCAGCGTGATGGAGTTTGCAAACAACGCCTTGCCAAGATCGGTGCGCGCGGTTGTGCGCATCCTGACGATCACCGGATCGATCGCATGCTTCGGCGCCAGGATCTTCACGATCACCGCGATGTTGGCTTTCACGATCTCGACGATCAGCCAGCCAAGATAGAGCAGCAGCTGCGGAACACGATGATAGGGCGAGGCGTCGCGATCGATGATCTTCAGCCGCACGCTGAGCGCCAGCACGACAAGAAGCGACACCACGCCCAGCGCAATGAACAACGGCGCTGTCTGTCCCGACAGTGCAAACCAGAAGGCGGCGAGCGCCGTGACGAGGCCAGGCAGGTAGATCACGCTTGCTTGCCCTTCTCTTCAGGGATCCCGAAAGACTTGACCCACTCTACCGGCAAACGCCAGCAAAACTGGTCTAACGCATTGGCAAGGATCAGCGGCCGTAGACCGTCTTGGGACGACCGGCGTCGAGCAAGCGCAGTTCGCGATGGAAACCGGCATCCGCCTCGTCATCTTCCTCGATCGCATCCGGCGAGAAGGCCGAGGAGAGCGACCAGTTCCAGTAACGCAGCACGGTCTGCGCCTTGGCGACTGCAATCGTCTCGTACATTTCGGCAACGCGCGCGAAATCCGGATCGGTCTCATCGCGGCCCAGCGCCTTCCAGAGTCCGCGCAGGAATTGCCGCTTGAGACCCGTCGCCTTGCAAAGCACCGCGAGACCTTCGCCGCCTCTGTCCTGGCAGATGCGCTCGCCCGTCGTCGCTTTGATGCCGGACAGCGCCGAGATGTCGATCATGGCCTCGTGGTTCATGCCCTTGGTGGCAGCAGCTTCGATCGCGGCTTCGAGACTCGGATGCGGCGACCGGTCGATGGCCGTGCGGTCGCGCTGGCGGCGTTCGATCACCTGCAGCGCCTTGCGCACCACCGGATCGATATCTGTCGCCGAATAGCGGAAAATGTCGGCGCACATGTCGACCAGCAGCGTGCGCTCGGCGGAAAAGCGAATGAGGATGTGGCGCCGCTCCGCCGCTCCGGCCCACCAGAACATGGCAAGCGCGTGCGCAGGGCGAACTTCCTCGCGCTGGATCAGCAGCGGGCACAGATCCAGTGCATTGCGCGAGGCGCTGACCATCAGCTCGACCGAGCGTTCGGAAAGTTTCGACTGCGTGTTGTCCAGCAGCGCCTTCATGGCGACGGGATCACCTGACTCCGCGATCGCTGATGCGACCGACGGGCCGATCTCGCGCCGCCTGGCGACCGCAACGCGATGTGGCGTGCCGCCATGCCCGACGATGTAGCAGAGGTCGGCGTCGTCGAATGCCTTGTTGTCGGCGAGGATCACCTGCGCGACGTGCGGCGCATCCAGCGCCAGGAATCTGAGCAAGCGTTTCGGCGCCTGCGACATCTCCTGAAGTCGGCGCGCGCACAGCTCGCGGGCGGCCACATCGGACTCGATCAGGATCTCGAGCAGCAGATCTCCGGCGATCGCCCTGTCCTGCAGGTTGCCGCGCGAGGATGGCAGAGCGACGACATCCATCAGCCGGCGCAGAAGCGCGCGGCGCGCAAAGCCATTCGATCCCGCTTGAGCGACATCGCCAGCTGGCCCCGTCGGGTCGGCTGATGACGCCTCTGGTGAGGTCGGAACGTCCGACATGAAACCCCTGCTAGCAGCCGTGAGGCTCCAGCATGAGCGGGCGCGGTTAAGAGATCATCAACCTGCGAAACGTCGCGGAAACGCGACAGTGCCTAGTGGCCGTAATAGCCTTGGCCCTTGCCGTCCGCTTCCGATCCGGTTCCGGGATGAATGACAACCAGCGCCACGGAGGCGACCAGCAGGCCGACGATCAGGTAGAACAGCCCACTCGCATCCGTGTCGGTCGTCACGACCTTGCCGTCAGCAACGGCGTCCACAGGCACCGGTATCTGCTGCAGCATCAGTTGCACGATCAGGAAGGTCAGGCCTGCGGTGAGCAGCACCGCGAGCACTGCGCCTATCCGCCGCGTGAATGGCAGCAGGATCAGCAGCGCCGAGAGCACCAGCAGGACCCCGACGCCAAACCGTCCGGTCGGCTCGAAGAAGGCGACGCCGGAACTGGCTGCGAACACCTCGAACAGGTGGTTCCTGACTGGTGGTTGCGGTGCAAGCGTATCGATCGCCACCCACGCGAACATTGCAACGAGGAACAGGGCGATTGCCCAACTTCCCAAAGTCCGGGCCTCACGCATGGGTCAGCTCCCTCACGCCACCACCAGCGGGCAGTATGGAGCCGAATTGGCCGGGCGCCAAATGACGATGGCGCCCGGCATTTCAGGGCTGTCTGACGTAGCGTCTTATTTCACGCTGGCGGCAGGTATTCCTGCAGCGACAGCTTGCCGTCCTTGTTGCCGTCCAGCCTGGTGAAGGCGGCCTTCAGGGCTTCGGGTGACGGGCCCTCGCCATCGCGGTGCATCTTCACTTCGGGCACGTTGGGCCCGCCATGGGCGCCAACCAGCGCCGGGATTGGCGGGTTGGCGATCTGTGCGTACTCCATCTGGTCAAGCGATCCGTTCTTGTTGCTGTCGAGGATCTCGAAGCCGCGCGTCAGCATTGCCGTATGACGCGCCTGGAACTCGACCAGGCTGACTTTGCCGTCCTTGTTCTGATCGAAGCTCTGGAATTCGGCGCCGCGAATGTCGTCCATCGTCGGCGTCGGCGGAATGACGGCAGCGCCATCCTTGTCATCCGCATGCTTGACGATGCGCACTTCGCGATGCTCGACCGTGCTGAGCTGATCCTGCTTGGCGATGCCGCCAGCTTCGTCCGGCAGCCAGAACGCGAAGGCGTCCTGCTTGATGTCGATGCCCGGTGCGGCGGCCACGAAGTCCTTCGTTTCGTCGCCCTTCAGCGTCCTGGTGACCTTGTGCTCGACCTTCACCTGGTCGCCGTCCTCCTTCTCAGCGCGGAACTCCTCTGCAGTCAGCAGGCCGTCCTTGTTGACGTCGAGCTTCTTGAACACGCTGGTGAAGTCGGGATTGGCCGCGCTGGGCAGCACAGCGAAGGTGGTGAGGCCGATGGCGGCCAGTCCGCCAGCAGCGGCGCGGAGGCCGTAGCGGCGAACGGGTTCGGGGAATTTCATGACGAGCGTCCTTTTTTCCTGGATGGGCGGCCGCTCGCGCTCGTTGAGATAGGTCTGGACTGATGTGCGAACCACTTCGCTCGCTGTCGTTCCATCTACCCTGCAGGCGGTCAGGAAGGCCTGCTTGGTCTCATGGGGGATACGCACTTCGAGGGTTTCCGACTTCTTTGATCTGGTCGGCTTCTGGGGTTTCTCGATAGTCATGCGCTCTTCCTTCCGGCGCGGCGGCCTCGTCCAGCAAGAACCGCCCCGTCTCTCCTGCCCAGCGAATTGCCGCACGGGCGCCGAACAGATTCCGTCCGGTCGTGGCAGGATCGTGGCGCCGCGCCGCTCACGCTTCCCCAAATTCCGCCCGGGCGCCAGAAAAACCGTGTCCGGACACGGCTTGCGCGTTGTTTTTCCGGGCATATGGTCGAACGAACTCGACCTTCAGGGGACCACCTCATGCGCCTCGTCAATTTCAACGACCTCGAATCCCTTGTCGGGACCGAGGTCGGCGTCTCGCCCTGGCACGAGATCAGCCAGTCCCAGGTCAACAAGTTCGCCGAGGCGACGGGCGACCATCAGTGGATTCACGTCGATGTCGAGCGCGCCACCCGCGAACTCGGCGGGCCCATCGCACACGGCTATCTGACGCTGTCCCTGCTGCCCATGCTCGCCGCCCAGATCATGCGGGTGGAAAACGTCCAGCGTGGCATCAATTTCGGCTGCAACAAGGTGCGTTTCACCAACATGGTGCCGGTCGGCTCCCGGGTGCGCCTGCGCCAGACCTGCATGAAGGTTGAAGCCCGCGCCGGCGGCAAACAGGTGACCATGGAATCCACCATCGAGATCGACGGCAAGGACCGGCCCGCGTGTGTCGCTGAGTCCATCGGCATCATCTACGGCGGCTAAGCCTCAAGGAACTCGCGGGTTTTTCGAGAATCCTGTGCACCAAGGCGCTCACGGGCGCTTCCGCCCACATGTGTCTGCGCTCTGGGCATTGGGGCGAATCACGAGTCCAATGACAAACGCCCGCAATCTTCAGCGGGTTAGTTCAGTCTATGGCGCGTAAAACCAGGGTTTCAGCCGGTCGCACGCGCAAGGCCACAGGCCCAAATGCGGGCAAAGGCTCAGGAATGCCCGACGCACCGCCTCACGCCGCCAACAGCGCGCCGCCGATAGCCCGCCGCGACGAGCACGCGACCATCGAACAGCTCGGCCGCGCCCGCATCGATCCCTATGCCTGGCTCAAGGACGACAACTGGCGCGAAGTCGTGCGCGAGCCCGGCCGCCTGCGCGCCGACATCCGCGCCCATCTCGAAGCGGAAAACGCCCACACCCACCAGCGCCTCGAAGTGGTGACCACTGCCCTGCAGGACCAGCTGTTCGAGGAGATGAAGGGCCGCATCAAGGAGAACGACTCCTCTGTCCCGGCTATCGATGGACCCTGGGCCTATTACCGCCGCTTCCGCGAAGGCGGCGAGTATCCTCTGTTCTGCCGCCGCCCCGCCGCTCACGCCTTCGACAAGGATCCGGCGCACGAGCAACTGCTGATCGATTGCGACACGCTGGCGGTCGGCCACGACTATTTCGACATCCGGAAAGTCGCTCATTCTCCGGATCATCGTCTGATCGCCTATGCGATCGACGACAAGGGATCGGAATTCTACACGCTCCGCATTCACGACACCGCAACCGGAAGCGATCACGCCGAGAGCATCCCGCATACCTATGGCGAGTTTGTCTGGGGGGAGAACTCGAAGACGCTGTTCTGGATCGCCCGCGACGAGAACGCACGGCCTGTCGCCGTGTTCTGTCGTACGCTGGGCCTTGCAACCGACGAACTGGTCTACCGCGAAGACGATCCGGGCTTCTTCATCGGCGTGCAGAAGAGCCAGTCGGGCAAGTTCATCTTCGTTACAGCGAATGACCACACGACGACCGAGTGGCGCTATCTGCGTACCGACGCGAAGGATCACACGCTCACCCTTATTGGCGAGCGCGAGCGTGGCGTCGATTATTCGGTTGTCGACTTCGACAACCGTTTCTGGATCCGCACCAACCGCAATGGCGCGGTAGACTTCAAGCTGGTCTCGGCCCCGCACGACACGCCGGCCGAGGAGAACTGGCGGATCGAGATACCTCACCGCCCCGGCGTACTGATCCTCGATGTCGAGCCGTTCGCCGATTTCATCGTGCGCATGGAGCGCGAGAATGGCCTGCCGCGCATCGTTGTCCGCGAGCGTGTCACCGGCGCCGAACATGCGATCGAGTTCGCCGAAGCCGCCTACGCGCTTGGCATGTCAAACGGCTATCTGTGGGACTCGCCCTGGCTGCGCTTTGACTACTCCTCCCCCTCAACGCCTGCCCAGGTATTCGATTACCACATGGGCACGCACGAGCGCGTTCTTCGCAAGACGCAAGATATCCCCTCCGGCCACAATCCGTCCGACTATGTCGTCGAGCGCATCGATGCGCCGGGCGATGATGGCGCGCAGATTCCCGTCACTCTGGTCCGCCACCGCTCGACCCCGGTCGACGGCACGGCGCCGCTCCTGCTCTACGGCTATGGCTCCTACGGCATCACCATTCCCGCGGACTTCCGCACCGGCCGCCTGTCACTGGTCGACCGCGGTTTCATCTACGCCGTCGCCGACGTGCGCGGGTCGATGGCCAAGGGCTATCAGTGGTATCTCGATGGCAAGCTCGAGAAGAAGACCAACACCTTCGCCGACTTCGTCGCTGCAGGCCGGCATCTTGTCACGAAGGGCTATACGCGCCGCGGCCAGATCGTTGCGATGGGCGGATCGGCAGGTGGCATGCTGATGGGTGTCGCCGCCAATCTCGATCCGACCCTCTTCGGCGGCATCATCGCCGCTGCGCCCTTCGTCGACGTGCTCAACACCATGTCGGACGAAACGCTGCCGCTTACACCGCCCGAATGGCCTGAGTGGGGCAACCCGCTCAACGACGCCGCCGCCTACGACCGGATCGAAGCATACTCTCCCTATGACCAGGTCGGACCCAAGCCCTATCCGCCGATGCTCATCACGGGCGGCCTCACCGATCCGCGCGTCACCTATTGGGAGCCTGCCAAGTGGGCGGCTCGCCTGCGGCACGAGGCGCCGGAACACGGCCCCTACTTCCTCAGGATTAACATGGATGCCGGTCACAGCGGCGTTTCGGGCCGGTTCGCCAGTCTGCGCGAAACCGCAATGGAATTCGCCTTTGCCCTTGCATCAGTAGGGCGCGCGGGGCCGGACATAAGGTTCCGGCCCTAGATCCGGCCTGCATACAATTTGTTGTGGCGCGTGGCCGAACGATCCCTATGTTCCCTCAGGGACAGGAAAAATCCGGGGGACACGCTCATCACCATGGCTCGCACAGCCCGACGGACCGACGCCACAGGCCCGCAGCCTGCGCCGCGCGCCAAGCCGCGCGTCGACAAGGAAGCCCGCAAGGCCGACTACCTGCGCGCAGCCGCGAAAGCTTTTCTCGCAAAGGGCGCCTCGGCTTCGATGCAGGATGTCGCCGACGCCGCCGGCGCCCCGAAACCTGTCTTCTATCGCATCTTCCCTTCGCGGGCCGAGCTGATCGACAGCTTCTTCCAGCACATCCATGATGTCATCGTCCGCACTCAGCAGGGCAAGTGGGACGGCTATGGCTGGGCGCTGCGAGTGCTTTATCTCGAAGCAAAAAAGGAGCCGGAAATCTTCCTCTGCGCTCTCAAGACCTTCCGGGGCGATCCCTCGCTCGATCCCCTGCGTGAAAGGCTGCTGAGCCTCATCCACGTCCAGGCAGCCGGCTTCTTCCAGCCGGCGCCCGGCTCGCCCGCAGGCGCCTCTGTCCGGATCGCCCAGGCTTCGAAATCGATGAGTTCCCTCGCCTTCGACACGCTTGTCGTCTGGCTGGAAGACGCGGACGGCCTGTCCGACGAGAAACGCTTCATCTGGTATGGCCGCATCATCCGCGAATGGCGCAAGGCCACCCGCGAAGCCTACGAGCTCGATCCGCCTGAGATGGAAAAGAAGAGCTAGGCCTGCATCCAATCGCGGGCCTCGCCTCCTCCTACAAAGACCGGGCGGGACGGGCGGTCGCAGGGGTCAGTTGAACTTCCCATACCCGAATTCCAATCACATCGAATTTATCGATATACGATAAATATCGCTGGCCGGCGGCGTGGGAATAGTCGACACCTAGATAGTTAGTTGATGCTTGTCGAGACGGGAGCGGGTCATGGGACGGTGGAGAACGGGAACGATGCTGGCGGCGGCGAGCATGATCGCCATCGCCCAGGCAGCCAGCGCGCAGCAGGCCGCCCGACAGGAGCCCCAGGCCAGTACACCGACAGCGACCCAGGCCATCCGCAAATTCGAGCCTGCCTTCTTCGCCGTCTACAATCCAGTCACGGCCTTCGACATGGTCCGGCAGGTTCCCGGCTTTTCCATCGACAATGGCGACGCCCTGCGCGGCTTCGGCGCGACAGCCGGCAACATCCTGATCAATGGCCAGCGCCCCTCGTCAAAGAATTCGATCTCGGATGAACTCACCCGCATCTCCGCGCGCGATGTCGCCCGCATCGAGATCATCGGCGCAGCCGCTGCTGGCGACGTTGATGTTCGCGGTTACACGGAACTCGCCAACGTCATCCTCAAGCCCACGACCGGCACGCAGGAATCGACGACGTGGCGCGGCGACCTTGCCTGGCAGGGCGAGCATGTTAGCGAACGTCTCAGCGCTACGCGGTCATGGAAGACGAAGGATCTGACCATCCGCCTCAACGCCCAGCTCACCAACCAGGGCCAGCGCGAGGAAACCGACATTGTCACCCGCAACGCTCTCGGTGTGATCAGCTCCACGCGCGACGAATTCAGCCAGCAATACTTCGGTGAATTCCTGATCAACGGAACGCTGAACTGGACGCCGACGCCGCAGGACACGGTCAACCTCACCGGCCGCCTGACCCCGCGCACCTTCCAGCGCAACTTCGGATCCAAAACGCACAACGCCTCAGGCGTTCTCACGCAGGTGCAGGCTGACGACTATACCGAGAAGGACATCCTGCACGCCGAACTCGGTGGCGACTGGGAGCATCGCTTGTCGCCCGAACACTCCGCCAAGCTGATCGTGGTCAACCGCGCCGTTTCGTGGCGTCCGCAAGAGCTGTTCGAAGCGTTCGCGCCAAGCGGAACACGCACGCTTGCGCAGGAAATCAACACCGAGCTCAAGACCGGCGAACACGTCGTGCGCGGCGTCTGGACCTGGAAACCCAACTCGGAACACACGATCGAGGCCGGCCTTGAAGGCGCCTTCAACTATCGCGACCAGCACCGCAGCGTCGCCAACAACACAGGCGCCGGCTTCGTGCCGCAATTCCTTCCTGTAGCCACCACGCGCGTCGAGGAGACGCGCGCCGAAGGATCCATCACTGACACATGGCGCGTCGATCCCGCGCTCACGCTGGAACTTGGCTTCACCTACGAGGCTTCGACCATCACCCAGTCAGGCGACGCCGTTCAGGAACGCGACTTCACCTATCCTAAGCCGCGCGCTGTCGCGACCTGGCTGCCGACGAAGGAAGACCAGCTCCGGCTGTCGGTGGAGCGCACCGTGGCGCAGCTCGATTTCTCGGAATTCGCCAGCGTGATCGTCCCTATCCAGAACCAGCTCACCGTCGGCAATCCGGATCTTGAGCCTGCCCAGACCTGGGAAACCCAGCTGCAATGGAAGCGGCCGATCGGCGAGCGCGGCTCGATCTCGATCACAGCGTTCTATCACGACATCGAGGACGTGCAGGACTTCATCCCGGTGCGTCTGACCACGCCAGCCTGCCTGCTGGCGCCGGCCAATGACCCCGCTTGCGTCTTCACCGCCGCCGGCAATATCGGTGAAGGCACGCGCTGGGGTGGACGCATCGAGGCGACGCTTCCGCTCGAAGGCGTCGGCATCAAGGGCGGCGTCCTCAAGATCACGGCGGGGGGACGCGACACCAGCGTCACCGATCCGATCACCGGTGAGAAGCGCGTCATCACCAACCAGCTGACCTATGACTGGAACATCGATTTCCGGCAGGACATTCCCGAGCTGAAGCTTGCCTGGGGCGGCGACTATTCCAACGCTGGCGACGCTCAGGCCTTCCGCCTCAACGAGGAACAGACACGCTCATCGAGTCAAGGCGACCTCGACATGTTCATCGAGACGACCATGTTCCAGGGCTTCACCATGCGGCTCTCGGTCGACAATATCGGCAACCAGGCCAGCAGACTCGAACGCCGCTTCTTCACGCCCAACCGCCTTCCCGGCGGCGCCTTCTCGAGCTCGGAATTCCGCGAGTCCACCTACGGTCCACCCGTCACCTTCACCGTAAGCGGCTCGTTCTAGTCCCGCACACACCTGAAGCCGACATGCATCAGCGCCGTCTCCGGCGTCGAATGGCTGCGCGCCGTAGCGCGGAAGCCTTCGCAGACGTCAGCGCTACACAGAAACGAACCACCGCGCTGCACGCGCTCGGCCGCCGACGCGTTTGCCTTTGGCGTCGGATAGGGAAGGAAGGGCGACGACGTCCATTCCCACACATTGCCCGCCATGTCGGTCAGGCCCGACGGCGCCTCGCCAAAAGCGCCTACAGGCGATGTTCCGAGATAGCCGTCCTCTCCCGTATCCATCACAGGAAACACGCCCTGCCAGACATTGGCGCGGAACTTCGCATCTAGAGACACAGGCGTGCCGGCCCTGAACACGGTGCCGTCCGGCGTCTGGCCCATGCGGGCGGCGCGCTCCCATTCGAATTCGGTTGGCAGACGCTGGCCATGGGCCGAGCAGAACGCTGTGGCGTCATTCCACGACACCTGTGTCACCGGATGATCGTCGGGCGCCGCAGGCTTTTCAGGTCCACGCGCGTGTTCCCAGGTCGCGCCCTCGAGTTCTATCCAGCCGCCCTCGCCCTTGCTCAGTACACCAGCGGACCCGACGCGCTCAGCGTCGGTCACATAGCCTGTCTGCCCGACGAATTTCCGGAACTGGGCCACTGTCACCGGCGTTCGGTCCATCGCGAACGCTGAAATTTTCATCGTAAACTGGGGCCGCTCGTCGCCAGGCGCCTGGTTGTCGCCGATCTGCGTCTCGGCAGCCGGTATCACCACCATAGCGGCATCGCGCTGTAACATTGTCACCGGCTGCGAACACGCAGTCAGTAGGATGAATCCAACCGCCACCGCTCTCATATCGGCAACTCGAACGGCGTTCCGCAGACGTCGTAGGTGACGTTCGGCCGCGACGGCCACGCGGGATCCTTCAAGTCCTTCGCCCACAGATCGAACGCATCGCTCAGCTCCTTCAGCTTCGCCGGCTCCTTCTCAGCAAGGTTCGTCGCTTCGTTCGGATCGTTCGCCAGGTTGAACAGGAAGGTGAACTTGCCATCGAGGCTTTTCCAGAGCTTCCAGTCTCCCTTGCGGATCGAGGCGTGCGGCGTTCGCCGCCAGGCCAGCTGGTCGTGCGGGATCGCCTGCGTCTTGCCCGTCACGAACGGCATAAGGTCGACGCCGTCATAGACGCGATCCGCGGGCAGCTTTCCGCCCGCCGCTGTCAGCGAGGTGGTGAACACGTCCATGGTCGAGACGACCTTGCGATAGACCTGCCCGCCCTTAATCTGTGCTGGCCAGCGCATCAGAAAGGGCACGCGCGTGCCGCCCTCATAGTGGCTCAGCTTGCCGCCACGCAGAGGCGTGCACGCACAGATCCCCTGGATATAGGCCGCACAGCCATTGTCCGACATGAAGTAGACGATGGTGTCGTCATTCTCGCTGGACGCCTCGACCGCATCGAGGATCGCGCCTACCTGATCGTCCAGCGCCGAGATCATCGATGCATAGACACGCATGCCCTCGTCTTTGATCTGCGGGAAGCGGTCATAATACTTCTGCATCGTCTGCAGCGGATCGTGCGGCGCGTTGAATGCCGTGAAAAGGAAGTAGGGCGTCTCCGACTTCGCGTTGCGTGCGATGTATTCCACCGCCCGCTCACCGAAATACTCGGTCAGATACCGGTCCTCGTTCTCGATGATCTTCTTCTGCGGCCCCTCGACGATCTTGTTGGGCAAGGTGCGGTTCGGCGGCGGGATGGCCGACGATCCCTCTGGTTTCACGGCAATCGTACCCGGCGCATTCGGCCGGATGTAGGACGTTGCTCCAGTCAGGAAGCCGACGAATTCGTCATAGCCTCGATTGGTAGGATAGAAATCCTCGTTCGATCCCAAGTGCCACTTGCCGACCAGGCCGGTGTGATAGCCCTGCCCCTGCAGCACCTTCGCCAGCGTCAGCTCGTTCGTCGGCAGGCCGAGATTCTGTTCGATATCCCGCTGCGCCGGACCGTTGTTGTACTCAAAGCCGAACCGGTCGGGATGTCGGCCCGTGTTCAGCCCCGCGCGCGATGGGGAACACACTGGCGCCGCCGAATAGCCGTCGGTGAAGGCGATGCCCGCCTTGGCGACGCGGTCGATGTTCGGCGTCGAGATGCGCGTGCCGCCATAGGCTGAGATATCGGCATAGCCGAGATCGTCCGCCAGGATCACCACGATGTTCGGCTTGCTGCCGCCAGCCGACGCGCCTTGCTGTTCGTCGCCCTGCGTTCCTGCACATGATGACAGCAACGCAACGGCCAGCAGCCACCCTGTGTTGCGCAGCATTCAGGCGCCTCCTGTCAATCTGCCCGCACGCTGGCACAAACTTTTGCCTGCGCACTCGGAAATACTTGATACTAATAGGTAGCATTGTGCCGCGAGCGCATTACGGTCAAGTCCTCGCGCGCCAACGGAGATATGCCATGCCTCGCGCCTTCGCTGCACTCATCTGTCTTGCCATCGCTGGATGTTCGGCGAGTCCGGCTGTCGAAGCGCAACCTGTATCGGGCGCGAAATTCACCGACGAAAAAATCCAGCACGAAGGCCGCGACCGTCGCTTCCTCGTCCGCGACTTCTCCGGCGGCAAGCCCGCGCCGGTCGTGATCGTCCTTCACGGCGGTGGCGGCCATCCCGAGAACGCGGTCGACATGAGCCAGATGGATGTCGTGGCAAAGCGCGAGCATTTCATCGCGGTCTATCCCGGTGGCTCGGGCGGCATGCCCGGTGGAAGGCTGCTGACGTGGAATGCCACGCACTGCTGCGCCTATGCGCGCGAGAACAGGATCGACGATGTCGGCTTCTTATCGAAGATGATCGACACGCTGGTTGCCTCCGGCCGCGCTGATCCGAAACGCATCTACGTCACGGGCATGTCGAATGGCGGAATGATGAGCCATGTCCTTGGCCGCCAGCTTCCCGGCAAGATCGCCGCCATCGCCCCGGTCGTCGGCGCCCTGTTCGGCGACGAACCTCCTGCCGGAGCGCCTATGCCCGCCATCATCTTTGTCGGCCAGCTCGACCAGACCGTCCCTGCCGCCGGCGGACCGCTCGGCGGGCCAGAGCGGCGCGGGATTGCCGCCAACCTCGCCCGCAAGCCTGAAGACCACGATGTCGCGCCCGATATCGCCCAGGCCGACTACTGGGTGAAAGCCAATGGCTGCAACTCGCCCGTCGAGAGCTTCAACAAGCAGGACAAGCTGGTGGAAGTCCGCTGGGATCGCTGCGCCAGCGGCGCGCCTGTTCATTTTTACCGGGTGGCGAACAACGGGCATGCCTGGCCAGGCGGCAAGACCGGGCGCGCCGAGGCGGACCAGCCAACCCCGGATTTCAACGCCAGCGAGACGATGTGGCGCTTCTTCAAGGACAACCCGAAGAAGTAAAACCGTCCACAGCCTAAAGCAGTATTGCTGCAAAGCTGGCTGGGTCAGACACCACGCCGCAGTCGTCCCAACGGCCACCTTTCCGCCACAAGCATGCGATCCCAGTTGATCCTGCGGCTTGTCACAGGGGGATTCAGGGTCCCAACCGCATGTCCGGGGTTTCCTCTCGCCGCGCGGCAGGCTAGGCAGTCGCGTTGGCCGGGCGGGGGCGCCGGGCCGTCCGAGCGCCCCGGGGGCGTCGGCAGTTACGAGTACCGACTGTTCAGGAGTTGACGGCTCTCATGACCTTCAAAATGCGCCTGCTGCTGGGAGCTGCGGCTCCGTTCATGTTGGCCGTCCCTGCCTTCGCGCAGACAACCATTTCCACGGCGACCACAACACCGGTTTCCACATCAACGACCGGGGATCTTACCGTCGCCACCGGCGGCTCGATCACGCTGACCAGCCAGCCCAACACCACAGCTGTCACGGTCAACACCAACAACACCGTCACCAACAACGCCACTATCACCACGGTCAATTCCGACAACACGGTCGGCGTGCACATCTTGCCGAACCTCACCACCAGCTATAGCGGCGCTGGCATCATCTCGCTGGTCGAGGACTACACCCGCACCGACGCCGACAGTGACGGCGACCTTGACGGCCCCAACGCTCAGGGAACCGGCCGCATCGGCATCCTGGTCGAGCCAGGCGGAACGCTGAACGGCAATCTGACTATTTCAAGCCCCACCGGCGCGATCTCGATCGAGGGCAACAATTCGTACGGCATCTCCGTACGCTCCGTCCTCAATGGCGACTTCCGCATGAAGGGTGGTAGCGCCACCACCAGTGGCGGGATCAACGTCATCGGCGCCAACAGCGTCGGCATCGACCTGCGCGAGGACATCACTGGGAACGTCAACATCGGCGGCTCGACGAACGTCGAGGGCCAGAACTCTATCGGCGTCAACGTGCTCGGAGATGTCACCGGTGAATTCATGGTCGACGGCACGGTTGTCGCGACGGGCTTCACCAGCAAGACCGAACACAACTATGTCGATCCGGACACCCTAAAGACGGGCGACAAGACGATTGCCCAGCGGCGCGACGCCGACGACCTGCTGACCGGCGGTCCCGCTATCGCGATCCGCGGCGATCTCGCCCGCGGCTTCCTGGTCAACGGCAACGCCATCGGTGGAGTCGACCCCACGGATACGGTCAAGGATGTCGTCCAGGACTTCAACGAAAACCGCCTTACCGGCGCAGTCGGATCGTATGGCTCGGCCCCCGCAATCCTTATCCAGTCGCTCGATGGCGCCGCCGGCGGCCAGATCAACCTCGCGCGCGTCCGTGAAAGCGTGCGCGACACGCTGGATGACGACAAGGACAGCAATCTCGACGAGATCATTGGCGTCTTCAACTACGACTACGGCTTCATCAACCGTGGTCTGGTCACCAGCAACGGCCTCAACGTCGGCTTTGCCTCGACCGGCGTGAAGATCGCCGGCTCGGCCGACGGAACCCACCAGACGATCGTCGAAGGCGGCATCTTCAATGGCGGCGCCATCGTCTCACAGGCTTTCGAAGCCGACTCTATCGCCCTCAACATCGGCTCTGGCGCCTCGACCCCGCAACTGGTCAACATCGGCACGATCAGCGCTACGGCGACCACCGAAACCAATCACGATTCCTACGCGGTCCGCGTCGATGCCGGCGCCAGCGTGCCCACCGTCGTCAACGGCGGTTCAATCATCGCCACGACCCGCGGCTATGATGGCGACGTCATGGCCTTCCAGGATCTGTCGGGCACCGTCACCAGCTTCACCAACACTTCGCGAATGGCTGCCGGCTATGTCGACAATGACACCACCGACACCATCACGAGCGGCCTTGGCCGCGCGATCGCTGCCGACCTGTCGCATTCGGGCTCGAATGTCACATTCACCCAGAACGACACGGTCGATAATACCCGCATCTTCGGCGATATCCTGTTCGGCGTCGGCGCCGATCGCCTGAACCTGCTATCGGGTGAAATGACCGGCGACATCAATTTCGGAACCGGTTCCGACACGCTGGCGATCACCAGCGCCAAGCTCACCGGCAACGCCACGTTTGGCGGCACGGGCGCCACAGTGAACCTGAACGGCGGCGACTGGACCGGCGACATCCTTCTCGGCTCGTCGTCGGGCGCCCTCTCCTTCACCAACGGCTCGGTATACAACGGCGGCATCTTCAAGCCAGGCGCTGGCGCTGTCTCGATGTCGGTCAACAACTCTACCGTCAACAACGGCGCCGCTGGTACGCTGAACCTCAGCTCCATGACGCTGGCCAACGCCGCCAAGGTCGGCTTCGTGATCGACAATGCCCGCATCGCCGGCAACGTCCCGATCTTCAATATCGCCGGAACCGCTGACATCGCCGCGAACACCGTGTTCACGCCGATCTTCACGCAGTTCACCAATTCGCCTTTCACGCTCCGCGTCCTCAACGCCGGCACGCTGAACCTCGGCGGGCCGGTAGCGAGCATGCTGAACACGAGCTCGCCCTACCTGTTCGACGTCAGCCTGGTGCGGCCTGCCGCCTCCCAGTCGCTCGACCTCGTCTTCCGCGTGAAGAATGCAACCGAACTCGGCCTCAACGGACGCCAGGCCGGCGCCTATGGCGCCGTGCTCGACCTGATGGAAGAGAATGACGATGTCGCCGCGGCCGTTACGTCCATCCCCGGCGCCGAGGCGTTCCTGCATGGCTGGAGCGACCTGCTGCCGGGCTCGGACGCCTCTGTGATGCGCGTCCTCGCTTCGAACGCGACGGCGGCGTTCGGCGCCACCGCGCGCCGGCTCGACCTCATCTCCGACAAGCCAGATGCGCCAGGCGGCGCGTGGACGGAAGAGTTCGGTGTCTACCACACGGCTGACGCCTCATCGAACTCGGTTGGCGTTTCGGGCGGCGGCTTTGGCGTTGCGGCCGGCGTCGACCTGATCTCCACCGGCACGGCCCTCATCGGCGCCTTTGCGGCGCTGGAATCGGTCGAACTCGAGGAAGACGATCGCACTGGCGCGCCGCTCAACGTGTCGCAGACATCCTTCGGCGCCTATGGCGGCTGGATCAACGGCAACCTCGCCATCAATGGCGCGGCCTCGATCGGGTTTGTTGACTTCACCTCGGACCGCAAGATCGCGATCGGTTCGCTCAGCGACCGCCTGCGCGGCGAATGGAAGGGCCAGACCTACACGGCCGGCGCACGCGCGACCTACACCATGCCGCTGGGCTGGCTCGACGTGAAACCCTTCGTCGCCGCCGACTACACCGGCTTCCAGCAGGACGGTTACACGGAAACCGCCGACACCAATGATGATCTTGCCATCGTTGCGGGCGATGGCGACGCCTCGCTGGCGACGGCCTCCTACGGCCTCGCCTTCGTCGGCAATCTCGGCTCCGACGACGCCTACAGCATCAAGCCGGAACTGACGGTCGGCTACCGCAACATCCTGACCTGGGACGACAACCCGGCCTCGATGCGCTTCGCGGGCGGCACGACGGGCAATTCGTTCGCGCTAACCCCTGGCAACGAACCGGAAGATGCGCTGGTCGCCGGCCTCGGCCTCAACGTCGACAGCCAGTTCCTGAACATCAAGGTCGGCTACGACGCCGAGATCTCCGACACCGCCATCACGCACTACGGCTCGGTTACCCTGCGCATGGCGTTCTGGTAGGATTTGCGACAAACGGATTCCAGCCAACGACGCCGCGCTGACCAGCGCGGCGTCGTTTCGCTTCCAGCACAGCCTATCGGGACCTGTCGGCTTGGCGCCGGAGCACGGCATAGCTATCTCCCGCTGTAGATCCGGGAGTGTCGAGCATGAAGCTACGTAACTGGATCAGCGTTGGAGCGGGCCTCGCGCTTGCCGGCTGCACCACGATTCCGCGTCTCGATACGCCGCCAGCTTCACCGGTCGGCGCCGTCCCGCCCGGATTCTCCATGCCCGTCCGCACCGACACGCTGGATCGCAATTTCTTTGTCGAGCACGCGCCCGAGACCTCCGCCGCGATCAAGGCCGCCAGTGACGGCTCGATCGACATGCTGGCGCTGTCTGGCGGCGGCGCGGGCGGGGCCTATGGCGCCGGCGTGCTGGTCGGGCTGACCAACGCCAGCACCCGCCCGAAATTCGAAGTTGTCACCGGCGTGTCAACCGGCGCGCTTATCGCACCCTTCGCTTTCCTCGGTCCTGACTGGGACGGCAAGCTTACCGAAGCCTATCGCGGCCAGGCCACCGACAAGCTGCTTCAGTCGCGTGGTCTCGGCGTGCTCTTCGGCGTCAGCGTGTTCGAGGGCGAACCCCTGCGCCAGCTCGTCACGCACTTTGTTACGCCCGAACTCGTAGACGCCGTCGCAAAGGAAGCCGCCGCCGGCCGCCTGCTACTCGTCGCAACCACCAATCTCGACCGCGAGGAAACCACCATCTGGAATCTCGGCGCCATCGCCAGCCAGCAGGACGCCGACGGCACACGCACCACCGCCGTCGAACTGATGCAGAATGTCCTGATCGCGTCGGCCAGCGTTCCCGGCGTCTTTCCTCCCGTCATGATCGACGTCCAGAAGGATGGAAAGAAATTCCAGGAAATGCATGTCGACGGCGGCGCTTCGACGCCCTTCTTCGTTGCGCCCGACATTGCCATGATCCTCGGCTATGCGCCTGAAAGCCTGCACGGAGCCAATATCTACGTCATCGTCAACGGCCAGGCGTCTTCCGCCGCCCGCTCTACGCCCAACAACGCCGTCGATATCGCCGCGCGCAGTTTCAACGCCGTGCTCAACCACATGACGCGCACCGCGCTGGCTCAGACCGACGCCTTCGCTAAACGCAACGAGATGAAGTTCGTCTTCACCACGATACCCTCGAGCGTCGCCTTCGGCGGCTCTCTCGCCTTCGACCAGGCCAACATGCGCGCCATCTTCGACTACGGCATGCGCTGCGCCACCCGCAGCCAGGCCTGGATCTCGCCCGAACAGGCGCTGATGCATGCCGAGGCGGCCGAAGGCGCGGAAATTCTGCCGGCCGATAGCGCCAGCTGTCCGCTTCGGCCAGGCATTCAATAGGCTTGCCCCGCTGATCGCTTCGGACGATATCCTCGGAGCGAACTGAACTCGCGACTGGAGGACTGACCATGGCCGATACGGGCGCATCCGAACTTGGCCGCATCGCCCTCAAGCGCGCCGACCTGTTCCGCGAGCAGTGCTATATCGACGGCAAGTGGACGGGCGATCCGACCCACCCCGTGCACAATCCCGCAACCGGCGGCCTGCTTGGCCGCATCCCCAATCTCGGCAAGCCGGAAACCGAGCGCGCGGTTGCGGCTGCAGAAGCCGCCCTGCCGAAATGGCGCGCCCAGTCCGCCCGCACGCGCGCCGACATCATGCGCAAGTGGAACGACCTGATGCTGAAGCACCAGGAAGACCTCGCCCGCCTGATGACCGCCGAACAGGGCAAGCCGCTTGCGGAATCGCGGGGCGAGATCGCCTATGCCGGATCGTTCTTCGAATGGTTTGGCGAGGAAGCCAAGCGCGCCTATGGCGACATCATCCCCGGCCCCAGCGCCGACCGCCGCATCATGGTGATGAAACAGCCCGTCGGCGTCATCGGCGCAATTACGCCGTGGAACTTTCCGGCCGCCATGATCACCCGGAAAGTCGGCCCGGCAATCGCCGCTGGCTGCACCGCCGTTCTCAAGCCTTCGGAGCTGACGCCCTATTCCGCTCTGGCGATCGCTCTGCTGGGCGAAGAAGCTGGCCTGCCGCCTGGCGTGTTCAACATTGTCACGGGCGATGCCGAACCGATCGGCCGCGTCCTCACCGAAGATCCGCGCATCCGCAAATTCACCTTCACCGGCTCGACCCCCGTCGGCAAGAAACTCGCCGCCCAGTGCGCCTCCACGGTCAAGCGCGTCTCGCTCGAGCTTGGCGGCAACGCGCCCTTCCTGGTGTTCGACGACGCCGATCTCGAAGCCGCTGCGGCTGGCGCCATCATCTCGAAATTCCGCAACACTGGGCAGACCTGCGTCTGCGCCAATCGTTTCTTCGTGCAGGACGGCATCTACGACGCTTTCGCGAAGCTTCTCGCCGAGAAAGCGTCTTCGCTTGTGGTCGGCGACGGCCTTGCCGGCGTTACCCAACAGGGACCGCTGATCAACGAAAAGGCGCTGCAGAAAGTCGAAGCCCACGTCGCCGACGCGCTTGGCCACGGCGCGAAGGCGCTGACCGGCGCGGCGAAGGACAGCCGTGGCGGCACGTTCTATCGGCCCACCGTCCTGCGCGATGTCGCGCCGGACGCACTGCTCTGCCGCGAGGAAACCTTCGGCCCCGTCGCTGGCCTCGTCCGCTTCAAGACCGAGGAAGAGGCCATCCGACTTGCCAATGACAGCCGCGCGGGCCTGGCCGCCTATGCCTACACGCGCGACCTCGCGAGATCGTGGCGCGTCAGCGAAGGCCTCGAATACGGCATGGTCGGCATGAACACCGGTCTCATCTCCACCGAGGTCTCTCCCTTCGGCGGCGTCAAGGAATCCGGCATCGGCCGCGAAGGCAGCAAGTACGGCATCGAGGAATTCCTCGAGATCAAGGCCGTGTTCGTGGCGCTCTAGACGCGAGCGCTCTCGCGCTGGTGGACGACTTTTCCGTCGACGATGGTCATGTCGACATTCAGCGTCAGCAGCTCGCTGTCGGCGACCTTCAGCGGATCCTGCTCCAGCACCACCATGTCGGCGAGCTTGCCCGCCTCCAGCGTGCCTTTCGTCTTTTCTTCCCACGACAGGTGCGGCCCGTTGGCGGTGTACATGCGGATCGCTTCCTCGCGGCTCACCGCCTCTTCGGCGCCGAGCACCATGCCGCTCGGTCCCTTCCGGGTCGTCGCAGCGTAGAGACCGACGCGCGGATCGATCGGCAGATTGTCCGACGAGAACGCCATGAAGATCCCGTGCTTCTTGGCAGGCGTGGCGATCGAGTTGTTGTGCGCCAGCCGCCAGTCGTCCAGCGTCGACCGGTAGCGGCCTTCGAGATTGTAGAGGAAGTTGGGCTGCTGGGCGATCATGATGCCGTTGTCGGCCATCGCCTTCATCGTCTCGTCCGGCGGCATGATCGTGAAATGGTCGAGGAACCAGCGATGATCGGAACGCGGGTTCTTCTTCAGCGAGGCGACATAGGCATTGACCGTCTGTACGATGGCGGCGTCACCGATGGCGTGGAGCCCCATCTGCCAGCCATACTCGCTGGCCTTGTCGACCATCTCCTGCAGTTCTTGATCTGAGAAGCGGCCCTTGCCGCGGAAGCCGGGCTGGCCCTTGTAGTCCGCGAGCAGCCAGGCCGTCGGGCCGGTGAAGCCGCCGTCGACAAGGTTTTCGCCAATGGGGCCAAGACGCACGCGGTCGTCGCCATCGCCCGACTTCTTGCCGAACGCCTTCATGCGCGCTTCGCCAGGGTATGAGATGTAGAGTGCAGCGCGTGGGAGATCGACGCCGAGTTCGTCATAGATGGCGCGCATGCGGCGATAAGTGAGTCCGCTGCCGGCGCGGTCCGGCGAGCCCTCGACCGGTTCATCGCCGATGCTGGTCGAGGCGGACTGGAAGCTGGTGATGCCAAACGGCAGCAGGTTCTTCAGCGCTTGGATGAAGCTCGGCCGCAGTGTCTCGAACGAGTCGTCCGGCACCAGTCGCGTATAAAGATCGAACCGCTCCCGGATAATGCCGTTGGCCTCGCCCGAAGCATCGCGCTCGATGATCCCCGCCTCGGGGTCCTTGGTCGCCTTGTTGATCTTCGCCAGCTCCAGCGCGCGGGAATTTCCTACCGCCGAATGCGCTCCCGCCCGGGTCAGCACAACCGGATTGTCCGGCGCAGCCGCATCGAGATCTGCCCGCACCGGATTGCGCTTGTCCGTCAGCTGCGCCTCGTCCCAACCGTAGCCGGTGATCCACTCGCCCTTGCCGAGCTGTTTCGCCTTCTCGCGGATCACGTCCTGCAGCTCCGCGATCGACTTGACCTTGTCCGGCTCGATCGCGCGCGGCGACAGCGAATAGATGTGGACGTGGCTGTCGGTGAACCCCGGCATCAGCGTGCGTCCGGCGAGGTTGACCGTGTTCGTGGACGAATACGTCTCCAGCAATTCGGGCCCGCCGACTGCAAGGATCTTTCCATCCTTCACGGCGAGTGCGGACGCCACGGAAAATTTCTGGTCGACCGTCAGCACCTTTCCGCCGTGCAGGATCATATCGACGGGCTGGGCCGCCGCCTTCTGCGGTCCGCATCCGGCCAGCAACGCGGCCGAGCCACCCAGGAGAACCTCACGCCGTCCGACACGCATCGCATCTCTCCCCTTGTTTGCGACGAGCCTAGCGCCGAACTTTTCGGGAGGGGAGTTGCCAATCGCGTGAAGTCAGGTGCTCATGGGCTCAACGCGGGCTGTGCCGTAGCGGCAGCAGATGCGAGGGGAGATATATCTTGGAGCAGGCCGTAACTCCTGAAGCTTCAGGCGCGCCGCAGCTGACCAAATCGCTGCGAGCGCGGCACGTTGCGATGATTTCCATCGGTGGGATCATCGGCGGCGGGCTGTTCGTCAACTCGATGGTCTACATCTCCGACATCGGGCCGGCGGTAATCCTCAGCTATGCCCTCACTGGCCTGATCGTGCTGTTCGTGATGCGCGCTCTTGGCGAGATGGCGATGGCCTATCCTGGCATAGGCTCGTGCACGGAATACACGCGATTGTCGCTGGGCAACCTCGCTGGCTTCACCACTGGTTGGCTCTACTGGTATTTCTGGGTGATCGTCGTGGCGTTCGAGGCAATTGTCGGCGCCAAGATCGCGGGACAGTGGTTGCCGGATGTGCCGCCATGGGCGCTGGGGATCGCGTTCACCGTGCTGCTGACGGGATCGAACCTGTTGTCGACGCGATCCTATGGCGAGTTCGAGTTCTGGTTCTCGTCCATCAAGGTGGCGGCAATCATCGTCTTCATCGTGATCGCGGCAGCCTTCGCCCTCGGTCTCAACCCGACGGGAGCGCCCAGCTTCGACAATCTCTGGAACAATGGCGGCTTCGCGCCGAAGGGCGAGGCGGCAATTCTGGTTGGTGTGGTGTCGCTGATCTTCACGCTGGTTGGCGCGGAGATAACCACCGTGGCCGCGGCTGAGTCCAATGCCGGCGAGAAGGTAATCGCCGGACTCACCACGGCGCTGATCGTGCGGATGCTGCTGTTCTATGTGCTTTCCATTGCGCTGATCATGGCTGTTGTGCCGTGGGGCGAGGTGGATGCGCAGCGGCAGGTCGCGGTCATGTCGCCGTTCACGATGGCGCTGCAGAAAGTGGGCGTGCCCTATGCGCCCATGATCATGGACATCATCGTCGTAGTGGCGGTGCTGTCGTGCCTCAACTCGGGCATCTATGTCGGCTCGCGCGTGCTGTTCGGGCTGGCCAACAAGGGGGATGCGCCGAAATTCCTGCGGCAGGTGGACAAGCGCGGCGTGCCATCGCGCGCCATCGTGCTGGCGTCGGCGATTTCTGTGGTGTGCGTGGCGCTGGATGCGTTCTTCCCGAAGGAGCTGTTCTCCTTCCTGCTGAACGCCTCAGGCGCGCTGATGATCTTCGTCTATATCGGCGTGGCGGCGGCGCAGCTCGCGTTGCGGCCGAAGATTCCCGCTGAGCGGCTACAACTCAAGGCGTGGTTCCATCCCTGGGGCGGCTATCTCGCCATTGTAGCGATGGTTGCCGTGCTGGTCGCTATGGCGACGAAGCCAAGCAGCGACCCGGCCCAGGCGCTGTCATCCTCGCAGCTCGAACTGCTCTCATCGACTGCGCTGATGGCGGTGATCGTGCTGGCTTACTTCGTGTTCCGGCGCGGGAGGGCCTAAGCCACCTTCACGTGCTGGCGGGATTTCATCTTCGGCTGGATATGCTTCCCGAAGTTCTCCACGCCCGAGACGAACTCATCGAACGTCAGCAGAACGCCAGAGGTCCCCGGCACACCGGCAACTTCGTCGAGCATCTTCGCCACGGTCTCGTAGCTTCCGACCAGCGTTCCCATGTTGAGGTTCACGGCGCTGGTGGGATCGGCAAGTTGCGTGGTGTTGGTCTGGGCGCCGCCTTGAACGTTGGGCGCGGCCTGGTTGGCGAGCCATTTGGTGGCATCCTTGTCCTCGCCTTCGCGATAGAGCCGCCACTTTGCCATCGCCTTCTCATCGGTCTCGTCAGCGATGATCATCATGAGCAGGTAGGAGCCGACCTTGCGGCCAGTCTTCGCGGCGGCGGCTTCAAGACGCTTGTTGACCGGAGCAAAGGCGGTGGGCGTGTTCGTGCCCTTGCCGAGCGCGAAGGCGTAGTCGGCGTATTGGGCGGTGAAAGCGAGGCCTTCGTCCGACGAACCGGCGCAGATCAGCTTCACGCCTTTGGCGTTGGGCCGCACGAGGCAGTCTTCCATCTGGTAGTACTTGCCCTTGAAGTCAGAGCGGCCGGTGTCCAGCAGTTCGCGCAGGATGGTCGCATACTCGGCCAGCATGCTGTACCGGTCCTTGTAGTGCTGCTCGCCCGGCCACAGGTTCATCTGGTCGTATTCGGCCTTCTGCCAGCCGGTGATGAGGTTGATGCCGAAACGGCCCGGCGCGATCGAGTCGATGGTGGCAGCCATGCGGGCGACCATGGCGGGCGGAAGCACCAGTGTCGGCGCGGTGGCGAAAATCTTGATGCGATCGGTGACAGCGGCGAGCCCCGCCATCAGCGTGAAGCTCTCGAGATTGTATTCCCAGAACTCGGATTTGCCGCCGAAGCCGCGCAGCTTGATCATAGAGAGCGCAAAGTCGAACCCGTACTTGTCGGCCGACTGTGTGATCGTCTTGTTGAGCTCGAAGCTCGGCTTGTACTGGGGCGAGGTGGTCGAGATCAGCCAGCCATTATTGCCGATCGGAATGAAGACGCCGACTTCCATCTGACAGTCCTTCCGTCACTTGCTGCGGAGGAAATCCAGCAGCGTGGAATTGAAGACCTCGGGATCCGTCACGCTCATCGCATGTCCGCCCCAGGGCGTTATGTCGAGCGTGGCATTGGGCAGGCGCTCCGCCAAGCGCTGCGAGCAACTGACCGGCACCAGCATGTCGTCAGCCGACGCGCTGACAAGCACCGGCGCCGTGATTTTCGGCAGCTTGGCGTCGATATCAAAGGCCAGCAGAGCTTCGATCCGCTCCAGCATCACCTCGATGCTCGGGAAGCCCTTCACCATATGCTCTTCCTCGGCGTCGAGCCGCTCGGCGTACTCCGAGATCCAGATGGCCGGATAAAGGAAGATTGGCTGGGCCCGCACATAGGCCCGCTTGCCGGACTTCTTCAGCAACGCGACCCGCGCCTCGAAGCAGCGCGCAATATGCGGATCAGGCCGCGACCATCCATTGACGACCACCAGCTTGCCGACCCGCTTGGGCGATTTCAGCGCCAGCTGCAGCGCAGCCAGCCCACCGGCCGCATGACCGACGATGTGCGCGACCTTGGTCTTGCTGGCATCCATCACCGCGCGGATGTCGGCCGCCATGGCATCGACCGAGTGCGGATCAGTCAACTCCCGAACACTGCGCCCCGTGCCGCGATGATCGTATCCCACGACCCGAAAGCGCTTCTTCAGGACCTCCATCTGTGGCGCCCAGAATGCGCACGACCCGCCGAGGCCAGCCGAAAACACGACAGACTCCGCTCCCGCGGGACCCTCATGGATTTCGTAGTAGAGTCCGTCCCCGGTCGTCGGCATGCGCTATTTCTTGCCGATGTGCGCGATGGAGCCGATCTCGACAAGAGCATCCGGCCGCACGAGGCCGCAGACGATGCACCAGCGCGCTGGTTTGTCGCCCGGGAAATACTCGGCATAGACCTTGTTCATCGCCGCGTAATCGTTCCACGACTTCAGCATGATGTTGTTCATGGTGACGTCGGCCATCGTGCCGCCTGCGGTTTCGATGACGGACTTGATGACCTCAAGAATGTGCTTCGTCTGCGCCGCCGCATCGCCGGGAAACAGGATCTTGTTGTCCTTGTCGAACGCCAGCGTGCCCGAGACGTAGACCACGCCGTCAGCATATGTACCCGGCGAGAACGGCGCGATCGGCGTATGCGTGCCGGGCGGCAGGATGACTTTCTTGGGCATGGAAGCTCTCCTCTATGTCCTCTCGACTTGCCCGAACGCGCCCTTGAAGTCGGCGACGCTGGAGACCCAGCCGAAGAATGTCTCGATATTGTAGATCGCAGCCTTCTGGACGAAATCAGGCCCGGCCTGATGCGTGGCGTCTTCGAGGACGACGCCGAAGTATTCCAGGAAGAAGCCGTCGCGCAGGGTCGACTCGACGCAAACATTGGTTGCGATGCCAGTAAAGACGAGATGCCGGATGCCGCGCGAGCGAAGAGCCGAATCCAGCTGCGAGTTGAAGAAGCCGGAATAGCGCGTCTTGTGCAGGACGATATCGCCGGGCTGCGGCTTTAGCTCGTCGACCAGCTCATAGTCCCAGCCCCCGCGCGCCAGCAGCTTGCCCTGCAGCTCCGGCCGCTTACGCATCGTCTTGAGAGCGTTGGACTTGTGATAGTTAGGCGAACCCGGCCCGCCGGCTTCGACATAATCGCAGTCCCAGCCGTTCTGGAAAAAGATCACCGTCATCCCGGCGGCCCGAGCCGTCTCCAGCACCTGTTTCGTGTTGGCGATCACCCTCGCCGCACCGGAAATGTCGAAACCCGCAAGATCGAGATAGCCGCCCTTCGAGGCGTAGGCGTTCTGCATGTCGATGACGATGACCGCCGTTTTCGACGCCGGAACCGCGATCGGTTCCGGCCGGCAAGGCAGCATCACGGTGTCGGGCTCGCCAGACATTTTTGTCCCATCTTGTGCGAAGCGCAGCATGGCATAGCCTCATCGGGCGCCAACTGGTTTTCCTCGCGCTACAAGGCTCCGATGACCGAACGCTCCCGCAACGCCCTTCCCACCGCCTCACTCGACCGGCTTTTCCGCACCGCGCGCACCTACAATGCGTTCGAGCCAGAGCGGATTGCTGAAGCGCTTATCCATGAAGTCTATGAACTGGCGAAGTGGAGCCCTACGGCCAGCAACTGCAATCCGGGCCGGTTCGTGTTTCTTACCAGCCCGGAAGCCAAGGCGCGCCTTGCGCAGCACATGTCGAGCGGCAACCGGCCAAAGACCCTGATAGCGCCGATCAATGTGATCATGGCCTACGACCTGAACTTCTCCGAGAAGATCCCCTACCTCTTCCCGCACAAGCCGGAATCCGCCGCCTGGTTCGCCAAACCGGAAGTCGCGATGGAAACAGCCTTTCGGAACGGTTCGCTACAGGCAGCCTATCTGATGCTGGCGGCGCGCTCGCTTGGCCTCGATTGTGGACCGATGTCCGGCTTCAGGGAGCAGGGCGTGAACGACGAGTTCTTCAAGGGCACAAGCTGGCGAGCCAATTTTATCTGCAACATCGGCTACGGCACGACGGAGAATCTCTTTCCCCGCCTGCCGCGCCTGTCGTTCGAGGAGTCGTGCCAGATCCTCTAGGGATCAGTTGGCGGCGACCTTTTTCGACTTTGCGATGCGCTCCTGCAGTGTGCCGACGTTTGTCGTCGTGAGCCCTGCGATGATCTTTCTAGCCTCGATGACAGCATCAGCCGTGGTGATGTTGCCGGCCTGAACGTCGTCAGCCAGCGTCAAGATCGGAACATACAGCGGTTCGGGCTCGCCCTGTATCGTCAGCCCGAATGCCGGCGACGAAGTTTCCAACCGCTTCCAGTCCGCCCGGATCTGCGACCAGAAATCCCTGGTCGCGTTCCAGTAGGCGTCGCCGTCCTTCGCCGCGATCGCGCTGGAGCGCTTGTAGGTGTTGACGCCAACTTCGCGAACCACGACGCGAGGATCACCTCGCAAGGCCAGCTTGGAGTTCTCCTCCTCCTGAACCCATCCGAATGGCGTGATGATGTGGCGGTTCACTGCCAGCATCGCGTCATAGTCATCCCGCGTGGTCATGTCCCGGCGCGGCAGCGGACGTATCTCGGCAGGCGGTGTCCACTGCGAGACACCATTGGCATGCGTCCAAGCGCCGACCGCTCCGTAACGTGGCGAATCCTCCACCTGATAAACCGTCTGCGACCACTTGCCCGCGCGTTCTGTCCCGGAAACCGGCCGCGCCTCCCAGGCGTTACCGCCGATGAACACCAGCACGCTCGCTGGCTCATACTGCCAGTCCTGCCGCCAATGCTTGATTACCGGGACCTCGTCTCCCATCCGCGTGACAAGGATCTGCTGCAGGCTGATGAAATCGCCGCGGTCTTCCACAATGCGAATAATTTCCTCGGCCCCCGACAGCTTGGGCTTCTTGAGCTCATAGCCAGCGGCGAGCGGAACAGTCTCGCGGAAATCGAATGTGACAATGAAATCCCCAGACATCGCAAGGATTGCCCGCCTGTCCTGTTCGAACTTCGCCCTCTCGGCGGTTGGCCTCGCTGCAACGACAGCCGAAGAATCGTGCATTGCCAGTCCAGCAACGCAGCCAAATGCGAGGGGCATTCCGATCGCCGCCAGCGCCATTCTTGCTGCCAGAACTGAATAATGCATCCGCATGCCTCGAAGCTCTGGCATAGGGAACGTTGCGTCAACTCAAAATCCCGAAGGACTGGCTTCCGCCCGCGTTCGGCGCCAGACTTTCGATGCGCCAGAAGAAGCGCGTCGAGAGGGTGGATCCATGAAAGACCTAGCCACTGCGTCGAAGGCAGAGCGGACGTTCGACGCCATCGTCGTCGGCAGCGGGATAAGCGGGGGCTGGGCCGCGAAGGAACTGACGGAAAAGGGCCTCAAGACCCTGGTGCTTGAGCGCGGGCGCAAGGTCGAGCATGGCAAGGACTACAAGACCTTCGCCATGAACCCCTGGGACTTCCGCTATGCGGGCGGGCGCACGCCGCAGGCGGAGATCGACAAGCACTATTTCAAGCAGATCCGCACCGGCTACACGGTCAACGACCAGTGGAACCACTTCTTCGTCAAGGATGACGAGCACCCCTATACCGAGGTCAACCGGTTCGACTGGATCCGCGGCTATCATGTCGGCGGGCGCTCGCTCACCTGGGGCCGGCAGAGCTATCGCCACAGCGATCTCGACTTCGAGGCGAACCTCAAGGAAGGCGTCGGCGTCGACTGGCCGATCCGTTATGCCGACCTCGCGCCCTGGTACGACCATGTCGAAAGATGGATGGGCGTCAGCGGGTCGAAGGAGGGCCTGCCGCAACTGCCGGATGGCGTGTTCCAGCCGCCGATGGAATTCAACGTTGTTGAGAAGACGTTCAAGGGCAAGGTGGAGTCGAAATTCCCCGAACGGCGCATCACGATGGGTCGAACGGCTCACCTGACCCAGCCGACCGAAGAACAGCTCAAGATCGGGCGCGGCACCTGCCAGACCCGCAACCTCTGCATGCGCGGCTGCTCCTTCGGCGCCTATTTCTCCTCCAACGGCGCCACGCTGATCGCGGCGGACCACACCGGCAACATGACGCTCCAGCCGGACGCCGTTGTCACCGAGATCATCTTCGATCCAGCCCGCAACAAGGCGACCGGCGTCCGCGTGCGCGACGCCAATACCAAGGAAGAGACCGAATACTACGCCAAGGTACTGTTCATCTGCGCCTCCACGCTGAACTCAACCCAGCTGATGCTGATGTCGAGGAGCGGTCGTTTCCCGAACGGATTCGGCAATGACAGCGACGAGCTGGGCCGCAACGTGATGGATCACCATTTCCTCGCCGGCGCACAGTCCGACGTGGATGGCTACGACGATCGCTACTATGCGGGCCGCCGCCCCACCGGCATCTACGTGCCACGCTTCCGCAACCTGGGCGACAGCGCGACCAAGCAGAAGAATTTCACCCGCGGCTACGGCTATCAGGGCGGCGCCAGCCGGTCTGGCTGGCAGCGCCTGGTGGCCGAGATGGGCTTCGGCAAGGATCTGAAGGACGAAATCGCCGAACCCGGAAACTGGACGATGGGCCTCACCGGCTTTGGCGAGATGCTGCCCTATCGCGACAACCGGGTGTGGCTGAACAATGACGTGAAGGACGTTCACGGCCTGCCGACGCTGACCATGGATGTGACGATCCGCGAAAACGAACTGAACATGCGCAAGGACATGCAGGCCGCCGCAGTCGAGATGATGGAGACGGCGGGCTTCAAGAATGTCCGCCCGTACGACCGGCCATATGCTCCCGGCCTTGGCATCCACGAAATGGGAACAGCGCGAATGGGCCGCGACCCCAAGACGTCGGTGCTTAATGGCTGGAACCAGGTACATGCCTGCACCAACGTCTATGTCACGGATGGATCGGGCATGACGTCTGCGGCGTGCGTGAACCCGTCGCTGACCTATATGGCGCTTACGGCGCGCGCGGCGGATCACGCCGTCACGTCGCTGAAGCGCGGCGAAATCTAGGACCGGAGGAAACAAACGATGATGGACCGTCGTGAACTGATCCACCGGGCCGCAATGTTGCTCGGTGGCGCTGTCAGCGCTAGCGCAATGGCCGGCGTCCTCGCTGGCTGCGTTTCAACGCCTGACGCTGGCGAGATGACCACCTTCCTCAACGACGAGGAAAAACGGACTGTGACGGCAATGGCCGAACAGATCATCCCGCGCACGGATACGCCCGGCGCGACCGATGCCGGCGTTCCCGGCTTCATCGACAAAATGCTGGCCGGTTACTACCAGGACAAAGAACGCACCCGTATCCGCGCTGGCCTCGCGCAGGTGGCTACGGATGCGGCCGAACTTCATGGCAAGCCGTTCGCGGATCTTTCGGCGGCCGAACAGGTTGCCATGATGAAGCGCTATGATCAGGCCGCCTATTCGCAACCGGCAGGCAGTGATCCGCACTTCTTCCGGACGGTGAAGGAGCTGACCATCATCGGCTACTGCACTTCGGAAGCTGGGGCGACGAAGCTGCTGAAGTATACGGCCGTGCCCGGTCCGTATCGCGGTGACATTCCCTATTCGGAAGTCGGCCGGGCCTGGCAGAGCTAGTTCAGCTCTAGAATCTCGATCTTGCGGAACTCGATCGGATTGCCCTCGCTCTGCAGCGAGATCGTGCCGCCATCGAGTTTCACGCTGCCGCCCGCCGCCGCGACCAGCGGCTTCGAATTCGCCATGCGCCCTTCCGGATCGAGCTGCACAGCGGAATACACGATCGTCGGCGCGCCATTGATCTTCTGCGTCACCGTGCCGTCCGCCGCCACCTCCACCTCGAACTGGATCCACTCCCCGTTCGGGAGCGACGGCGTCTTCGAGTTGATGCAGTGCGTGGTCACCAGCTGCCCATCGATCACCACGTTCGTGCCGGGCGAACACATGTTGCCGTTGAAACGCTCCTGCCCGGGCGCGGGCCCCAGCAACTGGGCCTCGACCGAAACCGGAAAGCTGTCGCCAACCGCCATCGTCGCCGGATCCTGCCCGTAGATCATCACGCCGGAGTTCGCGATAGCCCAGGCTGGCGTATCGGCGGGATGGTCCACCGCGAACCGGTATTCGAAACGCAACCGATAAGCGCCGGTGAATGCCGTCTTGTAGAACAGGTGGCCGAAGCGCTCGCCGAACTGGTCGTACTTGTCATAGCTGACAGTGATCGCGCCATCCTTCACCCGGAAGGTGTCACGATAGTTCTCGCCCAGCGGGAACCCGCGAATCTTCGGCGTCCATCCGGCGAGCGTCTTGCCGTCAAACAGCGACTGCCAGTGTTCGCCGCCTTGCGGCATTGCGGAACAGGCGACTGCGCAAAGCGCCAAAGTCGCGACGGCAACGCGTTTTGCCCAGACTTGCATGACCCTGTCTCCCTTTGCTCCCGCTTGCCCGTGGACAGGGACTGTGACGCGGGTAACACTCGATCCTAGAACATGAGCCGCGCGCTGGCGACAGATGCGAATGGCCGGAGGGAGGAATACAAACGATGCAGGCGCGTCTCTTCTTGATGATGCTGCTCCAGCTCGCGATCTGGGGCGCCTACATGCCGAAGCTGTTCCCCTATATGAACCAGCTGGGCTTCGAGGCGTGGCAGCAATCGCTCATCGGCAGCTCCTGGGGCATCGCCGCGATCCTGGGCATCTTCTTTTCCAACCAGTTCGCCGACCGCAACTTCTCCGCCGAACGCTTCCTCGCCGTCAGCAACATCATCGGCGGCATCGCGCTGCTCGGCTGCGCATATTTCACCGATTTCTGGTCCTTCTTCGGCGCCTACCTGGCCTTCAGCCTCGTCTACGTCCCGTCGATGTCCGTCGCCAATGCGATTGCTTTCGCGAACCTGCGCGATCCCGCCGCCCAGTTCGGCACGATCCGCATGGGTGGCACGATCGGCTGGATCATGGTCAGCTGGCCCTTCGTCTTCCTGCTCAGCGCCGACGCCGGCCCGGAACAGGTGCGCCTCATCTTCGTGGTCGCCGCCATCGTCTCGTTCGCCTTCGCGGCCTACAGCCTCACGCTGCCCCACACGCCGCCCAAACGCGACGCGACCGACAGCGATCCGCTGGCCTGGCGCAAGGCGATCAAGCTGCTGGGCATTCCCTCCATCGCCGTGCTCTTCCTGGTCACGTTCATCGACAGCACCGTCCACAATGGCTACTTCGTGATGGCCGATGGCTTCCTGACCAATCGTGTCGGGATCGACAGCAACCTCTCCATGATTGTCCTCAGCATCGGCCAGGTGGCCGAGATCGTGACCATGTTCATTCTGGGTGCCGTGCTCATCAGGCTCGGCTGGAAAGCGACGATGATCATCGGCATCCTCGGCCACGCCGCGCGCTTCCTGGCGTTCGCCTTCTTCCCCGACAGCATCCCGACCGTCATCGCGGTCCAGCTGCTGCACGGCATCTGCTACGCCTTCTTCTTCGCGACGGTTTACATCTTCGTCGACGCCGCTTTCCCGAAGGACGTGCGTTCCAGCGCGCAGGGTCTCTTCAACCTTCTCATCCTCGGCATCGGCAACGTGGCCGCCAGCTTCCTCTTCCCGGCTTTGATGGCGCAGTGGACGGACCCGGCCACGGGTGCTGTCGACTATCGCACGCTGTTCATGGTCCCTGCCGGCATGGCGGTCGTCGCCGTCCTGCTCCTGGCCTTCTTCTTCCGCCCAGCCGAGCGAGCGCCGGCAACAGTCGCAGCTGCTTAAAACAAGAGACACAGTGACCAGACATGGAGCGCAACATGATCAACCTCTCCCGCCGCGGTTTCGTGCAGGCGCTGTGTGCGACGGGCGCCGCCGGTCCTCTAGCCGCCGCGTGCCAAAATGTACAAGGAGGGACCATGGCTAGCGGTCCGTTCTTCGCGCGGAAATCCGCGCCGATCGGCATCCAGCTCTACACGCTGTCCGACATGCTGGCCGCGAACCTCGAAGGCGCCATCTCGGGCGTCGCGAAGATCGGCTACAAGACGGTCGAGATCCCCTCCTACATGGGCAAGACGCCTGCCCAGCTGCGGGAAGTATTCGACCGCCACGGTGTGAAGTGCACCGGCGCCCATATCGGCATGAACCCGGGAACGGAAGCCGCCCCGGGCCTGCGCGGCGATCTCGACAAGCTCTCCGCCGACATGCACGTCCTCGGCGTCACCCACGTCTACGCCCCGTCGATGGCCATCCCCACCGACATCGGCCTCTCGCCGAATCCCAACGAGGGGTACGCCTATATCTCGCGCGTCGCCGAAGCGATGGGAGAAGACCGCTGGAAGCGTCTCGCGGCGGAGCTGACGGACATCGGCAGGAAGCTGAAGGCGAAAGGCATCGGCTTCGGCTACCACAACCACAATTTTGAATTCGCGAAGGCGGGAAATCGTACCGGTTATGACATCATGGTCACCGAGAGCGATCCGGAATTTGTGTCATTCGAGCTCGATGTCGGCTGGGCGGCGGCTGCGGGCAACGACATCGTGACGTTGTTCAACAAGTACAAAGGCCGCTTCTCGGCCATGCACATGAAAGACATCAAGGCTTCCACGGCGCCGAACATCAATCTGAAGATGGACCCCAGCGATGTTGGCTCGGGCAAGCTCGACTGGAAAACTATCCTGCCGACTGCCTACGCAGCAGGCGTCCGGAACTTCTATCTCGAGCAGGAACCGCCATTTGCCACTTCGCGGCTGGAAGCGGCCGAGAACGGGTATAAGTACCTCAGCACACTGGAAGCCTGAGGACGATCTATGAAGACCATGAAGGGACCCGGCATCTTCCTCGCGCAATTCGTGGGGCCGGATGCGCCGTTCAATTCGCTGCCGTCCATCGCGAAATGGGCGAAGGAGAAGGGCTTCATCGGCGTCCAGATCCCGACCGGCGAGGCCTCTCTCTTCGATCTCCGCAAGGCCGCAGAGAGCGACGCCTACTGCGACGAGATCAAGGGGATGCTGAAAGACATGGGGATGGAGATCACCGAACTCTCCACCCACCTGCAGGGCCAGCTCGTCGCCGTCCACCCCGCCTACGACACGCTGTTCGACGCCTTCGCCCCGAAGGAAGTGCGCAGCAATCCCAAGGCGCGGCAGGAATGGGCCGTCGAGCAACTGCATCTCGCCGCAAAGGCCTCGCGCCGCCTCGGTCTCGATGCCAGCGTGACGTTCTCCGGCTCACTCGCCTGGCCCTACTTCTTCCCCTGGCCGCAACGCCCGCCGGGCCTCTTCGAAACCGCTTTCGAGGAACTCGCCAAACGCTGGTTGCCGATCCTCAACGCCTACGAAGATGCCGGCGTCGATCTCTGTTACGAAATCCATCCGAGCGAGGACCTATTCGACGGCACGACGTTCGAGATGTTCCTCGACCGCGTGAAGGGTCACAAGCGCTGCAACATCCTGTTCGACCCGAGCCACTTCTGTCTGCAGCAGCTCAACTATCTCGAATACATCGATCTGTACCACGAGCGGATCAAGATGTTCCACGTCAAGGACGCGGAGTTCAATCCGACCGGACGGCAGGGCGTCTATTCGGGATACGCGCCGTGGCTTGAGCGCGCCGGGCGCTTCCGTTCGGTCGGCGATGGGCAGGTCGACTTCAAGGGCATCTTCTCGAAGCTCGCCGGCTATGACTACGAAGGCTGGGCGGTGCTGGAATGGGAATGCTGCATCAAGCATCCCGAGGATGGCGCGCGCGAGGGGGCGGCGTTCATCCGCGACCACATCATCCGCGTGACGCCCCGCGCCTTCGACGATTTCGCTGCAAGCGGCACGGATGAAAAAGCCAACCGTCGCCTTCTGGGACTCGACCGTTGACACGTCTCCGCCTCGGCATGGTTGGCGGCGGCGAAGGCGCGTTCATTGGCGGCGTGCACCGCATGGCGGCGCGGATCGACGACAAGTGGGAACTGGTGGCCGGGAATTTCCAGTCCGACCCAGAAAAATCCGTGGCGTTCGGCAAGGGGCTCGGGCTTGCGCCGGACCGTTGCTATGGCGACTTCCGGACGATGGCGGCAAGCGAGGCGAAGCGCAGCGACCGGATCCATGCCGTCTCCATCGTGACACCCAACTCGACTCACCATGCGATCGCGCGGGCGTTTCTGGACGCCGGCATTCCGGTGATCTGCGACAAGCCGATGACCATCACGATGAAGCACGCCAACGATCTCGCCGAGGTCGCGGCGAAGACCGGCCTGCCCTTTGTGCTGACGCATAACTATTCCGGCTATCCCATGGTGCGACAGGCGCGCGCGATGGTCGAGGCAGGCAGCCTCGGCGCCATTCGCATTGTTCAGGCGGAGTATGCGCAGGACTGGCTCGCAACGGACCTTTCGGGAAACAAGCAGGCGGACTGGCGCGGCGATCCGGCGAAGGCCGGTCCCGGCGGCGCCCTTGGCGATATCGCGACGCATGCGTTCCAGCTGGCGGAATTTGTGACGGGGTTGAAGGCAACGGCAGTGGCCGCCGACCTCGCCAGTTTCGTTCCCGGCCGCAAGGTGGATGACAACGCGCATGTGATGCTGCGCTTTGCCGGTGCGGCCAAAGGCATGCTGTGGGCAAGCCAGGTCGCGACCGGCGCAGTCAACGGGCTGAAGCTGCGCATCCATGGCGAACGTGGCGGGCTGGAGTGGGCCCAAGAAACGCCAGAGGAGCTGCGTTTCACACCGCTGGGCGAGCCCCCGCGTGTTTATCGGCGCGGCGGCCCGGGACTTTCGCCATCGGCCGCTCATGCAACACGCATCCCGGCTGGGCATCCGGAAGGGTATCTGGAAGGCTTTGCGCAGATCTATTCGGATGCTGCCGAGCTTGTGCGGGCGCATGCCGAGAAGCGTGAGCCATCCGCGTTTGCGCGTCTGGCGCCAGGTATTGCCGATGGCGTGCGTGGCGTGGAATTCATCGAGGCGGCAGTTGCCTCGCATACCAATAACGGCGCATGGACGTCGCTGAACTGAGGAGAAATGCTGATGTCGATACGGATGACGACTTTCGTCTGCGCGGCGCTCCTGCTGACGGCGTGCGACAGCAAGCCAGCGGTGACTGCGGAAACCGCTCCGACCGCGCCTGAGGCGCCTGCCCCCGTGACCAGCGGCCCCAACACGCTGACGGCCGAGGAAACAGCTGCGGGATGGAAGCTGCTGTTCAACGGGACGGACCTGACCGGCTGGCGCGGCTACAAGAAACCGGCGCCTGGAGCGACATGGGCCGTCGAGGACGGGACACTCACCCTGACCGCGGGTGGCGCTGGCGATCTGATGACCGATGCCGAGTACGGGCCGTTCGAGCTCTCGCTCGAGTGGAAGATTTCGCCCAAAGGAAACAGCGGCATCATCTACCTGATCAAGGAAATGGATGGCGCGGACAACACGTACAATACCGGGCCGGAAATGCAGGTGCTCGACAATGATGGGCATGCTGACGGAAAATTCCCGACGCATCGTGCTGGCGCGCTCTACGACTTCGTGACCCCGCCTGACGGCGCTGTGAAACCGGTTGGCGAGTGGAACGCTGCGGTCGTTAAATTTACCGGCTCGAAGATCGAGCACTGGCTGAACGGGCAGCTTGTCTCCGAGACGAGCTATGGCGATGACGCATGGAAGAAGAAGGTGGCGGCATCGAAGTTCAAGCAGTGGCCAATGTTCGGTCTGGCCTCGTCGGGTCACCTGTCGCTGCAGGACCATGGCGATCGCGTGTGGTACCGCAACATCAAGATCAAGGCGCTCTGATCGCGATCAGGGCGCGGTGTATTTCAGGCCCATGCCTTCGATGACGTCCTTGATGTGGGCGAGCGCTTCCGGCGTCGGCCCGGCATAATCGCCCGTTCCCGGCTTGTTGCCCATGTAGCCGATGTCGGCCCAGCCTTCGGGGGTGGTGTAGAAGGCGCCGAGCGTCAGCGAGCGCAGGCGCGCAAAGAACTCGGCGGGCTTTTCAAGGCCGGGCTCGACCTTGGCCTTGAAGGCAATCCTGTCGAGGATCGCTTTCTGCTTGCCCGGATCGGCCTTCGCGAAGACAAGGCCGTTCGCTTTGTTCGACTGTTCGTCGATCCAGGCTAGGCCGGGGATTATGAGTTCGCGATCCTTGTGCTGATCCGGATAGGGCGCGCTGACCCATTCGTTGATGAAGGCGGGAACGCCGACTTTCGACGGGAACGGAATGTCGCCCTCGCCCGGAAGGATGAGATCGACCAGCGCGTTCGTGGCGAGGAGCTCGGCTGCCGTCATGGTGAGCGGCCACGGAACCGCAAGATCGTTGAAGTCGACGTCGGTGCCGACGCCCTTAGCCTGGATGGCGGCCATTTCCTGCCACGTGACGCCTTTGGCGCCATCGCCGCAGGCAGCGAGCTGGCCCATGGCCATCGCGCCCATCAGCCACTTGATCGTGACGCGGCGGTCGATCTGCACAAGGCCGGAGGAATTCGCGTTCGTCATGTCCATTCCTCCTACAGTTCGCCGCGGCGCAGGCGGCCGGCGATGTTGTCAGCCGAGCGCATGGCCAGCGCCATGATCGTGATGGTCGGATTCTTGTGCGCCTTGGAGACGAACACGGAGCCGTCCGTGAGATAGAGGTTGTCGACATCCCACGTCTTGCCGAACGAATTCACCACCGAGTCCTTCGCGTCCTTGCCCATCCGGCAGGTGCCGACCTCGTGGATGATCTCGCCGCCCTTGGAGATGGCCTTGGCAGGCTCGGCCGGTTCAGACGTCAGCGTACCGCCGAGCTTGTCGACCAGCTCCTTCATCGCGTTCTGGAAGTGCTTCACCTGCTTCATCTCGTGGTCGGACCACGACCATGAGAATTTGAGGACGGGGATGCCGAACTTGTCCTTCGTGTTCGCATCGATCTCGCAGAACGACTTGCCGTTCGGGATCATCTCGCCGCGCTGTGTGAAGTTGATGCGTGAGCCATAGCGGCGCTTCACGTCGGTGCGGAGCGAAGAGCCGTAGCCATCGAGGCCGCCGCCGGCGCCCATGCCGGGATCACCGAAGCTGCCGCCGATCTCGACGTGATAGCCGCGCGGGGTGTCGACCTCACCGCTCTTGATGCGCTTGTAGTCCCAGAACGGGATATAGGCGTGCAGCCCCATCGCGCCGTCTTCATTGTAGCGCGGGCGGCCTTCGAGCTGCGGGAAGTAGGCGTTCATGCTCGAGCCGACCGTGTCCATCAGGTTGTGGCCGACCTGCCCGCTCGAATTGGCGACGCCCTCCGAGCGCCCGTTGGGCTTCGAGTTGAGAAGGATGCGCGCCGTCTCGCCCGTGCTGGCCGCGATGATGATCACACGCGCCGTCGCCTCGCGATGCTCGCCTGTCGCCTTGTCGATGTAGCGGACGCCTGAAGCCTTGCCGGAAGCATCGAGCATCACTTCGTAGACCATGGCGCCGGTCTGGATGGTGAGCTTGCCAGTGGCCTTGGCCCACGGGATCAGCGATGTCGTCGTCTGGAAGGCGGCGCCTATACCACAGCCGCGCCCGCAGGCCGACGCCCAGTAGCAGGCAGAGCGCTCGTCGATCTTTTTCGTGAGGATGGCGCGGCGGGCCGGCACGACTGGGATGCCGACCGCATCGCCGCCCGCCTTCAGGAAGGTTTCCCACGTACGGAATTTCGGCGGCGGGAGAAGAACGCCGGGCCCGGAACTCGGATGGTTCTCAAGGCCGGTGTTCGTGCCGTAGACGCCGACGAGCTTCTCGGTCTTGTCGTACCAGGGAGCGACGTCCTTGTATTCGATGGGCCAGTCCACGCCGAGGCCGTCGCGCGTGTAGGGCTTGAAGTCGTACTCGCCCATGCGGAACGAGTTGCGCGCCCAGTGATTGGTGCGCCCGCCGAGCATGCGCGAGCGCCACCACATGAAGTCTGAGCCTTCCGCCTTGGTGTAGGGCTCGCCCGGAACTTCCCAGCCGCCGTCGACCGTGGCGTCGTAATAGCCGAACGGCTTGTCAGGCGTGCCGACGCCACGCAGTGGCGCTTCCATCGCCATGTTGAGCATCGGAGATTCCTCGGGATTGTAGTCGCGGCCCGCCTCCAGCATCAGCACGCTGGCGCCCGCTTTTGTAAGCACCCAGGCCGCCATGGCGCCGCCCGCGCCCGATCCCACGATGACTGCGTCCATCGGCTGCCTCCCTCACGACTTGAGATGGAGACTAGCCCGGCGATTCACAGCTCGTCGATGGCTTGCCGGGCAATGCCGCAACGACAGTTGCATGTTTGTCGCGATTTGCAGATGCAGCAGACGAAGCGGCGCCAGAAGGCCCTTTCCGGCGCCGTCGCTGTCAGCGGCCGGACCCCACGGGCGCTGCAATCAGCCCGCTGGTTGCGAGCCGGTGGATATGCCTCGGCAAAAGGGCGAAGCGTTCAACGAGATCGCGTTGCTGGCTGGCGTCGAGAACGCCGAACATTTCAGCGATCGATTTGCGATAGGCAGATGGCGAGAATGTCGCGTCGGACCGGACGGTCGGCGTGGTCATGGATGTGTCTTTCGGATGCAGGCCGGCGCTCGCACCAATCGGCGGCGCGGCCGGTGAAACGAATTGAGGACAGGATCAGAGGATGCGGAAACGCATCAACAGCTGGCGCAACACATTCGCATGCCGAGCTTGAGGGGGCGGCGGAACTGGCGGGACGTCATAATCCGTATCTCCCTGGCTGACGGTTTAAACCCAATCCCTACTTAGGCAATCGCGTATCCAAGTCGATGCAGGATTTCTAACGCGAGCAAGGAGCACAAACACCAGCGCCTCCGGCATGGGATCCATGCGGAGCGCTAAAGCGGATGAGACGCGCGTCAGCTCGCGCGTGAGATCAGGTCAAAACTGGAGTTGGACACCGGGTGCGGGTTGCATATCGAGCTCCAGTCGAGCGAGTTGGAATCCACTCGCTGCGCCAGCTTGCGCGCATGACTGCACGACGGCGGGCGATCGTCATCATGGCCGTGCGATGCGGCCTTGTCTGCTTTCATCAGGATGCCGTCGTGTTCCGCGGGCAGCGGCGCAGGCGTCACGTCGGTGTGGCATTCACCGGAAAGACGGCTGGGACGCATCCGCAGGCAACGGGCGGCGCAAAGCACAAGCTCGACAAGCACGCGCAGCATCGCGCCCAGCCAGAGCTGGGGTAGCGACGGGGTTGCGACTCCTTTTGCGCGGGTTTGTGCCTGTGTCATGGAGCGCAGTATCCGCCCGCCCGGGTACGTGGGGGACAGACGCGTCATTTTCGCTCGCGGATTTTTCGTTAGAGCTCTGGAATTGCTGCGGAGATTTTCTTCCGCGCCTGTCGAATTGGGGGGATAGCGAACAGCGGCGACAGCAGTTCGACGTGGCTTTGTCTGGTCGAACCTCCTGGCAACAAACTCGGACATCGCGCATGGCGATGCTTGCTACAAACAGACTTTGGGTGTTGAGTTTGGGCGACTGAGGCGGTGGGGGCATCGATGTCTGTCAGCAATCAAAACGCGCGCACTCCGATAATCCGGCTTGCGGTGATGGGTCTGGGTCTAGCGCTCGCCGGGTGCGGCCCCACCGCGCAGCCCGCCGACACCGCACCGCTTCCTGAACAGGCAGCCACCGATACTGGCCCCCTGCCTCCATTTGATCCGACTGCGCCGTTCGAGCGAAACTATGCGGCGCTTGCGCGCGTTGCCTATGACCTGACGCCTTCGGCGTTTTCCGACACAAGCCCCGGCTCGAATTCGGACATTACCTACAGGCCGTCGTGTTCGTCGTCCGCCTGCCAGGTGTGGTCGCGCTATCGTCTGCAGCGCCCCTTCCCCCTGCAGACGCTGGCCTTTGCGAAGAGCGGCGCCAACGGCGTCCTGATCATCACCGAACCGAACCTGTCGCGCGCCAAGCTGGATGGAGCGCTGCACGAAATTTTCGGCGCAAACATTTCGACAGAAGCGCAACGCTGGATGATCGGCTTTGACGGCTGGCTCGGCGACATGGTTGTCACGCTGCCAGCCGAGGTCTCGCCGAAGACAACGGATCCGCTGGCGGACGAGGTTTTCCGCGATCGGCTTTCCATGCTGGCGGAGGACCTGTGGGGGACATCGTTTGGACTCTATGTCGAGGATGCCGTCTCTCCATGGAAGGACGTTGCTCTGGCGGCGGCGCCGAGACTCGACGTCAACCCGGCCGAGCTGGAGTCCTGGCTTCTCGATTCCGACCTGAGCTGGCGTGATCCTGCCGGCGGTCAATCGCGGTCGTTTGCCGATCTCGCAAACGAAGGCGGTGTTGGCACCTACGTTTCCAGTTCAGGCGAACTTGCGCTGTTTGTCATCGATGGCGCCTCCGTGCAGGCCGGCGGTCTGCGCGGCCGGCACGCCGATTTCCGGCGGTTCGCGATTCTGGCGGATGCGGTCATTGGCGGGGTCTGGAACGACTCGAACGGATATCTTGCGCTGGTTGGACGGGCGCGGCAGGCGCCGCCGACCGTTGTGCCGCCGCTCAGGTTCGAAACGCTGCAGCTCCTTGCCGCGCAACAGTTCGACATGCTCTCGCAAAGCTATGAGCGCACGCTGCCTATGGCGGGTAAACTGCTGTCGGGCCTCTACGAGGGCAAGGACTGGGCGCCGATCTATCTCTCCTACGATCTGATCGACAGCGAGTATGGCGCGCTGCTGAACATCACCGACCAGATGCTGAAATCATGGTCGTCGGCGGGCGAGATCCAGTACGTTTTCTTCGACTACCCACTGCGTCCGATGCCTGGCCGCTTCGCGTTCAACGACCGGTCGATCATGTCGATCCTGACCGAGAAGACGGGCGGAACGAGCGTGCTGTTCAACTGGAACACGGCCGGCGCGGCCGCGATCGTCAGTGAGAACGGCTGGAGCGCACTCAGCCCGACCCAGAGCAGCTCTCTGCCGATTACCTATGGCTCCGAGCTGACGCCGGGTTCGGGCATGCAGATGGGCGATCTGACCAAGGAGTACGAAGACCAGGCGTATGCGTTCTTCTCGGGGCTTGGAGATCCCAACCTTGCGCGCGTGGTTTCCTACGCAACGATCTTCCAGTCGCTGCGGGCGAATCCCATGGCGACGCGCAGCGACGCAGACAGCACAGAGCCTCGCACGGCGGCCGGCAAACAGGTTCGCGCGCGGGCACAGGCCGGCACGAACTTCCTCGTCGGCAAGGTGGCGGAAACATTGGCGAGCTTCGAGCGCGGAGAGATTCCGCAAGGCGCTACTGCGCGAATGTCTGATCTTCAGCTGCGCGAGCTGAAAGAAGAATATTCCAAAGAAGAGCAGCAGTCTGAGGAGTTCAAGCGTTTCCTCGCCGCGCAGGCCCAGGCAAACCAGCAGGACATCGCGGACGCGCTGGCCGACATGGTTGCGGGAGCGAGGATGCAGATCACCTCGTTCAAGGCGAAGCACGCGCAGTATTCCGACAACAAGGTGTTGGCCAATCTTCTGGTCGATCGCGGAAGCATGCCCAAGCTGATGGCGGAGCTCAACCGCACCAACGATGCGCTCAACCGGGAGATCGAAACCTACAACAACGCATACTTCTCGACGCAATCTCAGGCAGATGCAGCTGGCGCCAGAATTGACGCCAAGCGCGTGAAGCTTGACCGCGATTTCGATGCATTGATGGCGGTTGGGGACGATATCGAGAAGCTACAGAGCGTGTTGTCCGAAACGTTCTCGCTGACGGGGGATACCGATGGCGTGCGCGCGCAATTCGTGAAGGCGCACAGCGGACCCAATGTCGGCTGGATCAGGACGCCGAGCATCGTTCTCTCCTGGTCTGAGGCAAACGAATTTGCGGTCGGAGGACACAATCTCGACGCGCGGGCCCTTCGCATTGAAGTTTCCCCGACCCTGAAGGCGCCGGAGATCGTGGAACTGCCCACGGGACCAGTGCTGCGTGTGCCGCAATCCGCGGCGCAGTCTGCGCGGGCTAACGCCAACGAGATCGCTCGCATGATCGAGCATGGCCGCATCGATCAGGCCAGTCTCACGAGCCGCCTAACCTCGCTTCCGGCTTCGGGCCCGGTTCGCGCCCCGTCGCAGGCGCTTGGCCTCACGGGCAGCAGGATAACGTTGTTGCCAGTACGTGGCGGTGCGCTTTCCAGCACGAGGGCCGGCATCGCAGATGTTCATGCCACGCTTCGGGCGCAGACCGGCGACCATTCATTGCTTGCAATTCGCCTGGAGAACGGCCGGATATCGATGTCGTTCAGCAAGAACGGAAAGATCGACTGCTGCACCGAGGCGGATGGCTTCTCGCAGTTCAACAAGTACGCAAAGAACCAGGCTGAAGCGGGCGGCAACATCGCGGTGAGCGGTTTCGAGCCGGGCCAGGTGCGTGCGCTCGAGATCAGCCTGTCTGGCGAAGGACGCGCGGCTGTTTCGCAAGCGCTTGGATCGGGTCGCGGCGGAAGCGGCGGACCTCCAACAAATGAGGTCACCGTGCTTGCCGGCGGCGGAAAGCGCGGCGGCGGAGAGCCGCCGACCGGAGGCCGCCCGCCGGGAGGAGATGGTCCAACAACGCCTCAGGGTCCCCAGAAAGTCATCGTCGCGGGCGAGTTCAAGAACCCCATAATCGCGGCGAAAAAACCAAGGACTGTCGATACCGTCGAGCGCCTGAACGAAGGGGAAGCCGCCCTGGCCGCGAGAGAGGCCAGCTTCCAGCTGCCAACCGATGGTTCGGCGGCGATACTCCGGATCAAGCTCACAGACGTCCAGTCGCCAACCGCCAAGTCGGAAGCATTGGCCATTGTGGACGCGGCGCCAGCGAACCTCGAAATCGCTGTGGCGCTGGCTGAAAAGGCAATCGTCCAGGCGAAATCAGCGACCAACAATCTCTTCGACCTGACGCAGGAAGCAAAAGCCATCGTCGCGAGGGACAAGAACAGCTCTGCCATCCGGAAACTCTGGATCTGGGCGAAGGATGCCGCCGGCGCCTTCTGGCTGTCCGAGATCGATCTCGGAGAGACCGGAATCCAGCGTGGCTGACGCCGCCCTCTCCCTGCTGATCGCGATCCCGACGACGCTTGAGCAATTCCTCCAAGCGGTTGCTGACCGGCGAGACTATGTCCAGCGCTATGCCGATGATCCAGGCCAACACTGGATGCGCAAGGGCGGCTATCGCGAGAGCGTCGCCGAGCCGATGCAGGCGCTGGCTGCGCAAGCCTCGCAGGCAGGTGTGCAGGTTGTAACGAACGCGCGCCTGACGAATCTGGCCTCGGCGACAACCACGAGTTCGATCGTCGTGCTGTTTGGTCACTGGAAAGGGGCAGCAATCGCGCCGAGGGACGTCGGCAATGCAAATGCTCGCGCTCTGTCTGCCGCGCTGGCGACGCGTGACGATCCTGAGATGCGCCATCTTGGCAAGGCCCTGCTCCGCATTCGCGACGGCAGCAGTGCGGACATTGCACGCTGCATGAATGCGTCGTTGATCCGAATGCAGAAACGCACGCTTGCCGCCGCCCGGCGCTCCAGGGGCGTTTCGCGGATCAGCGTGCATCCGCAAACGGCGATGTCGCGCGCTCGCCTTGCGCTGGATGAAGCGCTGCATGGCCTTGTTCGGCCCGGCGAGCGGCTGGAGCTGGCGGATGGCCTGCATTCTGCGGTGCAGATCGAGCGGGAGCTGGCGCCTGGGTTCTCCGGAGTGCTGGATCTTACGACCTGCACGTCCATGATCCTGGCTGATGATCTGGACCGGATGCGGGGCGGCACGGTTCGCTGCGTGCAGTTCGAACAGCGCCTTCCGCCCGACATTGCGGCCCTGGCGCTGCGCCAGACTTTCTCGACGCTCAAATCCTACGATCCGTTTGACTACCTTGAGACGCGCAAGGCCGCGTTGCGGGCCGTCGCGCACGCGATCGAAACGGAGGCCGCGGCGCAGATGAAGCGGCAAAAACGGTTCGGCTTCGGCCGGAAGGACGATCAAGCGGCTCAGCAAAAAGCGCCGCGTTAGTTCTGCGCCCTGCGGTTTGCCTCGTCCTGCTTTGCTTTCTGGATCGACTGCTCCCACAGCGCCAGCGCCGGATCGTTGAACTGCAGCGCGCTCAATTCCGCGGGCGGCGGCGCGGGCGGCGGGGTTCCAACGATGTGCGTGATGATCAGTGGGCGCCGCGCCGGATCGGCAAGGCGCCGGTCCAGCGCCCGCTTGATCTCCCAGCGAACGTACGTGGAATCCGCGGACGCTTGAGACCAGAGGAGGTAGACCGTGTCGCAACGGTCGATTTCGGCGGCGAGGCGCTCTTCCCAAAGTTCGCCGCCCTCCAGGGACAGTCGGTCCATGAACGTCTCGATCCCGATCCGGTCGTAGGCGCGGGCCACGACCAGCGCCAGGTCGCGATCCGGCGAAGAATAGGAGACGAATATCCGCTTCGGCGGGATCATCCTGTTGTTGAGATTGTCGCCAACAGCCTGCCCTGCACCTACACCGATGGAGAGCGGGATCACGCCAAGGCAAAGCTTGCCGAGGAAGATCGAGGCATCGAACAGTGCAGCGATCTCTGCAAAATCCGCGGGCAGTTTCAGCTGGAAACTCGCTTCGAGCGGGCGACCTTCCCAGCGAAGCTGGACGATCTGCGGCGTCTTCAGGGAGGCGCCTGTCAGCACGACGTCGAGAACGGATCCCCGGCGCACCTTCTCACCGAGCTTTTGAGGGCGGGATGAAGATGCTCCGGCTTCCTGTGCACGTTGCTTGCTGAGGCGCGCAATGTCCCGCGACCGGGAGAGCACAACCAGGATCCGGAATGTCGCTTCCCTGGCGATGCTTCTGGGAGCGACCGCCGAAGCCGCCACGTCGTCACGACGCCCGCTTGCGTGGATGCCCTGGCTCTCCCGACGCGCAGAGCCATCGGCGGCGTCACCGAGCATGTTCTCTTCGAAGCTGGCGGGACGGCGTTGCGATGACCTGGCAAGCACGACCGCGCCGATGATCAGAACGATCAGTCCAGCCACCCCCGCGGCAATATAGATTTCCATGACCGCCCCCTCTCGCACCCCCCAACATATGCCCCTGGTACGGAGCATGCCATTGAATTGTTATCGCGCGCACGCCGAGAGGCGCCCGGTCTCGAACTCCGCGACTGAGGAAAGTCCTCACCGGCTTTGCTGCGGCTGCGGGTATCGGCGCCGCGCGGCAGAAGGGGATGATCTGGCCATGACATGGAAGACTTGGTAGAAGGCGGATGTCAGGGCGTTGCGGCCGACTACGCGTGCTCATTGAAGTGATCCACCCTGCTTCTCAAGGGTGTGGCTTCTCCGCTCAATCTCGAGGTCTGGACTACTTCCGGCGCAGGCCTGAAACGGCGATGTCGATCACGAAATCGGCCATCGCGACCGGATCGATGTTTGCGGCCGCCCATCTCCGCAAACCGGTGAAATAGCCGGCGAAAACCTCCGGCGCGATTTCGGCGTCGATGGTCCGGCAGGAGCCGTCCGCGACACCGCTGGTGAACTCTCGCGCGCCGATCACGCTCAGGCGCTGCGAGCGATTGCTGAACTCGGTTCGCTTCGCTCCGCTGAGTTTGTTCAGCCCGGGTTGCAGCGCGAGCGGTGCGATAGCGCTGAGTTGCGCCTGCGCGTTGAGATGGGTGACGACAATAACGCGATCGAGCTGATTGGAGCGGGCGGCGATCCCCGTCTCCATGATCATTTCGTAGATGTCGAAGGCGCGATCGTAGCAACGCTCGATCAGCTCAACCTTGTCCTTGAAATGGTGATAGAGAGCGCCTTTGCTGGCTCCGATTGCGGTGCTTATGTCGTCGAGGCGCACGCCATCCAACCCTTTCAGATTGAACAGGCGCGAAGCTGCGGCGACGATCTGCTCCGCCTTGAGGTCAGCGGTTTGCTGCCGGTCGAACGCGTTGATCGACCGGCTCATCAATTGATCGTATCTGAGATCGCACGGTCTGGGCTTTGCATCGGCGCCAGCGATGCCGTTGAGCAGCAGGTCGCAGATCGCCCGGATGCGGCGATCACGCACACCCGGCTCATCGACCCTGTCCATCCAGGGCAATGACACGAGCGTCCAGGACACGTTGCTGAGCACGAGCTGCGCAACCAGTTCGGCGTCGAACATACGAAAGACGCCCGCCGCCTGGCCTGCGCGCAGCATCGCTGCGACGCCGGCAACATTCGCATCGTTTGTGATCCGAACTTCGGACTGCATCGCTTCCGGCAGGTAGTCGACGTCATTGAGCGCCGCCATCGGCTCGCCGTCGTGCGCGAGCGACCGCTGGATGAACGCGATGAGTTTTTCATCCGCCGGAACGTGCAACGCTTCCGCCCAAGCGACGTGCCCGGCCATCACGGCGCAAGCCTTCAGGTAGGCCTGCGAGACAAGATCGGTCGCGTCCTGGCAGTAATAGTAGAGCGAGCTCCGCGAGATCCCGAAACGGGCGCCAAGCTCCGCGAGGACGATCGAGCCGGCGCCTTCGGCGTTGATCTGTTGCGTCGCGGCTGCCAGTAGCGCGCTCTTTTGAGCGAGCGCCCGGCCGGGCGGACGCCCGCGGCGGGCTTTGGTCGTTGGGGCAATCAAGGGCTGCATCCCCCAGATATGCCCAGAATGAGCGGTTTATGCAACGTACGAATCAATTTGCGTACCTGAACGTCGACATATTGACTCTGCAAGCTGAACGGTTCGATATGTGTGCATACCAGAACGTCGAAAAATAGACGTCAGGGAGGAATTGATGACCACGGCAATCGGCAAGGCCTTTCGCACCATTTCGTATTGCGGCGTCAGCATCGGAGCGCTCCTGGCCAGCGCCCCCGCCCTGGCGCAGGAGCAGACCAGCGATGATAGCGATGTGATCATCGTCACGGCGCAGCGACGATCGGAAGACATTCTCAAGGTCGGCGCAACGATCGACGCGATCGGGTCCGATAAGATCGAGGACCGGCGACTCGAACAGGTTTCCGACTTCGTCGCTCAGCTCGCCAATGTCGACATCAAGGACAACAGCCCCGGCGTGCTGCCCGTGATCACGATACGGGGGGTCGGGCTCAATGACTTCAGCGCCACAAACAATCCCGCTGCAGGCGTCTATGTCGACGAAGTCTCGCTCAGTTCGCTTGCGCTTCTGAACGCTGACTTCTTCGATCTTGAGAGGGTCGAGGCTCTCCGGGGGCCGCAAGGTACGCTGTATGGCCGCAACTCGACAGCAGGCGCGATCAACGTGATTTCGGCGCGTCCGGACTTTGATGGATTCTCAGCCCGCGTCGCTGGCGGCTATGGCAGTTACAAGGCCGCAGACGTCGAGGGCATGGTCAACACTCAGCTGTCCGACCAGCTGGCGATCCGCGCCAGCGGAAAACTGATCGATCAGGGCGAAGGTTATTTCTTCGACATCTCCGACAACACGGATCGCGGCCGCCGCAACGTTGCGCTGGGGCGCGTGCAAGCGTTGTGGAAGCCGTCCGACGACTTCCAGGCGCTGCTGAAGATCGAAGGCCAGCGAACCCGCTCCGAGGTTGGCGCAGGCGAATTCTTTGGCTTGCTTCCCAACGGATCGGCGACCTGCCCCGGCTCGACGCGCTGCACGGATTTTCTCGGCTATTTCGATCCCGACACGGATCCCTATCGCGGCGACTGGTCGGTCGACCCGACCTACGACGCGGACCAGCTCTCGGCGACGCTTCGCCTCGAGGCCAATCTCGGGGACATGACGCTCACATCCATCACGGGCTACATCGATTTCGACCGCAACTGGGGAGCCGACACCGATGGCAGCCCATTCCGCCAGACCGACTTCATCGAGACAGATGACATCCAGCAGATCTCGCAGGAAGTGCGGTTGGCAGGCAACGCCGGGCCTATGTCGTGGATCGCTGGCGTCTTCTATTCCACCGACGATGTGGTCGGCCGCTATGACGGCGACCTCCAGGACCTGTTCAACACAACGACGCTCACCACATGGGACCAGACGTCGACGTCCGCAGCGGGCTTTGGCCATATCGACTATGCGCTCAGCGACACGCTCCACCTGCTCGCCGGCCTGCGCTACACTTGGGAAGAGCGCAGCAATCGCGGCGCAGACTTCGACCTTGCCAACGTGTGTCCGGGAAGCGCGCTGACGGGCGCTCCCTGCGGAACCGGCCCGATCACGCTGGCCGAGGTTGACGCCACGATCGACGATACGAACTGGTCATGGAAGGTTGGCCTCAACTGGACGCCGATGGATGACACTCTGATCTACGCCAGCGCATCGCAGGGAACAAAGAGCGGCGGCTTCTTCTCCGGCGTCGCCACCAACTCGGGACAGCTGCAACCCTACAGGCCGGAAACGCTCATCGCCTATGAGGTCGGCGCCAAGACCCGGCAGAACGACTACGAATTCAGCGCGGCGGCATTCTATTATGACTACCAGGACGTGCAGACCTACATCCGGGATGAATCCGGCGGTCTTCCGATCCAACGGCTGGGCAATGTCGACGAGGCCACGATATACGGAGCGGACCTGACGGCATCCCTCAGCCCGGAAGCCCTGGGTGGCCTGACGCTGACTGCTGCGCTCGGCCTTCTGAACACCGAACTTGGCTCATTCAACTCATCGGCAGGTCTCGTGCCAGCGGGGAATGAGATGCCGGATGCGCCGGAGGTAAGCGGCACGCTTGGCGTCGACTATCTCAGCAGCCTGACTCCCGAATGGGACCTGCGCTTTCAGGCCGAAGCCCGCTACGCCGATGCCATGTTCAAGGACTCGCTCAACGATCCACTGGTCGCAGCCGACTCGTACTGGACCCTCAACGGCCGCGCGATCCTGTCCAGCAATGATGGATGGTCGGTCTCGGTGTGGGGACGCAACCTGACCGACGAGCGCTATGTCACGCAGGGCGTGAACAACCTCCCGCTCGGCTTCGGCTTCCGCGTCTATGGCGCCCCGCGCACCTACGGCATCTCGGTCGCGAAGGATTTCTGAGATGGGCGAAGCCATTTCCGTGCACGGCGCTAGCAATGCCGCGTTCGAGACGGTGCGTGACGCTTTCACCACCAACTTCAGCCAGCGCGGCGACGTCGGCGGCGCCGTCGCGATCGTGCGCCGCGGCAGGATCGTCGTCGACTTGTGGGGCGGTCATGCCGACGCCGCAAGGACGCGGCCGTGGACGCCCCAGACCGTCACCAATGTCTGGTCAACGACGAAGGGCGTGGCGGCGATCTGCTTCGCCATGATGGTGGAGCGCGGAAAGGCCGCCTACGAGCATCCCGTGGCACGCTACTGGCCGGAGTTCGCGGCCAACGGCAAAGGCGACATCACGATCGCGCAGCTGCTGTCGCACCAGGGCGGCCTGTGTGGCCTCGACCAGCCGGTCACCCTCGAGGATCTTGCCGATCAGGAGAAAGCCGAACGGCTCTTCGCCGCCCAGGCGCCATTGTGGCCGCCCGGAGCGCAGTGCGGTTATCATGCGATCTCGCAGGGGCCGCTTGCCAACGCCCTGTTCCGGCGGATCGAAGGCCGCACGATGGCGCGGTTCGTCGCCGAAGAGTTGTCAGCGCCGTTCGGGCTCGATCTTTCGATTGGCCTGCCGGAGGCGGAGGCCGGCCGCGCGAGCGAAATCATCGCGCCGCCGACCCTGTCCTCTACCGACGCCAACCCAACGCCCTCGCGCGCACAGGCGGCGGCGCTGGCCAATCCCGTGCTTGATCCCCGCTCGGCCAACACGGCGCACTGGCGGGCATCGCCCATGCCCTCAGTCAATGGATTCGCTACGGCGCGCGGGCTGGCGCGGCTCTACGGTGCACTCGCCAATGGTGGCGCGCTGGATGGCGTGCGCCTGCTTTCGCCCGGCGTCATCGATCAGGCGTCGCGGGTTCGCATCGATTCCGTGGATCTGGTGCTCGGGATGCAAGCGCGGTGGGCCGCAGGCTTCCTCTGCAACGTCCACGGCGTCTATGGCGACAAGCCGACAGCCTACGGCCATTCCGGTTGGGGCGGCTCCTTCGCTTTCGCAGATCCGGAACGCGGCCTCGGGGTCGCCTGGGTCATGAACGCCATGGGGCACAATCTCGTGGGCGACGAGCGCGCACTTGCCCTGATCGGCGCGGCGTTGAAAAGCGCAGATGCGCTCGCATGAGCGCTTCACCAGCCGGAGATCGGCATGGATCTCTGGCCGAGTGGGCGTGAAATCGCATTTCGCGACGAGGTGCGCGGCTGACAAGCGCCTACACCGATCCCGTGCATCGCTGCCGTAGAAATCGGGGCGTCAATGAACTAGCATTGAAACCGGACGCGCCGATGGGGCCGGTCAGCCTCGCCTGGTCATTGGAGTGCACGTAATGATACTTGCGAACGTTGTCCCGCGCTGGACCCTGGGAAAATTCACCGCCGCGTTCGTTCTGGCTTTCGCCCTGTCCGCGTGTGCGCCTTCCGGCAAGATCACGACGGAGAGCGAGCCGCTCAGCGAAGCCGCGCTGACCGAAAGCGCGCATGCCATCCATCAGCAGAGTCTGGTTCTGGATGCCCATGCTGACATCGTTGTGCCGTCAACAGCGACGAATTTTCTCAGCGCGGACGGATTGTCCAAGGTGGACCCCTCGAAACTCAAGGCCGGAGGGGTCGGGGCCGTCGTCATGTCGATCGCGGTCGGTCCGGGACCGCGCACGCCGGCCGGAGACGCCGAGGCGCGCGCGGAAGCCGACGAGAAGCTCGCGGCTGTTCAGGCGCTGGCTGCGAAGAATGCTGACACCGTGGCGATAGCAAAATCATCCGACGAGATCCTGGCCATCCGCGAAAGCGGCAAGACGGCATTGATCCTTGGCTTCCAGAATGCCAGGGCGCTTCAAGGGAATGTGTCTGCGCTCGACACGTTCTATCAGGCCGGCGTCCGCGTATTTGCCCTGAATCATCTGGCCCACAACGACTTCTCCGATTCCTCGCGCCCGTTCCATGATGCAGCGACGGGCCTCTACGAGCCCGACGCACACGGCGGATTGTCGCCTCTCGGTCTCGCCGCGATCGACCGCATCAACGCACTCGGCGGTGTTGTCGATGTGTCACAAGCATCGAAAGCGGCCACCCTGGCGACCATTGCCCGGTCAAAGACGCCCGTAATCGCCAGTCACTCAAACGTCCGCGCGATCTCGGACGCCACACGCAATCTTTCCGACGAGGAAATCGATCGCATCGGGCAAACCGGCGGCGTCATTCACGTCGCGCCGTTCTCGGCTTATCTGATCAATTTCTCGACCCCGGAAAAGCTCGAAGCCATCAAGAAGGCGCGCAGCGCTGCCGGCCTTCCCGCCGCCTATTCCTATCCGTACGAGCTCTACTGGGAACTTCCGGATCCGGCTGCGCGGGCAACCTTCACTGCCTCGATCCGCGAGGCGCTCGGGCCGGCGACCGTCGACATCATGATCGACCATATCGACTACATCGTGAAACGCATCGGCATCGACCATGTCGGCATCGGCACAGACTTCAATCATGGCAGCGGTATCGAGGGGTACGAGGACGCGAGCGGGTCGTTTGCCGTGACCCTTGGGCTCGTCCGCCGCGGCTATTCAGCGGATGACATCAAGAAGATCTGGGGAGGCAATTTTCTGCGAGTGCTGCGCGAGGCCGAACGCGCCGCCGACGGCCCGAAGTGATCCGCCCTTAGATGCGTCTTTGGACGGGATGGAGGACCCGGATGGGGAGGAGCCGACACAAGCCTCAACAGCCGGTTGGCCGGAGACTATTTCTCCCTGGCTGGGGCGCTAGGATTCGAACCTAGGGATGGCGGTACCAAAAACCGCTGCCTTACCACTTGGCGACGCCCCAGTGCAGGGAGGAGCGGAGAGTTAGGCAATTCGCGCGCTGAAAGCAACAGGTCCGAGAAGCCCTGTTTTGCCGCAGTTTGGGCCGATTCCAGCCGCGCCGGGCGAGCCATTTTGCTCACGTTTTCCGCCGTTGCGCGGCTTTCGGAAAGCCGCTATAGGCCCCGCTCCGTCGGAGTATAGCTCAGCCTGGTAGAGCGCTTGCTTCGGGAGCAAGAGGTCGTTGGTTCGAATCCAGCTACTCCGACCAGGATCGCTCCCGCCCCCATAAATCAAGGATCAGCATCCCCCTTCTCGGGTCCCGATAGGCATTTGACGGGCCTCTGGGCGAGATGGCGCCTGCCCTGCATCCGGTTTCCCGCTTCCGCGTTTCCCGTTAAGGCTTTCATTGCCGCCGGGTTGCCCGGTGCGGTGCGGAGACCGGCATGAGAACCTTCCTGCTCACCTTCCTCGGCGGCCTTGCCGCGCTGGTGGTGTTTTTCGTTCTCATTCCGCTGGTCCTGATCATGTCGTTCGTCCCCTCGGGCGAGCCGCCCCGGGTGCGCAATGCGGTGCTCGAGATCGACCTGCGTGGCGGCTATCCAGACCAGCCCTCCTCCGACGCCATCAGCGCGATCTTCTCCAACACATCCTTCGTTGAAATCCTGCTGCGGCTCGATGCGGCAGCCAACGATCCGGACGTGAGGGGCGTGTTCGTGCGCGCCGCCGAGTCGGATCTCGGCTCATCACGCGCCGAAGAACTGCGCGAGGCATTCCTCAAGCTGAAGTCTCGCGACAAGTTCGTCATTGCACACAGCCAGGGCTTCCTGGCGTCGGGTCCGGCCGCGTACCGTGCAATTTCCGCTGCGGACGAGATCTGGCTGCAGCCCGGTACATCGTTCGAGACGCCGGGCATCACCTTCGAGACGCTGTTCCTTGGCGGAGCCATGGCCAAGTTCCACGTCGATCCCGAGATCGAGCAGTTCTACGAATTCAAGAACGCCGCCGACGTCTACAAGCAGAAAAGCTATACGCCTGCCCACGCCAAGGCGATGACCGAGCTGGCGACCAGTGTGTGGACGCACTCGATCGCAGATATCGCAGCCGACCGGAAGGCCGATCCCGCGGCGATGCGGACGATGATGGAGGCGAGCCCCTACTCCGCCGCCAAGGCGCTGGAACTGAAGCTGGTCGACAAGCTAGGCTATCCCGAGGAAGCCGCGGACGCCGCGCAGAAGCGGGCCGACGGCAAGCTGGTCTCCATCGACGACTATCATCCCAGCCTGCGCGGCGGGCGCGGCGCGATCGTGATCGTCGGCGGCGAAGGCGACATCGTGACGGGCGGCGGCGGGCCAACCAGCATCACCTCCATCGGCACACCGGAATTTGCCTCTGACCGCGTCGCGGCGGACCTGCTGGCGCTAGCCCAGGACAGCAGCGTCAGCGCCGTCGTCTTCCGCGTCGACTCCGGCGGCGGGTCAGCCACGGCATCCGACCAGGTCTGGCGAGCCGTGAAGCGGCTGCAGGAAGCCGGCAAGAAGGTTGTCGTCTCGATGGGATCGGTTGCGGCTTCGGGCGGGTATTATGTCGCCGCTGGGGCCGACGAGATCATCGCCAACCGGTCCACGATCACGGGTTCGATCGGCGTGTTCGGCGGCAAGTTCGCCATTGCAGACGCGTTGCGGGAGTTCGGGATCAATGCTGACGACGTGAGCGTCGGGGGCGAGTTCGCTTCGGCCTATTCAAGCGAGAAATTCACGCCTGCCCAGCGCGCCAAGCTGATCGAGGGCCTGCAGGGCGTCTATGACCGGTTCACATCGCTGGTCGCCGAGGGCCGCAAGCTGCCGCTGGAAACCGTGCGGGCAAATGCACGCGGCCGCGTGTGGTCGGGCGAGGATGCAAAGAAGATCGGACTGGTCGACCACAATGGCGGCCTGATCGATGCGATCGAACGCGCCAAGGTTCTCGCCGGGCTCAACCCCGACGACCGCGTCGAGATCCGCCTGAACATCCACACAACCACGCCGTTCGATCTGCTGGCGGGCACGCTGATGCAGTCGAAGGCCGCTGACGCCGGACAGGCTCGGATCGACGCCGGGCTGGTCGATCTACTGGGCGGCATTGTCGGGCGCAAGCGGGCGGAAGCCCTGCTCAGCCAGCTGAGCCAGTTCGGCCAGGATAGCAGTGCCCGCGTGTGGTCGCCGCCGCTGATCGAACACTAAGGCGCAGATATCCGTTCGATCTGCCCGCCATAAAGACGGAAGCAGACATCCTGGGGAATTTCCTGCGCCAGCGCCTCTTCGCGCGGCAGGTTCAGGAACAGCCCGCGCAGGATACGGCCGGAAACGCCGTGCGCTACCGCGATCATAGGCCCCTCGAACGTTCGCGCCTCTTCCAGCCAAGATGACAACCGCGTTGTCATGCTGTCGTGGCTCTCGCCGCCCGGGGCGTGGAAATACCAGCTGAAGCGCTTGCGACCCGCGTCGAAGTCGGGACGCGCGTATTCGATGTCTTCGCGCAGCTTGCCATCCCAGTCACCGAGACTGATCTCCGCCAGCCGATCGTCCGCGACGATCTCCGATGTGAGGCCAGCGCCGTCGCGGATCAGCCGCGCCGTGTGCTGGGCGCGGCCAAGAGGCGAAGCAATGATGCGGACATTCTTCGGAACGAGATCCGCGAACAGGCGGCCGAGCCGCTTGCCCTGTTCGACGCCAAGCGGCGTCAGCGGCGAATCCAGCGCGCCCTGGATGCGGCCTTCTGCGTTGAATTCGGTCTGCCCGTGCCGGACGAGATAGATCATGCGAGGCGGTATTCCGTTGCGAGGCCCGGCGGGCCGCTGGCTTTCACCCGCCCTGCCTCGACCAGATGGATCACATGCGCCAGCACGGAGTGCGCGGCGGCAGGATGCAGGCGCTTGTCGACGTCCTTGTAGATCACCTTGACCATATCCGGGATGCGAGTGTCTCCGGCGCGAAGCCGCTCGACGATGGCTTCCTCTCTTGCGCGGCGATGGGCGGTGTAGGCGTCGATGAAGGGCGCAACATCCGTGACCGGCGGTCCGTGCGTTGGCCAGAGGATGGAGAAACCGCGGCGCCTTACCTTGTCGAGGCTGGCAAAATAATCGCCCATGTGCCCGGACGGCGGAGAGATCACGGTCGTCGACCAGCCCATGATGTGGTCGCCCGAGAACAGCGCATTCTCTTCCTTCAGCGCGAAGCAGATATGGTTCGAGATATGGCCGGGCGTGGTGATGGCCTCAAGCGTCCAGTCCGGGCCGCGAAAGATATCGCCATCCTTCACGAGGACATCGGGCACGAAGCCTGCTTCACCGCCCTCTTCAAGTTTCACTTCAGCTTCGGTCATCTCCGGCGCAGGCAGGCCGTAGACCTTGCATCCGGCCCATTCGGCCAGCGGATGCGCGAGCGGCGAATGATCGAGATGGGTGTGTGTGGTGAAGACATGCGTGATGCGCTCGCCCTTCACCGCCTGCTTCAGCGCCTCGAAGTGCTGGTCGATCACCGGGCCCGGATCGATCACCGCAATTTCGCCATTGCCGACAATGTAGACGCCAGTGCCCAGGTAGGTGAACGGCCCGGGGTTCTCCGCAATCACCCGGCGGATGCGCGGCGAGACGCGTGCGACCTCGCCATACTTGAACTGCAGATCGCGGACGAACGGGATCCCGGCCATGGCGGCTACCGCGCGCCGAGCTGGCGCAGCGCCGTCGCCATGGGCGACAGATCATAGCCAGCGTTCCCGGCCGCTTCGATGATTGCATCGACCGGCCCACCAGCACGCGCCTGCGCTATCGCCCAGGCCGTCACCGACCGCGTCCCGGACCGGCAGTAAGCGAGCGTCTTGCCGCCGGCCTTGCCGGCAGCCTCAACTGCTTCTTGCGTTGGCGGACCGACAAATGGCGCAAAGACGTAGGTCAGACCGGCAGCCTTCGCGGCTGCTTGGGCCTCGGCTGACGTCGCCTGCCCAGGCGCTTCGCCATCGGGGCGATTGTTGATGATGTGGCGGAACCCGAGATCGGCCAGTTCGACGAAATCTTCGATCTCCAGCTGCGGAGCGACTGCAAACTGGTCCGTCACCTGCCTGATCTCAGCCATGATCGCTCCTTTATGTGCAGTCGGGCGCGGCAAATTTGCCTCCTTGCGCCCGAGCCTGCGATACGCCTCATATAAGCCCGCTGTTGCAGAGGACGTAACCCCTGGCGCCGGATCAGTCTCGTTCTTCATCGCTAGCGCGCCTGGCGTCACGCATCCCCTGGGCCTACACGGGTCGCCGGGTGCTTGCGGCCATTCCCACCATGCTGGCGATCATCACCATCGCCTTCTTCATGATCCGCGCAGCGCCGGGCAATCCGTGGTCGGTCGACCGCAAGCTGCCGCCCGAAGTGGAAGCCAATCTCAAGGCCTCGATGGGCCTCGATAAGCCGATCCACGAACAGTATTTCAGCTATCTCGGCGGGGTTGTGACCGGCGATCTCGGCCCCTCGCTCAAGAACAAGGACAAGTCGGTCTCCGAACTCCTCGGCGAAGGCCTGCCGATCTCCGCAACCATCGGCGCGCTGGCGATCTCGATCGCGATCTTCTTCGGGGTGGGTCTCGGCGTCATCGCAGCCATGCGACAGAACTCGGCGGCCGACTATTCCGCCATGGGCATTGCCATGATCGGGATTTCGATCCCGACTTTCGTGACAGGCCCCTTCCTCTCGCTTGTGTACGGCCTGTGGCTTGGCTGGTTCGCCGTGGCTGGCCTCGATCTGGGGGGGATGAATGTCTACAACCTCACCCTTCCCGTCCTCACCCTTGCCCTGCCGCAGATTGCGATCATCTCGCGCCTGATGCGCGCCTCGATGATCGAGGTGCTGCGCTCGAACTACATCCGGACGGCGCGAGCCAAGGGCCTCAGCGAACGGCGGATCATGCTGCGCCATGCGGCGCCAGCCGCTATTCTGCCTGTCGTAAGCTATCTTGGCCCGGCCATCGTCGGCGTCATCACCGGTTCGGTGGTTGTCGAGCGGGTGTTCGGCCTGCCGGGTGTCGGCCAGTCCTTCATCGATGGCGCCGTGACGCGCGACTACACACGCGTGATGGGAACCGTGATCCTCTATGGCGGGCTGATCATCATCTTCAACCTGATCGCCGACATCCTTTACGCGATCCTCGATCCGAAGGTGCGCTACGAATGATGACGGTCGCCGCGCCCTCCGAGAATGCTGACCTGATGAACCGCGCAGCGGTCAAAGGCCGCTCGCTGTGGGACGACTCTCGCCGGCGCCTGCTTTCTAACAAGGCCGCCATGGCTGGTTTCGTCGTGCTCAGCATTCTGGTGCTGGTCGCGATCGTCGGACCGCTGGTCTGGCCGCATGATTTCTCGAAACAGTACCGGGACCTGCGCGAACTGCCGCCGACGCTGGAAAACATGCACTGGCTCGGCACCGACATTTACGGCCGTGACATGGTTGCCCGCATCATGACAGGGTTGCGCGTCTCGCTTGCCGTCGGCGCGATCGCAACCTTCGTCAGCCTCGTCATCGGCGTGGCTTGGGGCGCGATTGCCGGCTTTGCTGGCGGGCGCGTTGACCAGCTGATGATGCGTTTCGTCGACGTGATGTACGCGATGCCCTTCATCTTCTTCGTCATTCTCGTCACCGTGGTTTTCGGCAGCCATATCTTCCTGATCTTCCTCGCCATTGGCGCGGTCGAATGGATGACGATGGCGCGTATCGTGCGCGGCCAGACGCTGATGCTGAAGCAGAAGGAATTCGTGGAAGCCGCACGCGCCGCCGGCGTGAAGCCGATCGGCCTGATCGTGCGTCACATCCTGCCCAACCTGCTCGGACCGGTTGCCGTCTATGTGACGCTGACGATGCCCGTGGTGATCCTGCAGGAGAGTTTCCTCTCCTTCATCGGCCTGGGCGTACAGGAACCGCTGACATCGCTCGGCCGCCTGATCTCGGATGGCCAGAAGGAACTCGGCAGCCCGTGGATGCTGTTCGCACCGGCCGTCACCATGGTGATCACGCTGTTCTCGCTGAACTTCATCGGCGACGGCCTGCGCGACGCCTTCGATCCCAAGGACCGCTAGCTACACTTCGCCGCCAGCTTTGCCTGCGCCGCGCGGGCGAGCTTGTTGGCCTCAGGCAGTTTTGACAGATCGAACGCGGCACTCGACTGAAGTTCGCCCTTCTTGTCGATCAGATCGATCACCAGTTCACTCGGCCACTTGTCCTTCAGGCTTGTTGCGAGCCCGGCCTCGCCCTTCCCGGATTCGCTGGCCTCCCAGGTGAGCGTGGCGCCGCCCTTGGCCTTTGCCCGCACGCGCACGTCGGTCATCGGCCGCACCTTGCCTGTCTTTGGATCGTTCATGCGCGTGAAGCTGACAATGGCGCCGACCGGACCAAGCATGGCGCCATCAGATCCGGATCTGAAATCAAGCATCAATGCCGGGCGCCCGAAATAATCTGATCGATGGCCGACATCTTCCTTGCGCTCCGGCACCCAGACCAGCGTGACGGGACCACCATCCTTCTGGGCGATCACCTCGCCGATGTCGCTGCTGGCGCTGGCCTCGCATGCTGGCGGCTGCGCGAGCGCAGGCGCCGTTATCAGGGCTGTGGCAATCGACAGAAGGAACAGACGCATGGCAGTCCTCGCTTGCGCGAAGACTGCGCCTGCCGTCCCGCTCCGTCCACTCCCTGCCCGCAGCACAGCTGCTCGATCAGGGGATGACGGGAGTGTCGCCATTCATCTCGACCAGGCCCATCCGGTTGCCGGCCGGATCGGTGAAAAGACCAAGCACCACGACGCCTTTGACTTCGAACCGCGGCGCAACGACCTTGCCGCCGTGAGCGATGACCTGCTCCAGCGATGCCTTCACGTCGGGCACGCCCAGATAGATCATCCGCTCCATCGGGTCTGGCCTGAGAATGCCGTTTAGCACCGGCCCGGACACAGGCACGGAAAGCGTGCCGCCCGGCCCGGCTTTCCAGTCGAACACGGCTTCATAGAAGGCCTGCTGGCCGGCGAGATCAGGTCCGGCGATGTCGAAGAAAACGATGGGCGCGGGGTTCATGCTTGTCCTTGCTGTGCATTGACTGGAGCGGCGAGTAGAAAGGCGATGAGCGACGAGAGCGGGATGCGCATGCGGCCGCTTGTTCAAGCGGCGGCAGGGCGGGCGGGCATGAAGCGGCTGTTGCGCAGCAGGGCGGCGCAAATCAACGACACCAGCACGCCGACCGGGAACATCTCGATATAGGTGATCGCCCAGCGCACCGGCGCCACCCCGTACATCTTCGCGAGCCCGTCGGCGTCGGCGATGACCTTTTGGATTTCCGCCTCGGAGGCGCCGCGCGCCTGGGCCTCCGCCAGCATCGATTCACGCATCAGGGCCGGGAAATCGAGCTTCGTCATCGTCAGCACGATCTCCCAGGCGATAACCCAGCCGAGCGAGGCGATGGCGGCGATGGCGACGCCCACGCCAAAGGCAGGGAAGAACTTGATGACGCCGCCCAGCGCATTGTCACGGTGCGCCTTGACGCCAATGAAAACCACAGCCAGGGCGACAAGCTGGGTAAGATAGCCGACCACCACTCCGTTCTCGGGCGGTGTCTGGCCGCCGTCAGCCCAGGTGAGCGTGCCAGCCACCATGAAGGCTCCGACGATCAAGGCGCCGATGACGCCGTAAATTACGATTCTGCGGAGCATGGGTGTCCCCTTGTGCTGTGGGTTGAGGTGAGCTGATCCCTGATGTGTTCCCCGCGCCAGCTCAATCGCCCGAAAGGGTGATTTTCGTGAATCACCCCAAATCCGGCGCGTTACACGACGTTACTTCAACATCCCCAGTTCGCGCGCGCGCAGGATCGCCTCGGTTCGCCGGCTGACCTCCAGCTTCTCATAGAGCTTCGCCAGATGGGTCTTCACAGTGTTGGGTGAGACGTTGAGCCGGCCAGCAATGCCCTTGTTGGATTCGCCGGCCGCCAGCAGCTCCAGCACCTCGAATTCCCTTTCACTGATGCCCAGCGTCTTCTGGACTGTCGTGTTGGCGACGAACTCCGTCGCTGGTTGTCGCCGGAACAGCCGCGCGCCGACCCATATGCCGAGACCCATGAAGCCGAGCGCCAGCAGGCCGAGATAGACCTCGCCTGGGTGAGTGCGGGCCAGCAGGTTGTATTGCAGCCATTGGAGACAAAAGGCGGCGGCGGCCAGGATCAGCCCGTAGATCAGGACGGTCTTGAGCACTGTCCCCTCCCAACCCCGCCCCTACTCGATCCGCCTGACGCGCACAGCTGTTCGTCCACCCGCCTTCAGCATGAAGCTGCCGACCGACGCCTTGCGGATTTCAGCGGTCATCGGCGTCTTGGTGAGCGTGCCGAGATCGTAGGTATCGATCTGTTGCCAGACCTGGCCGTTGTCCATCGTGAAACGGTAGGTGCCGTTGGGAAGCTTCTTCAGCGATGTGATGGTGAGGATGATGTTGTCGAGAGCCTGCGGCGCTGGAGCAGGCGCCGTTGCCGCCGCTGTGGAGTTCGCGACTGGCGACGCAGCGGCCGCCGTGCTTCGTGCAAGCTCACTCAGGGATGGAGTCGGCAAGCCGAACGCCTCCTTCTCGGCCTTCTCGATCTGCGCCCGGCTGACGACGGCGACGCCGCCGCTGGCTTGCGCCTGTTTCAAGCTGGCGACGGCGCCATCGAAGCAGGCCAACCGCGCGGCACCATCAGCAATGTCAGCGCAGGCATAGACCTTCGTCAGTGGCGCCTCCTGGGCGAAGGACGGAGCAGCGAACAGGACGACGGCAAGACAGGCGGCGATGCGCATGGACATTTCCCTAGTTCATCCGCTGGACGCGAACAGCCCGCGAGTTGCCAAGCGTCAGCAGATAGCTTCCGAGCGAGGCCTCGCGGATCTGCGCGGTCCACGGGCCGCTACCAATGGCACGCAGCTTCGTTGTGTCCGTCTGTTTCCAGATCTGGCCGTTCTCCATGGTGAAACGGTATTTGCCGTCGGCCGACTGGGTGATCGATTTCACGGGCAGATTTACCTCTGTGACTTCCGTGTCCTTCGCAGCTTTCGCCGCAGCCACCTGCTCCGGCGTCGCAACAGGCGCGGTCAGCGCTGATTGAGGCGGCGCCGCAGGCGAGGGCTTTGCGACGCTGGCAACTGCCGGAGACCGGCCCTTCTTCAGATCGGGAACCAGCGCATCGAAGCAGGCATGCCTTTGAGCGGCATCGTCTATGACGGCGCAATCTTCCGCGCGATCTAGCAATGATGGCGGTTGCGCCAACGCGGCGCCTGAAACCAGCATGAATGGAAGCACAACAAGCCAACGCATTGGTCAAACTCTTCGTTACAGCCCTCAGGGACGCAAGGGCCTTTCAATCGGAACCACTCTGACGCTAGTTTCCCCGCGAGAAAAGACGCTTGGCGCCGTTGGCCCATGCGGATCGAGGTTAACTGGGAGCAGCTATGCGTTCGAGGTCCGGAATTCTTGTCAGCGTGCTCGCAGGTGTGCTTGCGCTATCGGCCTGCGGTGGAAGCAAAAACGCTTCTGCAGGCTCGGAAACCACCTTCCGCCGTGGCATTGGCGCCAAACCGGACTCGGTCGACCCCCACAAAGCCCAGGGCACGTGGGAGAACGACATAATCGGCGACATGTTCATCGGCCTTTTCACCGAGGACGCGAAATCGCACCCGATTCCCGGCATTGCCGAAAGCTGGACGGTCTCCGACGACCAGCTGACCTGGACGTTCAAGCTGCGCCAAACCAAGTGGTCGGATGGCGCCCCTCTCACGGCGAATGATTTCGTCTTCTCGCTGCGCCGCCTGCTCGATCCCAAGACGCTCGGTGCAGTCTACGCCTCGATCCAGTACCCGATCTTCAACGCGGAAAAAGTGAATGGCGGCGCGTTGCCGCTTGAAGACCTCGGCGTCAAGGCGATCGACGACTACACGCTCGAGGTCAAGCTGGAGCATCCGGCGCCCTACCTGCCTGGGCTGCTAAAGCATTATACTGCCTTCCCGGTACCCAAGCACGTCATCGACAAAGTCGGCGACAAGTGGGTCCGACCGGAGAACATCGTCGTCAACGGACCATTCAAGGTCGCGGAAATCCGGGACGGCGACTACGTCCGCTCGGTCAGGAACGAAAGCTATGAGGATGTAGCCAACGTCTGCTTCAGCACGGTGATCTACTATGTTCAGGCCGATCACGACACGATGGTACGCCGCGCCCAGGCCGGCGACATCGACATGAACAACTCCTTCCCCACCGGTCAGCTTTCGGAAACCGAGAAGAAACTGCCCGGCTGGCCGCGCGTCGCGCCGATGATGGCGACGACCTATGTCGCCGCCAACGTCACCAAGGCGCCGTTCGACGACATGCGCGTGCGCAAGGCGCTCGCGCTGGCGATGGACCGCGAATACATCACGAAAGAGATTCTCAAAGGCGGCGAGCTTCCCGCTTATGGCTTCGTTCCAGAAGGTCTCAACGGCTATCCTGATCCAGCCGAGTTTGCCTGGAAGAGTGAGCCGCGAGAGCAGCGCCTCAAGGAAGCCGCCGAACTTCTGACGCAGGCCGGCTACGGACCCAAGAAGCCTCTGGAGTTCGAGTATATCTTCCGCGCCTCCGGCAATAATCCACGCATCGCGCCTGTGCTGCAGGACAACTGGGCCGACATCGCGGACTGGGTGCACCCCGAAATTCGCCAGGTCGAAACCAAGGAACTCTATAAGCAGCTGCAGTCGAAGGATTTCATCCTGTCCGACGCCGGCTGGGTCGCGGACTACAACGACGCCTACAACTTCCTCTACCTGCTGGATTCACGCACGGGGCCGATGAACTATGGCGGCTATACTAACCCGGAATACGACAAGCTGATCGACGCCTCCAACGTCGAGCTTGATCCGGCCAAGCGCGCCGCCTTGCTGCATCAGGCTGAAACGTTGATGCTGTCGGAAACCGGCGTCCTGCCGCTGCTGACCCGCGTGACGCAGGATATCGTCTCTCCGACGATCACGGGCTACGAGGACAATCCGGAAGACATCCATCGCACGCGTTACATGTGCCGACAGAAAAGTAGCAGCTAGCGCAGCTGCAGCGCGATCTCGTCGATGATCTGTTTCACCTGTGTCGCGTTCTCGCCCATGTCACGGCCGGGCGTGCGGCTGGTGGAGCGGACATCGACGCGTGCGCCGGTTTCCTGGGGCGTCACGCGAACGGCGATGTCGTAGACGAGATCGTACCAGGGCGAATGGTAGACGGCTTCCATGACGCCGCCCGGTGGATCGCTCATCATGACGTCCCAGCCCATCCGCTGGGCGGCCTTGGTAGCGGCGACGGTCGCTTCGGGGGCTGACTGTTTCACCATCAGCGGCTGGATGTCTGTGTAGAATTTCGACTGCGCCTCGGCATAGGACATGCCTGTCCATTTGCCCTCGCCCTCGCCTACGACGGCATCGTCGCGCACGCGCACAGCCTCTTCCGCTTCGCGCGCCCTGAGCAGTTTTTCGGTGAACGCGACCGGCAAGCTCCAGTCGGTCTGCACATCGTTGATCGGCGGCAGGTCAGCGCGCAGCACCTGCTGGCCATAGAGCGTGCCGCCGGCGACGCCGGCGGGCGCCATTGCGAGCACACCGGCAATGGCGGCGCGCTGCTTCTTGCCAAGAAGCGCCATCAGGAAGCCAATCAGCGCGAGTGTGCCAGCGCCGGCCATGACATACATCGCCCACTGCTGCAGGCCGTAGCGCGCGCCATCGAGGTCGATGAGGCCCAAGCGATAGAGTGTCGGCCCGGCGAAGAGCAGCAGCGCACCGACCGCAAGCAACAGGACCGCCAGCGCAAGCACGCCTACGCGGACACGTCCGCTCTTGCGCGCCGGCGCTGCTTCAGCCTCGCTCATTCAGCCGCCTGGATCGTGGGCAGCTTGTGTCCCTTGAACGTTTCGCGCAGGGCCAGCTTGTTGATTTTCCCCGTGGCCCCAAGAGGTATCTTGTCGGTGAAGACGACATCGTCCGGCATCCACCATTTGGCGATCTTGCCATTGAGGTAGGCGAGCAGCTCTTCGCGCGTCGCCGCCGACCCCGGCTTCAGCTCGATGATCAGCAGCGGGCGTTCGTCCCACTTGGGATGCGGCAGGCCGATGGCGGCCGCGCAAGCGACAGCCGGGTGGCCGACCGCGAAGTTCTCGATGTCGATCGAGGAAATCCACTCGCCGCCCGACTTGATGACGTCCTTGGCGCGGTCGGTGATCTGCATGTAGCCGAACTGGTCGAGGTTCGAGACATCGCCGGTGTCGAAGAAGCCTTCCTTGTCGAGGATCTGGCCGCCAGCGTTCTTGAAGTACGCCTTCGCCACGGCAGGCCCGCGCACGACCAAGCGCCCTGCCGACTTGCCGTCGCGCGGTAGCTCCTTGCCCTCGTCGTTGATGACCTTCATCTCGACGCCGAACGGAGGACGGCCCTGCTTCAGCTTGTATTTGACGATCGTGTCTCGGTCCTGTTCCAGCACGTTGGACGTCATCGAGCCGAGCGAACCCAGCGGGCTCATCTCGGTCATGCCCCATGCATGCACCACCTCGACGTCGTAGTTCTCCTCAAAGGCGCGCAGGATGCGCTCCGGCACCGCTGATCCGCCGATCACCACGCGCTTGAGGTGCGGCAGTTTCTTGCCGGTCTGCTCAAGATACTGCAGCAGCATCAGCCACACGGTCGGCACCGCCGCCGTGAAGCTCACCTTCTCGCCGTCGAGCAGCTCATAGATGGACTCGCCGTCCATCTTCGCGCCGGGCAGCACCAGTTTCGAGCCCACGGCCGGGCACGAGAATGCAAGGCCCCATGCATTGGCGTGGAACATCGGCACCACCGGCAGCACGGTATCCGCCGCACCGACGCCGATCGCGTCCTTCTGCAGGCCGATCATGGTGTGAAGAATGTTGGAGCGGTGCGAGTAGAGCACGCCCTTGGGATCGCCTGTCGTGCCCGACGTGTAGCAGAGGCCGCACGCGGTCTGCTCGTCGAAGTCGCCCCACACGACATCCTTGGGCTGGCCGCCGATGAAGCTTTCATAGTCGCGCAAGTCCTTCACGCCGGTTTCCTTCGGCATGTGGTCCTTGTCGGTCAGCACGACCCAGCACCGCACGCTCGGCACCTTGTCCTTGATCGCCTCGATGATCGGCTGGAACGTGATGTCGTAGAAGACGTGCGTGTCTTCGGCATGGTTGATGATCCACGCGATCTGTTCCGGGAACAGGCGCGGGTTCAGTGTGTGCAGCACGGCGCCGATGCACATCGTGCCGTACCATGTCTCGATGTGCCGCGTGGTGTTCCATGCCAGCGTCGCGACGCGGTCGCCTTTTTGAACACCATCGGCGAGAAGCGCGTTCGAGCACTGGCGAGCGCGCCAGTAGAGATCCGAATAAGTCGAGCGCAGGATCGGGCCTTCGACCGTGCGGGTGACGATCTCGCGGCCGCCATGGTTGAAGTGGGCGTGCTCGATGACCTTGTCGACGGTCAGCTTCCAGTCCTGCATCAGGCCGTTCATGGGCCCGCGCGGGATGGCGCCCGGCATGGCGGAGGCGACCCCTGGCGCCACGGGCGGTTTGGCCGCCACCTTGGTTTCCGCCTTGTTCTTCCCTCTTCCAAACATCGACCGCCTCCCGTGCGCGCTTCATTTGCGCTATCGGGAACTCTTCTAGACGCCGTCACGTATCGCGGCAATTCTTTAGGGGGGTCACAAGCATGCGTACTGCCAGTGTAACGTCGGTTTTGGCTGTTCTTTTCCTAGCGACAGCCTGCGGCGGCCCCAGCGACCCCACCGCAACCGCCTCCACAGAGGCGGCCGCGTCTGCCAAGGCCGCCTCATCCAGTGAACTCGCCGCCCCAGCCTCCGGCGCATTGGCGCTGCACGAACGACTTGATTGCCTGCGGCAATCCGGGGGCGTCCTGCTGATTGGCCACCGCGGCGGCCCCACCCGCGACTATCCGGAAAACGCCCTCGAAACCTTTGAGCGAACCTTCAAGGCCGGCACAAGGGCCATGGAAATCGACATTGCCGAAACGAAGGATGGAAAGCTCATCCTGATGCATGACGACGAGCTGGATCGCACAACCACGGGCGCGGGACTGGTCTCCGACCATACCTGGGACGAGATCGCGAAACTGAAGCTCGAAACCTACAGCAAGGAAACCGAATTCCACCCACCAACCCTGCAGGAGGCCCTGACATGGGCCGTCCGGACCGGCGCCATCGTGGAACTCGACAAGAAGAAGTCCGCCGACTGGGGGCCGATCATCGACCAAGTCCGTGCGGCGAAGGCCGAGAACAACGTATTCCTGATTACCTACACGGACGAACAGGCCGTGGAGGTCCATAAACTGGCGCCCGATCTGGTCATCACAGCCACGGTAAAAGGCATCTCCGATCTCGACGCACTTCTGGCGAAAGGTGTGAAAGCGGATCGCTTGGTCGCTTGGACGGGCACGTCGGATCCCGATCCGGCCCTGTGGAAGGCGCTGGCTCAGCGCGGCGTCGAATCCGCGTTCGGTACGCTTGGTCCCCGGTCCTCTTCGCTGGACGACAAATACTTCGAGGATGGCGACGGTTCGGAGTTCAACGGACTTGTCGAAGGAGGCCTTCCGATTCTGGTTACCGACCTCACGGACAAGGTGTCCCGGCAGCTTGCCGCCCCGCGGCAGAAGTCGGCGTCCTGCGGTCTCTAGCGGTGCTAGTCCGCCTGTTGCGTTGCAGCAATTCTCACGCGTCGCTTGAATTGCGAATACAGCTGCGCGGAGCGCTTCCTATTTCCCCAACACTACCTGGGATTAACTGGAAATGTGCCCGGAGCCGCGATGTCGCGCCGCAGCAGTTGGCGCCAAGATTTCACTCGACCTCACGCGCTCAGGCTGGCTAAACGGGCGCCGGCGAGGCTCGTCGCCAGGGGGGTGCTAAGGCGTGCGGCAAGGAGTAGAGTCCGTGTTTACAAGGGTTCGTCGGCCTCCCTGCATGGACGCGCCCGGTTCTGGAATTTCGCACGACGGGCGATTCGGCCTGACCGAGAGAGTGATGGGCTCGATGCTGGCACAAGTCCTGCTGCTCGAATGAACTTTTGGTAGCGGAGCGTGCGGGCGCTCTGGGTAAACGGATTTGGAGAGGAAGGGCGCTGACCCTTCGCCCGGATCCCAGGCTTCGATGGGTTGTTGTGGGAATTCCTGAAATGAAGACGACGAGCGAGGCTCTGGTGCGAACAAACTCGACCAGCCGTGCGTCCGCCTCCGTCCCCGGTCTTGAGCCGGCGCCGACGAAACACCGCAAGCTGATCGAGTGGGTGCGCGAGATCGCCGCCCTCACCAAGCCCGACCGCATTCACTGGTGCGATGGTTCAGACGCCGAGTTCGAACAGCTCACCTCCGAACTCATCGCCCTTGGCACTCTGAAGCGCCTCAACCCTGCCAAGCGGCCCAACTCCTTCTACGCCGCGTCCGATCCGAAGGACGTCGCGCGCGTCGAGAGCCGCACCTTCATCTGCTCCGAGAAGCAGGCTGACGCCGGCCCGACCAACAACTGGGCCAACCCCACTGAAATGCGCGCCAAGCTCGCTGGCCTGTTCGATGGCTGCATGAAGGGCCGCACGATGTATGTCGTGCCGTTCTGCATGGGTCCGCTCGGTTCGAAGATTTCCGCGCTCGGCGTCGAGATAACGGACTCCGGCTACGTCGCCATCTCGATGCGCGTCATGACCCGCATGGGCCGCGCCGCCCTCGAACAGATGGGCGATGACGGCTTCTTCGTTCCCGCCGTCCACACGCTCGGCGCGCCTCTTTCTTCGGGACAAAAAGACGTTCCGTGGCCCTGCAACGAAGACAAGTACATCGTCCACTATCCCGAGACCCGCGAGATCTGGTCTTACGGTTCGGGCTATGGCGGCAACGCGCTTCTTGGCAAGAAATGCTATGCCCTCCGCATCGCCTCGGTGATGGCGCGTGATGAAGGCTGGCTCGCCGAGCACATGCTGATCCTCAAGCTGACCTCGCCGGAAGGCGACGTGAAATACGTCACCGCCGCCTTCCCGTCGGCCTGTGGCAAGACCAACCTCGCCATGCTTGAGCCTACGCTGAAAGGCTGGAAGGCCGAGACGATCGGCGACGACATTGCCTGGATGCGCTTCGGCGACGATGGCCAGCTCTACGCCATCAACCCGGAAGCCGGTTTCTTCGGCGTCGCCCCCGGCACGTCGGCCGCGACCAACAAGAACGCGCTCGACTCCTGCGCCAAGAACACCGTCTTCACCAATGTTGCGCTGACCGCTGACGGCGATGTGTGGTGGGAAGGCATGACGAAAGAGCCGCCGGAAGGCCTTACCGACTGGCGCGGCCGTCCGTGGTCGCCGGCGATGGGCGAGCCTGCCGCTCACCCCAACGCACGCTTTGCCTGCCCGGCCGAGCAGTGCCCCGTGATCGCGTCCGAGTGGGCCGATCCGAAAGGCGTTCCGATCTCCGCCATCCTGTTCGGCGGCCGCCGCGCGTCAGCTGTTCCGCTTGTCACCGAAGCCTTCGACTGGGAGCACGGCGTGTTCATGGGCTCGACGGTTGCCTCCGAAGGCACCGCCGCCGCCGAGAACAAGGTCGGCGAACTCCGCCGTGACCCGTTCGCGATGCTGCCCTTCGCCGGCTACAACATGGCCGACTACTTTGCTCACTGGTTGAAGATCGGCCAGCGCTCGGGCGCCAGGCTGCCAAAGATCTACTTCGTCAACTGGTTCCGGAAAGACAGGAACGGCAAGTTCATCTGGCCGGGCTTCGGCGAGAACACCCGCGTGCTCAAGTGGATCGTCGATCGCCTGACCGGCAAGGCGCAGGCCGTCGACACCGCCATCGGCCGCGTGCCCGCCAAATCCTCACTCGACGTCTCGGGCCTTTCGCTCACCGACGAACAGCTCGACACGCTGCTGGGCGTCGACCATGAAGTCTGGCGCGAGGAAGCCGGTCTCATCCCCGCCTTCTTCGACAAGTTCGGCGACCGCCTGCCCAAGGCGCTCTGGGAACAGCAGAAGTCGCTGGTGAAGCGGCTCGGCTAACCCAGCGAACAATCAGAAACACAACAGGCTCGGCTCATCGCTGGGCCTGTTTGTTTTCCGCGCGAGCTGAGGCACATTCCCCTCGCACGGGGACTTCATGACAGACCACACATTCGCGGATGAGATCGCCGCCAAGACGGCGCCGCGGCCCAAAGGGTTCTACGTTTCGGCGGAGCACAAGTCGCTGCGCGGCTTCGCTGTCGCGCTGAACATCTCGCTGTTTCTTTATGTGCTCGTCTGCGCCGCGCTGCTGGGGCTGGTGGCCTACGGCCTGTGGTTCATCGACCAGTATACAAATGTTGGCTTCACGACCACGGACGAGTTCCTCGATGCGGCCAGCCTGATCGATCGCGTGGCGCGAGCCCTCAACGTCGCCTCGGTCACGGTCCAGATCCTCTGCGTCGTCACCTACTGCCTCTTCATCTACAACGCGTCCATCAATCTCCACCGCGCGGACGCAAAGGGCCACACGATCGGACCCGACTGGTCGGTCGGCTGGTCGTTCATTCCGTTCATCAACCTGTTCAAGATCTACCAGGTGATGCGGCAGATCTGGTCCGCCTCCCGCAATCCGCGCAATCCTGCGCGTGGCGCCCCGATGTTCATGGCGGTGTGGTGGATATTCTATGTCGGCGCCGACGTTCTTGCGTTCATCGCCGTGCGGCGGGCGACCGCCGCGTTTGGTACGTGGGGCATACCTGACACCGAAGAACTTACCCGGTCGATGTGGATCGACATTGCGGCAGCGTCGCTTGGCCTGATCTCCGGCATATTGCTGATCGCCATCGTCAGCGGCATCACCAGCGCTCAAAGGAAGTGGCGAAATGCCGATCCAGAAGCGCCGCCGGCCTGACCCGGCCCGAGTTATCCCACAGCCAAAGGCCTTACGGCCCTGACTCCATTGAGTGCGCCCGATAAGTTATCCCCGTCCCTTCGGACCGGGCGGATACTCGCGCCCATGACCCAGGCACGAACCTGCGCAAACGGGCTGGTAACCCCATCGCTTCCCCAGCCTTGGCTGGCAGCGCTGCTGCGCATGTTCGTCGAGCTTGTGCTCAACGTTGGTTCTTTCCTCCAGATGCGCGCCCGCCGTCTTCCCGCTGAATGCCACAGCGACGTGACGCCGGCCGCGCTGCCCGAAGGACGGACCGACACCCAATCGGAGAACCCGACGGCTGCGGCAAGCAGCCAGACCACCGAAGCCCTCATGCTGAGGGATCGCGACGCCATCGTCTCGAAGCACGAGCGCGTGCTTACAGCCGCCAGCCGCGCGCTGGCCCGGCATGGGGATTTGTTATCCCGGAAGCGCGCCTTGTCGCGCCGAAGCCGCAAGGCGAAGGCGGAAGCGCTGTCCGGGACCCATTCCTCAACACTCGGATTCGCGGATCAATGGATCCCGGCCTTCCAGCGCTCACGCGCTTCCAGCCGGGATGACAGCTGCGAGATTCCGCCCGCACCCAGCCTGACCTAGCTCAGGCCCAAATCCCCCCAACCCAACCCGCGAGACAGCGCCCCAGCGCCTATTCCAGCCCCAGCTCCCTGCGCGTCTTCTTCGGCAACCCCGCCGCCGCCAGCCGATGCGACATCCGCAGATACTGCTTCAGCTCCGATTTGCTGAGACCCGGCCGGTCGAAACTCTGGATCCACTTCATTCCGCGCGAAGCAAAATAAGGGGCCGGTTTGCAACCCGGCGCGTCGCGCAGTACTTCCCAGCCGATATCGGAAACCTTGAACGTGATCCCGGGCTCGTGGCCTGCCTCGAACCACGCGACGGCGAACACCTTTCCCGTCGGCCCGCCCACCTTCCAGACATGCGCCCCGCCCCACTGCACCACATGGCTGGTCGCGGGCAGGGATTTGCAGAAAGCGTTGTACTCCCGGACGGTGAGCGGCACGCGTCAGCGGATGGCAACCGGATTGATCACCATCTGCACCGTGCCAACGATGCGCGGGATTCCCAGCACGAACAGGAATTCCTTCACGCCGTCTGCCGCGAGCTGGTTGGTGTCGATCGTCTCGAGGATATGGACGCCATTCTTGGCCAGCAGCGTCTGGTGAACGATGAATGTCTTCCCCGGGGGCGACGGCAGCGCTTCGAGCGCAACGGTGTCCGATCCGACCGCGACTACGCCAAGGTCCGCAAGAAACTGCGCGCCATCTTCACCGATGCCCGGTTCGCGCGAGCGATAGACATCCCGGTCGGAGACCATCTTCCCGGCCATCCAGCCGGTGTGGAACAGCACGACGTCGCCCTTGCCGATGGTGACGCCCTGCGCCTTCATCGCCGCCTGTATCTCTGCGCGGTTGTAGGTGTCGCCAACCTCCAGCATCGGCTTGCCGTACTGCCTGGTCATATCGATCAGCACGCCACGGGTGACGATGGGCGGAATGTCGGCCGGCTGCAGGATGCGCGAGCTTGCGACCTCCTTGCCGGTGATGCCGTTGTAATAGTGGTGGTCGACACCAAGGTGAGCCAGACCGTCGATCTGTGTCCCGATCCCCATCGACAGCGTCACCCGCTCATCGAACGCGGTCACCCGCTGGCTGCCGTTGGACGTGTAGTCGGCATTCGGTCCCGGAGTACGTTCCGTCGTCATCGTGCGGCTGCCGTATGCAGGGGTCTCAGGACCGGTCGGCACGCCCAGCGCATAGACCTTGCCCGTCGTCACCAGCTTCGCCGCCTTCTTCGCGCCCTCAGGCGTCAGATTGTTCACCGCGCCCAGCCTGTCGGCTTCGCCGTATTTCGAATCCCACCACGGCTCCTTGTGCTCCGCCGCCGGCGGGGCCTGCTGGGCGATCGCGGTTTCGGAACAGCAGGACAGCACGACAGCCAGAGCCAGCCGATGCAGAAACTCCATGTGGTCGCTCTCCCTCAGGTCAGCATTGCCGCTGACTCGTATTTTGGAGGAGCCTGCCACAGCGTTGACGCGAGCGCCAACGGGTCTGCCGCACGATCAGGGGTAAAGACGCCGTGTAGTCCAGGGCCTGCCAGCAGCCTCCCGGGTGAACTCCAGCCGGTCGTGCAGGCGGAATGGCCTGTCGCGCCAGAATTCGATGCGGGTTGGAATCACGCGCCAGCCGATCCAGTGCGGCGGACGCGGCGTTTTCCCGAACGCATACTTCGCCGCAAACTTCGCGATACGGCCTTCCAGCTCGAACCGGCCCTCCATCGGCCGCGACTGCTCGGACGCCCAGGCGCCGATCTGACTGTCCTTGGCGCGCGTCGAGAAATAGGCGTCGGCTTCCTCGGCCGTGGCCGTCTCGACCCGTCCGGACACCCTCACCTGCCGCCTCAGGCTCTTCCAGTGGAAGCACAGCGCGGCCTGCGCGTTCGCGGCCAGCTGCTGGCCCTTCCGGCTTTCGCCGTTGGAATAGAACACGAAGCCATCCGCCGACGTACCCTTCAGCAGGACCATCCGGACATCCGGCGCGCCGTGAGCGTCGGCCGTCGCCAGCGCCATGGCGTTGGCGTCGTTCGGCTCCTTCTTCTTCGCGTCTTCGAGCCAGTCATTGAACAGCGCAAACGGGTCCGTCTTTGCGAACCAGCCGGAATCGTCCGGAGAGTTTGCAGCCGCCTTGGCGTACTCTTCAGCCGACGGAGAAGGAGGAATGGACGTCTTGTCCGCCATCAGACGATCATCCCACCGTCGACACGGAGAACCTGTCCAGTGATGTAGCTGGCCTTGTCCGAGAGCAGGAATGCGACGGCGTCCGCGATATTCTGCCCGGAGCCCCAGCGCTTCTCGAGGGGCACAAGCCGCCCCATCCGCTCCAGCGTCTTCTCGCGGTCGAGGCCTTTCGAAAAGGCCGTCGACCACATGCCGTCGTCAATCACTCCCGGCGCGATTGCGTTTACGCGCACACCTGCTCGCCCGAAGTCGATCGATGCATTTCGCGTGAACGAGTTCACCGCGCCCTTCGATGTCGAATAGGCAATCTGTCCCGGCCCACCAGAAAACGCCGACACCGACGAGATGTTCACGACCGACCCACGCTGCTTGATCAGCGACGCCGACAGCGCATCCGTCAGCAGGATCAGGTTGCGCACATTGACATTGAGCGTCTCATCCAGGCCATCGGCCGTCACCTTGCCCATGCCCTGGGCCGCGCTTACGCCAGCATTGTTGACGAGGAAGTCCACCTCACCGAGCGCCTTCAGCGACGCCTCTGCCGCAGCCTTCCAGCCATTGGCCGAGCTCATGTCGGCTGCGATAGCCACGGCGCCATTGGGCAGGCTCGCCGCCAGCGCTTTCAGCTTGTCGGCCGAGCGAGCCACCAGCGCGACCTTCGCGCCATCCGCCGCCAGCGTGCGAGCGATAGCCTCGCCGATCCCGCGGCTTGCGCCGGTCACCACTGCTGTCTTGCCTTTGAAGTCGTAGGTCATTGCGTCTGGCTCCCGATTTTTCCGGGACTCTAACGATGCGCCTGAGCTTGCGCCAGCGGCATCAGGCCGGAGCGGCGGCGACTATCGCAACGGGCCGGCGCCCCAGATAGTAAACCGGGACGCCGAGAGCGATGAGCACGCCCCCCCAGATGAGCGACTCCTGTCCCGCACCGAATATCGCGAACGCCGCATAGAGCGCGGCAATGACCGCGATGGCGGCCCATGCACGCGCGCTCCGCCAGGAATGCTTGATCTCCGCCAGCGCACACGCGAGGTAGGCCACGAGGCAGGCAACCGTCGTCATCATGATGAGGAAGGTGAACGCTCCCACCAGTCCGCGCGAATAGTTCATGAGCAACAACGCCGACGCCAGCACCGAGCTGAATACAAGCGACACCCAGGGGGCCTCTCCCTTGTTGAGCTTGGCCAGGACTCTCGGCGCCACACCTTCCAGTGCTGCCGCCATCGATTGCTGGGCGGTGCAGAAGATGTTGCCGTTCATCGATCCGACGATGGAGATCAGCGCTCCAACCGTGATCACGGGCGGCGCCCACGCGCCAATGCCAAGCACGGCGTCCGCGAATGGCGAGGTCGATGTCGCCAGCATACTGGCAGGGATCAGCAGCATCACCGCCGCGGTCGAGAGGATATAGACGAGCGCTGCGGTCGTGGTGGCGATGACGACGGCGCGCGGCAATGTCCGCGTCGGATTTCTTACGTTGCCAGCCGGCATGACGCCGACATCGAGTCCGATAAACGCGAACATGGTGAGCAGTGCCGTTGCGGACAGGATGGCGATCGGGTTGTCGCCGGTCGGGTTCATGGGTGGCAGGTTCTCTGCCTTGCCGGCGATGAAGCCCCAGACGATCACCAGGGCGAGCGGAATGAGCTTCAGCACAGTCAGCAGCAACTGGATGAAGCCGGCCTCCTTGACGCCGCGGGTCAACACAAGGGTCACCGTCCAGATCACCGCCAGCGCCAGAGCAGCCTGATAGCCAGGCTCATTGGCGAGGCCCGGCACGATCGCATTGAGATAGCCGACGAAGCCGACGGCCAGCGCCGCCGTGGAAATCACGCAAGCGACCCAGTTGCTCCATCCCACAAGGAAGCCCGGCAATTTTCCGAATGCGTCCTGCACGTAGATTTGCATGCCGCCGGATCGCGTCGTCCGTGACGCCAGGCGCCCGATCGCGAGGGCGATAGTGATCGATCCGGCCGCCGTGAGCAGCCACCCGCCGAAACTGAGCCCGCCATAGGGCGCGAGAAGCGCGGGCATCATGAAGATGCCAGTTCCGATCATCGTGCCAACTGAGAAGGCCCAGCACTGCCAGAATCCAATGACCTTCCCCGCCGGCGCAACCGGCGCGTCCGTCCCGCTCGTATCCGACATGACAGTCCCCGCCAGCGCTTCCCCGGCTCAACACTGGCGCGAGAGCCTTCAGGGATCAATCGCCATCACCAGACAAATCTCGACTACCGCCCCCAGCCCACCCCACATTTGCATTCCCCCGCAGCCCCCACTAAACCCCGAGCCATGTCGCACAACACCTATGGCCACCTGTTTCGCGTAACGACCTGGGGCGAAAGCCATGGGTCGGCGATCGGCTGCGTGGTCGATGGCTGCCCGCCGGGCATCAAGGTCACCGAGGCCGATCTCCAGAAATGGCTGGACCGCCGCAAGCCAGGCACATCCCGTTTCGTCACGCAGCGCCAGGAAGAGGACAAGGTGAAGATCCTGTCCGGCGTCTTCGAAGATGATCGTACGGACGGACAGGTGACGACCGGCACGCCGATCTCGCTGATGATCGAGAACACCGACCAGCGCTCAAAGGACTACGCGGAAATCCGCGACAGCTATCGCCCCGGCCATGCCGACTATGTCTACGACCAGAAATACGGCGTTCGCGATTATCGCGGCGGCGGCCGCTCCTCTGCGCGCGAGACGGCGACACGTGTTGCCGCTGGCGGCATTGCCCGCCTGGTGCTTGGACCATCGATCACGATCCGCGCCGCAGTCGTGCAGATCGGACCGCACGCGATCAACCGCAATAACTGGAACTGGGACACGGTCGAACAGAATCCGTTCTGGTGCCCGGACGCGGAAGCCGCCGTGAAGTGGGAAGAGTTTCTCGACGCCACGCGCAAGGCCGGCTCGTCGTGCGGCGCGATTGTGGAAGTCGTTGCTGAAGGCGTGCCTGCTGGATGGGGCGCGCCGATCTACGGCAAGCTCGAAGCCGACCTCGCAGCGGGGCTGATGAGCATCAACGCCGTCAAGGGCGTCGAGATCGGCGCAGGCTTTGGCGCGGCTGCGTTGTCGGGCGAAGACAATGCCGACGAGATGCGGCGCTCTGGAAATTCGGTCGAGTTCCTGTCGAACAACAATGGCGGCGTGCTCGGCGGCATCTCGACTGGCCAGCCGATCGTCGCGCGCATGGCAGTGAAGCCGACGTCTTCCATTCTCACGCCGCGCAAGACCGTGACGAAGCAGGGCGAAGATACCGACATCCGCACCAAAGGCCGGCACGATCCGTGTGTTGGTATTCGGGGAGCGCCAGTTGCTGAAGCAATGCTCGCTGCTGTTCTCGCCGACCACAAGCTGCGCCACGCCGGCCAGACGGCAAGGTAAACCCAGGCTATCAATTCAGGCTAAGCCTTGAATCGCTGCTGAATATCTCTTCAGCCCCCGTTCAGGTTGAGAGTCAGAGGATCGAGCCTGAACGAGTTCGGTCGGAGGACCTCATGCGGATCAAGGCTCTTGTTGTTATTGCCGCGCTTGGCGCGGTCGCACTGCCTGCTTCGGCGCAGGGTTACTACAAGAACTGCAACGACAGCCGCAAAGACAATCAGGTCGGCGGCATGATCCTTGGCGGTATTCTTGGTGGTGTTCTTGGCAGCAACGTTGCCGCTTCCGGCCATCGTCACGACGGCACTGCCGTTGGCGCCGTTCTTGGTGGGATGGTTGGTTCTGGCATTGGCCGCGGTAGTGTGAATTGCGGTCCGCCTCCCGGTTATTCTTCCGGTTACGGTCCCGGTTCCAGTTATGGTTACGGTCCCGCGCCGACGAATACTTACCCTGCGGATCCGGGATATTCCCCATACGGGTATGGCGGGAATGGTCGCTACAACGACCGCGACATACCGCCTCCCCGCCTTTACCCCGGGGACAACCAAGCATATACATACGGCGACGATTACGCGGGTAGGGACTGTTCCAACGCAATCCAGATTACCCGCCTTCCGGATGGCACGGAGATTCGCCGCCCGGTTGAAGCTTGCAGAGACGCCTACTACGGCGACTGGCGAGTCAGAGATTAGACGGCCTGCAGTCCGCCCGGCGCGCACTGTGGGCGGTCTTCATCGAGCAGGCCCGTCCCCCCAACCCAGGGCCTGACGAGGGCGGTCGTGTCGCGCAAGCGGCCCGACCGCCTGGGGTTGGGCTCCCGAAAACACAGTTCTTACCTAAGGTAAGATCGTGTCCGCCGAGACCGTTGTCTCGCGGCGCGAACCTATTTAGAGCGATTCTAAATTCATACCGGCGGTATGCTTTTCGGGCTCTGCTGGTCAGTTGTTTCTACAGCAAAACAAACGTTCGAGATTGCCGTCTCCGCCTGGAATTGGGCTAGGCGTCCAACTGCTCACAGGCCAACCCTGATCCGACAGCCATGCCTCAATGGCCTGCACTGCCCGGTTTATTGCAGCCTCATCCGAGACGATGCCTCCGCGGCCGACATGCGCTGGCCCGACCTCGAACTGCGGCTTGAACAGGCCGACCAGCTGGGCCTTCGGCGCAGCAAGCCTCAGCGGCCGGCCAAGCAGTTTCGACAGGCCGATGAAACTGGCGTCGCAGACGACTAGGCTGGGCGGCTCACCTATGGTTTCGGCGGTCAACTCGCGCGCATCAACTGATTCCAAAACCACGACTCGCGCGTCATTCCGGATACGGGCGTGCAGCTGGCCGGTACCGACATCGACTGCGACAACTCGCCTCGCCCCGCGCGAAAGCAGCACGTCGGTGAAGCCGCCCGTCGACGCGCCGATGTCCAGGCAGGCCTGGCCCGCCGGATCGATCCCGAACACGTCGAGCGCGTGGGCGAGCTTCACGCCGCCTCGCGAGACCCACTGATGCGCCGCCTCGGCCGAGATGCGGGAAGCAGTCGTCACGATCTGTCCGGGCTTCACGGCAGCGACGCCGTCTATCATGACCTTGCCTGCCTCGATCGCGGCGCGGGCCTGGGTGCGTGATTCCATCAGGCCACGCCGGACAAGCTCGACATCAAGGCGCCGGGGTTCGCCGGCTTCGGTGTCATTGCCGCTCATCAGCGCCCGCCTCCTGCCGTGAGTCGTACGGCCTCCGCGCGATCCGGCAAGTGCAATGGCGGCTGAAGGGGTAGGCAGGCATCCATCACGGGGCTAGAAGGCAGGCGCCCGTTTCCGCCCAGTGCTGGTGGCCCATGCCTGTCGCCCCTGTCGAACGCAACGATCACACCGAGCCGAATGCGGAAGCGTTCATCTTCGGCTTCGACTTCTCGCCCGAGGGTGGCATCGAGAAGATCGACTGGCAGAAGGTCAAACCCACGGCAGCCTGCCCGCGCGACGGCTGGCGCTGGCTCCACTTCAACCGTCTGGCCGACGAGACACGCGATTGGCTGGAAACGTCCAGCGATCTCGATGAGACCGTCATAACGGCGCTGCTGCAATCGGAAACCCGGCCGCGCTGTGCTGCCTATGAGGATGGCCTGCTGCTCAACCTGCGCGGCATCAACCACAATCCGGGCGCAGAGCCCGAGGACATGATCTCGGTGCGCATATGGGCGACGCAGAGCGTCGTCATCTCGATGCGGTCCTATCCGGTGAAGGCGTTCCACGAGGTCCGCGAACAGGTTGGCTCCGGCGCACTGGAGGTCAGCAATCCCGGCGACCTCTTGGTGGCGATTGCCGAACGCCTGATCGACAACATCGAGCCCGTGGTCGAACAACTGAAGGAAGAAGCCGACGAGTTCGAGGAGACGCTGCTCTCTTCTCGGGAACGGCTGTCCGCAACTGACCTTGCCGAATTCCGCCGCACCATCCTTATCCTGCGCCGCTATATCCTGCCCCAGCGCGAGGCGATGGCGCAGCTGCAGCGCGAGGGCCGCATGCTGTTCGATGGCGACGACGCCATCCATCTGCGCGAGGGCGGAGACCGCATCACGCGCATCGCGGAAGAACTGGATTCGATCCGCGACCGTGCAGCCGTGATCCAGGACCAGGTCGCCGGCCAGCGTCAGGAACAGCTCAACCGGCGACTGCTGGCGCTGTCGATCATCTCCGCTTTCTTCCTGCCGCTGACCTTCCTGACCGGCCTTCTGGGCATGAACCTGGCCGGCATCCCCTATCACGAAGAACCATGGTCTTTCGGCGCTGTGGTGGGGTTCACGGCCGTGTTGGGCGTGGCGCTGCTCGGCTTCCTCAAATGGCGGCGGTGGATCTAGCGTCGTCTGCGCCGGCGCTGGGCATGTGCGCCGCGACTGTCTAGGATGCTCGCTCCAGTCGGGGGACTCCGTGACGACAGAGAGCAAACAGAACAGTCCTGCCTCACCCGACCGGATGAAGGTTTTCGTATCCTATTCCAGGGTTGACGTGGACTTCACCGACCAGCTTGTACTCGCGCTGGAGGACAAGGGCTTCGAGACGATTCTCGACCGCCATGACATCGATGCCGGCGAAAACTGGCAGGAACGCCTCAGCGCCCTCCTTCATTCGAGCGATACGATTGTTTTCGTTCTGACGCCGACGTCGGCGGCCTCACCGATCTGCCTATGGGAGGCGAAGAAAGCCGGCGCCCTTGGCAAGCGCATGTTCGTTGTCGTTCCCGCGCCTCTTGGCGATGTGACGCCACCCGAGGCTCTCGCCAATCTTCAGTGGATCAGGTTTCACCAGGATCCCGCCATTCCTGGCTCCGGCGTTATCGATGGGCTGCTGAAGCTCGCTCGTGCGCTTCGCGTCGATCTGACGTGGCTGCGCGAACAGACCCGACTCTCCGAGCAGGCTGCGCGCTGGGAACGCAAGGCCAAACCCGAGGACGAGCTGCTGCGCGGCGCTCAGCTGCTGGAAGCCCTGGAATGGCTCAACAGGAAACCTTCTGGCGCTACCATACTGGAAGCGCTGCGTACCTTCCTCAACGCCTCCCAGGACGCCGAAGCTGTTCGCCGTCGCATCGCGGAAAGCCAGATTGCCGAACGGGAGGAAGCGCTCCAGCTGAAGGCCGCCGCGCTCGAAGCAAAGGCCAAGACAGACCAGCTTAGACGAATACTCTCGGTGTCCGCGATCGCCGCCGGCGTGGTGCTGATCCTGTCCCTTGGCCTCGGATACTCCGCCATCAACACCACCGCGCAACTGCAGAAGGCCAAGTCCCGCGAGCTTGGACGAAGCGCCCAGCAATTGCTGGCGCGGAACGAGCCGATCGCGGCGCTTGTCGCGGTCCTTGCCGGAGACCCGGCCGCAACCGAGAAATGGGAAACCCAACTGGTGATGGCTGAAGGCGTCCCGGAATCGCTTGCGACGCTCGACAAGGTACTGGCCGCGCTCGAGGTGAATGCTGCCGGCAGCCCTTCAGAACGCGTCAACCTCGGCTGCGCATTCCTGCAAGCTAGGGGCGTCACATCGTTCCCGGACAAATTCCTGGTCGAATATCCCGCGATCCCACCAGACCCGCTCAGGGTCTGCCGGTAAGGCTAGCGGTCCTGATCAGGTCCGGTCGTCGCCGTCCGTGGCGCGGCCCACGGTTTCCTTCACGCCATCGCCAACCTCGCCAAGCGAATCCTGCAGCGGTTGCGTGGTGCGGTCTATGCCCGCGAGGTTCTTGTCCATTTCGGCGCCGGCGCTCTGCAGCGACCCGTCGCGCATCCAGTAGAAACCCATCATGGCCAGAAAGCCGACGCCAAGGACGACGAAGATAGCGGCAAGCAGGCGCATGGCCCTACTCCTTGAGAAAATCAGGTGCGTTTGTCGCCATCGGTCGCGCGCTCGATGGCAGCGCCGGTGCCGTCGACGATTTCACCCGTCGTCTGCGAGACTTCTGCGCCAGTCCTTCCAAGCAGGTTGTCCATGCTGGCGCCTGCTTCGCGCAGCGATCCGTCGCGAATCCAGAAAAAGACGACAAGCGTCGCGAACGCGAAGACGGTGAAAACAGCAATCGACCACAGCACGGAACGGCTCATGACGTGTCCCTCATTCAACAGGCGAATGGGGAACGCGGGTTAGGGGAATGAGTTCCGAACGCCGGATTACAGCCCGGATTACAGCGATGTCAGCCTCGCGGCGTAAAGCGCGCGCGCAGCTCGTTCTTCATGATCTTGCCGTTGGCGTTGCGAGGCAGAGGCTCGCGCTGGATCTGGATTTCAACGGGAACCTTGAACCCGGCCAGCTTCTGGGAAACGAAGCGGCGCAGCTCGTCCGCCGTGACGTCCATTTCGGGTTTCACCTGCACCACGGCGCCGACTTCCTCGCCCAGCACCTTGTGCGGAATGCCGACGATGGCGGCGTCCATGATGGCCGGATGATCGTAAAGCGCGCTTTCGACCTCGATGCAGTAGATGTTCTCGCCGCCCCGGATCAGCATGTCCTTGGCGCGGTCGAGCAGAAAGACGAAGCCTTCCTCGTCCATGCGGCCGATATCGCCCGTGACGACCCAGCCATCGATGTAGGTCTTGGCGGTCGCTTCAGGTTTGTTCCAGTAGCTCTTGCAGTTGTTTGGACCCTTGACCCATAGCTCGCCGACTTCGTTGATACCCAGCGTCTCGCCCTTTGATCCGACCATCTTGAAATCCATGGCGGGGCCGGGAGCGCCGCAGCTGTCGGGGCGGATCTCGTAGTCCTTGCCGAAGTTCACGCATGAGGCGGCGCAGGTCTCGGTCATGCCCCAGCCATTGGAGGCAAGCCCGTTCGGGAATTTGCGCTTGATGGTGGCGACCAGTTCCGGCGCCGAAGGCGCACCGCCATAAGCGACGAACAGGATCGAGGAGAGATCATACTTGTCCCGGTCCGGATGCTCGAGCACCTGCCAGGCGATCGCGGGCACGCCACCGATGGTGGTGATCTTCTCGCGTTCGATGATGCCGAGCGCCTCGCCGGCGTCCCACTTGTACATGGTGACGATCTTGTCGGCGTTGATGACCGCGGGAACCAGATTCGAGAACGCGCCGGTGGCGTGGAAGAACGGGATCGCCAGCAGAGGGATGCGCGGCGGATCGACCTTGGGATCGCGAACCGGCGGCGGCTGGCCCTGGCGCAGGAAGTGACGCGCCTGGCAGGCCATGCCGTTGAAGACGTTCGAGATGATGGCGCGGTGCGTGGCAAGCGCGCCCTTCGGTTTCCCGGTCGTGCCCGACGTATACATGATGGTGGCGTCGTCTTCGGGGCCGACTTCGGCGTCCGGCATGGCGATATCGGAAAGTTTCGCCCACGACCTTGCGCCACCGATCAGTTTTTCCAGCGATACGATGCGCGGATCGGCCTCGTCCTCGCCGCCGCGAGCAACAAGGACGTGCTTGAGCTGGGCGAGTTTCGGCAGATGCTCACGGATACGCTCAAGCTTTTCCGAGTCGACGATGGCCAGCTTGGCGCCGGAATCCGAGAGTCCGTATTCGAGTTCCTCGCCCGTCCACCATGAGTTCATTGGCGTCGCGATGGCGCCGATGGCCAGAGCCGCCCAGAAGGCGACCGACCATTGCGGGTAGTTACGCATGATGACGGCGACGCGGTCGCCTTTCTTCACGCCGAATTCGTCGCGAAGCTTCGCTGCCAAGAGGGCCACGGCCTTGTAGTGGGCGGCGAAGGTGACACGCTCGTCCTGGAAGACCAGAAACTCGCGGTCACCCCAGTTGATCGTGTTCAGGATGCAGTCGCGAAGCGTCAGCGGAGCGGTCTTGTAGATACGCAGGTTGACGCCGTTGATCGTCTTTTCCTCGAGCTCGAATTTGGCCCCAGGTGCAGTCATCAGCGCGTTGCACCGCGCGATCGACATCACCGGAAATGCGGGGGCCTCGGCCATCGCGTCTACTCCCTGATCTTCTGTTCTCGTTGGGCTCTTCGAACGGAGCCCTTGGCGTTCTGAAGCCTGAAATCGCACAGGACCGCCAGCCGGGCTAGGGCCTGAGCCCGCCGGAAAGCACTGGCGGGTGGAGACGCCTTGCGACAAAAGTGTGCAGGGAAGACGCCGCGGCGCGGCATGGAGATGGGCAGATGGCCGGGCTGCAGATCATCGATGCGAACGAGAGCCACCTGCCTGGCATCGTCGCGATCTTCAATCACGCGGTGCGCGAGACTTTCTCGATCTGGTCGGAAACCGAAACGACGCTGGATCAGCGCAAGGCGTGGCTGGCGGCCCGCAACGGCGCCGGCTTTCCAGTGATCGTGGCGGTCGATCCGGTGCAGTCCGGCGATGTGCTTGGCTATGGCAGTTTTGGCGTTTTCCGGGACTTCCCCGGCTATGTGAAGACGGTGGAGCATTCGGTCTATGTGGCGCCGGCCGCGCAGCGGCGCGGTGTCGGGCTGGCGCTGCTGGCGGAGCTGGTGAGGCGGGCGCAGGTCAAGGGATTGGCGGCGATGGTGGGCGGGATCGACAGCGCAAATGAAGCGTCGATCGCCCTTCATAGTCAGGCCGGCTTCGAGGTTCAGGGCAATCTGAAAGGCGTCGGACGGAAGTTCGGCAAGAACCTCGATCTGGTCTTCATGGTGAAGGCGCTCTAGCCGATCAGCAGGTCGCTGAGGAACAGCGTCAGCGGGATCGTCAACAGACTCAGCAGAGTGGTCAGCGTGATGACATTGGCCATCAGGCGGGCATCGCCGCCCAGCTGGCGCGCGAGGATGTAGGCGGAGGTCGCAACCGGCGCCGCGACGCAGACCATGGCGATCTGGAAGGTCTGGCCGGACAGGCCGATGGAGAAGCAGAAACCAGCCGCGATCGCGGGCATGACCGCAAGGCGCAGGAGCGTGCCGGCGGCGAGCGGCCATTTCGCATCGCGCATCGAGCCAAAATCCAGGGCAGCGCCGACGCAGATGAGGCCGAGCGACACCGTGGCGTCGCCCAGCAGATCCAGCGTGTCGCCGACCGGCTTGCTGACGCGGACGCCGAACTGCACGAGGATGATCGCCAGCACGGTCGAGATGATCAGCGGGTTGGTCAGGATGGATCGGATCACGCGCATGATCGGCGCGGGGCTGGAGCCTGCGTAGCGGCTGAGAACCAGCACGCTCATGACGTTGTTGAAGGGCACCAGAACCGCGAAACCAACGGCGGCGAGCGCCCGGCCCGCTTCGCCCTGCAGGCCTGCGATGACGCCAAGGGCGACATAGCCGTTCCAGCGAATGCCGGCCTGGAAGATGCTGGAGAACTGGGCGCCGTCCTTCGCCAGCACCGAACGGGCGAGCAGCATGAATGCCGACATGGTGACGACCGTGGCGGCGAGCGCCTGACCGAGCTGGAGGGCATCGTCGCCGGCGAACTCGCCCTTGACGATGCTCATGAACATCAGCGGCGGGAACAGGACGAAATAGGTGAGGCGCTCAAGCGCCGTCCAGCCTTCGGGGGACAGCAGCTTGAAGCGGCGGAGAACGGCGCCGAGGGCGATAAGCGAGAAAACAGGGACAAGCGAAAGGACAACGTCGAGCATGGGGCTTTCTGGCAGAGTCTCGGCGGGGGCGCGAGGGACAGCGTGTGTCGCGCGACCTTCCCCTCGCGTCCTCGCATGCTAGGCTTGCGTCCATGAAGCGTCTGGTTGTGCTTGCCGTGTTCGCCGTGGCCATTGTGGCCTGCCAGTCGGCGCCATCCTGGCTGAGGATGGGGCCGCCGCCGGGAGCGCCGGCTTTCCTGAAAGACCTGCCCGGAGAAGTGCGCAGCGGCCTGCCCGTCAACTATACGCAGGAGCGAGCGGGCACGATCAGCATTCCCAACCTGCTGGTCTCGACTTCGGGAAAGCTGCTGAACACGCCGGACGATTGGCTGGGCACACGGCGGCCGGAAATCCGCCAGATGCTGCTGGAATACCAGTACGGCATGCCGGTCGCGATCGGGCCGTACCAGCCGCTGACGGAACAGGACTATAGCGAGCGTGGCGGTTCCGCTTTCGGCGGAACGGCGTTGCGGACGCAGTCCGTGCTGCATGTGATCACAGATCGCGGCAAGCACGATATCGACGTGCTGCTCTATACCCCGGCCAAAGCGTCGGGGGCGTCGCCGGTGGTGCTGATGCTGAACTTCAGCCCCAACGTGCTGATGGTGGACGATCCGGCGGTGAAGGACATTGAGGTCTGGGATGCCTCGCGCAACCGCGTTCCGGGCAGGCAGGCGCGCGTGATCGCCAAGCAGGACATCAAGCCCTTCCTCGATCGCGGCTATGGCGTGGCGATGGTCTATTACGGACAGATCGAACCGGATTTCCTCGGCGGGTCGTCGCTCGGGATGCGGAAGATCTTTGGCGATGTCGACGAGGCAAAGCGCAAGGCGGACGATATTGGCGCGATTGGCATGTGGGCCGAGGGGCTGTCGCTGGTGCGGGCGCATCTGGCGCGCGATCCCAAGGTCGATGGCGACCGCATCGCACTCTACGGCATATCGCGGCTGGGCAAGGCGGTGCTGTGGGCGGGGGCCAACGATCCAAAATTCGCGGCTGTGATTGCTGTGTGCTCGGGCGAAGGCGGGGCTGCGCTGAGCCGGCGCAATTATGGCGAGACGGTCGGGCATGTAGCGGCGGCTTTCCCGTACTGGTTCGCGCCGCGCTGGAGCGCCTATGCCGGCGCGCCGAGCAATCTTCCGGTCGATGCGCACATGGTGCTGGCGATGATGGCGCCACGGCCGCTGATGCTGATCACGGGCGAGACCGATGCGTGGTCGGATCCGTATGGTGAATTCCTTTCCGCGCGGCTGGCGACGCCGATCTATCGGCTGTTCGAAAAGGAGGGCGTTGACGGCTATCCGCCACTCGACGTGCCGACGCAGGGCGACCTGGTTTTCATGACGCACAAGGGCGGGCACGGGATGATGCCGCAGGATACACCAGCAATTCTGGGCTTTCTGGACCGGCATCTCAAGCAAGGCGGTTAAGAGGCGTTAACCAAATCGAGGCGAGACTCCTTCCTGGAGGATTCCGCCCGCCATGCAGGCCTACGATCTCATCGTTATCGGCTCCGGCCCCGCGGGGCGGCGCGCGGCTGTGCAGGCGGCGAAGCTGAAGAAGTCCGTACTGGTGGTCGAGAAAGGCCGGCGCGTGGGCGGCGTATGCGTACACACGGGAACGATCCCGTCGAAGACGCTGCGCGAGACGGTGCTCAATCTTTCCGGGTGGCGCGAGCGCGGGTTCTACGGGCGCGCCTTCCGCAACAAGCAGCACATCTCGGCGGAAGACCTGCGGCGGCGGCTGTCGATCACGCTCGATCATGAAGTCGAGGTGCTCGAACACCAGTTCGCGCGCAACAACGTGGCGTGGGTCCGCGGCGAAGCGAAGTTCATCGATCCGCTGCACATCGAGGTAGCGACCGAGACAGGGCCGCAGCGGTTCACGGCGCAGCGCTTCGTGCTGGCGGTAGGAACAGAGCCCTACCGCCCGTCCAACATTCCGTTCGATGGCGACCTGATCCTTGATCCGGACGAAATCCTGGAGCTGAAGCGCCTGCCCCGCTCGCTGAGTGTGATCGGCGCCGGCGTCATCGGCATCGAGTATGCGACGATCTTCTCGGCGCTCGACGTGAAGATTACGGTGATCGAGCCTGCCGACAGCCTGCTCTCCTTTATCGATCGCGAGCTGGTGGACGAGTTCATCCACGACATGCGCGACCGCGGAATGACGCTGCGCTTCCAGAGCAAGGTGAAGCGCGTAAGCAAACAGGGGCCAGATGCCTGCCTGATCGAACTGGAGGACTCCCGCCATATCTGGAGCGAGATGGTTCTGTTCGCCGCGGGCCGCAAGGGCGCGACGGACTCGCTCGAACTGGAAAACTGCGGGTTGGCGACGGATGAGCGCGGCCGCATTGCTGTGAGCCGCTCCACCTTCCAGACGCGCGTGCCGCACATCTATGCGGTGGGCGACGTGATCGGCTTTCCGAGTCTCGCGTCGACGTCGATGGAACAGGGGCGGATCGCGGCGTGCTGTGCGTTTGATGCGCCCGCGCAAGCGCCGCCGGAATTCTTCCCCTATGGCATCTATTCGGTGCCGGAGATGTCAACCATCGGCATCACAGAGGAGCAGGCGCGTGAGAAGCACATCCCGTACGAGTGCGGCGTTGCGCGTTTTCGCGAGACGGCGCGCGGGCAGATCATGGGGCTCAGCACGGGCTTTATGAAGATGATCTTTGCGCTGGAGACGCGGCGGCTGCTGGGCGTGCACATTGTCGGCGAAGGCGCGACCGAGCTGATCCATATCGGTCAGGCCGTGCTGAACCTTGGCGGTACACTCGACTACTTCGTCGAGAACACGTTCAACTACCCAACGCTCGCCGAAGCCTACAAGATCGCGGCGCTGGATGCCTGGAACCGGATGCCGAGAAAACAGCCAAGCGCGGCTTCATTCGACGAGGCGACTGCAGCGCTGGAGCGGTTCGCGAAGGCGGCGCGATCAGCGTAACCCTTTCCCTGTACAGCGGGAGAAGGGTTCTACCATGTCTGCGACATTGCTCATCTTCTCCCGATGTTGGTATGAAGCGGTCGCGTAGGCTTTTGGGAGAAGAATCGGCATGTCAGCGACGTTCGTGATCGCGCAAGGCGGCGGCCCGACCGCCGTCATCAACCAGACCCTGGTCGGCGCGGTGCTGGAAGCAAAGAAGCGCCATCCCGGCGCCAAAGTGCTCGGCGCGCGGCATGGCGTGCGCGGCATTCGCGATGGCGACTATGTTGACCTGTCGGTGGTTCCCGAGGCGCAACTCATGCTGATTGCCGGCACGCCGAGCGCCGCGCTGGGTTCGACGCGCGACAAGCCGGACGCCGCCTATTGCGAGGTGGTTCTCGCCGGCCTGAAGAAAGCCGGCGCCGACGCCTTCATCTATATCGGCGGCAACGACACGGCGGGCACGCAGCAGATCCTGACGCAGGCGGCCGGCGGCGCGATGACTTTCGTGCATGCGCCCAAGACCATCGACAACGATCTCGTCGACAATGATCACACGCCGGGTTTCATCTCGGCCGGTGAATTCGTGGCCGCTGCTTTCCTGAGTGTCGATCTCGATTTCCGCGCCCTTCCCGGCATCTATGTCGGCATCGTCATGGGCCGTCATGCAGGGTTCCTGACCGCGGCAGCGAGTGCGTGGCGGCTGGACGAGGATTCGGGCCCGCACCTCATCTATGCGCCGGAGCGTCCGTTCTCTGTGAAGCGCTTCATCGACGATGTGAAGAAGACAGTGGACAAGCACAAGCGCTGCATCGTTGCCGTGTCCGAAGGTGTGACGGCGGAAGATGGCCGCTCGCTGGTCGAGCATGTTGTGCCGGCCGACAAGCTCGAACGCGATGCGCACGGCAACCTGAAACTATCCGGAACCGATCTCGGCGCTGCCTTCGAGCAAGCGCTGGCCAGCGGCCTGCCGGGCAAGCGAGCGCGGGTCGATACGCTCGGCTATCTTCCGCGCGGCGCCATTTCGATGGTGAGCCCGATCGATGCCAAGGAAGCGTTCGATGCCGGCGCCTTCGCGGTCGATGCTGCTGGCAAGGGCGGCGGTTCGGTTGCGCTGCAAGAGGAAGGCGGCAAGACGGCGATCAGGCTCGTGCCGCTCTCGAACGTCGCCGGCAAGACGCGTCACATGCCCTCAGATTTCCTGAAGCCCGACGAGAACCAGGTCTCCGAGGCCGGCATGGCCTATTTCAAGCGCCTGCTGCCGAAGAAGTTCGAGGTCGGCAAACCATTCGTGTGAGCCGCCGTCTCAAGTCTTCCATTACGGTTTCCGCGCGCCTAAAGCTGGCTGGGCCATGCGCTGCGGAGTTCCGTGATGAAGCTCGCCGAGTATTCGACGTATGACGGTCTTGGCCTTGCAGCGCTGGTGAAGCGCGGCGAGGTGAGCCCGCGCGAACTGGCGAAGACCGCCGCCGAGGCGATTGCAAAGGCCAACCCAACGCTCGGCGCAGTGGTCGAAACCTATCCCGACCGCATCGCAGGCCTCGACGAATCGGCGCTGGGCGACGGGCCGTTTCGCGGCGCGCCTTTCCTGATCAAGGACGTGTTCGGCCACGAGAAAGGCCGTGTGATGGAGTTCGGCTCGCGGCTGTGCAGAGGCATGGTGACGCCGGCCGACACCAATCTGATGGTCCTGCTGCGCCAGGCCGGGGTGAACAATCTCGGAAGGTCCGCGGCGCCGGAATTCTCGATGGCTGCGACGACCGAGGGGATGCTCTACGCTAACTGCTCCACGCCGTGGAAGCAGGGCTATTCGGCGGGTGGATCGTCTGGCGGGGCGTCAGCGGCGGTATCGGCCGGCGTCGTGCCGCTCGCGCATTCATCGGACATCGGTGGATCGATCCGCATTCCGGCGGCGATGTGCGGCGTCGTGGGCTTCAAACCTTCGCGCATGAGGGTGTCGCTGGGTCCCGTCGTGGACGAAGTGGGCTGGGGCTGGTCGATAAACTTCGTGCAGACGCGGACGATGCGCGACGCAGCGGCGATGCTGGATGCGGTCTCTATCCCCTACCCGGGCGATCCCTTCGTGATCCCCAAACCGGCCGAGAGCTACGCCTCCCTGACAGAGAAAGCACCAAAGCAACTGCGCATCGGGATCGTGCTGGACCAGATCATGGGTGTAACGCCTGATCCCGAAGTCGTGGCCGCGGTGAAGCATGTCGGCGAACGGCTGTCGGGGCTCGGGCATCACGTCGAGATCGCAACCGTGAGCACGGGTGGAGTCGACCTGTCGCCGGTGACGCGCGACCTGTTCTTCTTCGACTTCGACAACCGCCTCGACGGCTATGGGAAACGCAGTGGCTTCAAGCCCGGGCCGGACACGCTTGAACCAGCGATCTGGTCGATCTACCAGCGCGCGAAGGAAATCACGCCGGCGCGTTTCACCGCCGCGTGGAGCAGCGCCAACACGGCGCGACGGGCGCTTGGCCAGTTCTTCACCCGGTTCGACGTCATGCTGTCGCCGACCACGCCAGGCGTCGCTGAGCCCTGGGGGCGCTATTCCCTGTCGCGCGAAGGCGTCGATTTCGACACGATCGGAACGAGCATCTTCGCACCGGTGACGCAGTACACCATTCCGCACAACCTGATGGGTACGCCGGCGATCTCGCTGCCGCTGGTGATGCATTCAACCGGCTTGCCGATCGGTGTGCAGATTGCCGCGAAACCTTCGGAAGATCACGTCGTTCTCCAGCTCGCGCGTCTGCTGGAACAGGACATGCCGTGGGCCGGCCGCATCCCGCCGCTGCATCTGAGCCGGCAATAAGGCCCCGGCAGCCCGCCACCTGACACAATCGCGTACCCGACCTGGCGCGGCGGGCGACATTTTTGACACCGGACAACTCTGCCTCAGAAACTGCACCATTGTGGTTCTGTTAGTACCTGCGGGTGACAGGTTCCCCGACTATCCGAACCAAGACCCAGAGCTCAGTTCAGGAGAAATGCATGGGCCCGCCAAGCGACCACCAATCTGTCGAGATCGAGAGCTTCCAGGATACGGATCGCGCCGGCGTCCCGGGAAAGATTCTTCTGCGACCCGTGCGAGACCAGAAATTCCCCGTCAACCTTCACCTGGAGGGCAACAAGAGCCTGACAAATGACTATCCTGTCGGAACGCGATTCAAGGTGCAGGCGTCGCTGGCGAGCCGCCCGACCGGTGGGCAGTATCTTTTCATCTCGTGGCAGTGGGATTCACGCGTGGTCTGGCGGCCAGGTGAGGATGAGGCAGCCTGAACCGGATCTCGCGGACAGTCCGGATCCTTACTCGACCTTCTTGCAATTCCCAGCGATAGCCTCGCTCGTAAAAGCCTTCTTCACGGAGGGCGTTGAGTCCGCGAGAGAACCGTTGACCGTGTCGGAGTGGTCGAGCTTCGGATAGACGTGGCGTTCGATCACGGCGCCGGCCGTGCAGGCGTCGGCAAAGTGGGGCCGAAATCGCCCTGAGCCTCGTCATAGTTGATTGCCAGAGCGGGGGCCTGCACTTGCGGTGTCCGGGCCAAGTTCTGCAGGTGGCGGGTCCTTCGGTTTTTCCTCGCTGCATGCGCCCAGCGCGAAGGCGGCAGCGCCTGAAAGCACGAGGGCAACAAGCCGTTTCATGAACCTAGCCTTTGTCATGTGTCCAACCATCGCCACCCTAGCCTCGCTTCCGTCCGGCGCCAGCAGGAAATGACGCGCCTCCGGCGCCAAGAGTTTCCAGGGTCGAAACTTTTGGTGGAAGCCGTTCGGTGGTGGCAGGCTTTGCGATAGTCTACCGGCAGTAGGTCGACATGGTATCCTGTCCCTTCTGTGCGACGCGTCTTCCGCGCAAGGCCATCCGTTGCGAGGGCTGCAATGCGCAGCGCGGCTACGCGCTCTATGGCGCAACGCCGGACAGGCCCTTCATCGCCGTGATCAAGGGTGTGGTGCTTCCGCTTGCCCTGCTGCCTGCCTCGATGGTGGGTTTCGTGATGAAGCCGACACCGTTGTGGCTGGTCGTGGTCGCCGTGGGCATAGCGGGGGTGATTTTCGGGATAAGGAAGCTGCTGGCAGGCTCGCGCTGGTACCAGTTCTAGGCCTGCCGCTACGTTATTCCTTGTTGCCGGATTCTTTACCTGCAGGGCGCGACGCTCGGCCCCCTGCTTTTTTGCGCCTTGTCTGGTAGTTTCAGAACCATGCCGTCCGTTACCCGCCTCGATCCGAAGACCATTTTCACGCCCGATGAGTGGGCGAAGCTGTCTGGCCATTCCGTGTGGAAGGGGCCGGCGCTGGTCGTCTATGCGTGGGGCGTGATCATCGGCGCCGGAGCGCTGTTCATCGCCTTCCCCAACCCGGCGACTTATTTGCTCGCCGTGATGCTGATCGGCGCGCGGCAGCTGGGGCTGGCGATCCTCGAGCACGATGCGGCGCATGGCGCGTTGCATCCGAACGCGAAGCTGAACGACTGGATGGCGGAGTGGCTGTGCGGCGCGGCCGTAGGCGGCAGCCTGAAGCGCTATCGCCCCTATCACCTGACCCACCACAAATATACCGAGCAGCCGGAAGACCCGGATCTGGTTCTGTCGCGTCCCTTCCCGGTGACGACGACGTCGCTGCGCCGGAAGTTCATACGCGACCTGACCGGACAGACTTTCTACAAGCAGCGCATCGCGCCGTTCGTGCAAGTCGTGCTGGGCAAGAAGGCCAAGCCGCCGCGCGTGCCAGATCGTCCGGGCATGCGCTTCTGGGTCGTCAACGGCATCATGATCGTGGCGACGAGTGCGCTGGGATACTGGTGGGCGTGGCCGGCGCTGTGGATCGTGCCGATGGCGACGTGGTTTCCGCTGGTGACACGCCTGCGCTCGATGGCGGAGCACGCGATGGTGGGAACGGAAGACGATCCGTTCACGCATGCGCGCACGACGCTGGCCAATCCGATCGAGCGGCTCTTCATCGCGCCGTTCTGGGTGCACTATCACTGCGAGCACCACGTCTTCATGTATGTGCCCTGCTACAATCTCGAGAAGACCCACAAGCTGCTGCTGCAGAAGGGCTATCGCGAGCGCATGCGCATCACGAAGGGCTATGTCGAGGTGCTGAAGCGGTGCGGGTCGAAGACGGCTGAAGCGGCGGTTGCTGCGGCGTAGCCACGTTCACCACCGTCATCCTGTCGCGCTACTGTGCGCTGTCGATCAGCGCGATGGCGGCGTCGATCTGCTTGGCGCCGGCGCAGGTTCCGCCGCATTTCTGCTGGCTCTGAACCAGGCTGGCGCGCAGGTCAGCGGCAGCCTGTGCATTGCCGAGCTTCTTCTCGATGGCGCCGAGACGGCCTTTCGCATCGACGACACCGGGCTGCAGCCTGAGCGTGGCTTCGAACGAAATCTTGGCGTCGCCGAAGTTGCCGAGGGCCTGTTGCGCCTGGCCGCGCATATAGGCTGCCTCCCAGTCGTCCGGCTTCTGCGCCAGCACGTCGCCGAAGGCAGAATCGGCTTCAGCGTACTTTTTCGCATTGAGCGCATCGATGCCCTGGTTGAAGCGCGTTGCGGCGCTGGTCGCGGACTTGGCGCTGTCGATCACGGTGATGGCCGCGTCGATGGCGGCGGATTGCGGACATGTCCCGGCGCATTTCGCCTTAAGGCCGGTGAGGACGCCGCGGTGCCTTGCAGCGTCGCCAGCATTGCCCTGCCTGGCCTCGACCCAGCCGAGACGGCCGATCGCTTCGGCGAGATCAGGCTTTTCGGAGACGGCGCGAGAGAGATAGCGTTTCGCCTCGGCGAGATCGTTGAGGCCGATCTGGGCGACACCCATCATGAAGTTGGTAGCGGGATCACCTTCGCGGCGGGCGAGCACGTCGCGCAGCAGCGGCACGGCGCGGACATAGTCCTTCTTCTGGATGTATTCGACGGCCTGATTGTAGAGCGAGGTCGGATCGATCGTCTCGGTGGTGGCGAGCTCCTTGCTGCCGCCGCCGGTGAGGCGGCCGTCGGACAGCTGGGCCGAAGCCGGCAGGACGGCGATGGCGAGGATGGCTGCGGAACAGGCCGCTGTGACGATCCGATTCATGTGGTGCTCCTGTCTGGCGGTCCGTGCTCCCGGGCCTCTTCTGGTTCAACGGCGTTTGCCGCAGCGTCCGTCGCTATAGCGCGCGGGAACGGACGGCTCGACCTGCAAAATGCAGGCGCGCCAGTCGTCTGAGGCCAGTCACCGGAAAGTCGGCGAAAAATTCGCGCTATTAGAACTGGATGATGCCGGAGACGCCCAGCGAGTCGATCTCGCCATCATCGGGTTCGTAGCGTGTGTATTCCAGGCGCAGCTTCGCGAACGCCACGCTGAACTGCACGCCGCCGCCATAGGCGAGACCGGAACCGTCCTCGCTTGCGGCAAGGCTACCGGCGCTGGCGTCGACGGACAGATTGGCATAGCCGATGCGGCCGAACACGTCGGCGACCAGCGGGATCGGCAGATAGCCAACCGCAAAGACGCCTGCCTCGCTATCGAGGCCGACATCCACGTTCGTGCCGAGGATGTTGAAGCTTTCGTCCTGGACGCCGATCGAGAACTCGCCCTCGACGCCGAAGAGCGGGTTGTACTTGTAGCCTACCCTGCCGATGACGGCGCCGAGGTCAGCATCGCCTGCAGCGGTCTCGGCTTGGAACACGGTGTAGCCAGCGCCGAAATAGAGCTGGGCGGAAGCCGCAGGCGCAAGCATCGCCGCGGCGGCGCCACCAATGGCGGCGGTCAGAAGAGTCCGTTTCATGCCACATCCCCAACGTCACGCCGCGGATCGCGGCAGGGACGAGTCTAGCCGCGATGGCTGACCCGGCAAGCTGCTCAGCGGTGCAAACGGCCTCTGGTGGATTACTTCGGCGCCATGCGCGCGCGGGCCTTGGTCAGGACGTCGGTGATCGCCGTGATAACGGCCTGCGGCTGGTCGGCCTGGATGTAGTGGCCGGAGTCGGGAACGATGCGGTGCTCGCCTGCCGTCGAGAGCGCGGTCATTTCGAGATGAAGGTCGGTCCAGACCTTCTTCATCGCGGCGCGGTCCTTGTCGTTGAACTCGGGCGGCATGCCTTTGACGTAGTCGCCGCGCGTCAGGACGATCAGCGGCATGTCGCCATAGGAGCGGCGGGACTCGGTCAGCTGCTCCGTGCTGGCGCCGTCCATGGAGTCGACTTCGGAGAGATAGCCTTCGATCGTGTCAGCATCGTTCCACTGGCAGTCCTTCACCAGCGGATCGCTGTGTGGCACCAGATGGGCCCGCATCTTTTCGACGCAGCCAAACGATTTCTGCTTGTCCTGGGTGGCGTTGATGATGGCGGGGAGTTTCGGGATGGCGGCGGCGAAGCGCGCCGCCTGCCCGTCTCCGGACGGATCGACCAGAACCATTCCGGCCGTCTTGTCGAAGCGCGTGTTGGCGAACTGGCGGACGTGATAGCTGCCGAGCGAGTGTCCGACGAGAATGTAGGGACCAGCGATCTTTGCGGCGGTCAGCATGCCGTCAATGTCGTTGGCGACAGCGGCAGTGTCGCGTGGCGGTGGCGCGGGATCGCTGAGACCGAAGGCGGCGCGATCATAGGTGCAGGCCTGGGTCGTCTTGGCGATTTCCTCCTGTACGCCTTTCCAGCGCGTGTGATCGCCGCCGGCGCCGGAATCGAAGATGACCGCGGGCGCGCCCGCGCCCTGGCAATCAAGATAGATCTGGCGGCCATCGGCGAGCGTGGCGAAGTGTTTGGCGTCGGCTTCCGGCGCCTTGCCGGGGTTGAGCGCCAGTGGAAGCACAGTTCCGTTCTCGGACCAGTCGCCGAGCCAGCCCTCGCCTGATTTCGCGGCTGAATAAGACGCATCGAGTGCAGGGATGATGAAGGCGAGCTTGTCTTCCGCCTCGACGATGTTGCGGATCGCGTGGGCCTCGCCATTGGCCAGCACGACGCGGCCAGCCCTGCCCACAGGCGTGTCGTGAAGGTTGAGCGCCGCGATGTCCATGCCGGTTGGCGTGCCGGGGGCAACATACCAGCCCTTGTCGATCTGCGGCGCGGGCGCGGCGGGGGCGCCTGCCTGACCGCAGGCGGTTGCGAGGGCAAAACCAGCCGCTATGGCCACAAGGCGCTTCATGTTTCGTCCCCGGCTGATGTTCACTGCTGACAATGCATGGGTTGCAGCCGCCCGCAAATGCCGCGCGCGAATGTTTGAACCTTGGCGCGGGCTCGCTTACCTATGCGGGCATGGAGTCGCCAGAACCCCCTGAAGATGTGGACCTGCCGCCGGAGGAGCTCCCCGAGGAGATTTCTTCGCCGGAAGCGCCTGACCTGCCGCCGGGCGCCGTGCTGAAGGGGCCGGACGTCATCAAGGACAATCTGAAACGCCTGCCTGCCCGGCCGGGCGTCTATCGCATGTTCGGCGAAGGGGCAGAGCTGCTCTATGTCGGCAAGGCGCGCAACCTGAAGGCGCGGGTCGGCAGCTATGCCAAGATCGGCGGCCAGACCCAGCGTATCGCGCGCATGATCTCGCTGACTCGGTCGATGGAGTTCGTGGTCACCGCGACCGAGACCGAAGCGCTGCTGCTGGAAGCGAACCTGATCAAGCGGCTGAAGCCGCGTTTCAACATCATCCTGCGCGATGACAAATCCTTCCCGCACATTCTCATTCGCGAGGACCATGAAGCGCCACAGGCGCTGAAGCATCGTGGCGCCAAGAAGATACAGGGGCAGTATTTCGGCCCGTTCGCCTCGGCAGGCGCGGTCGATGCGACGCTGGATACGCTGCAGAAAGTGTTCCTGCTGCGCACCTGCACCGACAACATCTACGCCACGCGCTCGCGGCCGTGCATGCTGCACCAGATGGGAAGGTGCTCAGCACCGTGCGTGAAGCTGATCTCGCTGGACGAGTATCGCGACCTCGTGCGTGAGGCCGAGCGTTTCCTCAATGGCGACGCTGAGACGCTACAGGAACAGCTAGCGCAGCAGATGGAGCGCGCGGCCGAGGCGACGGACTATGAGCGCGCAGCGCGGCTGCGCGATCGCATCCGTGCGCTGGCGGCTGTGCGACAAAGCCAGAGCGTAAACCCGGAAGGGCTGGTTGAGGCCGACGTGTTCGCGATCCACTGCGAGGCGGGTCAATCGGCCGTGCAGGCGTTCTTCTTCCGCGCCGGCCAGAACTGGGGCGCGACAGTCTGGTATCCGAAGCACGATCGCGAAGAGACGCCAGAACAGATTCTCGCGGCCTTCCTGGCGCAGTTCTACGACGAGCGTCCGACGCCGAAGATGATCCTGCTGAGCCACGACATCGACGAGATCGAGCTGATCACCGAAGCGCTGGAGTTGAAGGCCGGACACAAGGTAGAGATCCGCACGCCCCAGCGCGGCGAGAAGCGCGAGATCGTCGGACAGGCGCTTCTGAACGCGCGCGAGGCGCTGGGGCGCCGGCTGGCGGAGACGCAGAGCCAGGAGAAGATCCTCACGGCCGTGCAGAAAGTGTTCGAACTGCCCGAGCCGCCCAAGCGCATCGAGGTCTACGACAACTCGCACATCATGGGCACGAACATGGTAGGCGGTATGATCGTGGCGGGGCCCGAGGGCTGGGAGAAGAACTCGTATCGCAAGTTCAACATCAAGGACGAGGATATCGAGCCAGGCGACGACTATGGCATGATGCGCGAAGTGATGCACCGCCGGTTTGGCCGGTTGAAGAAGGAGCAGGAAGAACTCGACGCTCTCTATCAGACGGAAGCGACCGGCGCAGGTCCGGCAACTTCTGCGAGTGCCGATATTGCCTCCCCCTCCGTCTCGCCCGCGAGTGCGGGCGATCCACCTCCCCCAGTCCTTCGGACTGAGGGAGGCAAGCGGCGGCCGGACGCCTGGCCGGATCTCGTGCTGATCGATGGCGGACTTGGTCAGCTTTCCGCAGTTCGTGAGGCGATTGCGCAGGTGGGCTTTGCCGAAGGCGAGTTGACCCTTGTCGCCATCGCGAAGGGACCGGACCGTAATGCGGGGCGCGAGCAGTTCTTCCGGCCCAACCGCCCGCCCTTCATGCTGCCGCCGAACGACCCGGCGCTCTACTATCTCCAACGCCTGCGCGACGAGGCGCACCGCTGGGCGATCGGCGCACACCGGGCGAAGCGGTCTGCCGCGATGACGGGGCAAAATCCGCTCGACGAAATTTCCGGCATTGGCGTGCGCCGGAAGAAGGCCCTGCTCCACCGCTTTGGCTCGGCCAAGGGCGTCTCAAACGCGACAGCGGCGGACCTGCAGACCGTCGAAGGCGTCAACGCTGCGCTGGCGCAGCGGATCTATGACCACTTCCATGGCGGGTAGATCGGGCGGCTAGGCGACGCCTGCCTCGCGTATGTCGGCGATCACATGCCGGTTCAGGCGGCGCTTCACTTCCGCGAACGCCTTGAAGTCGAGCTTCTTGAGCCGTGCAATCTCTGCATCCACGGCGGGGCCGATGTCGCCGGACGGTAGCACGTAGTCGAGATATCCCGCCGCGACCGACTCTTTTGGTCCGTACATGCGCGCGGTGTGAACCGCGATCTGCGCGGGAACCACCAGGCGACGGCGAGCCACTGCCAGCGCCCATTCCGGCAACACCATGCCGATCGCCGTCTCATTGAGGCCGATGCGGAAATCGCCTTCGATGCCGAACCGTACATCCGCGCACAACATGAAGAAGGCGCCAGCGGGATAGGCGTGACCAGTGCACACCGTCACCACTGGCATTGGGAAAGAAAGAATACGCACCAGCGTCTCGATTTCCGCCGTGATCATCGCCAGCGACGCTTCGGGACCGAGCTTGAATGTCTTGAGATCGAACCCCGCCGAGAATATTCACTGCCTGCCCTCGATCACTGTGATCGCGTTTGCCGCCTCGACCTGGTCCAGAGCGGACAGCACGCCATCGAGCATCTTTTTCGACAGGGCATTTGCCTTGCCGTCATCCATCCTGATGCGGCCGACGCCGTCATTGATCTCGACCGTAACGCTCATCCAGCTCTCCCGTCCCGTATGACATGTTCTCCGCACCATGAGCCAAACCCGGCGCTCGCGAAAGCGCCCTTGCCTGGAACCGGGCGCAGGTGTCCAAGGCCGCATGGCCAACTTCTCATCCGATCGCCGAAAGGTAGAGCTGGTTCCACACGACCCGACGTGGGCCGTACAGGCCGCAGCGGAAGCCGAGCGACTATCCGAGGCCATCGGCGAGACGCTGATCCGCATCGAGCATGTCGGCTCGACGTCCATACTGGGCATTGTCGCCAAGCCGACGATCGACCTGATGCCGATCGTGAGAAGTCTTGCTGAGCTGGACACACGGCAGGCGGCTGTCGAGGCGCTTGGCTATGTGTGGAGGGGCGAGTTCGGTATTCCCGGCCGCCGCTACTGCATCCGGGAGCAGCAGGACCGCCGCCTGTTCCATGTGCATTGCCATCAGGTCGATCATTCCGAGATCGCCCGCACGCTCGATTTCCGCGACTACCTGCGCGCCCATCCCGAGGAGGCGCATGCATACGAAGCGCTGAAGCACACGGCGGCAGCCGCGCACCCGGCCGACACGCTGGCCTACAGCAATGCCAAATCCGACTGGATCCGGGCCTGTATCGATCGGGCGACCGCCTGGAAGGCGCGCTAGCGATAACGCGCCGCTTTTCGAAAGACGCCGAGAGAGCCGCTTGCATCTGATTCAAGGCCGAACCGGTTTTGCATCGCGACAGCGTCCGGAGTGGACAAGCCTGCTCTGCGCAAGCACCACAGGACCTGCGCCAGCGTTTCGTTGTCTTCGACTGCGGGAAAGTTCCAGGAGGTTCCGTCAGTCCGCAACAGGCGGAGCGCGGTGAAATATCCCATCTCCAGTTCCTTGAAGGCGGTATAGGGCTGAAACTGGGCAAGACGCCCCCAGCGATAGATATAGAAACCGTTGGTGCGGAAGTGCACGCGGTAGCGGAAATAGGCGAGTGACATTACGACGGACAGAGTCAGGGCCGTCGCGGGAAACCAGACCATAGCGCCTCGGCGTTCGGCTGGCGCGTTCGGAAGAGCCACAAGCCAGAGAGCCGCCGCGAGGAACGCGGCATAGAAGGCAAGCACGAGCCATTGGCGATGTGGCCGGATCTCGGCGTGCCGGTAGGGAAATCGCCGCTCGACCAATGCGTCGACCAGCATGCCGAACCAGTCGTTTCCTGCCCGCTGCCTCATGCGCCCCACGAAAGGCTGGAACCAAGCGGAGCTTGCGATATCCGGCAATCCATCCGCGCCATTTTCTCGACCCTGCCAATCGCTGCTTATCAATGTTTTACGCCCCTTGCGCCACATTACCGCCCTGCCACATTCAGGGCCTATTCATGGGCGATCCACGACTCATCGAGGGTTCGATCCACTGTTTTTCGAGTCGGGGAAGTTGATGCTCCGTCGTGTGTCGTTTGCGCTGGCCGCCGTGGTTGCGTTTGCGCAGCCTGTCGTGGCGCAGAGCGCGCCAAGCTCTTCGGGCGGCTACAGCATGCTGGTCGACTTCACGCACAACTTCATGACCGTGCAGGCGCAGTACAGCGCCAATATCGTTTCCGACACGCTGGCGGCGGCCATGCAGCGGTCGCGTGACGTGGTGCGGGCGAATTCGAAGCCGATCCCCGAGGAAGTGAAGAAGGAGCTGATCCCGTTCTATCCGGAAGAGCTTCTCAAGAATGTCCGCTACGCGATCGGCGACACCAGCCCGTCGGGCATTGCCGGCTTTGCGATCCGCAACGGCAATGCGGCGGCAGTCACTTTGATCGATACCATCGTGTTCAAGGACGAGAGCTATGTCGGCAGCCTTGGCCTGTGGGCGCATGAGCTGCATCACGTTCAGCAATACAATGACTGGGGACTGAGCGGCTTTGCGGCGCGCTATGCGTTCGGCTGGGCCGAGGTGGAGGCGGAAGCGAGTGCGCGCGCCAAGTCCTTCGTGTCCTGGTACCGCGAACGCAAGGGCCTGAACTAGTCTTTCCATCGCCAGTGAATTGCACGATGCTCCGGCCCGCTTCCGGAGAAAGTGTTGTTCATGAGCCTGGCTGAAGACGTTATCGACCCCGCGCTGTCGATCATCGATCCGCACCACCATCTGTGGGACCGCCGGCCGGTGATGCACCTGATCCCGGCGCCGGTGCATCCGTTCGAACACATCAGCTATCGCAAGGGCCACTACCTGCTCGACCAGCTGCTGGAGGATACGGGTTCGGGCCACAACATCGTGGCGACCGTGTTCCTCGAATGCCGGTCGATGTATCGCGCCGAAGGGCCGGATCATCTGAAGTCCGTGGGCGAGACGGAGTTCGTCAACGGCGTTGCGGCGATGGCCGCGAGCGGCCTCTACGGTAAAACCAAGGCCTGCGCAGGCATTGTGAGCGCGGCGGAGCTGCTGCTTGGCGCGAAGGTCGGCGAGACGCTTGATGCCCACATGGCGCGGGGTGGACAACGGTTCAAAGGTATCAGGCGTTCGACATCGTACGACGCTGATCTCGGTGTGCTGGGGCCGCTGAACCGCAATCCGGCAGGCGTCATGATGGAGCCGAAATTCCGCGAGGGGTTTGCGGAGCTGGGCAAGCGCGGGCTGTCGTTCGACGCCTGGCTGCTGGAGCCGCAGCTGCCGGAGCTGATCGACCTGGCGCGGCAGTTCCCGGATACGCCGATCATGCTGGACCATGTCGGCACGCCGCTGGGGATTGCGGGTTATCAGGGCAAGCTGCCGGAGCGCTTCCCGATCTGGCGCGAGAACATCCGCACGCTGGCGAAATGCGAGAACGTGTTCGTGAAGCTGGGCGGGCTCGCCATGCCATTCTGCAACTTCCCGTCGACGCTGTCGGAACCGAGGGCGCCATCGACGCAGCTGGCGAAGGAGTGGGGTCCGTACATCGAGACCTGCATCGAGGCCTTTGGGCCGAAGCGCGGCATGTTCGAAAGCAACTTCCCGGTCGATGAAGTCAGCAGCGACTATCGCACGCTGTGGAATGCGCTGAAGCTGGTCGCCAGGGGCGCGACGTTGGCCGAGAAGCACGAGCTGTTCTTCGGGACAGCGAACCGGTTTTATCGGCTGGGGTTGTAGGTGGAGCCCTACGTCCCGCCTCCGCTAAGGGAGGGATATCTGCGCAGGTTCGCAACGTACCTGGCAATGTTCCTCATCGCGATTGCGATCGGATTCAGCGTTCAGATCTGGCAGGCTGGATCGGCTACGGCGTTCTCCGAGGACAATTTGTGGATGATGGCGCGTGTGGTCGCGGGAGTGGTTGTCTTGTCCGCGCTGTTTGCCTGCCTGCGAAACACCAAAGCCGAATAGGCATCGACAAAGCGCACCACTTCCCTTCCCCGAAACTCGGGTCCATCCTGTCCCGATCCGGCGCAAGACCGGCGGGAGATGGTGATGGACTTCGAGCTCAGTGAGGATCAGCGGCTGCTGCAGGATCTCGTCGCGCGGTTTGTGCGCGAGATGCTGTTGCCACTCGAGCAGAAAGTGCTGGAGCGCGACGCCTCGGGACAGGGCGCCTATCTTTCCCACGAGGAGCGCGACCGGATCGACGGGCGATCACGTGACATGGGGCTATGGGGGCTCGATGCGCCGGAGGATGTTGGCGGGGCGGACCTGCCGGCGGTGGCCATGATCGGCGTCAATATCGAGATGGGGAAGACGTGCGTTCCCTATCACCTGCCCCCGGACTCGCCGAACCTGCGCATGCTGATGGCGACGGTGAACGAGGACCAGCGCGAGCGCTATCTCGCACCCTATGTGCAAAAGGGCACGGTCTCGGCGATCGGGATTTCTGAGCCCGGCGCTGGCGCCGATCCCGCCGCGATGACCACGCGGGCGGTGCGCGAAGGTGATGAGTGGGTGATCAACGGCCGCAAGATCTGGATCAGCCGCGCGGCCGAGGCTGACTTCACCATCCTGATGGCGGTCACCGACAAACAGAAGGGTGCGCGCGGGGGCATCTCTGCTTTCCTTGTCGACCGGGGCACGCCAGGCTTCAACGTGCTGCGCCGCATTCCGATGATCGGCGGGCAGTTCACTTACGAAGTCGCGCTGGAGAATTGCCGCGTGTCGGCGGCCAACCTGTTGGGGACCGAAGGACAGGGCTTTGCGCCGATGCAGGTGCGTCTGTCGACGCGGCGGCTACAGATGGCGAGCTGGTCGATCGGCATGGCGCAGCGGGCGCTCGACATGATGCTGGAGTATGCGCCGCAGCGCGTGGTGTTCGGCGAGCCGCTGGCGAACCGGCAGGCGATCCAGTGGTGGATCGCGGACGCCTACACAAAGATCAAGGCGGCGACGCTTATGACCTATGAGACGGCGTGGAAGCTCGACAGACAAGCGGACGTGCGCACGGAGATTTCAGCGGTGAAGGCCTATGCGACCGAGATGGCCTATGAGGTGCTCGACCACGCCATGCAGATGTACGGCGCGATGGGCATGACCAAGGAACTGCCGCTCGCCCTGATGCAGGCGCAGATGCGCACCATGCGCATCTATGACGGCCCGACCGAGGTGCATAAGTGGGTGGTGGCGAGGAATCTGCTGGGATTGAAGCGATAGCCATTAGCAAGTTGTTAGGCCGCGCGAGCCAACCTTCCTGACGACATCCGGGTTGGGAGATCGCCATGGGTCCGATTGCATCCGCCGCCACACGTAGCGGCATTCTGGCGTTGGCTGCGTTTGTCATCATGGGCGCAACCTGGTGCGCACTCATGCCCAGCGCTCCGCTACAGCACAAGATCGACGCTTTTGGTATCATGCTCACAAAGCCTGCCTGGTGGGCGATGGCGCTGCTCGGCTCGCTGAGCCTCTTCGCCTGGATGCGCCTTGCAGCAAAAACTCCGGCGAAGCTGCGGCCGTCGCCATTGGTTCAGATCAGCTGGTGGATCGCTTCGACCCTCGCGGCCGCGATCGCGATGGTGGCGCTGACCCAAGGCGTCAGCGAGGTGAACTCCCTGCTACATGGAATGCGGTTCCCGTCGACCTTGCGCTCCCTGCTCCGCCTGTTCGAAGCAGCGCTCTTCGCCGTCGCCATCGTTCGCATCGCGCTTCCCCTGCTGCCGCGCTTCGATAGGATGCCGCCTCACAAGGCGTGAGGACCATCCATGACTGACCGCATCGGCGACGTTCACATCACGCGCGACGGGCATGTTGCGACCGTTACCATTCGCAAGCCGCCGAACAATTCGGTGAGTGTCGACCTGATGCGCGATCTGGCGGATGCGCTGGAGGGATTGGGCAAGGAGGCGGATGTTCGCGCGGTCGTGCTGGCGACCGAGGGGAAAGTGTTCTGCGCAGGGGCGGATCTTTCGAGGCGGGCGTCGGAGGTCGGGCTGGATTCACCCACGAGCAATCCGCTCTATGACCAGGCCGTGCGGCTCTATGCACAGGAGCTGCCGATCGTGGCGGCGATACAGGGCGCGGCAGTGGGTGCTGGGCTTGGGCTGGCGCTGGTGGCGGATTTCCGCGTGGCGGCGCCGGAGGCGCGGTTTGCGGCGAACTTCACAAAGCTGGGCTTCCATCCGGGCTTCGGCCTCACCTACACCCTGCCCCGGCTGGTCGGGCGGCAGGCGGCGGCGCACATGTTCCTGACCGGCGGACGCTACGACGCCAACGAGGCTCTGCGCATCGGGTTGGTGGACGAGGTGACGAGCGCGGAGAACCTGCTGACGGCGGCGCACGCGCTAGCCGCGCGGATCGCCGTCAACGCGCCGCTGGCCGTGCGCTCGACGCGCAAGACGCTGCGAGCTGATCTGGCAGCGGCTGTGCGCGCGGCAACGGACCATGAGTTCGCCGAACAGCAATGGCTGATGAAGACGGACGACTTCAAGGAAGGTGTGAAGTCCGTGGCGGAACGCCGGGCGGGTGACTTCAAGGGCCGCTAGAGCGCTTCGATCCCGCCAAGGAAGACCTTCACGGCGCGTTCGACAGTATCGCGGATTTCCTGCTCGGTCGGCTTGAACGATGGATTCAGCAACGCGCGGAACTGCATGCGCGAACGCACGAGGTCGAAGTAAACCGACGCGGCCAGCTCGAAATTGTCGATGCGGATCTCACCAGCCTTGGCGCGGTCTTCCAGATAGGTCGCAAGCGCGCGGCGCACGGCTTCGGGCCCACGCGTGCTCTGTGCGGCCATGTCGGGGAATTTCTTCGCCTGCGCCACCATGAGGCGGAACACGTCGAGAGATTCCGCCTGCATCTGCCGCGTCAAAAAGGCCTCGCCAATCCGCTGCAGGCCTTCGCGCACCGGGGCGTGGGCCGCTAGCTCGATATGCATCTGTTCGGTGAGCTGCTCGACACGGCTGTCGATCATCGCCTCGAACAGGCCCTGCTTGCCGCCGAACTGGGCATAGAGCGTCGACAGAGAACCCCCGGCCCGCTTGACGATTTCGGCCATGTTGGCCGCCTCGTAGCCGCACTCGAGGAAGACATCGCGGGCAGCCTTCAGGAAGGCGGCGCGGCGAAGCTCTGCCCGACCGGCTTCGGGCTCCGGAGGCGGAACGGTGGTCTGCGACGAATCGTGCTGGGCCATCTTTTTAGAGTTACTCGTTGCGGCAGCGTCTTGATACTCGGGCAAGTGAGGTTACATTTCAACTGAAACGTAACGGGAATTACATATCCTGCGTTTTTAGCGACGCGGGTTTGTAGCAGCCCGGACAGGACACCCAAAGATGGCTCTCAAGACCGTCAAGATCGAGCCCGGCGCCGCTGCGGCAGAAACGACGCCGCCAGCTGACGCTCCGCAGACCGCGGAAGCTACCGCAACAGCTGGCAAAGGCGGCACGCGCAAGAAGGTGCTGCTCGGCATCGCCTCGATCGCCGTGTTTGCCGGCCTGTGGTTCGGAACCGACTGGTTCCTCAATGGCCGTTTCAACATCTCGACCGACAACGCCCACATCCGCGCCGACATCACGCGCGTGACGCCCAAGGTGCAGGGCTATGTCACCGCCATCCACGTGCAGGACAACCAGCCGGTGAAAGCCGGCGACCTGCTCGTCTCGCTCGAAGCCGCCGATTTCCAGGCTGCTGTCTCCGAAGCCCGGGCCGACCTTGCCCAGGCCGAGGCCGATGCCGCGCAGTCGCGCGCGCGCATTGCAGCCCAGCGTGACCAGCTGGCTGAATCCCGCGCCGCGCAGGAAGCCGCTGACTCGTCCGCCGACTGGTCGACCTCCGACGCGAAGCGCCTCGCCGAGCTTGCCGAGAAGGGCTGGTATCCGAAAGCCCGCGTTGAGCAGGCCCAGGCCGCCGAGCGCACCGCCAACGCCCAGCGCACGCAGGCCGAGGCTTCCGTCACCGCCCAGCGCAGCCAGCTTTCCAGCACCGAGGCCGCCGCCCGTTCCTCAGATGCGCGCGTGGAAGCAGCGCGCGCCAAGCTTGAAGCCGCCGAACTCAATCTCGGCCGCACCGAGATCCGCGCGCCGATCGATGGCGTGGTTGCCAACAGGGTCGTCGCCGAGGGCCAACTGCTGTCGCCCAACCAGGTGGCGATGGCGATCGTGCCGGCAGGCGACGCCTATGTGATCGCCAACTTCAAGGAAACCCAGATCGCCGAGATGAAGCCGGGCCAGTGCGTCAGCATCCATGTCGACGCCTATCCGAGCCTGAAAGTCACCGGCCATGTCGAAAGTCTTGCACCTAACACCGGCGCGACGTTCAGCCTCGTTCCGCAGGACACGGCGACCGGCAACTTCACCAAGATCGTCCAGCGCGTTCCCGTGCGCATCTCGATCGACAAGGAAGCGCTGTCCACCGGCCTCCTGCGCTCGGGCCTGCAGGTCGTAGCGGTCGTCACCACCAAGCCTGACTGCAAGTAGGCGCCATGAGCGCTACCGCCGCCCCAGCAGCCGGACCGCCCGCCGCGCCGGTCTATCCGGCGAAGGGCTCGCGTGAAGCTCTGATGCTGAACATCGGGTTCTTCTCGATGGTCATCGGCATGTTCATGGCGATCCTGGATATCCAGATCGTCGCTTCATCGATCTCGCAGATCCAGGCGGGCGTTTCGGCCAGCGCCGACGAGGTGGCGTGGATCCAGACCAGCTATCTCATCGCCGAGGTGATCGGCATTCCTCTTTCGGGCCTGCTGAACCGTGCCCTGTCGATGCGGCGGCTGTTCGTGTACTCGGCAGTGGGCTTCACCCTCGCCTCGACGCTCTGCGCGTTCGCGTGGGACCTCAACAGCCTGATCGTCTTCCGCTGCATCCAGGGCTTCCTCGGCGCAGCGATGATCCCGACGACGATGGCGGCGGCGTTCAGCCTGTTCGGACCGAACCGGTCGATGCTGCAGCAAGTCATGATCGGCATGGTGGCGACACTGGCGCCGTCGATCGGGCCGACGCTCGGCGGCTGGATCACCGAGCACCTGAGCTGGCACTGGCTGTTCCTCGTCAACGTCATCCCCGGCATCATCGCAGCAACGATGGTGTGGAACTTCATTCCGAAATCGCCGCACAATCACAGCCTGATCAAGAACATCGACATCATCGGCCTTGCCGCCATGGCGCTGTTCCTCGGTTCGTTCGAATACGTGTTCGAGGAAGGCCCGGCTGCGGGTTGGCTCGAGGACAGCGACCTGGTGATGTGGATGTTCCTCTGCTCGCTGGGCGGCGTGGTCTTCTTCTGGCGGGCGCTGACACGCGCCAACCCCGTCGTCGATCTCAACGTGTTCAGGGACAGGAATTTCGCGGTCGGCTCGATGATGGCGACAGTGGTCGGCTTCGGGCTGTTTGGCTCGGTCTATCTGACGCCGCTGTTCCTCGGCTCTGTGCGTGGGTTCAATTCGTTGCAGATCGGACAGATCATGAGCGTGGGCGGCCTCGCCATGTTCGTCGGTGGCCCGATCGCGGGCGCGATGATCCGAAGGTTCGACCCGCGCATCGTGCTCGCGACCGGTCTCTCCTTCGCGGCCATCGGGCTCTACTGGAACAGTTTCCTCACCGCCGACTCGTCGTTTGAAGAGCTTTTCTGGCCGCAGGCCTTCAGGGGTCTTGGCCTGATCATGTCGATGGTCCCGTCAAATTTCGTGGCCCTCGGCACTCTGCCGCCGATGAAGCTGCCGAACGCAACCGGCCTCGTTACCGTGTGCCGCAACCTCGGCGGCGCCGTCGGCCTCGCTGCGCTCAACACGATGCGGCTCAATTACAGCAACCTTCACAACCAGGAACTCTCGGCCGGCCTCGATCCGACACGCCCCGAGGTTCAGTCATGGCTGCAGCAGACCGAAGTGGCGCTGCGAGCGGCGGGCGAATCCGAGCCCGCTACGCTTGCCATCGCCCAGCTTGCGCGCCGCATGCAGATCGAGTCGGCGGTGATGACGTTCAACAACCTGTTTCTCGCGATGGCGGTCTGCTTCGCGGTGATGCTGTTCATGGTGCCGCTGCTGAAACGCCCGCCGCCGGCCGGACAGGCCCAGCCGGAGGCGCACTGATCCCGGAATCCCGGAGCTACTCGAAATGCAGGTAGGCCGGGTCGAACGCGGATATCTCGGCAAGACGAGCGCGATCCAGCAGGTCTATCTGGCCTTTCCGGTATTCCGCGGTCTTGTCTTCCGACAGGCGGCGGAAGGTGCGGTTCACGTGGATCACGCTGATGCCGAGGATGTCGGCAAAGTCTTCCTGGTTCAGTGGCAGCTCGATCGTCCGCCCGTGCATCTGCCCGATCGCTTGCAGGCGGGCTTCCAGCTCGCACAGCGCGTGCGCCAGCTTCTCAAGACTGTCACGGCGACCAAGCGAGACCACGCGTTCGGCAAGGATCGATTCCTCCTGCCCCGCCGTCCAAGCCAGCGCCGCGGCGAGGCCTGGATAACGCTCGAACAGCTCCGCTCCACTGGGCGCGTCGATACGAATGACACTGACTGGCGTGCGAGCCGTAAGATCGAAGCTCGACACCTTGAACAGCATGGAATCGACACACAGTATGTCGCCCGGCAGAGCGTAGTTGACGATCTGGCGGCGGCCGGAAGCCAGCCCACGCGACCGGAACACCCAGCCCGACTCCACCAGATAGAGCTGAGGGCAGCGCTCGTTTTCCTTCACGATGGGACGGCCGGCGGAAATCTCCACGCGGTCCCGTGCCAAGGTCTTCAGATCGCGGACCAGCGTGTCAGCCAGCGGGCCGAGGCTGGCCATTTTGCGGCGCAGCAGTTCAGCCGCACGGTCGATGGGGGACTCTGTCCTGGACTGCATTGTCAGGTCCGTCACACGATTGCCCGGCCGCGGCGCGCCGCGGCGGCTTTCGTTTGTGCAGGAATGCAAAACTCAATGGGAACAGCGCACGCACAGGCATAACGGGTTGTCGAGCAGGGCATGTATCACCTTCAGTCGCATGTCCCGCCCGACTAACTCAGAACAACCGAACGCGACTTAGCGTGCATCAGTTCCGTGACAAAAATCACAAGGAAAACTGACTGTGCCGGTTCGGCGCCGGTGCGTGGCAAAGCAGCGGCGAACGGTGTCTGCCGCGCCTCAATGAAGGCGGTGGCAACTTGACGTTGTCTTGAGTTGGACCTGCGTTACTGCGCTGACTTAGCGAATGCTAATCGCACGCCTTGCGAGAACGGCGCGGCCGCCAGGCGCATCGAGAACATATCTGATCTCGTACTCACCGGCTTCGTTCGGCGCCGTCAACTCGGCGGCGGCGTTATCCGTGTAGAAGTAGGACAGCTCGCCGCTGGTCTTCGTCTCGCCCTTCCTGACCAGGTCGACATAGTCGCCGCTCGACTTCGGGCCGGTCCAGACGACCTTGACCTTCGCGCCCTTGGCCGCGCTTGCGGGCGCATCGAGCGTCGCGCGGGCCGCGGTGACGGTCAGTGGCGTTGTCGCCGGGACCTTGCGGCCGCCAGGACCGTCGAGGACATAGCGGATGTCGTAGGCGCCCGCCGCGGACGGCGCTTCCAGCTTCGCGGGGCTGCCAGCGCCGGTGTAAGCGTAGGTGATCTCGCCGCTGGTCTCTGTCTCACCCTTCTTGGTGATGTCGATGTAGTCGCCGGGGCCGTTGGGGCCGGTCCATGAGACTTCCAGGGCTTGGCCGGTCGTCGCAGCTGCCACCACCACGAGAGTTGCAACAGCGGCGCTGACAGCAAGAGGGGAGATCGCCTTCACCGAGCGCTTGCCGGAAAGGTCGATCACGTAGCGAAGATCGTAGTCGCCGGCCGCCGTCGGCGCACGCACGATGACCGAGCCATTTGAATTGCGCACATAAGCGTAGGTTATCTCGCCGCGTACATCCGAATAACCGCGTGGCACGAGGTCGATATAGTCGCCGCCATTGCCCGGGCCGGTCCAGCCGACTGTTACACTGGCGCCAGCAATCGCTGTCGCAGGGGCAGTCAGTTTCGCCTCACCATCGACGGGCGGAGCAGCCGGATCAGCGGGCTGCGCTTCGGCGGCTGGGGCTGCGGGGTTGGGTTCGCCGACGGCAATTCCCTGCGCTGGAGTCGCGGTGGCGTCTGTGACAGGTGCTGGCGTCTTGTTCTCGCAGGCGCATGCGCCCAGCACAAATAAAGCCACGCCGACAAGCAGCATAGTCTTCATAACCGTCCTCCCGAGACTGGGCTTCATTCAATCACACACCCACGCCTGCCGACAACGGATTACCTGAACCTGCCGCCTCCTGCGGTGATCCATCGGACGACGCCACTTCGCCGAGATCGGGGCGATTTGCGCTCGCCGGCGCTCTTGCGGGGACAAGGCGCCCTTCCCAGCTTTGATGTGTACCCGGGGGTCCGAATGCTCACCACAATGCTGTTGAGTTCGCTTGCTGCCGCGATGGCGGTGATACTCGCGTTTCCGCGAACGCCAGCGGCGAAGTATCTTCACCGTGTGCTCGTCGAGGCGCCCGCCCGCTTCCTGTTCGACCTGACGTGGGCGAAAGCCGGACAGCTTGCGCTGTCCGGGGCGGCATTGGCGCTGATGATGGCGATGGGGCCGCAGATGCTGGCGCTCGCGGTCGCCATGGGCGCGGATGCGGCGTTCTTCGAGGTGCTGATCGTCCTCTGGCTCGCCTCCGCGTCCGGGCAAGTAGCGGCGGCGGCCAGATTCGTGAAGCGCATCCCCTCCGCCATCATTGGGCTGGTGAAACGGCTGGCCATTCGCCCCGGCCATGGCCGTGAACCAAGGCCACGGCGCAAATCACGCCCGCATTGCCGGAAAGACGACAGCGCCGAGCCGGAATGGGCTTTCGCCTAGGGTTCTGGCCCCTTGCGCCAACGGACTGCAATCCTACCTTTTGCCGTGGATCGGGACCGCTGCCTTCGGGAGCGCTATTGATCTATTCGGGACGCCGGTTTCGGGTCCCGCAGACTAGACTGCCGACTGCTTTCAACAAGGGTCATTCATGGACTTCGAACGCTATACCGAGCGCGCCCGCGCCGCTGTACAGAGCGCCCAGACGAGTGCGCTTGCCGGCGGCCATCCGCAGCTGCTTCCCGAACACCTCTTGAAGGCGATGTTCAGTGACCGGGATCGCCTGGCGCAGAACCTCATCCGCGCCGCTGGCGGTGATCCCGATCTCGCAAGCGCCAATGTCGACAAGCTTCTTGCCAGCCTGCCACGCTCAACCGGCGGCTCGCAGCCCAGCCTCAGCCAGGAACTGGCGCAGCTGTTCCAGCTCGCCGAGGAAGACGCCAAGAAAGCCGGCGATGACTATGTCACCGTCGAGCGCCTTCTGCTTTCCGCCACCAAGGGCAAGGGCAAATCCGCTGACGCGCTGAAGGCCGCCGGCGCCACGACCAGCGCTCTGGTGAAAGCCATCGCCGACCTGCGCAAGGGTCGCACCGCCGACACGGCGACATCCGAAGAGAAATACGAAGCCCTCAAGAAATACTCGCGCGACCTCACCGAGATTGCGCGAACAGGCAAGCTCGATCCCGTGATCGGCCGTGACGAGGAGATCCGACGCTGCATCCAGGTGCTGAGCCGCCGCACCAAGAACAATCCCGTGCTCATCGGCGAACCCGGCGTTGGCAAGACCGCCATCGCCGAAGGCCTGGCCTTGCGCATCGTCAATGGCGACGTGCCAGACAGCCTGAAAGAGAAGAAGCTGCTGGCGCTCGACATGGGCAGCCTCATCGCCGGCGCCAAATTCCGCGGCGAGTTCGAGGAGCGGCTGAAGGCAGTGCTCAACGAGGTCACGCAGGCGCAGGGCGAAATCATCCTTTTCATCGATGAGATGCACACGTTGGTCGGCGCGGGAAAAGCCGAAGGCGCGATGGATGCGTCCAACATGCTGAAGCCGGCGCTGGCCCGCGGCGAGCTGCACTGCGTCGGCGCGACCACGCTGGACGAGTATCGCAAGAACATCGAAAAGGATGCCGCCCTCGCCCGCCGCTTCCAGCCGGTGTTTGTCGGCGAGCCGTCGGTCGAAGACACGATCTCGATCCTGCGCGGCCTGAAAGAGAAGTACGAAGTCCACCACGGCATCCGGATTTCGGACGCCGCCATCGTCGCCGCCGCGACGCTGTCGAACCGCTACATCGCTGACCGCTTCCTGCCGGACAAGGCCATCGACCTGATGGACGAAGCCGCCGCGCGCCTGCGCATGGCGGTGGAAAGCAAACCGGAAGAACTCGACGAGATCGACCGGCGTCTGATGCAGATCCGCATCGAGGCCGAGGCGCTAAAAAAGGAAAAGGACGACGCTTCCAAGGACCGACTGAAGCGTCGCGAAGCCGAGATCAAGGAATTGCAGGCGAAGTCGGATGAAATCTCCGCTGCCTGGAGGGCCGAGAAGGGCCGCCTTGCCGGCGCAACCAGCGCCAAGGAACGTTTGGATCGCGCTCGCGCCGAGATGGCCGATGCCGAGCGCCGCTCGGACTGGGCGCGTGCGGGTGAGATCAAGTACGGCGAAATTCCAGCGCTTGAGAAGCTGATTTCGGAATCCGAAGGCAAGACCAGCGGCGACAAGAACGACCCCAACAAGGCAGGACGGGCGCCGCTTGTGAAGGAAGAGGTCGACGCCGAGGCCATTGCCGCGGTCGTCTCGCGCTGGACCGGCATTCCGGTCGACAAGATGATGGAGGGCGAGCGCGAAAAGCTGCTTGGGATGGAGGATGGCCTGCGCAAGCGGGTCGTTGGCCAGGACGAAGCGCTGGAGATCGTCGCCAATGCGGTGCGCCGCGCGCGCGCCGGATTGCAGGACCCCAACCGCCCGATCGGCAGCTTCATCTTCGTCGGCCCCACCGGCGTCGGCAAGACCGAACTGACGAAGGCGCTCGCTGAATTCCTGTTTGACGACGAGCACGCTGTGCTGCGCCTGGACATGTCGGAATACATGGAAAAGCACGCGGTCAGCCGCATGATCGGCGCGCCTCCTGGCTATGTCGGTTACGAGGAAGGCGGCGCGTTGACCGAGGCTGTGCGCCGCCGGCCGTACCAGGTGATCCTGTTTGACGAGATCGAGAAAGCGCACCCGGACGTATTCAACACGCTGTTGCAGGTGCTGGACGATGGCCGCCTCACCGATGGCCAGGGCCGCACGGTGAATTTCAACAACACCGTCATCATCATGACGTCCAACCTCGGCGCCCACGCCATCGCCGACGACAAGTCGGAAGGCGACATCTCCGGCCGCACCCGCGATGACGTGATGGAAGCGATCCGCAACCATTTCCGCCCGGAATTCCTGAACCGCATCGACGAGATCGTCTTCTTCAAGCGCCTCGGCCGGGCTGAGATCGACCGCATCGTCGGCGTGCAGCTGAAACGCCTCGAGAAAATCCTCGCAGACCGCCGCATCACCATCAGCGTTGACGACAAGTCGATGCACTGGCTGGCAGAGCGCGGGTACGATCCGGTCTACGGCGCACGTCCGCTGAAGCGCGCGATCCAGAAGGAAGTGCAGGATCCTCTCGCCCGCATGATCCTCGAAGGCCGCATCAAGGATGGCGACAACGTGAAGGTCACCGTCGAGGGCGGTGCACTCGCTCTCAACGGCGTGCCGACGGGGCTGATCGGCAAGAAGGCCGGAATGAACTAGCCGAAGCGTCGGGTTGAACGGGGTTCGCGCCATGCGCGAATACCCAACCCGACGCTGCGGCGCCTTCTGAGTTGGCCAGGCCACATCCGATAAAATCGTCGCCCCTAAAGTCTCGCATTATCTTTGCGTGGTTGTGCAATCGCGGTGTGCGGCGCAGCCTGTCCTCCTGAAAACAGAGCGTCCGACAAGGACCAGGAGTGAGGGTGATGATGTTTCGTACACTGAAGATGGCTGTGCTTGCCGGCGTGGCGGCGACGCCGCTGCTGATGGGCGCCGCAATGGCGCAGACCGGCCCAGGCGACGAGAAGGGCGATATCGTTGTCGTCACCGGCACGCGGGTCGAGAACCGCACCGCACTCGACACGGCCGTCGCTGTCGACGTGCTGCCGATGGAGGATCTCCAGAAGACCGGTCTTTCCGAGGTGAACCAGGCGCTTTCGGTTGCCCTGCCTTCGTTCAACTTCCCACGTCCCGCCCTCAATGACGGCACCGACACGGTCCGCCCGGCTGCTCTGCGCGGTCTCGCGCCCGACCAGACACTGGTGCTGGTCAACTCCAAGCGCCGCCACGCGGCGTCCCTCGTCAACGTCAACGGATCGATCGGCCGCGGTTCATCCGCCGTCGACATGAACACGATCCCGACCAACGCCATATCGTCTGTCGAAGTTCTGCGCGATGGCGCATCGGCGCAGTACGGCTCAGACGCCATTGCCGGCGTCATCAACGTGCGCCTGCGCGAAGCAAGCGATGGCGGCGGCGTTTCCACGTCAGTCGGCTTCCGCAAGTCGGAATACACCATTCCCGTGACCCCGCCGGTTGCCGGTCTGCCGATCACCGTCGGCCCATCGATCACGCGCAGCGTCGAGGATGGCGAAGTCATCACCGTGTCGGCCTGGAAAGGCCTGCCGCTGGGAGAAGATGGCTTCCTCACCCTGTCGGGCGAGATCAAGCACCAGGAACGCAGCGAGCGCGACGGGTATGACACCCGCCAGAACTATCCGACCGTGACTGGCGGCGGCTTCGACACGCGCGAAGGCAGCTTCGACCGCTTCAATGCCTGGACCGGCGAACCGCAGATCGACCAGTACACGTTCTTCGCGAACGCTGGCCTCAACCTCGGCAACAGTGTCGAACTCTATGGCTGGGGCAGCTACCAGTTCCGCGACTCTCTCTCGGCCGGCTTCTATCGCCGCGCGCAGGACGTGCGGAACGTGATCCAGATCTATCCCGGTGGCTTCCTGCCCAAGATCAATCCGGAAGTGACCGACGCTTCGGCCGCGATCGGGACAAAGTTCGCGCTTGGCGCCTGGGACATGGACACGTCTGTGGTCTACGGCTCGAACGAGATGGCCTTCACGATCAAGGACACGCTGAACCGTTCACTGGGCGCGGCCTCCAAGAAAGAGTTCGATGCCGGCGGCTTCCGCTACCAGCAGGCCGTGTTCAACTTCTCGGGCGTGCGCCAGTATGATGTGGGTCTTGCCTCTCCGCTCAACGTTGCGGCCGGCATCGAGGCTCGTCAGGAGTTCTACAAGATCTCTGCGGGCGAACCGGACAGCTACCGCAATGGCGGCGTCCTGCTCGCTGGCGCCCCGACCGCTTCGGGCTCCCAGGTCTTCCCGGGCTTCCGTCCGGCCAACGAGATCGACACCGACCGCACCGCGGTTGGCGTCTATGTCGACCTCGAAGCCAACATCACCGACGCCCTCCTCGTCTCCGCCGCTGTGCGGGGCGAGACCTATTCGGACTTCGGCGAGACGGCGACCGGCAAGCTGGCGGCGCGCTACGACTTCAGCGAAGCGTTCGCGCTTCGCGCCTCGATCCAGAACGGCTTCCGCGCTCCGTCGCTGCAGCAGCAGTATTTTGCCACCACGTCGACCAACTTCATTGCCGGTGTTCCGTTCGACATCACCACCTTCCCGGTCACGGATCCGGTGGCGATCGCGCTCGGCGCCAAGCCGCTCGAAGCCGAAGAGTCGGTCAACTACTCACTCGGCGGCGTGATCCGGATGGGTGACCTCAGCGTCACCATCGACGGCTATCGCATCGACATCGACAACCGCATCGTTCTTTCCGAGAACCTGACCGCCACCAACGTCCGTGACTATCTGACGGCGCAGGGCTTCATCGGCGCGGGCGGCGGACGGTTCTTCATCAACGGCGTCGACACCGAAACGCAGGGCGTCGACATCGTTGCCGACTACTCCTTCCCGGAAACGTCCTTCGGCCAGTTCGATGTCACGGTTGGCGTCAACTTCTCCGAGACCGACGTCACGGCAATTCCGGCCATCCCGGTCCTGTCGGCGCTCACCCCGCCGCCGGTCCTGTTCGGCCGCGCCAACACGCTGACCTTTGAACAGGGCACGCCTTCGGACAAGGAAACGCTGGCGGTCGACTGGAAACTCGGCCAGTGGGGCGCAACTGCCCGCGTCGTGCGCTATGGCGAAGTGATCCAGCCGGACAACAACGCCGCGTTCGACCATACGCTGTCGCCCAAGACGCTGCTCGACCTGGAAGGCCGCTGGTACCTCAACGACAACTTCACGGTCTCCGTCGGCGCCGACAACGTGTTCGACGAATATCCCGACGCGTTCCCGTTCACGCTCAACACCACGGGCAACACGCCGTTCTCCAACTACTCCCCCTTCGGCTACTCCGGCCGCTTCCTCTACGCTAAAGCCAACTTCACGTTCTGAGGCCTGAGGGAACCACAAACGAAACGCGCCGCGGGATGACCGCGGCGCGTTTTTTATTCCTTGAAAACGTTCTCGCGGTGAAATCGCAGATAGCTCTGATGCGGTTGGACATCGACCCGATCCGGCAGGATCAAAGTACGCTCCTCACGGATCAGCTGTTTTGCGGAGCCGGGCAACTTGTTCGAAATCAAAATATCAAAATTGTCCGCGATCGAAATTAGACCTCGATCAAACATCCAATGCGCGGTTCCCGACAGAGCGACGCCATTGCGAACCGAGTCCGACCCGCCCCGCTCGACCGACCGAATGTGAGCAGCCTGTACTTCAGGTCGGCCACCACCGTTGATGATTTGAAGCCCGGTGACGGCGCATCTCTTGTTGTAGGCCGTCACCACACTTGTTGCGAACGCCCTATCGCGAAATGGTCGCGCGACTAGTCGTTCAACTATGGGGCGCTCGAACTCAATTCCTTCCTCCGCCAAGCTCGGCGTCAACCGCTTTGAAATCGTGCCGGGTATGGTGGCCGCCATTGGCTCCGGGGTGCTGATCGTCGCGACGAAGCCCGCTTGCACGATCAGTTCGTATTCTGAGTCCGATATCGGGCGAACGGAGTTTTGATACCAACCGGGCTTAGTTGTTCCGTCCGAATTTTGCCCGGCGCTTTCGAAAAAATGCTTCCCCTCACGCATGGGCACCGGATTGTCGAACTCAAGGTATTCTTCGACGTAACCATAGAAATGATCTGGCGTCGTCGGATCAGCAACGATCTCTCTCAGCCTGGCTGTCGCGAAATAGACAAGGCGACCGCCGCCGCGACGAGATTCGTAGTAGAGAATCCAATCACCCAGCGCTTGCTGCGCTCGCGACAGATAGGCGCGCGGAAAGTGGTAATACTGCTCCGGTAGATCGTCATACGCCGGATCAATCTTTGAAGTGAAAACTGCTTTCGCCACTCCGATCCTCCGTTCGTCATGTTCCAGCAATCTGACTGATCGGACAAGCGCATGGAACAAAAAGCCCGCCCCGGTTTCCCGGAGCGGGCTTCTCAGATCGGTCGACTGACTAGCCTCAGCCCTTCTTCGGCTTGGTGAGTTTCATCGGCATGCTCATGCCGGGCCAGTCCGTGGGCTGGCCGGCCTTCTGGCCGGGGGTGAACTTCATCTTGCCCATCGCTTCGATGATCAGCGGGTTATAGGCGTCCGGCGTGCAGTTGGGCGTGATGTCCTTCGGCTTGCCATCGGCGCCGACAGTGAACTTCGCCTCGCAGACGCCTTCCTGGTCGATCTTGTTGATGGCGCGCGAGATGTCGCCGGCCTGCACGCCGCTCTCAAGCACGGGAGACTTCTCGCCGCGTGGATCCACGGTGGCCGCCGAGACCGCGCCGAAGCGGAAGGTTTGGCGCATCGGGAAGGAATCCAGCAGTTCGCGCTTCATGATCTCGGGCTCCCATTCGGCGGCTTCAACCGCGCGGATGGCGTAGGGCACGAAGCCGTCCACGGTGCAGTCGGCCGTGAGGTCCTTGGCCTTGCCGGTCCATTCGACCACGAAGTTCACGGTGCACTCTCCGCTCAGCTTGATCGTGGTGATGCCTTCCTTGATGGCGTCGGTGTCGAACGGCTTGATCTGCTTCTGCGGGCGGTCCGGCAGGTCGGTTTTCTGAGCCCAGGCCGGGCTTACGGCCAGGGCGCCCATTGCGACCGCGAATACCAGTTTCAGCATCTGTCACTCCCTCTGGCCCGGAGCCTGCCCAGGATGGCGGCCGGCCACATGCTTTTGCGCATTATACAATGACCCGCGCCGGGCCGAAGGGAAAAAGGCGCCACCCTTTGCATACAAGGTGGTAGGTTATCCTCACGGGGTCGTGAGGCGGGCCGTCGCTGGTGCGCAAACGTCACACCGGGCGGCTTCTTCACCTTCTGTTGTGCGTGTGCGAACAGTGTGGACTCGCGGCTCGCGGTTCGCGTGCTAGCGTAAGTGGATTCACAGTACAGGCTCAGACTGCATGACCGGCATTCGCACCATCGGCGTGATCGGCGCGGGACAAATGGGTAACGGCATTGCGCATGTCTGCGCGCTCGCTGGCTTTGACGTCCTGCTCAACGATGTTTCGCCGGAAAGACTGGAAGCCGGCGTCAAGACGATCCAGCGGAACCTCGATCGTCAGGTCCACCGCGAGATCATTACTGTCGAGCAGCGTGACGCAGCCGTGAAGCGGATCAAGCCGGTGACGTCGCTGGCCAGCTTCAGCAACGTCGAATTCGCCATCGAGGCGGCGACGGAGAAAGAAAACGTCAAGCGCGCCATCTTCGACGAGCTGTGTCCCAAGCTGCCCAAGGACGCCATGCTGGCGACCAACACCTCGTCGATCTCGATCACTCGCCTTGGCACGTCGACCGACCGGCCGGAGCGCTTCATTGGCCTGCACTTCATGAACCCCGTGCCGCTGATGAAGCTGGTCGAGGTGATCCGTGGCCTCGCAACCGACCAGGAAACCTATGACGCCGCCGTCCACATTGTGGAGCGCCTCGGCAAGCACGTGACGAACGCCGAAGATTTCCCGGCCTTCATCGTCAACCGCGTGCTGATGCCGATGATCAACGAAGCGGTCTACACGCTGTACGAAGGCGTCGGCACGGTGGAGTCGATCGACACCGCCATGAAGCTTGGCGCCAACCATCCGATGGGCCCGCTCGAACTGGCCGACTTCATTGGCCTCGATACCTGCCTGTCGATCATGCAGGTGCTGCACGATGGTCTCGCCGACACGAAATACCGACCCTGCCCGCTGCTGGTGAAATACGTGGAAGCCGGCTGGGTCGGGAAGAAGGCTGGACGGGGCTTCTACGACTATCGCGGGGATAAGCCGGTTCCGACGCGCTGATACTGAACTCTGGGAGCCCGGGCCGACCGGGAGCGGGATAGATTCATGGCCGTCGCACTGATCACGGGCGCAAACCGCGGCATCGGCCTCGCTCTCGTGAAGGCCTATGCCGGCCGCCGCGACAAGGTCATCGCCACCGTACGCGCCACTTCTGATCGCGACGAGCTCGACGCCTTCGCCAAGACCCAGCCGAAATGGGTCGAGGTGATCGAGATGGATGTCTCTGATCCCGCCGAAATCGGCCGCGCACGCCGCAAGCTCGAAGCCGAACCGATCGATGTGCTGATCAACAATGCTGGCATCTCGGGTCCAGACCGCCAGTCCGCCATGGACATGGACTATGACGGGCTCGCCGAAGCGCTGAACATCAACGCCATTGCTCCGCTGCGCGTCGCCAACGCCTTCCTGCCGAATGTGAAGGCCGCGAAGGGCAAGATCGTCACGTTGTCGAGCCAGATGGGTGCGAACGGCGCGGCATCGGACAACCTCGCCTATCGCGTCTCCAAACAGGCGGTGAACCGCCTGATGCGCGGCCTTGCCAGCGAGCTCAAGACGCAAGGCATCCCCGTGCTGATCGTCCACCCTGGCTGGGTGAAGACCGACATGGGTGGTGAAGGCGCCACGCTGAAACCCGAAGACTCCGCCGCCCAGCTCATCAAGCTGATCGACAAGTTCGATGTCTCGTCGACGGGCAAGTTCCTGGCCTGGAACGGGAAAGAGCTGGCGTGGTAATAGCCGCCCCGCCCGCGGACAAGAAACGCCGCGCCGGCCTCTACTGGGTTTATTTCAGTCTTCTCGCGGTCGGTTCGGTCTTCTGGCTGGCCATCGCCTCGCCGATCATCCGGCCTACGCTGCCCTCGCATCCCGAGCACCTGCTGTTCTGCATCTTTGCGGGCATGGCCATCGCCGACGCCGCCGCCCACGCCATCGACGACATCGCCGCCATCTGGAAGCCGCACGACCTCGGCGGCGCACAGGAAGTGCGGCGCAAGTTCAGCGTCAGCAGGCTGCTGGCTGCAGACCTGAGAGGTCTCGCCTCCCATCTCAGCGTCATCCCCTTCGTGGGCCTGATGGCGTATGGCTACACGCTGCTGACCCCGAATATCGAGGACAGGCTGTTCAGCAGCTCCGCGGCCCAGGGCGCCGTGTTCTGGAACTTCATGTCGCAAATCATCATGGGCGGCACGGACGTGTTCGGTTTCTTTCTCAGCCAGGACACCAAGTCCACGTTGCAGCAGAACCTGCACCTCACCGAGCTCCAGCCGAGATCCTTCGAAGCCGGCGCCATCCTTGCGGGCCTCAAACTCTATGGCCTGCTGATCTTCGTCTCGGCGCTCCGCGTGCTCGGCGCGCCTATCGTGATCCTGAGAACCTGGTTCTCCAGCAGGAAGCGAGCGAAACGCCGCAAGCAGGCCGAAGCCTAGTTCAGATCCCGCATCGCCGCTGTCATGGTCGGACCGATCTCGTCGTGGAGCACAAGATCGGCCAGATCATCGAGAGGCGTCTCGTCGCGGTTGAGGATCACGAGGCGAGCGCCATTGCGTTTGGCCTTGACCGGAAAGTGCGCGGCCGGCGTCACCACCAGCGAAGAACCCAGCACCAGAAAGAGATCGCAGAGATGCGTCTCGGCGTCGGCGCGCAACATTGGCTCTTCCGGCATCTGCTGTCCGAACGAGATCGTGGCTGTCTTCACCAGCTCGCCGCAGTCGCGGCACACCGGGATCCTGCCCTGATCGACGAAGACCGGCCGCAGCTCGTCCAGCTCGTACCGCAGCCCGCACGACAGGCATGTCGCGTAGCTTGCATTGCCGTGCAGCTCGACGACTTTCGACTCCGGTATGCCGGATGCCTGATGCAGGTTGTCGACATTCTGCGTGATGACGGCGGATGCCTTGCCACTGGCGATCAGGCGCGCAACGGCAAAGTGCCCGGCATTAGGTTCCTTGCCGACCCAGCCCGCGGCGCCGGAGAACACGCGCGTCCAGGCTTCGCGCCGCTTTGCTTCGCTGCCCACGAATTCCTGGAAGTAGATCGGCTTCATCTTCGACCACACGCCGCCAGGCGAGCGGAAATCCGGAATGCCGGACTCGGTCGAAATGCCGGCGCCGGTGAAGATCACGATGCGCGAGGCGGCGCGCAGCTGTTCAGCGAGGGCATCAGCGGGAGAAGTGGACATGCGCAGAGCATGTCCAAAACCTCCGCGCTTGCAAGCGGACCCGGTCCGGTGTCAGGCCGATGGCGGAGGCGGCTGGCTGGACGAAGCAGCCGGAACCGGCTCCGGCTTCTTTTTGAACAGAAGAACCTTGGCCCCGTAGAACAACGCGATGGCGCCGAGCACGATCCAGAGCGAATAACCGAACACATAGTCCATGATCGGGATTTCGTATTTCGGCATGGGGCTAGGCAGGATACCGGCACCCTGCAGCTCGGCTGTCATTTCGTCGTCAAGCTGCCAGTAGTCTTCCGTTCCCGGTACGACGATCGCGAAGCCCTTCTCCTCGAGCCAGGCGCCGGCCCCGAACCAGTGGGTTATCGTGTGTGTGTCGAGCTCGATCCCCCTCGACCATTCCGGCGGCAGAGCGTCAGCCAGCTCCGCGGGCACCGTAAGAGCCTGGACCTTGTTGAAATTGTCCTCTTCGCCGAACCGTCCGAACCCGCGCGCCTCGGCGGCAGGGGTTATTGCTAGAAAGGCGGCGGCCAGAGCCGCCACAGCAAGAACGAGTTTCATGGTGTCGTCCCCAAAATATCCGCGCGTCCCGGCGCGCGATGACAGTGCCGCCAGACCGCCGCGCGAGCAAGCAGGGGCGCTCAAGAATCGCGCGTGGATTCAATGGATGGCGCGTGCTTGCCGTCCGCACTGGATTTCTGATTCGCCTTTCGCCTGACTGTGGAGCTATTGTGGATAAGCGCAGAACGCGCGCGGTGGGGAGTGTGTGGCGTCATGAAGCTGAGTGATGTGCTGGATCATGACAGGTTGCTGCTCGTCGTCTGCCACGACTGCACCGCCCGTACCCCGCTCGATCCCGCGCCCGTCGCGCTGCGCATCGGCGTCCATGCCCACATCGCCGACATCGAGACGGACGTGATCTGCCCGGCCTGCGGGTCCGAGGACATCGCCCTCAGAACCTTCTCGCCGATCGACAAGAGCCCGATTGAAGCAAGCCACCTGGAGCAGCGCGAAAGCGCCTGACTTTCGCAGGGTCAGTGCGTGAGTTCCGCCGCCCGAAAGCCGGTACGCTTGCGCCAGCTAGCCCGCAGTCCTATCCCTGATCGAAAGACATTAGGGAGACGCGCCATGGCCGACCTTCTCGAGACGAAACAGGATGGCGTCGCTGTCCTCACCATGAACCGTCCAGAGGCGCGCAACGCTCTTTCCACCGCCATGCTCGACGGGCTGCTTGAAGCACTGCCGCGCCTCGCATCGGATACCTCCGTAGGCGCAGTGGTCATCACCGGCGCGGGCGGCGCCTTCTGCGCTGGCGGCGACGTCAAAGGGTTCGCCAAAACCGACGGCGGCGCCAATCACGGCCGCACGCCGGAAGAAGCCGCCTACGACCTCCGCCGCCGGATGGAAGTCTCACGCTGGCTACACGACATGCCGAAGATCACCATTGCCTCCATCCCCGGCGCAGCCGCTGGCGCTGGCCTCTCGATCGCCCTCGCCTGCGATTTCCGTGTCGCCGCACGCGGCGCGAAGATCACCACCGCCTTCGCCAAGGTCGGCTTGTCCGGCGATTTCGGCGGGACCTATTTCCTGTCGCAACTGGTCGGCGTTGCAAAGGCGAAGGAGCTCTACCTCCTCTCGGACGTGATCCTGGCAGAGGAAGCCGAGCGACTTGGCATCGTCAACCGCGCCGTCGACCCGAAGGAACTCGAAGCCGAGACGATGACGCTCGCGAAACGCTTCGCCAACGGCCCGCGCATCACGCTCGGCCTGATGAAGAAGAACCTCAACACCGCCGAGCGTGGCGACCTCGTCCTCTCCTTCGACACCGAAGCGCTCAACCACTCCCGCTCCGCCCAGACGGCTGACCACGCCGAAGCCTCGAAAGCCTTTGTCGAGAAGCGCGCGCCGGTCTTCCAGGGCCGCTAGTTCCAGGACTGTTGATGACCGCGGGCCAGCCCATCGACTTTCCGAACTTTGCGTTCGCGGACGATGTGCTGGACGGGAGCGGCATCAACGCTCTCATCGCCCACTGCGACGCGAAGGGCGCCGAAGGCATGGTTGCCGATGGCGCGATTGTCTCGAAGGTCCGCCGCTCCAACATCGCCTGGGTCCCGCGCTCGGGCGAGTATGAGGGGCTTTACGATCACATCTGGAATATCGCCCAGGCCTTCAACAGCCGCTATTTCGGCTTCGAGCTCACCGGTTTTCACAGCGAAATGCAGGTCGCGCGTTACGACGCGGCGCGTGAAGGCGGTTATGACTGGCACACCGATTTCGGCCCCGGCGCCCAGTCGCGCAAGCTCAGCCTCTCCATACAGCTCAGCGCGCCGGACGGCTATGAAGGCGGCGATCTCGAATTCGATGTCGGGATGGGACCAAAAAGCGCCGGCCGCGCGTGCGGGCTTGCCATCGCCTTCCCCAGCTTTATCCGCCACCGCGTGACGCCGGTGACCAGGGGCGTCCGCTACAGTCTCGTCGCCTGGCTCAGCGGACCGCATTTTCGCTGATGCCTGGTCGTCCGCAAAAGAACTCGAGACCGAAACGATGTTGCTGGCGAAACGCCCCCGCCCGGACGACTGGCCACGCGGAAGCGGCCAGGGCTGTCGTTGAAAAACACGCACCTGCCTTCAAGAGCAGGTAATTTTTCGGCGGCGACAGGGAATCTGCCTCAGTATCTGCAAGATTTTGCCTGCAAACGGCGGTAGCGCCGTACCCGTTGCCGGGTTAGGGACGTGCCGTTCGGGGAGCCCACATGCGTCTCGTTATGTCGTCCATGAAAGCACTTCTGATCGCGTCAGCGGCTGTCGCCTTTGCCATGCCGGCGACCGCGCAGATCGTACTCGGCGGCGAGCCGGTCGCCACGCCCGGTGTTGCGGCGGCGCCGCTGCGTCTCGACCCCGACGCGGCCAACGCGCAACCCGTTGCGATCGCGATTCCGGATTTCGATGTAGACTCCGACGCCGCGCAAGATCTTGCGGGGAAAATCTCCGGTATTGTCCGTGCGGATCTCGCTTCCTCTGGGCTGTTCCGCATCGTCGACAAGGCAGCGTTCGCAGAAGCCGACGTGAATATCGGCATTACACCGCAATATGGCGGATGGGCCTCGATGGGTACGCGCGCGCTCGTGGTCGGCAGCATCGTTTCCGGCAGTTCGCTCACCGTACAGTTCCGTCTGTTCGATACCGTGGGCGCGAGCCAGATCGTCGGCACGCAATACACTGTGCCAACCCAGGAGAACTGGCGCCGCGTCGCGCACAAGATAGCCGACGACATCTACAGGCAGATCACCGGCAAGGACGGCTATTTCGACAGTCGCATCACTTTCCTTCACGAGGACGCGGACGGCAAACGTACGCTCGGCATGATCGACCAGGATGGCGCGAACAGCGAAACGCTGCTCAAGACCGTCCTCAACCTTCAGGCGCCTCACGTTTCCCCGTCGACGATGACCGTGGTCTATTCGGGCCTTGCTCCCATTCCGAACAAGCCGACCGGCGCCCAGCAAACAACGGTGCTGTATGACGTCGCCTCCGGCCGCCGCGAGCCGCTGATCAGCTCTACCTCACAGCCCAATCCCGACGCGGTATTCTCGCCCGATGGCAGGTCGATCCTGTTCAGCCGCGGCCAGGATGCAGCCAGCGACATCTATCTGTTCGATCTTGCGAAGCGCAGCGAGAAGATGATCGCCGCCTCGCCCGCCGCTGACACGACGCCGACCATGTCGCCCGATGGCAAGACGGTTGCCTTCATCTCTGGCGTCATAGGCTCGACGCAGATCTACACAGCGCGCATCGACGGCGCAGACCAGACCTGCCCCGATGGCTCGACTGCAAAGCTGTGCCGCATCTCGTCCGGCCAGGATGCCTATACCTTCCCGGTGTGGTCGCCGGACGGAAAGTTCATCGCCTTCTCGAAAGCGGCTGGCATTAGCGTCCGCATCGGCGTCATGGCGCCTGACGGCAAAGGTGAACGCCTGCTGACCGATGGCTCCTTCGACGGCACGCCCTCCTGGTCGCCCAACAGTCGCGTCATCGCCTTCGCACGCACGCCTGCAGTCGATGCCGCTTCGCAACTGTGGACCGTTGACGTGGCCGGCCGCAACGTACGTCAGATCCCGACGCCGATGGGCGCCGTCGAACCCCACTGGGGTCCGCTGCAGAAATGACGGCAGCGCTCGAGACGTTTGCTCTCGGCAAATCGTTTGGCGCAGGCGCCCGCGCAGTCACGGCGCTTCACGCACTTGACCTCTCGATCCCGAAAGGTGTTGTCTACGGCGTTCTCGGTCCGAACGGTGCGGGCAAGAGCACGCTGCTGAGGCTTGTGCTGGGCCTGGTCCGACCCAGCCGCGGCAATCTCCGCCTGCTGGGCGAACAGAATGTGGACGCCAGAGTGCTCCGCCGCGTCGGCGCGCTGATCGAGTCGCCGGCGCTCTATCCATTTCTCACCGCACGCGACACGCTTCACATGCTGGCGCAGGTCTCGGGCTTCAGCGAACCGGGTCGCGCGGAGGCCGTGCTGGAGCGCGTCGGCCTGACAGAGGCCGCCCATCGCAAGGTCCGCACTTTCTCCATGGGCATGAAGCAACGCCTTGGCCTTGCAGCCGCGCTTCTTGCGCGCCCGGAGCTTCTCATCCTCGACGAGCCGACCAATGGCCTCGACCCGGCCGGCATCCAGGAAATGCGGGCGCTGGTGCGCGACCTCGTCGACAAGGATGGCGTTACCATCATCTTGTCGAGCCATCTGCTCGATGAAGTCGAGAAGGTCTGCGACCGGGTCGCCATTCTTGATCATGGCAAACTCATCGTCGAGGGCGCTATCAACGACCTGCGTGGCGGCCAGGGTTCATTCTTCATCAATGCGTCACCGGTCGAAACGGCTCTTCGTGTCGCCGGCTCGCGCGGCCGCGCTCACAACAGCGGGCTTCTTGTCGATCTCCCCCGTGACGGCGCACCTGCCTTCATTCGCGAACTCGTGGCCGCGAATGTCGATATCTTCGAGGCGCGATGGGTGGAGTCGACTCTTGAGGAAGTCTTCCTCTCACGCACAGGCGCCGCGCAATGATCCTGCAGGCGCTTCGGGCGGAACTGTTCAAGCTGAGGAAGAACCGCTGGACCGCGTTCTGGGCGTTCGGCTTCATGCCACTGTTCACGCTTGCCGGCGGACTCGTCGAGGAGACGCTGTCGCGCTTCTCCGTGTTTGCGCAGATGCTGGCCTACGCGGCGCCGATCTCATCGGTGTTCAACGGCCTGAGTTCACTCTCCAATCCTGTCACGCAGATCTTTCCCGTCGTCGGCGCAGCAACGCTCTTTGCGGGCGAGTATCGCTGGGAGACGTGGCGGGCCATCCTGCCGCGCACCGAACGAACCCCGATGATGCTGGCGAAGATATTGGCTTTCGCGATCGCGACGGCCCTGTCGATCATCGCCTGTGGCGTTTGCGGCCTGCTCGTCGGCTTCTATGACGCCTTCCTGGTTGGCAGCGCTGACTGGCCTGCATCCGGCGCGGGCGCCGTGACGCTGGCGCTCGTGGTCGCTTTTCTCGCTACCTTCCTGCAGGTCATGACGGCCGGCGGCATCGCTCTGCTGATCTCTGTCCTGAGCCGCTCCGGCATGGCTGCGATTGTCGGAACACTTGTTCTGCTGGTGGCGCTCGAACTGGCCTCTATCCGCTTCCGCCTGCCGGATGCGGAACCCTTTGCGTCGCTCTTTCCCAATCTTGCCGGCCGGGGCGTGCGGGAGTTTGCCTATTCGATCTCAGGCGATCCTGACGCCGTGGGCATGCAGCTCGCCCTGCCCGGCGCGATCTCGTTGATCGCGTGGTTCCTCGCGCTCAGCACAGCGGCGCTGGCGGTCTTCCGCCGCCAGGACCTGTCGCGAGAATAGGATCCCTAGTTCGCGGGCTTTGCTGCTGCGTCGGCTGGACGGGCGCGCGGGGCCATGGCGGCGAAGTACTCCGCCTTGTCCAGCCCGCCATCATGGTTCGCATCCATCACGGCGAAGTTCACCTTGAGCTTCTCGAACCGTTTTCCGCGCAGCTCGTCCGGCTGGATCTTCCGGTCGATGTTGTCGTCGAGCACGCTGAAGCCGATCGATCGGGTGATCGCGGCCTGGACGTCGTCCTTCGGGTGTTCGCGATCCTCGCCGACGATCTTGTAGTGAAGATAGGTGAACAGCATTTCCTCGAAGGTCTGCTCGCCGAACGCCACATTGACCTTCGGATCCGGGTTCGACCGATTGTTCGGCGAATTGTCGAAGATGTAGTCGGCGATCATGATCGAGCCCGCCGGAATCGGCAGCCAGTCTTCGAACACATATTCGCGCTGCCAGTTGAAGTCGTAGCGCGGCTGGTTGTGCAGGATCTTCTCCGTGCCATCCGGATAGCGCACCGTCAGGCGCGTGGCGTAGCCGCGCGCGTGCGCGTGCGGGCGTACTGCGTACAGCAGCACGTCCGCCGGAAACTCGACATAGCCGCGCTCGTGCCGGCGGCCATCGCCGGCCGGAATCTCGATCGAGAAGTCGGCGATGCCGAGCTGGCGCAGAATGTTGTTCGGCGGCTCCTTGGCATAATAGAAGCCGACCTGGGTCTTGTCGGTCTGCGCCTTGCCGTTCGGCGTGTAGTGCATCTGGAAGACGAAGTTGCCGCCGGCGCCGACCTTGTTTCCGGTGTCAGCGGGATAGCGCGTCGGGTCGGATCCCGGGCCCCAGCCGCCGGTGTCGACATCCCAGCCCTGCCCCATCGATGTCTTGCCGTCGGGATTCCAGCCGGCGACGATGTGGTGCACGGCGGTCGACGCGCTCGGATGATAGGCGACCGCCTTCAGGAATTTTGCTTCCTTGGTCGGGTTCGGCACAACGAAGTGTTCGTAAGGCAGCACGCCGCTCGCCGGGATCGCAAACTCCGGCAGGTTGAGGATCACATCCGGTTTGCCGAACGGCCATTCCGGAGCGGTGTAGGCCATCTTCGCAAGCGGATCATCGCCCTCGCCGCGCGGCGCGCCTGCCTCGACCCAGTTCACCAGTGTCAGAAGCTTTGTGTCCGACAGGCTCATGTCGTTCTTGAACTTCGCACCGTGACGGTCGGCCTGATAGGGCGGCATGCGCTTGGTGCGCAGTGCTTCGCGGATCGTCGGCGCCATCGCCTTCACGATGTCGTAGCTGTCCATGGCGAACGGCGCGACGCCGCCCTCGGTGTGGCAGGCCACACATTTGTCGGCGAGGATCGGGGCGACATCCTTCGCATATGAGATCTTCGCGAACTGCGCCGCCTTGGCGCGGTCCGGGAAGTCGATCGCCGCGCCCTTGACCGATGCTTCCGTCACTGCAGGGGCCTTGCCTGCCAGCACGGCGTCAAGCGCCGGTGCGAGGCCGGTGTCGGGTCCATGATAGGCGACGGTCCAGGTTTTCGTGTTGATCACGAACACTTCGCCCGTCGAACTGACACCGAGCGACCGGCCAACCAGCTGCAAGCTGTCGTCCAGGACGGGCATCTCTCCAGGCTTCTTGAGGTCGCCAATCGCCTGAGCCGGCCCGCGAGCGGAATTCAGCGCGAAGAATGCAACCCCCTTGCCCTCATAGGCGCCACGAAGCTTCTCGACCGCCGCCACTGCGCTTGCGCCGCTCTTGCCGGTCACGATGACTACGGCGGGATTGGTCCTGTAGTAGTAAAGTTCGTGCGCCACGCCCTGCTGGTCGGTCAGCGTGAAGTTGTCGACGCGCATTCCCGCAAGCTTCGGCGTATTCACAACCGCGGTCGCCGACATGGCCAGCGCCGCCACCGCAACGCCCGCAACCAATCCTGTCCAGATGAGGCGCGTCTTCATGGTCGATCTCCCCGAAACGCGTCGCGCAGTCTGAACCAGTTGTTGCCGGCAGCAACAGCGAATGCATTTGCAGGCGAGAGGCTGACGTAACGCGAACCGATCACGTTCGGTCGAGCGTCGGCATTTTCACGCGCTATACTTTCCAAACTATAGCGACTAACGTCTGCGAACGCGCGCGGCTCTGAGAACCGTTCGCAAGAACTTGCCGGCGTGGTCTTCGCACCTGCCAAATCGCGCAAGCGTGTTTCGTCTGGAATGAGATTCCGGACGCAACACGCCATGCTTGCATTGGCGTTCCCCAACTCCCGCGTTATGGATTCGAGCAAGGCGTGCTCTCCGTTCGGGGGAGCAAAATGCGTCGCGGGTTTAGGAAACAGGGCGGAGAAGCCGGAAGTCACTTCCGGAACACGCTCGCGGAGCTCGGAAATGGCAAGCTACACACTCAACGTGAACGGGAAGACCCACCAGGTCGATGCGGCGCCAGACATGCCGCTACTCTGGGTTCTGCGAGACAAGCTGGACCTGAAGGGCACCAAGTTCGGATGCGGCGTCGCCTCGTGCGGCGCATGCACCGTGCACCTCGACGGACAGGTGGCGCGCGCCTGCATGACCCCGGTCTCTTCGGTCGGCGGCAAGCGGGTCACGACGATCGAGGCGATCGGCGAGACCAAGACGGGACAGGCCGTCCAGAAAGCCTGGCTCGATGTCGACGTGATGCAGTGCGGCTACTGCCAGGCCGGCCAGATCATGGCGGCCACGGCGCTGATCAACACGAACCCCAAACCCAACGACAAGGACATCGACACGGCCATGGCGCTCAACGCCTGCCGCTGTGGCACCTATGTCCGTATCCGCGAAGCCATCAAGACGGCCGCGGGCGTCGCAACAACCGACACGCGGGAGTCCTGATCATGGCGCTCGATACGATTGACAACGGCAAGCCGGCAAACGCCTCGCGCCGTTTCTTCCTGATGGCTTCTGCAGCTGCTGGCGGCGGATTGCTGCTCGCCGGCTGCATGACCGCCGACACGACCGATGGCGCACCCGCCGTCGCCGCGACGCCGACCAAGCCGGCCGCGCCCGTCGTTCCGTTCAACACCTTCGTCGCGATCTCGCCTGACGGCCAGATCCGCATCATGGCGAAGAACCCCGAGATTGGTCAGGGCATCAAGACGATGCTGCCCATGCTGATCGCCGAGGAACTCGACGCTGACTGGAAAGACGTCGTCATCGAACAGGCTGACGCCGACCAGAAATACGGCTCGCAGATCGCTGGCGGTTCGTTCGCGACACCGCAACACTGGGGTCCGCAGCGCCAGGTCGGCGCCGGCGCCCGCGCCATGCTGATCGCCGCCGCCGCAGCCAAGTGGAGCGTTCCGGCGTCTGAACTGACCACTGGCCCGAGCGTCGTCAAGCACGTCGCATCCAACCGCACGGCAACCTATGGCGAACTCGCCGCAGCTGCCGCGGCCATTCCGGCGCCGGACGTTGCGACCCTGAAGATGAAGGATCCGAAGGACTACCGGATCATCGGCAAGGACATGCGCAACTGGGACAGCCCGCGCATCGTTCGTGGCCAGCCGATCTTCGGCATCGACGTCGTCGTCGATGGCATGAAGCACGCACACTTCACCAAGTGCCCGGTGTTCGGCGGCAAGGTCGTCTCGGCCAACATCGACGAGATCAAGGCTCTCCCCGGCATCTCTGACGCGTTCGTCGTCAAGGGCGTCGGCACAGATCTGATGGGCTTGATGGATGGCGTCGCCATCGTCGCTGACGACTGGTGGACCGCGAAGGAAGCAGCCAAGAAGCTCAAGATCCAGTGGGATGAAGGCGCAAGCGCCTCGCACTCCACCGCCAGCTTCGACAGCCAGGCGGCGACGCTCGCCAAATCCAAGCCGCAATCCTATCTGGTGGCTCAGGGCGCACCGGCCGTCACCGAAGCCGACTGGGCCAAGACCGAGGACGCCGTCAACAAGGCAGCCAAGAAGGTCGAAGCCTCCTACTCCTATCCGTTCCTCGTCCACGCTCCGCTTGAGCCGCAGAACTGTACGGCCCATGTGAAGGCTGACGGCACGGTGGAGATCTGGGCCCCGACACAGAACCCGGGCTCGGCATTCCCGCTGATCCAGGCGGCCATCGGCGCGCCTCGCGACAAGGTCACGATGCACATGATCCGCTGCGGCGGCGGCTTCGGCCGGCGCCTCTCCAGCGACTTCATCGTGGAAGCGGTCGCGATCTCCAAGCAGGCAGGCGTTCCGATCAAGTTGCTCTGGACGCGTGAAGACGACATGCAGCACAACCCGTATCGGCCCGGCGGCTATCACAACTTCCGCGCCGGTCTCGACGCGCAAGGCAAGATGGTTGCGCTGACCAACCACTTCGTGACGTTCGGCAGAGATGGCCGCGCACTCGGCAACGCCAACTCGCCGCCGACCGAATTCCCGCTCGGCTACATTCCCGCCGCCACCTACGGCCAGTCGCTCGTTCCGGGCGGCATGCCGACAGGTCCGCTGCGGGCGCCGGTCTCCAACGCCGTGTGCTTCGTTTACCAGTCCTTCCTGGACGAAGTGGCGATCGCCGCCGGCAAGGACCCGATTGAGTTCCGTCTCGAACTGCTGGCCGCAGCGCCAGGCGGCAGCGGCCGCGCCATGAACTCCAAGCGCATGATCGACGTGCTGAAACTCGTGCGTGACCGTTCGGGCTGGGCCACTCGCGGCTCACTGCCCAAGGGAACCGGCATGGGAGCGGCGTTCTACTATTCGCACCAGGGCCACTTCGCTCAGGTTGCGAAGGTCAAGGTCGAGCAGAATGGTTCGTGGCGCGTCCAGAAAGTCTGGTGCGTTGGCGACATTGGCAGCCAGGTGATCAACCCGATCAACGCGCGCAACCAGGTGGAAGGATCGATCGTCGACGGCATCTCCGAGATGCACCAGAAGATCACCTTCGACAAAGGCCGCACGGTGCAGACCAACTTCTACGACATGCCGCTCCTGCGCATGGACTATGCTCCGAAGATCGACGTGCACTTCAACGTCACGGATAACTCGCCCACCGGTCTGGGCGAGCCCGCGCTGCCGCCGGTCCTGCCGGCCGTGGCGAACGCGATCTTCGCAGCTACCGGCAAGCGCATCCGCACCCTGCCGGTCGTGCAGAAGGACATCAGCTGGGCCTGATCCCAGCTAATCAAGGCTGAAGCGAACGGCCCGGAGACATGCCTCCGGGCCGTTTGATTCTAGGCCTCCGGGGCGCGAATTCCGTAGCCCGCAGCCCCTGCCTCGTATCGACTGCCAATCAATCCAGGGGCTGTCCTTGCTCGCCTGTCGCGATTGTGACTGCCCGAGAGGCAGTTTCAGTCGCGCATACCCCTTGCATGCGTTGATTTTTCTGGGCTTCGCCTAGATACTGAAATCGCAATTACATCCAAAAACAGACCCCCCACTACGGGTACCAAAGGGAGAGTTGGAATGAAGTCTGTTCTGATGACGACCGCGCTGGCCGCCGTCGTCGCCTTCGCAGGCGTCACCGCCGTTGTCGCCGCTCCGGCGCCGGCCCCGTCCGTTGCCGCGGTTCCGGAAAGAGCCGCCAACTTCCAGCTCACCGATCACACCCGCCTCGCGCATGAGCTGTTCTACTTCAAGTACGCGCCGGCCATCGTGCTGATGTCGCAGACCAACGGCACGAAGGTCTCGCGCGACGGCGCCAACCAGCTCGAGAAGCTGCAGGCCGCCTACAAGGGCAAGGGCGTGCTCTTCTACATGATCAACTCGAAGGACTCGCGCGACGCCGCGGCCGCCGAGGTGAAAGCCCAGGGCTTCGACATTCCGGTCCTGATCGACGAACTCCAGCTCGTCGGCGAACAGCTTGGCATCGCCCGTGAAGGCGAAGTCTTCGTTCTCGAACCGAAGACGGGCTTCAAGGTCGCCTATCACGGCCCGGTCGCTGAAACCGCCAAGGCGATCGATGCCGTGCTCGCCGGTAAGCCTGTCGCCAATCCCCGCATCGACGTGAAGGTCGGCGCCACCATCGCCTTCCCGGAACGCGGCAAGCAGGCGCAGCACGCTGCGATCTCCTACTCGAAGGAAATCGCGCCGATCCTCCAGGACAAGTGTGTCGCCTGCCACCAGAAGGGCGGCATCGCTCCCTTCGCGATGGACTCATATGAGATCGTCAAGGGCATGGCCCCGATGATGCTCGAGTCGGTGATGGCCGAGCGCATGCCTCCCTACTTCGCCGATCCGCATATCGGCAAGTTCAGGAACGACAACGCGCTGACAGCCGCTCAGAACAAGACGCTGATCCATTGGCTCGAAGCTGGCGCTCCGCGCGGCACGGGTCCGGACGTGCTGAAGGAACAGGCTTCGGAAGCCCCGGAATGGCCGGTTTCGCTCGGCAAGCCGGATGTGATCGTCACGCTGCCTTCGTTCGACGTGCCGGCGTCCGGGACGGTCGCCTACCAGAACATGCGCGTCGACAACCCGTTCAAGTCGGACACCTGGCTGAAAGCCATGGCCATCAAGCCGGGCAACCGTACGGTCCTGCACCACGTCACGTCGAACCACTCGCCTGAGCGCGGCGCCAAGCCAGCCAAGGTCCCGGGCGGTTCGGTCGGCTCCTACACGCCCGGCGCCGAGCCGCAAGTGATCGCTGACGGCGCTGGCGCTCCGGTTCCGGCCGGCGGCAAGCTGTCGTTCTCGATGCACTACACGACGACCGGCAAGGCCGCGACCGACCAGACTCAGATCGGCTATTACACGCTGAAAGCGCCGCCGGAATTCATCAAGCGTTCGACGGTGATCTCGGACTTCGCGCTGAAAATTCCGAAGGGCGAAGCCCGCCACAAGGAAATCGCCTACCTCGAATTCCCGGCCGACGCCTATCTCTACACGCTCTACCCGCACTCCCACTATCGCGGCTGGCATGTCGAGCTGAAGCAGAAGACGCCGGACGGCAAGGAGAAGATGCTCCTCTCGCTGCCGAAGTACGACTTCAACTGGCAGCGCGACTACGATCCGGTGGAGCCGATCCTCGTGAAGGCCGGCACCAAGCTGATCGCGACCTGGGTCTACGACAACTCGGCGCACAACAAGGCCAACCCGGATCCGTCGATCGACGTCACCTGGGGTGAGCAGTCCTGGCAGGAAATGATGTACTTCCGGGTCAACTATCGCTGGGCCGACGAGACCGTGGACAACGTCCGCAACGACCTCCAGTCCAAGCTGATGGAATCGCGCACGATCGGCGCGCTCGACGACAACGCCGACAACAAGGTCCAGATCAACGAACTCTCGGGCACGATGGCTTCGGTGAAGACGCGCTTCAAGGACCTCGACGCCAACGGCGATGGCGGCCTCGACAAGGCTGAACTCGCTGCCGGCAACGTTTCGCGCGCCGCGGCTCGCGATCTCCGCGACACAGACATCGACCTCTAGTCGCAGATCAAACCAACTGGAAAGGCTCGCTGGCAACAGCGGGCCTTTTCATTTGTGGGGGTGGGGGCGTTGCCGAGTTTCCCACGCCTTGAGCGGCCGGCTCCATCAGCTAGGACCGCAGAGTCCTCCACCGCCAAAGGCGGGGGAGGTGAATCGCGCCCGCTTGGGCGCGAGACGGAGGGGGCTGCCGGCCGAAGGCCGGCGGATGTCAGCACCCACCGCCGTCATCCTCGGGCCTGACCCGAGGATCTTTCTTTCCATCAGCGTTGGGACTCGTGGAAAGGCAGAAGGATCCTCGGGTCAAGCCCGAGGATGACAGCTGGGAACAGCGGGGCCCTACGCCCCCAGCGCGTCGGCCAGTTCAGTGAAACTTCCCACCTGCACGTCGTAGGCGCCCTTGGCTGGCTCGGGCAGATCAGCGCCTGGTCCATACTCATCCGGCCTCCGCACGTAAGCCGTCCGCAGTCCGCGCCTGGCGGCATGATCGAGATCCCAGGCGTGGCACGCGACCATCATCACTTGAGAGGGCTCAAGGGCGAGGAACCGCGGCGCGCTGTCGTAGAGCGCAGGCATCGGCTTGTAGGTCTGCACAAGATCTGCGCCGAGGACCACGTCCCACGGCAGCCCGCCGCGCTTGGCCATCTCCACCATCAGGGCGATATTGCCGTTGGACAGCGCCGCCAGGGTAAAACGTTTCTTCAGCCGCTGCATGCCCGCGACCGTATCCGGCCAAGGATCGAGCCGCCGCCAGCCCAGCGCCAGATGATCCTTCTCTTCTCCACTCAGCGAGGCGACGCCGAACTCGGCAAGAGCGACATCGAGCATTTCCCGGTGCAGGACATCCATCACGACATAGCCGCGCTTGCCGCTACGCACCTGCTCCATCGCCGGCTGGTATTCCCTGCGCCAGCGATTGGCGAACGCGACCCAGTCTAGCGAATGGCCGTGTGGGGCCAGCATCGCCTTCGCCTCGCGCGCAATGCCGCCGCACCAGTCGACCGTGGTGCCGAACACATCGAAGGTCAGCGCGCGAATTCCGGAAAGATCTGTCATAGCGGGCAAGACTTGCATGGCCGGGATTTCGGCTCCAGAGGAAGCGTGGGAGACAAGCGATGAATTTCTCGTCCGACACCGCGGCCCCGGCCCATCCAGCGATCCTCGACGCCATTGTGGCGGCAGGCTCAGGTCCCGCTCCCAGCTACGGCTCGGATCCTTGGATGAAAGCAGCGCGCGAAGCCCTGTGCGAGGTCTTCGAGACAGATCTCGATATCTGGCTCGTCTCATCCGGTACGGCCGCCAACGCGCTTGCCCTCTCCATCCTCTGCCCGAACCATGGCGCGATCCTCTGCCATGAAGAGGCGCATATCGAGCGCGACGAGCGTGGCGCGCCTGAATTCTTTACCGGGGGCGGCAAGCTTTCGCTTCTCCCTGGCCAGCACGCGCGCATCGAGCTTGGCGCACTCCGCAAAGCGCTGGATTTCAACCGCCCGGACTTCGTTCACGAAACGCCAGTCCACACCCTGTCGCTCTCCAACCTCACCGAAAGCGGCGCCGCCTATAGACCATCGGAGATTGCGGAGCGCGCCAGCCTTGCCAAGGCCGCAGGCCTTCACGTCCATCTCGACGGTGCGCGGCTCGCCAACGCTCTCGCCTCGACCGGCGCCTCGCCTGCCGACATGACATGGCGCGCAGGCGTCGATGTGGTCAGTTTCGGGGCCACCAAGAATGGCGGCGCGGGCTGCGAGGCCATCGTGCTCTTCGGCCGCGTCCGCGAACGTCTCCACGAACTCCAGGTGCGGGCCAAGCGCGCGGGACACATGCCCCCCAAGATGCGCTTCCTTGGCGCACAGATGGCCGCCTACCTGAAGGACGGGCTGTGGCTCGATCTCGCCCGCCGCGCCAACACCGCCGCGACTGGTCTGTCTACGGCGCTCACTCGCATCGGCGCCGAGCTTGTCCACCCGGTCGACGGCAATGAGGTGTTTGCGAAACTTCCCGCCACAGCCGCCGACAGGCTCGCGAAAGCTGGCGCCACCTTCTATCCCTGGCCCGACGGCTCGCATCGCTTCGTGTGTTCGTGGGCCACAACAGGCGAAGAGATTACCGCCGCTGTCGCCGCGCTTAATGCGGGCTGAAGAACCGGTAAAAAACCCGATATTCTGCGCGCTATTCTGCGTTGATCGGCAAGATTTCTCGCCCGCGATTCAGCAGATTTAGACTCTATTTCGGCACACTCACTGGGTCTGCCCGGATTTTTCCAGGCGAACGGCGGGGACAGCCGGTGATGGGTTTCGATGGCCTTCGGGCGATCTTTTTGGGCAAGGTCGATATTCCGGCCGAGCACCGCGACGCCATCGGCGCTGCGCGTCGCCGCTCCTTCCATCGCCTTGCTCCCCTCGCCGCGATCCACAGTCTCCTCAACGCCATCGTCCTGACCTTCGCCTTCTGGCAGGAACCGACGATGCCGCTCATCTTCGTCTGGACCTACACCAGCGCGGTCCTCGTCTTCATTCGTATCCGCGAGGCCAGGCGCCGGATCGCACCGGCCGATGGCCCTGCCGAAGACAAGCGCATTGTCCGCTACACGCTGTTCAGCGGAGCAATCTGGGGCGCAATCATTGCCGCCCTCATGATCTCCAGCGGCAGCGAGCATGACCTGCTTCTCGGCATCCTGGCCGCAGCCATCCTGTGCGTCGGAGCACTGCTGAACTCCAGCTACCCTGTCGCGTCTCTCGGTTATTCCGTTCTGGTCGCCGCCGGCGCGGTCATCGGCCTGCTGCTCGGAAACTTCCAGTGGGCGGGCGGGGTGGTCCTTCTGCTGGGCGGCTGCACAGTCGCCCTCCAGCTGTTTGCCGCAACCAACGGCTCGAACTTCGTCCGTCGTCATATCAGCGCCGCCGCCCTGCAGGACGCCAAGGAAACGATGAGCCTTCTGCTCAACGATTTCGAGTCGCATTCTGCTGACTGGCTGTGGCGTACGGATGTCCACGGCCGCCTGGGTCCGGCCTCGCAACGCTTCATGGACGCCTCGGGTCTTCCGGCTGATCTGCTCGAGGGCGGAAGCCTGCTCGCCCTTTTCGCTCCAGAATCCGCGCAACAGCTCGACGTGATGATGAAGGAACGCAAGCCGTTCCGCGATGAAGTGCTGCGTGTGTCGATCGGCGGCCGCGAAGGCTGGTGGTCGATCTCTGGCCAACCCCTGCCCGAAGGCGGCTGGCGCGGCGTCTGCTCCGACATCACGCGTTCGCGCGACGCCGAAGCCCGCATCGCCTACGTCACGGAATACGACAGCCTCACCGACCTGGCCAACCGCGCCATGCTGGTGCGCCAGCTCGAAGTCGCCCAGGAAGCGGCTGAGACGCGTGGCGAAGCGTTTGCCCTGTTCGTCGTCGACCTCGACAATTTCAAGGCCCTCAACGACACGCAGGGCCATCCGGTCGGCGACGCCTATCTGAAGGTTGTCTCGCAGCGCCTGCGCGATTGCGTCGGCCCGACGGTCTTCCTCGCCCGCCTCGGCGGCGACGAATTCGCGGTCATGCAGCGCGACGTGCTGAGGGACGAAGCCGCCGATCTTGCCGACCTGATCGTGGATGCGCTGCTTGCGCCGGTGACCCTGAACGGCAAGGACATCCTCGCCGGCGGCAGTGTCGGCGTGGCGATGGCGCCTGACGATGGCACCGATCCCGCCGTGCTCATGAAGAACGCCGAGCTGGCGCTCTATCGCGCCAAGGCGCAGGGCCGCGGCTGTTCGCGCTTCTTCGAGAGCGGCATGGAAGAGGACGCCCGCGTCCGCGCCGATCTCGAATCCGACCTGCGTAACGCTCTCGCGACCGACGCGATGGATGTCTATTTCCAGCCCCTCGTGAACACCCGCACACGCAAGGTCTCCGGCTATGAAACTCTGCTGCGCTGGAACCGCCCAGGACACGGGCTGATTTCACCTTCCACCTTCATCTCCTGCGCCGAGGAGACCGGCATCATCGTTCCGCTCGGCGAATGGGTGATCCGCAAGGCCATCGAGGAAGCCGCCCAATGGCGCGATGACGTGGCCGTCGCCATCAACCTGTCGCCGGCGCAAATGGCGAACCCCTCGCTCGTCGCGACCGTGGTTGGCGCCCTCGCCGCATCACAGCTTGATCCCAGCCGCCTCGAAGTCGAGATCACCGAAAGCGTGCTGATGCACGAAACCGAGCATAACGTGCGGACGCTGCATGCCCTGCGCGAAATCGGAGTGAAGATCGCGCTCGACGATTTCGGCACGGGCTATTCCTCGCTCAGCTACCTGCGCACCTTCCCGTTCGACAAGATCAAGATCGACCAGCGCTTTGTACGCGACATCGACTCGTCCCTCGAAAACCAGGCGATCGTGCGCGCGATCATCTCTCTGGCGCGCGACCTCGGCATGCGCGTCACAGCCGAAGGCGTCGAGAACGAGCAGCAGGCGGCTGTCCTCGCGGGCCTGGGCTGCACCGAGGTGCAGGGCTTCCTCTACAGCCGCCCGGTTCCCGCGGACGAACTCGACAAGAAAGACCTGGCCGGCCGCACCACCACGCAGCTTCTGCAACTCCGTCGCCGCGCCTGATCCACAGGCCTGTACACAGGTACGCGTGGCTGCCGTAACGGCGCCACTAATCCTCGCAACAATCCAGATTCTGGATTGCGGAGTCTCCCCACACTGTGGATAAATCTCTCCACAGAGAGGCAGTCTAGCAGGGTTGGGGGCTATCCTGTTCGAGGGGGACGAGGCCGCTTTCGCCGGAAGGCGCGCGGCCGAAGATCACAACGCATCAGCAATGGACGAGACGTTCACGCGGCGTCTCGCGGAAGCACGCGCCTTCGCGCACGCCAGCATGGGGCTAGCGGCGGCCGCTCCGCACCTCAGCGCCAAAGGCGGTCTCTGGATCTGGCAACGCGCAGCCGGATGGGCTTTCGTCGCCGGCTTCCTCTGGCTCGCATGGTCAGAGCCCTCGGCGACGCAAGCGACGTTCGTGATCACGCTGGCCATCGTGTTCGGCCTGATGATTATGATGCGCTTGGCCGCTGTGCTGTCCGCGATCTTCAGGCCGGCGCCGCCACCGGCGCAACGTATTGCCGACGATGAACTTCCGGTCCTGACCATCCTTGTCCCGCTCTACAGGGAAGCGTTCGTCGTCACCGCGCTGATCGACGCGCTCATGAAGCTGGACTACCCGGTTGAAAAGCTCGACGTCAAAATCCTCATCGAAGCCGACGACACTCCCACGCTCGACGCCGTGCTGCACGCAAAGCCGCCCTCCTGGTTCGAGATCATTCCGATACCGCCGGGCGAACCGCGCACCAAGCCAAAGGCATTGAACTACGGCCTCTCCTTTGCGCGCGGCGAGATCGTCGCCGTGTTCGACGCCGAGGATCGTCCAGTGCCCGAACAGCCCCGCGCTGTCGTAGCTGCGTTCCGGGCAGGCGCGCGTAACCTCTCGGTCGTCCAGGCGCCACTGTTGATCCACAATGGCAAGGATGGCTGGCTCGCCCGACAGTTCGAGGTTGAGTACGCGATCCATTTCCGCATCTGGCTTCCCTTCCTGGCGCGGCTGCATCTGCCGCTCGCTCTTGGCGGAACCAGCAACTACTTCCGCCGCGACCGGCTGGTGAAGGCAGGCGGCTGGGACGCATGGAATGTCACTGAGGACGCCGATCTCGGCTTGCGTCTTGCGCGCTTCGGCGGCGGCGCAGCCGTGATTGACGCACCAACCTGGGAGGAAGCGCCGGCACATCCGATGGCCTGGCTGGACCAGCGCACGCGCTGGATGAAGGGACACCTCCAGACCTGGCTGGTCCTGATGCGTCAGCCTTTCAGGGCAGTGGGCGGCATGGGTCTTGTCAATTTCGCTTCCGTCCAGCTCACGCTAGCCGGCTCGCTTCTCGCTTCGATCATGCACGCGCCGCTTCTGGTCTGGCTTGTGCTTGGGTTGCTGGCGCCGGACGCCGCAGCGCTCGAAGGCTGGCATGCCGCCCTGTTCAGCGTCGGCTATGGCAGCGTCATCGCGGCGGCCCTCGTAGCGCGCGCCACCCACGCGAAAATCTGGACGCTGGTGAGTCTCCCTCTCTACTGGCCGCTCCTGTCGCTTGCCATGCTGCGCGCGCTGGTCGACATCAAGCTCCGCCCATCCTTCTGGGCCAAGACGCCGCACGGCTAGGCGGCCGCCGACATCTTGCCCTGTCCGGCGGCGCGCGGCATCCCTCCTGGCCATGGAATGGACCATCACCCTTGCCGTCGGCGGCATTGCCCTCCTCTTCACCGCCTTCGCGGCGTGGAAATCCGGCCGGCCGCGCAAGGACAGTCTCAAGCCGCGCTGGATATCCTGGCCGATGGTCACGATTTTCTCAGGCGCCGTGCTCCTGCTGGCGGTGGTCCACGCGGTCAACCTGATGGGCATCACCACGGGCGGTGGAATGCCGGGCGGCCGTTCGCCGCTCTAGCTGTGGACTCTCAACAGGTTGTTCTCGGTGACGCCGAGCCGCATCATCGCTTGTCATCCCGGAAGCGCGCCAGCGCTGTCCGGGAACCATCCCTCAACGTTCGGATAAGCGGATGAATGGATCCCGGCCCTCCGCGACTGCGTCGCTGCGGCCGGGATGACAGGTTGAGGGTCTGTCCACATCAGTGGCCACAGACGCTTCAACCAAAAGCGATCCAGCTCTAGCACACGCTTGACCCTTTCGGCTCCCGCCGATAGCCCTGAAACAACAGAACAGAGACACGCTCGATCAGGGAGACGTCCGTGGCCGATCTCGAAAAATTCCGCGCCGAAACCCGCGCCTGGCTGGAAGCCAACTGCCCTGCATCGATGCGCACGCCGATGGTCGAGGACGAGGTTGTCTGGGGCGGCCGCAACCAGAAATTCGTCAACCCGGATTCGAAAGTCTGGCTTGAGCGTATGGCCGCCAAGGGCTGGACGGCGCCGGCCTGGCCGAAGGAATATGGCGGCGGCGGCCTCTCCAAGGGCGAAGCCATCGTCCTCGATCAGGAGATGAAACGCATCAACGCCCGCGCGCCGCTCGCCTCGTTCGGCGTCTGGATGCTCGGGCCTGTCTTGCTGGAATACGCCAGCGAGGAACAGAAGAAGCGCTTTCTGCCGGACATCGTCGCGGGCAAGACGCGCTGGTGCCAGGGCTATTCCGAACCCGGCGCCGGCTCCGATCTCGCCTCGCTGCAGACCAAGTGCGAGGACAAGGGTGATCACTGGCTGATCAATGGCTCCAAGATCTGGACCAGCTACGCCAACTACGCCGACTGGATCTTCTGCCTTGTCCGCACCGATTTCACCAAAAAGCACGAAGGCATCTCGTTCGTGCTGTTCGACATGACGACGCCGGGCGTCGAGACGCGCCCGATCCTGCTGATCTCTGGCTCCTCGCCCTTCTGCGAAACCTTCTTCACCGATGTGAAGGCACCGAAGGAACAGCTCGTCGGTACGCCCGGCAAGGGCTGGGACATCGCCAAGCGCCTGCTGCAGTACGAGCGCCAGAACATTTCCGCGACCGGCTTCGGCGCCGACCGCAATTCCGGCCCGACGCTCGCCGACATCGCCAAGAAGTATGCTGGTGTGAAGGACGGCGTCATTGCTGATGGCGACCTGCGCTCGCGCGTGACCAAATCCATGATGTACGAGCAGGCCTTCATGCTCACCATTCAGCGCAACACCGAACTGGCGAAAGCCGGCGCCGACGTAGGCCCCGCGACCTCGATCATCAAATACGCCGCCGCCAAGATGAACCAGACCAAGACCGAGCTCCAGGTCGAAGCCATGGGCTCTCAGGGCCTCGGCTGGGAAGGCGAAGGCTTCAAGCCGGGCGAGATCCTCTCCACCCGCTCAATGCTCCGCGCCAAGGGCAACTCGATCGAAGGCGGCACGTCCGAGGTGAACCTCAACGTTGTCGCCAAGCGCGTGCTGGGGCTCAGAGACCACCAGTAGCGGGATCAGATGGCGCGGCGCACCCGATACCTGGTCACCGGCGCTGCCTGTCTCCTCGGCCTTCTGGTTGTCTCTGAAATCGCATTTCGCCTGCTGGTCGGCCAGCGCCTGCTCTACCGCATCGATCCCGAAATCGAGTACCTGCCCCTGCCCAACCAGTCGGTCCGGCAGGGTGACGTTTTGTTTGAGACCAATGCCATGGGCATGCGCAGCCCCGCGGTAGCCGAACAGAAATCTGCCGAAGTCTTTCGCGTGCTCGTCCTGGGCGACAGCATCGCGTTCGGTCATACCAATATCAGCCAACCCGATCTGGCGACCACGCATCTGAACGGATCGAAACTGAAAGATGGCCGCCGCCTGGAGATGCTGAATGTGTCTGCGCCGTCATGGGGTCCGGGCAATCAACTGGCATGGATCGAAGCCAACGGTCTGCTCGGCGCCAACGCTGCGATCCTCGTGCTGTCGAGCCATGATCTCGACGAGGACCGGACATTTCTGCCGCCGGATGAAGCCGTCTATCCGCGCGAAAGTCCGCCGCTCGCCCTGCTCGACTGGATCATCCGCCGGTTCCACGCCAGTAGTGAAACGCCCGCCGCGACCGACCCACGGTCGCAAGCCGACGCACGGCGTTCGCTTCCCGTGCTTGCATCGCGCCTCGCATCCACGCCCGCGGGCGCCTGTCTGCTCGTCCACGACACAACCGATGAACGCCAGAGCGGCATGGCGCCGGACGCCGCCGCCACCTTTGCGGCCATCGCCGCGTCCAGCGGTTTCGCCCTCATCCAGGACCGGGACCATATCGATGTCGCGACTGGCTATGTCGACGGCATCCACCTTTCACCTGAAGGCCAGAAGGGCCTCGCCGCAGCGATGAGGGCTTGTCCGGCGTTGGCATCGCTCAGTTAGTTGCTCCTTGGCGCCGCCCGCCGAAAACCTCCGGAATACCGCACTCCCGCTGCCGCCCTGCCGCTTTGCCGCCACGAGCTGGCGCGAAGCCATGACCTCACGCCACGGGGACATGGCATGCGCATACTGATCGTGAACCCGCCACATCCGGCGATCGGCAGCCGGATTCCGGATGATCACCTTCCACCGCTCGGCCTCATCAGCATCGGCGGACCGCTGATCGACGATGGCCACGATGTTACGCTGCTCGACGCCGAATTCGGCCCGATGCCGATCCCGAGGATCGTCGCACGCATCGCCGAACACCGGCCCGACCTGCTTCTGCTCGGCCATTCCGGATCCACATCGGCGCATCCTGTCGCGCTCGCCATTGCAACCGGCGCCAAGCGCGTGCTGCCCGGCCTGCGCGTGCTTTATGGTGGCGTCTTCCCGACCTATCACTGGCGCGACGTGCTTCAGGAATGTCCGGAGTTCGACATCATCGTGCGCGGCGAGGGTGAGGAAACCTGCCGCCAGCTTGTCGCCGCCCTCGCCGCCGGGCGGCCGCTCTCGGCTGTGAACGGCATCGCCTTTCGCGATGAAGGCCGCGTGATTGATACGCCGCCGCGCGACATGATTGCCGATCTCGACGCCTACCGGATCGGGTGGGAGCTGATCGATTTCGCCGACTATTCCTACTGGGGCGGGAAGCGCGCGGTCGTCGTGCAGTTCTCTCGTGGCTGCCCTCACCCCTGCAATTACTGCGGCCAGCGTGGCTTCTGGACGCGCTGGCGTCACCGCGATCCTGAACGTTTCGCCGCCGAGATTGCGTACCTTCACCGCGAACACGGCGTCGAGGTGTTCAACTTCGCCGATGAAAACCCGACCTCGTCCAAGAAGATGTGGAAGCGCTTTCTGGAGGCGCTGATCGTAGAGAATGTACAGGTGACGCTGGTAGGCTCAACGCGCGCCGACGACATCGTGCGCGATGCCGAACACCTCCATCTCTACAAGAAGGCCGGTGTCGAGCGCTTCCTGATGGGCATGGAAAACACTGACGAGCAGGTGCTGCAGAAGATCAAGAAGGGCGGATCGACCACTACGGATCGCGAAGCCATCCGCCTGATGCGCCAGCACGGCATGCTGTCGATGGCGACCTGGGTGGTGGGCTTCGAGGAAGAACGCGATTCAGACTACTGGCGCCAGATGCGCCAGCTCCTCTCCTATGATCCTGACCAGATCCAGAGTGTCTACGTCACACCGCACCGCTGGACGCCCTTCTTCTCGCTTGCCGCGCACCGCAAGGTGATCCTCTCGGATCAGACCAAGTGGGACTACAAGCATCAGGTCCTGGCGACGCGCCACGTTCCGCCCTGGCGCGTCTTCCTTTGGGTGAAGTTCATCGAATTCGTCCTGCAGACGCGGCCGAAGGCGATCTGGCGGATATTCACGCTGAAGGACCCGAAGATCCGCCACGCCCAGCGCTGGTACTACCAGATGGGCCGCCGCGTCTGGTTCCACGAGGTGTTCGACTTCTTCTTCCGCGACCGCCGGCTCAGGAACGGCCCGACGGTCGAGGAATTCTGGGGCGCATCGCTCGAGCACGAAGAAGAAGCGCTCGCTCTTCCCGTCCGCGCAAAACCCGGCTCCGTCACCCTGCCGATTGGCCGGCCTGCATCACCAGGACAGTGACCCCGGAGACGCCCAGCACGCCGCCAAGCATGGCAATCGCGATGTTCATCACATAGCGCGCGCCATGACGGTCAGCGGCCGGCGACGTCTGGATGTCGGTCAAGCCCTGCGCACGCAACGCGGTCTCGATGTTCGCAAGCAGTAGTTCGTACTTGCCTTCCTGGATCCACAGCCGCGACACGACGAACGCCATCAACAGCGTTGCGAGGCCGGCAAGGATCAGCGCGGCGCCGAGCCAGACGCCGGTCAGGTCCCGGAATACGGCGGCTGACGCGAGAAGCATGACGACGTGAAAGGCGATGCTCTGCCAGTAGAGCCTGCCAAAATGCATCCCGCGTTGCGAGAGCACGGCGTATTGCGCAAGAAGCGGATCAGACATGTGCGTGTCCCTCATCCACGCACAATCTACACTAGCGCATCAGGAATCTCAAAAGGCGCTTTGCGCGCTTGCCATAGGGCGGCGCCAGCCAGTTGGCGGCGTTGAAGAAGCCCGTCCTGAATACGCCGCGCGCATGCGTAAAACGCTCAAAGCCCGCCCGGCCGTGATAGTGGCCGATGCCGCTCTCACCGACGCCGCCAAACGGCAGCCCCTCCTGCGCAATATGCAGCAGCGTACCGTTGACCGTCACGCCGCCCGACTGCGTACGCGCCAGGACATAGTCCTGCTCCTTCCGGTCCTCCGCGAACACATACAGCGCGAGCGGATGCGGCAGGCGGCCGATCCATTCGACCGCATCCTCGATCGATTCATAGCCGATGACCGGCAGAACCGGGCCGAATATCTCTTCCTTGACCAGCAGGCAGGTCTCGGGCGGGTCAAGCACTACGGTCGGCGGCATCAGCCGTCGCGAACGATCGGCCGCCACCGGATGGCGCAACACGCGCGCGCCGCCCTGCTCTGCTTCCTCGATCGCCGCAGCAAGCCGGTCGTACGCCCGCTCGCTGATCATGGTCGAATAGTCGTTGCCAAGATCCGGATAGGACCGCCGCGCCTCACCCACCACATGCTCGGCGAACTCGATCGCCTTGGCGCGCGGCACAAGCACATAGTCCGGCGCGATGCAGGTCTGCCCCGCATTGACGAACTTGCCGTACGAGATCGCCTTCACCGCCTTGGCCATGGATGCGGAGGGACACACCACCGCCGGCGATTTCCCGCCGAGTTCGAGCGTCGCGGGCACGAGCCCCTCCGCCGTCGCGACCGCCACCTTGCGGCCAACCCCGGTCGAACCGGTGAAGACCAGATGATCGAACGGCAGCTTCGTGAACGCCGCGGCTACTTCAGGCCCACCGGTCACGACGGCGACCTCCTCCTCGGAGAACACCTCCGAGATCGCCTTCTGCAGCAGTGCAGAAAATTCCGGCGTGTGTTCCGACGGCTTGAGGATCGCGCGATTGCCCGCCGCAAGAATATCGATCAGCGGCGACAGCGCGAGCTGCAGCGGATAGTTCCACGGCGCCACCACGCCGACGACGCCCAGCGGCTCGTGCCGGATCCAGGCCGCGCCGGGCCAGAAAGTGAAGTCCACTTCTTGATGGCTCGGCTCCATCCACCACTTCACGTTCCGCCGCGCATGACGGATCGCCGACAACAGCACCATCGTTTCCAGCAGAGCCGTTTCGAACCGGGAACGATTTCCGAAATCCGAGGAGATCGCCCCAGCGAACTGTTCGGTGCGGGAGCGCACCATCTCGTCCAGCTGCATCAGGCGCTGAACGCGAATCCGTGCGTTGGGCGGCCCATCGCGGCGCTGGGCGGCGCGCTGTAGCTCCAGCAGGCGCCCAGCTTCCGTCGCGTCGTCCATGCGTCCGCCCTTACAACTCTGACGGTGAGTTGACCCGTGACTGCGCGGGGTTTCAAGCTCCGCAATCGGGAAAGTGGGCTTCCAGCGTGAAAGTTTCGTAGGCGATCTGACCGCTGCCTGGCGCGGTCACTTGCCAAGCAGGCGCGCCGTCGACGTTACCGCAACGAGCCTTGCGCGCGAGTTGAACTGGCGGTTCGCCAGCGCAACGATGATCACCACGGTCGCCGCTACAAACGCTCCGGGATGGATGAACCAGGCAAGCACCGCAATCGCGAGAAAGAATGCGCGTAGGCCGTGCGTGAACTGTCCCGCTGCAGCGATGTTCATCTCGGCCACCTGCTCCGCCGCTTCCTCCGCTCCGGGCTGTCCCGCTTCCGGCGTCGCGGCCAACATCACGGCCGAATAGTTGAACACGCGATAGGCCCAGCCGAACTTGAAGAAGGCATACGCATAGAGCGCCATCACCACCGCCGTCTTCCCATAGAAGCTCGCGCGGTCGATCTCGACATGCACGAAGCTTTCCTCGAACGCGCGGATGATCGTGTCTGCCGCCGTGAGCAGACCAAATCCCGCGCCTACCGCCAGCAGCGCAGTCGAAGCGAAGAACGATGTCGCCTGCTGCAGGCCGGTGATGATGTTGGCGTCGACCAGCCTCACCTGCCGCGCCGCCATCTGGCGCATCCATTCGCGTCGCTGCGTCTTCATCGCGGCGGACAGCGTATGGCGATGCCAGGGCGACCGGTCGATCAGCCAGCCCAGGAACCACCATGCGAAGATGAAGAAGGCGAGCGCTCCGCCATCCAGCCAGGTCATGACAACTCCCCACGGCAAACCGCAGGGAGCTTAGCCGGTGAATGTGTCCGCTGACTACCTGCCGAGGAAATCCTGCTTGCCCAGCGGCACGCCATTGTGGCGCAGGATCGCGTAGGCGGTCGTCACATGGAACATGAAGTTCGGCAGGGCAAAGCCTGTTAGATAATCGATTCCCTTGAACGTCATCTCGCCATTGGGAAACTTCAGCACGACAGGATGCTCTTCCGATCCGTCGATCGCGCTGGCCGGTACGCTCTTGATGTAGTCGATCGTGTTCGCGATCCGCACGCGCAATTCAGAGATGGTTGTTTCGGTATCCGCCATCGTGGGCGCCGTCCCACCCGAAAGCCGCGCGATCGCACCTTTCGAAGTATCGCTGGCGAACTGGATCTGCGACGACAGCGGCCGCATGTCGGGGGCCAGCCGAGCCGCAACCAACACGTTCGGGTCGAAATTGCGCTCCTTGGCGTTGGCCTCGGCCTTTTCCAGAAGCTTGTCCAGATTGCCCAGCATCCTCAGGAAAACAGGCGTGCTCGCCTTGTACATCGAGATCGACATCAGATTGTCCCTTGATTGTCCTCAGTTCCGCCGGAGGACCCGGCGGTGTCCGACATCCGATATGGGCGCCGTTTTTGGCTGCACAATCTGCTAGGGTTGCGAATCGTCGCCTTCGAGGACTTCTCGTGAAACTGCAATTCTGGTTCGAATTCGCCTCGACCTACTCGTATCCAGCCGTAATGCGGATCGACAAGGTAGCCGCTGCCCGCGGCGTCGAGATCGAATGGCGGCCCTTCCTGCTTGGACCCCTCTTCCATGCCCAGCAGGGGATGAAGGACAGCCCGTTCAACATCGTGCCGGTCAAGGGCGCCTACATGTGGCGCGACGTGGAACGGACCTGCGAGAAATACAGCCTGCCTTTCCGCCGTCCCCACCGCTTCCCGCAGAACGGCCTGATGGCGGCGCGGATCACTCTTTCTCTGCTCCAGAAAGAGCGGCCCAATTTCGTGAAAGCGGTCTATCAGGCCAATTTCGTCCACGACCGCGATATCTCGGACCCCCAGATCCTCCATGCCGCGGCGCGGCGTGCCGGCCTCGATCCACTGGAAGTCCTGGGAGCCATGAAGTCGGAAGCGATCAAGGACGAGCTGAAGGAAGAAACCGCCAAGGCGGCCGATCTCGGCATCTTCGGGGCCCCGACCTTTGTGACACACGACGGCGAGCTCTTCTGGGGCAATGACCGGATCGAGGATGCTCTTGATTGGGCGGTCCGGGGAACGCTAAGACCCAATACGCAAAACTGAAGAACCGGTACGCAAGCGGGCTAGCGGAGATACAAATGGCGTTCGTGCTCACCGAAGAGCAGCAGATGCTGCGCGACAGCGCGCGATCCTTTGCCGACGAAAAGCTGCCGGTCAGCCAGCTCCGCAACCTGCGCACCAGGGGCGCGGGCTTCGACAAGGCCGCGTGGAAGGAAATGGTCGAGCTCGGCTTCACCGGCGTCCTGATCCCCGAGGAATTCGGCGGCTCGGGCTTCGGTTATGTCGGCCTCGGCCAGGTGCTCGAGGCGCAGGGCCGCACCATCGCCGCCTCGCCGCTACTCTCCACCGCCCTCATCGGCGCGTCGGCTCTGATCCTTGCCGGGAATGACAGGCAGAAAGCCGATTACCTGCCGAAGATCGCGTCCGGCGATTGCCTCGTTGCGCTCGCTGTCGATGAACACCCGCATCACGATCCGGCCAGCATCGCGCTCAAGGCGACGAAGTCTGGCGCTGGCTACACGCTGTCGGGCGACAAGCGCTATGTCGTCGATGGCGCTGACGCCAATCTTCTGATCGTTGCAGCGCGTACATCCGGCGACGCTGGCGCCACATCGGGCATCACGCTTTTCCTGGTGCCGGGCGACGCAAAGGGCGTCACGCGCACGGCGCTCAAGACGCTCGATGCCCACGCCGCTGCTGCAGTCTCGTTCAAGGATGTGGCGGTTGGCGCCGACGCCGTGCTTGGTTCGGTCGATGCCGGCCTCGCCACGCTGGAGGCAATCCTCGATCGGGCTCGCATCGGCCTTGCCGCTGAAATGCTTGGCGCCTCCGATGCCGCTTTCGAGATGACGTCCGAATACCTCAAGGTCCGCAAACAGTTCGGCCAGCTGATCGGATCGTTCCAGTCGCTGCAGCATCGTGCCGCGATCATGTTTACCGAACTCGAACTTACCCGCTCCTGCGTTGCCGCCGCGCTCGATGCGCTCGACCGCAACGCCAACAATGTCGCCGAACTGGCTTCGCTGGCGAAGGCGCGCGCCGGCGAGACGCTGCACCTCGTCTCCAACGAGACCGTCCAGATGCATGGCGGCATCGGCATGACCGACGCGCATGACTCAGGCCTCTACATGAAACGCGCCCGCGTGCTCGAAGCCCTCTACGGCTCGGAAAGCTATCACCGCGACCGTTATGCAAGGCTAGGCGGGTACTGACCCCGGACCGCCGGGCGCCCGCCCGGCAGTCGCTGCACGGCAGCGAGAATTCCCTCGGCGCAGACCCCCTCCTGTCCTCCCCCTTTTAGGGGGAGGGGCCCGGATGCGTCACCGTCGCTCACAGCCACCGCCATCCCTGCAGCCAGATCTTCAGTTGATTGTCCAATCCAGGCAACGCGGTCCCTCCCCCTAAAAGGGGGAGGACAGGAGGGGGGCTGCCGCCAGCAGCTAGCTCTCCTCACACTCCACCGGATCGTCCGTCTCTTCCGAGATGATGATTGGATACCCGTCCGGGTCCCTGAACGAGAACTCGCGCCGTCCATACCAGTAGACTTCCGGTCCCCAGTCGATCTTCACGCGATCCTTTACGGCAGCATGCACGGCCATCGCGTCGTCGACATTGATCGCTATCGTCACGCCGCCCACCGCCTCGCCCGGCTGGGCCAGCGAGAATTGCAGGGTAACTTCGTCGCGCCGCATCACCACGAAGCTTGGATCGTCCTCGGGCCACGCATCGCCGGCCTCGAAGCCAAGTATGTCCTCGTAGAATCGCAACGTGCTTTCCAGGCCGCGGATCGTGAGACGAGGCGATGTTCCCAGAAACCGCACCATGCCGCTCTCCGCTACGCTGGCATTTTCTTACCCGAAGGATAGGCTCAGTCAGCCAAAAGACCAGCGTGCCGCTTCGGGAGAAACGCATGACCACGCAGCTCGACGCCAGGACGTCGGATCCCCGCGTGCTGGGATTGATGCAAGGCTTCCCGCCCGGCCCGGACAAGACGGTTCAAATGGATGGCGGCCTCAGCGGCAGCTCTTTCCCCAACACCCGCTGGGCCTTCAGCCACCAGCGCGAGCTGAAGGCCACCGTGAACATCCGTCGCGGCAACGCTCCGGCCTACACCTTCCCGAAAAAGCTGCGCAAGGACATCGACGCGATCTCCTTCACCACGATGGAAGGTGAGCAGCTCACCTGGGCGCAGTTCATCGACGCCATGTTCACTGACGGCATAGTCGTCCTGCATCGCGGCCAGATCGTCTACGAGACCTATCGTGGCGCGCTGGAGCCGCAGTTTCCGCATATCGCCTTCTCTATGACCAAGTCCTTCGTCGGCCTGATGGCCGCAATGCTCGCCCATGAAGGCAAGATCGATCCCAACGCGCTCGTCCCTGCCTACGTGCCCGAACTCGCCAACACTGCTTTCGGCGACGCCATGGTGCGCCACGTCATGGATATGACGATTGGCGTCAAATATTCGGAGAACTACACCGACCCGGAAGCGGAGGTCCGGACCTATGGCATCGCCGCCGGTTACGCCGCGCCCCCGCCGGGCTATGCTGGCCCAAGGACGATCTTTGATTTTCTCAAGACGCTCGGCAAGCAGGGCGAGCACGGCCAGGCCTTCGCCTACAAGACCTGCAACACCGAGGTGCTCGCCTGGATCGTCCAGCGCGTCACCAACACGCCGATGGCGCAGCTGATCTCCGAGCGCATCTGGCAAAAGCTCGGCGTCGAGGAAGACGCTTTCATCATCGTCGATCCGATTGGCGCAGCTGCCTGTGGCGGCGGCATGAACCTCGCCCTGCGCGATCTGGCCCGCTTCGGCGAGATGATGCGCCTTGAGGGCGTATTCAACGGCAACGAGATCGTGCCCGAGGAAGTCGTCGACGACATCGCCAATGGCGCAAACCGCGACCATTTCGCCAAGGCCGGTTACTCGACGCTGCCCGGCTGGAGCTATCGCAACCAGTGGTGGGTCAGCCACGACAAGTTCGGCGCCTACACCGCCCGCGGCATCCACGGCCAGGTCTGCTGGATCGCGCCAAAGGCCGAAGTGGTGATAGCTCGCCTCGCCTCCCACCCCGTGGCCGCTAACGGCAACAGCATCCTCGACAAGGTCTCTCTGCCCGCCTACGCGGCGCTGGCCGAGCACCTGACGAAATCCTGACGAAAAGGCTCTTGACCTAGAGTGCACTCTAGGCGGTTCATCTCAAGACCGGCACAACAGGAAAGGCCGGTACGATGACCACAGAGACCAACCGCAAGCTGATGACGGACATCATGAGCGCGACTGCCCGGGGCGATACGCGGCCGTTCGCCGAGGCGATGCATGACGACTTCGTTTTCCGTCCAATGGCTTCGTCGCGAAAGGGCGTCTGGGCAGATGCCTACCCCAGCAAGCAGCGGGCCCGCGCCTTCTTCCGCGCATGGCACGCCCAGATGGACGGCGGCATGACCAACACGCCCGTCGCGATATTCGCGGACGGCGACCATGTGATCGTCGAAAGCCGGGGCGCCGCGAAGATGAAATCGGGAGAGCGCTACGATCAGCGTTACTGCATGGTCCTGCGTTTTGACGGCGGCAAGATCATGGAGATGCGCGAGTACTTTGATAGCGGTCTTGCCGACGCATTGTTCGAGAAAGCCGAGGCGTGAGCGAACGTTTCCACATAGGCAGGCTGGCCAAGCTTTGCGGCCGGAGCGTGCACACCATCCGGTGGTACGAGGCTCAGGGTCTGATCCCCAATGTCGAGCGCGACGCTGGTGGCCGGCGTGTCTATGTCCACGGCCATGTCGAGCATCTGGTCTTCCTCGAATGGCTGCGGCGCACAGGTATGTCGGTCGAGGAGATGCGGAAACTCACGACGCTTGGCCTGCAAGGCTGGAGCACGATCGGTGATCGCGAAGAACGGCTGAAAGCACATCGCAAGCGCCTCGAAGAGGAAATCGAGGTGCTGCATGCCGCATTCGAACTGATCGACGCAAAGCTGGCCTATTACGCGGAGTGGCGGGCGAAAAAGAAACGCCCGCCGCCTCTGCTCGTTATTCCCGGCCCGAAAGGCCGCCCGGAGGAAAAGCGGCAGCCTTCGCGTACCGCGCGACGGATCAGAGCAAGCGCTTGAAACCCGCTGGCGTTTCGTCGCGCCGCCGCTAGTGTGCGCGCCATAAATAGCAGCCCTCGGGAGCCCAACATGATCGAGAACCTCTTTTCGCTGAAAGGCCGCGTCGCGCTCGTGACCGGCGGATCGCGCGGCATTGGAAAGATGATCGCCCAGGGCTTCGTCGAGAGCGGCGCCAAGACCTACATCTCCGCCCGCAAGGCCGACGCCTGCGACGCGACCGCCGCCGAGCTTACCGCGCTAGGCCATGCGCAATGCATTTCGCTGCCGCAAGACATCTCGACCGTCGCAGGCGCCAAGATGCTCGCCGAAGAGATCTACAAGCGCGAAGGCAAGCTCGACATTCTCGTCAACAACGCCGGCGCCGCGTGGGCGGCGAGCTTCGAGGAGTTTCCCGAGAGCGGCTGGGACAAGGTGATGAACCTCAACGTGAAGTCACCCTTCTTCCTCACTCAAGCGCTGCACGCCGCGCTGAAGAAGGCCGCGAGCCATGACAAGCCCGCCAAGGTCATCAACATCTGCTCGATCGACGGCATCCGCCTGAATCCGTGGGAGACGTATTCGTACCACGCGTCAAAATCGTCGCTGCTCTATCTCACCAAGCGGATGGCCGCGCGGCTGGTTCAGGACAACATCGTCGTCACCGCCATCGCGCCGGGACCGTTCGCCTCCGAGATGAACAAGACCGCGCGCGATCAGGAAGCCGCCGTTGCCGCCCGCACGCCGATGCGCCGCATCGGCCGCGACGAGGACATGGCCGGCACGGCAATCTTCCTCGCCTCGAAAGCTGGCGACTATGTGGTCGGCGACTCGATCGCGGTGGACGGCGGCATCGCCTACGCGAGCTTGCCGACGGACGGCCCGAGCTAGTCGCCCGCGTCGGCAATTGTTACGGAATCCATTTGGTTCCGTTCAACTGACAACTTTTCGACTGCGTGTTTGTCGGAACCTCGTTCCGGCATCCCCGTTCTGGATTGGCTCAGTCCAAGCGAGGAAAGGCGTACGCGCCATGAACACGCATGTAGACGATCTTGTCGCTTATCCGCATCGTCACTTCCGCCGGCCCGACGAGGTGCTTGTCGAGCCAAATCTCTCGATCGATGACAAGCGCCGTATTCTCGAAAGCTGGAAGCTCGACGCACAGCGTCTGGCCGAAAGCACGGCTGAGAACATGAGTGGTGGCGAGGAAACCGACCTTCGCGATGTCTCGAAGGTCCTTATCCAGCTGAAGACCATGGAAGAACCGCCTGTGGTGCGTCAGCGGAAGGATTCCGCCAATCTGGGCACAGGCATGGCCCTGGGTGCGCTTGTCGGCGCCGGAGCGGGCCTGGTCATTGTGGCGGTTACGGCGCCGTCGATCATGGTGCTCGCGCAATCCGCCATCGTTGGTCTGATCCTGGGCGGCGTTGCTGTCGCCCTTCGCAATGCTGCGCGGAAGTAGCCGGAACCGCGCTCTCGCGGGCACGTTGCCTTTCCGCATCATCTCAAGGAGTCCTGTCATGAAGCTGTTCATCATTGCCGCGGCGGCTGTCGCGGGTCTCGCTGCCACCGCCTGCACGTCCTCGGGTAACACCGAGCGCGGCGCGGTCACTGGCGCCCTCCTGGGCGCCGCAGCCGGCGCTGTCATCGGCAACAACACGGGCTCGGGCGACGCCGGCCAGGGCGCCGCGATTGGAGCCGCAACTGGAGCCATCGCTGGAGGCGTCGCCGGGTCACAAGCGGACCGCAACAACAACAATAACAACAACGCCACCCGCTACGGCCCCAACGGCGAGGAACTCCTCTACGACCGCAACGACAACCGCTACTACTACGTCGACCGGAGAAGCGGCCGCACCTACTGGGCCAACGGCGAGTACCGCGGCTAGAACAACAACCACAACAACAGGAGCGCCGGCAACCACCGGCGCTCCCACTGCATTCCAGAAGGAACCGCAGACCGGACTGTTCATTCTACCAGTCGGAGAACAGACAAAAAAGACCATGACCGACCTCCACGAAAAGGAACTGGCAGAGGAAATCGACCGTGAGGTCTCCGACAAGAGAGGCCTCATCGCCCTTGCTGTGTGCCTCCTCGTGGCGATTGGACTGCTGGTGGCTGGCGCTTCGGCCATCCTGACCGCAGTCTGATGGAACCCGGGCGATCACGCCCGCGTTGATGTCCCGGTCCTAGGGACCATCGGGACGACATGAAAACCATTGCCCTCTTCAATCCTGCTTCGGGCTCGGTGCCCGCAGATGCTGGCCAGCGCCTCAGCGCCGCGCTTGAAGCCGCGGGCGTGCGCGGCGCCGAACTTATCGAAACCGATCACTCCGACCCGGCGCAGCTCAAACGGCTCGCTGAATCCCAGCCGGATCTGTTCATTGTGTGGGGTGGCGACGGGACGCTCCGGTTCGCGCTTGAAACCGTCGGCAAGGTGACGCCCAACCTCCTTTTGCTGCCTGGCGGCACGATGAACCTGCTGCCACGCGCGATCCACGGCGAGAAGACGTGGGATGCCGTGATCCGTGACGTGATGGAGGCCCCAAAGCGCCGCATGCTTGAAGCAGGCCAGGTGAACGATGAATTCTTCTACTGCGCCATGCTGGCCGGAGCGCCCGCGCATATGGCCGAAGCGCGCGAGAGCCTGCGTCGCGGCGAACTCGTGAAGGCGGCCGCCGAGGCGCGCGTCGCTCTCGATACGATCAACACCCTTCAGCTCGAGGCCCGCTATGGCGATGGCTACAGCTTTGGCGACGGACGCTTGCCTACGACAAGTATCATCGGCGCGGTTGTTGGCCCATTGACGAAAGAGGGAAAGGGCATGGAAGTCGGCGCCCTCGCCCAGCCCACGGCTGGCGGCGCGCTCAATGTCGTATGGTCTTCCTTCTTCGCCGACTGGCGCAATGCGCCTGGCGTGACGATCGTCCCCGCGACATCACTTGTGATCGAGAATGACGATGGCGGCGACATTCCGCTGATCGCGGATGGTGAGCATATCGAGGTTGGCAGCCGCGTTCGCGTGACTTTTGTCGAGGAAGCGGCGCAATGCCTGACAGCAGCCTGACGCCGCAACCTGTCCGCCTGCTCCACCTCTCCGATGTCCATTTCGGCGCCGAAGATGTTGAAGCGCTGGAAGCGGTCCACAATTTCGCTTCGCACATCAAGCCAGATGCAGTCATCATTGCGGGCGACATCACACAGAGCGGCCGGCGCTCGGAGTTCGAAGCTGCGCGCGCCTGGTTCGACAAGCTGGGCTTTCAGCCGATTGTTGCGCCCGGCAATCACGACACGCCGGTTTTTCACCTGCCCGCGCGCATGCTGGCGCCGTTTGATCGCTATGCGCGCTACATGGCGGAGCTTGATGTTGTTGGAAAGCTCGTGGAACTCGGCAACGGTCTTGTTCGCATCTCGGCGATCAACACAGCGCGCGGCGTGCAGGGTCGGGTCAACTGGGCCGACGGCGTCATAGATCTCAATGACCTTGAGGATGCTTTAGACCGCCTGTCCGGAGGATCGGAAAGCGCGTGGCGCCTGCTGATTTGCCATCACCCGCTGCATGAGCCCGGGCACTCCCGGATCTCAGTCGACACCAAGCGCGGGGGCGAAGCGTTGCGCCGCTGCGCCGCCGGGCGCGTCGACGCCATTCTGACGGGGCATATCCACGACGCCTTTGCGCACCCGATAGAGAGCGTGCGCAGGCCGATGGTGCAGATGGGCGGAGGCACGCTGTCGACCCGCCTGCGCGCCACACGCCCAAGCTTCTGCGTCATCCAGATCGACGGCGAACACATGGTGCAGGACATCGTCACCATCGACCGGAATGGCCTTGAGATCCGCCGCAACTATGATTCTGCGGAGAATTCCGCCGCCGAAACGAAGCCCGGAACCCAGCCAGCCGACGCCCGTTGATATCTCGGGAGCGAAAGCCCGCCGTCGGGCAAAGCTGACAGAGGATCATCATGCTTAGTTGGACACTTGTGTTTCTGGTCGTCGCAGTGATTGCGGCCGTGCTCGGCTTTGGCGGCATCGCCGCTTCGGCTGCGGGCATCGCCAAAATCCTGTTCTTCATCTTCCTGGTGCTGTTCGTGATCTCGGCCGTCATGGGAGCGACACGACGAGGCGTCTAGCAACAGTCTGACTGGACAGATCAAGCGGCCCGGTCGAAAGATCGGGCCGAATTATTTTCCGACAGGCTGGACTGGACGCGGGTAAGCGCCCGTGACGCCATCGATACGCGGCATACGGATCCGGATCAGGCGTCCGCCGCTAGCGGATTTGCCATCCTCCAGAACACCATGAACCTGCTTGGCGAAAGCTTGCATCAGCGTACCGCCGATGCCAGCAGCCGCAGCGGCATCGGCCTCGGCTGCGCCAACGCCATTGTCCTCCACCGACAGCAACGTCTCGTCTTGGCCTACGCGATAGCTTACCAGAATATGCCCTCCACCAATCCCGCGGCCATCCGGAAAGGCATGCTTCACCGCATTCGTCACGGCCTCCGCGGTGAAGAGAGCGAGCGGAACAGCGACATCGGCATCGATCGTGTCGACGTCGATCGATGAATCGATCTTGATCCTCTGGTCCTCGGCGCCCAGGGCCTGGTCGAGATGCATCGCCAGTTCTGCCAAGAAGCTCTTCACATCGACCGAGCGTATATCGGTGTGCTCGTAGAGCGAGCGATGGATAAGCGACAGCGCATTGATCCGCGTTCGTGCATCGTCCAGCACCGCGATCGCCGCTGGATCCTTCACCTTGCGGCTTTGCAGACTCAGGAGCGAATTGATAATCTGGAGATTGTTCTTCACGCGGTGATGGATTTCCTTCATCGCCGAGTCGCGGGCCGCTAGCGCCGACTCGAGGCCTGCGGTGCGGTCGCGGATTCTGACCGCCATTTCCTCCAGCGTGTCGGCGAGTACGTTGATCTCGCCCGGCGCCTGGCGCTTCGCCCGCAGGGGCTGGACGGAGAGTTTGCCGCTCGCATAGAGGTCGGCAATGCGGCGAAGATAGTCGAGCCAGCGCAGCACCAGCCTGTCCATCGCCAGCCATGCCGTGACCAGCGCAAGCAGCCAGGCCAGCAGAGGCAGTGCAAAGTTGCCGAAAGCGCTGACATTCTCCAGCGCAATCGGCGCCGGCTTTGGCGCCGACAGCATGGCGTAGAAATCAACCTGGGCGAGCGGCACGATCGCTGCCTGGCGCTCCTCTCCCTGGATAGAGCGAACATCGAAGAAGCTGCCCTTGCCCGCCTTGAGCGCGGTCATCACATCGCGGTCCATCGTCGCCCAATGATTGCTGCCGAAGACCTGGCCGCTGGTGTCGAGCAGCGATATCTCAGTGCCTTCCGGTAATCCTGTCCGGCCAAGCTGACGAACCAGAGAATTCACCGGCACGCCGAGAACGAACGCGCCGGCGAAGCTACCATCTTCGTTACTGCGTCGCCTGGCCGAGGCGATGATCCATTGCTCCGAGATCGGCCCGTAGTAGGCGGTCGATTGCACGAACTCCTTCTGGCTTTGCTGCAGCTCGATGAACCATGGCCGCTGCGCGGCGGACGACCCCTCCCCGCCTACCTGCGTCGAGCAGATCACGGCGCCTTTCGCGTCGACCACGCCCAGATTCGCGAATTCAGGAAGGGCATCGATCAGGTTGCGAAGGCGCCCCGTGCACGGGTCAGCCCCAATGGATGCGCTGATCACCTCAAGCAATGCGGGAGCGGATGCCAGCACGTATTCGGCGCGACTTGCTGCTTCCTCGGCGACAAGCGACATGGTCTCGCGCCGATGCTCGGTCTCGCGCTCGATATCGCCAGACCAGCGTATACCCCCGATGACCAGCACCGGCGACAACGCAGCCGCGAAGATCAGGAGAAGAAGTACCCTGAGCGACAGCCTGCGAGGGGATGGCGTGTCAGCCGTCTCCGCGAGACCTGACGTTTCCTCCGGCAAGCGCCGCGGCCTGTTCGAGAATATCGTCAAAAGCCTGGTCCGCGCGGATGTCGTGGTCATTGGATCGTCTCGACCCAGCTTCAGTCAGTAGTGTTTCGAGAGCACGACGCGCCCGGCTCACCCGACTCTTGATTGTTCCCACGGCGCACTGACAGACCTGCGCCGCCTCCTCATACGCCATGCCGCCGGCGCCGACGAGAATAAGCGCCTCGCGCTGGTCGTCAGGCAGTTTGGCGAGAGCCGTGCGTAATTCAAGCAGTTCCATTGGAATGGTCGGGTTGTCGTTGGCCAGCAGCGTGTTCTCGGCCATCTCGACGTCCAGCGGCGCTGTGCGCCAGCTTCTGCGCTTTTCAGAATAGAACTGGTTGCGCAGGATCATGAAGGTCCATGCCTTGATGCTGGTGCCTGGCTCGAACGATTCGCGCGCCTTCCATGCCTTGGCGAGAGCTTCTTGCGCCAGGTCGTCAGCCATGGTCGGGTCATTGCACAGGCTTCGCGCAAAAGCGCGCAGATGCGGGATCGCTGCGACCAGTTCCCGCTTGAACGCGGCCTCGTCGGTTTCCTTGGGGATGTCTTTTGTGTTTGTGTCCGCCATCACCGGGCCATCACGGTTCGGTTTTCACGGCGCGCGGTTGAGGCGCCGGCTCGTTCTCGTCCGTCCCATTGACTGTATTCGATGACGCGCCCTGACTACGCTCGTCGGCCTGCTCGAGGAACGACAGGAAGTCTTCGGGAACGTCTTCGTTCACGACCTCGTCGTACATCTGGCGCAGGCGTCGCCCGATTGGATCCTGACGACGTCGGGCAATACGGGAATCCACTGGCCCCCCGCCCGAATCCCCCCCGGAATGATCTTTTCCCATGTTTCGGTACACTTCATGCTGCTCTGCAGACTACCCCGCTTCAGGCCCAAAACGCCGGGGCCCTGTCACGGTTCCACAAAAACTGAAAAATCTTGGAACCCGGGTTCCATCCCGGGCGTTTCTGGCTTCCAGTAGGGAAAATATTCAAGACGTGCGGGAGATTTCATGAGTCTGGTTCAGAAGCTCGGCCCCCATCTGCCTTATCTTCGCCGGTACGCCCGGGCGCTGACTGGCGCGCAGAAAAGCGGCGACTCCTACGTCAAGGCGGCCCTTCAAGCGCTGGCGGCAGGCGACCTAGAGCTGGAGCAGCTGCCCTCGCGGGTCGCCCTCTACAAGCTGTTCCAGACCATCTGGAGCGGTACCGGCGCCAAGCTCGAGACCCCCCCGGAAGGCGGCGACGCCATCACCCAGCGCGTCATGCGTATTCCGCCCCGTCACCGGCAGGCTTTCCTGCTCACCGCACTCGAGGGCTTTACCATCGACGAGGCGGGCCAGATTCTGGACGAACCCACCGAGAATGTCCGCCAGCTGATCGGTCGCGCCCAGCGCGACATTGAGGCTGAACTGGCCACCGAAGTTCTCATCATCGAGGACGAACCCGTCATCGCGGCAGATATCGAGGCCCTCGTCCTTGACCTCGGCCACCGTGTCTCCACTGTTGCAACCACGCGCACCGAGGCCGTGGCAGCCGTGAAGAACCGCCGGCCTGGTCTCGTGCTGGCCGACATCCAGCTGGCCGACGGGTCGTCCGGCATCGATGCGGTCAACGACATCCTGAAGGGCTTCGACGTGCCGGTGATCTTCATCACGGCCTTCCCGGAGCGCCTGCTGACCGGTGAAAAGCCCGAGCCGGCCTTCCTGATCACCAAACCCTTCCAGCCCGAGACGGTGAAAGCCGCCATCGGTCAGGCGCTGTTCTTCCATGTGGAGCGGCCGGTCGCCGCCTGAGCGCGACCAGACCATCATGACGTCGATCGTCATGAGCGGCGCAGGGGTTCTCCCTGCGCCGCCTTAGTCGTTAATATCAAACCACCCCCCGGAACCGCCTGACCGCCCGGCACGTTTGATCCCGGTAAGGGGCAATAGCGATGACGGCTAAAAGATTGATTCTGTGCGGTTCACTTCTGGCATTGGCTGCCTTGGCTGCTCCGCTGACCGCGAGCGCGCAGACCGCCGTAAATCTCGTCAAACCCGCCTCGCTCGCCGCAAGCGGCAGGACAAGCGCAACGGGTGCGAGCAGCGTCAACCGCTGGACCTGCACCTTCAAGACTGTCGAGATTGCGCCTGTATCGTTCGATACCTCGGGCGGCGCGACCGGCTGGGTGATGGTCTATCGTGTGAAGGGCGAAGTCATCGCATCAGAGCGCATCTCCGAGCGCGAGGCGCAACAGCTTCGGGCCCTGCCCTGCGCCGATGAGCTTGAGGGCGCATCGCCGCTCGTCGGCTGATCATGAAATCTGGAAACGATGCGCGTTGCGCGAGCCCGTTCGCGTCACTGCTCAGATAGCCTGGCTCGGAACAATTCGCGGCGGTGGCGGCGCTTCAACAGGCTCGCCCATTTCCAGGTGCTCCTTGCGGAACAGCACATCGATCTGGTTGAGGCCCGGCGCCGATTGCGAATTGGCGGCCTGGGCCGCGATACGGATCCGGTCGGCGGAAAGGCCGTGCGCGATCAGGTCATCCGCAATCTGCTGAAGACGGGCAAGCGCAAGCGTCATCGCGTGGTCGCCATCCACTTTTGAATCGATGCGCGCGATCAGATCTATGCCATCTGGCTTACAGGTCGTGACCGCATCGCCTATGCGGCCGATCAGTGTCTCCGCTTGCGGCGAGGCCGCAACGTCGCCTGAAGCAAAATAGATCGAGAGAGGGCCACGCGGACACGACACAGGCGCCGCAACAGACGCTTCCACTGGCGCGGTCATGGGCGGCGGCGTCTGCGCAACCGCATTGCCCGCAAAAAGCGCGGCCATAGCTGCGGAGCAGGTGATTTTCTGAAGAACCGTCTTGGTACGCATCATGGTTACTGAGCCGCTTGCCAGCCTGGCGTTTTAACACATGCAGGACAGGCGCCGAGTGTGAACGCCGCGAACGGTTTCCCGCCGCGGCGTCTGGTAGCAGCCTATTTGTTGTCGTCGGCGGCGTTTTCGACCGCCTGGCCGGCCGCTTGAGCGTCCTGACCAACGCCTTCGATCGTGTTGCAGGCCGTAGCCGCGACAGCGAGCAGGAAGGCAAAAGCCGCGAAAGTGATCTTCATGGTTAGCTCCACATGTCCCGTCGGCGGACCTCGCCGACCATCATCAGCAACGCCGCGTCGGAACGGGGGTTCCTTTAACCCTAAGCAATCCCGGTGTTTGGGCGCGCCCTGGAACGTCCGGCTGACAGATGCGTTGGTAGGCAACTCTTTCGTCCGGCTTTTGGAGGTGGGTGATGCTTGGTTGGGCGCTTGTGTTCTTCGTTCTTGCGTTGGCTGCGGCCGCGCTTGGCTTTGGCGGTCTGGCGGGCGCGTCCGCCTCGATCGCGCAAATTCTGTTTGTGATCTTCCTGGCGCTGACCGTGCTGGCCTTCGTGGTCAGAGCCGTCCAGGGACGATCTGTCCTCTAGTCTCTCGAAAATATGGATCAGCGAGGTCGGCGCAAGTTGGCCTCGTTGTCGTTTGTCTGCGCCACCAGCACTGGACGCGGGTGATGCGCAATGAGGCAGCGCGCCGATTTGTGAGGTGGGGTCGATTGAATCCAGATTGTCGCGATGATGTGTTCGGATCAGTGTCGTCTGCATCAACTGGGGACGCGCTGACACAAGGGATCCATCATGGCTGACGTGGCGCCGAAGGAAGAATTCCTCGAAGGAGCACGCGGGCTCAAGATCTTCCTGCGGTCGTGGCGGCCAGAGGCAAAGCCACGCGGCGTCATCGTCATCAGCCACGGCTTCAATTCGCATAGCGGGCAGTATGCCTGGACCGCCCAGCAACTCGTATCGAAAGGCTTTGCCGTCTACGCCGCCGATCTGCGCGGGCGGGGCAAGTCGGAAGGCGAGCGTTTCTTTGTCCAGAAGGTCGGCGACTATCTTGGCGATGTCGGCCTCGCGGTAAAAGCCGCCAAGGCGCGCGAGCCGGGCCTACCTGTCTTCATGCTTGGCCACAGCGCCGGCGGCGTCATCGCCTGCACCTATGCGCTCGAGCATCAGTCCGAACTTGCCGGCCTCATCTGCGAGAGCTTCGCCTTCCGCGTGCCCGCGCCAGACTTCGCGCTCGACACGCTGTCCTGGATCGGCTCATGGGCCCCGCGCCTTGGCGTGCTCAAACTCAAGAACCAGGACTTCACGCGCGATGCGGCGGCGCTTGCCGTCCTGAACGCCGACCCACTCATCGCCAACGAGACCCAGCCTGCAACAACGCTTCGCGCTCTGTGGACGGCGGACAAGCGCCTCAAGGCAGACTTCCCGAAGATCACCCTGCCCGTCCTGATCATCCACGGTTCGCAAGACAAGGCGACCGTTCCCGCCGGCAGCCAGTTCTTCCACCAGACTGCTGGTTCGAAGGACAAGACGCTGACGATCTACGAAGGCCATTTCCACGACCTCCTGGCCGACACCGGCAAGGAAGGCGTCATGGCCGACATCCAGGCCTGGATCGACAAGCGCGTGCCGGCCTGAGGCGCCAAAACAACCCGAAAACACGGCCCTTCGGAAAGGTTGGCCTCAAGCCAAAAGTGCGTATTGTGCGCCGCTGCTGCGGGTCGGGCCTGTAGCTCAATGGTTAGAGCCGGCCGCTCATAACGGTCTGGTTGCAGGTTCGAGTCCTGCCGGGCCCACCAACCATTTGACCAGCCAAGTCCGAGATGATCCGACGAAGGCCGACAACATCCTGACTCAAGCCAGAAATTTTCCTGTGACGAACCGCTGAGGTCCGACGCCATCCGCTGGCATCGACGAACATTGTTGGTACGGTTTGCTCACCGTACCAACACTTTTGTTGGTACGCCGCACCGCAGGACCCATACGCGCAGAACGAGCGGGGAACATGCTTTCAGACGCCAAATTGCGGACACTCAAACCGCGTGAACGCCCCTACAAAGTGAGCGACGCGGAGGGGCTCTTCGTCCTGATCAATCCAAACGGTTCGCGGCTGTGGCGGCTGGCATATCGCTTTGACGGAAAGCAGAAGCTGCTTGCGTTCGGGAAATACCCGGACGTGTCGCTAGCCGACGCGCGAGACAAGTTGCGCGACGCGAGAAAGCTACTCAGCCGGAACATCGACCCAAGCGCGAAGAGAAAAACCGAAGACGTCGAGCGTCGAGAGACGAATGCCAACACGTTCGAGCTGGTGGCGAACGAGTGGTTCGAAACCAACAAGCCGAAGTGGGTCGAGTCTTACTCTGTAAGACTCCGCGCGCGTTTGGACGAAGACCTTACCGGAGGCGATCCTCGACGGTTACGACTTCGACCTAGATGTGGTCCCCTGCCTTGAGCAGGCGACGAGCTATCACCGCAGCGTCCCGCTCTGGTCGCTCAAGATTGTCTTTGAAAGGGATCTTCCCCTATTCCGCAAGAAGCGCTTGCGGAACCTTGGGTCACAAGGGGACGGGGTCGAATGATTGCGAATTCAGGAACGCAGTGGGCGCGCTATGGTCAGGACTACGCGGCGGACGCGGCCGATATGGCGGCGACCGAGCATCACCGCGATGTAGCGCTCCCACGTCACGCTCAACGTCACTACGACCGGGTGCGTGAACCTCGCAATTCAGGAGCTCGATGCAGCGGGACCCTTGCCGAGTTTGTTTCGCGCCTACGAGTTGGACGCAGCCGCTGGGGGGCGCTGCGTATTGCAGCTGGACGCCATCGGGCGAATGGCGGCTGTGTTGGTCGGCAAAACTCAGTTGGCGGCTATCATCGAACCGCTTCGCCTGGGCGTGACCACGGCACCTCCCTTTGGGTCCTTCCGGCCCAGCGGCAGATACGGGCGGCCGAAAGGCGTTTCGCCGTTCTAGTCACAGACCTCCGGGAAAGGCGCACGCGTGCAACCGTTGCCGCACGGGTTGCACGCCACGAGCTTCGAAGCCTTGGCTCGAATGGACACACGCCGGAAACGGGCCCAACTTCCCTCCCGAACGGGTCGAGGGGCGTTTCATTGGCGGAAATGATTCCGGAATTCCTGCGGGACGGCGCGTCCATGGGCGAACGCCGTGTCTTTGCCGCCCTGCAATCCCTGCCCGACGATGTGGTCGTCTACTACGAACCGGTGATCAGCCGCCGCTTTCCGGACTTCATCGTCATCGCTCCCTCGATCGGCGTGATCGTGATTGAGGTGAAGGGCATTGCGCTCAAAACGATCACTCATGTGGACTCGCACGACATCCACTACATGCTCGGCGGAAACCGGCAGCAACAGCCCCACCCTTCCCGGCAAGCGCTCGGCTAAGTGAAGGCAGCGCGTGAATCCTGTCAGATCCCCCAACGGCACCACAGAGCAGCGGCATTTCCAGATCAATATCTGTCTCGCGCGGCTCGACGTTCACATGGAGTTGGATTGTCACGCGGGCCTCCTTCCTCTCCGCCCGCGCATGATCAGAACAGTTCCAATTCACCGGAATGGGTCGGCGTTCGGAATGGTGGCGTACAGGTGAGACGCGCGGCGACATCTGCTAGTTTCACGTTAGCGATCATCATGCGGATCGACGGCTCATCGGGCCCCGGGAGGCCTTCCATCCGGCGAGCGAGTTCTGCCAGCGCCTGGGCACGTTGGGTGAGCTCGTCGAGCGCCTGCTGTCCTTGGGGAATCTGCGGTGTCGACTGACGACGCTGAGCTTCGGCCAGCACCACCTGAAGCTGGGCCAGTCCCGATGCCAGCGACTCGAGTTCCCCCGCGTAGCGGCTCAGAAAACTCTCCGTCTCAGTGACGATCAATGCGGTGGTCATCTCAAAAGAGCTCCAGGTCGCCCGACGGCGTCTCCCGTTGCCGGACCGGCTTGCAGGACAGCTCGGCTGCTAAGACAGTGTGGTCCTTCTCGATCAGCTGCTGCCTCATGCGTCCAGTCGCCGGCCAAAACTCAATGCGCCGCGCCTGCACACCGCCAAGACTTCCGCCCGTCATGCGAATCCCTTCGGCCGCGAGAAATTCCTTCGCGAACTGCCCATTTTGCCCTCCAATGTCGGTCACGCTCCGGATCATGCGCGCGCCACCGAACAGCTTCGCCTCAAGACGATCACGTCTAGCGTTCCGGCGCAGGAGGTCGTTGATCAACAGCTCCATCGCATTGACGCCGTAGCTCAGATCGCCCGCGGTCCCGTCGCCTTCGGGAATCAAAAAGTGGTTTAGCCCGCCAACGCCGGCTTCCGGGTCCCGTATGCACGCTGACACGCACGAGCCGAGCAATGTGCACAGCACGACACCGACTTCATCTGAGACCGAGTACTCGCCCTGGATGACGTGGACGACGTTGGCGCGCCGCGCATCAACGGCTATAGCTGCACTCATGTCAGGGTGCCGACGACTTGTTGGATCTTGTCTTTGAGCTGGTTGGTGGTGAAGGGCTTCACCAAGTAGTTATTAACGCCGAACTGACGCGCGCGGCCGACAAGATCGACATCGGCCCGACCCGTCAGCATTATGAAGCCGGCGGACGCTATCGGCGGATGCGCCCGAACTGCACGCAGAAGGCCGATGCCATCCATCTTCGGCATGTTGAAATCGGAAATGATGAGGTGCGCCGGCTTGGCGATGAGTTCGCGCAGGCCCTCTTCGCCATCAGGCGCTTCCCGGATCTGTTGAAAGCCAATCTGGCGAAGGGAGTTCGCGATCAACGCTCGCATGGAGAGTTGATCATCGACGACAAGCGCGTGGATGGCGGCAGCGGCAGGCATCAGCTGACCCTCGCTTGCTGGGTTTCACATGCATCGAGAATAGCGTCGGCGACCCGGTGCAGCGGCAGCTCGTTCTGCACCGCCCCCAACTGGAAGGCGCTTTTCGGCATGCCATAGACGACCGAGGAGGCTTCATCCTGACCGATCGTGACGGCGCCTGCCGCCCGCATCGCGAGCAGGCCTTCGGCCCCGTCCCTGCCCATCCCGGTCAGTATCACGCCGACGGCGGCGGGGCCTGCGAGCCACGCCACCGACCCGAAGAGCCTGTCAACAGAGGGACGATGACCTGACTGGAGCGGACCTTCGACGAGGGCGCAGCGGCGCGTCACATTACCGGCAAGCGTCAAGTGCCTGTCTCCGCCTGGTGCGATGTAGACACGTCCGGGCTCGATCGGCGCACCATCGACCGCCTCCCGGACATCGGGCAGGCAGACCTTGTTGAGACGCTCGGCAAAGTTCCGAGTGAAGGACGCCGGCATATGCTGGGTGATCAGCGTCGGCGGACAGTTGCGAGGAAACCGCGCAAGTATTGTAAGAAGCGCTTCCACGCCTCCGGTTGAGGAGCCGATCGCGACTATGCGGTTCCCGGGCCGGAAGTGTGAACGAGCCGGTAGCCGCGCGCTCGGTTCGCATCCTCTCACTTGGGCGGACGCCGCCGCCTTAACCCGTTCCGCAAGCTCCGAAAAGTACGCTCCGTCGCCTGACGCGGTCGGCTTGCCCACGCAATCGACAGCGCCAAGCTCAAGCGCTGCGAGACTTGTGTCTGCGCCTTTCTGCGTGAGCGTGGAAACCATTACGACCGGCATTGGTCGCAGACGCATGATGCGCTCAAGAAAGTCGAGACCATTCATGTTCGGCATCTCGACGTCGAGTGTCACAACATCCGGATTGAGCTGTTTGATCGCCTGGCGCGCCTCGTGCGGGTCTCCAGCGGTGCCAACGACGACAATGCCCGGATCGCGCCGGAGCGCTGCGGAGATCAGACCCCGCATGGTTGGCGAGTCGTCAACGACCAGGACGCGGACGGTCATGACTCTTTCCCCGCGAGGACATAGGTGGTGATGCCGGCGGGCCGGAAACGGGGTTCGCTGACCCTTTCGGAATGGCCAGCATAGAATACCCCTCGGTCGACGAGCTTGTCGGCGAACCTCGCCCAGAGGCGCGACTGCGTCTGCTCGTCGAAGTAAATTGCGACGTTGCGGCAGAAAATCACATCGAACTGCCCGCGCATTGGCCAGTCAGCCATCAAATTGAGTACGCGGAACGCCACGAGCGCTCTCACCTCATCGGCGATGGTCACCCAATCTCCCTCCTCCAGTAGTTTCTGGCGCATGGCGACGGGCGTCTGCGTCATAGCCTCGGCCGCGTACCGCCCCCGTTCTGCGGTGGCGATGACGCGTGGATCGATGTCCGTGGCGAGGATGCGGATGTCCAGTCTGGCCGCCTCCGGAATGGCGTCCAGGAGTGTCATCGCGATCGAGTAGGGTTCCTCGCCAGTGGAACATCCGGCCGACCAGATGCGCACGCGCCGGCCTGAGGCGGCGGCAGACTTAAGCCTGACAAGAAGATGGTTTCTGAGGTGTTCGAAATGATGCGGCTCCCTGAAGAACCGGGTGAGGTTCGTCGTCAGGGCCGAGAGCATAGCTCTCCGCTCGTCAGCGCTTTCGGTGCCGGACAGCAGTGCACAGTATTCCCTGAAGCTCGACAATCCCAGTAGCCGCAGGCGGCGGGCCAATCTCGAATAGACCAACGCCGCCTTTCCCGCCGTCAGGTGGATGCCGGAATCCTCGTGCAGGATCCGGCTGATGCGGTTGAAGTCCCGCTCGGTCAGCGGGAATTCGCCTTCGACTAGGAGACCGGTTTCGCCGGCTCCGGCGGAATGGGCTGTGGTCATGCCGCTTCCGCTGGGATATCGGGAAGCACAGTGCCGATATCGACAAGGCTGATCATCCGCCCGTCGATTGCGAGTATGGCCTGGACAAAGGCCTGTACGGTTTCGCAGCCGACGTCCGGAGTGGGATGAATGTCCTTGTCCGATGCGGCAAGGATGTCCGAGACGGCATCAACGAGAAGGCCAACGACTCGGCTTCCGATCTGCGTGACGATGATCACGTGCCGGGGGGTTGGACTGGCAAGGCCGAGGCCAAGCCGGCCGCTTAGATCGATGACCGGCAGCACTGCGCCGCGAAGATTGATTACGCCGCGTACGAAGTCTTGCGACTGCGGCAGCGATGTTGCCGGCGTCCAGCCCCGAATTTCCCTAACGGACATGATGTCCACGCAGAATTCCTGATCCTGGATGCGAAAGGCGATCAGCTCACGGGGCCGTGTGTCGGGCTCTGACATTGTCTAACTCGCGAGTTGTAGCTGGTGAGGCTGGGAAGATCGCGGCGCGTCGCGGCGTCCTGTCTCGACGACAGCGTCGACATCGAGAATGAGGGCGACGCGGCCATCGCCGAGGATTGTCGCTGCAGCGATCAGGTCGACTTTCTGGTAGTTGGCCTCGAGGCTCTTGATAACGACCTGTCGCTGCCCCTGGATCGCATCGACCAGCAATGCAACGCGGCCGCCGATGTCGCTCTCAACAAGAAGACAGACACCCGATGTCGGATCGATCGGCCGCGACCGGACGCCTAGCAGGACGCCGAGGTCGATCAGGGGCACGTGCGTTTCGCGGATGGCGACGACCTTTGCGTGCGGGCCGATGCTGCGTATTTCGCCGGGCTTAGGCCGCAAGGTTTCGATTACCGTGGTGAGCGGCGCAATCAGCGTCTGTGATCCCGCACAGACCACCATGCCGTCAAGAACCGCCAGTGTGAGCGGAAGGCTCAGGGTGAAGGTTGAACCTAGTCCCGGACTAGAGGAGATCGAGATCCTGCCGCCCAGCGTCTGGATAGAGCGCTTGACCACGTCCATTCCAACGCCGCGGCCGGAGATGTTGGAGACCTCCTTAGCGGTCGAAAAACCGGGGAGGAAAATCAGATTGTCTAGCTCGTCGTCGGTCAGAACCGCCCCGGCGTCGATCAACCCCTTGTCGACGGCAATCTGGCGCACGCGTTCGCGATTGATCCCTGCCCCGTCGTCGCTCACCTCGATCACGATGCGGCCAGAGCGATGAACGGCGGCCAGCCGGATACAGCCTTCGGGATTCTTCCCTGCTGCGATGCGCTGCCCCGGCGTCTCGAGCCCATGATCGACCGCGTTGCGGATCATGTGCGTCAGAGGATCGGAGAGTTGCTCGATGACGGTCTTGTCGACTTCGGTCGTTTCTCCTTCAGTGACCAGCCGGACCTGCTTGCCGGTCATGCCTGCGATCTCCCGGACCAGCCGCGGCATGCGCTGGAAGACCGACTTCACCGGCTGTGCGCGGATTGCCATTACGCTGTCCTGGATCTCGCGCGTCAGTTGTTCGAGTTCATCGAGACCAGTTCCCACGGCGGACGTCTGGGCGAAGCCGCTTTCGGCAGCGCGCTGTGACAACATCGCCTGATTGATCACCAATTCCCCGACGAGATTTATCAACCGGTCAATTCGCTCGAGATCGACCCTAATAGTCGCGGCGGGTCCCGAGGCCGGTTTTACGGCATCAGGACCCGCCGGAGGCGCAGAGAGAGGCGCTGGCGCGGGGTCAGGGATGGCCAGCGGTGCTCCATCGGCGACAGGGGTTGGAGGCGAAGCACAGTCCTCGACGTCCACGCCAATACGGATGTCCAATTCGGCTTGGGTGCTCCCGGCTGTTATCCGCAGATCACAATCGCCTTCGACGAAATCGAAGACCTCCCGAACGTCGGATTCGGGGCGTTCACCTGAAAGTTCGATGACCCAAGCTAGGTAGGCCTTGTCCGGAGAGAGGTCCTCGAGCATGGGAAGTTCGCTGATATCCAGCGTAACGTCGCATCGGCCAAGCCGGTCGAGCTCGCGCAGCAGGGTCACAGGATCATTGGCCTTGGCGTAGAACCCGTGATGGGGTTTGAAAGAGATCGTCCAGACACAAGACGCCGGGGCCTCGCTCGCCGCCTCGATCGGAAAAAGAACAGTCTGCTGGGGAACGAAGCCCATCTCGTCTGCCTCGCCAGGACCCGACGTGTCAGCAGCCGCCGGCGTAGACGCGTCGTTTGTCAGGTTTGATTGTAGTTCCCCCTGTAGGACCAGCGCCCGCGCCGGATCGACGGCCGGGCCACCCTTGGCGTTGACCACAAGATCGCTAAGGAGATCGGCGGACCGCAGGAGAACGCCCACGAGCCGCTCGTTGATGCCGATCTTGCGGGAACGGAGGTCATCCATCGTGGTTTCGAACACGTGGGCGAATGCTACGAGTGCATCCATCCCGAAAGCGCCCGCTCCGCCCTTCACCGAATGAACGCCGCGGAAGACGGCATTGACCGTCTCTGCGTCGTGCTGGCCCGCCTGCATGGCAAGGAGGCCGCTTTCAACATCACCCAGGAGATCCGTGCACTCTTGGAAGAAAGTTTGCTTGATCTGTTCTAGCGGATCCATGCCGCCCCTCTCAGGCTGCAACGCGCAGGACAGCTTCGACAAGCCTGGCCGCATTGAACGGTTTCACGATCCACCCCGTTGCACCGGCTTCGCGGGCCTTGGCTTTCTTTTCGGCATCGCTCTCTGTCGTCAGCACCAGAATGGGCACGCAGCGCCAGCGGTTGTTACGGCGTACCCCTTCAATGAAGCCAAAGCCGTCAAGCCTCGGCATGTTGATGTCCGTGACGATGACGTGGGGATTGGACCGGTCGAGAACCTCCAATCCCTGCTGGCCGTCCTCTGCCTGAAAGACCAGGAAGCCGGCCGCTTGTAGTGTATGCCGCAGCATTTCCCTGATCGTGCGGCTATCGTCGACGGTGAGCACGTTGAGCGTCATTGCGGATCTCCAGGCAGGAAGGCTCCTGCAAGACGGAGCGCCTCGGCGAAGGGGCCGGATTGATTGATCACGCGGAGCCTTCGATGGTCCCGCTCCCATGTGAGACTAGCGGCCATCAGCACCTGCAGCCCGAGGCCGCCGAGCTTCCGGACCGACGATGCATCTACGTCGAGATCGTCGCCACGAAGTACAAGGAGATCACGATGGACCGCGGTCACGTTCGCCAGATCGAGCGTTTCCGGCAGGCAGTAGCTGGCGCCGGGCATGGATCAAAAATCCTCCCAGTCCGCTTCTGCTGGGGAGGGCAGCGCCTTGCGTTGCAGCATGGTCCTGGCCTGGACGGCCGGTCCACGATTTCCGACTTTTGTCGTCGACGACCCAACCGAAGCGGCGTGTGGACGCGCCTGACGGGCCACCACGCGTTCGCCGATGTTGAACTCGCTCACAAGCGCAGCGAGATCGGCTGATTCCTTGGCCAGCGTTTTTGACGCCGCGGTCGACTGTTCCACCATAGCCGCATTCTGCTGGGTGACTTGGTCCATCTGGTTTACGGCCGTGTTCACTTGGGAAAGGCCGGTCGACTGCTCCTGGGAGGAGCTGGAGATTTCGGAAACGAGCTGGTTGATCCTGCCGATCTGCTCGAGAATCCGGACGAGGGAGTCTCCGGCCTCGCCCACCAATTCGACGCCGCTCTCGACCTGCTCCGAACTCTCGGAAATGAGCCCTTTGATCTGCTTGGCCGCGTCAGCCGAACGCTGGGCAAGCGCGCGCACCTCGGATGCCACGACAGCGAACCCCCTGCCGGCGTCGCCCGCCCGCGCCGCCTCCACGCCCGCATTGAGCGCGAGAAGGTTGGTCTGGAACGCGATCTCGTCGATCACGCCGATGATCTGGTTGATCTGCTTGGCTGACCGTTCGATCTCGCCCATGGCTGCGACCGCGCGCCGGACGATATCGCCGCTGGCTTCGCCATCCTTGCGCGCGGTGGCGACGACCGTGTTAGCCTCGGTCGCGCCTTGGGCGGATTTCTTGACGGTCGCCGTGATTTCGTCGAGTGCCGCGGCCGTTTCCTCCAGCGAGGCGGCCTGCTGCTCCGTTCTGCGCGAGAGATCATCCGCCGCCTGGCTTATCTCGGCTGCGCCTGACTGTATCCCGCCTGCGGAGTTGGCGATCGTGGACATCGCCCCCTGCATCTTGGCCAGCGCTTCGTTGAAGTCCGAGCGGAGGTCTTCGTAGTCTGATGCGAACGGGGTGTTGAGGCGAACGGTGAGATTGCCTTCGGCAAGCTGTTTCAGCCCGGATCCGACTGTTGAAACGACTGTCGCCTGTTCGGCGGCGCGCACGGCCCGATCGGCCTCGGCTGCCTTACGATCGTTCTCGAGCTGTGTCACGTCAGCGGCGAATTTCACGACCTTGAACGGCTTGCCATTGCCATCGACGATGGGGTTGTAGCTGGCTTGGATCCAGACTTCTCGGCCACCCTTGCCGATACGCAGGTATTTTGCTGACTGGAACTCGCCGCGGCCCAATGCCTCCCAGAACATCCGATACTCAGACGACTGCCGGTAAGCCGGTTCGACAAACATGCCGTGGTGCTTGCCGCGGATTTCCTGGACCGTGTAGCCGACCGTCTGGCAGAAGTTTTCATTGGCGTTGATGATCATGCCGTCGAGACCAAACTCGATGATGGCCTGGGACCGGTCCAGAGCCGCGAGCATGCCGGCGTTGAGTCGCGCGTCGGTCACATTGTCCCACTGAAGGACGTTGCCCACATAGTTGCGCTGTGCATCGAAGACGGCACTGACATTGAGCGCGAACTTAAAATCGCCGACCGTTATGTCGGTGCGATATGGAAGACGTGACGGATCAGCAAGCAGCTGACGCTGGTGCGACGGTTTCTTGTGAAACATATCGATGGACGATCCGACGATGGCGTCGGGATTGAAGGACGGCCAGATCGCCCGGAAGGCGGAGGCGTTGTCCTTGAGTAAGCGGTGTGTCGCCTCGTTCGCGAAGACGACCTTGAAGTCGCGATCGACCATCATCATCGCGATAGATGAGCCTTCGAACGCCGCGCTCTTGAATGTCGCCTCGCGCGCAAGCTTGACCTGATCGGTGATGTCGGTTGCGTACTTCACAACCTTCATGGGTTTGCCGGCCTTGCCGACGATGGGGTTGTAGGAAGCCTGAATCCAAATCTCCCGCCCGCCCTTCCCGATCCGCCTGTATTGGCCGGCATCGAATTCGCCACGGTTGAGCCTTTCCCAAAAGGCACGGTAGTCCGCCGACTGGCGGTGGGCGGAGTCGACGAACAGCGAATGGTGCTGTCCGCGAAGCTCGTCGCACGTGTACCCAAGCGCCCTGCAGAAGTTGTCGTTGGCGGTGAGAATTGTGCCGTCCATCGCGAATTCAATGACGGCTTGCGATCGGTCGAGTGCGGCAAGCATCGCTTTGCTTGCCTCAGTTGCGTTCGGCGCTTTGTGGGCGCGCTTTGCCCGATCTTGCCAGACTGACATCAGAAATCCCTTCAGCAGTAGCTGAGAGGACTGTTGCGCGCGACAATTAAACAGGAATGAATTTTACAGAAAATATCAAATAAAACCAAGTATATACATATGCATATACAATCTAGAACTGGAATCCCGTCTTCGCAAAAAACTCCGTTACTTGGAACTGACACCGGGGTCTTTTGATTGACTTGAATCACCTAGCAGTCGTGTAGTCTCGATGCTCAGGATCGACCATTTCTCAAAACAACGCGTGCCAATGCTTCCTCCCTCCTCAGGTTGCGCGGACTGCCCAGTCCGATCGTTTTGTCTCGTCAACAGTGAGGGACTCGCTGGCGAAGATGACGCCGCTGTGCCGCGGCATATCATTGATCGTCAGCCAGGTGAGCTGGTTGTGAACCCGGGCGACCCTACAAGCATGACTGTGGTCCGCAGCGGCTGGGCGGCGCGTTACGTCCTCTTCCCGGATGGAAGGCGCCAGATCACGGACATCGTTTTGCCCGGCGATTTTGTTGGATGCAGCGATTTTGCCTCTACGAGCGAGGAACTACCCATGGTCGCGCTGTCGGACGTGCAGGCCTGCATTTTTGACCGATCGATTTTGCGCGAAGCCCTTTCGACTAGCCCCAAACCTCTTCTGGCGGTGTTCAAGACGTGTGGCGAGCAGTCGATCCGATTGCGTCACCTGCTCGCCGCTATGGGACGCCAATCGGGAACATCGCGTGTCGCCTCGTTTCTGATGGGTCTACATCACCGCCTCAAGCTGATCGGGCAGGCAACCGACTGCGAGATGCCGTATCACCTCCGGCAACAAGATCTCGCGGATGTCCTTGGCATTACGCAAGAGCATGTAAGCCGAACGATGCGGATGATACAGGAAGCAGACGTGCTTATCCTCCGAAACAAGATCATCAGTATTCTGAATGCGGACAAGCTCGAACGTTTTGCTCGAGCATAGCTCGCACGCTGAACGACGACGAGCTGTAAAACCCGGATTGGATGAAGCAGCCTCGGCGCTCAGCTCGATTCAGCAAAGCACGCGCGTCCCAGAGCGGCGCCGAGCATACTGTCACACGAGCGCATTTCGCCTGAGCGGCTGGGTTCACTCGCCGTCGGATACGTCCACGCCGGCAAAGATGGGCTTCTCCGCCGGATGGGGGCGGCCTTCCCGTTCCAGTTGCCGTGCGCCTGCCAGGATGCCGGCCATCGCGTAGTTGCCTTCGTGGCAAGCATACTCGTAGAGCGGCTCCTTGGAGACGTTGAACGACATCTCTCCGCCCCAGGCCTGCTTGTAGAGCGTCGGATCCTCAACCGTGAACTGATAGAGAATCTGATCGTTGGACCAGCGTGTGAACCGCTCCGTAACCTTGCCTGCAGGCGAGATGTAGGAGCGTTGATTGGGGTGGGAGTTCACGGTCTCGACCACCAGCGTGTCGCCTTCATACCAGCCGACAGAATCCCCGCCCCATTTCGGGATCACAGCCGGCCCATGCTTTACGTCCGCCCTGCTGTTGACGACAGGGATAATGCGGGCGTCATGGATCATCTCGGCGAGGATCATCACCGAGCCCGGCGACTGCACGAGCTGGACGGTGTTGTTGTACATGCCGTTCCCGATGACCGGGCCATAGCTGCCGGTAAAGCTCATGATGCAGCGCTCTGACAGCGGGCGCCGCTCGAAGTCGTCAAAGGCGCCGCCGCCGCCGCGCGTGTTGGCCTGTACGCCGCGCTCGCTGTATGGAATGCGGCCATCCGACGGGTTGGTGATCCAGGACGAACGGTATTCCCCTTTCACCCTCGCGTAGCCTTGGCCAGGGTCCATCCAGAACGCGTTGTATCCACGCGACGGGTTCTTGTCGGCCAACAGTTCCTGCGATGATTTTTCATCGACCTTGGAGGCCCCGGCTTCCTCGCGCCTGGCGCCCGTATAGACGTTGCGCTTCGCAAGAGTGGCGGCTTCCTCCTCGCTCAGCACAAGGCTGGTTGCGCCCGCCGGCCGCTGCATCCCGGTAAACGAGGTATTGCTCCAGAAGCCCTGCAGGTCGGGCACGCCCCACCCGGTGTGCGGCGCCTGATAGCCCGGCTCGGTCAGCCCCGCCGCCTGAGCAATCGCTGAGGGCGCCGCCCCGATGGCGAGAGCCGCGAATGCGGCCGCCGCAAGGAGTTTAGTTTTCTTGAGCGTTGTCATTCGCGTGAACCCTCTCGGTCGATGGCTGACGGCGCGATCGCCAGTCTAGCATGTTTTTATTACTGCGGCTTAGGCGCCGGCGCTCCCGTAGCGAGGCTGTCTTCTGCAGCCTGGACCCTGCGATTCAGCAACGGCGTCAGCCCGGCAGCTTCGGTTGCGCTGATGAAGCTGTCCTTGTCCGCGTCAAGCTTATCGAAGTTGGCCAGCACCATCTGGCCAACGCGACCGCGCAGCTCCGCCTTTTCAATCTTGCCGTCGAAATTGGCATCCACCAGGCCCATGGCGCGGCTGTTGTTCAGCTCGGTCATCAAGGCAGGCTTCTGGTCGTCTGCGGTCTCGCCTTTGAAGGCGATCGACAGTTCGGTGTACTGCATCTCCTCCCAGGACTGCTCGCCCCAGGTGATGGTCTTCGTCGGATCGGGGTTGGCTACGTTGTTCGCAGAGTTGTCGTATTCGTAGCGGGTGATGACCTTCGAGCCGGCTGGCAGGTCGATCGGCTTGGTGAAGTAGTAGCCGCGCTGCCAGTTGAAGTCGTATTTCGGCAGGCTGACGACGAGCTCCTCTTTCTGTCCCGGCTTTTGCACGAACACCTGGGCGTTCTCGCCACGATAGTGCGCGTGCGGGAAGACCGAGTAGAGCGTCGCATCGCTTGGGAAGGCCATGTAGGCGACTTCCTTGTGGCGCGCTTCGCCGGGCGGAATCTCGATGGTGGGGTTCGCGATTACGGCTGTGCGGCGAACAATCTTCGGCGGCTGGTCTTTCGGATAGAAGTAGAGACCGATGCGGGTCGTGTCCGTCACATCCTTGCCGAACGGCGTATAGTGCACCGACAGCGCAACTTTTTGGCCGGGCTTCACCTCGACGCCCTGGTCTTCCGGATACTTGGCTGTCTCGGCGCCCGCCGCATAGTCGCCGATAGCCGACACGATGTGGTGCAGGCCCTGGCGTTGCCCCACATTGAACGTCACCGCCCTGATCCAGCGCGTCTCGGTTACCGGAATGGTCAAGACGGGACGCTGGTAGTCGACAACGCCTGACGCCGGGATTGTGAACGCGGGTACGTCTAGAATCAGGTCCGGCGTCCCCAGCTCCCATTCAGGCGCCGGCTTGGCGTTGATCTTCAGCGTGTCTTCGCCGCCCCCACGCGGAGCTCCCGCTTCGATCCAGTGAACAAGCGTTTGAATGTCTACATTGGACAGGTTCATACTGTCCCGGAATTGACTGACATGCGGATCGGCGTTGAAGGGAGGCATGCGGTCGGTGCGAAGCGCCTCGCGCATCATCGGCGCGAAGCCTTTCACCTTCTCGTAGCTGTCCATCGCGAACGGGGCGATCCCACCTTCTGAGTGACAGGCCACGCAGTTCTTCGCGAGGATCGGCGCGACCTGTTTGACATATGAAATTTTTGCAAACTCGGCGCTGCGGTCGCGCTGCGGGAACGAAATGACGGGCGTTTCAAGTTTCTCGGTAACTGAGGCGACCGGCGCGCCAGCAATCAAACTGTCGAGCGCATCGGCGACATAGGAACTCTTCACCGCAGCTGCTGGCCTGGCGGTCTGACCGGCAAAGCGATCGTCGATCGGGCCGTTGTAGATCACTTTCCAGGTCTTCGGCTGGATGACGAAGGCCTGCGCCACGCGGGTCACGCCGAGGCTCTCGCCAACGAGCTGCGTCTGGTCTGCCATCACCGGCAAATCGAGGCCGATCTTCTGCATTTCGGCGGCGATCGCGGAGGGCTGGTCGCGCGGCAAGGAATTCAGCATCAGGAAGACAACATCCTGCGCGGCGTACTTGCTCTTGAGCGCCTTTATCGCTGGCGCAGCGTCCTTGATAACCTTAGCGCCATTGGCCTGGGTGATGATGACCACGGCCTTGGCGTTCCTGAAGTAGTAGAGTTCCTGCGACTTGGAGAACTGATCGGGGAGACGGAAGTTATCGACACGCGCCGGGATTTTCACGTCGGTGAGGATCGCGACGCTGCGCGTCGTCTGTCCGTTGGCCGTGACGCCTACCAGAGCAATCGCCGCCACCGTCGCCATGGCGACCGCCAGGATCTTCCTGTTCATCTGCGCTTCTCCCGCCTTGCCGGATTCGGATATCCGTGTATTACGCACGTATAAGGCGTTCGCGTGCCCGGAGTCAAGAAGCGTGCAAGATACACGGAACAAGGTCGATCTGGCCGCCTTGCGGTCTACCGTGGGGGACCTGGTCGCACTGGTGAACCAGTCGCCGCTCGGCGGCCGCCTCGTTCAGGAGGCGGGACTGCCGATTGACCCCGCCCTGCTCCGGATTGCCGGCTGCATTTACAGGTTCGGGCCGATCGGTCTGGTCGATCTGGCCGAACGCGCCGGACGCGACCACACAACCGTCAGCCGCCAGGTCGCAAAACTCGAAGCGCTTGGCCTCGTTCAGCGGCGCCAGAGCGCGACCGACGGACGCGTGAGCGAAGTGGCTCTCACCGCCAAGGGAAGGCGGACCGGCGAGATGCTGTTCGCGGCGCAGGAAAAGGTCGTGGCGCCGATCCTGGAGAAGTGGAGCGAGAAAGAGCTTGCGGATCTGGTTCGTCTGATGCGGAAGCTGATCACTGACCTGACGGCGCTGAAGGACGGGTCGGACCAGCGCTAGGTCTTCCGGCAGGATTGCTGAGGCATGCCTCCGCTTGATTGCTGAACTTACCCACGCAAGGCTTCGACAAAGGCTGGCGACGGCTTTGCTATGCAGAAGCTCTCGGCACTTGACCTATGCCGCTTGACCTTTGATCCGCGTGGAAACGAGCGAGAGCAAATCGGCAATCGCTTCGGGATCGACTGGCTTTGGAAGCACTCTGTCGAAACCCAGCTGCAGATACCGGGCTTGTCGATCCGGATCGACGTGCGCTGTGCAAGCAACGGCTACGGCGCCCACGGATCCTGAGTCGGTTTCGAGCTTTCGAATGACTTTGAGAGCGGATTCCCCATCGAGGACGGGCATCTGGATGTCCATGAAGATCAGGTCGAACCGGCCAGGCTCGAACCACTTCAGCACCTCTTCACCGTTCGTTGCGACCGACACAACAACGTGCTGTCGATCAAGCAGAAGCCGTAGCGTATTGGCGTTGAGGGCATTGTCGTCTGCCACGAGAACCCGCACTGGCCTTGGAACAATGCCGTTCCCCGGCGCCGGCTTGTTGGAAGCCTCCTGCAGTGTTGCTGGAGAGGGCAGCTGAGTCGGAATCCTGACGGTGAAGCATGAGCCCCTGCCCGGCTCCGACTGGACCGCGATCTGACCGCCCATGGCGTGGACGAGCCCATTCACAATGGAGAGTCCGAGACCAGATCCCCCAAACTGTCGCGTGATAGAGGAGTCGGCCTGTGTGAACCTATCGAAGACGACCGCCAACTGCTCCTTGTTCATGCCAATTCCGGTATCCGCAACCGAGATGATGAGCATCCGCCCAGCGACGCCCTGGGGTACGCACGCAGCGTGTACATCCACTCTCCCCTTCTTCGTGAATTTCACCGCGTTTCCGATCAGGTTGTGCAGGACCTGCTGAATCCTGGATGGGTCGCCGAGAAGCAAGCGAGGAACATCTGGGTCGACGCTGACGTCGAGCGCGACGCCAGTGTCGCGCACCTTGAAAGCGTGAAGGGTTTGGGTCTTTTTCAGGACGCTGCGAATCTCGAAGCGCGTCAGCTCCAGCGTCAACCGACCCGCTTCGATTCTGGAATAATCGAGAATGTCGTTGAGTATCTCCATGAGCGAGTGGCCGGCATCGATCGCGACTTCCACCATTTCCTGTTGTTGCGACGTGAGTTCTTCCATCGCCAAAATTGACAACATTCCAATCACCCCATTCATGGGCGTGCGGATCTCGTGGCTCATCGTCGCCAGGAACGCCGACTTGGCTTGGGTTGCCGCTTCGGCGCGGACCTTTGCGCTTTCGAGCACGGCCTCATAAGCTTTGCGCTCAGATAGGTCGCGTAGAATGACGGCGAAAATCTGGTCGCTGCCGTTCGGTATCTTCGATACGGTTGCTTCGGCCGCGAACTCCTCGCCCGTGAAACGTTTCGCCCGAATTTCGGCTCTATCGGCCATGCGCAACGCCGAGCTGCTTGATGTCGCGAACGTGTCAATATGGCGTTGATGATGATCGCGAAAGCGATCCGGCATTAGTTCCTCAACGGACTTGCCAAGCATGGTCTCGCGCTGACACCGAAACATCGTCTCGGCGCCATCGCTGAACGTTAGCATCTTGCCGGAGCGATCGGTGACGATGACAGCCTCGGGCGAAACGCGCAGGAATGACGCGACCATCGTTTCGCTTCGGTGCAGGGCCGTCTTTGCTTCGGAGAGCCTTGCTCGTTCGGCGGCAATTTCCTGCTCGCCAGCGATCTGCTGCGTGATGTCGATGCCGGTTGCGAGCCGGTTGAATTCCCCCGCTCCTATGTCGATCTCGACCGTTCGCGACCAGCGTATCGCGACCTGTCCGCCGTCCTTGCCGCGCAACGGGATTATGGCACAGGGGCCAGACGTCGGAGCTGACTGGCCGAAAAAGTGAGCGCGAGCTGTCGCGTGCTGCTCTTTGGAGAAGCACGCGCTCACAAAGTTTCGGCCAATGAGATCTGCCGCGGCTAAGTCCGTGAGTTCCTCGAGGTGCGGACTTGCATAGCGAACGGAGCCGTCACCAGAAAATGCGACGACAACCAGTTGGGCGATCGTCGCCAACTCTGACGACCACAGGCGTGTCGCGGCGGCTGTATTTGGGTTAGTCGCTTCTTCATCCGCGAGCCGGAGGGCCTTCTCCTTTCCCCCAAACTCGTGAGTTGAAATTTTCTGACCACTCATTAGCCCTCAAAGCCGTTTGGAATTGCGCCGAATGGCAAAGGGCTAGTTTGATTCCGCAGAGTGCGTTGGATGATCATTGTATATACCTACCGGACTCCAAAGCGATTGGCCGTGGCCGCCGGCGCATAGCGCGATCGCGAGGCAAGCGCGATGGCACTTACGGAGCCTGAACCTGTGCAATTCGGGCGAGACCTTGCATGTCCGTAATTCGGATATTTCGATCGGATAGCAAGATGAAGCGCCTGTCCCGCAACCGCTTCAACATCCGGCTCACATGCACCTGCGTTAGCCCGAGAACGTCAGCCAGATCCTGCTGACGAAATGGAAAGGGCAATTGGTCGCCATTGACCACGCCACGATCGCTTGCTCGGCGATGCATCTGGAGAATGAAGGCTGCGGTACGACGTTCAGCAGAGCGCTTCCCGGTCGTGACGAGTAATTCTCGTAGTAGCTTGGCATGACCCGCGCAATTTCTCGCGAGCTCCGCCAGCGCCTTGGTGTCCTGGAGCGCGCCTGAAAAAGCAGCCCGATCAAAAACGCAAATCTTCAGATCGGAAAGCGCAATAAAGGGGAACGCCGATCCATCCTCGGCAAGCTCCTCACCATTGGCAAGTTCTCCGGACAGCAAGATATCAGTGATGCGCCGTTGGCCGTCGACCAAGATCGTGAATTTCGCTCCCCAACCTTCTTTCACAACGGTGATGTCCATTGGGTTTGAAGAGACAATGTGTCCCGCTGCAAGCTCGTCAATTCGTTTCGGAGAACCGGGGGCCTCCCCGGCAATGCCGAGCCGGACGAGGACGCAATGGGGGGCAGACAGACATGATGGACAAGGGTTTGAGTCTTCGCGCTCGGTCACAACAGTCACCTAGCTATCCAGATCTAACAACGAATGCCGCCCTTCGTACCGCTCGACGATTTTTCCGTTGCGTACGACGAGCGTGGTTGGCAACACGCGGATAGCCAAGGACCTAGCGAGGGCAACCTCCTCGAAGGCATCGACGTAGCCAAAGCTGACTTCCTTGCATCGGCGCCAGGCGCCGGCGAATTCGACCGCCTGGTTCATGGTCGCCTCACCTGTCGGGGCGCCGAACATCACTGCTGCAACGTCGGCTTCGCTTAGGAAGCGACCAATGGTTTCCATGCCAAGTCTCTTCATGTGGGCCTCCTTGGATCTAGTGGACAATGAGATGTGGAAAGTTTTTCACGTTGAAATGGGCCTGGCGCGACTGCGTCGTCGGAACTCCTGACGACGTGTCGCTCATGGCCTTGAGGGAGCGGCTGATGCTCGTGGCGGCTATCGCAGGCCAGCACCAGAGCAGCCGGCAACAGGACTCCTGCCGCACAGAAGGCGAGTATGCTGATGACCAGCCTAAGACGATCGCCAAGACCTAGCTCGGACGATTGAGAGCCGGCTGCGATCACACGTTTATTTCTCTTTCGATCCAAGGTGTCTCTCCGTAACTTTTTGTAGTCGATGCGGGGAAGTGGGATGCTAGTGCGCACCGCTGGTGTCGATCGGGCCTTTTGGTTTCGGCGCCAGCCAGATCAACGTCGCGGCGAAGGCGAAGCAGATGGCGATCACAGAGAACATCTCCAGCGTCGCCAGCATCACGCTCTGACCTTCGACTACACCGGTCAGCACAGTCCGCGCCTGTTCAGGCGAGGCGCCCTGAGCGGCCATTTCTGCTAGCGCGGCCTCGCCATGGTTCATGGCGCCGGCCAGCTCGGTCTGGTTCTCTCGCATTGAGTTGAACCAGCCCGTCTGGACGAGCGATGTCGCAAAAGCTCCGGCCAGTGTTCGCATGAAGTTGGAGATGCCGGCCGCGTTGGCCTGCTCGTGTGGTTCTACGCTGGCCATCGCAAGGCCCGTCACGGGGACGAAGAACATCACCATGAACGGACCGGTCAGCAGCGTTGGCCAGGCCATTTGCAGGAAGGTAACATCGGAGTTGAAGGCCATCCGCCAGACCGAGATGAGGCCGAGGCCAAGAATTCCCAGCGACACGATCATGCGCGCGTCAATGCGCTCCACCGCTTTCCCCACCAGAGGCGCACAAACCACGGCAAAGATTCCCATGATACCGGTGGCGTAGCCGGCCCAGGTCGCCGTGTAGCCCATGTTGGATTGTAGCCAGAGCGGCAGAAGGACGATGCTCGCGAAGAATGCACCGAACCCGACTGAGTAGGTGAGTGCGGAAGCGGTGAAGCCGCGGTGCCGGAAGATGCGCAGGTCGACGATGGGATGTTTTGCGGTGAGTTCCCAGATCACGAAAGCGACAAAGCCTACCGCCGCGACGACTGCGAGAATCTGGATCTCGTGCGAATTGAACCAGTCGTGGTTGCGCCCTTCGTCGAGCATGATCTGAAGGGCGGCCACCCAGACGACCAGCAGCGCAAGTCCGATCTTATCCAGAAAAGCTGTGCCCTTTGGGTCAGGCTGGCCGCGAAGCAGTCCAAGCAGCACGATACCGCCGATGGCCGCAACCGGCACCTTGATGAAGAAGATCCACTGCCAACCGATGCTGTCGCAGATCATCCCGCCCAGGATTGGACCCGCGACGGGGCCGACCAGGGTGGTCATCGCCCAGATGACTGTCGCAAGTGTCGCCTTCTCCTTCGGAAAAATGCGCAGCAGCAGCATCTGCGAAAGCGGCATGATCGGACCGCCAAGCAGTCCGAGAAGGACCCGGCCGCCGATCAGCGTTTCCAGCGAGTTGGACAGACCGCACAGCAGCGACATCGCCGCGAAACCAATATAGCAAAACAGAAATGTGCGTTGCCCGCCGAAGCGAAGCGCGAGCCAACCCGTGAGCGGCACGGTGATCGCCTCCGCGACCGCGTAGGACGTGATCACCCAGGTCCCCTGAGAGGAGGAGACGCCGAGAGCGCCAGCGATCGTGGGAATCGAGACGTTAGCGATCGTGGTGTCGAGCACCACGAGGAAGTTGCCCAATCCGATCAGGATCGCGGCGGCGTAGAGGCGCACGCCAGTGAGTGGGCCTCCCGCCGCGGGTGCGGCGAGCGACATCATTGCGGCTTTCATTTTTTGTCCCCGTGCTACTCGGTTTTTCCGCGCGCTACTCGGTAACGTCGATGGTGGCTTTCATGGAAAGACCAACCTTGAGCGGATGAGATTTCAGTTGCTCAGGATCGAGTTCGATCCGGACCGGAAGGCGCTGGACAACCTTGATCCAGTTGCCCGTGGCGTTCTGCGCCGGAACGACGGCGAACGCCGCGCCGGTGCCGCCGGAAAAGCCGGAGACGCGGCCTTGATAGACAACATTGCCGCCGTACAGATCGCTCTCGAGCTCGACGGGTTGGCCAACACGCACTTTCTCCAGTTGAACTTCCTTGAAGTTGGCGTTCACGTACGCCTGCTGGATCGGCACAATGGTCATCATGTGCGCGCCGGGCTGAACCATCTGTCCCACCTGCACCAGACGCTTGGCGACAACGCCATCGACAGGGGCCCGCACGGTGGTGCGATCGAGCGCCACAAGCGCCTGGTCGACGCGGGACTTTGCCGCCCTCACCTCAGGGTTCTCATCGAGAGACACTCCGGAAATCAGGGCGTGGTTTGCATCGCGAGATCCGCGCGCCGCGCGAACATTTGCTTCGGCCTGGCTCACGGCGGCGGCGGAGGCGTCCACCGCCGTCTTCGCCGTGGTCAGCTGTTCGGCCGAAATCGCCCCACTACTTGCCAGCGGTTCCCGGCGACCAAGCTCACTTTCGACGCGAGCCAGTTCGGCCCTGGCTCGGACGAGGTCAGCCTCGCGAGCTGCAATCTGTCCGTTGAGGGCATTGTCCGTTGCACTATAGCCGCGGACGCGCCGCTCGATCTGGCCCAGCGCCGCCATAGCCTGTTGGAGCTCAAGCCGCCGATCAACGTCATCCAAGACGACAAGCACGTCGCCTCTCTTGACCATCTGGGTATCGACGACGCGCACTTCGGCGACGGGCCCGGATGTGAGGGCAGTCACTAGCGCGCTATCGGCCTCGACATAGGCATTGTCTGTTTCCACGTGGTCGCCGGCGACAACCGTCTCGTAGGCGAAGTAGCCGCCGCCGGCGAGCACGAGCGCGCCCGCAAGGCCAGCGAAGAGCTTCTTGCGGTTCTTGGCGCGGGCGACGTCAGACGGATCGGGGACTTCGATGGCGAAATCTTCGTGTAGAACTTGCTTGTTCATGGGTGTGTTCCTTGGAGTGGGTTGAAGGAGAATCAGGAGCGATAGCCGCCGCCGAGCGCGCGGATGAGGGCCACGTCGAGCGTGAAGGAGCGGGTTTCGAGGTCGGCTACCGCCCGGCGGTGTGCGATGAGCGCATCTTCCGCGGTAAGCACATCGAGATAGCCGCCAACGCCACTTGCGTAGCGCTGCCGGATCAATTCATAGGCCTGTTCAGAGGCCGCGAGCGCTTCCCGAGTCTTTGTGAGCCGGCGATCCAGCATCCGCGCGCTGACAGCGGCGTCTGCCACATCCTTGAGCGCTTGCGTCAGCGTCTGATCATAGGCGGCTACCGCTTCGTCATACTCCGCCCGCGCGCCGCGGTAGGATCCTTCCAGGCGGCCGCCACTGAAGATCGGTAGGCTGAAAGCTGGGCCCACCTGCCCAACAGTCGAGTCAGACTCCAGCAGGTTGTCGAGACCCATGGACTCCACACCGACAAATGCTGTCAGATTCACGTTCGGGTAGAATGCGGCCTTGGCTGCGTCGATCCGAAGTGCAGCAGCTTCAGCCGCAAGCCGGGCGGCGACGACATCCGGCCGACGTCCGACCAGATCGACCTGCAGATTCTCCGGCAGGCCAAAGGCGCGAATTGCGCCCGGAGCCGGACGCGTGATGGCGTGACCGCGGTCAGGGCCCTGCCCCAGGAGGGCTGCGATGGCGTTGCCCGTCAGGCCCACCGCTTCTGCAAGTGATGCGAGTTCGGCCTCGGCCATCGCCCGGCCGGCGTGAGCGCGCTCGAGGGCGGCTTGTTCTTCAAGTCCAGCACGGACGCGTTGGCCGATGAGTGACTCGCTCTCGATACGGACGCGCAGGGCTTCTTCAGCCGCATCTGCGTCGGCATAGAGCTGCGTGAGTTCAGCGTAGGCGCCGGCCACGGCAGTGGCCAGAACGAGGCGCGCCGCGGCGGCTTCGGCCCGGGCGGCCTCGGCCTGAGTGGTCGCTGCCTTCAGCAGGGCGTGGTTGCGGCCGAATAGATCGAGGTCCCAGCTCAGCGAAAATCCCGCCTGACCGACATCGTTCCAGCCCTCTGGCACGGCGCCTTGCGGAAGCCCGTTGTTCTGGCTGTTTCTCGCAGAGCCAGCAAACACTGCCGCGCCGACCTGGGGGGACAGAACCGCACCGGCCTGCTGCGCCAGCGCCTGCGCTCGTCTCATGCGCGCTTCTGCAATCACCAGGTTTGGCGAGCCAGCCAGCGCCTCGGTAATCAGGGCAGTCAGCTGAGACTCCCCATAGGGGACCCACCAGGCGTCGCTCGGCCAGTCGGATACTGGCGCGTTGAAAGCGTTCGCCGTTGCGTAGCTTCCCGGCGCCTTAGGCTGTGGCGCGGTACCGAGATCCGGAATGTTTGCGCATGCCGAAACCGTGCTCACGGCTGCCCCAACTACCAGGACACGTCTCACGGCCTGTACACTCAAGATCGAAAAAAATGCCATCCAAGGCCCCTATTACAAACTGTACGATACAGTCTATATAAGGGAGGCTACTTCCGTTCGTCAAGCGGAAAGTGTACAGACTAGTTCACAAAAGGAATCTTGAATGCGCGTGAGAACCGATGAGCGGCGTCGATCGATCCTGGAGGCCGCATGGGCGGTGTTCAGGGCAAACGGCTATGAGCGGACCACAATGTCCGAGATCTCCGAGAAGGTCGGCGGCTCGAAAGCCACGCTCTACGGGTACTTTCAGTCAAAGGAGCAGCTTTTCAGCGCCACACTTGAAGAGGTGGTTGAAGGCCAATCCGAAGCGATATTTGCGGCAATGGAGGTCGAGGGACAATTGGAAGCGCGTCTTCTCGCTTTCGCTCGGAGCTATGTGCAAACCAGAATGACCCCCGATTCGCTTGCGGTCGCGCGCGCCCTGATTTCCGAAGGCGAGCGATCGGATCTCGGTGAGCGATTGCGGATGCGGTTTATCCAACCTCACTGGCGCCGGATCGCAGCTTTTCTCGATCAAGAGATGCAGGCTGGCTCGCTCCGTCGGGCAGATCCAAACTTGGCCGCATGGCATTTTCGCGGACTGATCGAGGTCGACCTCGTCGAACGGCGGCTGCACGGAGACCGGGCAGTCACCGCCCACGAGATTGAAACGGCGGTCGTGTCTGGAGTTGACACGTTTCTGCGGGCGTATGCGCCATAACCAATTGCGCGGCACCCTCCTCCGCTTGCTTCCGCGACAGCCGGAGGGCGCTGCAGAGGGTCGGCTCTGCTGTTCGGTGACGCTGACTGTTGCGGCTTGGAAGCCGGCCGGGGCGGGTAGCAACGGCCGATTGCCGGGTCAGGCGGAACACAAAAAACATCCTTGCTCGTGCCTCTTGATACGCGTCCATCGCGAACATAACTGAACCGTACGGTTTAAGATGTTTGGAGGTATGCGATGAAGATGATGGTGTTGGTCGCCAGCGCTGCGACTGGCGTCCTGGCGTCGAGCGGAACTGCCCAGGCGCAGGATGCCGGCTGGTATCTGCGTTCCGAACTTGGAGGCAGCTTCGAAGGCGAGGCTGACGCAAACGATCTTGCCGACGTTGCGAACGGTGTCGCTGCTTCGGTGGCGTGGGGATACGACTTTGCCAACGGCCTTCGGGCTGAGGGCGAACTGCTCTATCTGCAGAACGACCTCGAAGCGACCCCGGACAGCGATACTTCGTCAATCGGAAGCTTTGCCAACCTTATCTACGATTTCAATCCTGTTGGCGCGATCCAGCCATTCCTGGGTGCCGGCGTTGGGTTCACCCGTGTCGATATCGACAACGGGATTTTCAGCGGCGACGACTCTGGGTTCGCCTATCAAGCCAAGGCTGGCTTCGCCTATCAGATAAATGATCGGCTGAGTGCGGAGCTGGTTTACCGCTACGTCGTCGCCACCGATCTGCATTTCGGTTCCGCAGCGTCGGGTCTCAACGGAGACTTCGACTCGCAGGCCGTCACCATCGGCCTTCGCTACAAGCTCGATTAGGGCTGCCCTGGCCCGCGCAGCGCCTCTCAGAAAACGAATCTCGGAGTTTCCAATGCGTGCAGTTGGGTTGTTGGCGGCCCTCGCATGTTCCGCCTGTGTAACCGGAGCGCGTCTTCAAGCGCCGCCATCCGTTCCGTTGGGAGCCTTGCCGCTTGGGTTTGAGTCTTCAGTGCGGGCCTATGCATTTGATTCAGCGTCTTACGACTTGCGGGCAAGGGAGAGTGTCGAGCGCGTAATCGCCTCGACCTCTGACGGTTCGGTTGATGTACTTGCTCTTTCGGGCGGCGGCGCCGGTGGTGCATATGGCGCTGGCCTTCTCGTTGGACTGTCGGAAGGGGCGCATCGTCCGCGATACGAAGTCATCACGGGCGTTTCGACCGGGGCTCTGATCGCGCCTCTGGTCTTTGCTGGACCGGACTGGAACGATGAACTCGTGGAGGCTTACACCGACGGCAGCGCCAGCGGCCTGGCGCAGGCGAACTGGTTCGGTGCGCTGTTTGGAACGTCCATCTACGACGGGCAGTCTCTGCGAAAACTCGTCGAGCACTTTGTCACCGATGATTTGATCGCCGCCGTGGCGCGCGAAGCTGCAGCCGGCCGGATGCTGCTCGTCGCCACGACTGATTTGGATCGGGAAGAAACCGTAGTCTGGGATATGGGCGCGATTGCGTTGACGGGCGGGCGACGGGCGCGCGCTCTTTTCATCGACGTTCTTGTGGCCTCTTCAAGCATTCCCGGCGCTTTCCCACCTGTCCTGCTCTCTGTGGAACACGACGGGCAGACCTTTCAGGAAATGCATGTTGATGGCGGCGCGTCGGTGCCGTTTTTTGTCGCGCCCCAGATCGCCATGGATCCCGCCGATGCGCCGGAAAGCCTCCGCGGCGGCAGTATATACGTCATCGTAAACGGACAGTCTGCGCCACCAACTCAAACGACGCCGCTCAACACATTGTCCATCGCGACTCGCAGCTTCTTTGCAATGGCCGACAACTCGGCGCGCGTCTCGCTCGCCCAAGTCGACAGCTTCGCGAAGGGCGTCGGTATGAACTATCGCTTCACGATGATCCCACGAGACTATCCCTTTGAAGGCCCCATGGCTTTCGGTGGGATGCGGGAGCTCTTCGAGTATGGCCGCCGATGCGGCAGGCAGGATCGTGTGTGGTGGACGGGTCCGCGCGACACGCTGGCACGATTTGCAGCGACGGCCGCGGCGCAGGCATCGGAAGGAGCTGCTTGTCCTGCCACCCCCAATTAACAGGTTCAGGCGGCAACAGGACGCGAGAGTCCGATATGATTTTAGAAATAGCACACCGTAAGACGGTTCTTGCGCCGAGTTTCAGCCCGCTTGAGGAGTCCTAAATGCTGCGTCTCTACCATTCCCCGATGGCCTGCTCACTCGCAAGCCGGTTGGCACTCGCCGAATCTGGCCTGGCCCACGAAGTTGTCGTGATAAACACCCGCAAGGGTGAACAGAACGCGGACTCCTATCGCCGCATCCATCCGAGAGGGAAAGTCCCGGCACTCGACACTGGCCAGGGTGTGATTACAGAGTCTAGCGCAATCCTGCCTCTGATTGCGGACCTTGCGCCCGACGCCCGCCTGCTTCCGCTCGCAGGCACAATCGAGCGCGCCAAGGCGCAATCCTGGCTGGCCCTGATTTCGACTACTCTGCACCCGGCCCTGTCGGGGGCCGGATTTCCCGAAAAGTTCGAGGGTTGCGATCCCGCAGTGGTGAAAGCCCGCTTCTGAATCTTGCGAGCGGGGTCTTCCAAGAGATCGACGCGCACCTGGCCCGGCAGCCCTACCTGCTTGACGATTTCAGTCTGTGCGATCTCTACCTCTTCGTGTTCAGCCTATGGCGGCGTTCGCCGGCCCTTGCGGGCGGCCTTCCCGACTTGCCGAACGTCGATGCGCTCACACAGAGAATTCTCGCCAGACCCAAAGTCGCGGCCATTGTGAGCGAAGAGATGAAACTCTTCGCTGGAAACTGACGGTTCAACATGCTCGACGCCGTCGTCCTCGCCCGCATCCAGTTCGCGTTCACGGTTAGCTTCCATTTTATTTTCCTAGCCGTTTCGATAGGGCTCGCGAGCTATCTCGCAGTGCTCGAAGGGCTATGATCGCCATCGGCGCCGTCAGCGCGGCAACGCCTTTCCTGGAGCACGCCTATTGGCGGCGATGGTTCGACATGCCGGGTGTGTTGCTCACCGCGCAGGTGCCGTTGCTGACGGCGCTTGTGGTGGTCTTCTTCGGCGCTTGCGCAGGAGCGCCGAGCTGACGCCGTTTCTCTTGGCGTTTGGGCTTTTTTTGTTAGCGTTCGTGGGCCTTGGGATCAGCATGTTCCCGTATATCGTGCCGGACAGGACGTGATGGACGTGATGGACGAACCTTGTCCATCTATCGACGAGCGGACTTCTTTGCGACACGCGAATGGCGAGAAAAATGAACTTCTCAGGAAAGAAGGAAACGAGAGGCCTTATCTTTGCAGCATTGGCGGCACTGTGCACGACCGCTTGTGCGGCGACGCCAGAAGGCATCGATGCAGCAACCTCCAAAACTTCCTCCGGGCGTTACCTCGTGGATACAAACTGCGCGGCATGTCATGCAATCGGACTGAGTGATCGCAGCAAGCATCCCGACGCTCCCGCCTTTCGAACGCTTTCGCGAAACTACCCGATCTCGGCCCTGGAGGAGTCACTCGCAGAGGGCATCGTCGTTGGTCACCCTGACATGCCGGAGTTTGTGTTTCGAGCTGAGGAGATCGCCGCCATTGTTCTCTATCTTGAGGGCATTCAGCAGGCCGATCGCTTTCCGGATCACGTAGATTGACCGTAGTCGACGTGCGGTATTGCGAAGGCGGCAACTGACGCTCGACCGAAGTCAGAAGCGAGACTGGGGTTCCCGCTTCCGTTGAATGGTTTTTAGATAGGCAACAACATCCGCTGGATGATGCTCGCCGAAATAGAATGTGGGCATGCGCATGTGGCTCACGGTGACTGCATTCTCAAAGTCGCGCTGCAGCTGATCCGGATCGTATTTTGACAACACGTCACGAAGCGGCGGCGCGCCGGGATTTGGACTACTGCCTATTGGTTCAACCGAATGGCAATCCGAACATAGGTCGATTGCGACTTGTCTGCCCTCTACCGGATCGCCAGCGTACTGGGACTCCGGTTGGGTCGCGCATCCAACCATGGTGAGAACGCTTGCGACCGAGAAAAACGACCACGCAAAGGCGTGCGCGCCCAATTTCATTTCCTGTCACGCGCGAACAGAGCCACACCGCCGAGTACAATGATGAATGCCAGCATCACGGCGACTACGCCGGGGATAAAATAGGGGTGAAGATCCATCGGTTTGCTTCTGAATCAGCTGATGGCGCTGCAGGACGGCAAGCGCATCTGGTTGTCAGCATCGCAGGCGTATGTGTTGCCGCCGTGCCTGGCGTTCCAGGTCCACTTCACCGCCGTTCGAGCGGGATTGATGATTTCGATAGTATCTGGGGTGACGCCGCCCAAGGCTTCCGCAGTGGCAGTTTGCAACGAAGCCTCATTGTCCCGCGGCGCCGGGCTGGCACAAGCCGCCAGCGTTGCGGAAGCCGCGGCAGCGCTCAGGATCAGACGCAGAAAGGTCATCTCACAATCTCCTTCGCGGTCTCGCGTTGGTTCTTCGAGTGGACCGGCGTGCGTTGAGTGACCCGATAGGTAAGCGACGTGTCGTCGCTTTCATGGATGGTCACGTAGTCGCCAATCGCAAGCCTATGCTCGCCCAGACGAAAGACGGGCTCATCCTCTCCTTCCTCGACCTCGTCATAGTGAAAGAACCAGTGGGACCCGTTGTGGGTGAGCAGCCCGTCGGCGTCGCGATCCTCGCCAGGCTTGAACCTGATGACGGTGCAGGCTTCGCGATTTTCGCGCCAGGCAATGGAATCGAGCTGATCGGATGCATCCAACGGGGCGACAAGGACGTAACCTTGGCTGTCGTCGCCATTCGGATACCCGGGGTTTCGCGCGAGTCTGAGAACGATCTGGTACATCGACATGAGCGCCTCCTTCGTTGAGGCGTCGATAGCACTCAGGTCGGACCGGAAGTCTGATCCACATCAAACGCGATCCGGGGGTCTTGCGTGAGATGATTGCTACGGGAATTCCGGGGATATTCGAGTGGCGACTACAGAACACCCCTCTCTGCCGGATATCGGAACTCCGACTGGCGCAGGCGTGCGCGGTCCGGTAGCGTTGAAAGACACCTTCCCTCTGCCGGGTTCGAGCTTGAAAGCACTTATTTCAGACAACCGATTCCTGGTCGTACCCGAAACGATGGTCGATGGACTGATCGTCATCGATACGTCGGGCATCATTCACTATGTGAATCCCGCCTGTACGAGTCTGTTTCAGTATCCCCGGGAACAGCTTATCGGCCACAACGTCAAGATGCTCATGCCGCCGCCATTCCAGGAGGAGCATGACGGCTACCTCGCTCGTCATCGCGAGACCGGCGTCAGGCGCATCATCGGCATTGGTCGCGAGCTTAAGGGGCGCAAATCAGACGGTACGATCTTCCCGATGTACCTGTCTGTGGGACAAGCTCGTGCGGACGAAGACGAGATCTTTGTCGGCATTATCTATGATCTGACAGAAAAGAAACGCGCGGAGGAAACGATCCTTCACCACCAGAAGATGGATGCCATCGGTCAGCTGTCCGGCGGCATCGCCCATGACTTCAACAATATTCTAAGCGTCATAGGCGGCAATCTCGAGATGATCGCCGGCGTAGACCTGCCCCCTGCAGCGCGACGAGCCGTGGCGCGAGCACAAGACGCAGCAACCCGAGCCGCACGGATCACCCAGCGCTTGCTCGCCTTTGCTCGTAAGCAACCGCTCAATCAGCAAGCAGTCGATTTGAATCAGTCGCTCGAAGACATGTCGGAAATCCTTCAGCGTTCGCTGGGTGGGGCTATATCGGTTGGAATGCACCTAGCGCCGGACGTAGGCATGGTACACACGGATGTAGACCAGTTCGAGACCGCAATCCTGAACTTGGCCGTCAACGCTCGCGACGCCATGCCTTCTGGCGGGGCGCTGACGATCGAGACGGAAGGCGTGCGATTTGATGATGATGTAAGAACGGCTCAGGAGGCGCCGCCGGGCGAATACATTCGCGTTTCGGTTTCCGACACCGGCGTCGGCATGTCGCCCGAAGTGTGTGCGCGGGCGATTGAGCCCTTCTTCACGACCAAAGACGTTGGGTCGGGGACGGGCCTCGGTCTGAGCATGGTCTACGGCTTCATGAAGCAGATCGGCGGCCACGCCCGCCTATACAGCGAACTCGACCACGGCACCCGGGTCAGCCTGTTCTTTCCGCGAACCGGCCCAGCGAACGCTTCGCCTGGGAAAGCTCACGATGCTTCGGTCCCAATGGGATCTGGGGAGACGATACTCGTGGTGGAAGACGACCCGGATGTACGTCTCATCACGGTGTCGCGTCTCGAAAGCTTGGGATACCGGGTCAAGATCTCGGTCGATGGCCCGAACGCCATGCAGGTGGCGCGCTCCACTCCGGGCATACAGCTGGCGCTGATCGATGTTGTGATGCCGGGAGGCATGGACGGGCATGCCGTCGCAGACGAGTTCGAGAAACTTTTCCCAGCCATGAAGCTGATACTGACATCAGGATACTCACCCAGAATGGCGGCATCCGGCGAACGATCTACTCGTCCCTTCCTTGGCAAACCGGCAACGCGGGCTCAGCTGGCCCAGCTGGTGCGGGCCGTACTCGAAGGTCGGACCTAAATCAGCGAACTGGTCCTGACCAGTTCACGTCGGCCGCCAGAACATAGCCTTCGCCACGTACTGTCTGGATGAGCTGCGAGGCATCAGCGTGCGATGCGAGCTTTCGGCGGAGCCGACTTACCAGTGTATCGATGCTGCGATCGAACGCGTCCCAGTCATCCTTGCGCGTCAGGTCGGCGATTGCATCGCGCGAGAGGACACGGTTCGCGCGGTCCACAAAAGCCGCCAGAAGATTGAACTCAGCACCGGTAAGATCGACGGCTTTACCGGATGCAGTGGCGAGACTGCGCCGGCCGGGCATGAACACAAAAGTGGAAAAACGCGCGACCCTTTCGCTTCCGGAAATATCGGTGGATATTGTGACCGCAGAACGGGTGCGACGCAGCACGGCGCGTACTCGCGCCAGAAGTTCTCGAAGCTCGAAAGGCTTTGCAACGTAGTCATCGGCGCCTACTTCAAGTCCGACCACACGGTCGATCATCGCGCCCTTCCCGGAAAGGATGATGATCGGCACCGATGATCGGCTGCGCATTTCCGCGGCGAAGGTCAGACCGTCTCCACCGGGCATGTTGATATCAAGAAGGAGAAGATCAGGCTCGCCGCGGGCAAGCTGCTCCCGAGCCTCGCCGACATTGGCAGCCTGATCTACTTGATAGCCTTCCAGCTCGAAGAAATCGACAAGGGTCTCCCGGAGGCCCTTGTCGTCGTCAACGACCAGAAGTTTTTCCGAATAGCCAACACCAGACACCGGCTCGTCCCTGTCCTGCGGAGAATCAAGCCGCAATGGACTCGATCTATCGCTTGCGACCTCCTGTATAGCGAGAAGGCTTATTTAGCCAGTTGCCAGCGCGCCAAATCCGTCAATGCGGCTTGTCCGAGTCCTCCAGAATTCGAACAGCCGCTCCTCTCGGGTCGTCGAATTGGCCAGAACTCAACGCCCAGACGAAGGCGGCAAGGCAGGCAAGTCCAAGCCCAATGGCGGCCGGGAGCATTAGCATCAGAACGGTCACGCCGTCGTTCCTTTCGACCTAGATTGCCCTCCCGCCAGACGCAGAGCATTCAGGGTAACGATCGCGGATGAGGTCGACATGGCGACCGCCGCGACCAGCGGCGTTACCCAGCCGGCCAAGGCAATCGGCACCGCCAGCAGGTTGTAAAGCGCAGCGAGGCCAAAATTCTCTCGCATGCGCGAGCGGGCGGCTCTGGCGATTTCGATAACGCGTACGACCGCACTGAGGCTGTCACCGGAAAACACGCAATCACTTGCGAGGCGAGACACATCGACGGCGCCGCCCGGTGCAATGGATGCATGTGCACCCGCGAGAGCCGCAGCATCATTCAGGCCATCGCCGACCATAAGCACTTTTTGCCCGGCAGATTCGAGCGCCTGAAGATGCTTCGCCTTCGACTGTGGTGTAGCGCGGCCACGCCACTGAGTGATTCCAGCGGCGGCCGCTGCGCGTCCTACCCTTTCGTCGGAATCACCTGAGAGAAGCTCGACCTCCATGCCCATGGCCTTGAGCTTCGCCACCGTTGCCTGCGCGTCCGCTCGGACGACGTCGTCAAAATGAAGAGCTTCAGGCTTCTCGCCATTGAATACGAACCAGAGTTCGGAGCCCTGCACGGAAGTGGCGCCAACAAAAGCAGCCGAGCCAAGCCTCGCGCTGCGTCCACTTACCAAGCCAGCAACGCCCTCTCCGGGATACTCCCGTACGTCTTCTGCGACACGCCCTGGCCCGGCTGCGCGGGCAATCGCTCGCGAGAATGGGTGATGGCTGGCGCGGGCCAGCAAAGCCGCGTCTTCCAGGAGGCCAGCACGATGCGGCTCCTGACGCAGCACAGGATCGCCAAGCGTCAGAGTACCCGTTTTGTCGAAAACGACGTGATCAATCGCCGCCAGCCGCTCCAGTGCATCACCCGACGACAGATAAACGCCTTCGCGGAACAGCCTGCCCGCTGCAACAACCTGAACGAGAGGCGCAGCAAGAGCGAGCGCACATGGGCAGGTGATGATAAGCACCGTGATCGCGACATATGCCGCCTGGGCTGGCGTCGCTCCGAACACCAGCCATCCAACAAAGCCCAGAACTGCCAGTGTGTGAACCTGGGGCACGTAGGCCTGGGCCGCCTTGTCAGCGAGCTTGCGGTAGGAAGATTTCTTCTGCTCGCCCGCTTCAAGCAGCTGGGCGATATCCGCCATTAGTGACTGGTTGGCCGGCGCCAGAGCGCGCGCGCGTATTGGGACAGAGAGGTTGATAGCGCCAGCATGCAGAGTCTGCCCCGCGAAACAGCGAACGGGCTCTACCTCGCCGGTTACGAGACGGAGGTCGGCTTCGCTTTCACCCCAGATGACCTCCGCGTCGACCGCGAGCCGCTCTCCAGCGGCCACGAGGAGCATGTCTCCCGTCCGGATGTCGGAGACTCTGACAGCTTCCGCAACACCCTTGGCGCCCAGCCTCGTCGCTGTAGCGGTCTGCATGGATGCCAAGGCGTTCGCTGCCGAATAGGCCTGCCTCCGAAGACGCGCGTCGAGAACGCGGCCGATCAGCAGGAAGAACAGCAGCATGACGGACGCGTCGAAGAAGGCATGCTTGCCGCCCGTGATGGTCTCAAAAACGCTAAGGCCAAGCGCCAGGATCACCGCAAGAGAGATCGGCACATCCATGTTCAAGCGGCGACGCCGAACAGATGCAATCGCGGAGGAAAAGAATGGTTGACCTGAAAAGGCGGCGGCGGGTATCGCCACCAAGGCCGAAATCCAACGGAGGATCGTTCGCGTTTCGTCGGTCAGGTCGCTGCCGAACCAGAGCGGTTCGGAGAAGAACATGACGGCAGCCGTCGCGATTCCAGCGACGGCCAACGCCGCAAAAAGTCGCCGTTCGGTGCGCGCGTTGGCGTCGTCCGCCTGCCCCGGATCGAATGCTGATGCACCATAACCAAGATCGCCGATAGCCTCAACGATACGGCGGGCGCCAAGCCTGCCCGTCCACTCAACACGCAGCCTTCCTGTCGACAGATTGAGGCGCGCAATCTCCACGCCAGGAAGCTTGCCTACGGCGCCTTCGATTTTCGTCAGACAACCCGCGCAGCTCGCGCCGCGAACCATGACGTCGAGTGATTTTCGGCCATCACGTTCGATGACAAAAGCGGATGGATCCTGCGGCTGCGCGGGCTCGCTCGCTGGCGATAGCCCACTCGGACATCCCGGCGCCAACGTACTCATGAGAGCACCAATGTCTTGGCAGCCTGGAAGATTGCGGTTTCGCTTCCCTTGTGACGTGCGCGAATATCGAACTCGACCCGGCTTGGCGCGGCGACATCGATCGGCGCCCGATACTCGCCAGGCCGGGTTTCGATCAGCGCAACCTGCCGTTCTTCGCGCCCGGCGCCCAGAACGAAATAGCTGGCGAAGACATCAAGACCGGTGACCGGCTCCCGAGACCGGTTCGCCATCCGCACGATCAATGCGGGCTTATCGCCTTTCTGAATGCCGACTTCGGCGGACCACCCCAGCTCCTCCTGCCGCGCCCTGCTCTCGACTTCGCGATTGTAGTCGAGCCCGAGAACATAGGAGTTTTTCACTTGCTCGCCTGGAAAGGTCCCGACTGCGCGAACGATGAAGAGCGTGTCGGCGCCAATCACGAGCGCAAAGAATGCGAAGATCATCCAGAAAACATGGACGCCACGAAGAGGCTTCGATTGCATGTCAGTCCTCCGGTCCCAGAAAGCTTGTAGCCGCGCTTGCGACCGGCTTGCCGGCCTCGGACAGCGCGACGCGAATGCTCGAATTCTCTTCCGGCAACGAGCCGGAGGGCACGGTAAGAAGCAGGCGATAGCGGTCAACAGAGTCAGGCGCAGCGGTGACATGTGGCAAGCGAGCATCTCCTCCCTCGCCGATGATCTCGATCTGAACTCCTGGCAGCCCTTCGATTTGAACAACAAAATAACGCGCGGCACGCAGCTTGTTGACTACCTTCAGCGTGTACGTGTTGCGGACATCGCCGTTGCCAAGCTGAACGAAAGGCAGTGCGCGATCCTTGAGCACTGACAACTCGACGTCCGTGCGGGTCGCAAGCCCCCATGTCATGATCGAAGCTGTCAGGACAAGCACCAGGGCATAGGCAACCGTTCGCGAACGGAATGGATTGAAGCGCCGGGCCGGGAACTTCTTCCACCGGCGCAATACGTTCTCGTCCGTGTCGTAGGCGATGAGAGCCGTGGGACGACCTATCTTTTTCATGACGCCATCGCATGCATCGATGCAGAGACCGCACTGGATGCATTCAAGCTGGGGGCCATTCCGGATATCGATACCCATCGGGCAAACGACAACGCACTGTTTGCAATCAATGCAGTCGCCACGACCTTCCCATGTTTCACCCTTCTTGTGGGCGCCGCGTGGGTCGCCACGCTCCGATCGATAGGTGACGGTCAGCGTATCTCTGTCGATCAGGGCAGACTGGATGCGCGGCCAAGGGCACATGTACGTGCAGACTTGCTCGCGCATGGTGCCGGCGAGAGCGTAGGTCGTAGCAGTCAGCAACCCCGCAAACACGTAGGCAGTCATGGGCGCCTGGCCAATAAAGAAGGTTTCGGCCAAGGCACGAGCGTCGTGCCAATAGAGAATGAAGGCGCCGCCTGTCGCAAAGGAGATCAACAGCCAGACGGCATGCTTGGATATCTTGCGCCAAGCCTTGTTGATGCTTAGCGGCGCCTTGTCGAGCTTCATGCGGGCGTTGCGATCGCCTTCGAAGAACCGCTCGACAACAAGAAAGAGATCAGTCCAGACGGTCTGCGGACAAAAGTAGCCGCACCAGACGCGCCCGAAGAGAGCTGTCACAAGGAACAGGCCTACGGCAGCGAGAATCAGCAGGCCGGTGATGTAGTAGACTTCCTGGGGCCATATCTCGAGCCCGAAGAAGTAGAAACGACCGCCAGCGAAATCCGCCAGGACGGCTTGATCCGGCGCTCCTGGCCCGCGATCCCAGCGCAGCCACGGCAGCAGGTAGTAGACGCCAAGAGTCGCAAACAGCAGGACCCACTTGATCGCCCGGAAGGGACCGGAAACGAGCTGCGGGTAGATCTGCTTTCGTCGCGCATAGAGAACAACAGGTTCCCTGTCCTCCGGCGGTTGCCCACCGGAGCCGCCCTTGCGCGAACGCAGGTCGATGAGCGTCGCGCTGCCCATCACCTATTCGCCGCCTCCCAGTGAATGGACGTAGATAGCCAGAGCGCGGACCGTCGCGGGATCGAGGCGAGCACCCCATGCCGGCATGACGCCATTGCGTGGTCCGAATATCGTCCGGAGCAGCGTCGCCCGATCGCCGCCATAGAGCCAGTCTGCGTCAGTCAGATTGGGAGCGCCCTTGGTGCGGTCACCATGCGCATCGACGCCATGGCAGCTGGCGCAGTTCTGTTCGAAAACCGGTCGCGCCCGCTCCACTGCCGCAGCGTCCGCCTTCTTGCCAGAAAGCGACGTTACAAACTCGACGAGATCGTTGATCTGCTCGCTTGGCAGCAGCTCATCGCGGCCGAAGGCTGGCATTTCCGAGGTACGCGTCTCTTCCGGCGCCGAGCGGATGCCGTAGCGAAGGGTCTGCTCGATGTCGGCAAGAGAACCGCCCCACAGCCAGACATCGTCGGCAAGGCGTGGGTACCCTTTGGCGCCACGCCCGCCGGCGCCGTGACAGGTCGCACAATTGTCGCCGAACGCGCTCTCGCCTAGCGACAGCGCCAGCTGGCTCAATTCATGATCCTTAAGAATACTGGCCGCATCCCCGGACGCCAGTTTTGCGCCGAGCACCGCGCGTTCCGCCTTCATGCTGGCAGTATCCGCGGCAACGCTGGAGCGATCAGACTGACCCAGCACACCGGTCGTATTGCCCTGCATGCCCGGTAAGGCTGGCCAGGCCGGCATCAAGATCCAGTAGACGATTGCGAACAACACCGTCGCCCAGAAGATGAAGCGCCACCAGCGCGGCAGTGGGTTGTTCAGCTCCTTGATGCCATCCCATTCGTGGCCAGTGGTTTCAACGCCGCTGTACGGATCGATCTCAGGTGATTGGCCGGTCATCGCCATGCTCCTGTGCCATGATGGGAAGGCGCGCGGCGCGCTTGAAGCTTTTGCCGTTCCGCGGCCAAAGTGCGTAAGCGAGCGCTACGGCGAAGATGATGACGAAATAAACTGTGCCCCAGTCTTGGGCGAAGTGAGACCAGTCCTCGTAACTCATGGCGTCACCGCTGGTTCGAGAGATCCTCGGCCTGGTAGGTCGAAAAATCGACCAACGTGCCGAGCATCTGGAGGTAAGAGATCAACGCATCGAGTTCCGACGGCTCGCCAGGGACGCCGTCGAAATCGCGAACCGACACAGTGCCATCGCGCCCGGCGAGAGCGGCGTAGGCCTTGCGCATCGGCCCGGTGTCGTAGTCGCCGCCGGCCTGCGCCGCTGCATGGTCGATCGCGCTATCGATCATTTCCTTCGTGTAGGGCACGCCCTCAACCTTAAGCGCACGCATCTCGTTGGCGAGCGTCGAGGTGTCGAGCGGCCTGTTCTCCAAGAAGGCGTAGGGAGGCATGATCGATTCCGGCACCAGAGAGCGCGGATCGATCAGGTGCTGCTTCTGCCAGTCGTCGGAGTATTTTCCTCCAACGCGCGCGAGATCGGGACCAGTGCGTTTCGACCCCCACAGGAACGGATGGTCGTACATACTTTCCGCGGCGAGCGAGTAGTGACCGTAGCGCTCGACCTCGTCACGCAGCGGCCGGATCATCTGCGAATGGCACACATGACAGCCCTCGCGCACGTAGATCTGCTGACCGGCGAGCTCGAGCGGCGTATACGGCCGCATGCCTTCGACCTTTTCGATCGTGTTCTTCAGATAGAAGAGCGGAACGATCTCGATGATGCCTCCGATCGCCACAACGATCAGGATGCCGATCAGCAGAATGAAGCTGTGTTTTTCGAACAGCTTGTGGTTGCGCAACAGCCAGTTGGGACGCGTGGACATGCCTGCCGCCTACTCTGCCGGTTGAAGGGAAGGAGCGCCGGGCTTGCGCTTGCGCTCGTCCGCTGGGACGTCGCCGCGCGCCGTGCGCACCAGATTGTAGACCATGATCAGCGCGCCCGTGAGATAGAGCCCGCCGCCGACCGAGCGGATGACATATTCGATGTGCTTGGCGCTTACCGTCTCGATGAAGGAATATTCGAGGAAGCCGAATTCATTGTAGGCGCGCCACATCAGACCTTCCATAATTCCCGACACCCACATCGCACAGATGTAGAGAACGATGCCGAGCGTCGCGATCCAGAAGTGCCACTCGACGAGTGCGTTGGAATAGAGCTTCGACCGCTTCCACAGCCATTGCGTCAGGCAGTACATGGCGCCGAAGGTGACAAAGCCGACCCAGCCAAGCGCGCCGGAGTGAACGTGACCGATACCCCAGTCTGTGTAGTGCGACAGCGCGTTCACTTCGCGCACCGACATCACTGGGCCTTCGAACGTCGCCATGCCATAGAAGGCGACGGACACGACCAGCATGCGAATGACCGGATCGGTGCGCAGCTTGTCCCAGGCGCCCGACAGCGTCATCAGGCCATTGATCATGCCGCCCCAGCTCGGCATCCACAGCATGATCGAGAACGTCATGCCCAACGTCTGCGCCCATTGCGGCAGGGCGGTGTAGTGAAGATGGTGCGGGCCCGCCCAGATGTAGATGAATATCAGAGACCAGAAGTGTACGATCGACAGGCGATAGGACCACACTGGCCGCTCAACCCGTTTCGGAATGAAATAGTAGACGATGGCCAGGAAGCCTGCGGTTAGGAAGAAGCCAACCGCGTTGTGGCCATACCACCACTGTATCAGCGCACTCTGCACGCCGCTGAACACGGCATAGGACTTGGTTCCAGCAAGGCTCGCCGGCAGCGACAGGTTGTTGACAATGTGCAGCAGGGCGATCGTAACGATGAAGGCGAGATAGAACCAGTTCGCCACGTAGATGTGCGGCTCCTTGCGACGAAGGATCGTAGCAAGAAACACGCAGAGATAAGCGACCCACACGATGGTCAGCCACAGGTCGGCATACCATTCAGGCTCGGCATACTCCTTCGATTGCGTCACGCCCATCAGATAGCCGGTGCCAGCGATCACGATGAACAGCTGGTAGCCCCAGAAGACAAACCAAGGCCACATGCCGCCAGCGAGGCGCGTGCGGCATGTGCGCTGGACGACATAGAAGGAGGTCGCGATCAACGCATTGCCGCCAAAAGCAAAGATGACTGCAGACGTGTGCAATGGACGCAGGCGTCCAAAATTGGTCCATCCCAGATCAGGAAAATAGAAAAGTCCGGGCCAGGTCAGCTGCAGGGCGATGACCAGCCCGACGAGAAAGCCGGCGATCCCCCAGAACATCGTAGCGACGACACCTGCCTTGACGACGCCCTCCTCGTAGAAGGCCGGATCGAAGGTAGCGCCGCGCTCTCCCGATTCATGCCAGATGAGCATGCCGACAAGTCCGATCGCCGCAGCTGCGACAAACATCCAGGCATGAGCGCCGAACTGGGGATCCACGGCGTTGGCTGCGCCGGAAAAGGCAAGAATCAGCACCCCTATCAGCAGTGTGGCGACCGCACCGGTGCTGATATCAAGCCCATGATCGCGTGAAACACCGGCCGCCATGATCCTGTCCTCTCATGCGGTGCGCTAACCGAAATGGCCGCCGCAGTGGCCGTGACTTGCCGCAATGAAGGTTCGACGCGCTTGATCCACCTCAAAGGGGGAAAAGGCCGCAGCTCCTAGAAGGACAGCGCTGGTCGCTTTTCCCCCAACCGTCGCGGCCAGAGGGTGGAGGCGCTCGTGAAAGCCGTAATCGTATCCCTGTCCGGTATCATGACTGCGGCAGCGGGCGCCTTCATTCGATCATGCAGTGATGGCGGCATTCCGACCGAGATTGCTCACGCGTGGTGTGGCAAACCGTTGGAGTTTGCGGCGACAGCTCATCAGCATTGCACAGGTTGCGTATTGATGCTGACGGGTCTGGCGCTCGTCGTGATCTCGCCGTTTCTGAGATCCCCATACAAACGGCGCTCGATCGCGCGAGCCGGCCAATGACCATTGCCAGCCTTCGCCCTGCACAACGCAAATGGGAATATCTGCCCGACTTCTCGTTGGCGCAGGTGCCGCGATATACGAGCTATCCACCCGCAAACCGCTTTGCACCCGATGTGGGCGCCCAAGAGGCCGCGGCCGCGCTAGCTCGACTACCAGCGAAATCATCCCTGTCTCTCTATCTACACATCCCCTTCTGCAAGAAACTTTGCTGGTATTGTGGATGCCACACCAGCGTTCCGACGGTAGCTGACCCTGTCGATAGCTATGTCGATGCGCTCGTGCGGGAGATTCTAAGCGTGAGCCTCATGGTTTCGCGCGACATGGATGTTACGCACATTCATTTCGGCGGCGGATCTCCAGACATCCTGACTCCACGGCAGATCGAGCGGATATTTTCCGCGCTTCGATCATCCTTCAATGTCACGCGCTTCGCCGAAATCGCGGCAGAACTCGATCCCCGCGGCGTTAGTTGCGATGTGGTGCGCGCCTTTGCCGACGGAGGTCTCAATCGGGCGAGCCTTGGCGTGCAAGTTCTCGACCCTGCCGTCCAGCAGCGCATAAATCGGATCCAGACCGATGAAGAAATCATTGGCGCCATTCGGTCGCTTCGCGCGGCAGGCGTCGACAGCCTGAACCTTGACATCATGTACGGCCTGCCCGGTCAAACGCGCGAGCACGTGATTGAGACGGCTCTTTTTGTTGCTGGCCAGGATGCGGATCGCGTGGCCACGTTTGGCTATGCTCATGTTCCCTGGATGAAGAAGCACCAGAACGGATTTTCCACTGCAGATCTTGCTTCCGGAGAGGAGCGTTTCCGGCAAGCAGAAGCGGCAGGCAATACGCTCGAGTGCGCTGGATATCTGCCGATTGGGTTCGATCACTTCGCCGCTCCGGGAGACTCGCTCGCGACCGCGGAACGCGAAGGCCGTTTGCGCCGAAACTTCCAAGGTTATACCGACGATGACGCAACCGCACTGATCGGTTTCGGCGCCTCGGCAATCTCCTCCCTGCCCGACCTAACGTATCAGAACACGACGGATACATCCGCTTATCGTACGACAGCGATGCGCGATCATCTTCCAGTGGCTCGCGGCGCCGCGATTAGAACCGAGGATCGCCGTATCGGACGCGTTATCGAAGATATTCTTTGCAACTTCGAAGCTGATGTACCCGGCGACCTCCTGATAGCTAGCTGCCCGCATTTGACGCCGATGGTGGCAGCTGGCCTGGTGGAGTTGTCGGGGACGCATGTCAGCGTAAGCGCCAAAGGCCGCCCGTACATTCGCAATGTTGCCGCCTGTTTCGACCCCGATTTCAATCGAGTGTCGGCACGACACAGCGTGGCCGTGTGATCGAGATTAACACGATGACCCGAAGCGTTTGCATCATCCAGGGCCATCCCCACGGAACAGGCAAGCACCTCTGCCATGCCATCGCAGCCGCCTATGCGGAAGGCGCTAGAGCTGCTGGCGCCGACGTGTGCGATGTCGATCTCGGAATCAGAGACATCCCGATCCTGAAGGATCCAGCCGATTTCGTAACGGCGCCTCCGGCGGCGATTGTCTCGGCTCAGCACGCAGTGATGGCGGCGCAACACCTGGTGGTGATCTTTCCACTGTGGCTGGGAACCATGCCAGCCGTGGTGAAAGCGTTCTTCGAGCAGCTCTCCCGCAACGGCTTTGCTATCCAGAACGATAGCAAAGGCGGATGGCCAAAACAGATGCTCAAGGGCCGATCGGCTCGCGTTATCGTGACGATGGGCATGCCCGCCCTAGCCTACAGATTCATGTTCGGCGCACACGGTGTTCGCAGTTTCGAGAAATCGATCCTCGGCATGAGCGGAGTGAAGCCGGTTCGAGAAACACTCATCGGTGGTGTTGGCGCGCTCGATGCCACAAAGGTGGCCGCACTTCTGACCCGGATACGCGGTCTCGGTGAACAACAAGCCTGATGCAACCTGTTCGACGACCGCAGCTCTCTTGCAGGTCAGCGACCGATGTTTCCACGATCAATGGATTTCAGGTAAGCTACCAAAGCGTCTGCAGCCATAACGTTGAAATCGAAAAACGGCATGTCGTCGTGACCGACGCGAACGCCTTCAATCAAATCCTCTGCCAGCATGTCAGGGTCATAACGTGAAAGCAGGGTTCGCATGGCGGGCGCTTCTGCGCGCGGACTCTTCATTTCCTGATCGATAGCGTGACAGGATGAACACTCGCGAACAGCAAGACCACGTCCTGTCGCGACAAGGTCGGCTTCAGCTGTAGAAAACGCACCCCGGGTTTCGTCCTCGCTGGCCCCATTGACCACGCAGCCTCCAAGAAAGACGAACGTAGCAACAGTCGCCAGGAGCAGCTGATCAAGTCTCATCATGGCTCTTATTTATCCTGCGTCGCAGATTCAGCTGGCGACTGGCAGAGTCGACGCTGCTCGTTTTGACATTGTGCGCCTCCTGCGTGAGAAGGCCAGCCTCGCGATCGCCGCGCCGGCGGCAATAAAACCAAAGTCTGAAGAGGGTGATCACGGAGTTCGCGTGCGGCATTTTGAACGAGCGACCCACGGTCCAAACCCAATCCGCCCGGCATTCCGCGCCAAACTGACGGAGCAGAAAGGTCTTGCCGTTTGGCGATCCTGCCCATCGAGGTCTCCATGCGATCATTGCCTCAACAAAACATACCTAAGTCGGAGCGAGGTTGATGTCGGTCAACCGCGCCCCACCGCGCGAGCGAAGGCGTCGGCCCGCTCGTGACGGGTTCGTGTCACACTTCGTCACAAAGTCGGTCACACTCCGGCAAACCCCTGTAAGACAGGTCCCGCACGGTCTCCTCACATCTGGGAAACGGGAGATCAGACATGTGCATCGCTGGCGGACGGATCGAAGATCTCAAGCGCAATGCGCGAGACGCCGTCAAGGGTACGACGGCCGCGCCGGCGCTTCGCCGCATTCCCGCCCACGATCATCTCTACTTCGAGGGCGACATTCGCGATTTTATCTACATCGTCGAAAGCGGCTGGGTGAAGCTCTATCGCACACTCGTCGATGGCCAGCGCCAGGTCGTTGGTTTCGCGAATGGTGGCTCAATTCTAGGTCTCGAGTCCGAAGTCGAGCATGGCAATAGCTGCGAGGCCGTCACGGAAGTCGTGGTTCGCGCGATTCCCGCAACACACATCAAGGAATTGTGCCGTAGCGACGCCTCGTTCGCCGATCAGCTGCTACGCCAGATTGGCCGCCAGCTCGGAGCGGCCCAGGCGCAACTCGCAACAGTTGGGGCCCAGTCTGCAGAGCAGAAGCTTGCCACCTTCCTGCTGTCGATTGCCGATCTATGTGATGTAACACATGATGGTGAGTTCGAGTTGCCGATGCGGCGCGGCGACATGGCCGAGTTTCTCGGTCTCCGTCTTGAGACCGTTTCGCGCAAGATGACCGACTTCCAGCGTCGCGGCTTGATACGCATGACATCGCTCTATCATTGCCAGATCCTTCGCCGTCACGTTCTGGAGGAACTTGGCCTGGGCGGCGACGCCGAAGACGCTCCCGTCCTGCTGGCCTGCTAGGTCGTCCATCCCACGTACTCGACAAGAAGACGCTCCGCCCTCAGCGGAGCGTTGTTTGTAGGCGCGGCGCTCAATCTGAAAAGTGCGCCCGGTGCGCTGCGGCAAAATCAAAGGTGAAGCGCTCGCATTTCCTCATCGAGAGCCGAAGCTGACTTGCTCACCTTGTCGACTGGAAGTTCGCAAACAAGTCGACCCCGCGTTTCCGCAGCGATGAAGTCGCGAAGCAAGCCCAGCACATGCGGCGAAGCACATATGGCGAGGCTCGCGGTCTCATGATTGGAAACCGCTGTATCAATCTGGCTTGCGACCCGATGCAGGAAGACCTGCAACTGCTCCTCGCCCTTCCGGGATTTCGCTTTCAGCATCGTCCGGCTACCTGAACGGCAGAATTCGGATGGCCGCGCATCGTCGTGGTCGAGAAAGTCAGAAGACTCGGCGAATTCAGCCAATTCAACCAGCGCCGCCCTGGACTTTGTGCGAAGAAAAAATCGTGCGGCGTGTTCGTTGGCGACCACGATGCAGATGGGATGCTGATGCATGCCGGCCTCCTTGCGACCATCAAGCCATAGCGAAGCGCCAGCTCTCGGCGCAGCGCGAAATGCCGACTGAATGCATTGTACTCAAAGACCCTTGCCTCTCAGTCGTTCGTCAATCTCGCGCGGGGTTTCGCGCAGAATGTCCTTGGCGATTTCCGCCTTGACGAGCCGGCGCGCACCGGCCGCGAGATGATCGCGAAGCACACCGAGTGCGCGCGGCGGCGCCCAGATGATAATCTGGCCGACAGCATGTTCCTCGACCGCGAGGTTGATCCTCCCGGCCACGTGACTGAGGAAATGACGCTCGCCCTCGTTCTGAAGGTTTTCATGCGCCAGCCGAACCTGATGGCCGTGATTGACGCCATCGTGAACAGCTGTGACCTGGCCATGCAGCCGTTGTTCCGCTGCCGCTGTGAGCGCCAGATCTGCCAGCTCAACCAGCGGCAGTTCCGGCTTGGCCCTCGTAAGAAAGCGGGCGGAGGCACCATCCGCCAGGACAACCCAAGTCGTTTGAGACGCCATCAGGGCTTCCTCCTGCCCGCATGAATTGTTTCAGCCTTGCGAACGGTAGCGAGCATTAGTGCGACACCAGCAATGGCATGGTGAGATTGCCCAAGAGGTTCCGGCTCACTCCGCCCAGCACGAACTCCTGCAGGCGAGAATGACCGAAGAGGCCAAGGACGAGCATGTCGGCGCCAAGCATGTCGATGTGCCGGCGAATAACTTCCCCGGTGGAAGCGTCGGTATCCCGATCCATCACCAGCCTCGCCTTAGGGCAGCCATGGTTTTTTAGGTGGCGCTGCAGCACCTCATCGAGTTGCCGTTCACCATCACGGGCAGCAGTGACGAAATGGACTTCTTCTGCCGCACTTAGAAATGGCCAAGCGTCCCGCAGCACGCGAGCGGACTCGCGAGAGTCTTTCCAGGCGACCAAAATCCGCTTGCCGAACGCAGCGGGATAACCAGCTTCAGGAAGAACGAGCACAGGCCCGCCGCAAGCCATTCCCACCTGCTCGGCTGAAATCGTCTCTCCACCAATCGTGGCCTTCATGCGGCGGGGCAACACGGCCAAATCGTGACGACGCGCATGGGCGACGATCTGCTCCTCAGAATCTCCATTGATGTCTTGCCAGAAGCCGGGCACGCCAACTGCGCGTATGGCGGCGTCGAACATCTGCCTCGCAGTATCGCTCGCCTTCGCGTTCTGCGCATCACGTTCTCTGAAGAACGCTTCCATAGCCTCAGCTGCGAGAACGATACCGTCGCCGATCATGTAGGATGGCGTCGTCGCCGACGTCAGGAACACCCCAGTAAGACTCGCCTTGTGCTCAGCCGCAATGCGCGCAGCGGCGGCGATCCGCGCCTTGGCGCCGTGGGCCAAATCGACTTGAACTAGAACGCTGTGGTAACTCATACTGCCGCCTCCATCGCGTGTTGGAGACTAGGCAGTGACCACGACAGCAGACTTGATCGTGATCAACCGGCCGGGGTCATCGGAAACGCCAAGGTAGCGCTCCTGTCGCCGCATGATCGCTCGGCCTTTTCAACAGGCATTCGAGACATGAGCGTGATCACCGTTACCCGTGCATTCGCAAGCATTGGCCCCCTTCGCTACCTCACCCCCGGGTGAGTGCTGGAAGAGGACGCACGTAGCTTTGCATTCCGACTGGCATCGTGGCGCGTTGGTATCTCCGTTGGTACGAAAGCGATGACATTGCGCCTTGGAGCCATTTTTTAGGCCAATATACGACACTGTTGGTCCTGCCGGGCCCACCACACCGCTGTGATGTCGTCCTTGCGCGAATGTGCTGATACACCGGCTGCATGACCAGCGAAGCAACCGCCCAGCCCGGGAGGACCGACTACCTCCTCTACCTGATCGGCATCATGCTGAGCGTGCCGCCGCTGATCAGTCTGGTTCACCGGCAGCTTGCCGTGCCGGTGGCGCCGGACATCGACCAGTTCGTCACCGGTTATCGTTCGCTTGCCAATGCGGTTGCCACGGTGATGCAGACGCCTCTCACCGCTGTCTCGATCACGCCGCCGAAATCGCTTATGGACCTGCATGTGCTGTCGTTCGCCGGCATGGGCATGATGACCAAGGGCATGGAAGCGCCAGGCGAGAAGCCCGACTGGTTCGGCGCCCTGGTGTGGGGGCTCGTGTCGGTGGTCCTCGGCTATCTGCTCGTCGGCATTCTCGTGTTCGGCGCGATCCTCGCCGGCGTGATCGCAAACCCGCTCAAGGCCTTCCGGTCGGACAACTACATCGAGACGACGCCTCTGCTCGAAGGGCCGATCGGACGGCTGAAGCGCGAGCGTGAATTCCGCCTCGAGCGCGACCTTGCGCGGATCATGCTGATCTCGACTGCGCTCGTCGGCGCATACTTCGCTCTCAACGCCCTGCTGCTTGGGGTACATCCCGCGTAGGGAAACGTGGCGTTTCCGCCACCCTGCCGTAGCGTTCGCAGACCGCCACACGACGCCGCCAGTTCGCGCTTGCCGCGCCACGAACGCGCCCCATTTGGACAGAGGATTCAGGCTCACGTCCGCACCACTCCCCGAACGGACGGCTTGGACAATGGAAAGGTCCCCGAGATGAAAGCCCTTGCTGCAGCCCTGCTCGCCGCCACAGCCATGGCCGGCTGCGCAAACGCGCCGACGGCGATGGCGCAACCGCCCGCCCCAGGCGGCTGGAACACACCGCCGATGAGTTCGATCCAGCCCGAGACGACCATCACTCTCACCGGCCGCGGCAGCGCCGAGCATGCGCCCGACATCGCGATGATCAGCGTCGGCGTCTCCGTGGAAGCCGAGACGGCGTCCACCGCGATGGCCCAGCAGTCGCAGAAGATGAATGGCGTCTTCGCCACCGTGAAAGCCGCGGGCGTCGCCGACAAGGACATGCAGACCAGCAACCTGTCGCTGAATGCGGTCTACGAGTATCCGAACAACCAGCGCCCGCGCCTCGCCGGCTACAACGCCTCGAACCAGATCACGATCAAGGTTCGCGACCTCAAGAGCCTGGGCAAGACGCTCGACGCCGTGGTGAAGGGCGGCGGCAACACGATCGACGGCGTGTCGTTCTCGATCGACAAGCCGGAAGCCTATCAGAACGATGCCCGCGTCGAAGCGATCAAGGACGCAGCCGCCAAGGCCGAACTCTATGCCAACGCCGTCGGCTACAAGGTGAAGCGCATTGTCACGGTCAGCGAGCAGGAATACTACCCGCAGCCCGTGCCGATGATGATGCAGCGCATGCAGATGGATAAGGCTGCTGAAGCCACGCCCATCGCCGCCGGCGAAGTCTCACTGACACAAACGGTGTCTGTGACGTTCGAACTGACGAAGTAGTTTCACCGCCAACCGCGCAAACGAAAAACGCCGCCCGGGCAACCGGGCGGCGCTCCTGTATTCGCGTGCTGACAGCGAGGATCAGACGATACCGCTAACAACCTCGTTCTTTTCGTTAAGCTTCACGACGCTCGGCGCGTGCTGTCGCGCAGCGGTCTCGTCCATCTGGGCGAAAGCCGCGATGATCACGCGGTCGCCGACCTGGAAGTAGCGGGCGGCCGCGCCGTTGACGCCGATTGTCTTCGAGCCGCGCGGGGCCTCGATCGCATATGTCGTGATGCGCGCGCCATTTGTGACATTCCAGATGTCGATCTGCTCGTGCGGAAGGATGCCGGACTGGTCCAGCAGATCCATATCGATCGAGCACGAACCCTCATAGTGCAGGTCGCACTGGGTGACGGCGGCGCGATGAAGTTTGCCCTTCATCATGGTGAGGAACATGAAAGTCGCTCCAAACGCCCGGATTTCTCCGGAGATCGCGCGTCCTGTTAAGGAGGTGAGAATTTCCTCGCCGTATAACAGTTGCGCAGCCTCGACTGGCGCTCTCCGGGTTATCCCCGTGCACCAGTCTGGTTGAGAGGGCGGCCCAGGGGGGTGGCCCCGGCGTAGCCCTCGAAGCGCAACCGATACGCACGGTTGCCGTAAGGAAGCGTTTTATATGGCCCACGCATTCCGCTTCGTCCAGTCTTGGGGGTGCACGATCCGTGCGGCCGTCCAGGGCTCTGGACCGCTGGTGCTGATGGTCCATGGCTGGCCGGAGAGCTGGTATTCCTGGCGCCACCAGATGAAGCCCATCGCTGACGCCGGTTTCACCGCGGCAGCTATCGACGTTAGGGGCTATGGCGGGTCGAGCCGGCCTCACGAGGTCGAGGCCTACGACATGGTTACCATCGTCAGCGACATCCAGGCGGTGGCCGACGAGCTGGGGGGCGGCAACGCGATACTGATCGGTCACGACTGGGGCGCGCCGATCGTCTGGAATTCGGCGCTGATGGATCCCGACCGGTTCACCGCCGTCGCCGCGCTTGGCATCCCTTACATGGGCCCCGGCAAGGAACCCTTCATCGATATCGCCAAGCGGATGTTCACCGACAATGGCAAGTTCTTCTACCAGGTCTACTTCCAGGAAGAGGGCGCTGCCGAAGCCGAGTGCGAAGCCGACGTTCGCACGGCGATCCGCAAGCTCTATTACGCCCTCTCGGCCAACGCCGACCACGAGGCGTGGCCGAGCGACAAGAAGCATGGCGAAAGTCTGCTCGATCGCCTTCCCGACCCACCACTGTTTCCGGCGTGGATGACGCCCAACGATCTCGACTACCTGGTCAGCGAATTCGAACGCTCCGGCTTCCGCGGTTCGTTCAACCGCTACCGCAACTTCGAGCGGGATTTTATCCACCAGCTCCGCTATGTCGGCCGCAAGATCGCACAGCCTGCCCTATTCCTTGCCGGCAAGCAGGACATCGCGCTGCACCTGTTCGGCCGCGACGTCGAAAGCCGGATGCGCCGCCACGTGCCGGACCTGCGCGGCTTCCACCTGATCGACAACTGCGGCCACTGGACCCAGCAGGAAAAGCCGGACGAGGTGAATCATCACCTTGTCGGCTGGCTCAAGACCCTGAAAGCGGAAGCCCGCCGCCCGCAAACCGTTCAGAATCAAGCCATCCCCAGGCTTGCTACCCAGCGCCATTGACGCGTCAGCCCCGCTAGGGGCAGATGCTCCCGACGTCTGGGCCCGGCGGGAGCCGCACCCTTACGGACAGTCGATCGATCCCCGCGGGAGAGAGCAGCCAGGCCTTGGACTAATGGCTGCCGCCGAAGGCGCAACCGCCCCGGAAACGCTCAGGCAAAAGGGCCGCGGGAGTGACGACATCGCTGGAAAGCGCGGGCCCCATGTCTTTTGATGGGTTGGCCGCCGCCGACGGAGTAAGCATCGCCAGAAGGCGGCGTGAATCTCTCAGGCACATCCGACAGCGGGGGCGCAATCGCGAAAGCGATGCCGCGCAGCTGTCGGAGACCACATGGCGGAAGCCCCAAATACGAACGAAGCGGCCTCTCTGAAGAAGACACCGCTCCACGCGCTGCACGTGCGCCTTGGCGCACGCATGGTGGAGTTCGGCGGCTACGACATGCCGATCCAGTATCCCGAAGGGATCATGGCCGAGCACAACTGGACGCGCCAACACGCCGGCCTGTTCGATGTCTCTCACATGGGTCCGAGCTTTCTCGCCTTGCCGCAACTCGGCGGCGGCGATGAAGCCCACCGCAAGGTTGCCGCGATCGTCGAGAAGCTCGTGCCGTCCGACATCGCCGGCCTCGCGCCGGGCAAGGTGCAGCTCACTGTTCTGCTGAACGAGGACGGCGGCATCATCGACGACTTGATGATCGGCCGCCCCCACCGCGACGACATGCAGGGCGGGCTCTATGTCGTCGTCAACGCCGGCACCAAGGAAAACGACTTCGCTCTGATCCAGAAGATCGCCGGCAAGGACGCCGAACTCTTCCGCGCCGACGATCGCGCTCTGATCGCGCTGCAGGGACCGGAAGCGGAAGCCGTGATCGCTGACATTCTCCCCGAAGCCGTCCCCCTCACCTTCATGACCTTCACCCGGATCGAGCACTCGCCCTATGGCAATGTGTTGATCACGCGCTGCGGCTATACCGGCGAGGATGGCTTCGAGATTCTCGTGCCCGCCGCCTACGCGGAAGCCTTCGCCAACCGTCTGCTGGAAGACCACCGTGTGAAGCCGATTGGTCTCGGCGCGCGGGACTCGCTGCGGCTCGAAGGCGGCATGTGCCTCTATGGCCACGACATCGACGCGACGAAATCGCCTGTGCAGGCGTCGCTCTCGTGGATGATCTCGAAATCGCGCCGCGAACGCGGCGACTTCCCCGGCGCCCAGCGCATTCTCGGCGAACTGAAGACCGGCGTTGCCTCCAAACGCGTCGGCATCAAGCCGCTCGGCCGCGCGCCTGCCCGCGAAGGCACGGAAATCCAGGGCGTCGATGGCGCGCCGCTTGGCGTCATCACCTCCGGCGGCTTCGGCCCCACCGTCAACGGCCCGGTCGCCCAAGGTTATGTCGCCACCAGCCATTCAAAGCCCGGCACGCTGCTCAAGCTCATCGTTCGCGGCAAGGCGCTCGATGCCGAAGTCGCCGCTCTGCCATTCGTTCCAGCCAAATACAAACGCTAGCGAGGATCCAATGACCACCTACTACACCAGCGAACACGAATGGATCCGCGTCGAAGGCGACGTCGGCACCGTGGGCATCACCGCCTTCGCCGCCGAAAAGCTGGGCGATGTGGTGTTCGTCGAACTGCCCGACGCCGGCAAGCAGGTGAAAAAGGAAGGCGACATGGCCGTCGTCGAGTCGGTGAAAGCCGCCTCCGACGTCTACGCGCCTGTCACCGGCCAGGTCACCGAAGCCAACTCCGCCATCGTCGACGATCCCGCCAAGGTCAACGCCGATCCGGAAGGCGAAGGCTGGTTCGTGAAGCTGAAGCTTGCCGACAAGGGCCAGCTCACCGGCCTCATGGACAAGGCCGCCTACGACGCCTTCTGCGCGGCTCAATGAGATAGCGATGCACGCCCCCGTCCACTTCCGCATGGATGACACGTCCGAAATGGCTGCCTTCATCGAGGCGCGCCATTTCGCAACGTTGGTTGTCGCCGGACCGAACGGGCCGCAGGCAGCACACATCCCGATGATCCTCAATCGCGACGCGTCTGGCCAGCCGGTCTCGATCGAGGGCCATGTCGCCCGCAACAACCCGGTCGCCGCCACAGCCGCCCAACCCACCCGCGCGCTCGTGATCTTCAACGGCCCCGACGCCTACGTCACGCCCTCGCTCTACCTGTCGAAGCGCGAGCACGGAAAGGTCGTGCCGACCTGGAACTACATCGCCGTGCAGGCGACAGGCACAGCGGAGGCCTTCACCGACGCCACCGCCCTGCGCGACCAGGTCAGCCGCATCACCGACATGATGGAACGCTCCGCCGCCGCGCCATGGGCCGTCAGCGACGCCCCGGAAGACTATCTCGCCAAGATGCTCAACGCGATCACGGGCGTCCGCGTCCAGATCGATGCGATCGAAGGCGTCCGCAAGCTTAGCCAGAACCGCACCGAGGGCGACCGCGCCGCCGTAGCCAACGGCTTTGCCCACTCACCAGAACCCGCCGCGCGCCAGCTCGCGCAAGACATGCAGACCACCAGGAAGGCCTGATCCATGCGTTACCTGCCCCTGACCGCGGACGACCGCGCAACGATGCTGAAGACTATCGGCGCGAAATCGGTCGACGATTTCTATGGCGACGTTCCCGCCTCCGCCCGCCTCAAGGGCCCGGTTGCCGGCCTGCCCAACCACCAGGGCGAGATGGAAGTCGAGCGGCACATGAGCCGTCTGGCGCGCAGGAACCGCGCAGCCAGCGATGGCCGCTTCTTCGTCGGCTGCGGCGCCTACAAGCACCACATTCCCGCCAGCGTCGATCACATCATCCAGCGCTCGGAATTCCTGACGACATACACGCCCTACCAGCCCGAGATCGCGCAGGGCACGCTGCAGACCATGTTCGAATTCCAGACCCAGGTGGCCGCGCTCACCGGAATGGATGTCGCCAACGCCTCCATGTATGACGGCTCCACCGCCTGCGCCGAAGCCGCTGTTATGGCCTGCCGCGTGACCAAGCGAAACACGGTGGTGATGTCTGGCGGCCTCCACCCGCACTATGCCGACACGACGCGCACGCTGTGCGAAGCGGCCGGCATCAAGGTTATACAGCTAGCCCCCGCCGTAGACGGGGAGCTGGAGCTTTCGAGGAATGTCGACGACACGATCGCCTGTGTGATCGGCCAGTCGCCCAACGTGTTCGGTACGGTGACCGACCTGACGCCGGTCGGCGAGGCGGCGCACGCGAAGGGCGCGCTTCTGGTGACGGTGTTTACGGAAGTGGTGTCGCTTGGCCTCGTGAAGACGCCGGGCGAGATGGGCGCTGACATTGCCGTTGGCGAAGGCCAGTCGATCGGCGTGCCGCTCGGTTTCGGCGGTCCCTATGTCGGCCTCTTCACCTGCCGCTCGAAATTCATGCGGCAGATGCCGGGAAGACTATGCGGGGAAACGCTCGACGCTGATGGCAAGCGCGGCTTCGTGCTGACCCTGTCGACGCGCGAACAGCACATACGCCGCGACAAAGCGACGTCCAACATCTGTACCAATTCCGGGCTCTGCATGCTGGCCTTCACCGCCCACATGACGCTGCTCGGCGACAGGGGTCTCACTCACCTCGCCACGTTGAACCACGAGGCAACGTGCGATCTCGCGGATGCGCTGGCGGCTGTGAAGGGCGTCAAGGTCCTGACGCCGCGCTACTTCAACGAGATCGCCTTCGAAACTCCGAAGCCCGCTGATCAGATTCTCGCCGCACTCGAAAAGCACGACGTCATCGGCGGCGTGCGCGCCTCGCGCCTCTTCCCCGGCGCCGAGCTCGACAACGTCATCGTCGCCGCGGCGACAGAGTGCGCAACCACGGAAGACATCAAGGCCTATGCGAAGGCGCTGGCGGAGGTGTTGAAATGAGTACCGTGATTGCGGAGACGCAATTGGACTATTTCGAGCACGACGACGTCTCCCCCGCATTCGTTCGATTCTTCGCTCCTCAGCCGGACGGCAATGATTGGCGCTGCTCCTATCAGCTTGAGTGGGACGGCGGTGTTGCCGACTCATATGCGATGGGCGTCGATTCGTTGCAGGCCCTGACACTTGCACTCAAGTCCGCCGCTATGCGTGTTGGAACGAGCGACGATTTCAAAGCAGGCCGCATCGGCCATTTCGGCCGTCGTCTTACCAGCTTCGCCGAACTCAACGACGCAGTCGGCCTTGGACCTTTGAAGGGTTTCGAGCAATGACCATGAACTCTACCGGCCGCCCCACCTCGATCAGCGCCATCGATGGCGGCGCCACCACGGCAACTGTCTCAGGCTCGAAAGGCCTGCTGCAGGCGGAAGGCCTGATCTTCGAGATCGGCGCCGTCGACAAGACCGGCGTCGACCTCGCGAAACCGAAAGGCACGAAGAGCCGGCTTGGCGGCGTCACGCGCGTGACGCCCAGCAACCTGCCCGGCCTCACCGAGCCGGAAGCGGTCCGCCACTATGTCCGCCTCAGCCAGAAGAACTACGCCATCGACCTTGGCCTCTTCCCACTCGGCTCATGCACGATGAAGCACAATCCGAGGCTCAACGAGAAAGTGGCGCGGCTGAAGGGCTTCGCCGATGTTCACCCGATGCAACCGCAGTCCACCGTGCAGGGCGCCCTAGAAGTGATCGAGGAACTGGCTGACTGGCTGATGAAGCTCACCAACATGCCGGCCGTGGCGATGACGCCGAAAGCCGGCGCCCATGGCGAACTCGCCGGTATGCTCGCGATCCGCGCCGCGTTGATCGCGCGCGGCGAAGGCGAGAAGCGCAAACGCGTGCTGGTGCCGGTCTCGGCGCACGGCACCAACCCTGCGACCGCGGCGCAGTGCGGCTTCATCATCGACGAGATCAATGCCGCGCCGGACGGCCGCGTCGACCTCGAGGATCTGAAAGCCAAGCTGGCTGACTCTTCGGATGTCGCCGGCATCATGCTGACCAATCCGAACACCTGCGGCCTGTTCGAGCGCGACATCGTCGAGATCGCGAAACTGATCCACGCCGCCGGCGGCTATTTCTACTGCGACGGCGCCAACTTCAACGCCATCGTCGGTCGCGTGCGCCCGGGCGATCTCGGCATCGATGCGATGCACATCAACCTGCACAAGACCTTCTCGACGCCCCATGGCGGCGGCGGCCCCGGCTCGGGCCCCACCGTCCTGTCGGACGCACTGGCGCCCTACGCGCCGGTGCCGTTCATCGTGAAGACAGCGGATGGCCTGCGCTTCGTCGAGCACCATTCGGAAGCGCCGGACTCGTTCGGCCGCATGTGCGCCTTCCACGGCCAAATGGGCATGTTCACCCGCGCCCTCGCCTACATCCTCAGCCACGGCGCCGATGGCCTGCGCCAGGTCGCCGAAGACGCCGTCCTCAACGCCAACTACATCCTCGCGCGCCTCAAGCCGCTGATGTCGCCGGCGTTCGAGGGCTACTGCATGCACGAAGCGCTGTTCTCCGACGCCTTCCTGAAGGACACCGGCGTCGAGACGATCGACATCGCCAAGGGCCTGATCGACGAAGGCTATCATCCGATGACGATGTATTTCCCGCTCGTCGTCCACGGCGCCATGCTGATCGAGCCGACTGAGACGGAATCGAAAGCCGAGCTCGACCGCTTCTGCGACGCCCTCGCCTCCATCGCCCGCCGCGCCGCGCAGAAAGACCCGTCGCTGAAATCCGCCCCCCACCTCGCTCCGGCCAAACGCCTCGACGAAACCCGTGCGGCTCGCTCGCCGCGGCTGAAGTGGACGCCGGAAACGCCAACGCTGAAGGCGGCGGAATAGGACATCTTCCCCCGCTTGCGGGGGAAGTACGGCGAAGCCGGGATGGGGGCGAGTCTCAAGGGGACTCGCTTCGAAGGTCCCCCTCGCAGCATCCCCCATCCGGCGCTTCGCGCCACCTTCCCCGTAACCGGGGAAGGATGAGTTACTTCTTCTTGGCTAGCACCATCGCCACGGATTTCTCGATCCGCCGCGCCCGCGTTTCCACTGCCTTGGCTTCCTCGATCGATCGCACATGCTCCTTGCGATGCGTGAAGGCCAGCGCCTCGAACGCCTTCAGCGCCCCGGCCTTCTTCAGCGCCGCTGCAAAATCCTTCGGCACCTCCACCTCGCGCGGCGCCGTATCGAGTTCAAGCGTCACTTCAACCTTGTCATTGGCCTTCACGCCAGCCGCGTCGCGATGTTCCTTCGCAAGCGGCAGGAAATAGCGGCCGCTGTAGACGGCCACGGTGCTGCGATAGGTGTAACCGTTGATGCCGACCGTGACCTTGTGCTTCTTGCCCGGCCCCAGCGCGGTGACGATCTTTTCCGGCACCTCAATGCCCGTGGCGTTCATGCCTTCAGCTTGGTGAACTGTTGTCCTGAATTTGGGCATGCGCTCTCCCCGTGTAGCCACACGGATGATTGCAGAGGGATCGGTGGAATTAAAGCCCCGCCCAGGTCGCGATCCAGAACGTCGCCAGCGAGGCGACGTAGGCAAGACCAACAAGGTAGGCGAACATGAAGCCTGTCCACTTCCACGAGTTGGTCTCGCGGCGGACGGTCGCCAGCGTCGCAAAGCACTGCGGCGCATAGACGTACCAGGCGATAAAGCTGAGAGCCATCGGCAGCGTCCACGCACTGGCCAGCGTGATTTGCAGGGCCTGGCTGGTCTCGTCGACGGGGCCAAGCGAATAGATCAGGCCCAGCGACGACACCGCAGCCTCGCGCGCCGCCATACCCGGGATCAGGGCAACGACCATCTCGAGATTGAACCCGATCGGATGGAAGATCGGCTCGATCACCTTGCCGATCATGCCCCCATAGCTGCCTTCAAGCCCGGTGCCGCCGTTCGGGAAATAAGCCAGCACCCAGAGCGCCACGGTCGTCCCGAAGATGATCGTCCCCGCCCGCTTCAAGAACGCCCACGCCTTGGAGACCAGCCCGAGGAAGAAGTCGCGCCAGACCGGCAGCTTGTAGGTCGGCAGCTCCATGATCAGCGGCTGGCTCGGACCCTTGGTCGCCGTACGCTTCAGGACGAAGGCCACGGCGACGGCGCTGACCACGCCAAGCGCATAGAGAATAAACAGGACAAGGCCCTGCAGGTTGAACGGACCGACCATGTCTTGCGGAATGAAGACGCCGATCAGCAGCGTGTAGACCGGCAGGCGCGCCGAACAGGTCATCAGCGGAGCGACCATGATGGTAGTGATCCGGTCGCGCTCTTCCTCGATCGTGCGCGCCGCCATGATTCCAGGGATCGCGCAGGCAAAGCTCGACAGCAGCGGAATGAACGCCCGGCCATTGAGGCCGACACGCAGCATCAGCTCGTCCATCAGGAAGGCTGCCCGAGCCATGTAGCCCGAGGCTTCGAGGAACAGGATGAACGCGAACAGGATCAAGATCTGCGGCAGGAACACCACGACAGATCCAACGCCATTGATCGCTGCATCGACCACGAACCCATGCAGGATCGGATCGGAAATCATCGGCGAGACAGTCTCTTGCAGCCAGGCAAACCCGGCCTCGATCGAATCCATCAGAGGCGTTGCCCATGCGAACACGGCCTGGAACACCACGAACAGCACGGCGACCAGCACCGCCACGCCCGCAACCGGATGCAGCAGGATCGCGTCCAGGCCGCGCGTGAACTTGTTCATCGCCGGCTCGATCATCGTCTCATCAGCGATGCGCCGCGACTCGCGCTGCAGGGCGCGAAGATCATGGACAGGTTCGGCCACGACCGTGCCGGGCGGCATGGCCTTGAGCACTTCGTCGATCTTGGCGATCAGGCTTTCACGGCCGGCCTTGCGCGTCGCGCGGGTCACCACCACAGGCACGCCGAGCATGGCGGTCAGTTTCGGCAGGTCGATCTTCACGCCATCGCGTTCGGCAAGGTCGATCATGTTCAGCGCGACGATCACCGGCAGGCCAAGCGACTTCATCTGCAGCACGGTATGCAGGTGGGTGCGCAGGTTGGCAGCGTCGGCAACGAGGATCAGCGCATCCGGCGGCGGATCGCCCCGCTTGCCCTGGATCGCCTCGACCGCAACCTTCTCGTCCGTCGAGCGAGCCTCGAGGCCGTAGATGCCGGGAAGGTCGATCAGCGTCACGCTGGCGCCGCCAGGCGTCTCGAACCGGCCGTTGCGCGTCTCGACCGTCGTACCGGCATAGTTGGCCGTCTTGGCGAGGCCGCCTGTAAGGCCGTTGAACAGTGTGGTCTTGCCGCTGTTGGGAGCGCCAACCAGGGCAAGTCGCAATGTGGTGGTGGTCACTCTGGCAGCTCCACCTGGACCAGCGCCGCTTCCCCTTTGCGGAGCGCGATGACGGTGCGGTTCAGTCGGATGGAAAGCGGCGCGCCTCCGAGCCAGCCCTTGCCGAGCAGCTCGACTTCATCGCCTTCGGCAAAGCCGATCTCGCGCAGCTTGGCGACGAGTTTCTGGTCGCCCGCCGCAAAGCCTGCAACGCGTCCGACCCTGCCCTTGGCAAGCCGGTCCAGCCCTAAAGTCAGCGACCCCGTATCCATCAGGCCTGTATATTGAGAACCATTCTCATTAGCAACGAGAATCGCTCGCAAAGGCCTTTCCGTCGCAGGCATACGCTCTACTGTTGCCGCTGGCGGGTGGCGTGGAGGTTTTCATGGCTAACGCCGTCCGTGCCGGCTTGCTTGCAGCACTCGCCGCCGCGTCGTTCGCCGCATCCTGCGGCGGTGGCGGGTCCAGTCCGCCGCCACCACCACCGCCTGTCTCACCACCACCGCCACCACCGCCACCGCCACCACCGCCCGGCCCCAACGCACCTCCGTCCTTCACCTCACCCGCCACCGCCTCGGTGCGCGAGAACGCCATCGGCGTGGTCTACCGCCCGCTCGCCACCGACCCGGAAAACGCCATGCTCACCTACGGCGCCACCATCGGCGGGGCAGACGCCGCCCGCTTCGTCATGAACCCCGTCACCCGCGAAGTCCGCTTCGCCGCACAGCCCAACTTCGAGGCCCCCACCGACGCCGGCGCCAACAATGTCTACGACATCAGCTTCACCGTCTCGGACGGCGCCACCACGGTCACACGGAACGTCGCGATCACGGTCACCAACGTCGCCAACGGCTTCCGCGTCCGGCGCGTCGCCAGCGGCCTCGCGGCCCCGATCTACGCCGCCGGCCTGCCGGATGGCTCGGGACGCGTCGTCATCGTCGAGCGCGGCGGGCGCATTCGCGTTCTGACCCCGTCGACCGGAGTGTTCGATGCAACCGACTTCCTCAACGTCCCCCAGATCGACACGAATGGAGAGAAGGGCCTGCTGTCGATCGCCTTCTCGCCCAACTTCCTCAGCGACCGGACCTTCTACCTTCACCTCAACCCGCTGAGTTCGAACATCAGCGAGATCCGCAAGTACACTGTGCTTGCCGGCAACTACGCGCAGGCCGACGCGGCGACAGCCGACACAATCCTGACCGTCGCCCAGCCTTCCGCCACCAATCACAAGGGTGGGACAGTTGCGTTCGACCAGTCAGGGCGTCTTCTGATCAGCCTGGGCGATGGCGGCAGCTCGTCTGCAACCGCGCAGAACCCAAACAGCCTGCTCGGCAAGATCCTGCGCATCGATCCATCGACCGATGCCTTCCCGGCAGATGCTTCGCGCGACTATGCGATCCCGACCGCAAACCCGTTTGCCGCCGGCGGCGGCTCGCCCGAGATCATGGCGATGGGCCTGCGCAATCCGTTCCGCATGAGCGTCGATCCCGTCGGCGGAGACCTCTTCATCGGCGATGTTGGCCAGAGCGCCATCGAGGAGGTCGACCGCTTGGCGGCCGGCGCCACCGGAATTGTGAATTATGGCTGGGATCGCCGCGAAGGTTCGCTGTCCTATAATGGCGGAACCAACGATCCCTCATTCACGCTGCCCGTCACGGAATACGGCCGCACAGTCGGCACCACCGTAACCGGCGGCGTTGTCTATCGCGGCCCGATCGAGGATCTGCAGGCGCAGTACATCTTCGGCGATTTCGGATCGAATACGCTGTGGTCGACGCCGATCACCAATCTGGTCATCGGAAGCGTCTTCCCGTCGACCAGCCTCACCGTTCAGAACACGGCATTCGCGCCCAACACGGGCACGATCAATTCTGTCGTCGCCTTCGGAACCGACGGCGACGGCAATGTCTACATCGTCGACATTGGCGGCGAGGTGTTCGTGCTGGAGCCTAACCCCTAGCGACTAAAGCTTCGCGCGCGATTCAAGAATCGCGCACTCGCTTTAGCCCTTTGATTCTCGCATCGCTTTTGCCGAAAACCGCTGCATACTTTTCGGCGCGATGCTTTAGCGCTCAGCCGTCTTCGGCGCGGTCTCGCCGGACTTGGCGCCATCCTTGAGGAACTTCACCAGCACGCGCTGGCCGATCAGCACGGGCGCCTGCTCCGCGTCGACCACGACCTCGACCACGCGCTCGTCGGCGCGTTCGCTGGGATCGTCGGAGCGGAGCTTGCGAGCGCCCATCACGGCGGCGATGCGGATCACCTTGCCCGGATAGGTCGCCTGCTGGTTGGATTCCGGCACGATCTCGACGCCTTGGCCTTCCTTGACCAGCGTGATCGAGCGTTCCTCAACTTCCGCGCGCACGATACGCAGCGCATCCGGCTGCAGCTGGAACATGGCCGTGACGCTGAAGGTCGATGCGCCTGAGCCGGGGTTCGCATACCGGCGCACGATCGTGCCGTCAGCCGGTGCGCGGATGATATGCAGCTCTACCTGGTAGTTGGCTTCCGCAAGTTGCGCACGGACGAGCGCAACCGATGTTTTCTGGGCGTCGACCTGCGCACGCAGCTGGCGCGTGCGGTCCTGCGCCTGTTCGAAGGCTTGCTGCGACGTGGCGCTTTCAGACAGCAGCCGGTCGAGACGGGCCTCTTCGCGGGCGGCAGCTTCAAGCTGAACCGCGAGAACTGGCAGCTGTGCTTCGGCCTGTTGCAGCTGCGCCGACACGCGATTGCGCGACAGGCGCGAGTCGTCGTCTTCCTGGCGAGCCAGAATCTGGCCGGTCTTCACCTTGTCGCCTTCCTGAACATAGACTTCCTTCACGATGCCAGCCGCGCGAGCCGCGACATCGACCAGTCCGCCTTCGATATCGACCTTGCCGGCTGCGATCGCGGCATAGGGCGTGGCTATGGAAGCGGGATCGACCTCGGTTTTCGATCCTTTCGTGCCCGGTGCGGGGTCGTCGTCACTCGACGGCGGGCCGCCGCACGCGCCGAGCGCCAGCGCGGCCACGGCGCAAAAGAGGAAGGTTCGGAAAGCTGGGAGGGTCATTTTGCGGCTCGGTCTAGTGATGCGTGAAATGGGCGGGATCGGCATTGGTCGAAGTGATCAGGCCGTCCTCGATGGTGATGATACGGTCGGCAAATCGTGCAAGGCGTCCATCGTGCGTGACGCACAGAACGGTAGCGCCCTGCTCCTTGGCGCATTTGCGCAAGAGCTCCATAACGATGTGGCCGTTCTCGCCGTCCAGCGCGGATGTCGGTTCGTCGGCGAAGATCAGTTTCGGCTTCTTTGCAAGCGCCCGCGCGATAGCGACGCGCTGCTTCTCGCCGCCTGACAGCTTGTCGGGCCGGTTGTCGAGACGATGTCCGAGACCAACATCTGTAAGAGCGCCGGTCGCATACTGTTTCACCTGAGCTGACGGCATCTTCATGAAACGCAGCACCTGCTCGACCTGCTGCTGCGCCGTCAGGGCAGGAAACAGGTTGAAGCCCTGGAAGATGAAGCCGCAATTGGCCAGCCTGAACTTGTCGATCTTCGACTTCGGAAGCTTCCAGAGATCTTGACCGAGCGTGGTGACCGTGCCGCCATCCGGTCGCAGCAGACCGGAGACTGCGGCCAGCAACGTTGACTTGCCTGAGCCGGATGGGCCCATGACCAGCGCGATCTCGCCCGGCTCAATCAGGAGATCGAGGCCTCGCAGGACCTCGACCTTCTGCGTACCCGCCTTGAAGCTTTTGGTGAGCCCGCGCGCTGCAATGGCGTAACGCGTGGCGTCTTCTGGACGAGCGGCAGGATCAAGCGCCGGCTGCGGCCGCGGCGGCGCATCGGATTCGGGTGTTCGAAGGGCGATCGAGGGGCTGGTCATTTCAGGAGGTCCGCGGGATCGCCCTTCTTGAGCGCGCCGAGCGTCAGGGCGCCCGATGCGATCGCGATCAGGAGCAGGAAAACGCCGGTCTGGACAAGCATCGGGACCTCAAATCCCAGCATGACGCCGTTGGCGGAGGCGAGCGCCGCGAGGGCGACCATGAGAGCGGCCGACAGAAGGACGCCAAACACGCCGACCCAAAGCGAAAGCTCCATAACCACTTTCCGAAGACTGCCCATCGACACCCCAAGGGCGCGCAGGCTGGCGAACTCCTTGATGTTGGCGAGGATGGCGCCGCGCAGGGTCTGCCAGGTGATCACGATGCCGATGATGGCGCCCATGATGGTCATGAACATGACGGCGCCAAAGATGGGGCCAGCGCTGTTCATCCCCTCGACGATCGAGTCGTGGAGTTCAGTCTTGGTCCAGGCGCGGTACTGCCCGTTGGCCAGTGCGTTGAGTTCGTTGCGTACGCGTTCGGCTTCCTTCGGATTCTTGATCCGCACCATCAGGGCGCCGAGCCTGCCGCTGGTGCTGGCAAGGCCCATGAGGCGCGCCGTCTGGCGCGACATGGCCACGTTGGCCATGCCCATCATGCTGGTGTAGCCTTCCATCACCGCGGCTACGTTCACCGTGCGTCCGCTCAGCGATGCCTTGTCGCCGAGTTTGACTTTGAGCTGGCTCAGCGCGGACTTGTCGACGGCGATGGCGAACGGCGCCGACAGCGCCTCGGCCGTTGCAGCGGTAAAGTCGTTCGGCAGGGTGATCGCGTTCGGCGTCGGGTCGATCACCATGATCTGAACGAAACTGGGCTCGGTTGCGCCTGGACCGTAGAACTGGCCCGACGCTCCCGGCATGTCCTGCACTTCGATCACGTCGGGATGCTGGTAGATAAGCGGCAGCACGCGTGGCGGCAGAGCACCGCCTGCGCCGCCCGGCCCAAGCGTGACAGAGTTGGCCTGCATCACCACGATCTCGGCGCGCGACCGGTCGATCGTCACCGTCAGAGTGCTGAGCATGCCGATCAGGAAGGACGATAGCGCGAGCATGAGCACGCCCGCCAACGCCAGCGAGATGGCCGCCGCCAGATAGCGGCGCCACTCGTGAAGCAGCGTCGAGAGCGCAAGGCTCATGGTCGGGTCTCTCTCCAGAAACCGTGTCTAATTTTCGGGGGGTCCTGACACCCATTTATATCGATAATCGATATAACCCCCGATTTCAAGAGCCATGACGCAACGTCCCGCCCTGGCCGCTAGGTATCACACGAACTGACTGCGGAGAGTTAAATACGAAACTTCCGAGTTTCCGTCGCAGGCGGCCTTCGATTTCAGCCGCCAGCCCCGGCCACCCTCAGAACCGGTACTGCAACTCCGCAGTCGCGGTTCTTTGCGGGAACGGGTGAAAGAGGAAGTAGTCAGCGTCGCCGAAGTTTTCGAGACCTGCCGCGAACGTCCAGTGTGGATCGAACTCGTAACTCACCCGCGCGTCCCAGGTCATGAAGCCTTCGAAGCCCTGATAGGTGTGGCTGACGGAATCGGAATTATCGATCGTGCCGTAGATCCGGTCGATGTAGCGACCGGCAAGCGTGAACGCCCACTGATCGTTCGGCCGGTAGGTCGCGACCAGCGTCGAGCGCCATTCGGGAACCTGCGGCGTCTGCTTGCCGACAGCTGCGGGAAAGACGGCGTCCTCCGCGGTCTTCGAGTCCACGTAGGTGACGTTGCCCGTCAGCGAGAGACCCGGGATCAGCACGTCGCTGATCGAGCCGACCAGCTCCACGCCCCGGCTTTCAACCTTGTCGACGTTCTGGACGTAGTTGAAGAGCTGGGTGGATCCGGTGACCAGCGGCGCGGATTGCGAGATCAGCGCATCCTCGATGTCCTCGGTGAAGACCGTGAGCCGGAGATTGCCGTTCTCGAAACTCCGCTCGAGCGACCATTCGGTCGAGAGCGCGTCTTCTGGCCTCAGATTGGGGTTCGGCACGGTGAGCGTCGCGCCGGTCGTGATCGCCTGGTAGAGCTCGCCCACGGTCGGGAAGCGATAGGCCTGGCCAGCCGATACCCTGGCCGACCAGTCCGGCGCAAAGGCCCAGCGCAAGGACGCCTTCGGCGAGAACGTGTCGGCGCTGCGTTCCGGCTGCTGCACGTTCAGCGTTGGTGAAGCCGAGTAATTGAAGCCATCATAGGCCTTCCAGGATTCCCAGCGTCCACCCGCGATCAGAGTCACGTCGGGAACAATGTCCCAGGCGTCCTGCGCCCAGATCGCGGCTGTCTGCGTCTTGCCGCGCGATGCAGTCGCGAGAGCACCTGCCGGTCCGCTCAGCCAGTTCGATGTCGCAAAACGCTCGCTGGTCAGTTCGTAGCGGTCGCCATGCCAGCCGAAGCTGATCTCGTGAACGCCGCCAGCGGCAGCCGGTCGCCATACGCCCTTCGCATCCAGCGTCTGCCAGCGCGTTCCATCGCCGCGCGTGATCGATCCGGCGCCGCCTGTCCGCGCAGCCGGCAATGCGGTCGACGGCAAGCGCTGTTCGCTGATTGCATAGTCGTAGGCGGCGGCGACAACGCGCCAGTCGAACTCCGGCGATGCGCCTGAAAGCGAGAGGCTCTGCGACCACTGCTCCTCCTCGAAATCGTAGACGTTGTTGGAGAAGGCGCTTGCGGCGATGTTGTAGACATAGCCGCCGATGTTGAACGGCCCGCCAGCATAGACGGTCTGGCCTGCCCCGTTGCGCAGATAGCTTTCGACATCCGACTGCGTGTCGTTGGCGAAGCGCCCGATCGTGTAGGCGAGCTGAATGCTCTCGGTGATGTCCCACGCCGTCTTGAGCTTGAGATTGTCCTGCGCCTGCTCTTCCAGGCCGCCAGCGCCCAGCACCACGATGGGTGCGCCGAGTCGGTTCACGTCAGCAAAGGCGCCGGTGGGCGGGGCGCCTGCGGCGCTAGGGCTCGCGGGCCGAGCTGCTGTCACATAGGCCAGCGGCTGGCTGTCGCTGTTCGTATGCGTGGCGGCCAGCCAGAACGAGAACGGTCCGATCCGGTTGCCAAGCGTCGCGCTTGCCTGCCAGGCGCTGAAATCGCCGCTTGTGCCGTACTGGTCGAACGACTGGACGCTGCTGCCCGCGCTCAGCGTTCCCTCGAACTTCTCCGGCATGCGGGTGTTGATCTCGACCACGGCGCCGATGGAATTGCCGGCATAGGCCGCCGAGAACGGGCCGTAGAGCACGTCGATCGAGGCGATCTCCTCGGGCGAGACCGTTCCCCACTTCGGAGATGCGCTGGAATTGTTGTTGCCGATCAGCGCCGACAGCAGGACGCCATCCGCATAGATCAGGCTGCGCGCGCTCGCGCCGACACCGGATGTGCGGGTGGTGATCGGCGCCTGCGTGTCGCCGATATGACGCTTGCGCACGACAATGTTCGGGAAATAGCGCAGCGCATCTTCAGCATTGGTGACGCTGGTGGTCTCGGCGATCTCTTCGGCCGTACGCGTTTCCACCGTCACGGGACGCTGTTCCTGCGCCGTGGATCCGCCGGTCACGACGACGACGTCGCGCTGGTCGTCGGCATCGAACACATCCGCCTCGGCGCCGATCGCCGCGAATACGGTGGTCTGCGCCTCGGTGGCGCCAAACGCCGTCGCAAGGCCAAGCACATGCGCCGACACCGCGGCGCGCAATAGGAATGAAGACATGGGGAGAATAGTCCTGATCAAAAGCAGACAGGGCGCAGACGAAACCTGCGCGACGGTGCAGCTCAGATCAGTGAGGGCGGTCCGGTGGCGGGCGGCGGAGGCGCGGCAATGCCGCGGCCGGGGTGCAGATCGCGCGGAGCTGCGAATTCAACATCGTGGGCGACAACGAAAGCGACTGGTTCGGCCAGCGCCATCGGTTCGGCCAGCGCTGGTGCGCCAGCGAATACACATGGCGCGTGATTGGGCTCCCCCTTGCCGGACTTGTCGAGCGTCGAGGGATCGACGCGCTTGCCGGTGTCGAGATCGATGATCTGCTTGGCCTGGCTTTCGAGTGCATGGCCATCGCACATCTGGACCGTCAGGTAGCGTCCTGTGTCCGTGTCGGCATGCGCCAGCATGTAGCCGGCCGGAACGATGGCGCGCACCAGCACGGCCAGAAGCGCGATCGCGCCCAGCCTCCGCCCCATGCGCTGCATCCAGGTAAGGATGTCCGACTCCCTTGTTCCACCCGAACCTTATCCTCGCCGCCTTCGCGCCGAAAGTGCGCCAGCCCGTCGCATACGGTCACAAGCTCGGAATAGCTTCCGCGGATTGGAGCGCAAGCTGGCGTGCGGGCTTTTCGCAACGGGCGCACTCATGCATGGTCGCGCCATGGCGTCGCCATCGGGATGGGGACCATGCTTCGACACCTGATCCTTGTGATCCTTGCCCTTGCGATGCTGGCGATCCCGGCCACTCCCGGGCACGCCCAGGCGTCCGACGCTCCCGCCGTCACCAGCCACAGCATCGATCTCGGCGGACGCGCGCTTGCCTATGTGGCCCGGGCCGGCCTGATGCCGATCCGCAGCAGCGACGGCGCGAAGATCGTCGGCGACATGTCCTATGTCGCCTATTCGGTGAAACCGAAAACCGGAGAGATGCGCCCGATCGTCTTTGCCTGGAATGGCGGGCCAGGCGGGAATTCGTCGCTGCTGCACTATGGCGCGTTCGGCCCCAGGCGCGTCGCGGGCGATCATCTCGAACCCAATCCGGTCACCCTGCTCGGCGCAGCTGATCTCGTCTTCATCGACCAGATCGAGACCGGCTTCGGTCGCATCGCTGCCGATGCGGATCGCGACGCGATCATCAGCGCCCGCGGCGATGTGCTGACCTTTGCGGCCTTCATCGAGACCTGGCTCAGGGACATTGAACCCGGCCGGCCGGTCTTTCTTGTCGGCGAAAGCTATGGCGTCTATCGCGCGATTCACGTCGCCCACGCGCTCCACCGGCGCGGCGTGGATGTCGACGGGCTCGTGCTGATCTCGGGCGGCTCGATCGTGCTTCCGCCGCTCGGCGCCGTCGCAAAAGGCGTGACGCTTTTCCCGGGCCTCGCCGCTCTGGCGTTCGAACGCGACCGCACTCGGCCGGAAGCCGGCACGTCGGCGCTCGAGGTCTACGACAACGCCTATGAATGGGCGCGCTGGATACGCGGCGCAGCCCAGGATGATCTCGATCGCGAGTCGGCGAAGACGGCGTTCCTCAAGGGGCTGGATCTATTCGGCGGCGACGGGAAACCGCTGCCGGGAGGCGTCACGATCGCCGACCAGGGCGTCGATCAGGCCTTCGAACTCGTCGGCCTGCTCGGTCCCGATGCCCTGCAGCTTCCCACGGGCGATCTGTTCGACGTGCGCAAGAGACCGGGAGCGCTCGACAAGGCAGGCCTCTCGCCCGCCATCGTCGATGACCTCCGGACGTCGCTGAAATTCGATCCGCCGCGCGTCTATCGCGGCCAGGAGCCTGAAGACGGCAAGCCTGCGCGGTTGATCAACTTCAACGCCTACTGGCCGATCCAGTTCGACGCGAAGAAGGAAACCTGGCCGTCGGGCTTGATGGCAGTCGCGCCAAAGCTGCGCCTGTTCTTTGCGAGTGGAATCTTCGATGCACGCTTTGCCTGCGCTCACATCGATCAAGGCGTCCGCCGCGATCTCGCAAGCTATCGCGATCGCGTGCGTGAGGAATGTTATGTTGGAGGCCACATGATGTACGAGGATCCGGCCGTCAGCGCCCAGCTTTCAGCCGACGTTCTCGACTTCATGCGGGAAAAGCCGGTCAGGCCGTGACGTCGCCGAACTTGCCGGCCTGATAGTCCACGATCGCCTGCCGGATCTCCTCGACCGTGTTCATCACGAACGGACCGTGCGCCACGACAGGCTCCCCGATCGGCGCACCATGGCCGAACAGCAGCCGCGTCTGGCTTGTCGCCTCGATCGTCAACTCGCCGCCGTCGATGTCGAGCTCGACAAGCGTGTGCTGCACTACATCGCGCCCATTGATGCGCACGCTGCCGGAGACGACATAGAGAAACACGTTGCGCCGCTCGAGCCCGTTGAAATCAAGCCGCGCGCCAGGCTGCGCCTCGATCGTCGTCATGAAGTTGCCGGTCAGCGACTCCACTGGCCCTGTGACACCAGCCCATTCGCCGGAGATGAGACTGACGCGCGCCTTACCGTCACTGGCTTCGATTGCCGGTATCTGATCACCCTGCAGGCCCTGATAACGAGGCTTCGTCATCTTGAGGCGCGATGGCAGGTTCACCCACAGCTGCAGGATCTCCAGCGGCCCACCGGCCCGCTTGAAGGCATCCGGAGAAAGCTCGGCATGCACCAGGCCCGAGCCTGCCGTCATCCACTGCACGCCGCCGGCGCGGATCACGCTCTCATGCCCGCCCGAGTCGCGATGCATCAGCTCGCCCTCGAGGATGAAGGTCACCGTCTCGAAGCCGCGATGGGGATGCGGCCCGAATGGCAGCCCGCGATTGTTCGGCGGATAGGTCTGCGGCCCGTGATGGTTGAGGAACAGGAACGGATCCACCTGCCCGACCTTCGGCCCCGGCACCGGCCGGCGCGTGACAAAATCCGCGATGTCGTCGCGATGCGAAGGATGGAGGCCGAGGACGGTCTTGAGTGTCATGGCGAAGAGATAGAGGCCGGCGTGCAAAGCCCCAAACGCAAACGGCCCCGCTTGCGCGGGGCCGTTCAGTTTTTGGGTGCGGGGATAGGATTTGAACCTATGACCTTCAGGTTATGAGCCTGACGAGCTACCGGACTGCTCCACCCCGCGTCACCGTTTTACGCCACGCATCCGATATGCGAGGCGGTCTCTCGAAACGACTTCGCGGCCCTTACGGCCGAGGAGGGACCCGAGGGGTCCAACATCAACCGGCCGAGCCGCGTTCCCACGCCCGAGAGCGGGCGTGAAATCTTGAAGGAGGCCCTGCTCTCACTTTGCAGTGGAAGCAGCACGTTGCATTCGGCTTGGCAGACCTGGCAGCGACCTACTCTCCCATGTCTTAAGACATAGTACCATTGGCGCTGGGGGACTTAACGACCGAGTTCGGAATGGGATCGGGTGGGGAACCCCCGCCAGAACCACCAGGTCAGCGAAGCCGAATGCTTACAACAACATTGATCGTCTGATGATCGAAAAAGCTCGTCAGATATAAAGACTAGATATCTGAGGAACTGTATTGGGCGACATGCTCGTCGCCACGTATGGGTCTTGAGAGTGAATCAAGCCTATCGAGCAATTAGTACCGGTAAGCTGCGATCCTCGCGGATCTTCCACACCCGGCCTATCGACGTGATAGTCTATCACGGCTCTCAGGGAAACCTGGTTTTGAGGTGGGTTTCCCGCTTAGATGCTTTCAGCGGTTATCCCTTCCATACATAGCTACCCAGCTGCGCGACTGGCGTCACGACTGGTCCACCAGAGGTATGTTCATCCCGGTCCTCTCGTACTAGGGACAAATCCTCTCAAGTTTCCTACACCCACGGCAGATAGGGACCAAACTGTCTCACGACGTTCTGAACCCAGCTCACGTACCTCTTTAAATGGCGAACAGCCATACCCTTGGGACCTGCTCCAGCCCCAGGATGAGATGAGCCGACATCGAGGTGCCAAACGATGCCGTCGATATGGACTCTTGGGCATCATCAGCCTGTTATCCCCGGAGTACCTTTTATTCGTTGAGCGATGACCCTTCCACACAGAGTCACCGGATCACTATGGCCGACTTTCGTCTCTGCTCGACTTGTCAGTCTCGCAGTCAGGCAGGCTTATGCCATTGCACTCAGCGTCCGATTTCCGACCGGACTGAGCCTACCATCGCGCGCCTCCGTTACTCTTTGGGAGGCGACCGCCCCAGTCAAACTACCCGCCACGCAGGGTCCCTGACCCAGATAATGGGTCGAGGTTAGACGTCACCGAAGATTAGGGCGGTATTTCAAGGTTGGCTCCATGAGAGCTGGCGCCCCCACTTCAAAGCCTCCCGCCTATCCTACACAAACCACCGATAACGCCACTGCGAAGTTATAGTTAAGGTTCACAGGGTCTTTCCGTCTAACCGCGGGAACCCCGCATCTTCACGGGGAATTCAATTTCACTGAGTCTATGCTGGAGACAGCGGGGAAGTCGTTACTCCATTCGTGCAGGTCGGAACTTACCCGACAAGGAATTTCGCTACCTTAGGACCGTTATAGTTACGGCCGCCGTTCACCGGGGCTTCAGTTCGATGCTTGCACACCTCTCTTTAACCTTCCGGCACCGGGCAGGAGTCAGACCCTATACGTCGCCTTGCGGCTTCGCAGAGCCCTGTGTTTTTGATAAACAGTCGCCACCCCCTGGCTTGTGCCCCTCACCAAAACTTGCGTTCTAATGAGGCACGCTTATCCCGAAGTTACGCGTGTAATTTGCCTAGTTCCTTCAGCATAGTTCTCTCAAGCGCCTTGGTATACTCTACCTGACCACCTGTGTCGGTTTCGGGTACGGTCTAATGGAGGGGCTATTTCCAGAGACCTCCAGGCCGCACGGTCAATCCAATAAGACCGTACGACTTTCGAGATCTGTCACCACCTCCTGGTCCAGGAATGTTCGCCTGGTTCCCATCGACTACGCGTTTCCGCCTCGCCTTAGGGGCCGACTAACCCTGCGCAGATTAACTTTACGCAGGAACCCTTGGTCTTTCGGCGACAGTGTCTTTCACACTGTTTGTCGTTACTCATGTCAGCATTCTCACTACTGATACCTCCAGAATACCTCACGATATTCCTTCGCAGGCTTACAGTACGCTCCGCTACCGCTCATTGCTGAGCCCGTAATTTCGGCGAATGGCTTGAGCCCCGTTACATTTTCGCCGCAGAAACGCTTGACCAGTGAGCTGTTACGCTTTCTTTAAATGATGGCTGCTTCTAAGCCAACATCCTGGTTGTTTAAGCATTTCCACATGCTTTCCCACTTAGCCATTACTTGGGGGCCTTAATTGACGGTCAGGGTTGTTTCCCTCTTCACGATGGACGTTAGCACCCACCGTGTGTCTGCCGACTATTACTCTCAGGTATTCGGAGTTTGGTTAGGTTTGGTAATCCTGCGAGGACCCCTAGCCCATCCAGTGCTCTACCCCCTGAGGTATTCAGTCGACGCACTACCTAAATAGTTTTCGCGGAGAACCAGCTATCAGCAAGTTTGATTAGCCTTTCACCCCTAGGCACACCTCATCCCAGAATTTTTCAACATTCATGGGTTCGGCCCTCCAGTGAGTGTTACCTCACCTTCAGCCTGGACATGCCTAGATCACTTGCCTTCGGGTCTAATTCAACGAACTTGGACGCCCTATTCAGACTCGCTTTCGCTGCGCCTACGCCTATCGGCTTAAGCTTGCTCGTTAAACTAAGTCGCTGACCCATTATACAAAAGGTATGTGGTCACTTTCGCTCCCACTGCTTGTAAGCGTTCGGTTTCAGGTTCTGTTTCACTCCCCTCGTCGGGGGTCTTTTCACCTTTCCCTCACGGTACTTGTTCGCTATCGGTCGGTAAGGAGTACTTAGGCTTGGAGGGTGGTCCCCCCATCTTCAGACAGGATTTCACGTGTCCCGCCTTACTCTAA